>CP051235.1:2505000-3307379 GCA_017794705.1 Devosia sp. | reverse complement strand
CACCGCGCCTTTGACCTTCTGCTTGGCCCAGGCCGACAACGACCAGTAGCCCAGTCCCAACCGGCGCCGCACCCAGTTGATGACCCCATTGGTCCTCAGCGCGAAATTGTAGGCCCAGTCGCCGACATGGGCGAGCCACTTGGCGTGGCGCACCACCACGTCGAACTGGTCGCCATGTATCACCAGATAGGTCAGTCCGGACGCCGACGTGTGGATGGTCCGGTCAACAAATTCGACTTCACCGAAATAGGTGCCGAGATATTCGCGCAGAAATTCATCGTGGTTGCCCGGCAGATAGATGATGCGGGCTCCACGATTGGCCTTGTCCAGCAACAGTTCGACCAGCTGGTTATACTCCGCCGGCCAGCGCCAGCTCTTTTGTAGTCGCCACCCATCGATAATGTCGCCGACCAGATAAATCGTGTCCGCATCATGCTGACGCAGAAAATCCAGCAGCTGCGACAGCCGGATCGCCCGCATGCCCAGGTGCACGTCCGACAGGAACATGGTTCTGACTTTGCGGATGGGTTTGGCACTGTCCATTCGGGCGGATCGTCCTTTCGGGCGTGATTCGCATTGAGGATTTTCTGTCCGCGCCGCAACACTTGTGTGACGCGCCTGTGACCACTTTATAACGCAGTTCAGATCAGAAACAGAATGACGGCCACGACCATCAGCACGGCCAGGATCGCGCCCAAAAACCGTTCAGAATGAGTACGTTGCAGGAATGCCTGCATCTGCTCACCAAAAATCATCCACAGGATGGAAGATAGCGGCGCCAGCGCAAAACATCCCAGAGTGACCAACATCAGGCTCAGCATCCGACCTTCGCCGACCACCACATAGGCCGCCACAAGGCTCGTCGCCATGGCCCAGGCCTTGGGATTGATCCACTGGAACAGCGCCGCTTCCTGCATCTTCATCGGCCGCGCGCCCGCCTCGCCCTCACCGATCTTCAGTCCCAGCAAGTGCCACGCCATCCATAGGAAATAGAGTGCGGCGGCATATTTCATCACCAGCTTGATCTGCGGATAGGCCGTGAAAATCTCGCCCAGTCCCAACCCGACCGCGAAGACCATGAAGGGGAACCCGATCACGATGCCTATGGCGTGCGGTACCGTCGCCCCCAGCCCGAACTTGGCGCTCGAAGTCATCAGCATCAGATTGTTCGGTCCAGGCGTGAAATAGGCAGGCACTGCCAAAAGCAGAAAACCCGCCACAACCGAGAGATCCATGGGCCCACCCCATATATGTCAGCAGTACTGACTTATATGAAGTCAGATGCAGCGGCAAGCAGAATGTAGAACCTAAATTGTGGCCTTCAATGCCACGATCCGCTGATAGCTCTGCTCGATCCGCCGCCGGAACTCCGGATTGGCCCCTGCTTCCGCAATCAGAATTGCCTGCACTTCAGCCGCCAGCGTGGTCCGCGCGTCCGCCGTGTTGGAAAACAACAGGATATCCGCCCCCGCCCAGACCGCCCGGGTCACGCTCTCTGCCAGTGAGAAATGCTCGCGAATAGCGCCCATTTCCATATCATCGCTAACCACCACGCCATCGTAGCCCAGCCCGCTCCGCAGCACCTGCCCGATCCAGATCGGCGACAGCGAAGCCGGCAGATTTTCGCCATTGCTGAGACCATCATACTGGTCGTGATATATGTGCGCCGACATCACCAGGTCGACCATCCCGTCGCCGATCATCTGCCGATACGGCTCCAGTTCGATCTCCTGCCAACTGTCGGAGACGTCGGTGAACCCTTCATGGCTATCCGCATCGCTCGACCCATGCCCCGGGAAGTGTTTCAGCGCCGTCAGCACGCCGGCGTCCCGATGCGCGGCAACGAAGGCCTCGGCATAGGACACAACCACCTCCGGGTCCGCACTGTACGACCGGCCAAACCGGCGAATCACCGGATTCTCAGGATTGAGATCGAGATCGACGACCGGTCCAAAATTCAGGTTGAACCCGGCGTCTTTCAATCCGGTCGCCATCCGCGCGTAGAGCGCTTCAGCCGCCTCGGGCGACTGCCCGTTGGCTACATCTTCCGCCGACGGCGTTTCGGCAAATCCGACCGCCTCGGTCAGCCGCTCGACCAGCCCACCTTCCTGGTCGATCGCAATCAGCGGCGGCAAGCCGTCAGCAGCCGCTGCAAATCTTCTGTTCATCTCCCGAACCGCTGCAAGGCTGGCGACGTTGTTGCGGAGGAACATCACACCACCAGCCCGGCCAGCCGCGATATCCTCACGCGCCGCCACAACCCCGGCAGCATTAAAACTGTCGCCCTGAAACCCGACCAGAATCATCTGCCCGGCCATTTCTTCAAGGCTCTGCGACAGGGCCGGTGTCGAAACCGCCAAGATCGTCCCGAGCGTCGCCAACATGCATCCAAACCGCACCAAAATCCGCACTTATTCCACCGCCAAAGTCTGAATTAACCCATTCTCAAGCATGTAATTTCACGCCGTCTCCCAGACTGGTACCCTAGTCGCCTGCCGGGTGCCATCACCAAGCACCCCGATTGGGACCTTGAAATGACCGACGCCGTTGCTTTCGTGCAAAATCGAGGCCTTGAAAAGGCCGCAGCGGCAAACGCACGCCCAAATCGCCCCGCAAAACCCCATGAAATCCGCATGGTCCACGCCCGTCTGATGGAAGCCATCGACGGGTCGGAGTTCTATTGCGACGAGTTCAAGGCCTACGAAAAGGCCCGCCTCACCCGCGCCCACCTGCGCAAGCTGATGGCCGTAGACCCTCGCCACGTACTCATCGTGCTCGACGAGGGAAACCCCATCGGCATTCAGATCACCGGCCCCGAACTCGGCACCCTCTGGCTCTACTGGAGCTACTTGTTTCCCGAAGCCCGCAAACATGCCAACGCCATGCGCTATCTGCCGGCGCTCGTAAACCTCTGGAACAACGATCGTTTCCACAAGATCGCAACGTACACCAAGCCCGACAACCGGGTCGCGATAGCGCTGTCCAAACGTGCAAAATTTGAACATGTCGCCACCATCAAACAACACATGTTCGGCGAGGACTACATGCTGTTCGAGCATCCGCTGACACGGTCGAACAAAGCCTACGATCACGGCATGGGCCTGACGCCCCTCCAGCGTCTGAAGTTCAGGATTTTCGCCGAATTCGGCCTATGATCGCTCGGCTTCCGCCGAATTCCTGAATCGCTGCGCGAACAGCAGTTTCAGCCGCGGCAGGATCGACACGTCGATCCCCACCGTTCGGCGCGCTACGATCCACAAGGTCACCGACCAGATGCTGATCGCCAGAAGCGCACTCAGCGCTGCGCCCATGAGCCCGAACGGCGGCACCAGCACGAAATTCCCCACAATCAGGATCCCGATACTGCCCACGATTGCCGGCAGGCTGACCCAGGGCCGCTTGTTGATCGACAGTACCAAAGACGCAGGCCCGAATGCCGCCCGCACCACCAGCACGAGGCAGAGCACCATCAGCGGCCCTGCCCCGCTGACGAACTCCGGCCCGAACAGCATCAGCACCAGGGGCGAGAACACCGCGACACCGACAAACAACACCGCTGCAAGCCCCGCCGCCACAAGGTTGGCGTCTCCAAGCTTGCGGTGAAACGCCTCGCGGTCCGCATTGGCCTCGGATTCAAAGAAGTCCGGCATCGACACCGCGTAGACCGCGGTCACGCCAAACGCGGCCAGCGCGAATATGCGGGTGCACACGCCGAATACCGCCAGCATGTCCTTGTCCATCAGGCCCGAAAGCAGCAGCAGATCAAAATCGAACAGGAAATCGGTAGCCAGAAGGATGAGCACCCATGGCGCCGCCAGCCCCCACCAGCGCGTCGATTCAGCCGCCGCGCCGCCAGCGTCAGCCGGCAGTTCGCGCATGAACCTGAACAACAGCACCATCTGTACAACGGCGATCAGCACGTATCCCACCGCCAGCGTCCACACCAGCGGATCAAAGCCCGGCACGCCGCCGCCGATCCCCATGATGATCAGGATCGACGAAAGGATCAGGATTGGCCGAAACACGCCGTCTGCGAAGAACCCCGCAAACGGCTGTTTCAGCCCCACAAGCACCGAAGAATTCACAAAGATCAGCGCAGTCGAGGCCGCCATCACGGTCACCGGCACCCAAAGACCGGCGGCAAATGCGTATTCGCCTGTCAGCCATCCCGCGCCAATGGCGGCCAGAACCCCGATGACAATTCCCGCCGCCCCGATATGCACATAGGAGCGCCTCAGGAACCGCCACAGATTGCCGGTTTGCCCGCGCGCCCGGTATTCCGAGGCGAAGAAGGTTCCAACTGAGTTGAATCCGAGCGGCATGATCATCGCGAGAATGTTCACCGCCGCGATCAGCAGCAGATACTCGCCTAAAACTGTCGCGCCCCAGAACCGGGCAATCGCCGCCTGGGCGAGAAAGATCAGCCCGGCGCCCATGATCCGCGCGCCGAAAATCACGGTCGACTGGGACAGAAGCCGCGACTTGAGGCCCATCAGCGTTCCTGATCGGGCGTGGCCAGATCGCCCCGCCAGAATTCAATGCGGCGTCGCAGATTATTGGCCGTGTCACGCGCGGCATAAGCCAGCGTGCCGATCACCTTCGCCTTCAGATGCGACGCGTAGTTCAGCACCGGCGGCACAGGTTCGATATGCCCTGCACTGCCGACCATTCCCTTTTTGAACTGATGCAGTCCATGGAACCCGTCAGTGCCGCCCAGATCGTACCATTTCGCTTCGGTGTTATCGCGCAGCCACTTGATGATCAGATCATGCATGAAATAGCCGGCCCGCAGCGGCAGGGCACGGTCAACAGTGGCCCCGTAAAGATAAACCGCCGTGTCGCCTGCCTTGAAGATGATCGCCCCGGCGATGATTTCTCCGACTTCGCGCACAAAAAACAGCTCGGGCCGCAACTTGCTGTTCGGCACGGCCATCAGATCCTGCACCGTCTCGTAGGCAGAATGATCCGCAAACCGCTTGCGTTCGGTCATCGCCTGATAGAGCCGGTCGAATGTCTCGAGCTCCTCGGGTCCCGCCCGCTCAAAGGTGAGCCCGGCCTTCTCGGATTTCTTGAGATGATAACGCCATTTCTGCGCATAACTGGCGCGCAACTCTTCGTCGCTCTGCCGCAGGTTGACGATATAGCGATTGGGAAATGTCAGATTGGACCCGGCAGCAAATCCGCGCGCCTTGAGCACTTCAAACGCCATGTTTTCCGGCGAAGGCGACGCCTTGGGCAGGATCGACAGCATCATGCCGCGTCTGTCGGCATATTCCTCGATCATGGCTTCCACCATGGCCCGATAGGTCTCGCGGCGATCCTTGGCCTGGTTGTCCGCCAGCACCGGCCCCCACTTGACCACAGCCAATTGTCCGAGGCTGAGGGGCAACGGCTGGATCATCACCAGCACCCCGCCTACGGCACGCTCCCCATCCAGAAAAAGACCGGGTTCGCATTGCACACCCGGCCAGCGGTTGCGGGCAAAGGCATAAAGCTGTTCCTGGGCAATCCCGTCAAAGCCGGCAGCCGCCTCATCCCAGGTTTCCCCCGAGACCCGCTTCAGGATCAAAGGCTTGACCCGTCCAACCGCCTTTTCAGCGTCAAACACGGTTTCTCGCGGCTGCATCAACGGTTCGGCGTCCACGGCCATCGTTCTCGTCCTTGGTGGGGATCTGTTGCCTCAGCCATCACCCTACCAAAAAGCGCGGGTTCAATCGTTTACGCGGCAGCCACGTGCGGCCCCATTCAGCCACGATGGTAACCAAAACCTCACCGCAAAAGATCAAATTCGATCGAAACCCCGTTCCGCAGGGCCACGAAGAGGATCACGATCGGGCCCAGACGGCATTCCATCCGTGCCATGTAGGCAGGTTCGCCGCAAACCAAACCCCTACCCAGCACTTTCCGTCACAAAATCCGCAACTATTTCGGCGGCATCAGCGTCCGTTTCGATCCCCAGTGCGGTTGCGCGGTTTGCCCGTATCTCGATCGGCCAGGTCTTGACCATGGCGTAGACCTTTTCGTCGGTGGCAAAAGACACGCGTGCACGTGCTTCAGGCCCCACCTGATCCTCAAGCGCGTCCAGCATCTGGTTCACCGACACCCGCACGGCTGGCAACAGAAGGGCCTTTGGCCAGCCCAGGTCTTTGGCATCAAGATCATGGACCTTGATGATCGCTTCGATAAGCCGGCCCGGCGACATCAGCGTAATTTCGGTATCCGCAGGCACCGGACAGACCGTCTCACGGCCTGCAACCGGCTCGCGTATGATATTGGAAATGAAAGAGGAATTGGCGAGATTGGCCTTGCCTGGCCGCACGGCAATGGTTGGGAACCGCATGGATCGCCCATCCAGCAGCCCGCGTCGCGAATAGTCGCCGATCAGGTGCTCGCAGCAAAGTTTCTGCACACCGTAAGAGCTTTTCGGCGTCGGCACAGTCTGGTCATTCACCTCGCCTGACCCGTCCGAATAGACGGCCAGTGAGGATGAAAACACCAGTCGCGGCTTCTGGCCACCCTCCGCCAGGAGGTCCAGCAGCATCCGGGTGCCATCCAGGTTCACCCGCAAACCCAGTTGCAGGTCGGCCTCCGCCCCGCCGCTGACCACCGACGCGAAATGAAAAACGCTGTCCGCGCCGTCGACCACTTCAGCCAAAAGCGCCCTGTCCGTCGCCTCGCCCACCACCGTGCGCAGCCGCGAATCCTCCGGCAGATTTTGCGCTTCCGCGATATCAAAGACGACCAGTTCCGAAATGTCGGTCTGCACACCAGCCTGATTGGCCAGTTTGCCGCGCGCAAGCAACGTCCGCGCCACGCGCGAGCCGATAAAGCCGGCCCCGCCGGTGATCACAACTTTCATGAATTCCTACTCCGCCCCTCGGCCCAATGATTTGACATTAGACAGAAGGTCGCCCGCCCGCACAAGCGCGGCGGAAGTGGCCATCACCATTTGCGGCAGGATCATCCATTCCAGCGACCACGCCGCCCCTGAACGTTCCTGCTCGTGCACCAGCGCCTGATGCATCCCGGAGAGTTGGACGGCATTGAACCGCGCCAGCGTCACCAGCGCCTCGGCATCCACCGGATTCTGCTTGTGCGGCATGGCCGAAGACCCGCCGCCGCCCGCCAATTCAATTTCGCCACCGCGAAGCGCCATCAACGCAATGTCCTGCCCCAACTTGCCCAGCGAGCCGGTCAGCAGCGACAACCAGGATGCAAATTCAGCGATCGCATCACGCTGCGCGTGCCACTGCCCGTTCGGCAGACCCAGTCCCAATTCCGCCGCCAGCCGCCGGGCCACGGCTTCGCCCTTGCCGCCAAGCCTGTCCAACGTCCCCACCGCCCCGCCGAACTGCACCACCAGCAGCCGCAGTTTCAGTTCCTCCAAGCGCGCTTGATGCCGCTCCAGAGGCATGCGCCAAGCTCGAAGCCGGTCCGACACCGAAATTGGCAACGCATCCTGCATTCGCGTCACGCCCATCAACTGCCGCCCGCCAAACCCGGTCTGCAGTCTATCCAACTGACCGAACGTCCGGTCAATATCAGAACTGAACAATTCCACTGCGTGGCACAGCCTGAGGATCAGGGATGTGTCGACAACGTCCTGGCTGGTCGCCCCGAAATGGACGTATTGCCCGGCCTCTCCCCCAACGTGCGCCCGGAGTTGACGCACCAGCTCCGGAACATAGACCCCATCCCGCGCCGCAGCTGACTCAAGAGACGCAAAATCGGCGGCAAACCCCTTGAGGGATTCAACAATCGCTTCCGCATGCCCGGCAGGTATGACCCCCGCTGCGCCTTCGGCCACAGCCAGCGAAGATTCGAACTTCAGCGCTACCGCCACATCAGCCTGCGCAGTGAACAGATCGCGCACTTCGGCACGTCCGCCCAAGAGCCCCCGCGTCAATTCATTGTCGAAGGGACCCGCCGCCATGCCTCAGACTCGCTCCAGCGCGATGGCGATGCCCTGCCCGACGCCGATGCACATGGTCGCCAACGCCAGTTTGCCGCCGGTTTGCTGCAACTCCAGCGCCGCCGTGCCCGTGATCCGCGCCCCGGACATGCCCAGCGGATGTCCCAGTGCGATCGCGCCGCCATTGCGGTTCACCCGCAGATCATCGTCGGCAATACCCAGCGTCCTGAGTACCGCCAGCCCTTGGCTGGCAAAGGCCTCGTTCAGTTCGATCACATCGAATGCATCCGGTGTGATCCCCAGTCGGTGACAAAGCTTCTCCGTCGCAGGCGCCGGTCCCATGCCCATCACGCGCGGCTCCACACCAGCGGTCGCCCCACCGACGATGCGCGCCATCGGCGTCAGCCCATACTTCTTCGCCGCTTCCTCTGTCGCCACCACCAGCGCCGCTGCGCCATCATTCACCCCCGATGCATTCCCCGCAGTCACTGTCCCGCCTTCACGGAATGGCGCGCGTAGCTTCGCCAGCGCCTCAATGGTTGTCTCTCGGGGATGCTCGTCCCGGTCAACAACCACCGGATCGCCCTTGCGCTGCGGAATGTTGACTGGCGTGATTTCCTTGGCCAACCGTCCGTTTGCCTGCGCCGCTGCCGCCTTTTGCTGCGACCTCAGCGCAAATGCGTCCTGGTCCTCCCGCGACACGTGAAAATCCTCGGCCACGTTCTCACCCGTCTCCGGCATGGAATCGACGCCATACTGCGCCTTCATCAGCGGATTGACGAAACGCCAGCCAATCGTCGTGTCGTAAATCTCGGCGTTGCGCGAAAAGGCCGTTTCGGCCTTCGGCATGACCATCGGCGCCCGGCTCATGCTCTCAACGCCACCAGCCACCGCCAGTTCAATCTCACCGGCCTTGATCGCCCGTGCCGCCGAAATAACCGAATCCATGCCCGAGCCGCACAACCGGTTGATCGTGGTCCCCGGCACGCTTGCCGGAATACCGGAAAGCAGCAGGCTCATACGCGCCACGTTGCGGTTGTCCTCGCCCGCCTGATTGGCGCAGCCGAAGTAGACCTCGTCCACCGCGTTCCAGTGCATTCCGGGTAGCTCATCCATCAACGCCTTGATCGGAATGGCGCCCAGATCATCAGCCCGCACAGAACTCAATGCCCCGCCAAACCGCCCGATCGGCGTCCGCTTGTAGGCGCAGATGAACGCTTCGGCCATTATGCCGCCTTTCCCGTGCCCTCATGCGCCGCCTTGGTTCGCGCCTTGAGGTCACGCAGGGTCGAAAGTTCCTCGTCGGTCGGCGCCGGTGTCGTCTCCAGATTGTCGGCAAACTTCACCGGCCAGCCACACGTCGCCTGCACATCTTCACGGGTTACGCCGGGGTGCAGAGACACCACGGTGAATTCCTTGCTTTCAGGATCGGGTTTCCAGATCGCCAGGTCGGTCACCAGCAAAGTCGGCCCCTTGGTCGTGATCCCAAGGCGCTCACGATGATCCCCGCCATCCCCATGCCCGAACGAGGTGTAAAAGTCGATTTTGTCGACCATGCCGCGAAGGCTCTGTTTCATCGTGATGAAAATCTCGCCGCACGACGTGGCAATCTCAGGCGCGCCGCCGCCGCCCGGCAAGCGCGTCTTCGGCTTGTTGTAGTCACCAATCACTGTCGTGTTGATATTGCCGAACTTGTCCAACTGCGCCGCGCCCAGAAACCCGATGGTGATCCGCCCGCCCTGCAGCCAGTAACGAAACATTTCCGGCACCGACACCGTCGTCACCGCCGTATCGCAAAGCTCTCCGTCGCCGATGGACAGCGGCAGCACGTCCGGCCGAGTGCCAATGGTGCCGCTCTCATAGATCAGCGTAATCTCCGGCGCATGCGTCAACCGCGCCACATTGCATGCCGCCGACGGCGCCCCGATGCCGACGAAGCAAACGTCGCTCGGCCGAAGCGCCCGCGAGGCTGCAATCGTCATCATTTCGTCCGGTGTGAAATCCTGTTCGCTCATGAGCGCAATCCTTTCACCCGTTCGGCAAACACTTCAGGCCCGGCCTCCAGCACGTTGACCTTCATCCACTCGGCAAACCCGTCCCGGTCCGCCGCGATCTTGTCCCACTCGAGATAGGTCGCATTGTCACGCACATAATAGCCGTGCGCATAACTGGGATGCGCACCGCCCGGCACCTCGGCAATTGCGGCAATCGTCCATTGTGGCAGCACGCAGCAGTTGGGATGCACGTCGTCGAAATTGTCGACCACCTCTTCCACGGTCACAACCGCCCGCTTGGCCGCCAGCACCGCTTCCTTCTGGATGCCGATGATCCCCTCAACCAGCACATTGCCCTGCTTGTCGGCCTTTTGCGCGTGGATGAACGTCACATCGGGCCGTACCGACGGAATCGCGGCAAGCTTTTCACCGGTAAACGGACAGGTCACCGACCTGATGTTGGGATTGACCTCGGCCAAACCCGCTCCGCGATAGCCGCGGAACACGGCAAACGGCAGCCCGGATGCGCCCGCTTCATAGGCGTTGGCCATGCCGGCGTGTGAATGTTCCTCGATCTCCACCGAGCGCGGATAGCCATTTTCCACGCTGTCCCGGCAACGCCGCAACAGCCCCACTCCGGGGTTGCCAATGTAGGAAAACACCAGCTTTTTCGCCATGCCCATGCCGACCATCTGGTCGTAGATCACATCCGGCGTCATCCGGATCAGCGTCAGGTCCTTGAACCCCTGCCGGATCGCCTCATGCGCCGCCGCATGCGGGATCAGGTGGGTAAACCCTTCAAACGCAACCGCGTCACCGTCGTGCAGATTTTCCGCCACCGCATCGCGGAGCGGCATGAACTTGGCCATGTTTCTTCCTCAGATATCGAAGAAAATCGTTTCGCCGTCACCCTGCAGGCGAATGTCGAACTCGACCTTGTCGCCCTTGCGGGTGCCGATCAGGGTCTGAACCCGCGACCGGTGCTCGATCCGGCTCAGGATCGGATCCTTCGCGTTCGCCTTCTCCTCATCGGAGAAATACATCCGCGTATGCAGCCCCATATTGATGCCGCGCGCCACGATCCAGAACGTAATGTGTGGCGCCATCGGCGCACCGTTGATGAACGGCACCGACCCAGGCTTGATGGTTTCAAACGAAAACACCCCGGTCTCAAGGCTTGATGCGCAACGTCCGAAGCCTGTCAAATTGGGGTCCGCATCACCCCGCGTGTCGGACGGTGAATTGTAATACCCAGCGGCATCCGCCTGCCAGATTTCCACAAGGCAATCCCTGAGCGGTGCGCCGGTCCCGTCCAGCACCCGACCCGTCACGGTGATCCGCTCGCCCTTGGTCTTGTCGTTGACCAGCACCTTGCCCAGGTCCTCGGGAAACACACCGCCAATCTCGGCGAAGTTCGGGGTCAGCCCGATATGCACATAGGGCCCGGCCGTTTGCGAAGAAGTCTCCTTCAGCCGATAGAGATCCTGCGCCATCAGTTGCCCTCCATCCGGTTCTCGAACATGGTCGAACGCCGCCCGCGCAAAACAATGTCGAACTTGTAGGCCCGCGCATCCATGGGGATCGTGTTCTCCATATCCATCGGTGCAATCAGCCGGTCGATCGCTGCCTTGTCCGAGATCGTGTTGAGGATCGGGCAGAGCGGGATCAGCGGATCGCCCTCGAAATACATCTGGGTGATCAGCCGCTGCGCAAATCCGCTGCCGAAAATGGAAAAGTGGATATGCTCGGGCCGCCAGTCATTGGGATTGTTCGGCCAGGGGTAGGCCCCCGGCTTGATGGTGCGGAAAACGTAATAGCCGTTCTCGTCGGATATGCAGCGCCCGCAGCCGCCAAAATTCGGATCAAGCGGTGCCAGGTAGCCCTCGTTCTTGTGCCGGTACCGGCCACCTGCATTGGCCTGCCAAACTTCCACCAGTGCGCCCGGCACCCCTTTGCCACGCTCGTCGAGCACATGGCCATGCACAATGATCCGCTGGCCAATGGCACTCTCGCCCTTGCCGGCGAAATTATGGATCATGTCATTGTCGAGTTCGCCCAGCATGTCATGGCCAAACACCGGTCCGGTGATTTCCGACAGCGTGTTGTTGAGGCTCAGCTTGGCGTAGCGCGGTGAGCGCAGCACGCTGGTCTTGTAACCCGGTGCATAGGCCGGCGGATGAATACTCAGGTCCCGCTGGAAGAATGCGCCGGTTTCCGGCGCCGTGTTGGAAAGTCTTTTAGCGCTCAATTCTCTGTCTCCGCACCCGACTTGCGTCCCATATCTTCATATACCTGCTTGACGATCTTGAAGGCGCGATTTGCCGCAGGAACGCCTGCATAGATCGCCACATGCATCAGTGCCTCGCACACATCGTCATGGGTCGCGCCAGTATTGGCCGTGGCCCGCACGTGCATCGCCACTTCCTCGTCGTGCCCCATCGCCGCCAGAAGCGCGATGGTGATCATCGAGCGCTCCCGCTTGGTCAGCCGCGGGCTCGACCACACATGCCCCCAGGCTGCCTCGGTAATCAGTTCCTGAAACGGCTGATCGAACGCGGTCTTGGCCGCCTGCGCCCGGTCGACATGATCATCACCCAGCACCTTGCGCCGCGTCGCCATGCCTTGCGTGAACCGCGCGGATTTCCCGGCAAGATCATCCATTCTTCGTCCCCTTGCCGATAACTTCCTTGGCAAACCCGCGGATCAACTCGGCCAAAACATCCGGCTGTTCGATGCACGGCAGGTGCCCTGCCCCCGCTATCGTTTCAAAACGCGCGCCGTCAATCAGCCCGCTCAGTTCCGACACCAGATCAACCGGCGTCGCCATGTCCTGATCCCCCACCACGCACACGGCCGGCGTATCGATCTGGCGTGCCACCTCGGCGAGGTCCGCGTCACGGATCGCCGCGCATGTCGCCATGTAGCCCTCCGCCGGTTGGCGCATGAACATGTTGCGATAACCCTGGTAATCCGCCCCGGCACTGCTGCGATAATCGGCTGTGAACCAGCGCTCCATCACCGCATCGACAATGCCTTCAAGCCCCAGTTCCTCAACCGCTTCAATGCGATCGTCCCACATTTCCGGCGTGCCAATCTGGTGGGCCGTGTCACACAGCACCAGCGCCTCGACCAGTTCAGGCCGCGCCGCCTGCAGCCCCATGGCAATCATCCCGCCCACGGAAAGACCGACAACGATGGCGCGCTCCACCTTGGCATGGTCCAAAAGCGCGGACAGGTCCCAGACATGGTCTTCGATCGAGTAAGGGGCCTCGCCAATATCCGACAGCCCGTGCCCGCGCTTGTCGTAGGTCAGAATTGGGAATTCACCCGCCAGCTGAACGATCACATCGCGCCAGATGCGGAAATCAGTCCCCAGCGAATTGGCAAACACCAGCGTTGGCCGCCGCTCCGGGCCGCCAATTTGCTGATAATGCAATGTAATTCCATTCAGGTCGGCAAACTGCAACAGACCTCTCCCGCAATCCCGGTGTCAAAATGCTATAATCATTTGGTGCGGTAAAATGATATTCTTGGGGCTTTTCATAACCAAAATTGGCCAATCTACCAACCGTCAGCGGCTGTTTTTGCCCCTGAGCGCCGCACCCATCTGGCTCACCGCCTGCTCCATGATCGGCAGCGGCGTCGCCAGGATGAACCGCGCGAACCCGGTGCCCGCCACACCACACGCCGTGCCCTCCGTCAACGTCACACCCGCCGCCTGCTTGAAGAAGGCGGCCGGATTGTCCGCCGCCGCGGTCTCCCGGAAATCCAGCCAGCCAATGTAGGTCCCATCCGGTGCGCGGTACCGCACGCCCGGCAAATGCGCGTCCACAAGCTCGGCCATTGCCAGCCGGTTTCGGTCGAGATAGGCCAGCACCTCGTCCAGCCACGGTCGCCCCTCCCTGAACGCCGCGATTGCCGCAGCCACACCCAGGTTGGCCGTTCCGCCACCCACCACATGATGCCCGGCCGCCGCCAACGCCTTCCGGTCCGCATCATTACTCACGATCATCTGTGCGCATTTCAGCCCCGGCAGGTTGAACGCCTTGGAGGCCGAGGTCGCCGAGATGGAATGATTGGCCGTCACCTCGTTCAGCGAGGCATAGGAGACATGCTGCTGCCCGAAGATCAGCGGCGACCAGATCTCGTCGGAAAACACCCGTCCGTTGTTGCGCTCCACAACTTCGGCAATCGCCAGCATCTCATCGGCGCTTAGCACTCGCCCCACGGGGTTGAACGGATTGCACAGGATCAACAGGTTCGCCCCGGCCTTGAACGCCGCATCAATCCCCTCGAGATCAAACGAATAATGCCCGTCATCATCATGCAGCGGTACCTCGATCAGTTCACGCCCGCACTCACCCGGCACACGCAGGAACGGCATATAGGACGGTGTCGGTACGATGACTTTCGATCCGGGCGGGGTGGTCAGGTCAATCGCCAGCTTGAGCACATGCAAAACGTCCGGCACCGGGTGGATATCTTCAAGTGCCACTTCCCACCGGTTGTTGACCTTCAGCCAGTCAGCGGTTGCAGCGCGCATTTCAGCCACCAGGTGCGGCGGCATGTAGCCAAACTTCTGGGCGTCGACCGCTTCATGCAGGGCCCTGGTCACTACGGGCGCCGTGCCGAAATCCATCTCCGCCACGAATGCCCCGATCCCATCATTGGCCAATGCCCACTTCAGGGCGCCGCTCTCATGCAACTGTTCAACGGAAATCCGATCAAAACGCTCAGTCAAATTCACTGCACTACTGTCCCACTGCTTCGGAATACGGCCCACCGCCGAAGCACCGGTTTTGCCTGATTGATTTGCTCATGTCACGGTCATTGGCTAAGCAATTCGCACCAAGCTAGCGGAGACCTGATTGCCCACCTCCAGCCCGTCGCATCTCAAAACCATCTACACGCGCTATTTCGACACGCTGGTGGAAAGCCGCGGCTGCGGCACTTGCGTGGCCTGCTGTCAGCATCTGCACATCGATGAGCCGACGCTGAAAAAGCCGGCTGGCCAGCTCTGCCCCAATCATGACGGCACCGGCTGCACCATTTACGCAAGCCGCCCCCAGACCTGCCGTGACTGGTTCTGCCTCTGGCGGCGTGATGAGAATCTTCCCGAGGGCGGCAACCCTGCTGACTGCGGCGTGGTCTTTTCCATGGACCGGTCCGAAAACCCGCCCAACATGTTCGAACATCTGTTCATTGTCGGCCGCGCGCTCAACGGCCCCGAGGATTTTGAACACCCCGACGCCATGGCCTCGATCAAGCATTTCATCAAGGAAGGCACCCTGCCCGTCTGGCTGGCCCACGGCGGCTCAAAAAGCCTGATCTACCCGCATCCGGAACTGGCGGCGCTCATCCAGAACCCCGCCAAAGTGGCCGACTGGAACGCCCGGCAGGATGTGGAAAAGCTGCGCGCCCATTTCTTGCAGCTCGCGCCGTAATGTCACGCGGGAACGCTTGATTTCCCGGCCAGCGCTTCGTCGGCGGTCTGCGCGGTTTCCGGTGTACCCGCCACGATCATCTCGAGCACTTCATGCTCGCCCGTGTGCTTGATGTAGCGGTCACCGACATTCTCGCCGCGCTTGAGCACCATTACCCGGTCGCCGACCTCGAAAATATCGGTCAGCCGGTGGGAAATGATGATCTGCGCCACGCCTTGCGCCTTGAGTTCCGCCATGGTTTCCAGCAATCGCTCAGTCGCCATCACCGACAGATTGGCCGTCGGCTCGTCGAGTATGATGAGCTTCGGCTCGAAAGAAATCGCCCGCGCGATCGCCACAGATTGCTGCCGTCCGCCCGACAGGCTCTCAACTTTCTGATAGACCGAGTTCACATCGACCTTGAGCCGCTGAAGCACCTCGCTGGCCTCCGAATACATGCGCTTGCGGTCGACGAACAATCCCTTGCGCGGCCAGCGGCCCAGAAAGATGTTCTGCCCCACATCGAGGTTTCCGCACAGCGCGAAGTCCTGGTAGATCATTTCGATCCCCACATCACGGCTCTCGTGCGGCGACCGGAAGTGGGTCGGCTTGCCCTCCACCAAAACCTCGCCTTCGTCCCGGTGATAGGCACCGGTCAGGATCTTCATCAGCGTAGACTTGCCCGCCGAATTGTCCCCCACCAGCCCCAGGATTTCGCCCGGCGCAATCGACAGGTTGACGTTGACCAGCGCGTTCACTGCGCCAAACGATTTGTGGATGTTGCGCATCTCGACGAGCGGCGTTTGCGTGGCTTTGTCAGTCATTGTCCACCTTTCGGGCAGCTTTTCTCCTGCCGAAAATCCGTTCTCTGAGCGATCCCAGCACACCGGCCTGTCGCACCCAGATGTCGATCAAGACGGCGATGATCAGAATGCCGCCGATGAACGTGTTCACCCAGTGTTGCGGCAGGCTGAAGGATTCGCCGGTCCCCGTAATGATGTTGAGCTGCAACAGCGCCCGCACCAGCGTGATCACCGCTGCGCCCGCCAACGCGCCGATGATCGTCCCGAAACCACCAAAGATCGAGCCACCGCCAATAATCACCGAGGCGATGGCATCCAGTTCACGGAACTGTCCCGCCACCGGGTTGAAGCTTCTGAAATAAGCGACGTTGATCACCCCGGCCATCGCCGCGCAGAACCCGGACAGCACCATCGTGATGAACCGCACCCGGTTGGTGTTGATGCCTGCATAGTCCGCCGCCCGCCGGTTACCGCCTGTCGCGTAAACCTGCTGTCCGAACACCGTGTAGGCCAGCACTACACCGGCAATGATGGCGATCACTGCCATCCAGATCGTTTGCACCGAGACCACGCCGAGAATATCCCCGACCTGCCCACCGACCGGCGGCACGTTGAAATAGGCGAGGATGTCGCCGACTTTGCGCCCGATCAGGTTGAACGGTTCCGCCCACCCGGTCAGCTGTTGCCCCGCCACGATCCACGCCGCCACACCGCGCGCCATGTAGAACATGCCAAGCGTTGCAATGAACGCGGGCAGTCCCAACCCGACGGTGAACATGGCATTGATCATGCCTGCCGCCGTCCCCGCCATGACGCCCAAAAGCATCGCCGATGCAGGATCGAGCCCCATGACTTTCAGCGCATAGGCGGCAGTACTCCCCGCCAGCGCCAGCACCGCACCCACCGACAGGTCTATGTCGCCGCAGGCGATTACATAGGTCAGCCCCAGCGTGAGGATCGCCAGTTCAGTGTAGTTGAGCAGAATGGCAAACGTGTTTGGCAGCCCGGCCCAATAGTCGGGCCTGAGCAGGAAACCGATAAACCACAGCACCACCATCAAAATGATCGCCAGCGCATCCCGCCGCGCCAGGAACTTGCCGAACCCCCGCGCCGTCACGGCCCGGTCCCCAACCGTCGTACCCTTGGTCTGCGCGCCCTCGATGGCCACGCCGCCGGTCTCCATCACCCGCGGAGGCGCCCGCCCGGTTAATCGCGCAAAGATCCGCTGCAAAAGTTTTCGCCGGATCACATAGGGCTCGATCAGCACCGCAAACACCAGAAGCGCCCCGATGAACGCCGGGATCGCGCCGGCCGGCAATGTTGAGGTCGCATTGACCTGCAGGATTTCGCCGTTGACCTCGACCTCGCGCACGATAGGCACGCCTTCGCGCAACACCTTGTGCAGCAGCGCCGCCAGCAACGCCCCGAAGTAGGAGCCGATCACCCGCCCCCTGCCCCCGAGAATCGAGGCGCCCCCGATGATCACCGCCGCAATCACGATCAGTTCGGTCAGCACACCGGCCTGCGAAGTGATGCCCTTGTTCTGCGCCACCGTCATTAGTCCGGCCAGCGTCGCGCACAGCGAGGAGATCACGTAAGCGCGGATGCGCACCCAGTTGGTTGGGATGCCGGCATATTGTGCCGCCTGTTCGTTGCCACCGGTGGCCAGCGTCTCATAGCCCCAGCGCGTCTTGGCCAGCACCCAGGCGCCAATCCCGACCACGATCAGAACGATGATGATCTGGTTGTTGAAACCCCAGGCGTTGAATTCGCCCAGCTGGAAAAACCATTCATGCTCGCGCGCCTTGATTGGGTAAAGGATCGAGCGCCCGCCCGTCATGCCCAGCACAACACCCCGCCCGATCAACAGCATGGTGAGCGTGGCAATGAAGGCCGGCACCTTCAAAAAGGTCACCAGAACACCGTTCAACAGCCCGATCGCAGTACCGAACACCAGGCAAATCGCTATCGCCGGCATCACACCCATATCGTAGTGCGCTGGATCGAATACGAAGGAGAACGTGACCCCGATTACCCCGAGCGTCGAACCCACCGAGAGGTCAAGGTCCTTGTTGGCGATGACAAATGTCATGCCCACCGCCATCACGCCGAACCGGGCCGAATCCCGAAGCAGCGCTTGCAGAGCGTCAGAGGTGCCGAAAAAGGAGGGATTAAGCAGTGCCCCGCCGATGTAAAGCAGGGCCATCAGTCCCAACAGACCGACCTCCCAGCCGCCGATCATTTGCAGGGGCATGCGTCCGGACAGTGCGCGCGCGGTCGGCTGCGACATCTGCTGCCAGTCTCCACTCTTGTCAGATGAATTCTACACCATGACGGGAGGGATTTCTCCCTCCCGCCGGTTTTCAGGCCTGGTCGACGCCCGGCCTAGTTCTCGTAGCGGCTGCCGACGCTACCCACCGTGTCCCCGGTCACAAGTTGTGCACGGGTATCAAGGTTGGCCGCCGAAATGCCGCGGTCGATCTGCAGATAAAGCTGCATCACCGGCCAGAACCCTTGCAGGAACGGCTGCTGACCCAGGGCACCTGTCAGGTTGCCCGCACGCAAGGCTTCCTGCTGGGCGGGACCCAGGTCGAACCCATAGGCGCACATCTGGCCCGTGTTGCCGGTCTGCTCGACCGCACTGGCCAGAGCAGGCGTGAACACGTTGTTGCCCGCAAAGGCACCAACCACGTCACCGCGCGACTCGATCAGCGAAATGATCGAGTTGGCCGGATCGTTCATGTCAGCCGAAACACCCACGTTTTCCGGACCGGCATCGACCTGGAAGTTCTCCAGCATGCCGTTGGCCGAAAGCGAGGCCACGATGGCATTGAACGCGGATGTCACGCGATTGTTGACTTCAACGTTACCCATCGCCGTATCGTTCGGCAGGATGATCGAGCCGGAGCTGATGCCCCGGTCCATCAGGCACTGCACCAGCGCTTCACCGGCAATCGCCGCCGCCGAGGCGTCCTGCCCGGTGTGGCTGATGCCGTTGCGGTTCAGGATGGTCGGATCGAACGAGTTTGTCGTCGCCACCGGAATACCGTTGGACTGGGCGGTACGCACGATATCGTCATAGGCGCCGACCTGAGGCGTCGTCATGATGATGCCGTCGATGGTCGGATCGTTGACGATCTGGTTCAGGATTTCGATTTCGCGGGCCGGATCGTCTGTCGGAGATTCCGAACCGAGCAACAGGATGTTGGCGCCGATCATGTTGCCGGCCACCGTCGCACCCACATAGACCGGGTCGAAGAACCCGTTGCCGGCCGTATGCGTCACGATCGCGAAGGTCAGCACGCCGTCATTCGAATGGAAATCCTTCGTGCCCTCGGCCTCCTGTGCTGCATCATCGAAACTATACCCACCGACCGCCTGGCCGATGGAGCCGGACTGGGCCAAGGCGGCCCCGCTTCCGGCCACCAGGAGCGCAAGCGCCCCCGCTGTGCCTAGTAAAAATTTCATTTGTTCCTCCCTGTGCAGCATGAATGCTGCCTGCCATACCACTATAGATGATTATTAGTAATATTCAATAAAGTGACTGCAGATTCGCGTTTCTGATGTACGCACCTCAAAATTCGCCAGTCATTTCAAGGACAAGGAACCGGGACAAATCAGGATGGTCCATTTCGTCGCTCAAGATGTAACGTTAATACGCCCGTCAGCCGAGCGACCGAATTCCTCCTGAACCACAATTCAGGGCGATTTGGGCGGCATCGCGGTTGCGCTTGGCCCCTCCTCAAAGGCACAAAAGGCAGTGCCCGTGCCGGGCCCGTCAGGCAACAAACGAGGTGAGATGTCGTCCGCAGTTAATACCATTGCTATATCCGCATTGCGTCGGGCACTCGGTGCGGCTTTCGTTGCCCCTAAGGCGCTGGCCGCCTGGTACCACCGCAGCACCGGCCGCACCAACGGCATCGAACAGGTGCTCCAGGGCTCCTTGAGGCACCCCGGCAACACCTATGCGATCTTCGTCATATGGCCGGGGGAACATATTTCCTGGTCCGTCCTGAACGCACTCGCAGCGCTTGAGGCAACGGGTGTCAGCGTCATCCTCGCCTCCAACGCGCCACTTTCCGAGGCTTCTCGCTCCACGCTGCTCGCAAAGTGCCATACGCTGATCCTGCGCGACAATTCCGGCCACGATTTCGGCGCCTATCGCGACGCCACCCTATTCTGTCTCGAGACGCTTGATTTCGAGCGCCTGCTCTATCTCAACGACAGCGTCTTCTACTTTAGCGCCGGCCTGAAGGCGTTATTCGATCGCCTCGCCCACACCAAGGCCGGCGCCTGCGCCGCCTTCGAAAGCCACGAACACCATCCCCATCTGCAGTCGTTCTGCTTCTCAGTCTCCGGCACCCTCGCCCGGCACCCCGGTTTCCAGTCGTTCTGGAGCACTTATCTGCCTGTCAATTCCCGCCTCTGGGCCATCCACCAGGGCGAGCTTCGCCTCTCCCGGGTCATCTATTCCCTGACACAAGACATCGAATTCCTCTTCACCCCCAAAGCCCTGCGCTCTCACCTGACCGGCCTGCCTCTCGAAGACCTGCGCAGGTTGCAGAACCTTCTGCCACGCCAACTCCGCGCCGAACCCGATCCCGGCCAGACTGGAGTCGACGACCTGCTGACCCAAGTCGCCACCCGCTCCCCGATCCATTCCGGCGGCTTTCTCTTTCAGAAATACCTCGGCAGCCCGTTGATGAAGCGCGACCTCGTCTACCGCCTCCTGTTCACCCCGGAAGAAGTCGAACAATCGCTTCGCGACCTCGGGGAAACCGAACACCTGCAAGAAATCCTCGATGAACTGCGACGCAGGGGCACAGGCGAGCACCTGCCGCTCGTCAAACGCCTAGCCATCATCGCCGGCGAGCGTTGAACAACGCGAACAATCAAGTCAATTCTGAAAAACAGATATTGGTGGGTGTACAAGGACTCGAACCTTGGACCCGCTGATTAAGAGTCAGCTGCTCTACCAACTGAGCTATACACCCGTTGCGGCGCGCCGGATTGACGGATTTGGTTTCTCGTCTGCGCATGAGCCGCGTCCGGCATTTGTTGCACCTCGTTGAGGGGCAGGCAAGCCGGAGCCGCGCTTCTGTATCAAAGCACATCCCCCCTGTCCAGCATTCCTGCACCCCTTTAAACGGCGCGCCCGATTGCCTAACCTTGGCGCTGACCTTCGATTCAAAAAGGAGCCGCCAATGGAAGACCAAATCGCCGAGATCACCAATTTCGCAGCCCTGTCTGGGGAATGGGTGGTCAGCAATGCGGCGTCCTTCATTGTCGGCATTCTCATCCTGCTGGTCGGTTGGCGGGCCTCCAGCTTCGTGGCCCACCGCATCAAGCTGTTCTTGCCCCGCACCAAGCGCATCGATGCCACGATCGCTCCCCTGCTCTCGCAGCTGGCGCGCTACGCCATCCTTGTGCTCACCATCATCGTGGCCCTCAGCCAGTTCGGCGTGGAAACCACGTCGGTGCTGGCGGTCCTGGGCGCGGCCGGCCTTGCCATCGCCCTCGCCCTGCAGGGCACGCTGGCCAACATCGCCGCCGGCGTAATGATCGTCTGGCTGCGCCCGTTCGGCCTTGACGACTACATCGACGGCAACAGCCTGTCGGGCACGGTGGTTGAAATCGGCCTGTTCTCCACGCAGTTGCGCACTGCCGACGGCGTCTACGTATTCGTCCCCAATTCACAGCTCTGGGACGCCGCCATCACCAATTATTCCCGCGAGGCCTCCCGCCGCCTCGATATCCGCTGCGGCATCGCCTATGACGCCGATATCCATCTGGCCCGCGAAAAGATGATGGACATCGCCAACAACGATATGCGCGTGCTCTCCGAACCTGCCGCCGCTGTGTTCGTGGAAAACCTGGGCGACAGTTCCGTTGTCATGCTGCTGCGCTGCTGGGTCGGCACCCCTGACTACTGGGACGTCAAGTTCGAATTCACCGAAAAGGTCAAGCTGGCCTTCGATGAAGCCGGCATCGAAATCCCCTTCAACAAGCTTGACATCAACATTCTCCGCCAGCCGCAATCGGAAAAGGCGGAGCGCAAGGCCGGCTGATGTTCCGCGTTCTGGCCGGTTACGGCCTGGCGCTGGCAGCCGGGGCCTTTGCCCTCACCTGGCTGCAGTATGAATATCTGATCCACCGTTTTCCGGTCGAAATCTACATCGTCCTCATCGCCCTGGGCTTCACTGCCCTCGGCGTCTGGGCCGGCCGGCGCCTGACACGTGCGCCCGCACCCGGACCCTTCGTGCGCAACCAAGCGGCCCTCAAATCCCTCAGGATCACCGCTCGTGAACTTGAGGTCCTCGAACTGCTGGTCACTGGCCAGACCAACAAGCAGATTGCCCGAGCGCTCAACAAGTCACCTGACACGGTCAAAACCCAGGTCGCCAGCTTACTCGCCAAACTCGACGCCCCGACCCGCACGAGCGCCATTCTCAAAGCCCGCGAACTCCGTCTCATCGCCTGACCCGATTGGACCAAAGACCCCGTTTCACCCGATCGGGCGATAGGCCATCCCCCATTCTGCTGCTAGTCTCCTCCAAAACCGGTTGGAGGAATTCCCGGATGTTTTCCATCGCCCTCATTTACGGCCTTCTGGCCGGGGCCATCACCATCGGCTCGATTTCGCTGAGTTTTATCTTTTCCGGCAGCACCCATGTCGCCAGCCTGGAATGGCTTGGCTACCTGGTCATGATCCTTGCCCTGTCGCTGATCTTTTTCGGCGTCAAACGCTATCGCGACCGCGACCTGGGCGGCGTCATCACCTTCGGCAACGCCTTCATGCTCGGCATGCTGATCGCCGTGATCGCCGGCTTTGCCTACGTGATCGGCTGGGAGGTCTATCTGGCGATGACCGACTATGCCTTCATTTCCCAGTACTCAACGGCCCTTATCGCGGAAATGACCGCGCAGGGCGCAACGGAAGCCGAAATCGCCGATGTCACCGCGCAAATGAACGCCCTGCAGGTGCAGTACGCCGACCCACTCTATCGCCTGCCCATCACCTTCCTTGAGATTTTCCCGGTAGGCCTTCTGGTCACCATCGTCGCCGCCGTGCTGTTGCGCAATCCGCGCTTCATGCCGGCACCGCAGACCTGATTCAGTTTCTTAAAAGAGAGAGGACAGAACCATGAAGCTAGGCGCATTTTCCATCAGCCTGACCGTCAAGGATCTCAAGAAGTCGACCGAATTCTACAAGAAGCTCGGCTTCTCCGACCTCGGGGGCTCGCCCGAACACAACTACGCCATCCTGAAGAACGGCGATGCCGTCATCGGTCTGTTTCAGGGCATGTTCGACAAGAACATCATCACCTTCAATCCCGGCTGGAACCAGGAAGCCGGCGAGGTCAACCCTTTCGACGATGTCCGCGAAATCCAGAAATCCCTGAAGGCTGCGGGTCTCGAACTCAACGAGCGGGCCGATGAATCAACGACCGGCCCCGGGCACATCACTCTCGTCGACCCCGATGGCAATCCCATCCTGATCGACCAGCACCGCTAAACCACGAACAGCCTGACGTGCCGTCCCGGGACTTGTTCCCGGGACCCCGTCCCTGCGTTGCCCGGTAACCTAGTGATTGATCCCGAGGTAGGACTTGTCGCCCCATACCTGGTCCACCCGTCCGTTCCGGCCACAGGCGAACCGGTAGTAGTTATACTGGATCGGGTTCTTCAGATAATAATCCTGATGATAATCCTCTGCCGGATAGAAGGTCGTCGCATCAACGATCGGCGTCACGATCTCCCCATCCACCGCAAGGTCATCAGCCACCGCCACTTTTGAAGCTTCGGCCGCCGCCCGCTGTTCAGGCCCGTCGGCAAAGATTGTCGTGATATAGCTGTGGCCCCGGTCGCAGAACTGTCCGCCTGCGTCCGTCGCATCGACGGAGTGCCAGAAGGCGGTCAGCAACTCTTCATAGCTGACGACCGACGGATCAAAGGTGATCTTCACCGCCTCGATATAGTCCGGATGGTTCTGATAAGTCGGATTGGGGATCGTGCCCCCGGCATAGCCGGACACAGTCTCCAGCACACCCTCGACATGATCAAAATCACTCTCCACGCACCAGAAGCAGCCACCGGCAAAGATCGCCGTATCCGTTTCCTGCGCTGTGGCGGTAGATGCAGTTGCTAGCCCCATACCTAGACCGGCAAGTGCCAGAAATTGCTTTGCAAGCTTCATTGAGTAACCCTCGATACCGTTGCGTCTGGCGCGACTTACGGCTGGAATTGTGTCAGGTTTCAAGCAGGTAACACGCATGTGCGAATTCTGTGCGCCAGCGTGATTGTTCGTGAAGAGTCACCGAAATGTCCGTTCAGGCTTGTCACGAATAAGTGCACAAAAGTTCGGACACAGCCGTGCTAAAAGTTTGTCTCGGCTACATTGTGATTTGGTGCTGTCTTGAAACCGCTCACCCATAGCGTCCGGGTTGCACTGGTGATTGTTTTCGCTCTTGTCGTGGCGGGCGCGCCCGCTTTTGCTGCGATATGTCATCCAGCAAGTGCGCCCATTTGGGCAAAAGCACAAACTTCAGCCGATACGCATGTTCGCCATTCTGCCCTGCACTCTGTCCTGCCATCAGACGGCCCTGCAGAAAATCAGGAACCCTATCAGGATGAGCATTGCGACTACGCACACTGCGATCTCGCGGGTCTGCTTTCCGAACCGGCCCCCGGCACTTTTGGTGTGCACCAGCCGCCTGTAGCACTCCGTCCGCACTCCGGCTTCCCGTCCCTGGTACATTCCATCGACGACCCGCCCCGCATCTCCTGACCGTCTTGAATATTCAAGTCCCAACAGGAGAACCAAAATGAAAATCGTTCTATTGAGTGCGGCCCTGATTGCCGCTTCTGCTTCACTCGCCTCAGCGCAACCAATGATGCCGATGGTTGACCTGCCGGAAATATGCGGCAGCACCATGCCGATGCAATCCGGCCAAGACTTCCATGACATCCATGACGGCCATGGGGCTCCTTCCATGAGCCCGGGTCATGCCGCAATGAACGCCGGACTCGACGAAATGCACGCGGCAATGACCGAAGGGATGAAAGCGGAGGACCTTGATGTTGCGTTCATTTGCGGCATGATTCCGCACCACATGGGCGCCATCGTCATGGCCAAGGCGCAACTCGAATATGGCGAGGACGAATGGGTCAAATCCCTGTCCCGGAATATCATCGAGGCGCAGGAACGCGAGGTTGCCGAAATGCTCGAGTGGCTGAACAGCCGCTGATTGCCGGCAAAAAAGTGGGGCCGCCAGCGGCGGCCCCTGCCGCTCAATGAAAATGGACTTCTAACCCGCCGCGCTTTCCAGCGCCCCTTGCGCTGCAGCGCCGCGCTCGGCCAGCAGCCGGTTATAGGCATTGAGATAGGCACGGGCCGAGGCCACCAGCGTATCCGGTTCCGCCGCGCGGCCCGAAACGATCCGGTTGTTCATTTCCAGCCGCACATGCGCATTGGCCTGCGCGTCAGTACCGCCGGTCACGGCATCAACGCCGTACAACACCAGATGCGGGTCGGCATCGACCACCTTCTTGATCGCGTTGAAGATCGCATCGACCGAACCCTCGCCCTCAACAGACACCGATTTGGCCTCGCCATCCACGTTCAGCGTCAGGTCGCAGCGATGCACACCACCGGTCTTGGACACGACTTCCATGTCCACCAGTTTGATCCGGTCCATGGCCGAGCCCATTTCGTCGTCGACCAGCGCCGCGATATCCTCGTCATAGACGTGCTTCTTGCGGTCGGCCAGGTCCTTGAAGCGCACAAAGGCTTCCTGGAACTGGTTATCGCCCAGCACATAGCCCAGGTCCTTCAGCTTTTCCTTGAAAGCATGCCGCCCGGAATGCTTGCCCATCACCAGCGAGGTCGATTTCAGCCCCACACTCTCGGGCGTCATGATCTCGTAGGTTTGGGCGTTCTTCAGCATCCCGTCCTGGTGGATACCGCTCTCATGGGCAAACGCATTCTTGCCCACGATCGCTTTGTTGAACTGCACAGGCGAATTGGCGGCGGCAACTACCATCTTCGAGGCGCGGGTCAAATGTGTGCTCTCGATGCCGGTATGATAGGGCAAGGCATCAGCGCGGGTGCGGATGGCCATCACCACCTCTTCCAGCGCCGCATTGCCGGCCCGTTCCCCCAGCCCGTTGATCGTGCATTCCACCTGCCGCGCCCCGGCTTTTACGCCGGCCAGCGAATTGGCGACCGCCATGCCCAGGTCATTGTGGCAATGCACAGAAAAGATCGCCTTGTCGCTGTCCGGCACCCGGGTCATCACCTGGGTGAACATGTCGGCATAATCTTCCGGCGTCGAATAGCCCACCGTGTCCGGCAGGTTGATGGTGGTCGCCCCCGCCTTGATCGCCGCCTCGGTACAGCGCACCAGAAAATCGATTGGCGTGCGGGTGGCGTCCATCGCCGACCATTCCACATTGTCGATCAGGTTGCGGGCCTGGGTCACCGTCTTGACGACGATCTCCAGCACCTCGTCCTCGGTCTTCTTCATCTGGTGCGCCAGATGGATCGGCGAGGTCGAAACGAAAGTGTGGATGCGGCCCTGCCGCGCGTGGCGCACCGCCTCGCCTGCCCGGTCGATATCGGCCGCGATCGCCCGGGCCAGCCCGGCAATCACCGCCCGGTCAGCCCGCTTGGCAATTTCCGCCACTGCTTCAAAGTCGCCGTTCGAGGCAATCGGGAACCCTGCCTCGATGATGTCGACGCCCATTTCGTCCAGCAGTTCGGCGATCTGCAGCTTTTCTTCCAGCGTCATGGTCGCGCCCGGCGACTGCTCGCCGTCGCGCAGGGTCGTGTCGAAAATATACACCTGCTCGGTGTTGCTCTGGTCGGCGCTGTCCTTTGTAACGCCGTTCTGGGGAGTGCTCATTGTCTTGTCCTGGTGCAATAGGCCTCATGGGCCTGAACGTTGTGATGTTCGGCTCGAATTCATCCCCTGATATCCCGCCCGCTTTCCGGGCTGTCGGAAATCAGGGGCAGATAAGAAGGAGGAGGCCAGTCCGGCCAGCGCCGGCGGCAGCACATATGGACGGCGCCGCGAAGGCGGCCCGTTCTGTGGTTTCAGCAATGTCAGCGGGCAAAGCCATCAAACTTCCGCAAATGCTGTTTCGTCCAAATGTCGCGCAGCACTGTTAACAAATAATTTTTCGAGCGCAAGCAACAGATGCAAAAATCATGCGCGACGGGCCGGATTCAAGCGCCCCGCCGCAAATTTCCGCCGGCAAGCGTCATGACGCTCAAGCGAAGGCGAACACCGCCGCCAGGATGATCGCAAATCCGGTCAGTCCCGAAGCCGCGCCGAGTTTCGGTGCCAGAGCCGCCGCATCAGCATCCCCTGCCTGCGCCTTCTTGCTCGTCCGGCCACCCCAGGTAATCAGCCCGATCAGCACCACTACGAGCGCCATCTTGATCCAGAACCAGACGCCCATGCCCATCGGGTCGGCATATTTGAGGAACAGCACCAGCAGACCCGTGATGATCAGCAGGCCGAGCCCCGCATGCCCCATGCGCGACAGGGTTTTGTAGATTTCGCCCAGCACCGGCCGCGCCTCAACCGGCGCCGTGCCCAGCCGCGCCGCGACCTGCCCTGAGGCGATGCCTGCGCCCATGCCAATGACAAGACTGGCCAGATGCAGCCAAACCAGAAGATTGATGAAAATATCCATTTTGCCCCCTCAGTGTGCGCCATACCTGCGCAGCCCCATGTTAGCACCAAATTCACCACGTGACACCGCAATTGCCCGACGGGTTCGATTGCGCCGCAAGGATTCACTTTGCTTCAACGCTGATCCGCTACGCCTTCGCCTTTGGAAAATTGCATCGGGGCTCTCATGTCGGATCTTGCGCTGGCGCTGGATATCAAGGCGCTGAAAAAGACTTTCGACCGTCCGGCCGTCCGCGGCCTCGACCTCAAGGTCAAACAGGGTGAATTCTACGCCCTGCTCGGTCCCAACGGCGCTGGCAAGACCACAATCCTGCGCATGGTCGCGGGCTTGTTGCAGCCCGACGAAGGCCAAATCACCGTCTGCGGCATCAACACCGCCACTGATCCCGTCGCCGCCAAGCGCCTCGTCGCCTGGGTTTCCGACGAACCCATGGTCTACGACCGCCTGACCCCACTCGAATATCTCGAATTCATCGCCGGGCTCTGGCATGTCCCTGCCGAACAGGCCGAAACCCGCGCCCAGGAACTGCTGGGCTGGCTCGGCCTCATGCCCCACGCCAACGAGCGCTGCGGCGGCTTCTCCAAGGGCATGCTGCAAAAAGTCGCCCTGGCCGGCGCCCTGATTCATGACCCCAGACTCATCATTCTTGACGAACCGCTCACCGGCCTCGACGCCGGCTCCGCCCGGCAGGTCAAGAACGTGCTGCTCGAAAAAGTCAGCGCCGGTGTCACCATCGTCATGACAACCCATATTCTCGAAGTCGCAGAGCGCATGGCCGAACGCATTGGCGTCATCGCCTCCGGCCGCCTGATCGCCGAAGGCACACTCGCCGAATTGCAGGCCCAGGCCGGCCGCGACGGCTCAACCCTTGAAGATGTGTTTCTCGATCTGGTCAGCCAGCATGAAGTGCCCTCCATCGCCGGCGAAAAGTCCGCCGCATGAGCGCGCAAACCGCTTCGCTGCCGTGGTTTGCCGCCCACGAGTTCCGCCTGCAATGGCGCGACCTGACGGGCATGCTGACCGGGGGCTCGCCCCGCCGCGCCACCGGCCTGCTGATCTTCACGCTCCTTTTCATGGCCGGACTGCACTGGATCGCCGACGTGCTCATCCGCGACTGGGCCACCGCCGGCATCGCACCCGACATCGGCACGCTGGCGCAATTGACGGGTTCGGGCCTCCTGTTCGCCACCATGTCGCTCAGCCAGGCCATGGAATCCGTCACCCGCGCCTACTACACGCGCCATGATCTTGACCTGATCCTGTCCTCTCCGGCCTCGGCCCGCCGCCTGTTTGCCGTGCGCACCGGCGCCATCGCCGTCACCTCCATGCTGATGATGTCGCTTCTCATGGCACCCTTCATCAACATGCTGGCAGTGCATGACGGCCCGCGCTGGCTCGCCGCCTATCCGGTGATCGCCGCGGTCTCAATCTTCACAACCGCACTTGCCATCGCCAGCACGCTGGCCCTGTTCCGCCTCGCGGGCGCCCGGCGCACCCGCGTCATTGCCCAGATCCTCGCCGCCATCGTCGGCGCCGCCCTGATCGTTGGCATCCAGATTGCGGTGATCTTTTCCACCGGCACCGCCACCGGCATCGGCTCGGTGCTGTCCGACATGTTCATCTCAGTCGCCCCCGCAATCGACAGTCTCATCTGGATCCCCGCCCGCGCCGCCATGGGCGATCCAGCCGCTTTGATGCTGACGGTCCTATTCGCACTCACCGCCTTCGGTGCCACCGTCGCCATCGCCGCCCCCAGCTTTGCCACCCTCGCCATTGCCGCCACCGGCCTCAACGAGGTGCGCAAGCCCCAGCGTGCCGCCAAGACCTTCGCCAGCGGCTCCCAGGCCCACATGATGCGCCGCAAGGAATGGCTGCTGCTGATCCGCGACCCGTGGCTGATCTCACAAAGCCTGATGCAGCTGCTCTACCTGTTGCCGCCAGCCGCCCTGCTCTGGCTCAACTACGGCAATACCGGCGGCACCCTGCCCATCGTCATCGCCATCATCACCATGGCTGCCGCCCAACTCTCCGGTGGACTCGCCTGGCTCACAATTTCCGGCGAGGATGCCCACGATCTGGTGCTCACCGCCCCGCTGACACCGCGCCTGATGCTGCGCGCCAAGATCGAGGCCGTGGTCATCGCCATAGGCGTACTCACCGCCCCGTTCATCATCGCAATCGCCTTCATCGACCTGAGTGTGGCAATCACCGGCGCCATCGGCATCACCCTCGCCGCCTCCGCCGCCATCTTCATCCAGCTGATGTTCCGCGTTCGCGCCAAGCGCAGCCAGTTCGCTCGCCGCCAGACGGCCTCGCGTGTCGCCACCATTGTCGAGGCCCTGACCTCGATCACCTGGGCCGGCGCCACCGGCCTTGCCGCCGTCAGCCCCCTCTTCGGCCTGTTCGCCGCCATTCCGGCCATTCTCATTCTGGCCATCGTCTGGCTGGTCCGCCGCAAGGCTCAGCACGCTTGATCCACAAAGGATTGGAACCAAGCCCCCGTTGGTCCGTTACCCCTTTCGAACAAGAAAGGAGAACGGACTATGACAAGTATTCTTGCCAAGATTCACGAAGGCATGGACGTTTTCGACAAGACAGGCGGCAAGATCGGAACCGTCGAGTTCCTGAAGATGACCGACGAGAACCCGGATACACCCCAAGCCGAACAGCTCACCTCTGATCCCGGCCTGCCGGTTCGCCGGACCTTCGTCGACAATCTGATGGATGTGTTCCGCAGCGAAGCCATTCCTGACCCCCTGCACGAGACCATGCTGCGCACAGGTTTCCTGCGTATGGATTCAGAAGGGTTGCTGTCCTCGGACCGCTACGTCCTGCCCAGCCAGATCGCCGAGGTAAACGGCGACAAGGTCAAACTCAGCGTTTCCAAGGACGCGCTCATCAGGCGCAACTGATCCGCCCCCCTCAACGGATCAATCGAGGAAAGCCGCCGTTCCTCCCGGCGGCTTTCTTTTTGCGTGATTTCAACGCACAGGCGTTCGCAAGCACGAACCTAGTCGATGTGCAGCTTGCCGGTCTGCACGATCACCGCCTTGCCGCCAATGCCTGCCTGGGCCAATTGGCCGCCCCGCACCGAATAGATCATCTCGATCTCGCTCGGACGGTTCATTTCGCGCCCCTGGATCAGCGACAGCACGCGATGACAGTCGCTTTCGGTTTCCTCTGAGGCCAGCAATCCGATAAGCGCCGCGGCTGCCGATCCGGTGGCCGCATCCTCGCCCGAGGGCATGTCCGGCGAAAACATCCGGCTCACGAAGTTGGACTTGCCATCCTTGGCCTTGGCAAACGCATACACACCGGGCGTCTTGGCCCCGAACAGCTCCCGCCAGCCCCGGCGCTCCGGCTTCAGCCGCCGCAGCGTATCCGCATCATAGACCGGCACCAGCGTGAACGGATTGCCCGCCGAATAGCGGCAGGGCTCATACCCGTCGAACCCGATTTCCGATACATCGATCCCAAGCGCCTTGGCGATCTCGGCCCTTTCCGGCGCTGGACCCTGTTCTACAGGCATCCTCGGCAGACCGAACTGCGCCCGCCCGGCGGACTTGCCGATCCGCTCGACCAGGCAGGTGATAGTTCCGATATTCTCTTCGATCCGCAGCCCGTTCAGCCCTTCCAGAAGGCTGAGCAGCACCGCGGTCCCCACCGTCGGATGCCCGGCGAAATCCAGTTCCCGCTCCGGGGTGAAAATCTTCAGCCGTATCCGGTGCGACTTGCCATAGGTCTCGGTGACGAACGCCGTTTCGGACAGGTTGAATTCCCGCGCCTGCTGCTGCATCTGCGCGGCGGAAAGCTCACCCGCACCAAGCACGACGGCCAGAGGATTGCCCGACCCGCGCATCTCGGTAAACACGTCCAGCACGTGAAAATTGAACTGCATTCGCTTTTCCCAGGTCGCGCAGAAACGTCCGCGTTCCATCCCGTTCCAGAATATACCCCCATTCGTTACCGTCCTGTGACCGCTGTTGGCGCTCCAAACAGATTCATCACTTAAGTGATCACTTTACCATTGACAGCGATCCGGACTTCAGAATAGTTAAGTGCATGCTTAACCAAACAGACCAACTCGACCGCATGTTCACCGCCCTCGCTGACGGCAACCGCCGCGCCATGATTGACCGGCTGAGCCGGGGCGACACCTCCGTCAGCGACATGGCGGCGCCGCTCGGCATCTCACTGCCGGCCGTCATGCAGCACCTCGCGATCCTTGAGGATTGCGGGCTCGTCACCAGCCGAAAGGTCGGCCGCGTCCGCACCTGCTCACTCGACACGGCCGCACTCAGTCAGGCCGAGCAGTGGCTCAACCAGCGCCGCGAATACTGGAACCAGCGCCTCGACCGGCTGGGCGAAATGCTTCTCGAAACCTCTTCGGAAAAACCTCAAAACAGGGAGACCAAAAAATGACAAACCATACAGTCGTACGGGGCGGATTCACCATCGAACGCCACTACAATGTCCCGCCCACCCGCCTCTTCAAGGCCTGGTCGGACAAGGACGAACTCGCCAAATGGGCCGCCCCCGCCAACAATTGGCACTTCTCGTCGGAATGTTTCGAATTCAAGGTCGGTGGCCGCGAAGTCAGCCAGTTCGGTCCTCAGGGCGAGGAACCCTACCGCGTCAATTCCCGCTTCGACGACATCATCCCCAACGAGCGCATCGTCACCGCCTTTTCCATCGCCAAGGGCAGCCAGCGCATATCCTCAACCGTGCTCAGCGTGGAGTTCCGCCCGGACGGCAAGGGCACGATGCTGGTGCTCAACGAACAGGGCGTATTCCTCGACGGGCAGGAAACCCCGGAAATGCGCAAGTCGGGAACCGACTATCAACTCGACAGCCTCGACACCTATCTCGCGGCCAACGCTGGCTAAGTCTGGAAGGAATCTCGATGAACAACCGATCCGCAGTCCACGGCACTTTCGACCTTAAACGCACCTACCCTTCACCGCGCGCCGATGTGTTTGACGCCTTCGCCAACCCCGAAAAGAAGCGGCAATGGGCCCATGGCGCTCCGGCCGGGGCGCACAGTCTCGATTTTCGGGTCGGCGGTCGCGAGAGCGTCGAAATGCCCGGCCCCGGGGGTGGAACTTTCAAATATGAAGGCATCATTCACGAAATCGTTCAGAACGAACGGATTGTCTATTCCTACACATTCGACATGGGAGGCGGCATCTGCGGGGCCACGCTCACCACCGTTGAACTCGCGGATGATGGCGACGGCGGCACCCATCTCAAGTTCACCGAACAGGGCGCCTATCTCGACGGCTTCGACGGACCCAAATTCTGGGAACGCGGCACGACTTCCCTGCTCAACCGGCTAGCCGAGCATTTGGCGAGTTAAGCACAAGCACCTGGTTCACTTGCCAACAACTCGCACATAGTCAATAAATTCAAAACTTTGTTGGCGAGTATTAAATTGAATCAGGCGGTGCCCCCTCAACTTCAACTCACGCTTTCCGCCCGGGCACTGGTGCATTTCGTCGCCCTGTGCTCGGGCCTGGTGCTGACTTTGGGGTGCCTTCATCTTGTCCTGCGGATTTGGCCCAACCCATTCGGTGCCCTGCTCACCACGCGCCTGGACCTCGGCGCCGAACTCTCCCTTCCCGCCTGGTATAGTTCCATCCTGCTCATGTCGGTCGCCGTCCTGATGCTTGTGTGCTCCCACCTCGAGAAAATGCTCCACACGCCCACATCCAAAGGCTGGCTGATCCTCGGACTGGGATTCGCCTACATGTCGTTCGATGAATTGTCGGTCATTCATGAGCTCTTCGGCAAACTGACCGGCGACTTCCCAGACCTTTTCGGCTTTCTGTCATACAGATGGGTGATCATCGGCATTCCCATCGTCATTGTGGTGGCGATCGGATTTCTCCCGTTTCTGTTGCGCCTGCCATCGCCAACACGCATCAGACTGATCGTGGCAGGGGCCATTTACGTTGGCGGCGCAATTGGACTGGAGCTAATAGGCGCGCGCCTCGGAACCACAATGGGCTTTGACCACCCTTCCGCCGTGATCGCTGCCAATGTGGAAGAAATTCTGGAAATAGTCGGCGTGACGCTCGCCTTCCGCGCCCTCGTGCTGCACCTCGCGGGCCTGCCCGGAGCCCCGGCCCTGCGCTTTCAACACTAGTTCGCTCTCGCCACCGCGGGCCCTCAGGGGCTCCAGTGCACGCCGGTCAACTCTTCTGAAACATCCCAAAGGCGCGCCGCAATTTCCTTGTCCTGGGCGCGGGCGACGGGAACGTTGCGCCCTGGCGCCCCACGCATGTTTCCCAAACCCGTAGGACCGAAATACTCTCCGTTCTTCACATCAGGCATAGTTGCGGCATAGATCTGCGGCCATGCTCCCGCCTCGGCGCTTTGCGCAAACAGCGCATTGGTCAACGGCATGAACAAGCGCACCAAACCCGTCGGCCCGGCATATTGCAGATTGGTCGCCGCGTACCCGGGATGCGCCACAACACTTTTGACATCCATCCCGGCAGCCATGCACTTCCGCGCCAGTTCCAGCCCGAAATAGACATTGGCAATCTTCGATTGCGCATAGGCGGCCGTGGGTGAATACCCTTGCTCGCTCTGCAGGTCGTCAAAATCGATGAACCCGCGCCTGTGCATCTCCGATGACACCGTCACAACCCGCGCGTCCCCTTCGAGCTTCATCAGGTCAAGCAGCAGCAGTGTCAGCGCAAAATGTCCGAGGTGATTGGTGCCGAACTGGGTCTCAAATCCCTGTTTGGTCAGACCGCGCGGCGGCATCATCACCCCCGCATTGTTGATGAGAACGTCGAGTTGCACCCCCTCGTCATGCAATTGGCGAGACAGTGCCTGCACCGACTCCAGGTCGGAAAGATCGAGCGACTTCAATTCAAGCTGCGCCTCGGGCACTTCGATTTCGATGAGGTCGAGTGCGGCAAGACCCTTGGCCTCGTCCCGGACGGCCATGATCACCCGCGCACCCCTTGCCGCCAGCGCCTTGGCCGTCTCGAATCCCAACCCGGAATTGGCGCCGGTCACCAGCACAGTGCGTCCGCTTTGATCCGGAATCTCGGAAATTGAAAAGGACATCGATCACTCCATCGGCAATTGGACACCTCCCTCTCATGGAACTCTTGTTTGCGTATTTCCAGCCGACTATCAGAATTTTGAACGCCTCATTCACCCAACGGGTTGACTGAAAGCGCGCACGAGTGTAATTCCACCTTATGGTTGAACGAGAATTCGACGACGCGCACCTATCCACAATATTGAAGGCCGCAAGCGATCCATCCCGGCGGCGCATACTCACTTTGCTGGTTCAAGAAGGCCCAATGCGCGTCACCGACCTGGCCAGTCATTTTGACCTGAGCCTCAACGCGGTTTCAAAGCACATAAAGGTGCTTGAAGCCGCCGGTCTCGTCAGCCGCTTGAAGGAATGGCGCGAGCACGTGATCCGGGCAGAACTCGCCCCGCTCACCGAAATCGATCATTGGTTCAAGCAGTTACGCTGGGTTTGGGATGCCCGGCTTGAGCAGTTGGAAAAAATTCTGACACAGGGAGAAAATGAAAATGACGACCCAACCGAATGAACTTTCACTCAGCATCTCAAAAGTCATCCAAGCCACGCCCGACAAGGTCTACGCTGCATGGCTGGACCCCCGCATGCTCGCGCAATTCATGACACCTGGACCAAACATGACCTGCCCACAGGTGGAAACCGATCCGCGCGTCGGCGGTGCATACAAGGTAGTGATGCGCGATGGTGAAACCGACATTCCACACCACGGAACCTATTTGGAACTTACACCCTACTCCCGGATCGCCTTCACCTGGAACTCGCCGCATGCCGCACCAGACAGCGAGGTTCACCTGACTTTCGCACCCGAAGGCGACGGCACCAAAGTCGAGCTGACGCACGTCAAGTTCAAGAACGAGGATTCGCTAAACGGTCACAAGGCTGGATGGACGGGCATCCTTGAAGCGCTGGCCGGCCAATTCGCTTGACGAGTACAACAGCCGCGCCCAACTCGGGCGCGGCTAGTCGAGCGCCAGTTTTGTGAAGTCCAGCCCCAGTTCCGCACACATCGCCTCGACCACGATCTCATGGTCCGCCCGCTCATCCAGACCAGAGGCCACGGTCGCCCCGACAATCCCGATCCCCTTCACGTTGATCGGCACGGCGCCGCCGGCGAACACATAGTCAGCTGCATCCACGCCCCAGCTTTCCTCGAACACCCGCGGCTTGTCGTCTCGCTCCAGCACGTGCCGGTACGTGCTCTTGTGCGTGAACTCCACCGTGTTCGCCTTGCGGTGGCACCATTTGTAGTTGTGAAACGAGGTGCCCGGTGTCGCCGAGAAAAACACCGGTCTATCCCACAATTTGATGAGAACGCTCACACCCGCACCTCGTGCCAGCGCCGCGTCGCGCACCCGCTGCCCGATGGAGAACGCGACATTCTCATCGAACCTGTCGAAGACGAGCTCCGCCTCCTGCGCCGCCAACCGCTCCAGATCGTCTTTCGTACTCATAGCCCCTCCCCAAACTGCAATTTCCGGATAACCTGAAGCAATTACCCCAACTTGTATGCGCAGCAGATTAACCGTCACACTTTCAGTCTATTTCAAGAGCCCAGCCGAAGGAGGTCCCCATGACAGTCCGTGTTGGCACTTTCAATCTCAACAATCTCTTTTCGCGTTTCAACTTTCAGGGTGTGGTCAGCACCTCGCCGGCCATATCCAACGGCGGCATCACCATCAGTTTTGAGGCTGGCCACGTCGATGTCCGAACATTCATGGGCAAGCTGGTCAAGGAAAAGGATCCGGCTGACACCACAACCATCGCCGCCCGCATCCTGCAGACGATGAACGCCGATGTGCTGGCCGTGCAGGAAGTCGAACACATCGAAATCCTGAAGGAGTTCAACCGCGACTTCCTGGCCGGCGCCTATTCCGAAATTGTCCTCATCGAAGGCAATGACAGCCGACTGATCGACGTCGGCATCATGTCGAAACTGCCTGTCGGCGCCATCACCTCGCATCAGACCGCCATCCACCCCGATGACCCCACAAGCCGGGTTTTCGGCCGCGATCTTTTGCAGGCCGAAATCCTGGCACCGGACGGCGGCAAACTGTTCACCCTCTACAACACGCATATGAAAAGCCATTTCGTGCCGCACACCGAGGATCCTGTCACCGGTGCCGCCGCGGCAAATGCCCGCCGCCAGCGCCAGGCGGAAATGACCGCCGCCATCATTACCCGTCAGGAACGGGCCGGCAGCCGGTTCATTCTGACCGGCGACATGAACGATCCGCCCCACTCCCCGTTCCTTGCGCCCATGCTCACCGTCGACGGGGCCTCCCTGGTCAACGGCCTCGACAATGCCGTCGAATCTCGCCTCGCCAAGCCCGAAACGCCTGGTCAGGGCCCCGGCCCGCAGTCCACCAACTGGACCCACAGGTTCAATCCCTCCGGCCCAGCCTTCCCGGAGTACGAGCAATACGATCAGATTTGGCTCAGTCCGGCGCTCGGTTCAGCCCTCACCGGCGCCGGCATTGACCGCCGGACAAAACACGGCGGCGACGGCAGCGATCACGACCCGGCCTGGGTCGATCTGGACCTTTGATCGGCCCAAAAAAACGGCCTAACCTCGGCTGTCCGCCGCTTTCAGCCAACTGTAATGCGGCCGGCGGCGCCTGATCCGCCAATAATGCTGCAGAAGCTGCGGCAACAGGCGCGCCTGCGGGTCGATCATCTCCGGCCATCCCCGGCGCACAAATTCCACTCTTTGCCGCGCCAGCCGCTCGCTGATCGCCTGCCGAAGCCGTGGATCAAACAGGGCCGATGGCCGGACCCTTCCGATCGTCCGGTAGATTTCGAGGCAGTGCGCGACCCACATCTCATCAATCTCCCACGGGTCGGGAGAATACCACTTCGCATGCGTCGAGCCGGCATGCAGCCGTTTGTGATAGAGCACTTCCGGCACCCTGATAATCTGCCCCTGCGCCGCCATCTGCGCCACGAACAACGTGTCCGCTGCAAAATCTCCCATGGCATGTTCAGGCACCAGAGAATGCCGCGCCTTTTGCCGGTCGACAATACCGCGAACGGCCACAGCCGAAAAATGCCCCCTCAGAAACGACTGCATCCGCTCGAAAAAATCGCCCACCTCACCGACCTGGATCACCACCTGTTCCGGCCTGCCCATGATGTCGAGATCGGAAAAGGCCAGCACCGCCTCCGGGTTCTCATCAAGCGCCGCCATGCATTTGGCCACATATTCCGGTTCAAGTACGTCATCATGCGGCATGATCATCACGTACCGGCTCTTTGCTGCCCGCAGCACGACATTGTGGTTCTTCACCCAGCCCAGCCGCCGGTCCTGGACAAGTACTTTGGCCCGAGGTGCATAGCGCCGCGCCAGCGCCGCCGTGCCATCGGTACTCAAGTCAACTGAGATCAGAATCTCGATGTCCGGCCAGCTCTGGCCGAGAACGCTGTCCAGCGTCTCTTCCAGAAAGCCTTCCGACTGGTAGGCCGGAATACAGACGCTGACAGTCCGGACGCTCAAAACTGCTCCGCTATCTCGTGGGCAAGCCCCGGCGCGCAGGTCAGCTTTGCCGTGTAGACAGACATCACCCGTCCCGTTCCGGACGGACCGAACCGGTGACGGCGGTGCAGCCCGCTGGCCGGATCATCAATGTCCGTCCTGGCCTCCGCCAAAATCGAACCGGCTTTCACCGACACGGGCTGCGCCTCGAGTTTAAGCCCCGGCAGCAGCGCTTCAAATGCCGCACGGCTTTCGGCATAAGCGCCCTCGAAATCGAATGCTGCCGCCACCGTGTCATACCATTCCGCTCCTGCCAGACCGTTCTTTGTGAACCCCATCAGGCAGGCCGGGTACCAGGAAATATAGACCATGCCATCCCTCTGCGGCACCAAATCCCCAAACGGACCCCAGCAGAACGTGATCGGCCGTGCCGGCATGCCCGAAACCACCCGCGCCACAAACCCGCATTTGGCGCGGAGGCAGTATCCGTCCGCACCTTGCCCGCGCACCGCATCCAGCCGCGGCAGTCCGTCCCACGCCGCGTTGAGCACCCGGTCGAACTGCCCCAGCGCCCGCCCGTTCGAATGGACCTCCCCTTCCTCCGAAATCGCTTCTACATCCGTCCCCGGAACGATCTCGATCTTGCCCACCGCCTGCAGAGCGTTGGCCGTCAGATCGCACAAAAGATCCACGTCGACGGTCGCTTCCGTCACCTCATGAACGTGGCTGACTGCGTCCGAAAACCGGCCCCGAACCTCGGCCTCATCGAGCCGCCGGGCAAAAGCCGCACCACCATCTCCAGCGTCTGCGGCAATCCGGTTCAGCGCCCCGGCATGCGCCGCCTCTCGTTCATCCTGCAATTGCGAGGCGCGCATCACCGCATAATCATTGCGCCTGTGCAGAAGTATCGCGTCGACTTCGGCGCCCAGAACCTCCCGCAACCGCGGCATGAACGCCCGGCCATAGCGAAACATCAGGTCCTGCGTGCGATGGGTCAGGTCCAGCCCATAGGTGAACCCGGAATGCACCTTGCCTTCATTGTTGCGGCTGGCGCGCGACAGCACCTCCGCCTCGCGCTCGTATAGGATGACCTGGTGCCCCTTGCGCGCAAGGCACAGCGCTGTCAGCGCCCCCATCAGCCCGCCGCCGACAATTGCGATACTCTTCGTCAAGAAACCCGTCCGGGAACTACGTCACTCGTTGCCAATCTACGCCACAACAAGTCACCCCGCCAAGTCATTGAAAATCGCAAAAAGAAATGGCCCGCGTCGCAAACGCGGGCCATTAATCTGTCTTAAGGCTAAACGCTGCTAGTTGCGCTCCTTGTTGACCAGATGGTTGGCTTTGATCCACTGAGGTTGCCAGAAAAGGTGGAGACCACCTTAACGCTTCGGCAACCGACCAAAAAAATTCGGCCTTGGATCGGGCAGCATACTCGACGATGCTAGTTGCGTTCCTTGTTCACCAACTGGTTGGCCTTGATCCACGGCATCATGCCGCGCAGCTTGACGCCAACTTCCTCGATCTGGTGCGCATCATTGTTACGGCGGATGCCCTTGAAACGGGCCGCACCGGCCTTGTATTCCTGCATCCATTCGGAAGTGAATTTGCCGGACTGGATATCTGCCAGCACCCGCTTCATTTCTGCCTTTGTGTCCGCGGTGACAATACGCGGACCGGAGACATATTCGCCCCACTCTGCCGTGTTCGAGATCGAATAGTTCATGTTGGCGATGCCGCCTTCATAGATCAGGTCAACGATCAGTTTCACTTCGTGCAGGCACTCGAAATAGGCCATTTCCGGTGCATAGCCGGCCTCGACCAGCGTCTCGAACCCGGCCCGGATCAGTTCCACAAGACCGCCGCACAAGACAACCTGTTCGCCGAACAGATCGGTCTCGCACTCTTCCTTGAAATCGGTCTCGATGATGCCCGACCGGCCACCGCCGACGCCCGACGCATAAGCCAGGGCGATGTCCTTGGCATTGCCGGACCCGTCATTGTGGATGGCGATCAGGCACGGCACACCGCCGCCCTTCTGGAATTCGCCGCGCACCGTATGCCCCGGCCCCTTCGGCGCCACCATGATCACGTCGACTGTGTCCTTCGGCTCGATCAGCCCGAAATGCACGTTCAGCCCGTGCGCAAACGCAATCGCGGCCCCGTCACGGATATTCGGCGCAATCTCGTCGCGGTAGATGTCGGCCTGCAATTCGTCAGGCGTCGCCATCATCATAACGTCAGCCCAGGCCGCAATGTCGGCCACTGACATCACCGTCAGCCCGTCCGCTTCCACCTTGGCGGCAGTTGTCGATCCCGGCCGCAGCCCGATCCGCACGTCGCCGACGCCTGAATCGGTCAGGTTCAGCGCATGCGCCCGTCCCTGTGAACCGTAGCCGATCACGGCCACTTTCTTGTTCTTCAGAATGTTGAGATCAGCATCCCGATCATAATAAACACGCATTGGTTTCTCCCTTGATTGCCGTGTCTTGCTGTTCCTTCTCCCTTGATGGGAGAAGGTGCCCCGAAAGGGGCGGATGAGGGTGGAGCCGTTCACTCCGAACTCGTCATGCTCACGTCCCGAAAAGCGTCATGAATTGCGCCGTGGCCAGCTTTGCCTCGCTGACGATCTCGGCCTCGCTTGGCGCGAAATCATCACCCAACAGCCGCCGCACCTGCACATCGCGCACCACCAGCCCGAAAAAGGTCCGGAACGCCGCTTCGCTGTCCTTGAAATTGAGGTAGCCCGCGGAGCGCCCCGCCTCGAGCACGGGCTTTAACCGCCGCCCCATCTCGCGCCGCCCGTTTTCCAGAACAATGGCGCCCAGCCCATACCGGTCTGTCCCCGCGTGGGTGATCGCGATCCGGTTGAGCGCCACCGAGGTCTCCGACGCCAGAACCCGCAAAAGGCTCTCGCCAAACGCCTCGATCCCGGCGCGCAAACTGTCCCGGGTCAGCCCCGCCCGGTCGATCCGCGGCATCCCGACCTTGGCCGCCTGCCACTGCACCGTCGCCGTCAGCAGCCCGTCCCGGTCCCCGAACCATTTGTACAACGTCTCCTTGGAACAACGCGCCGACCGCGCCACCGCAGTCATCGTCAGCTTGTCCCCCATCGAGACCAGCAGCCGCAGGGCCGCATCCAGCACCTCAGCCTGCCGCACCGTCAGATCCCCCAATATCGGCAATGTTTCGGCTGCGGCAGGTTTCAAAACCAAAATCCCCATCAGGTCGCGCACCGGGCCGCTTACAATTCACCCGGTTCCATACGTCGAGCTGCTTCCGAAATTCGGCAGCCCTCTCACCGGTTCAAACGAACCATGTCTCCCCGGTCAAACGAGCCATCTCGCCCCGGTCAAAAGAACCACGTCGCCCCCCCGGGTCTAACAAACCATCTCGTCCCCGGCCCCGGTTCAAACAAACCTTGTCGCCAGCGACTTGCCGTACCGTAACGTACGGTTCGGCTCGGTGCAACAAGATTCTGGTCTAAACTCTCTTTCAGAGCCGGGTTCTTGCATTGAAGTTTGGAACTCGTGCCGCGCCGAGACGTTTTTCATGCATCCAACAAAGGAGAGGCATCATGAAAAACCTCAAATCAAGAATAATCCTGGCAAGCTTTACAACTGCACTCATGCTCGCGCCCCAAACCGCACTGGCGCAGGAAACCGAAACACCTGTTGCCCCGGATGTTGCGGCTGTCGAGCTGGTCGTTGGCGCACTGGAAAACCCGCCTGCCTTGAGCGACATTGAACAGTTCGATGGCGAAGTTCAGGTTGTGGGCCTTACGGAACTCCAGTCCGGCATCACCGCCGCGACCATTGAGTCTGTTGATATGCGCGTCGAGGAGAACGACGCATGGCTCGAAGAACTGCACACCGCAGTCGCTGAAAATGCGGCACTGTCTGCCGCGCTGGAAACCGAAGAAATGGAAGTCGAATCCGTCATCGCCTTGGCGATACAGGAAGACGGCAGTTTTGTCGTTTATGTCGACGATCGTGAGCAAGCCTGACACCCACGCTCTGTCATTGCCCGAACTCCTGCAAATGCCGGCCGCAAGGTCGGCATTTGACTTTCTCGGCCCCCGCCTCCATCGTCACCTGACGATATTCCCGCCCAACATCTCCAAAGCCGGACGACCCATGCCCCTGCTCTTCACGCCACTCACCCTGCGCGGCCTGACCCTGCGCAACCGCACCATGGTCTCACCCATGTGTCAGTATCATTCGGTCGATGGCATGGCCGAGGATTGGCATCTGGTGCATCTGGGCCGGTTCGCCATGGGGGGCTTCGGGCTGGTCATGGTTGAAGCGTCCGGCGTCACACCCGAGGGCCGCATTTCTTATTCGGACCTCGGCATCTGGGACGACCGGCACATCCCCAAACTCAAACGGATCGTGGACTTCATTCACAGCCAGGGCGCCGCGGCAGCCATCCAGCTTGCCCACGCCGGCCGCAAGGGTTCGCGGCCCAACCCTTGGCGTCCCGACCTGCCCACATCGCAAGCCAAACTGGACGCCATCGGCTACACCGACTGGCAGCCCATCGCCCCCAGTGCCGTGCCCCACACCGAAGGCTGGAAGGTCCCCCACGCCCTCACAACAGAGGAAATCGCCGGTCTTGTCCAGAGTTTCGCCGATGCCGCCGTCCGCGCCGAAAAGGCCGGTTTCGACCTCGTCGAAATCCACGGTGCCCATGGCTATCTCATGGACCAGTTCCTCTCGCCCCTCGCCAACAGGCGCACCGACGAATACGGCGGCTCCCGCGAAAACCGCATGCGCTTCGCTCTCGAAGTGGTGGCCGCTGTCCGCAAGGTCTGGCCGGAACAAAAGCCGCTGTTCATGCGATTTTCGGTGCAGGACTGGCACCCCGAAGGCTGGCAGGTCGAGGACTCAGTCGAACTGGCCAAACAGGTCAAGGCCCTCGGCGTCGACCTCGTCGACTGCTCATCAGGCGGCTTCGACGGTGCAAAGGTCGCCGTGGCCCCTTCCTACCAGGTACCCCTCGCCCGCGCTGTCAAACATGGCGCCGATATCGCCACCGCCGCCATTGGCCTCATCACCGACCCGTTTGAGGCCGAGCGCATCATTGCCGACGGTGACGCCGACCTCGTCGCGCTTGCCCGCCCCGCCCTCGACAATCCTAACTGGCCCGTCCACGCCTTGCGTCAACTTGACCCCGGCGACGCCGCCTACGACCTGTTGCCCAAACCCGTCGGCTACGCCGTCAGGGCCCTCGACAAGGCGCTCGAACTGAAGCGGCGCAACTAGCGTCCGCGCTGCCCTGATCGAACACAATTCCGCCACGGTTCAGGCGATCAATCCGGCCGTCGCGCCGCCGCCTGTGGCGTCTGGATTCTGATCATGCAAAGCAAACCCGAGGAAACCCCGGTTTCCACCACCACGGCGTCCGCGCCGCGCTATTCCCTGCGCCACCTCCTCGCCAACATCCCCGAAATCCTGATGATCGGCATTGCCATCTGGGCCACGGATCTCGCCGCGATCTTTTCGGTTGCCGGCATCCTCCACGCCGGATTCTACCTGCTGGTGGCTCTCGCGGTGATCTTCGCCCTGCCCGCCCTTTGGGCCAGCTGGCATACGCTACGCCTCGCGCTGCTGCCGGACGACAAATACGCCATCGAAGGCTGACAGGCGCGTTTGAACCATTGGACCTGCTCGCTGAATGCGCCATACTGGCCGCAGCGAGGGGGAACCAGAATGTTCACGACAACCATTGCCGGCAGCCTGCCGAAACCGGCCTGGCTGGCCGAGCCTGAAAAACTCTGGCCCGAATGGCGCCAGTCCGGCCCCGAGCTTGATGAGGCCAAGCGCGATGCCGCGCTCATCTGGATCAAGGAGCAGGAACTGGCGGGGATCGACATCGTCACCGAGGGCGAGCAGTTCCGCACCCATTTTGTCCACGGATTCCTCGAGCACATCGACGGCATCGACTGGTCCCTCAAGACGCCCATGGGCATCCGCAACAACCGCTACACGGTTGATGTGCCCACTGTCACCCGCGCCCTCTCACGGCCGGAACCGGTGCACATGCGCGAAGCGGAATATATCCACGCCCACACCGATCACCCGATCAAATTCACCCTCCCCGGGCCGATGACCATCTGCGACACCATCGCAGACGCCCACTATGGCCGCCGCGCTGACATGGCGATGGCCTTCGCCGAAATCCTCAACGACGAGGCCCGTGAACTCGAGGCCGCCGGCGTTTCCCTCATCCAGTTCGATGAGCCCGCCTTCAACGCCTTCATGGACGACGTCAACGAATGGGGCATCGCCACCCTCGAACGCGCCATCGAGGGCCTCAAATGCGATACGGCCGTTCACATCTGCTATGGCTACGGCATCAAGGCCAACACCGACTGGAAAAAGACCCTGGGCGAACAGTGGCGCCAGTACGAACAGATCTTCCCCGCCCTCGATGCCTCGAAAATCGGCCAGGTCTCGGTGGAATATGCCAACTCCCGCGTCCCGCCCGACCTGATGAAACTCTTGGCCCACAAACAAGTCATGGTCGGCGTCATCGATGTCGCCACCGACCAGGTGGAAACCGCCGAAGAAGTCGCCACCCGCATCAGGGACGCAAGCGCTTTCGTCGATCCGGAACGGCTGATGCCCTGCACCAACTGCGGCCTCGCGCCGCTTTCCCGAGCGGTCGCCCGCGGCAAGCTGCAGGCCCTCGGCGCCGGCGCCCAACTCGCCCGCCAGCGGCTCTAACGCGGCGTCAGCAACCAAACGCCCTCGTCAGCAGGCACACCGCGCACCCCGCCCGTCGCAGCCTCGTCGATCTTGGTGATCGCGTAGCGTCCGCCATAGCGCGAATGCACCTCTTCGTCTGGAATCGAAAATGGCGGACCCGACATCAGGCTCTGATCATAGGAATAGGTGATCAGCAGCTGCGGCGCCCCGCCAGCCAACGCGATCACATGCTCCGCGTAGCCGCCACGCTCATCCTCGGGCTGCGCCACAAACGCCGCCCGGTCATAAACCGCGTCCACCGGCCCCACCAGCTCCGCCGTCAACTCAAACAGATCACCCACGAAAATTTCGATCCCGTCAGCCGCCCAAAGCTGCACCGGCCCCACGTTCGATTTATGCGGAGCAACCCCCAACTCATCGAACAACTCGGAAATCGCCATCTCACTGATTTCCGCGCCGATGACGTGATAGCCACCCCCAAGAAGCCAATGCATGTCCACAGATTTCCCACAAAACGGCACCAGCACCCGCCCACCCGGTTGAACTCCCAGCCTGTCAAAATGCGCCACCAGATGAACGTTGGGCACCCCCTCATGAAACCCGATATTCCGGTCCTCCCACCGGCGGATCCAGTCAATCCCGCTCATCTGATTGTCCTCTTTCTTACTTCCCGCCGTCGGATCCCAAGCATCGCGGGAACTGACGCCATCTGCATTGGCCAAATAGTAGCCGCACTGAGGACCATAATGACAATCACGGTCAGAATACACGTTGCATGAACTGTAGCTTCTTGCCGCGGCAATCACTTGCAGTTAAGTTCGTGTTGTTGCGGTCGGTTCATTGAACCGGATATCGAAGAGACGGACTGGTGCGCCGAATATTTTGTCGGTGATTTCTGGTCGCAAGGTGCAATTCGGGTGGGGGTGACTGAAGGGACCCGGCACCAAAGCAACGTCTCCAAACTGGGCATTATTTGTTCAAGGTTGGAGAAATCCCATGCATTCAATCAACAAGATTTCCCGCGATGCATTGCTGCAGCGCATCGGGGAGGGTGTGTCAAAGTACAGATCGATTCTGGGCGTCAGCAGACGCGGTCTGGCCAAGGCAATTGGCGTCTCAGAAGGCTCTATTCGCAATGTCGAAAACAACCAGTTGAGAGATCGGCTGCTGCGCGAAGGAGACAATCTGTACCTCCATCGACGACAGCCAAACAAGACGACTCTTGATGCATTGCTCCGGCTGAAACGTCTGCCTCAAGGCCTTCGTGAAGACATTCAGGTTTTGCTTGATTGGGAAGTGTCGGTGCTCGCAGGCGAGATCGACGAACAGCAGGGCCCCGCGTAAAAACCAGTTCAATATTGACGTCAAACAAAACGACAAGAGTGACCGGCCGCTTAATGCAAGCATGCGGAGGGGGCATTGCACTGCAACATCAAGGAGAAATCGAATGGCGAGCAAGGAAACCCGGCACACCGACAGCAGCGGGCAGACAACCTGGGTGAAGGAAAGTGACGACGGTCATGGCGGCAAGAACATCGTCGTCTCCCGCGGCTCAGAGGACATTTTTGGAATGCGAGGCGCTTCAATCGTGTCCGAGACCCACGTGGACAAGTACGGAAACAGTCACACCAAGAATCGCTAGAATTTCGAAAGGGAGGCGGCCGCAAAGGCTGCCTCCTCGAATTCCTCTATCGAGGCGGAAGGCCCGCCCCGGCCACTGGCCCTGAATCCCCTCGTGCAGCATGGCTTCGGCATCGCAAGGTCTGATCTCCCTGTTCCTGGCCTCCGCTCCTCACCGCTCGTCGCCCCTCTGCCCCTCACCGCTCGTCGCCCCTCTGCCCCTCACCGCTCGTCGCCCCTCTGCCCCTCACCGCTGGTTCCCCGCCCCGCCCGTCGTCGCTCGTCCCACGTCCACCCTCCCGATTTTCCAAAGGCAGCCATCTTCATTACCGTACCGTAACGTACGGTTCGGCGCTTTTGGGTCATTTGCCCGCCGCTAATACCCAAAGCGGCTACCCGGCAATTCCACTCGACAAATCAAACCACCCCGGCATAGCCTCACTCCCATGAGCACCCATCATTTCACCGCCGCCCGCTGGTACAATTCCATCGGCACTGCCGAACCCGCCCTCACCATCGCCGACGGCGATACGGTCGTCACCGAAACCATCGACGCCAATGGCTGGGACAAGCACGGCGAAAAGGTTTGCGACGGCCCCAACCCGATGAACGGCCCCATCGCCGTCGCAGGCGCTGCGCCGGGCGACACGCTGCAGGTCACCATCGACGCCATGCGCCCGATCAAGGATACCGGCTGGACCCGCGATGTGCTGGCGACAAATGTCGTTGACCCCGAAGACATCCGCGCCCTGCCCGCCTCGGAGCGCGTCACCTGGCTGATCGACCGCAATGCCGGCAACTGCCGCCCGGAATCCCCGCCGCCAAAAATGGAGCACTTCGTCTTGCCGCTGGAGCCGATGATCGGCTGCTTCGGCGTCGCCCCCTCGCACGGCCAGGCCATCTCCACCACCACCAGTGCCCAGAACGGCGGCAATATGGATTACCGCCGCTTTTGTCCCGGCACCGTGGTCTATCTGCCGGTCGCCGTCGAAGGAGCCCTGTTCTACCTTGGCGATTGCCACGCCTTGCAAGGCGATGGCGAGATTGTCGGCACGGGCGTTGAGACCTGTTACGAGGTCACGGTCACCCTCAAGGTGATCAAAGGGCAGAAAATCGTCTGGCCGCGCGGTGAAACCGCCGAAGACATATTCACCATCGGCAACGCCCGCCCGCTCGACCAGGCCTTACAGCACGCCACCAGCGAAATGCGCCGCTGGCTGATGGAGGGGTACGGTCTCGACATTCACGGCGCCAGCCATCTCATGGGCCAGACCGTGCGCTACGACATCGGCAATGTCTACGATCCCGCCTACACGGTCGCCTGCCGCATTTCGAAGTCCTGGCTAACAAAGCCGGGACTGCGCCAGGACTAGCGCAAACCGAGCTTCCCCAACGGCCCGCCCAGCGTCCCCGCCACCATCTGGGCCAATAACCATTGCGCCGGCGGCAATCGGGCCGGGGCCGCGACGACCAGATCCCGCACCATCGCCAGCACCGCGCTATCCGATTGATAAAAGGGCGTCAGCGCCAGCGACAGGGCTTGATAGAACCTCACATGCCAACGCCGCAATGCCACATATCGTTCCAGCGCATCGCCCGGATCATCCGCTTGAGAAAACGCAAGATAAAGCGCCCGCGCATCAAGCAGTGCCATGTTTGCCCCCTGCCCCAATTGCGGGCTTGTCGCATGCGCGCTGTCGCCCACCAGCACCAACCTGTCACCAAACGGGACCGTCGCCGTCGCGTGCCGGTAGCGCGCCAGCGTCAGCTGCTCGAAATCCTCGATCTGATCCAGATATCCCTGAGTCTCTGGCCAATATCCCGCCACACGTGCCTTCCACGCTTCAAGCCCTTCCGCCACCAGCGCCGGATATTCGGCATGTTTGCAGCTCCAGAAGAATGCCGCCTTGCGGGTGCCATCTCCGGGCCGCTGTCCCACCGGCAGCACCCCGATCATCACGCTCGCCCTGTCATATCGCTGGCTCAACGCAGTCGCATCAAAGCCCTCGACCCAGTCCAGCGTTGCCCACAGGGCCCCGAACGACAGCGGCCGCGTGCGCCCCACATCCCGCGCCTCACCACGCAACACCGACGTCGCCCCAAGACAGTCCACTACCAGATCGAACGGCCCGGCCTCGGCTCCGTTCGCAAACTTCAGCGCCCGCCCATCGCCGGACATGCGCGATCCGGCCACCTCGCACCCCGTCTCAATCCGCAACCCTGCGGCCACCACTGCATCAAACAGAACCTCGAACAGCGCCGCGCGATGCACACCAAGCCCGAAGGCCCCAAGCCCCATCGCGGAATAGGAAACGTCAAGCACCAGACGCTTCGACTTGGCGTCGCGCCCTTCCAGCCGCTCCAGCCTTTGCCCCAGCCTTTCCAGCCGCTCCCACAGGCCCAGGTTGCGCATCACCGCCGCCCCGGTCGGCTGAATCATCAACCCCGAGCCGATGGGCGCCGGCGCTTCAAACTGATCGAATATCCGGATCTGATGGCCGAGCCTGTTGAGATAAAGCGCCACCGCCAGCCCGGCCGGCCCCGCGCCCGTAATCGCGATTCTCAGCGGCTGCATATGACCGGTCTCGTCACCCCAGCACGGCATTGTAGCGTTTCACTGCTTCCGGAAAACCCATCAGCAGCGCGTCAGCCGTAATCCCATGCCCGATCGAGCATTCATCGACATGTTTCACCCGCGCCATGAAGGCCGGCAGGTTCTCAAGGGTCAGGTCATGCCCGGCGTTGACCTCAAGCCCTGCCGCATGTGCCGCCTTGGCCGTCATCGCCAGCCGGTCCAGGTGCCGGTCCCCTTCCGGCGTCCCAAACGTCGCCCCGTATGGACCCGTGTAAAGTTCCACCCGGTCTGCATCCACCTCCCAGGCATCGGGCGGCACCGTCGGGTCTTCGTCGATGAACAGCGCCACCCTCAGGTTCGCCTCTTTCATCCGCGAGATCGTGTCCCGCAAAAAGCTTTGGTGCGCATCAATGTCCCAGCCGTGGTCAGATGTCGCCTGCGACGGATCGTCAGGCACAAAGGTCACCTGATGCGGTTTCACATCTTCAACCAGCCGCAGAAAATCCTCACTCGGATAGCCCTCGATGTTGAATTCGGCATCCCAGTCCCCGTCCACCAACAGGTCGGACAGGTCATAAACGTCGCTGCGCCGGATATGCCGTTCGTCCGGCCGCGGATGCACGGTGATCCCTGCAGCGCCCGCATCCAGCACCAGTTTGGCGATCCCGGTCACGCTCGGCCAGCCGACATCGCGCCGGTTGCGCAACATCGCCACCGCATTGAGATTGACCGACAATTTCGCCATCGTCCCACCTGTTGGACACCGTACTGCGAATTCCATACACGCCGCCATCGCGTTTGGCGACACCACAGCGCCCCGGAAAAAGCAGATGCCGGTTTTTCGGTACGAAAGCGCGACGAGACCAAAAAAGGGCCGTGTCCAAAATGCCGCAGTGAAGGGCCGCATAGCCCATCCGGCAGCCAAAGCGCATGACAACCCGATCAGGGGCAGCTATCAACGACACCTCGCATGAGGAGATTTTGAAATGAGAAGCAACGGCATCCGCACAATCCACTGATTGTCCAGCGCCGTCAGGGCTGGCTTCAGCCCCTCTCAAATCAACATCGCCCATCGGAGGGCCTCATGTTTCTCCCCCTGTTCCGCTGGCTGGAAAATCTGGCCGACCCGTTCCAGCCCTATGCCGAAGCAACCCCGCCCAAGGGAGCCTGGCCATTCGTCTTTAGTCTGCTCACCCCGTTCAGGCGCATAATCGCGTTCAGCCTGACAATGACTCTTGTCACTGTCGCCATAGAAATCTGGCTCATCGGCTATGCGGGCCGGCTGGTCGATACGCTCGCGACGACTTCACCCGGCCAGCTATGGGCCAGCCACGGCGTCGAACTCGTGCTTGTAGCGCTGGTCATTCTCATCCTGCGTCCCCTCGCCCCGCTGATCCGCGAAGGGCTAGATGACCTGGCTTTCAAGCCAAACGCGGCCACGCTCATTCGCTGGCGCGCCCACCGTCATGTGTTGCAACAGCCGGTCGGCTGGTTCCAGGATGAACTGGCAGGGCGCCTCGCCAACCGTGTTGTGGAAGTGGGCAGCACGGCGGCCGGCATGGTCTACTCCATCATTCACACGCTGGTTTGGGTGCTCGCCTACATCGCCGGATCGCTCTGGCTCATGGCCACGGCTGATCCGCGCCTGATGCTGCCCCTGTTCGGCTGGTTGTTCGCCTATTTGGCGCTGATGGTCTGGGCCGTCCCGCGATTCAACAAGACTTCGGAAGGCTTCCAGTCGGCCCGGTCAGCGCTCAGCGGCATGATCGTCGACACCTATGCCAACATCGCCACCATTAAGTTGTTCTCCAACCGAACACACGAAGACAAGGACAGCCGCCAGAAATTCGCCGACACCCGCGAGAAGTTCAACGAACTCCAGCGCGTCGAAGTCATCATCAACACCGCCATGCTGGCCCTCGGCAGCCTGCTCATCGTGGCGCTTGTCGGCTATGCCATCTTCCTCTGGCAGGCAGGCGCATCGACCCTTGGAACCATCGCCGCCGCCGTCGCCCTCAGCTTCCGCATTTCCTCGATGGCCGAATGGCTGCTTGACGCCGTCGCGGGCCTTTTTGGATTCATCGGCAGTGTCAACGACAGTCTCAAGTCAATCGCCCAACCCCTAGCCATAACCGACGCCCCAAATGCCACTGATCTGCATGTCACCGGCGGCGCCATTTCGATCACTTCCGTCAGCCATCACTACGGCAAGGATGCCGGCGGGCTCGACAGCCTGTCCCTCAGCATCGCGCCGGGCGAAAAGGTCGGGCTCGTCGGCCGCTCCGGCGCCGGCAAGTCGACGCTGGTCAACCTTATCCTGCGCTTTTTCGAAGCCGAGAAGGGCCTGATCACCATCGACGGTCAGGACATTACCGCCGTCACACAGGACAGCCTCCGCGCCCGGATCGGCATGGTCACGCAGGATCCCGCCCTGCTGCATCGCTCGGTACGTGACAATATCTGCTACGGCCGCGCCAATGTCCCTGATCAGGAGATGTTCGAAGCCGCCCGCAAGGCCGAGGCCCATGACTTCATCCTGGGCCTTGAAGATGGCGAGGGCCGCAAGGGCTACGACGCCCACGTCGGCGAACGCGGCGTCAAACTGTCAGGCGGCCAGCGTCAACGCATCGCCCTCGCCCGCACCATCCTGAAAAACGCCCCCATCCTCATTCTCGACGAGGCAACCTCCGCCCTCGACAGCGAGGTAGAAGCCGCAATCCAGGATACGCTCGACACGGTCATGGCCGGCAAGACAGTCATCGCCATCGCCCACCGCCTGTCCACCATCGCCCGCATGGACAGGATCGTGGTGCTCGATCGCGGCCGCGTCGTTGAACAGGGCACCCACGACGTCCTGCTCCGCTCCAACGGCATCTACGCCCGCCTCTGGGCCCGCCAGTCCGGCGGCTATATCGGCAACGACTGAAAAGGGCGCCGAATCGGCACCCTTCAACTGTCGTCCCGCCATGCCAAACTTGTCGCAGCACTATCCCCTCTCCCCTCGGGGGAGAGGGCCAGGGTGAGGGGGCCTTGGCGGCAAGCTCAAATGCAAGCTGCCCTCAACTACCCTCACCCAAAAAACTACGCAGCTTCTTTCTGCTTTTCGTCCTGTTCGCGGCCGTGGCGTGTTGCTTCCGCCCACCAGGCTAGCCCGTCGAACATGGCGGAGGCACTCGCCCCGATCGCGTCTTCAATGTCCGAAATCGGCCCGTTGGCACCCATCGGCGAAACCTTCATGAACTCGCTGCCACCAATGTGCACACCGGCACGGACCGGCGCCATCTGCAACTCGATCATGATCGTGCGCAGATGCTCTGCCGCCCGCGTCCCGCCGACAGAACCGTATGAAACCACAGCACCCGGCTTCTTGTTCCATTCGACATAGGCCTGATCCAGCGCGTTCTTCAGCGAAGCAGGGATCGACCGGTTGTATTCGGAGGTCACGAAAACATAGCCGTCAAACTCGTCGAGCTTCTTCTGCCAGGCCACGGCATTCTCATCTTGGGTCGGCACCCAGGCATTGGAGGCCACCTCGTTGAAGAACGGCAGGTTGAAGTCGCGGATGTCGACCAGTTCGAAGTCCAGATCGTCGCGCTTCTGGCCCTGTTCGAGCACCCAGTTCGCCGGCTTTTCGGCGAATCGGCTGTCGCGGGTCGATCCGATGATGATGGCGATTTTCGGCTTGGAGGAGAAAGCCATTGTGTAGTCCCTTTCTGAGCGTTGGTATCAAAACGATACCGCCCTCATATGGGCGGATGCACCATGCCGCCAAGAACGCACATCAAGTGAACCCGGCGACAATAATGTGCCTTACAGACACCAACGTGCGCCATTCAGGATCGTTGCATTTTGAGAAATAGCTTCGTTCTTACAAACAGTTACAAGCAAGATCAGACTCAATCCGCGAAGCGGCTGCCCTGCCGTCGCTTCCCGTCGTTCGTCCAATCCCGACCGCACTGTTCCACAATCCCGAACACAAAAAAGGCCCGCCGCCATTCGGCAGCAGGCCCCTCGTTCGTTGAAAGTCTGCTCAGGCGGCGACTGCCCCGGTCTGCGCTTCCCAGGCCTTTCGGTTAAGCCCACGGATCAGCATCCACAGGCCCAGCGCCACTTCGCCCAGCGAGACCACGATCAACAGTCCGTTGACAGCCAGCACCAGCAGGTCCTGCCCCGGCACCACGAACTTCTCGACGGCCTGAAGCGAGTAGCCAAGGCTGCCCACCAGCACCATGGCGCCGATGATCTTCGGGAAATAGCCCGACTTGATGATCAGCCATCCCAGCGCCACCAGATGCACGCCGAAGAACACCTGCCAGGCGTAGACGCCGAACTCGTGCATCTCGACAAACATCAGCGCCAGCGCCTGTTGTTGCTCCAGGGTGAACGCGGCGAACATCTCGCCACCTTCAAGAATGAACAGCGGCATCAGATAGTTGATCAGGTTCATCACCATCACCACGATCATGCCGAGGCGGGCATAGGCAGCCGCGGCGGCCCAGCTTCCACTGACATTCTTGAACAGCGCATAAAAAATGGCGGTGACGAAAATTTCCATCACGATGATGGCCATGTCGGCCAGGATTCCGAGGCGGAGCAGGCCGGAGTTCTCGGCCATCGAGGCCGCGTTGGCCGCTGCATCGCCGAAGGTAAAGACGGTGGTCGGCATGTACATGATCGCAAAAGGTCCGATCAGGGCGATCAGCACATAGAGAAGTCCGGCCATACGTGCGGCGCGGAACGGGTTGTTGTCGATTGCAGTGGTCATTTTGGTTCCCTTTCAAAAGGCATGGGTTGAGCGTGCGCCGTCTCCTCAACGGCGTTGGAATTGCCGGGCGGGCATCCGCCCGGCGCAGTCATGTGCTGGATTTATTCGGCTGCGGCCCGGGCCGGTTCGGCGTGATCGATCGTCACCACCACGTTGCCCCGCTTGCCGCCCTTTTCCACAAATCGGTGGGCGTCGCGGATCTGCTCGATCGGGAATGTCCGGTCGATCACGGTCCACATCTTGCCGGCCTCAATGAGGGCGGTGATGTCTTTCAGCCCTTCCCGCAATTGGTCGTGCGGCAGCAGGCCGGTTGCGGAGAACTTGGCTTTCTGGCGGCTGAAGCGCTGGGTCCACATCATCTGGATCAGCACGGGAAGGCCCATCACCGGCGACAGGTAGGTCCCGTCCGCGGTCAGTGCCCGCTTCGCCTTGCCGAACGGCAGTTTGCCGGCCAGGTCGAAGATCACGTCATACTTGACGTTGCCCTTGGTGAAATCGGTCGTGCGGTAGTCGATCACATGATCGGCCCCCATCTGGGTCACCAGGTCCAGGTTATCGCCACTGGCCACGCCGGTCACTTCCGCGCCCAGATGCTTGGCCAACTGCACCGCGGAGGTGCCAAGACCACCCGAAGCCCCGTTGATCAGCACCTTCATGCCCGGCTTCACCTCGACCACGCGGGTCAGGAAATTGTGAACCGTGATCGCCCCGTCCGCGATCGGCGCGGCTTCCTCGTAGGACATGTTGGCCGGGATCCGGGCAATCGTCGCAGTCTCCTTCAGCGCCAGATATTCAGCGTTGGTACCGAAGTCCGTGGCGGTTTCACCAAACACGTCTTCGCCCACCTGCCACTGCGTCACCGCAGACCCGACAGCCTCGATCTTGCCGGCAAACAGCGTGCCGGTGATGCTGGCTTTCGGCTTGGTCAGCCCCAGGAACAGCCGCGACAGCAGCGTGTCGGCCCGGCGCATCGCCACATCGGCCTTGGAGACCCCGTTGGCATAGACGCGGATCAGAATTTCATTTTCCGCCGGCAGCGGCTTGGCGATCTCCACCAGGTTCAGAACATCCGGCGATCCATATTTGTGTGCAGCAACAGCTTTCATTTTTCAGTCCTCTCTTTGGCCCGACCCCCTCGGCCGGTGCGTTGGGAGAGTTCTATCCATGCAGAACGCGAATAGAAATTGACTGAATCCTGACTTGTGATATGCGTTTTCGCATGGATTGGCGTGCCGTGAAATTCGACTGGAACCGGGCCCGGGCTTTTCTCGTCACCGCCGAGGAAGGCTCGCTTTCCGCCGCCGCCCGCGCTCTGGGCATGGCCCAGCCCACACTCGGCCGCCAGGTCGATGCGCTGGAGCAGGAACTCGGGGTAGCCCTGTTCGAACGCGTCGGCCGCGGTCTCGAACTCACCCCGCATGGCGTCGAACTGCTCGACCATGTCCGTTCGATGGGCGAAGCCGCCAACCGCTTCTCACTGGCCGCCTCAGGTCACACCCAGTCCGTTGAAGGCAGCATATGCATCACCGCCTCGGAACTGCACGCGGTTCACCTGCTGCCGCCCATTCTCGCCCGCCTGCGCCGAGAGCAGCCGGGCATCAATGTCGAGATCATTGCTTCCAACGCCCCGATGGACCTGCGCCGCCGCGAGGCCGACATCGCCATCCGCAACTTCCGCCCCGACCAGCCCGAACTGATCGCCAAGCGCCTGCGCGATGACCGTGCCCGGCTCTACGCTGCCCACACCTATCTGAAGCGACTGAAAAACCCTTCCGACCCGGACGTGATCAACAAGGCCGATTTCATCGGCTTTGACACCACCAGCAATCTGGTCGACGCGCTCAACCAGCTTGGCCTGTCGATCAGTGTGCAGAACCAGAAGATCGTCTCAGCAAACCAGCTTGTACAGTGGGAAATGATCAAACAGGGCGCCGGCATCGGCATTGCCCCCGAAGCCGTCGGCGATGCCGAACCCCTCGTCACCCGCGTCCTCGACGGCAAAGTCCACCCCCTGCCCATCCCCATGTGGCTGACCACCCACCGCGAAGTCCACACCGCCCGAAGGGTCCGCCTCGTCTTCGACATGCTGGCCGAAGAACTGGCCTGACTATCCCTCGCTGATCTTGATCACCAGCTTACCCAATGCATTCCCGTCGCCCAGCAGCCGGAACGCTTCGGGCGCTTCTTCAAGCGAATAAGTGCCTCCGATCGCCGGCACCACCTTGCCGGTGGCGGCGAGGTCCTGCAGCTCGTCGAGATCATCGAGGTCCGGCGCCAACGGCACAATGCCCATCCACTTCTCGGTCCGTCGCGATATCCACGCCCCGGTGGTGAACACCCCGAGAAGCGCCCGGATCGTACCGCCGACCACAACCAGCCGCCCATGCGGGTTCAGCGCCCGCTCGAAGCGCCGCATCGGCCGGTTGGCAACCGCATCGAGAATAAGGTCATAGGTCTCACCAGTCTCGGTGAAGTCCACCTTCTCAAAATCCAAAGTGTGATCTGCACCCAGCCGCTGCATGAAATCCTGCTTGCCGGCCCGGTCCACAGCCGTCACCTCAGCCCCCGCGCGTTTCGCCAGTTGCACGGCAAAACTGCCCATGCCGCCGCCTGCGCCGTTGACCAGCACCTTGTCACCGCGCATCACCATGCCCTTGCGCCGCAGTCCCTGCATGGCCAAAAGCCCCGCCTGAGGTATGGCCGCCGCCTGTTCAAAACTGATCCGGTCGGACTTCAGTGCCAACAGATTCTCGGGTGCCACCGCATAATCAGCCAGTCCGCCCCAATGGCTCGACGATACGTCACCGAAGACGGCATCGCCCACCTTGAGACGCGTCACGCCATCGCCCACCGCTTCCACCACGCCGGCAATATCCGACCCCAACACATGTTTTGAAGGATGGAACGGCCCGCCCAACCGGCCCAGGGCCGTGCCTCTGAGCAGATCCCAGTCCCAGGCATTGAGCGAACAGGCGCGCATACGCACCAGGACTTCGCCTTCGGCCGGCAGAGGCAGGTAAACCTCCTCCATCCGCAAGACGTCCGGCATCCCGTACCGGTCGTACCAAAGGGCTCTCAAGCCTCAACCCCGCCTAAGGTCAAAACGTCAGCTCTTTCCTTGTTTGCACCAACTTCGAACGGCAGCGCCGGCCACGCCGATCTCAACGCGAAACTCCGCACCGATCAAGCTGAAACCACTCAGGAGGAAGATTGTGTCGCATGCAGCACCGGCATGGTCAAAACCACATTGCCGCGCTTGCGTCCGGTTTCCACCCGCCGGTGTGCCTCCACCGCCTGTTCCAGTGGCACCACCAGATCAAGCGCGGGAGTAAACTTGCCCGCTTCGGCAAGCCGCGTCAGTTCCGCAAGATTCTCTGCACTTTCCTCGGCAACGCCGCCAATTATGGAATGGCCCATCGCCTTGTCGCCGCGTGCCAACCCCAGCATGGCAGCAATGTTGCCCAGAATGGCGAGGAACCTGCCACCCTGATTCAACACCCGCTTCGCCTCTGCATAGCTGGTTGTGCCAACCGTGTCCGCGACAACGTCAAAACTCTGCCCACCTTCGGTATAGCTCGTTTGCGTGTAGTCGACGACGTGATCGGCCCCCAGTGCCCGCACCATCTCGGCATTCGCGCCACTGCAGACCGCCGTCACCTCGGCGCCCATCGCCTTGCCGATCTCCACCAGCGCCGATCCGACTGATCCCGACGCCCCGTTGACCAGAAGCTTTTCGCCCGCCTTCAGTCGCGCCTTCTTGAGAAAATGCACCGCCGTGCCTCCGCCGAAGCCCATCGCCCCGGCCTGCTCGAAACTCAGGTTCGCCGGCATAAGCGCAATCGCGCCGCTCTCGGGCAAGCAACAATATTCGGCATGGGCCCCGCCCCCGGCCCCACACTGGGCAATCACCCGGTCACCCACCTTGAAGCGGGTGACCTTGCTGCCCGTCTGCACGACCACGCCGCTGAGATCATTCCCCAGCACAGCATTGCGCGGCCTGAACACGCCCATTGCCAATCGGGCCAGCAATCCCATCCCATCAGGAAAAGTCGCCGTCCGCAGCCGCCAGTCCCCCGAAGTGACGCTGGCCGCATAGATCTGGATCAGAACCTCATCTTCCTTCGGCTCCGGCGTCGGCACATCGCGCACCTGCACGATCTCCGGCGGTCCGTAGCGGTCAATTGTTGCGGCTTTCATGGCATGTCCCCTGAATAGTGTGCTACTGATATAATACACTAGACACAAAGTTCAAGCAGGAAATTTATGCCACCGGCCGCAGCCGCCTTTTGCGTTCGTCCAACAGCACAATGATCACTCCGCTACCCAGAATCAGCGCCATGCCGCTCAGCGCCAGAACGTTCGGCAAGGTGCCGAACACCACCAGCCCTGAAATCACCGCCCACACCGTGAACATGTAGAAAAATGGCGCCACGGCCGCCGTCGCCCCATGCCGGTACGCGAGATAAATGCAAAGGTGTCCGATGGTCAGGAAAAAGCCCGACGCCATCAGGTAGAGCCAGTGCGTCAGCGTCGGGGCAACCCAGGTCTCGGCCACCAGGTGTGCCACGCCCGCCCCCACCATCACCACCAGGATCGCGCTCATCGCCACCACCGGCCCGGGTATGTCGGCGGAAACCTTCCGCGCCACCAGATCACGGATCGCGGTGCCCAGCGCCAGGAAGAACCCCAGGAACGTATAAGGCGAAGCCGCCTCCGCTGTCGGCTGCGCCACCAGCAGCGCGCCGCAGAAGCCCACGCAAATCAGCCCGATCCGGATCCAGCCGATCTTCTCGCGAAACACCAGCGCCGCCCCTGCCAACATCAGCATCGGTGCCGTCTGCCCCAGCGCCGTGATGTCGGCCAGCGGCATGTTCTTCAGCGCCACGATGAAGCACAGCACGGCCCCCAGTTCCGATATGTTGCGCGCCAGCACCCAGCGGTCGGCCACAAACCGGATCTTCCCCCAGTTCCGCGTCAAAAGCACCAGCGGCACTCCCCACACCGTCGAGGTCACCCCGCGCAAAAACAGGCTCTCGAACGCCGGCAGATCGTCCGTCACCAGTTTCAAAAACGTGTCATTGATCACGAACACCAGCGTCGCAATCAGCATCAGCACGATCGCGCGCAGGTTGGGGCTCAGGCTGGCCATCCGGGTATTTCCAAAAACAAAGGGACCGGCGGAGCTATCCCGCCGATCCCGATCAGGTCAATCCGCCCTACATCCCTTCCGCGCCGCGCGAAATCGCCGCGAGGCCGGTGCGCACCACCTCGACCAGCCCCAGCGGCACCATCAGCGCGATGAACTGCTCGATCTTGGAGCTCTTGCCGGTGATCTCGAAGACAAAACTCTCCGTCGACGCATCCACCACCTGCGCCCGGAACGCATCGGCGATGCGCAGCGTCTCCACCCGGTTCTCGCCGGTCCCGGCCACCTTCACCAGCGCCAGTTCCCGCTCCAGCGACGAACCCTCGGCGGTCAGGTCATGCACCTTGTGCACCGGCACCAGCCGTTCCAGCTGCATCTTGATCTGCATCAGGGTCTTCGGGCTCGCCACGGTCACGATGGTGATCCGGCTCAGCCCCTTCTCGTGCTCGGTTTCCGAAACTGTCAGGCTGTCGATGTTGAACCCACGCGCCGAAAACAGCCCCGCGATCCGCGCCAGGATACCTGGCTCATTGTCGACCAGAACCGTCAGCGTATGCCGCTCCGGCGCCCCCGCTTCCGGCGGCACGAAATAGACTGAGCCACTGGCCCTCAACTGTGCATTCATCTCAAATCTCCTCGCGCCCTAGACCAACGTTTTTCCGCGGTCATCAATGACGTTCCCAATATCGGCACTATCCGCCAGAATCATCTCGTTATGCGCCTTGCCCGACGGGATCATGGGGAAGCAGTTCTCTTCCTTGGTCACCCGGCAGTCGAACAGCACCGGCCCGTCATAATCGAGCATCTCCTTGATCGCCGCATCCAGCTTCCCGGGGTCTTCGCAGCGGATCCCCTTGCCGCCGAACGCCTCGGCCAGCTTGACGAAATCCGGCAGGCTTTCCGAATAGCTTTGCGAATAGCGCCCGCCGTGCAGCAGTTCCTGCCACTGGCGCACCATGCCCATATACTCGTTGTTCAGGATGAACACCTTGATCGGCAATTTGTACTGAATGGCCGTCGAAAACTCCTGCATAGTCATCTGCACCGAGGCCTCGCCGGCAATGTCGATCACCAGCGCGTCGGGATGCGCCACCTGCACGCCCACGGCCGCCGGCAGCCCGTAACCCATGGTCCCAAGGCCACCCGAAGTCATCCAGCGGTTCGGCTGTTCGAACGGGAAATATTGCGCCGCCCACATCTGGTGCTGCCCCACTTCCGTGGTGATGTAGACATCCCGGTCCTTCACCGCCTCGCGCAGCCGCTCGATGGCATATTGCGGCTTGATCACCTCGTCAGAGCCCTTGTAGGCCAGCGATTTCACCGCCCGCCATTTCCCGATCTCTTCAAACCACGGCGCCAGCGCCTCGGTGCGCGGCTGGTTGCTCTTCGAGCGCCAGATGCGCACCATTTCCTCCAGCACCCGCCCGCAATCGCCGATGATCGGCAGGTCGATGACCACGTTCTTGTTGATCGATGAGGGGTCGATATCGACATGAATCTTGGTCGAATTCGGCGAAAACGCATCGATCCGCCCGGTGATCCGGTCGTCAAACCGCGCCCCGATATTGATCATCAGATCACAGTCATGCATCGCCATGTTGGCTTCATAGGTGCCGTGCATCCCCAGCATCCCCAGCCACTGCGGGTTGGAGGCGGGAAACGCCCCCAGCCCCATCAGCGTCGAGGTCACCGGAAACCCGGTCAGTTCCGCCAGTTCGCGCAGGTTTTCAGAGGCTTCCGGCCCCGAATTGATGACGCCGCCGCCGGTATAGAACACCGGCTTTTCCGCCTTCAGCATCAGATCGACCGCCGCCTCGATCGCGTCGAGATCACCGTCCACCTGCGGCTTGTAGCTCTTGTGGCTGTCAAAATTGGTCAGGTGATAATAATCGCCCAGCGCAAACTGCACGTCCTTGGGAATGTCGATGACCACCGGCCCCGGTCGGCCCGACCCGGCGATATAGAACGCCTCATGCAGCACCCGCGGCAGGTCGCGGATATCCTTGACCAGATAATTGTGCTTGGTGCAGTTGCGCGTGATGCCAACCGTGTCACATTCCTGAAAAGCGTCAGACCCGATCAGCGGTGTGGCCACCTGGCCCGTAATCACAACCATCGGGATTGAATCGAGAAGCGCGTCCGTAAGCCCGGTCACCGCATTGGTCGCCCCCGGCCCCGAGGTCACCAGAACAACGCCAACCTTCCCCGTCGACCGCGCATAGCCTTCCGCCATGTGCGTCGCGCCCTGCTCATGCCGGACAAGAATGTGCTCCACCTCGTCCTGCTGGAAAATCGCATCATAGATCGGCAACACGGCACCACCCGGATAGCCAAACAAATGCCTGACCCCCTGATCCCGCAAAGCCTGGACCACCATCTCAGCCCCGGTCATCTGTTCGGCCATCGGCCCTTCTCCTCAGTTCGCAAACTCCAACCCTCCCCCCTGCGGGGAGGGCCAGGGTGGGGGTCGGCCCGAAGGGCCAAACAAAAAACCACCACCCGCAGTATTTACTCAGTCGTCATCCCCGCGAAAGCGGGGATCCAGTATCCCGAAACGCCCCAATGGGCACTCCGAACGATCATTCCACCGGCTCCCTCCCCCTTGTGGGGAGGGTTGGGGTGGGGGTCGGCCCGCAAGGGCCAAAAGAAGAATCCTGAGGGGCGCTTTTTTGTTGGCGCCGGGAGTATCGCACGAAAAGTGGAACCCGGTTTTCGTCTTTCGCGATACGACCCACGAAAAGCCAACAAAAAAGGCCCCCGGAGGAGCCTTGCACGCGCATCGTCACTCGCAGGGTACCCTACCCCACGTTGCCGATGCGCTTTCCTACTACGATAAGGGTGACCATTGCGGGTCTCTTCCTTGCGTGAAAATCTTGGGGCGGATTGTTAGGCGGGATTTGGGACGGGGTCAAGTGCAAGAGAACACATCACTCCATGACCACATCACCGAAGACCTCCACGAAACCAACGGATGCGTTAAAATAGTTCCGTACGCTAACCAGTCCCGTGCCGTTATGATTGCCGTGGGCTAACAGGTCTCGGATGTTCTTCAAACTATCTATCGCCGCTCGAGCCTCTTGCGATGTCCGAGATTCGATTTCCGGCCACCAATCACCGGAAAATCGCGTCAATATGGCTTCAATTTTCTCGCAATTGAGACTGTTTTCTCGTTCAACCATCTTTGTGACGTAGTTCGCAATTTTGGCGTTTGACCGATCTCTTGAATACTCAAAAAGCGTTAGAGAAACCGACTTCTCAACAAATCCTGCGGACTTGAGCGCCAAATGATTTGCAAAAACGGAATGCACTCGATCGTCCACATGTGCCAACTGTTGGTCAACTAGACCGAAAAGCGACACAATACGATCCTTCTCCGACCTCACAGATTGTATCATCATGACATGTAATTCATTGCCAGTTCGATACGCTTCTGTACATTCTTCTCATCTGCCGTACTTCGACTTACAACCGGTGTGTATTCTTCATCCAAAAGTAGTGCCGCATACTTGGCGGAAAGATTTTCGGGTAAATCTGCACCATTGTCGGCGCTCTTGATGAGTTCCGCTATTGCGACCATGACTGAATCGAACACTGCAACATTCAGCGCTCGGACCGGACGAAACGGTCGTGCGCCCAATTCCGAAGCCACTAACTCACACGTGCGTTCAAAGATGCTTCTGAATTGCGCGGCCTTGTCCGCAGAAAGCTTTCGATTTGCTGACATAAAGTCATTCAAGAAGCCTTTCATTGGGGCAACGTAGTTTTCTCTTTCTGAAAGGAGAGCGAGGAAACGCAGAATCAGTTCCTGATCCTTCGCACGCTTGTTCACCTCTCCGAAAATTAACCGCCAAGCTTCAAGTTCGTTAAGCGACTCGATGAGTTCCTGAAATGGGCCGTGAAAGATTGCGGCCCGAATTTCTTGAGGTTGCAGAGGAGTGCCACCAGAATTCAGCCGATCAAAAATTTGATACACGGGACTGCTGTCCCCGTCCGGTAGAGCCTGTTGGATTATCGTCGCGTGGATGGCAGTATCCTGAAACCGACGTTGATCCGCAGGGTCTAGCTCATCTAAGGACTTGTTTTCAAATTGTTCTTTCACATTGGTCAGTTTGAAAACACGACTAGAGTTGGGCAGTTTGCCTTTTTGAAATGAGTGCAGGGTCGTGAGTCGCTGAAGACCATCAATTATTAGATGCTTCTGCGTATCTTCTTCCCGATAAAGGAAGATTCCTGGGATGGGCAGGCCCAACAAAATTGATTCGATAAATCGGGAAGCCTGTGGAACCGACCACACAAATTGTCGCTGAAAATCCGGTCGATATATGTCGCCACGTTCGATACGAGACACCAACCCGTCCACCAAATAGTCGGCTCCAAAACTCGTTATCTGATAGATTATGTTTTCGTCATCAATCTTTTCGTTCTCTGAGTCGTCTTCAACCTGATTAATGTCTTCACCTTCCACAATTGCGCTCTTTCGTATCTATAGCAGAATGTATCCAGTATCTCCCCAAATTGAACTCTAGACAATTCGACAAAGCAATTCGTCCCTAAGATTTTTTTGGAGGAGCGCCCACAGCCTCTCTTACAAGCTTTCGTCGGTCTCGAAAGTGCCCCGCTTGTACATCGTCGCGCCAGCATAACATGCGCTCAATTCTCAATCGGCTCCAATCTGACAAGAAACTTATCCCCGCCCCCAAAAGGTCCCGCATACTCCTTCACAGGTGCCCGCACTTGAGCACGGTTGCAAACGAGTGATTGGCGGGGATCGGCCGGTGTGCAGCGGGAGTCGTCCCGTTTCAGGGTAAAGCGGTCAGGTAGCCCTCGGCCAGGGGGCAAGTATAAGACGCTGCGCAGCCGTCTGATATGGGTTGCGCGTCATTCTCAAACCGAGAGTGACATGTCCGTTCGGGAAGCCGGTCTAGAATCCGGCAACTGGACAAATCAGGGGTATGGCGCATCCGCGGGGCTCCGGAGGGCCCCGGCCTGTTCGTCATAGCTCTCAAATCCCGGTTGCGCGGGGCGTTGTGCGCCTCACACTACCTACTAAGGATCGAGGTGTTCACCGCCCCGCGCCTGCTCTGACTGTGACCACTCACCCTTCGGGAGGAGATGAATTCGCATGCGCCAACTCCAACCGCAGCCGTCATCCCCGTGCATACGGGGATCCAGTAACTACCAGGGTCACTTGCTCACGGCACTCAGCCAGCACAGGGGGTACTGGACCCCCGCCTGCGCGGGGGTGACAAAGGAGAGAAACGCAAAGCCCTTATTTCCAATCCCCCCGTTCAATCCCATAAATCACCCCCAAAAACCGATCCCCCTCGACCTCCAGTTCCCCCTCATACTCAAGCGTCATCCCCAGCCGCTGCATCACCGCAATGCTTTTGACATTCGGCACATCAGCCACCGAGATCACGTGCTCGAGCCCCAGCGTCGCAAACCCGTAGTCGAGCCAGGCCCGCGCCGCTTCGGTCACCAGCCCTTGTCCCTGAAATTGCGGCGCCAGCCGCCAGCCGATCTCGAGATAATCCGGCGACGCCCAGGCCTCGAGCGACAGGCCGCACATGCCAAGGAACTGCCCGTCAGCCGCCCGTTCGATCGCCACCTTGCCGAACCCCTCACGCGCCAGGCTGTCATTGCCACCCTGCATTTCCGCCCGAGTCTGCTCCAGCGGCCGCGGCCCGCCCAGCCAGCGCATCACTTCAGGGTCGGCATTCATCGCCGCATAAGCCGCCACATCACCCTCGACAAACGGCCGCAACACCAGCCGCTCAGTCCGCAGCTCGAAAGAGGAACCAGAGTAAGAAATCAAGTCACACTCCCAAACGAAACTTCATGCCAGCGCCAGCAAGGGACGGGACGAGGCGTAGCCGAGGACCCCGGCGAACAATTTCGCCGCCCCGTCGGAGGGCCAACAATCGACATAGCGACTAGCGTCATGGCGATTGTGGTGCGGCCCGTGAGACAAAACAAAGACATTTCCCCACAATCACTTCCCGCATTATACTCCCCCCATGGACCGTCGCCTCACCTATCAGCAGGTACATCGTGAACTCCGGACTCCCCTGCCCGACGGCTGGTTTCCGCCGCGCGATCACAATGGCGGCCCGCCCCTTGAGGACAGTTCCCGCCCCTGGGGCAATGCCCCGATCCTGACATGGATGAACTGGCGCAACGCCACAGAAAAAGCCTTTCGCGGCATCCCCACCGAGATCGCCATCCGTCGCGCCCGCAAGGCAAAAGCCCTCGGCCTCACCTATTTCGAATACCAGCTGGAAATCCTCGAACGCGGCCGCTACCTGCAGCCCTCCGACACCGCCCGCATCGCCGAAATCATCGCCCGGCGCGGGGTGCGGTACTAACCCGCGCTGGCTACGCTCACCGTCTGGTTCACAAGTTCCGCTGCCCCGTAGCTGGTCATGAACGCCACATGCGCCGCGTCGACCCCCACTCCGATCATCGCCATCTCGCTGGCTTTCGCCATCCCGGTCGGGTCGATGACATGCCAGTCGTCGTCGAGATAGACCTCGACCACCGCATGAAAATCCGGAGGCGTCACGTCCGGCGCAAACACGCTGACAAACCGCGCCGGAATGGTCGACGCCCGGCATAGCGTGATCAGCACATGCGCAAAATCCCGGCACACGCCCTGGCGCTGCACAAACGTATCAAGCGCCGTCGTCAGGGCGTTGGACGCCCCCGAAACATAGGAAAACCGGTCTTCGATCCAGTCGCGCATCGCCGCCACCCGCGCCCCGCCCTCAAGCCCGCCGAATTCCGCCTCGACGAAATTGTAGAACTCTTCGGAAGGACAATAGCGCGACGGCATCAGGTACTTGATCGTGTCGCCCGGCAGCCGGTGCGGCGACACCTGCCGCATCGCCCCCACCTCGAGATCCGGCCGCTCGATCCGCATCTTCGATGTGTAGCTGCAGGTAAAGTCGCCCTCCACCCTCAGCCACAGCCGCTCGCCGATCCCGTCCTCGGCCATGATCCGCGCAAAATGCGCCGTCTCGCTGAATTGGATATTGGCCTTGATGATCGTCTGGTCGTCAGTCGCCGCCGCCTCCAGCTGCAACAGCACATCCGTCACCTCCTCGACGCGGTAGTGAAGCTGAACATCAAGATCAAGGATCATGCGGTCTCCGGGAATTTGGGCGTGAGGGGAACGTCTGCGCCGGCCAAGGGTTTCCCTGTCAGTAGAACATACGAGGAGGACCCAATCCATGCCGCCATATCTCAGGTTCGGCCTGATGATCGCCACCTCCACCCTGGTCATGTACGGGCTGATGTATCTCAACACCTACGAATTTGATCACGTCCACTTTTCGCAGACCCGCATGTGGATGACTTTCCTGTCCGGCGCCTCGATGGCCGTGACCATGTTCTTCTTCATGCAGCACATGCTCAAGAACCGCGGAGCCAATCTCGCCATCGTCGCCACCGCCATCGTGGTATTCGCCGGCTCGCTCTGGCTGGTCCGCTCTCAGGCCACGGTCGACGATGTCTCCTACATGGACGCCATGATCCCGCATCACTCCATCGCCATCCTCACCAGCCGCCGCGCCAACATCACCGACCCAAGGGTCCGCGAACTGGCCGACGGCATCATCAAGGCACAGGTCCGCGAGATCGCCGAAATGAAACGGCTGATCGCGGATATCGAGGCTGAAGGGGAAGAATGAGATAAGGGCCAAACGGCTGGCCCTTATTGATATGGGCCCAAACTTTTTCAGTTCAAGAATTGTCCGGGCTGAAACTTTGTGGATATTCGCGCCGCTTGTTGCCGGTCGCCGCGTCACGCGGCCACGGGGGATTGATGCAATCCGGTAACAGTGATGGCCAACTTCGGTATTTGCACCAAAACGCGGATGCGCCCGCCCGCAAATCGTGGCAATAGGGGCACCGCTCTTTTCCCGGACAAAGAGAATTTTCACATGGATATGAACGACCAGACTGCGGTTGCCGCCGCAGATGCACCCGCGTCCGCGCCTTCGGACGCGCCAGATCATGCCGCCCGCAACAGGCTCGTTATTGGCCTGCTGCTGGCCTCGGCCTTCGTCGTCATTCTAAACGAGACCATTATGTCGGTCGCCATTCCGCGCCTGATGGACAGTCTCGGCGTCACCGCCTCTGCGGCCCAGTGGCTCACCACCGCCTTTTTGCTCACCATGTCCGTGGTCATTCCGATCACCGGCTTCATACTGCAGCGTTTTCACACGCGCACCATGTTCCTCGCCGCCATGATCATATTCAGTATCGGAACAGCCATCTGCATCATCGCCCCCGGCCTCGAGGTGCTGGTCTTTGGCCGCGTCGTACAGGCCATGGGCACCGCCATCATGATGCCCTTGCTGATGACAACCGTCATGAACCTCGTCCCCGCCCAGTCGCGCGGCCAGGTCATGGGCAATATCTCGATTGTCATTTCCGTCGCCCCGGCCCTCGGCCCCACCATCTCGGGCTTCATCCTCAACACGCTCGGCTGGCGCTACCTTTTCATTCTGGTACTGCCCATCGCCCTGATCGCGCTGGCCGTTGGCTACCGCTGGATGAAAAATGTCACCGAGCCGCGCTATGCGCCCATCGACCTCATCTCGGTGGCGCTGACCGTGCCCGGCTTCGGCGGCCTCGTCTATGGTCTCAGCCTCTTCGGTGAACCCGAAGCTGACCGGTTCATGCAGCCCTGGTTGCCGCTGGGCATCGGCATCGTCACCCTCGTCGCCTTCGTCTGGCGCCAGCTGCTGCTGCAGCGGGAGGACAAGGCCCTTCTTGATCTGCGCACCTTCAAGACCCGCATCTTCACCGTTGCGCTGATCATGATGGTCATTTCCATGATGGCCCTGTTCGGCACAATCATCCTGTTGCCCATCTACATGCAGAACGTTCTGGGCGTCGATCCGCTCACCATCGGCCTGCTGCTTCTGCCGGGCGGCCTGATCATGGGCCTGCTGGCCCCGTTCGTCGGCCGCTGGTACGATGCGCACGGTGCCCGGGTCCTGCTCATCCCCGGCTCGATCCTTGTGAGTGCTGTGCTTTGGTCCATGACCCTGCTCAGCCAGGATACCGTCATCTGGGCGATCCTCGCCGGACACATTGTCCTCAGCCTCGGCCTGGCGCTGATCTTCACGCCCCTGTTCACCTCATCGCTCGGGTCCCTGCCGCCGAAACTTTATTCGCACGGCAGCGCCGTCATCGGCTCCTTCCAGCAGGTGGCGGGCGCGGCAGGCATTGCCCTGTTCGTCGCGCTCATGTCGATTGGCGTCACCTCGCTGACCGCAGAAGGCCTCGGTCCTGTCGAAGCCACCGCCGGCGGCATCCGCATCGCTTTCACCTGCGGCGCGATCATCTCTCTCTTCATGATCGCATGTGCCTTCTTCGTGCGCCGCCCGCAACCTCAGGAAGGCATTGAGGGCATGCCCGCCGGACACTGAAAGCCTGATCTCCGGACCGGATGATTAACAAAACCTTAGCCAGTCTTGGCTAAGGTTTTGCCGGTCACAACAGGCAGTCTTTATGGCAATCGGTTCAATCGGCAGCGGCAGCGCCTACACCATCGGCGGCAAACCTCTCGGCGTTCAGTTAGGCGGCAAAAGCGCCACCGACATATTCGCAGGTGGCAGCTCTGCCCAATCCCTGATCGGTATCACTTCAAACGCCACCTCCGCCGGAGGTGTGCAGGTCGATCCCCAACAGATGATCCTCAAGGGCCTGCAGGACGAGATCGACCGCACCCTCGGCTACCGCACAGACCTGTCCGTCACCGAAAAGCAAAAGCTCGCCGACTTGCAGTCCAAGATCACCGGCTACAACAAGAACGCCGAGGTCCGCAGCCTCACCAAGGAAGAGCTCTCCGAGCGCGCTGACCTCTATGTCGAGGCCTATGCCATCCTCGGCAAGGACTATGTCGACGTCGCCGCCGATGAGTTTCTCACTGAAAAAACCGATGAGTTGAGCGAATTGATGAAAACACAGCCGGTCGGCGCCAACGCCAAGCGGCTCGACCGCCTGCAAACCATGTATGACAATTACACTGCGCGCGTCGACGACGCGGACGGAGCCAACGCCGATACCTATTATCTGCCGTTGCGCTCCATCTCGTACCAGATCCAGAAGCTCACCGCCCCCCGCAGCATCGACCAGCTAAGCGCCGAAGAAGTCCGACGGCACGACGAGATCGCCGACGAAATCAACAATCATGCGGGTCAGGAATTGCAGATAAAGTCCGACAAGCGCTTGAAAATCCTTCGCCTGCAGAAGACCATGGAAATGATACGTGAGGGCGGCGGCGTCAACACGTTCGCCTGACTGCAACTGTATCGGACCTGTTTCCTGCAATGTCTGAAAGCCCCACCCTCACGCCCGCCGAGCAGCGCGTCGCCGACGCCCTCGCCGCCCACAACCTGCCCGGCAGGGTCATTGTGCTTGAGCAACTGGCCACTACCGCCCAGATGGCCGCTGAAGCGCTGGGGGTCGAGGTCGGCCAGATCGGCAAGTCACTGTGCTTTCACGGCAAGGACAGCGGCAAACCCATCTTCATGCTGGTTTCCGGCGCCAACCGCGTTCATGAGCGCCGCGCCGGCCGCCTGATCGGAGAGAAGCTCGAACGGGCAGATGCGGACTTCGTCAAAAAGGCCACCGGCTTTTCGATCGGCGGCGTCTCGCCTTACGGCCACCCGGCGCCGCTGGAAGTTTGGATCGACGAAGACCTCATGCAGTTCGAAACCATCTGGGCCGCCGCGGGCAACCCGCGTTCGGTCTTCGAAATCACCCCCGCCGATCTTGCCCGCACCACCGGCGGCAAGCTCATCTGCGTGACCTAGCCCCGCCATTCCCAGTCGGCCATCTGCTTGCGGAACCAGGTTCGCTGCCGCTTCGAATATTGGCGCGTCGCATTGACTGACAATTCAATCACCTCGTCGCGCGATATTCGCCCGGCCAGCCACTCGCGGATTTGCGGCACCCCGATCGCCTTCATCGCCGGCAGATCTTCGGCAAGACCAAGCGCCAGCAGGGCTTGCACTTCTTCGACCGCCCCGTGGTCCAGCATCCAGTCGAACCGCTCCGCTATCCGCCGCCGCAACAGCCCCCGATCCGGGTCGAGCACAATCCGCTCCAACTCCGCACCAGCCAGCAAACTGCCTTCGGTGTCCGCTTGCCATTCGGCCAGCGAGCGCCCGGTTGCCTCAAGCACACTCAGCGCCCGCACGACCCGTTGCGGATCGGGTTCACTCAATTGCTGCCCCATCAGCGGATCCAACCGGTTCAGCAGCGCCCCCCGCCCGGCCCGGTCCAGCCCCTCAATCTCCGCATTCCAGCGCTGAACGATTTCGTCCGGCACCGCCGGCATGGCGCTGAATCCCTTTATCAGGGCCAGAAAATAAAGCCCTGTTCCACCAACAAAAAACAGCGATCGTTCAGCCACATCCTGCCGGGCCAGCAGTCTCTTCACCGCCTCCACCCACGCCCCGGTCGAAAACCGAACCGACGGCGGCACGAACCCATAGAGATGATGCGGTGCCTTCCGCAAATCATCGCCATCCGGACGGGCCGTCAGCACGTTCAACACATTATAGACCTGCATGGAGTCCGCGTTGACGATAACGCCATCCAGCTCCGCCGCCTTGTCGAGCGCCAGCGCCGACTTGCCGCTGGCAGTGGGACCGGCTATCAACACCACGCGCCGCTCCACCGCTCCGGATTTCGACATTCCCGCCATGACAGTCCTTTGCCTCATCGCCAATCCGGCCGATTCTGATCTGACCCCGGCCCTGGCCCAGCGCGTGCAGCACGAAACCGGCGGTGAACTCAACTGGCTGGCTCAGAACATTGCCTGCGAGATCATCGACCCCAAGTCAACTGACCCGGTGCGCGCAGCTGAGGATTTGCTGGGCACCGCCGCCGTCGATGCCGTGCTCGTGCCCAAGGCCAACCGCCGCAAGAAACTGCTCATCGCCGACATGGATTCCACCATGATCAACGAGGAATGCATCGACGAAATGGCCGATGCTCTGGGCATCAAGGCCGAGGTGGCAGAGATCACCGCTCGCGCCATGAATGGCGAACTGGATTTCGAAGAGGCGCTGAAGACTCGCGTCGCCCTGCTCAAGGGCATTGACCGCAAGCGCATTGCCGAAATCCGCCGCGAGCAGATTTCGCTGGCACCCGGCGGCCGCGCGCTGGTCCACACGATGAAAGCCTATGGTGCCTTTGCCTCGCTGGTCTCCGGCGGCTTCACCTTCTTTGCCGACTATTTCGCCGAACGCATCGGCTTTGACGAAGCTGTCGCCAACGTCCTCGAATTCGATGCTGAAGTGTTGGCCGGCACGGTGAAAGAGCCCATCGTCGGCAGTTCGGCCAAACTCAACCGCCTGCGCCAGCTTTGCCGCGACCTCGATATCACCCCTGCCCATGCCTTGGCCGTCGGCGACGGTGCCAATGATCTGCCCATGCTCGAAGCCGCCGGCATGGGTGTGGCACTGCACGCCAAGCCGCACGTCGCCGCCGAAGCGCAATACCGCATCGATCACGGCGATCTCACCGCACTGCTCTATCTGCAGGGCTATGACAGCGAGATGATTGTGAGATGATCGCGGAGCGTTTTCAGCGAAAGTGGATTCCGGTTTCGCGGCTCGAAAACGCGACCAGGAGAACGGCCGTGCCCCGATCCAGGGGGCATTGCCGTGATCATTGAAACCGAACGGCTCATTCTTCGGCCCTTCGAGCCTGAAGACCTCGCGCCCTGCGCCGAAATGAACGCCGATCCGCACACGATGCGCTATTTCGAGCGCCCCCTGCGCCCCGAGGAAACCGCCGCCGCCATTGTCCGCTATCAGGCCGGGCTGGTCGACAACAAGTTCGGCTTCATCGTCGCCGAACTGGAAGAATCCGGCGATTTCGTCGGCATCATCGGCCTTGGCGCTATCGGCGAGGAAACCCGCGCCGCCATTCCCGGTCACCCGGCCGTGGAAGTCGGCTGGCGCCTGCGCAGCCAATATTGGGGCCAGGGCCTTGCCCCGGAAGGAGCCGCCGCCTGTCTTCAATACGCCTGGGAAAAGCTGGAAATGGACGAAGTCGTCGCTTTGACCTTCAAGGGCAACACGCCCTCACGCCGGGTCATGGAAAAGATCGGCATGACCTACGATCCGCAAGCCGACTTTATCCACCCTGCCCTCACGCCGGGTCACCCGCTTGCAGAGCACGTGCTCTACCGGGCGTTCAATCCGGGCCGGCAGCAAAACTAACCGATCTTGACCGCCACAAAGCGGCTGATCCCGCTCGGGTCAACGACTTTCAACAGGATCGCCTCTCGCCCCGAAGCCTGGGCGTCAGCCACCAGCTTTTCGACCACCGCTACACTTTCGACCGCAACCTGATTGATCTCCGAAACGATCAACCCGGGCAACAGGCCCTTTTCTGCCGCATCGCTGGCCTCGAGCACCGTCTCGATCAACAGCCCGCGCACGCTGGCGGCAATGCCCAGTTCGTCGCGGGTCGTGTCGGTCAGCGGCGCCACCGAGAACCCAAGCAACCCCTCGGCGATATCGCTTAGACGCAGTCCGTCGTCCTCGACACTCGGCCCGAGGTCGGGACCGCCATTCTGCTGACGTCCCTCGGCGATCAGCAGTTCGCCGGTTTCCAGCCGTCCCAGCGAAATGTCGACGCTCATTTCCTTGCCTTCGCGGACAATGTCGACGCTGACCGCCTGCCCGACCGGCGTCTGCGCTACGGTGCGGGGCAGGTCACGCATTTCCCGGATCTGGGTGCCGTTGAAGCGAAGGATCAGATCCCCCTCGATCAAGACGCCTTCGGAAGGTCCACCCGGCGTGACTTCCACAACCATCGCCCCGAATGTTTCGGTCTGGCCCATCGAGGCCGCGATGTCATCGGTGATTTCCTGAATGCCGACACCCAGCCAGCCGCGTCGTGTTTCGCCGAACTCGGACAATTGTCCGATCACCGGCCCGGCCAGATTGATGGGCACTGCGAATCCTATGCCGAGCGACGAACCGCCTCGCGCGATGATCGCCGTCGCCACGCCCACAACATTGCCGTCCATGTCGAAAAGCGGACCACCCGAATTGCCCTGGTTGATCGCCGCATCCGTCTGGATAAAATCATCATAGGGGCCGGAATTGATGTCGCGGTTGCGCGCCGAAACAATACCGAGTGAAACCGAACCGCCCAGCCCGAACGGATTGCCGATCGCCATCACCCAGTCGCCCACTTCCGCAGTATCACTGTCGCCGAACCCCACAAATGGCGTCGGCTCGTCGGTCTCGATCTTCAGCACCGCCAGGTCGGTCTTTTCGTCCCGTCCGACCAGTTCGGCGACGTAGCGCTCATTCTCCGAGGTGAACACGAAGATTTCGGTTGCCCCCTCGATCACATGGTTGTTTGTCGCCACCAGCCCGTCGGCACTGATGAAGAAACCGGAACCCAGGCTGCGCGCCTCGCGCATGGAATCGTCGCCCATTCCCTGGTTGGGGTTGAGTTCGTTGAACAGGTCATTCAGGGGCGAACCTTCGGGCACGTTGGGGAACGGCACACCGCCACCGCGCACTTGCCGTGAGGTGCCGATATTGACCACGGCAGGCGACAGCCGCGCCGCCAGTTCTGAGACAGAAGCGGGCCCTTGGGCGAATGCAGCCGGGGCCGTCCCGGCCAGCAGCATGATGGCGGCCAGCCAAAGCCCTGCGGCTTTCAACATTCCCTTCGGATCAGACATGCCGGTCTCCCACTGCTTGGACTTTTTCGCCCATATTGCCGCGTCACCCGCGGATAACAAACAGCAGCATAAGCCCGACCGCAGCGCATGTCAGCGCCACGACACGGATAATTGAGTCTTCCGTGCTCAATAATGTTTGCAGCGCCCGCTTCATCTGCTCAGGGAAGGCGGCATAAACCAATCCTTCAATGACCAGCACCAAAGCGAGCGCTGCAAAAAAGTCAGTCATGGATCGGGCCCGGCTACTGTGCAGCCGCGCCCTCTTCTGCAGCGGGAGCCGAATCGGTGACCGGGGCCGCATCCTCTTCCGGAAGACCTTCGATCGTCACGTTGCCCGACTCATCGGTTGAAAGCGAAACGCTCGGCGTTGCCTCTTCCGAAACGGTCGGGACGTCCGGCACTTCTTCAACCGGCGTTTCGGGCTCCGACATCAGCATGTCCAGCTGGTCCTGTCCGAAGTAGCGGAAGAACTCGCTGTCCGGCGACAGCACCAGACTGGTGTTGTTGCCCTGAAGCGCCACGCTGTAGGCCTGCAGTGACCGGTAGAAGTCGAAGAAGCCCTGGTCGAGATTGAACGCTTCCGCATAGATCCGGTTGCGCTCGGCGTCGCCCTCACCTCGCAGGATTTCGCTGTCGCGGTTTGCCGAGGCGACAATCTCGATCGCCTGACGATCCGCCTGCGCCCGAAGGGTCTGGGCCAGTTCCTGACCACGCGCACGCAAGAGCGCCGCTTCCGCAAGACGTTCGGCCGACATGCGGTCGAAGGTCTGCTGTGACACTTCCTGCGTCAGGTCGGTACGCAGAACCCGCACATCGACGATGTTGATGCCCAGTTCGTCCATGTCGCGACGCAACAGGTCACGCGCCTCGCGCATCATTTCGGTGCGCTGCTCGGACAGGGCGGCCTCGAACACGCGCAGGCCGTAAACCTGACGCAGCGCCGATTCAAGCCGCGTATCCAGCCGCTGTTCGGCCAGCGCCACGCTGCCCAGAACGCTCTGCCGGAACAGCACCGGATCGGCGATCTTGTAGGTGACGAACGCGTCCACATTGTAGAACTTGCCGCCCGAAACCTGCAGACGGATGTCATCCAGATCATACCGCAATAGGCGGTCTTCGATGATCTGCACGGTTTCCACGATGTCGGTCGGCACCTTGAAGTAGATACCCGGTTCGGTGTGCACGCGGGTGATTTCACCGAAGCGCATCACGATGGCCTGGTCACGCTCGTTGACCACGAACAGTGACGAAAACAGGATGTAGGCTGCTGCCAATACGGCAACAATAATTATTGTCAGCCGGTTCATTGGTTAGCTCCCTGGGTCGAGTTTTGCGTTCCGCTGCTTCGCTGCAACTGGTCGAGCGGCAGGTACGGCACGATGCCGGAATCGGTAGCACCGCTTTCAAGAATGATCTTGTTGGCACCGCCAAACACATCTTCCATCACTTCAAGGAACATGCGCTTGCGCGTCACTTCCGGTGCATTGGCATACTCGGTGTAAATGGAGATGAAGCGGGCCGCCTCACCTTCAGATTCCTTGACAACACGGTCCTTGTAAGCGGCCGCTTCTTCGCGGATTTGCGCCGCCTGACCACGCGCCTCACCCAACAGGGTGTTTGCATAAGAACGCGCTTCTTCCTGGAAACGGTCTTCGTCCTGCTCGGCACGCTGCACTTCGTCAAACGCGTCAGCCACTTCGGCCGGCGGCGAAGCATTCTCGATCGAGATGTTGGAAACCGTGATTCCCGCGCCATAGGAGTCGAGGATCGACTGTGTGATTTCCCGAACATCCAGTGTCACGCCTTCGCGGTCATCACGATAAATGTCCTGGGCCGGGCGGCGGCCCACCACTTCGCGCATGGCGCTTTCCGCGGTACGGCGCAGCACTTCGTCAGGTGCCTCCACGTTAAACAGATAGGCTCCCGGGTCGGTCACCCGCCACAGAATGGAAAAGCCCACATCAACGATGTTCTGGTCACCCGTCAGCATCAACCCGTCGGAATCATCAACGTTTGACCGGTTGCCCACGATCGAGGCCACCCGTGTCTGGTTTTCCGTGATGTTGACCTTTTCAACCGTTTCAACCGGCCACAACAGGAAGTGCAGGCCCGGCTCGGAGAACTCGTCCTTGGGCTGGCCAAAGCGCAGTTCAACGCCGATTTCCTGCGGGGCCACGGTGTAGATCGACTGGAACAGCCAGAAGACGATCAGCGCGAGAACCGCACCCACCGCCAGCCAGCGCCCGCCGGGCACCTGTCCGCCAAATTGCTGACGGCCCCTGTTCAGAATGTCTTCGAGATTGGGCGTATTTCCCCCGCCGGAGGGGCGGCGCGGACCACGTCCGTTGTTGCCGCCTCCGGGAGACTGGCCCCACGGCCCGCCTCCATTGTTGTTATCCCAAGGCATATGAGACCCTTTGATCGCGTTTAAACCGATATCAGTGCGGCACTATATAGGGGCCATAACCGCCCCGATCAATGCGCCCCGCCCCGGCGCCGTTGATAAACATTAATTGAGTAGCGGGCTGCATCCCGCTCGCTCGCCTCGACCGGCCATTCCTCACATTTCTCCCATTGCTCTGGATCGATAAGCGGAAACATCACATCTCCGTCAGGCGAAAGCTCGACATGGGAGATGTAGAGCCGGTCGGCAATCATCATCGCCTGCACATAAATCTCGCCTCCGCCCACCACCATAACCTCGTCTGCGCCGTCCGCTTTGGCGATGCTGCGGGCATGATCGAGCGCCGCATCCAGATCATCGAAAACCAACACCCCGTCGGGCTGGTATCCCTTCTGCCTTGTCACCACGATATTGGTACGGCCCGGCAGCGGCTTGCCCACGCTCTCGAACTGCTTGCGCCCCATGACAATCGGCTTGCCCATCGTCGTGCGCTTGAAATGCGCGAAGTCCGACGGGATGTACCAGGGCATTCCCCCGTCCTGTCCGATCACGCCGTTCCGCGCCACCGCGGCAATCAGGGCAATCCGGGGCTCCGTCATTCCGCCGCTTCCAGCAGCAGAATGTCGAGGTCCCGTTCCGGCACGAATTCGGTATAGGTTGCCTCGAAAGTCGTCGGGCCGGTCTTGGTCAGCCCGGTCGCGCAGAAACTGACGAGGTTGTTCTCGCTGCCCTTGTCAACGGTCAGGTGAAATCGCTCGATCGGCCCGTACCAGTTGTTTGCGGTCATCAGCACATAGGCAATCCGCTGCTCCCACAAGGGCGCCACCAGATCACTTGTTTCGGCCATGCGCCGGTCCACCGCCCGCTGGAACGCATCGTCGATGCAGTACTTCTCGACATAGTCGGGCGTAAATTGCCCGGTCTGGTAGTCGGCGCCACCAATCCCCGCTGTCGCCCCGACTGCCGGCGTGTAGCTGTGTGACACCCGCACCTCGGCATTGGCCGGAAACACCATCCGCCACCAATAGGTTGATTGCAGCTGCCAGTAGGGCGTCGGATGCGCCTGCATGCCCTGCCCGACATCATACATGTCGAGAATGATCACGCCTCGCGCCTCAAGATCCGCCATCGCCTCGGCATCCAGCGCTTCCACCGCGTCAAACGCCGACTGGCTGAACGGCGTCAGCGGCACACCGAGCTTCACGAGGTCCCGTGACACGTCCACGCCGAAAGCCAGCGCCCGCTGCTCCAGCTGTGGTGCCACGTCCACACCGTCCACAAACACTGTGAACCCCAGAAAATTCTCCTGGTCCGGATAGGGAATGGAAGTCGGCTCGAACGGGGTCGCGTCATAAATCGGCATCGGAAACGCTACCAGTGTGTCCACGTCCTGATCGGTCAGGTTGCGGTACACATAGTCCACACGCACCTCGTCCGCCGAAATATAGAGATCCTCGCTGACCATGCGCACCGCGTCGGTACGCACCAGTTCCAGCCCGCCCGCCGCCATTTCCGCCGACGAGTCATTGGCCAGCACGGTGCCGGCCCAGAAGCACAAACCGAATACCACGATAAACCGGCGCATCACGTCCTCCTCAGCCCCGATGCCACGGGCAAAGCCCCTTGCCTTCATCTAGCGGAACTCGCGGCCAATTGCTTGAGGTTTTCGCCATCTACCCGGCACACGGTCCACTCGTCCTGCATCACCGCGCCCTGCGCGACATAGAAATCGATCGAGGGCGTATTCCAGTCGAGCACCCACCATTCCAGCCGCCCCAAATGTTCGGCAACGCATCGTCCGGCCAGATACGCCAGCAGTGCCTTGCCTATCCTCTTGCCGCGCATTTCCGGGTCGACAAACAGGTCCTCGAGCCAGATCCCGTGCCGGCCCCGGAAAGTCGAATAGGTGTAGAACCACAACGCAAAACCCGCCGGCTGCCCACCCCATTCCGCAATCTCGCAGAACACACGCGGCTGTTCGCCAAACAGGTCCCGCGTAAGGTCACTTTCCGACGCCTGCACCTCATGCGACAGCTTCTCGTATTCCGCCAGCTTTCGGATGAACGACAGCACCAGCGCTTCGTCGCCGGGCACCGCAGGCCGGATCGCAACGCTCATACGGCGATCGGTGCCTTGATCGAGGGTGCCGCGCGATAATCCACGATCTCGATATCCTCGAACTCGAAATCAAACAGCGATGTCCGCTCCGGGTTCAGCCGCAAATGCGGCAGCGGCCCCGGCACACGGGTCAACTGCTCCCGCGCCTGCTCGAAATGGTTCGCATAAAGATGCGCATCACCCAGCGTATGCACAAAGTCGCCCACCTTCAGCCCCGTCACCTGCGCCACCATTTGGGTCAAGAGCGCGTATGAGGCGATGTTAAACGGTACGCCAAGAAAGATATCGGCGGACCGCTGATAGAGCTGACAGCTCAGCCTTCCGTCCGCCACGTAGAACTGGAACAGGCAGTGACAGGGCGGCAACGCCATCCCTTCGATCTCCGCCGGGTTCCAGGCCGTCACGATATGCCGCCGCGATTCCGGATTGTTGCGGATGCTCTCGACCACCTGGGCAATCTGGTCGATCGTCCCGCCATGCCCATCCGGCCACGAGCGCCACTGCGAGCCGTAGACCGGCCCCAGGTCGCCGTTCGCGTCCGCCCATTCGTCCCAGATCGACACCCCGCGCTCCTGCAGCCAGCGCACGTTGGTCTCGCCGCGCAGGAACCACAACAGCTCGTAGATGATCGACTTGAGATGCAGCTTCTTGGTCGTCAGCAGCGGAAACCCCGCCGACAGCTCAAACCGCATCTGATGGCCGAACACAGCCCGCGTCCCGGTGCCCGTCCGGTCCCCCCGGTCGGTCCCCTCTTCCATCACCTTGGTCAACAAATCGAGATACTGGCGCATGCCCCCACTATAGCCGATTCTTGCCGGCCCATTGCCAACCGAAACTCGCCAATCCCCAGTCCCGCCCTTTGTCATCCAACCGTCACATATATCCACTATTCACGAATTATGGATATTTCAGGCGCCACCACATCATTTGCCGCCCTCGGCCAGCCAACAAGGCTGAGTGCCCTGCAGGTCCTAATCAGTGCGGGCAGCGAAGGCATGCCGGCCGGCGACCTCGCCGATCATCTCGGTGTCCTGCAAAACACCCTGTCCACCAACCTCACCGTCCTGCTCAATGCCGGCCTGGTCCGCAACCAGCGCCAGGGCCGTTCCATCCGCTACTTTGCCGACATGGACCGGTTCAGCGCCCTCATCGGCTTCATGATGCAGGATTGTTGCGGCGGCCGCCCCGAACTCTGCCAACCCGTTCTCGACGAACTCAAGTGCGCCTGCTAGGCACCAAGCGAAGGCTCAGACCATGACCGAACCAACCTACAATATCCTGTTCCTCTGCACCGGAAATTCTGCCCGTTCGATCATGGGCGAAGCCATCGTCAATGCCGACAAGTCCGGCAGGTTCAAGGGCTACTCCGCGGGATCTTATCCAAAGGGTGAAGTCCACCCCTATACGATCGCCCTGCTCAAGGGACTGGGCATCGACACCGGCTTTGCCCGCTCCAAGAGCTGGGACGAGTTTGCGACGCCCGACGCGCCGCAAATGGATTTCGTCTTCACCGTCTGCGATGACGCCGCCGCGGAAACCTGCCCGGTCTGGCCCGGCCAGCCCATGTCGGCGCACTGGGGTGTGCCCGATCCGGCCGCTGTCCAAGGCTTGGAAGCCGAGATTCATCAGGCCTTTGCCGATACCTACCGCATGCTGAATGCCCGCTTCTCGATCTTCGCCAATCTGCCGCTGGCCAGCATCGACAAACTGGCCCTGCACCACAAGCTCCGCGAAATCGGCCAAAGCTGATGCAGTCGGAAACCTTGCGCAAACTTGCCGCCGAGTTCGCCGGTACGGCATTCCTTCTGGCCACCGTTGTTGGCTCCGGCATCATGGCCGAGGCACTTGCGGGCGGTAATGTCGCCATTGCCCTTCTCGGCAACACCATCCCGACAGGCGCCATCCTTGTGGTGCTGATCATCATGTTCGGCCCCATATCCGGCGCCCACTTCAATCCCGCTGTCACCCTGACGTTCTGGCTCAGGCGCGATCTGTCCGGTGCTTTGGCTCTGGCCTTCACCGCAGCCCAGATCGCTGGCGGAATCATTGGCACGTGGGCCGCCCACCTGATGTTTGAGGAGCCGCTCATCCAGCTTTCCCAAAAGGTCCGCTTCGGACCCGCCCAATGGTTCGCCGAGGGTGTTGCCGCTTTTGGTCTTGTCATGACCATTCTTCTGGTCCTCAAGGCGCGAAAGGAGGCGGTCGCGCTCGCGGTCGGGCTCTACATCACCGCCGCATACTGGTTCACCGCCTCGACTTCGTTCGCCAATCCCGCGGTCACCATCGCCCGCAGCCTGTCCGACACATTCGCCGGCATCCGCCCCGCCGACGCCCCTGCCTTCATCGCCGCGCAATTGATCGGCGCCACGCTCGCCTGGCTCTTCTGCCGCTGGCTGCTCGACGAACGCACAAAAGCCTGATCCCGCGCCCCTTGCACCCGCCCCCTGCCTCGCTGCATAATGCGCGGGCCGCGGGTGCGCGGCCCAGTCTCCAGCATCGCGAGCACATTCATGCCGGATACGGACATCAAGACGCGTCCAAAAACCCGCTTGAAGACCGAGCGGCCCAAAATGCACAAGGTCATATTGCTGAACGACGATTATACCCCGCGTGAATTCGTCGTCAGGGTGCTGCGTGCCGTCTTCTCCACCAGCGATGACCAGGCCCACCGCATCATGATAACCGCCCATCAAAAGGGGTCCTGTGTCGTTGCGGTTTTCACCCGCGAAGTGGCGGAAACCAAGGCTACTGAGGCAACCGACCTCGGTCGTCAGGCGGGCTATCCGCTGATGTTTTCAACAGAACCGGAATCCTGAGCAGACACGCCTCGTTAACTGCGACGTACATTGCTCTGAAAATAAACGAATTATTGACCCGGCTCATCCAGACTCCGCCAGAATACTTGCGGATAGGATAAGATGCGCCGGCATTTGCCGATCATACTCGTAGTCTTGCTGACCACCGTAATCGTCAGCCTGTTTGGCTTGGGCGGGCACTTTGGCGCGACCCGGCTCATCCACGCACAGCAGGAACGTCAGTTGCATGATCTGGCGGCTCTCGTGTTGCGCCGCACCGAAAACTCCGTGCAATTCGCCACCGACGCGATGGACCAGCTTCAATCGCGCGGCCTGGTCGGGTGCGCCCCCTCAACCCTGCAATCGATCCGCTTCAACATCTATCAGTTGGGCGCCTTGAAGGACATTCGCGTCACCCGGCCCAACGGCTCGGTTCAGTGTTCCGCCCTGCCCGAAACGCTCGAGTTTGACCGTGTGTGGCCCTCGCGGGACGAAATGTCAGCCACGGCTGACGGCAATCAGCTCATCTTCAAGGTCGATCAGTATGCCCAGACATCTGTGGGTGTGATGACGGACGTCGACGCCGAGACCTCGCTTGTTGCCATCTTCGCCTTGCCCCCGGCCCTGCTCGATGTGCTGCCCGAGGAACTGCAGTACAACGCCAACGTCATTGTCGAACTGAACAATGATCAACTGCTCGCCGCCCTGCATCCGCTGGCCGGAACGGGCATGATTTCCCAGTTCGATCAATTCATGGCGACTTCCGAACAATATCCCTTCAGGGCCGTGCTTCGGGTCGACGCCCGCGCCCTGTCCAACTGGGAGCAGGATATCTACTGGCCCATCGTCAGCCTGGTGGCCGCTCTTGGTCTTGCCGTATCCCTGCTCATCTCCCGGTTGTTGCTGCGGCCTGAATCGCCCATCGCCGAGATCGACAGGGCCATCGCCAACGAAGAATTCCAGCCCTACATGCAGCCCATCTTCCGGCTCGACACGGGACAGATTGTCGGCGCCGAGATGCTGGCCCGCTGGGTCAAACCGACCGGCGAAGTCGTGCCCCCCTTCCGCTTCATCAAGCTCGCGGAAGAAAGCGGGCGCATCGAAGCCATGACCTGGCAATTGCTGAAACTGGCCCTCACGCAAATGAAGCCGCTCTTGAGCGCTGACAAGCGGTTCACCATTTCCGTCAACGTCACCCCGCATCATTTCATGCAGCAGGGCTTCGCCGACGACCTGCGCCGTGAAGTTCATGCCGCGGGCGTCGCCTACCGCCAGATTTGCATCGAATTGACAGAGCGCGAACCCTTCGAGGACCTTGGAGCGGCCGCCAGCGTCGTATCCACGCTCCAGGGCTACGGGTTCAAACTGGCGCTCGATGATGTCGGTATCGGCCACTCTGGCCTGTCGCACTTGCAGGGGCTTGGGGCCAACACGATCAAGATCGACAAGTTCTTCGTCGATACCGTTGGCCGCGACGCCACCGCCAACTCAATCATCCAGATGCTGGTCCGCCTCGCCCATGAATTGCACATGGACCTTGTCGCCGAAGGCATCGAGGACAATCAGCAGATGCAGGCCCTGATCGAATGCGGTGTCGAGCGCGGACAGGGATATGTCGTATCCCCGCCCGTCGCCATTCCGGCATTTCTTGATCTGTTCGAACAGAACCGGGCCAGCGCCGAGACACCGGCCTCAGTCTACGTCGCCTAATTCATCATCCCGGAATCGACCGGCAGGATATGCCCGCGGATTTCACCGCCCGGATTGGCCTCGGTGTGCAGGTTGGCGTAATAGAGCCCGGCCAGAAAGTCCTCTACCACTTCCGCATCGAGGATTTCCGAACCGCTGAACGCATTGTTCTCGATCCCTTCGAACCCGATCATGATGCCGGCATTTTCACCCGGCTGGGCCGGCCCGTGAATATGCGCGCCAATCAGCGGACCGGACATGCCCGAATAGCTCACCACCCAGGACAGTTCGCGGGTTTCCGTATCAAACGTGCCGTTGAATTCGCCGGTTGCCCCGGATTCGGCCACAGCGCCTTCGCCAACGAGTTCAGCGTAAAGATCGATCATCTCGGCCTGCGCCGCTGCCGACATCCCCAACGTCAGGGCCGCCGCCGCAATCAGGCTGGTCTTATGCATGAATTTCATTCTCATTCTCCCATGATTTATCCGCCCACTGGCGGCATTCCACCCCGCATTGCCGATTCATATCAAGACAAACCTTGTTGAAATCATGTTGGCAACGCCGTTGCCCCCACCCTTTGCAATCCCGCGGGCAAGCTCCTATATTGAACCTGCTCGCAAGAGCTATGGCGATAAATTGTCATCGGAATAAACCCATCGGACCCGGGGGCAGTACCCGGCGCCTCCACCATAACCCTCCTCTAGAGGGCTCTTATGGGGGCGAAACAGGATCGACGAGGGCGTAAAGGGTGGTCTTTCGCTCGGCATGGTACCACCGCATCGGGCCATCTCAATAGTTGCAAACGACAACTATGCTGAGGTCCGTCTGGCCGCCTAAGCGGTTCGACAACCTCGAATTGAAGCCCTTACCTCCTAGCAGGGGTTAGGCGGGGTTCGCAGGCACCTGGCAACAGAAGCCTGCACTTCATTCCTCCGCTTTGCCCACCTTCGCGCATCCTCTTAAATGTCCACTTGAATTTCAGGGTCCAAATGGCGTCAAATGGGGTGCCCGGGGATTCTGAGATCAGCCAAGGACGTGCCGAATGGCCGAAGACCACATCCGTTATGACATCCTGACTCAGGACGCGCTCCGCGGCGTGGTCAGAAAAGTGCTGACCGAGGTTTCCCGCACCGGCCTGCCCGGCGATCATCACTTCTTCATTTCCTTTGCCACCCAGGCCCCCGGCGTCCGGATTTCCCAACGCCTGCTGGACCAGTACGAGAACGAAATGACCATCGTGCTGCAGAACCAGTTCTGGGACCTGAAAGCCGGCGAAACCAACTTCGAAGTCGCCCTCTCGTTCGACGGCATCTCGGAGACCCTCGTTATCCCCTACGCTGCCCTGAAGGGCTTCTTTGACCCTTCCGTCCAGTTCGGCCTGACCTTCGACGCGGCAAAAACCGAAGCCGCCTCCTCGGCCCGCTCCGCCACCCCGCTGAAACCGGTACCCAAATCCGCCGAAGCTGACGAAGAAGAAACGGACGCCGCGCTCGAAGAGGACGAGAGCGGAGCCGATGGCGACAAGGGCGGCGAAAAGGTCGTCAGCCTCGATTCCTTCCGCAAGAAGCCCTGAGCCTCCTTGCTCAAACGCTCATTCTCGCTTGCCGGACACCGCACCAGTGTCGCGCTTGAACCTGAATTCTGGGAAGCGCTTGAGCTAATCGCCGGTCAGCGCGGGCTCAGCCTCGCAGCTCTCGTGGCCGAGGTGGATGAGAACCGTGACACTACCAACCTGTCGTCAGCCCTGCGCCTCGCCGCGCTGGCCTATTTCCGTCAACCTTCAAAAGACTAGAACAGCGGTCCCTGGTCCACCGCAAACAGGTCGAACCCGCCATCGTCCAGCACCAGCGGGGCCAACCGTGCCGCCTCCTCAGCCTCCTGCTGCCGACGCAGTTCCTCGGCCAGACGCGCTGCTTCCTCCTGCCGCAATCGCTCGGCTTCGGCTTCCGCCGCCTGCCGCGACGCCTCCTCGGCGGCCCGCTGCGCTTCTTCTTCCATGATCCGCGCCCGCTCCTCCGCCAGCGCCCGCTGCCGGGCTTCTTCCGCCGCCCGCAGGGCCTCCAGCCGCTCGACTTCCAGTTCCAGTGCACGTGCCTGAATGGCGTCGATCATCTGCGCCACGTCGAGCGTCCGCTCCGGCGCCAGCAAGGTGCCGCCAAGGAGCGCTGTCACTTCCGCCGTCGCCGGATTGACCAGCCCGCCGTCGTCCATCAGGTCCGTCGGTGTCAGGCTGAACTCACCGTCCAACCCGAGTGTGGCGAGATCCACATCAAGATTGCCGCGCAGGCGCGCGTTCTCAGCTTCGGTCGTCAGATTGTCGGCCCGCGCGTGCCCTGCCGCGATGTTGAATATCCCGCTCAGTCCGGACGAGGTGAACGGCCCCTGCGCCAGCGCCACCTCGACGATATCGGTCAGTTCCTCGGCGTCGATGTCGGCAATATCCTCCACCCCGGCAAGCGCACCGAAAACCGCCGGGTCAAACCCGCTCACCTCCAGATCGGCCACCGAAAAACTGCCCTCGCCGCTCAGCGATTCCATGATCTCGTTAAGGCTTGCGCCCGTACCCTCGAACCGCAGACCCCCGTCCAGCGTCCCGGCCAGAGACGCCGCCAGCACATCCGGCAGGATCACGTTGAGCGGCACCTGTTCCGCGCTGAACCGGCCGGAAACCTGCTTGTCCGCCGCCAGTCCGGCACAGCAAAAATCTATCCCCGCCTCCACGGTCCCGCCCAGCGCCCCGCCGCTGAGGTTCTGGATCGCCGTGCCTGTCTCGTTCCAGCTCAAAACCATCGAAACGTCGTTGAGCACCGCCCGCCCCCCGGCCCGCATCCACGGCGAGGTCACCTCGATCCGCCCCCGGCTTTGCCGGTTGCCCGGCGACAGGTCCACCGGCCCATCCGGCCAGAACGTATCGCCTTCAATCAGCGCGGCCGCACCCGCCAGCGTCCCGAACAAGGCGCCCGCCTCCAGCTCATCCACACGCACCTGCCCGGTCACCAGGCTGTTCTCATTCGCCGTCGTCAGCCCAAGCGTCCCCGACAAACCAGGCCCGCCCGGACTGCGCGCATCAAAATTGTTGAGCGCAAACGTCGAGTTGCCGGTGAACTGCAGCGTCCCGGTCCCTTCGACCGGTGGCAGTGACAGCGCATCCGCCCCCAACAGCGCCAGCAGCGGCCCGGGGTCGCTCAGCCCGAAATCAAGCTGGCCATTGCCCCGGATTTCGCTGGGGTCCGAGACGATCATCGTACCGGCGAAGCCCAATCGCTCCTCATCGCTGACCGCCGAAAGCGACGCCTGGAAACTGTTCGAGGCGGTGCCACCCAGTTGCACATCCATCAAGACGCGTTCATCGCTCGGCAGCGGATTGACCCCCAGCCCCAACTGATCAGCGAAATCCTCGCCCTCGTCCGAACCGAGGCTCGCCTCAAGCACCATCGGCGCATTGAGCGCCCGGGCCAGCCCGCCCGACAGGTTGGCTGACAGCGCGATGTCCGCCACCCCCGCCCGGCCGTTCATCGAAAACACCTGCGCCCCGCTCTCGTCCGCCGGGGTCACATCCACCGCCACATCAAGCGGCAGCGACCGCAGCAGCCAGTCGGCCAGCTCTTCGCTCGCCCCCAGCCGGTCAAGCATCAACGTGGCAAACCGGTCCTCGCCGAACGACAGCACCACGGTTCCACCGCCCGACACTTCCGGTGCCGCAACAGTCCCGCCGATCCCGCCGCTCAGCGCCAGCCGCGCGCCGCCCCAGTTCTGCGCCGTCAGCCGTTCGACCGTCAGCCCGTCCGGCCCCCAGTCAAACGTCGCCGCGAGCCCTTCGCCTTCGACATCCAGCACCGTCGCCTGTTCGGCGGCGATGTCGATCGATCCGTTGGGGAACGTATTGCCGAAACTCTCATCTGCCACGAACTGCGGAAGAAGCGCCAGGATCGCCCGGCTCTGCCTTGGCGAAAGCTCCCCCAGCCGCGCACTCAACAGCGCACCGCGCTCGCCCTCCAGCGTCAGCAGGCTGGCAAACTCATGGCTCTCGTCTTCGAGCGTCAGCACCCCGTTGGCCAGCCCCAGTTCACCCCCGGCAAGACTGAGATTGACGGTCAGTTCCCCCGGCAAGTTGAACAGTGGATTGTCCGGGTCCGGCGTCCGCCACATCTGCGAGAACACGTCCAGCCGTTCCGAGGTGATCCGCAACTGCCCGTCATAGCCAAGCCGCCCCTCATCATTGCTGATCGAGCCGCCCAGCCGCAGTTCGGTCGCCCCCGGCATGTCGCCGCTGAACGTATCCAGCTGCCAGCTTTGCCCGTTGGTCGCCGCATCCAGCCGCACATTGCGCAGCGAAAAGGCCCGCAGGTTCAACTCCCCGATATCGATGCCGATCCGCCCCGGCATCGGCGGCACCGGCACCGCCGGCAGATCGTTGAGCAGACGCACCAGTTCATAGGGCGCATCTTCCTCTTCCTGCCGCGCGTCACGCGGCGCCAGCGCCACCACACCACCAGACAGCACCACGTCAAAATTCCGACCCGCCCCGAGATTGAGTACTGCCGCACCGGTCAGCCGCGTACTCGGCTGGTTTTCGTCCGGTGACAGGTCGAAACTCGAGACCAGCAGCCGCGATGCGTTCAGTTCCACCTCGCCGGTCAAAAGAAAGTCGCCACGCACCTCCGCCGCATCCGCTGCTTCCCGGGGCGCGGCACGGAAGGTCATGTTGCCCGAGAACCCGGGCGCCTCACCCACCTGCAGCAGCCCTTCTCCGGCAAGCGAAAACCCGCCGCTCTCGGGCCGCGCAAACATCGAAAGCTGCATCTGGTCGGTTTCACCCAGCGCCGACGTGTTGACCCGCAGCGCATAGGGTTCGCCCTGAAAATTGCCATTCCCCTGCAGCGCAAACGGACCGGAAATGCCTGAAATCCGCAACTGGCCCGCGAACCCGTCCAGCCGCCATTCCTCGTCCGTCCGCGCATCCGCAAACCGCACCGACCCGCCGGTAATGTCCGCCGCGGCAATCGAAATGTTCGATGTGGTGAAATCCTCCGGCAACTCGATCGGCAAATCGAACTGCCCCTGCTCGTCCAGCGCCAGATAAACCACCGGATCATCCACTTGCAGCGAAGTGATGACAAACTGGTCGCGCAGGAAATCCATCAGCGAGAACTGCGCAACCACCCCGCCGATTTCCATCACCGGCTGTTCCAGCGGTCCCACAACCGCCCGGCCAAACCGCATTTCGGGTTGCGGCAACAGTGTGAAATCGAGGTCGCCGTCAATGGTGACGTCGGCACCGAGGTTGGTCTCCGCGATCTCCTCGATCCGCTCGCGGTAGGACCCCCAGTCGATGAACTGCGGGATCAGGAAGCCGCCCGCCAGCACCAGAATGGCCAGCACGCCGACGACAATGTAGAGCCGGTTGAGCAAGGCGCTTCGAATCCCTTGTGTTTGCGGTCAAGCTATCCCAATTCGGCAAAGCCTGTGAACCGCCATTTCCCACTTATGCCGGACCATTCACCTTGCTGTCCAAGGGGCCGCGGCAACCTTGCCCCGCGGCGTCGGCTTGCCTATCACTGGAAGAAACAGACTTGCGAACGGAACAAACGCATGGCGCCCGGCCTCGCTGGCCTCAAGCAGATCTACCAGGTTGTCTACCGTTGGGTGCGCCCCAATGTGAACAGCTTCCTGGCCCTGCAGAAGCCCAAGCTCTGGGCGCTCGCCGTACTGGCAGGCCTCGCCGGCGCAATTGTGGCGGTCATCTTCCGCCATGCCATCGGCCTCATCCAGTGGCTGTGGACCGGCACACAGTCCGAAATATTTCTCGACCGGCTGAGCGAATTGCCCTGGTTCATGCCGCTTCTGGCGCCCACCACCGGCGGCCTGATCGTTGGGCTCATCCTCATGTGGTGGGGTCCGGCAGGCCGCGCCGGCGGTGTTGCCGATGTCATCGACGCCCGCGCTCGCAACATTGCCAACATCTCCCTGCGCAACGCCACTGTCGGCACGCTCATCTCGGCCATCACCCTCGGATCAGGCGGCAGTGCCGGCCGCGAAGGGCCCGTCGTCTACTACGCCGCCGCCGTCGCGAAGGCCCTGTTCCGTTACTTCGAATTGCCGCCCTCGGCCCGCCGCTCCATGCTCGCCTGCGGCGTTGCCGCCGCCATCGCGGCGTCCTTCAACGCCCCCATCGCCGGCGTGCTGTTTGCCCACGAAGTGATCCTCGGCCACTTCTCCATGACGGCATTCGTGCCGCTGGTCATCGCCGCCGTGGTGGCCGCCGTCATCTCCCGCATCTGGTTCGGTGAAGCCCCGGCCTTTGACATTCCCGATTTTCAGATCACCTCTTATCTCGAATTCCCCGCCTTCATGCTGCTCGGCGTCACCTGCGCTGCCGTTGCCATCCTCTTCCAGGCGGCGCTCATCGGCTCTGACTGGGTCAACCGCCGCACCTATCTGCCCACCTGGTTCCGCCCCATGCTCGGCGGCTTTCTGGTCGGCATCATCGCCCTGATGTTCCCCCAGGTTCTCGGTGTCGGCTACGAGGCCACAGACGCTGCCCTTTCCGGCACCATGAGCCTGTGGCTCATGTTGGCGCTGATCGTCGCCAAAACGGTCGCCACCGCCATCACCCTCGGCTCACGCATGGGCGGTGGTGTCTTTTCGCCCAGCCTTTATCTCGGCGCCATGACCGGCGGCGCCTTCGGTCTCATGGCCGCCTCGGTATTCCCCGAAATGGCCTCGTCGGAGGGTCTCTACGCCATCATCGGCATGGGCGCCGTCGCCGCCGCCGTGCTCGGCGCGCCCATCTCCACAGCGGTCATGATCTTCGAACTGACCGGCGGCTTCGCCTTTTCCATCGCCCTCCTGTTCACCACTTCCATCGCCACCGGCCTCAGCCAGACGGCCATGGGCCGCTCCTATTTCTACTGGCAGCTTTACACCCGTGGCGTCATGCTCGAGGACGGCCCGCACACCCATCTGGCCCGGCAGATCCGCGTCCGCGACATCATGAAACCCTTCCCCGAGGACAGCGAACCGCCCGTCTTCGACCCCGTCGAACGCCCGGTCTGGCTCAAGGACAATGATACGCTCGAGACCGCACTCAAGAACTTTTCCAACACCGACCGGCCGCGCCTCATGGTCGTCACCGCCAGCGACAGAACGCCCGTTGGCTGGGTCTATCACGTCGACGCCCTCTCCAATTTCAACAAGGCCCTCGTCGACCAGAGCCGCGAAGAACACGTTTAATCCATTGCCAAGCCTTGAATATTCGGCCTACACGCACACCTGAACTAAACGGCACGCCAAAGCCCGAGGGGGACGCATGGCCATCGTTGACGTCAATCAACTCACCAAGCGCTACCCGGCGCCCGGCAACTCCGGGGAGATTCTCACTGTTGTGGACGCCATCTCCTTCTCCATCGAGAAGGGCGAAATCTTCGGCATTCTCGGCCCGAATGGTGCCGGCAAGACCACGACGCTCGAAATCATTGAAGGGCTCACCCGCGCTGATGGCGGTTCCGTTCACGTCGGCGGCCTTGATGTCGCGAACGACCCGGTCGGCGTCAAACAGCGCATCGGCGTGCAGCTTCAGGAAAGCGAGTATTTCGATCACCTGAACCTGTCCGAACTGCTTCGCCTGTTCGGCACGCTCTATCACCGCAGCATCTCGCCCGACGAGTTGCTCAAACTGGTGCGCCTCGAAGAAAAGGCCAGCGCCTACACCAAGCATCTTTCCGGCGGCCAGAAGCAGCGCTTTTCGGTTGCCCTGGCTCTGGTCAACGACCCGGAGGTCCTGTTCCTCGACGAGCCCACCACCGGTCTTGACCCGCAGGCCCGTCACAACCTTTGGGAGTTGATTCGAAACATCCACGCGCGCGGCAAGACCATTGTTCTGACAACGCATTACATGGACGAGGCCGAGGCGCTTTGCGATCGCATCGCCATCATGGAGAGCGGCAGGATCATCGCCCTCGACACCCCTGATGCGCTGATCGCGACCCATGCCCCCGAACCGCCCGTGCAACGCCAGTCCGGCACGCTCGAGGACGTGTTCCTGGTGCTCACCGGCAAGGAACTGAGGGAATAGAAATGCAGACCATTCTCACCCTCACCCTGGCCCAGTTGCGCATGTATACGCGCGACCGACAGTCCCTGTTCCTGTCCCTGTTCTTCCCGCTGATGCTGATGTTCGCCTTCGGCTTCATGAACTTCGAAGGCGATGGCACCACCAATGTCGGCGTCATCCTCACCGAGGGTGCCGACACCACCGTGCTCGAAGCCTTGCAACAGGACCCGCTGATCGAGGTGACCACGGGAACCGAGGACGAAATTCACGCCGCTCTCGAAGACGGCGAAGTCATTCTCGCCCTCCAGCTACCTCCCGAAGCGCCCGATACCGCCACCAGCCAGCCGGTCGATGTTCTCTTCAACGTATCAGACGCCCAGCGTGCCTTTGGCGCCTATCAGGCCATGACCACAATCGAAACCTCGCTCACGCGCCTCGAGCGCAGCCTGCGCGGCACCGAGCCCATGTTCGACATGCAGCCGCACGAAGTGCGCGGCCGCAGCTTCAGCTACATCAATTTCCTTGTCCCCGGCCTTCTGGCCTTCGTGCTCATGCAACTGGCCATCACCGGATCGGGCTTCAACATCGTCGAATACAAGCGCAAGGGAATCCTCAAACGCCTCTTCGTCACTCCGCTCGAGCCATTGAATTTCATCTCCTCGCTGATTCTTATGCGGCTGATCACTATCCTCGTTCAGCTGGCGCTGCTGCTCGGCATCGCCATGCTGTTCTTCGATGCGACCCTTCTCGGCAACCCGCTGCTTTTCGCCGGGTTCATCATCTTCGGGTCCATCATGTTCCTGTCGATCGGTTTCGCGCTTGGCGGCATCGCCAGCACCCAGAACGCCATCATCCTGATCGGCAACCTGGTGATCTTCCCGCAGATGTTCCTGTCCGCCGTCTTCTTCCCCATCGACGCCGTCCCCGGCTGGCTGGCCACCATTTCCGGTCTCCTGCCGCTGAGTTTCGTCGCCCACGCCCTGCGCGAGATCGCCAACGAGGGCGCCTCCCTCGCCCAGCTCTGGCCCGACGTCATCGGCATCAGCGTCTGGTTGGCCATTGGCCTGTTCCTCGCCCTGCGCTATTTCCGCTGGAGCGATGCCGCGCGAGTGTGACCAGGCGGGCAATTTGAAGGGTGAAAAGATGAAATACGAAACCGTCGACCAGTATCACGAAGCCCTCGACGACATTTATCGGCAGGTTTGCGACACCCTGCGCGCCGAGATCAACCGCCACCTGCCCAATGCCGAGAACAAGATCTGGCACGCCCATCCGGTCTGGTTCCTCGATGGGAACCCGATCGTGGGCTACTCCCGCCTCAAAAACTGCGTCCGTCTGCTGTTCTGGAGCGGCCAGTCCTTCCGCGCCCCGGGCCTGGAAAAGGAGGGCACGTTTAAAGCCGCCGAAAAGCGCTATACCTCCCCCGCCGAAATCAACAAGGACGACCTTGAACGCTGGCTGACCGAAGCCCGCACCGTCCAGTGGGACTACAAGAACCTGGTCAAAAAGAAGGGCAAGCTGGAACGTCTGGACGTCTCATAGCGCCCTCTGCCGTTCAGCACACGGCACACTGGCCGTCATTCCGACGCAGTCTAGTCAGGGGCTTTGCAGCCCTGCGCGAACCGCTTCCGCGAGCACCTCGAGATCAATGTCGTGCGCTTTTGTGAACTTGATGCAGTATCCGGTAACGTTGGCTTTTCCTATCTTTTCGCCGAAAGTCCGTGGCAGATAGGTTCGGTCATCGATCCCCATGATGTAGACGGATATCCCCGCCGTATTGGCGCTCAGTCCGATCTGGTAAAACTCACGGCTGGTGCCGTCCGCGTAGTTTATCGTCCGCTCGCCATAACCAACGTTGGGATTTGACACAGTCTTCTCGCCGTCCTTGCCGTCGAGAAACCAAAGTCGGCAGTTCGGCATGAGGCCGAGAATCAAGGTGTGAAGCGCCAGCATGTCGTTGCGCTTGCCTTCCCGTTGGCCGGCGAAGTAAGCATCAATCTTGGCCTGCACCGTCATGGCGATGTGTTCCTTTGCAGAGGCGCATCGTGTCGCCCGGGATTTTGCGAAACCGCATAATCGGGCCGCGTTGGTCGCCGAGCAAGTGGGCCCGGCCGCCTTTTTCTGAGTGAACCTGCCAGACTCAAAGCTTCGCCCGCGTGCTCCGCGGTGTTGCCAGCAACAGGCTGGTCTCCGAATTGGCGATTCCGGGAATCCGCCGGATCCGCCCCAGCACCGCATCAAGGTCCGTCAGCGTGCCCGTCGCCACTTCGACCACCAGGTCCCAGCGCCCGTTGGTCGTGTGGATGGCCGAAACCTCGGCGAGCCCGCCCAGCGCCTTGATCACCCGCTCGGTGACATGCCCCTCGATTTCGATCATGGTCAGCCCCCGCACCGGGGCCTCCACTGCATCCGCGCGCAATATCACCGTGTAGCCGAGAATGTCGCCGCGCTGCTCCAGCCGCTCCATGCGCATCTTCACCGTCGCCCGCGCCACACCCAATTCCAGCGCCAGATCGGAGATCGCCCGCCGCCCGTCCTGCCGCAACAGCGTCACCAACCTCTCATCGAGTTCGTCCATATCAGCCATTCTGTCCGCTATTTCTGTCACTATGCTAAGCAATTTCGGTCAATTTGACAATTCTCATGGTTCAAACTGACATTCCGCCATGTTCCTCTCCCGTCACACTGATTCAGCTGACCCCGGAGACCGGACATGCAATGCACACTTCTGGGCATCCCCCTGCAGGATGGCGCCGGCCGCATGGGCTGCGAAATGGGCCCCAGTGCCTATCGCACCGCCGGCATCGCCCGCGCCCTCACCGATCTGGGCCACGAGGTCACAGACCTCGGCAATGTCACCCCGCGCGCCACAACCCCCGTCAGCCATGCCAACAAGGCGCTGAAACTTCTGCCCGAAGTTGCCGCCTGGACCCGCTCCATCGCCGACGCCGCTGAATCGGCCGCGCCGGATTCCATGCCCATTTTCCTCGGCGGCGACCACGCCCTCAGCGCCGGCACCGTCTCCGCCATGGCCCGCCGCGCTGCCGCTGCAAAGCGCCCGCTCTTCGTGCTCTGGCTCGACGCTCACCCGGATTTCCATACGCTCGACACAACGACCTCCGGCCACCTGCACGGCACCCCGCTGGCCTACGCCTGCGGCCTCTCCGGTTTCGACGCTTATCCGCCGCTCACAGCCGCGGTTGATCCCAAAAACGTCTGCACCCTCGGCCTCAGAAGCGTCGACCCCGCCGAACGCGAAGCGCTCACCCGCGCCGGGGTCACTACCCATGACATGCGCCAGATTGACGAACATGGCATCGCCCCCCTGCTCCGCGCCTTCCTGCAACGCGTCGAGGGAGCCAATGGCATGTTGCACGTCAGCCTTGATGTCGATTTCCTCGAACCCACCATCGCCCCCGCTGTCGGCACCACGGTTCCCGGCGGCGCCACCCTGCGCGAAGCCCACCTGACCATGGAAATGCTATCCGACAGCGAACTGGTCACCAGCCTCGACCTGGTCGAACTCAACCCGTTCCTCGACGAACGCGGCCGCACCGCTTCCCTGATGGTCGACCTCACCGCCTCGCTCATGGGCCGCCGCATCATGGACCGCCCGACACGGTCGTATCACTAATCAAACCAGGAGCATTCCGATGACCGAAAATCTGAATCTCGTCCCCTTCGTCAGCGTCGAGAACATGATGAAGCTGGTCAATGCGATCGGCATCGAACCCTTCCTCACTGGCCTCGCCGCCTATATCGAAGAAGACTTCAAACGCTGGGAACTGTTCGACAAGACCCCGCGCGTCGCCTCCCATTCCAAAGAGGGCGTCATCGAGCTCATGCCCACCAGCGACGGCCAGCTCTACGGCTTCAAGTACGTCAACGGCCATCCGCGCAACACCCGCACAGGCCTGCAGACCGTCACCGCTTTCGGCGTCCTCGCCGAGGTCGACAGCGGCTATCCGGTCCTCATGTCCGAAATGACCATTCTCACCGCCTTGCGTACCGCTGCCACCTCCGCGGTGGTTGCCAAATATCTCGCGCCCAAACACGCAAAAACCATGGCCATCATCGGCAACGGCGCCCAGTCCGAGTTCCAGGCCATGGCCTTCCGCGCCATCCTCGGCGTCGATCGCCTGCGCCTTTGTGACATCGACGCGTCCGCCACCGACCGTTGTGCCCAAAACCTCGCCCGTTTCGGCTTCGAGATCGAAAAGTGCGCCTCCGCTCAAGATGCTGTCCTCGGCGCTGACATCATCACCACCGCCACCGCCGACAAGCAGCGCGCCACCATCCTCAACGACAACATGGTTGGTGCCGGCCAGCACATCAACGCCGTCGGCGGCGATTGCCCCGGCAAGACCGAACTACATGCCGACATCCTGAAACGCGCCAGCATATTCGTTGAGTATCCGCCCCAGACCCGCATCGAGGGCGAGATCCAGCAATTGCCGGAAGACTACCCGGTCACCGAACTCTGGCAGGTCATGACCGGCAGGGCCGAAGGCCGCGCCAGCGACACCGAGATCACCCTGTTCGACAGCGTCGGCTTCGCCACCGAGGACTTTTCAGCTCTCCGCTTCCTGCGCGACCAGCTTGAAAGGTCGCCATACTTTGAAAACCTCGACCTGCTCGCCGACCCCGACGAACCCCGCGACCTCTTCGGCATGCTCCTGCGCGCCGAAACCGCAGAACGAGCCGCCTAGTCCAGCCCCGCAAACGGGTCACGCCAGACGTCGATCCGGTTCAGTCGGTCTACGTGGCGCGCCACGTTGGAATATTCGTCCAGCGGCAATCCCGCCTTGTCTGCAAACGGATAAACCGTACCAACCCGGAAGTCGGCATAGGACACCGTGTCGCCCACGAGCCATTCACGCCCGTCGGCCAGCACCTTGTCGAGAATTCCGGCAAATCGCCGGAAATCTCCCATCTGCTCGTCAAAGTCCTCCTGCGGCGGATCCACCGGGTCCCACAGGGGCCGCACCAGCCGGTGGAAATAGAAAAAGTCCCCGGCCCGCGTCAGGTGCATCGTGCTCCAGCTGATCCAGCGGATCATCTCTGGCTGATCGGCACCTATCCGCCAGAAATCCGACCCGACCTCCGCCGCCAGCCGGCACACAATCGCGTCGGTCTCCCAAAGCGTCGACCCGTCCGCAAACTGAAGGATCGGCACCATGCAATTCGGGTTCAGCGGTTCAAATTCAGCCCGGTTGGCCGGGTCGGCGGGCGATGCCCGTTGATAGGTCACCGGCGCCTCCAGATAGCGCGCCGCCGCCACGCACAGGCGCGGATTGAGATTGTGAGAATAATAGAGTTTCAAACCACTTCCTCCCGAGAATTGAATCAGTTTGCCAGCCGTGAACCCGGCCCGAACAGCAGTTCCAGATAAGTCTTGAGATGATCGAATGCCTTAAGCGCGGTCGCATTCCCGCCTTCAGCCTTGGCCAGCGTCAGCGCACCTTGCACCACCACCTGCGTGTAGCGCGCCAGCCCCCTGGCATCGAAATCGCGCAGGCCCGCCGCATCCGCTGCCGCCGCGATATCCACCTCCAGCGAAGCTGCATGCTCGTCGATCGCCTGCGCCCCCCCTGCCGCCAGTTCCGGCAAACTGTCATAGGTGTCGTGCACCAGCGTCCCCGCATAGCAGCAATATTCATAAACCTCGCCGCTCAGCAGCGCCTTGCGCATCTCCACATAGGCCAGCAACCGCCCCAGCGGCGTTTCCGCCTCATGGAATTCCGCTCCCGCAAATAGCGCATTCGCATTCACCCGCCAGCGATCCGCCGCCTGTGCGGCCAGGTCCTCCTTGCCTAAAAAGTGATGGAAGAACGCGCCCTTGCTCACACCGGCCCGCGCGCAGACATCCTCCACCCGCATCGCCGAATAACCCTCGATCCGCACCAGATCGATCGCCGCATTCAGCAACTTGCCCCGCGTTTTCTCGCCACTGCCCTTGCGTGCCATCTTCATCCTCCTTCTCGTTCCAATAATCCTTGGGAGCGCACCAACCTGCCCCACCGGGACCCAGACCCTTCAACCTCAGGGCGTCCGCCTGCTTCCCAATCCGGCCAGGTCCCCGGAAACCTGTTCCAGGAGCGACCGCCGGCATCAGGCACAACGCTCGGTCCGTATTCGTCAGCGGCTCACCTTCACCAGGCTGTCTACCCGCTCTCTTGTTCCCCCGGCCCGCTAGCTTCCTACGTCCGCCTCGCCCACCGGCCCACCGTTCCCCCAATCCACTACTACTTTGTCCGACACTCCCTCGCGCCCTGTTCTTCCCTTCCCTCTCTTCCACCTTCTCAACTAGCGGCCAACTCCCGTCGCTCGCCCATCGGTCTCGTCCGCTTTCCCATCCCAACGTCTGCACCATTGCTCCCGCGCCCCCTTACCCAAACACCTCCCTGAACTCCTTCCTTAACTCGTTCCCGAACTCGTGCCCGAACTCCTTCCCGAACTCCTCCCTCAACACCTCCCTCAACACCTCCCGCGACACCTCCCTCAGCACCTCCCGCGACACCTCCCGCGACACTTCCCGCGACACCTCCCGCGACACTTCCCGCGACACCTCCCGCGACACCTCCCGCGACACTTCCCTCAACACTTTTCTCAACACCACTCCATTATCACGCATACCAACTAGTTTGTATGTGTGCAACTCTGTTCGGCACGCCGAACGGAAGCCGGCAGTGACACGAACAGGCGCCATCGTATCCCGGAAAGATCCTTTCAACGGTCTTTTTCACCCGCACCAACCTTGCAGATGCCGACCGAGCACCTAAATCCATCCAGCGCGCGAACACGAGGAGACCCGCCGAATGAAATGTCCCGTTGACGGTGAAAATCTTGTCCTGACTGAACGCCTGGGGGTCGAAATCGACTATTGCCCCAAGTGCCGCGGCGTCTGGCTCGACCGCGGCGAACTGGACAAGATCATTCGGCGCGACACGATCGTCACGGAGCCCGATCCGCGCGACTATCAACAGCCGCCGCCTCCGCGCCAGCCGGATCCCCGTCCCGATCCGGCCCACTATGCGCCACCACCGCCACCGTATCCCTCACATCCGGATCCGCGCGCGCAATATCACCCTGATGATCGCCGCCGCCGCGATCGTGATGATGATTGGGATGACGACGATTATCGCGAGCGTGAACGCTACAAGGGCAAACGGCGCAAGAAGAACTCGGCCTTCGACCTGTTTGAAGAGCTTTTCGACTTCTAGGAAAGTCCCTGCCCGCGACCCACCGTGCCAAGGCGGCGCAACTTTCGCTTGCTAACATTTCGATGCTTAGCTAAATGTCTACGCATGAGCAGTATATTCAAGGCCCTGTCTGATCCCACCCGACGCCGCGTGCTGGAACTGCTGCGCGCGCGCCCGATGACTGCCGGCGACATTGCGGATCAATTCAACGTCTCCAAACCGACCATGTCGGCCCATTTCGCCATCTTGCGTGAAGCCGGTCTCGTCACCTCGGAGAAGCACGGCAAGTCCGTCGTCTACCAGCTGCAATTGTCTGTGCTCGAAGACGCACTCCTCTCCTTTGCCCAGGCTTTCGGCCTGCACCTGGACAGGGCCGAAGCCGAACCGGACGCCAGCAAACAGGAAATCAAGCCATGAGTGAAACCAGAAAAGTCCTGCACCCGGAGATTTCTGTCAGCCTCGGCATTGTCGTCTTTGTGGCCGCCCTGTTCGCCGTCGCCATCGGCAAAAAGACCGGCATGATCGACAATCCGACAGCAGTCCATGCCGCCAATGTCATCCTGGGGCTGATGCTCAGCCTCTTCGGTAACTACTTCCCCAAATTCGCCCGGCCCCTCGACGAACAGCTCGATGTTGCCGCGCGCCAGCTTGCCGCTGATCGCTGGTCCGGCCGGGTCATGGTATTTGCCGGCTTCGTCTATGCCGCGCTCTGGCTCATCGCCCCCTTGACCGACGACCAGTTGAAAGTGGTCGCCCCGGTTTTCGTGCTTGTTGTTCTGGCGCTGGTCTTTGCCAACCAGATGTTCATCTCGCGCACTGGCGTCCTGCCTTTCCGCAAGGGCCGAAGTCTCACCCGGGCGGAAGTCTCCCGCAACGGCGCCTACCTCATCCTGCATGCCCTCGCCTGGGCGTACGCGATGATGCTCGCGGATGTCATCTGGGGCGATCAGAGCACCATCTGGATGATCATCGCCTTCACCGTGGTCAACGGCATTTTGATGGCCCTGGTCCTGGGTCAGAACATCAGAAGCGCGCAAAAATAAAGCCGGGCATCTCTGCCCGGCTCAGTTGCCTTCCTTAGAAAGCCCTATCACATCGTCCCAGTGGGCCAGAAGGCAGAGGGCTGTCAGCGAAAGTGCGTAGCGGTTTCGCGGTTCGACAGCCCGGCTATCAAGACCTTCGTTCTTCTGGTCACATCGTCCCGATTGACCAGAAGAACGTCTCGCCTGAACTGTCGTCCACACCGTCATTGTCGGTGGAAACGAAGCCTTCGCCGTTCGCATCGATGGCAAACCCTTCGATCTTGTCGACCACATAGCCGTTGAACGACGCCAGATCCGGCAACAGGTCACGCACCAGTTCCTTGGAGACAACCCGCAGTTCGCCGCCCAGTTCAGCCGGCAACATTTCGGCCAGCGGTACGCGATAAAGGTGTTTCAGCACCGCGTTTCCGGCGATCTGGTTGTCGCGCTCAACGATATAGACATAGTCGCCGTGGGCGGTGATCTCACTCAAACCGACCCAGCCGGTGTCGGGCTCCGCCTTCGGATAGAGCACGGCACCCCACTCGCCTGTCGAGGGCTGGTAACTCACCAGCTTGACGTGGTTGGCGGGGTCGTCGCGCCATTCACGCTGAATGGCGATCCAAAGAACTGAATCATCGCCTTCACCGACGCGTGTAACACCTTCCGATCCAAAGCGGATTTCATTGTCCATCAGCGCCGGTGGAAAGCCAATCTCTTCCTCGATCTCGCCATCGGCGTTCACGTGGTAAAGCGCATGCGGAATCACCCGGTCGGTTCGGCCTTCAGACGCCAGCCAGAAGCCGCCCTCTCCGTCAGTTGTGATGCCTTCCAGATCAAGCAATTGCGCCGGAGCGCCTCCGCGGGTCACGGTCACCGTGTCGGTGATACGTGCCGGTGCAGACGTGGCATCAATGGTCATGATCATCGGCTGCATGCCCATGAAGCTGTCGTTGACACCGTAAAGAATGCCCGGCTGTTCGTCGTCGGCCACCATGCCGGACAAGGCAACCCAGGCCCGCGGCTGATCACCGTCCATGTCTGCAACAAGTGTCGGATAGGCAGGCGCCGCGTCTTGCAGTTCAAACAGCATGACATGTGACCCGGCCAGACCATCAGCACGCAAGTCTGTCTCGTTCGCGGTCACGAACAGGTTGCGCGACGGAATGGCAACGCCCCCTTCCGGCCCGATGCCCGACGGCAGCGCCTGCACATACTCGGGCTCACCACCGGTATCCTTGTAGACCAGCACAAGTGACGCCCGTTCCAGCAGCAGGAAGAAATAGGTGTCGTCACCAAACGTGGCGATCTCCATCCCTTCCGGTTCGGAGCCTTTGGCATCCGACCGTCCTTCCGGATAATGGCCGAGCGACGCGGCGATCATGTCGACCGAGTTGCCGCTGTCGAACAGCACCGCGCCGTCCCGCGAAAAGATCGAGAACCCGCGCGATCCGCCTTCGTAATCGCCCTCGTTGGCGGTCACGAACCGGTCATTGTCCAGCCACTTCACGGCGTCCGGCTCCCGCACCACAGCGTCAGCATGGCCCGTAAAGTCGAAACGTCCATCTTCCTCGGTATCGATACCCGTCAGATCAACGGCACCAGCGGAGAAGTGCCCCGTCACCTCACCCGACGCCGCATCCATCAGGACGATGTAATTGTTCTCCTGCATGGTCAGCACCAGCTCACCGGCTTCGTTGAAATCAACGAACTCCGGTTCGGGATCTTGCCCGGCGATATCAGCCAGGCCCGCGACATCAATCACCCGCTGGTTGGTGCAATCGACACCATCGGCCGTCACATCCAGCACCACCACGAAACCGGCCGGCGCCTGCGGGATAACCCCGTCATTCAGGTCCTCGTCGCGTTCGTTTTCGATCGCCACTGCGATCATCGAGCCGTCCCTGGCCTTGGCCACAGAATCCGGCTGCCCGCCCAGGTCACAGGACGAAACCACCTGCTGCGTCTCCAGCGAGATCACCGCCAGATTGCCCGACGTGTTCACATAGTCTTCCGACGTGTTGACCCCGGCAAACACAAATGCACCCGACGCCACCACCGAAGTTGGCTCTCCATCAAGCACCAGATAACCTGCAGCTTGCGGCGCTGCAGGATCGGTGATGTCGATGAACCCGATCCCGCCCCCCGGGCTGTCGGAATAGATCAGCACCATCCCGTCATCGCTGGCGGTGATGATCTCGGATGAAGTTTCCTCAGCGTCCGGTGCGTTCAGCGTCACCGGAAAACTCGCTATACGGTTGAAATGGCTCTGGGCCAGCGCCGGCACGGCGCTCCCCGCCATCAACAGGCCGATCAGCACGGCCAGGCTCTTGGTCGATTTCATTTGCTTGCCTCCAGACACAATTGTCCGGCAGCGGCTTTAGGAGAGTCCTGTGACAGTTCTGCCAAGCTCGTGTGACAGTTTGTGACAATCAACAAAACCGGCGGAATTCATGGACGTTCCGCCCCCGCGTCCCTATATTGCGCGCGAGAACAAAAAGTGATTCCCGCGGGAGCTTTGCCAGGAAAAGTGGCAACCGGTTTTCCGGTTCGGCAAAGCGACCAAACAAGAAAGCCTTCATGAGTTCAGCCCCCGCCCCCGAAGCCCCAAGGACCCCCGGTGCCATCACGGGCCAGTTGCGCCCGAAGGCTCCGTCCTATCTTGACGGGCTGAATCCCGAGCAGCGCGAAGCGGTTGAAACCACGGAAGGCCCGGTGCTCGTGCTCGCCGGCGCCGGCACCGGCAAAACCCGCGTGCTGACCATCCGCATCGGCCACATCATGGCCACTCGCCGCGCCCGCGGCTCTGAAATCCTCGCCGTCACCTTCACCAACAAGGCCGCCCGCGAGATGAAGGAGCGCATCGGCCAGGTCGTTGGCTCCACCGTCGAGGGCATGCAGTGGCTGGGCACCTTCCACTCCATCGGCGCCCGCATCCTGCGCCGTCACGCCGAACTTGTCGGCCTGAAGTCCGATTTCACCATCCTCGATACCGACGACCAGATCCGCCTCATCAAGCAGATCCTTGCCGCCGAGAACATCGACGAAAAGCGCTGGCCGGCCAAACAGTTCGCGCACATGCTCGATGGCTGGAAAAACCGCGGCCTCTTGCCGAAAAACATCGGCCCTGCCGAAGCCGGCATGTTCGCCAATGGCCGCGCCGACAAGATTTATGCCCAGTATCAGGCCCGCCTGAAGGTCCTCAACGCCGCCGATTTCGGCGATCTGCTGCTCGAAAACATCCGCCTGTTCCGCGAACAGCCCGACGTGCTCGCCGACTATCACAAGCGCTTCAAATATATCCTCGTCGATGAATATCAGGACAGTAATGTCGCCCAATACCTCTGGCTGCGCCTGCTCGCCCAGGGTAAGCCCGCCGCAGAAGCCAATGTCTGCGTGGTCGGCGACGACGACCAGTCCATCTACGGCTGGCGCGGTGCCGAGGTCGACAACATCCTGCGCTTCGAAAAGGATTTCCCCGGCGCCAAGGTCATCAAGCTGGAGCGCAATTACCGCTCCACCTCCAACATCCTGCGCGCCGCCTCCCACCTCATCGCCCACAATGAGGATCGCCTCGGCAAGACGCTGCAGACAGATGTCGGCGAGGAAGGCGACAAGCTCTCGCTGATCTCCGTCTGGGACAGCGAGGAAGAAGCCCGCACCGTCGGCGAGGAAATCGAACAGCTCCAGCGCCGCGGCGAAAGCCTCGACACGATGGCCATCCTCGTCCGCGCCTCCTTCCAGATGCGCGAATTCGAAGAGCGCTTCATCACCCTCGGCGTCAATTACCGTGTCATCGGCGGCCCGCGCTTTTACGAACGCCGCGAAATCCGCGACGCCCTCGCCTATTTCCGCCTCGTCAACCAGCCCGCCGACGATCTCGCCTTCGAGCGCATCATCAACGTCCCCAAACGCGGCCTCGGCGACACCACCATCAAGGCCATCCACGATGCCGCCCGCGGCCTCAACCGCCCCATGCTCTCCACCTGCCGCCTGATGGTCGAGACCGAGGACCTGAAACCCAAGCAGCGCTCCACCATCCGCGCCTTCGTCGCCGATATCGACCGCTGGGCCGAGTTGTCCCGCACCGTCGCCCACCACGAACTGGCCGAGCAGATCCTCGACGAGAGCGGCTACACGGCAATGTGGCAGAACGACAAAAGCGCCGACGCACCCGGCCGCCTCGAAAACCTCAAGGAACTCATCCATTCCATGTCCGAATTCGAGACCATGGGCGGCTTCCTCGAGCACGTCTCGCTGGTCATGGATCGCGACAGCGGCGACAGTGGCGAAGCCGTCTCCATCATGACGCTCCATTCCGCCAAGGGGCTGGAATTCGACACGGTCTTTTTGCCCGGCTGGGAAGAAGGCCTCTTCCCCCACCAGCGCGCCCTCGATGAATCAGGCCGCGCCGGCCTCGAGGAAGAACGCCGCCTCGCCTATGTCGGCATCACAAGAGCCAAAAAACGCGCCCACCTCTCGGTCGCCCAGAACCGCCGCATCCGCGGCCTCTGGCAATCAGCGATCCCCTCCCGCTTCCTCGACGAACTCCCCACCGAGGCCGTCGAGGTCGCCGACACCGGCTCCTCCTACGGCGGCTACAATTACGGCGGCCGCCAAACCGCCTCCCGCTTCGACACCAGTGACCCGTTCGAAAACGTCTACGAAACCCCCGGCTGGAAACGCGCCCAACGCCAGGCCGCCGAAAGAAAATCCCGCGGCCCCCAGACCATAGAAGGCGAACTCGTCGCCCGCTCCGTAGACCCCGAAGGCATGGGCTCCCGCTACACCGTCGGCCAGACAGTCCTCCACCTCAAGTTCGGCGAGGGCACCGTGGCGCATGTCGAGGGCAACAAACTCACCATCGACTTCGCCTCAGTGGGGCGAAAGAAGGTGTTGGAGAGTTTTGTGAGGCGGGGGTGAGGATGTTGGAGTGGCTGAATGACCTGACGCCAACACAAGCCAGTTTTGTCGGCAGCGTCATTGGGCCTGCCATTGGCCTTATTGCGCTATTGCTGGGAGCTTTGTTCAATGGGTACCTAAACCGCAGACGTGATGAACGACTGCGCCGACAGAACATGGCTGGGATTGCGGCGGCACTATATGGAGAACTGGATTCAATTCGCGAATCATTGCTGCGAAACTCCAAAATGGCTGAGAATCCCAAAGGTGGGATGCTGATCGGACCTGATCTTGAGCACAGCGTTACAGTTTGGAAGAAACTTGTAAGCGAAGTTCAATTATTTGATGCTGACACGGTGAGAGTACTCGTTGAAACTTATGGCGTTTTCCCCCACCACACCGAAAACTTGTTGCTTGCTGGAGCGAAGATCGAGAAACTTCAGAATGATCGTCGATATGTCGAGCTTGAAGCGACTGACACCAATTTGAAGCTATACGTCGAGCTTAACGAAAGTGTAGCAAGTCAAACAATAAAAGCCCTCGACCATCTCAGGCCCTACATGCGTGAAACCCGTTCCACTTCACGCGAATTCTCAACTTGATGCTAGATCTTGTCACGCGAACGCGGAACTCGAAAGACGAAGGTTTGGTATCAATGGCCACCACACACTCCGCGTCACCCTCGGGCTTGACCCGAGGGTCCATGATGAACCCGCCTCGCGATCAGACGTTCATTTGATGATGGTGAACCAGAGGTCATCCCAAGCCGGATTCACTGCTTTAATCAGCGCCACTTTCCAGGCACGCTTATATCGCTTGAGGTTCTTCTCCCGCTGAATGGCCAATGGCATTGTGTCGTGCGCCTCAAACCACCTGCAAAGCCGCCCAGCCAACAAACCCAATCAGCCCCAACAAAATCACCAGCTCAAACCCTGTCAGCCCCCAGCCCCCGTTCCGCCGCGCGCTGCCGTCCAGTCGCAACGACACGCTGCGGAACCGCTGGTTGAGCCGTTTCAGCCGCTCCTCCGCCTCCGTGGCATTCTTCCCGTCAACAGGTTCCGGCGGGCGGGCCAAATGCATTCTCCAGTTCGGCATTTTCGAAAGGTCGCGTCACAGGTCCATCTGGGAACAGTCCGCGCCTCATTCAAGCCAAAAAATGGGGCGCCAGATGCGCCCCATGTAAAAGTCGCCGGTTCAACTCGCCAGCTTTGGTTTTCCGAGCCAGGGAAAGACAATGTAGTGATAGGTCAGACAACCCACACAAAAGTTGAGCGCCCCGTCCAGAAAAGCGAACAGCGCCAGAACTCCCGCCAGCGTCAGGCTGACGGTCGGCGCGAAAGGCGCGGTCACCAGTGCCAGCGCGGCGAACGTGAAGCCGATCCGCGACGCGAACAGTTTTGGCGCCTCGTCAGCCATTTTCGGAGCGACATTCAAGGCGCCCAGCACCTTTGCTGAAATCCAGCGGATCGGGCTGAACCGTCCCTGGCCAATCGCCCGAATGAAATAGTCCGCCGCGACAACACCCACGGCCACCATGTTTCCCGTCAGGATAAAGACCACCAGCAACGCGGTGCAGATCAACACGGTCAACCGGCTGGCATTGAGGTCAATCCGTCGATCCGACACCGGACAAACCACATTTCTGAAACTTGCCATGTTCAATAATCTCCTGATCCCAAATCATGTCTGACCGGGGACCCTCATGTGTTCAGTCAAAAACTGAAGTGCAGAATGAAACGGGCCAAGTCGCCCAACAAAAATGGCCCCGAAGAGCCAAAACACACCAACCGGCTACAGTCTCCTCCCGGCCTGTGTGCTGCCCTTCGTGCGCACCGTCACGTTTGACTTGGACTGAATGCACAATCATCAGGGCGGCGGGCTATTAGGCGCGTTTCACTTCAAGGTCAAGACTGTTCGACGAATGGCCCATTTTTCTCACGCCACACGGACACTCTCCCATCCCATCACGAGATCAGAATAAACTTATCCCCGCCCCCAAACCGTCCCGCATACTGTCTCACAGGTGCCCGCACTTGAGCACGGTTGCAAACGAGTGATTGGCGGGGATCGACCGGTGTGGAGCGGGAGTCGTCCCGTTTCAGGGTAAAGCGGTCAGGTAGCCCTCGGCCAGGGGGCAAGTGCAAGACGCTGCGCAGCCGTCTGATATGGGTTGCGCCTGTTTTCCGGACCATTGGGGAACAGATGCCCGTCTGGAAGGCCGGTCTAGAATCCGGCAACTGGACAAATCAGGGGCATGGCGCATCCGCGGGGCTCCGGAGGGCCCCGGCCCGTTCGTCATAGCTCTCAAATCCCGGTTGCGCGGGGCGTTGTGCGCCTCACTTTTTACTACTTAGGATCGAGGTGTTCACCGCCCCGCGCCTGCTCTGTTGTTCTTGCAAAACCACAGGAGTTCCCGTGTGGCGATTTCGGTTGCCAAAATTTCGGGCGTCACCCTCGGGCTTGACCCGAGTATGACGCCGGAGGAGGGGTTGATGCGGTGCCCATCTCAGCGTCAGAAAGGGACGGGACGAGGCAAAGCCGAGGACCCCGGCGAACAATTTCGCCGCGCCGTCGCAGGCGCAGTGAAGGCCATAGGCGCGGTTCTAGCGCCGTCATGGCCGCAACGGTACGCGCCGTGAGACAAGAAATGACCGAACACCCCCTAAATTTTCGGCGACACAGCCCGCGCCTTGCCGCGCTCCAGACCCAGCCAATGCTCACGCAGAATGATCGCAATTCCCGCCGCCGTCACCACCGCGCTGCCGATCAGCATCGGGGCGGTCGGCACGTCGCCGAACAGGAAGTAGCCGATGGCAATGGCAAAGATGAGCGAGGCATAATCGAATGGCGCCACCACGCTCACATCAGCAAAGCGGAAGGCCTCGGTGAGGACCACCTGCCCTATCCCGCCGAACACGCCGACAAGGATCAGCATGACCGCCTGCTCCCAGCTCAGCGGTTCCCAGCCGAACATAATCGTGCTCAGCGCCACCAGCGTCGAGGTGATCGAGGCGTAAATGACAATCGTCGAGGAGCGCTCGGTCTTGACCATCGTCCGCACCAGAAGGCTTGCCGCCGCCCCGAACACCGCCCCGATCAGCGAGGCGATGACGCCGTAGGCGGCCAGATCGACATTGTCGAACCCTTCGGTGAACACCGTCAGCCTTGGATAAGTGATCACCGCCACCCCGATGAACCCCACCAGCACCGCCGTCCACCGGAACAACCGCACCTGCTCCTTGAGGAACACCGCCCCGAACAGCACGGTCAAAAGCGGCATGGTGAAACCGATCGCCACCGCCTCGGGCAGCGGCAGCACGGTCAGTGCGAAAAACCCGAACAGCATGCCGCCGACATTCATCAGCCCGCGCCCCAGATGCCAGAACGGCCGGTCCGTCTTGAGCCCCACTCTCAGTTCGCCGCGCCACCACAGGAACAACAGGATCGGCGGGAAGGCAAACAGCGAGCGGAAGAACACCATCTCGCCTGGCGGCAATTGCCCCGCCGCCTTGATCAGGCTGGCCGAGGCCAGCAGCAGACCAACCGACAAGAGCTTGAGCCCGATGCCCACCAGCGGCTTGTCGGAGACCGAAACCTCACCCGCCATGAAACGCGTTCCCCCCAGGTGAGGACCCCACCCTATCGGCTGAGCCCCCAAGAAATCCCCGCCCCTACCGGCCGGGTTACATTTTCGGCGTGATCGCCTTCGCCTTGCCGCGCTCCAGCCCCAGCCGGTGTTCGCGGAAGATGATGAAGATGCCCGAGGCCACCACGATCAGGCTGCCCACGATCATGGCCACGGTCGGCACCTCGGAGAAGATGAAAAAGCCAATCAGGATTGAAAACACCAATGAAGTATATTCAAACGGCGCGATCACCGACATGGGCGCATAGCGGTAGCTCTCGGTCATGATCGTCTGCCCGATCCCGCCCAGGATCCCCACCGAGATCAGCATCGTCATTTCCAGCGGGTTCGGCCAAACCCAGCCGAACGGAATGGTCAGAAGCGAAATCGCCGTCGCCGTGATCGAGAAATAAAGCACGATGGTCGCCGAGCGCTCTGTCTGCACCAGCCTGCGCACCAGCAATTGCGCCGTCGCCCCGAAACAGGCGCTGATCAGCGCCGCGGCAACGCCCACCGTCGCCCCGCTCATGTTGGAGATACCGCCGGAAAAGATTGTGATCCGCGGCGCAATGATCACCGCCACGCCGATCATGCCCACCAGCACCGCGCTCCAGCGGTAGATGCCCACCCGTTCCTTCAAAAAGATCGCGCTGAACACCACGATCAAAAGCGGCATGGCGTAGCCGATGGCCACGGCTTCCGGCAGCGGCAATTGCGTCAGTGCGAAAAAGCCGAACCCCATGCCGCCGACGCCCATCAGCCCGCGCAACACATGCGATATCGGCCGCTCGGTTTTGATGCCGGCCACCAGTTCGCGCCGCCAGGCCAGAACGATGATCAGCGGAATGATCGCAAAGAAGGAGCGGAAAAAAACCATCTCGCCCGGCGGAAACCCGGGCTGCGCCTTCAAGATGCTGGCCATGGCCAGCAAAACCCCGACCGAGAGAACCTTCAGCCCGATCGCCAGCATTGGCCGGTCCTGCGTTCGTGAAACCTCAGGGATCGGGCGGGGCGATGTTTCGGACAAGACGGAACCGGAAAGGACTCGTTGGAAGGAATTTCACTTTCCGCCTCGTTCCGCGCAAAAACAAGCCGCAGGCCCCAAAAACAAACCCCCGCCCACAGGCGGGGGGGTACAATTTCAGTTCGAAGGCAAGCTCAGCCCTTCCTGACCGGAAACCAGAGTTCGATCCCGCCCTCGCCGGTCATCGGATCGAATTCCACGCCATAAAGCTCAAAGAACCCGTTCATGTTTTTGGTGTCGACATTGTTCTCCGGGAACCACGACCCCCACACCGCGCCATAGGTCTTTTGCAGCGTCGAGATATGGTCCGCATGCCGGAACACCACATAGCGCTGCGCCGGAAAGGTGAAGGTCCGGAACTCGTCTGGCAGGTCATGGGTGTCGGTCACCTCGACCCCCGCCATGTATAAAAAGTCCTGTCCCGCCTCGCCCCATTCCGCATTGATTCCGTACCAGAAGTCCGGCACGGCATGCGGCGCAGTGCCGTCATACTTCGCGTTGAATTTCTGCCAGAGCTGCGGAATGTCCTGGGTCCGGTTCATGGTGAACCGCTCGCCAAGGCCCGCCACCGTAAATGCCGGCCGCTCTTCGTATCGCGGTTCGGCGAGTTTGATGTCTGCCACTGTGTTCATATGAATAGGCTCCACTTTCAGATGTTGGGGAATGACGTGCCCGTCCCGCGCCTGTTCCGGCGTGACGCCAAACTGCTCACGAAACGCCCGCGTGAATGCTTCGTGGGACTCGTAGCCGGCCTCCAGCGCCACCTGCAGAATGCTGGGTGCGCCATTGGTCAGGAGCTTCAAAGCCTCGGTCAGTCGCCGCCCGCGCATATGCGCCATCAGCGACTGTCCGGTGGCGAGGCTGAACGTCCGGCTGAGATGAAAGCGCGTCGTCCCCGACGCTTCGGCCACCTCGTCAAGGCTTGGCCGCCTTGCGTAGTGGTTTTCGATAAACCACACGGCCTTGGGCAGGATGCTCATGCAATCTCCGGATAAGTGTCCACGAAACAGCTCGGACTTTGGCAGCCTTAAACCCGCCCCGCTTGATCAGCTTTGCGCAGTCGGCGCTAAAGTCCCACGCCACCCACCGGCCGCGTCTCGGTCCGATTGTCCATCCCGGCGATCAGAGGCCGCGCCCTGGCGATCGTCGCCTGCACACTCTCCAGTTGCAGCGACCCCCGATGGCTCTCCGCGCTGTCCCACACCTCGGTGATCCACAGCGCATCTTCTTCGGCGGGGTCCTCGGCAACTACATAGCTGATACACCCCGGCATCGGCGCACCCGCCATGCCCTCCAGCATGATGTCCCGCAACGCATCCCGCTTCCCCGGCTGTGCCAGCATCCGCCCGATCAAACCATACATCTTGTCCCCGCCTCCATTGTTGCTGCGATAGTTGCCGTCTAGCATGCGTGCCGAAGCCGGGGGAGCATCATGAAAATCACTGCTGTCAAAATCTTGCACGCTGGCGCGGGCCCGCGAAACTACTCGTTCGTCAAGGTTGAAACCGACGAGGGCCTCGTCGGCTGGTCCGAATATACTGAAGCGGTCGGCAATGCGGGCACCACCGCCGCCATTGATCGCCTCGCTGAACTCCTCGTCGGCGCCGACCCCCTCCGCATTTCCGAAGCCGATTCACTTATGTACACGCGCACCGTCCCGGCATGGTCCGGCATTGCCGCCCACGCCCGCGCCGCTCTCACCAACGCCTTGCTCGACATCAAGGGAAAAGCCTTCGGCGTACCTGTTGCCGATCTGTTCGGCGGTCGCCTGCGTGATCGCATTCCACTTTATTGGAGCCACTGCGGCAATGCCCGCATCCGCACTCCCCGGATCATGCAATTGCCCAAGCTGACAACCTACGAAGAGCTCAGCGATCTCACCGCCGAGTGCCGCGAGCGCGGCTACAAGGCGCTGAAGATGAATATCTTCGCCCACGATGGAGAGCGCTTCCAGACCTTTGCCCCGGGCCATGGCTGGTCAGAAGGTTTCCCCGCCCTCAACCTCGACCGCGAGACCATACAATTCGCCATCCGCCAGATCGAAGCCGCCCGAAAGGGCGCCGGCGACGACTTCCCGCTGATGCTCGACCTCAACTATAATTTCAAACTTGAGGGATTCCTGAAAATTCTGCGCGCGCTCGAGCCTTATGACCTCGAATGGGCCGAACTCGACAAATACGATCCCACCTCCGTCGCCCTCATGCGCGAACGCACCCGCGTGCCCATCGCCAGCGGCGAGTCGCTCTACGGCCTTGCCGAATACCGCCCCTACTTTGAAAGAGCCGCTATGGATGTTGCCGTCGTCGACGTCATCTGGAACGGCTATCTGCAGTCGGCAAATATCGCCACATTGGCCGACGCCTACGACACCAATGTTGCGCCACACAATTTCTATGGCCCCCTTGCCGACTGCATCTCCGCACAGTTCGCCGCCGCCACGCCCAACTTCCGCATCATGGAATATGAGGTTGAGGACGTGCCCTGGCGCCACGATCTGGTCACCCATCCGCCCGTGGTCGAAAATGGCGAAATGCTGGTCCCGAACCGGCCCGGCTGGGGTACCGACATCAACGAAGCGGCCGTTGCCGCCCATCCGCCCGTCTAGTCATATTGTGCCGGGTCGCCCGCCGTTGCCGTACACAATTCGATCACCGCATCGCGGTCTTCCTGTTGCGCGCTCGTCGGCGAAGTGGCTTCAATCGCCTCCCACAAATCCGCCCGCTCGACCATGTCCAACGCGCAGCCGCAATAGCTCTCGCAATAGTTGCGCCCGTTGTTGCCCGTCTCACAACTCATCACGCACTGGTTGAAGAACGAGACTTCCCGCGTCGGCGCGGGTTGCTGATGCAGCAGCACGTCGGCGGGCACCAGCACCGCCATCAGCAGCGGCTGGTGGACCAGATAAATGATCAGGCTCCAGCGCCCACACCACACCAGCGCCTTGTACCAGAACCCTTTGAAATCGATGCGCCCCAGCGCCTCCACCCAGCCCTGCGCCATCGCCACACGGGTGACGACGATACCGGCAAGGGTGAATCCGAACCCCGGAAAAATCGGCACAAGGTCTTGCGTGTAGGGATGTTCGGTCCAGAACCCGATCCACGACAGGGCTTTGACGTTGAAATCGGCGCTCTGAAAAAAGAAGTGCGCAAACAGGAATATGGCCGACGCAACGGCCACGAGCAAAATCGGCAGTCTCAGAAAAAGCACACCGCCAAGGCTGAACAGCGCAATCGCGTGCAGCACGCCGAAATAGACGAACCCGTCCTGAAACTGCACCCAGGTGGCAATACTGACCGCCGCCGAAGCCGCAACCAGAATGCCGAACCGGCGCCAGAAGGCCGGCCAGCGCACCCCCTGTGCATGCCCGAGGACCAGACTGACTCCGACCAGCGTCAAGAAGGACGAGACCAGCAGCTTGGCAAACCCCAGCCACACCGGATCCCAGAACGCGTCATAGGCCGTGAACCCCAAAAACCTGAGGTCCCACACCAGGTGGAACAGCACTACGCCGAGGATCGCCAGCCCGCGCGACGCATCGACCAGACTTATCCGCGGCAGCTTGGCGTCAACCATGATGCAACTCGCGCTTCCCGTTCTCACCCGCAACGCGCTATCCTAGCCACCTCAGCACCCCATTGCCACCAGACCCGCCCGGAATGAGCATGACGTCCACCGCTTCCTCACAGCCCCTCACCCGCGAACAGGCCTACGCCCTTGTCGACGCGATTTCCGAAATCGAGGATATGGCATTGGCCGTTTCCGCCTTCGAGGACGCAAACGGCGAATGGGTATTCGAGGCCACCTGTGAGACAGCACCCGACCTTGAATCATTTTCTGAGATTGCCCGTCAAACTCTCGGCGGCACCGTCAGTTTTTCCGCCGCCGAAATCGATCCGGACATCGATTGGGTGGCCCGCTCGCAGGAAGGTTTGGCGCCGGTTCTGGCCGGCGGCTTTTTCATCCATGGCTCACACGATGCCGGCAACGTCCCGGCCAGCGCCCGCCCGATTCTCATTGATGCAGCCCAGGCCTTCGGCACAGGCCACCATGAAACTACCACCGGCTGCCTGATTGCCATCGAGCAGGTGCTCAAGACAGCTCGGCCAAAGAACGTGCTGGATCTGGGAACCGGCACCGGCGTTCTGGCCATCGCCCTGGCCAAACGGTTGCACCGCAAGATTCTCGCAACCGACATCGATCCGGTTGCGGTCCGCGTTACACGGGAAAATGCTGCATTGAATGGTGTGGCCCGCTATGTCGAGGCGCTCACGGCGCCCGGTCTGGACCACCTGAAGATCCGCCGCCGCGCACCTTTCGACATGATTGTCGCCAACATTCTGGCCGGTCCGCTGGCGCAGCTGGCACCCGCTATCAGCGCATCGGCCGTATCGGGCGCACCGATTATCCTGTCCGGCATTCTGCGCCGGCAGGCATCCCGCGTCATCGCCGCCTACAATCAGCAGGACGTCATACTGAAACGCCGCCTCAATCGGGGTGATTGGGCGACGTTGATTCTTGAAAAAGCCTGAGACTTTGGAGGTCACTGAACGCGGGAAGAACCCGCGTCAGCAGATCAGGTTAGCGGGCCTTGCGCGGTTCGCCGAGATCAAACATCTCGCGATACGTGGCAACTTCATGTTCAGCCCGGCGCATACGGGACTCGACCACTGCGTCAAGGGCGCGCTGGAAGGCATTTCTTTTCTCGACCATGTCAATTCTCCGATCATCCGGCGGGCACCATGTCCGCCTCAATTCGATGATCAATAGATAGACCCTTGAATTGACTTCAGTTAGCCCTTGCAGCGCAGACGAGATATGCCATCCTCGCATGCCTTCTCTCCCAACGGACTCGCCTTTATGACCACCTTCCCGCCTGCCAAGTTCCAGAAATTCAAAGAGACGTCCGCCCCCGGCAATGTCGCGCCACGCCTCAAAATGCTGCGCGAAAAGCTGGCTGGGGCAAAGATTGACGGCTTTCTGGTGCCCCGCGCCGACGTGCACCGGGGCGAAATGGTGCCGGCCAGCGAAGAGCGGTTGAGCTTTGTCACCGGTTTCACCGGTTCGGCCGGGGTGGCCGTCGTCGGCACACAGAAGGCCGCGCTGTTTGTGGACGGCCGCTACACTCTGCAGGCACCGGCACAGACCGACACAAACTTGATCGAGGTGAAAAACGTTCCTGCTGACGATCTTGGCGACTGGATAAAGGCCAACCTCCCCGAAGGTGGCACGCTCGGGTTCGACCCGTGGCTGCACACGCCGGGCGAAATCAAGGCGCTCGTTGAGAACCTCGATGGTCACATGACGCTTAAGCCCATGGAGAACCTCGTCGACGCCATCTGGACCGACCGTCCCGCTCCGCCCGCGGCACAGGCAGAGATCCTCGGGTTGAATCGCGCCGGCAAGTCCGCCGCTGACAAGATCTCGGAATTGCAGCAGACCCTCAAGGCGGCCAAGGCCGACAGTCTCGTGCTGACCCTACCCGAATCCCTGTGCTGGCTTTTCAATGTCCGCGGTCGTGATGTCCCCAACACGCCCTTCGTCCTTGGCTTTGCCATCGTTCTACAAACCGGCAAGCCCGACCTGTTCGTGAACGAAGGCAAATTCACAAAAACCGATCAGCAGCGGCTGGCTGAGACGGTCAACCTCAAGACATCCGAAGAATTCGCAAGCGCCCTCGCAAAACTCAAAGGCGCCGTCTGGATCGATCCCGCCAATACGCCCTCAGCAGTTGGCGAAACACTCAGAGCCAACAACGTCCGGCTGATCGAAAAGCCCGACCCGGTGTTGCTGCCCAAGTCCAGGAAGAACGAGGCGGAACTGGCAGGCATGCGCGAAGCGCACGAGCGCGACGGCGTGGCCATGGCCAAATTTCTCTGTTGGTTCGATGCGGAGGCTCCGGGCGGCCAACTCACCGAGATTGACATCGTCACCGCCCTCGAAAGCTTCCGCCGCGAAGACGAAACGCTTGTCGACATCAGCTTCGAGACCATTTCCGGCGCCGGCCCCAACGCTGCCCTGCCCCATTACCGCGTCAACACCGCCTCGAACCGCAAACTCAACGCCGGCGAACTCATGCTGGTCGACAGTGGCGGGCAATATCTGTCGGGCACCACCGACATCACCCGCACCATGGCCACTGGCTCAACCACCGAGGAACAGCGCGACCGCAACACCCGGGTGCTCAAGGGCATGATCGGCATTTCGCGGCTGAACTTTCCCAAGGGCACGAGCGGCGCCTCCATAGACGCGATTGCGCGCATGTCCCTTTGGCAGGCCGGGCTCAACTACAATCACGGAACCGGCCACGGCGTCGGCGCCTTCCTGTCAGTCCACGAAGGGCCGATCGGCATATCACCGCGCTATCCCACGCCTCTGGCGCCGGGCATGGTCATTTCCAACGAGCCGGGCTTTTACAAGGAAGGCGACTACGGCATCCGGATCGAAAACCTGATCTACGTCGTGGAAGACCCCGATCACGAAGGCTTCCTGAAATTCGAAACGCTCACCTTGTGTCCCATCGACACGCGCCTCGTGGAGATCAGCCTGTTGACCCAGGATGAGCGCATCTGGCTCAACGCTTATCACGCAAGAGTCAACGCCGAGATTGGCCCGAGACTGGAAGGCAATGTCAAAGCTTGGCTAGCGCAGGTAACGCAGCCAATCTGAGCCTCTGAAGCGTGATCAGGGATGAGCACGCACCCGTTCGTGCAGCGCCTCGAATTCCGGATCGCTGAGCCCCAGCAATTGCAGCTGGGCAGCCAGATTGTCGGCATAGTCCCGATTGCTGCCATTGATGCCGGTGGCCGTGGCGATCCGCCGGGCCGACGCGTCGAGGTCGAGATCGCCGAGGTAACGCCCGCCCGACTTATTAACCACAAAGGTCATCGCCTCTACACTGCCGATGTCGGTTTCAACCGGGACAAAACGAGGATCGTAGCCATAGCTGATCATTTCGCGACGCCAGATCACTGCCGTTTCGTGGTCGGCATGTTCCGCCGCGATGCGGAACACCAGACCCTGGCATCCAGCCCCTTCATCAAGCGCTGCCATCAGGCCCGGCGTTTCTTCCGAACCCCGCCCGCGCGTCATGTTCAAGCAAAATTTGCGTTGGAACCCCGATGCGTGCCCAACCCGGACCTCGTCAAAGTAGAACCCGGGGTCCCACATCAGCGACCCATAGGCGAACACCCAGACGCTCTGCCCCTCGCGACCGGCAAAGAACTCGGCACGCATCGCTTCACGCTCTTCGTCAGTGCGTCGCCAGTCCGGAGGATAGCCGGCTTCGGCCGCTCGCCGGTCGATCTCGACGTAATCCAGAAACCGGAATTTGGATTCCGCGGGGTCAATGATCCTGTCACGCAGACCCGGCAAGAGGTCAAAAGCGGAATGTTCGATCTTCATCGGTCACCCATGCGCCAGTGCAACATCTCCCCTCCAATCCGAATCCTAGCAAGCAAACGCGCACTTCGCCACTGCCGGATGACACAAGGCTGCCCGGAGTCTAGGCTGCCAGATGGAGACAATTTACATGCTTGAAGTCATCGGCACCGGCTTTGGCCGCACGGGCACCGATTCAATGCGGGAGGCCCTGAACATTCTCGGCTTTGGCCCCTGCCATCACATGCACGAACTCATCGAGAACGAGGATCTGCGCAACCTCTGGCGGGAGCACGCCCGCACGGGCGAATATTCATGGGAGGACTTGTTCAAAGGCTATCGTTCCTGCGTCGACTGGCCCTCGGCTGCCTATTGGCGCGAGCTCGTCGATGACTTTCCCGACGCAAAGGTCTTGCTCACGTGGCGCACGCCCGAGAGTTGGTGGACAAGCTTCAGCAAGACCATCGTGCCCTCCATTCAGAATTCCGAAGACAGGCAGAGCGTGGGTTACCAGGTGGTCTTCCAGAGCGAATTCGGCGGCCGGCCCCACGACCGCGACCATGCGATTGCCATCTACGAGGCTCACGTTCAGGAAGTGATTGACTACGTCAAACCTGACCGGCTGCTGGTCTACAAAATCGGCGACGGCTGGGAACCGCTGTGCTCCCACCTTGGCGTCCCAGCGCCCGACCAGCCGTTCCCCCGTCGCAACTCCACCGCCGAATTCAACGCAAAGGAAGAAGACCAGGGCAAGGACTAGGCGCCCGCAAGCTCAAGCCAGGCGTCTTCGTCGATCACCTCGACACCCAGGTCCTGCGCCTTTTTCAACTTGGACCCCGCACCCGGGCCGGCAACCAGAATGTCGGTATTTGCCGAAACCGAGCCGGAGACTTTCGCCCCCAGCCGCTCGGCCATTGCCTTGGCTTCCGCCCGCGACAGCTTTTCCAGCGTGCCGGTGAAGACGATCGTCTTGCCAGCCACCTTGCTGTCTTCGGCACTGGCCACGACATAGGTTTCAGGCTCAATCTCAGACAACAGATCATCTACCGCCTGCTTGTTGCGCTCATTGGCAAAGAAGGCAGCCACCGAACGCGCCACCGTCTCGCCGATCCCGTCGATGGCCAGTATCTGCTCCATCGCTTCAACATCGCCATGCCCTGCAGCAGCGGCCACCTGTTCGAACGCCTCGAACGTCCCGAATGTCCGGGCGAACACGGCCCCGGTCGTTTCCCCGACATGGCGGATGCCCAGCCCAAAGATCAGCCGGTCCAGTTCAGGTTTGCGGCGCGCCTCGATCGCCGCAAAAAGCTTGGCAACCGATTGCTCCCCCCAGCCCTCCTCGCTGCTCAACGGTGCCTCCGACCGTGCATCCCGGGCCGCCAAAGTGAAAATGTCTGCCGGCCGCATCACCCGGCCATCCGCGTAGAATGCAGCCATCTGCTTGTCGCCGAGCCCGTCAATATCGAGCGCGTTGCGCGATACGAAATGCTTGAGCTGTTCCACCGCCTGAGCCGGACAGATCAAGTCGCCGGTGCACCGTCGCACTGCGTCAAGCTTGCCGGTCTTTTCATTGACCTCCCGCACGGCTTCCGACCCGCATGCCGGACATTGCGTGGGAAAGTCGAAGGGTTCTGAAGAGGTTGGCCGATGTTCCGGAATCACTTTGACAATCTGCGGAATGACGTCACCCGCCCGCTGCACCACCACCGTGTCGCCGACGCGAATGTCCTTGCGCTTGATTTCGTCTTCATTGTGCAGGGTTGCATTGGTGACCACCACGCCACCCACCGTCACCGGCTTCAGCCGCGCGACCGGGGTCAGCGCACCGGTGCGCCCGACCTGAATGTCGATGGCTTCAAGAATGGTGGTCGCCTGCTCAGCGGGGAACTTGTGCGCAATGGCCCAGCGCGGCGCCCGCGCAACGAACCCCCACCGTTGCTGCAGGGCCAGGCTGTTCAACTTGTAGACCACCCCGTCGATATCGTAGCCGAGGGTCGCCCGCTGCCCTTCGATATCGCGATAGTGCTCCAGCATCTTGTCGATGCTTTCCGTCCTCAGCATCAGCGGGTTAATCTTGAACCCCCACTCACCAAATTTCTGCACCGCCTCGAACTGCGTATCTGCAAACTGTGCGGATGTGAATCCCCAGGCATAGGCAAAGAATTTCAGGTTCCGGCTCGCCGTCACTTCGGGATTGAGATTGCGCAACGATCCGGCCGCCGTATTGCGCGGGTTGACGTAGATCTGACCGCCCGACGCCGCCGACTGCTCGTTGAGTTTGCGGAAATCCTCGTGGGTCATGTAGACCTCACCGCGAATCTCGATCACCACCGGCCAGCCGCTGCCGCTCAGCTTGTGCGGAATGTCCCTGACCGTCATGAGGTTGGCGGTGATGTCCTCACCCACCTCGCCATCGCCTCGCGTCGCCCCTTGCACAAACACGCCGTTTTCGTAGCGCAGCGACGCTGAAAGCCCGTCGATCTTGGGTTCCGCAGTAAAGCTCAGGTCCGGGTTCGCATCACGTTCAAAGTAGCGGCGGCCGCGTTGCACAAAGTCGGCCACATCTTCGTCGGAAAAGGCATTGCCCAGGCTGAGCATCGGCACGCGGTGCGCAACCTTGGCAAAGCCTTCAGAAGCTTCGAATCCCACGCGCAGGCTGGGGCTGTCCTCCCGCCTCAAGTGAGGAAACCGCGCCTCGATCGCGTCATTGCGCCGCCGCAGCGCGTCATAATCAGCGTCTGAAATCTCAGGTCGATCCTTGCCGTGATAGGCAAGATCGTGGCGGGCGATTTCCGCCGCAAGACGTTCCAGTTCAGCCTGGGCCTGGGCCTCGGTCAACTGATCGACAGCAATTTCACCCACTCAACCTACCTCGGAAATCAAGCGGCGCGCGGCAGCACGAGCCTCTTCAGTCACTTCCGCACCCGCCAGCATACGCGCAATTTCCTCACCCCGGCCCTTTTCATCAAGCGGCCTGACATGCGTCCGCGTGAAGGCGCCTTCATCCACCAACTGCTTTTCAATCAGCATATGACGGTCGGCGCGGGCCGCAACCTGCGGCGCATGGGTGACTGTAAGCACCTGCACGGTTTCCGACAGCCGCGCCAGCCGTCGGCCCATCGCGTCGGCCACGGCGCCGCCCACACCGGTGTCGATTTCATCGAAGATCAGCACCGGGGCCGAACCGCGGTCTGCCAGAACCACTTTCAGAGCCAAAAGGAAACGCGAGAGTTCACCACCCGACGCCACTTTCATCATTGGCCCGGCAGCGGTTCCGGGGTTGGTCTGCACGTGAAAAGCCATTTGGTCGTAGCCACTTGCGGCCTCACGGCTCTCGTCAACCTGATGATCAACGATGAACCGAGCATTGCCAAGTTTCAGATCCGGCAATTCTGCATGAACCGCAGCACTCAAAGATTCCGCCGCCACACTGCGAGCGGACGACAATGCGCCCGCCGCCTTGTGATAGGCATCAAGAGCAGCCCGAGACTTCTTCTTCAATTCCGTCAGCAGCACTTCTCCGCTTTGCAGCGTCTCGAGGTCGGCCTGATAGCGCGCCAGCACGTCGCGCAGTCCGTCGCAGCTTGTGCCGTGTTTGCGCGCCAATGCACGCAGGGCAAAAAGGCGCTCTTCGACCTTTTCCAGTTCGTGCGGGTCGAAATCCATGTCCCGCTGGATTTGTTCAAGCGCCTGCTGCGCCCGCCCAATTGCATCCAGGCTCTCCTCCAACCCATCCAGCAAGGGCTGAAACAGCGCGCCATCAGTGGCCGCCTTGCGCTGCAATCGTCGTAACAAGGTGCCCAATGCCGCGTCGGGTGCAGCGGGGCCGTTCAAAATCTCGTCGGCATCGCGCACTTCGTCAGCCGCTTTTTCAAGCTGCATCAGATAATGCCGCCGGTCGGACAGGCGATCCTCTTCGCCTTCCTCCAGCCCGAAGGCCGAAAGCTCATCGACGGCATGCCGGGCGAACTCCTCTTCGCGCGCCGCCTGTTCCACCGTGCGGGCCTGAGCGCGTTCTGCCGAAGCGGCCTCAGCATGCACCTTGTAGGCGTCACGAACCGCGCCAACCAAATCTTCCAGCCGCCCATGCGCATCCAGCAGGCTGCGATGCGTCGCCACATCGACCAGCGCCCGGTCATCATGCTGGCCGTGGATTTCCACCAGCATCGACCCGATCTGCCGCATCAGTCCTGCGGAAACTGGTTGATCGTTGATCATGGCGCGCGTGCGGCCATCACTGTGCTGCACGCGGCGCAGGATCAGTTCGGCATCATCGTGGATATCGCTTTCGCGGAGCAACACACGCGCCGGATGAGTCTCGTCGACCATGAAAACGGCGACCACCTGGCCGCTGTCCGCCCCTTCACGAACCAGCGACTGGTCCCCGCGTCCACCCAGAGCCAGCGTCAATGCGTCGAGAAGAATGGACTTGCCGGCGCCCGTCTCGCCGGTCAACACGATCAGCCCGTCCTCGAAGGCCAGGTCCAACTGGTCAATCAGAACAATGTTTCGAACCGACAGCGCACTCAGCATCTTGGCCCGTATCCCATTTCACACGGCAGCATATGCGGTTTGGTCAACCTGAAACCGGACATGCCAAACCACCGGCGTCAGCCGTGCGAGTAGAAAACAAAACGAGAACAACGTCAAGCCGCTTGCGTGCTTTCCGTCAGCCAGTTGCCCTGGATGGGCTGCGGCACCAGACCCTGCTGTTGCAGCAGGGCGTAGGATTTTTCATACCATTCGCTGGACGAATAGTTCAGCCCCAGAACCGCAGCGGCGGACTGCGCTTCGGCCACAAGACCCAGCTTCAGGTAGGCCTCGGTCAGGCGGTAAAGCGCTTCTTCGATATGCGAAGAAGTCTGGAAATCTTCCACCACCGTACGGAACCGGTTGATGGCGGCCGTGTACTGCCCGTTGCCCAGATAGTACCGGCCCACGGACATTTCCTTGCCGGCCAACTGGTCATTCGCCAGCCGGATGTTCTCCTGCGCCTCGGACACATATTCGGAATCCGGATAGGTCGAAACCAGCAGCCTGAACGTATCAAGCGAATCCTGCGCCAACTGCTGGTCGCGCGTGATGTCCTTGATCTGAGCGAAATAGGAGTTGCCCTTCAGATAGAGAATGTAAGGCACTTCGGGGGACGACGGGTAAAGGGCCAGATAGCGGTCTGCAGCAAGAACCGTATCTTCGTACCGGCCGATGCGGAAGTTGGCGTAGGTCGTCATCAGCTTGGCCTTTTCCGCATACTCGGAATAAGGATGCTGACGCTCCAGCTTGGCCAATCCGTCGAGGGCAGCCTGAAAATACTGGCGGTCCATGTCGTCGAGCGCGGTCTGATAGAGAACCTCAGGCGGAATGATCTCTTCCTCGACGATCTTGGTCGGGCCGAAGAGATTGAACCCCGAGCACGCTGACAGCGAAGCGGCAAGGACCAGAACGGCGCAAAGGCGTACCGCACGCAAAACAGAGACTTTCATACCGGCGTCGCTCACGATTTGCCCATTCCCACTCGTTTCGGCCACTTCGATAGGTCAGTGCCGCCTAGAGGTCAATTCGATCAACATTAAGGCGACTATAGTCTAACCCACTGACCGAAGGTAGGGTTTCACGTTCAAGCCTTCGGGAAGATCGTCAAGGGAATCGAAGGCCAGCGGCAGGTCTTCCGCGGAAACCACTTCATAGTTTGCCTCGCTGGCCAACAGGCTGGAGAGCACCAGCGCGTTCAGCCCGTGCCCGCCCTTGTAGGACCGGAACCGGCCGTAGATCGGCATACCGCCAAGCGCCAGATCGCCGATGGCGTCGAGCAGCTTGTGTCGCACGAACTCGTCCTCGTAGCGCAACTCGCCCGGATTGAGGATCGCCTCGTCCTGGACAAGGATTGAGTTCTCCAGCGACGACCCCAAGGCATATCCCGCCTGCTGCAGTGCCTGCCTGTCACGGGCAAAGCCGAACGTGCGTGCTGGTGCAACGTCTTCGGCAAACCGGCGGGGCGTCCAGTCGAAAATCATCCGCTGACGGCCAATCACCTTGTTGTCGAAATCGATCTCAAGGTCGAGCGAACGGCCATTGTAGGGCTCCAGCGCAGCGAAGGCGTCGTTGTTGCGAACGGTGACGGCCCGGGTGACTTTCAGGTACTTTCGCGTCGCCGGCTGCACATCAATGCCGCAGTCAATGATGGCTGCCACATACCGACCTGCACTTCCGTCGAGGATCGGGCACTCTTCGCTGTCCACCGTGATGTGGGCATTGTCCACTCCGAGACCACTGAGCGCTGAAACGACATGTTCAACGGTCGCCACGCTGGTAGAATTTCCGAGATCAAGGGTCGTGCAAAGCGTGGTGCGGGTGACACGCGAGAAGTGAATTTGTACCGGGCCCACTCGGGTCCCGTCCTTGAGAATACGGGTGATCTGGTAGCCTGAGTCGGCGGGGGCGGGGTCGATCCGGAGATTGACTGGAACTGCGCTGTGAACCCCTACACCGCTGAATTCAAGCGATCCGCCCAAGGTGCACTGACGTGCTGAAAGCCGCAACATCACAAATCCCAAATCAAGCCTTGTTAACCAACCTAAATCACAAAAATTCCCGGCACGAAACCCGTACCGGGAACCATTTGTGAATTCGACCGCTCGCCTTCAGCAGCCGATGATAAAAATGACACACCTGCACGAGGCAACGGGTGCAATCAACCGTGTTTGCGCAAGAATGCGGGTATCTCCAATTGCTCCGAATTGCCCTCTTTTTGGGCAGGTGCGGGACGGCCATGGGCGTCGGACTGGCCAGCAGCACCGGGCTGAGGCGCAGCGGCCCGGGGACGCGGCTGCTCAATGGCATTGCGCGCATCCAGATCGTCAGCTGGCTCGGTCCGCGGCTCCTGCCGGGCCTGCACTTCATGCTTGAGATTGAGTCCCACGTTCGAAGCCAGACGGCGGAACAGGGCGCGTGGCGCGTTCATCGATTCGGACTTTTCAGCCGGTTGCATCAGCTTGCGTCCGACGTTGGGAAGTTCATCTGTACGCGGCATGCGCTGGCCACCCTGCGGGCGCTGCGCATTCTGCGGCACGTAAGCGCTGGGCATCGGGCGTTCAGCTGAACGCGGCTCGTCGTCCATGGCTGTGGTGGGCTGGGCCGACGGGATGTAGGGCTCGACAGTCACATCTTCCTTCCGCTCCGAGGCTACGCTGCTGGCCCGTGCGGAAACTGCACTCGCCATGGCGGCTTCAAAGTCGTCGTCTTCTGCAACGGCCGGCTGAGCGATTTTCTCTGCAGCCGGTTGGGCGGGCGCAGCAGGCTTGGTGTAGGTCAGCGGAGCACGGTTTGAATTAGGCTGTGCCGGGTCCATGGCCTGAACCATGGTCGCTTCGGTTCCAGTTGCCACAACCGAAACCCGAATTGTGCCTTCGAGGTTGTCGTCGAACGTCGCACCAAGGATGATATTGGCTTCCGAACCGACTTCTTCGCGAATGCGGCTTGCGGCCTCGTCCACCTCATAGAGCGTCAGATCCTGGCCGCCGGTGATGGAAATCAGCAGGCCGCGAGCCCCCTGCACCGAAACATCGTCCAGCAGCGGATTGGAAATTGCGGCCTCGGCAGCGTGACGTGCCCGGTCTTCGCCAGAAGCCTCGCCTGTGCCCATCATCGCCTTGCCCATGCCGCGCATGACAGCGCGCACGTCGGCAAAGTCGAGATTGATCAGGCCCTCTTTGACCATCAGGTCGGTGATGCAGGCCACGCCGGAGTAAAGCACTTCGTCGGCCATGCCGAACGCATCGGCGAAGGTGGTCTTCTCGTTTGCCACCCGGAACAGGTTCTGGTTCGGGATGACGATCAGCGTATCGACGTGACGATGAAGTTCATCAATCCCGTCCTCGGCCAGTTTCATCCGGCGCTGACCCTCGAAGTGGAATGGCTTGGTCACCACGCCCACGGTCAGGATGCCCTGCTCCCGTGCCGCGCGGGCAACTACCGGCGCTGCACCGGTACCGGTGCCGCCGCCCATCCCTGCGGTGATGAAAGCCATGTGCGCGCCGGACAGATGATCATTGATCTCGTCCATGGACTCTTCGGCGGCGGCCCTGCCCACTTCAGGATGCGACCCCGCGCCAAGACCCTCGGTTACCCCGACGCCGAGTTGCACAATGCGGTTGGCCTTGCTGAGGGCCAGTGCCTGCGCATCCGTATTGGCGACAACGAAATCAACGCCGTCGAGACCGGAATTGATCATGTTGTTGACGGCGTTTCCGCCGGCACCACCCACACCAAACACGGTGATACGTGGCTTCAACTCTTGAATGTCGGGAATGGTAAGATTGATGCTCATTACTGGCCTCATCATCGTGTTTGAGCCCAGATTTACTCATCAAATCGTTAACCGACGCCTAACAAAGCCACCGGTTTGCTTAATCTTTGACGCATTTTGCGAAATGCCGCACCCGGCGGTTACCGACGGTTAAACATAAACCGTTCACGCAAAGCCCGACCGCAACCAGTTGCCAACACGCGACAAATAGCCGTCGGTCCCGGTCAGCTTGCGGCCCCGGTGCGGATCCGAATATTCGATCCCGCACACCTGAGGGTAAACCAGCATGCCAGTGATCGCGGAGAACGCGGGGCCCTTGGCCAGCTGCGGCAATCCGGACACCCCAACCGGCCGCCCTGCCCTGACGTTGCGTGCCAGCATACGGCGGGCCAGCTCAGGCAAACCTGTGAGTTCGCTGGCCCCACCCGTCAGCACGAAGCGGCGTCCACACACATCCATCATGCCGGTCGCCTGCATCCGGTCACGGACAGCGGTGAGTATTTCCTCGATCCGCGGTCTAATGATCCGGGTCAGCGTCGCGCGTGGTATTTGCAGCGGCACGTCCTCGGAGCCCGACCCGACCGGCGAGACCGGCACCAGGTCACGTTCATCTGTCAGCCCGGGCAACACACCGCCAAAGAAGGTCTTCAGACGCTCCGCGTCTTCAACGCCCACCGATAGTTGTCGCGCCAGATCAAGGGTCAGATGGTGCCCGCCGATGGCGATTGCATCAGCGTAAACCAGCCGCCCGTGGTTGAAGACGGAGACCGTTGTCGTCGCGCCCCCGAAGTCCACGACAGCCACACCCAGCTTGGCTTCGTCGTCGACCAACGTCGCCAAGCCGCTCGCGTAGGGCGTTGCCACGATCGCCTCAACCTGAAGATGGCAGCGGTTGAGCACCAGTTCGATGTTTCGCATGGCCAGCGTCTCGGCCGTGATCACCGAAACATCAATGCCCAGCTGGTCTCCGACCATGCCCAGCGGATTGCTGACGCCCTTCTGGCCGTCCAGCGCATAGGAGATCGGCAGAGCGTGCACCACGGAACGCTCAGCGCGAACGGAACGCTCGTTGACCGCCTGCAGCACTCGCCAAACGTCGCCTTTTTCAACCTCGGTACCGGCAAGCGATACGGAGGCCGAAAAGGTCTCTGACGACAGGCGGCCAGCCGTGACGTTCACAATGACGGATTCAACGGTAACCCCGGCGGAGCGCTCGGCCATGCCGACGACCGCGCGGATCGCGTGCTCCGCCTTGGCCAGATCGCTGATCACGCCGCTCTTCACGCCGGCGGAGGGGCCATAGCCGAAACCGATGATCTCAACGATATGGGTGCGGTCGCGCAGCGCCTTGCCTTCCGGCCGCGGCACCAGACGCGCAATGGCGCATGCTATCTTTGTCGAGCCGACATCGAGCACGGTCACCAGCGATGTCTTGCCGGGTTGAACGGGCCTCAAGCGGGCAGTCATGGCGTCAGTAATCATTCCGCATCAAATCCTAAGCGCCGTCTTCTTCGTCGCGCACTGTCGGGCGGATGGCCATAACGCCCGGCGCCCGCAGGTCGATGAGTTGAACGTCACGGTTCAGCAGCTGGTGCGCAGTATGCTGGGCTTCAAGCTGTTGCAACGCCTGAGCCATGCCGGCTTCGGGCAGGCGTACACGAAGCCCAGTGTCGTAAATCATGTCCCAGCGCCGGTCGGCGATCCGGCTCAGCGCCACCAGCCCCACTTCCAGGCTGGCGTGCCGCCCAAGCGCCTGGATCATCACCATGGCGTCATCCGCGGCACCATCGCCGATCACCAGCGGCAGGCTGTCATCCGCAAAGCTGGCTTCGGCAATCTGGTTTCCGGCGCCGTCTATCAAAAAGGTGACCCCGTCAATTCGCCACCGCGCCACCGGCACCACCTCGGTCACCTCGACAATCAGCCGATCGGGATAGACCTTGCGCAAGGAGACTTCGGCAACCGCCGGCAGTTCTGCCACCCGGTCGCGGGCCGCCTGCGCATCGAACTCGAAAATCGTCGTGTCGGGCGTGATTGCCAGTGCCTCAAGCACCTCGCGCTCCCGGGTCAGGGCCTGACCTGAAATCGCAATCTCGGATATACCAAACCCCGCAGCGGCAAACCGTCCCGCGAACAGATCGCCCACAGTCTGCGTCGCACTGATGATGCCGCCGCGCATGTGGAACGCGCCGCCAAGTACCATTGCCAGAGCCAACGCCACCAGCAATCTCACAATCAGTTTGCGATGCAAGACCCACGCGCGCGAAACCGGCACCAGCGCCCGCGGCCCGGCAAACCGGGTCGGCACCGGCAGATACTGCGCAGGCGCAACCGTTGCCGTCAGCAGGGGCTTGCGGCCTATCTGTTGCAACCCGCGTCCTCCACGATCCACGTCACCAGTTCTTCCAGGGTATGCCCAGCGTGCAACGCCTGCTCGGGCACCAGCGACGTTGACGTCATCCCCGGCTGCGTATTGACCTCGAGACACACCAACTCACCATCCTGCCCCGCCCGGTCGTTGAAGCGGAAATCCGCGCGCGTGACGCCGCGGCACCCCAGCACCTCATGTGCCTTGAGGGCCATCTTCTGAATATTCTGGTAAACATTCGGTGAAATGTCTGCGGGAATCACATGTTTTGACCCGCCAACCTCGTACTTGGCCTCGTAATTGTAAAAACTCAGGTCGGTGACGATTTCCGTCACCCCCATGGCGACATCACCCATCACCGCGCAGGTCAACTCGCGTCCGGGTATGAACCGCTCGACCATCATCTCGTCACTGCCCCGCCAGTCCTCTCGCAGGATTTCCTGCGGCGGATGGCTGGTGTCGGACTTGACAAGAAACACCCCGTAACTCGATCCCTCTGCCACCGGCTTCACCACATAGGGCGGTGGCATCAGGTGACGGCTCGCAATCTCGGAGCGATGCGCCACGATATGGTTGGTTACAGGAATGCCCGCGCTCTTGAAGGCAATCTTGGCGTAGTGCTTGTTCATCGCGGTCGCGGAAGCCAGAACACCCGAGTGCGTGTACGGAATGCCCAGCACCTCCAGCAGCCCCTGGATTGTGCCGTCCTCTCCGAATTTGCCATGCAATCCGTTAATGACGATATCGGGTTTGAGCTTGGTCAGGACCCGGGCAACGTCGCGGCCGACATCCACCTTGGAAACCCGATACCCGGCGGCTTCCGCGTATTTGGCATAGAAATCGCCGGTCTTGAGTGACACTTCGCGCTCGACAGACCAGCCGCCCATGAGCACCGCGACATGTTTGACGGCCATCAAACCGCTCCCGTGAGAATTTCAGCCGAAGCGAAGAATGTCAGGCGGCCGCAAGTCACGCGGTTGCCTCCGCCCGCCCCGTCAGGATTTCCAGTTCACCAGGCAGCCGTCCAGCCCATTGCGTGATCGACCCAGCGCCAAGACAGACGACATAATCGCCAGGTTTGGCAATGTCCTTGATCATTTGTGCCAATTGGCTCTCGTCATCCAGAACGTGAACGTCACGATGCCCCCAGGCGCGAATGCGGCGCGCCAGTTCGTGATGGTTCACACCCTCGATTGGCGTTTCACCGGCCGGATAGACCGGCGCCACAACCACGGTGTCCGCATCGTTGAAACAGGCCGAAAATTCGGCAAACAGGTCGTGCAACCGCGTATAGCGGTGCGGCTGAACAACCGCGATCACGGCACCGGACGCCGACTGACGCGCCGCCTGCAAAACCGAGTTGATCTCCACCGGATGATGCCCGTAGTCGTCGATGATCCGCACGCCATTGACTTCGCCGGTCTGGGTGAAGCGGCGCTTGACCCCGCCGAAACCCTTAAGGCCCGCCCGGATCTGGTCAGCGGTCACACCCAACTGATCGGCCACGGCGATCGCGGCAGTCGCGTTCAATACATTGTGCCGCCCCGGCATGGGCAATTCGAGGTCGGTAATCGTCTTCTCGGTCTTGGCCAGACGATCCCGCGCCACTACATCGAAGTAGGTTGACGACCCTTCGGTCCGCGCATTCACGATGCGCACGTCAGCCTGAGGATTGGTGCCGTAGGTGACGACCTTGCGGTCCTCGATCTCACCGACCAGCGCCTGCACTTCGGGGTGGTCCAAGCACATTACCGCAAACCCGTAGAACGGCACATTCTCCACAAATGCGTAGAATGCGTCTTTGACCCCGTCGAAGTCGCCATAGTGATCGAGATGCTCAGGATCGATATTGGTCACCACGGCCACGTCTGCCGGCAGCTTGACGAAGGTCCCGTCGCTCTCATCAGCCTCGACTACCATCCAGTCACCGTTGCCCAAGCGCGCATTGGTGCCATAGGCGTTGATGATGCCGCCGTTGATGACAGTCGGCTCGAGATTGCCCGCATCCAGAAGCGCCGACACCAGCGAAGTGGTTGTGGTCTTGCCATGCGTTCCGCCGATCGCGATGGCATTCTTGAACCTCATGATCTCGGCCAGCATTTCGGCTCGACGCACGACCGGCAGGGCCCGCCTCCGCGCTTCGATCAACTCGGGATTTGAAGACTTGATGGCCGAAGAAATCACCACAACCGCGGCATCCTTGAGGTTTTCGGCACGCTGGCCGATTTCCACCTCGATCCCCATTCCCTGCAGTCGCTGCACATTCGGATTGGCGGCCATGTCGGAGCCGCGCACGGTATAGCCCTGGGTGTGCAGGATCTCGGCGATCCCGCTCATGCCAATTCCGCCAATACCCACAAAGTGGACCGGCCCGATTTCCTGCGGCATCTTCATTTCAGGACTTTGAACTCCCCTTGGCTCGGCGCTCGGCCAGGCCCTCAACAATATCTGCGAGACGCTCAACGGCGTCGGCATGCCCGACGGATTTTGCGGCGGCTGCAGCGCTTTTCAGCGATTCCGCATTGCCAAGCAAATCCGTCAGCCTTGTGCAAAGCGTTTGCGGTGAAAGCGTGGCCTGATCGACGAGCCAACCGCCGCCCGCATCTTCGAACACTTCCGCGTTCGCCCGCTGATCCTGATCCAGCGATCCTGGCAAGGGCACCAGAATGGCCGGCCTCCCCAGCACGGCGAGTTCAGCCACCGTCGACGCCCCTGCCCGGCCGATCACCAAATGAGCCCTGGAAATACGCTCAGGCAGATCGGTGAAAAACGTTCCAAGCTCAACCGACACTTTCGCGGCGGCATATTCGGCCGTCACGCGATCGATATCCTCCGCGCGGCACTGTTGCGTGACTACAAGACGCGATCTGAGCTCTTCCGGTAACGCGGTGATGGCGCCCGGAACAATGTCGGAAAATGCTCGTGCGCCCTGGCTGCCGCCAAACACCACCAGACGGATCGGTTTGCCTTGCCCCAATTCGGGGTACGCCACGCCTGCCAATTTCCGGACACGATCACGCACCGGATTGCCGGTGACCTCTTTGCGTAGCGAAAAGGTCTCGGCATGACGTGTATCCTCGAAGTGCAACGCCAACACATCCGCGAAACGCGCCAGCGCCCTGTTGGCCCGCCCGAGCACCGCGTTCTGCTCGTGCAGTACGCCTGGAATGCGCATGAGGCTTGCCGTCAGAAACGGCGGAAAACACGGATAGCCGCCGAACGCCACGACAACTGACGGCTTGACGCGCGAAAGAACACCCACCGACTGCGCCATGCCCGCGAGAATGATCATGCCACCCCAAACAAACTTGAAAGGGTTGCGGAGGGATGGCGTTGCCGACCGGATGACGTGCGTTTCGCGGGCCGGGAAATCCTGACCGTAGTGCTCGACCCGCTCGTCGGTCGCCAGATGCACTTCATGGCCGCGCCGGTTGAGTTCCTCGGCGAGCGCCATGGCCGGGAAGAGATGCCCCCCGGTACCGCCTGCCATGAGCATGATTGGCCCCATGGCGGATCAGGCCGCCTCGGTGCCAACAGCACTTCGATAGGCCGGCAATCCGGTCGTCAGGCGTTCCTCAGGCTTGCGCCGCGAGAGGGCGAGGATCAGCCCCATCGCATAGGCCGTCGCCAGCATGGAAGTGCCTCCGTAGGAAACGAAAGGCAATGTCATTCCCTTGGCGGGCAGAAGACTGAGGTTCACTGACAGATTGATGACCGACTGCAGACCGAACTGGATTGTCAAGGCACTGACCGCGAGGCGCGAGAATAGATTTAGCTGACTTTGCGCGCCCAGCATGGACCGTAAAACAATGAAGCCGATCAGCCCCACAAGCACAATGCAGAACAGAATACCAAATTCCCCGGCGGCAGCGGAGAAGACAAAGTCGGCGTGGGCGTCAGGAACATAGCGGCGAACGATAGCTTCACCCGGTCCACGGCCAAACCAGCCTCCCTCCATCATCGATTCAAGCGCCCGGTCGACCTGATAAGACCCCCCGCCATCTGGACCAAGAAATGAATCAATGCGCCGCGCGATGTGTGGAAATGCCGCGTAGGCAGCGTACGCTCCCGCCATTGCGATCAGCCCCAGAATTCCAATGATCACCCACGAGATGCCTGAAAGAAATAACAGCGCGGTCCAGATCGCGACCACAAGTACAGTCTGACCAAAATCTGGCTGCAACATGAGCAACGTTACGATTGAACCAAGCAGCGCAATGGCAATCGTGTGAGCCGGCATTTCCGGCTTCACCATCTTCTCGGCAAACAACCAGCCGGCAATCACCGCAAAGGCGGGCTTCACGAATTCCGACGGCTGCAAAGACTGCCCGGCAAACGACAGCCAGCGCCGGGCACCCTTCACTTCAATGCCGTAGCGCAAGGTGAGGACCATCATCACCAGACCCGCAATCAGCACAATGAGAGCTGAGACCCGCGCCATTTTCGGGTTCATGAAACTGACGCCAATCATGATTGCGAGCGCCGGAATGGATAACAGCGAATGCCGCACGACAAAGTGCCACGGCGATAGGCCCAACCGTTCCGCCACCGGTGGACTGGCGGCAAAGCTCAGCGTGATGCCGCACAGCATGAGCAGCACCAGCGCCACGAGCAACTCACGGTCGACGGTCCACCACCATTCGGCAAGGGGGGTTTTTCTGGCGCGTGAAAACATCAAACATCAGCCGCCAGCGCGGCCGCCCGAAAAAGAGGCTTCAATCGCGCCAGCCTACACCCGCCATGGTTACCAGTTTGCTAGCGTATGCGCCGGAACAGTATGCAGTTCAGAACTCGCGAGGTTCGTCATAGTGGCGAACCGGGTATTTCTGGCCGATGTGCGCTATGACATCGCGCAGCAAAGCCGATTCCGCGTCAGAATTGATCTCGAACTGCATGGAATAAAACGTGTCCACCGCAACCTTCTCGCCATCGCGGAATATCCATATCCACGCGTCTCCCTGAACGCCTGACTGCACCTCGTCGAACCCGGCACGGACGTGCGCCAACAACTCGTCATAGAAAGCGTAGTAGCTTTGGGAATGCTCGATTGTCGCAAAGGCTTTGGGCATCGCTTTAGCGGAGTTTGAGTGAACTCAGCCCGATAAGCGCCAGCACGAAGGATATGATCCAGAACCGGATCACGATCTGACTCTCGGTCCAGCCCAGGTGCTCGAAATGGTGATGAATGGGCGCCATCTTGAACACGCGTTTACCCGTCAGTCTGAAACTGACCACCTGAACGATCACCGAGACCGTTTCCAGGACGAACAGCCCGCCCACGATCGCCAGAACGATTTCGTGCTTCGTCGCGACGGCAATCGCACCAAGGCCACCGCCCAGTGCCAAAGAACCGGTATCCCCCATGAAGATCTGCGCCGGTGGCGCATTGAACCACAGGAAACCCAGTCCCGCCCCGATCAGCGCTCCACACACGACAGCGAGTTCACCGGTGCCCGGCACGAAATTGACCAACAGATAGTCAGCAAAGGTCTGGTTACCCACCAGATAGGCGATCAGCCCAAAGCAGGAGGCCGCGATCATCACCGGCACGATGGCCAGTCCGTCGAGCCCGTCCGTCAGATTGACCGAATTGCCTGCGGCGACGACCACGAACCCGCCAAACAACGCAAATCCCCACCCCAGGTTGATCGAGAAGTCCTTGATGAAGGGGAACAGCAGAGAATTGGTGTAAGGCCCTTCGGCCACCATCGAAATTCCGTAACAGGCGATGACCGCGATAATGCCTTCGAGCATCAGCCGCTGGCGTCCGCCAAATCCGTTGTGGGTGGCGCGTTTCACCTTGAGATAGTCGTCATACATACCGATGGCGCCGAAGGCGATCGTCACCAGCAGCACGATCCAGACATAAAGATTGCCAAGGTCAGCCCAAAGCAGCGTCGAAGCAACAGCACCGGCGAGAATCATGAGCCCGCCCATGGTGGGCGTGCCCGCCTTGGCCACGATATGCCCCACAGGACCATCTTCGCGAATGGGCTGGCCCTTGCCTTGCTGAACTTTCAGCGTGCGGATAATCGCCGGGCCAAACAAAAATACGAAAAACAGTGCGGTGATCACCGCCCCGCCGGTTCGGAAGGTGATGTAGCGAAAAACGTTGAAGAGGGCGAAACCGTCCCCGAACTGCTCGAGAAAATGAAACATTCAGCACTATTCGCAGACGGGTCTTGCCCTACGCGTCCCTGTTGAACCGGCGTCGGATTGAAGCGACCAATGTGCCCAGTCCGGTACCCAACGATGCTTTGAGCATAACAGCATCGCCAGCCGCAAGACTATCCAAAACCGCCTCTTCTACCCCGGAAACCGCGTCAGCCTTTGCGGCGATGGTTACCTTGCCAGCCAGACTTGGCGAAACCGCGCCAAACTCCGGCCCGACAAGAAACACCTGGTCTGCCCCGGCGGCCTCGATCGCGTTGATCAGACCAAGGTGCAGTTCCCCGGACTGCTCTCCCAGTTCGCGCATATCGCCCAACACCAGAATTTTGCGGCCGGAAGCCGTTCTGCGCGCTGAAAAAGTCTCCAGCGCAGCGCGCATCGACGCGGGGTTGGCGTTGTAGCTCTCATCGATCAGCACAAGCGGATTGGACGGATCGCCCAGAGTTTCAACCCGCCCCCTTCCGGCGGAAGCGCTGAAATCGCACAGCGCATCGGCTGCTTTTTGAGGGTCGAACCCCAGCAGTTCCGCGACAAGGATAGCCGCAACCGCATTCGAGATCATGTGCCGCCCCTGCACCGGCAATGAAACCGTAATCGGGTCAACAAAGCCGACTTTTGCGCGGGAACCGGACTCTGAAGACGCGTAATCCGAGATCACGACATTTGCCGCCTCGGCAAAACCGTAAGTCAACGTCTCGAGCCCCATCCGTTCGGCGGCATCCAGCAGAATATCCAATTGGCCATGGTCGGCATTGATCACCGCCAGCCCCCCAGGCTCCATGCCAGCAAAAATCTCGGCTTTTGCCCCTGCGATCGCTTCCAGCGAGCCCAGATACCCGATATGCGCGGGCGCAATCGCCGTGATGACCGCGATCTCGGGCCGGACCATCTGACTTAGTGGTGTGATCTCACCCGCGTGGTTCATGCCCATTTCAAAAATGCCGAAATTGGCGTCTGGCGGCAGGCCGGCCAGCATCAGCGGCACACCCCAGTGATTATTGTAGCTTTTGATCGAGGAGTGCGTGCTACCAAAAGTCGAAAGGGCCTTCTGCAGCGCTTCCTTTGTGGTCGTCTTGCCGACGCTGCCTGTGACCCCCACGATCCGCCCCTGGGTCCTGGCACGCGCAAACCGCGCCAGATCACCCAGACCGCTTAGCGGATCGGGTACAACAAACACCGGCAAGCCCTTGAAGTTCCCAGCCTTGTCTGCGGAAACCAGGGCGGCGGCGGCGCCATTGTCGATCGCCTGCCGCACAAAGTCATGTCCGTTAAAACGCTCGCCCTTTATTGCGACGAACAGGGCGTCGTCGCCGAGCGAACGGGAGTCAATGGAAATCGAGGAGATACCAGCCGGCTGCAGGTCCAACTGACTTGCGCCAGTTACGCTGCAAATCTCGTCACGCGTGAACAGACCGCCCATGATCAGGCGCTTAGGGCCATGCGCACAACTTCATGGTCTGAAAAGGGTTGCTTCGTGCTGCCGATAATCTGGTAATCCTCGTGGCCCTTGCCGGCAATCAGCAGAACGTCTCCCTTTTCCAGCCCGCTGACGGCCTGCCGGATGGCTTCGGCTCTATCGCCAATCTCGGTTGCACCGGTGGCCGCGGACATGATCTCCCGGCGGATCAGCGCCGCATCCTCGGTACGTGGATTGTCGTCGGTGACGACCACCTCATCAGCGTTCTTGCTCGCCACATCACCCATCAGAGGGCGCTTGCCCCTGTCCCGGTCACCGCCGGCGCCAAACACCACCTTGAGCTTGCCCGATGCGAACGGGCGCAGTGATTGCAGCGCAGTTTCGAGCGCGTCCGGCGTGTGGGCATAGTCCACAAAGATCGCAGCCCCGTTCCGGGTCGCCACACGTTCCAAACGCCCGCGTGCGCCTTGCAGCTTTTCAAGCGCCGGGATAACGATGTCCTTGTCCATCCCATTCGACAGAACCAGCGCCGCCGCCATCACAGCATTGGAAACCTGGAAAGCACCAGCAAGCGGCAAAAGAAACTCCAGGGGTTCACCGACAAGCTTGCCCTTCACCCGCTGACCCCAGCCGTCGCGGGTTACTTCACTGACTTCTATGAACGCGCCCTCCTCCCCGACAGTCAGGAGCGTTGAACCGCGATCCAATGCCGACATCATGAAAGGCATATGTTCGGGATCGTCCACGTTGATTATGGCAGCTCCGCCATCAACGAGCAGTTCCTTGAACAACCGAAGCTTGGCGTCGCGATATTCCTGCATGTCCGCATGGTAATCGAGGTGATCGCGAGACAGGTTGGTGAAACCCACGGCTTGGAATTTGACGCCGTCGAGCCGCCTCTGGTCGAGCCCGTGACTGGAGGCTTCCATCACCACGTGGTCGCAGCCCTCCGACTTCAACCGGGCCAGCGCGATATGCAGTGAAAGCGGGTCCGGCGTCGTCAGCGAGCCGGTTTCGATGACATCCCCGCGGTCCACCCCCAGCGTGCCGATTGAGGCGGCGGACAGACCTGCCGATCTCCAGATCTGCCGAACGAACGAGGCGACCGAGGTCTTGCCGTTGGTGCCGGTTATGGCGAGCATGGTAGCCGGCTGCGGCCCGGCAGCAATCGCGGCTGCTCGCGCATAGGCGCCGCGCACGTCATCTACAACGATCACCGAAACGCCTGGATCAGGCGTGCAGGGCCTGTCCGATACGATCACCCGCGCTCCGCGCTCGACAGCCTTTGCCGCGTAGGTGTCACCATGTTGCATGCTGCCCGGCAGCGCAAAGAACGCATCACCAAAGGCAATGGCCCGGCTGTCCGCATTGACCCCGGTCACGCGGATATTCTCCAGCGACCCTGCCTCGGCAGAACCTTGCAACAAATCGGCCAGCAAGTGAGACACGCAAATTTCCTTGTCTAGTTTCGAACAACCGGCACGGGAGCCTGAACGGCCTCCGGCTCGGCGCGGCGCAACTCAGGCGGCACCAGCGCCAAATCCAGCGCCTCTGAAAAGTTCGGCGCAACACCAAGCATTGGTGCCACCCTTGCGATCAGCCTGCCCGACGCTTCACCCGCATTCCACCCCGCAGTGCGTCCCGTCCGTTCGTTTTCCGCCTGCGGCTCGTCAACAAACAGAACCAGAGCATATCGCGGCGCATCAAGCGGAAAAACGGAAACGAATGTATTGAAGTTTTTCGTCGTTGAGTAGCGCCCGTCTATAACCTTTTCCGCCGTGCCTGTCTTGCCGCCAGCCCGATAGCCCTCGGCAGCCGCATTCATGCGCGTACCCGACCCTTCGAGGGCGTTAAGGCGCAGCAAATAGCGGATACGCGCGCTCGTGTCTTCGGAAATCACCGGCACGGCCAGCTCCGCAGCTTCTTCAGCGCTTCGCGGGAACATCGTGGCCGGCAACAGGTCGCCACCGTTGACGAATGCCGCCACCGCGCTGGCCATGTGCAGCGGCGTGATCGACAGTCCCTGGCCGAACGATGCGGTTGCGGCACCCACTTCAGAGAACGTTTCGGCGATGGTGGACCGCTTCGTCTCGGGAAGCTCAATAGGCAGCGGCGCATCGAACCCGATACGGGTCAGGAAGCTGCGGAAATTGTCCTTTCCCCATGTCTGCATCAGTCTGATTGTGCCGATGTTTGACGAATAGCGGAACACTTCAGGCACCGTCAGAATGCGGTGCTCACCATGGAAATCGTCAATGGTGAAACGCCCGAAACGCACGCCATAGCGGGCATCAAAACTATCCGTGAGCGATACCAGACCGCTATCAAGTGCCCCGGCGAAGGTCACTGTCTTGAAAACCGATCCCAATTCGAACGTGCCCGCCGTCACCCGGTTGTAACGTCCTTCTTCCAACGCCGTGGCCGGTTCGTTCGGATCAAAGTCCGGCAAGGACGCCATGGCGATCACTTCGCCCGTGTGTACATCGAGCAATACACCACCCGCCGCTATAGCCTGATAGCGCTCCATCGAACTGACAAGTTCGGCATGCATCGCGTGCTGCACCCTGAGGTCAATGGAAAGGGACACGGGATCTGACGGATCCTCTGCACTGGACATCATGTTGCCGCCACGATCGAGGAACCGTTCGATCCCCGCGATACCCTGGTTGTCGATGTTCACCGCCCCGAGGATATGCGCCGCCGTCGTGCCACCCGGATAAAATCGTTTGTTTTCAGTCACAAAGTCGATGCCGGGAATGCCCAGATTGAAGAGCCGGTTCTGTTGAGCCGGTGTCAGTTCGCGAGCCAGCCACACAAAACCTTCGTCGCCGTCCAGCCTGCTGCGCAGAAAGGACCGGCTGAGTTCGGGCATTTCCGCGTGCAGCTTTTCCACCGCCTCGTCGACATCGATGATGTTGCGCGGTTCGGCAAACATGGAGGGCACGCTGATGTCCACCGCCAGTTCCTCGCCGTTCCGGTCAACGATGGCGGCGCGCACCAGGTTGGCCCCGCCGCCAACAGCACCGCTGTAGCCATCGGCCGCCTCGGCCATGCCCAGCATGACCAGCCGCCCCGCGATGATGAGGAACAGCAGCGTCAGTCCTGCGATGGCAAACTGGATGCGCGAGCGCGTCAGGTTCTTGCGAACCTTGCGTCCCCCTTCAAGGGCAATTGGCGCACTGTCGGCAAAGGCATCAGCACTCATTGCGCCAGCAACTCCTCGAGTTTGTCACCAATCGGGTCATATCCGGCGTCCAGCGCCAGCAGCAATTCTGTGAGCGCCGCATCGTCAACGATCTCCGGTCGCATCGGAATATCCTCGATCGAACCGAACTGACGTGCCGATACTGGCTCCAGCCCGAGCACCTCGGCATGCCGGATGATGATTGGTTCGATGTGGGCCGGCTGGGTCAGATAGGCCCAGTCAGCCTCGAGAATAGTCAGTTCAGACTTCTGCTGCGCGATTTCGCGCTTCAGGGCGGCCTTGTCGCCGGCGATGCTTTCCGAACTGTATTTCAGCCCGTAGACGCCGATAAGCGCCACGCCAACCATCAGGAAAAGAAAGAGATTGAGCCCGCGGATCATGCCACGTCCCGCCAGTTCGTGCCCGGAACGCCCAGCCCTTTGGTGCTGAATGGCCGGGCCGCCGCACCTGTACGCACAGCGCTTCGAATGACCGCGGAACGCGACCGCGGATTGCGCTCGATCTCCACCCTACCCGGCTTCCTGGCCTTGGCGACCGGCGACCAGCGCGCCCGGGATTCTTCACCGCGTGGCAAATGGCGCGAACCTTTCGCTCCGGGTTCATTTTGCGCGAAGAAGCGTTTGACGATGCGGTCTTCCAGCGAATGGAAGGTCACAACAACCAGCACGCCCCCTTCGCCCAGCAATCGTTCAGCGGCGAACAGGGCCTGTACCAGCTGGTCAAATTCCCTGTTCACCGCGATACGCAACGCCTGAAAACTGCGGGTGGCCGGATGCATATCCCCCGGTCGACGCCCGATCGCGCTTTCGATAATGGCGGCAAGCTGCGCGGTAGTCTCAATTGACCGTTCTGAGCGCGAGGCGACCACGGCCTTGGCAATCCGGCGCGACTTGCGCTCTTCGCCAAGCCCGAACAACAGGTTGGCGAGATCCGTTTCATCAAGTGTGTTGACCAGATCGGCCGCGCTCACGCCCGATTGCGACATCCGCATGTCGAGCGGCCCGTCCCGCATGAACGAAAAGCCGCGCCCGGCCTCGTCGAGTTGCATGGAACTGACGCCGATATCCAGCACCACTGCATCGATGGGCCCCGCGTCGGCCGCCAGCGTGTCCAGTTCGGAAAAAGTGCCGCTGATGAACGTGAAATGGTCCGGATATTCGGCAGAAAGGCCCTCTGCGAACGCGAGCACACTCGGGTCGCGATCGATACCGATGAGTTCGGCACCCGCCGCCAGCAGAGCGCGCGAATAGCCGCCGGCACCAAAAGTGCCGTCGACCACGCGCTTACCTTGAACCGGATGAAGTGCCTCCAGCACTTCGTCCAGAAGAACCGGGACATGCGGCATGGATCCGCTTTGTGTTCCGCCTGTCGGGCCCGGCATTGTCCGCAACTACTCTACTCGATCACACTCATTCGGCCAGTACTCGGCCATTTGAAGGATCATATTGCCGATCGAGCTTTAAGATTCTGTTTCCCAAAAGAAGTTGCGGACCAATTGAGCTAGGCGGCCGTCAGAGACAGCGAGTCTTCAGTCTCACCGGCAGATGAACGCACCCCAAAAGTCAGCAGATAGCCGATCATCCAAAGCTCGCCGACCGTCGCCAGAAGGGCCAGAGCCATTTCGGCAGTACCGGAGTACGCAGCAGGCAAAAGCGGTGCAAAGGCGCTGAGCACGTAGCCAATCCCGCCGAATACCAGGATGTAACCAAGCAGACGGGGCATCCACCCCGACACCAAGACCACGTAGCCCATCGGAATCAGCCACAGGCCGAAGAACAGCCCACCACTACTCCAGGCAGCTGAACTCAGTTCGTACATGAGCTGTGCGGTGCCCGCGGTTGCTTCTCCAAGGCCGATCCCCGGATCAACAGCCAATTGCTGGGCTACAGCGAGGAACATGCTGCTGACCAGGATGGCGGCGGCATTCATCATGCCGAACCCGGCTATGGCACCGGCGGCAAAATTGTCGACCGTGCGGAACAAGCGGTAAAAGCTGAAGGCGACGAGCGCCTGAGTGAGCACAACGCCCAATTCCAATGCGACCCCGATTTGGGCCAGCCACGGTTCCTGGGACAGATTTGCCAGGGTAGCAGCCGCGTCAGTTGCATCATAGAGCATCGGGCGGATGGTCATGAACCCGAGCATTCCGGTGACACCGAGGGCCAGATAAAGCAGGCCCGTAATGCGGGCAGTTGTCTTGAGATTGTTCATTTTGGTCGTCCTTTGATTGGGCACACCTTTCCTGTCCGGTGGCTTTGCCCCGGTGCGGTGTGCGGTTTGGTTTTGGTTTAGTCGTTAGTTGGGCAGGCTATTTCGCCTTGCCGTGCCACTCGAATACTTCGTTCAGAGGCACGCCGAACACGGCAGCGATCTGGAACGCCAGTTCCAGGGACGGCGAATATTTGGCCGCCTCTATGGCGAGGATGGTCTGGCGCGTGACCCCGACCCGCTCCGCCAATTCCTTTTGTGTCATCTCATCATTGTCGAAGCGCAAACGCCGGATATTGTTGGTGATCTGAAGCTGGGCCACCTCAATACCCCCTGCGGTAGGAAATGAACTTCACCAGGCTGCCGATCAGATCGGCGAGCACGAAGCCGACGAGGATCAGGTTGAGGGCATAAAATACATCCCAGCCCAGCGCCAGGATCACAAGCGACAGGATGAAGCCGGCGCTGGCAACCGCTACTGCGGTCATGATCGAACGGCGGCCGAATTGCCTATCGCGTTCGTCAGACACCATTTCCGGATTGGGATCGCGCAAAGCAATGGCAAACATGATGTTGAAGATGATCGTCAAAACAATCACCGACACGATCGAAACCGGGATCACCCAGAGCACTGTCTGCGCCCAGAGGCTTAACCCGCCAGGTCCCTCGAAAGCGCCCTCGAGATACATCCCGTAGATCCGCCAGACGAAATACCCGCTGACGATCAGATTGTTGAATATGGCAACAAGGTTGTTGCGGTCTTCATAGGTCATTTCATTCTCCATCGGCGTCGTGCGCCTGTGCAGTTTCGTTGACCTTAGGTATGCAATTACAGACTCTATGTCAAATATTATTTACATATGGTCGCACATTTTCGACTTTTCGGAAGCTAACTATCTGAGAACGTTAAAGATAATTCCAGGAGAAACGGTAAGGGCGTGCTCCGGTTCTTCCCGAAGCACGCCCCCATTTCAAGCCAGCCAACCTGTAAGCCGGGTTCTGTAAGGCCACAGCCCGAGGGCCATGACGTGGTGACCATTCATCTGCGGTGCCCGTTGCCGGACACCTGTTGCAACCAACCCGGACGGCTGCCCCGGAAAAAGGCGGGCTCATCGCCCGCGCCGTCCCTATTTGGTTTTGCTCCCGGTGGGGTTTGCCGTGCGGCCCCTGTTGCCAGGCGCCCGGTGCGCTCTTACCGCACCCTTTCACCTTTTCCCGGCCGGAACCGGGTAGTTTGCTTTCTGTGGCACTTTCCCTGGGGTCACCCCCGCCGGACGTTATCCGGCACCGTCTTTCCGTGGAGCCCGGACTTTCCTCTGCCTGCACGCAAACAGCGGTCACCCGGTCAACTGGCCGGGCTTATCTATAGATTGCACCTCGGCAGGACAAGGGCGTTGGCCCCGATCACGCCGGAATCCGGCGCATGACCTGATCATAGGCCGCATTTATCGCCGCAACCCGTGCCGTCGCAATGGAGATGAGTTCAACCGGCACACCTTTGGCGATCAGCCTGTCCGGATGGTGTTCGGCGATCAGCGAACGATAGACGCGCCTGATTTCGTCCGTATCGGCTTGAGGCGAAAGGCCGAGCACCTTGTAGGGATCCGGCCCGGAATCATCGCGCACAAACTGCGCTGCAATCTGCTCGAAACGCGCGCCCTCAAAACCGAAGATCGCGCCGATGTCCTGCAGATACCCGAGTTCGCCCTCGTGAATGTAGCCGTCTGCGGACGCAATGTGGAACAAGGCATCAAGCACGTGCTCCAGCGTTTGCGGCTGCTCATCGAAAAGCTTGCGGATTTTTCGCGCGTAGGTTTCGTATCCCGCCACATCCTGCTGGGCGAGCTCGAAAAACCGCTCTATCTCAACAAGATCAGCCGCCGGCGCATTCACCAGCCGTCTGAACACCCTTTCCTCGGACGAGGAGACAACGCCGTCGGCCACCGCCATCTTTGCGGCCAGGGCGACCAGCGCCAGGGTGAAGGCGGCATCCCGCCCTCCGGGCAGCCAATTGTCCGGGTCGAGCGCGTTGGAAATCGAGGAAATGGTGCCGCCGATGCGCTGCCAGACCGACATGATATGCCCCGTTGCGGCTGACACAGGTGTGCGCTGGCCTTCGTCCCAAGGCCCTGAATGTAAAACCTGCTGCCGCGGGTTCAACCCCCGCCCCGTAATTTAGCGCGCATCTCTGCCGGCATCTATTGTGCAACAACCCGGCTGCGGCCGCCTTCGCGGACTTCCACCCAGTCACCAAGGAACAGATTGTCAGCCGACAATTGATCGATCACGCTTGCCTGCCCTTGCACCGTCACCACCTGATCAAGGCGACGCGGCCAGTTGTCGTCGACAGTGAAGGGCGTCTGAAACTCAGCCGGATAGGGGCTCTGATAAGCTGATACATTGCCCGTCACAAACGGATCGAGACTGGAAGAATCGGTCACCGGCGGATCCACGAAGTCGGCCTCCACAAGGTACGACACGATCGGACGGCGATAGGCAGGTGCCGGGATGGGCGCAACCAGGTTCTCGTCAATCGGGGAAATCTGTTCGGTGGTTTCCGGCGCATTCTCGGGAGACGGCAGGGCGGCCAACTCATACTGATCAGGCGTATCCACAGGACGGCCCAGCGCATCGAGTTCGTCATCCCGGCGCGGCAGTTCAATTGTGCGGACCTCGGTAGGCTCGGCAATCTCGACCGGCTGCTCAACCGCCAAATCTTCGCCCGTGCCATAAAGCATGCGCAAGGCGATCTCCGGGGCACCAACCGCCGTGTTCAGATTGACTTCTTCGGAATCAACCGCTTCGGCGTCCGCAAGGTTGACCACTTTCGCCTTGGGTTTGTCGTCGGCGACATCAGAGGGCATCGGCGGCCCGAAATCGGCGATTTCCGGCGCCTGCATCTGTGGCACCGGGGAATCCCAGGTCAGACTTTCAGAAACGGCGATCCCTGTTGCGATCAAACCGAAGGCCACGGCGGCACCGATTCTGGGTGCATGGGCAAGCTGCGAAAACATGGCTGCAACTCCGCATTTTTGACGCCCCCGCCAAGCTTGGTTTTTTGCGCGGGAAAGCGGCGACAATGTGGTTAATGCAACCCTGCCTGGCGTTACCTGCCCGCCGGCATCTGCCCCAGCACCCGCGCCAGCGCCAGAACAAGGTTCGACCGGTTCATCGTGTAGAAATGAAACTCACGTACGCCGCTGTCGAGCAGTTCGGTGACCTGTTCCGCAGCCACTGCAGCTGCGACAAGAGCATGCGTTTCCGGCTCGTTTTCCAGCCCGGCGAACCGCTCGGCCAGCCAGCCCGGCACTGAAGTCCCGCACTTGGCGGCAAATCCAGACACCTGCTTGAAACTGTGGATCGGCTGGATGCCCGGCACGATCGGGGCGTTGATCCCGGCAGCACGTGCCCGGTCGGCGAACCGCCAGTAGTCTGCGTTGTTGAAAAACATCTGGGTGATGGCGCGATCGGCCCCGGCGTCAATCTTGCGCTTCAGATTGTCAATGTCTGCATCCCAGTCAGCGCTTTGCGGGTGTTTCTCCGGATAGGCGGCGACCGAAATATCGAAGTCGCCCAGCCGGCGTATGCCTGCCACGAGGTCGGCGGCATTCTGATAGCCGTCTTCACGCGCCTCGAATGGCGCCCCGACCCCGCCCGGCGGATCGCCGCGCAAGGCCACGATCCGGTTCACACCCGCTGCCGCGTACCCACGCACGACTTCGTCCACTTCTTCGCGTGAGGCACCAACACACGTCAGATGCGCGGCAGCGTCAATGCCGGTTTCGCCGGTGATTTTGGAGACCATCCGCAAGGTCCGCTCACGGGTTGACCCCCCTGCTCCATAAGTGACCGACACAAAGCGGGGCCGCAGCGGCGCCAGCCTGTGCAAGCTGCCCCAGAACCGATCCTCGGCCTCATCTGATTTAGGCGGGAAGAACTCGAACGACATGGCGATCGGCGGGTGTTCGGCACCCGTCCGGCGGCTGGCCCGGTCTATGTTTTGCGGTTCAACACTCATCGGCTCTTCTCCTCGGAAGCCGGCTGCAATTGCCAAAGGCAAACGGTCAGCCCTTCCTTGCCGTTGTCACTTGGGAACTGTTTGATTTCGCTGGAAGCCAGCCCGCAGGCGTCTGCCCAGCCGGACATCTGGTCGCTGGAAATCCCGAGGCGGCGATGTGCCTGCTCGTCGCGCAGGAACTCCAGCCGGTGCGGTGCGAAATCAACGACAAGCATCCGCCCATGCGGCGAAAGCGCCCGCCTTGCCGGTGAAATGATCCGGCCCGGGTCATCGAAATAGTGCAGCACCTGATGGAAGATGATCAGGTCTGCCGGCTCACCTCCCGGTTCCATCGCACTGATGTCACCCAACCTTACCTGGGCATGGGTTATCCCGGCAGCGGTCAGCTTCGCGCGGGCAACACCGAGCATCTCGCGGCTGGAATCAATACCCAGGCCCCGTGTGTAGCGGTCCGCGAGAAGTTCAAGCATGCGGCCCGTCCCGGTGCCCAGATCAAGCACGAGGCTCAGTTTGCGATCACCGACGACATCCAGAATCTGCTGTTCAATTGCCGCTTCGGGGACATGCAATCCACGCAACCTGTCCCAGCTTTCGGCGACGCCGGCAAAGAAAGCGGCAGCGGCGGCTTCCTGCTCGAGGCGCACGCGCTGAAGCGCCCGCTTGTCGGCGATCAGCAGCGGGTCGGCCGCATCGATATGGTCCGCAAGCCAGCGCGCCAGTTGACCCGGCTCACCACCCTCCGCCAGCCGGTAATAAGCCCAGGCGCCCTCTGCGTGACGCGAGACGAGCCCGGCATCAGCCAACAGTTTGAGATGACGGGACACCCGTGGCTGGCTCTGACCGACGATCTCGGTGATGTCCTTGACCGACAGTTCGCCTTCGGCAAGCACGGCCAGAAGGCGCAGCCGGGTGGTTTCACCCGCCGCCTTCAACAGACCCACGATTTGCTCGAACCCGGCCATGCCGTCTCCAATCATATAAAGATATCTTTATATGATCGAATCCGACTAGGTCCAGCATAAACTCGCCGGCGAAAAAGAAATGCCGCCGGGGCAAGCAATCCCGGCGGCAGATCGTCCTCCGCTGCTTCCTGAAGCGGATCAGACCGCTTGCTTGTCAGCCATTGACGGCAGCAGGCTCATCCGCCGACGCCATGCGCCGGCGGAAGGCATGCGAGCGCCAAAGATCAAAAATGCCCGCGGCCTCTTCACCGTCCAGTGTTTCGAACCGCGCCTTTGAATTGTCGATGTCCTGTTGCTCGGGCTGGTCGTGCCAGGGCAGAATGGACATGGCCTGCTCAAAAAGTTCCGGTGCCAGTCCCAGCGAACGGGCGGCAACGGTCATGGCCATATAGTCCTGCGAAGCCAGCCATTTGAGAAAGACTTCCGGCTGGATCTGCAGCAGAACGGTCATCGCCGCGGCCAGATGGTGTCCGTAGCCGAAGCGCCCGAAACGGGTCAGCGTGTTCATGTTCAACTGACGGCGGTCGTTTAGGCCCTTGACCTGACCCCATGCCACTTTCCATTCCGAGGCGTTGAACCCGGCCTGATTGCGCATGCGCTTGTAGACCACATTGCTGGCCTGCTGCAGCTTGTCCTTGTCGACCGGGCGCTGGCTTTCGCCGAGCTTTTTCAGAACCGTCATGCCGGCAGCACCGATATGCACTTCGAGCGCGCGCCAGTCCACGTGCGGACGGGTTTGCAGCCGTTCGGTCAGCGACTGACTGTCTGCCGCCTTTTCAACGATCTTGGCCATGGTCCTGTCATCGATTTCGGCATTGGCGTTGTCGACCAGACGGCTGACGGATTGCACATCACCATGTTCAACGATGGCCTCTCCGACACGGTCCGTGACGGTCGCCCGCCCGGCAATCGCCGAACGGTGTTCCTCGGAACGGCCGGAGGCAATCTCGATCAGATCATCGTCGCTGAGGACGCTGGAGAATTCCAGAAGCGGCCGCGCCACCTCGATTGAATCATTGGCCAGCTTGACCACAACCGTGCCCGGTGCCCGGGCCAGCGGAGCCAGCATGCTGGCGACCTGCGCCCGCGCTTCTGCCTCGACCAGTTCGGCCAGGTTGCACAATACCTCGTCATACTGGCTGACCTGCGTGTCGTCGCAACGATCGGAAACGAACGAAAACAATTGCGCCATGTTCCGGAACAATTGGTCGCGCTCGACCGCATCGGCTTCTCCACGCAAGGCTCGAAACGTATCGAACGCGCGTGATTGGTCGTCAGATTCCAGCATGTTTGCCTCCAAATGCCCGACGTTTGAAGGGCCAACCTAAAAGCAAACTCTCCATCACGGTTGAAAAGCGTGAACCGGAATTGATTCAAATTTTAGGGGAATTTCGATGCCCGTGGGCAACTTGTACCCCGGCCGGGCTGCACCGGCCGGGGCACGCTCATTTTCAGGCCAGATCGAACCGGTCTGCATTCATCACCTTGGTCCAGGCGGCAACGAAATCGGCGACGAACTTGTCGCCCGCATCGTCCTGCGCATAGACCTCGGCCAGCGCCCGCAACTGCGAGTTCGAACCGAACACGAGGTCGACGCGCGTTGCCGTCCACTTCACTGCACCGGATTTACGGTCGCGGCCCTCGAACACGTCCTCGTCCTCAGAGGTCGGCGTCCAGACCGTCGACATGTCGATGAGGTTGGCGAAGAAATCATTCGTCAGGGTGCCCGGCTTGTCCGTGAACACGCCGTGGCTCGAGCCGTCGTAATTGGCATCAAGCATACGCAGGCCACCCACCAGAACCGTCATTTCCGGCGCCGTGAGGGTCAACAGCTGGGCCTTGTCGATCAGCATTTCCTCCGCCGAGATGGTGAACCTGGTCCGCTGATAGTTGCGGAACCCGTCAGCCTCCGGCTCGAGATACTCGAATGACTCCACATCCGTCTGTTCCTGGGAAGCATCCGTGCGGCCCGGTGTGAAGGGGACCTCTACCTCGCGCCCAGCCTTGCGGGCCGCCATTTCGACGCCGGCATTGCCGGCCAGAACAATCAGATCGGCCAGTGACACTTTCTTGCCACCCGAAGCACCTGCATTGAACCTGGCCCGAATACCTTCAAGCGTGTCCAGCACTTTGGCCAGTTGCGCAGGCTGGTTGACAGCCCAGTCCTTCTGCGGCACCAGACGGACGCGAGCACCATTGGCACCACCCCGCTTGTCGGACCCACGGAAGGTCGAGGCGGACGCCCAGGCCGTCGAGACCAGTTCCGAAACCGAAAGCCCCGAATCCGCGATCATCGACTTGAGGCTGGCTATGTCCGCCGCATCGACCAACTGATGGTCGACCGCTGGGATCGGATCCTGCCAGATCAGGTCTTCCGCCGGCACTTCTTCACCCAGATAGCGGGACTTTGGCCCCATATCGCGGTGGGTCAGCTTGAACCAGGCGCGGGCAAACGCGTCGGCAAACTGGTCCGGATTTTCGTGGAAGCGCTTGGAAATCGGCCCGTAGATCGGGTCCAGTTTCATGGCCATGTCGGCGGTCGACATCATGATCGGAACCTTCTTGCCCGATCCGTCAACTTCCGGTGCCATGTCAGCTTCTTCAAGCCCGATCGGACGCCAGATCCAGGCACCAGCCGGGCTTTTGGTCTTTTCCCAGTCATATTTGAACAGGACGTCGAAATAGCCCATGTCCCACTTGATCGGGTTGGGCGTCCACGCGCCTTCGAGACCTGACGTGATCGTGTCGACACCCTTGCCGCTCTTGTAGCTGGACAACCAGCCGAAGCCCTGAGCCTCAAGGGGTGCCCCTTCCGGCTCCGTACCAACATGGTCGACGGGTCCGGCACCGTGTGTCTTGCCGAAGGTGTGACCACCGGCGGTCAAGGCAACGGTTTCCTCGTCGTTCATGGCCATGCGCGCGAAGGTCTCGCGAATGTCCTTGGCGGAAGCGAGCGGGTCAGGATTGCCGTCCGGACCTTCCGGGTTGACGTAGATCAGGCCCATCTGCACGGCGGCAAGCGGGTTTTCCAGATCGCGGTCACCCGAATAACGGGAAAGCTCATGATCGCTGGTGGCGAGCCACTCGTTTTCGGAACCCCAGTAAACGTCTTCTTCCGGCTCCCAGACATCTGCACGACCACCGGCGAAACCGAAAGTCTTGAAGCCCATGGATTCAAGCGCAACGTTGCCGGCCAGGATCATCAGATCGGCCCAGGAAATCCGGTTGCCGTATTTCTGTTTGATCGGCCAGAGCAGGCGGCGGGCCTTGTCGAGATTGCCGTTGTCCGGCCACGAATTGAGTGGCGCGAAACGTTGTTGGCCGGTACCCCCGCCGCCACGGCCGTCAGCGGTGCGATAAGTGCCCGCGCTGTGCCAGGCCATTCGGATAAACAACCCGCCGTAATGACCATAGTCGGCCGGCCACCATTCCTGACTGTCGGTCATCAGACCGGTCAGGTCTTGCTTCAGGGCTTTGAGATCAAGCTTCTTGAATTCCTGCGCGTAGTCGAAGGCCGAGCCCATGGGATCGGACAGGGCAGAATTCTGGTGCAGGATTCTCAGGTTCAACTGGTTCGGCCACCAGTCGCTGTTTGAGCGCATGCTCACGCTGGTTGCGCCGTGGGCGACGGGGCAGCCGCCGGCACCTGTGTTGGAGTCCCTCATTTCGGCACTCATGGTCAGTCTCCTCGATAGTTCATGGATTCCATAAATAGTTAGGCCATTCGAAACTGAAAGGCCAATTGATTGATTTTTGAATTGTGATAAGTTTTCCTAATCATGGATTATACCCTCAAACAGCTACGCTACGCGCTTGCCGTCGCGGAAACCGGGCACTTCGGCCGGGCTGCGGAAAATTGTCACATCACCCAGTCCGCCCTCTCCCAGCAGATCAAACAGCTCGAGTTTGCCTGCAACGCGCCCCTGTTCGAGCGGCGCAGCCGGGACGTGCGCGTCACCCCGTTTGGGCGGGAGTTTCTCGCTTATGCCGAGCGCATCATCTCCGACAGTGATGCCCTTGCGCGGTTCGCTGCCGAACACGGCGGCACCCCGCGCCGGGCCATCCGCTTCGGACTGATCCCCACAGTCGCCCCTTACTTGCTGCCGGAAATCTACCCTGCCCTGCGCAAGGAACTGGACGGGGTCAGCTTTGACGTGCGCGAGGGGCATACCGACCGGTTGCTGGCGCAACTTGATGCTGGTGAACTCGACCTGGCACTGATCGCCACCGAGCCGCCCGAAGCCTCGCGTCTGGAAGTGGCGCCGCTGTTCGCCGACCCGTTCGTTGCGGCGCTGCAGCGGGAGGCGAGCATTGAAACGCCGATTCGCCTCAAGGAACTGCCGCAGGACCAGATCCTGTTGCTTGATGAAGGTCATTGTTTCCGCGAACAGGCGATGGAGGCCTGTGCCATGCGCGGCGCCAATGCCGGCATGGTTGCCGCCACGTCCCTCTCGACGATCGTTGAATTCGTGGCCAACGGCCAGGGGCTGACCCTGCTTCCCGCAATCAGCCTCAAGAAGGAAGCGGCCGACCCGCGTATCGCCATTCATCCGCTCGCGGCGCCGGGGGCAGAACGTATCCTGTCGCTGGTCTGGCAAAAAACTTCCCCGTTCGGAGCGCTGTTTCAAAAGGTCCGGACAATCGCGGTGGACGCCGGCGAACGGCATCTGTCGGCCAGCCTGCCGGTCAATTAGCCGGTGCAGGCGGAAACCCCTGTTCGACAAGTTCGGCCCGCGTCGGACAGCCCAGCCGCCCGCCAAAGCGCGAACACTTCAGCGCCGCCGCCGCCGAGGCAAACCTGATCGCGGCTTCTTCGCTTTGGCCTTCTACCAGCGCCGCCGCGAAACCCGCGTGGAACACGTCACCTGCCGCCAGCGTATCCACCGCGTCCACTTTGACTGCATGCGTGTGGCGCAGACTGTTGGTCTTGCGGTTGAACCATCTGCAGCCATCTTCGCCCGAGGTCACGGCAACAAAACCGGCATGCCAGTCGGCCAGCGCCATCACCGCATCGACAGTAGTGTCAGCATCGGTGAATTGCCGCGCGGCCGGTTCCGACGCCACCACATGAGAGGCAAGCGGCATCAATCGCTCCAGCACGTCGATTTGCGCCACGTCGGCATCAAGTATGCCCGGAATGCCAACCCGCTGGGCCTCTTTCAGCGCCAGTTCGGCGGCCTCGGGCCAGCGCACGTCGACCATGACCGCGCCAAGCTCAGCAAAGTCCAGATCGGGCAGACTTTCCGGCGCGGCCATCAGGCGCGGGTCATAATAGGGAACAATGGTGCGCTCCCCCGCCCGGTCCATGAAGATCGTTGAAATCGCTGACTGACATTCCTTGCGGAGGCGCACGTGGCTGCAGTCGACACCTTCGGCGGCAATCTGGTCGACCAGCCGCTGGCCTGTGGCATCGTCGCCGCGATTGGCCCAGAACACTGACGCGCCGCCCAGCCGTACAATGCTCGCGGCCTGAGCCGCGGCCATGCCTTCTGCGACTTCCACCGCATCAAGCGGGATGAATTTGCCCGGTCCGTCCGGCAATTTGTCCAGCCGGTAGATCGTATCCATCGTCAGGGCGCCAACGCAGAGGATTTTTGGAACGCTCACATATGCCTCGTCAATTCTCAGCGAAGCCGGGCCACGACCAGGTGACCGGGCGACGGCGCATCATTTTCCATGCGCACGTTGATTTCAGTGAGGCCGAGCACCTCAAACCCGGCCAAATCCAGCTGGCGGCGCAAGTATGATTCACTGTGCACATAGCGATGACCAGCGCTGACCGCATATTCACCGGACTGATCAGACAGAATCTCCGACGAAAAACTGAACACGCCCTTTGGCGTCAGAGCAGCCGCCACCCCTGCGAACATGGCACGCACATCGCCGATGTACGGCAGCACATCGCAGGCGGTGATCAGGTCAAAAGGTGGCTCGTCATTGTCTTCGAGGAATTCCTCGACCTCGCCGCAGTAGAGGCCCTCGTAGATGTCCTTTTCCTCGCAAATGTCGATCATGCGAGAACTGATATCGAGACCGATGATTTCCTCGACCCGGTCGCGCATGGCTTCGGCTGCAAGGCCGGTGCCGCAGCCCAGGTCCAGCATGCGCTGGTATGGACCCAGTTTCAGGGCGGCGAGTGCCTCCGCCATCAGCGCGGGCACACCATAACCAAGCGCATCGACCAGCACATCCTCGAACCGGTGGGCGTTTTGGTCGAACAGGGTTTCGACATAAGCCTCGGGTGCCTTGCCGGGCGCCGGACCATGCCCGAGCGCCGCAAGCCGCACCCCGGCGCCGCCATGATCCGCCGGATCGAGCTCGAGCAGATGCCGGTACGCAGCGACCGCCTCGTCAATGCGTCCGGCGGCTTCCAGATCCAGCGCCCTGTTGTAGACATCCGCGACAGCGGGTTCGTCGAGTTTGCGTCCCATGAAACTGTTCTGGCCGATCAGACCGGATAAATCCACTGTTCCCAGATGCGGGCCGTCACCTGTTCACCCGGCTCGATTGTCCCCTCGCGCTCGACCCAGCCGACCAGCCCGCGCTTGTGTTTGGCCAGATTCGGAAACGTCATTTCTAGATCGTCCCGCCCCGGCACATGATCAGCAATTGACCGGCCGGCGATGCGGCAGGGGCCGTTGTCGCCGTCGATGCGGATCGATACGCCGCCCTCGAAGAACAGGATGGTGCGGGCCGGCAAAAGCGAAAAATGCGGAATGCCTTTGATGACGATATTGCCGCCGATCCAGCCCGGATTGAGCTCATCGATCTCAAGCGCTGCGGCGACTTCCACCAGTTCCTCGGCGCCGAGCAGCGACAGCTGCCGTTCGTTGCGCATCTCGGTACCGCGCGGATACCAGGGCTCCCGGCCGCCGCTCTTGCGCAGGTTACCGGCATGATTGTCGCCCGGAATGCCTTCATAGGTCAGTTCCAGACTGTCGACGGGACTGGATACAAAACTGTCTCCCAGGGCTGCATAAACTCCGGTCACGGTACCGGACTTCTTGGCAGCGGGAATAAACTCAACCATGCGCGGGCATCACCTTCTTCGGACGGCGATTGTATGAATCGCCGGTGTAGATGGCCAATGATACCCAGATCAGCGCGAAACTCAGCAACTGAATGAGATTGAGAGGTTCGCCGAACCACCAGATGGCAATGACGAAATGCAGTGACGGAGCGATGTACTGGAACATGCCGATCAGCGACAGCGGCAGGCGCCGGGCGGCATAGGCGAACAATATCAGCGCCCCGGAAGTGGCCGGACCGGTCAGAACGAGCAGGAACAGCAGCCAGAGATCGGCGTAGGGTCCGCTGCCCTCGGTCATCAGCGTGTACAAAATGTAACCGGCAGCCAGCGGCAGCATGACAAGCGTTTCGACAAAAAGGCCGGGCGCCGACCCCACGGAAACCGTTTTGCGAATGTAGCCATAAAAGCCGAATGACAGGGCAAGCGTCACGCTGACCAGCGGAAATTGCCCCAGACCTGCCGCCTGGATGGCCACGGCAATGAGGGCCACCGCAATCGCCAGCGTCTGCCAGCGGTTGAGCCGTTCCCCCAGCAGCACCATGCCGATGGCAACGCTGACCAGCGGATTGATGAAATAGCCGAAGCTGACTTCCAGCACCCGGCCCATGTCGACGGCCCAAACGAACACCAGCCAGTTGATGGCAAGCAGCAACGACGAGAGCAGCACGCCCCGCATTGTCGGCCAGTCGGAAAGCGTGGCGCGGACTTCCGGCATCCGGCCGCGCTGCCAGAGAATGGCGCCGACCAGAAAGAATGACCAGACGATCCGGTTGGCAACGACGGCGACCGGGTTGACGCTTTCCAGGGCCCGGAACAGCACCGGGAAGAATCCCCAGACCCCATAGGCCCCGAGCGCCGCGAAAACGCCCATGCGCCGGTCGTCGGCCGAAATGGCGGGAACCGCCGATTGGTCTTGCGCCACTGATCTGCCCCGCAGCCGAAAATGTTGGAAGGAGCGCGCATGCTAGCAGCGCCGGCCCTACCGCGCCAATCAGCAATGCTGATGCGCTGCGCACTGAAATTGATGAAAGTGCACCCGACCGGCATTCCCTGTTCCGGCCGGGCGCGATTCAGGCGCGGGATGCATACGCCCGCCCGACACGTATGGCAGCAGCGTGTGACAAAATGTGATCGCTAAAACGCGAGTTTTTTCGTGGACTGTGAGAAATTATTCGCGAAAGTGAACGCATGGAGTTGCGTTGGGGCATGGTGAGGCTGGTGTTCGACAGGTGGCGGTTTGCCGCCTATCTCGGTTTGACCGGATTCTTCACCCTGCTGGGGCCATTCGGCACCTTCAAGGACCTCGATATTCCCAACCGGCTTCTCTACTGGACCATTGTGAATGCCGGCGTAGCCATTTTTGCCTCGCTTGCCGAAGACAGTCTGTTTGCACCGGGGCAGGCATCGTCGCTGTCGCGACCGGTCAAGGCGGGGCTGAGCGCCGCGGTTGGCGCCGTCGGTGGGGCAGTCGTCGTCAGCATCGTCGAACTCAATCTGCGGCAGAACATTCCAGACCCGCTGCTGGTCTGGTTCAGCGTCGCGGTTGTCTGCATGCTGATCATCTCGCTGCGCCGGCAGGTCTGGCTGCCCGAACCCAAATCCTATGCCCCATTCTTCAAGCGCCTGCCGGCGAACCTGGGCGTCGACCTGGTCAGCCTTTCCATGTCCGACCATTACCTTGCGGTGCGCACAGTCGAAGGCTCGACGATGGTCCACATGCGTTTCGCCGATGCGCTGGACGAACTTGAGGATTTCCCCGGCGTCCAGACCCACCGCTCGCACTGGGCCGCCACCAATCATGCCGAAGATCTGGAACGAGATGGCGCCCGGCATGCGCTGCGCCTGAGCGACGGCACCCTCCTGCCCGTATCCAAGGCCAATCTCGAAGCGGTCCGTGAAATGCTGGACCGCAAGCGGGAAATGCAGCTCGAAGAAATGGACCAGCAGGTCTCCGCCTGATCTCAGTCGTCCTCCTCTTCCTCGTCTGATCCGAATAGCGCGTCGAGAAACTCCTCGAGCAGCGGATTGAACAGGTCGGGCCGCTCAAGGCTGGGCAGGTGTGCGGTGTCCTCAATCATCGCAGCGAAAGCATTGGGCATTTCGGCTTCGAGATGGTCGTGTCGCTCCAGAATGTAGCTCCAGTCCAGCGACCCGGAGACCAGAAGCGCCGGCTGATTGAGCCGACTGATGCGGTCCCACGCGGACGGTGGTTCTTCCTCGGCAGTCAGTTCGGGATGGCGCAGCGCAATGCCGTTCATATCGTAAAACAGGTCGCGCAACGGCCCCGTCACCCGGTTGCCGGGGGTGCCCGGCCCGTCGAGCCAGGCATGCGCCTCGACCTTGTTCATCATGTCGGGATCATCATATTCCTCCGCCATCTCGTAGGCGGCGATCAGCGGCTGGTAGGCGTCCGGATAATCCTCATCGGCGGGGGCGCCGCTGACCGCTGACGACACCAGCACCAACGCAATCACCCGCTCGGGATGCGCGAGCGCGAAATCAATCGCAATCCGCCCGCCCTGCGAACAGCCGACCAGAATGGCGGAGCGCACCTGCAGCGCATCCAGCAGCGCTTCCAGATCGCCCACGTTCGAAAAGCCTTCGTCCGGGTCGCAGATCGTACCGCCAAACCCCCGCCGGTCGTAGGCGATGGCGCGGAACCCGAGGTCCGCAGCCAGATCGATCTGGCCGAGCCACATGCGATGATCGGCCACCCCGGCGTGCAGAAAGACAATCGGAGTGCCCTCGCCTTCGTCGACCAGGGCAAATCTGGCGGTGCCGACGGACAGGTTCATTTCCGGAAAATCCATTTGAGCGTTTGCGGCATGATGGCCCCGCCATGATCCATCGAATGACCGCCCAGCCCGAATTCGAAGCGGAACTCATAGTTCCTGTAGGCCAGCGCGGCCGCCATGTCGTGGTTGGCGATCGGCCAGTTTCCAAAGGCATTGTTGAGATCCTTGACGCCACCCTGCAGGAACACCCGAAGTTCGCGCTTGGCGTTCTGGCGCACGCGCGAGGGGTAGATGTGCCCACCCTGAATGTTTGTGTAGCTGCCGACGTGGCTGATCACCTTGCCGAACTGGTCCGGCCGCTCCCACGCGGCATTGAACGCACATATGCCTCCCGAACTCATGCCCATAATGGCGCGTTTCCTGGGGTCTTTGGTGACATTCAAACCTTCGAGCGCCTCCGGCAGCAATTCGCCGAGCAGAAACCGGACGTACATATCGTTGACAGCGTCATATTCGCGACTGCGGTTGCCGCGCGATCCTTTGGGCTGATCCTTGACGTCCCCCGGCTCCGCCAGAACGGCGATGGTGGGTTCGAGTTCACCCGCCGAAATCAGATTATCGAGAACTGTTGGCAACGCCACCTGGTCTGCCAGATAAAGGCGCGCGTCCTGAACGACCAGCAGGTTCGCCGGTTTGGCGGGGTCGAGACCGGCAGGCACGTAGGTGAAATAGTCGCGGGAAATGTCCGGCCAGACGCCGGAGTTGCCTCCCATGTGCCGCGCACGGCGCAGTTCGCCGGACCGGACTCCATCCTGTTTCAGGCTTTGCGGTCCAAGTTGGCAGGTTTCGGCCTCACGCGCGGCTTCGAAGACCTCCTCGTCCGCCGCCGACAAGAGTTTTGGCTTCCAGTCGAACGAAAGTGCCATGTTGCTCCCCTGAATCGATATGAGAGCTTATGCCGATAAGTGATTCAAGGTCATGTCGAATTTCACCCATGCCAAACCTCCCGCACTTTTTGATGCCGCCGTTGGTCGCTGCGCTCCCGTCCCCGGCACCCCCGCCAATGTCACGTGCCCATTTTCATGCACACCAAACCTCCCATGACAGGAAACTACGTGAACAGAGCGGGCGCGGGGCGGTGAACACCTCGATCCTAGTAGGTAGTGTGAGGCGCACAACGCCCCGCGCAACCGGGATTTGTGGACTATGGCGAACAGGCCGGGGCCCTCCGGAGCCCCGCGGATGCGCCATGCCCCTGATTTGTCCAGTTGCCGGATTCTAGACCGACCTTCCAGACGGGCATCTCCCGGGTAAACCCAAGAGGCGCAACCCATATCAGACGGCTGCGCAGCGTCTTACACTTGCCCCCTGGCCGAGGGCTACCTGACCGCTTTACCCTGAAACGGGACGACTCCCGTTCCACACCGGCCCAAACCCCGCAAAGTGCTCGTGTACACCTCAGCTCAACGCGCGGCTTGTGAGGAAGACTCTACGGCAGGCTCAGAGGGCGGGGATAAGTTTTTTCAGCGCTCGCCTTCCCTCCCCCTTGTGGGGAGGGTCAGGGTGGGGGGTTGGCCCGCAAGGGCCAAAAAGAAATGGCAACGCAGCACAGCATTTTTGATTGCGCTTCGCGCGACCCCCACCCCCAACCCCTCCCCACAAGGGGGAGGGGAGCAACAAGCTGCGCCCCTTCTCCCCCCGCGTCATACTCGGGCTCGACCCGAGTATCCAGGCAGGGCTTCAGCGCGATGGTGGGTCGTTCCTTCAAACGAACGACGGTGCCGCGTGCAGCCTGATCATGGACCCTCGGGTCAAGCCCGAGGGTGACGCTGAAGGTTGTGGCTTTTTGCGCCGTTTCGGAGGCCCGAGAAACGAAACTGGTTGGCGGGAACAGTGCTCTGGAATAGCATTTGACGATGAAGATGGGTTTCGAGGAATCACAAACCCCGTTCGAAAGTGGCTCTCAAAAAGCCCGGTTTTGGACAGAGCGATGGGTTGCGGACTGGGGCTACTGCCCCAATTGCGGCCATGCGAAATTGACGCAATACGCAAACAACAAGCCGCTCGCAGATTTTCATTGCGATAACTGCAACGACGAGTTTGAGCTTAAGGCCCATAAAAAGCCCGCGTTCGGCAAAAAGGTTGCTGATGGTGCCTATGACACCAAGATCGCAAGGCTCCAGTCAAACTCCAATCCCAATCTCCTTCTGATGAATTATGATGGCACTGCTCTTCAAGTGCAGAACCTGCTTGTCGTGCCAAAACACTTCTTCACCCCGGCCATAGTGGAACGGCGGAGAGCATTGAAGCCGACAGCACGGCGTGCTGGCTGGGTTGGCTCGAATATCCTGATAAGCAAGGTCCCAGAAGCAGGTAAGCTCTTCCTGATCAAGAACGGCACACCGGTTGCAAAAAACGAAGTCAGGGACCGATGGGAGCGCACCAGATTTCTCCAGAACCAATCGTTGGAAGGCAGAGGCTGGTTGGTTGAAGTACTGAATTGCGTTGAGGCGTTGAACTCACCGGAATTCAGGCTGGACGAAGTTTATGCTTTTGAGAAGCATCTTTCGAAAATCTATCCTGAAAACAACAACGTTAGACCCAAAATTCGCCAACAATTGCAGGTGCTTAGGGACAACGGATACTTGAGTTTCGCCGGACGAGGGAAGTATCAACTAATTTAGCGAACACACTTTTTAGGCGGGGGCCAAATGTGGTTTGTAAATCACTACGAATGCGCGGAATGCAATGAGACTTGGGCTGATGAATGGTCGTGCATGTGCGACGACGAATGCCCGGAGTGCGGCGCCCGAAACATGTCGCCCATTAAGAGCGACGACCTCACCTATGTAGTCGAAGAAGCCGACTTCGAGTTTTTCGTCTTGAGGTCATCGGACGCCGCAGAACATACACCGGACTATCAAGACGTTGGGTGTTTCAAGTCGAAACATGCGGCCGAACTCTACATCGAGAATCTGACCTCCTCCATCCGGGCATGACGCCTTCCCTCACCGCGTCAGCGGCTTGTACTTGATTCGGTGCGGGTTTGCCGCGTCCTGTCCCAGCCGCCTGATCTTGTCTTTCTCGTAATCCTCGAAGTTGCCTTCGAACCATTCGACATGACTGTTGCCTTCGAAGGCGAGCATGTGGGTGGCTAGGCGGTCGAGGAACATGCGGTCGTGGGAGATGATCACGGCGCAGCCGGCGAATTCCTCGAGGGCCTCTTCAAGGGCGGCGAGGGTTTCGGTGTCCAGATCGTTGGTCGGTTCGTCGAGCAGCAGCACGTTGGCGCCTGACTTCAGCATCTTGGCCAGGTGCACGCGGTTGCGCTGGCCGCCGGAGAGCGAACCGACCTTTTGCTGCTGGTCGCCGCCCTTGAAGTTGAAGGCGGAGGTGTAGGCGCGGGAGTTCATCTCGCGCTTGCCGAGATAGAAGACGTCATTGCCTTCCGAGATTTCCTCCCAGACGGTCTTTTTGGCGTCGAGCGCATCGCGGCTCTGGTCGACATAGCCGAGGTGGACAGAATCCCCAATCGTGATGGTGCCGCTGTCCGGCTGTTCCTGCCCGGTGATCATCTTGAACAGGGTGGTCTTGCCCGCCCCGTTCGGCCCGATAACGCCGACAATGCCGCCGGCGGGCAGTTCGAAGCTGAGATCGTCGATTAGCAGCCTGTCTTCAAAGCCCTTGGAGACGTTTTCGAACTTGATGACATTCTGGCCCAGACGTTCACCGGGCGGAATGATGATCTGGGCCGAGGATGAGCGAGTGCGCTCTTCGTTGACCTTGACCAGTTCGTCGTAGGCGCGGATGCGGGCCTTGGACTTGGCCTGGCGGGCCTGCGGGCTCTTGCCCATCCATTCGGCTTCGCGCTGCAGCACCTTGAGACGGGCCTCGTCCTCGCGCTGTTCCTGGGCGAAGCGCTTGGCTTTTTGCTCCAGATAGGCGGAATAATTGCCCTCGTAGGGAATGCCACGGCCGCGGTCGAGTTCAAGAATCCAGCCGGTGACATTGTCGAGGAAATAGCGGTCGTGGGTAATGATCAACACGGCGCCGGCGAACTCGCGCAGATGCTTTTCAAGCCACGCGGTGGTTTCCGCATCGAGATGGTTGGTCGGTTCGTCAAGCAGCAGCAGATCGGGTGCGGCCAGCAGCAACTGGCAAAGCGCCACGCGGCGCTTCTCACCGCCCGAAAGCGTCTCGACGGAAGCATCGCCCGTCGGGCAGCGCAGCGCATCCATCGCCATTTCGACCTTTGAATCAAGATCCCAGAGATTTTCCGCATCTATCTGATCTTGCAGGGCTGCGCCCTCTTCCGCCGTCTCGTCGGAATAGTTCATCATCAGCTCGTTGTAACGGTCGAGGATGGCCTGCTTTTCCTTGACGCCGAGCATGACATTGCCGCGCACATCGAGCGAAGGATCGAGCTGCGGTTCCTGCGGCAGGTAGCCGATCCTGGCACCGTCCGCGGCCCAGGCTTCGCCGGTGAATTCCTTCTCGATGCCCGCCATGATGCGCAACAGGGTGGACTTGCCGGCGCCGTTCGGCCCCAGAACGCCGATCTTGGCATCGGGGTAGAAGCTGAGATGGATATTGTCCAGCACCTTCTTGCCGCCCTGATAGGCCTTGGAAAGACCGGACATGTGGTAGATGAATTGGCGCGCCATGAGGCTGCAACTCCGCAATAGTCTATGGTGGGAAATGTTTTGCCGCTGTTTAGTCGAAACCGATTGCACCTGCAATGCGTTGCTCCATTGTGATCAAACCATTCCTTTGAACTGAAAGGCTCTCGATATGAAACGTTCTGCCCAGGCCGTTTGGAGCGGTGACCTGAAATCCGGCGCGGGAACGCTGACGGCGACGAAGTCCGGCGCGTTCAATGCCCTGCCCTATTCATTCAAGACCCGGTTCGAGAACGCGGACGGGACCGAAGGCACCAACCCCGAGGAATTGATCGCGGCGGCGCACGCGGGCTGCTTTGCCATGCAACTGTCGGCGTTTCTGGCCAACGCGGGTCATCCGGCGGAAAAGGTGGACGTGACCGCCGAGGTGGAACTGGTGCCCGGCACAGGCATCACCGGCAGCCAACTGAACCTGACCGCCAGCGTGCCCGGCATTTCCGAGGACGAGTTCCAGCAACTGGCGGAAAAGGCGAAGGCGGAGTGCCCGGTGTCGAAGGCATTGGGCGCGATCAACGTCAGCCTGAGCGCGACGCTGGCCTGAGGTTGCCCGTTTCGGGGCGGGGTGGGCGTTGGCCTACCCCGCCATGGTCGAGGAACGGTGCGCCCAGCCGGTCATCCGCTGCTCGATCCACGCCATCAGCGCATACATGGCGATGCCTTCAATCGCGAGCATGATGAGGCCGGCAAAAACCAGCGGCACGTTGAACTGGCTTTGCGCCCCAGACATCATGAAGCCGAGGCCGGAGTTTGCGGCGACGGTTTCGGAAATGACCGAGCCGACAAAGGCCAGCGTGATGGCCACTTTCAGCGAGCCGAAGAAATAGGGCATCGAGCGGGGAATGCCGACCTTGAGCATGATGTCCAGCTTCTTGGCGCCGAGCGCCCGCAGCACATCTTCGACTTCCGGCTCGATAGTGGCGAGGCCGGTGGCCACGTTCACAACGATCGGGAAGAAAGCGATGAGAAAGGCGGTGAGGATCGCCGGGATGGTGCCGATGCCAAACCAGATGACGAGGATGGGGACCACGGCGACCTTGGGAATGGCGTTGAAGCCGACCATGAGCGGATAAAGCCCGGCATAGATCTGGCGAGACCACCCGATCAACAGGCCAAGCGCGAGCCCGCCCACAACTGCCATGACGAAGCCGACGGTGGTTGTGTAGAGCGTTTGAAGGGAATTCTTCCAGATGGCCGGCCAATACTGGATGATGGCGCCGAAGATGACCGAAGGTGGCGGCAGAATGATCTGCGAAACCGAGAACAGGCGAACCGCCGCTTCCCAGAAGACAAACAGCCCGATCGTGTAAAGCCACGGCGCTGCCTTCAGCCAGTCAATGCGGGACATGAAGCCGGTCATGCCACAGCCCGCGCTTCGGCGATTTCGTTGCGCAACTCGTGCACCTTTTCGGTGAATTCGGTTGTGTACATGACATCGAGATCGCGCGGCCGCGGCGTGTCGATTTTGTGGACATTGAGGATGCGGCCCGGGCGGGCACTCATCACGAATATCTTGTCCGCAAGAAACACCGCTTCACGCAGGTCATGGGTGACCAGCACCACGGTGATCCCCTGCTCCTGATGCAGATCGCGGATGACGCACCAGAGCTCTTCCCGGGTGAAGGCGTCGAGGGCGGCAAAAGGCTCGTCGAGCATCAGGAGTTCCGGCTGATGGATGAGCGCACGGCAAAGGCTCGCCCGCTGCTGCATGCCGCCTGACAATTGCCAGGGAAACTTGTCACCGAAACCCTTGAGGCCGACGGTCTCGAGCAGCTTTTCTGCCTCGGCCACATATTCATCGCGGTGACGGCGCAACCGCTTTCGGTGACGTTGCACGATCTCGAGCGGCAGGAGGATATTGTCGAGCGTGGTGCGCCAGGGCAGCAGAGTCGGATTCTGAAAGGCCATGCCGACGATCGACACCGGCTCGGTCACTTCCTCGCCCGAAACGATCACCTGCCCCTGTTGCGGGATGTGCAACCCGGTGACCAGTTTCATCAGCGTGGACTTGCCGCACCCCGATGGACCGACGACGGCAGCGAACTCGCCCTTTTCAACCTTTACGTTGAGGCCGGTGACGGCCAGTGTGCCGTCGGCCCCGCCGTAACGCATGTCGACATTCTCGATTTGAACCAGCGGCTGCATGTTCCGTCCCGGCGAAAGATGCGGGGCTGGAATGCACCAGCCCCGCAAAAGCGTCTAGTTGAACATCCGCTCTTCTGCCGGCGGCAGATAGCTGGCATCGAACACGTCTTCGGCGGTGACGGTGCCCGTCAGCCCCATCGAGGTTTGCAGCTGCTCAAGCGAACTGGCCAGCCGGTCCATATCAACAGCACCGAAGCCATTTTCCATGACGTAGGGCGTGGCGATATTCATCGAATTGGCCATCTGCAGCCGTTCGACTTCGATGTCACGGGTGAGGATGTCGTTGCGGGCGAGCACGGCATCGGCACCCGCTTCCGGATCGGCGACCGCATCGGAGAAGCCCTTGATCAGGGCGGCGACGACACCTTTGACCGCATCCGGGTTTTCCGCCGCGAAATCAGTATTGACGATGATGGCGTTGCCGTAAAGGTCGAGCCCGTTCTCGGCCATCATGATGGCGGAAATATCGTCCTCCGCAACACCCTGCGCCTTGAGATTGAGGATCACCGAGAAGGCAAAGCCGAACACGGCGTCCACCTCACCCTGCGCCAGCATCGGCTCACGCACGGGGAAACCAATGCTTTCGATGGTGATGCCGGAAGTGTCGATGCCCGCCGCTTCAACAAATGCCGGCCACTGCGCGAAGGCACCATCGGGCGGTGGTGCGCCCAACGTCTTGCCCTCAAGCGAGGCCGGATCTTCGGTGACGCCCAAAGATTTGCGGCCCACCACGGCAAATGTCGGCGTGTCATAGACCATCATGATCGCGACGACCGGCGTGGACGGATCTTCGTCGAGCAGGCGGGCCAGCGAATTGATGTCACCGAAACCCATGTCATAGGTGCCGGTCGCCACACGGGTGATCGCCTCGACCGAACCGTTGCCATTGTCGATGGTGACGTTGACGCCTTCTTCGGCGAAATAGCCATTGTCCTCAGCCAGCAGGAAACCGGCCGCCGGGCCTTCAAAGCGCCAGTCGAGTGAAAACTTGACGTCGGTTGCCTGCGCGAACGCGGCCTGTGCACCCAGAACGATGGCCAAGGCGGCCAGGGTGGTGCGCAACAAAGATTTGGTCATGGAGAACTCCCTGTCATTGCCAATCTGAACGCAGTGCAGCACCACAATCAGCCGCAGGCAAGGGGATTTTGCACTATATGCGGGCAAAAATCGCAGTTGCATAAATAGTAATCAACCTGGTGAGGATGTTGCGTGAAATTGGTGCAGATTCTGGACCGCTTTTTTGCGTCCAGTGCGGTGTTTGCATTGCGTCGCCGCCAACTGAAAGCTAATCTCATCGTTAATACAGCGTGCCAAGCTGATTGGAGGAACCTTCAACCATGACCGTCCATTTGCGCCCAAATCCGCATCGCCGCCGCACCCTGCAGCCCGGCCAGGTCGCCGAACTGCGGGTCATCAACCGCGACGGCAGCGGCGAAACCGCGATCTATGAGGCCGGCGAAGTCATCGAGGCGCCGAACTGGACACTGGATGGCAAATGGCTGGTGTTCAACGGGGACGGACGGCTGTGGAAAATCGCGCCGGATGGGTCGGAGGGTCCGATCCGCATCGACACGGCGCCGATCGAGGACCTGAACAACGACCATTGCCTCGCCCCGGACAGCGAGACCGTCTATGTCAGCGCCAATGACGGGCACATTTACGCCGCCGCGCTGAACGGCGGAAAGCCGCGCAAGATCACCAATGATCAGGACCCCTCCCGCCGCTTCCGCCACTATCTGCATGGCGTGTCGCCTGACGGCAAAACCCTGGCCTATGTCGGGCTGGAGTTTGACCGCGATGACAAGGTGATCACCAGGATTTACACCATCCCCGCCGCGGGCGGCCCCGACACGATGATCCACGACGCGGGGTGTCCGGTCGACGGGCCGGAGTATTCACCGGACGGCGAATGGATCTGGTTCAATTCAGAAGCCGCCGCCAGCAAACCGGGGCACGCCCAGGTTTTTCGCATGCGGACGGATGGTTCGAAGGTTCAGCAGATCACCTTTGATGACCGGGTGAACTGGTTCCCGCACTTCTCGCCGGATGGCAGCCATATTTTTTTCATCAGCTACCCGCTGGGAACGCTGGGCCATCCGCCCGACAAGGATGTTAAACTGCGCATGATGGACGCCGATGGTGGCAACCAGCGCGACCTGACAGCGTTTTTTGGCGGACAGGGCACCATCAACGTCAATTCCTGGTCGCCCGACAGCCAGCGCCTGGCCTATGTCGCCTATCCGATGCGCAAGTAGCGCAACCGCTACATGCCCGGAATATCCAGAACTTCCATGATTTCGATTGGCAGCTTCATCATGACGGCGTGTGGGTGATCGACAAACATCTGCGCTGCCGCGTCATGGCTGTCGGCCTCGACCATCGTGTAGCCGGTGATGGCATTTTTCGTATCCGTCACCCCGCTTGAGGTGGCAAGTTTCGTCTTGCCCAAAGGTGCGCCGCCATCGACTATGCTGGCCTTGTGCTTTTCAGCCCAGTCCGCCCACGCCTGCATGAAGGCGGCACCGTCGACTTCTGACATGTCGACGTCAAGTTTCCCTTTCGAACTTCCCATGTAGGTGACCATGAATTTTGTCATTTCGCGCTCCTGATACATCAGCCGTGCACCACCTTAGGTTCCACTTCGGCGAGCAACCAGCGCGAAATGGGCCAGGTGGCACTGTAATGATGAAGGCAGATTTCGCCGAACCCGGGCTCAAGCGCCGCCTGCGACGGCAGCTCAATGCCGGAATAAAGACCTTCATACAGAAGGAACCGGGCGCGGGCATGATCAGCGGGATACCCTGGGGCACGCGCTTGCGGGTGGCACCACCGACTTCATACGGCCCGGCAGCTTCCACCTGCGCCACGGTCTCGGCCAGCCGCTTGCCTTGCGCCTCGTCGACCACCGCATCTCGAAATGCGCTCAGCCATGGCTTGTCAAACCCGTGCATGCCAGTGCCGAGGTAAATGATCTCGGGCGTGATCCGCAGATAAAAGCCCGGCGCCGTCCAGCCCTTCCTTTCGCCGTGCCAGAACCAGAGGTCGAGGTGCGTCTTGTAGGGCGACTTGTCCTTTGAGAACCGAATGTCGCGGTTGATGCGCATGATCGAGCCGTTGATCTTCGGCGAAAACTGGACTGCCGGAGAAATCGCCTTCAGCCGCTCACCCACCGCTTCAACGAACTGTCGCCCCGAATCGACATAGCCCGCCTCATAGTCGGCTCGATGCGCATCGAACCACGCCTTGTCATTGTGCGCGGTGATACCCTTCAGAAAAGACAGGGTGACCGGAGGGAAATGAGAAAAGCCGCTCATGCGCCTTGTTGCCTTTCGATCCAGACATCAACCGACTTGAAGGCCGGGGTCTTTGAGCGCGGATCAACGGCTGTGCTGACCAATACATTGGCTTCCGGATAATAGGCGAGCGCCGAGCCCTTCGGCAGGTCGTACCGCATGGCCCTGGCCCCCGGCATCCGGCCGGTCGTGGAACACACATCAACGGTTTCACCTTCGGTCAGCCCGAGCTCTGCCATGTCTTCGGCGTTGAGCATGATGGCGCGGCGGCCGGCCTTGCGGCGGTAGCTGTCCTGTTCTTCGTAGATGATCGTGTTGAACTGACCCTCGCTGCGTACCGTCGCCAGCTTCAGCATGTGCTTGCCGGAAACGGGCGCGGCGTACGGCGGCAGCGGGACGACCTGCATCTGCGCCCTGCCCTCCGGCCCACCAAATTGCGGCGTATGCAGCACCCGATTGCGAATGTGGAATTCACGTTTGGCGACATCGATGTCGGCAAGTTCCTCCATGCCCGGCACGGTGGCGGCGATGGCTTCGCGCAGTTTGCGGTGCTGCTTGAAGGCGGCAAAGTCAATTGCTGAATCAGGCAGCATGTGGCTGGCGAGGTCGGCGAGAATATGGGTTTCGGGCCGGACATTGCCGAGCCGCCGGATGCCACCATCGCTTAACCGCACATAATTGAACATGCTCTCCTGGGTGGTGGGTTGCCATTCCTCATCGCGCGCCGTCACCGGCAGGATCAGCGTGTCACCGCCCTCGAGCCCATGAACATGGCCGCGGTTGAGCGTGGTGGTCAAAAAGACCTTCAGGCCAATTTTCGACAGCGCGCGTTCGGCAAAAGCAGTGTCGGGCGTCGCCTCGAACAGGTTGCCGCCCATGATCACTGCGGCATCGATATTGCCCGCATCGGCCGCTTCGAGGCAGGCCATTGTGTCCATGCCTTCGCTCGCCGGTGCCTTCAGCCCGGTGGTCTGTTCAAGGCGCTGCAATACTTCTTCGGCCAGCACCGGCTTGACCCCGATGGTGCCGATGCCCTGCACGTTGGAATGGCCACGCAAGGGCAGCAATCCCGCAAAGCGCTTGCCGGCCATGCCGCGCAAGAGCGCCAGGTTGGCGATCATTTCGACATTGGCGACCCCGTGTACATGGTGCGTCATCCCCATGCCCCAGGCGAACACGGCGTTTTTGGCACGCGCATAGGTCGCGGCGACGCGGGAGATATCCGCTTTGGAAACGCCGGAGCGCGCGATGATTTCATCCCAGGTGGTCTGTTTCAGGTCGGTCAGGAAGGCGTCAGCACCGGAAACATGCGCTTCGATAAACGCCTTGTCCTGTCCGCCCTGCTCTACGACCGCCTTGGCCAGTCCCTTGAACAACGCAATATCCTCGCCGATGCGCGGCTGCAAATAGTCGGACGCGATCTCGGTGCCGCCTGAAAGCATTGAGCCGGGGCTCTTGGGCACGGCGAATCGAACGAGGCCGGGTTCCTTCGCCGGGTTGATGACGATCACCTCGCCGCCCCTGTCGCGGCAAGCCTTGAGCATGTGGATGAAGCGCGGATGGTTCGAGGACGGATTGGCGCCGATCACGAAAATCAGGTCGGCGCCCTTCAAATCCGCCAGTTCCACCGTCGAGGTGCCGGTGCCCAGGGTGGTCTTCAGCCCCTCGCTGGTCGCCTGATGGCAATAATAGGAGCAGTTGTTGACATTGTTGGTGCCATAGGCGCGCGCCAGAAGCTGGAACAGGAAGCCGGCTTCGTTTGAGGAGCGGCCCGAAGAATAAAAGAATGAGCGCGACGGATCGGTTTGGCGCAGCCGCTCACCCGCCTGCTTCAGCGCCCAGTCCCAGTCGACCGGCAGCAGCCGGTCGCTGTCCTTCGCCTTGAACAGTGGCGTGTTGAGCCGCCCCAACCGCTCCATTTCCCGGCCGGTCAGTTCCTGCAATTCGACAAGAGGATGCTCGAAAATCGCGTGTGGGATGGCGGGCTGGATATCGGTCGATTGGGCCTGCACGCTCTTGTTGCAGACCGAGGGAAACTCGCCCAGTTCGTTGGTCATGCCGCCGCGCTGCCCGCCCATGCCATAGGCGCAGGCCTTGCATGTGTTCTTCGCTGTCAACGCCTTGGCGGCACGGCCGACCCCGATCTGGCCGACGGTCGCCAGCGTGTAGAGCACCTTTTTCGGACCACCGCCGACGGTAGGCCGCTCATTTTCGCGAAGGGTTGTTGACACGTCAGACTTCCTCCCGGCTGACGGCAATCTAGGCCGCAAGCATGAACCTGACTATGAAGAATGACGCAATCTTGAATGCAGCGGAACGTTCAGGCGGCAAGCGATGCCATCATCCGGTTGAGATCGGACATGAGTTTCGGCGCATCTTCGGGGCCGGCGTCGCGCATCTTCTGGCTCCTGGCCAGCACCAGCGCATCAGTGAATACCGCCAGCGCGTCGGGCCGGTGCCCGTATTCGCCGGCCAGTTGCCGGTTGAGCATGTCGACCAGCATGGCGCTGATCAGAGTGATCAGAGGATAATGTGCCAGCGTGCCGACATCGCGCATGTGCCGGGCGCTCCTGCGCAAACGGTCGAGTTCGCAAGGATCGGGACTGTCCGCCTGTTGCACCTTGCCGGCCAACTGCACCGTCGCCTCGAAGGCCGTATCGAGTTCGTGCCGGATCTCGGCGTGGGCCGAAATCAGGGTGGATTCGGCCCTCTGAAGACCCACCTCCCGCTTCACGCCGCCTGGCCGTTTCGCGTCTGCAGCGAATTTGGATGGCACGGTTATCAGATGGCCCGGCGGCACCGCCGGTTTTTCGGCCTCAGGCATGCTCATCCCGGTTTACCTTGAATGCCTCGTCGATCTGGTCCTCGGCCGACCCGCCGCCGCGCCGGTCCTCGCCCTTGAAATCGTCGCGCGCCCGCACCCGGCGGTCCGGACCATAATAGGTGTCGGATTCCCAGAACGGACGTTCGGTCTCGGATATCCACACCAGCCGGTCGTAGATGGCGGCGGGCGAAACCGGTTTCATGATGACCATGTGGGCGCCGGCATTGCGGGCGCGGTTGACGTCGCTGACCTTGGTACTGCCAGTGGAAATCAGCATCGGGATGGAGCGGCGTGGATGTTCCTTCAGGGACCTGATGCTGCGCACCAGATCAAACCCGTTCATGCCCTCGAGTTCGGCATCGCAGATGAAGATGTCGACTTCGCGGAGCGCCAGGATCGACTTGGCGGTCGCAGCGTCGGCCGCGTCAAGCACATCCTTGGCGCCGAAGCCCCAAAGTATCCGGCGCAGCATCTCCCGGTAGAAGTTGCTCGAATCAGCAACCAGAAAGATCGTTTGATCCAGGTTAAGTTGACCTGCCATGTCGCGTCCAAACGTTAGGCGGCTTGCGTTAAGTAATGACCCCTATTTTTCTTGGATTCCATGAAGAAGCGGTTAACCGGGAAGTTAACCGGGCTGGATACGGCCATGGAGGGAAGTCACGCCTGATCGGCGTCGGGCAACAACTTACGCTGCATGGCTTCAAGCCCGGCAATCAGCTCGGGCGTTTCCAGCGTGCTGACGCCCCGCTGCTCCGCGCAGCAGAAAAGCTCAAGCGGATCAACGAAACAGCGCACAACTTCGACCCGGAACGGCAGGCGCCCGTCCATCATGCCGTTGAGGACATCACACAACATGGCCGCGATGGAGGTGACCATCTCGAAACCGGCGAGCGACCCAAAATCCCGCAGCTGACGCGCATGGTCCCGGAGTGTTTGGATCACTTTCGCGTTCGTGGAAGGCTTGAGTTCAAGGTCAGACGTCAGTTCGGCCAGAGCGGCGATGGAGGCGCACAGACGTTCATCCAGTTCGGCCCGCGACGACTGGATGACGTTTTCAGCCTGCCGGAGGGCCGCGGTTCGCTTGACGCCACCCGGCTTCACCGATTCAACCGCGAACTTTGGCCGCACGTCGACGAGCCGGCCTTCGGTGTCGTCCCTTTTCAGACTATGCTGCCGCATCGCTGCCCACCTCGAATGCCTGATCGATACTGTCTTCGCTTATGGCGCTGACGCGCCGGTTGCGGCCCTTGTATCCGGCCAATTCACGCACCCGCCGGTCCGGCCCGAAATAGGTCGCTGATTCCCAGAAGGGTCGTGGATGCTGCGATATCCAGGCGAGACGATCGTAAAGCGTGATCGGCGCCATCGGCTTCTTGATCACCATGTTGGCCCCGGCATTACGCGCCAGGTTGATGTGAGACGCCCGGGTGGTACCCGTCGAGATCAGCATCGGGATCTCGCGCAGGGGATGCGTCTTGTCGAGCCGGATCGAATGGATCACATCAAACCCGTTATCGCGTTCCAGTTCAGCGTCGCAGAACAGCACGTCGACCGGCTTTGTGAGCATGATCGACTTCACCTGTGCGGCATTGGCGGCTTCCAGCACCGTGCCGGCACCGAATCCGCGCAGGATGCGGCGCGACATTTCGCGGTAGAACGAATTGCCGTCGGCAACCAGAAAAGTCAGCTTGCTCAGGTTCACATATGACATGACCACCACTACTGCTCAGTGCGCGGGCTATTGCTCAATTGGGCCGAAGTTTACGATTCAACTGCTAAGCGCCGCTTAACGCCGGTCAGCGCCATTTCCGGCCCCGGCGCGGAACTTTGACACCAAAAAGGGCGCCGAAGCGCCCTTTCTATTTCAGTGCCTAGGGGGAGATGTGTCCCCTCAAAACTCCTCCCAGTCCGCATCAAGGGCAGCATTGCCTTGGGATGCTGGAGTGGATGCTGGAGTGGATGCGGGGGCGGGTTTGGGTGCGGGTTTGTGGCCGCCGCTGAGATAGGTCTTGGCGGCCGCCTTGACCTTGTCCTGCAAGCCCTTGATGGCGGATTGCGGGGCATGGGTTTCGGTGGGTGTCGGATGCGCCTCGCCGTCGATCTGGAAGACGTCGACGATGCGGTCCAGTTCGTTGGCCTGCGCCTCGGTCTGCTCGATCGCCGCATTGGTCTCTTCCACCAGCGCCGCATTGTGCTGGGTCATCTCGTCCATCAGCCGAACCGCGGCATTGACCTCTTCGATTGAACTGGCCTGCTCGCGGCTGGCCGTGGCAATGCCCTTGGTCAGTTCGGCGTTCTGCTTGACGGCTTCCAGCATGCTCATCAGCTTCTCGGAGGCGACGGCAACGAGTTTCGAGCCGCCATCCACTTCGGTCGCCGACTGTTCGATCAGCGCCTTGACGTCTGAGGAAGCTTCGGCAGCAGACTGGGCCAGCCGGCGCACTTCAACCGCCACCACCGCGAACCCCTTGCCCGCTTCACCGGCTCTTGCCGCTTCCACCGACGCATTGAGCGCCAGCAGGTTGGTCTGGAAGGCAATGTCATCGATCATGCCGATGATGTTGGAGATCTTGGCCGACGAACTTGTGATGCGCTGCATGGCTTCTGTCGCCTGCCCCATCACCTGACCACCCTCTTCTGCCGCCGCACTCACCGACAGGGCATTCTGCGATGCCCCTTCAGCCGCCTTGGCATTGTCGAGAACGGTCGTCGCCAGCTGTTCCATGGTCGCCGAGGTCTCTTCGATCGTGGCCGCCTGCTTGGTGGTGCGTTCGGAAAGATCATTGGCGCCGGAAAGAATCTCGCCGGTCGCCACCTTCAGCGAGCGCGAGGTATCGCGCAGCTGGGTGATGACATCGCTCAGCTTGTCGGCCACCGCATTGGTGTCATCCCGCAACTCGCCGAACGCCCCGTGATAATCGCCCACCATCCGGCGGCTCAAATCCAGCTCGGCCAGTGCCGACAGCACTTCGCCCGTATCCCCGAGCCCCCGCTCGACGGTCTCGACAAGAGAGTTCACACTCTGCGCCAGCACATTGAGTTCCCTGTCCGGGAACTCGGCGGTCACCCGCTTCGAGAAATCCCCGGCCACTGCCGCATCGACCACCTCGCCGAATGCCGTCTGCAGTTCCCCCATCATCGCCGAGCGGTCCTTGGCCCGCTGCACAGAAGCCGCCTTCTCCTCTTCCGTCATCGCCGAGATCTTCACACCGTTCTCACGGAAAACCTCAACAGCACGCGCCATCGCGCCGAGTTCGTCGCCGCGGTCGGCTCCAGGCACCTCGACTTCATAGTTGGCATCGGAAATGGCCACAGCAGATTCGGTCAACTTCTTGATCGGGCCGGTCACCAGCCGCTGCAGGAGGAAGGCCAGGCCGGTCAGCACCGCAAGCGCCAGCACCAGCGCGACAATACCATTCTGGACGGCTGCGTTGACGACGCCCGCCATGGTCGCCGCCTTGTCCCAACCCATCACCAGGGCGCCGACGACATTGCCTTCCGGTCCGAAACGGGCCGGTACAGCGATCAGCCGGTAGCGGTCGGTTTCAACGATCTGCTGCTCGCCGCTTTCAAAGGCGGTGGTGGCCATGTCGAGACCGGGCGCAGACAGCGCCGGATCGGCTGCAAATTCGGACAACAGGCTGCCATCGGAACTGAACGCCAGCGCATAGGCCAGATTGAAACTGGGGTCAGCCGCATACTCGTCGAACGCGAGTTGCAGGCTCTCACCCTTGTTGAATTTGATGTTGCCGCCATTTTCGGCGGCGATCAGTTGCGCAATGCGCGCAGAAAAGGCGGCGTTGCCTTCCGACATTTGCCGAAGGCCCGACAGAGAGCTCAATGTAATCAAGGCGATGGACAGTGCCAGGATGCCGACAGTGACAACCGCCAGCACTTTTACATTCAAGGAGAGTTTCTTCATTTCATTGAGCCTCTTGCCGGACCTCGGGGTACTATTCGACCTAGAGCATTTCCACGTTGACGCCGAAGGTCACGGCACCAATGACATTGCCCGAACCGTCCACGACCGGCACGCTGACCTGGCTCTGGAAAGTCTGGGTGGATTCGTCCAGTTCCACTTCGCTGACATCCACCGAACCGGCGCCAACGCCGTAGGTGTTCTGCCACTTGCCTTCGTCGCCCTGCCAATAGTCGGAGGTGACGCCAGACTGGCCGACGTTCAGACCCACGCCATCCATGGCGAAGATTTCAGTGAACAGGCCCTGGCTTTCTTCCTGCACCTGCATCAGCCAGGCGCTGAGATCATTGCCCAGAACATCGTTGATCAAAGGCTTGTCGGCCGCGTCGACTTCGGCGCGCCACTGCTGGTCGAGCCCGTCGATGGTGGCCTGATCATAGCCTGAGGTCATGCCATTCTGGGCGACGATCGCCGAGATCAGCAGATCATTCTGCGTGATTTCCGCAATGCGGGTATTCGCCAGTTCGGTCAAAATCGCCGTGTATTCGTCAGCGACGGCTATGCCGCTGCCGGCTGCCACCAGAGCGGCGGCAAGGATCAGTTTCTTCATGATGTTTGCTCCCAAACGCATTATTCGGAGCGTCCCCACCCGCGAATATTTGACTTAAACCCTTAAAAATCGGTGAGGTTTGCCTGGGTACCGGCTTGATATCTGATTTTGCTAATGAAAAGGGCGCCGTGGCGCCCCTTTCGCGTTTCGATAACGGCTCCAGATCGGCTCAGAACTCTTCCCACTCGCGGTCGAGCGCGGCATTGCCGTGGGTGGCGGGGGTCTTTGAGCCACCGCCGAGATAGGTCTGGGCCGCGGCCTTGACCTTGTTGTGCAGCCCCCGGATACCGGCCGCGACCGGATTGGCAGACCGGACAGGCTGTGCCGGCTTGTGTCCGCCGGTCAGCTTGAACACGTCGACGATGCGATCAAGTTCGCTGGCCTGGGCCTCGGTCTGTTCGATGGCCGCATTGGTCTCCTCGACCAGCGCCGCATTGTGCTGGGTCATTTCGTCCATCTGACGGACGGCGGCATTGACCTCTTCGATCGAGGATGCCTGTTCGCGGCTGGCGGCGGCAATGCCGCGGGTCAGGTCGGCATTCTGCTTGACTGCCTGCAGCATGTTCATCAGCTTTTCGGACGCTATGGCCACGAGCTTCGAACCGTCCTCGACTTCGGTCGCCGACTGCTCGATAAGTTGCTTGACCTCGGAAGAGGCCTCCGCAGCCGATTGGGCCAGACGCCGGACTTCAACCGCGACAACCGCAAAGCCCTTGCCCGCTTCACCGGCTCTGGCCGCCTCAACAGAAGCATTGAGCGCCAGCAGGTTGGTCTGGAAGGCGATGTCGTCGATCAGCCCGATGATGTTCGAGATCTTGGCCGACGAGGAGGTGATGCGCTGCATCGCCTCGGTCGCCCGGCCCATGACCTCGCCACCTTCCTCGGCGGCGGAACTGACGGCGACCGCATTCTGCGAGGCCCCTTCTGCCGCCTTGGCATTGTCCAGGACGGTGGTCGCCAGCTGATCCATCGTTGCCGATGTCTCCTCGATCGCCGCCGCCTGCTTGGTGGTGCGTTCGGAAAGATCATTGGCACCGGAAAGGATTTCGCCCGTCGCCACTTTCAGCGAGCGCGAGGTTTCCTTGAGCTGGCCGACAATCTCGGTCAGCTTCTCGGCCACTGCATTGGTATCCGACTTCAGCCGGTCAAAGGCCCCTTCATAGTCACCGGTCACCCGCTGGCTGAGATCGGTTTCGGCAAGCGCGGCGAGCACTTCGCCGGTTTCACCCAGACCCCGCTCGACCGTTTCCACCAGCCCGTTGACCGAACTGGCCACCCCGGCCAGGTCCTCATCGTCAAACTGTTCGGAAATACGACCGCCAAAATTGCCGCGTGCCGCCTGGCCGACGACCTCGTTAAGCGAGGCGACCAGCCGGCCCATGGCATCGGACCTGATCCGGTCGCGTTCGGTGATCGTGGCCTGTTCGGCGTTGAGCTCTTCCATCTTGAGCCCGTTTTCGCGGAACACTTCAACGGCCCGGGCCATGTCGCCCAGTTCGTCAGTCTTGTCCCGGCCCTCGACTTCAACGCGGAACTCGCCGTTGGCCAGCTGACGCATGACTTGGGAGAGGCGCGTGACCGGCCGTTCGATCGATTTGCCGATGACCAGCGACAGACCCAGGGCCAGCGCCGCAGCCACGAGGATCGTGGCGTAGAGGATCACATTGAAAGTGGCCCATTGAGCCTCAAGCTGCTGGCTGGTGGCGACGCGGATATCGGTTGCGGCCTGCTCTGCTGCCTTGACGTCATTGAGAATGATGTCTGCCTTGCCCAGAAGCGTTGCCAGTTCCGTCCGTGCGTCCAGTGTCGCCGCACTGAACGTTGCGAACCCTTCCGCATAGGTGGCCATCAATGCGCTGATCTCGTTTTTCTGTGCCGCGGGAATCGCGGAAACGGCCAGCTGCTGATTGAAGTCGGCGAGGGACTGATTGAACCGGTCAACATAAGAAGCACTCAGCCGAAGGATGAAGTCCTTTTCGTGCCGGCGCAGCATCAGCATCTCGACCATGAGGGCATCAACCTGCATGCCACCCTCACGGGCGTCATTGAGAACGCCTTCAACGGCCCGGACACTCGATCGCAACTGCCCCTGGAACCCCAGGTCTTCGGTCAGCCCCAGGTTGGTGATCTTTTCAACCAGGGAAGGAATGTGCGGCGCGGCATCATCCAGGGTCGCGCTGAGACTGTCGGGGATGGTCAGTTCCGTGCGGATGTCGGTGAGGTTTGCCATCACCGTGGCCACGCTTTCAGCATTGGCCTCGGACGGCTCGGTGACCAGGGCCTTGATTGCCCCCGCTGCCGCTTCGATACCCGAGCGGTAATCGATCAGTCCCTCGACCTGAACCGCCTGGGCCCGTTCGGTTGCCGTCAGCCGGTCGATCGCGGACTTTTGCGTGAAAAAGATGATGCCGATCAGGCACATGGCGACAAGCGTGATCGCCGAGATGGACAGAATTTTTCCACGCAGTTTCAACGTAGGGAGCGCGGTCAACAAACCCTTTTTCATTTCCCAAACCTTTCGAATTGGGGAAGGCCCACGGCCGCCCCAAAGTTACCGGACTTGAGGAAAAAACTGCGCCGAAGCGCCGGATCACTGCCGTCCGGGGAACCCCGGAACAAGCAGAAATCGCCGCACAGATCAGATTGCCGAGCCACTTCCAATGCGCCGGTGCGTCCGTTTGGAGGGTTGGATGTCTGCCGGTGCGCTCTTGAACGAACCGGCCATCATCCGGGCCAACCGGAGTGGCATTGGAATACCCTTCCCGGCGAAGAATGCCGTTGATGACCGGCTCCCTTGGTCATCGTGGAATGGGTGCAGGGAACTGCCTGCGAGAAGTTCTTTCCAACTTCAACGCAACCCTGATACGCCATAATTACTAACAAATTCATGCTGATGTAGCGTCGGCGAAACAAAGTGAAACAAAAAGGGCGCCGAAGCGCCCTTTCTATTTCAGTGCCTGTGGGGAGATGTGCCCCTCAAAACTCCTCCCAGTCCGCATCAAGGGCAGCGTTGCCTTGCGATGCGGGAGTGGATGCAGGGGTGGGTTTGGCATTGGGTTTGTGATTGCCGCTGAGATAGGTCTTGGCGGCCGCCTTGACCTTGTCCTGCAAGCCCTTGATGGCGGATTGCGGGGCATGGGTTTCGGCAGGCGTCGGATGCGCCTCGCCGTCGATCTGGAACACGTCGACGATCCGGTCGAGTTCGTTGGCCTGGGCTTCGGTCTGCTCGATCGCCGCATTGGTCTCTTCCACCAGCGCCGCATTGTGCTGGGTCATCTCGTCCATCAGCCGAACCGCGGCATTGACCTCTTCGATTGAACTGGCCTGCTCGCGGCTGGCCGTGGCAATGCCCTTGGTCAGTTCGGCGTTCTGCTTGACGGCTTCCAGCATGCTCATCAGCTTCTCGGAGGCGACGGCAACGAGTTTCGAGCCGCCATCCACTTCGGTCGCCGACTGTTCGATCAGCGCCTTGACGTCTGAGGAAGCTTCGGCAGCAGACTGGGCCAGCCGGCGCACTTCAACCGCCACCACCGCGAACCCCTTGCCCGCTTCACCGGCTCTTGCCGCTTCCACCGACGCATTGAGCGCCAGAAGGTTGGTCTGGAAGGCAATGTCATCGATCATGCCGATGATGTTGGAGATCTTGGCCGACGAACTTGTGATGCGCTGCATGGCTTCTGTCGCCTGCCCCATCACCTGACCACCCTCTTCTGCCGCCGCACTCACCGACAGGGCATTCTGCGATGCCCCTTCAGCCGCCTTGGCATTGTCGAGAACGGTCGTCGCCAGCTGTTCCATGGTCGCCGAGGTCTCCTCGATCGTGGCCGCCTGCTTGGTGGTGCGTTCGGAAAGATCATTGGCGCCGGAAAGAATCTCGCCGGTCGCCACCTTCAGCGAGCGCGAGGTATCGCGCAGCTGGGTGATGACATCGCTCAGCTTGTCGGCCACCGCATTGGTGTCATCCCGCAACTCGCCGAACGCCCCGTGATAATCGCCCACCATCCGGCGGCTCAAATCCAGCTCGGCCAGTGCCGACAGCACTTCGCCCGTATCCCCGAGCCCCCGCTCGACGGTCTCGACAAGAGAGTTCACACTCTGCGCCAGCACATTGAGTTCCCTGTCCGGGAACTCGGCGGTCACCCGCTTCGAGAAATCCCCGGCCACTGCCGCATCGACCACCTCGCCGAATGCCGTCTGCAGTTCCCCCATCATCGCCGAGCGGTCCTTGGCCCGCTGCACAGAAGCCGCCTTCTCCTCTTCCGTCATCGCCGAGATCTTCACACCGTTCTCACGGAAAACCTCAACAGCACGCGCCATCGCGCCGACGTCATTGGTGTAGTCGATGAACGGCACTTCAGCGTTTTCGGGATCGTTGGTGACATCCTGCATAACCGACGCCAGCTTCGGCAAGGGCGACATCAACGCGCGCACGCCCAGGAACACCAACCCGGCCGCGGCGGCAAAAACCACGCCGCAAACGATCAAAAGCATGTTCATCGTCGCGTTCTGCGTGGCCGTGATCTTGGCCTTCTCGACGCCGACATAAAGGATGCCGATGGTTTCGCCAGCGGAATTGGTGATCGGCTGGTAGGCCGTGTAGTAGGGAATGCCCAGAATGTTGGCTTCGCCAAGGAAAGTCTCACCCGCCATCACCACCGGATAGGCGGCGCTTGCTTCACCGAGATTGGTGCCGACCGCCCGTTCGCCATCAGGCTTGATGATATTGGTGGTCATGCGCCAGAAATCCTGGCTTTCCGCATCGAAGGCGAAGACCGTGGCAGTTTCGCCGGTCACCTGGGTGATCTGGTCAATCATGTTGTGATTGTTGAATTCGGGAATGGACCATGCCGTGATCGATTCAACCTCGTTGTTTTCGCTCCACGTCACGGCACTGCCTGGGACGGCCTTGGTAAACAGCGTTGCGGCGACACGCAGGTTGGAGACCTGATTCTGACGCGCAACCTCCGCCGTGCCGGCCTTCAGGTTCATGTCGGTAACAAAGATGATGGCGGCAGCCGAAACGGCCAGCACGCCCACAACCATCAACAACACAGACGTCGCGATACGCAGACGTTTGTGGATCGCAAGATCAAGCTTCATGCGGAATAACTCCTGCCCCATGGGGCCGTTCTGGCCCGTTGACCGGTAAAATTACCTAGTTCGGGTTAAGGAGTTCTGACCCATGATTTGGGCTGAAAATTCAGAGCGGTAGGCCGGTTCTCGTCTTCACCGTACGAATGGACATGTTGGAATGAACCCGCGCCACGCCCGGCAGGCGCGCCACCAGCCGACGGTGCAGGCGTTCGAAATCCTCGTGATCGCGGCACACCACCCGCAGGATATAGTCGAACTGGCCAGCCATGAGATGGCACTCCAGGACTTCCGGAATGTCCTTGACCGCCCGTTCAAAGGCCTCAAGCACATATTCGGACTGGCTGGTCAGGCTCACCTCGATGAAGAATTGCATGGCATAGCCAAGCTTGTCGGCATCGAGCCAGGCCCGGTAAGCCAGAACATAACCGCGCTCCTCCAGCGATTTCAGCCGCCGGTGACAGGCGGACGGCGACAGACCGACCTCTTCGCCCAGCTGCTGCACACTGCGCTGGCAATCGGTCTGAATTGCCAGCAGCAATTTGCGGTCAATCTGATCAACTTCGGAATTCATTGCACGCTGACCCACATTTCTGCAAAAATCATGCGAAATGTACCTCTCACAAGCCGAGTTTGCAAGAAAATGGCGCGAAAACTGCGATATCCTGCCGGAAACGCCAACCAGGAGGACCTGCACAATGCACATCGGCGTGCCCAAAGAGATCAAGACCCACGAATACCGCGTCGGCCTGACCCCCGAGAGCGCTGCTGAACTGGTGCATCGTGGCCACCAGGTCACTGTCCAGACCGAAGCCGGTCTGGGTATCGGCGCGACTGACAACGATTACCGCGCTGTCGGCGCCAACATCGCCAACGACGCCAAACAGGTGTTCGACGCGGCCGAGATGATCGTCAAGGTCAAGGAACCTCAGGCCGTCGAACGCGCCATGCTGCGCCCCGGCCAGGTTCTGTTCACTTACCTGCATCTCGCTCCCGATGCCGAACAGACAAAAGACCTGCTGGCGTCAGGCGCGACCTGCATCGCCTATGAAACCGTCACCGACGCCCAGGGCGGCCTGCCGCTTCTGAAACCGATGAGCCAGGTTGCCGGCCGCATGGCCGTACAGGCCGGTGCCGCTGCGCTGGAGAAGGTGCATGGCGGCCGCGGCGTGCTGCTCGGCGGTGTGCCGGGCGTGCATCCGGGCAAGGTGGTGGTACTTGGCGGCGGCGTCGTCGGCTTCAACGCCGCGCAGATGGCGGTCGGCATGCAGGCGGACGTGACCATCCTCGACAAGTCCAACACGGTTCTCGAGCGGTTGAATTCCCACTTCGGCGCGTCTGCCCGGGTGCTTTATTCCAACAAGGCGACGCTGGACGCAGCGATTGCCGAGGCTGACCTGGTGGTCGGCGCGGTGCTGGTGCCCGGCGCTGCCGCCCCCAAACTGGTCAGCCGCGACATGCTGGGCACCATGCAGCCCGGCGCCGTGCTGGTCGATGTCGCCATTGACCAGGGTGGGTGTTTCGCGACCTCCAGACCCACCACCCACGACGAGCCGACCTACGTGGTCGACGGCATCGTGCACTATTGCGTGGCGAACATGCCCGGTGGCGTGGCCCGCACCTCCACCTATGCCCTGAACAATGCCACCCTGCCCCACGTCATCAATCTGGCGAACAAGGGCTGGCGGCAGGCCCTGCGCGACGATGCACACCTGCGCAACGGGCTCAACGTGCATGCCCATCGCCTGACCTGTGCACCGGTCGGCGAGGCCCAGAATCTTCCGGTCATGAATCTGGAAGATGCTCTCGATCAGCCAGCCCCCATCGCGGCCTGATCGGGAATTCTCCTCCCAAGCTAACCGGCCCGTTCCGCCGACGGGCCGGTTTTCTTTTGCCCTTGCCATTGCGGCCCCTATGGCTAAGCGGCTAGAAGGTCCGCCGAACCAAAATTTGGAGCCCGGCGCACATGACTGACGAGACCCCGGACATCAGCCCCGAGGACAAGCGCAAGCTGTTCAAGGAACGCTTTGCGGCGGTGATGATGGACATGGGCCAGAATGTGCACAAGGACCCTGAGTCCCTTTACCTCATCGGCTCGCTGGCCGCGCATCTGGTGGACAAGGCCAACCTGACAACCTGGACCGAACTGAAAGCCGCCCTCTCCCAGCATGCCTATTCGGGTCTGATCAATTCGTTCAAGGACCAGGGCAACGAGCATCACAAGAAGGGTAATCAGAAGGTCGCCTACGCCATTGAGATTCTGGCGATCTCGGTGATCTGCAAGACTCAGAATGACGACCCGCAGGTCGGTTCGGGCGAACAGCTGCTCGACAAGATGATCGAGGATACGATCGGTTTCTACAGACGCCGTTCCGCCAACCGGAACAATGCGCCCAAACCAAACTGACGCCGCCTTCAAGGGACAAACACCGAAATGATCTACGTCATTGCCACACTGACTGTCGCGCCTGAAAAACGCGATGAACTGATCGCCGCTGCGCAGACCTGCATCAAGGCAACGCGGCAGGAACCCGGCTGCATTTCCTATGATCTGACCGCTTCGACGACGGATCCGGGAACCGCGATCTTTGTGGAACGCTGGAAGACCCGCGAAGACCTGAAGTCGCACTTTGAAACGGCACACATGGCAAAATGGCGTGAAGCGAGCGGCAAACTGATCTCGGGCCGGTCTGTCGAAATCGTGCATGCCGGTCAGGTCGAAAAGCTCTAGCCTCAACATGATCGCCGGCATCGCCTCCCTGGTCTTCATCCCGCTTCTGGCGATTACCATGGTCCACATGCTGTGGGCATTTGGTTCCACCTTCCCCGCCCAGTCGCGGGAAGCGCTGGCCGATACTGTCATCGGGCGTCAGCCGATGGCGCCGCGCTGGCGCTCGTTCCTGGTCGGGCTGGCGGTTTTCGTTGCCGGTATCTGGTGCCTTGCACTCGCCGACCTCTCGACGGATTCGGTGCTGCGCGGCGGTGGCGCTTTTCTTGCCCTTGTGTTTCTGGCACGCGGTATCATCGGCTATCTGCCCTTTTGGCGTATGGCGCATCAGGCAGAACCGTTTGCCCGCATGGACAGGAAAATCTATTCGCCACTCTGCCTTTATGAGGCAGTCGGCTTTGCCTATCTGACCGCGTGGCCGTTTCTCTGACGCGCGTCAGAGCTCGCGCGGCACCATGATGATGACCGAACGGGCGGGCAGCTTCAGTTCTGATTTTGCGATGCGCGGCAGTTTGCCAGTGGAGCTCAGCGCCACCTTCCAGCCGCGGCGGGCCAACTGAAGTGGCGGCAGCCTCGCCGGTTTTGCCTTGTGCTTGCGGTTGAACCAGACCAGCACTTCATCCTGCTCACGGCACAGTTGCATGCCGATGACGCCGGCCGGCGGATGATGCCAATCCTTTTCGGTGAACTCATGCCCTTTACGGTGCCACCAGATGACATCGCGTATCCCATCTATGGAATTGCCAGTGAGAAACCGGTCCGCGGTCAGCGCCGGGTGAGCTTCACGGAACTGCTTGAGTGCGGCCACGAAAGCGGTGAGTTCATGGTGCGCCGAAGCCCAATCCACCCACGTGATTTCGTTGTCCTGGGCGTAGCCATTGTTCATGCCCCGCTGGGTGCGTCCGAACTCGTCGCCCTGCTGGATAAGCGGCGTGCCGAGACTGACGAACAGGGTCGCCAGCAGAGCGCGGACATCCCGGTTGCGGGCGGCAAGCACGTGCGCGTCTTCGGTCGCGCCCTCGACGCCATTGTTCCAGCTCAGATTGTGCGAATGACCGTCACGATTGCCCTCACCGTTCGGCTCATTGTGCTTTTCGGCATAGGCAACCGTGTCGGCGAGCGTGAACCCGTCATGCACCGCCAGCATGTTGACGCTGGCATCTGGGGTCAGGCCCTTGCCGCCGAATTTGTCAGAAGACCCCGCGAGCCGGGTGGCAAAATCACCGATCTTGTGACCGTCACCACGCCAGAAGGCTCGCACGTCATCGCGGTAACGGTCATTCCATTCGGCAAAGGGCTGGCCGAAATCGCCGAGATGATAGGCATGGCCCGACGCATCCCACGGCTCGACGACGAGATAGCATTGGCTGAGCACAGGATCGGAGCGCATCGCTTCAAGCAGCGCCGCCTCGGTGACAAAGCCACTGTCGCCTTTGCCCAGCACCGGGGCCAGATCGAACCGGAACCCGGAGACCCCGCCCCGCTGGACCCAGAATTTCAGACTGTCGAGAACAAGCCGCATAACGGCTGGATGGTCGCAGCGTAGCGTATTGCCTGTGCCCGCATCGTTGACGAGCTCCAGACCGGTCGCACCCGGGCGGTGCCGGTAATAGGTGAGCGCGTCCAGCCCCTTCATGCTGAGCACCGCACCATGACGATCACTTTCGCCGGTGTGGTTGTAGACCACGTCCAGAATGACCGGCAGCCCGGCGGCGCGGTAGGTGTCGGTCATTGCCCGCAAATCGGCAATGCCGTTGGGCATCAGGCGCGGGTCCGGAATGAAATAGCCCACGGGGTTGTAACCCCAGGCATTGCTGAGCCCGAGCGGCGGCAGATGGCGCTCGTCGATCCAGGCGGCGATGGGCATCAGTTCGACGACATCGGCGCCGACGGACTTGAGTTGCGCTAGAACCGGCTTGGCGGTAAGCCCTGCAACCGTGCCGCGGACGTCCTGATTCAGTTTGGGATGAAGTTGCGTGAAGCCTTTGACATTCAACTCATAAGTCAGCCCGCCCGGCCTGGTATTCATGGGAGAAACGGGATCTGGCAGATGCGTCTCGATTAGTGCCTTGGGCATGAGCGGTGCCGTGTCGCCAGCCTCGCCGCGGGCAAATGTCAGCCGCGGGTCGTGACGGAAGGGACGGTCAATCCTCAGCGCGTACGGATCGACCAGCAGCTTCTCCGGGTCGAAATAGTGGCCCTTATCGGGATTGAACGGACCGTCAGCGCGCAGCCCGTACCTGAGCTTCGGTTCCATGTCGATGAGCCCGAACCAGACGTCATGTTCATGCCCATCGAGTGCTATTCGGGCGACCTCGTGGTCGTCACCATCGAAGAGGCAGACAAAGACTGAGGTCGCATGTTCGGAATAGACAGCAAAGTTCACCCCGGACGAAGTGACATAAGCGCCCAGCGGCGCAGGTGCGCCCTTGTGGGGGATCAGCGAGGGCTGGGACATGGCGCGGTCCGTCAGGTGATCACTGTCGGCGCGTCACGCCCTGTCAGTCTGTGGATATTGGTGAGTTCGCTGGTCAGCCCGATCAGTTCGGAAAGCGCTTCCTGCGTTTCCACATCGTGGTCGCCATCCGGACCGACATAGCGTTCGATGTAGAGGCGAAGCGTAGCGCCGACGGTGCCCGTCCCGCTCAGTCTTACGACGATACGGGAGCCGTCGGCAAAGATCACCCGCAGCCCCTGATGCTCGGCCAGCGAACCGTCGATCGGGTCGAGATAGGAAAAATCATCTGCGGCGGCGACGGTCAGGGACCCGAAATTCTGGCCGGGCAATTCGCCCAACTGTGTGCGCAAATGTTCCATGACGGCTTCCGCCTTGGCCGTTTCAATCTCTTCATAGTCGTGCCGGGTGTAGTAGTTGCGCCCGTAGGTCTTCCAATGTTCGCGGACGATCTCGTCAACGCCCTGCTTGCGGGCGGCGAGGATGTTGAGCCAAAGCAACACGGCCCACAACCCGTCTTTTTCCCGCACATGATCAGAGCCGGTGCCGGCGCTTTCCTCACCGCAGATCGTTACCCGTCCTGCATCAAGCAGGTTGCCGAAGAACTTCCAGCCGGTTGGCGTTTCGTGCATCTCGATGCCGAGTTTTTCAGCAACGCGATCAGCGGCAGCGCTGGTCGGCATGGAACGGGCGATCCCCGTGATGCCCTTTGCGTAGCCCGGCGCGTGGTGGGCATTGGCCGCCAGTAGCGCCAGCGAATCCGAAGGGGTGACGAACCGGTTGCGTCCGATGATCAGGTTGCGGTCACCATCGCCGTCTGACGCGGCCCCGAAATCCGGTGCATCAGGCGCCATAAGTTCATCGAAAAGGTCCTTGGCATAAACCAGGTTGGGATCTGGGTGGCCGCCGCCGAAATCGGGCAGCGGCAGGGCATTGATCACGGTGCCTTCAGGGGCGCCGAGCATGCCCTCTAGGATCGCCTTGGCGTAAGGACCGGTGATGGCGTACATGGCGTCGAACTTCATGCGGAAGCCGGAGGCGAACAGGCCGTGCAGCGCCGCAAAATCAAACAGGGTCTGCATGAGGTCGGCATAGTCGGCGACAGGATCAACCACCTCGACAGTCATGTCGTCGAGCTTCTGGGTGCCCACTGACGACAGGTCGACATCCGGTTCTTCGGTGATCCTGAAGCTGGTGATTTCCTTTGAGCGGGCAAACACCGCATTGGTGATCCGCTCCGGCGCCGGGCCGCCGTTTGAAATATTGTACTTGATGCCGAAGTCACCATCCGGGCCGCCCGGATTGTGGCTGGCCGAGAAAACCAGCCCGCCGAACGCCTTGTTGTGACGGATCAGGTGCGAGGCAGCGGGGGTGGACAAAAGCCCGTTCTGGCCCACGATCACGCGGCCGAACCCGTGTGCCGCGGCGATTTTCATCGCCGTCTGGATGGCCTCCTTGTTGAAGAACCGCCCGTCTCCACCCATGACCAGCGTCTGGCCGTCGGTGCCCTCCAGCACGTCGAAAATCGACTGCACGTAGTTCTCGACATAGTGCAGTTGCTGATAGTGCGCGACGCGCTTCCTGAGGCCCGAGGTGCCGGGTTTCTGGTCGGGAAAGGGCTGGGTCTCAATCGTCTTTATGGGCATCGCCGGGCGTCCGTCCGAGTAGGGAGTGATAGAGTTCTGCATAGACCTGGGCGCTGGCGCCCCAGGAAACATCGGTTTTCATGCCACGCCGCTGCATCTGACCCCAGACCTGTGGCTGATGATAGAGCCTCACCGCGCGGCGCAGCGCATCGCCCAGCGCATTGGCGGTGACAGGGGAAAACTGGATGCCTGTCGCCACACCGGCATTCAGCGCCATCGTGTTGGCATCGATGATTGTGTCGGCCAACCCGCCCGTGCGCGCCACGATCGGGACGCAGCCATAACGCAACCCGATCAGCTGAGTGAGCCCGCACGGCTCGAACCGCGACGGCACGAGGGTGGCGTCGGTGCCGCCCTGCATCAGGTGCGACAGGCTCTCGTCATAGCCGATGATTGTGCCCACCCGGCCCGGATTGCGCTCCGCGGCGGCCTGCATGGCGGCTTCCAGCGCCGGTTCGCCTGACCCGAGCACTGCCAGCTGCGCGCCCATCGAGACGAGCATATCGACATTCTCGGCCAATAGGTCGATGCCCTTTTGCCAGGTCAACCGAGACACCACACTGAACAGCGGCGAACCATCTTCCTGCAGGCCGAACCGGTTCTGCACGGCCAGCTTGTTCTGGGCGCGCTTGGTGACCGTGCTGACCCGGAAAGGCGCAATCAGGTTCTTGTCAGACCCCGGATCCCACGCCGTTTCGTCGATGCCGTTGAGAATGCCGTGCAACTGCCCGGCGCGGACGCGGAGCAACCCGTCGAGCCCCATGCCGAATTCAGGCGTACGGATTTCGGCCGCGTAGGTGGGACTGACTGTTGAAAGCGCATTGGCGCATTGCAACCCGGCCTTGAGGAAACCGACGCCACCGTAATATTCCACCCCGTCCATGCTGAAGGCGCGTGGCGGCAGGTGCAATTCCTTGAAGATTTCGGGACCGAACTGGCCCTGAAAAGCCAGATTGTGCACCGTCATCAGGGTCTTGGGCTTCTTTTTGCCCGGCCCGAATTCGACATAGGCGGGCACAAGTCCCGCCTGCCAGTCATGCGCGTGGATAACGTCTGGACGATAAGGCTTGGCGAGCCCCTGCCCAAGCTGTGCCGCGACAAAGCTGAGGGCGGCGAAACGCTGCCAATTGTCGGGCAAGTCCTTGCCGGACGGATCGCCGTAGATGCCGCCTGGACGGTCGTATAGGTGGGGCGCATCAATCAGCAGCAGGTCGAGACCCGCATGTTTGGCCGCAAGCAGCCTGGCAGCGCCGCCGAAAAGCTCTTCGATTTCAACAACAAGCTCAGCCTTTTTGACCAGCTTTTTCACCGCCGGATAGAAGGGCAGCAGCGTGCGCACCTGCACATCATAGCTGCTGAGCGCCGCCGGCAGCGCCCCCGCGACGTCGGCCAGCCCGCCGGTTTTGACCAACGGGTAGACTTCCGAACTGACCGACAGGACGTCAATCATTGGGCGGCCTTGTACGCCTCCACCATGGACTGGGTGACCAGCACCACGCCCTCTTCGGTGCGGCGGAACCACTTGTCGTCAAAGGCCTCGTCTTCGCCGATCACCAGACCGTCGGGAATCTTGACGCCGCGATCGACCACCACCTTGTGCAGCCGCGCGCCGCGCCCGACCTCGCAATAGGGCAGAATGACCGCCCCGTTCAGTTCCGAATAGGAATGAACCTTGGTGCCGGTGAACAGCAGCGAGCGGCTGATGGAGGCACCCGACACGATGCAGCCGCCGGAAACCAGCGATGAGACTGCCTGCCCGCGCCGGCCATCGAGATCATGCACGAATTTGGCAGGGGGCGTGATTTCGGCATAGGTCCAGATCGGCCACTCGCCGTCGTAAAGGTCTAGCTGAGGCACCACGTCGGTAAGGTCGATATTGGCCTTCCAGTAGGCGTCGATCGTCCCCACGTCGCGCCAGTAGGCCACCTCCTCCTTGGCGGACCGCACGCAGGAACGGGTGAACCGGTGCGCCCAGGCAGTGCCGTTCTTGACGATGTCGGGGATAATGTCCTTGCCGAAGTCGCGGCTCGAGCCTTCCTTGGCGGCATCCTTGCGCAATTGCTCCATCAGGAACTTGGTCTCGAACACATAGATACCCATGGAAGCGAGCGCCATGTCCGGATTGTCGGGAATGCCTGGCGGATCCTTGGGTTTTTCGACGAAATCAACAATCTTGTCGCGCCCGTCGACATGCATGACACCGAAGCCGGTGGCTTCCATGCGTGGCACCTCGAGGCAGCCGACCGTAACGTCAGCGCCTGTATCGACGTGCTGACGCAGCATGATTTCGTAATCCATCTTGTAAATGTGATCGCCGGCCAGAACGACGACGTATTTGGGACCCTGGTCCTCGATGATGTCCATGTTCTGGTAGACGGCATCTGCAGTGCCGCGGTACCACAGGTCCTCGGCCACGCGCTGGCTGGCTGGCAAAATGTCGAAACTTTCATTTCGTTCTGTCCTGAGGAAGTTCCAGCCCCGGGTCAGGTGCCGGATCAGGCTGTGCGCCTGATACTGGGTGGCAACGGATATGCGCCGGATGCCGGAATTGATGGCGTTGGAGAGGGCAAAGTCGATGATCCGGGTCTTGCCGCCAAAGAACACGGCAGGCTTGGCGCGCCTGTCGGTGAGTTCCATCAAGCGCGAACCACGTCCCCCCGCCAGAACATAGGCCATGGCATCACGCGCCAATGGCGACGACTGCTCTCTCATTCCCGGCATTTTTCCCTCCCTGCCCGGTTGTTATTTCAGCGTCAGTATCAATGTCGCCAGGGGCGGCAGGGTGAAGTCGGCATAAGCCGGCCAGCCCGGCCCTTCTCCCGCCCTGGCTTTCACCTTGCCTGAGTTGCCCTGATTGCTGCCGCCGTAAACTGCTGCATCCGTGTTGACTCGCTCCACCCAGTCACCTGTCGATGGCATGGGGATGCGGTAATTGTGCCTGACAACCGGGGTCAGGTTGACGATGACCACCACCGGCGAACTGTCGGGCGCCTTGCGCACCCAGGCCAGCACCGAGTTGGAATGGTCATTGGCCACCAGCCACTCGAACCCTTCCGGCTCGCAATCGCGGGCATGCAGCGCCGGCAGGTCGCGATAGACCGTGTTGAGGTCGGCCACCAACTGACGCATTGAATCATGCATGCCTGCATCGAGCAGCCGCCAGTCGAGCGCCCGGTTTTCGCTCCATTCGTCGCGCTGGGCAAACTCCTGGCCCATGAACAAGAGCTTCTTGCCCGGATAGGCCCACATGAAGCCGTAGTAGGCACGAAGATTGGCAAACTGCTGCCAGTCATCGCCGGGCATCTTGGCCAGCAGCGAGCCCTTGCCGTGCACCACTTCGTCGTGGCTGAGCGGCAGCACGAAATTCTCCGAATAGGCGTAGAGCAGCCCGAACGTCAGGTCATTATGGTGATAGCGCCGGTGAATGGGCTCGCGCGCCATGTAGCGTAGCGTGTCGTTCATGAAGCCCATGTTCCATTTGAAGCCGAACCCCAACCCCCCGGCGTCGGTCGGTGCGCTGACGCCGGAGAACGATGTGGATTCCTCGGCAATCGTGAAGATGCCGGGGTGGGCGCGGTACACTTCCTCGTTGAAGCGCTTGATGAAGGCGATGGCTTCTTCGTTCTCGTTGCCGCCCTTTGAGTTTGGAACCCATTGCCCGGGCTGGCGCGAATAATCGAGGTACAGCATTGAAGCGACGGCATCGACGCGCAGGCCGTCGATGTGGAATTTTTCAAGCCAGTAGAGCGCATTGTTGACGAGGTAGGAGACCACCTCCTTGCGCCCGAAATTGTAGATCAGCGTGTTCCAATCGGGATGATAACCCCGGCGTGGATCGAGATGCTCGTAAAGCGCGGTGCCATCGAAACGGGCAAGCCCGTGTTCGTCCGTCGGGAAATGTGCCGGCACCCAGTCAAGGATGACGCCAAGACCCGCATTGTGCGCAGCGTCAACAAACCGGGCAAAACCAGCCGGATCGCCGAACCTTGCGGTCGGGGCGTAGAGCCCGACGGGCTGGTAGCCCCACGACGGGTCATAGGGATGTTCCGAGACCGGAAGCAGTTCGAGATGGGTAAAGCCCATGTCCAGCGCGTAGGGCACCAGTTGCTCGGCCAATTGATCATAGTCGAGGAAACGCCCGTCGGGATTTCGCCGCCAGGAGCCCAGGTGCACCTCGTAGATGCTCATCGGATTGCGCCGCCAGTCCTTGTGCGGACGGGCGTCCATATAGGCCTGATCCGTCCATGGGTAGGGCGCAGGATTAGCCACAACGGAGGCCGTTTTTGGCCGCAGTTCGGACTGTTGACCCAGCGGATCAGCCTTCAGCGGCAACAGTTTGCCTGCAGAGTCTGTGATCTCGAACTTGTAGATGGTGCCCGGCCCGAGCCCGGGGGCGAAAATCTCCCATATGCCGGTGTTGAGCCGGAGGCGCATCACATGCCGCCGCCCGTCCCAGTCGTTGAACGGCCCCACAACGCTGACACGGCTGGCATTCGGCGCCCAGACGGCGAAATGAACGCCGTTGACGCCCTCGAACTCGGTGGCATGCGCGCCCAGCTTGTCGAAGAGGCGAAGGTGGGAGCCTTCTCCGATGTAGTAATCGTCCATCGGACCGAGCACCGGACCAAAGGAATAGGGATCTGTGACCTCCCACTGGCCGCCGATATTGCCTGCCCTGTAACGCATGGGGCGGTCGGCACTTTTATCGAGAAGGGCCTCGAACAGACCGTCGGGATGGATTTGCTCCATCACCCCCAGGCTGGACCCGTCCGGCGCCAGGGCCTCAAGCGTTTCAGCATGCTGAACGAAAGCGCGGGCGACCTTACCCTTTGTGGTTTCGTGCAGGCCCAGTACGGCAAATGGATCCTTGTGAACGCCTCGTGCGATCGCCTCGATCTCTTGTTTCGGCAGTCGCCACTGAACCATTCTACCCCGCGTTCCCCTCACTCGCCTTTGCGGCCCAGATTTCCTCGGCATATTGCCGGATCGTCCGGTCTGACGAGAACCAGCCCATGTTGGCCGTGTTCATGATCGCCATTGAAGCCCAGCGTGCCTTGTCCTGCCATATGCGGTCAACCTCGCGTTGCGCGGTGGCATAGGCATCGAAGTCGCGGGCCACCATGAACCAGTCATGATCGCGGATGCCGCCCATCAGGTCAGCATAGCGCGAACGGTCGTCCGGCGAGAAGGCACCTTCGGCGATGGCCTGGACGGCATCGCGAAGGTCACGGCTGGCCTCGAATGCGGCCATTGGTGTCTTGCTCTTGGCGCGTACGTCGGCCACTTCGTCCGCGGTCAGGCCGAAGATCACCATGTTCTCATTGCCCACGTGCTGGCGCATTTCGACGTTGGCGCCGTCCAGCGTGCCGATGGTCAGGGCGCCGTTGAGGGCCAGTTTCATGTTGCCGGTGCCCGAAGCCTCCATCCCGGCCGTCGAGATCTGCTCGCTGAGATCGGCGGCGGGAATGATCGATTCCGCCAGGCTGACATTGTAGTTCGGGATGAAGACGATCTTGAGCAGGCCCCGTACCGCCGGGTCATTGTTGACCACTTTGGCAACGTCGTTGATCAGTTTGATGATCAGCTTGGCATTCCAGTAAGACGGCGCTGCCTTGCCGGCGAAAATCTTGACCCGCGGCACCCAGTCCTTTTCGGGATGGGCACGGATGGCATCATATTGGGCGACGGCCTCGATGATGTTCAGCAACTGCCGCTTGTATTCGTGGATGCGCTTGATGTGCACGTCGAACAGCGCGTCGGGCGAGACCGTTACCCCGACCCGCTGCTTGATCAGCCGGGCCAGATCCACCTTGTTCTCGTGCTTGACCGCCATGAACTGCTCCTGAAAGCCCTTGTCGGCCGCATGAGCGGACAGGGCCTCAAGTGCTTCGGTACGGTCAAGGAACTCCGGCCCGATCCGATCCTGGATGAGCCGGGTCAGGCGCGGATTGCACTGCATCAGCCAGCGCCGCGGCGTGATGCCGTTGGTCTTGTTGTTGATCCGCCCCGGGAAAAGCGCGTTGAGGTCTGAAAACACGGTCTGTTTCATCAGATCGGTATGCAGCGCCGACACCCCGTTGATCGAATGCGAGCCGACAAAGGCCAGCGTACCCATGCGCACGCGGCGGCCCCCGGCCTCATCAATGAGTGAAATATTGCTCAGGTGCCGGTCATCGACCTTCAGTTTGTCGCGTGCTGCGGCAAGGACTTCCGCGTTGATCGCGTAGATGATCTGCATGTGGCGCGGCAGCAGGCGCTCCAGCATGGCGACCGGCCAGCTTTCCAGCGCTTCGGGCAACAGGGTGTGATTGGTGTAGCCGAACGTGTTGACGGTCAACTCCCAGGCGTCTTCCCATTCAAGATCCTGCTCGTCGACAAGAATGCGCATCAGCTCGGCAACAGATATCGCCGGGTGCGTATCGTTCATCTGGATGGCGACCTTGTCGGCCAGCGAGCCGATATCACCATACTGCTGCAGATGCCGGCGCACGATGTCCTGCAGCGAGGCCGAGGAGAAGAAATATTCTTGCCGCAGCCGCAGTTCCTGCCCGGCGGCTGTAGCGTCGTTGGGATAGAGCACGCGCGTGATGGCAACGGCGCGGGCCGCCTCTTCCAGCGCGCCGACATGGTCACCCTCGTTGAAACGGTCGAGCAGGATGGGATCAATCGCCTGCGCACTCCAAAGGCGCAGTGTATTGATCCGCGCCGCCCGCCAGCCGACGACAGGCGTATCAAAGGCGACGGCGTTCAGATGTTCGGCCGGTATCCACTTGTGGTGAACGACGCCCTTGTCATCCTCGACGGCCTCAACATGGCCGCCAAAACCGACTTCGTAGGCGCTCTCGCGCCGTTCGAATTCCCAGCTGTTGCCATGTTCAAGCCAGTCCTCCGGCAGTTCAACCTGCCAACCATCAGAAGTTTCCTGACGAAACAGGCCGTGCGCATAGCGAATGCCGTAGCCGTAGGCCGGCACTTCGACCGATGACATTGATTCAAGAAAGCAGGCCGCCAGCCGGCCCAGCCCGCCATTGCCAAGCGCGGCATCGGGTTCGAGGCTGATCAGGTCATCGAGGTCAACCCCGAAGGTTTTCAGCGCCTCGCGGACCGGGCCCATCATTTCCAGATTGGACATGGCATCGCGCGACAGCCGGCCAATCAGAAATTCCAGCGAAAGGTAATAGACCCGCTTGTCGCCGTTGCGCCATGTCTGCCGGGTTGATTCCATCCAGCGGTCGATGATGCGGTCGCGCACCGCCAGAATGGTCGCGCGCAGCCAGTCATACCGGCGCGCCACGATGGGATCCTTGCCGACCGAATAGGTCAGTTTGGCAAGGATTTCAGCGGCTAAGCCTTCAGGAGTATTGGCGCGGGGCTCCGGACGGGGCGCGTCGTAGACAAGCGGCTTCTGCGACATGGAACATTCCTATGTTCGTCTCACTCATCCTCCCCGCCGCAATATTCGGCGTCAGGGTGGCGCATTGCAAGTGCTTTGATGATTTGAAGTGAATTGGAAGTGATGTGAGCGACTTCAGGCACCGGCTGCTGCAAGGGCGGTCGCCTCAACTTCCGCCTCGATCCACTCCTTGCCCCCCATCGCCGCGATCAATTCGCCGAGGTAAGGCTCGTAAGGCTTCCATTTGGCGGTGGAGCTTTTGTAGATGGGCTGTCGCACCTGCCACTTGCTGGCGGTCATCACCGTTTTCCGGTCTGAAGAATGATGCTCAAGAAACGCATCGTCCCAGTCTAGACCAACAAATTCTGCCAGCCGGCGGGTCTCCGGCTCAGGGTTCGCCACCAACTGCTCATAGCTCAGGTCCAGCACCGGGTTTGGAACAAGCTTGCGGGATATCGCTACGGTTTCGGTCAGGTCGCGGTAATAGGCGCCAAGCCAATCCTGCCGATAGCTGAAATTGAGCTTGCTGAAATGCTGGAAATAATTCGACAAGCAGCAGTCCAGCGGGTGGCGGCGCACATAAACGATCGGTGCCCTGGGGAACAGTTTGCTGATCACCGGCAAGCGCAACGCGTTCCCCGGCAACTTGTCGGTGAAGACCTCCAGACTGTCACCTGAGCGCTCCCGAACGTACTTGAACAGTTCCTGCCGGTTGTTTTCCATAACGTCGTCGGGGATGTGATTCAGCGCAGTGTGGGGGCCCATCTTGAGCTTGCGGTAGTGCAAAACCCATTTGCCGATGAGATTCTCGATGACCGGAACGACCGGCAGTTCTCCGGCAGGGAACACGCGGCTATGCCGGGCAATGATGGTCTCGACCAGCGTGGTACCGGAACGGGGCATGCCGACAATGAAGATCGGAAATGGGCCGTCGGTTTCGAGCGCTCTGGCCCGGTCGGCCTTGTGTTCGGCCGCGTATTTCTCAAGGTCGGCGCGGCGCTTGTGGACGGTGCCGATGTCAAAGTCACGTTCGGCGGACTTGTTGGCTTCGGAGACAAAGTGGATGGCGGGTCCCGGTTGCTTCAGATCCTGGTAGGCCTTCCCCAGGGCAAACCCCAACTGGGTCTTCGCGCCGGAAGTCAGTTCGCCTTGTTCGAAGAGCGCCGCCATTTCCTTGATAAGCGCGGTCTCTTCGGTGAACTTGGTGATGTCCGACAGTTCGCTGAATGCTCGGACGTTCCTTGAATCCTCGCGCAGCACTTCTTCGAGCTTCTTGCGGGCCTCGTCGAACTGGCCCGTGGAGACCAGAACCTCGACCTGATAGAAGCGCACGACGGCCGAGTCAGGGGCCATGGCAAGGGCGCGTTGGAGTTCGTCAAGACAGGCGTCCGGGTCATCACCCAGTTTCCATTTGCTGTGCGCGCGTACGCAGATGGCCGTCGCGTTCCCCGGCATTTGCTCGAGGATTTCGTCGCACATGTCGACCGCAGCCTTGTGCCGGCCGGCACTGGCCAGTTCCCGGGCCTGTGCGACACTTATCGTTCTTTGAGCGGCCATGGGTGGCATACGTTTGAAATCCTGTGCAGTGCTACATGTTTGCGGCGCATCTCGGTCGACGCGCGGCGCGCCGCAACCTAGTATATGAGCAACATCCGAATCCAGAACGGGTGACAAAGAAAATGAGGAAACATGCCCCGCAAGATCATCATCGACACTGACCCCGGTCAGGACGATGCCGTTGCCATTCTTCTCGCCCTTGCTTCCCCCGAAAATGTCGACGTGCTGGGTATTGTCGCGGTGGCGGGAAATGTGGGTCTGAAGCAGAACGCCATGAATGCGCTGAAGGTCGTCGAACTTTCGGGCCGGACCGACGTCCCTGTGTTTGCCGGTTGCGACCGGCCGCTCAAGCGCCAGCTGGTCACCGCCGAACATGTGCACGGGGTGACCGGGCTGGACGGACCGGACCTGCCCGATCCGGGCATCATGCTGCAGGACCAGCACGGCGTCGATTTCATCATCGACACGCTGGAACGGGCCGCGCCTGGCGAAATTACGCTGTGCGCCCTGGGACCTCTGACCAACATCGCTACCGTCTTCTCCCGTGCGCCACATCTGACTGCAAGGGTGGAAGAAATCGTCTTGATGGGCGGCGCCTATTTCGAGGTGGGCAATATCACCCCCGCAGCGGAGTTCAATTTCTACGTCGACCCTCACGCCGCCGAGATCGTTTTCCGTTCGGGCGTGCCGATCACCCAGATGCCGCTGGACGTCACACACCAGGTGCTGACCAACCACGAACGCCTGGGCCGGATCAGCGCCATCGGCAACAGTTCGGGAATGGCCGTGAGCCAGATGCTCGGCTTCTCGGAAAGGTTCGACCTGGAGAAATATCAATGGGAAGGGGCGCCCCTGCACGACCCCTGCGTCATCGCCTGGATGATCGAACCGGGCATTTTCTCGGGCCGGCAGATCAACGTCGAAATCGAGACGCAAAGCGAACTGACCATGGGAATGAGCGTGGCCGACTATTGGCGGGTGACTGACCGGCCGCGCAACGTCAACTATATCCGCAACGCCAATTCCGACCAGTTCTACAACCTGTTGATCGAACGGCTGACCCGTCTGGCCTGAAACCTCAAAGGGTCCGGTAAAGCCAGACCGAAGGTACTCCGGCGGCAAATCCGGCCTTTTCGTAGGCACGGCGGGCGGGCGCATGACTTTCATCACCGCCGGTGCCGACCGTAGCCACCTTCATGCCGCGCCGGCGCATTTGGTCGAGTACATGCGCGTAAAGCGCGCTTCCCGCGCCCTGCCCTTTATGTTGCGGGTCGACCGCGTTGAGTCCAATTTCGCCTACCTTGCTTTTCTCGTCGCATGAAAGACCGGAAAAGCCGATGATCTGCCCGTTCAGTTCGATCACATACACACTGTGGGCGGAGTCTGTCGAACAGATTTCATCCAGATGTGCGCCCTGCTCCGCTTCGGCTGATGCAAAGGCGACCGCAGCGATATCAGGTCCGACAAGAGCGCGAAACGACTGGTAGACGGGCGCGAAGGCCGCAGTGCGGATTTCGTGCAGGCGCGGCAAGTCTTCTGTCCGGAACTCGCGGATCAAAAACTTGCCCGGGGCCGGTGGCGTCATGTCCGTTCCCGGGTGGCGAGGAATTTGAGGCCGGGGAAGTCCTTCTCGGCGCGCTGCATCCACCACATGTCCTTGGCGAGATAGACCAGCATGCCTGCCCCGTCCTCGGCCAGTTCCGCCCGGTTGCGGTCGGTGAACAGCTTGATCTGGTCGGCAGGGCCGGTGATCCATCGCGCGGCGTTGCAGCCAAAGCTTTCAAAACGGATCGGGACGCCATATTCTTGGCTGACGCGCGAAGACAGAACGTCGAGCTGCAGGGCGCCGACGACACCGACTATCCAGTCCGCGCCGAGCAAGGGCCGGAAAACCTGGGTCACACCCTCCTCGGAGAGGTCGCCCAACGCCTTGGCCAACTGCTTGGATTTCATCGGGTCGGTCAGCCGCACCCGCTGGATAATCTCCGGTGCGAAATCGGGAATACCGGTGACCTGGAACTTGCTGCCCTCGGTCAGCGTGTCGCCAACGCTCAAGGTGCCATGGTTGGGAATGCCGACAATGTCACCCGGGAAAGCCTCGTCTGCCGTCTCGCGTTCGCGGGCGAAAAACAGCATCGGCGCAGAGACCGTGATGTCCTTCTGACGCTTGACGTTGGTCAGTTTCATGCCGCGTTTGAAGGTGCCCGAACACAAGCGCACGAAAGCAATCCGGTCGCGGTGCTTGGGGTCCATGTTGGCCTGTACCTTGAACACGAAACCGGTGACTTCATCCCGCGCCGGATCGATCGGCTCCGGATCAGCGGGCTGCTTGCCCGGAGGTGGCGCCCACTTGGCAATGGCATTGAGAAGATCAACCACGCCGACGCTCTTGAGCGCCGATCCGAAGAAGACCGGCGTCATGTGCCCTTCAAGGAATGCGTCCAGATCGAACTTCGGCAGCATCGCCTCAGCCAGTTCCAGCGCTTCCAGCGAAGCGGAGAATTCGGGACTATCGAATGGCGCTTCGAGCCGGGCGGGATCATTGGGGCCAGGCAGCTTCTTGCCGCTCACCTTGCCGTCACTACCGGTGATGCCGCCGTCGGCGAGGTCGATGATGCCCTTGAAATCGACGCCCATGCCGACCGGCCAGGTGGCGGGCGCCACGTCCAATGCCAGCGTGGCAGCGATCTCATCCAGGATTTCCAGCGTGTCGCGCCCTTCCCGGTCGACCTTGTTGACAAAGGTCATGATCGGAATGTTGCGTAACCGGCAAATCTCGAACAGCTTCAGCGTCTGCTGCTCAATGCCTTTGGCTGCGTCGATGACCATGATCGCAGCGTCAACAGCGGTGAGTGTCCGGTAAGTGTCTTCGGAAAAGTCCGAGTGGCCCGGCGTATCAAGCAGGTTGAAGGTCAGCCCCTGATACTCGAAGGTCATCACCGAAGAGGTGACCGAGATACCGCGCTGCTGCTCGATCTGCATCCAGTCTGAACGCGTGCGCCGGCGTTCACCGCGCGCCTTGACCTGTCCGGCAAGCTGGACGGCACCGGAGGAATGCAGCAGCTTCTCGGTCAGCGTCGTCTTGCCGGCGTCAGGGTGCGAGATGATCGCAAAGGTCCGGCGCGACATGAACTCGGGCAGGCTCGCCTTGGCCTTTGCCCGGGCCTCCTGCATCAGGGCTTGCGAACGGTCATCCATTTAAGGGCAGGCTTTCGATCTGGTCTGGTCGCCGGCGCAATCCACCGGCCATCGTTACCGCGCCTTCAATCAGATTAGCGCTTGAGGCGCAATCACCCCTTCAGCTTCGCGTCCGCGGCAACCTACTTCGCCCCGGTTCCGAACAGCACGATCCGTACCGTCTTGAAGATGATCTGCAGGTCAAGATCGAAGGAGAGGTGTTTGACGTAGTAGAGGTCATAGGCGAGCTTCTCGATTTCTTCTTCAGTAGTCGAGGCATAGCCCATCGAGACCTGCGCCCAGCCAGTTATGCCCGGCGCAACGAGCGAGCGCAGGGCGAATTTCGGTTCCACCTGCTGGCTGGCGCGGAACACCTCTTCGGTGACCGGTCGCGGACCGACCAGGCTCATCTCACCGGACAGAATATTGTAAAGCTGGGGCAGTTCGTCGAGCCGCAGTTTCCGGATCAGCCCGCACCCGGGCATGATCCTGCGGTCCCCTTCCACGGTCGAGCCGCCTGCAGTGTCGCGATACATTGTGCGGAACTTGTAGATTCGGAAACGCCGTTCCTTGAAACCGCGGCGCAGCTGGACGAAAAGCACCGGAAAACCGTCGATGAGCATCAGGTAAAGCGCCACGAGGGCCGTAAGCGGCAGGGTAATCGGCAAACTGAGTATCACGACCAGAAGATCCATGAACCGTTTGCTGTAGGCGTAAACGAACTGATCCGGACTGTAGGTGAGTTGCGCCAGATCGAACGAGGGCACGTGAACCCTGCCGCGCCTGATCTCGAGAAACCGGCTCCAGGGCATGATCTCAACCCCGGACAGGTAGCATCGGTTCAAGAAATCCGACCATTCCGCTGAGTGGTGCGTACCGGGATCGATCAGCACGATGTCCACTGCGGACAAGTCGGCCGCCGGATCATCAATCAGCCCAAATGCTCCACCCAACTGGCCGCTGATCTCTTCCTGGTTGGGAAAAGCGACGAGACTTACCCGGTCACCGGCTGACCGCAGAAACCAGATATAGGCCAGCGACATCGCCAGCATGGCCACCGGCAAGGTGGCAAGCAGAGCCGAATAGCTGACTGAAATGCGCAGCGCGGAAACAAGGGTGACGGCGAAACTGAAGAACACCAGCACAACAACGACCGCCGTGCTGATGGGCGCGCGATTGCGGCGAAAGGCGAAGAGCATGAACGAACTGAACAAGGGCACTGCGAGCAGAGCTGAGATCACGATCAGGGCGGCATTCCAGTCTGACCGGCCCGCCCTTGCGATGAACGCGGCATAGATCGAGGACTGAACAAACACCGTGATCAGCACCGGCCAGAGGAACGAGGAAAAGTAGCGCGAATACTGCGGCCGCCGGGCCGAGGCACCGAGTTCAACCAGATGCGAAATATCAGCCTGTGGTGCCGAAGAACGGGCGCGGGATCCAGCAGTCCGGGGGCGCCGTTGATTTTTCATCGACCGGCTCCCCGTGGATATTGTTTCATCAATGACTTCAAAGGCGAAGGATTTCTCAATTTGCGCACTAATGTCTTGAAGGTAGGAATCTGAGGTAATTGTTTCGCACACCGTTGTATGCGTAATGACTGAAGTAATAGGCCGACTGTAACAGATCGAGCTTTTCAACATCCCTGTAGATCGACCACGTGTAGCTGGCCGCCACCAGCTTGTTGGCCGACACCGAACCGGAGCGTACGCGATATTGCGCCAGGCTTTCTTCGAGGGGAACGGCGTGATCCACTTTTTTCAGGATTTTGAGCCAGAGCCCGAAATCCTGCCGCTTGCGAATCTCCGGCATATACATCTTGCCCAGCTTTTCACTGTCGTAGATTGCCGTCAGGCAACCGATCACGCAGCTTTTGAGAAGATCGCCGTAACTGACCGGCTTGCTGACATGGTGGGTGCTGATCAAGCGCCCCCCTTCATTGATGCGGTCGTAGGATGTGAAGCAGAAGGCCACGTCCTGATCACGCATGAAGGCGATCTGCCTGTCGAGTTTTTCAGGCTTCCACAGATCGTCGCTGTCCAGAAAGGCGATGAACCGCCCCTCTGCCTGCTCGATTGCCGCGTTGCGGACGGCGGCGGGTCCGCGATTCCGGTCGCCTTTCAACAGCCGGATTCGCGGCTCTGACCGCGCCAGTTCCGAAACGATTTCCACCGTGGCGTCGCTCGAGCAATCATCGGAAACCAGCAATTCCCAATCCACAAAGGATTGGCCCGCGACAGACGCAATCGCATCCTTTATGAACGGGGCACTGTTGTAGCTGGCCATAATGATGCTGACTTGTGCGGGCATTCACTTTGCCAATCTTTGAGTCGTGATACTTGCAAATGTGCAGGTGCCGGTGTGCCCCTGCTCCATATCCGGGTTTTTTTTGAATGGAACTGGTTGCATACGCTTCAATTCTGATCCTGGCGGTGGGGTTCTCATACCGCACAAACCCGATCAACAATACTCTTGCATATTACGGCCTTGCGACGGGGTGTTTTTTTGCCCTCTCGCTGCTCGTGCGTTTCGGCGGTTTCGACGCCGATATCGCCAACTATGCGACCGAAATGCACAGGACTGGCTTTGCCCTTTACTATCTCAGGGAACCGGTGATCTGGCTCGGCCAGCGTTGGCTGCTTTATCTGCTTCAGTCCGAGGCCTTGGTCTTTGTGGTGACGGACATGTTGTGTTTTGCCGCTGTGGCAGCCGCCCACCGCAATTTGCGGCTTCCGCAATACGCCCTGTTCGCCCTGATCGTCTTCTTCCCGTTCGTGATGGGAATGCAGAACGTCTACAGGCAGTGGGTTGGCGCTTGCCTCGCCCTTTACGCGTTCTCCGTAGCGGACCGCCATCTGGTGCGGTCCTTATTGGTCTTCGGGCTCGCGCTCGCTAGCCACAATGTGACGGCACTGTTCTTTCCCATCGTGTTCAGTCGGGCCCGGCCGGAAATCAGCTTGCCGCTGGCAGCGGCAGGTCTGTTTGTCGCGCCCCTGGCCCTCTATTTTGGAGAAGGTTCCAAGTCTTCAGCGGACACCGGTCTCAGTCTTGAACTACTGCATCTCGTGGTCATTACCGCCGTCGCCCTGTTCATCAGCCTTCCCACCTGGAAGGCCTGGGACCGGCCCAGGCTGATCGCGGGCGCCTACTCGATATTCTTGATGATCTGTTCGATCCTGATCCTGTCTTCAGCGGGCGCTGAACGGGTATCCCTGTCGATACTGATGCTGCTTTTTCCGTCGCTTGTCATGGCCGTCGATTACCGCTTTTCGGGCATGCCCCTGATGCGTGCACTTTTCAGCGTCGCCTGCTTCACGCCCATGCTGCTGTTTGGGGTCCGGAGCTTCATTCTGTAGTCGTTTCGTTCGACCTGCGCCGCGGGGCTGGCTACTCGGACCGCCAGACGTCAAGGTACCTGGCCATTGCGGCATCGGAACTCCAGCGCGAGGACATCCACCTGCCGGCAGCTTTGCGCCTGCGCTGGGCGTGACGGGCAGGCTCATCAAAGGCTTGCCCCATTGCTTCGGCTATTTCTGCCGGATCACGGGTTTGAAGAATCCGGCCGAATGCACTGCAAACAAGTTCTTCAATTCCCGGCGTATCCGAAACCATAACGTAGCAGCCAGCAAACAGTGCTTCCTTGACCACGTTGGGCAGGCGTTCCGACGGCTTCTCGGACAGGAACAGGAACACCTGGCGGTCGGCCATCAGTCGCGAGAGCTCCGTGCGGGAAACATGGCCGAGAAAGCGAACCCGCTCCTCAATCCCCTTTTCCCGCACCAGCCGCGTCAGGCGCCCCCGGTCGGGACCGTCACCTGCAATGACGAGGTCAACCTCACGGCCATTTTTGACTAGTTTGTCGACGGAATCGATCACCAGATCTACACGCTTTCTTGGATCAAGCGCGGAGGCAGTAATGACTGTGTTGCGTTCGAAGCTTTCCGAGTGGTGCAACTCGCGAACGGGAATGCCCCGCCAGACAACGTGAACATCGCCAATACCCCTTTGCCGAAAATAGTCCCTGTTGGCGCGGGTGTGCGTGAAATGAACGTCGGCCGACAACAAACCTAGCCGCACCAGTTCGTCGTCCGAAACCAGATCGTAGGCGCCCACGAAGATGGAGCGCCTGTGCCGGTCGGGCCAGAATCGCTTCAGGACCCCAAGCACCAACGAGGGATGCCGCCCCCAGAACGCGTGCACTACGTCTGCCTCAAGGTCGGCCAGACTATGGACAATGGCGACAACCCTCGGCGTGGCCAGAACGATACTCGCGGCAAGGGCCGGGTTTTTTGACAGGGTGCGCAGTGCCATCGCAATCAGCCAAAGCACGACGAAAGGATGCCGAATGCAGGTCATTGCCGATTGCCGGAACGAACCAAAGTCTGTCCGGATATTCGGCCGTAGAGTGGTCGCGCGCAGATGTCGGCGCCGGTTTGCATTCAGTCCACGGAGGGAAAACACGTGCACTTCGTCGGTGAGGTCTGCCAGTGCGTTCAGGTCTGAAACGGCGAACGCTTCGGTGGGCACGGGGAAGGCCGGGAATATGTAGGCAATCTTCATCAAATGCCCGACCTGCGCGCCACAAATTCTTCGAGGACTGGAACATACGGGTTTTCGGAAAGGCGGCGCTTGACCTGCGACATGTCACCGGATCTCCATTGGTCAAGCAGCGCACCCAGCGTGGCTTCCCAACCCGGGAGGCTCTGTTCCACGACACGCTCCGGCAGACCTGCCTGCCGGTAAAATCGTGCTGTCTTGCCGTGATGGGGAACTGAAATGACCGGAACCCCCAGGTTTGTGCCGACGATGCCGACGTGAAGTTTCGTCGTCACGATCCCGTCGGCATTCGAAAGAAACTCGACCAAGGCGGCAACGTCCCCGTCATACTTTCTGATCTTCATACGCAACTGCGGGTGATCTGCTGCCACTTTCTCCGGCCAGTCAATTGAATGCCGCCGTGCCATTCCGTCGGTGGCCAACGTGATTTCGACGTCACGTTGCGCTTGTGCCCACGCGCAAACCTGCCGCAGGGCTCCAAGTTCAGTTTCCGAAGGGTGGCCCGATGTATGAAGGACGAGCCGACCGAGGGGCTCGGCTTTTTTCGCATTCCGGATTGAAAACATCTCTTTCAGGTCCGTGACGGCAACAGCATCCGGGAAAACGCGAACATCGCGTTTCAATCCCCAGTCGCGCAGCGCCGATGCGGATTCCTCATCGCGAACGAACACTTCCTCCGCGTAGTCAAGAAGATCGACGATTTCCTGGCGCAGTAGCGCATTTGAAACCGGTCCAACCCCAACCCCGAGCACCACAAGGGGTTTCCCCGCCATTCTGACGGCCCTCGCCAACATCAAATGCCGCATCCACGCGCGTGCCGTCCATTTGAAGCCGCCATTCACAGCCTCGGAGAAATATCCGCCACCGCCAAAGACGAAACCGTCGGCACTCAACGAAGCAGCCAAACCGCGCTCGTCGGCCGCGATTGCAAGCTGATTTCGGGCGTTCGCGAGGGGCAGCACTGTGCGCACCTCCGGGCCCGATTGCTTGATCCACGTGTTGAATATCCGGCAAAGCAGCGTGTCGCCGAAATTGTAACCGAAGTAGGAGCCATGCACGGCGATTTTCACCATTGCGAGCACACGTTATATCCTACTGAGGTTCGTTGGGGTGATAGTCCAGATACCAATCGACGAACTTACGAATACCTTCTCGCACAGGCGTTGCCGGCCGATAGCCGATTGCGCGCTGCAGCTCGGTCGTATCCGCCCATGTATCCAGCACATCTCCGGCTTGCATCGGGATCAGATTCTGTTTTGCGGTGCAGCCCAGAGCCTTTTCGAGTTCAGCGACATATTCTGACAGCCTCACCTTTTCTGAATTGCCGATATTGTAGATTCGAAACGGCGCATTCGAACTTGCCGGATCGGGATGAGCGGACGCCCAATGCGGATCGGGGGCCGCCGGAGTATCTGAGGTGCGGACAACTCCCTCAACGATGTCATCAATGTAGGTGAAGTCTCGCGTGTGTTGGCCGTGATTGAAGAGGTCGATGGGCTCGCCGGCCAGGATGTTCCTGGTGAACGTGAAAAGCGCCATGTCCGGTCGGCCCCAAGGTCCATAGACGGTAAAAAACCTCAGCCCGGTCACCGGCAGGTCGAAAAGGTGTGCATAGGAATGCGCCATCAACTCGTTGGCCCGCTTGGTCGCTGCGTAGAATTGCAGCGGGTGGTCGGCACTGTGGTGTTCGGAATAGGGTACCGTCGAATTGGCGCCATAGACACTGGAAGTGGAAGCAAAGGTCAGGTGCTCCACGCTGGCATGTCGGCAGGCTTCCAGGACATTCGTGAACCCCGCGAGATTCGAATGTGCGTAAGAATGCGGGTTTTCGATGCTGTGCCGCACCCCGGCTTGCGCCGCAAGATGAATGACACGATTGATTCCGTGCTTCGCAAAGACATCCTGCACGGCAGCAAAATCGGCCAGATCCGCCCGCACAAACTTGTAGTCGGCACCAATTCGGGATGCGGCGTTATCGAGTTCCGCAAGCCGCGCCTCCTTCAGGGCCAAATCGTAGTAGTCGTTGACGACATCAAACCCGACGACGCTGTCACCCCGCTCGATCAGGCGACGCGCAACGTGAAAGCCAATGAAGCCGGCATTGCCGGTAACCAGTACCTTCACGCCAGCCTCAGGCTTTCCTGCGTTTTGGACACAGCCGCGCCACGTCCAATCGAATGGTAGGTCCAGCCTTGGCCTAACATGCGTTTGGGCAGGAACATGTTGCGCCCGTCGAAAAGCACCGGCTGCTTCAGTCTTTCTGCCATTTCTGCAAAGTCGGGGGAACGGAATTCCTGCCATTCGGTGCAGATCGCCAGCGCGTCTGCGCCGTTGAGGCAATCATACTTGTTTTCTGCAAGCACCAGGTCGGGCCGCCGGCCATACAGACGCCCGACCTCGGGACCGGCAACCGGATCGAAGGCCGTCACGCTTGCCCCGGCCGCCCACAACGCTTCCATCAGCACGCGGGACGGTGCCTCGCGGATGTCGTCGGTGTTCGGCTTGAACGAAAGCCCCCACAGTGCGAATTTTCGGCCCTTCAGTTCGTTTGCGCCGCCGTAATGCGTGGCAATCTTGTCGAACAGTACCTGTTTTTGTCGCGCATTGACCTGTTCAACTGCGGATATCAACGCCGCCTCGTATCCCACGCTTGCCGCTGTGCGCTCCAGCGCCTTTACGTCCTTTGGGAAGCAAGAACCCCCGAATCCTGCGCCCGGATAGATGAAATGATAGCCGATGCGGGGATCGGAACCGATGCCCTGGCGCACATCCTCGATATCAGCCCCCAGACGTTCGGCGAGATTGGCAATTTCATTCATGAAGCTGATCTTGGTCGCCAGCATGGCGTTGGCGGCATATTTGGTCATCTCGGCGCTTCGCACGCCCATTACAATGATCTTTTCATGATTTCGGTTGAACGGAGCATAAAGCTCTCTTAGCAGGTCTTCCGCGTGCTCGTCTGAAACCCCAAGGATGATCCGGTCCGGACGCCGACAGTCGGACACCGCCGATCCTTCCTTGAGGAATTCGGGGTTGGAGACGACGCTGAAACGCAGGTCATCCCGCCCCCGGTCCTTGAGCACCTGCCCAACGGTGCGGGTAATTTCATCGCAAGTGCCCACCGGCACGGTAGATTTCGCCACAATCGTCCTTGGTTTTTGCATGTGGTTGCCAATTGTGCGCGCCACCGTCAGCACATGGCGCAGGTCCGCTGAGCCATCCTCATCGGGTGGCGTGCCGACCGCGATGAACTGCAGTTCAGCGTGATTGACGCCAACAGCCGCATCGGTGGTGAAGCACAGCCGGTCAAGGCGCATGTTGTCCCGCAACAGCGATTCGAGCCCCGGTTCAAATATCGGCACCTCGCCGCGCTGAAGCCGCGCGACCCGGGCTTCATCGACGTCGACGCAGACAACATCATTGCCCGCCTCGGCTAACACCGCCCCCTGCACAAGTCCGACATAGCCGGAACCAAAGATCGTGACTTTCAATGCGGCTTTCCGATTTCAGAATGAAGCGGCCTATGGCGTACGGTGATCACAGGAATGTGTCAATTTACCCGCCGAGAACTGCGCTTTTCCCGCTGATGCGCAGACGAACCGGGGGCTTGTCTTCCACGTTCGGGAACCCGCTGATAATCCAGTGCCGCTTTTGCCTGTACGATACTGAACTATTTGCTTAAAATAACCGCGCTGCCAGAGGCAGAGCAGCAACCGCAGTGTGTATTTGAGGACGTTTTGCTGCATCCGATACTGGAAAACACCGCGATCGAGGGGTCGCGCGTCACTTATTCGCCATGCGCTGAATTCGCCCGGCGCGGCCTGGTTCGCGCGCCCTTTTATCTCGACTACGCGGATTGCGCCGTGGACCCGGGCACGATTCCCCCCGCAATTCTCAACCTGCCAGCTCTTTTGAACCTCGCGCCCGTGGCCTGGGCCAACGGCATCGAGGTCTCCGTGCCGTTCAGATTTCCGCCACTGGAACAAGGCCTCGAAACAGTCCGGCGCGAATTCGCCCGCATTTATCCCCGGACACAATGGTCCGGCCGCCTTCACTTCGAAGGCGACCAACTGCCGGCGCCGCATAGCAAAGATGCCTCGATGGTCCTTTTTAGCGGTGGCGTCGACTCAACGGCGACTGTACTCCGGCACTTCCGCGAAAAGCCGGCACTTGCGATGCTGGCGATGAGCGACGCACCACCGGAATCCATGCAGAAGGTCACCGCGAACGCCCGCGAGTTCGCCCGCGCGCACGACCTCGAGCTCAATATCATCTCGACCAACATGACCTCGTTCCTGAACGCCAGTAGGCTAAATCTGCCCGACCTCAGGGCGATGCGGCGCAGCTGGTGGGCCGGCGTGCAGCACGGCATGGGTCTCGTGGGGTCAACGGTGCCGCTGGCCTGGCAGTCTAGCACGGCAAGGGTGCTGATCTCCGCAACTTTCACAAAGGACAATCAGGCGCCCTGGGGCTCGGCTCCCGAAATCGACAATCACGTCGTCTGGCCAGGAACGCGTGTCGTGCACGATTCCTTTGATTGGGGCCGGCAGAAAAAGCTTGCCTCGATCGTACACGACCGGCCGTTGAAACAGTTCACCCCCAAGTTGGCGGTGTGCACCCGTCCGCTTGCCGGCCGTGTCAACTGCGGGCATTGCAGCAAGTGCCTTCGCACCATGGTCGGGCTGATGGTGGAAGGAGAGTCACCGGACGAATGGGGTTTCGACGCCGATACGGCAACAGCAATCAACCGAACCATTACGGCATTTGAAACCGGCAGCATCGAAATTCTCTACGGCGGACTTTGGCGGGAAATGCGAGCCAGCGCGCTCCCGTCACGACACTGCCCGCCGCGCCTGAAGGAATTTCTGGCAGATATGGACCTCGACCAGGTCATCGCCACTTCAAAAGGACGGGCAGCCTGGACGCTAGCGGTGCGCAGGCTTGCACCCGAATTTGTCCTCAACTGGCTCAGGCGCGTTCACCATTGGCGCCGTCTTCGGCACCTGCGCCGCGCCGATCGTTCAAAGGCAACACCTTCAAACCAAACGAACGCGAAGGGCGAAGAACTTGAGAGCCAGTGAGATACTTTATCGCGCGCTGCCCGAACATCTGGCTGTGTCCATCCAGCATCTGCGGCATGCCGGAAGGTGGCCGGATCTGAACAATCCGAAGACGCTCAACGAGAAAATCCTCCACAAACGCTTGTTTGTACGGGATCCCCGAATGATCCCGCTCATGGACAAGGCACTCGTGAAGCAGCGCGTGGCACAAGCAATCGGCGAATCCTGGACTATCCCCACGTGGTTCAGCGGCCCCGAACTGCCGCCAAGCGAACAGCGCACCTGGGTGGCGCCCTACATGATCAAGTCCACCCACGGCTCCAGCCAGTTCGAACTGGTCGACATGGCCGAACCGGATTGGGACAGGCTGGAGCGCCTTTGCTCATCATGGTGTAACGAAACCCGCTGGCCCTACTCGAAATGGCCCTACTCCGAGATGTCCCGCGGCATCATTGTCGAACCCTTTGTGGGCGAAAACGGCGTGCCACCACCGGACTTCAAGTTCTTCGTCTTCGACGGCCTGGTCGGGGCCATCCAGGCCGACGTCGACCGATGGGGCGAGCATCGGGTCTCCTATTTTGACCGCGACTGGAACCTACTGAACATCACCCGGCAATACCCGAGTGCCGGAAATCTCGAGCCGCCGGAATCTCTCGGCGAGATGATCGCTGCCGCCGAAACGCTGGGGAACGGGTTCGACTTTGTCCGAGTGGATCTCTACGAAACCAGGAACGGTCCCCGGTTCGGAGAGATGACATTCTTTCCCGGCTCGGGCTACAAACCCTATGAGCCGTTGCATGAGGAACTGAAACTGGGAGCCCACTGGAAAATGGACGGCATCAGCCGGCAGCCGGCTGCGCGATAACGAGAACAAGCGGACAACCCCATGGCGCGCCCTCTGGTCGCATCGATGAACGTCAAAGGAGCGACGGTCACCTACGAGGCGGCCCAAGGCTTTCACGACCGGGGTCTGATCCGCGAACCGCTGTTCATTGACTACAGCAACACAGAGATTGACCCTTCGCAGGTTCCGCGCGAATTCCTGCTCTTGCCGGCCATCTTTAACCTTGCGCCAGTCGCGTGGGCTTGGGGCTTCGAACTGGAAGTCCCTTTCCGCTGCAAATCCATGCAACAGGGGCTCGATGAAATCCGCCGCGAGTTTGCGCGGCTTTATCCCCAAACCACTTGGCATGACAGCGTGAGTTTTTCGGGCGTCGAACTCGATAACCCCGAAAGTCGGGGCAACGCTCTCGCCATGTACAGTGGCGGCGTCGACTCTGTGGCTACGATTCTGCGCCACCTGGAGGAAAAACCTGAACTGGTCTTGCTGGAAATGAGCCGAACGGAAGCGGCGGCGAAGGTCAATGCCCGCCAGCGCGCGCAGCAATTTGCTGCCTCGCTGGACCTGATCTTGCACGTAGTCTCGACAAACGTGGGTTCATTCCTCGATCAAAGAAATCTCTATCTGCCAGATCTGCAGAAAGAGCGGATCAGTTGGTGGTCTGGCGTCCAGCATGGCCCGGGTATTTCAGCAACAGCGGCGCCCATTGCCTGGGCGAATGGCGCAGACAGGGTTTATCTGGCTGCTTCCTACACGAAAACCTTTCAGTCGCCCTGGGGATCAGCCCCGGAAATTGACGATCACGTCGCATGGCCTGGTACGCGGGTGATTCATGATTCCTTTGACTGGTCCCGGCAAGAAAAGCTTCGCCATCTTGTTCACGACCGCCCCTCGGGCTGGTCGCGGCCATTTCTCGCTGTTTGCACAAGGCCGTTGGCCGGCCAGGTTAATTGCAGCCGCTGCGAAAAGTGCCTCAGAACAATGACGGGACTTATGGCAGAAGGCGAGTCGCCTGCTGACTGGGGTTTTGACGCAGACATCGAGACCGCAATCGACCGGGTGACCTCAGCTTTCGAAAAAAACAAAGTGGGCATTCTGGACGACCAGGTGTTCATGTGGACCGACATCCAGCGACGGGCTGAAAACTCCGAGAGTTGCCCTCCACGCCTGTGCGGGTTCCTCGCCCAACTGAACCTTGAGCCACACTACGCGCGCACGATGCGGAAAACCCGGCTGATGATTGCCGCGCGCACCATGCTGCCGTTGCCACTCCTGAACTTGTTGCGCGGCTACAAGAACCGGAAAAGAGAACGCGCGATCCGCGCCGGACATCACTAATGTTTACTGCATGGGTGCGAAACACCCTTTGGGAGCAACATCGATATGGGCCTGGGCATAATGAGAAAACTGCCGCGTGGTTTAGCGATGCCGATCCTGCACACGCGGAGCGCCTTGGAAGGAGTCTTGGTCCGAAGCACCCCGTACTACAAGAAGTTCGGTCCACCGCCACTCGGATTTGCCTCCCACAACCGCACGACGGCTGTTTCGCTGAGGGGCCGATACATCTATTATCGCGTGGCCAAAGCCGCCAACTCGACTGTCATTGCGACGCTGGCGGAAATGGAGGGGCGCAAGGGTGCCGGCGTTCCCGCCGAAGGGGCCACGATGACAGACGTGGCAGAAGCCCGCGCAGGCTTTGATTGGCCCTCTCAGCTTCGATCCGACGATGTGAGGCACCTAGAGAGGTTTTTCCGATTTGCCGTCGTACGGAATCCCTTCACCCGCTTCGTGTCAGTATTTCGCGCCGTTCAACGTCCGAGCAACAACGGTGAATTCATTCGCCAGGTCCGGAAGAAAATGGGCAATAATGCTCAGGCACAACCATCGGACTTTCTCGACTACCTGGAGAGCGGCGGTATCATGAAGAACTACCACTGGGCTCGCCAGTCCGACATTGTTTACATCTCCAACGACCAGCTTGATTTCATTGGCAAGGTGGAAACGCTCGACAGCGATCTCGACCGGATCACCAAGCGCCTTTTTGACCGACCGGCTGACATGCGAAGGGTCGCGCCCTTCGCGGCGGAGAACCGCGCGGCATTTGAATCCACAATGACGCCAGCCGTCGCCGACCGGATCAAGGCGCTTTACGCGCTTGATTTTGAAAGGTTTGGCTATTCAACAGATGTGGCGCGCGCCTTTTTGCCCGACTGAAGGCATACACAACGAGTAAACTGGTGGGCCCGCCTGGACTCGAACCAGGGACCAGACCGTTATGAGCGGTCGGCTCTAACCAACTGAGCTACAGGCCCACACCGCCTCCGGCGGCGGGTTGCTCTTAGCAAAGCCCACCGGTCTGTGAAAGCCTGAATTCACGGCTTGCGGGCTCACTGGTCCAGCGCTGCCCGATCCTGCAGCAGACTGCCTTCAGTGATCCGGTCACTTGGGTGCAGCACAACCTGCGCGCCTGCTTCCAGCCCGCTCAGCACCTCGGCGTTGCCGGAGTTGCGGGCGCCAAGGGTTACCCTGTTCAGTTTCGCGACGCCGCCGTCGAGGGTGAAGACCGCCCAGTCATTGTCATCGCGGAACAGCGCCGCCGTCGGCACCAACAGCGCATCATCCTTACGCAAGGTTTCGATGCGCACGAATACCCGGTAGAGATGACCGAGGCTTTGCCACTGTTCACGCGGGCTGTCGATCTCGAGGTGAACGCGAACGCGCTGTTCCTCGACGCCAAGCGCCGAAATCTGGGTAAAGCCGACCGGCTCGATCCGGCGCACCCTTGCATGAAGAATGCTGTCCCCTCCCCAGCCATCAATTGTGGCGGCTGAATTTGCCGCGATGCGCACCGCGTCTGTCGACAACAGATCGACAATGATCTCAAGATTGTGCGGATCGCCGATGGTCAGAAGCGGTGACCCCGCCGGAAGGTCGCGTGAGCTTTCATTGTGAACTTCGAGAACCTGCGCCGAAATCGGCGCGCGCACCTCATAGCTGATGGCCCGATCGCCGGTGCTGTTGGGCTCCACGAGTGCCGCTTCCGCCTGGTCAAGCTGCCGTTCGCGCAGTTCCAGCGCCGCCTGTGCATTCGTCAGTCGCACATTGGCGCGACGCAGTTCGAACTCGGACTGGTCCGCTGCGCGCTGGGTCGTCAGCCCGCGCTCAAGCAGCCGGACCGAGCGGTCGACCTCCACCTGCCAATAATCCACCTGCGACTGCGCACCTTCGAGGTCCGCCTGGGCGGAAACCACTGCCGCTTCCGCCGCCTTGACCGCCGCTTCGGCCTGGGCCAACGACCGCTCATCGAGAAAGCCGCTCAGTTGCGGGACGATGGTTGCCACAATCTGGTCGCGGGTCACCAGATCGCCAACGGTGAAGGGGATGCGCTGAACATTGCCCCCGACGGGAGTGGAAATCTGATAGGTTTCCTTGATGCTCGCCACACCTTCGTCATCGACGGTGACGACGAGTTCACCGCGTTCGGCGGTGCCGAGATCGACCCCGATCGGCTGTGGCTGATAGGCCCACCAGATTGCCGCCGCTATGCCGGCAACCACCAAAATGCCAATGATGATGTTGCGCAATCTCATGGCCTATTCCCTTGTCTTGAGTACGGCGATCATGTCGAGGTTCGCCACCCGGCGCTGCACGATCGCGGCGGACACGATCGTTGCCGCAAGCACGACCAGTCCTGCCGTTGTGTAGCTGGCCCGGCTGATGACCAGTGGAAAGCGGAACAGTTCGGACTTGAACCCTTCCGACATGCCAATCCCCATGACATAGCCCAGAACACAACCCAGCGGGATCGCCACCGCGGTCAGGATTGCCAGTTCGGTCAAAAGGATGACTGAGACTTCGAGGCGCGTGAAGCCCAGAATCCTGAGAGATGCCAGTTCACGCGCACGTTCGGAAAGCTGAATGCGCATGGTATTGTAGACGACGCCAAAGACGATCAGCACCGCCAGCGCGATATAGATGCCCATTGAAATGCCGAGGTTTTCGCCGATCGTTTCGCGGAACATTTCCAGCGACTTGCGCTGTAGCGCCAGCCCGGCCGCCATCGGCAGGTCCTTGACTTCGTCGTAAAGCGTTTCGGTACGGTCCTCGTCGAGCATCAGGTGCACGCCGTTGGCGAGGTCGCTTTCTCCCAGCGCACGGTTGAGCTCGGAAATTTCCATATAGGCACCAAGGCCCATGAACTGCGTGACGATCAGCGTGACCGGCAATTCGATGACCTTCTCGCTGCCATCCAGCAGTTCCACCGTCAGCATGTCGCCGACACGCGCCTGAAGGATATCGGCCAGCATCGAGGACAGGGCAATGCCGGTCTGCGGCAGAGGCACCGGCTCAAGATCACTGTCGGTGACCCGGCTCAACTCGGGGTTGGCGGGCTTTCCCGTAAGCGCCGTCCGCCGCGACGACAGATGATTTCGAAGGTTGACGGCTATCGTGCGGGTTGGCTCGACGGCCATCACCCCGGGCAGCCGCATGATGGCTTCCACGCCAGAGGCGGAGACGGGTAGAGCGAGACTGATTGTGGCGTGCTGCCGGTCGGTGCGGAAATAGGTCGCGTCGATGATGTATTCGAGTGAATCGGTGGTGAAGAGACCCGTGACCAGCAATCCGGTGGAAAGCGAGACCCCAACTACGGTCAGCAACGCGCGCACCGGTTTGCGCGTGAGATTGCGCAATGCCATGGTCAGCCCTTGCGGAAACATCCGCGTCCAGCCCAGCCTGTCGAGGAAAAAGCGCCGGTAAACCGGCGGCGCCGGCGGCTGCATGGCGACAGCGGGCGAGAGCGCTGCAACATTGCGCACCGCCTGCAGACTGCCGAGCACCGCCGCAACCATGGCCGCGAGACCTGAAATCAGGAAAGACGACGGCCGGTCCTGAAACAGCAGGAATGGAAACTTGTAAAACTCGGCATAAAGCGACGCCATGCCCCTGCCCGCCCAGGCGCCAAACCCCCAGCCGATCAGCGTGCCCAGCGCAGCGATGGTCAGCGCGAACTTCGTGTAATGCCAGCCTATGGCACCCGACCCGTAGCCCAGTGCCTTGAGCAACCCGATCTGCTCTCGTTCCAGCGAGATCAGGCGCGCCAGTGTCATGTTGAGCAGGAAGGCGGCGACCCCCAGAAAGATCGGCGGCATGATGTAGCTCATGGCTTGCAACTGGGTGAGTTCGGCGGACAGGAACTGATCGGATATCTGCTGGCTGCGGTCGTAGGCACCCTGCCCTCCGTAAGGCCGAAGCAGATCGTCCAGCGCACCGATCACCCCCGGCACGACAGCATCCCGCTGGAGTTTCAAGGAGACTGAGTTGAAGGCCCCCGTCAGGTCATAGGAGGCTGCGGCATCGGAGTAGCGCATCCAGATGATGCCGAACCGCTTGTCGTCAGGCAGGATGTCGCTGCCGCCGATGGAATAGATGAATTCCGGCGACAGGACGATCCCCGAGATGGTCAATGATCGCTTGACCCCGCCCATGATCGCCGACAGTTCGTCCCCCGGGCGAAACCCGTGCGCATCGGCGAAGGCCTGAGAGACAACCGCCTCGCCTGCGTGTCCTGCCTCGGGCAACCGGCCTTCGGCCAGATAGAGCCGGTTCAACAAGGCTTCACCGGTATCAGGGATCGACAGGATCAGGCCGGTGGCGGGCTCGTCCATGCCCTCGATATCGAGCACGGCACGTTGCTCAATCCGTGCCGAGGCCAAAGCTACACCGGGCAATGCCTCGATCCGGTCCATCAGGCCGAGCGGGGCTCGAGTGGCGCTGGCAAAAATGTCGGCAAAGCTGTAGCGCTCGTAGTAGGCCTGCCGGGTTTCAAACAGCGACTGATATGTGGCTACACCCAGGAGCAGGGTCATCACTCCGGCGGCGGCTACAAGCCCGATGGCCAGTCCCTGCGCCCACAGACGGCGAAAATCGCGCACCAGTTTGCGGTCCAGCATGCTCACCAGGACACCTCCGAAGGCTGCACCCGGTTCTGATTGACCTCCTGGCTGACGATCTGGCCGTCGGCCATCACCAGCGTGCGGTGGGCAATGCGCTGGATTTCGGCATTGTGGGTGATGATGACGGTGGTTGTGCCCATCTCGTTGTTGACGCCGGTCAGGGCTTCAAGAACGGTGACACCGGTCTGTATGTCGAGCGCCCCGGTCGGTTCGTCGCAAAGCAGAACGCGTGGCCGCTTGGCGATGGCACGGGCAATGGCCACGCGCTGCTGTTCGCCGCCGGACATCTGCGCCGGGAAATGATCCATCCGCGCACCCAGATTGACGCGCTCCAGCGCCTCCTCGGCCGGCATTGGACCCCTGGCGATTTCGGTGACCAGCGCAACATTCTCCCGCGCCGTCAGGCTGGGGACCAGATTGTAGAACTGAAAGACGAACCCGACGTGCTCGCGCCGGTAGCGGGTCAGTTCCCTGTCTTTCAGATGCGTCAGTTCAAGATCGCCGAAATAGGCCTTGCCGCTGGTCGCCCGATCCAGCCCGCCCAGAATGTTGAGCAAGGTCGACTTGCCGGAGCCGGAATGACCGAGCAGCACCGTCATTTCGCCAAGCGGCAATTCCAGATCCGCCCCCCGCAGCGCATGAACCGCCGTTGGTCCCGCGCCATAGACCTTGGCAAGCTTCTCGGTTCTGAAGGCAATTGAGGTCATGGGCTTTGGCTTACATTGGTTGCTGACCTAACCACATTCTACCCGCGCGCCGTTTGACACGCATCAATCGGGCGTGAAACGGCTGATGCGAACGCGCGTCTTCAGTTGCGCCTTGCACAGCGCATGCAGGAAACATGTCTGCTCGGACATGTCGAGCGTCGCCCGGGCATGATCGTCATCGTGCTCGCTTGCAAGGAACACATGCGTTTCGACAGGGCCGGTAGCTCCACGGCGGCCGGTGCCACCCGAGGCGCCGCCCAGCGAAAAATGCGTATCCTGCACGATGGCATAATGGTCCAGCGGCTTGTTGACGATCTTGGCGTAGCGACCGATCTGCGTCATGAAACAAAAGCCGATCCCCGCAGCCAGATAGGTCGCGGCATCCGGCGCCCGAAACGTGCCATCCTCGTCCACCTCGTCGCTCAGAAAACGAAACACGGTGCCGTGCGGATTGTAGAGATACTGGATGATCTCCTTTGTCCCGTCATCGCGCAGGGTGCAGAACACGCGGACATGCAACAGCCTGTCCTGCTCTTCGGCAAGCGAGCCTCCCGCATAGGTCACGGTGTTCTCGTTCTTTGGCGTCATGTAATCGAGCCGGGTGATCACCCCGCCCCAGTCGCCGTCCTGCGGCGCGATGCCGGCGAAGGCCCCGGTCGCATCGTCGAGTTCCGGACCCTCGATCGCGTTGGCCTTGCCCAGTTCGGTTTCATCACCATTATGGCTCAGCAAGAACAGGCTTTCCGTTGCTTCGCGCAACAGGCCGCTGATGGGTGAGGCCGCCACCGCGTCATTGACGAGCCCCTGCAGGGTGGCGCTGTCGGCGTCTGCCTCGATCTGCGCTTCCAGATGAACGTCCCTGGCGCCACCGGTCATCGTGCCTTTGAGCGCCGAACCCTTCATCGTGTAGACACTGTCCTGGATAAGCCGGATGTTGCTGATGTTGATGCCGCGCTGCCGGGCAAGTGCCAGCACCTCGTTCATGGTGGCGGACACCATGCCGGTCGAAAAGAACGACAAGGGACAAGGCGCCTCGTCATGTCCGTCGAGATAAGCACCTTCATCGGAGGCGAGCCGCCAGGTCACGCCGGTGCGCGCCGAGGTGACCAGTGCTTCCTTCTGCATCACGGAAAGGGAATTGACAGCCACCCGGACGGCTTCGCCGAGCCGGTTTTCGGGCGCACTGAGCGGCTGGCCGGCAACGGGAAAGAACAGCGGGCCCTTCTGAGGTCCCAGGATATTCTCACCCCTGGCCATATCCGCCTCCTACCAGTTGGTGACTGACCCATCCCGCCTGTGCAGCATCGGCGCCTGCCAGAGTTCGAAGCTCTGTTTGGCAATCAGTTCTTCGTTGACCTCGACGCCCAGCCCCGGCGCATCGCTCACCGGATAGGATGCGCCTTCAAGACGTGGCTGAACAGGGAAGAAATCGCCATCGTCGAAACCCAACCGTTCCGTCGGCGATGAGCGCGTCTCCAGCCAGGAGAAATTCGCCACCGCAGCGCCCATGTGCACCGTCGCTGCGGTACATACCGGCCCCAGTGGATTGTGCGGCATCAGGTCGACATAGTGGGCTTCGCTCCACCCGGCGACTTTCATGGCTTCCGTGATACCGCCGACATTGCACACATCAATCCGGTTGAACTGGTGAATGCCACGCTCGATGTAAGGCAGGAACTGCCACTTTGAGGCGAATTCCTCGCCGATGGCGAACGGCACATCGACCATGGTGCGAAGTGATTCATAGGCTTCCGGCGTTTCATCGCGGATGGGTTCTTCAAGGAAATCCAGCGTGCCGGACGGCATTTTCTGGCAGAAGCTGACCGTTTCCGCGACACTCAGCCGATGGTGCCAGTCAATGCCAAGCACGACTTCCTCGCCCAGCTCCTCACGCGCCTTGACCAGCCACTTCGCCGTTACCGGGATGCTTTCGCGTGGCTCGAACGGGCCATCCGATTTCTGACCCAGCGGGAAAAAGCGCACCGCCTTCCAGCCATGCTCGATGAGCAGTTTCGCATCCTCGATCATCTGCGGACCGGGTTCGGCCCCTGCTGTAGCAAATGTGGGGATCACGTCGCGCTGCTTGCCGCCAAGTAGGTCGTAGACCGGCACGCCCAGCGCCTTGCCCTTGATGTCATGCAGGGCGATGTCGAGCGCGGAGATGGCGGCCTGCAACACTCGGCCGCCTTCGAAATACTGGCTGCGGTAGAGAGCCTGCCAGATCCGCCCGATCTTGAACGGGTCTTCGCCGGCGAGCAGAGGCGTGAAGTGCTCAATCGCCCCCATCACCGCCTTTTCGCGGCCCGAAAGACCGCTTTCGCCCCATCCGAAAATGCCCTCGTCGGTCTCCACCTTGACCAGAAGCTGGTTCCGATGGCCAACCTTGACAGCGTAGGACTTGATCGCGGCGATTTTCATGGCGTCAGGCCAGCGTATAGGCGGTCTTCACGGTGGTGAAGAACTCGGCTGCATATTTGCCCTGTTCGCGGGCCCCATAGCTTGACCCTTTGCTGCCACCGAACGGCACGTGGAAGTCCACACCTGCGGTGGGCACGTTGACCATCACCATGCCCGCCTCGGCATTGCGCTTGTAATGGGTGGCGTGCTTGAGGCTGGTCGTGCAGATGCCTGACGACAGGCCATAGGGCGTGTCATTGGCCACCGCCAGCGCCTCGTCATAATCCTTGACCCTGATGACTGCAGCCACGGGCCCAAATATTTCCTCGCGGCAGATTCGCATGTCGTTGGTCGCTTCGGTGAACAATGCCGGGCTGAGGTAGAAGCCGGGATTGTCGCGATTCAACCGTTCACCGCCGACCAGTTTGGCGCCCTCACCACTTCCGATCTCGATGTAGTCCGTATCCTGCTTCAATTGGCTTTCGTCGACCACCGGACCCATCTGGGTCGCCTTGTCGAGCGCGTCGCCCACCACCAGGTCCTTTGTGCGCTGGGTGAGCATTTCCACGAACTTGACGTGGATGCCCTCGGTCACGATCAGGCGTGAAGACGCCGTGCAGCGCTGACCTGTCGAGAAGAAAGCGCCGTTGAGCGCACATTCGACAGCATTGTCCAGATCGGCGTCGTCGAGAACCACCAGCGGGTTCTTGCCGCCCATTTCCAGCTGGAACTTGCGCAGATGCTTGATGCTGGCCGCCGCCACGCGCTCGCCGGTGCCCTGTGAACCGGTGAAGCTGATGGCCTTGATGTCAGGGCTGTCGAGCATCGCCTGACCGACCACCGAGCCCTTGCCCATCACGAGGTTCAACACGCCATCCGGAAGCCCGGCGCGCTTGAGAATATCGACCAGTTCCCAGGTGCAGCCTGGCACCAGATCGGCTGGCTTGATGACGACAGTATTGCCGTAACAGATCGCAGGCGCCATTTTCCATGCAGGGATGGCAATCGGGAAATTCCACGGCGTGATGATGCCGACGACGCCAATCGGTTCGCGGGTCATTTCAACGCCAATCCCGGGCCGCACGCTGGGGACGGTTTCACCGGTCAGCCGCAGGGCCTCACCGGCAAAGAATTCGAAAATCTGACCAGCCCGGGTAGCCTCGCCAATGCCCTCGGCAAGCGTCTTGCCCTCTTCCCGGCTCAGCAGTTCGCCCAGTTCGGCCTTGCGGGCAAAAATCTCGTCGGCGGCGGCGCGCAGCACGCCGTGCCGCTGCATCAGCCCCGAACGCGACCAGGACGGAAATGCAGCCTTGGCGGCATCAATGGCGTTTTTGGCATCGGCGGCAGTCGCCCGCGCATAGGTGCCGATCACTTCGTTGGTGTTGGACGGGTTGATGTTTTCAACCGCCTCTCCGTCGACCCATTCACCGCCGATCAGGTTCTTGTGCACTTGGCTCATCTTGTCACTCCGCAATTCCAGAATTTGTTCAAATCAGTCCGGCCACCGCCAGATCGCGCATCAGGTGGCTCGCGCCATAGGTCCATGGCGGACACTCGGTGCTCAGCCGCACCCGGTTTTCCAGGGTGCCCAGTTTTTCCGTCGAGATTCGTACCACATCATTGAGCTTGTGAGTGAACCCCTGTCCCTTTTCGCCGCGATCGGCGATGGGGGCGAACATGGTCCCCAGATAAAGCACGAACCCGTCGGGATATTGGTGGTGCGCGCCGAGCGTTGCCGCGACCAGAGATTCCGGCGACCGCGAAATCTGGCTCATCGAACTGGAGCCTTCCAGCTCAAATCCGTCGTCGCCGGCCACCGTCAGTTCCAGCTTGGCCGATTTGATGTCGTCAAGGCTGAACGAAGCGTCGAACAGCCGGATGAACGGCCCGAGGGATGCCGAGGCATTATTGTCCTTGGCCTTGCCCAGCAGCAGGGCCGAACGTCCTTCGACGTCGCGCAGATTGACATCATTGCCCAGCATGCCGCCAATGATATCGCCCCTTGAAGTGACCAACAGCGCCACTTCCGGCTCCGGATTGTTCCAGTTCGACGATGGATGCAGGCCGACGTCGGATCCATAGCCAACCGAAGCCATGGGCTGGCACTTGGTAAAAATCTCTGCATCCGGCCCGATTCCGACTTCCAGATATTGCGACCAGATGCCCTTGTCGATCAGCGAGGCTTTAACCGCTTTGGCTTCTGGTGAGCCGGGAACCAGCTGCGAAAGATCGGTGCCGATCAACCCGGTTATTTCGCCCCGCAACCTGTCGGCCCTGGCTGGATCGCCGGCCGCTTGTTCCTCGATCACACGCTCCAGAAGGCTGACGACAAATGTTACCCCGGAGGCTTTGACCGCCTGAAGGTCGATCGGGGACAAAAGGCAGGGTTGATTGTGATCTCGTGCAGCGGCGTGCGAGTTGGCCAGGACATCCGATACCGACCCGATGCGCTTCGCCTCTGCAGCTGAAACATATCCCGCCGGATCGTCCATCTCGGCAATGTCGCGTACGGTCGGCCCGTGTTTGCTGGTGATATCGACCAGGTCATCGCCGCGCACCGTCACGATAGCCGGATGCGCCTGCCCCGGCAGTTTTGCCCGCCCCAGCAGCAGACCGCCCTCAGGCAGAATTCCTGTTCCGGCCATGACCTGTCCCCTCCCGTCAAACGGTTCGCTGTGCGAAACTTTTCGGCGGACAGCACTAACATGTTACCCCTGAAAGTCCAGACGCTTTGAACCCTCGCCGCTGCCGCAAATCGGTCGCAATGGGCCGCCACCTTTTCGCAAACACCTATTCAATAGAGGAAATTTCATGCGCCACTTTTTTACACCCCTGTTCGTCGCCGTCGCTCTGATCGCCCTGCCAGCCCACGCAGAAAGTGAAGAACGCACGGCCACCATCACCCTGCAGGGCGTGGGCGAAATCGCGGCCGCGCCCGACATGGCAACACTGACCACCGGCGTGGTGACCCAGGCCGAGACGGCCCGCGACGCGCTTGACGCCAACAACGCAGCGGCCACGTCGCTGATGCAGACCCTTCGCGAACTCGGCATCGAGGACCGCGACCTGCAGACCTCAAATTTCTCAATCCAGCCGCTTTACGAACAGCAGTTGAGCAATTCCGACACCCGCCGAGACCCCAAGATCGTTGGCTACCAGGTGTCGAACTCGGTGTCCGTTCGGGTCCGTGACCTTGATAATCTGGGCGTAGTACTCGACCAGATGGTCACCTCCGGAGCCAACTCCGTAGACGGCATCCAGTTCTCGGTCAGCGAGCCCGCAGATCTGGAAAATCAGGCTCGAGAAGCTGCTGTTTCTGACGCAATGTCCAAGGCAGAGCTCTATGCCGATGCTGCCGGCGTGTCGCTGGTTCGCATTCTGGAAATCAGCGAGACCGACTATGGCCGGCCCATGCAGGAGAACATGGTGATGGCCCGCATGTCCGCAGACATGGCCTCTGTTCCCGTCGCCTCCGGCGAATTGACCTTCTCCAGCCGGGTCAGCATTGTCTGGGAAATCGCCAGCAAATAATCGCGGTGCCGCGAGGGTGCGTGGGCGAGCCGCCTGCGCACCCTACCCGAACAAGGCCTGATAGATCATCCGGCCACCGACAATCAGAAGGAACACGGCAAACGCCAGCTTCAGCCGTTTCTGATCCATCCTGTGGGCCAGAGCCGCCCCCAATGGCGCCACGGCCGCGGCGACACCACCGATCAACACCAATGCCGGCAGGTTGACGTAGCCAAAACTGAGGGGCGGCCGGCCTTCGACCGCCCAGCCGGACACCACGAAGCCCAGCGCACCCGGCACAGCCAGCAGCACACCCAGAGCCGCGCTGGTTCCCACAGCCTTGTGCATCGTATTGCCGAAGGCAGCGAGGGTCGGCACGCTCAGAGATCCGCCGCCGATCCCCATCAACGCGGAGACATAACCGATCACCGCCGCCATGATGCGGTTGGTCAGTTTCGACGCCTTCAGCGTCCCCATCATCTTCTGCTGGATCGGCAGCACCACGTTCAGCGCCACGAAGATGGCAATCACCCCGAAGATGATGCGCAACGCATCGCCGGAATACATCCGCGCCATCAACCCACCGAGCAGCGACGCCACCACGATGAACGGACCCCATAGCTTGAGAACGTCGACCATCACCGCATCGCGCTTCCAATGCGCCCGTGCGCTGGTGGTGCCCGTTGCAATGATTACCGCAAGCGAAGTGCCTACTGCCACGTGATGATAGACGCCGGCATCGAAGCCCATGATCTGAAAGGTCAATGCCATGGCGGGCACCATGACGATGCCGCCCCCTACCCCCAGCAAACCGGCGATCAGACCGGCCACTACGCCGGCGGCGAGCAGCCCCGCTGCCAGCGGCAGATAATTCGAAAGTTCCGGCAAACTCTATTCCCCCGTACCGCCGAGCAGTGTGATCACCTCGGCGCGCAAATCAAGCGGCCCTGAACAGACCGTATCGAGCGGCGTGTTGCCGTCATTGTCTGTCGCCGAAGTGTCCGCGCCCGCCGCCAGAAGCTCCTCAACCATCTGCACATGGCACCATCCGGCAGCGTTGTGCAGTGCAGTCCGGCCCGAACTGTTTGTCGCTTCGATGTTTGCGCCGCCGAGCAGCAAGCGCCGCATCACCTCGATGCCACCACGTGAGCCGGTGGCCACATAAAGCAATGGTTCGCCATTGTTGCTGACCCGGTTCGGGTCTCCGCCCTCGGCCAGATACTGTCCCACCCGCTGCTCATTGTTGTCACGGACGGCACTGACCACCGGGTCGGGAGGTCCGGGGCGGGGTTGGCAGGCCGCCAGCACGGCCAGAGCGGTCAACACGAGCAGGACTCGCGCCGGACCGGACCTCAACTGATGAATGGACTCTGCCGCCATGAACCTTTCTACGCCCCAATCGCATGCGCGACAATCTGGCGTGTGTGCGGATGCACACGATGTTCGAAGAGATAGATGCCCTGCCAGGTTCCCAGCGCCGGCCGGCCGCCCACAATGGGGATGTTAAGTGAAGTCTGGGTCAACGCCGTCTTGATATGGGCCGGCATGTCGTCCGGACCTTCCAGAGTGTGCACCATCCAGCGCTCGCCTTCCGGCACGGCGCGGCGAAAATATTCGATCAGGTCACGCTGCACGTCCGGGTCGGCATTCTCCTGGACCAGCAACGAACAGGAAGTGTGTCTGCAGAACAGGGTCAAAAGTCCGGTGGTCAGCCCGCTGACCGCGACCAGCGCCTCTGCGCGGTCAGTAAACTCATAAAGGCGCTGTCCGCGTGTTTGTATTGCGAAAATGTCTTGGACCTGCCGCAATCTGGTGCACCTTTACTCTTGATACGCGAGGGGAACGCCCAAACAGCCACAGTCTGCATGCAATCTGCAAGTGCCGTTCAGCACCAGTTCACCCGCACTATGCGAATTCGCCGGCCACTAACAATAAAAGCGGAGCGACCAAATGAAGAATACTCACAAACTCTTGCTGAGCACGGCGCTGGCCTTATCCATGGCCTCGCCGGTGCTCGCACAGGACGTGCCCGAAGCGGTGCGCGCCAACATCATCGCCCATTATGAACTCTATGCCGAAGCCTACAACGGTCTGCAGCAGGATGGCTCGCGCGCCGATCTGCAGGTGCAGATGGACGTCGAACGCCAGGCGGTCACGGTGTTGTGCCAGCAGGCCAGCTTCGCCACCGTCGAGGACTGCATCGTCGCCCTGATTCCCATGGAAGACCGCACCGAGCCGGACAAGGCCCTGGGTGAACCTGATTCGGCTGCCGACGCCGATGCCGCCGCCCAGGCCGCAGCCGAAGCTCAGGCCGCAGCCGAAGCTCAGGCGCAGGCTGAAGCGGAAGCCGCTGCGCAGGCAGAAGCTGAAGCACAGGGCGCCGCGGAAGCTACAGCCCAGGCCGAGGCACAGGCCCAGGCAGAAGCGGAAGCTCAAGCGGCCGCAGAGGCAGCGGCACAAGCCGAGGCAGAAGCCGCCGCTCGAGCCCAGGCAGAAGCCGAAGCTCAGGCAGCAGCCGAGGCTGCAGCACAAGCCGAACAGGAAGCGGCCGCACAAGCTGCGGCCGAGGCTCAAGCACAGGCCGAAGCGCAAGCCGCAGCCGAAGCCGAAGCTCAAGCGCAGGCTGAACAGCAGGCGCAGGAACAGGCCGCTGCTGAGGCTGCCGCACAGGCTGAAGCGCAAGCTCAGGCAGAGGCAGAAGCACAGGCTCAGGCAGAAGCCGAAGCCGCCGCACAGGCGGCCCAGCAGGCAGCTGAACAGGAAGCCGCAGCACAGGCCGCTGCCGAGGCGGAAGCCCAGGCACAAGCTGAAGCCGAACAGCAGTCAGCTCAGGAAGCCGCCGAACAGGCGGCTCAGGAAGAAGCCAACCGCCAGCTTGCCCAGGCCGCTGCCGAAGCTGCTGCACAGGCCCAGATCGAGGCCGAGGCTCAGGCCGCCGCTGAAGCTGCTGCACAGGCGGAAGCTGAACAGAATGCGCCGCAACTCTCCGACGAGGAAAAGGTGCGCCAGGCCGCAGCCGCCTACACCGCAGCCGTTGAAGCGGTCAATCAGGCCATCGCCAACGGCCGGGACAACCCCAACCGGCTGGTCAACGAGGCCAACACCGCCCGTTCCGCCCTTGCAGAAGCGTGCCAGGATGCCGGTTTCCGCCGTATCCTGCCCTGCCTCAATGCATACGGCATTAGCGTGCCCGAAATGGCTCAGGTGACCGTGCGTGAAGGGGAAAACGAAAATGCCGGCGCCCTGCTCGACAGCGAGAAGGAAGCCGAGAGCTCCGGCCAGCAGCGTTCGCCGTTCCCGTTCGGGCTGAACTTCACCATCAACCTGCCCTCGAACGACGCCGAGGCCCAGTCTTCGGTCTCCAACCAGCCGTTCTTCTCGGCCAATCAGGATCAGGGCAGGCAGATCAACCGCCAGACCTTCTTCGACCAGCAGTTCAACCAGAACCAGCCCGGAGAAGTGGTTCAGGACTTTGGCGACCGCCAGGTCGTGGTCCGCAACAATCAGCTGTACATTGAAAGCAATGACAATGAACGGCTGAATCAGGGCGCAGCCCAGACCTACTACGAGGAACTCAGCCGCGGCCGCGTACGTGAAACCATCGTTCGCGAAAACGGCGTGACCCTGGTCACCATCTACAACGCCAACGGCGACATTCTGCAGCGCTCGCGGTTCGACCAGGCCGGCAATGAGACGGTGCTGATCTACGTCTCGCCGGAACAGGAACAGCAGTTGCTGGACTATTCCGACCCGGGTCAGGACCTGCCGCCGCTGCAGCTGGGCATCTCGGCCGACGAGTACATCCTTGATGCCGATGAAGCCAATCTCAACCAGGTGATCGATTTCCTCGATTCACCTCCGGTTGAGAACATCACCCGCTACTATTCCATCGACGAGGTGAAACGTTCGGCCCGCATCCGAGACATGGTCCGTCGCCTGGAAATCGGCAACCTGACCTTCGACTTCGGTTCGCCGAACCTCGCACCGGATCAGGTCAACGGTCTGTTCCAGCTGGCCAGCGCCATGCTGAACCTGCTGCAGCAGAACCCCGGCGAGATCTTCCTGATCGAAGGTCACACCGATGCTGTGGGGTCGGATGCGTCCAACCTGGTGCTTTCCGACCAGCGCGCTGAAAGCGTGGCTGCCATCCTGACCCAGGTCTACGGCATTCCGCCTGAAAACCTGGCCACACAGGGTTATGGAGAGCGCTATCTGAAGATCAACACGCAGTTTGAAGAGCGGGCCAACCGCCGCGTGACGGTCAAACGCATCACCCCGCTGGTCGCCCCGGTCAACACCGCCGCCGCCGGCTGACAACAAACGGGGCGGTCGTAACCGCCCCGTCCTGCTGCAAAGATTCAAAACCCACCTACGGCAAATCGCCGGGGTGGGTTTTGTTCAGTGCCTCGCGCAGCAACCGCCAGACGGAAACCGCTGAACGCGGGAACTTCTCGATCCGCACCTCGGTCTCAGGGTCACCAAACACCTCGGCGACAGTCGCCCGGGGATTCGTGAATCGCTCGCCCCGCGCCACCCTGACCTCGAAATCCGGCCGATCCGGATCATCCTTGTTGTTCCGGCGCAACAAGCTCATCAGACCGAGGGTCTCCACCGTTCCCTTCTCAGTATCATGGCGTTCAATTTTCACGATGATCATTTCCCGATCTCCCGCGCCAAAAGGTGCTGCACATAGGTGCCGATCACGTTCATCGCTTCAACTGCTTCGGGAACTTCCGGCGCCTCGCCCTGCCAGACATGCCAGAGCTCTGGCCAGACCTCGAGCGTGACCTCGACACCTGCCTCGGCGGCCTTTTCAGCAAAACCGGTGGAATCATCGAGCATGGTTTCGTCGCCCCCCACCTGGATCAGCATTGGCGGCAGGCCGGATAGATCGGCCCCGATAGGCGAAATTTGCGGATGCTCGGGATCGTTCTGACCCGTGTAATCGCGACCTGCCTCGCGAAGGTCATCCGGATCTATGGCGGGATCAACATTCCGCTTGTCCACGTAACTCTGTCCGCGCGCCAGAATGTCGGTCCACGGCGACATCAGCACAGCGCAGCGCGGCATGGGCCATCCCCGCTCCTTCAGACCCAGTAGCAGCGCCGCGCTCAGCCCGCCTCCGGCGCTGTCTCCGCCCACCACAAGCCGCGCCGGATCGACACCACGGTCGAGCAATCCCTCGTAAGCAAGAAGGGCGTCGTCGACAGCCGCAGGGAATGGATGCTCCGGTGCCAAACGGTAATCCGGCACAAACACTTCGAGCCCGGTCACCCCGGAGAGATTGGCCGCCATGCGCCGGTGCGTGATGCAATTGCCTGACACGTAGCCGCCGCCATGCAAAAGCAGGAACGAACCTGACCCGGGCTTTGTCCCGGCAGGGGTCACCCGTTCACTGAACACGCCGCCCAGAGCCAACTCTTCAATGATGGTTCCCTCGGGCACACCAACCGCCGCCGCCTCTTCCGTCCAGGCAGCCCGCCGCTGCTCCCGAGGCGGTCTGGGCTCACCGCGTTTCGTCCAGCGCATCGCGATATGCTGGCTCGCCTGTTCACTGATCCCCATTCCCGCGTCCCCTGTTTTATCCCGACTTCAGATGTCGGGCATCAAATCGCTCAACCGCAATCGCTCGTACTTTTTCAGCCACTGGCGCAGCACCGCCCGCATCGGCAGCGGATTGACATAGTGCAGCCGCTGGCGCCCGGTGTGGCGCACCACGACCAGTTCAGCATCAATCAATATCCCGATATGCTTGGAGGCCGCCTGGCGGCTCATGCCCAGCCCTTCGGAAAGTTCGACAAGTGACTGCCCGCTGCGCCGCAGGATGCGGTCCAGCACCTCCCGCCGGGTCGGATCGGCCAGCGCCTGAAAGATGCGATCGGAATCCATGATTGATTTTTACGCAACTGCAAAGTTGCATGTCAAACGGCATTTCCGGGCGGAATCAAAGCTGGAGATTCTTCGCTTAACCGATTCCATCGACTCACCATTTTTAGGCCCGGCAGGGTTCCGGGCGACGTAAGAATTCACTTGAAAGGCAACAATGTCAGCTGAAAAGCCGGTCGCCCTGCTCGTCGATGATCTGCCGGGCCTTGCCGAGCGCCGAAGAGGCTGCCTGTTCGGGGGACGACAGTCGGTCGGCACGGATGAACCTGTGCACCTTTGCGTCTTCGCCCTGCCCTTTTTCGATTTCGCCGCAGAGCTGGAACTCGGATCCTGCCCGCATTTCGATCGCGCGGATCGTATAGTCCTTGTACGTTTCGGTCTCCAGCACCTTGCCCGAACTGCTTTCCTCCGCACCGCCGCCAAACAGTTTTTTCAGGAACGACATGTTCCCTCCTTCTTGATTTTGCTGAGCCAGCATAGACCAACGGGAACGTGTTCGCCACGTTGCGCGCAAACCAGATGCTCAATCAGATTGGCACCCGTTGACTCTTTGCACCGGCAGGTCTCAAATTTCGATGCCCCGGGGGACAAACATGCCGGGCGAACAGAGGAAGCAAACATGAAGAAACTGATCATCGCTGCCATCGCGGCTGCAGCATTTACCGTGCCCGCCACTGCCGCCGAACCAAACATGGAATATCCCAAGAGCCTTCAGGAATATTGGGACTGCGTCAAAATCCAGCTTTCGGGTGAAGAAGTGCCCGACGCCTGCAAGACCATCGGACAGCGCATTCGCGACCGTTTGGCCGCCGAGGACTGAGACAAATTTACTGTCGATTGAAGAAGGGCGGCCACTGGCCGCTCTTTTTGTTTGCGCCACAAGAGGTGCTGCAATGCAACCAATTTCCGGGACCGGCGTTCATAGCGCACAAGCTCGAAAGGAAAAATCCATGTCAAATGATCGCGAAACAGTTGTCGTATCAGGCAATGGCGGCAGCGGCGCGGGCTGGTTCCTTGCCGGAATCATCGTGCTGGCGCTGGTCGTTGTCGGCTTTCTCTATTTCAACGGCACTTTCAGCGGCGGTGGCGGCGACTCCGTCGAACTGACCATCGAGGCGCCGGAAGTACCCGTACCCGAAGGCGGCAACGGATAGGCTTGCGGCAAGCCTCCAACGGGTGGCCCAGGGCCACCCGTTTTCGCCTCATTACTGCAGCAAGTGCGGTGCGAGGGCTTGCTCGATCGCCCTTTCGAGCCGCACTTGGTTCTGCAGCATCAACACGAAGTCACCTGGCGCAACCATCGCGCTGATCCTTGCCAACCCGGTTTCGGCATCCGGAGTGGTCTCGATGCGGTCGGCCGCAACGCCAAAACGTTGAAGCATCTCTGCCAGCAGCGCCGGCACCTCACCCGGGGCCCGTCCGCGCCTGTATTCCACATTGTCATAGATGACAAACTGGTCGAACACGTTAGCGGCAAGCGAGGCCAGTTCCTCGTATTGAAGTTCAGTGCGGTTCCCTACCGCTGTCATCAGCACGATGCGCTTCCCCTCAACAGGAATCGCTTCGATAGTCTTTGCCGTCGCGGCAAAAGCAGATCCGTTCATCCCGCGCTCGGTAACAAAAGTGAACGGATAGCCCTCGAACACATTCCAGCGGCCGGCGTTGTCCGCGCGTCCCCCTCGAAAGCCTTTCAGCCCCGTCACGATGTCCTCCCGCGGCACCTCCAACGCCAAGGCCAGCGCCGTCGCCGCCATGGCATTGGCTGTGTAGTGATCGGCGATGCCCCCCAGCGTCACCGGCACCTCGGCAATCGGCACCAGCCGCTCTGCGACGTCGGACCCGTCGAAAATCACAATCCAGCCGTCAGCGTCGCGGGTCACGGCTCGCCCGCCGCGTTCCACGACATTCAACATTGCTGGCGTGAGCCCACTCGATGAAAACAGCAAAAGCTGAGCAGGGTCGAACTTTTCCGCCTGTTTCATGCACCTTTCGTCATCAGCATTGAGCACGGCAAACCGCGATCCATGCACCACCTGAGCCTTCAGCCGGGCCATATCATCAAGCGTTTTTATGCCGTCGATCCCGAGGTGCTCGCGCGCCACATTGAGCAGTGCCCCGACCTTCCCGCGCCGCAAGAACGGACCATGATTGATCAGCCCTCCCCTTGCGGTTTCCAGCACGGCCGCCGTGATGTCGTTCCTGCGCAAAAGCCGCCCCGCCGAGATGTAGCCGGCGGAATCGCCGGTGCAGATGCGCTCCCCGTCAACGTAGATGCCCTCGGTGCAGGTCAGCCCCACCCGGTGGCCCTGTTGTTTGAGAATGGCGGCAAGCAGCCGCGACGTCGTGGTCTTTCCCAGCGATCCGGTAATCATGGCGATTGGCATGCCGCCGTAACGCCAGTCATGCAGCGGCACCATGACCATCCGCCGCCAGAACTTGCGCACCGCCTGTCGGGCTGCACTCGCCGTCCGCCGCAAACGTGATCGTTCGGCCATGCTCGATTTCCTTCGCGCAATCAGCGCTCTGGCCGCTCTCAGAGGCCCATGGTCCTGCTCAGCCGGACCGAAACGCGTTCCCTATGCTCCAGCATAGCAAAAAGCCGATGAAACGAAATCCGCTTCATCGGCCTAAATGTGGTCGGTCGGCAGTGCCGCCTAGCTGTCCAAAAAGCTTCTCAGCTTCCGGCTGCGGCTGGGGTGCTTGAGCTTGCGCAGCGCCTTGGCTACGTCAGGCTCAGAGTATCGCGCCGAAGGCCACCTGGTTCGTTCAGGATCTCGTGCTGATGAACCAGGACACGATCAGTCCCGAAACCGGGAAGTAGATCGTCTCGGAGATCGCGCCAGCGATGGCTTCCTCGACAGAATAGTCAGGCGTGATCGCCTGACCGGCTTCGCCAATGATGAACATCAGCCACCAAATGCCGGCATAAAGGAGCCACTGCCCACCGATCACTTCGCGCGCCAGATAGAAAATCGCCACGAAAGCAATCGCGGTACCGAGTTTTGACACCGCCGTTCCCGCAAGGAATAGAACCGGCGAGCCGCCCGGGGTCTGCATGCCTGTCACGGCCGAGAACGCGCCATAGACAAGCATGGGCACAATAAAAATGACAGCCCACACAAGGGCCACTGCCAGAAATGTCCTAGGTTCCATAACCGTCTCCCTGAAGTATGGGACACGACAATAGCCAAAGCGCTATGGCGACAGCTTGCGCCAGATCAAAAAGGAAAGAGCCCCGGAGGGCTCTCTCGATCAGCTGTCCAAAAAGCTTCTCAGCTTCCGGCTGCGGCTGGGGTGCTTGAGCTTGCGCAGCGCCTTGGCTTCGATCTGACGGATACGTTCGCGGGTGACCGAGAACTGCTGGCCCACTTCTTCGAGCGTGTGATCCGTGTTCATACCGATCCCGAAACGCATGCGAAGAACACGTTCTTCGCGCGGCGTCAGCGAAGCCAGCACGCGGGTCGTGGTCTCACGCAGGTTGGACTGGATGGCCGCGTCGATTGGCTGCACGGCACCGGTGTCCGGAATGAAATCGCCGAGGTTGGAATCTTCCTCGTCGCCGATCGGCGTTTCGAGACTGATCGGTTCCTTGGCGATCTTGAGAACCTTGCGGACCTTGTCGAGCGGCATCTGCAGCTTTTCGGAAAGCTCTTCAGGCGTCGGCTCGCGGCCGATTTCGTGCAGCATCTGACGGGAGGTCCGCACGATCTTGTTGATCGTTTCGATCATGTGCACCGGGATGCGGATAGTGCGCGCCTGATCGGCGATCGAACGGGTGATCGCCTGCCGGATCCACCACGTGGCGTAGGTTGAGAACTTGTAGCCACGGCGATATTCGAACTTGTCCACCGCCTTCATCAACCCGATGTTGCCTTCCTGGATCAGGTCGAGGAACTGCAGGCCGCGGTTGGTGTATTTCTTGGCGATCGAGATCACCAGTCGCAGGTTGGCTTCCACCATCTCCTTCTTGGCTATGGCAGCTTCGCGCTCACCTTTTTGCACCTTGTGTACGATGCGGCGGTATTCGGTGATATCGAGACCGGTTTCTGCGGCCAGCGTCTGAATTTCGCCACGCAGGTCCTCGATCATGTCAGCTTCGCGCTTGACGAACTCGGCCCAGCCCTTCTGGTCCAGTTTGCCGACCTTTTCGACCCAATCCGGGTCCAGTTCGCCGCCATAGTAGTTCTCAAGGAAATTCTCGCGGTCAACGCCGTAGCTTTCGGCGAGCCGGAAAAGCCGGCCCTCGTTGCGCATCAGGTTCTTGTTGATTTCGTAAAGCTGCTCGACAAGGCTCTCGATACGAGAATTGTTGAGGCTCAGCGACTTCACAATGGCGATGACGTCGCTGCGCAGTTTGGCCAGCTTCTTGACCTCTTTCTCGCTGACGCCCTGGGCAGCCAGAAGCTGCTCGGTGTGATCATCCTGAATCTTGCGCATCTTGCCGTAGATCGAGGCGATCTCGTCAAACTGCTCGACGACCTGCGGCTTGAGTTCAGCCTCCATCGCGCTCAGCGACAGGTTGGCCTCATACTCGTCGTCATCATCCTCTTCTTCGCCGCCTTCACCGTCTTCGCCCTGTTCCTTGTCCTCATCCTTGGCAGGCAGGACAATGGCCCCGTTAGGCCCGCGCAACGGCGGGGTCTCCGGCTCCGCCTGCTTGGCATCGGGGCCTGCGTAAGTGGCCTCAAGGTCGATGATGTCGCGGAGAAGAATTTCGCCCTCGTTCAACTGGTCGCGCCAGATGATGATGGCCTGAAAGGTCAGCGGGCTTTCGCATAGCCCTTCGATCATGGTCTCGCGGCCGGCCTCGATACGCTTGGCGATGGCGATTTCGCCCTCGCGGCTCAGAAGCTCGACAGTGCCCATCTCGCGCAGGTACATGCGCACCGGATCGTCGGTCCGATCGGAACCTTCCCGAGCGTTGGACTTTGAGGTGATCGCGGTGCCGGTCGTCGTGGCCAGTTCGGTGCCGGTTGAATCGTCGGAACCGCTGTCGTTGGCTTCCTCGACCTCATCCTCATCGATGACATTGATGCCCATGTCCGAGAACATGGCCATGATGTCTTCAATCTGTTCGTTGGAGACTTCGCCGCTGGGCAGCACTTCGTTGATTTCTTCGTAGGTCACATATCCGCGCTTCTTGGCGGTGCGGATAAGCTTCTTGACTGCGGCATCCGACAAGTCGAGAAGCGGCCCATCCTGGGAATCCTGTGATTCCGGCTTGGCTTCTGTTTCGGTGCTTGCCTGCGTCTTGGTCGCCATATGCTGTCTCCAACCCTTTCGGGTCTTGTGCGCTAAGACCCTCGCGGGTCGCCTCGGCTGGCCTGCTGCCGCTTCGGGCGCGGGCCGCCTTTGTTAAGTGGTGATGCCACCCGGCAATTGAAAGTGATTCGTTTTCAAGTGATTCGCTTCAATCACATGATTCGCCTCGGTACGCAAAAGCGCGCGCAATGCACAAGGCCTTTTTCAAAACCCCGGCGTTGCACGTCCCGATAGCGAACCAAATCCTTCGATCAATGCCTCAGTGCCATCAACGCTGGTGATCTGGTTCTGAATGTCGCGCAGCCGTTCAAATGATTCTTCGCTTGGATCCTGTCCGAGCGCCAATTCGGCTGCCTTGAGTTCCCTATTTAGTTGAACCGACTTATTATGCAAGGCCAGCGCGTGATTGAGACCCGTTTCCGCGTCCATTTCCGCGATGTCTGCCCCCGACTGCCATATGCCGTGCCGGGTTAACATTTCGCCCATCCGGTCCAGTTCCGCCCCGAATCCCCGCGCCACCAGCCCTGCTGTCACCTCTGACGCCTGGCTGACACCGGCGCTGATCTGGTCGATCACCCCTGCGAGAATCTGTCGCGCTGCCGGCGACGAGAATTCCAGCTCGGCAAGCTTTTCAAGGCGCGCTTCGGCCAGTTGCGGATGGTTGATCAGGCTCATCACAATCACCGCTTCGCGCGGCGTCATCTGGTTGGTCTGGCCCTGCGACAGCAGGCGCGAGTTGCGAAGGGTGTCGGAAACCGTCACCCGAGGTGACTGACGCGTACCGAATCTGTTCTGCCCGTAACCGCCCTGCCGGTTCCAGGTGCCGCGCCCCTGGTCCCGTCCGCGTTGTTGACCTCGGCCGCCGAAAAACGCCTGCAGCCGCTCGTCCATGGCCTGGGAGTAATGCCGTCTCACCGACTGATCGCGGATGGAGTTCACACGTGCTCGCAGCCGTGCCTCAAGTGCTGCGCGTGCCTCGGGCGTATCGGGCAACACCCCACCGGTCTCCAGTCCCCAGACGACATCGGAAAGCGACCGCGCCTTGCCGATCAGTTCCCCAAACGCCGCTGGCCCCTGCTGCTTGATCAAATCATCCGGATCGAGCCCTTGAGGAAGGGTCGCCACCTTGATCGTCCGCCCTGGTTCAAGCAGCGGCATCGCGACATCGGTGGTCCGGGCCATCGCCCTCTGCCCCGCCTCATCGCCGTCAAAGCAAAGCACCGGCGTTTCGCTCATTCGCCACAGCAGCGCCAGATGGTCCTCGGTCAACGCCGTCCCCAGCGGCGCCACCGTGCCTTCGAATCCGGCCGCCGCTGCCGCAATCACATCGAGATAGCCCTCGACCACCACCACCGGCTTGCCGTCCTGCGCCGCCTTGCGCGCCGCCTGCCCGTTGTAGAGCACGTGTCGCTTGTGAAAAAGCTCGGTTTCCGGCGAGTTTAGGTACTTGGCGGGTACGTCGGCGCTGAGCGCCCGCCCGCCGAAGGCGATGATCCGGCCGCGGAAGTCCATGATCGGAAACATGACCCGGTTGCGGAACCGGTCATAGCTCAGCGCATCTCCCTCGCGCTGCGCCACCAGCCCCGCCGCATCCATCTGTTCGGCAGTAACGCCATTGTCGGCGAGGTGCTGCTTCAGCCCATTGCGACTGTCCGGCGCAAACCCGATGCGAAACTGCGCTTGCATCTTCGGAGACACGCCCCGTTCGTTGAGGTAGCCCCGCGCCCGCGCGCCGATATTGTGGGCCAGCGCCGCCTCGAAATAGCCGGCTGCCATTTCCATGACGTCATAAAGCGTCTTGCGGTCCCGGTCGCGTTGCTCCTCGCGCGCGTCCCGCGCCGGCATGGGCACTCCCGCCTGCCCGGCCAAGCGCTCCACGGCCTCGGGAAAACTCAACCCACCGCGTTCGGTCAGAAACCGGAAATGGTCGCCGGTCACACCGCAGCCAAAGCAGTGATAAATCCCCTTGCGGTCGTCGGCGTGAAAAGAGGGGGTCTTTTCACCGTGGAACGGACAACAGGCCCAGTAGTCGCCCCGTCCCGGCTGGCTCTTGCGCTTGTCCCATTGCACGAACTCGCCGACCACCTGCGAAATCGGCAGGCGCTGTCGAATGTCATCCAGAAATGTGTCCGAGAACCGCATGGGGCAGATGTAAGCGTTCGCCGCGCCCGGGTCCACAAGCACTGTGGATTTATCCGAAGCCGGATTTGGGTTAGGTCTCACGGGAAAGCAAAAACCAGGCGCAAAACAGGAACGCAATGTCCGACAAAACCAGCTTCACCTGTTCCTGCGGCAAGGTCGAGGTCGAACTGACCGGCCCGCCGATAATGACCGCCATCTGTCATTGCGATGCCTGCCAGGCGGGCGCCCGGCAATTGGCAGAGCTCAACATAACCGGCGTGCTCGACGACTACGCGGGCACAGCCTATGTCATGCAACGCAAGGACCGGCTGAAGGTGGTGCGCGGCGAAGACCTTTTGCAGAAGCACAAGTTGACTGAAAAGTCGCCGACCAACCGGGTTGTGGCGACATGCTGCGACACGCCCATGTTCGTCAGCTTTGACAATGCCATTCACTGGTATTCGATTTACCGGGACCGTCTGGGCGAAAGCGCGCCGCCCGCCACGATGCGTCTGCAGACCAAATACTTGCCGCAAGGCATCACGCTGCCGGGAGACATGCCGTCCTATGCCAGCTTCCCCTACCGGTTCGCCTTCAAACTGATCGGCGCCAACATTGCGATGGTACTGGGCAGATGAGTTCCAAAGTCGACGAAGAATTCCAGAGCGCCACACTGTGGAGGGCCGAAGCGCTCGCACTGCGCAAAATCCTGCTCGGCTGCGACCTCTCCGAAATCTATAAATGGAACAAGCCCTGCTACGCCCACGACGGTGACAACATTGCCATCATCCAGCGGTTCAAGGATTTCCTGTCCCTGATGTTCTTCAAGGGCGCCCTCATGAAGGATCCGGAAGGATTGCTCAAATCACAGGGCGAGAACACCCGCTCGGCCTTGCGTCTCGAGTTCTCAAGCGCCGACGACATAGCCAGCAAAGAAGCGGCCATTCGCGCGCTTGTGGCCGACGCGATCCGGGTGGCAAAGGCAGGCTTGAAAGTCGAACAGGCGGAACCGCCTGATTATCCCGAAGAACTGATCGCCGCCATGGAGCAGGATCCCGAACTGCAGGAAGCCTTCGAGGAGCTGACCCCCGGCCGCCAGCGCAGCTACCTGCTGCACATATCGGCGGCCAAACAATCAGCCACCCGCGTCAGTCGCATCGCCACGTCGCGCAGCAAGATTTTGAGCGGCAAGGGGTTCAACGAGTATTGAGCCTTCGGCGGCCGGTTCAGTGGAGCCGAATGCAACCGTCTAGGGGTTGGCGGCCATGACCTGCGCGACAAGTCCGGCATCGAAAAGGTCGGTGTCGGCAGCTGCTTCAGTCCAGGTCCGCCCGCTCTTCAGATCATCGAGCATCAGGGCAAAACTCGAAACCCAATCTGCATCGGTGATCATCAGATCCGGTCGCGAGAAGACGACCTGTCCCGACTGCCTGATCTGTTCCTCGAAGACAAGGTAGACCTGCGTACCCGCCGGAGGCGCTGCGATATCCTGAGGAGAAAGGGTGAATGCGTGACGCTCGCTGAAACCGCCATAGCCTTCCTCCACCGCGGCAGAGGCGAAGGGAATGCTGCCGTCAACCGGGTTTCGAACGCGAAGCATCGGCACGAAATGATGATCCGGACCCATCAATCCGCTCAAATCGGCCTCAAGAACAATACGCCCTCTTTCGTCCATAAACACCTGGCAGAGGGCCAGTTCGATTTCGCCCAGGTAGCCACCGCAATCTGCACCCCGGAAGTTCGGCCGTTCCGGATCATACTCCCGCGCTGTAGATACCGGCAGCGTCTCGCGAATGGTGAACTCACCATGTGTGAATGGCTGGTACAGCGCTGATTTGAAGTTGCGTGATCTGAAGGGCGGGAAGCGATCGCCAACACTCCAGTATCGCTGATCATCTGGCCCCTGAAGCAGCACCTTGATTAGATCGATTTGCCGCGCGGCCCCGGGCATCGTGTTGTTAAGGCAAAGATGTTCGAGCTGTGGCGCCATTGCCGACGAGATCTGATTGATCCGGGTGATTGTTGCCTCGCCCGCCGTGGCCGAAAGCTGGTTGAGGGCAACAGGGGCAAAACTGGCCGAAAACGGCTCCGATTCCTCATAAAGCAGCACGCCATTGCAGGAAGGCGCCTGTGAATAGGCGGCGTAGTAGGTGGACCAGGTGAACAGCGCATACTGGTTCATCTGCTGCACCTCGGCCGCGAGTCGCGGATCGTCGCATGCAAACGAATGGGCCTGTTGATCGAAGCCAGCAAGATTGCCTTCCGGAATGCCCTGCCAGTTCGACAATTCCATTTCGCGAAGTGACAGGAAACCATCCATCACGCTGTGGACCCAGTCCTCGACCAGATTTGGGCAATCCCGCGCTGCGGTGTGAGCCATGTACCACTTGATGTATTCCTGCTCGAGCGGATTGGGGCTCTGGGCCTGCGCCGCCCCTGAAAGACCCAACGCCAGCCCCAACACCATGAACAGGTTTCTCATTGCCTTCTCCAATGCAGGCAGAAATCCTGCGACCATTTCAAACACAGTCCAGTTTTCTTGAGAAACGAAAATTGCACTTAAACAAGGGGTTCCGGCAGATGGGACTGCCGAATTCGAAGCGTCAGACCTCCGGTTCAGAGTATTTGCCCAGCCAGTTGGCGTCTGCCTGAGGGTGCAATTCTTCGTAATTGTTCACCCACTGGCTGCGCACGCCGTCGGAGAAGTTGAGGAACAATTTGCCATCGCGGATCGACCAGGCTTCCGGAACGGTGGTGGCAAATGCGTTCTGTGCCATGGCAAACGCGCACCAACCGCCATATTGCGGCGCGTAGCGTTCCGGATCGGACATGAACAGGTCGCGGTTTTCGGCCGATGCGAAATGCCAGGGCGCGTCTCGCCATTCGGCAACGAATTCCTCGCTGCCCTGCACCGGTGCTTCTTCGGTGAAATAGGCCACCGGGTCATAGCCATTGATGGCGACGCCAGTCGCTGAGTTCACATAGATTTCGGGCGCTTCCAGCACCGGTTCGCCAGGTCCGCCGTAAAGCGCGTACCACCCTGCCCCGGCGATCACCACCAGACCAGCCACCGCCAAGATCACATTCCGCCACATCGTTCCGCCTCCCGTTGATTGGGCGGGAAGCTAGCCGACCCCGACGGGTGATTGAAGTCAAACCCGCTCACGCCCGCTTGAGCACGGAAATTGAGCCGCGGATCGTCAGTTGGAAAGCTTTGCCTTCACCAGCCCCGCTGCCTTGCCGAAATCGATCCTGCCCGGATAGTTTTCCTTCAGCAGGCCGATGACCCGGCCCATGTCCTTGACGCTTTCTGCGCCAGTTTCGGCAATGGCGTCGGAAATCGCCTGATCGACATCCTCTTCGCTCATGGGGCGCGGCAGGAACTCCTCGATGATCGCGATTTCCTCCCGTTCCTGCTCGGCAAGTTCCTCGCGGCCATTCTGCGCATAGATCTCTGCGGATTCTTCGCGCTGCTTCACCATCTTTTGCAGCAGTGCGAGGATTTCGTCGTCCGAAATCTGCTCCTTGCCGCTGCCACGGGCGTCGATGTCGCGGTCCTTGATCGCTGCAGAAACCAGCCGCAGCGTCGCCGCGCGGCGCTTGTCGCGGGCCTTCAGCGCATCGTTCAGGCTCGTTCTGAGTTTCTCTCGCATGGTTCCGCCTTTACTGGTCTTTTTGCGGCGCAGCATATACCTGAGCGGCCCGCCCGTGCCAACCATTCCCGCGGCAAACAATTAACGTGATATATTTCAATAAGTTATGGGATCTCCACCGCCATTGACCGCGCCCGATTCCATCCTTATGTTCCCGCCAATTCCAAAACCGAGACCAAGCGGACAACGAGCCCATGAGCGCGCCCACACAAGGCTGGCATGAAACTGCCGCAACCGCCGTTCTGATCCTGGATGACGGCACGCGCCTGGAAGGCATTGGCCTTGGCGCCACCGGCTCGGCTGCTGGTGAAGTCTGCTTCAATACGGCCATGACCGGCTATCAGGAAATCCTGACTGACCCGTCATATGCCGGCCAGATCATCACCTTCACCTTCCCGCACATCGGCAACGTCGGCGCCAATGCCGAGGACATCGAGACGGTCAACATGGCGGCCAGTTCCGGCGTGTTGGGCTGCGTGCTGAAGGCCGACATCACCAATCCGTCCAATTATCGGGCAGCGCAGAAACTGAGTGACTGGCTCAAGTCCCGCAACATCATCGGCATCGCCGGGATCGACACTCGCGCATTGACCGCCCGCATCCGCGAACACGGCATGCCCAACGGCGTGATTGCCCACAGCCCGGATGGCAAGTTTGATGATAAGGCCCTGACCGCGCAGCTCGGCGCATTCCCCGGCCTCGAAGGGTTGGACCTCGCCGAACAGGTGACCACCGCGCAGACCTACCACTGGTCAGAGACCGGCTGGAACTGGGACAAGGGGTATGGTGAGGCGTCCGACACGCATTTCCACATCGTGGCGATGGATTTCGGCGCCAAGCGCAACATCCTGCGCAACCTCGCCGGCCAGAACGCCAAGCTGACCGTTGTGCCCGCCGCGGCCAAGGCTGAAGATATCCTCGCTCTGAACCCCGACGGGATATTCTTGTCAAACGGCCCCGGTGACCCGGCAGCAACCGGCGAATATGCCGTACCGGAAATCAAGAAACTGGTCGACAGCGGCCTGCCCGTGTTCGGCATCTGCCTCGGCCACCAGCTGCTGGGCCTCGCCCTTGGCGCCAGGACAAAGAAAATGCATCAGGGCCACCACGGGGCCAATCACCCCGTCAAGGACCTCACCACCGGCAAGGTGGAAATCACCTCGATGAACCATGGCTTCGCTGTGGACACAGACACCCTCCCAAAGGGCGTGACCGAAACCCACAAATCCCTGTTTGACGGCTCAAACGCCGGCCTGTCGGTCGACGGCAAGTCGGTCTTCTCGGTGCAGTACCACCCCGAAGCCTCGCCCGGCCCGCATGATGCGCATTACCTGTTCACCCGCTTCATCAATCTGGTGCGGGCGCAAAAGGGCCTGCCGCTGGAGCCGGAATTCAAGAAGGCTGGCTAACACCAAAGTGTGAGCAGCGCGCCACCGGGTCCCTGCACCGGATCGGTCTCCGGCATCGGCACTGCCGCGATACTCAGGTCAGCCTGCGGCCGTTCGCCGGCCTCGCCTTTCAACAGGTCCCATTGCTGCCCTGGCGGATAGCCGCCCACCACTTCGAAATCCGGGCTGGACTGCAATCGCTTGTGGCCCATCCCGGCAGGGATCACCAGAACCTGTCCCGCTGCGATTTCAATTTCCTCACCTTCCCGCCCTCCCATCATCAAAAGCGCAGAGCCGCTGGCCACGCCAAGTACTTCATGCGCCGTCGAGTGATAATGATGATAGGTGAAAACCGTCGCCCGCCAGCGCGGTGGCCAATTGTTGCTGGCGAACAGTGCTTCCATCGCCGCTGCGGATGCGGACCGCCCCTTCAAAGCATCGGGATAAATAAGCAAAGGAAATCGGCTGTTGGGAATGCGCCCGTCGTCAGCGAAACGGATCGCCCGGACCCCGCCGTGTAATTCGTCAGAAACCGCTGCCATCCAACCGCCCCCTAAACCACTTGCCCTGCGGCCCACCCCGAACTCCAGGCCCACTGAAAATTGTACCCGCCGAGCCATCCCGTCACGTCGACCACCTCGCCGACGAAATAGAGCCCCGGCACCTGTTTCGCCTCCATGGTCCGCGCATCAAGTGCTGCGGTATCAACGCCGCCCAAGGTCACTTCGGCGGTACGATAGCCTTCGGAGCCGGTTGGCTTGACCCGCCAATTGCTGACCCGTGCCGCCAGTGACACCAATGCCTTGTCATTCATGTCGGCGATGCGTCCCGGCGCACTTTCCGCGATCAGCTGCGCCAGCCGGTGCGGCAGAAATTCGCCGAGCACGGAAACCGCTTCACGCTTTCCCTCCCTGCTCCGAACCTCCTTCAGCCGCGAAAGCACATCAACTCCTGGTGCCAGATCGACCTCGATCTCGTCTTCTTCCCGCCAGAAAGAGGAGATCTGCAAAATGGCGGGACCACTGAGCCCGCGATGGGTGAATAACAGCGCCTCGGCAAACCGGGCCTTGCCGCAGCGCACCACCGCGTCGACAGAGACACCTGCCAATGGTGCCGTCCGTGCCAGAAAATCCGGATCGAACGTCAAAGGCACCAGCGCCGGTCGGGTCTCCGTCACCGGCACTCCGAACTGTTCTGCGATCCGGTAGCCGAAATTACTCGCCCCCATCTTGGGAATGGACTTGCCGCCACACGCCACAACCAGGCTCGAAAAGGTGATCACCTGTGGAGACAGATCAAGCGCAAAGCCGGCATCGGTTCTTGCAACAGACGCAACTTCCGTTCCCGTCCGCAAGTCCACACCGGCCAGCCGCATTTCCGTAAGCAGCATGTCGATGATCTGCTGCGCTGATCCATCGCAAAACAGCTGCCCAAGCGTCTTTTCGTGGTGGGCAATGCCGTATCGGTCCACCAGCGCGATGAAGTCCCGCTGCGAGAAGCGCTTCAGCGCCGAGATGGCAAACTTGGGATTGCCCGACAGGAAATTGCGAACGCCGGTTCCGATATTGGTGAAGTTGCAGCGGCCACCCCCGGAGATGCGGATCTTTTCGCCCGGCTTCTTGTTGTGCTCCACCACAAGCACCTTGCGGCCATGCTTGCCTGCCTCGATGGCACACATCATCCCGGCCGCCCCGGCGCCGATCACGATGACATCAAAGTCAGGCATAAGTTTTCCACTTCTTCCCTTAGTTTTTCTCTTGTTCGCCAAAGGCTTGAATCCGCGGGTCCCAACTCGTGACCAGGTTGATTGACTTGCCACAAAATCAGGCGCAAAAATTTAGACCAGATAGTCAAAAATCGCGGCACTGACCCCGATCGTCATCTGCCCGACATCTGAACATCGCAAGTAACGGCACGCCCTGCCGCAGCGCAATTTGATAGCCCGACGGCCGGTGCCATAACACCTTATCGAGGAGGCTGTCTCATGCTGTTTCGTAACACGATTTCCCGCCGCGCCTTTCTGGCCGGCACTGCCGGAGCAACCGCACTGGTGGTCATGCACCCGTTCGCACTGCGTGCCGCCACTGGCCAGGCACATTTGCGCATCATGGAAACGACCGACATTCATGTCGCCATCTATCCCTATGATTACTACGCCGACGCCCCCAACGACACGATGGGCCTCGCCCGCACCGCATCGCTGATCGAAGGCATTCGCGCCGAGGCTGGCAATTCCATGCTGGTCGACAACGGCGACTTCATCCAGGGCAATCCGATGGGTGACTATATCGCGTACGAACGCGGAATGGACGGCAACCGCGCCCACCCGATGATCGCCGCCATGAACGTACTCGGCTATGACGCCGCTACGCTCGGCAATCACGAATTCAATTACGGGCTGGAATTCCTCAACGCCGCGCTGCAGGGCGCCAACTTCCCCATCGTCAATGCCAATATCATCAACGGCACCGAAATGGGCGCGGACCCGACACAGGACCAACGGTTCATTTCGCCTTACACGATCGTCGACAAGCAGATTGTCGACGGTGCCGGCGAAACTCACACGATCAAGATCGGCTTCATCGGCTTTGTGCCGCCACAGATCATGATCTGGGACAGTGCCAACCTGACCGGTAATGTCTCCATGCGCGGCATTGTTGAAGCAGCCGAGGCCTACGTTCCGCAGATGAAGGAAGAGGGTGCCGAACTGATCGTCGCCCTGTCGCACGCCGGCATCGATCCCGCCGAAACCGGCGAAATGGCCGAAAACGCTTCATTGCAACTTGCCGGCGTCGAAGGCATCGACGTGGTCTTCACCGGACACCAGCATCTGGTCTTCCCCGGAAACTATGCGGATCTGGCTGGCGTCGACAATGACAAAGGCACGCTGATGGGCAAGCCCGCCGTCATGGGCGGCTTTTGGGGTTCGCACATGGGCCTCATTGACCTGCTGCTGGAACGCGACGACGACGGCAAGTGGTCCATCGTCGATCATACATCCGAAGCCAGGCCGATCTCCGAACGGGTCGACGGCGCCACCGTTCCAACCGTGGAATCCGTCGCCGCAGTCGAAGCCTCTGTTGCCGACGACCACGAGGAGACCCTCGACTACATCCGCCGCGCCGTTGGCGAAACCTCAGCGCCGCTGCATTCCTACTTCGCCCTGGTTGCTGACGATCCGTCGGTGCAGATCGTCTCGCAGGCCCAGACCTGGTATATCGAAAAGATCATGGCGGAGACCGAGTTCAATGGCCTGCCCATCCTGTCTGCCGCCGCGCCGTTCAAGGCCGGTGGGCGAGGAGGTCCCGACTACTACACGGATGTGGCCGTCGGCCCTGTCGCCATCAAGAACGTGGCTGACCTCTATCTCTATCCCAACACCATCCGTGCGGTGAAAATCACCGGTCAACAGGTGAAGGACTGGCTGGAACGCTCCGCCGGCATCTTTTTGCAGGTCGAGGCCGGTGCAACTGACGCTCCTCTGATCAATCCTGAGTTTCCGTCCTACAATTTCGACGTGATCGACGGCGTGACCTACAAGATCGACATCACCCAGCCCTCCAAATACTCATCTGACGGTGAACTTGTGAACCCGGACGCCAACCGCATTGTTGACCTGCAATTCAATGGCGAACCCATCGATCTCGATCAGGAGTTCATTGTCGCAACCAACAACTACCGCGCTGGCGGCGGCGGCAGCTTCCCCGGTGCAGACGGTTCAACAATCGTGTTTGTGGGCCCCGACACCAACCGCGACATCATCGTCCGCTTTATTCACGAGAGCGGCACGATCAACCCCAGCGCTGACAGCAACTGGTCTCTTGCCGAGATCGGGTCCACTGTGCTGTTCGAAACCGGCCCAAAAGGCGCCGAACACGTGGGCGATGTGACCGCCGTGCCGATCGAAGCCACAGGCGATACGTCAGAGGCAGGCTTCGGCATCTACCGCATCACACTCTAGTTCCATCGAATGAGAGGGCGGGTCCAGAACCCGCCCTCTTTTTTCGTGTCGCCTACTCGGCCGCGATGCCGGCGGCCAGCTCCATCGCCTGACGCTCGTAGAGACCGTGATAGATGCCATTCGGAATCCCCACCAACTGCTGGTGCGTGCCTTCCTCGACGATCTCACCCTTGGCGAACACCAAAAGCCGATCCATGCTTTTCACCGTCGACAACCGGTGCGCCACGACCAGCGTCGTCCGCCCCTGCATCAGCCGCTCAACGGCTTGCTGGATCAGGTGTTCGGACTGCGAGTCGAGGCTGGACGTCGCTTCATCGAGGATGAGGATCGGCGCATCCGCGAGGAACGCCCGGGCCAAAGCTACGCGCTGGCGCTCGCCACCCGATAGCTTGATCCCCCGCTCTCCGACCAGGGTCATGTACCCCTTGGGCAGATCCTCGATGAAATCATGCGCATTGGCCAATTTGGCCGCTGCGATCACGTCCTCAAGGGTTGCGCCCGGCCGCGCATAGGAAATGTTTTCAGCCAAGGTCCGGTGAAACAGGATCGGTTCCTGCGGCACCAGCGCAATCTGGCTGCGCAGCGACTCTTGGGTCACCGCTGCCACATTCTGCCCGTCGATCAGAATTCCGCCGTCGTTGATGTCATAAAGCCGCTGGATGAGCTTGACGAAGGTCGACTTTCCCGACCCGGAATGGCCTACGAGGCCCACACGCTCGCCCGGTTTGATCGTCACGGAGAAATCCTTGAACAGCGGCGTCGCCTTGCCCTTGTACTGAAAAAGGACATGGTCAAAGGCGATCTCGCCTTGCGAAACTTTCAGCGCCTTTGCACCCGGGCGATCATCGACTTCCACCGGCACGGCATGGATGTCGATCAGTTCCTCCATTTCGTTGACAGCGCGCTGCAGGTTGCGGACCTGCTGGCCCACGTCCTGCAGGTAGCCCTGCACGAGGAAGAAAAGCGTGAGAACAAAGGTCAGGTCACCGGCGTTTGCCTGCCCGGTCCAGGCCAGCATCAAAGCCGTGCCCAGAATGGCGGCGCGGAAGACCCACATCGCGGTCATCTGGATAAAGAATGACAGGTTGAACCGCCGCCAGGTCCGCTCGGTGCGGCGGCGCCACTTGTTCATCACCTTGCCGACAAAACCGTCCTCGCGGTGTTCACCGGCAAAGCTCTTGACCACGGCGTTGCAACTGACCGAATCCGCCAGCACCCCGCCAACCCGGGTGTCCCAGGCATTGGACAATTGTGCGGCAGGCGCGATGTACCCGAGCGACATGCCCGCCACCAACGCGACGTACAGGACGGAGCCAACACCCACCACCAATCCCAGCACGGGCCAATAGACCCACAGCAGCACTGACGCCGAAACCAGCATCACCACCTTGGAGAACATGGCCAGAATCAGTGTGTCGTTGAGCCCGTCCAGCGACCACATGGCGCGCGTGATCTTGCGCACCGTCGACCCGGCAAAACTGTTCGCGTGCCAATCCGAGGACAGGCGCTGCACCTTATGAAAGGCTTCGCGCGCCACTTCGGGCATCATGTTGAGCGTGAACGTGACGATGCCGGAGAACACGACGAAGCGGGCGCCGATCATCACCGCCCCGAGCCCCATCATGATCGAAAAATCTACGAGAGCATGCTGCCGGGCGACATCGCCATTGGTGCCGAACTCGGTCAATGCATTGACGATTCGCCCTGCATAAAGCGGCGCGACCGTGTCGGCGAGCGTTGCAGCCAGCATGAACAGGATCATCACCGTCAGCCGGCCCGGCTGCCGCCTCCAGTGCTCGTAAACAAATCTCGAAGCTTTTCCGAACGCGTTTTCGCGCCAGAAGCTGTTCCAGGAAGTCATGGTTTCATCCGGCGCGCAGACGCCGGTCCCAATTGGGGAATGCAACTTCGCGGCTGCATTCGTATGATCGAAGTGATTTTGGTGAGTTCAGGCGGCGATTAGCAGCACTGAACGGAGTGTGCTGGCCTCAGCGGCACGGTCGGGAATTGATAAGGAGCATTTTTCCCATAGCCGCGACGCCGGTGCCGAAGGTCACAAAAATATCAGCCATGTGGGTCCTCCTGGGTCGCGGTTGAGCTTTTCCCGTACGCTCATCATTTCGTCCTGCCAAGCCTGCACTCTCTGATCAGCTTCGACTTGCGACGAAGTCGGACCGTTTGTTGCCAAATTGTCGCAGGTGGCAGACATCGCCCGACTTTCCTGCGTGAGAAACGCCAACTAACTTGCGCCACGCCTTTCCGGAGCCGAGCCATGAACCCCACTATCCGAGACGCTAGAGCCACGGACCTTGAGGCGATCATCACGATCGCCCGCGCGGGCGCCATCGAAGCCAACCGTTACGCGCCACTCGACCTCGACGACCCCCGTTACAGGCAGGTCTTCGACATCATCGACAGGGATCCCAACCACCGCCTGATCGTAGTTGAGTCCGAAGGCGAAGTGGTCGGCACTCTTTTCCTCAGCTTCCTGCCGGACCTGATGGGCCCTGGCCAATGGCGCGGCCAGCTCGAAAACGTCCACGTCCGCGCAGATCATCGCGGTAAGGGACTAGGCGGCATGTTGATCGAATGGGCCATCGGCCAATGCCGGGAACGCAATTGCACCTTCGCCCAACTCACCTCCAACAAAAAGCGCTCCGACGCCCACCGCTTCTACGAGCGGCTGGGCTTTGAACGCAGTCACGACGGGTTCAAATTGAAGCTGTGAGCCAGCACTCACATTTCCAAATATTAACTGGAAGCGTCTCAACTCCCGGCTAAGATTGCGTCAGATCAGTTGGAGGAACCCCGATGTCTGCACCCGACAGTTTTTCCCGTACCCAGATCACACTGCACTGGATCATTGCTGTTCTGGTCATTTTCCAGCTGGTCCTGCACGAAGGAATGGAGGACGCCTGGGAAATTCGCGAAGACGGCGGCACCGTCTCGCTGATCAATCCGCACGTCGTGGTCGGCACACTGGTGCTGGTTCTCGCCATCTGGCGCCTCGGCCTGCGCCTGACCCGCGGCGTCCCGCCGGCGCCGTCCAGTGAACCGGCACCCCTGCGCCTTCTGGCGGCGGGCACCCACTGGGCCTTTTATGCGCTGCTGTTCATTATGCCCTTTTCCGGCATGGCGCTTTGGTTCCTTGAAGCTGAGGCAGCCGGCGAAGTCCACAAGACCGCACGCCTCGTGCTCATCGCGCTGATTTTCCTGCACCTGGCCGGCGCCCTGGCCCAGCACTTCTGGTTCAAGACAGATGTTTTAAAACGGATGCTCGGGAGGGCGTGATACCTTACTTCTCATCCCGCTGATCGCACCACGCAACGGTAATCGCCGCCAATTCGGCCGACTTCTTTGCCAGGTCTTCGAGGTCGACGAATTTCATGTTGCGTGCTTCCTGCCCGTCGCCCTCGAGAAAGCGGAAGTCGCCCCTGATCTGGGCGCCCTTGTGAAACATCAGGCTGGCGTGTTGCTTTGACTTCGGAAAGAACGACGCCAGGTTGCCCTTGTAGGTGAAAGTCGGCGCCTGCCACTTGATACATTCCATGATACGCGGATCAGCGGCCAGGATCGTATCCCGCACAGCCATGACCACCTCTTTCATTGGATTGTCGTAGACCTCAAGCCAAGCCTCGACTTCTTCGCTCTTGTTCATGTCACCCTCCCGCATTGCCGCCCCTCAAGACTAGGCTGCGCCTGCAGGACCGGCAATTCAAAACCCTGCGGGCATCGGCCTCCGCCAAACTACCCCCTTCAAATGCCTCAATTCTTTTGGCAGACTGCTGCCGCTGTTTGGGGGATTTCAGGACGAATTCGCATGACCCAGGAAGCGTTTCTGACGCCACTTCTGGCCGAAGTGGGTATCACTGTGAACGGTTCCGAGCCCTGGGACCTTCAGATCCACTCCCAAGACTTTTGGACGCGTCTCTACGCCGAAGGCTCACTCGGGTTGGGTGAGGCCTATATGGACGGTGCGTGGGACTGCGCCGACCTAGCCGAATTCTTCAACCGGGTGGTCAGCAGCAGCTTGCAGGACAAATTGCGCATCACGCCAAACGTGATCTGGCAACTGGTGCAGGCACGTTTCTTGAATATGCAGACGAAAGCCCGCTCCCAGCGCGTTGCCAAAATGCATTACAACGAAACCGACGCTTACGAGGCATCGCTCGACGCCCGCATGACCGGCTCCTGCGGCTACTGGCCGAAGGGCGTGACCAATGTCGATCAGGCACAGGAGGCCAAGCTCGACATGGTCTGCCGCAAGGTGGGACTGAAGAAAGGCGACCGCGTGCTCGACATCGGCTGCGGCTGGGGCGCGTTCATGGGTTTCGCCGCCGAGAAATATGGCGCGTCTTGTGTTGGGGTCACGGTCTCACCTGACCAGGCCGCCTACGCCCGCGCCCGCTACGCCGGGCTGGACTGCGATTTTCAGGTCAAGGACTACCGCGATTTCGATGGAAAGGTGGATCATGTCGTGTCCATGGGCATGTTCGAACATGTCGGCTACCGCAACTTCCGCACCTATTTCGAAACAGCCCGACGCGCCATCAAGGATGATGGCCTGTTCATGCTGCACACGATCGGGTCTCCCGAAACAAAGACCACCATCGATCCCTGGATCGAGAAATACATTTTTCCCGGCGGCGTCCTGCCCTCATTGAAACAGGTCGGCGAGGCCATAGAGGGCCTTTTCACCGTCATAGACCTGCACAATATCGGCCCGGACTATGACAAGACCCTTTGCGCCTGGAACGAGAATTTCCAGGCCAGGTGGCCCGAACCGCAATCGGCGGAAGAGCGACGTTTCAAACGGATGTGGGAATATTATCTTTTGTGCTGCGCGGGCGGTTTCCGCGCCCGCGCCATTCAAGTCTGGCAGTTTGTGCTGTCACCGCGCGGTGTGCCCGAAGGTTACGTCACCCAGCGCTAGAAAATGACCGCCATGCCGAGCATCGCCATGATCAGGATGATCACGATGCCGATCAGCATAATGCCGAACACGATCCGCGCCGCTACGGCAGCGCCCGCAGCGATACCGGTGAAGCCGAGCGCGCCGGCAACCAGCGCAACAATGATGAGTAGAATGAGAAGCTGAAGCTTGATTTCTCTGAGGTGAGGTTTTGATGAGAGTGCGGTTGTGCAATTGTAACGGCGAAACAAGGATTTGGTTGCATCGACCATTCACCAGGATACGAAAACGCGGAAAGCCTCATGCAAATCTACAAGAACACCAGCCGACCCTCCGGCAAGGGAGACCCCGAAAACTTCACCGGCAGCGTCCGTCAGGAGCCCATCATCCAGGCGCCTGAGCCCGCACGGCTATTCGCCGTGTCGGTCACCTTCGAACCCGGCGCCCGAACAAACTGGCACACCCACCCCTACGGTCAGACCCTGCATGTCATTTCCGGCGTTGGGTGCGTGTGCAGTTGGGGCGAACCCATCCAGCAAATCCTGCCTGGCGACACGGTCTGGATTCCACCCGGGGAAAAACACTGGCACGGCGCCAGCCCCGATAAGGCCATGACCCACATCGCCATGCAGGAATCGAAGGAAGGCGTGCCGACCGACTGGCTGGAACCCGTCAGCGACGATCAGTACTCGAACGACTAAACCCCGCCTGTCTTCGCTTGATCTACAGGTGCCGGATTTCGTCGGGCACCTGCTCCCAGGAGTCGTGCAATCCGTCCTGATAGTCGACCGGCGCCGCCATCAGTTCATTTATGTCCACACCGTCAAGGCAAGCGACGCTGATGTTGTAGTAGACGACGTCGCTGGGCCAGTTGATGTGCTCGAACGGCCGGACTCCGCACCGCCTGCAAAACGTGTGATGCGCATTACCCGATCCGTAAGTGTAGTCGCTCAGGAATTCCTCGCCCGAAATCAGCCGGAACTCGTTTGAACTCACCCGCACCGACCACAGCCGCATTTTGGTGCAGATCGTGCAATTGCACTTCTCGGTGCCCTTTGAAAGGTCGGCGTCAATCTCGAATTGCAGTGCCCCGCAATGGCAACTGCCGGTATAGGTCTTGAGCGCCATGCGTCTAGATCGCTCCGCTGAACGTATCGCACGCCCCCACGTCACCGCTCTCATAACCCACTTCGAACCAACGCTTGCGCTGCTCCGAGGTGCCATGAGTGAAGGTGCGCGGCACGGCAACGCCTTGCGTACGTTCCTGGATGGCATCATCGCCGATCTGGGTCGCCGCGTTCAGCGCTTCTTCGATGTCGCCGCGCTCCAGCAAATTCTCCTGCCCTGCATAATTGGCCCAGATGCCGGCATAGCAATCCGCCTGCAGTTCCACGCGGACCGACATGGCATTGACTTCGGTTTCACTCATCCGGCTGCGTTGGGCATTGAATTCCGGCAACACGCCTGTCAGCTGCTGAACATGGTGCCCCACTTCATGCGCCAGCACATAGGCCTCAGCAAAATCGCCCGATGCACCAAACTGCGTCCGCAACACGTCGTAAAAGCTGAGGTCGATGTAGATCTTTTGGTCCGCCGGACAGTAGAAGGGTCCGGTGCTGGCATTGGCGAGACCGCACCCGGCCGCGTCCGTACGTCCTGAATAAAGCACCACATTCGGCAGTTCATAGGTCAGGTTGTTCTGCCGGAAAACCTCAGTCCACAGGTCCTCGGTTTCGGCCAGCACAACCGCCACAAACTGGCTGGCCTCGTCATTGCCGGCGCCTGTCCGGCTGCTGGTTGAACTGTCGGTCTGCGTCTGCGGGGTTGTGCCACCCGACAGTAGCTGCATGGGATCGACACCCAGCGCAAGCGCCACGACGATGACGACAACGATCAGCCCGAGCCCGCCGGCCCCGCCCGTCCCCATCGAGCGGCCGGATGGAATGCGCAGCCTTGGGCCGTTTCCGCGCCGCATGAACCCGCCACCGCCTGCCTGTCCGCGCCGGTCTTCAATATTGCCGCTGCGCCGCCTGTCCTGCCACTTCATCCCGGTCTCTCCGCCGCTGATTGGAAGATCATCCTAGCGGTAAATTCCGGCAATTGAACAGAGTTCCGCACCCGCCGCCAAAATCCCCAAAAATCCCACATCAGTGCTGGAATTCGGCCCACTGTTCCGCTAAACAGCCGCCCAGCCCGAAGCCCTGAGAGATTCCCCGCAGCATCGTCCGCCCAAAGGACCGTGCCGAGCCCGAGTGAACCACATGCCCAAACGCACCGATATTCAATCCATCATGATTATCGGGGCCGGCCCCATCGTGATCGGTCAGGCCTGCGAGTTCGACTACTCCGGCACCCAGGCCTGCAAGGCCCTGAAGGAAGAGGGCTACCGGATCATTCTGGTCAATTCCAATCCGGCCACCATCATGACGGACCCGGATCTCGCCGACGCGACCTATATGGAGCCGATCACCCCCGAAATCGTCGCCAAGATCATCGAAAAGGAACGGCCCGACGCGCTGCTGCCCACCATGGGCGGCCAGACAGCACTCAACTGTGCGCTGTCGCTGCGCAAGATGGGCGTGTTGGAGCAGTTCGGCGTGAAGATGATCGGCGCAGACGCTGAAGCCATCGACAAGGCCGAGGACCGGGAGCTGTTCCGAGCCGCCATGCACAAGATCGGACTGGAAACCCCGAAATCCATGCTGGCGCATGATATTCCCGAAGCACTCGCTGCGCTCGACGCGATTGGCCTGCCTGCGATCATCCGCCCTTCGTTCACCCTCGGCGGAACCGGCGGCGGCATCGCCTACAACCGCGAGGAATATCTCGACATCATCGAGGGCGGTCTCGACGCCTCGCCCACCACCGAAGTGCTGGTCGAGGAAAGCGTGCTCGGCTGGAAAGAATTCGAGATGGAAGTGGTCCGCGACCGGGCGGACAATTGCATCATCGTTTGCTCCATCGAAAACATCGACCCGATGGGTGTCCACACCGGCGATTCCATCACCGTCGCGCCGGCGCTGACCCTGACCGACAAGGAATACCAGATGATGCGCGACGCCAGCATTGCTGTGCTGCGCGAAATCGGGGTGGAAACCGGCGGTTCCAACGTCCAGTTCGCCGTCAACCCGGCGGACGGGCGGCTGGTCGTCATCGAGATGAACCCGCGCGTGTCGCGGTCTTCGGCCCTCGCATCGAAAGCCACCGGCTTCCCCATCGCCAAGGTCGCGGCACGTCTGGCTGTCGGCTACACGCTCGATGAGTTGGAAAACGATATCACCGGTGGCGCCACGCCCGCCTCGTTCGAACCGACAATCGATTACGTGGTCACCAAGATCCCGCGTTTCGCCTTCGAAAAATTCCCCGGCGCCGACAATCGGCTGACCACCGCCATGAAGTCCGTCGGCGAAGCCATGGCCATTGGCCGCACCTTCCCCGAGAGTCTGCAAAAGGCCCTCCGCTCGCTGGAAACCGGACTGACCGGCCTCAACGAAATCGGCATTCCCGGCCTCGGTGAAGGCGAAGGTGACGACCGCAACGCCATCCGCGCCGCGCTTGGCACCCCCACCCCCAACCGCCTGTTGCACGTGGCCGAGGCCATGCGCTGGGGTATGGACCTCGACGAAATCCATCAGGCCTGCAAGATCGACCCCTGGTTCCTCGAGCAGATGAAATCCATTGTCGACATGGAAGACCGGGTCCGCGAACACGGCCTGCCCGAGACCGCCGGCCAGATGCGCATGCTCAAGTCCATGGGCTTTTCGGATTCCCGGCTCGGTGCCCTCTCCGGCAAAACCGCCGGCGATGTCCGGCGCGCCCGCACGGCCCTCGGCGTCCGTCCTGTCTACAAGCGGATCGACACGTCGGCGGCTGAATTCGCCTCACCGACCGCCTACATGTATTCGACCTACGAAGCCCCGTTTGCCGGCGCCCCGGCCGACGAAGCCTCGCCCTCCGATCGCAAGAAAGTGGTCATTCTCGGCGGCGGCCCGAACCGGATCGGCCAGGGCATCGAGTTCGACTATTGCTGCTGTCATGCCGCCTTCGCCCTGTCGGATGCCGGCTATGAAACCATCATGGTCAACTGCAATCCCGAAACCGTGTCGACAGATTATGACACCTCCGACCGGCTCTATTTCGAGCCGCTGACGGAAGAGGATGTCATCGAAATCCTCGAGACCGAAAAGCAGAACGGCACGCTGCACGGCGTCATCGTCCAGTTCGGCGGACAGACCCCGCTTGGCCTCGCCAGCGCCGTGGAAAAGGCCGGTGTCCCGATCCTTGGCACTTTGCCGTCGTCGATCGATCTGGCCGAAGACCGTGACCAGTTCCAGAAACTGCTGCACAAACTCGATTTGCGCCAGCCGCGCAACGGCATTGCCCATTCGCTTGAACAGGCCCGGCTGGTTGCCGAAGACCTCGGTTTCCCCCTCGTCATACGGCCCTCTTACGTGCTGGGCGGCCGCGCCATGGCCATCGTCAGTTCCAAGGAAGAGTTCGAGACCTACATCCAGTCGACGCTCACCGAACTGGTGCCGCCCGAAATCCGCGCCCGCTATCCGAACGACAAGACCGGCCAGATCAATTCGGTGATCGCCAAGAACCCGCTGCTTTTTGACGGCTATCTGACGGGGGCCACCGAAATCGACGTCGACTGCCTGTGCGATGGCAAGGGTGTTTTTGTGTGCGGCATCATGGAGCATATCGAGGAAGCCGGCGTTCATTCCGGGGACAGTGCCTGCTCGCTGCCGCCCCGCAACCTCGATGCGGCCACCATCGCCGAACTCAAGCGCCAGACCGCCGAAATGGCCCTGGCCCTCAATGTCGGTGGCCTGATGAACGTGCAATACGCCATCCAGAACGGCGATATTTTCGTGCTCGAAGTCAATCCGCGCGCCTCGCGCACCGTGCCCTTCGTTGCCAAGGTCATCGGCACGCCCATCGCCAAGATCGCCAGCCGCATCATGGCTGGCGAGAAACTGGCTGACTTCAACCTGACTGAAAGCGAAATCAAGCACATCGGCATCAAGGAAGCCGTGTTTCCCTTCGCCCGCTTCCCCGGTGTCGATACGGTGCTTGGCCCGGAGATGAAATCGACCGGCGAAGTCATCGGCCTCGACTTCGATTACGCGATCGCCTTTGCCAAGTCCCAACTCGGTGGCGGCACCAAGGTGCCGAAAGAGGGTACCGTCTTCATCTCTGTCCGCGACGCTGACAAGACCGACACAATCATCGACGCCATTCGGCGCCTGTCCGATGCCGGTTTCAAGGTGATCGCCACCGGCGGCACCCAGCGTTATCTGCAGGAAAACGGCATCGCTGCGACCAAGATCAACAAGGTGCTCGAAGGACGCCCGCATATCGTTGACGCGGTCAAGAACGGCGACGTGCAACTGGTGATCAACACGACCGATGGCCGCAAGGCCCTGTCTGACAGCCGCGACATCCGCCGCTCTGCGCTCCTGTCCAAGGTGCCTTATTACACCACCATCCCCGGCGCCGTGGCCGCCGTCGACGGCATCATCGCCTATCGCGAAGGCTCGGTGCAGGTGCGGGCCTTGCAGGAATATTTCGCGGCCTGAGGAAACGCGGGTGGCGCGATCCGCGCCACCTTATTGAGCTAGGCTTTCCCGCCCAGCCAGCAATGGCAGGTCCACTTCACCGACTGGGGCAAGCACAGGCCGCCGCGCCACGAACAGAGCGCCCTGGACCGGCTCGCCGCGGTCCAGGCGGATGGTCTCGGTGCGCTCTTCGACCAGTTCAAACCCGGCCAGCAGCAGCAGGTTTTGCAGATGCTCCGCGTTGTGGGCATAGCGTAGCGACGTGCGCAACACTTCACTTTCTGGACCGTCGTGCCGCTCCACCGAAAAGACAAATAGCCCGCCTTCACGCAACGCCGCAAAGGCGCTGCGCATCACATCCTCCAGCGCCCCGCAATACATGAACACATCCGCCGCCGTGATGAGATCAAATGCGCCTTTCCGGCCGGCCAGAAACGCCCCGACGTCCCCTTGCTCAAGCCGTCCGTAGACACCCTTTTGCGCGCATTGCGCATTCATGGCCTCGGACAGATCGACGCCCTCAAGGAACGAAACCAGGTGCGCCACCCGCTCGCCCATCAGCCCCGTGCCTGAACCAAGGTCAGCTGCCCGGGCAAATTGCCCGATGTCGTACTTCTTGACTGCCTCGGCGATCATGCCCGCCAGCAAGTCGGGGACGACGTAGTCCAGCCCCTCGACGAGTTCAGTCTCAAAACGTGGCGCATACTGATCGAACAGCGTTTCAACATAGGCGCGGCGTTGCGCTTCGGCTTCAGCGTCCCCGCCATGCGCCGACAAGCGCACCTGCGCGCCCAAACCGCCTTCAGGATCAAGCTCGGCCGCCCGGCTCCAGGCGCGGATCGCCGTACCCAGTTCGCCCAGCCGCTCGCGGACAATGCCCAACTCGTTCCAGCCCGCGGCCCAGCCCGGCGCCAATTCCAGCGCCTGTTCCCAAAGCTCCGCCGCAGCCGGCAGATCACCGGTCTCAACCATCATTGCGGCATAGGCAGCCCGGCGATCCGCGATCAGATCGCCCGAGGACATGAAGACCGGGTCCATTTTTGTCCGGAACAGAACCGCCGGTTCGGCGGCGCTGCTGATCTAGTGGAAGCCACCAAAAAAGCAAGCGGAATCCAGCGGTCTAGAGCGTATCCAGCCAGGCCCTCAACTGCGCGGCTTCAATCTCCATCAGTTTTGGATCGCCGGTGCATTGCGTCAGCAACGATACGCCGCGCAAACCAGCCTCGAGATGCACCGCGCAGGCGAACGCCGCATCGCCTACGCCCATCTGCCGGAACTGCGCCTCCATCCATTCCAGGGGATCGGCAAGCATCGGCCGCGCCTTGCCCGCCAGATGACCGCCGAGTTTCAAGAATTCCGCCGCCAACGAGCCGAAGGGACACCCACGGGCCGCAACAGTTTCCTGGTTGCCAACCGTCATATCGATGAAGGCGACCAATCGTTCTTTCGGCGTTGCCAGTTTTTCCAGTCTCCCACGCAGACTTTCAAACTGCGCCATCCGTGCGTCGATCACGGCATCGCCGATCTGGTCCCGAGTTTTGAAATAGTAATAGACATTGCCGACCGGCACATCAGCCTCCTTGGCGATGTCGGCGATCGAGGCCGCCTGGAAACCATCCCTGTAGGCCAGTTCCAGTGCCGCCTCGACCAGTCTTTCCCGTTTGCCGCTCTTGCTGCTTTTCAATGCCGCCACCGCGCGCTCCTAACTGACGAAGGTCGTACTCTTGCGCATCATATCCGCCGTCATCGTCCGCACCAGTCCATGCGGTACCAGCCTGTTTATGATCCGAAACAACAGGCCGGGCATGATGATCATCCGGTTGCGGTTGAGCCCTGTCAGCGCCTCGCTGACGCACTGCTCAACCGGCATCGGCTTCAAGGGCATGGCCGAGCCATCGAGCCCCATTTTCTCAACCAGCGGCGTATCTGTCGGCGTCACGATCAGCACACTGATCCCCACGCCCGACCTCTTGAGTTCGACATGAAGGCTCCGCCCGAGCGTATTGACTAAACCTTTGGCCGCCGCCGGAACCGCATGGAAAGGTATGCCGCTGTCCGCACCCAGGGCCGAGACCAGAAGCGTTCCGCCCCGCCCGCGCTTCGCAAACCGCTGGCTGAAATGATGGGTCAGCAACAGGTGCGACAACCCGTTGAGATGTACGATGTCGCGTAGCTGTTCACCGCCGAAAGCCAAGAACGCGCCCGGTTGCCCTGTCCCGGCACTGGAAAACAACAGCCCGACATCCAGGTCCTCAGTGCCCTCAATCACCGCGCGCTCCGCGCCGGGTTGCGCGAGATCCGCGGGGATGACCCGGAACGAGATGCCGTATCGTGCCGCAAGCTCTTCGCCAAGTCCGGTCAGGACCGCGGCGCGCCGCGCCACCAGAACGAGGTTCAAACCATTCGCGGCAATCTGCTGGGCGGCCTCACGCCCGATCCCGGAGGAGGCTCCGGTCGCCACTGCCCAGGGGCCGAAACGGCTGGCATCCAGCCGGGCCGGTTTGCGTGCAACAGATCTTCCTTTCCGCGTTGCATCTGCTCCAGACGTATTCGGTCGACTGACTGCCGACCCGTCCGCCACACGTTTTCCAGCTTCTGATCGCCGCTCCACCGCGCTCATATTCATCATCTCCACCATCTGTTCAGTCCTTCAAACTTCGCTTCGTCAAATATTTAGTCAGTCAACTAACTTGTACCGAGACTGAAGTCAAGCGTGTGGTGAATGCCGCGCATTTTGGCCATGCAGATCGCTGCTGCGTTACGCGGGCACTGGCCAATAATCGGGCATCACTCCACCCGAACAACTGGCAATCCGGGCATCTGGCGTGAATAGATCGGGCCGGTGCCCGACACTTGAATCAATCTTCCAGTTGTCGCGCGCCCGTTGCTTCGCTAAAATCTTGCCCATCGATGACTGAGGCGACATATCTGGTCGCGATCCTTTCGCGCCCCTAGACTATCACTTCCGTGCATTTCGATACCCCAGGGACGCATCGCGGTGGTGCGTTTGGGAACACTGGCGAAAGGCTTTCTACACATGGCAAGCGGCACCGTTAAATGGTTCAATGGTCAAAAAGGCTACGGCTTCATCCAGCCCGATGAAGGCGGCACCGACGTTTTCGTTCACATCTCCGCCGTGCAGCGCTCCGGCCTGCAGGGTCTCGATGAAGGTCAGAAAATCACCTACGAGATCGTCAAGGACGAGCGCACCGGCAAATCGGCTGCGGACAAGCTCGCAATCGCCGGCTGACCACGCCTGCAAACCTGATTTGAGGCGCCGCAGCCGGACTGCGGCGCCACTTTTTTGGATAGACCGGGGTGCCGTGCCTTGAATTGGGCACATCCGCCCCTCAAGTAATCCTCTTGACCAACGCAGGGTGGATATGCACCTTGCGCCCGTTGTTTCCCGTAAATCCTGCCTGTCCCAGCCGATGAGAGCGCGGCCAGAGGCGGTTCTTGCGGTAAGTCTGAAAAGAAGATCTAGGCGGACTGAAATGGAAAAGATACCGATGACGCAAGGTGGGCATGCCGCCCTCAGCGAAGAGCGCGAGCGTCGTGTGAGCACCGAACGTCGGCGCATCATTGATGCGATTTCCGAAGCGCGTGCCCATGGCGATCTTTCGGAGAACGCCGAATATCATGCCGCCAAGGAACAGCAGAGCCTCAACGAGGGTCGTATCCAGGAACTGGAGTCCATCCTCGCGCTGGCCGACGTCATCGACGTGTCCAAACTGAGCGGCGATACCGTCAAGTTCGGCGCGACGGTCACGCTGATCGACGAGGACACGGAGCAGGAAAAAACCTATCAGATCGTCGGCGACCCCGAAGCCGATCTCGCCAATGGCAAGATTTCGGTCTCCTCGCCCATCGCCCGCGCGCTGATTTCCAAGGAAGAAGGTGACAGCGTCGAAGTGGCGGCCCCGGGCGGCGCCCGCACTTACGAGATCATCAAGATCGTCTACAAATAAAACGAAACGCTGCGGCAAATGCGCCGCAATCTGTTCAAAAAGACTGCAAACGCCAAGTTTGCAGGCTTTTTTGCATAGTCTGTCTGCTAACCTGACCGGGTTGGTGGGATTCGCGCGCTTGAACAGGCGCTACGGGCGCACCTATGTTGTGCCCCCAAAAGGTTGAATTCGAACGGAGCTGCCCGAATGCACGCCAAAACCATGATCATCGGTTCCGGTCCTGCAGGCTACACCGCCGCCATCTACGCCGCCCGCGCCATGCTCGAACCGGTTCTGTTTGAAGGGCTGCAGCCGGGCGGCCAGTTGACCATCACCACCGATGTGGAAAACTATCCCGGCTTCGCCGACCCCATTCAGGGGCCCTGGCTGATGGAACAGATGAAAGCCCAGGCCGAAAATGTCGGCACCCGGATCATCAACGAGATGATCACCGAGGTTGATCTGCAAACTCGCCCGTTCAAGCTGCACGGCGACAGCGGCACAACTTACACGTGCGACAGCTTGATCATCGCCACCGGCGCCCAGGCCAAGTGGCTTGGCCTGCCCTCCGAGGAGAAGTTCAAGGGGTTCGGCGTCTCGGCCTGTGCCACCTGCGACGGGTTCTTTTACAAGGACCGCAAGGTCATCGTCGTCGGTGGTGGCAATACCGCCGTCGAAGAGGCGCTGTTCCTCACCCACTTCGCTTCCGAAGTGATCGTCGTCCACCGCCGCGATGAATTCCGCGCCGAGCGCATTCTTCAGGACCGCCTGTTCAAGCATGACAAGATCAAGGTCATGTGGAACACCGAACTGGCCGACATCACCGGTAATGCCATGCCGCCCTCGGTCACCGGGGTGAAACTGAAGAATACCGAAAGCGGCGAGATCACGGAAATGGAGATCGACGGCGTCTTCGTCGCCATCGGCCACGCCCCGTCCACAGAACTGTTCAAGGACAAGCTTGAAACCAAGCATGGCGGCTATCTGGTCACCGCGCCCGACAGCACGGCCACCTCGATCCCCGGTGTTTTCGCAGCCGGCGATGTGACCGACGACATCTACCGGCAGGCCGTTACCGCCGCCGGCATGGGCTGCATGGCCGCTCTCGAAGCCGAACACTACCTCGCCAGTCTCGACGTTCGCGAAGCGGCAGAGTGATGGTCCTCAACGACTGGGACAAGCTCAGGATTTTCCACGCCGCCGCCGAATCCGGCAGCTTCACGCACGCGGCGGAAAAACTGAACATGAGCCAGTCGGCGGTATCCCGCCAGATCTCGGCACTTGAAGAGAGCCTCGGGCTCAAGCTCTTCATTCGCCACGCTCGCGGGCTGGTGTTGACCGAAGTGGGCGAACAACTGTTCGGCACGGCCCACCGCATGACCTTTGATCTGCAAAATGTTCAGTCACAGATCAGCGAAAGCCAGGACGTCCCGGCCGGGCCATTGATCGTCACCACCACAGTGGGCATTGGCTCAACCTGGTTGGCGTCCCGCGTCCACGAATTCGTCACGCTCTATCCAACCATCCAGCTGGAAATCAAGCTCACGGACTCCGATCTCGACCTGGCCATGCGCGAAGCTGACGTCGCCATTCGCCTGCATCAGCCCAGCCAGTCGGAAATGATCCAGCGTAAGCTGTTCACCGTCCATTTCCATATCTACGCATCACGCGCCTACCTCGACAAATTCGGCACGCCCAAAACTGTCGAGGATCTGGCCGACCACCGCATCATCGCCTTTGGCGAACCCGCGCCGTCCTTCCTCGGCGACATCAACTATCTGGAAGCCCTGTGCGGCAGCGAACACAATCCCCGCCGCGCCGACCTGCGCGTCAACGCCATCGCCGGAATGGTGCAAGCCTGCAAGGCCGGCGTCGGCATCGCCATGATCACCGACTACGCAGTCAGCGACGAAGACGGGCTCGTCCGCATTCTCGATCAGGTCGATCTGCCGGCCTACGAGACCTATTTCGTCTACCCGCCAGCCCTCAAGAATTCCAAGCGCGTCGCGGTTTTCCGGGATTTCCTGGTCGAAAGCGCCCGGAAATGGTCGTTCTGAACCATTGAACACCAGCTATGCGCCCAGCGCATGGCTGCAATGCACCAGGCGGAATTGTACCGGGCAGCACCCCCACCTATTTACCCCTCAGCCGTGAGCGGTCCTCCCCCTCCCTCCGCTCACGTCGTCCCTCCTTGTGATGGCTTCGGCCTCGCACCAAAACCCTGACCGGGAGACCGGTCAGGGTTTATTTTTTTCGCCGGAACGCGCCGTTCCCATGCACGGAATGCATGGCTGCCATGACAAAGTCAGCATTGTTGTCCCAGACGTTATGAAGCATAACGTTCGTGTCGAGAGGCACTTGAGTTGAACCCTCCTCCCTCAACCATTTGGCCGCGACACCGAGCAGAGATCGTATCCTCCTCCCACGATTGAGCTCATTTCGACCGGACCGCTCCTCCCTCAGGTCTGGTTGAGCAAACTGAGATTTGGGCCTTGCCCAACGATCATTCGGCTCCGCCTTCGGGTGGAGCCTTTTTTTTCGACATGAAGTAATTTTAAGCAGTCCTTAAATGCATATCGGCTATGCATAAGCAGCCCTTGCTGGAATCAGCTCTGGCGACCAAGTTGAGGGCAACAGAGCCGCCGACCCTCCTCCCCGACGTCTCTGTTTCAAGATCGCGAATACGCTAGATCAATAGAAGCCCTGCCGATCCTCCTCCCCGGCAGGGCTTTTTGTTTGGTAAAATCCAAACAAAATCAGCGATAAAGCGGCTGGTCTTCCAGTCCTGCATAAAGATCGGCCACCTGTTCGCCGTAGCCGTTGAACAGCAGCGTCGGCACAGTCTCGCGCGTGTGCAGGATGATCTCGTTGGCCTGGCTCCAGCGCGGATGCGACACTTCCGGGTTCACATTCGCCCAGAATCCATATTCCTGATTATTCGAATCCATCGAGATCTGTTCCCAGTACCCAACCGGTCGTTCTGCAGTGAATGAGAATTTGACGATCGATTTGATCGACTTGAACCCGTATTTCCAGGGCAGATGCAACCGGATCGGCGCTCCCATCGAGTTGGCAACTACCTTGCCATAGGCGCCCACCACCAGTAGCGCCAGGTCGTTTGTCGCCTCGGCCATGGTGATCCCCTCGACATAGGGCCAGGGATACCAGGGCTGCTGGGCAATGCCGCTTGCCATGGCCGGATCGCTGAACGTCTCCATGCGCAGGAACCTGGCATCGCTTTGCGGATCAGCCAACGCCACAAGCTTCGACACCGGGAAACCGATCCACGGCACGACCATTGACCAGGCTTCGACGCAGCGGTGCCGGTAGACCCGTTCTTCCAGGTCCACCATCCCCATCAGTTCGTCGACATCGAGCGTCATGGGATTGTTGCACAGCCCGTCAATCTCGATCTGCCAAGGCCGGGGCTTCAATTCGCGCTCGGCAATGTTGGCAATCGACTTGTGGGAGCCGTACTCGTAGAAATTATTGTAGTGGATGTTGATATCTTCCGGCGTCATCGGGCGATTGTCGACCGTGTAGGCATCATTGGTCACTGCGGCCAATTCCATGCGGTTCTCCTGGCCAAAAGCCGAACCACCGATCGAGAGTGCTGACGCGGCAGCCGCCGTGCCTGCCAGCCCTTTCAACAGGCTACGCCGGTTCAGGAATACATCTTCAGGGGTCGCGGCACTCTCGGGCAGCGTCCAACTGGGTGGGTTCTTGATGAGCATCGTCTCTCCCCTCGATTTTGGCGCAGTTTGCCATTCTGCGGCCCCGGTGCAATCCACAAACGCTCAATTCGATGTGAAGTTTGCGCGCTGCCGTCCACCTTATTGGTTTTGACGCAAAAGCCCGCAGCGTCTAAGACAGCGCGGGAAATCAGGGGCACGGTCCGCCGGGCCGCGTTCGGGTGGAGTTCAAACAGTCTCAAATGCCAGTAAACCAGGGTGAAAACGCTTCCGGTGCGAAGGAACTGACCATCGGCGTCGTTGGCACCGGCTTGATGGGTGCGTCGCTGGTCGATCACATCTCCACAAGCGGCCTCAAGGCGAACTTCATCGTCTATGATACCGACGGCGGCCGGTCAGCCCTGGTCGCCGCCCGCCAGTCCAACGTCTATTCCGTCGCCAGCCTCGCCGGCATGGCACCGTGTGACTTCGTTTTCATCTGTACGCCAGTTTCCACCATCGCCAATTATGTCATTGAACTGTCGGATATTCTCGACCCAGAAGCGATCATCGTCGACACCGGCTCGACCAAGGCCAATATCGTCGCCGATGTTGCCGGAGCCCGTCCTGATTTTTCCCGCTTTGTGCCCGGCCACCCCATGTCCGGCAGCCACGAAGCCGGTCCCGCCCGCGCCAGCGCGCAGATTTTTGCCAAACGGACCTTTGTGCTGACCCCTTACCCGCAGACCGACCAGAGCGCCGTCGACAAGACCCGCACTCTGCTCGAGGCCTGCGGCTCGCATGTGCTCATCACGCCGGTCGATGAACATGATAGTGTTCTCGGTGCCACCTCGCATCTGGCACACCTCACCGCCTTTGCCATGGTCAATCAGCTCAACGACGACATCTGCCCCGATCATCTCAACGAGTTGATCGCCGGCTCCTTCATGCGCATGACCCTGTTCGCCGCCAGCGATCCGAAAATGTGGTCGGATGTGTTCCTGGCCAACTCCGAAAACGTGCTGAACGGGCTCAACCGCATGCGCGCCCGCATGGACGAAATCGAAACGGCCATTCTGCAAAAAGACGAAGCGGCCCTGCTCGCCATCATCGGCAGTGCCAATCTCAAGCGAAAAACCATGGATGACGAAAAATGAGCGCAGATCGCATCGCCCATCTGGGGATCAAGGGGTCCTACTCCTATGAGGCGGCCCGGGCCCTGTTTCCGGACGCCGAACTGCACGGTTTTTCCAACTTCACCGATGTCATCGGAGCCGTCGACGCCGATCAGGCCGATATGGTCGTCATCCCGGTCGAAAACTCCATTACCGGCCGCATCCCCGATGTCCATCGCATGATGCTGACCACCCAATTACAGATCACCGATGAGCACATGCTGCCCATCATTCACTGCTTCATCCGCCCACAGACCCCGCCCAGCGCCGATGTGTCCGGCCGCCGCCTGAGGCAACTCTATAGCCACCAGCAGGGCCTGCTCCAATGCCGTGGCTATATCGAGAGCCATTTCCCGGACGCCGAACTGATTGAACTCGGCGACACCGCCTCGGCCGTGCGCACCGCCGCCGCCTCCAACGACCCCGGCGTCGGCGCCATCGGCTCCGCTTCAGCCGCTGACGCCTATGGCGCGGTCATCGTTGACGAGGACATCGGTGACACCAAGGACAATGTCACCCGCTTCCTCGTGCTGGTCCGTCCCGAAGTCGCCACCGTCCCGGACGACGCCGACATGACCACCATGATCTTCCAGGTTCAGCACTATCCCGGCGCCCTGCTCAGTGCGCTGCAGGTGTTCCATGAAGAAGGCATCAACCTCACGAAGCTGGAGACCTACACGATCTCCCAGCAGACCCTTTTGCCAACCTTCTACGTCGATCTCGGCGCCGGTGTGCACTCGCCGCAAATGCGCAACGCCTTGAAAAAGCTCAAGGACAAGACTGCCTATATGAAAATGCTCGGCTCCTACAAGGCCTCCGACACCCGCCAGATGACCTCCGGCTTCCTGCCCGCCACTGAACAGGGCCGCGGCTAGAAAGGTCTGAACCGATGATCGCAGCCACTGAAAACGCTCCCATCCCGCTTTTCCTCGACGAGGAAAAACTGGCGGCCGACAAGCTGATTGCCGGGCTCACAGATGAAGTGTCCAACGTCTACATCCTGCGCCTGCACGATATAGATACGGCGCGCGACGCGCTTGAGCCCATCCTTGCCGGATACCTGCTGACAAATGCTGTGCTTATGTCCCGCACACCGCGCAAGATCCGCAAGTTCATCAGCTTCGGCACTGCAGACCCCGGCCTGCTCTATGCCTACACCAACCTGCTGCGCGGCATGCTGCACGGTGGTTTCACCTCGCTGGGCGAAGTCCACAACTGGAAGAAGCTGGTGCAGGAGCGCTGGCCGATCGCCGAAAACCTGACCTCAGCCGTCGACGGCGCCGTGCGCTTCTTTGAAACCAGTGGCATCAGTTCAGGTGCGGCCGGCTATCACCGCGCCGACATCTTGTTAGGCGTCGAAGGGGTTCCGGCCTCCGAAACCGAAGGCGGCCAGTTCTTCCTCGACGATACTGATCTGTTCTCGCCCATCCTCAGCGGCATGCACGCCAGCACAAAAGTCAGGATCGCCGACGAGTTCCGCCGCACCGGCCTGCAGCTTTCAACCGGCCTCAAGGGCCGCAACGTCATCATCGACATCGACTGCACCCGGCTCGATGCCGCCATGGCCAACTGGCTCGGCAACCTGCACCACGTACTCGAGCTGGATTTCTACATCGTGGGAGGGCGTTAGATCCCGACGCCCTGCTTCTGGCTGAGCGCCACCCCGTAAATGCGCCAGCCATCTTCTTCGTAGGCAAGCTGGTACATGGCTTCATAATAGCCCTGGTCACGGCCGATCACCTGCACGATCTGCAGCACCACGCCTTCGCCGCCTGGGCGGAAATCACCAAAACTGTGTGATGTAGACTCAAGTATGGGCGCATAGCCCCAGGAAAGAATATCCTGCATGAACCGGTCGGGATCGCTGTAGTTCCTTTTGAACGTCGCTCCGGCCAGTTCCAGCGCCGCTGCCGCATCGCCTTCCCGGAAGGCTTCGATCTGGTTGGTGATCACGACTTGCCAGTTGCGTTCAACCTCTTGTTCCGGCGCCGCATTTTGCGCCAGCACCGCTTGCGCGCCAACCGCCAGCACCGCGAAAACCACCAGCGCCAGCTGGCGCCAAACTCCACCAAACGTCTGTCTCATACCGGGCTCCTTTTCTGTCCGGACCAACAAACCGCCTGTGCCTTCATATTGCCTTCAAATGGACCCCGAATCTCCTTGGGCCCTCCCAAATGCCTGCCCAATGTGCGCGCAAAGTACCAATTCGTCATCACACAGTTGAGTGAGTACCATGCGTAAACCCCGGAAATGGTCGACCTATCTCCCTGTCACCGGCATGATCGCGCTTGTTGTTGGCGCCATTGCCACACCCTCCGCCGCCGCTGTTGATATGCTCCCCGACGACCGCGCCGGCGCGATTGCCATCGTTTTCGCCGTGACCGTTCTGCTGACCGCCCTCGTGGTCGAAGTCTGGCGCCAGACCGCCCGCATCAATCTGACAGTGCTGGAACAGGAACTGGCCGACCGCAAGGCCCACAACCGCAAGCGCCCGACCAGATAGGGCTCTGACACGTTTCAACAGGTTGGGTTGCCCCAATCAGCCGCGCTTGCATGCGCATGCAAACTTCTGCTACGGTCTGTTACGCCGATATTCGTCACTGCCAGAGGAGAAGTGAACATGAATGTGGGTCATATGCTGACGCGAAAGGGCGCTCAGCCCATCACTCTGACCGAAGACAAGACGGTCTCCGACGCGCTGGCGCTGCTCTACCAGCACAATATCGGCGCGCTCATCGTCGTCGATCGCTCCGGCGCAGTCACCGGCATCATCTCCGAACGCGACATCGTCCGTCGCCTGCACGATACGGGCACCGAAGTCATGCATCACCCGGTTGCAGCTTGCATGACGGCCAAGCCATTCCATTGCGTCCCCGAATCCACTGTCGCCGAAGTCATGCAGATCATGACCAACCGGCGCATCCGCCACATGCCGGTGCTCGACAAGGGGCGCCTGGTTGGCGTGATTTCCATCGGTGATGTGGTCAAGCGCAAGATCGAGGAAGCTGAAGGCGAGGCCGAGGCCCTGCGCGAATACATCTCTTCCTGACGGGGATTGGACCCAGCGCTGATCCCGTCCTGCCGCCGGCAGCCCCCATTGTCGGCGGCATTTCCTTGCCCGCCTGCCTTTCCATGCTTACCAAAGCTTCATCTGGCGGAAAGCACGCCGCAAGATTGCAGTTCCTAAGTTGGTTCTGTCCAAACGAAACGACCTCCAAAGCGAACCCGTTTGGCACGACAAACCGAACCAACATGGATCAACGACATGAAAACCCAAATCTCGAAACTGGCGGCGATCGCCCTCGTCACCACCATCGGCGTCGGCACTCTGACCACCACCGCCTATGCCCATGATCAGAACCGCAACATGGGTCAGCGCCATGAAGGCGGCCCGATGCAGGAGCGCGGTATGGCCCGTGGCGGATTCCCGCTTCTCGCCCTCGGCTGTGCCCCGGAAGCCGCCGAACGCTACGAAACCGCGCTGGAAAACGTTGGCGAACGACTCGAACTGACCGAAGAGCAAACCGTTGCCTTCGACGCGTTCACCACCGCCGCCCTCGCCGCCCAGACCAGCGTCGCCGACACCTGCGCGGCCTTCGCCGAAGTCGACAGTGACGATGACACTGCGCCCGACCTCATCGACCGTTTGACCCAACGTCAGTTGATGCTCAGCGCCCAGGTCGAGGCGATGGACAGCGTCCTGCCCGCTCTCGAGGCCTTCTATGACAGCCTGACGGACGAGCAGAAGGCAGAACTGATGCCGCAGCGCGGCGATCGCGGTCAGGGCTTTGGCGGCATGCGCGGTTTCCGTGCCGGTCCCGGCGCGCCTGCGTCCAACTAAATCAGAAGGCGGCGGCCCTCCTTCAGCAACGCATCCGCCGCTTTCCACCGCAAAGGCCCCGCTCCGCCGGCGGGGCCTTTGTCCGGTCCTTAACCTTCCGGTAAGCATAGGTTCTTACGCCAACTTAAGGCGGCGCCACGTAGAATCCCCCAAAGGATTGCGAAAGGACGCCGCATGTCCCTGGCCACGCCCCATACCGATCTGAAAAGTGTCGGTCGCGCCGAAATCCTCGGCGCGCTCAGCTTTGCCCTCGACATGACCGAAGGGCAACCCGAGGGCCATTGCGTCCGTTGCTGCTGGATCGGCACAGCCATCGGCGAAAAGCTCGGCCTCGATGAAGAGCGGCTCTGGCAACTCTATTACACCCTGCTGCTCAAGGATCTGGGCTGCTCGTCCAATGCCGCCCGGCTCTGCCAGCTCTATCTGGCCGACGATCTCGCCTTCAAAAGCGGCTACAAGACGGTCAATTCATCGCTGCCGCAGGTGCTGCAATTCGTCGTCACGCACACCGGCATGAAGGCCGGATTGGCCGAGCGTTTCCGCGCCATCGTCCACATTGCGCGACATGGCGGCGAGATTGCCCGGGAATTGATCGAAACCCGCTGCCAGGCCGGCGCCGACATCGCCCGCAAGCTGCATTTCCCCGAAACCGTCGCGCTGGGGATCGCCGGTCTCGACGAACACTGGGACGGATCGGGCCAACCCGAGGGCCTGAAGGGCCGCGCCATTCCCCTCTATTCGCAGATCGCCCTGTTGTCACAAGTCATTGATGTCTTTCAGGTTTCCGCGGGTCGTCAGGCCACTATGGAGGAAATCAAGGCGCGCTCCGGCAAATGGTTCAACCCCGAACTGGTCGCCGCCTTCCAGCTTGTTGCCTCCGAAGATGAATTCTGGACGACCCTGCGAGCCGAAGACCTGCCGGAACGGGTTTTCGCCCTCGCGCCCGCCCGCATGCATGCCGAAGTCGACGAAGCCTATCTCGACGATGTCGCCGCCGCCTTCGCCAAGGTCGTCGACAGCAAGAGCCCGTTCACAGCCGGCCACAGCGAGCGCGTCACCGTTTTCACGGATCTCATCGCGCAGGAAATGGGCTTCGATCCCGCCCACCGCCGCTGGCTCAAACGCGCAGCCTTGTTGCACGACATCGGCAAGCTCGGCGTCTCGAACGCCATCCTCGACAAGCCGGGCAAGCCCGACGCCGACGAGTGGAGCGAAATTCGCCGCCACCCGGTGCTCTCCGAAGACATTTTGCGCCGCATTTCGGTGTTCGCTGACATTGCCCATATCGGCGGCGGCCACCACGAACGTCTCGACGGACGCGGCTATCCTCGCGGCCTCAGGGCGCCCGACATCGACCTCAACACCCGCATCGTCACCGTCGCCGACGTCTTCGACGCCCTGACGGCCGACCGTCCCTATCGCGCCCGCATGCCGGTGCATCAAGCCCTTTCAATCATGAGCCGCGACCTCGGCACCGCCTTCGATCCACACGTCTTCTCGGCCCTGAAGCGCGCCCTCGCCGGCCTCGATACGGAATCGCTGGCGGCCTGATCCATCAGCATTGGCGATGGCACGATCGCCAAACTTTCATCGCCGCCGCCTTGCCGCCCCTGCCGGTTCCATATACCAGTCTGCGGTCCACACATTCCGCCGGAGGCTGACCCGTGAGCTTGCCCCTCGACACCGCAAAAATCCGCGCCCGGTTCCCGGCCTTCGACCATCCCGACCTCAAGGGCCAGGCCTTCTTTGAAAACGCAGGCGGCTCCTATACGAGCCAGCACGTGCTCGAAAAGCTCGACCATTATTATCGCGCCCACAAGCTGCAGCCCTACGGCGCCTACAAGGCGTCAATCGAGGCCGGCGAGGAAATGGACCTCGCCTTCGCCCGCATCGGTGCGGCCCTCGGCGTTGATGCCGACTGGATTCATTTCGGACCGTCCACCTCGGCCAATACCTACATTCTGGGCAAGGCGTTCGGCGAATGGCTCAAGCCCGGCGACGCCATCGTGGTGACCAATCAGGACCACGAAGCCAACACCGGCGCCTGGCGCAAGCTTGAAAAGCTGGGCATCGAGGTACGTGAATTGCAGGTCGACCCGCAAACCGGCCACCTCTCCGACGACAAACTCGACCCGCTGCTTGACGAAAAGGTCCGCTTCGTCGCCTTCCCGCACTGCTCGAACATCGTTGGCGAGATCAACCCGGTGGCAGAGATCACGGCCCGCGCTCACGCCGTTGACGCCCTGTCGATTGTCGATGGCGTCTCCTACGCGCCGCACGGCCTGCCCGACCTGTCGGCACTGGGCTGCGACATCTACATGTTTTCCGCCTACAAGACCTATGGCCCGCATCAGGGCATCATGGCGATCCGGCCTGGACTGGCGGCCCAATTGCCCAATCAGGGTCACTTCTTCAACGACGCAAAACCGCGTTACCGGCTGACCCCGGCCGGCCCGGACCACGCCCAGATCGCCGCTACCGCCGGCATTGCCGAGTATCTCGAGACAGTCGCCGAAATCGCAGGACCGGATGGGGACTCCAACCCCTTCCGCCGCGCCCACACCGCCATGCGCAATCAGGAAATCGCCCTGATGCAGCCTCTGATGCAGTGGCTGTCGGCGCGCAACAATATCCGCCTGATCGGCCCCGTCGATCCCGCCAAACGCGCGCCGACCATCTCGCTGGCGCTCGACATACCCGGGTTGGACATGGCGAAACGCCTGGCCCGTCACAACATCATGGCCGGTGGCGGACATTTTTATGCCTACCGCCTGCTCGAGGCACTGGGCATCGACCCGGATCACGGCGTCCTGCGCCTGTCCTTCACCCACTACACGTCCGAAGCCGAAATCAGCCAGCTGATCGCCGCCCTCGACGCCGAACTGAAATAAGGCTGCCGAAATGCTCAACCGCACATCGTCCACGGCGCTTCTGGTCCTCGCCACCATGTTCTGGGGCTTTGCCTTCATCGCCCAGAAAAACGCCATGGACCACATGGGTCCGTTGACGTTCATCGGCTCGCGCTACCTGCTCGGCGGCATCGCCATCCTTCCCATCGCCTGGTGGGAGTATCGGCGTGTCAACAAGCCCATCACCCGCCGCCAATGGGGTCTGATCGCCTTCCTGAGCTTCAACTTCCTGCTCGGCTCCTACCTGCAGCAGGCCGGCCTGCTCTACACGACCGTCACCAACGGCGGCTTCCTGACCGGGCTCTACGTCTTCTTTGTCCCGTTGATTCTGCTCTTCGTTTTCCGCATCAAGCCGCACTATGTTGTGTGGATTTGCGCGCCGCTGGCCATGGGCGGGCTCTATTTCCTGTCGGGCGGCAACTTCACTGCCCTCAATCTCGGCGACCTGTTGGTCATTTCCAGCGCCGCCTTCTGGGCCCTGCACGTGTTGCTTCTGGGTTATCTGTCGCGCGACCCAGGCATGCCGGTAACCGTCAGCTGCATCAGTTTTCTGGCTGCCGGGGTCTTCGCTGCCGGAGGTGCCTTCGGTTTCGAAACCCCGACCCTCGAAGCCATCGGCAATGGCTGGATCGAAATCGCCTACGCCGGCATTGTCTCGACGGGCATCGCCTTCACCCTGCAGGCTGTCGGCCAGATGCACGTGCCCCCGGCCAACGCCGCCATCATCCTGTCTGGCGAAGCCCTGTTCGCAGCCCTCGGCGGCGCCGTTGTTCTGGGTGAACGCCTGCTGCCCATGGGCTATGTCGGTGCCGCCATGATCTTTTGCGCCATGGTGCTGGTCGAAACCGTGCCCTATCTCACCCGAAGGCCAGGGCAAGCCTGATAAGCAGTATCGGAGCCTAGCTCTCCTCCACGGGTCGGCCGTCGGCAAAATGCGTGCGATAGAGCATCGCCGATTCACACAGGACGATGAAAACGCAGGCCGTAACTCGGACCTCGTTGATCGACACCAGGTCAACTGTGCCGTCCACTTCGTAGCCCAGCATGTTGATCTTGTCCTTCCATTTGAGCGGCCCGACTCGCGGAGCCTCATCGACCATCCATTTGCCAATGAATTCGACATTGCGCGCATTTCGGTGCCGTTCTGGAATCCAGCTTAGCCGGGCGCACAGTGATACCCCGTCCTCACCGCACAGATTAACCTCGTAGGTTGAATCCCGGTTCTCCGAGATCCACGTTCCCGCCGGATTCAGCCCGCCGGTGCCCAGCAGGTCACTATCTTGTGCAGCGGACGTCACTGAGGGTGCAGCCATTGAAAGAGCGAAAACGACGGCAAGCGAAAGTCGGGTGAGAGAGGATTTCATTTCGGCATCCTGAAACTGGAACAATTCTTCCGGAGAGGACCAAACCCTGCAGACGGGCATTGGTTCCCACCCGCAATCTCTGATCAGCAGGCTCTCAAACTGACGCGCACCGGCTGAACGGCGGCTGAATGGCGCCACTGCACTTTATCAACAGGTTTTCCACAGGCCGAAGCCTTGTCACGGCCCTGTCACAAGTCCCCTCTAGGTTCGCTTGTGTATCGGGTTGCCCCCAATCAACCCGGTCCCGGACCGCCCAATCGGTCCAATCCGCATCCCCCGGCCGCCAACCCGGAATGCGACAGGCACAGTCAGCGGGCACCCCAAGTCCCCCGGCTGTGCACACCTTTCGCCGGTTACCCCACAGCCGGTATCCTGAGACCGCCTCCCCCCGAGGCGGTCTTTTTGGTTGACCTGTTGAAGGCCACAACTGCGCACTTCAATTCGGCACCCCCGCCTTTTAGGTTGGCCCATCACTTTCAAAAGACGATCATGGCCAAGCTCTACTTTTCCTATGCCGCAATGAACGCCGGCAAATCGACGATCCTTTTGCAGGCCTCCCACAACTACCGGGAGCGCGGCATGAACACGCTTTTGTTCACCTCCTCGCTCTACGCCGAGATGGACAAGAAGAGCATCGCCTCCCGCATCGGCGTCTCGGCCCCCGCCGAACTCTATGATCGCGAGCTGGATCTCTATGACTTCATCCAGGCGCGCCTCGAAAAGGGCGAACTGCACTGCGTTTTCGTTGATGAAGCACAGTTCCTGACCCGGGATCAGGTCTGGCAACTGGCGCATGTCGGCGACCGGCTCGGCATTCCGGTCATGTGCTACGGGCTGCGCACCGATTTCCAGGGTCAACTGTTCGAAGGCTCAAAGGAACTTCTGGCCATCGCCGACGAACTGCGGGAGGTGCGCACCATTTGCGAATGCGGCCGCAAGGCCACCATGGTGGTGCGCATGGACGAGGCCGGCAATGCCCTGACTGAAGGCGACCAGGTCGCCATCGGCAAGGATGTTTATGTCTCACTTTGCCGGGCCCATTGGGAGGAATATACTGGACGCTGGCCCGTCGACGGGCGCGACAGTCCGAAACTCCCGTTCAAGGAGGATGCTGCCGAATGAGCAAGGAACCCAAAGGCAAACTCACCATCCGTACCGTTGCCATGCCCGCCGACACCAACCCGGCAGGCGATATTTTTGGCGGCTGGGTCCTCAGCCAGATGGACGTGGCCGGCTCCGTCGCCGCCGTCGAGCGCGTTCACGGCCGCGTCGCCACAGTCGCCATCGAAGCCATGAGCTTCATAGCCCCGGTCAAGGTCGGCGACGTCCTGTGCGTTTATTGCGAGATCGAACGTGTCGGCACCACCTCGATCACCGTGCGCATGGAAGCCTGGGTCAGGCGTAGATTCGAGCCCGACCGGGTTAAGGTCACTGAGGGCCGTTTCATATACGTGGCGCTTGGCGAAGATGGAAAAAAGGCCCGGATTCCGGCCGCCTGAGCGGAAATTTCCCGGGTTTCAGGAACCATTCAGGTTCAATCGTGTTGTTTCCTTGTGTGAGGCACTACCAATCACAAGGACAAGAACCATGAATTTCCGATTTTTGATCGTTGCCGCAGCGGCCGCAGGTGCGGCGCTGATGTCGGTCGTTCCGGCATCTGCATATCCGGCACAATCGACAGTCGCGCTGAATGTGAGGTCCGGTCCGAGCACCGGTTATGGCGTGGTTGACGTGCTCTATCAGGGCGAAACAGTCAACGTATCGAGCTGCAGCGGCGGCTGGTGCTACATCACCCACAACGGCCCGGACGGATATGTGTCAGGTCGCTATCTGACCCAGACCTCCAACAATCCGCCGCCGCCCCCACCGCCGCAGCCCCAGCCGTCCAATCCGAATGTTGGCTTCTGCATTGACGCCCCCAATTTCCGGTTTGGCGTGAACTGCGACTTTGACGATGGACGTCCCAACAATCCGCGGCCGACCTATGGCCAGGTCTGCTTTTACGAGCATGCCAACTTCCGCGGCCGCAGCATATGTGCTCGCCCGGGTGAATCGGCGCGCCGCCTGAACGCATTCAATGATCGCATTTCCTCGATCCGCATTCAGGGCAATGCCAGCGCCTATGTTTGCGAGCATGTGAACTTTGGCGGCCGTTGCGCCACCATCAACAACAGCCGTGCATTCCTGGGCGCCCGCAACAACGACATCATCTCGTCGTTCAGGGTTCGCCGCTAGCACCTGAGTGCTGACCAAAAAAGAGCGCCGCCCCAAACGGGGCGGCGTTTCTCATTCCATAAATATTGGCTCTGCCCTCAGCGCGCCTTCCATTTGATTCCGCAGCCCACCGATGGCACCTGTTCTTCCGGCGCCTTGCCGGTGCGGGCGATCATCAGCATCGCCTCAAGCAGTTCCGGCCTGGCGTTTGACGGCGGCGGGTCGGTACGTCCCTCGTCCAGCCTGCCGCGGTAAAGGATGTCGCCATCCCTGTCCAGGCCGAAAAAGTCAGGCGTGCACACCGCGTCATAGGCCCGCGCCACGCTCTGATCCTCATCGTGCAGGTAGGGAAAGGTGAACCCGCGCTCAGCCGCAAACTTCTGCATGTTTTCAAATGAATCTGCCGGATGCGATGTTGAATCGTTCGAGCAGATCGCCACAAAACCGATCCCCTCCTCCCGCAACTTGTCCGCCGTCTTCACCATCCGCCCCGTGATCGCCTTCACGTAAGGACAGTGATTGCAGATGAACACAACCACCGTGCCCTTTTCGCCCTGCACGTCGCTGAGTGCATAGAGCTTGCCGTCCGTTGCCGGCAGCCGGAAATCCGGCGCGGAAATCCCAAGTTCAGGCGCGTTCGCCAGTCCTGCCATCAATCTCCCCCTATTCGACGCTTATCGGCGTGCTGGCCAGCACTTCTCCCGTATCACGCATCTTGTAACGCACTTCATAGTCACCCGGCGAACCGGGTGCAAACACCTGCAGCGGACTGCCCTGCACTGTGCGGGCTTCGGTAATCGCATCGGCGTCTGCAGCGGCACCCGCTGGCACTATTTCGATGAAATCCTCCCGGTTGGCCGGCCCTGTCCACGTCACCTCAACCACACCGCCCGCCGCGACCGTCGCAGGCGCCGACACTTCCGCGCTGGCCGCTGCCAGGTTGACCGGGATGCTGGCCACCACCCGGCCTGATTGCGCCATGATGTAGCGGATCTCGAATTGCCCGAGCGATTGCGGCGCATCGAGCACAGCCGGCGACCCGTTCCGCGTATAGGCATAGTCGATATACTCGTTTCCGGCGCTGCCGATCTCGGCGAATGTAATCAGGTCGCGCGCGTTGTCCGGACCGGTCCATTCCACCTGCACCTGCCCGCCGGGAACGGGGTTGTTCAGCACACTCAGCTCCGCGCTCACGGCAGTGACCTCGATCGGCCGCGTCGCGATCACCCGGCCCGACTCAGCCAGCACATAGCGCAGTTCAAACCGCCCGATCGCGTCAGGCGCTTCCAGCACTGCCGGTGTCCCGTTCCGCGAATAGGCATAGCTGAAGTAATCATTGCCCTCCGCCCCGATTTCGGCAATCGCCAGGAAATCACGGGCATTGTCCGGCCCGGTCCAGTCGACTTCGAATTCGGCACCCGCAGGAACACTTTCCGGCGCCTCAAGCGTCGCCGAAACCGCGGTCACTTCCACGGTCACGCTGGCCAGCGTCCGGTTCGAGGAATCAAGTACATAGCGCACTTCATACGTCCCCAGTCCGTCCGGCGCCGTGATCCTCGCCGGATTACCGTTGCGTGTATAGGCATAGCTGAGGAATGCCCCTTCGTCCGCCCCCACTTCAACGATGGTGACAAAGTCCCGCGCATTGTCGGGGCCTGTCCAGTTCACCTCGAACTCGGACCCTGCGCCCACCGTTTCAGGCACCTCAAGTGTTGCCTCGACAGCCGTCACTTCCACGGTGGCGCTGGCAATCGTACGGTCGGACTCATCGAGAACATAGCGCACCTCGAACGTACCGAGCCCGTCCGGCGCCGTGATCGTCGCCGGATTGCCGTTTCGCGTGTAGGCATAGCTCAGGAACTCGCCTTCATCTGCCCCGACTTCCACAATCGTGATGAAGTCCCGCGCATTGTCGGGACCGCTCCAGCCAACCTCAAATTCGGAACCGGCCGCGACGGTCTCCGGCACCTCAAGCGAAGCTTCGACCGGCGTCAGTTCGATCGTTGCCGTCGCCAGCGTCCGGTCGGTCGGTCCATGCACATAGCGCAACTCATAGGTGCCCAGTCCGTCCGGCGCGACAATCACAGCCGGATTGCCGTTTCCCGTGTAGGCGTAGTTGATGAACGTGCCCTCGTCAGCGCCCACTTCGACAATCGTCACATAATCGGACTGATCATTAGGCCCCTCCCAACCAACCTCGAACTCGGAACCGGCCACAGCCGTTTCCGGCCCGCTGAGCGACGCGGTCAGAACCTCAATCTCGACAGGTACGTAGATCGTCTGGTCGGCATCGCCTTCCGCGACGGTGAAATTGGCCCCGCCGGAAATCCCGTCACCCTCGACCAGCACCGTGTAATCGCCTGGTTCGAAAACCTCGTTGGCGCTTGTGCCGCTGCTCTCATGCACCGTGGCGCCGGAGACATCCTGCACTGTCCAGTTCAGCGCATATTCGGTCACGTCCACATCATTCTGGTCGCGCGCGATCAGCGTTACATCGGGCGTCGGCGGCTCAGGCGCCACCACCACCTCATTGAGCGCCGTCACCAGAGCTTCCTGATTGTCCGCCTGGATATACTGTCCGCCCGTGTTCTCGGCGAGACAGGCAACCTGCCGGCCCTCTTCCTCCGACAGCCCGAATCCCACCACATGCGCGGTGAAATTCACCCCTTGCTGCTCCAGCAGATTGCCCAACGCGCAAGGATCGGCCTCGCAGGTCTCGATCCCGTCCGTGATCAGGATCACCGTCGAGACTTCCTCGGTATAGCGCATCGTCTCTGCCGCCATCTGCACGGCAGCTGTGAGCGGCGTCATGCCCAGGAAATTCAGGTCATCTGCCGCGGCGGAAATTGCGCCCGCTGTGCCGGGTGCCGGAGGCACAATGATTTCGATGTCGTCGCAATTGCCCTTCTCGCGATGCCCGTAGGACATCAAGCCGAGTTCCGTGGTCGGCGGCACCTGCGGCAGCACCTCACGCAGCGTATCGCGGGCGATCGTGAGCTTGGGTACGCCGTCAATCTGGCCCCACATCGAGCCGGAGCCATCCAGCACGATCATGGTGCGCTCCGCCGCCACGGCGGCCGACAGGCCAAAAATCAGCACGGCAGCCGAAATGACCGCCGACAAAAACATTCCAAGCCCTGAGTGAGCGCGCATTCCCGTCCCCTTGCAAATGCAGATCAAAGATTCCCTGTCCGGCACTAAAGCTTCAGTCGACCGGCCGGTCAAGCGCACCAGGCCCGCCGAAACGTTCAGCCAGCGTTCAGTTCACCGGCGCCAGACTATTCACCGTGATCAAACACCTTCTTGGCGGCTTCCTTTCGATTTGAGACAAATGGAGGAACCAATGCGACCGCTCAAATCCCTGAAAAATCTCACCGCCACTCTGGTTGTTGCCGTCGTCGGGCTGGCCGCCTCGGCCGGCGCCGCCAGCGCAGCCCAAGCCACCGCCAAGGTGCCGCTCAACGTCCGCACCGGCCCCGGTCTGAACTATGCAATCGTCGACACACTCTACCAGAATGAACAGGTCCAGACTCAGAACTGCACCAGCGGCTGGTGCTACATTTCGCATGCCGGCCCCAATGGCTGGGTGTCGTCCCAGTACTTGAACTTTGGCGGCCCCGGACATCCGGGCGGACCGGGTGGCCCCGGCTTTCCGGGCGGACCCGGCTTTCCGGGCGGACCCGGCGGTCCCGGTGGTCCGGGTGGCCCCGGTGGCCCGGGCGGCCCAGGATTTCCGGGTGGTCCAGGTCACCCAGGTGGCCCCGGCGGGCCAGGATTTCCGGGTGGTCCAGGTCACCCAGGTGGCCCCGGCGGACCTGGCTTCCCGGGTGGACCCGGATTCCCGGGTGGACCTGGCTTCCCGGGTCACCCCGGTTTCCCCGGCCACTTCTCGCAGGTCTGTGTCTATTCCGGCGCCAATTTCACCGGCCAGAGCTTCTGCGTGAACGGCAATCAGGATTATCGCCGTCTCGGCCCGAACTGGCGTGACCGCATCTCTTCTGTCCGCATCCGCGGCAACGCGCAACTGACCCTGTGCACCGGCGTCAACTACTCCGGCTTCTGCCGCACCATCACCAGTTCCGAGTGGCAACTCGGTCCCTGGCTGAACGACAACGCCAAGTCCGCCCGCGTCCGCTGACCACGCGCCAACCTCGACAAGGTGCCGCCCCACTGGGGCGGCACTTTTGTATGCCCCCCATGTTTCCAAACCCGCCGCAGCGCGTATACTCGTTAACGGATTCCACGTGTGCAAGACGCGGAATTTCAGGCGGTTCGCGGCACAAAAAACGGCCAATATCCAGTAATAAGACGCGAACCCGAACGGCTTGAACGCAGCGTTCAAGTGCCGTTCATTTGGCCGCTGAATAGTGGGCGGAAGCAGCACGGTCGCCTTGGCCGCTGCACCAACAGAGGGAACGCAACCATGAATTTCACCAGACTAGCCATAGCGGTGACGGCGGGGCTCACAGCCTTGCTTGCCACCGCCGGCGCGGCCCTTGCCGTGCCTGCCGAAGCCCGCACCGCTGTCAATGTCCGCACCGGTCCCGGCATCACCTATTCCCGCGTCCACACGCTTCAGGCCGGTGACCCGGTCGATGTCGTCGAATGCGACGACGGCTGGTGCTACGTCGATCACGACGGCCCCAACGGCTGGGTCTCCGCCACCTATCTACAGGCCCCGACCTCCAGCCCGTCGGCCCCGACCCCGTCCAACCCGAACTGTTCGTTCCAGTTCACCATTGGTCCGGGCGGCCCGAGCCTGTCGCTGGTCTGCGACGAGCCCACGCCGCCGCCGGCACCGCCCGCACCCCCTGCCCCGCCCGCACCGCCCCCGGCACCGGGCCCGGATCAGGCCTGTTTCTTCACCGGCCAGAATTACACCGGTACCCAGTTCTGCCTTGGCGTATCGACGCTGAATTCGTTGGGTGGCACATTTGACGACAACATCTCGTCGGTCCGCCTGCAGGGCAACGCCAGGGTCCGGCTCTGTGTCGACAACAACCTGAGTGGCTTCTGCCGGAACATCATGACCTCGGAACCGGCCTTCGGCGGCTTCCTGGAAAACCAGGCTTCCTCGCTGCAGGTCTTTGTCGGCGCGCCCCCGGCCCCTCCGGGACCCCCGGCTCCGCCGCCCGCACCGGTAACCTATTCCACCGGCCCGATCTCGCTGCCGCAGACCTTCTCGGCCAACCTTGACAATGGCAATGTCGGCTCGGGACCGCAGGCGGATATCTGGTACCAGGCCGAAAACGCCTTCTCCAAGTTCCTTACGCCACGCAACGGTGCGCAGCTGGCACTTGGCGACGGCTCGAACCGCGGCTTTGCCGGATGTTCGGCAGCCAGCTTCTCCCCGGCTCGTGTCTCGATCTGGACCATGCCGGTCGGTTCCTACGTCTGCGCCAGAACCAACGAGGGCCGCATCTCGCAGTTCCGGCTCAACGGATACACCGGCACGACCATGAACCTGGGCTACACGACCTGGGAATAGTTCCCGGCCCATGAAACCTTAAAGAAACGCCGCCTCCGGGCGGCGTTTTTGTTTGCGCGGTTCCATCAAACCTTAAACTATCCGCCACAGACCAGATGACAGGCCCCAATCGGCGGCGTAAAGTATTCCCGACGCTGCAAAGAATTGACGCCGAGCCAGCAGAAATCCATGGAGTCCGGGCTTTTCCGCCAGAAGACCCGTTCACAATCCATTCAGATGGCAACTGGTTCATTTGCAGGCATGTCGCGGAACGGTGCCGCCAATGGGGCCGATTGACCCTTTCAAAAAGAACTTTGAACCCGATGGCTCCGTACCGCGTCGAATAGATAAGTTGGAACGGGTTGCCCACGCGCCCGCCCCGGCCAGACAAAGTCAACCTTACAGGGAACGCGAACAATGACCCTCAACAAGACCCTGATTGCCGCAGCAGCAGCAGTCACCACATTCATCGTCTCTACCGCCGCCGCCATGGCGGTTCCTGCCCAGGCCACCGCCGCCGTTAACGTGCGCACCGGTGGTGGCACCAGCTTTGCCATCGTCGATCAGCTTTATGCTGGCGAGCCTGTCGATGTCGTCCAGTGTCAGGGCGGCTGGTGTTACATTCAGCACGACGGCCCCGACGGCTGGGTCAGCGGCAACTATCTGACCAACGCCGCGCCTCCGGCACCCCCGGCCAGCCCGGAACCGGACGAACCCGATTGCGGCTTCGGCCTGACGCTGGGTGGCGGCACACCGACCTTCTCGATCAACTGCGGAAATGGCGTCGCACCCCCGCCGCCGCCCGCGCCGGTTGCCCAGGTCTGCTTCTACAACGGTGACAACTACACCGCCCAGTCCTTCTGCGTTGCTCCGGGCACCTCGGTCGGTAACCTGGCCGGCTTCTGGAACAACAAGATCTCCTCGATCCGGGTTCAGGGCGGCGCTTCGGCCACCATCTGCGAACACCCCGGCTTCGGCGGGTTCTGCAACACCTGGAACAACGATGTGCCCTCACTCGGGTTCCTGAACAACAAGGTCTCGTCCTACCAGGTCAACTAGACCTCACGGACTGACAGGATAGGGCCGCCCCTCCGGGCGGCCCTTTTCCTTTGTGCCCCTGTGCCCGGCGCGCAACTTTTGAGCAGCGGCGCAATATTTGGCGCCAGCCGCACTTTCCCTCGCCCCGATGAGACGCTAACGTCCCCTGCGATCATTGCTTCAGGGGTAATTCAGCATGCGCCATCACCTGTTCGCCGTCCTGGTTTCGGCTCTTGCCATGTTTGGCCTCACCCTCACTTCCGCATCAGCGGTTGAGGTCGGCAGCCCCGCCGTCGTGCTCAAGACCACCACACTGCTCACCGGCCCCGGCGCCCGCTATCCTGTCACCGCCGTCGCAGTGGCGGAAAGCCAGGATGTTGTGGTAGTGCGCTGTTCGAACCGCTGGTGCCTGATCGGCGGCACCAACGGCTGGATGTCCATCGACGATCTCAGCTTCGGCAATTTCGAACGCCGCCCCTTCCACGGCACGGTCTCCGGCATCGGCCGGGGCGGCCCGGGCACGGTTTGCTTTTATGATGGCGCCAACTATTCAGGCGAATCCGTTTGCCTGCCCTCCGGCGCCGTTGCCCGCGATCTGGTGTTGCTCGGCTGGGACAATCGCGTGTCCTCGATTTCAATCGAAGGCAGCGTCTCGGTGAACGTCTGCCGTGACCGCGAATTCGCCTCCTACTGCGAACTGGTCGGGGAGAGCCAGCCGCATGTGAACCGGCTGCTCAACAATGCCGCCAGTTCCTGGCAGGTCTGGTAGGCTTCACACCGCGTCCAACCAAACGGCGAGCGCCAGGTGAACAACTGAAACAATTCCGAAAACAGCCGCCCACAAGGGCTGGCCCATCGTCCACGCGGCCAGCGTGCCGGCGCCAAACACGGCAATCTTGAAAATCAAAAGCCCGGGCATTTTAAACCTGTTGACTGATTTCGGTGCCGCGAAGCGCCCCCACAGAGCGATTGCCGCTGCCAGCACCAACAGAACCGAGACCCAGTTCAGCCAGGGTCCTGCCACCAACCCGTGGCCCCACATGCCCAACAGCACCAGCAACACGATTTCCAGCACCAGTGCCAGTGTGTGATTGATGATCAGCAATGGGGACATGTTGTGCTCCTTCGGTTCTGCAGCAGCATGCGACAGGCGCCTCGGAAGCCATATCCCAAATTCCTGCAGACCGGCCATTCATCGTTGAGGCCCGGTCACACGGGCGTGCCTGATTGCCCTTACGGGTGCACTTTCCTATATGGGGCCGACCATGCCCCCGAAAGCCCCAGACATGCTCGATGATATCAACTTCCTCGATGATTCAACGCGCCCCGAAGCGCCCAGGCTCGAGGGTCTGACCGAACGGCAAAGGCTGCCCGGACGGCATCTGGCAATGATCCATGATCATTTCCGCTCCAACATGGCGCACCTGCGCGATCTCATCGCGCGCGCTGCCGAGGGCGAGGTGAGCCCGGCCGAACTCAAGGCGGAGAGCGAAAACATGCAGATGCTGCAGAATTACCGGCAATTCGGTGCCCTTTGCGGTCAGCACTGCCAGATCATCCATCACCATCATTCCATCGAGGATCAGGCGATCTTTCCCACTCTCGGCGAAAAGTCCGCCGCCTTCAAAAAGGTGGTCGACCGGCTGATGCAGGAACATGTCATCGTTCACGACCTGTTGGTCAAACTTGTAGGTGCCATCAACACGCTGATCACCGACCCCGGTGAACAAACCTTCGCCGACGTCAAAACCCTGTACGAGGCCCTCGAACGGGTCCTTCTCTCCCACTTCGGCTACGAGGAAGACTCGATCGGCGATGCCCTGGGTTACTACGAAATCGGGGTTTGATGGCAGTCGAGCGGGCTGCTGACCCTTGGGCCGGAACCAATCATGAGACAGAACTAGGTCCCGCAAAAAGTCTGCTGCACGATCTGCTCGGGTCGCGGCGGCACCGCGTAGATTTCCCGACCTGCCTGCTCAACGAATGGGCTAGCCAAAACGTCATTCAGCGCGTGAAACGGCCCAAAATCCCCGTCATAGGCCGCGGCAATCGCCTCCTCGACGAGATGATTTCGCGGGATGTACAGCGGGTTGACGCCCAGCATCTGTGCCCTCACTTCCCCCGCCGACCGTCCTTCCAGCCGCAGGCGCGCCCGCCACCGCTCCAGCCAGTCTCCCAGCCCGTCGGCCCCGTCAAACAGGTCCAGAAAGTCCTGATTCACATTCTCAATCTGATCCGCCAACAACCTGAAACCCAGCGTAAAATCAGCCGCGCCCGTGGCCATCACGCCCAGCAGCCCGCCCACCAGTTCAACATCGCCTTCCCGCACATCGGCGAGCCCCAGCTTGGCCGTAAACCGCGTCACGTAGGCGCGCTGAAACGCCGGCACGAACCCGTCCACCGCTGCCTGCACCAGCCGCACCGCTTCGTCCTCATCTGCATCGATCAGTGGCAGCAGACACTGCGCCAGCATCGCCAGGTTCCACTGCCCCACCGCCGGCTGGTTCTGATAGGCATAACGCCCGTGATGATCGATCGAGGAATAGACCTGTGCCGGGTCGAACCCGTCCATGAAGGCACACGGCCCATAATCGATCGTCTCTCCGGCGATCGACATATTGTCAGTGTTCATCACCCCGTGAATGAAGCCCAACGCCTGCCATTGCGCAATCAGCGTCGCCTGTCTTGATACAACCGCCTGAAGCAGCGCGAGCGCGGGCTGCTCAGCCCCGGCAACCTCTGGATAGTGGCGCGAGATCACATAGTCGCTCAGCGCCTTCAGCGCCTCGACATCGCCCCGCGCCGCAAAATACTGAAACGTGCCTACGCGCACGTGGCTCTCGGCCACCCGCACCACGCGGCCACCCGGCAGCAGGCTCTCCCGAAACACATTCGCCCCTGTCGAAATTGCGGCCAGCGCCCGCGTCGTCGGCACGCCGAGTGCCGCCATCGCTTCGGACACGATATATTCCCGCAAAACCGGTCCCAGCGCAGCATTGCCGTCCCCGCCGCGCGAGAACGGCGTCTTGCCCGATCCTTTGAGCTGAATATCAAATCTTCGCCCTGCCTCCGGCCGCACCTCACCCAGAAGAATGGCCCGCCCGTCCCCAAGCTGCGGCACGAAATGCCCGAACTGGTGCCCGGCATAGGCCATCGCCAGCGGCTCCGAGCCCTCAGCCCGCGCCTGCCCCGCCAGCACAGCCAATCCCTCATCCGATTTCAGCCAACCGGCATCCAGCCCCAGCCTTTCCGCCAACGGCTCATTCAGCGCAATCAGCCCGGGCGCCGGCGCCACGCTGGGCTCAACCCGCGCATAAAACCGGTCCGGCAGACGTGCATATGAATTGTCAAACTGGATCATGAGACAAACATAGGCGCGCCATCGTGCAATGATAGCCCCTTCATCTTTCACATCACCGCGACTCTGCTTAGCGTCCGGGCCAAACGCACACCGGGAAAACGACATGCGCATAGCCTTCGGCGGCCTTCATACCGAATGTTCAACCTACAATCCGGTGCTCGCCAGTGCCGACCAGTTCACTGTCCTGCGCGGCAACACCATGCTCAAGCATCCCTATTTCGCTTGCCTGCATGACTACCCGGCCACCTTCCTGCCCACGCTACACGCCCGCGCCGTGCCCGGCGGCCCGATGACGCGTGCGGCATATGATAGCTTCAAGGCAGAGTTCCTCGATAGGTTGAGTGCCGCCATGCCCATCAATGGCCTGTACCTCGCCATGCATGGCGCCGTCTTTGTCGACGGTATGTTTGATGCCGAAGGGGACTGGATCAGCGCCGCCCGCGACCTTGTCGGCCCGGACGTGCCCATCGCCGTCAGCTATGACCTGCACGGCAATCTCAGCCAGACCATCATCGACCAGATCGACATCTATTCGACCTATCGCACAGCCCCGCACATTGATGTCGAGGAAACTCAGCACCGCACGCTGAAAATGCTCATGCGCTGCCTTCAGACCGGCAACCGCCCTGCCCTTTGCTGGGCGCCGGTTCCGGTGCTCTGGCCAGGCGAGCGCACCTCGACCGTTGATGAACCGGCCAGATCCCTTTACGCCAGCCTTCCTCGCCGCGAGGCTCCAGACGGCATCTGGGATGCCTCGTTCAACATCGGCTATGTGTGGGCCGATGAACCCCGCGCCACTGCCGCGGCGGTTTTCACCGGCACGGACCGCGACGCCATCGCCAACGCTGCGTCGGCCCTCGCTCAGGAATATTGGGATCTGCGTGCTCAATTCACCTTCGGCAGCGAAACCGGCTCCTTGCCGGACATGGTCGCCCGGGCCCTCGCCAGTCGAACCCATCCCGTGATCCTCGCCGACAGCGGCGACAACCCGACCGGCGGCGGCGTTGGCGACCGCGCCGACATGCTTGCCGCTCTCGTCGCAGCCAGCGCCCGCAACACCATCGTCGCCGGCATCACCGATGCCCCCGCCACCGCCCGCTGTTTCGAGGCAGGCGAAGGCGAAACCCTCGATTTCAGCATCGGCGCCACGCTCGACACGGCCGAAAGCCAACCCGTTCAATGCACCGGCGAAGTCCTGCGCCTCTATCCTGGCGACACGCCGGCCCGCCATCAAGCCATCGTGCAAATCGGCGGCGCTGACGGCATCACGCTGGCGCTGGCCGCCTACCGCCGCCCCTATCACGACTTTACCGACTTCGAGGCCCTCGGCCTCGCCCCGCGCGCCGCCGGCATTGTCGCCGTCAAGTCAGGCTACCTCTCGCCCGACCTCGCCTCGATCGCCAATCCCAACCTTATGGCGCTCAGCCCCGGAGTCGTGGATCAGGACGTCGCCCACCTGCCGCGCCCTAACAAGGCCCGGCCCACATACCCGTTCGACACCGATTTTGACTTTACCCCCGAAGTCCGCTGGTCGGCCCGTTCTTCATGAGCCGGGTCCAAACTAAAACCCCGCCCAAAGGCGGGGTTTTAAAGCCGGAACGCGGCTTGATCAGTTGATCTGCCACTTCAGCCCGGCCGACACGGTGTGGGTCGACATGGCAATGGTCGGGTCCACACCCACGCCGCTCCAGACATAAACCTGTCCCGGATACATCGTGTAACGGTACTGCAGATCAACGACCAGGTCGTCGGTAGCCGCCATCTCAACGCCCGCACCGACCGTGTAGCCAAAGTGCGTTGCGCTGGCCGTGTTCGGTTGCGGTCCGACCGACGAGGTACGCGTTGCGCTGGCCAGCGCCACACCACCTGTCAGGTACGGCATGAACATGCCCGCATCATAGCCGAGCACGCCGCGCAGCGATCCGGTCCAGTTGATCGTGTGGGTGGATGTGCCACCGCCCGCCGGCCCCGAACCTGTCAGGTTCGCCCAGGCGATGTCGGCTTCCACGCCGCCCACCACCTGATCCGACAGGTACATGTTGGCGCCAATCGACACGCCCACCAGCATGCCCATCAGGCTGAAGTCGTTGCCCGGCACCAGCGATGTATGATCAGCCACGCCGACCCCGCCACCGCCGAACACGCCCACGAAGATGCCGTCCCAGTTCGTCACTGGCGCCGGCGCATAAGTTGTCGGCGCCACATAGGGCACCACCATGTCGGCGGCCATCACCGCGCTGCTGCCCATCAGGGCCGCAACTGCGGACAGAGTTGTCACTTTCAAGAATTTACGCATGGGTCACCCCCCTTCCAGAAGTTAACGAAAGGTTAAACTATCGGGGCGAAGACCTCAAGAAATCGTCAAATAGACAGCCCAATGGAGCGCAAATTCCGCATGGAATCTGAAATCAGGCGACAATTTTGCAACAGTTAGTGCGTAACAAGCGCACTACTTCTATGCGCCGGCCCGGAAACCAGCTCAAAATCCGGGGAAATGCCTCCAGCACGTCCCTCTATCAGTTGATCGGCATCTTGATGCCGACCGTAAGCGTATTCACCTCGGGCCCGATGGTGGGGTTGGTCCCGACCCCGCTCCAGTCATAGACCGCAGGGAAATACTCTGAATAAAGATAACGGAAATCCAGGATTACACTGTCGGTCACCGCAACCTGCACGCCGCCGCCCACCGCATAACCGAAGTGCATCGCGTTCGCAGAGTTCGGCGCGCCATCCGTTGTGGTTCGCGTTGCTTGAACAAAGGCCGGACCGCCAGTCAGATAGGGCATGAACATGCCCGCGTCATAGCCCAGAACAGCCCGCGCCGTTCCCATCCAGTTCACCGTATGCGTCACGGTTTCTGGCCCGTCGGGTCGCGACCCGGTGAAATTGGTCCAGGCCACATCGGCCTCGACGCCAACGATGATGGAATCCCAAAGATACATATTGCCGCCCACCGTGACACCGGCGCCCCATCCATCAACCAGGATGTTGCCGCCCGGCCCCGGCGTGCCCTCATACATCTGCCCGGTGCCCCAGGTGCCGAACCCGCCGACAAAATACCCGTCCCAGGTCTGGGCTGATGCAGGCGCAAAGCTGCTCGTCCCCACATATGGCGCCACCATCTGGGCCATGGCCGCGCCGGTTCCCAGCGCCAATGCGGCGGTTGAAACCATCACAGCCTTCAGCAATTTGCGCATGTCTGTCCCCTGCACCCGGAAGTTAATCCAGATTAACACTTTCCCGCGCGCCGGGGTCAAGCCAGTCGCCGAGTCTTGATGAACACAAACACAAGGCTGCGCTCCATCGGCAACAGCGCTTTGGCTACGCCTCCTCCGACCGGTCAGTCGCAATCGCCGGTTCACGCGACAGGGCACTGATTTCTCGCCGCAGTTCCTCGGCCATTTCCACGTCTGCAGCTGCGAGTGATGGTTTCAGTTGCTCCACATTGCGCGCCCCGATGATCGGGCAGGTCACGCCCGGATGCGCCCCCGCCCAGGCAACTGCGGTGCTCACCGGATTGAGTTCGCGCGCCGCACAAAAAGCAGTGAAATCTCCCGCCACATCGTGCATCCAGTCGTTGCCATAACGTTTGGCATACATGTCCAGCGCCACATGCCGCGCCGATTCCGGCTTCGCGCCTCCTGCATATTTCCCGGTCAGCAACCCGCCGCCAAGCGGGCTATAAGGCATCACCGCCAGTCCTTCACTCAGCGCCAGCGGCAGGATTTCGCTCTCCGCCTGCCGCTTCACCAGATTGTACATGGGCTGCAGCACCTCGAAGCGCGGCCAGCCCCGCTTGTCGGAAATCCCCAGCGCCTTGGCGATCTGCCACGCCGCATAATTGGAAGCGCCGAGGTAAAGCACCTTGCCGTCCGCCACCAGTTTCTCGAGTCCGCGCAGCGTCTCTTCAAGTGGCGTGTTTGGGTCCCACATATGCATGAAATAAACGTCCAGACGGTCCGTCCCCAGCCGTTTCAGGCTCGCCTCCACCGCCTGCGCAATGTTGCGCCGGTTGGCGCCCTTGTCGTTCACATCATCGCTCATCGCCCCGAAACCCTTGGACGAAATGACAAGCTGTTCGCGCTCACCCTTGATCAGCCGCCCCAGGATCTCTTCGGATACCCCGCGCTGATAGACATTCGCCGTGTCAAAGAAGTTGATCCCGGCATCCCGGCAAGCCCTGTAAAGCCGCCCCGCCTCCGCCTCATCAGCATCCCCGCCAAACGACATCGTCCCGTAACAAAGCTGCGACACCCAAATCCCGGTCGTCCCAAACGCCACCTGTTTCAATTCACTTCCTCCAGTTCGTCACGGCCCGCCGTCACCGGCTTGGCCATTCCCATTTCATGTGTTCCAGCCCCGCAACCTGGGTCTCGCCCAGGTCCTTGCTTAACTCGTGATGCAATGCTCCCTGCTCCGCCAGCGCATCGGAAAGCCGGTCGTCGTGGGTCACCACAATCGTCTGGCATTGCGCGGACGCCGCCACGATAAGCCGCGCCAACGGCTCGATCAGTTCCGGATGCAGGCTGGTTTCCGGCTCGTTCAGCACCATCAGTTCCGGGGCACGCGGCGTCAACAGGGCCGCAACCAGCAGCAGATAGCGCAGCGTGCCGTCCGACAGTTCCGCAGTCGAAAGCGCCCGCAAGAGTCCCGGCTGGCGCATCGCCAGTTCGAACTTGCCACCCGTCTCGCGAACTTCCAGTTCCGCTCCCGGAAACGCATCTTCGATCGCCTCATCAAGGCCGGCCCGGTCCCCGATCTCGCGAATGGTCTGCAGCGCCGCCGGCAGATCGCCGCCGTCCTCGCTCAACACCATCGTACGCGTGCCCACCTGCGTCCGCCGCGCCGGCGCCTCCGGGTCGGTGCGAAAATGATCGTAGAACCGCCAGCCCCGCATCCGTTCGCGCAGCATCAACAGCTCCGGCAAGCCCTTCGGGTCGGCCACGCGCATCATCATGCTTTCGTATGGCGGCAGCGTCGAAATCACGATCTCCCGCTCACCCACAGCGTTCAGCGCCGTGACGCCCACGCCCCGCCGCGCCGCAAAAACATTGCGCCGGCTCAGCACGTCGCCGGCCCACACCGCTTCCGCCTTGATCTCCGGATCGAGGCCAAACATCGAGCTGTCCCGCACCGGCAGCCCCAGGTCGATCGCATAGCCATAGTCGTCGCTGGCAAACCCCAATTTCAGGCTCACCCGGTCCTTGCGCACCGTGCCCTGCACCGGCACCGCGCCCTGTTTCATCGCCCGCGAAATCCGCTCCGGCCCGGCCCAAAGCGTCGAAGGCAAGCCGCCCTCTGCCGCCAGCGAGGCAACAACCCGCCCCTGCGCCACTTCCGCCAGCAGCCGCAACGCTTTGTAAAAACTCGATTTCCCCGTGCCGTTCCGCCCTGTCACCATGGTAAGCCGCTCGAGCGGCAACACCATCTCACGGATCGAACGATAGCCGGAAATGGCCAATGTGTGCAGCACGCGTCACCTGTTGAGGAAAAGCCGAACCGCCACCCTTCCCGAGGGCAGCCGGATGGTCAAGCGGCAACAAGCTGGCCCGTCTAGTCCAACGCACGCGTCGTATAGCACCTGACGCTGATCCCGCCATTGTCCACCGGCGGCGGGGGTGGATTGAAGGGCAGCCCGGTCGCCTGCGCGAGTTCCTCGGAACTTGTCACCATGCCGACGCGCCAGCCCGAAAACCGCTCTTTCAGTACCCGCCCCAGCGACCGGTAAAGCGGCGCCAGCTGTTTGCGGTCACCGATCCGGCCGCCATAGGGCGGATTGAGCATCACCAGCCCCGGCACTCCCTCGGGCGGCACCGCATCGCTGATGTCCTGTTGCACGAACTCGGTCAGCGCCACCACCCTGGCCCGTTCGGCATTCTCCACCGCCATCCGGACCGCTCCCGCATCTCTGTCCCGGCCGAAGAACCTCAACGACGTCTGGCCCGGCCGTGCCAGCGCCCGCATCTTCGCCCACGCTTCCCGGTCGAATCCGGCCATTTTCTGAAACGCGAATTTCCGCGACCGCCCGGGCATCAGCCCCGCCGCCATCTCCGCCGCCTCGATCACGAACGTCCCCGACCCGCACATCGGATCGACCACGGTCTCGCCCCCCGCATAACCGCACTGCCGCAAAAACAGCGCCGCTAGATTCTCGCGCATCGGCGCCCGGTTCACCGCCTGCTTGTGCCCGCGTTTGTGCAGCATCTCGCCGGACGTATCGAGGCTGACGGTCACGAGATCATTCTCGATCCGCACCAGCACCCGCAATTCACCTGCGTCGGCAACCGGAATTCCTGCCCCTGCTATCGCCTTGCCGACCCGCTCCGCCGCCGCACCCGAATGATAGATTTTCGATTTCCGGCAGGTCGCTTCCACCCGCACCGGCACGTCGGACTTGAGCCAGGCCCGCCAGTCCAGCTTGCGCGCCCGCTTGTCGAGTTGCGACAGGTGCACGGCGTGAAAGGAACCGATCCGGACCAGCACCCGGCTCGCCCCGCGCACCCTGAGGTTCGCCCGCATCACATCCGCCCAGCTGCCCGCGAGGGCCACCCCGCCCGGCACAGTCTTTGCCCCGGAGAATCCCAGCTCCCGCGCCTCGTCGCACAAGACACTTTCCAGCCCTGGCGGCGACACCAGGAAAATCTCGAGATCAGTTTGTCCGCTCATGCCGCGTGCATATCAGCAGCCCGCGCCCCGCGCCATGGGAACCCTTCGCCCCGCCAGACGTTGTACAATTCACCTCAACAGGCGGAACGGGCATGCGAAACGAACCTTTCGCGCTTCGGCAAAGACAAACGCCGGGCGCGATCCTGGACACGTCGTGGAAAATAAGCGCCATTGGCATTGGGCTGGTGGCGCTGATCTTTGTGCTGTTTCAGGCTCAGATCATCATCAAGCCTGTCTCCCTCGCCATCGTCATCGGCCTGATGTTCGGCCCTGTGGCCGACCGGCTGGAGCGCGCGGGCCTGCCATCGGCGCTTTCCGCCGCCTGCGTCCTCTTGCTGCTGATTCTGGTCGCGTTCGGCGCCCTGTTCGCCCTCGCCATGCCGCTCAGTGGCTGGCTCCAGCGCCTGCCTGAAATGTGGGCCAATCTGCAAAATGAGCTGGCCTCATGGCAGGGCCTGCTCGCCACCATCGAACGGCTGCAGGAAAATCTGCGTTCCTTCATGTCGACCGAGGATCAGGTCGTCGTTTCCGTCGACGACAATTCCGCCATGATCAACGCGGCTTTCATCGCCCCGGCGATCCTGGCGCAGATCGCCATGTTCCTCGTCAGCACCTATTTCTTCCTCGCCACCCGCCACGAGATCAAACACCTCGTCCTGTCGCTCTGCCTCACCCGCCGCATGCGCCTGCGCATGGCGCGCGTCTTCGTCGACGTTGAACGCCGCATCTCCCGCTACCTGCTGTCGATCACCGGCATCAACATCGGCCTCGGCATCGCCGTCACCCTCGCCATGTGGATCGCCGGCGTCCCTTCGCCGCTGCTCTGGGGCATGCTCGCCGCAGTACTCAACTATGTCGTCTACATCGGCTCGGTGGTCATGGTCGCCATCCTGCTCGGCGTCGGCCTCGTCATCGGCGACAGTCTGGTCTCCATCCTCACCCCGGCCGCCATCTACCTGATCCTCAATTTCATCGAGGCCCAGTTCATCTCCCCCGCCGTGGTCGGCCGCTTCATGCGCATCAATCCGTTCTTCATCTTCCTCGCCCTCACCTTCTGGATCTGGCTCTGGGGACCCATTGGCGGTTTCGTCGCCGTCCCCGCCGTCATCATCACCATGACCCTGATCAGCCACGTCTTCGGCCCCGTCGCCCCCCTACCGCACCAGCCTCGGCGGCGCTGACCCGAACAAAAAACCCCCGGTGACGGGGGAGGTCACCGGGGGCAGGACGATGGGACTTTTTTATTTTTGCGAACGCCGAAGGGAGTTTGGTACGGGGGCATGAGACCGTTCGGCGCTCGACTGACTCAGGAGGTATTCCCATCGCCGCTATTTGCGAACACTCAAAACATGGGCAGACAAAGTGACAATATCCGGCAAGTAACGTGAATGTTTCGGGGCCATTTCTTGCCGGTCCGCCACATTCCGTTCCCCTCATGTTCCCAAAAATTCCGCAGGCATACTGCCAAAACCTGTCACGCCCTCATGCACATTTGACCCCGATCAAGGCGGCACCCCGGCGTATGCACCACTCTGGATCAACGCAACCGCCCACACTGAAAGGTCAAGTCCATGCCCATGTCCTTTTTCCTGCGCAATTGCCTCGGCTGGGGCGCCGCCCTGTGGCTGTTCGGCTATGTCCTCGGCTTCGTCTTCTTCGCCTTTGTCCCCGCAGACCAGATCGGCTGGTACATCACGCCCTTCGGCATCCTCGCCACTGCCTTCGTCCTCTGGCGCTACGTGCGCGTCACCTGGCTCCCCCAGGCCCTCGCCGTCGGCCTCGTCTGGACCATTCTCGCTGTCGTCCTCGACTATTTGTTTCTCGTCCTGCTCCTCAATCCCGCCGACGGCTATTACAAACTGGACGTCTATCTCTACTACGCCCTCACCTTCCTGATGCCCCCCGCCAGCGCGCTGATCCGTAAGGCATTCGGCGCCGGCCAAAACGCCTGATCAAACAAAAACCCCGAAGACGGATGTCTTCGGGGTTCGTCCGGTCCGCCGCGGCGTCCTCGGTGGTGCCGGTTCTTCAGGGGATTGTGTCGGCTTGGTGCAAACCCACCATCGCGGCGGCCGAAATCAGCCGCGCCGCGCGGTGAACGGCGATTTCCCGTAGGTGTCGTAGGTCATGCCCGTCGCCAGCACGGCAAAGAACGGCCGCCGCATTTCCTGCCGCACCAGGCTCGGCGTCAGCCCCACATCTTCCTGCAGGTATGCCGGCATGTCCAGCAACCGTTGATAGTCCCGTCGCCGCCGGTTCGCCGCCCGCAAGCTGGCAATCGCCGCCCTCAGCCACTGCCAAAGAGTCGGACGCCGTTGCGCCTGCATCTCCGCGTCATAAGCCTGCCGGGTGATCCCGTTGAGCCGCGCATTGACCAGCGCCTCGCTGACCTCCTGCGCGTCCCGCATCGCTTTTTTCGTGTTGAAACTCTTGTTCATCTCATTCTCCAGTTCATGGGTTCCGGCCACAGCCGTGCCATCCGCACGCTTCGCTGCGCCGTTCAGGTCAAAATTCTTGGTTGGTGGGTGATGCCCGCTCAGGCGTCCGTGCCGGTCGACATCCGTCGCAAACCCGGGGCCGGATCATTCGCTGGCCGGAACAGCTCCGGCAGCGCCAGCTCCGGGGCCGCGGCATCGAGTACCCCCGCATCGTCCCGCCCAAGGATCGCCAGACCCTCGGCAAGCGTGCGGTCGATCTTCATGAACGGTTCGAATCCGAGGCCGCGCAGGAATACGAACACCATCGGCTTGGCGCCGCAGATTCGCATTTCCCCGCCCGTCGCCTCGGCCAGTTTGGCGGCAACGATGATCCCGCGCGCACCGGCCCGGGTCAGCCGCGTCACCCGCGACAGGTCAACCGCAAGCCGCGCACCGCGCCAGCCCACACATTTCAAAAGCACGTCATAAAGCGTCCCCGCCGACTTGCGATCCACCGGCCCGGCCAGCGTGACGATCTGCACAGCGCCGAGGCGGCTGAGTGAATAGTCCATCTTGAATAATCCTGTTTTTCAGCGCCCGGCGTCCCGGCTCCAGGTCCGGCAAAACGGCGCGCGCCATGTCTGTTCATCTGTTCCCGCACGGCGTAAGAGGGACCCAGCCAAAATCAGGCGGGGTGTCAAAACCGGGCCGTGCGGTTCTGCTGGCGCGCTCAATGATCGCGCTCCGTTGTTGTCAGCGTTGTAACGCCAGTGGTATTCCAAGCCCCTGAGCGTTGAATTTCTCCGAAAACGGGGGATCCAGTGGTGCCTGGGCTCGAGATCAGTCTGATGGGTGAGCTGCGCGTTGTCGCCGACGGCACGCCCGTGCCCCTGCCTGCCTCCAAAAAAACCCGCGCCCTGCTTGGCTATCTCGCCGCCACCGCCCGCCCGCACCGCCGCGAGCGTCTCTGCGAACTGCTCTGGGACCTGCCCGACGACCCCAAGGCTGCCCTTCGCTGGTCCCTGACAAAGCTCCGCAAGATCGTCGATGACCCCGACCGGCCGCGCATTCTCGCCGGTCGTGAACGCGTCGCCTTCGAGCGCCAGGGCGCAACCGTCGACATCAACGATATTCACGCCCGCCTGCGCCAACCCGACTCGCCGCCCGATCTGAAAACCCTCGAACACATGGCCGAAACGCTCGACCGCGTCTTTCTGGACGGGCTGGATGGTGCCGGTGCCGAGGGTTTCGATGCCTGGCTCACCGCCGAGCGCGAGGATGCCGCCGTCGCCCGCGCCACCGTCCTCCAGCTGCTCGCCACTCATCCCGAACTGGATGGGCTGGCCGCTGCCAAATGGCAGCGCCTCTGGCGCGAAGTCGATCCCGAACGCGCCGACGCGGCCGCCGCCCGGACGCCGGCCCCCACGCAAACCGCCGCGCAACCTGCCGACCCCGTCGCCCCGCCCCGCCTCAGCCCGCAGTCCCGCGCCCTGCGCGCCCAGCGCATCGGCTTTTGCGAGGCCGCCGACGGCGCCAAGATCGCCTTTGCCACCATCGGCTCCGGCCCGCCGCTGCTCAAGGCCGCCAACTGGCTCAACCATCTCGAGTTCGATTGGGACAGCCCCATCTGGGGCAAGAGCTTTGCCGCCGCCGCCAAGGGCCGCACCTTCATCCGTTATGACGAACGTGGCTGTGGCCTTTCTGACTGGGATGTCGCCGACCTCAGCTTTGATGCCTTCGTCACCGATCTCGAGGCCGTCGCCGACAAGCTGGAACTGCAGCGCTTCCCCCTGCTCGGCATTTCACAGGGCTGCGCCGTCTCCATCGAATATGCCGTGCGCCATCCCGAGCGCGTCTCCGGCCTCATCCTGATCTCCGGCTATGCCGCCGGCTGGAAAATCTCGGCCACCGAAGAGGAAAAGGCCCGCCGCGTAGCCGTCCGCACCCTCACCGAAGTCGGCTGGGGCACCGACAATCCGGCCTACCGCCACATCTTTTCGCAAACCTTCATGCCCGACGCGACGGCAGAGGAACTCAACTGGTTCGACGAATTCCAGCGCCGCACCACCTCCCCCAAAAACGCCGCCCGCTTCCAGGATGCCTTCGGCCTCATAGACGTCCGCCACCGCCTCGCCGATGTCAGCGTCCCCACCATCGTCATCCACTCAAAATACGACCAGCGCATCCCCCTCGATCAAGGCCGCGCCCTCGCCGCCGCCATCCCCAACGCCACCTTCGTCCCCCTCGAAAGCCGCAACCACATCCTGGTCGACAGCGAACCCGCCTGGCAAGTCTGCTCCAACGCCATCAGGGGTTTTTTGAACGAGAACGGGATTTAGGGGGAAGCCCGTATGAGGTTTCCAGCGCCGATAGCCCATACTTTTCAGCGAACCATTCAATGAAATCCGACGGGGACAGGTCGTAGCCGAAGTAACGCGCTTTCAGCGACTCGTCCCAACCCAAATCAGCTTCACTCAGACAGTAGCGTGATTGGAGTTCTGTAGTGACTGCCCGCATCCATTGTTCGAACTTCATACTAGGCTCCAGCTTTAACAGAGTTATGCATCCGCAAGAAATTGGGGCTCGGGCGCAACGAAATGTCTTCGGGTACGATCAATTTGCCAGTCGGGTTGATTAGGCGCCGAACTTCTTCCGGAACTTTTTCCGCTGCAACGTCAATGTCATATTGCTCACTGAAAGAAATTAGACCTCGGTCGAACATCCAGTGCATTGTGCTCGACAAGGCCAAGCCGTTCCGAACTGAGTCTGGGCCCCCGTTTGCGACAGACCAAATATGCGCTGCCTGAACCTCCGGCCTTCCTCCGCCATTGAGAATGCGCAATCCTGTCACCGCACAACGCCGGTCATAGGCCCTTTGGACATTTCGAGTAAAAGCACGATCTCGAAAGGGCCGAGAAAGGACCTGCATTTCGCGTTGCGTACCAAAAGGCGCCTGCTCCAACTCGGCAAAACCAGCAATTTGCTCGGCCGCAAACGCATCCGGCCAACTGGGGGCAACTGCAAACCCGGCGGCGACGATCGCATCAAACTCTCGATCCTCAATGATTCTTACTGAGCGGCCGAAAGCACCTCTATTTGAAGAGCCATCAGATTTCTGCAGCGCGGATTCATAAAAGTGACCGGACTCGGAAAACGGCACCTCACGTTCGAAGTCGATGTAGTTTCCGATATCGGCGTAAAATAGATTATCGTTTTCAGGGTCAGGACGGATTCCCTTGACCTCCGCCACAGCGAAATAGCTCATGTTCCCGCCGCGTCGAGGCTGGTAATACACAACTAAATCGCCGACAGATTCCTGCACAAAGTTCAAATATGTTCGCGGAAAGTGATACCTGCTTTCCACATTGTCGTCGTATATCGAGCCGACTTTTGATGTAAAAACGGCTTTCGCCATTTCAGACCTTCCTGATCGCAACGACGCCGAGGTTAGAGCGCCGAGCAGCGCGTCGCAATGACGAGGCTCGCTAGTCTTCAGGAATACAGGGACTCTGTTTAAGGAAAATACCGGGCCGGACGGGACAAGGGTGGGTACCAATCCCGAGGTCGCGGGGGAAACCGGCAAAACCGATCGCGTGCCCTGTGCCGTCGTGGCCGGTTGACACGGCCCGATATCGGGAAGGGAACGCCCGACCGGCCCCTTGGTTCCCGCTTGAATGCGCGCGCCCCTGCTGACAAATTCTGGCCGCGTCCCTATCTATGCTAGACCGATCCGACAAACGCCCGACTCGCAGCAGGTCCGCCCATGCCTTCCAATTCGCAACGGCCGCAAAAACCCGATTTCTCCATCGATGATTTCCTCGGCGAGATCGAGAAAGCCGAGGAAGCGACATTTTCAAAGCCCCTCCCCCAGGAACGCCTGCGCAACAAGCGGCGGCTGGACCGGGAAGCCGCTCAGCAGCCTAAAACGGAAGCCGAGAAGCGCCGCACCGTCAAAACATCCAACCCGGACACCAAGACCGGCATGTCCAAACGTTCGCCCAAGTCAAAGGCGAACTCGGTCGAGCGCCCGACGAACCTCGATGGCTTCGGGGAGAACGAGCAGGCCGGCTTCGGCCACGTCTCCGCCCGCGATATCAGCCGCGAAGCCGCCAAGAACCCCGAAGTCCTGAAAAAGCTCAACGAAGCCGTCCACATCGCCCGCCAGCCAACAACTGAACCGGCGCAAAACCCCGACGGCTCCGGCGTCACTGCCACCGTACAGGCCCTTCAATCCCTCATCGAGCACGGCCGCGCCGAGGTCGAGGGCGCTCCCGCATGGGTGCCCCACCGCCCCGAGCGCCCCGAAAAGCTGGAAGGCAACATCCCCTTCCGCCTCTCCACCGAATATGAGCCGAAAGGCGACCAGCCCACCGCCATCGCCGAACTGGTCGAGGGCATCAACCAGGGCGAAACCGATCAGGTCCTCCTCGGCGTCACCGGCTCGGGCAAGACCTACACGGTCGCCCAGACCATCGCCCGCACCCAGCGCCCCGCCCTGATCCTTGCCCCCAACAAGACGCTGGCCGCCCAGCTCTTTGGCGAGTTCAAACAGTTCTTCCCGGACAACGCGGTCGAATATTTCGTCTCCTATTACGACTATTACCAGCCGGAGGCCTACGTCCCGCGCACCGACACCTATATCGAAAAGGAATCCACCATCAACGAGCAGATCGACCGCATGCGCCACTCGGCCACGCGCGCCCTGCTCGAACGCGACGACGTCATCATCGTCGCCTCGGTCTCCTGCATCTATGGTATCGGCTCGGTGGAAACCTACACCGCCATGGTCTTCGATCTCGCCACCGGCCAGAAAATCGACCAGCGCCAGCTGCTCGCCGATCTCGTCGCCCTGCAATACAAGCGCAACGAGGCCGCCTTCGTCCGCGGCTCGTTCCGCGTCCGTGGCGATACTGTCGAAATCTTCCCGGCCCACCTCGAAAGCTCGGCCTGGCGCGTCACCCTGTTCGGCGACGAGATCGAGAGCATCGTCGAGTTCGATCCCCTCACCGGCAAGAAATACGAGACGCTGAAAACCGTCCGCATCTACGCCAATTCCCACTATGTCACCCCGCGCCCCACCCTCAATCAGGCGATGAAAAGCATCAAGACCGAGTTGAAGGGCCGCCTCGAAGAGCTCAACACTGCCGGCCGCTTCCTCGAGGCCCAGCGGCTCGAACAGCGCACCACTTTCGATCTCGAAATGATGGAGGCGACCGGCTCCTGCGCCGGCATTGAAAACTACTCGCGCTATCTCACCGGCCGCCTGCCCGGCGAACCGCCCCCGACGCTGTTCGAATATCTGCCCGACAATGCCCTCGTCTTCATCGACGAAAGCCACGTCACCGTCGGCCAGCTCGGCGCCATGTACCGCGGCGACTTCCGCCGCAAGGCGACCCTGGCCGAATATGGCTTCCGCCTGCCCTCCTGCATGGACAATCGCCCCCTGCGCTTCGAGGAATGGAACGCCATGCGCCCGCAGTCGGTCTATGTCTCGGCCACCCCCGGCTCATGGGAAATGGACCAGACCGGCGGCGTCTTCGCCGAACAGGTCATCCGCCCTACTGGCTTGACGGACCCCCCGGTCGAGATCCGCCCGGCCTCCACCCAGGTCGACGATGTCATCGACGAGGTCCGCAAGGTCGCCAAACAAGGCTACCGCACCCTTTTGACCACGCTCACCAAGAAGATGGCCGAAGACCTCACCGAATATATGCACGAACAGGGCATCCGCGTACGCTACATGCATTCGGACGTCGACACGATCGAGCGCATCGAGATCATCCGCGATCTCCGCCTCGGCGCCTTCGACGTGCTCATCGGCATCAACCTGCTGCGTGAAGGCCTCGACATTCCCGAATGCGCCCTGGTCGCCATTCTCGATGCCGACAAGGAAGGCTTCCTCAGGTCCGAAACCAGCCTGATCCAGACAATTGGACGAGCAGCCCGCAACGTCGACGGCCGCGTCATCCTCTACGCCGATCACATCACCGGCTCGATGGAACGCGCCCTCGCCGAAACCGACCGCCGTCGCGAAAAACAGGTCGCCTACAACCAGGAACACGGCATCACCCCGCAGTCCATCAAGTCCAACATCAAGGACATCGTGGACTCAGTCTACGAACGCGACCACGTCACCGTATCGATCGGCAAAGGCAAAGACGGCAAGGAAGCCAACCGCATCGGCAACAACCTCGCCGCCACCATCAAGGGGCTGGAGAATGACATGCGCGAGGCGGCGACGAATCTTGAGTTTGAGAAGGCGGCAAGGTTGCGGGATGAGATTAAACGGTTGAAAGAACTCGAGCTCGACGTCCTCGACGGCGGGATCGAGTGAACGGAAGGTGATGGACTTCGAACCGGCGTACAGAATGTCCGCAAAATCGATCCAGTGAATCGATTTTGGGCGAGAAGGCCACGAGACCTATGGTCGAGAGGCGGACAGCCTGGATTCCCACCTCGGCGAATAGCGGGTTCGAATTTATGAAACTTCGATCCGTGCCGAAGGCAAAATCAGTCCGGTGGACTGATTTAGGTGAGAAGGCCATGAGAGCTATGCTTGAATGGCGCAGCGGCGCGGCTGCGGGATGAAATTAAGAGGCTCAAGGAAATGGAACTCGACAGCCTCGACTTTCATCTGGGCGAGTAGCGGCACACTTCAGCCCTCATCCTGAGGCGCGGGCCACTCGCAAATTAAGTGAAGCGCAGCGGGAGCTAGCCTCGAATTCAAGTTCCAGTATCATTCGTAGAGGGTAGGCATTTCGCCAGAAAAATCGAATGACTTCACACTTTTTCCGGCGTTCTTCTTGGTTTTTGCAAATTTTTCCTTGGCCCTCCAGTAATACTCCGCAATCGGTTGACCAGCTTCAAGTCGGTCAGACAGGGATTTAGCGACAGGAAAACCCATCAAGTTCGCCTTCGTGACGTGGAATCCATCTCCCACGGTCAACCAGTAATCAAAATACAAGTCAGATGAAAAAATCAAAAAAGCAGCGAGAAACCGCGATCTAGTTTCGAACTTTAGTTCGTGGCTGGACCCCGATTTGCCATCTCGAATGCCAATAAAATTGCGGGCGACATTAGAAATGAAAAGTGAATGCTCCCCCGACTGGGAAATCCAATCAGAAACTCTTTCTGACGCGCATTCCGCAGCTTTTAGGTACCTAACGATGCGATCACTTTGAATCCGAGGGAATTGATCGTCTAACGAATACGTTGTGCCTTCGAAGTACCCCACGCTTCTATTAAGAAACTCGGTCCGCTCTTTTCTCGACCAGCGATGCAATGGTGACACTGATAGTGAATAACTATCTGAGGGAAGCAGACATATGATCGAGCACCTTTGACTGTTTGCCTTATTTGAGTTTGTGTGCATTGGTTTCCCCGACTTGAAAAGCGTATCGGGAATATTATCAAAACTAGAAATCCTCACTTCATACTGTCTGCGTCGTATATTTTCTCGAAGAGCAGAGTAGTTTCGCCCAAAATTTATCGACAGTGGCAATATTAGTTGAACAGCCCCATCAACTCCGGCAATTTCGATTGATGCTTCAAGGAAGTCGGCGAAGGAGTTGGACCAAACGGAGATCAGTTGATCGTTCTTGACGAACGGCGGATTTCCAAAAACCATAATCGGGAGGTCGGTACTGGGAAGCTTCAGTTTCAGAAAGTCCGAATTTATATACTTGACCGATTCGAACTTACAGCCAGAAAAATCCTCGAGTTCGTTCAGCTTCGAGTATATAAAGTTCAAGGCACCCGCATTGATGTCTACAACGTTAATGTTAATCTGAGCCACAGATTTCGGGCCGACGCCAAGACAAGCAAGCTTTTCAATCAGAGAAAAAATAAGTATTCCCGAGCCTGCCGATGGCTCGACGAATACATTTCCTGAAATAAACTCATGTGCTTTTGCCGACGACGTTATTTTTCTTGAAGAAAAATGTTCGTTCCAAAAGTGCCGGGCGACATCCAGCGGGGTGTAATACGAGCCGGTTAGTTTTCGTGCTGCTTCAGACCCATCAGTCGTTTCATATGATAGTTCCTGCTCCGCCTGCTCCACGTTGACGAGCAATTCGCCAAGCTTCTTAACCCATTCGGAGTTGGAGACCCCTTGCGAGATATTCGTCTTTGGGTTGCTTACCTGCTTCAGGCGGCACGCTGAATTTCCTTCCATGAAGTAACTCAATTTCGTCTAAACCTCTGCTCTGCTGAGTTTGAGTCAAGTAGGCAGCACGCTGTGGATTGAACACCAACTCTTGTCCAGGCCCGGGCAAAAGTAATGCATCATCATAAAGTCTGTGGTGCTCTATGCACATGGCCAAGCCATTCTGAACGCTGTTCGCGGAGTTCTCTTCAGAATGAGGGACAATATGCGCAGCTTGCACGACCCCGAGTTGCCTACCACAAACACAACAAGTTTTTTCATAGGCATCCAAAACCCATTTTTTGAACTTTGGGTCTCTCGGGTACGCTTTCCGAGTAAATGTGAATCGCTCCCTCACTCCATTTGCTTCAACGTCAAACTCCCCTTCTGTCCCAACCAGTTCTGCCTCGAATGAACCTTGATGACCATCCATCAGTCGAACAATGGCCTCTTCGCTCGGCAATCGATGAAAACGTTCCACATTTTCGAGATAGAAGCCCAACGCCTCAGTCGGCAAAGCAATGGCAAAACTTTGCTCCCCCAATAACATTGCACGAAATTGGTGAACTGCTGCGCGCCTAACATCCACCGTATCAAGTTGAGATTGACGACCATAAACCGACACAACTTTCTTTGCCTCAAGCGAGAAAACATGTCGCGGGTCCCAAGCGATAAAAGTGTTCCCGCCTTCAAAGAAACCCAAGAAGGCAACATGCACGCCATCTTTGGCATTTTCACGTTGCTCTTCGATATGCCGACGACCAATTTGAATACGAACCTCGTCGTCATTTTCGCGAGTGTTGCCAGAGTCGTGGACGTAAGAAACGTGAGTTGAAAATCGCACACCATTCAGGATGAATTTCGTGGGATTATTGCGGCTCAGCATTCGAAAGTCTTCCGAATAGGGCCTTAGCGCATCTCTAACGAAGTAGTATAAAAGTGAATTTTCAAACGGCATCACAAATTCTCTAATAAATGTTTCACCATTCTTTCACCCAATAGTACTGGGACTGCATTTCCAATCTGCTTCTGAATAGAGCGTCTGTTTCCAAAAAATTTGTAATTCTCCGGAAATGTCTGAATAGCTGCGATCTCTGGGGCGCGGAGTCTACGATTCTTCCAGTGAAATGGCCCCACCCACGGGCCAGGTTGGGCTGCGATCGTTATTGACAGTTGATCAGGGTGCAACTTATGTAAAAAATTCCAGAACCGTCCTCCAGCGCGAAATGTACGACCGTCGTAATTTTCTAACTTTGACAAAGCGATATAATTCTTGCCCGCCGGGACATGAATTAATTCTTTATAATACGTTCCTTTGCTCGCATCTTCTTGTGGCTCCGCAAATTTCTCTTGGTCATACTTTGCGATGAACTCTCCGACACCCTCGTAGGGTTTGAAGCCATTTAAGAGATCAGGTTTCGCAGGATCCGCATGTGTTCGATGTGGCACAGAGATTCCATTTTTTGCGCCTCTAACGCCGAAAACGAAAACTCTCTTTCGTTTCTGAGGCACTCCAAAGTCAGCGGAATTGGCATGAAATACCGTGCAAGCGTAACCAAGCTGTTCGGCTGTACCTACAAACTTCTCGAAAGCAGGCCGATTTGTTGGGTGTCTTATGCTTTCCACATTCTCGAAGAGAAATCCCCTAGGCCGCAACTCACTTACTGCGCGCAGGTACTGGCCCAGCATGTTTCTGGGGTCGTCTTCAATCAGACGATTGTCATTTTTAACCCAATAACCGTTCTTGGAGAAAGGTTGACAAGGTGGCCCCCCAATCAAAATTGCATCCTTGCCGTCTATCCAATTGGAGAACTCAACTTGCCGGATGTCTTTTTCGATGACTTTCCATTCTCGAACTTCGGCGTTTAGTCTCAACGTGGCGGCCGAATCGTGATCGTTTTCTATGCAGGCCACGATTTTTGCTCCTGCGAGGGTGGCGCCAACATCCAGTCCGCCTGCACCGGAAAACAAGCTAATGCACTTCAACGAATCAACCTTTGAAATTCAGAACCACTGCTCACAGCATATATAAAATTTTCTATTTCCAAAGCCAGTGCGATCCCCGCCGCCGGAGCCATTCGAGCGCAGCTCTCATGGCCTTTCTGCGCTCTCGAATGTCCACCGGACATTCTCCCCGGCCTCGCCGAACGCTTGAAAGTTATCCCCGCTCCAAATTCCTCCTGCATACTCCCAATCACGGTTCTGCACTGAGCGTGGTCGCGACGAACGGTCAGCAGAATCGGGCCGGTGTGGGGTTCGGGTCGCCGTTCTCCAGGTGAAACCGGTCAGGTAGCCCTCGGCCAGGGGGTAAGCATAGGACGCTTCACGGGCGTTTGTTTTGGCTCGTGATTCAGGAGGTCAGTCAGAAAAAGTGGGAACCGGTTATTCGGTTCGACTGACTGACTAAAAGAAATGCCCGTCCGGGAAGTCGGTCTAGAGTCCGGCAACTGGACAGAACAAGGGCATGGTGCAGCCGCGGGGCTCCGGAGGGCCCCGGCCTGATCGTCATAAACCACAAACCCCGGTTGCGCGGGGCGTTGAGCGCCTCATAACTACATAAGGATCGAGGCACCCATCGCCCCGCGCCCGCTCTATTCTTCCAAAACCACAGGAGTTCCCGTGTGGCACTCACGGCTGCCTCAATTTCTCGCGTCACCCTCGGGCTTGACCCGAGGGTCCATGATGAGCTGGCACAAGCCGCAGACGTTCGTAACAATCATGAACCCCCATCTCGGGGCACCGCTTCATGGATACTCGGGTCGAGCCCGAGTATGACGCTGGAGGATGGAGGAATGCTGTGCCTCGATCAGGCTTGTGGCGTAAAAGACGGCACGACATCAACCGCCGTAACCTGCATCCCCATCAACAGCGAACTCACCCGCGACGTCCCCGCCTGTGAGTGACCAGTACTGAAGATGACAATCAGAAGCGCAATCTCGGGCAGGAGCGAAAACAGCTTTTTGAAAGGGCGGGTCATCGGAGCAGTCTCAAGAGGTTCAGTTACCTCCTCAGACGCAGCCACGACCCAAACGGTTCATTCGCCAGCAAGGAACGGGACGAGCAACCGGAGCGCTGTCAGTGAAAGTGGAAACCGGTTGCACGGTTCGACAGCGAGACCACCAAGAAAGCGAGGAGTGATGACCGGCCCGTCTTCGACGGGATCAATCGGTCCGGTGGACCGATTGAAGGGAAGAACGCCCGGAGAGCTGCGCTCGCAGGGCTATGGGCGAACAATTTCGCCGCCCCGTCGGAGGCGCAGTGGAGGGCATAGGCGCGGCTTTAGCGCCGTCATGCCCGCAACGGTGCGCGCCGTGAGACAAAACAAAGCGAGACAAAAAAGAGAAACCGCGGAGCCGAAACCCCGCGGTTCAAATTCTCAAATCTATCGCTTCAAATCACCCGACCGGGCAGTCCGCGATGTAGCGGTCGCCGTTCGGATATTCGTAGACGCAGCGGGTCTCGCTGTCGCCGACCCGGCCGATAAGAGCGCCGGTCACGCCGCCGATGCCGGCGCCGATCGCCGCGCCCTGCACGGTGCCGGTGGTGGCTCCGCCGATCACGGCGCCGGTCGCCGCGCCAAAGGCCGCTCCGCGCTCGGTCGCCGAGCACCCGGCCAGCGCCAGGGCGCCGGTCAGAATGACAAATGCTGCTGCTAGTTTTTTCATGAGGATTTCCCTTTCTCGTTCCGGACGCGCCACGCGCAACCCTGCTCCTTCCTCAACGCACAACCCCGCGATTGGTTGCCCGGTCCTCTTCCCGCCCCTGAATTTGCGTGTAATCTGCAGCCCGAAAGGGGAGAACAATGGCAGGTGAAAAGTCCCGCAGCTGGGCCCGCATCACGCTGATTTCCGGCGTGATCCTCACCGCCCTGTCGTTCATCCCGATCGCAATGATCTCGTCACCTGACGCCACCCTCAATACCACCCAGGGCCTGATCTACATGTTCAGCCTGCCCCTCGCCGGTATCGGTCTTGTTCTCGGGTTCGTCCTGCTTTTGGTCGGTGGCACGCTGGCACTCGTCGGGCGCTTCCGGCGATGACTTTGCAGTCCCTCCTCAAGGATATCCGCGCCTGCACGGTCTGCGCCGCCCATCTCCCGCTCGGCCCGCGCCCCATCGTCCGCGCCGCATCCTCGGCAAAACTCATGATCATCGGCCAGGCGCCCGGCACGAAAGTCCACGAAAGCGGCATCCCCTGGAATGACCGCTCCGGTGACCGCCTCCGCGACTGGCTTCAACTCGACAAGGAAACCTTCTACGACGAGCGCCGCGTCGCCATCATGCCCATGGGCTTCTGTTATCCCGGCGTCCTCCCGAACGGCGGAGATCAGCCGCCCCGCCCCGAATGCGCCCCGCTCTGGCACCCGCCGCTCGCGGCAGAACTGCCCGAAATCCAGCTCACATTATTGATCGGCCAGTACGCCCAGGCCCGCTATCTCGGCAAGCGACGCGGCAAGACCCTCACCGAAACAGTCTCCCGCTTTTCGGATTATCTGCCCGAGAACTACCTGCCGCTGCCCCACCCCAGCTGGCGTACCCAGGGCTGGCAGAAAAAGAACCCCTGGTTCGAAACCGACCTTTTGCCCGTCCTCAGGGAACGGGTCCATGCACTGCTCGCAAGCTGACCTCAGTGGGTCGGCGACACCGTCTTGGGGATTTTCACCTTGCGCTGCCGCTCCCGTGCCCAGACCACCAGTCCGGCCCCCGCGACGATCACCGCGCCAAGCAGCGAGATCGGATCGATCAGGTGACCGAACAGCACAAAACTCAGAACGATCGCCCACGGCAGGCCCAGATAGCTGAACGGCTGCAACACACTCGCCGGCGCATGTCTCAGCGCCTCCATCATCAGCGTATGCGCCGCAATCGTTGTCGCCATGATCACCGCCAGCAGCAACAGCCCGTTCATGTCCATCGGCTCGAAGAAGAACACGCCAACCGCCGAGGTCATCACCAGCCCCACCACCCCGACATAGACCATGCTTGTGGCGGTCGAATCCTGCTGCGCCACCATCCGCGTACAAACGATATAGCCCGCGTAGAACGCCGCGGACAGCACGGCGAACAGCACACCCCAGTCGAGCGGTATTCCTCCCGGCCGAACAATCAGCAGCGCGCCGCAAAAGCCGGAAACCACCGCCGCTACCCGGAACACGCCGACTCTTTCGCCCAGAAAGATCACAGCCAGCAGGGTCACCAACAAGGGATAGATCAGCGAGATCGCCGCCAGTTCGCCCAGCGGCACGGTCTTCACCGCAAAGGCGAACATCCAGATGTCGGCGATCAGCAGCGCCGCCCGGAATATCTGCAGCCGCGGCGACGCCGATTTGAACGCCTGCGACAGCGGCGCCTTGCGGCTGACCATGAACAAGGCCACCGCCGCAAAGGCCCAGAACCGCATCATCGAGATCTGGAACGGCGAATAGTCCTGCACCAGCATCTTGGCGACAGCATCCTGCAGCCCGAAAACCAGCATCGCAATCACCGCCAGCAGAATGCCCCGGCTGTTGCCGGCCGCGGAGTCTGGGGAAGTTTCAGCGGTCATGACATCACTCAAACAACAAAAAGCGCCCCGGCATCATACCGGGACGCCCGGTCTACGTGGAATGTCGGCTCAGCTGTTGCTGCCGCCCATCGAGTTCTTGATCAGACCGGCAATCGCCGTCAGCAGCCCGCCGCCGACAAGCCCGGTCGCGCCCTGCCCGACCAGCGCCCCCATATCAAGCCCGCTCATCGCCTCGGCACCACCGTCTGCCGCAACCTGGGCCGCCCCGGACACAAGTCCGTCCAGCCCGGGTATCATCGTTGCCAGCCAGGTGCCGCCGACACCCCCGATCGCCCCGGCGATGATATTGCCCACCGTGCCGAGGTTGACATTCTTCACAAGCTGCCCCAGCGCGCCACCGCCAATTGCACCGGCAACAAGCTGAACAATTATCGGAACAAGAGATTCCATTATTCATACTCCCCTTTGTTGCAGAAAGCCCAAAGACTTCCCCTCGCCTCATTTGTTTAGCTTATCATGGCCAAACAGAACAGCGAATTGCATGTAGAGGTCCACAGTTGAAACGCCTGATCACCTTCTGCTTTCTGGTCGTGATCCTGCCCTGGCAAACCGCCGCAGCGCAGGAAACCCGCCGCTATTTCCAGGATTGGCTGGCCGCCTGCCGCACCGATGGCTATTGTTCGGCGCTGGCCTACGACAATACCGACTCAACCGCTGGCGTGGATGCCGACTACATTTTCCGGGTCGGCCGCCCCGCTGAGTCGCCCTATTGGGAACTGTCGTTCACCGCAGTGGCAGCCATGCCGGGTCTGAACGAACGGTTTGACGTCACCGTCGACAACACGCCATTCAGCTTCTCTCCGCCCTATGAAGCCGGCGCCTTCGGCTCGATCAATGAGTTCTACTTCATGAACGATCCGGCCCAGTCGCTTTTCGACGCCATGGGGCCGGGCGACAGCCTGCGCGTCATGTTCGCCGATGAGGCCGGGGAAAGCCGCACGGCCACGTTTTCCCTGCGCGGTCTCACCGCGGCTCTTTTGTGGATCGACGAACAGCAGCGCCGCGTCGGCGCTGAGCGGGTCACCGGTCCGGCACCGGCCGGGTTGACCCCTGTCAGCGCCTCACACCCCGCCAGCATTCCTGCTGAGTTGCTGCGCCGGCACCTCTCGGGCGGCGAATGCGAGCCCTTCGAAGTCCTGCCGCATGCCGACGAAGTGATTGAGGCTGAAATCGAAAGCGGCAGGATCTGGTTCCTGCCCTGCTCGGCTGGCGCCTACAATTTCATCTACACGGTCTGGACACAGCAGGAAGACTGGCTGTCCCAGCGCTTCTTTGCAGAGTACACCGACACCCTCGGCTGGTCTGGAACCGCCTTCCTCGTCAATCCCGACTATGACCCGCAAACCGGGGTGCTGACCGCCTTCTACAAGGGCCGGGGCATTGGCGATTGCGGCAGCTTCGGCCGCTGGCAATGGACCGGCTACAGTTTCAAAATGCTCGAGTATGCCTACAAGGGCGAATGCGACGCCGCGGGCGGGATCGAGACTTTCCCGATCGTCTTTTCGGCAAAGGAAGAAAGCGACTAGAAAAACAGCCGCCCGACCCGGAGGAAATAAGGCGCGACGAGCAGCAGCGCCATCAGCCGCATTGGCCACTGCGGAAACCTGAATATGATGAACGCCGCCAGCCCCACCCCGAGGACCAGTTCAATCGTGCCGACAACGTCGCCAAACTGAGACCCGCGATAGTAGGAAACCGGCCCGTGAAATCGCCATTCGGAGAGGGGCCAGAAATGCACATGCGCGTCATCGGTGTGCACCGGGAAATCCATCTTCACATGCAAAAGGCACCCGCCGCACAGGATCATCAGCCCACGGCCCCACTCCTTCAATTTCTCGGAAGCGCGGAAAAGCCAGTATCCAACGCCCAGTCCCGCCGCCCACAGCGGCATGGAATTGAGAATTGCCGAGTACGTCTGCCAGGGCTGCTGCCAGTAAAGGCCCTCCGGCTCCCGCCACATGTTGCCGGTGAACCGGGATATCCGCGCCCAGGCGATCATCACGAAAATATTGAGATCTGGAACGATACCGCCCAGCCACGCCAGCGTCAGATGCCACCACCGCAACTGCGGCCGGCCCGTAGCCGCCGCCGCCACCAGCATGTGCGTGTTGGTCATCATCGGCGCTTCTCCCTGATCAAGCCTATCCGCACCCCAATCCCCGATAAAGCGACTTGCGCAAATTGGATCACAACAATAACCGGATACCTCTTGTATTTCGCTTGTTCCTCACCGACTTAAGTCCAAAAGCCAAAGGTTCTCATGCTCGCCTTCGCCACCCTCATCGCAGGTCTGGTCCTGCTGACCGTTGCAGGCGACGCCTTGGTGCGTGGAGGCGTGGCCATTGCCCGCCGACTTGGTGTTCCCGAGATCGTGGTGGGTCTCACCATCATTTCCATGGGCACCTCTGCACCCGAACTCTTCGTGTCCCTTGAAGCCGCCCTCAAAGGCTCTTCCGACATTTCGGTCGGCAATGTCGTAGGGTCCAACATCGCCAACGCCATGGTGGTGCTCGGTCTGCCGGCCCTGTTCGCGGCTGTCCAGATGACGGAACCGGGCATCCGCCGGTCCTCCAGCTTCATGCTCGGCATGACGCTGATTCTGATTCTGCTGGCGCTGGACGGCACCCTCAACTGGATCGACGGCCTGGTCTTCCTCGCCCTCTTGGTGATCTATCTTCTCTATTCGCTCAACGCCGCCCGCCAGGGCCGTGCCGAAGCTCCGCACATCGATCACGACGCGGCCGGCACCATGACGGTCCCGCGCGCCTTGATTTTCCTCGCCCTGGGTCTCGGCGGCCTGTTCTTTGGCGGCCAGTTGACGGTTGACGGCGCGCTTGCCATTGCGGGCATGTTTGGCCTCGCAGAGACCGCAGTTGGCACAACCATCGTTGCCCTCGGCACCACGCTTCCCGAAGTCGCAGCTACCCTCGCCGCCAGCGTGCGCGGCAGCGCCGGGGTCGCCATCGGCAACATCATCGGCTCCAACATTTTCAATATTCTGGGCATTCTGGGCCTCGTCACCGTCATCACACCGCTGACCATCGACCCGGCCCTTTTCACACTCGACATGTGGCTGATGCTCGCGGCGGCGGCGCTGCTCACGATCTTTGCCTACGCACGCAAGCCGCTCTACTGGCCGGTGGGGGTCTTGCTGTGCGCCGTCTACATTGGCTACCTCTATGTGGCGCTCGGCGGAGGACTGCCGGGCTGAAGTGCTGACGCAAAACCCGGGTCCTGACATGACTGAAATTGCCCTCATCACAGGCGCGGCCAACCGCATCGGCGCTGCCATGGCCCGCCACCTGGCGCGGCACGGCACGGCAGTGATTGTGCATCACAATCAGTCCACAGATGACGCGAATGAACTTGTCAGGCAAATCACGGCTGACGGTGGTCAGGCGGCCGCCGTGCAGACGAACCTCACGGACAACACCGCCCGCGCGAACCTCATCGCCGAGGCTGCTGCCATTTTCGGACCCCTGACGGTGCTAATCAACAACGCATCGATATTTGAGCCGGACAGCGCCGAGACCATGAACGAGGACCTCTGGGACGCCCATTTCGCCCTGCACGCCAAGGCACCCATGTTCCTCGCCCGCGATTTCGCCCGGCAACTGCCAACTGACCGCAAGGGCAATATCATCAACATGATCGACGAGCGGGTCCTGCGCGATCGTCCGGCCTATTTTTCCTATAACCTGTCAAAATCCGTCCTGTGGACGGCCACCCGCACGTTGGCCCAATCCCTCGCCCCCCGCATTCGCGTCAACGCAATTGGCCCCGGCCCGGTTTTGCCCAACAGTCGCCAGAGCCAGGCCGAATTCGACAAGTCCGTCGACGATTTGCCGCTTCAGACCAACGCCGGCCCGGATGAGATCGCAAAAGGCATCAGCTTCATCCTCGACACGCCTTCAATGACCGGGCAGATGCTGGCGCTCGACGGCGGCGAACATCTTGAGTGGCGCGGCCACGGCGGCTTGACGCCGGCACAAGACTGACCGCCCCGATGAGTGAAACCACCCTCGAACATGGCCACGAGGTAATCCGCAAATTCGTGCGGACCCTGCCCTCGGCGCCCGGCGTCTACCGGATGATCGATGCCGCCGGCAACGTGGTCTATGTCGGCAAAGCTCGGAATCTGAAGGCCCGCGTCACCAACTACACCCGGCCCGACGCCAATCCCTACCGCATCCAGCGCATGATTGCGGCCACGCACACCATGGAATTCGTGCGAACCGAGACAGAAGCCGAAGCCCTGCTGCTGGAAGCCAATCTGATCAAGCGTCTCAAGCCGCGCTACAACGTGCTGCTGCGTGACGACAAGAGCTTCCCCTACATTCTGATTTCGACAGAGCACGAAGCGCCGCAAATCCTCAAACACCGCGGCACCCGCCGCAAACAGGGGCACTACTTCGGCCCTTTCGCCTCGGCCACCGCCGTCGAACGCACCATCGCCGCCCTGCAAAAAGCCTTTCTTTTGCGCAACTGCACAGACAGCTTCTATGCCGCCCGCACCCGACCGTGCCTGCAACACCAGATCAAGCGCTGCGCCGCGCCCTGCACTGGCGAGATTTCGATCGCCGATTATCAGGAACTGGTCCAGGAAGCGCATGACTTCCTCTCAGGCAAGTCCAATGCCGTTCAAAAGCATCTCTCGGAAGAAATGAACGCTGCAGCAGAATCGCTGGATTTCGAACGCGCCGCCATGCTGCGCGACCGGCTGGGGGCACTCGCTCTGATCCAGAGCCAGGGTGACATGGTCGCCCAGACTGTCGAGGAAGCCGATGTCTTTGCCGTCCATCAGGAAGCGGGCCAGTTCTGCGTACAGGTATTCTTCTTCCGCGCCCATCAGAATTGGGGCAACCACGCCTTCCGCCCCCGCGCCGACGCCTCTTTGAGCGAAGGTGAAGTGCTCGGCTCTTTCCTCAGCCAGTTTTACGAGGCCCGCACGCCGCCCCGGCAGGTGCTGATCTCGCACGATTTCGACGACCGCGAACTGGTGGCTGAAGCCCTCTCAGCGCGGCTGGGCCGCAAGGTGGAGGTGCTGGTGCCCCAGCGGGGCGAAAAGCGTGAACTGGTCGAACACGCCCGCACCAACGCCCGCGAGGCTTTGGGCCGGCAACTTGCCGAAACCGCCAGCCAGAAACAATTGCTTGAAGGCATGGCCGAGACCTTCGGGCTGGAAAGCCCGCCCCGCCGCATCGAAACCTTCGACAACTCCCACATCCAGGGCACCAACGCTGTGGGCGCCATGGTCGTTGCCGGACCGGACGGGCTGAGCAAGAAGCACTACCGCACCTTCAACATCAAATCCGAGGACCTCACGCCCGGCGACGATTTCGGCATGATGACCGAGGTCCTGACCCGCCGCCTCTCCCGGTTGGCCAAAGAAAGCGATCCGGACGCCGATGCCGCCCAGGTCGAGGCTGGCGGCATGCCGGAATGGCCCGATGTACTGCTCATCGACGGCGGCAAGGGTCAGCTCAGCGCGGCCCAAGCCGTGGTGGACGAACTCGACCTGCCCCGCGACATCACCCTCATCGGCATTGCCAAGGGTGAGGAGCGCAATGCCGGCCGCGAGACCTTCTTCATGGCCGGTCGCGAACCCTTCATGCTCCCCGCCCGCGATCCCGTGCTCTACTACGTCCAGCGCCTGCGCGATGAAGCCCATCGTTTCGCCATCGGCACCCATCGCGCCCGCCGCAAGAAGGACATGGTCAAGAACCCGCTCGACGAGATTGCAGGCATCGGCCCCACCCGCAAGCGCGCCCTGCTCAACCACTTCGGCTCGGCCAAGGCCGTTTCACGCGCGGCTCTCGCCGATCTCAGCGCCGTTCCTGGCGTTTCCGGCGCCATGGCGCAATTGATCTACGATCATTTCAACCGCCCCGATTGAGCCCCCGCGCCGGACATGCCGCTGATGTGAACCTGCCGCACTTGCAGGCAACCGCGCCAAATCACATATTCGCTTGAGCAGAGGATGGTGGCTTGACCAGCAAGGACCTGAAATCACGGCCCGACAATGCACCGGTGGAGGAGACTTCATCGAGCGGTGACATTGCGGCCTTCGTCAAGCAGGTCAAACAGATGGGCAAGCGCGATGGCTCCGGTCGCGGTCGCCTGCTCTTCGCGCTGGACGCCACCATGAGCCGCCAGCCCACCTGGGATCTGGCCTGTTCGCTGCAGGCACAGATGTTTGAGACCGTCGCCAAGACCGGCGGTCTGGACGTGCAACTGCTCTACTTCCGTGGTTTTGGCGAATGCCAGGCCTCCAAATGGGTCTCCGACGCCAAAGCCATGGCCAACCTGATGACCGGCATTCAATGCCGTGGCGGCCAGACCCAGATCGCCAAGGTCTTCGCCCACATCCGCAAGGAACAGAAGAAGCGCAAGATCGACGCGGTCATCTATGTCGGCGACGCCATGGAAGAAGATGTCGACCGCCTTGCCCATCGTGCCGGCGAAGTCGGCCTGCTCGGTTGCCCTATGTTCATCTTTCAAGAGGGTCATGAAGGCCGCGCCGAGCGCGCTTTCCGGGAATTTGCCCGGCTGACCAAGGGCGCATATGCCCGCTTCGACTCGCGCGCGCCGCAACAGTTGGCAGACCTTTTGAAAGCCGTCGCTGCCTACGCCAGCGGGGGTCGCGAGGCGCTCAAACTGCAGCCTGGCAACTCGGCCAGAATGCTGCTCGAGCAGTTGCGCTGATATGGTCTGGTTCCTGGTCTTCGCCGTAGTTGCCGTTCTCGGCATCTACATGCTCAACCTGTTCCTCAATGGAAACATCGCGCAGCTGATCCGTTCGCTGCGCTGGATACTTGGCGGCGGCGCAATGGCGCTCGCTGTGATTCTCGGCCTGTCCGGCCGCGTCGGGGTCGCAAGCATGCTTGGCCTGGCGGGGGGCGCGATCCTGTCGCGCGGCCGCCTCGGCCCCATCGACTTTAACGCCATGCAACCCTCCGAAGGCGCCACCTCAAAGGTGCGCAGCCACTATTTCGAGATGGAACTCGACCACGACAATGGCGACATCGCGGGCGAGATCCTCGCCGGCAGCTTCCGTGGTCAGGACCTTTGGGACCTCGGACAGGAAGAGACCGGACAATTGCTGAACGAGGTCAGCCACGATGCCGACAGCCTGTCCCTGCTGGAGGCATGGCTCGACGCCAACCGCTATGGCTGGCGCGAATATTTCGGCGGTACCACCGGTGAGCAGTCAGACCACACAGGCGCATCCGGCCCCCGTACTATGGACGAGCAGCAGGCCCGCGAGATCCTGGGCGTCAGTGCCACCGCCAATGCCGCCGAAATCAAGGCCGCCTACCACCGCCTGCTCAAGGCGGTGCACCCGGATCAGGGCGGTTCCAACTATCTCGCCGCCCGCATCAACGAGGCCAAGGACTTCCTGCTGAAGAAGTAACGCTCAACACCAGCTGTGGCGGGCGCCATCCCACGTCCGGGCGAGCCCCTCCGCGACAAGTATCTGTCCGATCGACTGGCCATCCCGCACCAGCACCCGCAACTTGCGCCCATATACATCTTCATCACGATGATCGTAGCGCACCATCTCAAAACCTCCGCCGCTCAGCAATTGCACCATGCGCCGGGTGGCCAGATTTCCCCGCTCCAGTTCTGAAGAACATTGCGGGCTGAACACTTCCGGCGTGTCGATGTCAGCAATGCGGATGGAGGTGCCGTTCAGGCGGATCGTGTCGCCATCGATGACGCAGGTCGGCATGCGCCCGCCACCGCAGCTGAAAAACATTTGCGCTGCCACCTGCTCTGACTGACCGCTCAATGCCGGTGTTTCGAATGCGCTGCGCACCGTCTGCCACATGGATGTGGCACTGAGGGCGTAAACCACGAGGAAACTGCCCACAGCACAGAGCACCAGTACGGTCCGAAACCTGAAAGTGCGGCGACGCGAACGACGCGCCGGGCTGAAGCCCACGACGTTTTCGTAACGATCCCAGCCCGACATCTAATCGCTCCGCCGGTAAGCAAAGCGCCACCATGTACCGAGGCCGGTTAATATCCAGTCGCAGGTGTGCTTAGGGTAAACCCCCAATGAACGAAACATGCCCGCCCGCCATTGCGCCTGCGCGCACGCGCTCGTAAATAGGTCGCATGTCCTTGCCCAACCTGCTCACCATTCTGCGCATTCTGGCCATTCCGGTCATCGTCTGGCTGCTGCTATCCGGCAGCGAACTGGCCCGCTATTGGGCTTTTGCGCTCTACGTGCTGGCGGCAGTGACCGACTTTCTGGACGGCTGGCTGGCGCGGCGCAGCAATGACATTTCCCCTCTCGGCCGAATGCTCGACCCGATTGCCGACAAGCTGCTGATTGCGGCATTGATCGTGGCGCTTGCGTTCGATCACAGCCTGTCGATGCTCGATCTCACCCCGGCGCTCGCCATCCTCGTCCGCGAGGTCTTTGTGTCCGGCCTGCGCGAATATCTGGGGTCCGAGGGTATCGTCATTCACGTCAGCACGCTCGCCAAGTACAAGACGACCACCCAATTGATCGCCATCGGCGCTGTCATTCTGGCACCCGTGATCCCGACGCTCGCGCTGGCGGCAAGCGGCCTTTTGTGGCTCGCAGCCGTCCTCACCGTATGGACTGGTATTGAATATCTGCGGGGCGCCTGGCCGCATCTTCAGGGAGCCGTGCGATGAAGGTCCTGTATTTCGCCTGGCTTCGCGAGCGCCTGAACCGGGGTGAAGAAACCGTGTCTCCCCCCGCCGAAGTCACCACCGTTGCCGACCTGATGGACTGGATGGCCAGCGCCGATGAGGGATTTGCGCTCGCCTTCGAAAAACGCGACCTCATCAAGGTCGCCCTCGATTCAGAAATCGTCGATCACGACGCTTCGCTGGACGGGGCGGAAACCGTCGCCTTTTTCCCGCCGATGACCGGCGGCTGATATGGCCGTCACCGTCCGCCTGCAGGCAGAACCCTTCGATCCCGGCGCCGAGACCAACGCCTTCCTGACAGACACCGAGGGCATGGGCGCCGCCGTGACCTTCACCGGGTTGGTCCGCTCAACTCCCGGCGATCCCGTGCAAAGCCTCACTCTCGAACATTATCCTGACCTGGCTCAAAAGCAGATCGAACGATTTGCCGAACAAGCCATCAAACGCTTTGAATTGCGCAATATTATCGTTATTCATCGCTTCGGACGCATGCTGCCGGGAGAACCGATCGTTCAGGTCATGGCTCTCGCGGCACATCGCCAGGCGGCGTTCGACGGGGCCAATTTCGTCATGGACTGGCTCAAGACCGATGCGCCGTTCTGGAAGAAGGAAGAAACGTCCGAAGGTCAGAACTGGGTGGAAGCCCGCGCCGCCGATGATGCGGCAAAGGAAAAGTGGAGGAAATGAATGGCGGGCGAACTGACTGAGATGGCGGCGAAAATTCTCGCCGAAACGCCGGACGTGCCGTTCCAGATGGTCGGACTGGACCATGTGGTGATCCTCGTCGGCGACATGGAAAAGGCCATGCATTTCTACACCCAGGTGCTCGGCTGCCGCCCCGGTTATTCCTACCCGCAACTCGCCATGGAACAGGTCTTTGCCGGCAGCGAACTGCTGGTGCTGATCGATATTTCAAAGCCCGAAGCGGAGTACGCGATCCCGGAGGTCAAGGGCGGGCGCAATGTCGACCACATCTGCATCAACATCCAGCACTGCCCCCGCGAACAACTGCGCGAACATTTCGCCAAGCACGGCGTCGAGATCGAACGCGAAGCCATTCACGGCGGCGCCCGCGGCATGGGCGAAGCGACCTACGTTCTGGATCCATGGGGTTTCCGCATCGAACTCAAGGGCCCACCGCTGATCTGACGCTATGGCTCAGTCCTCGTCGACGAAATTGGCGAACATGACCATTTTGGTCTCAAGCAGCCCCATCGACCGGTAGAACCCAACCGCCTGATCATTGTCCTGCTCGGTGCCTAACCAGACATCCTCAACCTCGTCTCCTGTACCCGCCTCGATCAACGCTTTCATCAACGCCGTCGCCACGCCATTGCGCTGGTGCGACGGAGTAACCCCGAGATTGTCGATGTAGAGCTCAGTCGCTCGATCCGGTTGCAGATGATGCATGCCGCGCGCCTGCCCGATCACCACCCCGTCAGCAATTGCTACGAAGAAGAAATTCTTTGGGTCGGCCAGATAGACCGAAAGCAGGTGAGGCCGGATGACATCGTCAAAAACGTCCTCGGCAATGGCGTCGAGGACGTCGGTGTTTTCAGCAGTGATCCGAAGGATTTGAAAGTCCATTTGCCGCTCCAATGAAGCGGCGAGGACTTACTCGGCCGCGACCTTTTTGGGTTGAACCGCAGACATATAGTCATCGACCATCGCCTGACAAATTGTCGACGGCGTAAACTTGTACTGGTCGATCTCGGACACCGGGGTCACTTCGGCGGCCGTGCCCGTCAGGAAACACTCGTCGAATTCAGCCAGTTCTTCCGGCTTGATTTGCCGTTCAACGATCTTGATCCCGCGCTTTTTGGCCAGGTCAATAATCGTGCGCCGGGTGATCCCGTCGAGGAAACAGTCCGGGGTCGGCGTATGCAGTTCGCCGTCGCGGTAAAAGAACACGTTCGCACCAGTCGCCTCGGCCACCAGCCCGCGATAGTCGAGCATCAGCGAGTCCGTGTAGCCCTTGTCCATCGCCGCGTGCTTGGAAAGCGTGCAGATCATATAGAGCCCCGCGGCCTTCGACTTGCAGGGAATGGTTTTCGGGTCCGGGCGGCGCCAGTCGGAAATCGTCAGCCGCGCGCCCTTCAGCCGCTCTTCACGGGTGAAGTAGCTCGGCCACTCCCAGGCAGCAATCGCCACGTGAACCGTATTATTGCGGGCCGGGACGCCCATTTCTTCCGAACCGCGCCAGGCCACCGGCCGCATGTAGGCATCAACCAGATTGTTGCGCGAAATAACTTCGCGGCAGGCCGCGTTCAGTTCCTCAACCGAATAGGGAACCTTGAAATCCAGCAACTTGCCGGAATTGATCAGCCGCTCGCTGTGTTCGGTGAGCTTGAAAATCTCGCCGCCATAAGCGCGCTGGCCTTCGAACACGCAGGACCCATAGTGCAGACCGTGGGTCAGAACGTGCACCTTGGCGTCCTTCCAGGGCACGAATTCGCCATCGTACCAGATCCAACCGTCGCGCTGATCCATCGCTAGCCCAGCCATTTCCATCTCCACTCGCAAGAACCGGCAACCGGTCCGGAATTCATCCCACCAATTGATCCTGACCTACCGCACCGCACTTGGCAAATCCAGAAGGCTTTGGGATAAGTGCTGCGGCGCACGACCGATGAAGGCACGATGACAGCAAATCCAATAAATGTCAACAACACTGACATAAATTCAAAATCGGCCGGTGCCGAGCAGATGCCCCTGGATGTCATGGGCCTGTTTTTCTTTGCATATCGGGACTTTGTGGGTGACGCCGATGCGTTGCTGGCCCGCCGCGGCTTTGGCCGCGCGCACCACCGCGTGCTCTATTTCGTCAACATCCGCCCCGGCATGCCGGTGGCCGATCTGCTGTCCATCCTCAAGATCACCAAGCAGAGCCTCGCCCGGGTCCTGCGCCAGCTGATCGACGACGGTTATATCGAACAGCACACCGGCCCCAGCGACCGCCGCCAGCGTCTGCTGGTTGCCACCGCCAAGGGCCGCGAATATTTCAAGACTCTCTCCGAGACCCAAGCCAGCCGCATCAACGCCGCACTTGAAAAACTGCCGCCGGAAGCCGCAAATCAGGTTCGCAGGTTCCTCGTCGAAATGGTGGAAAGCTCCGACCGCCCGGTCCTCGACGAATTGTCACTGACCTCGAAGCTGCATGGCAACAAGTAGGCCTGAGCCTGTTACATCAGCCTGCGCCCGTTCGGCACCGGCTTGTCGATCGCCGCGAGCACGATCGCGCCATTCTCGTCTTCATAGCCCAGCGTCAACACCTCGGACCTGACCGGCCCGATCTGTCGCGGCGGGAAATTGACCACCGCCATTACCTGTCGCCCCACCAGTTCCTCGGGCGTGTAGTGCACTGTGATCTGCGCCGAACTTTTCTTGACACCGATCTCGTCCCCAAAATCGATCATCATCTTGATCGCCGGCTTGCGCGCTTCAGGAAACGGCGCCGCCTCCACGATCGTGCCGACGCGGATATCCACCGCCAGAAAATCGTCAAAGCTGATCGTGTCACTCATGGCCTGCGGCCCCACCTATTCGCCCAATTCCTTTGAGCGCTTCTTGGCCGCCGACATCGCCCGGGTCAAGAGCGGGGTCATGCCCGTCTCTTTGTCCATCAGGATCTTGAGCGCTTCATAGGTCACACCCTTGGGCGAGGTGACATTCTCCCGCAAGGTGCCGGCGTCACTCGGATCGGCTTCCATCAGGCCCGCCGCCCCGATCACCGTCTGCCGCGCCAGCGCCATCGCCGCCTCTTCAGGTAGACCCTGCGCCACTCCCGCGGCTGCCATCGCCTCGACCATGTGGAACACATAGGCAGGGCCCGACCCGCTGAGCGAGGTGAGCGCATCGATCAGGCTTTCGTCATCCAGCCAGACCACCAGCCCGGATGCCGAAAGAAGCGCATCGACCGCTTCGCAATCCTCGTCGCTGACACCCGGTCCCGGCACAACGCCGGTAACGCCCTTGCCAACCTGCGAAGGCGTGTTCGGCATGGTTCGGATCACCCGGCCGGTGCCCAACGTCCCCTGCATCCTGGTCAGCGAAATCCCCGCTGCGACGGAAAACACCACCGTCTCCGGCGTGATCTTGCCTTTCAGCCCCTGCATGACCTCAATCATCATTGCCGGCTTCACCGCAAGCATGATGAAGTCCACTTCACCCTTTGCCAGTTCCCCGGTCAGCCGCAGACCGACATCCTCGGCAAACTCGCGGGTTCGTTCTGAAGGAGACGGATGCACCAGCACCAGATTGTCGGCCGGAAACCCGGAGGCCAGCCAGCCGCGCACCAGCGCCATGGCCATTTTCCCCGGGCCAACGACCGCAACCTTGCCGATAGATGAAAGCATCAGGCTTCGCCGGCAGTCTCGAACATGACGAAGCTCAGCGCTTCGGGCGCCGACTTGCCGGCCCACACCACGAACTGAAACGCCTGATAGTAATTGTCACAGGCATCCGTCGCCGTGCGCAGCAGTGCCTCGCATTGCTGGGGCGACACTTCCGCACCACCCGACAGAAGATGCGAGTGCCGGAACAGCACCACGCCTTCCTTGTTCCAGATGTCGAAATGCCCGATCCACATTTGCTCGTTGATCAGCGAGATCAGCGACAGCACTTCGGCGCGCCGCGCTTCGGGCACCTTGAGGTCGAAGGCGCTGGCCAGGTGCAGCGATTCCACATGGTCCATCCAGTTGAATGACACGTGGTAGTCGCTCCAGCCGCCGCGCACGGAAATGGAGATTTCGTCAGCATCCTGACGCTCAAACATCCAGTCGTTGATCGAGGCGATATGCTCGATGATATCGACAGGGTGGACGGTGCGATCGGGTTCCGTTGAGAGAAGAAGTGCCATGATAATAGGACCTTACGTAAGGTTTGCACCTGCCGCGGCTTGTGCCGCGACGCCTTTTTCGCATCGAGGACCGATCGAATGCCGGGAGGCAGCACCTTCGAATCGACCGTTCGCTGCAAACCTACACCGGCACCCAAGACCACACACCAGAGGTGGCTTCAGAACCGGATTTCTCTTGTGGATGATCAGCCCGACATGGTTAACGCACCGTTAACCATGTCACTTATCAACAGGCTCATTCCGCTCCAATTCCGGGCACCGGAAACTGCCGGCAATGCGCCCGCACCTGCTCCCCCAACCTGTCGAGCAGGCTCTCGTCATCAGGCGATCTGAGCGCCTCATCCATCCAGCCGGCCAACAGGCGCATGTCGCCCTCTTTCATTCCCCGCGTCGTGCAGGCCGGTGTGCCCAGCCGCACCCCGCTCGGCCGCAATGGCGGCAGGGGGTCATCGGGGATCACTTGCTTGTTCGTGGTGATCCCGATCCGGTCCAGCACCTGTTCGGCCCGCCGCCCGTCGAGCCCGAAGCTCCTGATCGTGTCGATCACCATCAGATGATTGTTGGTGCCACCGGTGATCAGCTGCGCCCCTGCATTGCTCAGTTCGTCAGCAAGCACCCGCGCATTCACAAGCACTTGCTGTGAATAGGCCCGAAACTCTTCCGTTGCCGCCTTCCTGAACGTGATCGCTGAAGCCGTGACCTGGTTCATATGCGGCCCGCCCTGCAGCCCGGGAAACACAGAGGCATCGATCGCCTTGGCATGTTCCGCCTTGCACAGGATCAACCCGCCGCGCGGGCCGCGCAGGCTCTTGTGCGTCGTTGTCGTCATCACGTCGAACCCGGCATCCAGCGGATTGGCGAGACAGTCCGCCGCGATGAGCCCGCCCACGTGCGACACGTCGGCAAAACTCAGCGCCTCCACTTCGTCCGCAATCCTTTGAAACGCCGCATAATCCAGATCGCGTGGATAGGAAGAATGCCCGGCCAGCACCATGCGCGGCCGGTGTTCCAGGGCCAACGCCCGCATCTTGTCGAAATCGATCGATCCGTCAGCTTCCGTCTTGTAGCGGACGAAATTGAACACCTTGCCCATATGCGACACCGGCGCCCCATGCGTCAGGTGCCCGCCGTGGCTGAGGTCCATGGCGAGGATCGTGTCACCCGGCTGCAGAAAGGCGAAATAGACCGCCTGGTTCATCGGCGACCCGCTGAGCGGCTGCACATTCGCATGTTCGGCCCGAAACAGCGCTTTCGCCCGCTCACGCGCAATGGTCTCGATCGCGTCAGTGTGTTCCTGCCCGCCATAGTAGCGGCGGCCCGGATAGCGCTCGGAATACTTGTTAGTCAGCACTGATCCAAGCGCCGCCAGCACCTCGGGATAAGTGTAGTTCTCGGAAGGAATCAGTTCCAGACCATCGGTCTGGCGCTGTTCTTCGGCCCGGATGTGGGAAAAAATATCAGAATCGGATTCGGCCAAAAGCCGTCGGTGCGCGTCCATGGGGCGGCTCCCTTTTTTTGGAGTTGAACGGGAATATCCCGCCGCCCAGGCGATCGGCTCACATGTTCACGCTCCCCGATGGTCAGCCCATCTGAAATCGCCAGTCACGTGAACATCAAAAGGCTAGCAGCAATCCGCGCCGCCGCCAACAAGCAAAGCCTTAACTGGTCTTCTTGCGCCGTTTCAGCGCGTCGAGTTCCTTGCGCATCTGGGCCAATTCCTCGCTTTGCACCTGCACCAGTTCGCGCAACGCGTCATAATCCTCTCGTTTGACCAGATCGAGATCGGCCACCGCGCGCTCCATCTGCGACTTCACCACGGTTTCCACCTCACGGCGCACGCCATCGGCGACGCCCGCGGCTTCGTTCATCAAACGGCCGATATCGTCGAGAATTCGGCTGCCCTGATTGCTCATTTTTCGGCCCTCGCCTTCATTTTCATGTTGCCCCTATTTAGGTATCCTCGCCCCGCTTGACCAGAGCGCGCACGATGCGCAAGTTCCCTCCTCGCTTACCAAGGTCCAACAGCGGAGCCGCGCGTGCCCTTTCCCGAAATCGATCCGGTTGCCTTCGCCATCGGCCCCTTGGTCATCCGCTGGTATGCGCTGGCCTATCTCGGCGGCGTTGCATTGGGCCTTCTCTATGGACTGTCGCTGCTTTCAAAGCCCAGCCTTTGGCCCGCCAACAAGCCGCCCTTCACCTCGGCCGAGTTCATCGACTTTGCCTTCTGGTCCGTCATCGGCATCATTCTCGGCGGCCGGCTCGGCTACGTCCTGTTCTACAACCCCGCCTATTTCGCCGCCAATCCGCTTGACGCCCTCCAGGTCTGGCAGGGCGGCATGTCATTCCATGGCGGCATGCTCGGCCTGATACTTGTGATGTACATCTTCGGCCGCGCCAAGGGGGCAAACTTTCTGACCACGCTGGACCTACTGGCCTGCGTCGTGCCGATCGGGCTCTTTCTTGGACGTGTCTCCAATTTCATCAACGTCGAATTGTACGGCAGCGTCACCGCCTGGCCGTGGGGCGTGGTTTTTCCAGGCGCAGGAGATCTTCCGCGCCACCCCAGCCAGCTTTACGAAGCCGCGCTGGAAGGCGTTCTGCTGTTCGTCATCCTGCGCCTCGTAACCCATGTCTGGTTCGGTTTGCGCCGTCCCGGACTGGCAACAAGCATCTTTGCCATTGTGTACGCCTCGTCGCGCATCCTGGTGGAGTTCGTCCGCATTCCTGATGTCCAACTGGGCTACTTGTTCGGCGGCTGGCTGACCATGGGCATGATACTGTCGCTGCCCATGTTGTTGGGCGGACTGGCGCTCATGGCCTATGCCCTCAGGCGGCGCAATGAGTTCTGAACTCAGCCTCGCTGAACAGATACGAACTCACATACACGCGCAGGGCCCCATGTCCCTGTCGACCTACATGCGCCTCTGCCTCACTCACCCGCGCGATGGCTATTACATTAACCGCGACCCCCTAGGCGCCAGCGGCGATTTCGTCACCGCGCCGGAAGTGAGCCAGATGTTCGGTGAACTGGTCGGTGCCTGGGCGCTGACCCACTGGCACGTCATGGGCAGGCCACCGAAATACGATCTTATCGAACTCGGCCCGGGTCGCGGGACATTGTTGGCAGACGCCCTGCGCGTCATCGCCCGCGATCCGGAAGCAAGAGCGGCGCTGACGCCTGTGTTGCTGGAAACCAGCCCCGCTTTGATGGACCTGCAAAAGCAAAAACTCGCTGACTGGCAGCCTCGTTGGATCACTGAAATCGCCGACCTTTCCTCCGGCGGCAGCCCGGTGATTGTCATTGCCAACGAATTTTTCGACGCGCTCCCGATCAAGCAATTTCAGTTTGCCAACCGCCGCTGGCATGAACGCATGATTGGGCTTGATGGCGACCGGCTGGTGTGGGGACTCGGCGAAACGCCACTGCCCGACGATGCCGTCCCCGCGTCGATCACCAACCCGAAAGACGGCGAAATCCTCGAGGTCAACCCGCTGGCCCAGTCCACCATCCGCGACCTCGCCCGGGTGCTCAACAAGCGCGGCGGTGGCATGATCGCCTTTGATTACGGCTACGCCAGCACCCAGACCGGCGACACCTTTCAGGCCGTCAGGAACCACGCCTACGCCGACCCGTTCGCCAGCCCCGGCGAAGCCGACCTCACCGCGCACGTCGATTTCGAAGCGCTGATCAACGCTGCCCGCGAAGAAGGCGCCCTTGCGCATCTGGCCGGCACACAGGCGGAAGTCCTCACAGAACTGGGCATTGTCCAACGCGCCCAAAAGCTGGCCGCGGCCAACCCGGATCGCGCCGAAAGCATCAAGGCCGATCTCAACCGGTTGATCGGCGAGGATGCCATGGGCAAGCTCTTCAAGGTCATGGTCATGTTTGGCGCAACCGCAGCGGCGCCGTTCGAAACCGCCGGTAGCCTCGAAAACCTCGAAACAATCCGCCACGGTTTCTTCGGCCGACAGGGCGGCGTTTCGGAAGGCACGTTCGCCAGCCTGAATGTCTCGTTCAGAACGGGTGACAGCCCTGAAAATGCCACGGCCAACCGCGCCTTGGCCATGCAGGCGCTGGCGCTGGCCACGGACCAGCTGCACACTGTCAAACAGGTCCATTCGGCTAAAGTGGTCACGCTGGAAGGCACGACGGAGACAGGATCAATCGAGGCCGACGGCCTGGTCACCAACCAGTCCGGGCAAGCCCTCGGCATCCTCACCGCCGACTGCACGCCCATCCTTTTCGCCGACCCCCGGGCCGGCGTCATCGGTGCCTGCCACGCCGGCTGGCGCGGCGCCGTCGACGGCGTCATCGCCAACACCGTCGCCGCCATGCAGCAACTGGGCGCCGATCCGGCGCATATCACTGCCGCCATCGGCCCGGTCATTTTCTCCGAGGACTATGAAGTCGGTCCGGATTTTGCCCGCGATGTCATCGCCCGCCATCCCGACGCCGCCTCCCGCTTCTATGTCCCCGAAGGCGCTGCCCGCGAGCATTTTGATCTGCCCGGCTTCGTCCACGACCGGCTGAAAGCAGCAGGGATCAACAATATCGAACAGGTCGGCCAGTCCACCTATGCCCGCCCGGACCTTTATTTCTCGCACCGCTACGCCACCCACCACGGGATCGACACTGGCCGCCAGATCTCAATCATCGCCCTCGCCTGAGGTCTCGTTAAGGATTCTGCGCCAGCCCTGTTGCGACTCTGACCCAGACCGTCTAAACCACGCCGCATTGGGGCATCGGCTGGCACGCTTGGCCGGCAATCAGACGGGTTTTCGGCATGAAACTTGTGGCAGGTAATTCCAATCTGGCCCTGGCGGAAGCTGTTTCAAAATACCTCGGCCGCAAGCTGACCAACTGCAAGGTCCAGCGTTTTGCCGACAAGGAAATCTTCGTAGAGATCAATGAGAACGTACGCGGCGAGGATGTGTTCATCCTCCAGTCCACCTCATATCCCGCCAACGACAATCTGATGGAAATGCTGATCCTGGCCGATGCGCTGCGGCGCTCCTCGGCCCGTCGCATCACCGCCGTCATGCCCTATTTCGGTTACGCCAGGCAGGACCGGAAGTCCGCGCCTCGCACGCCCATCTCGGCCAAGTTGGTCGCTAACCTGATCGTTGAAAGCGGCGTCAACCGCATCCTCACCCTCGACTTGCATGCCGGCCAGATCCAGGGCTTTTTCGACATCCCGACCGACAATCTCTATTTCGCGCCGGTCATCGTGCGCGACCTTGTCGATCACTACGACACCAAGAAGATCACCATTGTCTCCCCCGATGTCGGCGGCGTGGTCCGTGCCCGCAACGTTGCTTCGCGCATCGGCGCGCCGCTCGCCATCGTCGACAAGCGCCGTCCCCGCGCCGGCGTCTCCGAAGTGATGAACATCATCGGTGACGTGAAGGGCCAGAGCTGCATCATGATCGACGACATCGTCGATTCCGGCGGCACCCTGGTCAATGCAGCGGAGGCCCTGCTCGAAGCCGGCGCCACCGAAGTCTCCGCCTACATCACCCATGGTGTGCTCTCCGGAGATGCCGCCAATCGCGTTGCCGGCTCCAAGCTCAAGGAACTGGTCATCTCCGATTCCATCGCCGAGACCGACGAGGTCCGCGCCGCCAGAAATATCCGCCTGCTGTCCACCGCCACCTTGATGGGCGAAGCCATCGCCCGCACCGCTTCCGAACAGTCCGTTTCAAGCCTGTTCGACTGAGCGGACGCGTTGCCGGATTTCGGCAGGACTGCTATCCCGCTGCAACAAACCATTGTCCGGCGGACGCGATGCCCGAACTCGATCCCGATCATCTCGCTGACCTGCGTGCCCACTCCATAGCCAGTTGGCCGCGGATTTACGTTGCCTGCGGCTTTGCAGCGATCGTGACCTTTGTCTCCACGCTGTTGCTGGGCAGCGTACCCATGTGGAACGCCGTCACCGGCGTCGGCATCCTGTTCTCCATCATCGCCATGAATTACGTGGCAACCGTGCTCGCACTCACCACCTATTTCGAAACACGGGCCCGCCACGACTTCGCCAACTCTCTGTTCGGCCGTTCGATTTTGCCCCTCGACATCTTCATCCTGAAAGAAGCACTCGAACCGCGCACTGAAGATCGCAGCAAGTAGTTGCGTTTCACGCGCTTCTCCACTATGACCGCGCCCATGAAGCGCCCATCACCCCTGGAGGATGGGTGCGCCGCTCATCAAAAGTGAGTAGCACCAACCCAATCGGAGTACGCTATGAGCGAACCGCTCAAGGCTTCGGTGCGGGATCGGGTGGGCAAGGGGGCCGCTCGTGAACTGCGCCGTGAAGGTCTAGTCCCCGCCGTGATTTACGGCGAAAAGAAATCTCCCCTGTCGATTGCTCTTTCCAGCAAGGACACCACCCGCGCGATCCATGCCGGCGGCTTCCTGTCGCACGTCATCACCGTTGAAGTTGACGGTGAAGGACACCGGGTCATTCCGCGCGACTACCAGCTCGATCCCGTCAAGGACAAGCTGGTCCATGTCGACTTCCTGCGCGTCGGCGCCAATACCCGCCTGACCGTTGAAGTGCCCGTTCACTTCGAGAACGAAGAAGCCAGCCCAGGCCTCAAGCGCGGCGGCGTGCTCAACATCGTGCGTCACACGGTGGAAGTGCACTGCCCGGCCTCGGCCATTCCGGAGAGCTTCACCATCGATCTCACCGGCGTCGATGTGGGCGACAGCCTGCACGTCTCCGCGATAACCATGCCGGCCAACGTGAAGCCGACCATCACCGATCGCGACTTCACCATCGCCACCATCGCCGCCCCGTCGGCGCTGCGTTCTGAAGAATCCGAAGCCGCTGATGAGGCCGAGGAAGCTGAAGAAGACGAGACCGAAGAAGACGAAGAGTAATCTTTGACTGAAATCGGGCGGTCCGCCGCCCGGTTGACCGGAGAACGCCAATGCACATGATTGTGGGCTTGGGCAATCCCGGCAGAGACTATGCCGGAAACCGGCACAATATCGGAGCCATGGCCGTGGACGAGATCGCCCGCCGTCATGGCTTCTCCCCGTTCAGGAGCAAGTTTCAGGGCCTGATCGCCGACGGCACGGTCGACGGCGAACGCGTGCTGCTGCTCAAGCCTGAAACCTTCATGAACCGCTCGGGCGACAGCGTTGCCGCGGCCGCCAAGTTCTACAAGCTCGACACCGGCGACATCACCGTCATCTACGACGAACTCGATCTCGCTCCCGGCAAGTTGCGCGTCAAGACAGGCGGCGGCACCGGCGGCCACAACGGTCTGCGCTCCATTGATCCGCAGATCGGTCCCGACTATCAGCGCGTCCGCCTTGGCATCGGCCATCCCGGTCACAAGGATCTGGTCAGCCGCTGGGTCCTCAACGATTTCGCAAAGGCCGACCAGGACTGGCTCGAGCCCCTGCTGTGCGCAGTGGCGGACAATGCCGCGCTCCTCGCCAAACGCGATGCCAGCAATTTCATGAACCGGGTTGCCCTGGCCACAAGCGCAGGTGCCGCCCGGGTTGCGCCTGCCGTTCAGCCAGAACAGTCACCGGCCGCTCCCGTCCCCGAAAAGCCCGATTCGCCAAACGATGGCCCCATGGCGGGCATGCTGAAGAAACTTTTCGGCCGCGACTGAGCCACTTCCAGAATTCCTTTGTCGTTCGGCAGGGTCCCCCGCTATCCTGCCCACAAACCCGGAGGACCTCACATGAAATTTGCCGTCCTGGGCACGGGCAGCGTTGGCCAGACTCTCGCCCGAAAACTGGTTGACCTTGGCTATGCCGCCATCATGGGCTCCCGCAGCGCCGACAATGAAAAGGCGGCCGCCTTCGTCAACGAAGCCGGCGGCCTTGCCACGACGGGCACTTTCGCCGAAGCCGCCGCCATAGCCGACATCGTGATCGTGTGCACCCATGGCGCGGCAACGCTCGACGCGCTTGCACTTGCGGGCGCCGAAAACCTTGCCGGCAAGATCCTGATCGACGTCACCAATCCGCTCGATTTCTCCAACGGTTTTCCGCCCACTCTCCTGCCCGCCTACACGCAGTCTTCGCTTGCTGAAGCAGTGCAGGCCGCCCACCCAAAGGCGCGCGTGGTCAAGACGCTGAACACGGTCAACGCCGCCATCATGGTAGACCCGCAGCGCCTCTCCGAGCCCGGCGACATATTTGTCAGCGGCAATGATGCGGACGCCAAAGCGCAGACCATCGATCTGCTCAAACAATTCGGCTGGCCCGATCCCGTTGATCTTGGCGATATCACCACCGCTCGCGGCACCGAGCACTATCTGCCTCTCTGGGTCCGGCTGATGGGACCTGCGGGTGGCGCCAACTTCAACATCAAGATCGTCAAGTAGCGGCAGGTGCCCCGCCCCATCGGGGCACTTGACCTTTGCCACCCGCGCCCATATCCCAACCGGCAAACCTTGCGGCAGCGCGCTGCCCAAACCATTCCGGAGCTCAAGATGGGATTCAAATGCGGCATCGTCGGCCTGCCGAACGTCGGCAAGTCGACCCTTTTCAACGCTCTGACCCGCACCGCCGCCGCCCAGGCGGCCAATTTCCCCTTCTGCACCATCGAGCCAAATGTCGGTGAAGTCTCCGTTCCCGATGCCCGTCTCGCCAAGCTTGCCGAAATCGCCGGCTCAAAGGAAGTCATTCCGGCCCGCCTCAGCTTTGTGGACATCGCGGGACTCGTCAAAGGTGCCTCCAAGGGCGAGGGCCTTGGCAACCAGTTCCTTGCCAACATCCGCGAAGTCGATGCCATCGCCTACGTGCTGCGCTGTTTCGAGGATGATGATGTCGTTCACGTCGCCGGACGCGTCGACCCGCTTGCCGACGCCGAAGTGGTGGAAACCGAATTGATGCTGGCCGACCTTGAAAGCCTCGAGAAACGCAGCGCCGGTCTCGAAAAGCGCGCCCGCGGCGGCGACAAGGACGCCAAACTCACTCTCGACCTCATCCAGCGCGCCATCGCAATCCTTGGCGAAGGCAAACCCGCCCGCCATGTCACCCGCACCGCCGACGAGGAAAAGCCCTTCCGCGAACTGATGCTGCTCACCGCCAAACCGGTCCTTTACGTCTGCAATGTCGACGAAGACTCCGCGGCCGACGGCAATGAAATGACCCGCAAGGTCGCTGAATACGCCGCCGCCAACGGCGCCGCCTCAGTCGTCATTTCCGCCAAGATCGAAGCCGAACTGGCGCAACTCGATGACGCCGAACAGGCCGAATATCTCGAAACGCTCGGCCTCGCCGAACCCGGCCTGAATCGGCTGATCGCCGAAGGCTACAAGCTCCTGGGTCTGCAGACGTACTTCACCGCCGGCCCCAAGGAAACCCGCGCCTGGACCATCCGCAAGGGTGCCCGCGCGCCCCAGGCTGCCGGCGTCATCCACACCGATTTCGAAAAGGGCTTCATCCGTGCCCAGACCATCGCCTACGACGACTATGTCACGCTCGGAGGCGAAGTTCCGGCCAAGGAAGCCGGAAAAGCGCGTGACGAAGGCAAAGACTATGTCGTCAAGGATGGTGATGTGATGCTGTTCAGGTTCTCAAGCTAGGACCGCCTATTTCAGCAGCCCGAACCGGATTGCTTCCGCCGCTGTTTGCACCCGGTTTCTGGTGCCCAGCTTGGTCGCCACATTTTCAATGTGCTGGTTCACCGTGCGCGCCGACAAGCCAAGATCCGTAGCAATCGCTGCAGACGTCATGCCCTCTGCCACAAGGTTCAACACCTGTTTTTCGCGTGGCGTCAGGCTTGCCTTCGGCGCAATGATGCCTCGTCCATTGATCGACCGCACCTGGGCGAACAGGTTGTAGACGATCAGTTGCAGCGCCATCTGCTGCATGTCGTTGAGCGGTGCATCGCCCGAGAAAACGGCAGCGCCCACCACTTCACCCTGCTGAACCACCGGCACAGCAATGCAATCGATCAGGTCATAATCCTTGAGGTAAAGCAGCACCGGGTCATCCGGCCCGCTGAACCTGTCGGCCCGCATCCGAACCAGCGATTCCCCCCGCAATGCCTCGGAATACATCGCAACCCGGTCCCGCAGCCCGCGTTTGACATAGTCTTCCCACCATTCGCCCCGCGCGGCATTGCTGTCGAGGATGTAGACAAGCTCGGTCTGCCCGGGTGTGTATTCCAGCAGAATCCCACTGCGAAAGCCAAGAGACCGGCTTAGATCGCCGAGTATGTCGATGATGGCGTGCGGCTCTTCGGCGCCACGAATGCGCGCCAGATAGGTCTCGACCAGTTCCAGCATGCCAGAACCCCCCCCCCGGGTACTCATTGGGGTCTCGTCTACAGCGTGCCCCGGCCCGGCGCTACCGCATCGTAAATTTTCCCAATGGCAAAACTTACGATGAAATTTTTCACACTGCAATTTCTTACTTGGTCAAATCTCACCATGTGCAATTTTCCGATGTAATATGTCACAATTTTCAAGGCATTAGCGGTGAGGCATAATCTGGGCAAATGGCGGCACCGTTGGTCCTCAAGCGTTCCCACAATTGAGTTGGGCCAACAGCGAACCGTCAGTCTGTGGCAGCCGGTCCTTCTGGGCATGACTGCCCAAAGTCATTGGGGCCTGATTTAGTGCGTCCTCATGAATTCGGGTTCCGGTCCTGAAAGGGAAGCCAAAGGCTTCCCTTTTATTTTGCCCCACCGTCAGGTCATGCGAGCTTGTCTCTGACCATCAATCGGGACATAGTGGGTTGACGTATAGGGCAACCCATGACCGACAAGATATCCGACAGCCTCAAGCATTACGAAGATCTCGAACCTGGGCTCGTCATCCAGTTGGGCATCACCCGGGTGACCAAACAGATGATCATCGAGTTTGCCACCGAGTTCGACCCATTTCCCTTCCACCTCGATGAACAGGCGGCGAAAAAATCCCTGCTCGGCGGCCTCGCTGCGTCAGGCTGGCAAACGGCCGGCCTCAGCTTACGCCTGTTGGTAGATGCGTTCCTCTCTAAGGTCGATTCGCGCGGTGGCCTCGGCTTTTCCGATCTGAAATGGAAACGGCCGGTTATGGTCAACGATTCCATTACCGGCACGGTCACCCTCACCGACCTGCGCCAGTCCGAAAGCCATCCCGAATGGGCGATCATGACCCTCGAATTTGACATCCGGAACCAGCGCGACGAGCCAGTCATGACCATGTCGCTGGCCAATCTCGTCGGCGTCGCCAACCCCAAAAACAAGAGCGCGGCATGACTGAACCCGCCTGGCTGACTGTTCGGGAGAACCGGCTTTGACCCGCTGGTTCGAAGACATCACCATCGACGAGGTCTTTGATCTCGGAAGCCATATCTTCACTGCCGAAGAGATCATCCGCTTCGGCCAGCTTTACGATCCGCAATACTTCCACACCGCGCCGGAGCTCGCGCCGCAGTCCGAGTTCGGCGGTCTCGTAGCCTCAGGCTGGCACACTGTGTGTATCGGTCACCGCAAGATGGTCGATGCCCTGTTCGCCGAAGAGGAACGGTTGCGAGGCCTTGGCGAGGAACCCGGCGTCTCCGGCCCGTCTCCCGGGGTCAACGAAATGGTGTTCAAGGCGCCTGTCCGCCCGGGCGACACCGTCAACTACACACTCTCTGTCTCGGCAAAGCGCCCTTCCAATTCGCTTCCCGGCTGGGGACTGCTGTTCAATCATCTGGAAGCCACAAACCAGAACGGCGAACTCGTATACCGCGCCGAACTCGTCGGCTTCTCCAAGCTGCGCGACTTCAAACCCTCGCTCGGCCTGCGCCTCGCCCTGTGGGCCCGCACGGTCCCGGTGCTGAAACGATTGCTCTCACGCTGATCCCCCCTTGCAAATGCGCGCGCCCGCGCTATTTTCGTCGCGCAACTCTTTTGCGAGGTCTCGAGCCAAATGGATTCATAAGCATTACGGACGCCTTGATCTGACCGTCCCGGCCACTGCCGGTGCGGACCCGGACGGTTGGCACGTCGTATTGCTTGTTGGAGTCCAGTTTGCCCAAATCGGCGGCTGACCAGCGTCCCCAAAAATCCCGATAAACCGCAGTGGTTCTGCCGCTGCGCATCGCAACATCCCGCCGCCAGTCTCATTGCGCGGGATCGTGGAGACAACCAGATGCCAAAACAGATCTTTCAACGACCGGCACCGGTCAAACGCCAGACATCCGGCAGAGCGGGTCAAATTCCGGGCCAGAACCGCAAGCCACCGGTCTTGCCCAAGGCGGCCAAGCCGGGCCCGGATACGCTCAAGACAGACGGCAATCACGCCCCAAAGCGCTGATTCCTGTCAACAAATTCGTCACCCGGGCCAACACGCGTCCGGGTGGCGTCTTGAACCTCAGGTCAGGGTGCCCATCTATCTGACAGTCGGAATTGAGGAGGCACCGCATGATCTGGGCCATGATTGCAGTCGTCATACTGACTCTGTTCGCGGTCGCGATCCTGTTCAGCCGAAACTCGGAGAACCGGATCAAATCCCGCATTGAGGAGCGGGTCGAAGCCTACCGCCAGACCATCCGCCGCACGAAAGAGCCGCCCCAATATGAGGAAATGACCGATACCGAACTCGGTGACATCCTCACCTCGGCCGCGCGCAAACTGCAGGCCGAACAGCACCGCCGCACCATGATCCTGCTTACCGCCGGTGCCATGACCCTCGTCGCCGCAATCTTCATCGGCGCCGAAAACGGCGTGCAGGCCTTCGGCATCACCATCGTGGCCGGCTTGATTGCCACCTATGGGGTAAATCTCGTGCTCGTTCGCCGGACCCGCGAGTGGTTCGCCGAGAACGATCTGAATGCCGAGAGGCTGGCCATCGACTGACCGGGTTCAGTGCCCTTCGAATGAAATCAGCGCGCTAACGTCCACATTCTCGGCCCGCAGCTTGTCCGCTCCATGCAGGTCGGGCAGGTCGATCACAAACGCCGCGTGATCCACCGTCGCGCCAGTCCGCCGCAACAGGTTGACCGCGGCATGCGCCGTCCCCCCGGTCGCGATCAGATCATCGACCAGCAGCACCTTGTCATCCGGCCCCACAACGTCGGCATGGATCTCAATCGTATCGACACCGTACTCAAGCGCATAGTTCTGCCCGATGGTCTCGCCCGGCAGCTTGCCCGACTTGCGCACCGGTACGAAACCGACACCCAGTGAAATCGCCACACCCGCGCCAAAGATGAAGCCGCGGGCCTCGATCCCCGCCACATGGGTGATCCCCAGGCCGCGGCAAGCCGAGGCCATGCGTTCAACACTCTCCTTGAACCCTTCGGGATGCTCGATCAGCGTGGTGATGTCGCGAAACAGGATACCCTTCTTGGGGTAGTCCGGAATGGTGCGCACCAGTGCTTTGAGTTCGATTGTCATCTTCTCCCCCTGAACTTGGATCGGACCGGCCACCAAAAAAGGCGACCGCAAAGGGTCGCCTTGCACTGGAATTTAACAACCCGGGCGCGCCGCGGCTAGCCTCTGTCCAACAAAAAAGGGCTCCCGAAGGAGCCCTTGTTCATTTGTTCAGTGCAACCGTGCCTAGTGTGCGTTGGCCCACAGGCGGCGCTTGACCAGATACATCAGCGCGGCAAACACGATGAGGAAGATCAGCACCCGGAAGCCGGTCGCCTTGCGTTCGGCCAGATGCGGATCTGCCATCCAGTACATGAAGGCAGAAATGTCCTTCGAATACTGTTCCAGTGTCTCCGGAACCGCCTCGCCTTCGCCGGCTTCATAGGTCACAAACCCGTCATCCAGCGGAGGGCCCATCGCCAGCGTCCCGCCAAGGAACGAATTGTAATATTGCCCCGGCGGCACTTCCACGCCTTCCGGCGCTTCGTGATAGTTCACCAGCAGGTTGTAGATGTAGTCAGCGCCACCTTCCTGGTAGGCGGTGAAATAGTTGAACACCCAGAACGGGAACGGCTGGTGAATGCCCCGGGCCTTGGCCAGCACCGAGAAATCGGGCGGCAGGGCACCACCATTGGCATCACGCGCGTCCTGATCGGAAGCGAAAGGCGCCGGCCAGCGGTCGGCGGCAACGCCCGAACGCTCCCCACCTTCTGCCTCGGCATCTTCGATCGTGTAGGTCTCGGCCAGCGCCTTGACCTGCTCTTCGGAAAAGCCCGGCCCGCCCTCTTCGGAAAGGTTGCGGAACGCCAGCAGATTGGCGCTGTGGCAGTTTGAGCAGACTTCCCGGAAAATCTGGAAGCCGCGCTGCAGCTGGTGTTCGTCATAGGTGCCGAACAGACCCGCAAAGGTCCAGTTCTGCTGTTCTGCGTGGCCGCCCTCTTCGGCGGCCAGCGCAGCCGAGCCACCCATGCCCATCGAAAGGACAAGAACGGCAGCAGCGGCGAGTTTTTGTGTGAATTTCATGGTCTTCTCCCCGCTCACGATGCCGACTTGCTCAACACGCTTTCCGAAATACTCGTCGGAAGCGGTGCCGGCGTTTCGATGCGCGAGAGCACCGGAAGAATGATCAGGAAATAGGCGAAATAGTAGGCCGTGCCGATCTTGGACAGGACGACGTAGATGCCTTCGGCTGCCTGCGCGCCTAGATAGGTCAGCATGATGAAGTTCAACACGAACACCCAGTAGAACGGCTTGAACAGCGGCCGGAACGAACCGGAGCGGACCTTGGACCGGTCAAGCCACGGCACAAAGAACAGCACCAGGATCGAGCCCGCAAAGAAGATCACGCCGCCCAGCTTGGAATCGATGAACAGGATGTTGAAGTCGATCGCCCGAAGGATGGCGTAGAACGGCAGGAAGTACCATTCCGGCACGATATGCGGCGGCGTCACCTGCGGGTCGGCCATGATGTAGTTGTCCGGGTGCCCCAGAATGTCCGGCGCAAAGAACACGAACCAGGCGAACGGGATGAGGAACACCACCATCGCGAACATGTCCTTCATCGTATAGTACGGATGGAAGGCCAGCGTATCGCGTTCGGACTTCACCTCGACGCCCACCGGGTTGTTGTTCCCCGGCACATGCAGCGCCCAGATATGCAGCGCCACAACCGCAGCCAGTACGAACGGCAGCAGATAATGCAGCGAGAAGAACCGGTTCAGCGTCGCATTGTCGACGGCAAAGCCGCCACGCAGCAACTGCAGGATCGGCTCACCCACAATTGGAATGGCCGCGAAGATGTTGGTGATCACGGTGGCGGCCCAGAAGCTCATCTGGCCCCACGGCAGCACGTAGCCCATGAAGGCGGTGGCCATCATCAGAACGAACATGATGACGCCCAGGATCCACAGCACTTCGCGCGGCTCCTTGTACGAGCCGTAGTAAAGCCCGCGGAAAATGTGGATGTAGACGGCGGCAAAGAACATCGAGGCGCCCACAGCATGCGTGCCCTGAATGATCCGGCCGAAGTTCACGTCGCGGCGGATATGCTCCACCGAATTGAAGGCCATCGTGGCTTCCGGCGTGTAATGCATCGCCAGAACGATACCGGTCACGATCTGGATGCCCAGGCACATGACCAGGATGGCACCGAAGGTCCACCAGTAGTTGAGGTTCTTCGGTGTCGGAAAGTCCATCAGGTGCTCTTTGGAGAACCTGACCAGCGGCAACCGATCATCGAGCCACTTCTCGACCGGATTGGTCGGGTTGTAAGTGCTGTTACCAGCCATCGGAAAGCCCCCTGTTAACCGATCTGAACGAGCGTATCGCTCACGAATTCATAGTCTGGCAGCACCAGGTTGGCCGGCGCAGGACCCCTGCGGATACGGCCCGCCGTATCATAGTGCGACCCGTGGCAGGGGCAGAACCAGCCATCAAAGTCACCTGCTTCACCCACCGGCACGCAACCAAGATGCGTACAGTTGGCGATCATGATCAGCCACTGCTCATGTCCCGGTTTGGTGCGCTCTTCGTCCGTTGCCGGATCCTTCAGCTCGCTCAAGGGAACCGCCCGCGCTTCGTCAATCTCGGCCTGCGTGCGATGCCGGATGAACACCGGAAGCCCGCGCCACTTGATCGTCACGGACTGGCCCACCTCGATAGAGCTGAGATCATATTCGATGGAAGCCAGCGCCAGGACGGATGCGTCCGGGTTCATCTGGTCAATCAGGGGCCACACAGCCCCCGCTACAGCGACCGCGCCAACGGCGCCCGTTGCGACGAACAAAAAGTCGCGCTTGGTCGTTTCGGTTGTTGCTTCACTCGCCACAGTATCAATCCCTGCCCGAAATAGTGTCTCTAACCCCCCGATTTCGCCAGTCTCAGAGCGACACATGCGAATCGGCCCACCGAACGCCTGAACGGACGGTTTGCGCGTCTTTTTGCACTGTCACCAGCGCTTGTCCAGCCTTGGCAACGGTGACAAAGCCCGCATGCGACACTATACCCTCATTTGTGCGGCAACCGGCAAATTCGGGGCGGCACATCCATCCCGTTCCCCGCGTTCCGAGCCCCATGACCATCGACCTCGCGCTCTATCAGCCCGACATCCCCCAGAACACCGGAACGCTACTGCGTCTTGGCGCCTGCTGGGGCGTCCACGCCCACATCATTCACCCCACCGGGTTCGGATTCAGTGACAGGAATTTCAGGCGCGCCGCCATGGACTATGCCGAATTCGCCGCGTACAGCGAGCACGCCAGTTTTGCACAGTTTGAAGACTGGTGCGCCGCTGAAGACCGGCGGCTGGTGCTCCTGACAACCAAGACGGATGCCTCCGCCTATGAATCTGCATATCAGCCCGGCGATGTGCTCATGGTCGGCCGCGAAAGTGCCGGTGTTCCCGACGAGGTCGCGGCCCGCTGTGCGGCGAAAGTCCGCATTCCCATGCGGCCCGAACTGCGCTCGATCAACGTCGCCCTGTCCGCCGCGGTGGTGCTGGCGGAAGCCATGCGCCATACACATCAATTTCAAGGACTGCAATGACCCTGCCTGCTGACATCGAGACCAAAAAACAGACGGCCGCCCAATGGTTTCGCACCCTTCGCGACCAGATTTGCGCCGAGTTTGAAACGCTTGAGTCAGAGCTGACCAGCAGCAGCGAACCCGTCGGCAAGTTCGAGATCGAACCCTGGGACCGCACCGATCACACCGGCGCCCCGGGCGGTGGTGGCGAAATGGGCATGCTGCATGGCCGAGTCTTCGAAAAGGCCGGCGTTCACATTTCGGTCGTCCACGGCCAGTTCTCTCCCGAATTCGCCAAACAGATGCCGGGCACCGAAAACGGCGCGGAATTCTGGGCCGCCGGCATTTCGCTCATCGCCCACCCCTGGAACCCAAACGTCCCCGCCGTGCATATGAACACCCGCATGATCGTCACTTCAGAATGCTGGTTCGGCGGCGGTGCTGATCTCACCCCGGTCCTCGACCGCCGCCGCACCCAAATCGACCCGGACAGCCAGGATTTCCACGCCGCCATGCAGGCCGCCTGTGTTCCCCATCCCGGCGTCGACTATCAGCGCTACAAGGTCTGGTGCGACGAATATTTCCACCTCGCCCACCGCAACGAGCCGCGTGGCATCGGTGGTATCTTCTACGACCGCCACAGTTCAGGCGACTGGGACGCTGATTTCGCCTTCACAAAAGATGTCGGCACCAGCTTCAGGGATGTCTATCCGCAACTGGTCCGGCGCAATTTTGAAACCGACTGGACGCCCGAAGACCGTGACGAGCAGCTCATCCGCCGCGGCCGCTATGTCGAATTCAACCTGCTCTACGATCGCGGCACCATGTTTGGCCTCAAGACCGGCGGCAACGTGAAATCGATCCTCAGCTCCATGCCGCCTGCCGTCAAATGGCCCTGAGCCATCAAATCGGCAGCGAGTAATAGTCCCGAAGCCGGTTGAGCAGATCCTCGCGGTCCATGGCAAATCCGGATTGCACCCAGTCCTTTTCGATCCGGCGCAGCGCCTTGCCCAGTTGCGGTCCCTGCGCCAGCCCCAGTTCCACAAGATCATCGCCGTTGATCGGAAAGCGCGGCACGCTGATCGAGCGGTAGGTTTCCACCGCTTTCTGATATTGCCTGAGCGTCCAGTCATCGACCGCCGCCGCGACGGTCAACGCCACCGCACCCAATCGCCCGTGTCGGTACGCCAGCCCGTAAAAGTCCCCCGCCACGGCCAGATCAGCACCGGCGCAAATCTCCGCGGCCTCGCTCACCGCCGCGTTCGACAGGCGCCAGGCCGCCTGCCATTCCTCGGGCTTTTTCTGCTGGAACAGGATGGCCAGCCGGGCCAGCGACACCGGCGACGAGGTCATGTCCTCATAATGCGACAGCGCCCGCAGTACCTTGATTGAAAAGCTCATGATGCCCGACTTGGTCATCTGCGCCAGCGCCGCCGCCACGGTCTGCAGCGACAGCATCTTCATCATTTCGGTGCCGACCCGTTCCGCCGACAATTGCCCCAGCTTGTTGGCCGCCCGCGCACAGGCCGCCAGCCCGTCCGGATCGCAGCGCACCCCGCCATATCCAGCCGTGAAGCGGAAAAACCGGTAGACCCTGAGATAATCCTCGGCCAGCCGCTGGTCCGGATCGCCGATGAACCGCACGCGCCCCGCCAGCAGGTCCTCCAGTCCCCCCAGCGGATCATGCAGACCGCCATTCATGCTTGAGTAAAGCGCGTTGATGGTGAAGTCGCGCCGGCGTGCATCCTCGGTCCAGTCCTTGCCGAAGCTGACGATCGCATGCCGTCCGTCAGTCTTGACGTCCTGCCTCAACGTCGTGACTTCCACCGTCGCCTGTTTGTTGCGCACCGTCACCGTGCCGTGCGCGATGCCCGTTGGATAGCATGACATGCCCGCCGCCTGCGCCCGCGCCATCACCTCCTTGGGCGGCAGTTCGGTCGCAAGGTCCATGTCGGTCCGCATCGAATAACGCCCCAGGATCGTGTCGCGCACCACCCCGCCAACCGCCCGTGTCCGGTCGGACAGCCCATCCAGCACCTTGAAGATTTCCTGCGTGTCCGGGTCGCGCACCCAGCGCGCCGCCCGAAGCCGCACAATCGCATCGTGCCGGGCGATCATGCCGCCACCTCGTCCAGCGCCAGTTCGCGGAACTGATGGGTCAGGTTGGCGGTGATCCCCCAGATATGATGCCTTTCGTGGTCCAGCTGCCAGGTCCAGTGTTCCTGCCCGCGGTGTTTGACAGTGAACTTGCTGTAGCTCCTGACGTCCGCCACGGTAGCCAAAGGCACCTCGAACACGTCATTCACCTCGGCCGGGTTCGCCACAAAGGCATTTCGTGGCCGCGCCACCGCCACCACCGGCGTGATCAGAAAATTCGTGCCGGTGAACATCGGCGGCATGTACCCGATCACCTCGGCATCCTCTGGATCGAGCGCGATTTCTTCTTGCGCCTCACGCAGCGCCGCTGCGGCGACATTCTCGTCGGTCTCGTCGACCCGTCCACCTGGAAAGGCGATCTGGCCGGAGTGTTTGCGCAACGAACTCGACCGTTCCGTATAGACAATGGTCGGGCCCTCATCGCGCACCACCAGCGCAATGAGCACAGCCGCCGGCACCGGCGCGTCGTTGAACGGCACATCGGGCATCCATTCCGGCGTCAATTGATGCGCATTCTCAAGACTGTCCGGCTCCCGGAGCAGCCGGTCCCTGATGCGCAGAATCTGCATTTCGTCCATCTGCGCAAATTAGCCCCGATTCATGCTGATCGAAAAGGTGCCAGAGTGCCGCTGAGTTTGAGGGCATGATCACGATCCCGGCAATGCGCCAGTATTCGCGTCGGATCGACCGGCCCCGGAAAAATGATCGCGCCCGGTGTCGTCGGATCGAACCCGAGCGGCATGTAATAGGGTGGATCACCCACCAGCAGCACGAAATCCCCATTGTTCCGCGCCAGTGCCCGTTCGGTCACCAGCCGCACCAAAAGCTTGCCGGCGCCCTTCGACCGGTAGGCGGGGTCCGTTGCCAGCGGGCCCAGCAGATAGCCGTTTTCCCCTTTCAGCGAAATTGGCGTCATCCATACCGAACTGACCGGCTTGCCGTCGATCTCGGCCACCATCGACAGGTCGGGGTCAATGTCGAACCGCTCACGCACCCGGAAAGCCGCCCGCGCGAAACGGCCCGGCCCGAATGCCAGCTCATGCAGATGCGCGATCCAGTCCGCATCTTCCCGCGTTTCAGCGCGCGCAACGGGCTGCGCGGCAGCAAATGGAGGTGGAGAGGGGATGGGCGTCGGGTGGCTGTCAGAAGTGGCAGTCATCAGGCAAATTCCGGAACAGGGTTGAACACGTGCAGAAGCGGATCATTTTCGACCCGCGAGATGAGCCTCATCGGCCTCGTCGTGTATGTGCAACCGTTCCGGTCATGCGGAAGTTCCCTTGTGGAAAGCGCTGATTAGCACGGGTTCGCCCACCCGTCCACTTGCTGCACCTCACCATTCGTCCGTCGGGCGTATGCCTTCAAAAATCTCTTCCAGCCGCCGCCGCGTGCCGTCTGTGGTCCCGTCGGGCAATTCATGCCGGTCAAACCAGCCCAGATCAGCTATTTCATGGTCCGGCCTACGTTCGAATGCAAACTCGAAGTCCCGGCACACATAGACCAGCACATGGTCCCGCCTTGAAGCCTGCGTATTGAGATAAATCGCGTGCAATTCTCCCGGACCGGTCAGCTGATGCCCTGTCTCCTCCAGCACTTCGCGCTCAAGGCTCAAGGCCGCCGGCTCCCCCGCCTCAATGCCGCCACCGGGCAGATGCCAGCCCGAAATATAGGCGTGCCGCGCCAGGAACACCTTGTCGCCATCCACCATCGCCGCGCGCACTCCCATCGTCATTCGCCGAAGGCTGCCGAATACAAACAAGAAGGCGCGGGCGCGCAGCAATTCCCAATTGGGCATGAATCGGATGTTTCCCGGGATTTCGGACATAATTTCGCCGCCGGTCTGGCAGAACGGGTCCCCCAGATTTGTTTGGCCGCCGATTTGTGGCATGAGACCTTGCATGAACACAATCGCGCACATCTCGGATGTCCATATCCCGGTCATGCCGGAGGTGGCACCGCGCGATATCATGAACAAGCGCCTCACCGGCTGGCTCAACTGGCGCCTGCGGCGTACCGGCCAGATGAGCCTCGATTCGCTCAATCAACTCGCTCATCACCTGCGCCAGCAACGGCCTGATTTCACCGCCGTGACCGGCGACCTGGTCAATCTCGCCCTGCCCGAGGAAATCCAGTACGCCGCGCAGTGGCTGAAGCGCCTCGGTCCCGCCGAGCGCGTGGGCTTCATTCCCGGCAATCATGACGCCTATGTCCGCGACGGTGTCGATCGCGCGATGCAGGCCTACGGCGCCTATGCCAGCGGCGAAACCCTGGACGAAGATCCATTCCCCTACGTTCGCCGGGTCGGTGATGTGGCCATCGTCGGCTGCTCCAGTGCCGTCACCACGCCCCCTTTCATTTCGGCAGGCAGCTTTTCGCAGACACAGGCCGATGCCCTCGGCCGGGTTCTCAAGGTCCTGGAAGACGCCGGTTTCTTCCGCATCATCATGATCCATCACCCGCCGGTACAGGGTCTGGGCCAACGCAAGCGCCTCTACGGCATCAACCGCTTCCGCAACACCGTGATCGAGCATGGTGCCGAACTGGTCCTGCACGGCCACACCCACCACTCCAGCCTCAATTCCATCGAAGGCGGCGCAAAACCCGTGCCTGTCGTCGGTGTCACCGCCGCTTCCACCGCGCCGGGCAATCTCGAGGCCCCCGCCCGCTATAACCTGTTCCAGATTCAGCGTGCCCATTCAGGCTGGTCTTGCACCATGCGCGAATTCGGGTATCAGCGCATAGGCGATGACATCGTTCAGCGCCTGCAAGTGCGCATCATCTAGGCGGCCGCATGACCTTCGTCATCGAAAAACCTCAGTTCGACCCCGCCACCGGCACCGTCCGTTTCTCCTACAGGCTCGACGAACTCCAGTTCGCAGAGACGCTCAGGTTCCCGTCAGGTTTTGAAGCGGAAGCAGCAGAAACCGCCAGTTTCGCGCTGCTGCTCGACCTCGCCGCCGCCGTCCTCGGCACCAGCTATTTCAAGCTCACGGCCCCTGAACAGATCAAGGGCGATGGCGTTGCCCTCACCCCGGCCCAGCAATCCCTTGTCCGCGACGTCTACGAGAACGGGCTTGGCGAATTCTACGCCCGCAACCAGCTCAGCCGTTTCGGCAAGATCGGGTTTGACTTCGCCGAAGCCACGCCCGCTTCAGCACCTTCCCTCGGCACCCGCATTTTGCTCCCCATCGGCGGCGGCAAGGATTCACTCGTTTCCGTGCAACTGCTCGAGCATGCCAATGCCGATTTCACCCCTTTCGCCGTCAATCCGAAGGGCCCGATCCTGACTTCAGTCGACAGGATCGGCAAACCACCACTATACATCACCCGCACACTCGACCCCGAAATGATCCGGCTGGCCAAGCAGCCCGGCTATTTCGACGGCCACGTGCCGGTTACCGCCATCAATTCCATGATCGCCGGGCTGACTGCGCTCTTGTTCGGCTACGGCACGATCATCCTGTCCAACGAGCGCTCCGCCAGCGAGGGCAATCAGGTCCACGACGGCCGCGAGGTCAACCACCAGCATTCCAAGTCGCTCGACGCCGAGCGCCTGATCGCTGCCGCGCTTGCCGAAACCACCGGCGGCGCCCTCACCTATTTCTCCCTGCTGCGCCCCTATTCCGAAACCCGCATTGCCAGCCTGTTTGCCGAGGAAACCCGCTTCGACCGGGTCTTTTCCAGCTGCAATCGCAATTTCCGCCTCGCCGGGCACGAAGGCGAACTGTGGTGCGGCGACTGTCCGAAGTGCCACTTCGTCTTTTTGATCCTCGCCCCCTTCATGGCCTCCGAACGGCTCAACGCCATTTTCGGTCAGAACCTGCTCGACCAGTCCCGGCACCTTGACGCGTACCGCGAACTGGCCGGTCTCGCCGGCCAGAAACCCTGGGAATGTGTCGGGGAAATACTCGAAGCCGCCGCCAGCCTTTATCGCCTGACCAGCGCCCCCGCCTGGTCCGGCACCGCAATCGTCAAAACCCTCCACGACGAACTGCTCAAACAATATGGTGCGCAAAAGCTGGAATCGGCATGGACGGACCTGATGCGCGACAGCGATACTCATCTGGTGCCGGATCAACTGGCCGCAAAGGTCGCCAAAAATGCAGCTTGAAGGACCGGTCCTGCTCTACGGCGGCGGACGCGAAGGCAAGTCTACCCGCCGCTTCCTTGCCTCGACCGCGCCTGACCTCGAGGTCTTTGTCACCTCCGACAAGGACGATGCCGAGATCACGGACACACAAGTTCTGCCGATCGCCGACCTGCCCCAGGCCATCACCGACAAAAAGTTCAAGCTGATCGTGCGCTCCGCCGGCGTCTCGATTTACAAGCCCACGCTGATCGCCGCCCGCGAAGCCGGCATCTCCGTGACCACCAACATCAATCTCTGGTCCCGTTTCCAGCGCGGCGACGCAAAGGTGATCGCCGTCACCGGCACCAAGGGCAAGTCTACCTCCGCCAAACTGTTGCACACAATGCTGGTTGCCGCCGGTTTTGACGCGGGCCTGGGCGGCAACATTGGCCTGCCCCCGCTGGATCTCAACGCGCACGACTGGCAGGTGCTCGAGCTTTCGTCCTACCAATGCTCCGATCTTGAACTGCAACCAGACTATTGCGCCGTCGTCAGCCTTTATCCCGAGCACCTCGATTGGCACGAAGGCGAGGACAATTACTTCCGCGACAAGCTCAACCTGCTGGTCCGCGACAAGCCCGTCACCTATGCGCTGAGCGCCCAGGCCGCCGCCCATCCGAAACTCAAAAAACTCAATCTGAAACAGAACCGGCAACTCCCGCTGTTGCCCTTCACCTTGTCGGTCCGCATGGCCGAAGCCGCCAAACGCTCCGCCCTCATTGGCGCCCATAACCTCGCCAACGCTGGCGTCATGGCCCGCATCGCCCTTGATGCAGGCGCCACAGAAGATGCCATCGTCGAAGGCATCGCCCGGTTCGAGCCCCTGCCGCACCGGCTGCAGGAAGTGCGTCACGGCGGCAAGGCCTTCGTCAACGATTCAATCTCGACCAACCCCGAGGCCACCAAGGCCGCCATGGCCGCCTACCCGCATGGCAAGGTGGCACTCATCGTCGGCGGCTTCGACCGCGGCCAGAACTATGACGATCTCATCGCCCGCCTGCCCGCCGCGCCGCTCACCCACCTGTGGCTGTTGCCCGATACCGGCCACCGCATCGCCGATGCGCTCAACATCGAGGCGCTGCCCTATCCGGCCACCCGCGTGAGCTCGCTCGATGAGCTTTTCGAACAAGTCATCAAATCACCGGAAACCTTTGACGCCCTCATCCTGTCGCCGGGCGCCCCCTCCTACAATCAGTTCAACAATTTCGAGGAACGTGGCCACAGGTTCCTGGAACTCGCCCAGAAACATTTCGGCTGAGCCTCACACCTTCTTGTCGATCAACTGCTTCAATTGACCCTGCATGGAGGTCGTCAGTTTCGACCGGCTTTCGTTGACGATCCGGTTGAGCGCCGCTTGCGCCGCGACGATGGAGGCATCCTCGGCCTTGCGTTGTTGCTGCTGCCAGAACGCCGTTGAAAAGCTTTGAGTGGCCTGCTGCGCGCGCAGGACTTGAGTGCGCCGGAAGTTCCGCCACACCTCGAACCGCTGAAACGCGTTCATCGGTTTGCGCCGACCAAATGAATATTGAATACCGATGGAAGCCATGCCGAACCCCGGGAACGCCATGAGGGTTTAGGCTAGTCCAAATCGATTAAGATTCGATTAGGAACTGCCCCCCGGCGCCGCCACTTCTTCCAGTTCGATCAGCGTTCCGTCAAAATCCTTGGGGTGCAAAAACAGCACCGGCAGCCCGTGCGCACCAATCTTCGGTTTGCCGTCCCCAAGCACACGCGCCCCACCCAGAATCAACTTTTCCGCTGCCGCCCGTAAGTCATTGACTTCATAGCATATATGGTGGACCCCACCCCCCGGGTTCTTGGCCATGAAACCGGCAACCGGAGAGTTGCCTCCCAGAGGCGCCAAAAGCTCCACTTTGGTGTTGTCCAGCTCAACAAAAACCACCGTCACCCCGTGCTCCGGCAGGTCCACCGGCGCCGTCACCCGCGCGCCCAGCAGGTCCCGGTATTTCGCCGCCGCGACCGCCAGATCCGGCACCGCGATCGCCACATGATTGAGCCGCCCGATCATCGACATTCTAGAACCACGAACGACGGTCGATCTGCGCCGCGCAATAGCTGGAGTCGGCCCGACGTTGTACCCACAGATACTGGTCCTGGAATGAGCTCCAACTTGATCGACGCCTAAAAGTCCAGTGGATAGCTCCATCGGGCTCAAAATCCAACTTCGAGTCGGCGACGGAGGAGGAATCTACCGAGAGGGATTCATAGCTGCCATCTTCAAGCGTGCTTAGCGCATCGAAATCTAGTGCTTCACAAACAACGCCATCATCCAAACTGACGGTATGACCGTTGTGCCCACCAAACTCGTTCATTATTTCGACAACTTGTAGCAAAATCGGAGGGTCCGGCCGCCTGCTTACGCAAGCCGCAAGATTCAGCATCACGAATGCTAGGGCAATCATTGGAGCTACCAACCGCATGATGTCCTGGACCCAAACCATTTCATCGGTTCGACAACCTCCCCTCGATGCGGTCGAGCACCTGGAATGCCGCTTCCAGCACGTTGGTACCCGGTCCGAAAATCTCGGCGACCCCCGCCTCATGCAGGAACGCATAGTCCGCTTCCGGGATCACCCCGCCGACGATCACCGGAACGTCTTCGAGCCCCTTGGCCTTCATCAGCCCGATCAGTTCGGGCACCAGTGTCTTGTGCCCCGCCGCCAGCGACGACACGCCGACTGCATCGACGCCCATCTCCTCGACGTGCTTCGCCACCTCCTCGGCCGTCTCGAACAGCGCTCCGAAATGCACCGTGAACCCCATGTCGGCGAACGCCGTGGCGATCACCTTCGCGCCGCGGTCATGCCCGTCCTGCCCCATCTTGGCGATGAAGATTGACGGCGCCCGACCGTGCTTCGACGCATAATCCGCAATTCGCGCGCCGAGCGCCTTGTATTCCGGGTCTGCCTCATAGGCCTTGTCGTAGATACCTGAGATCACCCGCGTCACGCCCGAATAGCGCGAGAACACCTGCTCCATCGCATCGGAAATTTCGCCCAGCGTGGCCCGCGCTTTCGCCGCCTCCACCGCTGCCGCCAGCAGGTTGCCCTCATCCATCGCCGCGCATTCGGTCAGTGCCGCCAGCGCCGAATCCACCCGCGCCTGGTCCCGCGTTTCCCTGATCCGCTTCAACTGCGCGATCTGTTCCTCGCGCACCTTCATATTGTCGATCTGGCGCGCGTCGACATGCTCGGCCTCCTCGACCCGATAGCGGTTGACGCCGACGATCACATCCTCGCCCCGATCCACCCGCGTCTGGCGCAGCGCCGCCGCCTCCTCGATCCGTTCCTTGGGGATGCCCTGCTGCACCGCCATGGTCATGCCGCCCGCTTCCTCCATCTCCTGGATCAGCGCCCCGGCCTCCGCCACCAATTGGCTGGTCAACGCCTCGACGTAATATGAGCCCCCCAGCGGGTCGACCACATCGGTGACCCGCGTCTCGTGCTGCAAAATCAGCTGCGTATTCCGCGCAATTCGCGCCGAAAAATCCGTCGGCAGCGCAATCGCCTCGTCAAAAGAATTGGTGTGCAGGCTCTGGGTCCCGCCCAGCACCGAGGCCAGCGCCTCATAGGCCGTCCGCACGACATTGTTGGTTGGGTCCTGCTCGGTCAGCGACACGCCAGAGGTCTGGCAATGTGTCCGCATCATCATCGAGCGCGGGTCCTTGGCGCCAAAATCCTTCATGATCCCGGCCCAAAGCTGCCGCGCCGCCCGCAACTTGGCGACCTCGACAAAAAAGTTCATGCCGATGCCGAAGAAAAAGCTCAACCGCCCGGCGAACCGGTCCACATCCAGCCCCTGCCGCATCGCCGCCCGCACATATTCCATCCCGTCCGCGAGCGTGAACGCCAGTTCCTGCACCGCCGTCGCCCCGGCCTCGTGCATGTGATAGCCCGAGATCGAGATCGAATTGAATTTCGGCATGTGATCGGCCGTGTAGGCGATGATGTCGCCCACGATCCGCATCGAGGGTTCGGGCGGATAAATATAGGTGTTCCGCACCATGAATTCCTTGAGGATGTCGTTCTGGATGGTCCCGCTGAGTTTTTCGACCGGCACCCCCTGCTCCTCGCCCGCCGCGATGAACATGGCCATCACCGGGATCACCGCGCCGTTCATGGTCATCGACACCGACATTTGGTCGAGCGGGATGCCCTCGAACAGCACCTTCATGTCCTCGATACTGTCGATCGCCACCCCGGCCTTGCCAACATCGCCCACCACCCGCGGATGGTCGCTGTCATAGCCCCGGTGCGTCGCCAGATCGAACGCCACTGAAACGCCCTTCTGCCCCGCCGCCAGGTTCCGCCGGTAAAAATCATTGCTCTCCCGCGCCGTTGCAAACCCGGCATATTGCCGGATCGTCCACGGCCGGTTGGCATACATCGTCGCCCGCACCCCGCGCGTAAACGGCGCCACCCCCGGCGTCTCCCCCGCCGCCTCTTCCGGCAGGTCGCCGGCAAAATAGGCCGGCTTCACGCTGAGCCCCCCATAATCCTGCATCAACCCGTCAAGCGGCTTGTTCCCAAGCTCCTTGCTCGCCCGCGCGGCCCATTCCTCGTATGTGGCGCGATTGATTTTCATACGTCCTCAAACTCCAGGATCACCGCATCCACCGCCAGATTGTCGCCTACCTCGGCGTGGACCACCGATACCCGTGCCCGCTTGGTCGCCCGCAGCACGTTTTCCATTTTCATGGCCTCGACAATCGCCAGCGCCTGGCCGTCTTCCACCACGTCGCCCTCGGTCACATCCAGCCGCACCACCTGCCCGGGCATGGGGCACAACAGCATCCTGGAGAGATCGGGGGGTGTTTTCACCGGCATCAGCGGCATCAGGTCGGCCACGTGCGGCGGCAGCACTTTTACATCCAGGTCCGCCCCGCGCGTCCTGACACGATAGCCCATTGTGCGCCGGTTGACCTTCAGCCCCCAGGTGAAATCATGCGTGTCGAGCGCATAGACCAGCTTCTGCCCCGGCAGATAATCCATGCCGAATCGGTGCGTGGGCTCGCCGTCTACCTCCTGCCCGACGAACGCCCCGATCGGCGAATCCGGTGCCGCGCCCACCAGTGTCACGTCAAACCGCTCATCCCCGATCAGCACCGCCTGCCTTGCATGGGCGGGGTCCAGCAGGCCCACTTCCTCCCGCTCAATCCGCTCTGCCCATTCCGGGCTCACCAGCGGCACAATCAGGTCGCAATAACGCATGGCAGCAGCAAACACCGCGATCTGCTCCAGCTCCGCGTGGCCAAGTTCCACACCGGCAAATCCGTCCGGGAACTCCTCTGCGATATAGCCCGTAGTCAGCCGTCCCTCGCGGAACCGTTCCTGACCCAACACTGCTGAAAGGAACGGGATATTGTGCCCGACCCCTTCCAGTTCGAACTCATCCAGCGCCTCGGCCATCGCCGCGATCGCCTGCTCGCGATTGCGCCCCCAGGTGCAAAGCTTGGCAATCATCGGATCATAGAAGGTAGAAATCTCGCCGCCCTCGAATACGCCCGTGTCGTTACGCACGATCCCCTCATCCGCCTCGCCCTCTTCCGGCGGCCGGTAGCGCGTCAGCCGCCCCGTCGACGGCAGGAAATTGCGATAGGGGTCTTCGGCATAGATACGGCTTTCGATGGCCCAGCCATCCAGCTTCACATCCGCCTGTTTCAGCTTTAGCTTTTCCCCCGCGGCGACCAGCAGCATCTGCTCCACCAGGTCCAGTCCGGTGATCAATTCGGTCACCGGATGCTCCACCTGCAATCGGGTGTTCATCTCGAGGAAATAGAAATTTTTTGCGCCATCGACGATGAATTCCACCGTCCCCGCACTTTCATACCCCACGGCCTGGGCCAGGGCGACCGCCTGTTCTCCCATGGCCTTGCGCGTCTTTTCGTCGAGAAACGGCGAAGGCGCCTCTTCGATCACCTTCTGGTTGCGCCGCTGGATCGAACATTCCCGCTCCCCGAGGTACAGGCAATTCCCATGAGAATCCGCCAGCACCTGGATTTCGACATGGCGCGGGTCGGTCACGAATTTTTCGATGAAAATCCGGTCATCCCCGAACGACGATGCCGCCTCGGATTTTGACCGCTCGAACCCTTCCTTGGCCTCAGCATCATTCCAGGCAATCCGCATGCCCTTGCCGCCGCCACCCGCCGACGCCTTGATCATCACCGGATAGCCGATTTCGGTCGCAATCCTGATCGCCTCGTCCGCATCGGCGATCAGCCCCATGTGCCCCGGCACCGTCGAAACACCAGCCTCTGCGGCGATCTTCTTGGAGGTGATCTTGTCCCCCATCGCCTCGATGGCCTTCGGCCCCGGCCCGATGAACTTTATCCCCGCGTCAGTCAGCTTCTGGCAGAACGCGGCATTCTCCGACAAAAATCCGTACCCCGGATGCACCGCCTCGGCCCCTGTCTCCTTGCAGGCCGCAATGATCTTGTCGCCCAGCAAATAAGACTGATTGGCCGGCCCCGCCCCGATATGCGCCGCCTCATCCGCCATCCGCACATGCAGCGCATTCCGGTCCGCATCCGAATAAACCGCAACGGTGGCAATACCCATCTTCCGCGCCGTCTTGATCACCCGGCAGGCAATCTCCCCGCGATTGGCTATGAGGATTTTCTTGAACATCAAACGCACCTCACGCTGCGGCGAAAAGCCGGGGAGCCCACGAAATGGCCCTGCCATCGGCTAAATTTTGAGACAATTCGGCGAGACCCCACTTACAGCGCCTTAGCCTGCGATTCGTAATTTGCGGCATGCGCCAACCCTGAACGACGAACAAAAAGGACCGCGTCCAATGAATCTCAAGCCTTCGCGACACGCAAGCCTGATCGCTGCAGCCGGCCTCTTCGCCATCATTTCGGCCCCCGTTCTGATGTCGCCGCAGCTGCCGTTGATCGGAATGGATCAAGCCTTCGCCGCCGGAAACGGCAACGGCAACAACAAGGAAAAGTCGAACAACGGAAACCGCGGCAACGGCAATTCCAACCGCTCGTCCAACAGCAATTCGTCGAACAACGGCAATGGCAACGGAAACGGCGGAAACGCTGAATTTGGCGGCAACGGCAATTCCGGCGGTGGCAATCTGCACGCCCAGCTTGGCGGTCTCAATTCGCTCAACCGCAACGTCAACGGCCTCATGAATTCCAGCGATCCCCGCATGGTCGAGATTCGCCAGTTTGTTCAGGCGGGTGCTGATCTTGTCGACGCCCAGGCGGCGCTCGTCACCGCCCAGACCAATTACGACACCGCGGCGGCTACCTACAGCACGCTGGTCAACTCCCTCGGTGTTGGTGGTTATGCCGACACGTCCCCGACCGGCCTGCAGGGCGAACTGGATGCTGTCAACGCGGCACTGGTCGGTGACCCGACCAACCCGGATCTGCTCGCTGCCCAGACCACGCTTCAGGATGCGCTGACCACGATCAATGGTGGCACTGAATGGACCGACCTGACCAATGCCGCAGGCATTTTGCAGACCGCCGGCGAAACCGTCACCACCCTTGAGGGCGCCACCAGCGACGAAACCCTGCTGGCCGCCCTTCAGTCGGCTGCCAACCCCAACCGCACCGTCGGACAGGAAGAGTTCGACTGGGCGAAGATGCAGCTCGAAGAAACCCTCGCGGACTATCTGGCCGCCGAATAGGGCAGACGTGGACCCAACAAGCGGGCGGTGCCTTTTCCGAAGGCCCGCCCGTTTTTTTGCGGGCCCCCTCACTCCGGCCGCTTGCACACGAGATCGATTTCCACCAGGGCATGCAGCGCCAGCCCGTTGACGCCCACGGTCGTCCGCGCCGGCCGCCGGTCCTCGGGAAAATAGCTCTGCCAGACCTCGTTGAAGGCGGCATAGTCCCCGTAAAAATCCGTCAGATAAATCCGCGCCATCACGATATGGCTGAGGTCCAACCCGATCCCGCCGAGCACAATCTTCAGGTTCTCGATCACCCGATGCGTCTGCGCCACAACCCCCTCCGGCAAAGGCGCATCCGGCGCCTTCGGATCAGTAGGCATCTGCCCGGTGACGAACACAAAGCCGTTGGTTTCGACTGCATGCGAGAACGGTGCCACGGGCCGCGGGCCATCGGAGATCATGTGGAACAGGGGGTCAGTCATGAACTCATCTCCGAAAGTAGCACTGGAACAACGACAGTTCCGATCAGCCCAATTGCGCCGACAACGATAAGCAACATTGCAAGTGAATTTGTGTTTGAGAAAGTTCGATTGCTGAATGGGAACCGCACGAATGCTCCCGGCGAACTCGCAGCGATGTAGATGCCAGAAATTCCGTTGGCCGCAACAACTCTGAGCACAACCGCTACCCAGATACCCATGCCGACCAGAATCAAGTTGAAGATTGTGAACCCCAGCGACCAATCTGGCAGTCTCGCCAGTTTCTCTACGTTCGCGAAGAGGAACACAAACAGACCCGCCCCTGCGCCGATTGAGTAGTTGGCGAGCGACAATTCGTGCCTGAGCCAAGCCTCGATTCTTTCCTTACTCATCCCCACCCCCTCACAACGGAATATTATCGTGCTTTTTCACCGGCACCTGCGCGCGCTTGTTCTTCAGCGTCGAGAACGCCCGGATCACCCGGCGGCGGGTGTTGTGCGGCATAATCACATCGTCGATGAAGCCGCGCTCCGCCGCCACAAATGGATTGGCGAACCGGTCTTCATAGTCCTTGGTGCGCTGCGCGATCTTTTCCGCATCGCCGAGCTCCGAGCGATACAAAATCTCCGCCGCGCCCTTGGCCCCCATCACCGCGATTTCCGCGCTCGGCCAGGCATAGTTCACGTCGGCCCGGATGTGCTTTGAAGCCATCACGTCATAGGCGCCGCCATAGGCCTTGCGGGTGATCACCGTCACCTTCGGCACCGTCGCCTGCGCATAGGCGAACAGCAGTTTCGCCCCGTGCTTGATGATCCCGCCATATTCCTGCGCCACCCCTGGCAGGAACCCAGGCACATCAACCAACGTCAGGATCGGGATATTGAACGCATCGCAGAAGCGCACGAACCGCGCCGCCTTTTTCGAGGAGGCAATGTCGAGGCACCCGGCGAGCACCATAGGCTGGTTGGCCACCACGCCCACCGTGTCCCCGTCCAGCCGCACGAACCCGGTCAGGATATTGCCCGCATGTTCGCGCTGGATTTCCAGAAACTCGCCATCGTCGGCCAGCTTGGTGACGATCTCGTGCATGTCATAGGGCACGTTGGCACTGTCCGGAATGATCGTGTCGAGCGAATCCTCGCGCCGGTCAAACGCATCGTCGGTCGGCAGGTTCGGCAGCTCCGCCGTCGCGCTCAGCGGCAGGAAGTCCACCAGCCGCCGCACTTCCATCAGCGTTTCGATATCATTGTCGAACGCCGCATCGGCGACCGAACTTTTCTGCGTATGCGTCGTCGCCCCGCCCAGCTCTTCCGCCGTTACCACTTCGTTTGTCACCGTCTTGACCACGTCCGGCCCGGTCACGAACATGTAGCTCGTGTCGCGCACCATGTAGATGAAGTCGGTCATCGCAGGCGAATAGACGGCTCCGCCCGCACACGGCCCCATGATAACCGAGATCTGCGGCACCGCGCCGGACGCCCGTGCATTGCGCCAGAACACTTCCGCATAGCCGCCCAGCGACGCCACCCCTTCCTGGATGCGCGCGCCGCCGCTGTCGTTCAGCCCGATGATCGGCGCGCCGTTCTGCACCGCCAGGTCCATGATCTTGCAGATTTTCTGCGCGTGGGTTTCCGAAAGCGACCCGCCAAACACGGTGAAGTCCTGCGAAAACACATAGACCTGCCGCCCGTTGATCGTGCCCCACCCGGTCACTACCCCGTCGCCGGGAATGATCTGCTTTTCCATCCCGAAATCATGAGACCGATGGGCAACGAACATCCCGTATTCTTCAAAACTGCCCGGGTCGAGCAGCACGTCCAGCCGCTCGCGCGCCGTCAGCTTGCCCTTGGCATGCTGTGTCTCGATCCGCTTCTCGCCACCGCCCAGCCGCGCGTGCGCCCGCTTAGCTTCCAGCGCCTCGATAATGTCCTGCATGCCCCGCCCCGGGTTTGTTTTTTGCCAACTTAACCAGCCTAGTGCGGCAAGGCGAGACTTCAATCCTTGATTCAGATCAGCCCTTGCCAACGCATAAGTCTAGACTTATGTTTGATTCCATGAGCGAACTGCACATCTTCAAGGCCCTGGCCGACCCGACCCGCCACCTCGTCTTCTCCAAACTGAGCGAGGGGTCATTCAATGCCAGCCAGTTGCGCGAGGGGTTGGACATCACCCAGCCCGCCATGTCGCAGCATCTGGCCGTGCTGAAAGAGGCGGGCCTCGTCTCCGCCAGCAAACAGGGACGCACCGTCAACTACACGATCAACCCCGATGGCCTCGCCGAAATCAGCCGCTGGCTTTCCAGATACCGCGCCTTCTGGCCGCAAAAGATCGACAATCTCAAACTCTTGCTGAAGGAAATGGACGATGACTGAACAGCTGAACGACGCGCAGCTCGAATTCTCCGCCGAACTGGACGAAGCGCCCGAAAAGGTCTGGCGCGCCATTTCCGATCCTGAACTTCTGGCCAAGTGGCTGCCCGAACTGGCCGCCCCCGAAGGCGAAACGCCTGCTGTCAGCGCTGAGCCGGTCTTCACCGAGGAAGGTGAGGAAATCCACTACCGCTGGCACGACATCGGCCTGCCCGAGTTCGACACGTTTGTGGTGTTTGACCTGCGCGCCCGCCACGATGGTGGCACCACGCTGCGCATCACCCATCGGCTGACCCCCGCCGAGGCAACACCCGCCGGCCTCGTAGCGGCAAACAGCAACGCGCCGCTCATGCGCGCCGCCTAGCCCCTTCCCCGCCAGCAGATTTGAGAGGAGGTCGCCATGCGCGACACGATGCAACTCGTCCCCATGGTCGTTGAACAATCCACCCGCGGCGAACGTTCGTTCGACATTTTCTCCCGCCTGCTGCGCGAGCGGGTCGTCTATCTCAATGGCGAGGTCAACGACGATTCAGCCGCCCTCGTCACCGCGCAACTGCTGTTCCTTGAATCCGAAAACCCTAAGAAACCCATTTCGCTCTACATCAATTCCTACGGCGGGGTGATGACGGCGGGCTTTGCCATCTACGACACAATGCAGTTCATCTCCTCACCGGTTGAAACCCTGTGCATGGGCACCGCGCGATCAATGGGGTCGTTCCTTCTGATGGGCGGCGAACCGGGCCGCCGCCGCGCCCTGCCCAACGCTTCCATCCATGTCCACCAGCCGATCGGCGGTTTTCAGGGCCAGGCCTCCGACATCGCCATCCACGCCGAGGAAACCCTGCGCATCAAGAAGCGCACCATCGAGCTTTACGCCCGGCACTGCGGCCAGGACGAAGCCACGGTCGAACGCACGCTCGACCGCGACACATTCTTCAACGCCGAGGAAGCCCGCGATTGGGGATTGATTGATGAAGTCATGTCCCGCCGCGAGATCGCGGCGCCCGCCAGCTAGTTCAGCGGCATCGAGCAGCAGCCGGCATATCCGAACGGTCCGCCCTCACCGTTGAACACCATGTCGATTCGGCGCGGGTAATCCCGATCGCTCATCCCGTCCGAACAAATTTCGGAACTGACCACCGCCGTCACGGTGAGGATCGCATTGCCGCCTATCAACAGGTTTCTCAGCGGACCCGCGCCACCGAAATTCTCGGCCGCGATGAACCCGAACTCCTCTTCTGCCGAGTCCATGCTGGCAAAACTGATGCCTGACTCGGAGATTTCAGCGCCCCAAAACGGCTCCGTGCCCCCGCAGGTCATCCCGTCGGGAATGGCGCTTTGCCCGATCCGCGGCACCTCTACCGGTTTGAGAAACGCCATCGAGGTCCAGCCCATGCCCTCGCCGCTGCTCACATAGCCCCAGCCGTCCTGTTCCAACAGCACTTCCACCGGAGCCGCGTCAGGGGCAAAACTCCCCACGATCTGGGCGCTTGCGTCAGGTTCCGCCCGGATGTTGAGCACGTCATCGGCGCTAACGCCTGATACCGCGTAATAGCCTGGCTCGAGATTGTAGGGTTGCGCCGAGCCTGCGCCAGTCAGCGCAAGAAACAGCCCACATATTAGAAAGGACTTGAATAAGCGCATCACACTCTCCATTTTAGCCGAGGTAAAAAAATGCACCTCTGCGACAGTTTGGCTCAGGACAGTAGCAAACAGCTTGGTTAGACAACACCCGCCTTGCGCAAACGTAACCCAACGACGTTTACGTCAATCTTGTGTTTGGTGGAATCACATACGACAGTCGATCAGTCGCCCAAACAAGATCAACAAAAAGCGGGACCTGACAGCATAGAGACACCGCGGAGCAGGAGTTCAACCGGCCCGCATTTATCCCGGAACATATTCGCTGATCCAGCCGGCCCCAATGGGCCCGCGTGAGTCGTCTGGCGTTGGTTCTGGTCTGTAAAGGGAAGGTGGCTATGCGTCCTCAGCTGCCTTTCCCAGGGGAGGAGTGTTTGCGCGGATCCTTGGATCCCGCGCATTTGCATTCCCTGACACTCCTCCCCGTCTAAATCTGCATATCAGCCCTGCGTCCCACGAAAATCGCCGAATCACGCCGGAAAAAATCATAAAATATTCCGCTCAAACGGCCCGGATTTCCGGCAGAAACCGCGCTGTGGATTAAATTTGTCTGCATTTTCAGGCCCTTAAAAAATACCGAACGATTTTTTTACCCTGAATAAAAAACGCATTGACAATATCCCTGATCTGCCATACCACCGCGCCAACAAAGACGGGCCGGGTGATCAGCCATTCTCAGCCGGTTTCGTCAGGGTTTAAGCCACGCAGCAGTGACCATCGGCGTGGCAAGTATTCAAGGATTTATGCCATTTCGCACCGGCCGTAAGGCTGAGAGTCGAGCCTGTGGATATTGACCGCAGTTTGACTGGATTGAAGAGCTGCTGATCTCGTTTGGGCACCCGGCTTATACTGGCCGGCCCTGTCATTCGCAGACGGTCGCTACACCAGGACACATGTTCAGGGTACCGCCCCGGCTTTGGCCGGCGTGCCGCTTTGTCTCGGCTCAATCCGCACAGCAGTTTAGGGAGTAGCTTCGCGTCCTCTGCTGCTCTCTATCGGAGAGGGACACCCAGTTTTTGCCTCGGCAGAAACGCTGCGTTCCCTGGTGTCCCTCTCCACCAGTTTGCCCGGGCAACCGGGTTGAAAGAATAAGAGCAACTTCGCGTCCTCTGTTGCTCTTTGTGGGGAGGAATGCCCAGTTTTTGCTTCGGCAGAGACGCTGCGTTCCCTGGCATTCCTCCCCAATTCATTGCCCGGAGATCCGGGCCACGAGAACGGGGAGCGGATTTTGCGTCCTCCCTCTGCTCCCCCCGGGAGGGAAACCCTGGCGTGCAAGACTTCCTGCTTGCGGCACCGCGTCCGGATCATTTCCCTCCCACCTCGCTCCAGAAAATTGATCAGACCGCGCTGGCCGGAACCGCCGGTGCCTGCAATAGTCATGGATCACGCACCCGGGGAGGTTTGCATGGTCCGCCTGCTGTTGGCTCTTCTGATGGTCTTCGTGCCCGCCAGCGCATTGGCCCAAGAGGGCCCGCCCGCCTTCGCCGCCGTTCAGGCTCCTGAAGCCGGTGCCGGCATATGCGTTGAGCGCGGCGTCGATGCAGCGATCACCTGCGCAATGAATGAATGAATGCATGACTGAATCAGGTCTGGGGCCCGAGGATTGTCAGTTGAACGCCGTGTGCAGCCCTGCCGGCTGGTCTGTGGATATCTTCATGCAGCATCAGGAGGGCCTGCACTGGCACACCTATCTCTGCGGCTGGCAAACCCGCGCGCAGGCCGAAGCCGCCGCCGCGGTCGCCTGTATTTCAGACTGGCTGATCGAATGTTCGATAGTTCAGGCGTGGAACCCGGAAGGAACCGAAATCGCTCTAGCAATCAGCGAATAAGCTGATGCTGCGCCAGCCGGACCTCAATCGTCCTCGACCGTCTCCGGCAACCCCTTGCGATCGGTCTCAGCAAGCTCTTCAAGCTCGTCCTCGGTCATGGAATCGTACATCTGTCGCGAGGCACCCTGCAGTTCTCTGACTCTGGTTTCACCACGCTTTGCTGAAAGCGCGGCACCGGCCGCCCGTTGCTGGGCCTTTGATTTTGCGGGCATGTCTTTCACTCCTTCTGGTGTCACTGCACGCAAAACGCGGTGTCGCGCGCCTTTGTTCCGAACCGCCGCTGGAATTTCCATTCGGCTTCGAACACAGACACACAAAACCGCATCCCGGCAGCGGGCCGGGGTGCGGCGTAATTCAGGAGTGCGCGAAATCCCGCCGGTTCAGGCGTGTTTGTCGCTCTGCTTGCGCGGGCGCAACTTGTGCAGGCTCGCCTGCGCAAATTCTTCCAACTCACCCGCCGAGAGATTGTCATGCATGCTCTTGGCAGCGCCTTCGAGTTCCGAGGGCTTGATCTGACCGCGTTTGGCGGCCAGCGCGACGCCAGCTGCATGCTCTTTGGTCATGAAGTTTGCCGACATGGGAAAACCTCCTTTCCATGGATGCGCCCATCGACGCATCGAGTGGCTCACACTTTGAAGTCTAGACCCAAATTTGGTTGGATCGTGACAAAAACGCGCGCCGAGGATTATGGTTCCGCAAACATCTGATCTGCAAAGCGAAATTAATTTTCCCCAGCGCACCGCTGGCAGCTTGGTCAATTGCCGTCTAAAACGGTCCAAAAGCGGAGGAACTCATGGAAATTCAAGGCAAAAAAGCCCTCGTCTTCGGCGGCACCTCGGGAATCGGCCTCGCGGCTGCGAATCAACTGGCAGCGAAAGGAGCCAAGGTCGTCGCGCTCAGCCGTGATCCGTCAAAAGCCGGCGCGCCCGGCCCCAACGTGACCTTCAAATCCTGCGATGTGCGCGACGCCCTGGCCCTTGAAGCCCTCTTCGCTGCAGAAGGCCCGTTCGACATCCTGGTCAGCGCTGCCACCGGCGGTGCCCGCGCCGCCGGCCCGTTCCTCGATATGGACATGGACACCTATCAGGCATCCTTCGCCAAGCTCTGGGGCTACACCAATGTCGTGCGCTACGGCACCAGACATCTCGCCGAAAACGGCGCCATCGTACTCGTCAGCGGCGCCCCGGCCCGCCGCGCCCGTGACGGGCAGATCGCCCTTGCTTCTGTCGGCGGCGCGGTCGAGGCCTTCGCCCGCACGGTCTCCAAAGAGATCAAGCCACGCCGCATCAATGTGGTGTCCCCCGGCATCATCGCCACAGCCATGTTCGGCGCCGACGACGCGGACCGCGCCGACCGCCTCGCCAACATGACGAAAAACAATCTCATCCCCCGCGCCGGCACCCCCGACGAAGCCGCCTCGGCCATAATCTTTCTGATCGAGAATGATTTCGTCACCGGCACCACCGTCGACGTCGATGGCGGCTGGCTTCTCAGCTAAACTGTCTTCAGCCATCCGCCGTCGACAAAATAAGCCGAGCCGGTCGTGTAGCTGGCCTTGTCCGAGCACAGGAACACAAACGTGTTCGCCAGCTCTGCCGGCGTGGCGAACCGCTTCATGCCGCCCACCTCGTCGGCCACACCCTGAAGGTGCGCTTGATAACCGTCCGCACCGGCCAGTTGCTTGGCCGTCTTGATCCAGTCGCCGGTCAGGATCAGCCCGGGATTGATGCAGTTGACCCGGATATTGTCGCCCACGACCTCTTCGGCGAGGTTCTTCGAAAACATCATCAGCGCCGCCTTGGTCGTGTTGTAGATCGGCTCGTAATAAAGCGGCTGCACCGCGCAGATCGAGGCATTGTGCAAGATCACGCCTCCCCCCTTGCCCTTCATTTGCGGCACCAGTCCGCGCGCCAGCCGCACCGCCGCCATCACATGCAGGTCCCAGTAGTACTGCCAGCGTGCATCCTCGGCATCCTGGATGGTTTCGTTCGACCCCGTCCCGGCGTTGTTGATCAAAATATCCGCGCCGCCGAACGCCGCTGTCGCCTCGACAAGGTGCTGGCACCCTTCCGCCGTCGCCACATCACACCCGACGGCCAACGTCCGCACCCCGTGCGCCCCGGCCACATCAGCCGCAGCCGCGTCGGCCCGGGCCTTGTCACGCGCCGCGATCACCACATCGCAGCCTTCCGCCGCCAGCCCTTCGGCCACCGCCAATCCGATCCCGATGCTGCCCCCGGTAACGACCGCGATCTTGCCCCGCAATCCCAGATCCATTGCCTAGTCGCCCTTCTTTTCCTTGTGATCCGTCTCGTGGGTCACGACATCGGACACCGGCGCCAGCAGCGCCAGCGCCACCACCGCGATCAGCGCCGCGACACCCGCCAGGATGTAATGCCCCAGTCCACACGCGACACCCACGGCCCCGGCCAGCCACATGCCGGCCCCGGTTGTCAGCCCGCGCACACTGCCCTTGGACACAAAGATCGTCCCCGCGCCCAGAAACGCCACGCCCGCCGTCACCGCCTCGATGACCCGGATCATGTCCGCGCGCGCGATCCCCTGCTGTTCCTGCATCAAGTCGAACAATTCATAGCCCAGCAACGTGAACAGGCAGGCCGCCCCCGCGACCAGAATATGCGTCCGGAACCCGGCTGCCCGGTGATGCACTTCCCGCTCAAAGCCGATGATGCCGCCCAGAATGGCGGCAATCAGAATTCGCGACACCAGCGCCAGCGTCGAGGTCTGGGTCGGTTCAAATCCGATCGCTTGCAGGAAATCCAAAGACTCACTCCATCCTGATCTGCAGTTTCACGTCCGCCGGCCGCCCTTCCGCTGCCCGCTCGAACGCCGCAATGGACTGCTCGAAGCCAAACGTCTCGGTGATCAGCGGCTTCAGATCCACCTTGCCCGACGCGAACATGGCGATCGCCCGCGGATATTGATGCGCATAGCGGAAAACGGTCGCAAAACTGATCTCGCGCACCGCCGCCGCCGACACATCGAACGGTACCGGGTCCACCGGCATGCCGACCAGCACACAACGCCCGCCGGGCCGCGGAAGTTGCATCAGCGTTTCGAATGCTTTCGGTGCGCCAGAAGCCTCAAATACCACATCCGCCCCCCAGCCCTCCGAAATCCGGTTGACCGCATCGACGAGCGGCTCCTCGCGAATGTTTACCGGCACGATGCCCGAATAGCGCGCCGCGATATCCAGCTTTTCCTGCATCAGGTCGGCGACGATCACCTGCGCGCAGCCCCCGGCCAGCGCCGCCAGCGCCACCATGGTCCCGATCGGCCCGGCGCCGATCACCACGCCCAGGTCCCCCGGCTGAATATGCGCCTTGCTCGCCGCCTGCAGCCCCACCGCGAACGGCTCGACCATGGCCCCCTCGGCAAAGCTCACATTGTCCGGCAGCCTGAACGTATATTGCGCCGGATGCACCACATGCGGCGTCAGACAGCCGTGGTCCGGTGGCGTCGCCCAGAAGGTCACGGCCGGATCGACATTATAGAGCCCCAACTGGCTGGCCCGCGAATTCGGGTCCGGCACGCCAGGTTCCATGCACACCCGGTCCCCCACCTTCAGATGCGTCACCCCCGCGCCCACTTCGGTCACCGTGCCCGCCGCCTCATGCCCCAGCACCATCGGCTTTTCCACCACAAACGGCCCGATCTTGCCGTGCGTGTAATAGTGCACGTCCGACCCGCAAACGCCCACCGTGTGCACCGCGATCTTGACCTTCCCCGGCCCCACATCGAGCGGCAGGTCAATCTCCCTCAGCGACAATTCCATCTTCTTTTCAAGCACAAGCGCTCTGGCGGCGGTCACTTCAACTCTCCGGCTTCCCACATTCACGGCGCTTGAACTGCTCAACCGCCCGGCGCATGCTGCACCATCGCCGAACCGATTTGAAGCGGGAACAAGATATTGTCCGGACCCGACCTGGCCACCCTCGAACGCATGATCAAAGCCGGCCGCGGCGAAGAACCTGCCGATCTCACCATCAAAAATGTCGCCCTTCTGGACGTGATCACCGGCGCCCGCACCGTAACCGACATCGCCATCGTCGCCGACCGGATCGTGGGCACCCACGAAACCTATTCCGGCAACAGCGAAATCGATGGCACCGGCCTCACCGCGGTGCCCGGTTTCATCGACACCCACCTGCACATTGAATCTTCGCTGGTCACTCCGCTCGAGTTCGACCGCTGCGTGCTGCCCCACGGCGTCACAACCGTCATCTGCGACCCCCACGAGATCGCCAATGTGCTGGGCGCCGAAGGCATCGAATATTTCCTTCAAAGCGCCGAGCGCACCATCATGGATGTGCGCATCAATCTCAGTTCCTGCGTCCCAGCAACGCAGTTCGAGACGTCCGGGGCAAAACTCGAAATCGACGATCTGCTGCCCTATCGCGATCATCCAAAAGTCATCGGCCTCGCCGAAATGATGAACTTTCCCGGCGTCATCCACCGCGATCCGGGCATCATGGCCAAGCTTTTGGCCTTTCAGGACGGCCACATGGATGGCCACGCCCCGCTCCTGTCGGGCCTCGACCTCAATGCCTATCTCGCCGCCGGCATCCGCACCGACCATGAAGCCACCAGCGCAAAAGAAGCGCGCGAGAAACTCGCCAAGGGCATGGCCATCCTCATTCGCGAGGGGTCAGTTTCAAAGGATCTCGACGCCCTCGCCGAAATCCTTGACGCCGACAGCGCCAGCTTTGTCGCCCTGTGCACCGACGACCGCAACCCGCTCGACATCGCCGTAGAAGGCCACCTCGATGCCCTGATCCGCCGCCTGATCAGCAAGGACATCTCGCCGCACCTCGCCTACCGCGCTGCCTCAACTTCCGCCGCCCGCATCTTCGGCCTCAAGGACCGCGGTCACATCGCCCCCGGCTGGCGTGCCGACATCGCCCTTCTGAGCGATGTCGAACAATGCACCGTCGACCAGGTCATCAGCGCTGGCCGCCCCGTCACCCCGGCGCTGTTCGCAACCCGCGAACCCGTCTCGCCGGTCGGTCTCACCTCGATGAAAGCGCAAAAGGTCGCCGCCCCCGCCTTCGCCATCGCCCCCGATCCGGGCCGCAACGAAGTGCCGGTCATCGGCGTCAAACCCGGCCTCATCATCACCTTCAGGGAAAGTGCCAGCCTCAGCACCGGCCCAAATGGCCTCGAGCCCGATCTCGACAAGGATGTCATCAAGGTCGCCGTCGTCGAACGCCACGGCATCAACAACAATATCGGCCTCAGCTTTGTCACCGGCTTCGGCCTCAAGACCGGCGCCATCGCCTCCTCGGTCGGCCACGACAGCCACAACATCACTGTCATCGGCGCCTCGGACAGTGACATGGCCGTCGCCGTCAACCGGCTAATCGAGCTCAAGGGCGGCTTCGTCGTCGTCAACAACGGCGAAGTCCGCGCTGAACTCGCCCTGCCGCTCGCCGGCCTGATGAGCCTGGAACCCTTCGAAACGGTCGCGCACGCCCTCGAACATCTGCGCGATGCCGCTCATGATCTCGGCTGCACCCTGCCCGAACCCTTCCTGCAGGTTGCCTTCCTTGCCCTCCCCGTCATCCCGCATCTCAAGATGACCGACCGCGGCCTTTTCGATGTCGACAAGTTTGATTTCGTGAAGTGACACCATGAGCATCGCCAGCCAGTTCATCGCCCGCATGTACGAGTTGCCCGCCGGCAGCTTCCGTTCAAAATCCACCAAAAACATCAGGATCAAGGCCGGGGACGGCATAAGCCTTCTCACCGACATCTACGAGCCCCGCGGCAAAGGCCCCTTCCCCACGCTCCTGATGCGGACGCCCTATGGCCGGCGCGGCTTCGCCATGGTTGCCGAAATCTACGCTGAGCGCGGCTATCGCTTGCTGCTTCAGGCCTGCCGCGGCACGGACGGGTCCGGCGGCACGTTCGACCCGCTGATCAACGAACGCGACGACGGGCTCGCCACCCTCGACTGGATCAAAAAGCAGGACTGGTTTGATGGCCGCCTCGGCCTCAACGGCCCATCCTACCTGGGGTACGCCCAATGGGCGATCTGCGACGCCCTGCCGGAAGGCGCGGTGATTTCCGCCAAGTGCACCGCCGCCGATTTCGAACAGATCGTCTTCCCGGGTGGCGCGTTCCATCTGCAACTCTGGCTCAGCTGGCTGCAGACCGTGCACGGGCTCGACACCCAGCTTTTCGGCATGACCCTGCGCATGATGACCGGTGATGTCGAACGCCGCACCGAGCAGATTGGCATGACGCTGCCGCTGGTCGATGCCGACAAGGCCGCCACCGGCAAGCGCATCCCCTTCTGGCGCGGCTGGTTCGAAAACGCCATCGACAATCCCGACTTCTGGGACAAACGCAATCACCAGAAGCGCCTCAGCGCCAAAACCCCGCCCAACACTTTCGTTTCCGGCTGGTACGATTTCATGCTCGACCAGCATCTGGCCGACTATCAGGTCCTCGTTGCCGCCGGCCAGAAGCCCTATTTGACCGTCGGCCCCTGGTATCACACCGACAACGAGATGCAGGGCGAATGCCTGCGCCAGACACTCAGCTGGATGGATCACTACCTGCTGGAAAAACCCGACGTTCTGCGCCCCGACCCGGTCCGCATCTACGTCACCGGCCAGAACCGTTGGCATGATCTCGACCAGTTCCCGCCGCCGGTCAAAACCCAATCCCTTCACTTGCACGCAGGTGGCAAACTCTCCGACAGGCCCGCCCGGCACAGCAAACCGGCCACCTATCGCTACGACCCGGCCGACCCGACCCCCAACGTCGGCGGCGCCATCTTCGCCTTTGTCGGCGCCGGCCCGCGCGACAATGCCGAACTGGAAAAACGAAAGGACGTCATCACCTTCACCGCTGACCCGCTTGCAGACGATCTCACCATCGCCGGCAATGTCGAAGTGCACCTGCACGTCACCTCCTCGCTCGAATACACGGATTTCTTCGCCCGCCTCTGCGATGTCGATCCCAAGGGGGTCTCCACCAACATCTGCGACGCCATCCTGCGCCTCACCCCGGCCCGCGTCTTGCCTGAAAAAGACGGCGTCAAGGCCATCACCATCAAGCTGCACGCCACAGCCCACACCTTCCTCAAGGGCCATTCACTACGCCTGCAGGTCTCGTCCGGCGCCCACCCCCGCTACGCCCGCAACATGGGCACCAACGGCGACTTCGGCCACGCCACCACCCTCATCCCCGCCGACCAGCAAATCCACCACGACCCCGACCACCCCTCCCGCCTCGACCTGCCGGTCTGGGAACCGGAGCTGTAGGCATCACGGACGACAAACTGCTGCTGTGGCCCTATGGCTGTCACCGTCAGTCACCCCAACCTCCAGCGTCACCCTCGGGGTCCAGCCCGCCGGCGCGAGGCAAAAGAATGTCCCGAGGGTCCATGATGAATCGGCACAAGCCGCCGTCGTTCGTGTGAAGTAACGAACCCCAATCGCGCTGCATCGCTGCATGGATACTCGGGTCAAGCCCGAGTATGACGCCGGAGAGAGAAGCGATGCGGCGCCAAATCCAAATCGGCATCTGTTGCGGGGCCTCGCCCCACAAACCGAGGTCCCAAGTCGAGCCCGGTACGGCCACCTGTAAGATCAAGACAATGCGCCAAAGGGAACTGCAATCTAGCGCGCCGCCTTATGCTCCGCCCGTCGCCGGTGCAGGATTGGCTCGGTATAGCCGGAAGGCTGGCTCACGCCCTCCACGGCAAGTTCCACCGCTGCCTTGTAGGCGATCGATGTCTCGAAGTGGCCAGCCATCGGCTGATAGAGCGGGTCACCCTCGTTCTGCTTGTCGACGACCGCGGCCATGCGCTGGAATGTTTCGTCGACCTGGGCGCGGCTGATCACGCCGTGCGCCAGCCAGTTCGAGATGTGTTGGGAGGAAATGCGCAGCGTGGCGCGGTCTTCCATCAGGCCCACATCGTGAATGTCGGGCACTTTCGAACATCCAACCCCCTGATCGATCCAGCGCACCACATAGCCCAGAATGCCCTGGGCATTGTTCTCAAGCTCTTTGGCAATCGCATCCGCAGCCAGTTCCGAGGTGTTTGCCACCGGCATCGAAAACAGCCGGTCGAGACCGGGCGTCTCCTCGTTATGGCGGCGCTTTTGCGCCGCGAAAACATCGACCTGGTGATAGTGGATGGCATGCAGTGTGGCCGCGGTCGGCGAAGGCACCCAGGCGCAATTGGCGCCCTGGTTGGGTTGGCCGCCCTTGCTTTCGAGCATGGCCTTCATTTCTTCGGGCATGGCCCACATGCCCTTGCCGATCTGTGCCACCCCGCTCAAGCCGCAGCCAAGCCCGATCATCACATTGCGATCCTCGTAGGCGGTGATCCAGTCGGCCGACTTGATCTCGGCCTTCGGCGGCACCGGCCCGGCCCACATGGAGGTGTGGATCTCGTCGCCAGTGCGATCAAGAAAGCCGGTGTTGATGAAGAACAGCCTGAAACGGGCCGCATGAATGCAGGCCTTGAGGTTGGCCGAGGTACGGCGCTCCTCGTCCATGATGCCGATCTTGATCGTATTGGGTTCGAGGCCCAAAAACTCCTCGACGGCGCCGAAAATATCACAGGCAAAGCGGACTTCTTCAGGCCCGTGCATCTTGGGCTTGACCACATAGACCCGGCCCGCCGTAGAATTGCGCATGCCGGCAGACTTGTTGAGATCGTGCAGGGCACAGAGCACCGTCACCGCCGCGTCAACCAGCCCCTCGCCGACCTCCCTGCCCTGAGCGTCCTTGACCATCGGCGTCGTCATCAGGTGGCCCACATTGCGCACCAGCAGCAGCGAACGCCCTTTCAGGGCAAACCCGGCTCCGCGCGGGCTGGAATAGCGCCGGTCCGGCGCCAGTTCGCGGGTGATGGTCTTGCCACCCTTTTCAAACGTGTCCTTCAACGTGCCGGTCATCAGCCCCAGCCAGTTGCGATAGACCCCCACCTTGTCTTCGGCATCGACCGCCGCGACGGAATCCTCGCAGTCCTGAATGGTGGTCAGCGCACTTTCGAGCACCACATCCGCAAGGCTCGCGGGATGTGTGGCCCCGACCGGATGACTTGGATCGCTGACCAGTTCGACGTGAAGCCCGTGGTGACGCAACACAAAGACGTCGCGCTTTTCCTCGTTGCGATAACCGACAAACTGGCCGGGCTCCTTCAGCCCCACCTCGCCATCCCGCGTCTTGCAGAGCAGGCGTTGATCCTCGACCCGATACCCCATGACGTGGCCGTGGCTGCCGGTCGCCAGCGGGAAGTGCTCATCAAGGAACTTGGAGACTTCAAGGAAAACCGCTGCACCCCGCGTCGGATTGTACTTGGCGCCAGGCGCCAGATCGCCATCCGAAGAAATGACATCGGTGCCGTAGAACGCATCATAAAGGCTGCCCCACCGGGCGTTAGCAGCGTTCAGTGCGTAGCGGGCGTTGGACACCGGCACTACCAGCTGCGGGCCGCAGATGGTGGAGATTTCCGGGTCCATTGGCCCCGGTTCGATTTCGAAGTCGTCGGGTTCGTCGACCAGATAACCGATCTGTCTCAGAAACTCCTGATACTCGATTTCCTGGCCGGCGATGGCACCATGCGTCTTGTGCCAATCATCAATTCGCACCTGCAGACTGTCACGGGTCGCCAGAAGCCTCCTGTTCTGATCGGCGAACTGGGTGACCATGCCGGCAAGCCCGCCCCAGAACCTGTCGGCGGCAACACCGCTGTCCGGCAGCGCTTCATTCTCGATGAAATCAACAAGCTGCTGATCGACCAAAAGACCCATGCGATCAACGGACTGACCCATCTCGACCCCCAAAATAACTGGTCCGGCAGCCGAAACCGCCGGACACAAGTGTCCTCTCATGAACGTTAGCCGCTCATGTGCATGAGGCCAAGCGAAACAGCGCTAAAATTGCGCCGCCTCGGTGGAGCCGGACATCGCAGTCGTGGAGGATTGACCCTGGCTGACCGCCATCGAGACCGCATCGAAGTAGGAAGTGCCCACTTCGCGTTGATGCCGGGTCGCCGAGAATCCGTACTTTTCGGCCGCGAACTCCGCCTGTTGCAGCGCCGAATAACCCTTCATGCCTTCAGCCGCATAGGTGCGCGCCAGGTTGAAGGTCGACAGCGACAGATTGTGGAACCCGGCGAGCGTGATGAACTGGTACTTGTAGCCCATCGCCCCCAAATCCCGCTGGAATGCCGCCAGGTCCGCCTCACCCATGTGCTTGGCCCAATTGAACGAGGGCGAGCAATTGTAGGCCAGCATCTGGTCCGGATACTCGCGCCGGATCGCTTCGGCAAAGCGCTTGGCGTCCGACAAAGTGGGCGTCGACGTTTCGCACCAGATCAGATCCGCATAGGGCGCGTAGGCCAGCCCGCGTGCGATGGCGCAGTCAAACCCGCCTTTCAGCCGGTAAAAACCCTCTTCGGTGCGTTCACCTGTGATGAACGGCGCGTCATATTCGTCGACGTCGGAGGTGATCAACTGCGCCGCTTCCGCATCCGTCCGCGCCATGATCAGGGTCGGCACGCCCATCACGTCGGCCGCGAGACGGGCCGAATTCAGCGTCTTGATGAAGGTGCGGGTCGGCACCAACACCTTGCCGCCCAGGTGCCCACACTTCTTTTCGGAAGCCAGCTGGTCCTCAAAATGCACCGCGGCGGCACCGGCCTCGATCATCGCCCGCATCAGCTCGAAAACGTTAAGCGCCCCACCAAAGCCGGCTTCTGCATCGGCGATGATCGGCACAAAGAAATCATGGTCGGTCGTCGCCAACCCGTCAGCCTTTTCCATCGTCTGGATCTGGTCGGCGCGCTGCAGCGCCTTGTTGATGCGCCGGACCACGCTGGGGACACTGTCGACCGGATAAAGCGACTGGTCCGGATACATGTTGCCCGAGCTGTTGGCGTCGGCCGCCACCTGCCAGCCACTCAGATAGATTGCCTTCAGACCCGCCTTGACCTGTTGCACGGCCTGATTGCCGGTGAAGGTGCCGAGCGTGGGCACGAAATCTTCCTCATGAAGCAACTGCCAAAGGCGTTTGGCTCCATTTTCGGCGAGCGTGTACTTTTGCGGCAGGGAACCGGCCAAACGCGCCACATCCTCCGGTGTGTAGGTGCGGGCAATATTGTCCCACCGGTCAGGCGCCCATTCGGGCGTGGCGAATTCGGTCGGGTTGGGCGACTTGCGGTCAAGCATGAACTTTTTCCTCGTTTTGAACTAAAACTAGCGGGCAGCGCGCCTGAAGGTGGCGGCCACCATCGCAGAGCCATCAAACAGATCACGGCTCCCGGCCGGGTCGGCGACCTCGAAATGGTGCCGGGCCGCTTGTCCGGTGATGGCATAACCCGCAGCAGCAAGCCCCCTTGCCCTGAACTGGCCCATCACGCCGCTGAGCGTCGGGGCGATGATGGTGACATATTCCTCCGTCTCGCTGACGGCCTGATTGATCGCAGTCATGGGATCCTCCTCATTCGGCAATTGCACTTTGCACTGCCATGCTGTAAAGATTTGACAAGTGCTGATCAATAGCAAGAATAATCGCAATATCAGCATGTTAAGCTGTAAACTCTGGAAAAGTTTGCAGTTGAGGTTTGTAAAGTGAGTCAATCAGGAGGGTGATTTGACCACGCAGGACGACCCGCAAATCGGCGGCAGGATCAGACGTTTGCGACGGCAGCGCCGCGTGGCACAGGCCGACCTCGCCGAAGCGGTAGGCATCTCGGCCAGCTATCTCAATCTGATCGAACACAACCGCCGCAAGATCACAGTGCCGCTGCTGTTCAAACTGTCCGGCTATTTCGGCATCGAGCCCGGCGAACTGGCTGACGCCGATGATGCAAGGCTGATCGGCGACCTGATGGAAATGTTTGGTGACGATCTGTTTGCCGACAGCGACCTGACCAACCAGGAAATCCGCGACCTCGCCTTTTCCAATCCGGTGGTGGCCCGCGCTGTGTTGCGCCTGTTCGACAGCTATCAACAGACCCGCACCGCAAGCGGGACACGCGAAACCGCGGACGAAGGCGGGCCCACCGAGACGGAGGCGCCCTATCATCGGGCCACTGATGCCATCTCCGACTTCCTGCAGGAAAACGCCAATCATTTTCCCGCCCTCGAGCAAGCTGCCGAGCGAGTGCGCGCCGACGTCGACAGCGCATCGGAGACATTCGAACAGGGCATTAGAACCTATATGTTTAATGTGTTCGGCATGGATTACCGGCTGACCTCGCTGCCGCGCGGCATAGCCCGGCGCCTGTCCAGCGACGGACGAGTGCTGGAAGTCTCCGACTTGCTGCCGCCGGAGACGGCCCTGTTTCAGGTAGCCCACCAGATCGCCCTGCTCGCGGCAGATGGAGCGATCCACGAGATCATCGATCAGTCCAACCTGCCCGGACAGGATGCCCCGGCACTGGCCCGGAACGTGCTGGCCGCCTATTTCGCGGCAGCGCTCCTCATGCCCTACGCGCGCTTTTTCAGAGCGGCGGAGGACAGCCGCTACGACATCGACCGGCTGGCGCGGCAGTTCGGTGCCAGTTTCGAACAGGTGTGTCACCGCCTGACGACACTGCAGCGTCCCGGCATGCAAGGTATTCCGCTGCATCTGGTGCGCACCGATATCGCCGGCAACATATCCAAGCGCTTCTCGCTGTCCGGCATTCACATCCCGCGCCACTCGGGTGCTTGCCCACGCTGGAATGTCTATTCGGCTTTTCTGGCGCCCGGACGTACCAATGTGCAATTGAGCCAGATGCCCGACGGGCAGACCTATTTCTGCATCGCCCGCAGTTTCGAAAAGGGCGGCCACCGCCACAATGCGCCACGCCGGCATTTCTCGATCGGACTGGGCTGTCATATCAGCCAGGCAAAGCGGATGATCTATTCGGACGGGCTCGATCTCAGGAACGAAAGCCAGATTGTGCCCATCGGTGTCGGCTGCCGCATTTGCCCCCGCATGGAATGCGAACAGCGGGCGCATCCGCCCGCCGATCACCGGTTCCGGCTGGAAGATGGCGAACGGGCGGAGAGTCTTTACGGTCGAATCTAGCGGCGTGCAGCGGAATGTTCGGCGTCGCGCCGCGAAAGCGAACCGTGCAGGACGAACAGCAGCCCGCTCAGCATGAAAGGGGCGCCAAGCAGCAGCTGGACCGGCCATGAGCCGCGCACCAGCCAGAATGCGCTGACGCCCACGATGGCCTGCAGGACACCGCCGATCCATTCGAAGCGCCAAGCGATGGCAAGTAGTACCGCCAGTGCCAGGCTCGGAATGATGTGAATGGCGAAGCCGATAAGCGCCTCGGTAAGCGGAATATCCGGGGCGAAGGCATCGAGCGCAAACACAGAAACAAAAAGGATTGCGCCAATCCCTATAATGCGTGCCGATATCTGCATAGCTTTCAACATGGGGAGTTTCTGGCAGACGCGCTTTTTTCGTGCCTTGACCCAAGTCAATCGCCGCTGTGTGTGCTAACCGACCAACAAGAGTTGGAGGCTGAGCATGAATCATACCCAAACGCCACCGCGCGGCACCGTTCACCGGATCACTGTCTCTTCGAAAGCACTGAAGTCCAATATGCTGGGCGATCCGGCAGAACGCGAGGTCGACATTTATGTGCCGCACGGGCATGACGGCGTGGGACTGCCGCTTCTGGTTGACCTGGCCGGGTACACCGGGTCCGGCCTGTCGCACACCAACTGGAAGAATTTTGGCGAAAGCCTGCCACAGCGGCTGGACCGGCTGATTGCATCCGGGGAATTGCCGCCCGTGGTGTGTGCCTTTCCGGACTGTTTCACGCGGTTGGGCGGCAACCAGTATGTCAACTCGACGGCGATCGGCCTGTGGGAAGACTATCTGATCGGAGAAATGTTGCCTGCAGTCGAAGGGCAGTTCGGCTGCGGTAGCGACGGCCGCCGCGGCGTCTTTGGCAAGTCCTCGGGCGGCTATGGCGCGATGGTGCATGCCCTGCTGCACGCCGATGTCTGGTCGGCCGCGGCCTGCCTTTCCGGCGACATGGCGTTTGAGATTGCCTATCTGCCCGACATGCCAATGACCCTGAGGGCTCTCGCCAAAAAGGACGGTTCGATCGAAAAATTCCTGACTGATTTCGAGACGGGCCCCAAGTTTGCCGGCAAGGACATTCATGTGCTGATGATCCTTGCCATGGCTGCCACCTATGATCCTGACCCGGAGGCTTTTTGCGGCATCCGCCTGCCGGTAACCGCGGATACGTGCGAGGTCATCCCGGAACGCTGGAACGAATGGCTGAAGTGGGACCCGCTGGTGATGGTGGACAGCCACGCGGACGACCTCAAAAGCCTGAAAGGGCTATGGCTCGAGTGCGGCACCGTCGATCAGTACAATCTGCTTTATGGTGCCCGCCGGTTGCACAGGAAGCTGGAAGGGCTCGGCGTGCCTCACGTCTACGAAGAGTTCGAGGACGAGCATTCCGGGCTCGATTACCGGCTGGACCGGTGCCTGCCCTTTCTGGCGAAGGCGTTGGGGTAGCCACGTCCATCGCCCATTCGCCCATGCAAAACCTCCCACGACGGGATGAACCTCAAAGCAGAGCAGGCGCGGGGCGGTGAACACCTCGATCCTAGTAGGTAGTGTGAGGCGCACAACGCCCCGCGCAACCGGGATTTGTGGACTATGACGAACAGGCCGGGACCCTCCGGAGCCCCGCGGATGCGCCATGCCCCTGATTTGTCCAGTTGCCGGATTCTAGACCGGCCTTCCAGACTGGCATCTGTCCCTCCAGATAGTTTGAAGAAACAGGCGCAACCCATATCAGACGGCTGCGCAGCGTCTTACACTTGCCCCCTGGCCGAGGGCCACCTGACCGCTTTACCCTGAAACGGGACGACTCCCGTTCCACACCGGCCGATCCCCGCCAATCACTCGTTTGCAACCGTGCTCAAGTGCGGGCACCTGTGAAGGAGTATGCGGGACCTTTTGGGGGCGGGGATAAGTTTTTTCAGCGCCCGCCTTCCCTCCCCCTTGTGGGGAGGGGAGCCAGGTGCTGCGACCCTTCTCCCCCGCGTCATACTCGGGCTTGACCCGAGTATCCATGCAGCGATGCCATGCGATGGGGGGTCGTGGGGGGAACACAAAGGACTGTGCCGTATCCGGACTCATCATGGACCCTCAGGTCAAGCCCGAGGGTGACGCCGCACAGCGGATGGCCCGGCAATTGCCTACTTCAGCGACAGCACTACTGGGCCGCTGGCCGGGTCGGTGAGGCCCAGACCGTTGCCGAGGTCCTCCAGCGTGTCGCGGAACGTGTTGAGCGTCGCAATCATTGCGGGGCGGCCGTCGATCAGGGACTGTTCGTCCTCCCATTCGCCGATGATGCAATATCGCCCTTCGCCGCTTTTGATAATGTTGGCGTGGCGTAACCCGGGCCAGTTTCTGACGCTCTTTTTGTGAGCGTCGAGAAAGGCCTTATCCAAACCTGATTTGACTTTGAATCGCACGACATTGAACGCGGTCATTGGCGCCTCCCTGCACAATCCAGGCTCAAATTAGCATGCGCTGATGTGCCGGGGAAGCGGGATCAGCGGGCGCTGAACCTAGGTCCGCGCTTCCTCGACTTCGCGTTTCAATGCCTCACCGGCCACGTAAGTCTCCACCACCGCCCGGTCATCGCCGAGGGTCTGCAACAGGAACAGTTCCTCGGCCAGATGTTCGACCCGGCGCATTTTCAGTGCCATTTCAGGGGTGGCCCGGGAATTGAGGACAACCAGGTCGGCATCGGTGCCGGCATTAAGCGAACCAATGCGGTCTGCCAGCGACAGGGCCTCGGCGTTGCCCCGCGTCATGCGGTAGAAGCTGAGCAACGGGTTGAGCCGCTGGCCCTTCAGTTGCAGCACCTTGTAGAACTCGTCCATGGTCTTGAGCATGGAAAAACTGGTGCCGCCGCCGATATCGGTGGCCACCGCAATCGGCACGCCCGCCGCCTGCAACCCGTCATGATCAAACAGGCCGCTGCCCAGGAACAGGTTTGAGGTGGGGCAGGATACGGCGACCGTTCGCGTTTCGGCCATGCGGGCAATTTCGCGCGGCTCAAGATGGATGGCGTGCCCCATCAGGCTCTTGGGGCCGAGCAGGCCGTAATGCTCATAAATACCCAGATAATCCGGCTGGTCGGGAAAAAGCTCGCGGGTGAAGGCGATCTCGGCATCGTTTTCGCTGAGATGGGTCTGGATATGCAGGTCGGGATGTTCGGCGGCGAGCGCCCCCACCATTTCCATTTGTTCCGGCGATGAGGTGATCGCGAAACGCGGGGTGATCGCATAGTGGTTGCGGCCCCTGCCGTGCCATTTTTCGATCAACGCCTTCGTCTCGTCATAGCCCTGTTGCGGCGTGTCGCGCAGCGGTTCGGGACAATTGCGGTCCATCATGCATTTGCCGCCCAGCATCAGCATGTTGCGGCGCTCGGCCTCGGCGAAATAGGCATCCGCCGAAGCCGCGTGCACCGAGCAGTAGGCCGCAGCTGTGGTGGTGCCAAAACGGATCATCGTGTCAAAGAATTCCCCGGCGATCCGTGCGCCATGGTCCGGATCGGCGAACCGCTGTTCCTCGACAAATGTGTAGGTGTTCAGCCATTCAAGCAGATTGGCGGCATAGGAGGCGACAACCTGCATCTGCACGAAATGCAGGTGCGGATCGATGAAGCCGGGCAGGATCAGGAACGGGTGATGGTCGATGACCTCAAACTCGCCGGACGCCTTGATCGCGACATCGGAATAATCGCCCATCGCGGTGATGCGCCCATCTGCAAGGAGCAGCGCACCATCCTCGAAATACTGATATGCGCCGTGATCATCGATCGATTGCGGGCGCTCGTTGAAACTCAGCACCCGCCCGCGCAACAGTTTTTGGGTCACATCAGGGCTCCCGACGCGGCGACACTTTCGCGATACCAGGTGATGATCAGGTCGCGCTCGGCCGGTTCCATGAAACTGACATTGCCTGGCGGCATGGCGGTTGAAAAGCCGGATTGCAGGGCGATCTCGCGGGCCCGTTCGGCAATTCTGAGGTCATTGTCCAGCAGAACATCTTTGGGCGCCTGATGAATGCCTTCAAAGAAGGGCTCGGCGGTGTGGCACATGGAACAGCGCCCCAGCACCGTGTCGCGCACCGCTTCGAAATGCGGACTGTCCATGAACGGTTGTGCGGCGGCCGAGGCCGTTTCGATGGGCTGTTCGGGGGAGAGGCGTGGCGCCGTACTCAACCACATGATGCAAATGAAGATCACGGCGGCCACGGCCCACGTCCAGTGCGGGTTGCCCTTGCGGGCATGACGCGTGTTGAAATAGTGGCGGATCACCACACCGATCAGGAAGATCAGCGAGGCAATCACCCAGTTCCAGGGCGTCGCGAACGCCAGCGGATAATGGCCGGAGAGCATGAAGAAGATCACCGGCAGGGTGAGGTAATTATTGTGCAGCGAACGCTGCTTGGCCTGCAGCCCCAAGGCTGGATCAGGTGCCCTGCCCGCCTTGAGGTCGGCGACGACGATCTTCTGGTTCGGGATGATGATGAAAAACACGTTTGCCGACATGATGGTGGCGGTGAACGCGCCCATGTGCAGCATGGCGGCCCGGCCGGTGAAAACCTGCGTATATCCCCAGGACATGGCGACCAGAATGGCGAACAGCACCAGCATCAGTCCGTTGGTCGATTTGCCGATGGGTGACTTGCACAACAAATCATAGAGCACCCAGCCCAACGCGATGGAGGCCATGGAGATCAGCACGGCGACATAGCCGGGCATGTCGAGCACGTTGCGGTCGACCAGATAGATGTCGGCGCTGGCATAGTAGAGCACGGCCAGCATCAGGAAACCGGAAAGCCAGGTGGCATAACTCTCCCATTTGAACCAGGTCAGGTGCTCGGGCATGGTCGCCGGGGCAACCATGTATTTTTCGATGTGATAGAAGCCGCCGCCGTGGACCTGCCATTCCTCGCCCGAGGCCCCTTCGGGCAAGTGCGGGCGGTGGATCAGTCCAAGATCAAGCGCGATGAAGTAAAAGGATGAGCCGATCCAGGCGATGGCGGTGATCACGTGCAGCCAGCGCACGCCGAAATTCACCCATTCCCAGAAAATCGCGAAATCGCTCATTCAACTGCCCCCGCAAAGTGAAGGCGGGCCAAGGCCCGCCTCCCGTGTTCGGTTCAGATCGCCAAGGATCAGGCTTCCATACCTTCGGCATACCAGGCGGAATCGGCCCAGAACTCGCCATCGTCGATGATGTCGCCTTCCTCGGCCCACACATTGCCGTTGGTATCGACAATCGGGCCGGCGAACGGATGGATCGAACCGTCGATGATGCCGAGACGCACGCGCTCGGCTTCGGCAACAACGTCTTCCGGAATCTTGGGATTGTAGGGGCCAATGACCACTTCGCCAGCCGCCAGGCCTTCCCAGGAACTGGATTCTTCCCAGGTGCCGTCGAGCACGGATTCAACGGCGTGGATGTAGTACGGACCCCACTTGTCGATGATCGAGGTCAGGTGAGCCTCGGGCGCGAATGCCGACATGTCGGCACCCTGGCCGAAGCCGCCGATGATGCCGCGTTCCTCGGCCACCTGCAGGGCGGCGGGACCATCCGTGTGCTGGGTGATCACGTCGACACCCTGATCGATCAGCGCGCGGGCAGCGTCGGCTTCCTTGGCCGGATCGAACCAGGAATCCACGTACACGACCTTGGTGACGAAATCCGGATTCTTCTTGCGGGCGGCGATGTGGAAGGCATTGGCGCCCATGAACACTTCCGGGATCGGGAAGGAGCCAATATAGGCGCCGATACCGGTTTCGGACATCATGCCGGCGATGGTGCCGAGCACGGCGCGGCCCTCATGGAAACGGGCATTGTAGATCGACAGGTTCGGCGCAGTCGCGTAGCCGGTGCACCATTCGAATTTGGTGTCGGGGAACATCGGGGCGACCTTCAACATGGAATCGCCATAACCGAAGCTGGTGCCGAAGATGATGTCGTTACCCTGCTGGGCCAGTTCGCGGAACACGCGTTCGCTGTCCGGTCCTTCAGGCACGTTGGTAACGACGGTGGTCTCCACCCGGTCTTCGCCCAGAGCGGCCAGCATGTCGATGCGGCCCTGGTCGTGGCCATAGTTCCAGCCATTGTCATCCGGCGTGCCGATGAGTACGAAGGCAGCCTTGACAGTATCCTGCTGGGCAAAGGCGCGGCTGCCGATAAGCGGCAGGGCCGCGGCGGCACCGCCGATCTTGAGCGCGGTGCGCCGGCTGATCATGGCACGGGCATTTTTGACGGTCATTTGGTCTCTCCTGTTTGACTTCGTTCAGTTGCTGGGGACAAACGGTCTGCCAAGGCAGGCCGGTGCGCTCGTGCTGCCCTGGCGCCTCATCGAGATCAGGACCAGCACGAGAATGGTGGCGAGATAGGGCAGCGCGGCCCACAACTCGGAAGGAAGAATGCGGAAATTGCCGCCGGCGGCCTTGGCGTAAAGCTCCATGGTGGCGATGAGCCCGAACAAATAGGCACCTGCAAGGAGCCGGAACGGCTTCCAGGCGGCAAATACGACCAGCGCCAGCGCGATCCAGCCGCGTCCGGAGGTCAGCCGCTCCACCCATTGCGGGGTAAGAATGAACGGAAAGCACGACCCGGCAATACCCGCCATGGCCCCGCCGAAGGCGACGGCCAAATAACGGACGCCGAGCACCGAATAACCGATTGAATGAGCCGAATGGTCGCTTTCGCCAACGGCGCGCAGGATCAGGCCCCAGCGCGTGCGCTGCAGGAACCACCAGACGGCAACAACCATGATCAGCGAAAAATAGACCAGCGGCGAATAGCCGAAAAAGATGCGCAGGACCTCGTGCTGCGCCAGTTCCGGAGCGAACGGCGAACGCAGCAGCGGCACCGCCTGCCCCGTGTAGGGCTGGCCAAACAGGGCGGAAAAACCGGTGCCGAGGATGGTCAATGCCAGCCCGGTCGCGACCTGATTGGCCGACAGGCTGAGGGTCAGAAAGCCGAAGATCAGCGCGCTACACGCCGAGGCCCCGGCGGCGCAGATGATCGCCAGATAATGGTTGCCGGTGGTCAGCATGACGGCGACGGCGACGACCGCGCCGATCAGCATCATGCCTTCCACGCCGAGATTGAGCACGCCGGATTTCTCGGCCACCAGTTCGCCGAGGGCCGCGATCAGGATCGGGGTGGAGGCGCCGACCAAGGTGATGATGATCGGGATGATGAGGTCAAAACTCACTCTGCCGCCTCCGATGCTGGTTTGACCGATGCGGCTGTCACCACCCGCCGCAGCCGGTAGCGCACGAAGAAGTCACCGGCGAGCAGCAGGAACAGCATCATCGCCTGGAAGATGCCGACGGCGGGGAATGGCAGGCCAATGGTGATCTGCGCCACTTCGCCGCCGACAAAGGTGATGGCCAGAACAAGCCCGGCAATGATCACGCCCGCCGGATTGAGCCGCCCGAGGAAGGCCACGATGATGGCGGTGAACCCGTAATTGGTGGGGAACTGCGGCACCATGCGCCCGAAGGGACCGGACACCTCCAGCATGCCCGCCAAACCCGCCATGCCACCGCCGATCAACAGCGCCAGCCAGACAGTCTGGTTGGCCGAAAAACCGGCGTAGCGGGCGGCATTGGGGGCCGTGCCGACGGTACGGACCTGGAAGCCGAAGATCGACCGGCTCATCAGGAACCAGGCAACCAGCGCGACGATGACGGCGATCGGCGCCCCGGCCTGCACGATGGTGCCGGGAATGATGTAGGGCAGCGTCTGGTCGGCATTGAACAGGACCGTTTGCGGCTGGCCAAACGAGCGCGGGCTCTTCCATGGGCCAAATATCAGATAGTTGAGCAGCTGGACGGCGACATAGGTGAGCATCAGCGTGGTCAGGATCTCGTTGACCTTGTAGCGCACTTTGAGGAACGCGGGGATCGAGGCGTAGGCCATACCGCCCGCAATGCCCGCCAGCGCCATCAGCGGCAGCAGGTACCATCCGGTCATCTCATGGGTGGCCAGCGCCACGCCCGTCGCGGCGAGCCCACCCACGATATACTGCCCCTCCGCGCCGATGTTCCACACGTTGGCGCGATAGCCGATGGCCAGCCCGACGCCGATCAGGATCAGGGGCGCCGCCTTGACCGCCAGATCCTGCCACTTCAGCGTATTGAGGATCGGCGTGAAGAAGATTTCACGCACCGCCGCGATGCCGTCGTAGCCCATCAGCGAGAAGATGATGGCGCCCAGGACCATGGTGACGAGGACGGCCAGAACCGGGGTCAGATAGACCATGGTCTGGCTGGGTACCGGACGCTTTTCGACCTTAAACAGCATGCGGCGCCTCCGGTTCGACCACGGGTTTGGGCATGTGCGTCGTATCGCTTTCGCCGTGCACGCCCCCCATCAACAGGCCGATCTGCTCGATATCCGCATCGGCCACCGGCATCGGATCGCTGAGCCGGCCCTCGTTGATCACCGCCAGCGTGTCGCACAAGGCCAGCAACTCATCGAGGTCCTGCGAGATCACGACAATCGCCGACCCGGCGGTCGCCAGATCAACCAGCGCCTGATGTATGGCCGCGGCGGCACCCGCATCAACGCCCCACGTCGGCTGCGAGACAACCAGCACATCGGGGGTCTGCATGATCTCGCGGCCCATGATGTATTTCTGCAAATTGCCGCCAGACAAGGAACCTGCCGTCGCCGCCGATCCGGTCGCCTTGACCGAAAACGTGTCGATCACTCCCTCGGCATATTGCGTGGCCGCGCCCCGGTTGATCAGCCAGGCGGTGACCAGATTGCGCCGGTCGCGGGCGGTCAGGACGGCATTGTCAGTGAGCGTGAAATCGGGCACGGCGGCATGGCCGTTGCGCTCCTCGGGAACGGCGCAAAGCCCGAGCTTGCGGCGCGCATTGGCCTCCTTGGTGCCGGCGGCCTGACCCCCGATCAGGATCGCATCGTCGCGGTCCACCGGCACTTCCCCGCTGAGCGCAGAAAGCAACTCGTTCTGGCCATTGCCCGCCACCCCGGCGATGCCGAAAATTTCGCCCTTGCGCACGCTCAGCGACACATCCTTGAGCGCGGTGCCAAACCGCCCGTCACCCGGCACCGACAAATTGTCGACGACGAAATGCGGCGGGCCGAAGGTCCGGCTCGCGTCCTTGCTGACGTCCTTGAGATTGCCGCCGATCATCAATTCAGCCATCGACCGCGAGGTTTCCTGCTTCGGGTCACAGGTGGCGACGACCTTGCCCCCACGCAGGATCGTCGCCGTATCGCACAAGACCTTGATTTCATTGAGCTTGTGCGAGATGTAGAGAATTGAACAGCCTTCCGAGGCCAACTGGCGCAGGGTCTCGAACAGTTGCGCGACTTCCTGCGGCGTCAGCACCGAGGTCGGCTCGTCCATGATCAGCAATTTCGGATTGAGCAGCAAGGCGCGCACGATCTCGATGCGCTGGCGCTCTCCCACCGAAAGGGTCGAGACGACACGGTGGGGATCGAGCGTCAATCCATAGGTCTTGAGTACTTCACGCACCCGCGCCTCGAGTTCGCGGTTCGAGAGGTTCCCGTCCATGCCTAGGGCGATGTTTTCAAGCACGGTCAGCGCGTCGAAAAGCGAGAAATGCTGGAACACCATGCCGATGCCGAGCTTACGCGCGGCCTTGGGATTGGGAACGTCCATCGGTTCGCCGTTCCACCGCATCTCGCCTTTTTCCGGCGGCATGATGCCGTAGATCATTTTCACCAATGTGGACTTGCCGGCGCCGTTCTCACCCAATAGCGCGTGGATTTCGCCCGGCTTGACGGCGAAGCTGACATTGTCGTTGGCCAGAACGCCGGGAAAACTCTTGGTAATCCCGATCAGTTCCAGACGTGGCACAGAGCCGTTCTGCATCAGCCGTTCCCCAAACTATCGGCTGCCATACCCGTCGCAGGTGACGCTTCCCGCCGGGCAGTTTGAACCAAAATCTCCGCCGCCGCCAGTGCTGCAATCACCTCCGGTCGCTTATCCGCAACCCTTTGTCCCCCGATGGGGCAGATGAGCCCGTCCGCCAGCGTATCAGGTACCCGTTCCGCCCTCAGCCAAGAGCGGAAGGAGGCCAGTTTCGTCTTCGATCCGATCATGCCGACATAAGACGCATCGCCGCGTTCCAGCACCTCGCGGGCGATCAGGAAATCGAGCGAATGCTCATGCGTCAGAATGACGAAGGCGCTGCCCGGCGGCGCGGCGCGCACCTCGGCCTCCGGCAGCGCGGTCAGCCTTTTGGTTATGCCCGGCGGCAGATCCTGCAAGGCTCCGGCGCGGCTATCGACAAGAATGGGCCTGACCGGCAGCGGCGCCAGTGCGGCGGCCAACGCCCGCCCGACATGGCCGGCACCCATGATGTAGACAGAGACCGCGTCGCGCTCTGCCAGTTCCAGCCGCCGCTCGACTCCGATCCGTTCGGCCTTGCCGATGAGACGCAAGCCCACGGTCACCCGGCCGCCACAGCACTGACCGATTTCGGGGCCGAGCGGCACATCAAGCTGTATGGGTGCCTGCGCGTCGCGCAACAGCCGCCGCGCGGCATCAATGGCCATGAATTCCAGCTGTCCGCCACCGATCGTGCCCAGTGCGTCTGCGGCGCTAACCAGCATGAAGGCGCCGGTTTCCCGCGGCGTTGATCCCCGGGTTTCGATCAAATCCACCAGTACCGCACCGTCGGCGCGATCCATGAATTCGTCAAAACCGGCGGCTGTCAGCTTCATTCGGATGGCCCCTCCGCACTGAGCCTCGTCACCGCCATCAGCACCCTTTCGGGTGTCACCGGCGTGTTGAGGCGCGGGCAGACCTTGTAGTTCGCAACCGAGGCGACCGCCATTGACAGGGCCTCCACGACACTGACCGCCAGCATCAGCGGCGGTTCACCCACGGCTTTCGACCGGCGGATGGTGCGTTCCACATTCTCGGACCATTCGGCGAGGCGCACGTTGAAAACTCGCGGCACGTCGGAGGCAAGCGGGATCTTGTAGGTCGACGGGGCGTGCGTTGTGAGCATGCCCTTGTCGTTCCATTTCAGTTCTTCAGTGGTCAGCCACCCCATGCCCTGGATGAATCCGCCCTCGACCTGGCCGAGATCGACCGCAGGGTTCAGCGACTTGCCCACATCATGCAGGATATCAACCCGGTCAACCTGATACTCGCCGGTCAGCGTATCGATGGACACTTCGCTGACCGAAGCGCCATAGGCGAAATAATAGAACGGCCGCCCCTGCCCCTTGTTGCGGTCCCAGTGAATGCCGGGCGTCTTGTAATAGCCCGCTGCCGAAAGGTGGATGCGGGCCATATAGGCTTCTGAAACGATGGTCTGCCAGTCGAGATGATGATTGCGCAGCATCACAGCGCCATTCTCGAAGGTGACGTCGGACGCCGGTTCGCCATACTTTTCGGCGACATATTCTGCAAGTCGCGACTTGATCTGCCGGCAGGCATCGGCCGCGGCCATGGCGTTGAGGTCGGAGCCGGATGAGGCCGCAGTGGCAGAGGTGTTGGGCACCTTGTCGGTGTTGGTGGCGGTGATCTTGACGTCGTCGAGCGTCAGCCCGAACTCGTCAGCCACCACCTGCGCCACCTTGATGTTGAGCCCCTGCCCCATCTCGGTACCGCCGTGATTGAGATGCACCGACCCGTCGCGATAGACATGTACCAGCGCCCCGGCCTGATTGTACCAGGTGGCGGTGAACGAAATGCCGAACTTGACCGGCGTCAGCGCGATGCCCTTGCGGATCACCCCGCCCCTGGCGTTGAAGTCGATGATCGTTTGCCGCCGGGCACGATAATCCGAGGACTGTTCCAGATCCTCGACCAGCCGCGCAACGATATTGTCCGTGACCTCCTGATGGTACGGCGTCACATTGCGTTCGCCGATGCCGTAGAAATTGGCCTTGCGCACGTCCAGCGGATCCATGCCGAGTGCGTAGGCGATCTCCTCGATCATCCGCTCACCGCCGATCAGCCCCTGCGGGCCGCCGAATCCGCGGAAGGCGGTGTTGGAGACGGTGTTGGTTTTCAAGGGCAGCGAATTGAGATGCACGGCCGGGAAGAAATAGGCGTTGTCGGCGTGAAACAGCGCGCGGTCCGACACTGGCCCGCTGAGATCGGCGGAAAAGCCGGCATTGGCGGCGAAGGTGGCGTCCACGGCGTGGATCTTGCCGTTATCGTCAAAACCCACCTTGTAGGTCGCTTTGAAGTCATGGCGCTTGCCGGTGGCCGTCATGTCGTCGTCGCGGTCCGGACGGATCTTGACCGCCTGTCCGGTGTGCTTGGCGGCAATGGCGGCAACGGCGGCGAACAGGTTCGCCTGGGTTTCCTTGCCCCCGAAGCCGCCACCCATGCGCCGGATATTGACCGTGACTGAGGCCGATTTCACCCCCAGCGCGTGCGCCACCATGTGCTGCACCTCGCTCGGGTGCTGGGTGGAGGAAAAGACGGTGACATCCTCATCCTCGCCCGGAATGGCCATGGCCACATGGCCCTCGAGATAGAAATGCTCCTGACCGCCGATGACCATTTCACCGCTGAGCACATGCGGCGCGCCCTTCATCCCGGCCTCGACGTCACCGCGCTTGAGGGTCAGCGGCTCGGTGACCAGTTCGCTGCCCGCCGCGATGGCTTCATCGATACTGAGCGCCGCCGGCAGGTCTTCATAATCGACCTCGGCCAGCTTGGCCGCGCGGCGTGCCTGATCGCGGGTGTGGGCGACGACCGCGAACATGGGCTGGCCGAAGAACTGCACCTCGCTGTCCGAAAAGATCGGATCGTCATGCTTGCCGACCGGACTGATATCGTTGACCCCCGGCACATCGGCACTGGTCAGCACGGCGACAACGCCGGGCGCCTGCCAGACTTTTGACAGGTCGAGCCGCTTAACTTTTGCATGCGCCCGCTGACTGAGCCCGAGATAGGCATGCAGCGTGCCGTCCGGGGACTTCAGATCATCGACGTAATCAGCATTACCCGAAACATGCTTGGCGGCGCTGTCATGCGCGGTAGGCCTGTGCACCACGGTTGCGGGGGTCTTCACCGTCACGTTCATGCTGCACCCCGGCTGAGCTGGACCTGTTGCCCGGTGGTTTCCAGATGGAAGCGGCGCAGGAGGTTTTTTGCGCTGAGCGCGCGATATTCAGCACTGGCCCGCATATCGCTGATCGGCTGGAAGTCTGCGTCGAACCTGTCGAGCGCCACGGCGACCGTTTCCGCGGTCCAGGACTGCCCAACGAGGGCCATTTCGACAGCCTTCGCGCGTTTTGGCGTGGCCGCCATGCCGCCAAAAGCGATACGCGCGGACGCAACCTTGCCTTCGTCATCGAGGCTGATCCGGAAGGCACCGCAAAGCGCCGAGATATCCTCGTCGCGGCGCTTGGAAATCTTGTAGACCGCGAAATGATCGCCCGCGTCCGGATAGGGGATGCTGACGCTTTCGACGAACTCGCCGGGCTCGCGGTCCTGCTTGCCATAGGCGATGAAGAATTCTTCGAGCGGCACAAAACGGCGCTTGTCGCCCTTGCGCAGGGTGATCGCCGCACCGAGCGCAATCAGCGCCGGCGGCGTGTCCCCGATCGGCGACCCGTTGGCGATATTGCCGCCGATCGTGCCCATATTGCGCACCTGCTGGCCACCGATCCGCGACCAGAACAAGTCGAGCTGCGGCAGCTTTTCACGCACCACCGGCCAGAATGCCGAATAGGACACACCGGCCCCGATGGTCACCGAGTCCGGGCCAACGGCGATGGATTTCAACTGATCCAGGTGGCCAATGAACACCGCCGGCGCAATGTCGCGCATGAATTTGGTGACCCAGAGGCCGACATCGGTGGCGCCGGCAACGATGGTGGCCTTGGGGTGCTCGCTGAGCAAAGCGGCCAGATCGTCGACGTCCGCGGGAAGCACAAGCTTGCCGCCCGGCCCGTCGATCTCGACGCGGGCGCCGTCGCGCAAATCCTTTAGCCTGTTGATCGTTTCATCACGCATCGCCACCAGCGCATCGGCCGCCTGTCCGCCCTGCTCTGCCGCGGATTTTGCGGCGCGCACGATGGGAGCGTAGCCCGTACAGCGGCAGAGATTGCCCTGCAGCGCCTGTTCGATCACCAGATCGTCAGGGTTCGGGTTTTCCATCCACAGTTGGTAAAGCGACATCACAATGCCCGGCGTGCAGAACCCGCACTGGGAACCATGCTGGTCGACCATCGCCTGTTGCACCACGTTGAGGGTTCCCGAGGCGCTGAGATGCTCGACGCTGACCACGTGACAGCCATCGAGCGAGGCGACAAAGCGGATGCACGCGTTGACCGTTTCGTAAATGAGGTTGTCACCGTTGAGGCGGCCGACAAGCACCGTGCAGGCCCCGCAATCGCCTTCGGCGCAGCCCTCCTTGGTGCCGCGCAACTTGCGGTCAAGCCGCAGGAAATCGAGAAGCGTTTCGGCGGGGCCGAGCTTGTCGAGTTCCACCAGTTCGTCGTTCAGCCAGAACCGGACCGTGTTGCGCACTGCCATGCTCAGCTGCCCCGATAGGTGGAATAGGCATAGGGCGAGACCAGCAGCGGCACATGATAGTGCTGATCGGCATCGGAAATCCCGAACCGGACCGGCACATGATCAAGAAAGCTCGGATCGCCCGTTTTGGCGCCGGCCTTCTTGAAATAGTCGCCAGCGTAAAACACCAGTTCGTAGGTGCCGGATACGAAATCGCTACCCTCCAGCATCGGGGTATCGCTGCGCCCGTCGGAATTGGTCACGGTGGAATTGAGAAAGGTGCGCCGTTCGCCCTCGATTCGATAGAGATCGATGGCCAGCCCGGCCGCGGGCCGTCCGTTGGCCGTGTCCAGAACATGCGTGGTCAAGCGCCCCATTTATCGCTCCACTGCTGGAAACCGGACCTGCTGCCCTGCCCGGAATTTGGGCAGCATGGCGCAGGTTTTGGCGATGTTGCAACGTTTTTGACCGTTTGGTCCACTTTTTTCCTCAATCGACGATTGCTGCTTGTCGGTAATGCAATTCCTGGGCCATAAATCCGGCATGACCCAACCTCCCCGATATCCCCGCGACATGCGCGGCTATGGCCCCAATCCCCCGCATGCCGACTGGCCCGGCGGGGCCAATGTCGCAGTTCAGTTCGTGCTCAACTACGAGGAAGGCGGCGAGAACAATGTGCTGCATGGGGATGGCGCTTCTGAGGCATTTCTGGCCGACGTGGTGGGCGCGGCACCGTGGCCGGACAAGCGGCACGCCAACATTGAATCCATGTATGAATATGGCGCGCGCGCCGGGTTTTGGCGCCTGCACCGCGTTTTCACCGAACGGGAATTGCCGCTCACGGTCTATGGCGTCGCTACCGCCCTGATGCGTGCACCAGAACAGGTGCGCGCCATGGTTGACGCAGATTGGGAAATCGCCAGCCACGGGCTGAAATGGGTCGAACATAAGGACATGCCGACCGAAGAGGAGCGGCGCCAGATTGCCGAAGCCGTCCGCCTGCACAGGCAGGCCACCGGCACCCGGCCCAAAGGCTGGTACACCGGCCGGTCCTCGATCAACACGCTTGATCTCGTCTCTGAGGAAGGCGGCTTTGCCTATGTTTCGGACACTTATGACGATGACCTGCCGCACTGGCGTGTCCACCAGAACCGCCCGCAACTGGTCATCCCCTATACGCTTTCGGCGAACGACATGCGGTTCGTCACCGCCTCGGGCTTTGCCAATGGCGAGGACTTTTTCCAGTTCCTGAAGGACAGCTTTGACTGTCTTTATGCCGAAGGCGAAGCCGGGTCGCCCAAGATGATGAGCATCGGCCTGCACTGCCGTCTGGTCGGCCAGCCGGGTCGCGCGCAAGGCCTGATCCGGTTTCTGGATTACATCGGAACGTTCGACAAGGTCTGGGTGCCCACCCGGCTGCAAATCGCCGAGCACTGGCACAAGACGCACCCTTACGTGCCGCCGGTCCTGTCGCCCTCGAAAATGGACAAGGGGACATTCGTTGACACGTTTAGCTCGATATTCGAACACTCCCCCTGGATCGCCCTGCGCGCATGGGAGGGAGAGTTGGGACCGGTGCACGACAGCGCCAATGGCCTGCATTTTGCGCTGCGCACCCAGTTCCGCGCCGCCAGCGAAGATGAACGACTGGGCGTACTGACGGCCCACCCGGATCTCGCCGGAAAACTCGCCGCAGCAAAGCGGCTGACCGCTGAATCAACCGCAGAACAGGCGTCGGCAGGTCTCGATGCGTTGACGGATGAGGAGCGCGACAGCTTCACAAGGCTCAACATCGCCTACGTGGAAAAATTCGGCTTTCCCTTCATCATCGCAGTGAAAGACAACACCAAGGCGTCGATTCTTGAAGCATTCAAGAAGCGCATCGAAAATCGCCGCGACGAGGAATTCGCCACCGCCTGCGCGCAGGTCGAACGCATCGCCGAACTGAGGCTTGAGGCGCTCTTCGGCGGCTGAGACAAGCTACTTGTAAAACCCTTCGCGCAAATTGATGCCGTGTTCCACGTACATCTTCAGCGCACACAGCATGCCCGTCCACCCCTCGCAGTTGCCGTAGGAGGCCTTGAAGCCGGCGTCCGTCTCGCGCCAGCCTTCCTCGGCAATCTCGACCCGGGTCCGCCCATCGTCGAGGGGCTCGAAGCTCATGGTGACGCGGGTGTTGTAGCCCGTGCCTCCCATTTCCGAGCCTTCCGGCACATCGGAATGCGCGCCTTCTGCGGCCTCCCATTCGAGAACGATGCGCTTGTCCGGCACCACTTCGATGACGTGCACCGGGAAGGCGCCGGGGAAATCATGAAAATCCCAGCTGACTGTGGCGCCGGTTTCAAGACGCCCTTTGGCGCCGCCGGTGGTGAAATAGCCTGAAAGCTCCTTGGGGTCGGCGACCGCTTCGAACACCTCATGCACGGGCCGGGCGATGCGGCCCGAGATCTTGAACTTCGGTTTCATGTTATTCCTCCTTGCTTGACGGTCATTTATGTTATAAATTTATAACATGTCAAGCACCGATGATTCGGACAGGATTTTCAAGGCACTGGCGGACGGGCGCCGTCGCGCCATGCTGGATTTGCTGAAGGATCACCCGCGCACGACCGGTGAAATTGCCACCGCCTTCCCCGCCCTTCACCGGACCACGGTGATGCAACATCTGGGCGTGCTGGAAGCGGCGGACCTGATCATCGTCGAGCGCAAGGGCCGTGAGCGCATCAACCATCTCAACCCGCTTCCCATCCACGACATTCACACCCGCTGGATCGGCGAATATGCCGCGCTGAGCGTGCAGAACCTTTCCGTGTTCAAGGCCGAACTCGAGGGGCGTCCTCCGCGTTAGCACTTGGCCCGCCCGCCGGTTCCGGTCTATTGAGGACCACCAAACGAACTGCGGACCCGCACATGATCGACAAGCCCACCGACATCCAGGCCTTTGCCAAGAACGCCATCAATCTCGCCTCTGCCGGGCTCGGCGCGCGCGGCACCTTTGTCACCGATGAATTTTTCGCCCCGCTCGAGCGCATGCTGCGCGATCAGGAGCCGGTGTTCATCGAGGACAAGTATGATGACAACGGCAAATGGATGGACGGCTGGGAAAGCCGGCGCCGGCGCGGCGGCGGCCATGACTACTGCGTGATCCGGCTGGCTGTGCCGGGCCGCATCCACGGGTTCGACATCGACACGAGTTTCTTTACCGGAAACTACCCGCCAGCCTGCCGCATCGAAGCCTGCAATTCGGAAGCCGACCCGGCTGACGGCGACGACACGAAATGGACCGAAATCCTGCCCGAAGCCAAACTGGGGCCGGATTCTCATCATTTTCGCGCCTGCGATTCCAACGAGGTGTGGACGCATGTGCGCCTGCACATCATGCCGGATGGCGGGGTGGCCCGCTTCAAGGTCTACGGCGAACCCTGGCTCGACCCTGACGCCGTCAGGGGCAAGCGGATTGACCTCGCCTCGGCCTTGCACGGCGGCCGGATCATTGCCTTTTCCGACGCCCACTACGGCGCCTATTACCGCATGCTCGCCCCCGGCCGCGGCCGCGACATGGGCGACGGTTGGGAGACAAGGCGGCGGCGCGGCCCCGGCCATGACTGGATCATCGTGGCGCTGGGCGCTCGCGGCATTATCGAGGACATCCGCATCGACACCGCCCACTACAAGGGCAATTTCCCGGATTCATGCAGCATCCTGGCCGCCGACCTGGGCGACACCAGCCTCGAATTCGACGAGGAAATGATCTCGGGAGCCGCCAAGTGGCCCGAACTGCTGCCGCAGCAGAAACTCTCCGCCGACATGGAACACAATTTCCATCATGACCGGCTGAAAGACATCGGGCCGGTCACCCACATCTGCCTCAACATTTTCCCCGACGGCGGCATATCGCGCCTGCGCCTGTTCGGCAAGGTCGCGCCCAAGGGCGAAGACTGGTGAGCGTGATCAAACTTGAACCGCTGACCGGCAAGGCCTTCGAGCCTTACGGAGACGTGATTGAAATCCGCGACAGCGCCGAGAACTACCTGATCAACAATGGCACCACCCGGCGCTACAATGATCTCGCCACTGCCGTCGCGCAGGGACCGGACGCACGCGTTGCCATTTCCACCTGCCGCGCCCAGCCGTTCGACCTGCCGCTGGACCTCAAGATGGTTGAACGTCACCCTGACGGGTCCCAGGCCTTCATTCCCATGCAGCCCTGCCGTTTCGTGGTGGTGGTTGCCCCCGATGAGGACGGCACGCCCGGCGCACCCCGCGCCTTCCTCGCCGCGCCGGGTCAGGGCGTGAACTATTTTGCCGGGTCCTGGCATGGTGTGCTGACCGTCCTCGACCAGGTCAGCGATTTCGCCATTGTCGACCGGCAGGGCGAAGGGCCAAACCTTGAGGAACATTTCTACGATCAGCCCTACAGGATTGAACCATGAGCAGCGCGCAGCTGCTCGCCCGTCTTCTGGACGTGATCGAGCACGACGTGGTGCCGATGACCGCGCGCGAGGTCCGGCGTGGCAACAAGCTGTTCGGGGCAGCGATCCTGAAAAAGTCCGACCTGTCGCTGGTCATCGCCGAGACAAACAATGAGATCGAGAATCCGCTCTGGCACGGTGAGATGCATGCGCTGAAAAAGCTGCACGAACGCGCCAAGGGCGACATACCCGATCCGAAGGACTGCATTTTCATTGCCACGCACGAGCCCTGTTCGCTGTGCCTGAGCGCCATCACCTGGGCGGGCTACGACAATTTCTATTACCTGTTCACCTACGAGGATTCGCGGGACAGCTTCGCCATCCCGCACGATCTGAAAATCCTCAGCGAGGTGTTTACCCTCAAGGACGGCAACTACGCCCGCCGGAACGCATTCTGGACCGCCCACTCGATCACTGAGGAACTGGGCCGCCTGCCACGCTCCGAACGCGGTGACATGGACCAGCAGGTGGAGCGTTTGCGTGAAAAATACGATGAACTGTCCGCGACCTATCAGGCCAGCAAGGCAGAAGGATCGGACATTCCGCTGGCCTAGGCCGCAGCCACCGCTTTCAATATGGTCTGTGCAATCTCTGCCGCCGATGTGCGGGTCGTATCGACCTCAAGATCATATCGCTTGCCGTGATGCACCGCCTGCTGCCAGCGCCGAACAGGCGCGGGCACATCGCCTCCCAATAACTGTTCGTAAGTGCGCCCCGGCTCTGTCGGGATTGCCCGGCGGCGCATGATTTCGTCCAGCTCACAGTGCACGCCCACTGTCAGCACCGGCAGGCCCTGCAACCTGCGTTGGCAATCACCCCAGATGTCGAGCGGCTGGCTGTAACTGTCGTGAATCCCGAAATCGGCGATGACCTTCAGCCCTTCCCGGCTGTGCGCCGCAATGGAGGCGAAGATCGCCGCGTAGAGTTTTTTGACCAGCGGCTCGAGATCCGGTCGCTCGCCGCCCGGACGCAGGCCAATGCCGGGGTGATAGGCGGCGGGCAGAGTGGCGTGGATGCTGACATCGACACCCAGATTGATCCACGGCACATCGGCTTGCGCCTGCACTTCGCGCACGATGCTGGATTTGCCTGATCGTGGTGCGCCGTTGAGCAGCACGACCCGGGCGGGGCCGGCGCTCAAAGCCCGTCCTCAAGCCGGTGCCGGTAGACAAGGCACGGATCGCCGTTGGGCGTGGCAGCCGCATCGTCACGCACAGCGCCCAGCCGCTCGGCAAGGGCGATGGAGCGCAGATTGTCCGGGTCGACGTAACTGACAATGGATGTGAGATAATAGGTCTCAGCCGCAAATTTCAGCGCTGCCCGGGCGGCCTCCACGGCATAGCCCTGCCCGTCAAACCCCTCAAAAAGGAACCAGCCCATTTCCGGTTCCGGGAAATGGGCCGGGCGGCAAATGCTCACCTCACCCACCGTCACCCCGTCACTCAACCGGTCGAGCGCCCAGGTGCCCATGCCGATTAACTGCCACTGCCCCACACTGTCAGAAAACATCTCCCAGACTTTGGCGCGCGGCAGCGGGCCGCCCATATATTTCGACCGTTCGGTCTTGAACATGGCCTCGATCGACGCGAAGTCGCCGAACCGGTGTGGCCGTAACCGCAACCGTTCGGTCACGATCTCCGGCGCCCTGTCAAAGGACGCAAAAGCCTGCAGCATATGGTCAGACATGAGTGGCTCTCTCCGCTGGCCCGGACGCTAAAACAAAACGGGGCCTGCTTAAAGGGAGCGAGCACCAAAAAGGCGGCCAACCGGCCGCCTTTCGTGAACGTTTCGAAGCGCTTACCGCGCCATCGCGGGTTCGCCATATTGCTGGGCAGCACGGGCGGCCTTGGCCGCATTCTTCTGCTTGGTAGACCAGCGCGGCTTCTTGGCTTTCTTCGGCTTGCTGTCGGCATCGGCGCCTGAATCAAGCTGCGCCATCCAACCGCTCTGCGCACCATCGCGCGAGGCCGGGTTGCGCCGGTTCGGGCGCTGGCCCGGCTTGCCGTGTTGGCGGCGCGGCCGCTGACCTTCCGCACCGTGACGTTCTCCGTCACGCTTTGTCGACTTGCCCTTCGGCGAACCCGAACGGGCCGGACGCGGTTCTGCGCGCGGCTCGGAACGCGGCATGGCGGCGGCCTGTTCGGCATAACCTTCAGGCATGGCCCCCAGATTCAGCCGGCGGCCGATCAGTTTTTCGATGGCGCGCAGCTTGCTGCGCTCGGAGGGATCGATCATCGAAATGGCGGTGCCCGACGCGCCGTTACGCCCGGTGCGGCCGATACGGTGGACGTAGCTCTCGGCTTCATCCGGCAAGTCGTAGTTGATGACGTGCGAGATTTCCGGAACGTCGATGCCGCGTGCCACAATGTCAGTGGCGACAAGAATGCGGTTCTTTCCGTCGCGGAAGGCCCTCAGAGCGTTCTGGCGCTGCCCCTGGCTCTTGTTACCGTGGATGGCAGCAGCCGAATGGCCGTCTGCGGCCAGGTTCTTGGTGACCTTGTCGGCACCATGCTTGGTACGGCAGAACAGGATCACCCGGCTGAGGCTCTCGTCCGCCAGAAGCGAATTGAGGTGATTGCGCTTCATCTTGGTCGGAACGGAGACGGCCTGCTGGTCGATTTCGGCAACCGTCGTGCCCTGTTTCTGGGCTTCGACGCGCACCGGATCCTTCAACAGGCCGGCGGCCAGCTGGGCGACTTCGGGAGCCATTGTCGCCGAGAACAGCGCCGTGCGCCGGTCCTTGGCGGTGGCGGCAGCGATCTGCTTGACCTGTTTGACAAAACCCATGTCGAGCATGCGGTCGGCCTCGTCGAGCACCAGATACTTCGTCTGGTCGAGCCGGACTTTTTTGGCCTCCATCAGGTCGGCCAGCCGGCCCGGGGTGGCGATGACAATATCGATGCCACGCTGCAGCTTGTTGATCTGGCCCTGCCGCGACAGCCCGCCAAGCACCAGGCAGGTGCTGAGGCCGGTATTGCGGGAATAGGTGCGGATCATTTCCTCGATCTGCACGGCCAGTTCGCGGGTTGGCGCCAGAATGAGCGCGCCCACGGTTTTTGAATGGCGGGGCATCGGATTGGCGGTCAACTGCGCGACGAGCGGCAGGCCAAAGGCGGCCGTCTTGCCCGAGCCGGTCTGCGCCAGACCGAGAATATCCTGACCGGCAAGCTGCGCCGGGATCGACTGCTGCTGGATCTGGGTTGGCGTGGTGAACCCTGCGGCCGCGAGCGTGCGAACCAAGTTCTGGGGCAGGCCGAGGCCTGCGAAATCATTGGAATTCATAATCTTCTTTTCATCGTGCGCGGGCCGCAAACCAAAATACGCCAGCGCGCGCCCGGCCGGGTGCATCCGGTCAGGGCGAATAAATCAAACTCGAGCAGCGGCGAAATTGATACACGTCTCGCGCCGTCGCGCCCGGAACTTCGTGTCCGGGCCCGCTTCGCCGCTCGCCGTTTGGCCGGAAAGAAGAGAAGCCAGATCGCAGGGCTTTACCTGAAAAAGATGAACAGGTTGCCGCGATGATGCGCTCATATGGTCTGTATCGGCGCCAAGTGCAAGGCAAATCTCTTCGGTGTGGTGACAGGCCGCCATGCACCAGGCGCCGGACTCCCGCCAAACGCCCATTTTTGCTATCGTTGCAGCATGACGCGCGCATTCCACATACTGGCTGCGGCCGCGGCCCTGTTGCTGATTGCCGGTCAGGCTCTGGCCATCGACCGGATCGGCGTACGCGTCACCAACGGCGAAGGCGAGTTCTACAATACTGTCACCGGCGAGACGTTTCGGCCGCGCGGCGCCAACTATGTTGATTTTCAGCCCACCGGTGCCGGCTTTTCGCAGGATCGCGCGCTGGCGACCGATGTGTTCAATCCCGGACGGATCAGCGACGCCTTCGAACTGATGAAATCCTACGGATACGATACCGTCCGGCTGTTCTTTGACCTGTGCAACGAAGGATCGCAATGCATCACCTCAGCCAGCCGGCAGGGGCTGAACCCCGAATACATGGACAACATGGCCCAGTTTACCCGGATCGCCGCCAGCCATGGCATCTACGTGCTGTTCACCTCAAACGACATCCCGGATCACGGCGGCTATGGCGCGCTCGCCAATCGCGACGCAGGGCCGCGCGTCGAGGGCTACCGCAATGCCCACTACATGACTGCGGGCGGCATCGAGGCGTTCGAGCTTTACTGGACCGACCTCATGGCGGCCCTTTCCGCCCGCGATACGGCATGGGAAGCGGTGCTCGGCTGGTCGCTCGTCAACGAGCAGTGGATTTTCAAGAACGACCCACCTTGGTCGTTGAATTCGGGAACATTCACCAACGGTACCGGCCAGACCTATGATCTCAGTGACCCGGCGCAGAAACGCGCCGCTCTGAGCGACAATCTCATCGAAATCATTGCCCGCACCAGCGCCGTCATAAAGGCGGCGGACCCTGAAGCGCTGGTGACCATGGGATTTTTCGCGCCGCAGCACCCCAACGAAACCTTCATCGGCGGCAACTGGTTTGTCGACACCGAGCCGCTGCTCGCCGGGTCGGTGCTCGATTTCTACGATTTCCACGCCTACACCGACACCGACTTGACTGTGCAGCAACAGGCCGAGAATTTCGGCATGCCCCAGCACCGCGACAAAGCAGTGATCATGGGAGAGGTCGGTGCGTCGCCGGCATTCCTGCCCGGAGTTTCAAATGCTCTGCGGGCCGAACAGCAATGGATGGCCGAAAGCTGCGATGAGGGGTTTGACGGCTGGCTGCACTGGGGCTGGTACCCCTTTCCGCCCGGCGTCGACGAGCACCCACCTTACACGATGCTGTCGCATGAGCGGATATTTCTCGTCGGTCTCTCGCCGCGTGAACGGCCGGACCCGTGCTTCAAGGGCGGCTACGAACCCCATTCAAATCTCGCGCTTGAGGCAACAGTGCGTGCCTCACGTTACCTGCCCGGCCATCCGCCGGAAAATGCTATCGACGGCCGCGACAGCACCTGGGAATCGGGCACTGACGCACCCGGCTGGGTTGAGATCACCCTGCCCGAACCGGGACGCATGGACCAGGTGACGGTCTGGCTCGCGCAATATCCCGCCGGGGAAACCCGTACGCTTGTGACCGCCAAGACGGCTGGCGGACAGACCGTGCTGGTGGCCGATCACACCGCCGAAACCCGGGAAAGCGACAAGCTGGTCTTCCCCCTGCCCGGCGGTCTTGACGGGGTCGCCAGCGTGCGCGTTGAGGTAGTGAATTCGCCGAGTTGGATATCCTTTTATGACATCGAGCTGCGCCGCAGTTCCGCCGAGGGTGCCTCCTGCCTGTTGACCGCCCGAAGCGCCGTCAATCTTCGCGGCGACACCTCAACTGAGGAGCCGCCGGTTGGCGGGCTTGGCGGCGGGCAATCGATGTTGGGCGTGGAACGGGTAGCCGTGCCGGAAAGTCCGGACTGGTTCAGAACCCATTCCGGCAGCTATGTGCGCTCGGATGTGATCACGGTATCCGAAGCCTGCGCCGAACTGATCGCTCGCTAACGCTTAAACATCAGCTTGCGGAACAGCCAGACTTCGAACAGTCCAAGCGCCATGAGCAGGGCCACCACAACCCAGAATGCATAAGGGCTTTCGGCGCCCGGAATGCCGGCGACATTGATGCCCAACAGGCTGGCAACGAGGCTGAGCGGCAAAAAGATAGAAGCCACGATCGACAGGATAAGCATCTGCTTGTTCATCACCTCGGCGCGCTGATCGAGGATCTGTTCGTGAAGGATTTGCGCCCGGTCCCGGATCGCATCGAGTTCCTCGCCGAGCCGCGTCACCCAGTCTGCTGCCTCGCGGACGCGGCCGCGGTCATAAGGGGTCAGCCAGTCCACATCCTCGATCTGGAACGTGGTCAACGCGTCACGCTGCGGAAACAGATAGCGCCGCAACAGAATTGCGGACAGCCGGATATCCGACAGATCCCTCCGCGACACGGGCGGCTTGCGGGGATCAAGCGCCTGATCTTCAAGATCATCGATCCGCTCGTTCAAAGCGGTAACGGTCGGCTCGGCACGGTCGGCCAGCCGTAGCGCCAGTCGGGCCACCAGTTCGCCCGGCGTTGTGGGTCCCTGATTGCGGCCGATTGAGTCAAACAGGTCCTGGATGGCGTAGAGCGGCCGGAGCCAGACGCTGATCACCTGATGCCTCTCGATCCACATCCGGACCGAAACCATGTCCTCCGGCTCCGAACCCGGGTTGAGATTGACGCCGCGCAGATTGAGCAGAATGCCCTGGTCATGCACGGCGCAACGCGGGCGCGTTTCTTCGGCTGTCAGGGCACCCCTGACGTCGGAATCAAGGTCGGCATTTTCTATCCATGCCGCACCGGCCGAGTCGGTCAGGTGCACATGCACCCACCTGAAGCCCTTGCGTTCAGGCGCCTGGTCGAGGCCGGCCGGATCGAGACGTACGCCTTGGCCCTTGCCATCCAGCCGGAAGGCGATCACCGGGGGCCGGTTGGTCGTATCGGTGAGGGGCGGCAGGTCGGTCATTTCAAAACAATGCCTGATCGACCCGCCCTTGTCATGGGGCTTTAACGCGCGGCCCAGTTCATGCCGCGCCGCTGCATGGTGGCAAACTCGGGCACCTCGAATTCGCTCGAGACGTGCCCGAGCGAGCAGAAGAACACCCGGCCCTTGCCGTGCTTGCGCTTCCAGGCGACCGGCATCACCACCCCGTCGATCCAAGAAGCGTGGTCACCATTGAACGTGGTGGTCGCCAGCACTTCGTTGGAAGGATCGACATGCATGTAATATTGCTCGGAATGGAAGGCGAAGCTTTTGATCCCCTCCATGATGGGATCGTCGGTCTCAACCGGATCGACCCGGTAATCGATGATGTTGCCCGGGTGGGCGACCCACTGCCCGCCGGTCATGAACTGATAGTCGACATTCTCGCGGAACGCGTCGCACATGCCGCCGTGATGGCCGGCGAGGCCCACACCGTTTTCCACCGCCTTGCAGAGGTTGAGAGCCTCTTCCTTTTCGATTTTCGACATGGTGTAGATCGGCACGATCAGCGACATGTCGTGAATGGCGGGATCGGCAAAGGCTGCGGTTTCCGTGGCCAATTGCACGTCAAACCCGTCTTCGGTCAGCCAGTTCTTGTAGATATTGGCGCACAGATCAGGTTCGTGCCCGTCCCAGCCGCCATAAACGATAAGTGCCTTGCGCATGAAAGTTCCTCCGCTGCGGATGCGTCCCCGGCGGAGAGTCACCCTAACATGTTAGTTCGGTTCCTGTGGTACCAACAGGGCCACAAAATGCAAGTGCCGGTCGAACCACCAGGTCAACGGCACAGGATATATGTTGAGGTTCTCATCCCACATTTCGACCCGGCAGCCGGCGAACGCGAAGGATTTCTCCCATTCGGCCCGGTCCAGATAATTGTAGGGCAAGACCACGTCGTGCCCGCGGTTGCCAACCCAGTCCATGGCCCTGAGCGTCGGCCCCGCCAACAACCCCTCGCGCAAATGATCCTTGATCACCACGCCCTTGCGCACGCAGCGCATTGTCTCTTTAAGCACAGCCGCCGGATTGTCCGTGTGGTGCAGCACGTCGACGATGGTGGCAAAGTCAAAGCTCTTGTCGGCAAACGGCAGCACGTCGCCATCGTACTGCATGACCTCGATATGGGTCACAGGCCGCACCAGCACATCCACGCCGGTGAACGTGAGGTCCGGCCGCCGCGCCATGATGTTGACCGCGATCTGCCCGTCGCCGCAGCCGACATCGAGCACCGTACCGCCCTCGGGAATGGCATCGGCGAGATGTCCGGAAAGAACATCCACCCGCCGGTTGAACACCAGCGAGTTGTGGACGGCATTGAGTGCCCGCTTGCCGCTTTGCCCCATACCCGCCATCAGGCTGGCTCCGCTGCAGCAAAGGCCCAGCCGCGCAACACCAGAAAGTTGAAGATCGAGGTGACGCCGATGACCAGCGACGAGCCGATCAGCGGCATCAGAAACAGCATGTGGAACGCAACGTAGGACAGGATCGTGGCGAGGCAAAACCCCATGCCCTGCACCACCACGTAGCGCGAAAACGCCCGCCGGTGCGGCGCATCCGAGCGGAAAGAAAACAGCCGGTGCGCCAGATAGACCAGCGGCATGAACACCGCGTAGGTCAGCGCGCTGACAACCCAGTCGGCAACCCCTGTATCGATTGAAATCAGCAGGCTGGTGACGACCACATAAAGCGCTGCCGCCAGTCCGCCGACCAGATAGAAGGCAATCGCCTCCCGGCCGAACAGGATCCGGCCGAGATGTATGTCTGAACGCTCAGGCATGGGCGGGTCAGCAACTCCAGCATTGACGCGGCAGTCTCACCGCCCCGCCATCTAGCGCCGCCCCTGTGAAAATCGCGTTAAGCCGGGCCGGAACCCTGCGGCGGCATCGGGTCCTGCGCCGGCGCGGAACGTCCGCCGACCCAGCTGGCGGCCTTTTCGCCGAGCTCGCGGAATTTCTTGGAGAGTTCGTTGAGCTTCTGCTCCCATTGCGGATTGGGCGTCTGGCCTTCCACGGTGGGGAAATAGACCTGCATCATGCAGGTGATCGCCAACGGCTCCAGCAGTGCCGATTTCAGGCTCCATGCCAGGAGAATGGCAATGATGATGCCGAAAGCCGAAAGGCCGCCCGGAAAGAGAAAGGCGATTGCCCCGGCAGGCGCCAAAAGCACCAGAAACAAGACGAAGCTCAGCCCGTAGATGATCACGGTCAGCCAGGCGGCATTCTTCAGCATCACCTGATAGTTCTGCCCGTAGAGCACCAGCGCCGTGCGCGCTGACGCCCAGGGATTGTCGGCCTTTGTCTTCATGCCATAGCCAAGGATTACCTCGTCGAGGAACCCGACGGCGATGTTGAGAAAGGCCTGGATGATCCCTATGATCTGCTGGGCGCCGGGGATCGGAATGATCGAGGTCAGGGTGCGCACCAGGCCCATGACGGCCCGAAGCACCCCCTTGATGATCTGGTCGACCGCGAACAGCACATTTGCCTCGGCAAACCGTGCCTGCACGGCCTTCTGGCCATAGGTGATCTGGTTCTGTCCGTCAGGGATCTGCCCGCCATCAAGCAGTTCGACGATCACGGCGATATGCGCGGCCTTGACCATGTAAAGAATGTACTCGCGCAGGAAATAGAGCACAGCGGCGGTAATGCCAAACCCGAAAATGCCACCCCATGTGGCAAAGGTTCCCGGTCCGTCCTCACCCGCGATATGGCCGATGCCCCACCCGAGCCCGGCACCGGTTCCCGTCACCAGGATATAGGCCAGCGTGATGCCGAAATAGACGATCAGCCGCAGCACGATGAATGGCGTCGTGCGCATCATCAGGCCGAAGGCCTGGCCAATGTTGAAGTCCCACATTCGACCGCGTCCCCTGTTCCCGGTGAGTTGCCGCTAGCAAAACCTGATTTGCCGAAGATGGCAACGCCAGCAGGCCGAAATGCACCGCCGAGTTGGCTCAGCGGTTTCCAAACCGTTCCCGCCAGGTCGGAAAAAGATCACCGTCCGCCGGTTCTGCCGCGTGGACGGCCCGGGCAATGGCGCGGGAGAGGCAGACCGCCGCGGCGTGACCCAAATGCAGCACTTCCTGTCCGGGATCGTCCAGATGCAGAGCGCCGGTTGAAACCCCGAACACCAGATCACCGTCGACAGGCGTATGCGCGGGCACCACGGCGCGTGCGATCCCGTCCTGCGCGGCCACCGCCATGCGCCGCACTTGCGCCTTGCTGAGCGCCGCATCTGTGGCGACGATGGCAATGGTGGTGTTGGTCGTTGCTCCGCGTTCCTGATCGAACAGGCCCGGCTTGAACTCGGACTTGGTGCGTGCCGCCAGTTCCGGGGGCAGCCACTTCCGGGGGGCGCCCAGCCCACCGAACTCGCCGCCGATCTCGAACGGCGCGGCCCAGAAGTGCCCCTCCTCACTCGACACAGCCTGACCGGTCGGATTGGCGATGACCAGCGCGCCAACGGTCGCGCCATTGTCCAGCACCAGCGACGCAGACCCCAACCCGCCTTTCAGCCCGGCACTGGTCGCGCCCACGCCCGCACCCACAGTGCCGCATGAAAAATCGGTCTCAGCGGCGGCATAGGCTGATGCGCCAAGTTCGCGATAGGGGTTTTCACCCCAATCCTTGTCGCCACCGTTCAGGAGATCGAAAATGATCGCTGCCGGAACGATCGGCACCCGCACCTCGCCCACCGCAAATCCGCGCCCATCGCGCGCCAGCGCATCTGTGACCCCGCCGGCCGCATCGAGTCCGAAGGCCGAGCCGCCCGAAAGCACAAGGGCGTCCACCGCTTCAACGGCGCGATCTGGCGACAACAAATCGGTTTCCCGGCTGCCGGGCGCCCCGCCCATGACATCGACCGAGGCGGCAAATGGTTTGTCACCAACCAGCACCGTCGTCCCGGTCTTGATCCGGTGATTGGCCGCATTGCCGACGCGCAGTCCGGCAATATCTGTGATCAGGTTCTTCGGCCCCGGTTTCATCGAACTGCCCCCACTCCGCTTACTGGTATCGTCTTTCGGCCGCCTCTGCGGCCTCGTCAAGCAGCCCGAGCTTTTCATACACGGACGCCAGCATCCGGTTGAGCGGCACCCCGTTCGGATCGAAACGTCGGCGGCTTTCCAGCAATTGCTGCGCCGTCACCAGATGGCCGGCCTTGATATGCGCATCAAGCAGCACCTGGGCAAACAGGTCGCGCTGCGCATGACTGCCGCCGATCTCCATCATGCGCGGCATGGCGCGGCTGAGTTCGGTCACCGCCAGTTCATGCTGGCCGCGCGCATGCGCCAGCAACCCCCGGCATGCGGGCAGTGCCACTTCCGCCCAGGCCAGCTTCTCAAACGGCTTTGCGGCCGCCGCACGGACCTCAACCGCCCGCAGCAGGTCACCGGCTTCGTCGCGGCCGCCTTTGGCGAGGCCGTAGAGATATTGCATGGTCTGGAAGGGCTGCAGCACATCGTCCTTGCGCGGCAAAAGATGCGCCGACAAGTCCGCCCAGCGGTCGCCCACGTCGAGCCCGGCCAGTTCCATGCGGGCGAGCAAGGACACCGCCCCGATCTGATCCTCGGCATAGGATTTGTCGACCGCCCAGCAGTGTGCGTCGTAGGCATCAAGAACGGTTTCCGCATCGCCGAGGGAAATGTGGAACAGTGCCCGGTGCCACCAGTTGTGCGTGTACATGAACGAATTGAGCCCGACCCAGGTCTTTGACGCGACACGCAGGAAATCCGCCCCCTCCGGCACCCGCCCTTCGGTCAGCATGACATGGGCCAGCGCGTGATGCGCCCATGGCTCTTCCTGCAAGATGTCCAGCGCGTGCCAGGCTGTCTGTTCCGCCCGGTCAAGGAAGTGACATTCCTCGTAGCCGAAGGCGAGCATGCCCAGAAGATGCGGATTCTCCGGATGCGCCGGCAGCGCCTTGCGGGCAATTCTCAGCATTGCCGGGGCGTCCCCCCGGTTGAAGCTGAAGGTCTGATGCAGTTTGACCGCCACGAGATCGGAAAGATGTGCGTCAACCAATTGCTCCCCGACCGCCAGCGCCTTCGGCATGTCGTTGGCCACCCAGGCCTCGACCATGGCCAAATTCATCTGCTCGCGTTCAGAAGCGCCGGCAATGGACGCCCGGGCCTTATCCAGCCACTGAAGTGCCTTGCCTGCCGCCGCCTTGTCATCGGCAAACATGGCGATAACGGCGGCGTAGACCTGGGGCAGCGGCGTGCCCGGTTCGGCTTCGGCCAGCGTCAGGATTTCGCTCACGCTCGCCTTGTTCCCAAGGAAATCGGAGACGAAACGGCTCACCCCGTCGGCGGCAGCCGGCGAGGCGAAACTGATACGATTTCCAAGACTGTCTTCGGCCATTCCTGCAACCCGTCGATCCCCAACAGTTTCAGAGGAAACGGCGCCTGTACAGAAGCTAAATCACCCGCCCGCCGTCCACTTCCAGGGCAACGCCGGTGATCATCGACGCCTCGTCCGAACAAAGGAAACAGGCCGCATTGCCCATGTCCTCGGGCTGCGAGAATCGCCCGAGCGGAATGGTTGCCAGAAACTTCGCGCGCACTTCCGGCGTGTCCTCCCCCATGAAGCTCTTCAAAAGCGGCGTCTCGCCGGCGACGGGATTGATCGCATTGACGCGGATGCCGAGCGGCGCAAGTTCGACCGCCATCGATTTGGTGGCCGTGATCATGAAGCCCTTGGAGGCATTGTACCAGGTCAGGCGTGGCCGCGGACTGACCCCCGCAGTCGAGGCGACGTTGAGGATGGCCCCCGACTTCTGCTTTTTCATCAGCGGCACCACGTGCTTTGCCGTGAGGTAGACCGACTTGGCATTGACCGAGATGACCCTGTCAAAATCCTCTTCGGACACTTCTTCGAGCGCGGCCGGCAGATGCGTCACCCCGGCATTGTTGACCAGGATGTCGATGCCGCCGAATTCGCTATGCGCCGCCTTGACCATTGCCGCAATGCTCTCGGAGCTTGAGACGTCGGTCCGGTGAGCAATCGCCGCCCAGCCCATCACCTCGGCAAAGTCCTTGGCCGCATCACCATTGATATCGGCCACCATCACCCGGGCGCCTTCATCAATGAATTTCCTGACGATCCCGGCGCCGAATCCTGACGCGCCGCCGGTCACAATCGCCCGTTTGCCTTCAAGCCTCATTGATCCCTCACCCATGCCAGGCCGCCACGGTTTTCAGCGTCGAAAACCCGTAAAGCGCCTCAAATCCCTTTTCGCGGCCGTGGCCTGAACGGCCGACGCCCCCGAAGGGTAGTTCGACACCGCCGCCCGCGCCATAATTGTTGATGAACACCTGTCCCGACTGGATCGCCCGCGCAAACCGCATCTGCCGCGCCCCGTCGGCCGTCCAGATGCCCGCGACCAACCCGTAGTCCGTGCCGTTGGCAATCGCCACCGCCTCCTCCTCGTTCTCGAAGCGGATCACAACCTGGACCGGGCCGAAAATCTCATCCTGCGCGAGAACATGCGACGCTTCCACGCCGGCAATCAGCGTCGGTTTGACATAGTGGCCTTCAGCGGGCGCATCTTCCACAATGCTGCCCTCAGCGGCGACATAGGCATTGCCTTCAATCTGCTCGAGGAAGGAGGAAACCACGGTTTTTTGCCGCGCCGATATCAGCGGCCCGACATCGAGATCTGCGGTCGCCGGCCCCACTTTCAACTTGCGATAGCGGTCGGCCATCATCTCCAGCACTTCGTTATGGATGTCGGCATGCAAAAGCACCCGCGAGGTGGCTGAACAGGTCTGCCCGGCATTCTGGATGCCCGCGTTGACGAGGAACGGCAGCGCCCGTTTGAAATCCGCATCGGGAAAGACGATTTGCGGTGACTTTCCGCCCAGTTCCAGCGTCACCGGCACCACATTCTCCGCTGCCGCCGCCTGGATGATCTTGCCGACGCTCACCGATCCGGTGAACGACAAATGGTTGACGTCCGGATGCCGGCTCAGCGCCGAGCCCGCCAGTTCGCCGACCCCCGGCACCACGTTGAGCGCCCCATCGGGCAGCCCCGCCTCATGGGCAATTTCGGCAAAGGCGAGCGCGGTCAGACAGGCTTCCTCAGCCGGTTTCAGCACCGCCGCATTGCCCATGGTCAACGCAGCACCCACCGAACGGCCGATGATCTGCATCGGATAGTTCCAGGGGATGATGTGGCCGGTCACCCCGTGCGGTTCCCGCAACGTATAGACCGTGTAGCCGTTCTGGTACGGGATGGTTTCGCCATGGATCTTGTCGGCAGCCCCGCCGTAGAATTCCATGTAGCGGGCCAATGCCAACGCATCGGCGCGCGCCTGCGACAGCGGTTTGCCCACATCGTTGGCTTCGAGCAGCGCCAGTTCATCAACGCTTTCGCGAACCAATTGGCCGATGCGAGTGAGGATGCGCCCCCGCGAGGCCGCATCAGTCTGCCCCCATTTTCCGTTGAGCGCACCGCGCGCCGCCTGCACCGCATCGTCGATATCCTCGGCGCCACCGCGCGCAATGCCGCAGATCACCGCCCCGTCCGACGGGTTGGTCAGGTGCATGTGCTCGCCGCTTTTCGGCGTCACCCAGCGTCCGCCGATGAAACACTTGTGCGGATCGAACCGGAATCCGGTGGGAACATTCATCAATTGCCGCCTTGTTCTCTGGCCGCCAGCGCCGCATCGAGCCTCGGCGTCGCCGCGATCAGTTGCTGAGTATATTCGTGGACCGGGTTGCGGAACACCTCTTCGGTCGGCCCTTCCTCGACGATCTCGCCGGCCCGCATCACCATCACCCTGTCGGTAATGGCGCGCACCACGCTGAGATCATGCGAGATGAACAGGTAGGAAACCTGCAACCGGTCACTCAGTTCCGCCAGCAGATCAAGTATTTGTGCCCTTATCGAGACATCGAGCGCCGACACCGCCTCGTCCAGCACGATCAGCGCCGGTTCGATGATCAGCGCCCGCGCAATCGCAATGCGTTGCCGCTGCCCTCCGGAAAACTCGTGGATGTATTTGTCCGCGTCGGACGCCGACAGGCCGACGTTGAAAAGCGCCTGCTCCACCCGCTTACGCCGCTCCGCCCCCTGCGGTGGGTTGTCGAGCAGATGGAACGGTTCGGCCACCAGCCGCTCAACGCGGTGTCTTGGGTTGAACGAGCCATAGGGATCCTGGAACACCACCTGCATCTTTTGCCGCGCCGCACGGTCTGCGCCATGCTCGGCGCTGATGGTCTCGCCGTCGAGCACCACGGTGCCGCCCTGCATCGGATCGAGTGCCAGAAGCGCCCGGCTGAGCGTGGACTTGCCGCAGCCGCTTTCACCCACCAGCCCGACATTCTCTCCGCGCCGGATGGTGAAGCTGACATTGTTGACAGCACGGAATGTGCCCGGCGCCTGGAACAGGTTCTTGCGCGGCAGGCGGTAGTCACGGATCATCCCCTCGACCACTGCGACCGGCGCCGCAGCAGCGTCCACATGTGCGGTACGTGCGGGAACATGCCCCGACGCCTCGAACAGCGCTCTCGTGTAGGGATGTTTCATTTGGCGGAAGACACTGACCGTCTCCCCTGCCTCGACCACATCGCCCTGGCGCATGATGACGATATGATCCGCAAGCCCGGCCACTACTGCCAGATCATGGGTGATCAGCATCAGCGCCATACCGTCTTCCTGCACCAGTCGTTTGAGCAGTTCGAGAATCTGTGCCTGGGTGGTGACATCGAGCGCGGTCGTGGGCTCATCGGCGATGAGCAGCCGCGGCCGCAGAGCAATCGCCATGGCGATCACCACCCGCTGCCGCTGCCCGCCGCTGAGTTCATGCGGAAAGCGTGACAGCGGGAAACGATCCTCGGGCAATTCCACCCGGTTGAGTGTCTCGCGGGCGATCCTGAGCGCCTCGGCACGTGACTTGCCGGTGTGGATCATCACCGTTTCAGCCACCTGGTCGCCGATCGATTTGACCGGATTGAGCGCGGTCATCGGCTCCTGAAAGATCATGCCCAGGTCGTCACCGCGTAGCGTACACATATGCGCTTCGCTCTGTCCGACCAGTTCGACGCCATCCAGCCTGATCGATCCGCCCAGCCGCGACCCCTGCGGCAGCAACTGCATGATCGACAGCGCCGTCATCGACTTGCCCGAACCGCTCTCCCCGATGACGCCGAGAATCTGGCCCTTGTCGACCGACAAATCGATGTCATGCAGGATGTCTTCGTCGCCAATCGACAGGTTCACGCCTGTGAGTTCTAGCAGGCTCATGTCCGGCTCCGCCGCGTCTTGGGGTCAAACACGTCGCGCAACCCGTCGCCCATCAGGTTCAGCCCCAGCACGGTGAAGACGATGGCCAGACCCGGAAACAGCGCCATGTGCGGGGCCAGCGAAATCATCGTCTGCGCCTCGGACAGCATCCGTCCCCAACTCGGGGTCGGCGGCTGCGCGCCCAGCCCCACATAGCTCAGCGCCGCCTCGGCCAGGATTCCGAGCGAAAACTGGATGGTGCCCTGCACGATCAGCAGGTTGAGGATATTGGGCAGGATGTGCTCCACCGAAATCCTGACCGCGCCCTTGCCGGCAACCCGCGCCGCCAGCACGAATTCGCGGGTCCACAGGCTCAGCGCCGCACCGCGCGCCAGCCGGGCAAACACCGGAATGTTGAAAATCCCGATGGCGATGATGGCATTGACCGCGCCGGGTCCGAATACGGCAGTAATCATGATGGCGATCAAAAGGGCCGGGAACGCAAACACCAGATCATTGCCGCGCATGATCATTTCGTCGAGCAGCGATCCGCGCCAGGAGGCAGCTGTCAGTCCCAGCGGCACACCAAGCCCGATGCCGATGCCCACCGCCACGAAAGCGACGGCAATCGAAGTCCGCGCACCCACCATCAGCATGGAAAAAATGTCCCGCCCGAAATGGTCGGTGCCGAACCAATTGGTGGAGGAAGGCGCCAGCAGCTTGCTGGAAATCGCCAGTTCCTCGACATCGAACGGCGTCCAGAAAAAGGACACCAGCGCGGCAATCACGAAGACGATGGTCAGCAATACGCCAATGACGAACGAGCGCGACTGCAGGGCCGCGGCCCACAGATTGTCGTCCCGCTCGGCGGCGACGGAGATATCGCTCATGTCCGCCCCTTTCTCAGGCGCGGATCGGCCAGCGCATAGGCCATGTCGACGATGAAAGTGACCACAATCACCGCAAAGACCAGCAGCATCACCACCGATTTCACCACGATCAGGTCACGCTGGGTGATACCCTGGAACACCAGCCGCCCCAGCCCGGGCAGATAAAACACATTCTCGATGATTATGGCGCCGGCCAGCAGGAAAGAGAACTGCAGCCCGATGATGGTGAGGACTGGAATGAGCGCATTGCGCAGCGCATGCCGCCACAACACCTGCGAGCGGGTCAGCCCTTTGGCGCGGGCGGTACGGATGTAATCTTCGCTCAGCGTATCAAGCAGCGACGAGCGCATGACACGTGCAAGGATTGAGGCCTGCGGCAGGGCCAAAGCGATAGCGGGCAGCGTCAGTGCCTTCATGGCGGCGAATATTCCGGCGTCCCAGCCCGGAAAACCACCCGCAGAGAACCAGCGCAGAGTGATGGCGAAGGCCAGCACCAGCAGCATGGCGAACCAGAAATTCGGCACCGCGATGCCAAGTTGGGTCAGGCCCATGATCCCGGCATCGGCCGGTGAATTGCGGCGGGCAGCGGCGATGATCCCCACCGGGAAGGCAATCGCTGTCGACAGAACCAGCGCGTAGATCGCCAGCGGCAGCGAAATCCACACTCGGTCGGCGATCAGGTCCGTCACCGGCACCTTATAGGTGTAGCTGATCCCGAAATCCCCCTGCAGCATGCCGAACAGCCAGGTGAAATACCGCTGCCAGGCCGGCAGATCGAGCCCTAACTGCTCGCGGATCACAGCGATGGCTTCCGGCGTCGCACTCAGCCCCATCATGAAGCGCGCCGGATCGCCCGGCACCACCTCGATGAGCAGGAATATGACAAGGCTCGCCGCCAGCAGGCTGAGCGACAGCGACACGAACCTTTGCAGGAAATAGATCAGCATGTGGCCTTCGGCCTTGCCGGAGAAAACGGAAAAAGCGAGGCGGCGAACCGCCCCGCTTCAGATCGGTTTGAGCGGACTATTCCGTCCAGTGGACACCGGTCATGTCGTTGGCCTGGGTGGGCGAATTGGCCCACAGACCTTCGAGCTTGGCGTTGGCCACACCCGTCTTGGCCAGCTGGAACAGGAATACCGTCGCATAATCTTCCGCGATGATGGTCTGGGCCTGCTGCAACAGGGCGGTGCGCGCATCCGGATCAGTCGTGTCGTTCAACTCTTCCATGACGGCGTTGAACTCGTCGCTCTGATAGTTGAAGTAGTAATCCGGATTGGCATAGGCGCCGATATCCATCGGCTCAGTGTGCGAGACGATCGTCAGATCATACTCTTTCGCCCCGAACGGCCCTTCCAGCCACTGCGCCCATTCCACGTTGATCAGCTCGACTTCAATGCCGACTTCACGCAACTGGGCCGCGATGATCTCGCCGCCGCGGCGGGCATAGGTGGCTACGGGCGGCAGGTGGAAGGTTGCCGAGAACCCGTCCGGATAACCGGCTTCAGCCAGAAGCTCTTTCGAACGCTCCGGGTCATAGTCGGAGAGGCCTGTCAGATCGACATAGGCCGGATTATGCGGCGCAAAGAACGTGCCGATCGGCGTACCGTAGCCGAACATGGCCCCGTCGATGATTTCCTGCCGGTTGATGGCGTGGGCAATCGCTTCACGCACCAGGATATTGTCGAACGGCTCGCGGCCATTGTTCATCGACATAACCGTTTCACCCTCGGTCGAACCGACGATCACCGTGAATCGCGGATCAGCCTCGAGCTGCGGCAGGGTTTCTGGTGCCGGGAAGTTCGGGAACGCGTCGATATCCTCGGTCATCATTGCCGCAAAGGCCGCTGTCGGATCGCCGACGAATTTGAACGTCACCTGATCCAGCGCCACCGGCTCTCCCCAGTAGCTGTCGAACTTGGCCAGCTCTACGTGATCGCCCTGCACCCATTCGACGAATTCAAACGGGCCGGTGCCAATCGGGTTGGTGGCATTGTTCTCTGCCGATTCAGGCGCCACAATCACCGCGTCACCCCAGGCCATGTTGAACAGGAACAAGCCGTTCGGCGCGGACAGCGTCACAACGACAGTCTCCGCATCAGGCGCTTCAACGGACTCGATGCCGGCGAACAGGCCCTTTTGCGCATTGGTCGAATCCTCGGCCATGGCGCGTTCCAGCGAAAACACCACGTCGGACGAATCCATCGGCGAGCCATCGTGGAAAATCACGCCGGAATGCAGGTGGAATGTGTAGGTCAGCCCGTCCTCGGAGATGTCCCAACTTTCCGCCAGTGCCGGAATGACGGCGCCGGAACTGTCGAACCGGGTCAGCCCTTCGAACACGTTGGCATAGACCACCTCGTCGATGGCCGCGGCGGCACCGCCGGTGGGATCGAGGTTGGGCGGCTCAAGCACCATGCCGACGTTGATGTCGGTGCGCTGTGCCAGCGCCGGAGACATGGACACGGCAAGCAGCAGACCTGCCCCCAGCGCCACCATGAGTTTTGACGATTTCATGTTACGTCCTTCCCTGTTGCGGGAGCACTCCAGGCTCCCTTTGCCGGAACTTTATTGCCCCTTTGCCCCATCTGCCAATAGGTCGATGAGGACCAGCCCCATCACCCTGGCGGAACCGAGCATATCCTCGACCCCGACATACTCGTCCGGCTGGTGCGCCAGATCGAGAATGCCCGGCCCGTAAGCGATGCAATTGTGCATGCGCCCGATCCGGTCGATGTGTTTCTGGTCGTAGGTGCCGGGCGAAACGACATAGTCCGGCTCCTTGCCCATCACCTCGCTGATCCCCTTGGCCACGCGCGTGACAACCGGTGAATTCCGGTCGGTCATGGTCGGGGCGACCTGCCACATGTCATTGAAGGTATAGGAGAATTTAGGCCGCTCCGCCTTCAGCCTTTCAAGCAGCGCTACAATCTCGCCGCGCACCTCTTCGGGCTTTTCCTCGATCAGATAGCGCCGGTCGATGATCATCCGCGCCGAATCCGGCACGATGGCGGCCGGGAATCCGGTGAACCCTTCCTCGGGCTCCGGCAGGCCACCGTGGAATGAATTGATGTTCATGGTGGATTGTTTGGCCCCCTCGGGCACCACCGGCATCTCCGTGGTACGCGCCGCCAGCGCCGGAAACAGCGACCGCTCCATTTCGGCGACCACAGCCCCCATGTGCCGCACTGCGCAATCGCCCAGGAACGGCATTGAGCCGTGGGCGATGTGTCCGTGGGTTTCGATTTCGGCCCAGAACACGCCGCGGTGCCCCAGGCAAATCCTGTCCTTGTTGAGCGGCTCGGGAATGATCACATGCTGCACGCGCTCGGGGGTGAAGAAGCCCTGCTCAGCAAGATAGGCGACCCCGCCAAAACCGCCGGTTTCCTCGTCGGCCGTACCGGAAATCTCCACCGCGCCGGCAAACTCGGGGAAGAGGTCAACAAACACCTCGGCAGCGATGATCGAGGCGGCGAGCCCGCCTTTCATGTCGCAGGTGCCGCGTCCGTAGATCTTGCCGTCGATCAGTTCACCGCCGAACGGATCGGTGGTCCAGCCGTGCCCGACTTCGACGACATCGATGTGAGAGTTGAAATGCACGCATTCACCCGGCTTGGCGCCCTCGCGGCGCGCCACCACATTCCAGCGCGGGTATTTCTCGCTGTCGCCCGGCGTATCGTGCGCCCGCACGAACTCAAAATCGAAATGCCTTTTGCTCAGCCGGTGCGCCAGGTAATCGCAGATTTCCCGATAGCCCACGCCCGGCGGATTAAGCGTCGGCATACGCACCAGATCCTGGGTCAGCGCGATCAGTTCGTCGCGCCGGTTGCCGATCTCCTCGAGCAGTTTTTCGCGTCTGTCGGTCATCTTCCCACCCGGCCCATGGCGCGCAGATTGGGTGCGCAACAGTCTCAAGTCAACGCGGCAATTCCCGCTTCTGCGAACCGATTGTGCCGCCCTGCGCTTGACGCGCCTTTGTATGTGAACGTACCCAATCCTGTCAGGCTGGGAGGATGAAATGCCACGCTTTTCTGCAAATCTGGGATTTCTGTGGATCGAACTGCCGTTGCTCGAAGCGATCGAACGGGCGGCCAACGCCGGTTTCAAGGCCGTCGAACTCCACTTTCCCTACGCCACCCCTGCTCTGGATGTGCGCAGCAAATGTGCCGATCTCGGCATCAGGCTGTTGGGAATCAATACCAATGTCGACCTGGGGCCACACGGCCATTTCGGGCTTGCCGCCTTGCCGGGCCAACAGGCCGAGTTCCGCAAACTGGCACAACAGGCCATCGACTACGCGCGCACCTCGGGGGCCACAGCCATCAACATGATGGCCGGTAAACTGCCGCAGGCAGACTATGCCGCCGGGCGCGAGACCCTCGTCGAAAACCTGAAATGGGCAGCCGATCAGCTGGATGACGACGGGCCGGCGATCTATATTGAGCCGCTTAACCGCAAGGTCGCGCCGGACTTCTTTTTCTCCCGGGTGGCCCAGGCCGCCGAAGTGATCGACCTGGTCGGCTCCGATCGGGTGAAGATCATGTTCGACGCCTACCATGTGGGCATGGAGGGTGACGGGGTGATCGCCACCTTGCGCCAGCACTGGCCGATGATCGGACACATCCAGATCGCTTCCGTCCCCGACCGCCAGGAACCGGACGAAGGCACCTTCGATTATCGGGAACTGTTCAGCGCCCTCGACGAACTGGGCTACACCGGCTGGATCGGCTGTGAATACAAGCCCCGCTCCACGGTCGAGGAAGGGCTCACGTGGACCGAAAAGCTCGGGGTCAGCCTCTAATCCTTGTAGGGGTCTTTCGGACCGCGATCCTCTGAAAGAGTCTCCCGATTGGCAGCGGCCAGGTTCTCGATGGCATCGGCGAGGTGGATTTCGGCGATATTGTAGTCGCCCCGCGCCACCCGCAGCTTGTGCGCTTCCAGCAAGACATGTGCATGCGTGTAGCCGAACGGCGGCTCGAAACGGTAAGCCGCCAGTTCGATCAACAGGCCCAGCGGATCGGTGAAATAGATGGAATCCATGAACCCTCGGTCCTTGACCCCGGAATGCTTGATGCCCCGCTCATCCAGCCGCTCGACCGCCTGCGAAAAGGTCGCCTTGGACATGGCAAATGCGATGTGATGCACCGCGCCAACGTCCGTTGAAGTGCGGCTGCGGTCGGCCTTGCGGCTCTCATCGGTGAAGATGGTGATCAGCCGTCCGTCGCCCGGATCAAAATAAAGATGGCTTTCGGACGAGTTATCGAGGTTGGGCTGTTCGAAAATGAACGGCATGCCCAGAACGCCCTCCCAGAAATCAATAGATGTCTGACGGTCTGCCCCCATGAGGGTAATGTGATGGACGCCCTGGCTCTGCAACTTTCGCATGGGTCTTGTTCAATCCTTTTCGATCCGGTTTTCAAACCGCACCGCCCTGACGCCGCCCGACATCAACACTGGTGCAATGGGGCGCTGGTGCTCTTCGGCAATGTGCGCCAGCATTGTGCCGGCCTCGGCCAGCCATGGAAGGTATCTGGTGAGTTGTGTCGGCAAATCAAGTTCAAGCTGCAGCGCCGCCATGGCAAAGGCAAAGCCGATTTCCCGCCGGTCATCGAAAACCCGCCCGAACTCCACATGCACCTGCCGCGCCAGCGGCACATAGGTGTGTGCCAGCTTTTCTTCTTCTGCATAGGCCAGCAGCCTGGCCGCAAGCGGATCGGTCGGGCGCGGGTCCTGCCCCAACCCGGGCACGCCGCCCCGTTCTTCTTTCATCGCCTTCAGCCGTTCCTTGATGATGTGCGAGGCGCTGTGATCGGACTCGTAAAGCTCCTTTTTCATCCGCCGCAAGAACTCGGCACAGCTTTCCACTTCGACGTTCAGCTTGGGGTGCCAGGCCAGAATCCCGGAGGCCATGGCCAGTTGCAGCGAAGCGGGATGGGAAGAATAGGCAATGCGCGCCGCCTGGTGCGATGAGTTCAGGCTCGGATCGCCCAGCGCCACCAAGAGCGCATTGACGATCTTGCCCTGTTCAAGCGAGGGCAGTTCGCCGCAGACAAGCAGATAGAAATACGACCCGAAGCTGATCTTGCCGATCAGGTCCTCGGCCAGATCATACCCGCGGGCAAACACGCCGCCCTCGGCGGCCAACCCCACCGAGGTCTTTGCCGGCCCTGAACCGTCTGCCATTCGCTTCCCCCTCGAACCATGACCCGCGCGACCCGCCCTTTGCGCGGCAACTCCAGCTTACGCGGCCTTGATCAGCCCTCCGTGCCGCTCGATGAACTTCACCACTGCCTCGACACCTTCGCCGTGCCTGAGATCGGTGAACAGAGTCGGCTTGCCCTTGCGGCCCGCTTCCGCATCCCGCCGCATCACTTCAAGATCAACACCCACGTAAGGCGCCAAATCCTGTTTGTTGATGATCAAAAGGTCGGATCGGGTGATGCCCGGCCCGCCCTTGCGCGGGATCTCCTCACCCTGACACACCGAGATGACATAAATCGTAAGGTCTGCCAGGTCCGGCGAAAAAGTGGCCGCCAGATTGTCACCTCCGCTCTCGATCATCACCAGCTCGAGTTCGGGATGCGCCGCATTGAGATCGGCAATCGCCTGCAGGTTGATCGTCGCATCCTCGCGGATCGCCGTGTGCGGACACCCCCCGGTTTCCACTCCGCGAATGCGGTCTGATCCCAGCGCCTGCACCCGGGTCAGATAGTCGGCATCTTCCTTGGTATAGATGTCATTGGTGACCACGCCGATCGAATAGCGGTCGCGCAGTGCCAGACAAAGCTTTTCGGTCAGTGCCGTCTTGCCCGAGCCGACCGGCCCGCCGATGCCGATGCGCAATGGTCCGTTGCCCGTAGTCATGTGCGAAAAATCCTTGGCTGCAGAATCTCGTGCCGCATGGCGACAATATCGGAAGCAAACGCTGCCCCGCCCAGATCGTCAAGACTGGCTCTGAGCGCCTTTTCGGCCACCGCTTCGTGGGTTGGCACGAGCGCGGCAAGCACCTGTAACGCATCGGCTTGCCCCAGCGGCACCAGCCGCTGCGCAACTGCCACCAGATTTGCCGAAAAAGCCTGCAGGAAGGCGGCAAGCGCCAGCCGGGACGCGATCCCTTCCCGTCCACAAATCGCCCCGGCCGCCACCGGATAAGGCACCGGTTCGGGCAGACCGGTGACATCGAGCCACATCTGCCGGGCACCGGCGACAAAAGCCTGCCCCAAAGCTTCAGATTCAAGCTGCCGCTCGGCTGAACTGCAAAGCGCCAGCCCCAGTTCCGCCAGTTCGGTAAGCGCGTTTGCGTCAGAACAAGCCGCGTGGCTTTGCGCAAAAAGCACCGCATCGTTCCAGGTCGACCCATGGCGCAGCAATGCCGTCGCCCAGGCCTCTACCGCCGCCCGGTCTGCGACCGTGCCATCGGCAATCGCCTGTTCCAGCCCATGCGAATAGCTGAACGCACCGACCGGAAACGCCGGCGAGAACAGCGTCTGCAGGCGCAGCAACCCCGTAGTTTCATTCATGGTGATGATGATGCCCGTGGCTATGGCTATGGCTGTGGCTGTGCCCATGTTCGTGGCCATGATCATGTGAATGCCCGTGGGGCGCTGCATGGTAAGCCCCGCGCACCGGCACGAACGGTTCCGAAATTACTCTCACCTCCGCCCCCAGCCCGATCAGCATGTCGCGGATCACGTGGTCGCGCAGGATCAGCAGCCGCCCCGGTGCAACCCGCCTGTCGACCTGACAGGGCAGATGCCGATTGCCCAGGTGCCAGCACAATTCCATCAGGTGCGTCTCGTCGCGCCCGTGAATTTCGTAAAGCTCCTCCTCGCCAGCGATGACTTCGGCCAGCCGTCCGTCCTCGAGCACCAACACATCGCCACTGTCGAAGGTCACCGGCGCGCTGAAATCGACCATGACTTCATCGCCATGTTGCAGCACCAGCAGTTTCCGCCGCAATTGCCGTTCGTCATGTGCCAGCACCACCACATCGAATGGCGTGCCGTCATAGTCCCCGGCCCGCTTGAACCCCGTCGCGCGCATCATGGAATATCGTTGAACTCCAGGCAGGTAAACTCGGCCGTATCCGGATCGTCGGCCCTCAGATCAAACAGGCTCGCCTCGGCCCCGCTCGTCCACCAGACGTAAAAACCCGACGCGTAGCGTACGCCTGACCCGCTGATCACGCTGGCAAATACCAGCGGCTCGTCCTCCACTGCGAGGATCGCCAGATAATTCGGTGCGGCATTGACATATTCGACCACCAGCAGCTCTTCCCGCCCCTCGCACTCGTAACGCACCTGGGAGCGTTCAACGTCGCCGGTCAGCGTCAGCACATATTGAAGGCTCGTATCGAGCGCCAAGGCGGGTGCAGCGGGCCCCGCGGCGAGGGCGGCGGCCAGAACCATTCGGGTGGAAATTCGCAGCAAGTCGTTCATGCGAACACTATAGACACCAACGGCCGGAACCGTCACGCCGAATCCGGCTGGCAGTCCCTGAACGGAGCGGCGTACACGCGCTTTTTACCTCAGCCCCGAATGAATCTGCCCCTGTTAGTAATTCTGTCACGATCCACCGCCAAACTCGGGGTTGACCCATACGTCAACGGCGTCCGAAGGTAGAGTAAAACGGTGAGTGGCGTGAATACGGAAAGAACCCTGAGGCAAGCCAGAATCTGGTGGCACAAACATCGCGTGCTGACCCGGGCCGAAAAAATCGCAGACGCGATCGTGCATGGCGCCGGGCTGGTTCTGTTCATTGCCGCCGGTTCGGTTCTGCTCACCCTGACCCTGCTGCGCACCGCGCCTGAACAATTCCCCGCATTGGCCGTCTATGTCGGTTCGCTGGTGGCGCTTCTATCCGTTTCCCTGGCGTTCAACATGTGGCCGCGCAACGCCGTAAAGCAATGGCTGGCCCGCGCCGATCAAGCGGCCATCTTCCTGTTCATTGCCGGCACGTACACACCGTTCCTGTCCTTGCTCTGGGGCACGCCGGGCGGATTGGGGTTGACGATTTTCGTCTGGTCGGCAGCGCTTGTCGGCATCGCCCTCAAACTCATCGTACCGCACCATTTCGGCCGCCTCGCCATCCTGCTCTATCTCGCCATCGGCTGGAGCGGCATTCTGGTCTTCAAGGACCTCGCCGCCGCCATGCCCACCTCCGCCATCTGGCTGCTGGTCGCCGGCGGGCTGACCTACTCGTTCGGCATCGTTTTCCATCTGTGGGAAAAGCTGAAATTCTACACCGCGCTCTGGCACCTGTTCGTCGTCATCGGCGCCTCCCTGCATCTCCTCGCGATATTTCAGGTGATGGTCATCAGCCGCTGGTGACCCGGCAAACGCGCCCGAAGTTTTCCGGCCCTGTCCTGCAACACATTCCGGAAGGTCGCGCTGACCCGGAAACCAGGACAGCAAGGAGACCACAATGGCTTTGTTTGACCAGCGCAACCGAACCCTTAACCGCCACAGTCGGCGAATCTATGCAATCTACGAGATCATCTACACGCTGGTCGATTTCGGCGCCGCGTCGCTGTTTCTGGGCGGTTCCATCATGTTCTTCGATGAAAGCCTGAAAACGCCGGCGATCTGGTGCTTTGTGCTCGGCTCCTTGCTGTTTGCGTCCAAGCCGACGCTGCGGTTGATACGGGAAGTCCACCTTCTGGCCAACGGCAGCGAAGAAGATGTCGACGCGCTTGCAGCACGCTTTGGGTATATCCCGCCGAATGACGGCCAGCAGACAAAATAGCGGGCCGCCCCCAAAGGAGCGGCCCGGCGCTGCGTTCCCTGACAGCGCAACTACGGATTTTGTCCGGCTCAGCGGCGCAGCAGCACGTGCTCGCGGGTCTGGCCGACACCGGTGGGCGGGATGGTGGTCAGCTGCAGGCATCCATCAGACGCAGCACCTGCCAATCAGGTTCAAAAAGTTTCGGAAAATATCCGGGCTGAAAATATGCCTAGTTCACCGCGGTCAGATTGGGCTTGCGCATGGAGCGCACGCTGGCGCGATTGGTGCCGCTGAGCGCGTTGTAGACCCTTAGCTTGATCTCGTCGTGGCTGTCCTGACCGGTCACTTCCAGATAGGCCACCCCGGCCTTGCGCAACGCCTCTTTCTTGACCGCGTCGCGAGCGGCGGCATCCCCCTGATAATGTCCACCGCCCTGGTATTCGACCACCAGTTCCGGATCGCCATAGGGGCCGACCACCACCACGTCGGCGCGTTTCGAGTTGATCGAACTCAACCCCTTGCGGTCGTTTGAGGTCATGATCTCGCCCAATGAGGTCTGCGCGAATACGCGATAGCCACCCTTCATCATGGCCACCTGTTCCTCGACCGTCTTGAACACCTTGTACTCGGCCAGCGTCATCACCTTCTTCGGCTTGAAATCCGCGGCCTGAACAAAACGCAACTGGTTGGCCGAATCCCGCACATCACTGGCCGCAAACCTGTGCCGGCGCACCGCCCGGTCCGCGATGGTGAATATGTGCCAGATCCCCACTGCCGAAAGCGCCCAAAGCACCAGCAGTTCGAGCGTCAGATTGTTCAGAAAGTCCATGGTCCGTCCCCAAACCGGCGTGATCCCGGCCAGACTAGACCGGCTTGGTAAGGGTGGGCTGAAAGCGGTGTGTCAAACTTGAATCAAGTTGCGCCGGTGACTTCGGCTAGAGCCGCATCTGCATCAGCCAGCCCCAGCCGAACTCAAGTTCGGTGCGGCCAGTGGTCAAAAAACCGACCTTCTCATAGAAGCCTTCAGCAGCCGGATTACCGATGACATGCATGCACTTCGCGGAGCGTACCCTGCCATAAGCGCATGCCGCCTCGACCAGCGCCCGCCCGACACCGCCCTGCCATCTGTCGGGATCAACAAACAACCCATCGAGCTCGACGTCCCCGTCTTCGCGATCGAGCACCGCTGAAAAGCCGAGCAGCGTCTCGTCCCGTTCGGCCACGAACACCTGCCCGGCCTCAATCTGGCTCAGAGGCAAATCGACCAGTTCAGGCCGCGCCAGAATCAATTCCCGGTCGTCCGGATTGGCCAGCGACGCCCGCCGCTGCAAGTGGATCAGCGCCTGCCTGTCTGCGGGCTGGGCCAGCCTGATCGACACACTCACAGCGACACCCGCTTCTGCATGGTGATGCTGGTTGGCCGGTCAATTCCGGGATGCGCGGTCTCCGCCACTTTCACGAACCCCCAGGCCGCAAACCTTGCGTGGTTTTCGATGAGCTCTATCCGCGTTTGCAGTTCGAGCAGGGGAATGCCTCGCTGTTTCGCAAAGACCTCAATGGCCGCGAGCATCCTGGAGCCCAATCCCCGGCCCCGGAAATCCGGCGCCACCGCCAGCTTGCCGACATAGGCTTTGTCCGGGTCCAGACGCACCATGGCTGCTCCGGCAAGCCGCCCCTCAGACTGGGCGGTCAGCAACAGTTCAGACTGTGCCTTTTCCGCAAAATCGGCCGCGCTCATCTGCGCCAGTGAACTCGGCGGGTCGATTCGGCCCTCCATATAGGCAAAGGCCGACTGCACCAGCGCATGTAGCTCATCCCACTTGTCAAAAGCAGTGTCGGGAAAAGTAATCTCGAACCGGTCCATTCGACCCGATCAATACATGAAGTAACGCTGCGCCATCGGCAGTTCGGTGGCCGGGTCACAGGTCAGCAGTTCGCCGTTGGCCCTGACTTCATAGGTTTCCGGATCGACATCGATCTCGGGTGTCGCCGAATTCATCACCATGGAGGCCTTGGAAATCCCGCCCCGCACATTCTCTACGGCCAGGGTCTGTTTGGCCAGCCCCAGCCGGTTCCGCAAACCCGCCGCCTCGGCAGCAGCGGAGATGAACGTCACCGAGGAATTGGTCCGCGACTTGCCGTAGGCGCCGAACATGTAGCGATAGTGCATGGGTTGCGGGGTGGGGATCGAGGCATTCGGATCGCCCATCGGCGCCGCGGCGATCGTGCCGCCCAGCAACACCATCTCCGGCTTCACCCCGAAGAAGGCCGGCTTCCACAACACCAGGTCGGCCCGTTTGCCCACCTCGATCGAGCCGATGTGGTTCGAGACGCCCTGCGCGATCGCCGGGTTAATCGTGTACTTGGCGATGTAGCGTTTGACCCGAAAATTGTCGTTGTCACCGGTTTCCTCGCTCAACCGCCCACGCTGCTTCTTCATCTTGTCGGCTGTCTGCCAGGTCCGGATGATCACCTCACCCACCCGGCCCATCGCCTGGCTGTCCGACGAGATGATCGAAAAGGCGCCCATGTCGTGAAGGATATCCTCCGCGGCAATCGTCTCCTTGCGGATCCGGCTTTCGGCAAAGGCAATATCCTCCGGGATCGACGGATCGAGATGGTGGCACACCATCAGCATGTCGAGATGTTCGGCGATCGTGTTGACCGTGTAGGGCCGCGTCGGATTGGTCGACGAGGGGATGACGTTTGAAAGCCCGGCCACCTTGATGATGTCCGGCGCATGTCCGCCACCTGCCCCTTCCGTGTGAAAGGCGTGGATGGTCCGCCCCTTGAACGAATCGATCGTGTTCTCCACGAAACCGCTCTCGTTCAGCGTGTCGGTGTGGATCATCACCTGCACATCATGGTCGTCTGCAACATTCAGGCAGTTGTCGATGGCCGCCGGGGTCGTACCCCAGTCCTCATGCAGTTTCAGCGCCGCGGCACCGGATTCAATCATCTCGATCAGCGGCGCTGCCACCGACGAATTGCCCTTCCCGGCAAAGGCCAGGTTCATCGGAAAGGCGTCCGCTGCGCCGATCATCTGCTCCAGATGCCAGGCGCCGGTGCAGGTGGTCGCGAGCGTGCCGTGCGCAGGCCCGGACCCGCCACCCAGCATGGTCGTGAGGCCCGCCATCAGCGCCTCTTCGATCTGCTGCGGGCAGATGAAATGGATATGCGCGTCAAACCCGCCGGCGGTCAGGATATTGCCCTCACCCGCAATCGCCTCGGTGGAGGGGCCGATTATGATGTCCACGTTCGGCTGCGTGTCCGGATTGCCTGCCTTGCCGATCCCCGAAATCACCCCATTCGAAATGCCGATATCGGCCTTGTAAATACCGGTCGCATCAACCACCAACGCATTGGTGATCACCGTATCAACAGCGCCCTCGGCCCGCGTCGCCTGGCTCTGGCCCATCCCGTCGCGGATCACCTTGCCGCCGCCGAACTTCACTTCCTCACCATAGGTGGTGAAGTCTCTTTCTACCTCGATGATGAGATCGGTGTCGGCCAATCGCACCTTGTCGCCGGTGGTGGGGCCATACATGGCGGCATATGTTTCGCGGGAAATTTTCATGGCAAAAGTCCAACCTTGCGTAGCGCAAACTTGTGTAAACGGCCCAGCTTCCCGAACCCGACTATGTCTGCAGCGCTCGTTGCTTGCAAGCTGCAATACTCAAAATGCCCGTCTAGCGCCGCACACCGCAAGCCCCGGAAACAAATCATAGAATCGTCACATGTTTGACTGCAACCACGAGCCTTGCAGGTCGTTGGACTGTTGGTTCGCAATGAGGCGAACGTGAGGGCGGCAGCCCCGTCCCCCGAATTCGAAATCTGGTAAGGAAGGAGTTCTTCCATGACCAATCTGAAAACCGTTCTACTCGCAGCTGGACTGACACTTGGCGGCATCACCGGAGCCAACGCACAGATGAGCGCACCTTATGATCTGGCTGGCGCCAATGTTCAGCAAATCGAGAGCGCCAACAGCGCCTTGGCAGTCTATCTGAATGACTCCACAAATGCCGATCATATGCTGCCGACCAACATCGATGAGTTGCGTCAGGCACTGGATACCAACACAGCCCTATCCGCCTTCTTCGAGGAGAACCGCTTCGACCCGTATGACGTCGTTGGCGTGGACCTGGATGAAGACGGCTCGCTATTCGTGATTGTTGAACGTAACGAGATCGACGACGCCTGATCATTTGGGATCGTGTTGCCTCACACGCGGGCGCGGCCAACGGCTGCGCCCGCATTATCTGAGACGCCTACCTAGTAAGTCTCGATCAGCAACAGCAAATCCTGAATGCGTTCGCGCGTTTCATGGGTCTTGCAGGTCGCCACGATCAGCGGCTCCATGGACCCGCCGCGAACCTGAAACCCCTCGGCCTCGCAATGCGCATCGCGATACGTGATCCAGGCCCGTTGCGCGTCCAGCAGCGCCTTGCCCCAGCCCTTCCATTGCTCGGGCATGTCGGCATCACGCGCGTCGATCTCTTCCTTGACCAGCTCCCAGGCGACATTGAGCGCCCGGTCGGCTTCTTCAAAATCGATCCAGGCACAATGGTTCAGCCCTTGCTGGGGGAGATTGCTTGCATCGGTGCAGTCCCACTCCTGTGCGGAAGCAGGAAATGCCAGCGCCAACACAAGGGCCGCCGCCAGCAAGACTCTCACAGCGCACCCATGATCTTTTGCTGGAACCCGAACACCTTGCGTTCGCCGCTGAGCGGCACCAGCCTGACCTCGCGGGTCTGCCCCGGCTCGAAGCGGACGGCAGTGCCCGCGGCGATATTGAGCCGCATACCGCGCGCCTTGTCGCGGTCGAAACTGAGGCCCGGATTGGTCTCGAAGAAATGATAGTGCGAGCCCACCTGCACCGGCCGGTCGCCGGTGTTGGTCACCTCGAGCGCCACTTCGGCGGCGCCAACATTCAGCTCGATATCACCGTCTGCGGTGATGACCTCTCCGGGAATCATGCTGCCTCCGATCAGCCGGCGAACGCCAGCCATGCGCCACCCAGCGCGGCCAAGCCGCCGAGGGCACGCAACACGTTTTGTCCGAACCTGCCCTTCAGCAACACGCCCGAACCCACGCCCAGTCCGACGCCGAGCGCATGCAGGACGGCGGTCGCAATCACGAACCCGGCAGCAAATTCCCAGGCACCCGCTGCACCGAGCTCACCGCCATGCGCATGGCCGTGGAACAGCGCGAAAAAAGCAACAACGCCAGCAACGCCAGCTGTCGGAATCGGCAAAGCAAGCGCCACCATCACACCAATGAAAATGACCGAGGCCAGGATCACCGGCTCGACGAAAGGCAGCGGCATGCCGAATATCGCGGCACCAAATCCCAACGCCATCGTGGCGACGAACGCCAAAGGCACGGCCCAGAGCGCCCGGCCACCCACAGAGGCCGCCCAGAGCCCGACCGCCACCATCGCCAGAATATGGTCCGGCCCGAAGAACGGATGCGAAAACCCGGCCATGAACGAGCCATGCGTGGCCGGATCAAGGTGGGCAAATGCCGGGGCGGTGGCCAGCAATGTGGCCGCTGCGGCAACGGAAAGTCGTTTGATCATTGTCTTTGTCCCTTGTTTGGTCGACAGGGCGCCCCGGTTTGGGTCACGCCTGTTTGTCACTATGCTTGATTCCGGATGCAATTGCAGCGCCTCAGCGAATGGGTTCATGCACAGTCACCAGCTTGGTGCCGTCCGGAAATGTGGCTTCCACCTGTACATCGTGGATCATCGAAGCAATGCCATCCATCACCTGGTCGCGGGTGATGACGTGCGCGCCGGCTTCCATCAGATCGGCCACGGACCGCCCGTCGCGCGCGCCCTCGACGATGAAATCGGTGATCAGCGCAATGGCCTCAGGGTGATTGAGCTTCACCCCCCGTTCCAGCCGACGGCGCGCCACCATGGCAGCCATGGAAATCATCAGCTTGTCTTTTTCACGCGGTGTCAGATTCATCGATCGTCCCGTATGTCCTAGCTGTGCCAGATGCGCGGCAACGGCACATCCCTGAGCGCCGAAAGCACCGGCAGCAGCCTCTTTCTAAGCGCAAAACCTTCCGCCGCCACAAGCCGGATCACCAGTTTTCCGTTCCACGCACTCATGCTGGTGTATCGGTCGGCTTTTAGGTCATTCAGCCGCGCCTTCAGCGCCTCGGCCCGTTGCCCGGCAAACAGCACCGTCGCGAATGCCAGTTGCCCCCCGGTTGTGGCCGCCTGCCGCAGCACCTCGGGAATGTCGCCCTCCAGACGTGTGTCCTCGGCGTGGACTAGTTTTCCGTCCCGGCTGATCCGCCAGCGGTCGTGGAACTCGGCCCCGGACACCGTCTCCCCCATGCCCTTGCGCCCGATGATCACCGGCTCGACGGCCATGAATTCGGCAGTGCGGGAAAGTTCGACATCTATCCGGCGGCTGAGTGCCGATCGGTCAAACAGAATGGTTTCCTGCGGCAGCCAGTCAACCCGAGCATCTTCCCCAACACTGATCCTCGTGCGGACCTCGGCCCGCCCCCCACTGCTGCGATAAACCTTTTCGCAGGCCTGCGTGGTCAGGGTCAGATGCGTGCCTGCCCCGGCCTCCAGCGCCCAGTCCATCCGGTCGCCACCGGTCAGCCCGCCGGACGTATTGATCAGCACGGCCTCGAGACCCGCCTGCCCGAGCCGCGGCACGCGTATCTTCGCAGATCCGCCCTGATAGAGCCGCGCGATGCGTGTACGTCCGTCCAGTGCCGCAACTGCAAGCCGCCCCTCGCCGGCGCTGCGCTGCAGCGATGCGGTCTCTTTGAGCTCTGCTGCGGTTTCCGTCCCCAAAAGCACCGTCCCCTCAAACGGTCAGATGTGCCCTGACATCTGCATCGTCCAGCCTTGCTGCCGGACCGCCAAACACGATAGCGCCGCGATCCATGATGTAAACATCGTCTGCCAGCTCCCGGCAGAAATCGAGATATTGCTCGACCAGAAGAATGGTCATCCCCTCCTCATCGCGCAGATAGGTCAGCGCCCGGCCGATATCCTTGATGATCGAGGGCTGAATGCCTTCGGTCGGTTCATCCAGCACCAGCACCTGCGGCTGAGTGACCAGCGCCCGGCCGATCGCCAGCTGTTGTTGCTGCCCGCCCGACAGGTCACCGCCGCGCCGCGACAGCATTTCCTTGAGCACCGGAAACAATTCGAAGACTTTTGCCGGAATCGTCCGGGCCGCCCGCGCCACGCCGATTTTACCCGTCTCGAGGTTCTCTTTGACGCTTAGAAGCGGAAAGATCTCCCGCCCCTGCGGCACGTAGCCCAGCCCCGCCCGCGACCGCCCGAAGGCGGCCAGCCCCGCCAGATCCTTGCCACCGATGGTGATCGTACCATCCGAAATCGGCTGCAACCCCATGATCGCCCGCAAAAGCGACGACTTGCCGACCCCGTTGCGGCCCATCACCGCCGTGATCTTGCCGGGGGTAACGTCAATGCTCACGTCCCGAAGCGCCTGCGAGGCGCCGTAGAAAAGACTGACATTTGTGACTTTGAGTTCAGTGGCCATCATCAACGTCCCAAATAGCTTTCAATGACCTGTTCATTGGCGCTGACCTGATCGAGGGAGCCTTCCGCCAGCACCGAGCCTTCCGCCAGCACCGTGACTTTCACCCCCAGGTCCCTGATGAAGCTCATGTCGTGCTCCACCACCACCACCGAGCGGGTTTTGGCGATCTCTTTCAGCAGCTTGGCGGTTTCCTCTGTCTCGGCGTCGGTCATGCCCGCTGCCGGTTCGTCGACCAGCAAGAGTTTGGGGTCCTGCGCCAACAGCATGCCGATTTCCAGCCACTGCTTTTGCCCGTGGCTCAAGCCTGCCGCCAGTTCGTCCCGGCGGTCCGCCAACCGGATGGTTTCAAGGATTTCCGTCAGCCGTGCCACATCTTCTGCGGACGGATCGTAGAAGAGGGTGGAGAAAACCCGGCGGTCCTTTTTCAACGCCAGGTTGAGATTGTCCCAGACGGTGTGGCTCTCGAAGACGGTCGGCTTCTGGAACTTTCGCCCGATGCCGAGGTTGGCGATCTGCGCCTCGTCCATGGTCCTGAGATCGGTGTCGCCGTTGAAATAGACCTCGCCTTCGTCGGCCTTGGTCTTACCGGTGATGATATCCATCATCGTCGTCTTGCCGGCCCCGTTCGGGCCAATGATGGCGCGCATTTCGCCCGGCGCCAGCACCAGCGACAGGGCATTGAGCGCCCGGAACCCGTCGAAACTGACGGTGACGCCATCGAGATAGAGCAGCGAGCCGCGGGCTTCCTTGTGTTCGGCCATCCTATTCACCCGCCTCCGGCTGCATGTTGGCCGGCGACGCCGGGTTCTGCGGCTTGTCGGGTTTCACACCGGAGCCTTCGCTGGCCGAACTCGAAATGGACCGCGCCCGCAAAGCCCGCCAGCCGCTGGCGGCAGTGCCAACGATCCCCTTGGGCAGGAACATGGTGACGAACACGAACAGCCCGCCCAGCGCGAACAGCCAGTATTCGGGCAACACGCCGGTGAACCAGCTCTTGCCCGCGTTGACCGTGATCGCCCCGATGATTGGCCCGACCAGCGTTCCGCGGCCGCCAACTGCGGTCCAGATCACCACTTCAATCGAATTGGCCGGCGAGAATTCGCCCGGATTGATGATCCCGACCTGCGGCACGTAAAGCGCCCCGGCAAACCCGGCCATGATTCCGGACACGGTGAAGGCGAAGGTCTTCACGTTCTCCACCCGGTAGCCAAGGAACCGCATGCGGCTTTCCGCATCGCGCACCCCGACCATCACCTTGCCGAGCTTGGAATTCACAATTGAAGCGCAAAGGATGAAACATATCGCCAAGAGCACCGCGGAGGCGGCAAACAGTCCCGCACGCGTCGTATCCGCCTGCACAGAGACGCCAAGGATATCCTTGAAGTCGGTCAGACCATTATTGCCGCCAAAGCCCATGTCATTGCGGAAGAAAGCCAGCAACAGTGCATAGGTCATCGCCTGCGAAATGATCGACAGGTAAACCCCGGTCACGCGCGAGCGGAAGGCGAACCAGCCGAACACGAACGCCAGAAGGCCTGGCACCAGCGCAATCATGATCAACGCAAACCAGAACTGGTCGAACCCCAGCCAGTACCAGGGCAGCGCGTCGTAATTCAGAAACACCATGAAGTCGGGCAGTTCCGGATTGGCATAAACACCCCGGTCGCCGATCTGGCGCATCAGGTACATGCCCATGGCATAGCCGCCGAGCGCAAAGAAGGCGCCGTGCCCCAGCGACAGGATTCCGCAATAGCCCCAGACCAGATCAAGCGCCAGCGCCAGCGTGGCATAGGTCAGGTACTTGCCAAGAAGCGGCACCAGATAGTTCGGCACCCGCAGCGGATGCCCGACCGGAAGCACCAGGTTGGACAGCGGCACCAGGATCGCGACCAGCAGGATGGCGCTGACCACCCAGATGGCCTTCTTGTCGAGGGCGCGGAACAGCGCGGTGGTGATCATTGCTCCACCGCCCTTCCCTTCAACGCGAACAGGCCGCGCGGCCGCCGCTGAATGAACAGGATGATGCAGATCAGAATGACGATCTTGGCCAGCACCGCCCCGGCAAACGGCTCAAGGAACTTGTTGGCGATCCCCAACGTCATCGCCCCGACGAGCGTGCCCCAGAGATTCCCCACGCCGCCAAACACCACAACCATGAAACTGTCGATTATGTAGCCCTGCCCCAGATTGGGCGACACATTGTCGATCTGGCTGAGAGCTACGCCTGCGATGCCGGCAATCCCCGAGCCCAGTCCGAAGGTCAGCGCATCGACCCACGGGGTGCGGATGCCGATGGCAGCCGCCATGCGCCGGTTCTGCGTCACCGCCCGCATCTGCAGCCCGATGCTGGTCTTGCTCAGAACCAGCAGCAACAGCGCGAACACCACGATCGCAAACACCACGATCCACATGCGCGAATAGGTGATCGACAGACCGCCGAGATCGAACGCGCCCGTCATCCATGACGGATTGCCCACGTCCTTGTTTGTCGGCCCGAAAATGGTCCGGACGGCCTGTTGGATGATCAGCGACAGCCCCCAAGTTGCCAGAAGAGTCTCCAAAGGCCGCCCGTAGAGCCAGCGGATGATCCCGCGCTCAATGGCGATGCCCACCAGACCGGTCGCCAGAAACGCCACCGGCACCGCGATGAGCAATGAATAGTCAAACAGGCCGGGAAAGCTGGTGCGGATGATGTCCTGCACCACAAAGGTCGCATAGGCGCCCAGCATTACCATTTCGCCATGCGCCATGTTGATGACGCCCATCACCCCAAACGTGATGGCGAGACCAATCGCCGCGAGCAACAGCACCGAGCCCAGCGACATGCCGTACCAGACGTTCTGGCCGATGTTCCACAGCGCCAGGTTCTGCTCGATATCGGCAATGCCCTGCTCAAGCGCCGGGCGCTGTTCATCAGCCACATTGGCCAGTTGCGCATTCAGGATCGCCAGCGCTTCGCGGTCACCGCGATCGGCGATGACGGCAATGGCCGCGGCATACTCATCGGGCTCCAGCTCGCTCTGCAGCAACGAAGCTGCGCGTGCCTGCTCCATCAGCAGTTTCACGCCAGCGTCAGGCTCCGCGTCGATCGCCTCGTTGAGCAATTCCACATTGTCCGGGTCCGCATCTCGGAACATGGACGCAGCGGCAGTGCTGCGGGTGCGCGGATCAGGGTTCATCAGCGTCAGTTCGCCGATGACCGTGCGGATGTCGCGTCTCAGACTGTTGTTGACCCGGATGCGGCTGAGATCGGCATCGCCTTCCGGCCCGATCTCGGCGCCGGAGACCGGATCGAACATCACATCATCACGGACGATGACGACAGTCTGGCTAGCTTCGTCGGCATAAAGATCGCCACCCTCAAGCGCGCTCAGAACACTGGCAGCAGCCGGTTCGCCGGTCGCGGCCAGTTCCACGACCAGTTCGGCAATTTCGCGAAGGCTCGCCTCGCCGATGGCATTGACGATTTCAGCGGCGGTGCGCGGCGCAGCAGCAGCGTCCTGGGCCTGCGCTGACAGCGGCAGCACGGCAGCGAGAACAAGCAGCGCGGCCAGCGCTGGAAGTCTGAATAGTGTTTGAGGGAAGCTCATGCTTTGGGTCCAGACGAAAAAATCGGATTCAGGTCTGCGGGCACAAGCGTTGCATCTGTCCCGGTCAGTCTTGGGAAGGGGCGGAACCGCCCCTTCCCGGATCAGGCCGAAGCCCGAATTACATGGCGGATCCGCCGCATGTTTCGGTTTCGGTATTGTAGTTTCCGCACATGATCGGATCGGTCCAGTCGGCGATCAGCGGCGCCGACTCAGGCAGGTAGTCGGACCAGGCGTCACCCGGCACCAGGCCATCCGTCTGCCACACAGTGAAGAACTGGCCGTCGTCCTGGATTTCACCGATCAGCACCGGCTTGGTGATGTGGTGGTTCGGCAGCATGGTCGACACGCCACCGGTCAGGTTCGGCACCTCGACCCCGATGATCGCATCAATCACCGCATCCGGATCGGTCGTGCCCGCAGCCTCGACCGCCTCAACCCACATGTTGAAGCCGATGTAATGGGCTTCCATCGGGTCGTTGGTCACGCGGTCCTCGTTGCCGATGAACTCGTGCCAGGCTTCGATGAAGGCGGCGTTTTCAGGCGTGTCTTCGGACATGAAGTAGTTCCATGCCGCGAGGTGACCGACGAGCGGGCCGGTATCGAAACCGGATAGTTCCTCTTCACCCACGGAGAAGGCGACCACCGGAATGTCGGCAGCGTCCACGCCCTGGTTGGCCAGTTCGCGGTAGAACGGCACGTTGGCGTCACCATTGATGGTGGAGACCACGGCGGTCTTCTTGCCTTCCGAACCGAAGGCCACGATGTCGGAAACAATCGTCTGCCAGTCGGAATGGCCGAACGGCGTGTAGTTGATCATGATGTCTTCTTCAGCCACGCCGGAATCCCTGAGGTACTGCTCAAGAATCTTGTTGGTGGTCTGCGGGTAGACATAGTCGGTGCCGGCCAGAACCCAGCGCTCCACGCCTTCTTCCTGCATCAGATAGTCGACAGCGGGAATGGCCTGCTGGTTCGGCGCAGCACCCGTGTAGAACACGTTGCGCTGGCTTTCTTCGCCTTCATACTGAACCGGGTAGAACAGGATCGAGTTCAGTTCCTCGAACACCGGCAGAACCGACTTTCGGGACACTGAGGTCCAGCAGCCGAACACCACGTCTACACCATTGACCTCGATGAGTTCGCGGGCCTTTTCCGCGAACAGCGGCCAGTCGGAGGCCGGGTCGACAACCACAGCTTCCAGCTGGCGGCCCAGCACGCCGCCAGCGGCATTCTGCTGGTCGATCAGCATCAGCATGGCGTCTTTGAGCGTTGTTTCGGAAATCGCCATCGTGCCCGACAGCGAGTGCAGGATACCGACCTTGATCGTGTCTTCCTGCGCCATAACCGGGGTTGCCCCCAGCATGGTCAAACCAAGTGCTGCGGCCCCCACGGCCTTTATCGCACCCTGTAGTACTGTCATGTTTACCTCCGACAGTTGTTGTTTGCACCGGGCACCAAATTGCAAACCCTGTGCCAACTGCCGGAGCGGCGATTTTCAAACGTTAACCTATTGTAAACGCGACTTTATTGGCGAAACTGCCGAATGGAGGCTGGCCGCCGACCGAGAAACCTCCCCTGCAACTGCCTGAATCTTGATCAAATCTGCACAAAAAACGGGCAATGCCTCAAAACTGCGCTTTGCATGTGCAATTCACCGCAGATGACGGACCCGAAATTTTGCGCTAATTTTTCCGGACCGGATTTCTCCGGCAGAGGTTGTTTGCACCACATGACCTCGGCGCCCTGCCTCTCTCGGAGGCAGGGCGTTTCCATAAGGTCTTGAGGTGATTGGCTGTTTTCAGCCCTGTTCGAGCCAACGCACCTGTTCGGGTGTCAGTTCGATGTCGGTCGCGGAAAGGCTGTCATCCAGTTCCACCAGCCGGCGCGGCCCGATCAGCGGCACCACCGGGAAGGGCTGCGCCAGCACATAGGCCAGCGCGATGTGGATCGGCGGACGGCCCAGCTGTTTGCCCAGCTCGATCGCCCTTTCGCGGCGGCCGAAGTTCTTGTCCGAATACCAGGCTTCGACCAGTTCCTTGTCCGACGTCTTGTCGCGTCCCGCCTGATCGGTGAAGAAACCGCGTCCCTGGCTCGACCAGGCAAAGTTCGGGATCTGCCGTTCCTTCAGCCAGGCCTTCCATTCATCGTCGGAAGCCGCAATGCAGCCCTCCCAGAACGGCTTGATCATCTCGGCCAGCGAGAAATTGTTGGACATGGCTCCCAATTCGGTCTTGCCGTTGGCTCGTGCATATTCATTGGCCGCATCGAGGCGCTCACGCGTCCAGTTCGACCCCCCAATCGGCCCGCGGATGCGGCCCGCCTTCACCTCTTCATCCATCGCATCGACGAACTCGCCGACCGGGATGTCCGGATTGTCGCGGTGCATAAAATAGACGTCGACAAAATCTGTCCTGGTCCGGTCCAGCGTGATCGCCAGCTGTTTGGCGATGATGTCCGGGTAGACCAGCGGCGAATGCGCGCCCTTGCCGATCAGCACGAACTGGTCGCGCTTCAGGCCCCGCGAGGTGTGCCAGTCGCCAAAGAAAGCTTCGGTCTTGCCGCCGCCATAGATGAAACCTGTGTCGAACAGGTTGCCGCCGCGCTCAAAAAACCCGTCGAGCAGGATCGACGGACCGGCAAAGGTCGGGAAAAACTCGAACCCCAGCGCCACTTTCGACGTCGGCTGGCTCAGCCCCGGTATCTGCCGCTTGGCGATCGGGTTCGGCCCGACCTTCAGCTTGTCGCCGCGCAGGGTGGTGGTGCGGCGCACCGGCGTCTCAATATCGTAGGTCAGCCCGATGTCGGCCCGCCACTTGTCGAGCACCCTGAGGTTGCCCAACGTGTCGTCCCAGCTCATGCCCGGCGCCTCGAACTCCTGCCGTCCCGCATGAATGGCCGCGGCCACCGCATCCGCCTCGAACTTGTAAAGATGCCCGTGCTCTTCGACCTCGACCGTCTCGGTCGTTCCATCACGCTTGATGATGTTGATCTTGCCCACACCACCGGAATCGCGCCCGGCGAACCAGAAGTCCTTGACCTCGATCCGCCCTTCCGTGCCCAGAATGCGCAGTACATTTTCCTGCGCCAACTGCACGCTGCACGAGATTTCAGCGATGATGTCATTTTCGAAGGTCAGAAGCGCAGAGGCCCATTCGTCGACGCCCGTCCGGTCACCCAGAACGCCGGCACCGGAGACCTTGACCGGATCAAGGAACGGCTTGCCTGCGGCAACGCCGGCGATCAGCCGGGCCATCGAGGCCGGGTAGCACCCCACATCCATGATTCCGCCGCCGGCCAGGTCATTGGCCAGCAACCTGTGGTCCGCCCCGAACCCGCCGGTGAACCCGAAGCTCGACTTGATCATGCGCACATCACCGATCACGCCGGACTTGATGAGGTCGATCAGCTTAAGCGTCTGGGGATGCAGCCGGTACATGAAGGCTTCGCCCATGAACGTGCCCGCCTTGCGCGCCGCATGGAACATGGCGTCGGCTTCAAACGCGGTCAGTCCCATCGGCTTTTCGCACAAGACATGCTTGCCGCCTTCGGCTGCCTTGATCGCCCATTCGGCATGGCCGGGATGCGGGGTCGCGACATAGATCGCATCCACTTCCGGGTCGTCGATCAGCGCCTGGTAGCCGTCGTGAATGCGGGCACCGGGAAAGTCCGTCTTCAGGTTCGGCTTGTTCGGGTTGCGCGAACCGATGGCCACCAGCACGCCCGTATCCCCGTCTGCCACACCGCCGGCCAGCGCCTTGGCGATGCCACCCGGTCCAATAATCCCCCAGCGGATCTTGCCTGCCGTTGAACTGCTCATCCCTGCCTCCCCAGACATTCTTGATGTATCACATCTGTCGAAAAAAACGCGCCCGTCCGGCGCGTGTATGAACGTTAGGCCAAGCCCCCGCTTCACGCAATCGGCCCGGTCAAATTTTTTTACTAAATTTTACTACGCCTCATTCGGGCGCCTATTCGATGAACCGCTGCTCCATTTCCGCTTCCAGCGCCAGCATCTGCTCTTCGGCGTGCGCCATGTGCTCGCGCATGATCTGTTGCACCTTGTCCCGGTCACCCGCCCGCATCGCCTCGATCAGTGCCCGCTGATATTCGATGCCGCGTTGGCGCATCACCGGTTGCGGCTGCACGTAGATGTCCCGGCACACCGCCAGTTCCTTCAAAAGCCGCTGGCAGAACCGGCACTGGAAGGCTAATAGCGCATTGTCGGAGTATTCAGCCACCACCGCGTGGAAATCCAGTTCCGCCATGCGCTGCGCCCAGCGCTCCTCGGCATCGCGCGCCTGGTGGTCGTAGATCTCGATCGTCGCTTCCAGCCGGGCAAATCCGGCCTCGTCGATATTGTCCATGGCGCTCGCTGCCACCAGCGGCTCAAGCGCCTTTCGCAATTCATAGATGTCGGCAATCGTCATCTTCTTGGAGAACAGATAGTTCCCCAAAAGGCTCATCGCCCGCCCCTCGGACATGTGCACGACGAAGGCGCCACCGCCCGGCCCAGTGCGCAGCCGTACGAGCCCCTGCACTTCCAATGATTTCAGCGCTTCCCGGATCGTGCCCTTGGAGGCCGAATATTGCTCGATCAGGTCTTTTTCCTGCGGCAGCCGGTCGCCGGGCTCCAGCCCGTGATCCATAATCGTCCGCTTGATCGCGTCGACGATCTCGTCGGTCCGCTTCCTGAGCCGGCGCGCAGCAGGCACATCGCCGCTTTCAAGGCTGACTGAACGCGGCTCGGTTTTCTGCATGCCCTAAAGTCCCGCTCCTACTCGATCTCCAGCCGCGGCGCGCTGGCGATGAGCTTCTTGGTATACTCATGGTTTGGCGAAGCAAACAATTCCGCGGCCGAGCCTTCCTCGACCAGTTCACCGAAATAGAACACCGCCACCCGGTCTGAAATGCTCTCCACCACCGCAAGATCGTGGCTGATGAACAGGTAGGAGAGATCAAACTCCGCCTTCAAATCCTCGAGCAGCAGCAGAACCTGCGCTTGCACCGAAACGTCAAGCGCGCTCACCGGCTCGTCGAGCACCATGATGTCCGGCTCCGCCGCCAGCGCCCGCGCGATGGCGATGCGCTGCGCCTGTCCGCCCGAGAATTCGTGGGGATAACGCTGCAGCGCGTCTGCAGGCATCGATACGGCGTCCATCAATTCCTTCATCCGCGCCTTGCATTTGGCGCTGTCATAACCCTTCAGAAGCCGCAGCGGCGCTTCCAGTATCTTGCCAATGGTCTTGCGCGGGTTGAGCGAAGCCACCGGGTCCTGAAAGACATACTGGATCTTGCGCCCGAATGCCGCCGCACCCTCGCGCGCCAGCTCCGAGGAATCCTGGCCCGCGATCTTCATCGACCCCGAGGTCGGGGTTTCAAGCCCCACGATCATCCGGGCGATGGTCGACTTGCCCGATCCGCTTTCACCGACGATCGCCAATGTCTCCCCGTGATGCAGGGTCATGGTCAGGTTCTTAACCGCATGGATTTCGTGCGTCTTGCCGCCGAACAGCGTGCGGTTGCCGCCAAAGATCTTGGTCAGGTTGGTGATCTCGATTGCCGCCTGCCTGTCAGCCATTTTGCGTCTCCGCTGCCAGCTTGCGCACATCATCAAGGAACTGCCGCCCCTGCCCCGGCTTCGGCACACAGGCGATCAGCCGCTTGGTATAGTCATGCTGCGGATTGGACAGGACCTTCATCGTGTCGCCCGCTTCCACCACTTCGCCGAACCGCATCACCGCCACCCGGTCACAGATTTCCGCCACCACGCCGAAGTCGTGAGTGATGAACAACAGCGCCAACCCGCGTTCCTTGCGAAGGTTCTGCAGCAGCGCCAGAATCTCTGCCTGCACCGTCACGTCGAGAGCGGTTGTCGGTTCATCGGCGATGATGATCTCCGGATCATTGGCCAGTGCCATGGCAATGCCGACGCGCTGACGCTGCCCGCCCGACATTTCGTGCGGATAGGCATTGGCGCGTTGTTCGGGATCGGGAATTCGTACCGCCCGGAACAGGTCCAGCATTTTCGCCCAGGCATCGGATTTCGAAATCTTCTGATGCGCCTGCACCGCTTCGACCACCTGATCGCCCACCGTGAACAGCGGGTGCAGGGTCGTCAGTGGATCCTGGAACACATAGGCGACCTTGCGCCCGCGCAGCGCCACGATCTCCTGTTCGCGCATCCCGAACACGTCCTGCCCGTCGATGGCCACGGTGCCACCGGTAATGATTCCGGGCGGCGAGGCCACCAGACCCAACAACGACAACGCCGTCACCGACTTGCCCGACCCGCTCTCGCCGATCAGTCCCAGGCATTCGCCCTTGTCGAGCGAGAAACTGATGCCCTTGACCGCTGGCGTCGTGCCCTTGGTCCCCTCGAAACTGGTTTCGAGGTCAGTCACCACTAGCGCGCTCTTGTCGTCGGATTTTGGCGCCGCCTTGCGATCAATCTTGGTCACCGCCATCGGCCGCGCCAGTGCCCCAGCCCTCAGCCGCGGGTCCAGCGCATCGCGCACCCCGTCGCCCAGCAGGTTGATGCTCATCACGATGATGAACACCATGACACCGGGTATGATGGACACCATCGGCGCGGTGAACAGCAGCGACCGCCCCTCGCCCAGCATCGAACCAAGGTCCGCCTGCGGCGGTTGCGCACCAAGACCGAGGAACGACAGGCCAGCGGTTTCAAGGATCATCCAGCCAACAGTCGTCGACATGGTGATCACGATCACTGGCAGCACGTTCGGCAGGATTTCGGTGAGGACGATCGAGATATGCCCCTTGCCAGACAGCCGCGCCGCGTCGACGAACTCACGCCCCGCCAGCCCTACGGTGATGCCGCGAATATTGCGGGCAAAGAACGGGATATTGACGACTGCGATGGCGTAGAGCGCGTTCAAAAGCCCCGGTCCCAACGCCGCGACGATGGCCAGCGCCAGAAGGATGTACGGAAACGCCATCAGCATATCGATGCCGCGCATCAAGATATTGTCGACCCGCCCCCGCGCATAGCCGGCAATCAGCCCGATCAGCGAGCCGAAAAAGGCCGCGATCACCGAGGCGGTGACACCCACCACCAGCGAAACCCGCATGCCCGAGAACAGCCGCGCCAGAATGTCCCGGCCCAGATGGTCGGTGCCCAGCAAATGCCCTTCGGAGAACACCGGCGCCAGCCGTTCGGCGAGGCTGGTCACATCCGGATCGGGCAGCGGCAGGATTGGCTCGAGAATGCACAGCGCCACGATGACCGCCATGATCCAGAATCCGGCGGCAGCCAGCGTATTGTTCATCAAAAGCTGCCAGGCGGTCGGCCGCGCTGGCGGCGCGTCGGCATCCACTTCTGCACTCATGGTGGTGTCGGCGGCGCTCATGTCTTCAGCCTCGGATCAAGCAGAGACTGCACCACGTCGGCGAGCAGATTGACGAACACATAGGCCGCCGCAACGATCAGCACGCCGCCCTGCACCAGCAATATGTCGCGGGTGGAAATGGCCTTGACCAGCATCGCCCCGATGCCGGGCCACTGGAACACCGTCTCGATATAGACCGCGCCGCCGAGCACGAACCCGGCCTGGATACCGATCACCGGCACCACCGAGACCATCGCCGCCTTCAGCGCATGTTTGTAGATGACCGTATTTTCATCCAGCCCCTTGGCGCGGGCAGTGCGCACGAAATCCTGGCGCAGCACTTCCAGCATGGCCGCGCGCGTCAGCCGGGCCACCACGCCTGTGGCAACCACGGCCAACGTCACCGCCGGGAGGATGAGGTGATACAAAAGATCCGGCAGATCGCCGCCGCCATAGACCGCGAACATGCCCGAGGCAGGCAGCACCCGCCATTGCACGGCGAACAGCAAGATCAGAAGCAGACCGAGGAAGAACGACGGCAAGGAAATGCCGATCAGCACAACCAGCGTCACCAGCCGGTCGGTCCAGCCGAACTGGCGAACCGCCGAGGCGATGCCCGCGAGGATGCCAAAGATCGAACAAAGCACCAGCGCGGTACCGGCCAGGATCAGCGTCGCCCCGAACCGGTCGAGGATTTCGTCCAGCACCGGCCGGTTGAGAATGTAGGAACGCCCGAAATCACCCTGCAGGACATTGAATATCCAGATGAAATATTGCTCGGGCAGGCTCTTGTCGAGGCCCAGTTCCCGGTTGACCCGCGCGATGTTTTCAGGCGTCGCGAAATTGCCGAGAATGGCCTGCGCCGGATCGCCGGGGATCAGCGCCATGATAAGGAAGACAATGATCGAAAGACCGATCAGCACCGGGATGGCGGCCAATAGTCTTTTCAGAATGTAGCCGGTCATTGCGTCCCCCCGCAAAAAACACGTCCAACTTGTGGTAAAACCGGCCGGGGCGCGGCACACGCTCCGGCCGGGTAGTTCTTGAGTTCAGCCTCAGTTTGGCTTCGCCACGTCCTGAAGCATCAGGAAGAACGAGGGCTGCAACGAGAAGTTCTCCACGTTGGCCGTGGTCACAGCGTTCTGTTTCCAGTTCGCCACGAACAGCCAGGGGGCTTCTTCGTAAACGATGGCCTGCATCTCCTTGTACAGTTCAGCCCGCTCGGCCTGATCTGTCGAGGTGCGGGCCTGCTGCAGCAGCGCATCGACTTCCGGGTTGGAATAATAGCCGGAGTTGAACCCGCCCTGATCAGGCCAGGCTTCGGTGCGCAACGCCAGATAAGGCAGCGTATCGGGGCTGTTGGTCATCCACGCCATTTCGGCCATGTCTGCCTTGCCCTCAAGCCCCGGGTTCACGATCCCCAGGAACGTGTTCCACTCGTAGGTCTCGATGGTCACATCCAGCCCCACGGCTTCAAGGTCAGCCTGAATGGCTGTGCCCATCGCAACCGGATCAAGCATGCCCGAACCACCTTCGGTTACATAGAAGGTCAGTTCGGCACCCTCGGCACCCGCTTCGGCCAGCAGTTCGCGGGCCCTGTCGGGGTCATAGGGATAGGGGTCGAGTTCCTCGTTGTAGGCCCAGTTGAACGCAGGAGGCGTCGGACCAGCGGCGACCGTGGCCGTGCCCTGCAGCACGTTTTCCACAAGCGCTTCCTTGTTCACCGCATAGTTGGCGGCCTGGCGGACGCGCATGTCGGCGAACGGACCCTCTTTAGCATTGAGGATCAGGAACCACAGGTGCGGCCCGGCTTCCTCATACAGCGTGAAGGCCGGATCATCGGCAAAGGTCGACACATTGTCGGGCGGCACTTCGACCATCACATCGATCCCACCGCTCAGCATTTCAGCCACGCGGGTGTTGGCATCGGTGATCGGGCGATAGACCACCGCATCCAGCGGTGCAGCGCCATCCCAGTAGTCCTCGAACCGGTCCACAACCACGCGGGTGTTGGACTGCCATTCGACGAACTTGAACGCTCCGGTTCCCGAAGGATTCCGGTCGAAGTCTTCACCATGCTCCTCAACCGCGGCCTTGGAAACGATCAGGCCGGCCGGATAGGCCAGGTTGGAAAGGAAAGGCGCGAACGGCTCGTTCAAGGTGAACTTGACGGTCATGTCGTCGACAGCTTCAACCGAGGTCACCGCTGAGAAGTAGAACGACAGCGGGAAGGTGCCGGTGTGATACGGGTGATCTTCCTGGATCATCCGCTCGAAATTGAACACCACCGCTTCCGCATTGAACGGCGAACCATCGTGGAAGGTCACCCCTTCACGCAGGTTGAACGTATATTCGGTACCGTCTTCGGAAATGCTCCAGTCGGTCGCCAGCGCCGGTTCGACTTCCAGCGTACCGTCCTTGTAGCGCACCAGACCATCATAGACATTCATCAGAATGCGGAAGTCGTTGACGGCGGAAACATGTTGCGGGTCAAGCGATTGCGGCTCGGCAATCTGACCCACCACCAGGACATTTGGCGGGGTTTGGGCAACAGCATAGGACATCAGTCCCGCGGCGACACCGGCCGTGAGGACGATCGCTGCTATCCCCTTGATTAATTTGTGCATGACATCCTCCTGAGGGACACGTGAAAGAGCGGTCGCCCCCGGAGTGAACGCCGGTTTTGGCGACCGGTCAAAGGTTAATTTATCAGCATAAATAGAATCCGCAACTAATTTATCCGTATAAATTGACATCTTTGGAATTCATGGGAACACTGCACCCATGACCTTCTCGATCGTCGCCAGAGATCCCGAAACAGGAGCGTTCGGCGTGGCCAGCGCCACCGGCGGGCCGAATGTCGGCAATCTTGTGCCCTATGCCCGGGCCGGCTCCGGCGCCATCGCCACGCAGGGCTACACGACCAATCCCTTTTACGGTCTGGCCGGTCTCGAACACCTGGCCACAGGCAAGTCGGCCAAGATGCTGTGCGATGAATTGACCGCCGCCGATCTTGGCCGCCAGCGCCGCCAATGCGTCATCATTGACCAGAACGGCACCACCGCCGCCTGGACCGGCGGCGAGATCAATCCCTGGTGCGGGTCGCTGCTCGAACAGGATGTCGCCGCTGCCGGCAACCTGCTGGCCGGTCCCGAAGTGCTGGACGACATGATGGCCACCTACCAGTCCGGTTCGAGTCAGCCCTTCGCCCGCCGCCTGCTCGCCGCCCTCACCGCCGGGTTTGATGCCGGGGGCGACAAGCGCGGCACCAAGTCCGCCGTGCTCAAGGTCTATTCAACCGAGTCCTACCCGGACGTCGACGTGCGCGTCGACTGGTCGACAAATCCCATGCCCGAAATGGCTGGTGTCCTCGACGCCATCGACGAAGAGGAATTCCAGAAGTTCCTCGAACGCCTGCCCACCAAGGCGCACCCTTCGCGCTGCTGACCTGCCCGCGCAAACCAGGTCGAAACCGCACAATTTGACTCAATCAGATTCTCTGATACACAGTCTGACGCCCGTTTCCGGGCACATCCAGTCTCAGGCAAGTTCTCATGAGTCGCAATTTTCTCGTCGTTGATCCCGAAGAGCGTCCGGACGTGCTCAAGGGGTTGGCCTCCTCGGTCCGCATCAAGATTTTGAAGCTGCTGCATGTGCGCGGCCCGCTCAACATCAACGAGATCGCCGAAACACTGGATCTGCCCCAGTCCACCATCTCCTCGAACGTTACCATTCTTGAGGACGCCGAACTGATCCGCTCGGAGAGCCAGAAGGCCCGCAAGGGCAGCCAGAAGATCTGCCACTCGACTTTCGATGAAGTGCTGGTGATGTTCAAGGAAGACATCAACAAGCTGAAATCGGACGGCATCGAGGTCGCCATGCCGCTGGGGCTGTACACCAGCTGTGACGTCACCGCGCCTTGCGGCATCTGCTCCACCGACGGCATCATCGGCCTACTCGACGTGCCTGAAACCTTTCTTGATCCCGACCGCATGAAGGCGGGCCTCATCTGGTTCACCCGCGGCTTCGTCGAATATCAGTTCCCTAACAATGCCAAACTGGCCCAGACCGAGATTTCGGCGCTGGAATTCTCCATGGAATTGAGTTCGGAAGTTCCCGGCACCAGCGCCAATTGGCCATCGGACATTTCCATCTGGGTCAACGGCGTTGAATGCGGCACCTGGACCTCGCCCGGCGATTTCGGCGACAAGCGTGGCGTCTATACGCCCGACTGGTGGAAGCTGAAGGGCTCGCAGTACGGCAAACTGAAAACCTGGCGCGTCGGCCAGAACGGCACCTATATCGACGGCGTCAAGATTTCCGACGTCAGTCTCAAGGATATCGACGTCAACACCCACCATTCCATCCGCCTGCGCATCGGCATCCGCGAAGATGCCCGGCATCCCGGCGGCCTGAATATTTTCGGCCGCGGTTTCGGCAACTATGACCAGGATATCGTCCTGCGCCTGAATACCAGCCGCTAATCCACGTCCCCGGCCATTTCCCGCTTGACGAGCGGGAGGGTGTTCGGCCTATATGTACCGAACAAGTGGATACGCATCAAAATTTCTGCGATAAACGCGTCTCCCGGGGAGGAAATCATGAAGGCCACGGTCACCGCGCACAGCGCATTCACAGTCGCGCCTATCGACGACCGGATCTATGGCGCGTTTCTCGAACATCTCGGCCGCGCCATCTATACCGGCATTTACGAGCCGGATCACAAGACCGCTGACAAGAACGGCATGCGCGGCGACGTCGCCGAACTGGTCAAGGACCTCAACGTCCCGATGGTCCGTTACCCCGGCGGCAACTTCGTATCTGCCTACAACTGGGAAGACGGTATCGGCCCGAAAGATGACCGTCCGGTCCGTCTTGATCTGGCCTGGCACACGTCCGAAAGCAATCAGGTCGGCATCCACGAATTCGCCGACTGGTGCGAAACCGTTGGCACTGACATGATGCTGGCGGTCAACCTCGGGTCACGCGGCCTCGATGCGGCCCGCAACTTTGTCGAATATGTCAACCATCCCGGCGGTTCCTATTGGTCGGACCTGCGCATCAAGAACGGGCGCAAGGATCCCTGGAACGTCAAGCTTTGGTGCCTCGGCAACGAGATGGACGGCCCCTGGCAGGTCGGCCACAAGGATGCTGAGGAATATGGCAAGCTGGCCAACGAAACCGCCAAAGCCATCCGCGCCTTCGACAAGTCGCTGGAACTGGTGGTCTGCGGGTCGTCGCACTCCAACATGCCCACCTACCCGGACTGGGAAGCCACCGTTCTCGAGCACACCTATGACGTGGTCGACTACATTTCCCTGCACATGTATTTCGCCAACCGCGAGAACGACACGCAGGAATACCTGGCCCAGAGCCACAAGCTCGACGCCTACATCGGCACCGTTGCCGGTGTCATCCAGTATGTGAAGGCCAAGAAGCGCTCGAAGAAGGACATCTACATTTCCTTTGACGAGTGGAACGTGTGGTACCACTCCAACAAGCAGGATCGGAAGATTCTGGACGGCAACGACGGCTGGCCACATGCCCCGGCGCTGCTCGAAGACATCTACAATTTCGAGGATGTGCTGCAGGTCGGCTGCATTCTGAACACGTTCATCCGCCGCGCCGACGTGGTCAAGATTGCCTGCATCGCCCAGCTGGTGAACGTCATCGCCCCGATCATGACCGAGGAAGACGGCCGCGCCTGGCGTCAGTCGATCTACTATCCGCTGCTCTTTGCCTCGCAGTTCGGCCGCGGCACCGCGCTCGACCTGTCGATCGACAGCCCGACCTACGAAACGAAGATCGCCGGCGAAGTGCCCTATCTCGACGTCGCCGGCGTCCACAACAATGACGACGGCACGGTGTCCTTCTTCCTCGTCAATCGTCATCCCGACGAGGCCCTGGATGCCACCATTGACCTGCAGGCCTTCGGCTCTCCGTCGATCATCGAACACCGGATGATGTCGCATGCCGACCTCAAGGCCACCAACTCTGCCGACAATCCTGATAATGTTGTGCCCATGGACGGGTCCGGTGCCCAGGTGCAAGGCAACAAGCTGACCGTTAACGCCGGTCCGCACGCCTATCACATGTTGCGCGTAAGCGTCTGAAATACAAAAGAATAACTCCCGTACTGAGCCCGTAAACCCCTGATTCAAAAGGGTTTGCGGGCCTTTTGTATTTTATATCATAACTTCCGGTTCATATCACAGAAAACGTTGACAATTACCCGCCGTTCGTTAGCCTATGGGCCGCGAGGAACGCACGAGGAGCGTTCCTGCGAGGGAGGAAATATGATGAAACATCTACTGACGCTGGCGGCTGCGGCCGTCATCGGGCTGGGCGGCGGCGCGTCCGCGGTTCTAGCCCAGGAAGAGGCGGTGGCGCCGCCGATTACGGATTTTCCGCGTGAACAGACGCTGATCATCCACAATCCGGAACAGCCCGCCACCAATCCGCCCAACTTCAACATCTGGGTCGCCGGCAACGGTGCTGCCTGGTCCAACGGCCTGCATCAGTTGGTCATGGACACGCTGTGGTTCATCGACCCGGACGCCGGTATCGATGGTGCCCTTTACAACCAGCTGGCCACCGATGTCTGGCAATACAACGAGGATTTCACGGCAATGACCGTGAGCCTGCGCGAAGGCATCTACTGGAGCGACGGTGAGGAATTCACCGCCGACGACGTGGTCTTCACCGTCGAAACACAGATGGCCACGCCAGGCATGGTGTGGAGCGCGCCGTTTACTGAAAACGTCGCCTCCGTCGAGGCCGTGGACGACTATACCGTCAAGTTCAACCTGTCCCAGCCCAACTCGCGTTTCCACGCCATCTTCTCGGTGCGCTGGAACGCTGCCTGGATCATGCCGGAACACATCTTCTCTGAAGTCGACGACGTGCTGGCCTACCAGTTCAATCCGCCTGTCGGCCTTGGCCCCTACACGCTGCATTCGTTCGATCCGAACGGCTACTGGTACGTGTGGGAAAAGCGCGAGGACTGGGACCGTACGGCTCTGGCGCAATGGGGTGAACCTGCACCGCAGTACATCATCTACCGCTCCATCCCGTCGACCGACAACCGGCTCATCGAGATGGTGAACGGCGATCTGGACATGATCCACGACCTGACGCCGGAAGGCATGTTCTCGCTGGTCGAACAGCGTGACACCGCAAGAGGCTGGTTCCCCGGCTTCCCCTATGCCCACCCCGATCCGACCCTGCCGATGGTGATCTTCAATACCCAGAACGAGATGTTCCAGGACAAGCGCGTGCGCTGGGCCCTGGCACTGATGCTCGATGCACGGGCGATCTCCATGGCTTCCTATCGTGGCGCGGCCACCCTTTCGGCCATTGCCATTCCGCCCACCGGCACGCATCCGGACGATTACCACATCCCGATGCAGGAGTGGCTGGAAGGCTACGAGCTTGATCTGGGCAACGGCGAAACCATCACCCCGTACGACCCGACCATCGGTCTGCAGGTAGCTGACATGGTGCGTCCGCAGTTCGGTGACGAAGTGCCGACAGACGAAGCCGCCATCCGCCGGGCCTTCGGCTACGGCTGGTGGGGCCAGAACATCGAAGCGGCCACCACGCTGCTCGAATCTGCCGGCTTCACCAAGCAGGGCAACACCTGGATGCAGCCGAACGGTGAACCTTTCGAGTTCACGATCAACACCTTCACCGAAGGCGTGATCAACCGCTTCGGCACCATCGTGGCCCAACAGTGGAGCCAGCAGGGCGTTCAGGTCACCGCACTGGCTGACCCGCAGATCTACTCTGCATCCCTGCCGCTCGGCGACTACGAAGCCGCAACCGCCTGGTCAATCGAGACCTGGGGTGGCGATCCGGATCTCAGCTTCTTCCTGGACAGCTGGCACTCCGACTATGTCGCCGAACCCGGTGAACGTCAGCCTGCCCGCAACTGGCAGCGCTGGACCAACGCCGATCTCGACCGGATCATCGAAGAAGTTCGCGTCACCGAATTTACCGACCCGCGCAATCTCGAGCTCGGTCAGGAATTCGTGAAGCTGATGGTTGAAGAAATGCCCGTCATTCCGGTCATGTCTTTCAACGTCTTCTCGGTCTACGATACGGCCTACTGGACGGGCTTCCCCACTGCGGAAGAAAACCCGTACGCCAACATCGTCACCAACTGGTCCAACTCGAAGTACATCTTCACCCAGTTGGAGCCGACCGGCGGTATGTAAGACCTTTCCAACCTTGGGCGTCCGGCCAAGGCCGGGCGCCCTCATCGGAGCGTGTCCGGAAAAAGTGGAACCGGTTTTTCGGTTCGGACACGCGACAAACAAAAAAGTAGAGTGCGCATGGTTTCCATCAAATCGCGGCGCACTTTAGGCCAGGAAACCCAACCACCATGCAGGACTATCTGTTTTTCGCCCTCAAGCGGCTGGTGCAATTGGCGGCAGTCGTGTTTGCGGGCGTATCGGCTGCATTCGTGGTCGCCCACTATTCGCCCATCAGTCCCGTCGAAACCATCATTGGCCGCGTTGCCGGGCAATCAACCTTCAGCCCCACCGCCATTGAATCGCTGCGCCAGACGCTCAACGAACTCTTCGGGCTGAACGCGCCCCTGCATGAGCAGTTCATCAACTTCTGGGTCCGGTTCCTGCAAGGCGACCTCGGCCCGTCACTGATCGCCTTCCCCACACCCGCGATGACGCTTGTCATGCTGGCCCTGCCCTGGACCGTGGGACTTCTGACCGTCCAGATCATCGTCGCCTGGCTGATCGGTAACATTCTGGGGGGTCTCGCCGGCTATTATCAGAACAACCGTTTCCTCAAGGCCTTCGGTGTCATGGCCATCGGTATCCAGCCGATCCCCTATTACATCGTTGCCTTCTTGATGGTGATCATCTTCGGCTTTTTGTGGCCGGTCCTGCCCATCAGCGGCGGTTTTGCCATGAATGTCCGGCCCAGCTTCACGCCCGAATTCATCCTGTCCGTGCTGCGCCACGCCATCCTGCCCATCACCTCGCTGATCCTTGTCGGCATCGGCACCTGGTTTCTGGGCATGCGCGCGCTGGTCTCCAATATCGTCACCGAGGACTATGTGACCTACGCCGAACTGGCCGGCGTCGACCGCGACAAGATCGTTTATTCCTACGTCATGCGGAATGCCATGGTGCCGCAACTGACCGCGCTGGCCATGGCTCTCGGCGGCATCTTCTCCGGCACCATCATCACAGAGCAAGTCTTCTCCTATCCCGGGCTTGGTACCTTGTTGATCCGCGCGGTCAACGGCGGCGATTCCACTCTTGTGCTGGCCGTCTCCAGCGTCGCGGTGATTGCGGTGGCCTCGGCCATCTTCATCATCGACCTGATCCACCCGCTGCTCGACCCGCGCGTCAAGGTAGGCTGACCCCATGTTCAAAGTCGTCGCCGACCTCATTCGCTACAATATCGAATTCACCATTGGCGTGATCCTTCTGACCATCGTCATCGTCTTTGCGCTGCTCAGTTTCTTCTCGCCCTATTCGCCCGAGATGATCTACGTGGTCATCCCCGACCAGCCGCCGTCGGCGCAATACTGGTTCGGCACCAACTCGCGCGGGCAAGACCTGTTCTGGAACCTCAGTTTCGCCTTCCGCAACACCTTGTTCTTCGGCCTGACAGTGGCCGTGCTCAGCCGCATCATCTCGATCACGGTCGGGCTTTTGGCCGGTTATCTCGGCGGCTGGGTCGATCGTGGGCTGATGTTCTTCAACGACATCTTCGTCGCCATCCCGATCTTTCCGATCCTGATTCTGTTCTATTTCGTCCTGCGCAGCGATCTCGACACGTTCCGCCTGGCGCTGATCATGGCCTGTCTCGGCTGGCCGTTCGACGCTCGCCTGATCCGTTCCGTCGCCATCGGCCTGCGCTCGCGCGAATTCACCCGCCACGCGGTCTTCGCCGGCATGTCGCCGAGCCGGATCATGTTCCAGGAACACCTGCCCTATGTCATGCCCATCGTCTTCTCCACCGCCATGGCCAACATGATCTGGTCGATCGGTTTCGAGGTCACGCTGGGCGTGCTGGGCTTCACCAACATCAACATCCCCACCGTCGGCACCACCATCTACTGGGCCAACAATCACTCCGCCATGGTGGTGGGTACTTGGTGGTGGATCATCATCCCGGTCACCCTGATTGTCATGACATTCCTCGGCCTGTTCCTGCTCGCCATATCCATGAATGAATATATCGACCCGCGCAGCCGCCTGCGCCGGATGGGGGGCTGACCATGGCTGAACAAAAGCAAGATGTGCTGCAAGTCAGGAACCTAAAGGCCTACTACCAAATGGCTTACTTCGGGGTGGAACGCGAGGTCCGCGCCGTCGACGACATCACCATGTCGATCCATGAGAACGAGGTCTACGGCATTGCCGGCGAAAGCTCGAGCGGCAAGACCTCCTTCATCAAGGTGCTGGCCGCCGCCATCCGTCCGCCGCTGCGCGTCGTCGACGGAGAAGTCGAATTCAACTTCGGTGGCCAAAAGATCGACCCCAACAAGGCCAGTAAGGAAGAGGTGGATGCCATCCGCTGGTCGAAACTCAGCTACATCATGCAGGGCTCGATGAGCGTATTGAACCCGGTCCGCAAGATCGGCCGCTCGTTCGAGGATTTTGCCTTCAAGCCAATGGGCCTGCCGCGCGCCGAGTTCAACTCCCGCGTCGCCGCCCACCTCGAACGGCTGAAGCTTTCGCCCAATGTGCTCAACGCCTATCCGCATGAACTGTCTGGCGGCATGCGCCAGCGCGTCACCATCGCGCTCGCCACCGTCTGTCAGCCGCAATTCATCATCGCCGACGAACCCACAACTGCCCTCGACGTGGTGGTGCAAAAGGACGTTCTGTCGATGATCCGCACCGTCCAGCAGGAAATGCGCGCTTCGGTGATTTTCGTCACCCACGACATGTCCGTGCACGCCAATATCACCGACCGGGTCGGCATCATCTATGCCGGCCGGCTCGTTGAAGAGGGCCCGACCCGGCAATTGTTCGCGCAACCGAAACACCCCTACACCGCGCATCTTGTCGCCAGCCTGCCGCGCATTGGCGACACCAGGGAACGTCCGGCGCTCGAGGGGCGCCCGCCCAACCTGTCCGATCCGCCGAAGGGTTGCCGCTTCCATCCGCGCTGCCCGCTGGCCACAGACCGCTGCAAGCAGGAAAATCCGCCGCTCGTCGACATGGGCGAAGGGCACCGCGTCGCCTGTTTCCACACGGACAAGGTCAAGCCGCTGATCGAACTCGGACAGCCCAAGGTCACACGGATGGCCGAAGGAGCGCCTGCATGAACGACATTCTCGAAGTCCGCAATGTCACCAAGCGCTTCGGCATGGGCGGTGTGTTCGGCCGCAACCACATCACCGCGGTCAATGATGTCAGCTTTACCATCGAGGCTGAAAAGCCCGAGATTTTCACCATCGTCGGCGAAAGCGGCTCCGGCAAAACCACGTTGGCGCGCATGATCCTGAGGCTGGAAACGCCCAGCGAAGGCGAGATCCTGTTCCACGGTACCCGCGTCGACCTGCGCGCCTCGCGGGCCGAACGGCTGAAATTCATGCACGAGGTGCAGCCCGTCTTCCAGAACCCCTTCGAAGCCTTCAACCCGTTGAAGGAAGTCGATCGCTACCTGATTTCCACCGCTCGCACCTTTTTGAAGCTGACAAAACAGTCCGACATCGAACAGGCCATGGACGATGCCCTGCAAAAGGTCGGTCTCAGCTATGCCGAGGTGAAGGGCCGCTTCGCCCACGAACTCTCCGGCGGCCAGTTGCAGCGCGTTTCCATCGCCCGCGCGCTTATCTGCAATCCCACGCTGTTGATCGCCGATGAGCCGGTTTCCATGGTCGACGCCTCGCTGCGCATGGCTATCGTCAACCTGCTCAAGTCCCTGCGTGACGATTTCGGGGTGTCAGTGATCTACATCACCCACGACCTGGCCACTGCCTACTACATCGCCGACCGAATCATAATCATGCAGAAGGGCGACGTGGTCGAAATGGGTCCGGCCCGCGCCGTGCTCGACAATCCGGAACACCCCTATGCCCGCCTTTTGAAGGAATCCGTCCTTAGCATCGACGACGCCGGTTATGGCGATCTCGACCCGGCCACCGAATTGATGGACCAGATCAACAAGGACCGCACCGGCAGGACCAAAATGGTCACCCGCGACGATGGCAGACTGGTTCGGGTGGCCGAATAGGTTCCGGCCACCCAAAACACTAGAGCACCGGCATCAACTTGCTCAGTGCCGCAAAGCGCTGCCAGTCCTTCTGGAACTGGTCGCTCCACCCCGCCTCGGCAATCGCGCTCAGGCGCGGGAAAACCATGTGGTTGAAGCGCGCCCGTGTCGTAAGGTTCTCCGACCAGATACAGCCCTGCACCCCCTTGATCCGGCCGGCCTGTTCCGGCGGCAAATTGCCGGTTGCTTCATACTCGTAGGTGGTCTCCGGCGGCACCGTACCGGCCCAGCTCAGACCCGGTTCCAGCCAGTCATCCGCCTGCACCATGTCGAGGTAATAGGCCTGACCGGGGCACATGACGACTTCATAGCCCTGGTTTACAAGTTCCAGACCCAGTTCCGGTTTCTGCCACGCCATCAGCAAGGTGCCCTTCGGGTCGACGCCGCCGCCGTGCGAAACTTCATCCCAGCCCGAAAGTTTTTTGCCGCGGGCGGCCAGCATTTGCTGCACCCGGCTCAACAGATGCGCCTGCAATTCCGGAGTGCCTTCAAGCCCCTTTTCAGCCATCAGCGCCTGCGCCTTGGGCGACTTCAGCCACGCCCCGTGCGCCACCTCGTCTCCCCCCACATGCACGTAAGGGAACGGGAACAGCTCGGCGATTTCGCCGAACACCTTTTCGAGGAACGCATAGGTCTCGTCCATCCCCGGATTGAGCGCATTGTTCGGATAGCCCTGCACCGACATATAGCTGTTCGGCACTTCATCGGGATCGATCAGGTGCGGCAGTGCCGCCAGCACGCAAAGGCAATGCCCGGGCACATCGAACTCCGGCATGATGTCCACATGCAGCCGCTCCGCGTGCTCCACCAACTGCCGCACCTGCGCCTGCGTGAAATAACCCGAACGCCCCTTGGCACCCGTCCCCAATTGCGGCCGCATCTTCTCGCCCGGCCCCATCCGCGACCCGATCTCGGTCAGTTCCGGATAGGCCTTGATCTCCAGCCGCCAGCCCTCATCGTCGGTCAGGTGCCAGTGCAGCACATTCATCTTGTTCCAGGCCAGGATGTCCACAAACCGCTCGACCGCCGAATAATCATAAACCTGCCGCGACACATCGAGATGGCACCCCCGCCACTCGAAGCGCGGATGATCGGCAATGCTGCCGCTGGTTGGAAACTTGAACACGTCCGGCTTTTGATGCGCGCCGTGCAATATCTGCGCGAGCGTAATCAGCCCGTAGGTCAGCCCTGCAGCATCGCCATGCGAGAGCGCCACGCTATCCGGCTTGAACTCAAGCCGATACCCGCCTGAAGGAAGTCCGGACGCCCTGGCAACATCCAGCGCCTGCGCTCCGTCTACTTCCGCAAAGCTGAACGGTACCATCGCGTTCGGGAACAGCCGCTGGCTCAGCGACAGCACTTCGGAAAGCGCCGCATAAGCGTCGCCCTCGGCGCTTGCCGGATAGAGCGCCACCGGCGCCGCGCCAAACCCGCCCGCTTCAACCTTCTGCGGCCACGGCAGAGCCATCAGGGGCACCGTGACCTTGCCTTCGGGGATCAGTTGCGGGGCCATACTCGGCGCCCGCCCCTTCAGCAACAGATCGCCACTTGCCACGTCAACCGCCGTCCCGTCGGCCAAAGTCACATAGGCCGTCGACACGCCATCGGTCCGGTGTACCGCCTTGCGGGTCAGTGAATTGACCGCAAACGTCCAGTGTTCCCCCGGTCTTAGCACCAGTCCCGCCGGCGGCAGGATTTCATGAAAGTTCGCCATGCGCTCGGAGATTTTCGCATTGTGCGCCTGGCTCAAATCATCGGCGCGGGTCAGCGTCGTATAGGCAAGTTTGAAATTCTCGAGCGGCGCACCAGCCATGTGGGTCAGCGTAAATTCCAGCCGTCCGTTCGAGCCCTCGACCGGGCTCCAGGAACAGTCAAGACGGCATTGAGGCGTGGACATAAGTGTCTCCGTTGGATGCGGGAAAATGGAAAATCAGTAGTCGTCGGATTGGGTGAAACTGTGCGCCAGTTCGGTCTGCCCCGCAGTCAGTCCGCAATCGACAGGCAGGCAGATGCCGGTGATCGCCGCCGACTGCGGCCCGGCGAGAAACGCCACCGCCGCAGCCACATCTTCAGGCCGCGCGATCCGCTGCAACGGATACCAGCGCTTCACCTCGTCGAATATGCCCGGATTGACCGACGCCCGGTCCTCCCAGGCGCGCGTGCGTACGGTGCCCGGTGCCACCGCATTGGCCCGCACGCCGAACTTGCCATACTCAACGGCGACCAGCCTGGTGAACTGGATCAGTCCCGCCTTGGCAGCGCTGTAGGCCGGGTGCCCGTAGGCCCCGATCGCATTGACCGAGGCTATGTTCACAAGCGCGCCGGCGGTCTTTTTGAGATCGGCGCTCACCGCATCAAAACACAGGTAAGCCGCTTCCAGATTGAGCTTGAGATCGGCGCGGAAACCCTCCGGCGTGGTCGATTGCAGACTAAGCCCGTGCCCGGCGCCGGCATTGTTGACCAGCACCGACACCTCGCCCTCGGCACGCGCGGCATCCGCCATTGCGCGGACGCTTTCGGCATCACTAACGTCACAGGTAATCGCCACCACGCGCCCCTCGTCTCCGCTGAGCGCAGAGGCAGTTGCCTCTGCTGATTCACCGTTAATGTCCGCCGCAATCACCGTGCTTGTCGGCGCCCTGAGTGCCGCCACGATCGCCCGTCCAATATCGCCCCCCGCGCCTGTCACAATCACCACGCTCATCATTCAGTCTCCCAGCGCGTCCTTGTCGTCCTCGTCCCGGTGCGTCACCATCTGATGTTTGATCCGGCGCAAGGTTTCGGTCGCGCTGTCCTTGAGGCGCAGCGCCACCATGGTCGCCACGATGTCAATCAGCGCCAGATAGGCGAACCGCGCCGCCGTCGGCTTGTAGATGTTGACGCCCTCCGGCAGGTCAATCGGCAGGGTGATGCTCGCCGCCTGCGAAAGTGGCGATCCGGTGCGTGTCAGCGCCACCGAAAACACCTTGTAGTCCGATGCCGCCTCCAGCGCCTTGACCAGTGGCATATTGCGACCCGAAATCGAGGAGGCGATGATCACGTCCGGGCTTTTGGCCGAAGCCGCCATCATCAGTTGCATTTCATGGTCGGCGCTGGTCGTCACCCGCAGCCCCAGCCGGAACAGCCGGTTCTGGATCTCGTCGGCAATCATCGAGGAATTGCCGCCCGATCCAAAGGCATAGATCATGTCGGCCTGGCTCAGCCGGTCGGCCACCTTGTCGAGCGCCGCAAGGTCCAGCGCCTGGTGCATCTGGTAAAGCGCGGTCTGCGCCCGGTTGACGATGTTCTCGGCGATTTCGGCGGTGCCCATATCCCGGCTGTCCGGCTGCAGATAGCGCGAGCCAACATAGGTCGTCTGCGCCAGCTTGACCTTGAACTCCGAATAGGAGGCACACCCCAGCCGCCGGCAGAACCGCGTCACCGTCGGCGGCGAGACCTCGGCGCGCGCTGCCAGTTCGATGATCGAGGAATTGACCGCGAACTCGGTATCCGCGAACAGCAGTTCGGCAATCCGCACCTCGGAGCGCGACAGGTTTTCCATCTCGCTTTGCAGGGCGGCAAGAATATCGACCTGCCGTTCGCTGACCGTGGCCGGCATGTCAGTCGCCCTTATAGCAGACGCAGTCGATCTCGACCTTGCCATCCACCATTAGCCGCGACTGCACGCAGGCGCGCGCCGGCGGATGCTCGCCGAAATAGCTCTTGTAGACGCCATTGAACGACCAGAAATCACGCGGATCATCCAGCCACACGCCCACCCGCACCACATGCTCGAGCCCGTACCCGGCCTCGTCCAGAATTGCCAACAGGTTCTTGATTGTAATGTGGGTTTGTTCGACAATACCCGAGCCGGTGATTTCGCCATCTTTCATGGCGACCTGGCCCGAAACGTACAGCCAGCCGTCCGCCTCGACGGCCCGCGCAAATGGCAGGTTCTGTCCCCCTGCCCCGCTCTTTTCGGCGCCGTAGCGCTTGATGCCACCCATGCCGGCGATCTCCTCTCCGAAATGTAAATTATTTTCGTTTCCATTTGACTATGCCGCAGTTTGACGGCAATTTGCCAGCATAAAGTGCGTTCAGATGTAAGAAATTTTCAAAAATGCGCGATCCTTTCACCAATCCCTTCTCCGCCGACGACAAGGACCGTCAGTCCATCTGGGAAATGCTGGTGCCACGCGACATTGACGCTTTCCTCAATGCCGATTGGTCGATGGTCGCCGGCGATTTTGTCGAACCCGAATTCATCGGCATTCACGGCCAGAACAACGGCAACCCGGACAAATGGACCCTCGCCTTCCCCACCCTCGCCGATTATCGCGACGAATGGCTCCGCCAGGCGAAAGACTTCCAGACGATAGAATTCGCCGAGGACCCGCGCACCGCGATCTTTACCACCACGCGGCTGGAGGAAATCGAGATCAACGGCGACAGGGCACTGGTGCACAAGAAGTTCGACGGCGGCATCAAAAAGGCCGACGGAACGCTCGACAGGATGAATTGGCAGACACTCTACTACTGCAAGCGTGTCGATGGCCGCTTCAGGATTTCCGGCTTTACCGGTTATCTGCCCTACCCCATGGGGAGCTAGCAGGCGGTGAGGATTTTCACGGCGGTTCTGGCCACCGAGACCAACACGTTCTCACCCATCCGCATCGACAAGCGGGCCTTTGAGGCCTCGCTCTACGCCCCGCCGGGCCAGCATCCGAAAACGCCGACGCTCTGCTCCGCCCCCCTCACCGTCGGCCGCGAAGTCTGCGCCGAACGCGGCTGGGAGCTGGTCGAAGGCACGGCTGCCTGGGCCGATCCGGCCGGACTTGTCTCCAGGCCCTGCTACGAGTCCCTGCGCGACGAAATCCTCGGCCAGCTCAAGACGGCGCTCCCCGTCGACGCCATTGTGCTCGGCCTGCACGGTGCGATGGTCGCCGAAGGCTATGACGACCCGGAGGGTGACTTTCTCACCCGCGTCCGTGATCTTGTCGGCCCGGATGTGCTGGTCTGTGCTGAACTCGACCCGCACAGCCACCTGACCGCCAAGCGTGTCGCGGCGGCCGATTTCTTCGTCGCCTTCAAGGAATTCCCGCATACCGACTTCGTCGACCGCGCCCGTGACCTGTGGCGCATCGCGGTGGATGCGCTCTCCGGCAAGGTGCAGCCTGTCATGTCCACCTTCGATTGCCGGATGATCGACGTCTTCCCCACATCGCAGGAACCCATGCGCGGCTTCGTCAACCGGCTGATCGAGATCGAACGCGACGACCCCGACGTATTGTCGCTGTCTGCAATCCACGGATTCATGGCGGGCGACGTGCCGGAGATGGGTACAAAAATCATCGCTGTCACTGACGGCAAGCCTGAAACGGGTGCGGCCCTGGCGCGTGAACTCGGCATGGATCTGTTCGCCCTGCGCGGCAAGGTCCGCATGAAGGAACTGACACCGGACGAAGCGCTAGATCGCGCTGCCGCCAACACCAAACCCGGCCCCGTGGTCATTGCGGACATATGGGACAATCCCGGCGGCGGCACGGCAGGCGATGCCACCGTGCTGCTCGAGCGCATGCTGGCGCGCGGCGAACGCGACGCGGCCCTGGCCACCATCTGGGATCCGGTAGCCGTGCAGATCTGCATGGCCGCAGGCACCGGCGCCACCATCCAACTGCGTTTCGGCGGCAAGTCGGCCCCCGGCACCGGCCAGCCGGTCGACCGGGAGGTGACGGTAAAGAAACTGGTCGCCGACGCCCAGATGCGTTTCGGCGACAGCTATGTGCCCATCGGCGATGCCGCCACCATCACCTTTGACGGCATCGAGCTGGTGCTCAACACCGTCCGCGCCCAGTGTTTCGACACTTCTTTCTTTTCGGAAATGGGGATCGATCCGGCCGCGAAACGGCTGCTGGTGGTCAAATCCACCAACCATTTCTTTGAAAGCTTCAACCGTATCGCCGCGGAGATCATCTATTGTTCGGCGGGATCGCCCTACCCCAATAATCCAGCCGAAACCGCCTATCGCAAGGCGCCTCGCAATATCTGGCCGATGGTCGAGGACCCGCACGGCGCGAACTGAAGTTCACCTATTTCGAAAAGCTGATCGACCCGATCCGGACCGGCAGGGGCGCGGTGCAACCGTGCGTTGGTCCGGATCAGGCCGGGAGGATCAGTTGGCCGCTTCGCTCTGGGCCAGAACGGGCGGATCGATTTCTTCAAGCGCCACATCGCGCTCCAGCGCTTGCCCATTCGCATCGAACAGGTGGCAATCAGAAGCGTTGATCGAGATGGGCGTGGTTGTGTCGCTCTTCACCGGCGCACTGCCCGGCAGGATGCAGGTGAAATTGCTGCCGTCTTTCAAGGCGGCATAGACCACCGTGTGCAATCCGAGCCGCTCGACCACGCTGGGCTGGACATCAACCGTCACGTCACCCTTTTCGAGGTGGCAATGTTCGGGACGGATGCCGAGGGTCAGCGTCTGCCCCTCAAGCCCGTCGCGCGGTGCTACCGGCACCGTCAGTTCACCGCCGGTCGGCAGCTGCACCTTGACGCCCTTGTCGGTCACGCCGGTGCACTTCACGGACAGGAAGTTCATCTTCGGATTGCCGATGAACGCTGCAACGAATGTGTTCTGCGGCTTGTGATAGAGTTCAAGCGGCGAACCCACCTGCGAAATCACGCCGTCGTTGAGCACCACGATCCGGTCGGCCATGGTCATGGCCTCCACCTGGTCGTGGGTCACGAAAATCATCGTCGACTTCAGGTCCGAGTGCAAACGATTGAGTTCCACCCGCATCTCGGCACGCAGTGCCGCGTCGAGGTTGGACAGGGGTTCGTCGAACAGGAACACGCTCGGGTCGCGCACAATAGCGCGGCCGATGGCCACGCGCTGGCGCTGGCCGCCGGACAATTCGCCCGGACGGTGATGCAGCCTGTCGCGCAGCTTCAGAATATCGGCGGCCTTGTGCACGCGCTGTTCCACTTCCGGCTGCGGCCGTTTCTCAACGCGCAGCGGAAAGGCGATATTCTCGAACACAGACATATGCGGATAAAGCGCATACGACTGGAAAACCATGGAAATGCCGCGCTTGACCGGCGGCAGATTGTTGACCTTCACACCGGCGATATCGATGTCGCCCGCGGTGATCTCTTCAAGGCCGGCGATCATCCGCAGCAGGGTGGATTTGCCGCAACCCGAAGGTCCGACGAAGACAACGAATTCGCCGTCCTCGATCTGCAGCGAAACGCCCTTGATGACTTCCAGGCTGGAATAGGACTTCCTGACGTTTTTTAGCTCTACGTGTCCCACGCTGGACCTCCTTGTTCACCCCGCACGGGGCGGAATGGAACCCGGCGCGGACGCCGGGTTCCAGCTTGATTACTTGTAGTCTTCCAGGACCGCGGCGGCATCGGCGACGGCGGTAGCCGCGTCGATTTCACCCAGAACGACGCCCTGAATGGCTTCGTTGATCGTGTCCTGCAGACCCACATAGTCGGTCACGAACGGCTCGGGACCACCATCCGGAATGATTTCCAGGAACGGAGCCCAGGTCGCGTCGGCAGCGATCAGCTCTTCAGTGCCGGTACCCGAATAGATCGGGGTGTTGCCGGCGGCCAGGTCATAGGCCATCTGGTTTTCGGCGTTGGTCAGCCACTTGGCCAGCGAACGGGCCTGCTCTTCAACGCCCGAGCCCTTGAACACGGCCAGCGAGTCGGTGATCAGCAGCGTGCCGTGATCGCCCATCGGGCCATGCGGAACCGGCGCAACGCCCCAGTTCACGTCACCCACCAGACCGCGTTCCCACGGACCGGAGATGAACATGGCAATCTGGCCTTCGGTGAACAGCGGGCGCAGTTTGGCACGGTCATAGGCCAGCGGACCCGGCTGCGAAACTTCAGCCAGACGACCGTAGAACTCGAGGGCCTGCACGTTGTTTTCGCTGTCGAAGACGATCTCACCGGCATCATTGATGACGGCACCGCCGTTCGAGTAAACGAAATTCAGGAACTGGTGCATCGTGTTGTCGAACGAGGCAGCAGCCAGACCGAAACCGTTGGCATCGGTATTGTCCTGAACCTGCTTGGCCATGTCATAGAGCTCTTCCCAGGTCGTGGGAGGTGTCTCGGGGTCAAGACCAGCGGCCTCGAACAGGTCCTTGTTCCAGTAAAGAGCCTTGGTCGAGAAGGCGACCGGAGCACCCCAGGCCTGACCGTCATAGGTCACTGTGCCCAGCACCGGCGGCGCATAGGCTGCAACTTCTTCCGCCGACAGGTCCATCGGAATGATCAGGTCATTGAGCGCCAACTGCTTCAGTGTACGCGAACCCATGTAAGCCAGGGCCGGCGGATTACCGGCAGCGGCAAGGGTCGTCGACTTTTCCTGGCACTGGCCCCAGGGCACATATTCCAGGTTGACTGTGTAGCCTTCGTTGGCGGCTTCCCACTCAGCAATCAGCTCCGCGTGCTTGGCGGGACCGTTGCCGGTCACCCCGTCACCGCAGTTGATCATGTAGATTTCGGTCTGGGCCAGGGCCGAGGTGGAGGAGCCCACCAGCAGCGCAGCGCCGACCAGGTATTTAAGAGCCTTCATGTCTGTCTCCCATTTGGTTGCCATTATGAATTCACATCACTCCTTGACCGCACCAGCGGTCAGGCCAGCGACGATGAAACGCTGGAGGAAGATGTAGATGAGCAGCACTGGCAAGATGCCGATCAAACTTGCGGCCATCAGTTCGTTCCAAACGACTGTCTGACGACCGAAGAACTGGAACAGCCCCACGGGCAGCGGGTTCAGTTCATTCGTCGAGTTGAAGGTCAACGCGAACAGGAACTGCTGCGCATAGGCTGCAATGAATGTGGCGACCGCGACCACCACGATGCCGGGAATGGCGATCGGAATGATGACGCGACGCAAAGTGTAAAGCCGGCCGGCCCCGTCGACCCATGCCGCTTCCTCCAACTCGCGCGGGATCTTGGCGAGATAGGAGCGGAGCAGCCAGATGCCGGTCGGAATGGAAAAGGCAGCACCCGGGATGATCATCGCCCAATAGGTGTTGAGCAGCCCCAGGTTCAGCATCAGCTTGTAAAGCGGAATGATCAGCACCGCGCCGCCGACCATGTTGATGGCGAGGAAGCCGGCCAGAAGCCCGTTCGAGCCTTTGAACTTGAACCGGGCGAACGCGTAGGCCGCCGGAATGATGCAGAACAGCGCCAGAAGTGTCACCACCGTTGAGATGAACAGCGAGTTGAGCATGTAGCGCCACAGCAAGGGCACGCTCGACCACATCGAAATGTAGGTTTCGAAGCTCATGTTCTCGGTGATGATGCTGTAGGGCGCCGAAAAGATGCCTTCGATCGGCCGTAGCGACACAAGGAACGCCTCAAGGAAGGGCGCCAGGATGAAGGTCAGAAAGACCGCAATCCCTGCATATATGCCAACGATCTCGTACCAGCGATACTTATTGATCATTGTTCGCTCCCCCGCGGGTGGCACGTGAAATCAGGTAAAAGTAGAAAGCGGCGAACGCCGACAGGAACAGGACGATCAACACCGCCCGCGCCGCGCCTTCGCCGTAGCGGAAGCGGGAGATAGCGGTCTTGTAGGTGTCGATGATCATCGTTGTCGTGCCGCCGCGCGGCCCGCCCTCGGTGAGGATCCAGATGATGTCGAACGAGTTGAACGTCCAGATCGAGGACAGTAGCGACATGGTCGCCACTGCCGGCAGGATCAGCGGCAGGGTGATGCGCCGGAACCGGTACCAGCGGCCGGCGCCATCCACCCACGCGGCCTCGTGCAGGTCGGGCGAAATCGACTGCATGGCGGCCAGAAGATAGATGGTGACCAGCGGCGTGCCGATCCACACGTCGGTGACGATCGTGGCGATAAACGCCGTATCGCGGTAGGCGAGGAATTCAAACGGCCCGTCAAAGATGCCAAGCAGCTGGCCGACCCCGGAAATCATCCCCCACTGGCCATTGTACATCCAGCCCCAGATGAACACGCCGATGGCGATCGGGATCACCCAGGGCGGCATCACCAGCACCCGGAAGAAGGCCCGGCCCGGCACAGCGGCGTTCAAAAGCATGGCGCCGGCGATACCGACCACCATTTTCAGCGTCACCGACCAGAACATCCACACGAAAGTACGAAGGATCACTTCGGGGAAATTGCCGCTGAATATTTTCTCGTAGTTGGCCCAGCCGACCCAGTTCTCGTCGGGCTTCAGGGCCGCGTCGGTGAACGACAGGCGAAATGTTTCGAACAGTGGCCAGGCAACGATGACCAGCGTCAGCGCCAGCGCCGGCAGCAGCAGCATGTAGGGGAAGAAGCGGTCTCGGCCGGTGTTGAACATCAGGCCACCTTCTTGTTTCGCGGGAGAATGGCGTCAAACTTCGCCCAGGTTTCAGTCATGTCGATCACCCGCCTTGTTGCGCGCGCCTCGTCCATCTTGATCGCGGTCAGGCCCGCGGCGAGCCCGTCGACAATTGACACCGGCAACGGCTTGCCGTCCGTCACGTGAGCGAAAATGTCCTGGATCATCTGCTCATCGGCACCGTAGTGCGCCGAGGTCGATGAGGTTTCGTAGCTCTTGTCGGTCAGCTTCTTGCCCGAGTGCGAGTCATGCACGCGGAAATAGTTGCGGACAAAATCACCCTCGGCCATCCCGCGCGATCCCATCACGCAGAAGCGGCGGAATTCGTCGGGCACGTTCAGATTGGTGTGGAAGCACAGGTTCTCGCCGTTCTCGAATTCCACCAGTGCCGTCTGGTAGTCGATGATGTCGCCTTCGCTGTCGAACACCTTGTCCGACCCCATCCAGCCGCTCGGCTTGATGTGATAGATCTCCAGATTGTTGATACCGCGCTTGGCCGGGTCATTTTCCGGCACGAAGCTCTTGCGTCCGCCAAAACTGGCGACCCTGGCCGGACGGCCACCGACCAGACCCTGGTAGAGATCGATGTCGTGGCAACATTTCTCCAGCATGAACCCGCCGGACCAGCCGCCTTCGCGCCGCCAGTCGCGCATGAAGAAGGCACCATGATAGGGCGCGATATGTTCGGAAGCCTCAATGGAGGTAATGCTGCCAAGCTGGCCCTTGTCGCGGGCGGCAACCAGATCGCGGTAAAGTGGGGCGTAGCGCAGCACCAGCCCGATCATCACCTGATCGACATTGCCGAATTCGGCCAGCAACCGCAAAAGCTCGAACGTGTCTTCTTCGGTGGTGACCACCGGCTTTTCGGTGAAGATCTTCAGCCCATGATCCAGCGCGTTGCGGATATGCTCGAGATGCATGTGGTTGGGCGAGCCGATCATCAGCAGGTCGGGCCGGTCGGCCTTGACCAGATCATCGATGCTGTCGAATTGCGGACCTGCGTCGAGCGGCACCGACAGGGCTTCGCCCAGCGTGGGAACGTGTCCGGCATTCTCGATCGCGTGCGGGGGCACAAAGACCGGCGCCAATCCAGCCGGTTCCGGGTCCACATAGCCGACGAACCGCGCCCCCGGGATTTCCCGATTGATGATGCGCGCCAGATATCCCAGCCTGAATCCGAGCCCAACAATTCCGATCTTCATCGCACAACACCCCTTTGACGAAGGCCAAAACTGAAAATAATTTTCAGATGTTTCGGCAGAGACCCCGCAGAGTCAAGCGGATTCTGGGGCAATTGCGTTGATTTGATGAAATTCAGTTTCACATCAGTCATTCAGCGGCTCCCTTCACTTCGAGAGCTTCATCATTGGGGCCAGGCGCGGCGATGGCCGCCAGCATGCGCCGCATCTCGGCCACGGCTTCCGGATCGAACACCTTGCGCGGCCCGTCCGGCGCAAATCCGAACCGGACCAGATCCGCATCTGCCTGCCCGCGCACCACACTGCAGGAGGAGTGGATTTCCGAGATTCCCGTCGACCGGATCACCTCGCCGACATTGCGCAGCGTGATCCCGCCGCCCGGCATGATGGAAATCCGGCCATTGGCATAGGCGCCAAGGTCCACTAGCAGTTTCAGTCCTTCGGGCACGCTACGCTGCTGTCCGGACGTCAGGATGCGCGAAAAACCAAGTTCAACCGCCTGGTCGATCGCCGCGAACGGATCGGGCGTCAGATCGAAAACCCGGTGCAGACAAGTCTCGAGCGGTCCTGCCGCCTCGATCAACCGCCTCAACACTTCGAGATGAAGTGTCAGGTCCGGATGAGCCGCCCCGAGCACGACCCCGTGCAAGCCGAAATCACGTGCCGCGCTGATGTCGGCGATCATCAAATCGACTTCGTCATCCGAGAACACAAAGCCGCCCTGTCGTGGCCGGATCATCGCCATGGCCGGCACGCCGGATGCCGCCGCCTGCTGCATGAACCCCGCACTGGGCGTCAGCCCACCCACCGAAAGGGCGGAACAGAGTTCAACCCGGTCAGCGCCACCGGCGCGTGCCGCATTCAGCCCCGCCATGTCCTCGACGCATAGTTCCAGGATGGCGCGCTTGCCCAGGGGACCGCTCATGCCGCCACCTCCAGACCATTCCGCGCCGCCAGCGCGGCACCAATCAATCCACCGTCCGCCGATCTTTGTCCCGGCACCACCAGCGGATCGTTGAACGTCGCCAAAGTCATTTCACGCACCCGCTTGTCGAGTGCGGCGATCAGCGCTGGGGCAGATCCCAGCCCTCCACCCACCGGCACCTTGGTGACCCCGGTGACATTGACGATCAGGGCCAGAACCCGAGCCAGATTTTCGATGTAAAGCTGGACCGTGCGCACTGCATCTTCCTGGCCGCGCTCATATTGCAGCACGATGGAACTGCTCGACCTTTCTTCGCCGTGCAGCATGTCATGCAAATGCTCCAGCCCGCGGGCGCTGCCCACAGGATCGACACAGTCCGTCCGCCCGCAGCCGCAGGCCGTCCGCGGCAGCGGATCGGTCAGTCCGCCAAACCCGGGGTCGACGATTGCGCCGTGCCCCCATTCGCCAGCGACGCCGCCCATCCCCTGCACCAGCTTCCCGTCGATCACCAGACCACCACCCACGCCGGTCCCAAGAATGATCGAAAAAACATTGCGATGCCCCGAACCGACACCGGCATGCGCTTCCGCCAGCGCAAAACAGTCCGCATCATTGGTGATCGTCACCGGCCGGTTGAGCCTCTTGCCGAGTTTTTCGGCAAGGTTCGTGCCGTTGATTGCCGGCACATTGGCCACGGTCACGACACCCGTCTGAGGGTCAACGGTGCCGCAAAGTGAAATCGAAACGGGCGCATCAGCAGGCGCCTTCATGATCACCAGCCCTGCCTGTACCGCAACCATGAACGCTTCGGCGTCCCGCGTCGGCGTCTGTGCACGGCCCTGCTCGCGCACCAGCCCGGACCCGTTCGCAAGGCCATAGCGGATGAAGCTGGCGCCGATGTCGAAACAGGCAATCATGACCGTGCCTCGCGCATTTCGCCGCCAATCCAGGTCGACTTGACGCTGAGGTCAGCCGGGTCGATCGCCACCAGATCCGCGGCGAACCCCGCCTTCACCTTGCCGATCGTGCCGTCCAGCTTGAGGAACTGCGCCGGATAGAGCGAAGCCATGCGGAGCGCCTCGTCCAGCGCTACCCCCAGCCGCATGTGGGTGTTGCGCACGGCACTCATCATGTCGAGATCGGAGCCTGCCAGCGTCCCGTCGGTTCGTGCCAGCCGACCGTCCTCGGCATGGATTTCTTCGCCGTAGAGGCTGAACTTCTTTTCGCGTGCACCCACCGTCGACATGGCGTCGGTGACCAGCATCATCTTGCCCCGCGCTTTGGACCGGATCGCATTGCGGGCGGTGGCGTCATGCAAGTGATAGCCATCGACAATCAGCCCGCACCAGGTGAACCCGTCGTCCAGCGCCGCGCCGACCACGCCCGGCTCCCGGTTGGTCATCGGCGACATGGCATTGTAAAGATGCGTGAACCCGCGCATCCCGTGGCCAATGGCCTCGCTCACGGTCTGGTAGTCTGCCGCCGTGTGCCCGGCACAGACAAATACGCCCTGGTTTGCCAACTCGCGGATCCGGCCAAGCTCGACCCGCTCGGGCGCCAGCGTCACCACCACCGCGCCCAGTCCATCGCGCGTGTAGATTTCCATCAGGTCATCATCGAGGCTGCGGAAGTTGCTTTCCTTGTGAACACCCTTGCGTTCCGGGTTGAGGCAGGGCCCCTCAAAGTGAATGCCACGGATACCCGGCAAGCCCCCTGCCAGAGCCGTGCTGACAGCTTCAGCCGCCGCATCCAGCACTTCATTAGTGTCAGTGATGACCGTCGGGATCAGGGTGGTCGTGCCGTAGTTGCGATGGGCCGCGGCCATCGTTTCCAGTGCCTCGACGCTCGGATCATTGTTGAACAGGGCGCCACCGCCTCCGTTGACCTGGACGTCGATGAACCCGGGTGCCAGCAACATGCCGCGCAGATTGTGCACACCGTCCCCAGACAGGGCCTCCTGCCGCGCCGGCGCAATTTCGACGATCCGTCCGTCCTCAATGGAAACGTCGCAACGGCCGCGCATCTGCTCGCCGTCAAATAGCTCCGCGTTGGCGACCACCTCAACCATCAGCGCGTTTCCGTCACTTTCTTGAGGTGCTCGGGCTTGTCGGGATCAAACCCGCGACGCACGGCCAGTTCACTGGCCATCGAATAAAAACTCTGCACCGCCGCAAGCGGCGCCAGCGCCGGATCAACCCCCGGCACCACAGGCAGCACGCCATTGCCGAAAGCCCCCTCATAGGCTGAATAGACCCGCGCACCCTTTTGCCGGAGAGAGGCATCGAGCTGTTTCACCCCGGGGAGCGTCTGGTCATTCTGTCCGAGCAGCAACACCGGCATCCCCGGCTGCAGCAGGCCCAGCGGACCGTGCATGATTTCCGCCGAACTGAACGCCTCGGCATGCATGGCGCTGGTTTCCTTCAGCTTCAGCGCCATCTCGAATGCGGCAGCCAAACCGGGTCCCCGCCCCGCCACGAAAACACTCGAACTTTCCGCCAGATCATCGACCGCCGCGGACCAGTCCAGACGCGCGGCCGCCTGCAGGACCTTCGGCAGTTGGTCCACGGCATGCGCAAATCCGGCATCGCCGGAAATCCCCGCGACAAGCTGCGCGGCAGACGCCAGTGCGGTCAGATAGGACTTGGTGGCCGCCACGCTGATTTCCGGGCCGGCCATCAGCGGCAGCACATCATGTGCAGCTTGGGCAACCGGCGAATCCGCCACGTTGACCATGGCTACAACATGCGCGCCGTGGCTTGCAGCCCATTTTGCGCCCGCCACCAGATCCGGGCTTTGCCCCGATTGGGAAATCAGCACGAACAGAACACCTTCGAGATCAACCTCGGCCTGATAAACCGAGGCAATCGAGGGCGGCAGAGATGATGCCGGAATTCCCAGCTTGAGCAGGCTGAGATACTGCAGATAAGTCGCCGCGTGATCCGAACTGCCGCGTGCGCATGTCATCAGCAATCTGGGCGGGTTCTGCCGCAACTTGGCGCTGAGAGCAGCCACTGCGTCGCGGTTGGCAGCGAGCATGTCCCCGACACGTGCAGGCGCCTCCGCAGTTTCCTGCGCCATTTGCGTCTTGGTGGGGGCGAACGTCTTGGTCATCTCAGATCTTCAACTCGGCTACGAAATCATAGGAATCGCCGCGGTAATGCGTGCGCACATATTCGATGGGCCGTCCGCCTTCGATGAAGCTCTGCTGCTCGACAAATAACCCTGCTGATCCCGGCGCCACGCCCAAAAGCCGCGCCTGCTCGCTTTCCAGCAATTCAGCACGCAACCGTTGCAGCGCCCGCACCGGCCTGAGGTTCTTTTCCGCCAGCATCAGGTAAAGCGATTTGCCGATGTCCGCCTTTTCCGGCAGCACGTCAGCGGCGATCGAGGTCAGTTCGAGACACATCGGCTTCTTGTTGGCCGACCGAACCCGGTAGAGCCGCGTCACCAGCGTACCAGGTTCCAGTTCCAGCATGTCGACCTCGACAGGCGTCGCCGGACCCGTGTGCCGGTCCAGCATCACATATTCGGGCTCCATGCCGCGCGCCTGCATTTCTTCGGAAAAGCTGGTGGGTGGCTTGCTCAGCGGCATCTCGATGCGGCGGCTGACGAACGTCCCCGCCCCCTGGCGCTGCACCAGCAGACCTTCGTCGACCAGCCCGCGAATGGCATTGCGCACCGTTACCCGCGACACACCAAGCGTTTGCGCCAGGTCCCGCTCCGGCGGCAGCGCATCATCATCACCCAGCCGCCCGTCTTCGATGACAAACCGCAGGGCGCGCTGCACGCGATGATAGAGCGGTGTGTAACTGCCATCCTGCAGTTCCACATTCTCCTTCAGCGCCAGCATCAGCTCGTTGAACTGGTTCATCCCCACCCCTGCCATCGCACCTCATCCCCTCCAGGATCAGAGTTACGGCGTTAACACCAATAGCAAACCAATCTTTATTCCCACCTGTCAAGCAAAATTGGTTTCGATTGGTATTAGTCACTCGCGGGCGTCACTACTCGGTGTTGATCAGCAAATTTACATATATTTATGAGGAAGTTAGCGTAAAGGCTCCGGGCAGCGCCCTGTGTAGAACGCTGTCCGGCAAGTGTACCGGTCTGAATTGGTATCTTTCGGGCCGAATGGCCGTGAATGCACGGTCGCCATATTGGGCGATTTCAAAGCCCGACTTCCGGTCCCCGAAAGCACTCAAAAAGGCGTGCTCAACCGGCCCGGCAAGCGGGCCCGCTGAACGGTAAAAGAAAGTCTGGAGTATCAGTCGACTGCAATACCCAGTTCGGCACAAATCCCCTTGAGATAGTTCATGCCGGCCACGGTTTCGGCCACGAATTCGTCGGTGGCGGTGGGATTGCGATAAACGCCGGGCACACCGGGATTGGAACCGCGCGACACGCCAGGCACGTCTTCCAGTTCGATCGACACCACCCCGTCAAACCCGACATCCTTCAATGCCTGGAACATGTGCCGCCAGTTGATCTTGCCCATGCCCGGACGCCAGTGAACATTGGTCACCGCGTCATTGTCCGACACGTGACAATGCTTGATGCGCTTGCCAAGCCGATAGACCGAAATGTTCGGGAAATCTCCCACCGGGAACGTGTGGCTGGGATCGAAATTGATCCCCAGCGCCGGCGAATTGACATGCTCAAGCAGCCGCAGCGCGCCGTCGTGATTGGCCAGATAACGGCCGGGATGCGGCTCGATGGTCATGCCGACACCCGCCGCCTCGCACACTTCGGCGCAGGCTCGCACCGCATTGACGTAGTCCTCAAAGTTCTGGTCCCAATCGAGACCGGACGGCACCTTCGCCTCGTAACGCTGCACCAATGGCTTGGTGGTGATGCGCGGCATTTCCTGCCCGTCCTTGAATCCGAACGGATGGCTGGCCACCATGTTGATCAGGTTGGCGCCCAGGGCCGTGCCCACCTCCGCGGCCCGCTTCCAGTTCTCGATCGCCTGCTGCCTGTTCGCGACATCGGGATGCGACAGATCATGCGGCGTATGCACGAACTGCGACAGCAGCAACCCTTCCCCGTCAAGCGCCGCCCGCAGATCCCTGATCTTTTCCGGGGTGTAATAGTCGTAAAGATAATCCCGGTTCCAGCCGATCAGTTCGATGGCTGAAAAGCCAAGATCGGCAACCCGCTTGATGCAGTCTTCATAAGGCGGTTCCCACTGGAACGGCCACGACGATGCGCCGAATTTCATGCTGACTTCTCCCCCTCAACACTGCGTTAACCCAATCATACAGCGGATCGTGAAACCAGTTGGAAACGCACATTGCCCGCGAAACGCTAATATGATCGTTAATCTTTGCGAAATTCTGCCGCTGAAACGCGGTTCCGTCAATACCTGATCTTCAAAGAAGCTCACTGATTTCAAACGCTTGCAGCCCCGAATCCGGCCACGGCCTCAATAATGAATAATTCACTTCTCCACGCGACAATGTGATCTCAGACGAGGATCGCACATGCTGAAGCGTTTTATTGAAATGCTCAGGTCGGAGCGCACCATGTCCGCTGAAGTGCGGGCGCAGCTCATTGACGGCCTGTTCCATCCTTTCGCCTCGTTGATCGCGGGCGCGCTGGCCGGTGTGTGGATCGCCGCCACCGTCACGCTTGTCGAAGACGACATCGTGGTCACCACCATCGCCGACGGCATCGTCCTGATCGCCCTCGCCCGCATCTTTATCGGTTTCAAATATGTTTCGGCGGGTGCCCCTGCGCTCCAGGGCCATGCCAAGGCCTGGGAACGCGCCTACTCGATCGGCGCGGGCATGTTCGCGGCCAGCCTCGGCCTCGTTTGTCTCGCGGCCCTCATCCGCATCGACAACCCGACGCTTCACCTGATGCTGACCACGACCACTGCCGGCTATGCCGCCAGCATCACCGGTCGCAACGCCGGCCGCCCCCTCGTCGCCCTCGCCCAGCTTTATCTCGCAGCAGGCCCGATGTGCCTGGGCCTGATGCTGCACGAAACGACCTTTTATCAGGTGATGGGCGCCTGCCTGTTCTTCTTCATGTTCGGCATGACCGACATCACCGTCTCGGTCCGCAAGACACTGGTGACCGCGCTCGAGACCCGCCGCGAACATGCCGCGCTCGCCAAGAACTTCGAAGGTCAGGCGCAACTGTTCGATGCCGCGCTCAACAACATGTCGCACGGCCTTTGCATGTTCGATCACGAGGGGCACCTTCTGGTCTGGAACGCCAAGTTCCTGTCGATCCTCGACCGCAAGGGCGAGCAACTGACCAAAGGCATGAGCTTCCAGCAACTCATGGACTGGCTGAAACAGGGCGATGGCCGCCCGGTCGACTTGCGCCGCGTCGCCGACGTCATCAAGTCGCGCACTGACACCGGCAGCACCCGCCAGAGCTTTGTGCGCCTCAGCGGCGACCAGACCATCTCCGTCTCCAGCCAGAAAATGGACAATGGCAACACGGTCATCGTCTTCGAGGATGTCACCGAGCAGGCCAAGGCCAATGAACGCATTCAGCAACTGGCCTGGACCGACGAATTGACCGGCCTGATGAATCGCGCTGCCTTCCAGGAACTGTTCAAGAAAAAGCTGCAGCTGCGTAAAAGCCTGGATCGGTTGGCGCTGCACCTGATCGACCTTGATCACTTCAAGGAAGTCAACGACACGCTCGGCCACCCCGTCGGCGACATGCTGTTGCAGGAAGTGGCGCGCCGCATCAACCGCATTTGCGGCAAAGAGGCCCAGGTCGGCCGTCTCGGCGGCGACGAGTTCGTCATCATTCAGGCGCTGGACGACACCACAGGCGAGCCCGAAACCCTCGCTCAACAATTGATCGAGGAACTCGGCCGCACCTTCAACATCGCCGAACACCGTATCAACATCGGTGCCTCAGTGGGCATCGCGCTTGCACCCAGCCACGGCGACAAGGGCGACGTGCTGCTCAAGCGCGCGGACATGGCCCTCTACAAGGCCAAGGCCCATGGCCGCAACGCAGTGATGGTGTTCGAAAACGATCTCGACTTCCAGGCCCAGGAACGGCGCATGCTGGAACTCGATATCCGCACCGCCATCGCTGACGGCCAGTTCTCGCTGGTGTTCCAGCCCATCGCCAGCGTCGAAACCGGCAAGATCGAGTTGTTCGAGACCCTGATCCGTTGGCGCCACCCCACGCGCGGCTTTGTCTCCCCCGCCGAGTTCATCCCGGTCGCCGAGGAAACCGGCCTCGTCTCCGAGATCGGCCGCTGGGTGCTCGCGGAAGCCTGCCGCTACGCCGTCCAGTGGCCGGACGATGTCTCCATCGCCGTCAATTTCTCCGCCGTGCAGTTCAACGACCGGCGCTTCCCCGAGTATCTGGGCAATGTGCTTCGCAAGACCGGGCTGAAGGCCAGCCGCCTCGAACTGGAAGTCACCGAAACCGCCCTGATCGACGAGGACCCTGACAATCTGGAAATGCTGATGCGCTTCCGGGAGATGGGCATCAAGGTATCACTCGATGACTTCGGCACCGGCTATTCCTCGCTCAGCCAGCTGCGCACCTTCCCCTTCTCCAAAATCAAGGTGGACGGCTCCTTCGTGCGGGACCTCGGCCGCGATCCCAGTGCCGCCGCCGTGGTGCATGCGGTCAGTTCCATCGGCAAGATCCTCGGCATGTCCGTGGTTGCCGAATGTGTGGAATCCGAAGATCAACTGGGTTTCCTGATCGCTTCGGGCTGCACCCACATCCAAGGCTACCTGCTCGGCCGTCCCGACGGACCCGAGAAAGTGCCCGGCGTTCTTGCAGATCACTCCACCGACTGGGCCAAGAAAGCGGTCAAAGCCGCCTAAGCAGCGTCCGCCAGCTTCGATTGCGCCGAAATCAAACGCTGCATCACTTTCAGATTGTGCGGTGTCAGCGTCATGCAGGCCTCCGCCCACAGGTCGACAATGTCGCTCAATTCGTCGAAATCCATCGGGTTGGCGCGCTTGCCGGCAAGGTGCATGTGGTGACGCGACTGATGTCGGCTGAGATTCTTGGCGACATAGGTCTTGACCGCCTCGACCCCCTGTCCCGGCTCGGCCAGCAAGTGCACGACCCCCATCTCGTAAAGCTGTTCGGCTGTCACCAGTTCGCCTGAACGCACGAACCATTCCGCCTTGGAAAACCCGATCTTGCGGCCAAGGAACGACAGCGCACCCATGCCCGGAAACAGCCCGAACATCTGCTCGGGGAACCCGAACTTCACACCCTTTTCCGCGCAAAGCACGTCGAACGACAAAAGCGATTCAAAGCCGCCGCCCAGCGCATCCCCCTGCGCCAGCCCGATTGTGGTCACGTCGCAATCGATGTTGCGCCAGTTCTTGTGCAGGATGGTGATGCAGCTCTTGCCATAGGCGCGCAGCGCCACCATGTCCTGGTTGGAAATGCACTGGCAGAAATAATCGAGGTCTCCGCCCAGGCAGAACATCTTGGGATGGCGTGACCCGAGCACGACATATTTGAGCGCGTCGCCCATGTCGGCCTTCAGGTTGACGATATCGGCCTGCCATTGATGAAAATCGGCCAGCAGCGGCGGATTGTAGGACGGGCGCCCGTCAAAGTTCATGAAGCTCCATAGTGTCGCATTCGACACGTCGTGAGCGCATTCAATCTGTCTGAGTTCGGGAAACAGCTTGCCCGGATTTCCCGTGGAAACCAGGTCTTCTGCCAAGTTTTCGCGATCCGAAACCGGGTCGTGATTATGATTTGCTTGAGCTTGTGCACCAAGAAGCATCCGCAATACCCCTTACATTCGAGCGGCCAGCTTCATTAAAATGCAACCATTGATTTTAATCAATTATTCATCTTGTGGAAGCTGCCCCGCGCCAGGCGGGTGGCTTAAATTAAATATTTAAATACAAAGGTTTAATGTCGTTAACTATGACATCAAGTATATTGGCTTGTAAAGGGGGCTGATTCAGGCGGGCCGAATGGGGGCCGGAAACACGGTTCCCGACATCAGCTTCCGGGCGGTCCGCAACAGACCGGCGCCGGTCACCACGCCGCCCGCATCGCGCTCGATCAACACATCCATCGCGCCCGTCGGATGCTCGATCAGGTAGGTGCCGTCCTGGGGCAAAACGGCGAGATCTCCGGCCGGTGTACCGGCAAAGGTGCAGGCAGTCGCCACGCTGACCGCCGCGAACACGCCAATCGAGGCATGGCAGCGATGCGGTATGAAACTGCGCGTCGAAATGGTGCCACCCTGGGTCGGCGGTGACACGAGCGTCATCTTCGGCACGGATTTTTCGGCCACATCGCCGAGGTTCATTATCGGCCCCGTCTTGAGACGGATGCTCTCCAACCGTGCCTTGAGCGCAGTATCCGCATCGAGATCGTCACGACTTTCGGTGCCGCTGAGACCAAAATCGCTCGCCCGCATGATCACGCAAGGCATGCCGTTGTCGATCAGCGTACACGCCACCCCGTCGACCACGTCGACCTGGTTGCCCGTCGGCAGCAGGTCACCGCACATCGATCCGGCAATATTCTGAAACATCAGAGGGATTGCCGCATGCGTGCCGGGCACACCATCGATGTGTGCGCCGCCGCTGTAGTTCACCTTGCCCCCCGGCGTGCTGATCCGCGCCAGCGCCACCTCGCCGGTGTTGAGCATGTGAATGCGCACCGGCGTCTCGCCGTCTTGAGCCGGCACCAGCCCCTGCTCGATGGCAAAAGGCCCCACCCCGGCCAGAATGTTCCCGCAGCCCTGCGCGTCAGACACCAGCGCCTGATCCACGAACACCTGCAAAAACAGATAGTCCACGTCCGCATCCGGCCGGGTCGAGGGCGACACGATGGCCACCTTCGAGGTCAACGGATCGGCCCCGCCCATGCCGTCGATCTGGCGCGGATCAGGCGACCCCATTACCCCGAGCAGCACTTGATCACGAACCATGGCATCGTCCGGCAAGTCCCGGCCAAGAAAATAGGCGCCCTTGGACGTGCCCCCGCGCATCCAGGTGCAGGCGATCCCTTCGGCCTGCAGATCAGACATATTTCAGGCCCTTTTCGGCCAGCCGCCCGCGCATGTCATACATGTCGAGACCCAGTTCACCTGCCGCCAGCCGCTGCCGCTTGGCCTCTTCACTCGCCGTCCGCTTCTGCGCCGCCTCCAACACCCTGGCCGCGTCAGCACGTTTGACGACGCACACCCCGTCATCGTCGGCAACGATCACATCGCCCGCCTCGACTGCAGCCCCGGCACAGACAATCGGCACATTCACCGACCCCAGCGTTTCCTTGACCGTCCCATGGGCCGAAATCGCCCTCGACCAGACGGGAAACCTCATCTCGGTCAGGTCGCGCACATCGCGCACTCCAGCAGCGATCACCAGACCTTTGCAGCCGCGCGCCATGGCCGAGGTGGCCAGAAGATCGCCGAAATAGCCATCCGTGCAGGGCGAGGTCGGCGCCAGCACCAGAATGTCGCCCTCCTGTACCTGTTCGATCGCCACATGCAGCATCCAGTTGTCCCCCGGCGGCGCCGAAATCGTCACGGCCGATCCAGCGATCCGCGCTCCGGCGTAGATCGGCCGCATGTAGGGCGCCAGACAGCCAATCCGGCCCTGTGCCTCATGCACCGTGGCGACGCCCGCTTCGGCCAGCCCCGCGATCACACTGGCATCAGCGCGTTCTATGTTCGTGACAACCTGTCCCATGTTCACTCCTCCTTGCCCGGCACCGGCGGCGTTCCGTGCGTGTGGAAGGTCTCGATGGTCTTCAGTCCCCAGGCTTGTCCCTTTTTTCGTTCGGCCTCCGTCCACACCACCGGCTCCCAGTCCGGCGCGAGGATCAGCCGCGCCCCGGAGTTTGCCAGTTCCACCCGGTTGCCGGCCGGTTCCCAGACGTACAAAAAGAACGTGCCCTGGATGGCATGCTTGTGCGGTCCGGTCTCGATATGAACCCCGGCTTCCAGAAACACATCCGCCGCCCGCAATATGTCCTCGCGCTGGTCGGTGGCATAGGTGACGTGATGAAAGCGCCCTTTGCCGCCGCCGTGCTCCTCGGTGCAGGCCAGGTCATAGGTCTTGTTGTTCACCGTGAACCAGCAGCCGCCCAGCCGCCCGTTGTCGAGCTGGATCATCTCGGTCACCCGCGCCCCGATGCAGGTCTCCATGAATTTGCGGAATTCCGACACATCTTCGGAGAGGAGGTTCAGGTGATCAAGCCGGCGCGGCCCGCTGGGATTGAACCGGCTCGCCATGTTCTTAAGCGCCGGTGCGTCCATATCCGGATGCGGCTGGTACTTGTTGGTTTCCCAGTAAAGTTCGAACACATGCCCGAACGGGTCTTCAAAGCGAAACGCGCGCCCATGCGCCTCGTCGCCGTCGTTCCAGCCGATGACCTTGTAGCCGCTTTCTTCGATGATCTTCACCCGGCGCTCGAGCGCCTCAGGCGACGACACGCGATACCCGATATGCCCCACGCCGGTCGTGTCCGACTTGGTCAGTTTCAGCGTGTGATACTCATAGTCGTCCCACGCTCTGAGATAGGCACTGCCATCCTTGATCGAGGTACAGCTCAGCCCATAGACGGTTGTGAAAAAGCTGAGGCTCTCCATGAACTTGTTGGTCAGCACCTCGACATGGCCGAGATGCGCAACGTCAAAAGATGGGTTGGTCGGAACGCTCAAAGCTCATCCACCGTGCGCGGGAACACCGACTGGAACCCTTCCGCATATTTCGCCGGACGCCCACCGGACTGCCCGCCCGAATTGCGCTGGAAGTGATTGGCCCGGTTCTGCGCCACGCGGGTATAATATTCCCACAAATGCTCCTGACCTTCCATGCACTCGATGGCGGCCCGCTTCTTGTCCCACACATCTGTGATGTCCAGGAACACGTCCGGCTTCCAGCCCATCTGCTCCGTCTGATGCGGCTCGAACAGATAGACCTGCGGCGACCCGAGCACCTTCTCGCCCGGCTTGTGCCCCCAGGCCTGCGCGATCATCCGCGTCTCCAGCACCACCTCGGTCGAATACATATGGTCGGTATTGTAGGGGTCATACTTGGAGTGGCTGAGAATGAATGCGGGCTGCACAGCGCGAATGATATCGACCAGCCGGAACTTGTCTTCGTCGCTCAGCCGCAAGGGATAATCCCCCAGGTCCATCGAAATCAGCTCATGCACCCCCAACGCCTTTGCTGCATTCTCGGCTTCCGACCACCGTGCAGCCCTGACCTTGTCGAGCGTCATACCTTCCTGCTTCCACAGTTTGGCACTTTCGCCGCGTTCGCCGAACGACAGGCAGACGACCGTCACGTCATAACCAAGCGCTGCATGGTGGGCGATGGCACCGCCGCAGCGCCAGACGAAATCTGCGGCGTGGGCACTGACGACCAGCGCGGTTTTGTTTGCAGACATGCTTGGTTCTCCTCGATTCACAAATGCCTGAGTTTCCACGCGCCACCTATCAACACAATTCGAATCACCGTTCCAGCCTATAACTTCAGGCAATAGCCGCTGGTGCAGCGTCGCAATTTGTGTATGAAGGTTTGCTATAGCTGCACAGATTCAACTCCCGTTTCCCCGGCGGATACTCACTTTGGCACACAGCAACCTGCGACATCTCCGGCTGTTTCTGCAAGTCTCCGACCTGCGGTTTCTGACGCGTGCCTCCGAAGCGGCGCACGTGTCCCAGCCTGCCGTCACCAAGGCCATCCGCAAGCTGGAGCAGGAGGCAGGTGGCGCCCTGTTCAACCGGACCCAGAACGGCTTTTTTCTGACCGAGCGCGGCACCGTGTTCGCTGCCCGCGTGCGTAGTGCCCTCGGCGCCCTCGATCAGGCGCTGGCTGATATTTCTCCCCGGCTCATACTGACAGCGACAATGGCCCAGCTCGAAGCGGTCATGGCATTGGCCGAAACTGAAAATTTCTCCCGCGCTGCCCGCCATCTCGGACTGTCGCAACCCACCGTCCACCGCGCAGTCACCCGGATTGAATCGGAAGCCGGACGGGCCCTTTTCGACCGCACATCCTTTGGCTTTGTGGCCACAAGGGCCTGCCAGAACCTCGTTCTGGCGACCAGCCTCACAATCCATGAACTCAGACAGGCCGAAACCGATCTTGCCGAACTGGATGGCGGGGAAACTGGTCAGGTCACCATCGGAGCCCTGCCCCTCTCGCGCACGGTATTGCTGCCACAGGCCCTCGCCCACTTCCGCAAGCAGCGCCCCGGGGTCGCCGTCACGGTGATCGACGGACCCTATGATGAACTGCTTTCCGGACTGCGGCGCGGCTCCGTTGATTTCATCATCGGCGCTCTGCGCGATCCGGTACCCACGCCGGACGTGGAACAGGAATGGCTATTCGACGACCGGCTGGCGATAATCGCTGGCAATGACCATCCGCTGGCGGGCAAACCCTGCCCGCGCCTCGAGGACCTGACCGCCTACCCCTGGGTCGTGCCGCGCCGCGACACCCCGACCCGGCATCAGTTCGACAGCCTCTTCGCCGACCGCAGGACAGCACCGCCCCAAAGCATCATCGAGGCAGGTTCGATCCTGCTTATGCGCGAACTCATGGCCATCAGTGACCATCTGGGCTGCATTTCCGAGCAACAGGCCAATGCCGAAATCGCCACAGGGCTGGTCGGGCGCATCAACCTCGATCTCGATTGGCCCGGGCGCGCCATCGGCCTGACCTACCGGTCACGCTGGAAACCAACCAGGGCACAAAAACTCATGCTGGATCTGGTGCGCGAGGCAGTGCCCTGCACCGGAACCAAACTTCAGCGTTTGTCGTCGATCGCCGGATCGTAAATGAAATAGTCCGGCCACAGGTCGCGGAACACGGCAATGTCCAACTGCAGCTTGTTCAGGTGCTCGTCGGTGCGCTGCACTGCCAGATCGGCATCCCGTTCTGCTATCGCGTCAAGCATCGCAGTATGCTCCTGCACCACCAGTTGCATGCGACCGTGTTGCGGCAGCGTCAGCCGGCGATAGCGTTCCACCTGCACCTTGATCTGCTCGATCATCTGCCAGATGCCGGGATAACCGGCCGCCGAGGCAATACCGGCGTGAAAATCCTCGTCCACCTTGTGAAAGGCTTCCTCGTTGCCCGCGTCAGCGGTTTCCTGCTGGCGCTGGATGATCGCGCGCAGGCCCATGATCTCGCTTTCGCTGGCCCGCGCCGTAGCCGCGCGAACATTGACCTCCTCAAGAGCCCGCCGCGCCACGATCGCCTCGCGTAGTTCAGACACCGGGATGCGTGCCACGAAAGTCCCCGACTTGGGAGCGATCTGCAGCAACCGTTCCTCCGCCAGCCGCAACGTCGCTTCCCGCACCGGTGTACGACTGATCCCGTAGCGCTCGCTCAACTCCTTTTCCTGGATCGGCGAGCCCGGCGGCAGTGCCATGGAAATGATGCTGCGCCGCAAATCCTGGTAGACCACCTCGGAATTCTTGGCCGGCTGCAAAACGCGGCCATGCCCCAGCGCCGCCGGCGGTGCATTGCGGGCTCTCGGCTTTCGCCGCGGGGCAGTTCGGGAGGCGCTGGTCTCGTTCATTTCACTCCTGCAGTCAGCACTTTGGGTCGGGGTACGAGCTACTCACGGCCGGACGAACCACACCGCTTCTGTGTGTTGACCATACCCCGCATGATCCACACCAGCACCGCAATGCCAATACCCCCAATCCCGTGTCGTTCAGTCGCAACTTGCATATCAAATATATCTTGTATATTAGATATCCACGCGCTGGATGACAAGGCATGGTGCTGGACGTTTGGCGTTTGGGAGGAAATCATGATTGGACGAATTATTCGCGGCACGGCGATAGCCGCCGCATTGACACTATCGAGCATGGGGTCGGCACTGGCAGTCGACCTGAAATGGGCCCACGTTTATGAAACTGGCGCCGCCTATCACACCTGGGCCGAATGGGCGGCCGACGAAATCCGCACCCGTACCGACGGCCGCGTGAACATCACCATTTTCCCCGCCTCTTCGCTGGGCAACGAGAGTGACATCAACGAGGGCCTGACCATCGGGTCCGTCGACATGATCTATACCGGACCGAATTTCGCCGAGCGCGACTATGGCCCGATTGCCATTTCCGATTATCCGTTCATGCTCAAGGACTTCGATCACTGGCAGGCCTATCGCGACAGCGACCTGTTCCAGGAACTGTCCCAGGGTTATCACGATGCCACCGGCCACACCGTCGCTGCCATCACCTGGTACGGCTACCGGCACGTGACCTCGAACTTCGAGATCACCGAACCCGCCGACATGGAAGGCCTCAAGATCCGCGTGCCGGATTCGCCGGTCATGGTCATGTTCCCCAACGCGGTCGGCGCCAACCCCACCCCAATTGCCTTCGCCGAAGTCTATCTGGCGCTGCAGCAGGGCGTGGTCGATGCGCAGGAAAACCCGCTACCCACCATCCAGTTCATGAAGTTCTACGAAGTGCAGTCGCACATCGCCCTCACCGGGCACCTGGGCAACTCGCTCATCATCGTTCTGTCCCAGACCGCCATGGCGCAACTGGGTGACGATACTGACGCAGTGCTGGAAGTGCTGCGCGAGGCAGCGGCCAATTGTGCCGACGAAATCTATCAGTCCGAACAGGATCTGGTTCAGTGGTTCCGCGATCAGGGCATCCAGGTCAACGACGTGAACAAGGACGCCTTCCAGTCGGCCGTGTTGCCGATCCTGACCGACGAGTCCCGGGTTCCCTATACGCTTGAGCACTTCGAGCGGATGCAGGCACTCGCAAACTGATGTCGTCCTCCGACGGCAACCACGAGGGGGGTGCCAAGGCACCCCCTGAGATAACGATGGATGAGGCACCGGTATCAATTGCCGACATTCGCCTCATTGATGCGCCGGCACTCATCATGTTCTGGGTGCTGGCCATCGTTGTCTTCATGCAGTTCTTCACCCGCTACGTGCTCAATGACTCTCTGGCCTGGACCGAGGAAGTCGCCCGATATCTTTTAGTGCTTGTCGCCTTCTTGGGATCGGTCAGCGCAGTGCGGCGCGGCTCGCACATCATGCTGGAATTCCTGTTTCGCATGATCCCGGCCACCTATGCGCGCATCCTGGCACTGATCGCCGAGACCATCACGCTTGGCCTGTTCGCCTCGCTCACCTGGATCGGCATCGAACTGACCCAGAAGACACGCCAGCAGATGGTGTCCCTGCCCATCCCGAAAGCCTGGATTTACTGGATCTGTGTGGGCTGCCTGGCCGTGATGACCCTCTATTCCGCCCTCTGGTTGTGGAAGAAATTCCGGCAGACACCTGATCAGGTCGTCGCCGGTTTCGACCCGACAATTTCAAAGAATTAAGCCGCCATGTCGATTATTCTGATGATTGCCCTGTTGCTGGTACTCATGGTCGCAGGCGTGCCAGTCGCCGCCGCGCTCGCCCTGTCCTCGCTGGCATGGGTGGCCACAAACGGCATGCCGCCGATGATCGTCCTGGCCAACATGGTCAACGGCATCAATTCCTTCCCGCTCATCGCCGTGCCGTTCTTCATTCTGGCCGGCAACCTGATGAACACTTCGGGCATCACCACCAAGATATTCGACTTCGCCCGCGCCTCGGTCGGCTGGATGCATGGCGGCCTGGGGCACGTCAACGTCGGGGCCAGCGTGGTTTTTGCCGGCATGTCCGGCGCCGCCGTGGCCGACGCGGGCGGTCTTGGCGCCATCGAGATCAAGGCCATGCGCGAAGCCGGCTACGACAGTGATTTCGCCGTCGGCATCACCGCCGCATCATCAACCATCGGCCCCATCATCCCGCCCTCACTGCCGTTGGTGATCTATGGCGTGATGGGCAACACCTCGATCGGCCAACTGTTCGTGGCAGGGCTCATTCCCGGCCTGTTGATGGCCGTTTCGCTCATGCTGATGGTCGGCTGGTTCTCGGTCCGCCGAAACTATCCACGCGACCTGCGGTTCGAACTGGCCCGTTTCGGGCGGACCTTCGTTCACGCCATCCTGCCGCTGATGACCCCCATCATCATCATTGGAGGCATCGGCTGGGGCATTTACACGCCCACCGAGGCCGCCATTGCAGCAACCTTTTATTGCATGTTCCTCGGCATGGTCGTCTACCGCACCCTTGATTTCAAACACATCATCCGCGTGACGATGGACACGGTGGAAACAACCGCCTCGATTTTGCTGATCGTCGCCGCGTCGACGATCTTTGCGTGGATCCTGACCGCCAACCAGGTCGCCCTGCACTTCTCCGATGCCTTGCTTGGTATCACCGACGACAAGACCCTGCTGCTCCTGATCATCACCCTGATCATTCTGGTCATCGGGTGCTTCATGGAAACCATAGCCGCCATCACCATTCTCACCCCGGTGCTTCTGCCGGTCGCCGTTGGCCTTGGTATCGACCCTGTCCATTTCGGCATCATCATGGTGCTGAACCTGATGATCGGGCTTTTGACCCCACCCGTCGGACTAGTGCTCTACGTCCTGTCGAAAGTCGCAAAGGTCCCATTCGAGCGCTGCGTCACCGCAACAGCCCCGTTCCTGATCCCGCTGATCGCCGTGCTCCTGCTGCTCACCTTCGTGCCCGAAATCACCATGTGGCTTCCGACGCTGCTTTACAGATAGGGAAAACGCTCAGCGCGTCGTGTTGCGCAACAGCACGACGCCGCTGCCCGACACCCATTGCCGGCGCAACTCCTGCGAAATCACCAATGGTCCGTCGGGCCCGAAGGTGAGGTTCGCCAGCGCGATATCGGTGTCGCCGTCGCCGTCGATATCGCCTGCGGAAAGGGCAATGTAGCGGCCCAGCTCACCCAGCCCCGGCACGAACTCGGCCGTGAATGCACCTTCGTCGTTCTCCAGAAAGACAAAGCCGCTCTCATCCAGCCCCTGTTCGATATTCGGGTAATAGGCGACCGCTGCGATATCCAGGTCGCCGTCCAGATCGAAATCCTCGGCCACTGCCTCCGTCGCCCCGTCGAGTGGAAAGAACAGGGTCTGTTCGAATGTCCCGTCCTCCTGCCCCGAGTAGAGATAAATGCCGTGATAAGGTTTGTAGACGGGGGAAATGTCGGCATTGTCCCCCGCCGTCATCAGCAGGTCGTCGATACCGTCACCGTCAAGGTCGAGCACCTTCAGGTTGCTCGCCCCGTGCGACGGGGGAAACCGCATGAGCACTTGCTGTTCGCCCCGCTCCGCATCAGCGAAATCCGCGATCCGGATCACCCGCTCGTTCTCCTGCGCCATCAGCACGTAGAGATCGTCGCCCAAAACCGTCAGCGATCCCGATCCTGCCCCGTCGATCAGAATGGACTGAGCCAACGTCCCGTCCGCCTGGCTGAGGTGCAGCGTCAGTTCCCCGAAATGCGTGCCGAACCCGGCCATCACATAATCGGTCGCCCCGTCTCCGTTGAAATCACCGAACGCCATGTCGACCGGCCGGTGCAGCCGCCTGATCAGCCGCTCCGCAATTCCGCCTTCGCCGTTTTCAGGATCGATCTCAATTTCCTGCAACAGCCCGTGTAATGCCTCGGTCCGGCTGATCGTCTCGCCAATGATCGTCGTCAGATATCGCCCTGAAGGCAGTCGGCGAATTTTCGAAACGATCCCGCCCGGCCGAACCGCGCCGACCCGGTCAAGATCACTGTCGAAGATTTCGAGATCCATCCCGTAGCTGTCGGCCATCAGCACTTGCCGCGTGCGCTCGTCGATCAGCACCGCCGTGGCCACCGGCAAGTCACCCTCAACCACCTCGGGCTGCTCCAGCCGGAACCGCTCGGTGGGCCGCCGGACGGGCCAATCCGGAAGCTCGAGCACTTCCGGCGCGGCCGCCTCATAAAACGAAATGATCCGCTCCCAGTCCGCCTCGTCCAGCAGCGGCTCTTCGGCAAACACCCCCTCGGGCACATCGCGATTGGCAGGATATTCGCCACCGCGAAACGCGTCGAACCCCAGCCGCTGTCCCATCTCGGGCAGCACCGTGTCGATCCAGGTCTTTCGGTCGAGAAGTCCGGGCTCGGGATAGAGATGACAGGAGGAACACCAGGCTCTCGCCAGAGCCTCACCCTCGTCAGCCCGTGTCGAACCCGCCGCAAGAAACGCGGCGCAACCAACAAAAGCAATGGCAAGCAAAGAACGCAAACCTGAAACCCGAACCGGCTACGAAAACACCAGTCTTAGGTCAACTTGCCCGCAATCTCAAAACCCTGGCGGCAGCCAATCAGTGGTGATCCGCCGCCGCGCTCATGCAGGTGCAGTCTTTGAGCGAACAGGCACACAACCCATCAAGGTGATTATCGAGCGCCTCGGACAGAACGTGCTGCAGACTTTCATCCTTTATGGCTGCCGCCAGCCGCAACCGGTGATGCTGCTCCTGGGTCATCCGGAACGTCAGCCGGTGCCGATAGGTGCTGTCGTGTTCATCGGTGCCATGGTCATGCCGTTCGTGAGGGGCAGGACGCGGCGCAGTCTCTGACTTTGGCGTGACCGAAGGTGCAAACGGACGCTGCTCCAGCGCCTCATCGGGCCGGACATCCGGTTCGGATTGTCCACTTTCCTCTGCCGTCACCAACTCATCGAGCTGTTCCACCTCGCGCGTCGCCCTGACCGGCGGCCAAGCTCGTGGCGCGGGCGGTACATCAGCGCTTTTCTCTTCGCGGCGCGGTGCATCAACATAGGAAAACAGCGGATGCGAAACTGCCGGCATCGCTTCGCCTTTGCGGGCGACCAGTCCGGAATGAAGGCTGGCAAGCTTGCTAGTCATGGGAATTCCGTTCGTCCTGTTGAGTGACTTATCCAGCGTTCCGGCGGCCAAACACCGCGCCGGCACGACGTTCCGGCATGTTCGGCGGCGGGCCGCTGTCGCGCTTGCGCCGGTCGACGCCGTCCCATGTGCTGGTGGGTGACACTGACGAGGGCGCAACCGGCGTTGCTGCCACCGCAGGCATCGGCACAGCGACCACCGGATCGGCATTTTCCTCGTCATATTCGATATCTTCGCCACCCCGATAGGGCGTCAGCGTTTCCAGTTCGCGCGCCGGATCGTTCGACATGCGCGCGCCGATCGGTCCGTCACGCAGCCGCTTCAACCGGCCATCAAGATAGGTCCACAGATCAGCGATTTCCTTGGCCGAGCGCGATTCTGCGTCGACTTCACCTACGGTGCGCCCGTCGATCATGCTCGCGGCAAAATCAACGCGATGATGAATGGCGCCCGGCGCCACCGTGCCATGCTGCGAAAGCGCCACCGCGGTTTCCGATGTAATGCGCGCCCGCATCGTGGCCGAATTGACCACGAACACCAGCGGCTTGTGCTGATGCTCGACAATGTCGACCGTCGCGCCCACCGCCCGCAGATCATGCGGGCTTGGCCGCGTCGGCACGATCACCAGGTCAGCGTGGGTCACCACATCAACGATCGAAGATGTGACCGAGGGTGGCGTGTCGACGATCACCAGCTTGATGCCGTCGCGATGCAATTGCTCGATGTCCCGCCCAAGATGCGGGATCGTTGTCTGAACGAAGGCGGGCGTATGTGCGGCGCGGGCGTTCCACCATTTGGCCAGGCTGCCCTGCGGGTCGGTATCGATGATCGCAACCGGACCGGCCCCGCACTTTTCCGCCTCAACCGCGACGTGGCCGGCAAGCGTCGTTTTCCCCGACCCGCCTTTTTGCGACGCGAATACAACGACCATTGTAGTGTCTGACATCACAGTCTCCCGTTTGCCCTGCTCCGCTCACTTCCGTGGGGAGCGCCGGGACGAATTGCCGCTCGTTCCCTGAGGCTGCCGGTTTCAAAACGTCATGCACAGGTATTCACCGCCAGCCCGCACAGCCGACAGTGAACCGCACCAATCTTTGGGCCGATCTAAATCGAACGCCCGAATTGGAAACAAATTTGATGAAAATTGCGCCGGATTGACGCGAGCGGGAGCGGCAATCACCGCTCCCGCAAGATTTGGGAAAACTAGGCCGCTGACTTCAGCACGCGCGGTGCACCGCCCGCTTCGTTTGCCGCATCCTGCTCGACCAGCGCCCGATGAAGCGCCCTTATCGCGTCTTCCTTCTGGCTCTCGTCGACGGTGAACTGCACATCGACAGACCGGCCGCCCTGTTGCATGGCGATGGGGTCGATTCCCGCCTCCTGAAGCGCTTTCAGTCCGTTGAGGCTGACCAGTGTGCCCTTGAGATTGCGCCCCACCGCGCTGACGAGGGCGAGCTTGCGTGTATGCACGTTGGCCGAGGCATAGGCTTCAGTGATCTCCCGCTCCACCCGGCGCGCCGCCTTCAGCGAGGCGTCGATATAATGTGTGATCGTGTTGGCGTTGGAATGTTTGGAAACGATCCGCACATTGTGCCGGGTCAGCGCCTTCAGGATGGTCGCGTCATAGCCTTTGACGCCCACCATATCCTGCTCAAACACTTCAAAACCAAGCACATCGATGCCCGTCACCATTTCCACCCGGGATTCACCCCCGGATTCCGCATCGATCAGCGTGCCGGGGTCTTTTGGATCGAAAGCATTGGCCACGCGCAGCGGGATACCCGACTGGCGCAGGATCTTGGCGGCATGCGGATGGATGGCCTCCATCCCCAGGTTCGACAGTTGGTCGGCTACCTCGAAGTTGGTCTGCCCGATCTTGCGCACCACATCCTCGCCGACGATCTTGGGGTCGGCGCTCGACAGGTGGAACTCCTTGTGGATCACCGCCTCGCGGGCCGATGTCGCCGACGCGAGCCGCGCAAACGTCACTTCCGAGTAGCCCCGGTCGTAAATGCGCACCAGTCCCTCGCGGCACTGGGCATAGCCGGTCACGATCGGCAGTTCCTCATCGAGGTTCACGTCGCCGAGCCCCTGCTCGATCCGCTCGCCGAGGTCCGGCTGGCTTTCGTCGCGCCAGCCCGTCAGATCGATAAACCGCGCGTTGACCCCCCGCCGCTGCAGCATCAGCACAGCGACGTATGCCGAGTGGGTTTCCCCGAGACCCGAAAGCAGCTCCCTGATCGTCGTCATGTGCTCGTCGAGCCGGAAATGCCCATAGGAACAGACCCGCTGCAGATCGATCAGGCAGCCACGCGCACCCTCGATCCGTTCTTTCAGAAAATCATCCGCCGCGCGCCGGTCTGCCGGATGGTCCAGCAACCGGTGATGGATTTCCGACATTTTCTCGCGCGCACTGTCCAGCGCCTCGCTCCACGCCATGTTGGTGTCCGACGCAGCAAACAGCCCGTAAACGCCCGGCGTCCCCGTCTTCTTGTGTTCCAGCAGCAGGTCGGTCACCCCGCCAAAGGCCGAAACAACAAACATGCGCTGATAAAGATCGCTCCCTGTGCGGTCCCCGATCATCAGCGTGTCCATCAACTCGTCCAGCCGGCTCATCGACGTGCCGCCGATTTTCTCAACAGTGTGCGTACTCATCTGCGATAACTCCGGTTCGCCGGGCCGGCGAACTCCCTCAATTGGTCTTTATACGTGATGCAATGCCTAGGCCGCGGCATCAGCGGGTGCGTAGGACCCGTCTTCCTGGTGGACTTCCGTGCCGGTCACCGGCGGATTGAAGCAACAGGCCATCACCAGTTCCTCGTCTGCCCGCAGCGTATGCTTGTCGTGCTCGTTGAGCGCATACATCACACCCGGACGGATCTGGTGGGTCTTGCCGGTCGCAAGATCAGTGATCGACCCTTTGCCCGAAATGCAGAACACGCTTTCGAAGTGATGCTTGTAGTGGAACGTATGTTCCGATCCCGCATCCAGCACCGTGATGTGAAAGCTGAACCCCATTCCGTCTTCCGCCAGCAGCATGCGGACCGAAGTCCATTGCGCATCGGATACGGCGCGGTCGGTGTCTTTGATTTCATTCAGATCGCGAACAATCATCTTTGTCTCCTATTCGGCCGCTTCACGCAGCGATGTCGTCGAGGCAGCAATCGCAGCCTCCAGAATGTCGAGCCCTTCGCGGAACTGCGCCATCGGAATGGTCAGCGGCGCCAGCACCTTGACCACTTCATCATGGGCACCGGATGTCTCGATGATCAGCCCGTTCTTGAAACACTCGGCACAGATTTCACCGGCCAGGTCGCCCGAGCCGACGTCCAGCCCCTGCATCATGCCGCGCCCCTTCACGGTGGCACCGGGCAGATATTTCTGGCGCATCATGTCGAGGCGCTGACCCAGCATCCGGCTTTTTTCGCCAATCTGTTTGACGAACTCGCCATCGGCCCAGAATTTTTCCAGCGCCACTTTGGCGGTCACGAACGCATGGTTGTTGCCGCGGAAAGTGCCGTTGTGCTCGGCCGGCTTCCAGATATCGAGCTCAGGCTTCAGCAACAGGGCGGCGAACGGCAGCCCCATGCCCGAAAGCGATTTGGCCAGCGTGATCATGTCCGGCTTGATGCCGAATTCATCAAAGCTGAAGAAGCTGCCTGTACGGCCCACCCCAGCCTGAATGTCATCGACGATCAGCAGCGCGCCACATTCCTTGGCGAGCCGGGCAATACCCCGCATCCATTCCCTGGAAGCCGCATTCAGCCCGCCCTCGCCCTGCACGGTTTCAACGATGAAGGCGGCCGGGGCATCAAGTCCGCTGGACGGATTGTTCAGCATCAGTCCGATCTGCTCAAGCGTATCCGCATCTGGGCCGAACGCGCCCTCGAACGGCATACGCGCCACACCGGAGAGACTGGTGCCCGCCCCACCCCGTTTGCCGGAATTGCCCGTCGCGCTCAGCGCGCCCAGGGTCATGCCGTGAAAACCGTTGGTGAAGGCCACAATCGTGTCGCGTCCAGTCACCTTGCGGGCCAGCTTCATCGCCGCTTCCACCGCATTGGTGCCGGTCGGACCGGTAAACATCACCTTGTGGTCCATGCCGCGCGGCATCAGAATCAGCCGTTCAAAGCTTTCCAGAAACTCGGCCTTGGCATCGGTGAACATGTCGAGCCCGTGCGCCACGCCATCCCGGGAAATGAAGTCGATCAGCGCCGCCTTCATGTCCGGGTCATTATGGCCATAGTTCAGGGTCGAGCAGCCGGCCAGGAAATCGATATAGTCGCGGCCGTCCTCGTCGGTCAGCGTGGCATTGCGGGCGCTGGTGAAGGCCGTCGGGAAGCTGCGGCAGTAACTGCGCGCTTCGGATTCGCGGCGTTCGAACACGTTCGTATCAACCGTCGTTTCGATGGTCATGGGAACCTCTGATGATTTGGAGATGGGGTTTTGTGCCGGTCAGGCGGCGGCGGACTTTCGTGCGCCAAAAGGCGCGATCGTCACCATATGCTCGGTCGCATGACGCCCGTCGAAATGATCGTCCCGCACATAATGCGCATCGGAGTCCAGCGGCGCATCCATGCGGTCGGCAAATGCATTGAACAGCGCCCAGCTGGCTTCATTGTCTTTCGTGATTGTTGTCTTGAGACCGGTCACGTCCTTGCAGCAGTCGCGCGACACCAGTTCGTGCAGCATCTTCTTGGCCACGCCCATGCCGCGCGCCTTGTCGGAAACCGCCACCTGCCAGACGAACAATGTGTCCGGGTCGGACGGCACGATATAGGCCGAGACCCAGCCCACGACCTCGCCATCCTTTTCCGCAACCACGCAGGTTTCAGCGAAATGATCGCACTGCAGTACATTGCAGTACATTGAGTTTCGGTCCAGCGGCTCACAATCGCGGATCAGCTGCCACACCTGGTGCCCGTCCTCGGGCGTCGGCGTACGCATCGTCAGCACGTCATTGCTGGCTTGGACCGTGCTGGTTCGGCCAGAGATATGTCGCAGAATCTGGGGTCTCATGCTTTCCTCACTTAGTTCGTGAGCCGAAACATACGGATCGCAAAACTGTTTTCAACCCTGAATAATCTCTTAATTCGGCCATTTCCGTGAATTTGAATGCAACCAATTGTTTTTAAACGAGAAACTTTTCCAAGAATTCCCTATCTTGGGCTGCAAGATAATACATAAACAGAACTATCTTCACATTTCGCTACAGATATCATACATGTTTATGAACTTTTAATTGCATACCCCGCTGCCGGGCCCTATTCTGGCGCGGGGCAAATGAAAGTGAGTGAAACCATGGAAGATCGGGCATTGAACTGTCTCGTGGCCCTGCGCGGAATCCTCGGCGTCGCCGAGCGGAATGATCGTGCGCTGGCCCGGGCCACCGGCCTGACCACCGCCCAGCTGCTGGTACTTCGGCTGGTGAGAAGCGCCCACGAGATCACCCCCAAGATGATCGCCCAGCGCGTCGGCGTTGCGCCCGCCAGCGCCACAGTGCTCATCGAAAAGCTGGCGCGCCTGGGCTATCTGGCCCGCCGCCGCAGCGAAACCGACCGGCGCAAATACTGGGTGTCCCTCACCCAGTCCGGGCATGAAATGATCGAGAATTCACCCGATCCGCTGCATCAGCGCTTTTCGGAGGCCTTTGCCGATATTCCCGAATGGGAACAGGCCATGATAATGGCCGGCCTTGAACGCATCGCCACCCTGCTGGATGAAGACACGCCGGATCCGGTCACCGGACCCGAGGTCCACGAACTCTCCACCAGCCTGTCCTTCCCGGCAGAACCGCACAGCGATCTGGCCAAGCCGGCAGACGAACCCACGCCCCTGCGCCCTGCCGCGGGTTGATCGCAGATTTCAGCTATGACGCGCGGCTGATGGCCCGCAACGGCAATGGCCCGGCCGCCCAATTGTGCTGCGCCACGCCCGGTGCCATGCCGGGAGGCAAAAACGCCCGGATCAGGCAGCCTCCCGTCTCACCATTGCCCTTGGAGGTCAAAAGCACGGTGCGCAGATCATCGCCGGCAAAGCAGAGCTTGGTCGGTTCCGGACAGGGAACGGCAAGAGTCGACTTCATCTGACCCTCTGGCTCGAACACATAGATTTCCGCGCCATCCACACCGGCAATCCAGTAGTTGCCGTCAGCGTCGAGTGCTGCCCCGTCCGGGCGTCCGGCCAGCTTCAATGTTGTGGCGAAAGGCTCCTCCTCGCCAACCACACCCGGGACGTCATCGGTCGGCAGCACCCAGATCGACTGCACACTCCTGTGAGAGTCCGAATAATAGAGCCGCTGGCGCGCCGCATCGACAGCCAGCCCGTTGGGGATCGCCAGTCCGTCGACGACCGTATGGAAGCCGTGCATACTGTTGACCAGATGAATGGCGGCCCTGCCACGCTGCGCGTCGAGTGCCATGGTCGAAGCCCACAACCGGCCGTTTGCATCAACCGTCGCGTCGTTGAACCTGCACCCTGGCATGTCCAGTCCGACCAGCATTTCAAACCGTCCGGTCCCTGACAGGAAGGCAAAGATGCCGGTCTGCATGCCCACCGCGGGATAGCCGGCCGCCGTCATCACCACGAAACCGGGGAATTCCGGCGTTTCCCAGGTCAGGGTCTCGCCGGTGGCGCAAGACGTCCGAAACAGCTTCTTGCCGTCCACATCCACCCACCAGACCGCTTCACCGTCCACGTCCACGCAAGGGCTCTCGCCCAGCCGCGCGGGCAGATGCCCATGGCTGAACAGGCGGAATTTGAGCTCTGTCGTCACCATTATCCCCACCTTCTCCAGGGCATGCCCGGTGCTTCCCGACCATGTCAGAAACAGATTGACTCTTCAAAGCTGACCTTTTTAGTATTCTAATGCAACTAAAATATTAGATGCCGATCTCCGGCATCGCACTGGGAGGGACAAATGAATTCAACCATCAAGACGCTCGGACTCTGCGTGGCTGTCGCCGCCAGCCTGAGCATGAGCCTGCCGGCCTTCGCCGCCACCACGCTTCGTATCGGCACAGTTCTGGCCCCCGATGATCCGATGGGTCAGGGCCTGGAAAAGTTCAAAACCGATGTGGAAGCTGCCACCAATGGCGAAGTGCTGGTGCAGGTGTTTCACAATTCGCAACTTGGCGACACGACCGAAATGATCGATCAGGCCCGTGCCGGCGCCAACGTCGGAACGGTCACCGACGTGGCCCGCCTGTCGAGCTTCGTGCCATCGCTGGCCATCATGTCGGCCCCGTTCCTGTTCGATACCTACGACCAGGCCGACCAGTTTGCCCTGTCGGACGAGTATCTGGCCTGGGGCGAGGAACTCAAGGAAGCTTCCGGCCTCGTCATGCTGGCCTCCAACTGGTATCAGGGTGCCCGCCATGCCCTGACGCAAAAGCCGATCTCGGTCCCGGCTGATCTTGCCGGCGTCCGCATGCGCACCATCGGCGCACCCATCTGGATCGAAACCATCCGCGCCATGGGTGCCGAGCCTACCCCGATCGCCTGGGGCGAGGTCTACTCGGCCCTGCAACTCGGCTCCATCGACGCCGCTGAAGCGCAGCCCACCGCCATCTGGGGCGCCAAGCTGCATGAAGTGATCAGCAACGTCACATTGACGGGGCACATCCAACTGGTGACAGCCTTGGTCGTTTCCGCTGAGTCCTGGGATCAGATATCGACGGAGCACCAGGCCATTGTCCGCGATCTGGCCGTCGAGAATGGCCGCTTTGCCTCCGGTCTCACCATCGAATTGGGTGAAGAGGCCATGGCCAACGTCGCCGCTAGCGGTGTCACCATCTCCGAAGTCGATCTGGCCCCCTTCAAGCAAGCCGTTGCCGGCGTCTACGGCCTGCTCGAACTCGAGGCGGAAGCCGCATTGGTCAACCAGGTTCTCGGACGTTAAGTCCGGGATCTCCCGGGCGGCGCAGGTCAAATAAGGGGCGAAACAATGTTATCCCGCATCGAATTTGCCTGCGCCGCTATCCTGCTGGCTGCCGTCGTCCTGCTTGTCGGCATCGCCTCGGTGGCCCGTGCCATGGGCCACCCGATCATCTGGTCGGTCGAAATCGCCCAGCTTCTGTTCCTGTGGCTGTGCATCTTCGCAATCGACCTCTCACTGCAGCATCAACGCCATTTCGGCGTCAGCCTTGTCCTCGACAACCTGCCGCCAGCAGGCCGCAAGGCACTCGAAATCATCAACATCGCCGTGCTCATCGGCTTGCTCGGCTATCTGCTGCAATTCGCCTGGAAGAACACAATCCTCATGCACCCGCGCCTTGATGGCGCCTTGCAGATCCCGGGCTCCTATTTCCATGTCAGCATGCTTGTCGGCTTCCTGCTGATGATCCGCACCCTGCTGTCCCAACTCATTTTCATCCTGCGTACAAAGGCCGCTTCCTGATGCTCCTGCTGATCGCCGGCCTTTTTGCGCTGTTCTTGTTTTCCGGCATGCCGGTCGCCTTTGCCCTGGCGCTCGCTGCCTTCCCGGTATTCGTGCTGACCGGCACTATGCCGCCCACCGTCGCCATTCAGAAGATGGTCAACGCCACCCAGAGCTTTCCGCTTCTGGCCGTGCCCTTCTTCATTTTCGCCGGCAACCTGATGAACGCCACCGGCATCACCGAAAAACTCATCAAGTTCGCGCGGCTGCTGACCGGTTGGCTGGCCGGCGGGCTCGGGCAGGTCTCGGTGGTCCTCAGCCTGATCATGGGCGGCATTTCCGGTTCCGCTGTCGCCGATGCCGCCATGGAAGCCCGCCTGCTCGGACCCGGCATGATCGAAAAAGGCGGCTACTCAAAACCGGCAGCCGCCGTCGTCCTCGCTTTTGGCGCCATCATCACTGCCACCATCCCGCCCAGCATCGGGCTGATCCTTTTCGGCTTCATCAATGAAGTCTCGATCGGCCGCCTGTTCCTCGCAGGCATCCTGCCGGGCATCCTTCTGACCGTCATTCTCATGTTGACGGTCTGGATCGTCGCCAAGCGCAACGGTTATGAACCCGACCTCGCCAAACCACCCAGCTTCCGAGAGCTCTGGGCCAGCTTCCTGGAAAGCATCTGGGCGCTCGCCTTCCCGATCATTCTGATCGTCGGATTCCGCTTCGGTTTTTTCACGGCAACAGAGGCGGGGGCCTTCCTCGTCTTTTACGCCCTTTTCATCGGTTTCTTTGTCTATCGCGAACTCACCTTCGCCAAGCTCTATGAAGCCATGAAACATACCGCGACTGACCTCGGCATGGTCATGCTGCTGATCATGATGGCGGCGGTGCTTGGCTACGCTGTCACCATCGAACAGGGCCCGCAGCAGATCGCCACCCTGCTCACCACACTCACCAGCGAACCCTTGCTGATCCTCACTCTCGTCCTGCTGTTCCTGCTGGTCAGCGGCATGTTCCTTGAAGGCGCGGCCAACATCCTTCTGGTTACGCCCATCGTCCTGCCGGTGCTCATCAATGCCGGATTCGATCCCGTCCACATGGGCATTCTCATGGTCACGCTGATCAACATCGGCGGCCTCACACCCCCGGTCGGCGTCATCATGTTCACGGTTGCCGGCATTCTCGACGTCAAGACCGGCGCCTTCACCAGGGCTTCGATCCCCTACTTCCTTGCCATCCTTGTTTTCCTCATCATTCTGGTCGCATTCCCCGCCGTTTCCCTTTTTGTGCCGGGCCGGCTGATGTAAGCGGAAGGAACAGCGATTGAGGTTGAAGTAAGATGAACGTCGGCTCCCTGTCCGAAGCACTGGTCAAGGCATCTGACCATGAGACCGGACCCATCCAGTCCGGGTCGGCTGCCAGCCGCGTCTATTCCGGCCTGCGCAGCCGCATCATTTCGCTCGAACTGCGGCCGGGAACCATCGTCTCGCGCCCCGATCTCGCTCGCGAATATGACGTCAGCCAGTCGCCCCTGCGCGAGGCCATCCAGCAACTCGAGCACGAGGGTCTGCTGGTCTCCTACCCCAAGTCCAAGACCCTTGTAACCCGGATCGACGTCGAACAGGCCCGCGAAACCCAGTTCATGCGCCTCAGCATCGAACTTGAAGTCGGACGCACGCTCGCCAAAAGGAACGACCCCGAACTGCTTCTGGCCTCAAGGCGCATTCTGCGGATGCAGCGCATGGCCGGCGAAGATCGCGACATTTCCGAATTCACCGCCCTCGACTGGCTGTTCCATCTCTCGCTGTTTCAGGCGGCCGGCGTCGCCTCGCTCTGGCACATGATCTCGAACCGCTGCGGTCATATCGACCGGCTACGCCGCCTCAATCTGCCCGACCCCGGCAAGATTTCCGCCGTCATCGCCGCCCACGAGCAGATCCTTGATGCCATCGCCAATGGCGATCTCGCCGGGACCGAAAAGCAGATCCGGGAGCATTTGTCTGGCACACTTGCCTCCCTGCCGGAAATCGCACGGCTCCATCCCGAGTATTTCGGCGACAACGCCGCCAGCGATCTCGAATAGGCCGGCGCAATTCAACCCTGCCGCACGGTGACTTTTCGGGTTAAATGGTCCGGCGCAACAAAAGTCCGGATCCCATGTCACGTTTGCCCGAACCTACCCTCACCTTCTTCTGCACGCTGGAAGTGGAACTCACCAAACCCATCGCTTTCGGCCAGGGGCGCGAAGGCGTCAAACGCACCATTCCCATCAAGGGCGGGCGCGTCACCGGCCCCAACGTTTCCGGCCATATCCACGACCATGGCGCCGACTGGCAGACCTTGCTCCACGGCGATGTCATCGGCATCGATGCTCGCTACGTTTTTGAAACCGACGACGGCGCCCTCATCGAAATGCGCGACACCGGATTCCGCCACGGTCCGCCGGAAGTGCTGGCAAAACTCGCCGCCGGTGAAAACGTCCCGTCCGAATCCTATTACATGCGCACCGCCACCCGACTCGAAACCGCCCATCCCGACTATGCCTGGATCAACAAGACCCAGTTCGTCAGCACCGGTGCGCGCTTGCCCGACCGCGTGCAGATCGACATATACGCTGTCGGCTAGCCGCAATCCTCGGCCGGGCCCGTAACATTAGACAGACCCGGCCGGCTTGTTTATGAACCTCCCGGGCTTTCGAATGGCGTGTTCGCGTTGAGGGGAAAATGGCCAACAATCATGTTCTGATCGCCGGCGGTGGCATCGGCGGTCTGGCAATGGGGCTGACGTTGCACCAGATCGGCGTCCCCTTCACCATCTTTGAATCCGTCCGCGAACTGGCCCCTCTTGGCGTCGGCATCAACATCCAGCCCAACGCCGTTCGTGAACTCTACGATCTCGGCATCGGTGCCGACCTGCTCGATCAGGTCGGCATTGCCTCCGAGGAATGGGCCCTCGTCGGCCTCAACGGCAACGACATATATTCTGAGCCGCGCGGCCTTCTCGCCGGCTACAACTGGCCGCAATATTCCGTCCACCGCGGCGAGCTTCACATGCTCATGTATCGCACCCTCGTCGAACGCGCCGGGAAAGACTGCGTCCAGCTCGGCAGCAAGGTCACCGGCTATGAGGCCCACCCCGAAGGCGGCGTCACCATCTCCGTCGCCCACGCCTCCGGCACAACCTCAACGCACGAAGGCACCATTCTGGTCGGTGCCGACGGCATCCATTCCAGCATCCGCGCCCGCATGCACCCTGACCAACCGCCCATCCACTGGGGCGGCGCTGTCATGTGGCGCGGCACGGCCAAAGCCAAACCCATCCGCACCAACTGCTCATTCGTCGGCCTCGGCACCCACAGGCACCGCATCGTCTTCTATCCGATTTCCGCCGCCGACCCTGAAACCGGTCTCGCGACGATCAACTGGATCGCCGAAAAGACCATGGATGAAAGCGCCGACTACAAGATGAGCGGCTGGTTCCGCCCCGTCGACATCGGCGATTTCATTCATCATTTCAGCGGCTGGAAATATGATTGGCTCGACGTCCCGGCGCTCCTCGCCAGCGCCGACGTCGCCTACGAAAACCCGATGATCGACCGCGATCCGGTCAAAACCTGGCAAGACGGACCGGTGATCCTTTTGGGCGACGCCGCCCACGCCATGTATCCCACTGGCTCCAACGGCGCCAGTCAGGCCATCGTGGACGCCCGTCAGCTCGGCGCCGCCTTCATCGAACATGGCGTCACCGAACAGGCCCTCAGTGCCTACGACAAAAAGTGGTGTGGCCCCATTTCCGAACTCATCCTGCGCAACCGAGGCGCCGGACCATTCGGCCTGTTGAATATGGTCGATGACCGCTGCGGTGGCGTTTTCGACGACATCGAAAACATCATCCCAGCCGAAGAACGCAACCAGTTCATGGAAAAATACAAGTCCGCCGCCGGCTTCGCCGTCAAACAGCTCAATGCGGCCGCCGCGACAATTGCCCCAGACGCCCGCGTCAACTAGGCGGGGCCTGTTCGCTCGCCTGCGCAACGGGCACGACCAGAAACTTATCCCCGCCCCCATCGACCATGCCATACTCCCCTCACCTTTCCGGAGCGAGGCGCAAACGGAGTGCCGCGGAGAGGGTTCGTTTGGGTCAGGAGCCGTCCTGTCCCGGGTCGCGGGATCACCTTTGCTCAGAGGCCCCGGGATAAAAACGCGTTCGCGTCGGCGGGAAATAGTCCCACCTTCTCATTCGCGGACTACCGCACCGGGACGAAGTCCCGCCGCGCCGCTTCCCCTTGCCGGGAGGCAAAAAGACCACCGCAAACCCCGAAGGCAGGCGCCTGTCGGGCGCTTCAGCACGTCCGCCGTTTGCCACCGGTTTCGACGACATCGATGCGAAGGTCTTCCCACTCCCTCAGGTGCGCGTCTTTTCGGAGAAACGACGTTAGCACAGGCCAGCCTTCAACCACGATGATGTCGCGAATCCAGCCTCCCGGCCCCACCTCATCACATCCAGGCTCACAACTTGGCCCCCCGGAATTCACTCCAGACGCTGCCATCAGCTGACCCGGAATATGTCAATCTCCACTGTTGCGCCGGTCGGCATCGCGCTGCCGACAAAAATGGTCTCCCTGAGCCATTGATAAGGGCCATCGGGAGCATCGAAAACCGGGACGGTCCGGAAGTAGTATTCGGTCGGCTCCACGGGTTCACGCGCTCGCAATCTGGCCATCACTGATGGAGGTGAGATTCGCAGGCCTTTATTCCTGACGTAGATCAACGTGCCATCGTCGGTCTCGACAGTGTAGTGGGCGGAGATAAGCGAATTGCCATCCGATCCGATCAGCGGCCAGTCAGAACCATCAGGCAATATCTTGCCGTTGAGGCGCGGACCGCTGACTCTGCCGCCGGTAATCGGGATGTGCAGCCTTTCTCCTCCGGGACCTTTGCCGGCGCTGCGCGGCGGGTCAATTTCGGCCCGGATGGTGAACACAAACTCGAGACCGGGTGTGACAGGTTTGGTCATTGCTCAGATCCGGTTGATGCCATCCAGCCATCGTGACATATCGGCAAGACTCCTGCGACTGGCTTCACAATATTCCATGGCGCGAAGGTAGCCGTGGATCAGGCCAGGGCCCCGATCAAGCACAACCGGCACTCCTTCAGATTCCAGTTTTGCCGCATAGTCGATGCCATCGTCGCGCAACGGGTCATTTTCGGCCACCGCGATATAGGCGGGCGGAAGGTTGGCGTGCGAGGAGGCAAACATCGGAGCGGCCAAGGGGTTCTGAAGGTCAGTGGGGTCTGGACAATACATGGCGTTCACCATCGGCATGCCCCTGACGTTCAGTAAAGGGGCATCCGCGTTTTCGACATAGGCCGGTCGGCTCATCTCGAAGTCGACAGGCGGATAGATCAATAGCTGGCCAATGAGATTGATGGAGGTCTCCCGGAAACTGATAGCCAGCGACGCGGAGAGGTTTGCACCAGCGCTGTCTCCACCGACAGCGATTTTGCCGGGGTTGATCTTGAGCATATCGGCATTGTTATGCGCCCATCGGACAACAGCCTGACATTGCGTGACGGCGGCAGGGAACGGGTTTTCCGGCGCCAGCGCATAATCAACGCTGATCACTGTCTGCCTGTTGGCCGAAGCAATGCGGGCGGTGATATCCCAATGGGTCTCAGGACTCCCCTGCATCCAGGCACCACCATGCATGTAAATCAGACAGGGCTGCGAATAGTCACTCTTGTGCCGGAAAACACGCACCCGCACTTCACCGGCAAGACTCGGGATCCGGTGTTCATTGTCCGTTTCCACATCAACAGGTGTCGGCAGGCGCATTTCCTCGGCGATAACCTCGAAACGGGCCCGCCTGTCTGCGGGGTTCGCATCAGGTGCGAGCGACGCCCATTTTTGTGTCCAGACTTCGAGAAACGGTTTGAGTTCCGGATCAAGGGGCATCTGCGATTCTCCTCCCGCACTGCAGGCTAACGCTCTGTCTTTATGTTGTCCTGGTCCCGGTCGGCCCCGGCTCATTCAGAAATCAAATGAACGAACTGGTTCGTTCATGTCAACCGGAAGTTTAGGTTCGAGAGCTGGGAGGCGACGACAGGGTTTGGTCGAGACATGGCGCAGGAGACTGTTCCAGAAGAGGTAGTGAGATGCTCGAATGGCGTCCGGCGCGGGAGAGGAACCACTTCAGCGACAGAAAGGGGCGCTCGATCTGGAGATCGCTAAGTGGCGGGCTGTGGCAACACCGAAGAGGTCGTTGCGCTCAGTTAAACTGCCGCGGCAGCGAGATCCTGACCGCGGCCGTTAGTTGAGTGCAACATAGCGCAGGATCATGTCCACAACCTGGGCCCGCAATTCAGACTGTGCCTGTGCGCCCTCCATCTCACGATCGAAGATGCGCGAGAAGGTTGCCCGGTTTGACACGTTGAAAAAGCATAAGGCCGAAATATGCCAGTGCAGGTCAATAGGTGAGAGGCCGGGCCGAAAGACGCCATCTTCTACGCCCCTCGCATAGACGCGTTCCAGATTATCAATAGCAGTGGCGTTGGCCTTCTGGATGGTCTCCGACATTTCCAGATATTTGGCATGGTGGATGTTTTCGATCATCACCATGCGAATGAAGTCTGGATGTTCATTGTGGTGGTCAAAGGTGAATTCCACCAGTTTTCGCAGGGCGGCCCCGGGTTGGAGATGTTCGAGGTCGAGTTGAACCTCACCGCTGCGCACCACGCGATAGGCTTCTTCCAGACAACGCAGATAGAGTCCGTCCTTGTCACCGAAATAATAGTAGATCATGCGCTTCGAGGTGCTGGTCTTGGCAGCGATCTCGTCGATTCTGGCGCCGGAAAGGCCGCTGTCCGCGAATTCACGCATAGCCACATCAATGATGTTGCGCTTTGTGCCCTCCGGATCCTGTTGACGCTGGCGCCCACCTGATCTGTTTGATTTTGCTTCGGAAATTTCGCGCATTGCACTCGCCAATAGATGCCCCAAACCCGCCCGTTGACTAAACTAACTAGTTCGTACATAAATTGGTCACGAGCCACGCTCTTGTTAACCGCACAAAGCCGATATGCAAAGCGGGGACAGGCAAAGGCTCACAGGGACGTCGGGAGAACGTCCGGGAGAGGGAGAGTTTCTGCCAGTGGGTCAGTCCGCGCAAGATTTGGTGAACGAGGCTGTTCGCAACGCCAACTCAGCATTCGGCCGGACCGTGCTGGTGGGTCTGGTTGGCAGCAATATCCAGCGCTCACGCACGCCGCGCATGCACGAGGCCGAGGGCAAAAGGCTGGGCATGAACTATGCCTATACGCTGATTGATACGGCACGCAACGGAACCGGCGAAGTCGAAATTTCGGAGGTGATCCGGGCCGCCCATATCTGCGGTTTTGCCGGACTGAACGTCACTTATCCGCACAAACAGGCTATCATACCGCACATCGACATGTTGGCGCCCGACGCGCAGGAAGTCGGTGCGGTCAATACAGTGACGTTCACCGACAAGGGTACCGTCGGCCACAATACGGACCGGTTCGGGTTCGCCGAGGGATTCCGCCGTGAGATGGACGGCGCATCGCTTGATCGTGTGCTTCAGTTTGGAGCTGGCGGCGCCGGGGCTGCCGTAGCCAGTGCGCTGATCGAACTGGGTGCAAAGCAAGTCTACGTCACCGACGTTGATGCGTCGCGGGCCGAGGCCATCGCGACCCGCCTTGGCCAAGTATCTGAAGCAACCAAGATCGAGGCGATCACAACATCGGAGCTCGGAAAAATCGAGTTTGACGGGATCGTCAACACCACGCCGGTGGGGATGGATGCCACACCGGGCATTCCAATCGACCCGGCACTGTTGCGGCCAGACATCTGGGTGGCCGATGTCATCTATTTCCCGCTCGAGACTGAATTGCTGCGCACGGCGCGCGCAATCGGCTGCCGAACCATGTCGGGTGCTGCGATGGCCATTTTCCAGGCGGTGCGGGCTTTTGAACTGTTCACCGGCCGGACCCCTGACAGCGCTGAAATGAAAAAGACTTTCGAAGCCTTTGACGGCAACGAAGCGGAGGCGCGGTTCGCGCATTCCAGATGATGGCTGCATACGGATTTACCGTTGGCAGAAACTGAAGGCCCTTTGCCAATCGGCAGGGCAGAATGCATAGGGAGGAAACACATGCGTTCGACGACCCTTGGAAAGACCCTTGTCGCAGGCCTCGCTGCCTTTGCAGTCGGCCTGATGACCAGCTCCGCGCTGGCGCAGGACAAGGTGGAATTGATTTACTCGGACACGGTTCCGGAAGCTGATATCCGCACAACGATCCTGCGGGAATCCTTTGGTCAGTGCCTCGGCGATGAGTTCGAATTCACCTCGTACCATGGTGCCACCCTGTTTGCGCAGGGCACCGAACTGACCGCCATGCAGCGCGGCAACCTCGACATGGCCAGTCTTGCCATTTTCGATTTCTACAATCAGGTCCCCGAAACAACTATTCTGGGCACTGCCTATCTGTTCCGTGACTATGATCACATGCGTGCCGTCTATGATGGCGACGCGCTGGCCGATCTATACGCACAGATCGAGGAAGCCACAGGCGTCAAGATTCTCGCCAATCCCTATATTGGCACGCGCCACGTCAACATTCGCGGCGACCGCGAAGTCATGACCCCTGAAGATCTGGCTGGCATCAAGCTGCGCATGCCGGGCGGCGAAGGCTGGCAGTTCGTCGGTGAGGCGCTCGGCGCAAGCCCCACCCCGCTGGCCTTCACCGAAGTCTACACCGCCCTGCAGACCGGCGCGATCGACGGACAGGACAATCCCCTACCGGCGGACCGGGCCATGAAGTTCTACGAAGTTACCGACCAGATCATTCTGACCGGCCATCTGATCGCAGCGAACCAGTTCTCCATCGGTCTTGAGAAGTGGAACTCGCTGACTGAGGGCCAGCAGGCCAAGGTCCAGGAATGCGCCCTGAACTTCCAGAACGCACTTGACCAGTCAACGCTGGACCAGGAAGCCGAGTTGGTCGACTTCTTCGTCGGCGAAGGCCTCAAGGTCTACGAGCCGAACAAGGAAGCCTTCCGCAACCACGTGCTCGACTACTACATGAACTCGCAGTACTCCGCCGACTGGCCGGAAGGTCTGCTGGACGTGATCAACGGGCTCTAGAAAAGTCCGGTCTCCCAGTGTCCGGCGGCGGTGCAAGCCGCCGCCGGCACCTTTTCCAATGAGGAGTGTGAATGTCTGCTCTCAATTCGGTTCTGGCCTGGTTCAAGCATCGCGCCGAGAACTTGATCGCCCTGTTGCTGGCGTCCATGTTCATCACATTCCTCATCCAGATTGTTTTTCGCTACCTGCTCGGTCTGCCGCTCGGCTGGACCGTTGAATATGTCGCGATTGCCTGGTTGTGGGGCATTCTATTCGGTTATGCCTTCGTCGTCCGCGACGTCGAAGTGATCAAGCTCGATCTACTCTATCTCGCGGTACCCATCGGCATGCGTCGGGCCATGGATGTGGTTTCCAATCTCATCGTCGCCGGCGTGCTTATCTGGAGCCTGCCCAAGGCCTACGACTATGTGCAGTTCATGAAGATCGAACGCACGGCCTTCATGCGCATTCCGTTCAACCTGGTGTTCTCGATCTACGTCCCGTTCGTTCTGGCGGTGATCGTACGCAGCCTCCTCAATGTGTGGCGCGCCTTCGTCAACAAGGGCTACGACACGCCGGTTCATCAATCCGCGGGTACGATCGAAAATGTTTGATCCGTTTGCCGTGACCATCACACTGATCGTGGTGCTGGCCATTATCGGCCAGTCGATCGGCATTTCCATGCTGGTCGGATCGATCGTATTTCTCGGCCTGCGCGGTTTTGACACCTCGATAGCGGCCGAGACCGTGCTTCAGGCTCTGTTCAACAGTTACACCTTGCTGGCCATCCCGTTGTTTATTCTCGCAGCCGACATCATGAACATCGGCTCGCTTGCCGACCGCCTGTTGCGCTTCGCCCAGGCGCTGGTTGGCCGCTTCAGGGGCGGGCTGGGGCACGTCAACATTTTGTCCAGCCTGATCTTTTCCGGCATGTCAGGTTCCGCGGTGGCCGACGCCGTCGGGATGGGCCGCATCATCATCAACATGATGACCAAGGACGGCCGTTATACGCCCAGCTATGCCGCGGCCATCACCGCCGCTTCGGCCACCATCGGGCCGATCATCCCGCCCTCCATCCCGATGGTGCTTTATGCGCTCGTTTCAGACACATCCATCGGCTACCTGTTTGCCGCCGGTATCGTTCCCGGCCTGCTCATGGCCTTCATGCTCGCCGTGATGAATTTCATCATCGCCCGCCGCCGCAATTTCCCGACCGACGAAGCCGTGCCGTTGAGCCAGATGCCCGGCATCACTGTCCGTGCGTTTCCGGCGCTGCTACTGCCTGCCATTTTGCTGGGCGGGATCTACGGCGGCGTGATGACGCCCACCGAGGCCGCGGCCGTTGCCGCCTTTTACGCGCTGACCGTCTCGGTCGTCTTCTACAGGTCAGTCAAAGCGGGTCAGTTCTACCAGACCCTTTTGAATTCAGCCCGCTCCACTGCCACGGTCGGCATCCTCATCGCCGGAGCCCTCGCCTTCAACTTCGTCATTACCCGCGAAAACATCCCCAACGCGCTGGCAGGCTTCATTCAGCAGTTCGATTTGAACGCGATCACATTCCTGATCGTCATCAACATCCTGTTCCTGATCCTGGGATGCATCCTCGAGGGCGGCGCAATCCTTCTGATTGTTGTACCCATCTTCATTCCCACCGTACTCGCGCTGGGCATCGATCCCGTCCACTTCGGTGTGATCGCGGTTGTCAACGGCATGATCGGGCTGGTGACGCCGCCCTATGGGTTACTGCTGTTCATAGTGGCCAACATCACCAAACAGCCACTCGGCGCCATCGTGCGCGACATCTGGCCGTTCATTGCAGCACTGCTTGTGGCGCTGGTGGCGATTACCTTCCTGCCCGATCTGGTGCTCTTCGTGCCGCGTCTCCTCGGTTATCAGGGATAGGCTCATGAAAACCTCAATTGCCACCGTCTCCATCAGCGGCGATTTCCCCGAAAAGCTGGCTGCCATCGCGGCGGCCGGTTTTGACGGCATCGAGATTTTCGAGAACGATTTCCTGGCCTTTGACGGCAGGCCTGCCGAAGTCGGCCAAATGGTGCGCGATCAGGGTATGGAGATCTTCCTGTTCCAACCCTTCCGTGATTTCGAAGGCATGCCCGAACCGCAACGTGCCCGGGCCTTCGACCGCGCTGAGCGCAAGTTCGAGTTGATGAACGAGTTGGGCACAGACCTGGTGCTGATCTGCTCCAATGTTTCACCCCTGTCACTCGGCGGCATCGACCGCGCTGCCGATGATTTCGCTGAGCTGGGGGAACTGGCGGCGAAACACGACGTCCGGGTTGGCTACGAAGCACTGGCCTGGGGCCGGCACATCAACGATCATCGCGACGCCTGGGAAATCGTGCGACGCGCCAATCATCCCAATGTCGGCCTGATCCTCGACAGTTTTCACACTCTGGCCCGCAAGATCGACGTCAATTCGATCCGCTCTATCCCTGCCGACAAGATCTTCTTCGTGCAGTTGGCCGATGCGCCGCTCATCGACATGGATCTGCTCTACTGGAGCCGGCACTTCCGCAATATGCCGGGCGAGGGCGATCTGCCCGTTGTCGACTTCATGCGTGCGGTCGCTTCCACCGGGTACGCTGGCACGCTGTCGCTGGAAATCTTCAACGACCAGTTTCGCGGCGGCTCGCCGAAGGCGATCTCGGTCGATGGCCATCGCTCGCTTACCTACCTGATGGACCGGGTGAAGCGGCTTGAACCGGAAGTGCGCATGGATGTGCCGCACATGCCCGACCGTATCGAGGTCTCCGGCGTCGAATTCGTCGAATTCACCGCCGACGAAAGCGATGCCGCCGACATCGGCGGCCTGCTGCAGACCCTGGGCTTCGCGCGATCAGGGGCGCACAAATCAAAGGATGTCACCCTCTGGCGCCAGGGCGACATCAACATCCTGATCAACACCGAGGATGAGGGCTTTGCCCATTCCTCCTATCTCGTGCACGGCACCGGCGTCTGCGACATCGGCTTGCGCGTCGAGGATGCGGCGGCCACGGTCGCCCGCGCCCGGGCGCTTGGCGGGGTTCCCTTCAGTCAGGCCATCGGCCCTGGCGAACTCGAGATCCCAGCCATCCGTGGTGTTGGCGGCGGCATCATGCATTTCATCGACAAGAAGACCGAACTGGCCAACATCTGGGAGATCGATTTCGAGGTCGACCCGGCGCCTGAACCGGTCAATCCGGTCGGCCTCACCCGCCTCGACCACCTTGCCCAGACCATGAACTATGAAGAGCTTCTGACCTGGCTCCTGTTCTACACCTCGATCTTCAAGACCGAAAAAGCGCCAATGGTCGACATGGTCGACCCCGGTGGGCTCATCCGGTCTCAGGTTATCGAAAACGAGGAAGGCTCATTGCGCTTCAGCCTGAACGGTGCCCAGAGCACCAAGACGCTGGCCGGCCATTTCATCTCCGAGCGGTTCGGCTCTGCGGTACAGCATCTGGCCTTCGCCACCAACGACATGTTCGCCACCGCGGAAGCGCTTGAGAAGAACGGCTTCAAGCCGCTCTCCATTTCGCCCAACTACTATGACGACCTCGACGCCCGCTTCGCCCTCGACGAACCTCTCCTCGATCGGCTGAAACAGCACAACATCCTCTACGACCGGGATGCGAACGGCGAATTCTTCCAGCTCTACAGCCCCAACTACGGTGAGGGCTTTTTCTTCGAGATCGTCGAACGTCGCGAGGGCTATGCCGGATACGGCGCCGCCAACGCCCAGTTCCGGCTGGCGGCGCAAAAACGGCTGCTATCCATGAGCAGTCAAGCGCATCTGTGAACGAGTGGCGCTTCTGCGCAATCGCGATGGATGGCGGTGCTTAGGCGACGCGCGTCAAACGATTCTGCCGGAGCCAAGTATGTGCTCGATGCCACCGTTGACATGCGCGGCAAGCACTTTTTGGGCGCCCGCCACATCGCGGGCCATTGCAAGATCGAACAAGCGCTTGTGGTCGGCGGATACCGCGGCCCCCCTGAAACTGACGGCAAGCATGTGATATCGCATGAAGCGGTCGAACACCGAGGATAGCATGTTCATGAGCAAGTCGGAGCCGCATGCCGATACCATGGACTGATGAAAGGCCCAGTCATAACGGATCCATTCAGGAGTGCGGTCCTTGTTCCCTTCCAACAGTGCCTGCTCGATCTTTGCCAGTTTGTGATAGGAGGCAACAACCCTTCCCTCCCACTCCAGGTCGCCGTCGCGCAGGGAAAGTGACAGGCCGTGGTTTTCGAGGAGCAGGCGTACATCTCCGATTTCCCTGAGATTCGCCTCCGTCGCGGCACAGACCTGAAAACCGCGCTGCCCTTCAGCGACAACCAGATCTTCGGTGGTCAGACGATTGAGAATTTCGCGCAAGGTGCTGACGCTGACCTGATACCGGGACTTGATTGCCTCGAGGCGCAACCTTTCGCCAGGTCGCAATCGGCCATTGATGATGTCGGCCCGGATCGCCACGAACGCGGCTTCACCCACACTTGAAGTTTCTTTTTCGGCTTCCATCATCTGCCACGCCTCCCGCCCTCGCAGCCGATATCAGTTTCTATTCCCCCAGTCAAAAATCTGTTTATCATATGAATTCTATTTCGTATGATGAAAAAGATTTCACCTGTCGAAGCCTCTTTCCCCACACAAAGTGTGCTTGGGATTTGACTGAACGAAACAGTTAGTTCACTATGCAACGAGACAGTGAAGCACGCTGTCCCTGTTGGCTGCCACAGGAAGTGGCATACAAACTGGATCCTTGGGAGGATTAAGATGAAACTGGAACTTAACCGCCGCGCCGTGATGGCCGGCGCACTGACGTTGGCCACCCTGTTTGGCTCTGTGGCCGCGCAAGCTCAGGAAACACTGCGCTTTTCCGCCGTGTTTTCCGAGCAGGACATCCGGGCACAAATGATGCAGCAACTGGCTGAAGCCGTCTCCGAAGACTTCAACCTTGAGCTTTATTACGGTGGAACGCTGTTCGCGCAGGGCACCGAGCTCGTCGCCTTGCAGCGCGGCAATCTCGAATTGGGGAATATTGCTCCGCAGGATATTTCCAACCAGATCCCGGCCTGGTCCGTGCTGACATCGGCCTACCTGTTCCGTGACGCCGATCACCTGCGCACCTTCTTCGACAGCGAAGTGGGTGAAGAATTCAAGGCCATGGCTGAAGACCAGTTGGGTGTGCACATTCTTGGCCCCACCTACTTCGGCACGCGTCAGGTCGGGCTGCGTATCGACAAGGAAGTCAACACACCAGCTGACATGGCCGGCGTGAAGCTGCGCATGCCCGGTGGTGATGCGTGGCAGTTCCTCGGCACCGCGCTCGGGGCGAACCCGACGCCTATGGCCTATGCCGAAGTCTATACCGGCCTGCAAACGGGCGCGATCGATGGCCAGGACAATCCGTTCCCGAACGTCGAGAACATGAAGTTCTACGAAGTCATGGACCAGATTGTCCTGACCTCGCACCTCATCGGCTATGACCTGCTGACCATTTCCAGCGACGCCTGGAATGCGATGAACGCGGAAACACAGGCCGCTTTTGAGGCCGCCGCCCTCGACGCCATCCAGTGGAGCCAGGACCAGCACCTCGCCCGCGAAGCCGAGCTCGGTGCGTTCTTTGAAGAGAACGGGCTTGAGATCAATACACCTGACGTCGAGGCCTTCCGCGCCCACGCCCAGGAAATGTATCTCAACTCCGACCTGGCGGCCGATTGGCCGGAAGGTGTGGTTGACCGCATCAACGCGCTGTAGTCACAGTTCCTCCTGAAACTGGGGACCGCGACGGCGCAGTGCCGCCGCGGTCTTTTTCGAGGCAACTTGACCTACCTTGCTCACTTGAACTGAACCGGGCCGCGGGGAAACACCATGCCGCCACGTCTGACCAAAGCCGGCCAATGGCTTCACCGGCGCGCCGAGAACATTCTGGCGCTGATGCTGGCAACTATGTTCTTCACCTTCATTCTGCAAATCATCTTCCGGTATGTGATCAACCTGCCGCTGGGTTGGACCCACGAACTGAGCGCCTTCATGTGGGTCTGGCTGGTGCTGTTCGGGTCCGCATTCGTCGTCAGAGAGAGTGAAGAGATCCGGTTCGACGTGATTTACGGCGCCACCAAGGGCCGCGTGAGACGCACGTTCACGCTGGTCACCGGGCTGACGCTGCTTGCGCTGTTTGTCTATTCGCTGCCGGCGATGTGGGACTATGTGACCTTCATGAAAGTGGAAAAAACCGCCTATCTCGATGTGCGTTTCGACTATCTCTATTCGATCTACATCGTCTTCGCCGTGGCGATGATCATGCGATATTTCTATCTCAGCTGGCAGGCCGTGTTCGGCGAGAGCGCGGATGAAGAGCCGTCCGCGCATGACGCGGATACGCACATATGAATTTGGCCAGCCCCTTTTCCATCGCGCTGGTTGTCATCAGCGGACTGGCCATCCTCGGGCTCCCCATCGGGGTATCGATGCTGTGCGGCTCGATCCTTTACCTGCTGGTGCGTGGGCAGGACATGGGGATCGCCGCTGAACAGCTGCTCAACGGCATGTATCAGAACTACATTATCCTCGCGGTGCCGCTGTTCGTGCTGGCGGCGGAACTGATGAACAACGGCTCGCTGTCTGAACGGCTCCTGAACTGGTGCAACGCGGTTGTCGGCCGGTTCCGTGGCGGGCTGGCCCAGGTGAATGTGCTGCAGTCCATCATTTTTGCCGGCATGTCCGGTTCCGCTATTGCCGATGCGGCCGGCACGGGCAAAATGATGACCCACCTGATGATCCGCGACGGCAAGTATCCAACGGCATTTGCTGCCGCCCTGACGGCCTCCTCGGCGGTGATCGGACCGATCATCCCGCCTTCGATCCCCATGGTGCTCTACGCGCTGGTTTCTGACGCTTCAATCGGGTTCTTGTTCCTTGCCGGGGTGTTGCCGGGCCTTTTGATGGGGCTGTCAATGATGGTGCTGATTGCCCTGACGGCAAAGCGGCGGAATTTCCCGGTTGAAGAACCTACTCCATTGCGTGAGCTGCCGCTGATCACCTGGAGGTCCCTGCCCGCGCTGATGATGCCCGTGGTGCTGATGGTCGGTATTTACGGCGGCGTCACCACGCCCACCGAGGCCGCCGCCGTGGCCGGATTCTATGCGCTGATCATTTCCATTGTGCTCTATCGCAGCATTAGTTTGAAAAGCTTCTACGGATCAGTGCTGCACAGCGCCCGCTCATCGGCCTCGATCGGCATGCTGATCGCCGGGGCGCTGGTCTTCAACTATGTTGTGACGGCAGAAAACATCCCGCAGTCAATGAGCGCATGGATGACCTCCATCGAGCTCAGCCCGATCACCTTTCTGCTGCTCGTCAACCTGATCCTTCTGGTGCTCGGATGCGCGCTGGAAGGCACGGCCATCATTTTGATCATCGTGCCGGTGTTCATCCCAACCGCCGAAGCCTTGGGGATCGACCTCGTTCACTTCGGCGTGGTTGTCGTCGTCAACATCATGATCGGGCTGGTCACACCGCCTTACGGTTTGCTGCTTTTCGTCATGAACAACATCACTGGCGCACCTCTTCGGCGGATCGTTCGGGAGGTGCTGCCTTTCCTCGGTGTGCTGATCTGCGCGCTGATGTTCATGACCTTCTTCCCCGATTTCGTTCTCTGGCTGCCGCGTCAGTTCGGCTATGCCGGCTAGGAGTACCAAGCGATGAGCAAAGCCATTTATGTTCTGAACGGGCCCAATCTGAACCGGCTCGGCAAGCGCGAGCCGGAAATTTACGGGCACACCACGTTGGCGGAAGTGGAACAGATCTGCCGGGAAGCGGCAGGCGATCGTGCCATCGTGTTTCGTCAGACCAACAGCGAGGAACAGCTACTCAACTGGGTCCACGAGGCAATCGACGAAGCCTCGGCAATCCTCATCAATCCCGCCGCTTTCACATTCACGTCACTGGCGCTTCTTGATGCCCTGAAGATGTTCGAAGGGCCGATAGTTGAGTTTCACATCTCCAACATCCACAAGCGCGAGCAGATGTACCACAAATCCTACGTCTCCTTGCGGGCCGACAGCGTGATGGCGGGATTTGGAGCGCAAGGCTACGCGCTGGCGGTGAAGTACCTGGTGACACTCACCAGCTAGTCGATCAGATTTTGGTTTCAACCAAATTGCACTGGACCGCCGCAATTGAAACCAGGGATCATGTCCGATTTTGCCACTTTGCCGATGTCATCTATCCGGCCCGACCTCCGCACTTGATCGCGACAATCTGGCTTGTTCATACCGGAACTATCGCGAACGGTCTGCATTTGGCCCGCGACTAAATCGCGACCAACCGAGTCTCTTCTGCCTAATACATCGGATCGGTGCACGAAGATTTTGGTAGCGCTGGGCTATCTCCGGTCTCCGGCGTCGAATTTGTGAACATTACGTGCTTGGCTGGCACCAACGTACTTTAGCTCGATCCTCAATTACGCGCTCATTCAAACCACCCACCGAACTTTAGTCGAACATCAAGCTCAGCCTTGCCTGCAGCGCCTTTTCGATATGCTGGCGCGCCGCATTCTCCGCCGCATCAGCATCGCGCGTTTCGATGGCAGAAAGGATGGCCCGGTGCTCATCAACTGCTTCGGTCGCCCGCCCCGGCTTGGCGAAGGTGGTGTTGGGCAAAAGCGCCAGCGAGTCGGTCAAGTCGGCCAGCATGCGGGCGAGGTAACGGTTGTGGGCCGAAGCCACGATCACATCGTGAAACTGCTTGTTGGTTTCTGCCAGCTTAGCGGCGCCCTGTCCGGACGCGGCGAACCGTTCCGCGGTCAGCCTCAGCATGTCGAGATCGACGGAAGTGGCGCTCTCCGCGGCCATCCTTGCAGCAGTCCCTTCCAGCGCGGCGCGCATCGCGTAAAGCTCGAATGTCTGAGCCCGCGTCAGTTGCGCGACAACCACGCCAGAGGCGCCCTGTTCAGCCAGTCCGCGCGCCTGCAGCCGCGCCAGCGCTTCCCTTACCGGCGTGCGGCTCACCTCCAGCATGTCGGCCAGTTCGGCTTCCCGCAGGCGCATTCCCGGTTGCAGCTCCCCCGACTTCAGCCTCTCTAGCAGGATCTCGTAGACCTGCGACCGCCGGGAATTCACACCGCGTCCGCGGCGCGGCACGGCGCCTTTGACAAGATTGCTGCTTTTTGCGTCGCGACTCACGCCTGCCCTCCCGTTCCCTTTGAAATAGTCGCCATCCGTTCTTGCCGCAACGCACTGCTCTTGCATTTTAGTATACTATTGCATACAAAAATCCATTACAAAACGGAACGGGGCGTTCATGCAGCGGGAATTGGAAACGGATGTGCTGGTGATCGGGGGCGGCAACGCCGCGCTCTGTGCCGCCATTAGTGCTCGCCGCGCCGGCAGCGAAGTGACCCTTGTCGAAAAGTCCGACAAGTTCTGGCGCGGCGGCAACACCCGCCATACGCGCAACATGCGCTGCGCCCACGACAGCGCCAACGATCACCTGACCGGCCCCTATTCCGAGGAAGAATTCTGGGACGACCTGTTGCGGGTCACCCAGGGCCGGACCGATGAACCCCTCGCAAAGCACATGATCTCCCGCTCCAAGGACATGCTGGAGTGGATCAGCGATCAGGGCGTCCGCTTCCAACCCTCACTCGGCGGCACCCTCAGCCTCGGACGCACCAATTCCTTCTTCCTCGGTGGCGGCCGCGCTATGCTGAACGCCCTTTACCGCACTGCCGAACAACTCGGCGTTCTCATCCACTACGAAGCTCCCGTCACCGGCCTCGAGGTCAGCGGCGGCAGGTTTCAATCAGCCACCGCAATGGTCGGCGGCTCCCCCGTCGATATCCGCGCCAAGTCGCTGGTCGCCGCAGCGGGAGGCTTTGAATCCAACATCGACTGGCTGAGGCAATCCTGGGGACCACCCGCCGACAATTTCCTCATCCGCGGCACCCGCAACAATACCGGCGAAGTGCTCAAGATGCTGCTCGATCAGGGCGTAAAAGGGGTCGGCGACCCCACCCAGTGCCATGCCGTCGCCATCGACGCCCGCGCCCCCAAATATGACGGCGGCATCATCACAAGGCTCGACTGCGTCGTGTTCGGCATTGTCGTCAACAAAAACGCCGAACGCTTCTATGACGAAGGAGAGGACGTCTGGCCCAAGCGCTACGCCATCTGGGGCCGGCTGGTAGCGGCCCAGCCCGACCAGATCGCCTACATCATCTTCGACGACAAATCGCTGAAACTGTTCATGCCCTCGCTGTTCCCGCCAATTTCCGCCCCCAGCATCGCCGAACTGGCAGCAAAGCTCGAACTTCCCGCAGAGGCACTGGAGAAAACGGTCTCCGGTTTCAACGCCGCTGTACAACCCGGCACCTTTGATCACACGGATCTCGATGATTGCCGCACCGAGGGGTTGTCCCCGCCAAAGACCCACTGGGCCCGCAAGCTCGACCAGCCGCCCTATTACGCCTACCCCGTCCGGCCCGGCATCACCTTCACCTATCTCGGCACCAGGGTGGATGAGCGGGCCCGCATGCTGATGTCTTCCGGCAGCGGTGCGGAAAACATGTTCGCGGCCGGCGAGATCATGGCCGGCAATGTGCTCGGCCAGGGCTATGCCGCCGGCATCGGAATGACCATTGGCAGCGTCTTCGGACGAATTGCCGGAGAAAGCGCAGCTGACCATGCAAGAAACTGACGCCCTCACGGAAGCCGAACGGCTGATGACCGTCTGCAATTCCTGTCGCTATTGCGAGGGGCTGTGCGCAGTGTTTCCGGCCATGGAACTGCGCCGGTCCTTCGAGAAGGGCGACCTCAATTATCTGGCCAACCTCTGTCACAACTGCGGCGCCTGCTACACCGATTGCCAGTTCTCCCCTCCGCATGAATTCAAAGTCAATGTCCCCAGAACCCTCGCGAAAGTCCGGGCGCAATCGTTCAAATCCTATGCCTGGCCGAAAGCCTTCCGGCCGCTGTTCGAGCGCAACGGGCTGGTCATCGCCATGCTGTCCGCACTCGGCTTTGCCGGCTTCATCGCCGGGTTCGCCCTCGCCCACGATCCCGAGATCCTTTTCCAGGGCGGCTCCTTCTACCGACTGATGCCGCACAATATTATGGCAACCCTGTTCATGGCCGTCAGCCTCTATGCCTTGCTGGCGCTTGTCATGGGCTTCATCAATTTCTGGCGCGACACCGGCGCCAGCGACATCCGGTCCGGGGCCGGCATATCCATCTGGCAGGCGGTCAAGGACGCCGCCAGCCTCCGCTACCTCGATGGCGGCGGGGTCGGCTGTTACAACGAGGATGAGTATCCAACGGACCGGCGGCGGCTGTTTCACCACCTCACCTTCTACGGCTTCATGCTGTGCTTCGCCTCGACGATTTCAGGCACGGTGCTGCACTACCTGTTCGATCAACCCGCCCCCTACAGCTATTTCGAACTGCCAAAACTGCTCGGCATTCCAGGCGGCATCGGCCTTACCGTCGGCGCAGCAGGCCTGTTGTGGCTGAAGTTCCGGCGTGACGAGGTGATGATGGATATGAAGAGCCTCGGCATGGACGTCGCCTTCATCGCTTCGCTGGGACTCACCGGGCTCAGCGGCCTGTTGCTGATGTTGCTGCGCGAGACCCCAGCTATGGGTATCCTCTTGTCCCTGCATCTCGGCGTCGTGTTTGCCCTGTTCCTGTCCATGCCCTATGGCAAGTTCGTACACGGGCTCTACCGGTTCGGCGCGCTGGTCATCTACGCCGCAGAACGCAAGCTCGACCGTCCGGTAACTCATGGGCACGAATAGCAGTCATCGATGAGCCTCATCCTCTACACAACCGATGCCTCACCCTTTGGACGCGCCCTGGAGATCCTGCTCGACGAACTGGGTCTGGATTGGACCCGACAACTTGCCGGACGCGGCGATAGCGCCGAAACCCGTGCCCAATGGTCGCCCACCCTGCAGGTGCCGGCGCTCAAGGATGGCAATCGCACCCTGTTGGACAGCACGGTCATCGCCGAATACCTGCTGACAACTTACGGACCGAAATCAATCCAGACGGGCGATCAGGCACTGGCCACTTCGATTTGGCGCCCGCGGCACGAATGGGAGGACCGCTGCCTGTTCGCCGCCATCCAGACCCTCGGGACAAGCGTCGTCACCGTCTCCCAGAGCCGCTGGGCCGGCACCACGATCCACGACAATTCATTCCTTGCCCGCAACGGCGAGCGCGTCACCCGCATGCTGACCTGGCTGGACACGCAATTGCCAGACGATCAATCCGGATTCTTCCCCAGCCAGCTTTCAGTTCAGGACATCTTCCTGATCTGCCACCTGATGTTTGTCACCCACCGCCCGCTTGAGATCGACTGGCCACGCGACCAGACCCCGAAACTCGCCGCCTTGCATGACAGGCTTGCGGAGCGCCAAAGCTTCCTCGACCATCCGATCAGCTGGTGGGAACCCGGTCAGTCCTGAACGCCAGGTCACACCATGCCGCCATTCGGCTGGATGATCTGGCCGGTGATCCAGGACGCCTTGTCGGAGGCGAGAAACACCACAACCTCTGCCACTTCCTCTGGCCGGCCAACCCGGTTGAACACACTCAATCCGGCCGACCGCTGCACTGCTGCATCATCCTTGCCGGCTCGGAACAGGTCCGTATCAACCGGGCCAGGCGCTACCGCGTTCACCCGCACGCCGCGGCCAGCCAGTTCCTTGGACATGGACCGGACAAACACCTCGACCGCCGCTTTCGACGCCGTGTAGGGCGCCACGCCGGGTATGGCCATCCGCACCATGGAAGTGGTTGTGGCGACGATCGCACCTTTGTCGGCGATTGCTCTCGCCGCCGCCTGCAGTATGTTGAAGGCGCCGACAATATTGACCTCGACCAGCCCGCGGAAATTTCCGGCGTCGAACTGCGCCATGGGGCCCGGCGGCACATTGACCCCCGCATTGGCAAATATCAGGTCCGGTGCCGCGCCAAAGCTGTCCTCCACCGACTTCAGCATCCCGGCGATCTCGTCGGGCTCGCCAATATCAACCTTGAACGCCTCGACCCGTGAACCGGGGATCTCGACGGGCTTGTCGGGCGCCGCCGACACATAGGTGTAGGCCACGTCATACCCGTTCCTTGCCAGCGCCTCGACGCTGGCCGCGCCAATTCCCCTAGAGCCGCCAAACACGACTGCGATCTTGTTTCCCATATCTATTTCCTTAGACTACCTGTCATTCGGCGGTGATCGAAATCATCCGCTCCTCAGTCATTTCGTGAACCGCATAGCGCGGCCCCTCGCGGCCGAACCCGCTGTCTTTCGACCCTCCATAGGGCATCATGTCGACACGGGCGCTCGACGTTTCATTGACATGCACACCGCCAACCCGAAGCTGGCGCGCTGCCGCGAAGGCCCGATCAAGCCGGTTGGTAAAGATGCCGGAGGCCAGCCCGAACGGCGTGGCGTTCACCCGCGCAATCACTTCGTCGAACGAGGCAAAAGGCACGATCGAGACGACGGGGCCAAATACCTCGGCGCATCCGATCTTCATTTGGTCGCTGATCCCCGTCAGCAAGGTCGGCGGAATCATCGCACCGTTGCAGGCGCCGCCGACTAGCTTTTTCGCTCCGGCATCAACCGCCGCCGATATCCAGCTGTCGATACGCTCCGCTTCGCCTTTGCTGATCACTGGCCCCATGAACGTATCCGCATCCGCCGGGTCGCCATAGCTGAGGTCTGACACCATCTGCGTCAACCGGTCGGTGACCTCGGTCAGCACCGCCTCTTCCACCATCAAGACTTGCACCGAAGTGCAGACCTGCCCCGCCTTGCGGTAGCCTGCATTGACGATCTTATCGAGCGCCTTGTCCATGTTCGCGTCGGCACAAAGCGTCGTAAACGCAATAGACCCCAGTTCCATCTGCGTGCGCCTCAGGCCCGCCACGTGCTGGATCTTGCGGCCCACTTCTGTGCTGCCGGTGAAGGCGAAAAACCGCACGCGCTCGTCCGCGAGCAGATGCTGCACAACTTCGCCGCTGCCATGCAGCACCGACAAAAGCCCTTCCGGCATCCCGGCCTCGACCAAAATCTCGGCCAGAAGGCAGGCAGTACCGGGCGTCGACGAGGCCGGCTTCAGAATGACTGCATTTCCCGCTGCAAAGGCCGGGGCGATCTTGTGCGCCACCGTATTCAGTGGCGAGTTGAAGGGTGTGATCGCTGCCACAATCCCCAGCGGCACACGCAGGGTGAACCCCATCCGCCCCGACTGTCCCGGAGCGCCCTCAAGCGGGATCATCTCACCTGAGAGACGACGCGCCTCTTCCGCCGAAAGACGCAGCGTTTGCACACACCTGTTGACCTCGCCGGTGGCGTCGGAGGTCGTGAACCCCGCCTCCATCTGCATGACCCGCACAAAATCCGCGACCCGCTCGGCTACAAGCCCTGCAGCGCGATCAAGCACGTCACCGCGTCCATGCGCCGAAAGCGACGTGCCTTCAAATGCAACTTGCGCCGCCGTCACCATCGCGTCCACCTGGGCGGCGGTGGCGTAGCTCACCTCGGCGAAAGGCGTGAGCCGGTATTTGTCGAGCACGGGAACAGCCGTGCCCGCACCACCGACCCACGCCCCGCCGGAGAGGAGCTGGAACACCGAACTTGTGGCCGTGGCGTGCCGGTCCTGACGTGTTGCATCATTCATCTGAAATCCCCTTCACGCATGACTCACAGCCAAAGGATCTGTTTGCGGTAGTCGAGGTTGTTGAGCAGGTCGGCAGCCGGCCCCTCATGGAACACCGCCCCGCGCTCAAGCGCGAAGGCCCGGTCTGCCAGCGCCAGCACCAGATCGAGATTGTGCTCCACGATCAGGATCGGCAGTTCCTGCCGCAGCCGGTCGAACACCGTAAACAGTTCCTCGGTGATCGCCGGGGCCAGCCCCTCGAAAGGTTCGTCAAGCAAGAGCAGGCGCACATTGCCTGACAGGGCACGGGCCACGGCCAGCATCTGCTGTTCGCCGCCCGACAAGAAGTCTGCATGCGCCCGATACCGTTCGCCAAGCCTGGGAAACATCTCAAGGATACGTTCTTCGCTCCACACCACGCCGTTGCTGCCATCGGTCTCCCGCGCCAGCCGCCCGAGCCCCAGGTTCTCGGCCACTGTCATGCCGGCGAAAATGCCCCGGCCCTGCGGTACGTAGCCCACGCCCGCTAGCGCAATGTCAGGCGCCGGCATCTTGGCAAGGTTGTGCCCTTCGAATTCGATCGTGCCCGAGCGCGGCGTCACCAGCCCGACGATTGTCTTCAGGAAAGTGGACTTGCCCGCGCCATTGCGGCCAAGCAACGCCACGATCTCGCCCTGCCGGATGTCCAGCGAGGCATCATTGAGGATGTGGCTCTTGCCATAAAAACTGTTCACCTTGTCGGCCCTGAGCAACACCTTCGCATCGGCCGAACCGGCCTCCGAGCGCCCGACCACCGCCGGTGTGCCGGTACCGGTGTAGACTTCCTGCACCTGCTTGTTGGCGCGGATCGCCTCGGGATCGCCGGTGACCAGCACCTCGCCTTCGTTCATGACCGTGACGTCATTGGAGAAATCGAGCACCCGGTCGATGTCATGTTCGACGATCAGAACGGGGATGTTCTCCGCCGCGATCCTGATCAGTCGTGTGACCCGCTCCCGCTCGGCCGCGGCCAAACCAGCGAGCGGCTCGTCAAGCAGCAACACCTGCGGCTTCGAGGCGAGCGCGATGCCGAGGTCTACTAGCCTTTGCCCGCCGTAGGAGAGATCACCGCCTTTGATGTCCTCGATACCTTCGAGCCCGAGGAACTTGATCAGCGCGTCGGTATCGGTGTTGATGTCGTCAAAACTGTCGACATCGCGCCAGAAGTTGAACCTGGCCGGATGCCGCGCCTGTGCCGACAGCCGCAGGTTTTCATAAATGCTCAGTCCTTCAAACAGATTGGTGATCTGGAACGAGCGCGCCAGCCCACTCTGGCAAATCGCATCCGCATCAAGGTCCTGAATGGCCTTGCCGTGCAACCGCACCTGGCCGCCGTTGGGTGTGAACCTTCCCGAAATCAGGTTGAACAAGGTGGTCTTGCCCGCACCGTTGGGGCCGATAAGAGCGTGGATCTCTCCCGATTTCACTGTCAGGCTGGCGTTCCTGACCGCCTGCAATCCGCCGAAGTTTTTCGAAATCCCTTCAACCTCGAGTACGTTGCCGGGCACCTTTTCAGGCTTCAGGAACTCGGGCAGCGGTAGCCCCTCATAGATCTTGCGGCGGCTCATGGCGGCCGATTCCGAAGGCTCGGGCCAGATCTGCTTGCGCAGCACGTTCCACACGCCGACGATCCCACCCGGCGAATACATGATGAAGGCCACAAAGATCAGGCCGAACCAGAACAGCCAGTCCGACGTCCAGATCGACAGCAGTTCCCTAAACACGATGTAGAAAACGACGCCCACGGCCGGTCCAAGCAGGCTGTGCATGCCACCGATCACAACCATTGCCAACAATTCGCCCGAGAATTCGACCGAGGTGGCCTCGGCGGTGGCGATATAGTGCTGGAACGCAGACAGTGACCCGGCCAGCGCCGTGACCGTGGCTGACAGTACGAACACCGCCAGCTTGTAGCGGTTGACTGCATAGCCCTGGAATGTCGCGCGCTCCTGGTTCTCCCGGATCGCCACCAGCGTATGGCCGAATGGCGACCGCACGATGCGCATCAACGCATAGAGCACGGCGAACCCGACGATCGCGACGAAAACGTAGAAGGCCACGGAATCATCAAAATCGATGGGACCGAGGCCGCCCCGGCTGAGCCCACCCAGCCCGTCCTCACCGCCGGTCAGTTCCGTCCAGCGGAAGCTGATCGTGTAGGTCAAGGCGGACAGCGCCAGCGTCATCAGCGCAAAGTACACCCCCCGCCGGCGCAGCATCAGCGCGCCGACGAGAAGCGACAGGCCCGCCACGAAAACCATGGCGAAAAGGATCGGCAAGAAAATCGTGTCGGGGAACCAGTTGCGCTGAGAGATGGCCGCCGCGTAAGCGCCGATGCCAAACCATGCTCCGTGCCCAAATGACACCAGGCCGGTATAGCCCATCATCATGTTGAGCCCGAGCACGGCGATCGTGAGGAACACGATCACGGTAGCCGTGTTCACCGTCAACCCGATGACAGGCATGACGAAGGGAAGCAGCACCAGTGCAACGGCGGCGATCAGAAGCGGCTGATATCTCTGCAAGGGACCCAGGTTCATTTCTCAAACTTCTCGATGGATTCGCCCAACAGGCCCCGCGGCCGCAAAAGCAGCACGAGAAACATCAGCACATACATGGAGGCCTCGCCCGCGGCCGGCACGAAATGAATGGTCACCCCTCGCACCACGCCGACCAGAAGCGCCGAGGCGACAACGCCCCAGAAACTGCCGAGGCCCCCGATGATCACCACCACGAAGGCAACGGTTATGATTTCCGCTCCCATCGCCGGGTGAACGATGGTGATGGGTGCAAACAGCGCCCCACCCAGCGCTGCAATCCCCACGCCCAGCATGACGACTGCCGTCATGTAGGGCTGAAGGCGGATGCCGAGCGCAGCGACCATGTCGGGCTGCTGGATGCCGGCCCTCACCACCCGGCCAAATGCCGTCTTGTTGAGCAAAAGCCAGATACCGCTGAGAACAACGCAGACGATCAAAAGCATGATCAGCCGGTAGCGGGAGAACAGGAATTCGCCGACCATTACCGGTCCGCGCAACTCTGCCGGCATGCTGGCGGGCAGCGGTGCCGCGCCCCAGATCATGCGGATGGACTGTTCAGCGATCATTGCCAGCCCGAATGTCACCAAAAGGCTGAGAATCGGATCCTGATTGTAGAAACGCCTTAGAATGAACCGCTCAAAGGCAATGCCGAGCAGCGCCACCAGCACCGGCGAAATGGCCACCGCCGGCGCAAATCCGATATACCGGCCCAGCGTGACCGCGGCATAGGCACCGAGCGCATAAAAGGCTCCATGCGCCAGGTTGACGACGCCGCCGACGCTGAAAATCAGCGAAAGACCCAACGCAATCAGCAGATAATAGCCGCCCAGAACCAGGCCGTTGACCACCTGCTCAAGCAAAAAAACGAACTGCATGTTCTTCTGTTACTTCTTGCCGGTTCCCTCAAGGAGAGAACAGCCGAAAGGGAAACCGGGCCAGCACAGGCCGGCCCGGCACTTCAGTTGCGTCAGATCACGCAACCGCCGTCTTCAACCGTGGGGAAGATCGTTTCCAGATCAACACCCTCACCCGGCACGGCATCGCCGAGCACGATCATGTCATGCTCGTTGGCGGCACCGTCATCCACCGAAAAGGAGAAGGCTTCCTGGATCAGCTGGTGATCGCCCTTGCGGAAATAGCCATCACGGTATTTCAACAGGTCAAAGCTGGCCCCGGATTCCAGATACTCAATCAGCTCTTCAGTCTGCGTCGAACCGGTCTCGGTCATCGCTTTGGCCATGATGTGCATGGCCACGAAAGAGATCCACGAATGGTTTTCCGGCATGCGGCCGTATTTTTCCTGGAACGCCGAAACATAGGCCTGAGACCCATCGGTTTCGATCGTGTCGTACCACGGGGTCGGCCAGGTGCCGCCGAGATTGCCAAGCCCCGCCGCCCAGGCGTCAGCCGTGTTCAGGTTGAAGCCAACTGTGGGGAACGGCAGGCCAAATTCAGCATACTGCTTGACGAAATTGGTCACTTGGTTGCCGGCAAGGTTCAGACAGACCACGTCAGGCTGGGTCTGGCGCACCTTGATCAGGAACGGGCTGAAGTCGGTCACGTCGGTCGCCACCAGTTCGTCGGTCACCAGTGTCGCATTGTTGGCGTCGAAGAATTTCTTGGCGGCAGCCAGAAGGTCGTGGCCGAACACATAGTCGGCGGTCAACGTCATGAAGCGCTTGCCGTCCACGAGACCCTGGCCCTTGATGGCCGTGCCCACGGCGTTGACCATCACAGTGTTCGGGATGTCGGTGCAGAACATGTATTTCGAGCAGCTGGCACCACGCAGCACGTCAGACCGCGGTCCAACCGCAATGAACAGCTTCTCGTTGCGCGTCGCCACCTGCGAGATGGCCAGCGCGGTTGCCGAGCTGATTTCGCCGATCAGGAAGTCGACATTGTCGCGCTCGATCATGCGCTGCGCCTTGGTGGTGCCGGTATCCGGATTTATCGAGTCCTCGCTCATCAGGTCGAGCTGACGGCCACCAATTCCGCCCGCGGCGTTGATCTGGTCAACCGCCAGCGAAATACCCTGAGTGGCATAGTCGCCGAGCGCGCCCAGAAAGCCTGTCTTTGGTGTCAGATGACCGATCTTGATGGCGCTCGACTGCGCCCGCGCTATCGACGGCATGGCCAGCCCGGTCAGCGCGAAACCCGCACCGAGCTTGAGAGCATGTCTGCGACTGATGGTGCCAAGTCCCTCCAGGGCCCCGGTTTTTTGCTTCGTCATAATAGTTCCTCCCCTATTTGAACGACGGCATGTGTCTCAGTCCGGCGGGTCTTTGCCCGGGTCGGTCTGGGTCAGCCGGACACTAGAGAAGCCCCGGTGGAAGCGGAAATATGAAATAGCGACGGAGGGTATAAGCTGGACTTATAGGCCCGACTGGCGTTTGATGCGGCCATTATGGACATGCGCCAACTCAAGTATTTCGTGCAGATCGTGGAGAGCGGAAGTCTGTCGCAGGCCTCCCGCCAGCTTCACATCGCGCAGCCTGCATTGAGCCAGCAACTGGCCAAGCTCGAAGACCAGGTTGGCAAGGCGCTGCTTCACCGTTCGTCCAAGGGTGTAACGCCCACCGACAATGGACTGGCGCTTTACCACCACGCCCGCTTCATGCTGCGTCAGCTCGATCAGGCGCTGTCCATTGCCCGCAACGAGGCCGGCGCCATCCAGGGCATGGTCACTGTCGGCCTCCCCGCCACCACAGTCTCGGCGTTGGGTTTGACCCTCGTCAAACGTATCCGCGAGCGCTATCCCAGCATTATGCTCAACGTCGTGGAAGGCATGAGCGGACATATAGGCGACCTGATGCGGCTGGACCAACTCGATTTGGCAGTCGTGTTCACCAGCGAAATTTCGGCCGAACTCACCATCGAACCGCTGCTGGTCGAGGAACTGTTCGTCATCGTACCCGACGACAGTCCCCTTGTCCCCAAGGGCAAGACCACGATCACCATCGCCGAGGCCGCCCAATTGCCCCTGATCCTGCCCACGAGTTCCCACGGGTTGCGCCAACGCATTGCCGCCGAGTTCGAGAACCGGGGACTCGGCACCAATGTGGTGACCGAGATCGACTCGCTCGCGCTGTTGATGAACTGCGTTTACGACCACATCGGCGCCACCATCAAACCGATGGGTGCGGTGATGCAGGAAGGCCCCAAGGGCCGGCATTGGCGCTGCCTCAGAATTTCGGACGCGCATTTCCGCCGCCGAAATTTCCTTTGTCTCCTGCCTCCCGAGCGTTTGACAACGGCAGCAGCCGTTGTGGCCGGAGAACTTAAGGAAGCCGCGCGCATGCTCATCGCCGACACGCGTTGGAGCGGCTTCGAAGCCATTCCCGGCGGACCCGGCGCGCGCAAACGCAAGGGCGAGACTGAAGCCTATTCCGCGACTGAAGCCGCCGAATAACCGAGCGCAGTGCTCAGTTCGGAAGATGCCGCAGCCAGCGCATCGGTCACCTCTTTGAGTTTTGCTTCCGACATGCGCCACACCGGGCCCGATATTCCGATGGCAGCGACGCACCTGCCGGCAAAATCGAATACCGGCAGCGCCACACAGCGGACTTCGCCATCGAACTCACAGCGGTCATGCGCGACGCCGGTGCGGCGAACCGTTTCGAGTTCAGTGCGCAACTTCGCCTTTCTGGTGATTGTCTGGGGCGTGAAAGCGCGCAGGTCGAGTTCATCAACCAGCCTGGTCTGTTCCTCTGGCTGCACATGCGCCAGAAGCACCTTGCCGATGGCCGTCGCATGGGCGGGCCGTACCAGCCCCGCCCGCTCCGACATCTGCAGCATCCCTGAAGCCGCCGTGCGCGCAACCAACACGATGTCGAGCCGCGATCGCACGGCCAGGTGCGCACTCTCTCCCGTCATTTCGCTGAGCCGGTTCAGGATCGGCTGGCCGAGACGCAGCAGCAGATTGTCGTCGAGCGCCCCCGCCGCCAGCGTGAACACGCGACTGCCGACATGGTAACGGCGCGTGTCCTCGTCTTGCGAGATCAGGTTCAGGTCGGTCAGCGTCTTCAAAAGGTGAAATGCGGTGCTGGTGTGCAGCCCGGTTTGACTCGTCACGTCGGCCAGCGCGGCCCCTTCATGAGACGCGGCCACCACGTCGAGGATTGCGGCAGCGCGCTCCAGCGACTGGATGCCGCCGCGCCCCTCCTTATTCTTCGTGCCGCTGACCATGGCCTTTTTCCCTGCCTATTCGTCCTTGAGCGGCGTGGTCACCACAATGAAGGTGAGATCGCCCAAACCCGTGTTGGTGATGGAGTGCCAGACCCCGGGCGGCAAGAAGACGACATCATGCTTGCGCACAACCTGCTTCTTGTCCCCGATTTCCATCAGTCCTTCGCCGTCCAGCACATGATAGACCTGTTCCTGAACCTTGTGCACATGCCGCTCCACATAGGCCATCGGTTGATAGGTGGAGATTCGGTAGTCAAGCTGCCGCGACCCGGTCGTGTCCGGATGCACCAGCGCCTTGGATAGCGCACTGCCGAAATGGCCGGGAAACTGCTGCCACGGCTCCTCGGCGATGTTGCGGATTGAGCCTTCTGCCGGTTTCTCACTCATTGTCATTCTCCTCTTTCTGTTCTGATTTCAGGGCCGCCACGGGGCGCCGAAAACCGGCTCCTTGGGCGGAATCGGGGGCAATTCCCAGGCGCCGGTCGCTGGAGGACGGATGTTGGCATCGACATGCACGTCAATCAGCGCCGGCTTGCCCGACGCGATCGCCGCCTCCAGTGTCCCGGCGAAGTCCTCTGATCGGGTTACCGTGTGACCAGCCACTCCCGACGCGCGCGCCCAGGCGGCAAAATCGGGGTTGTACGGTTCCTGGTTGGGCCCTTGGTAGAAGGCCGTGCCGTATTCCCGCCCGTCGAAATAGGCATATTGCAGATCGCGGATGGCGCCCCAGGCGAAATTGTTCCACACGACCCAGACGACGGGAATGTCGTACTCGACCGCCGTGCACAGCACATGCGGCACCATCGTGAAGCCACCGTCACCGCATACCGACACGCACACCTTGTCCGGCGCTGCCAGCTTGGCGCCGAGAATTGAACTCGGTCCGAACCCCATGCCCGAATAGCCCCAGGTATTGAGCATCGTGCGCGGCTGCCGCGCTTCCCAGAACTGCATGAACCAGTTGTGGTGGATGCCTGAATCCAGCGAAATGATCGCATCATCCGGCATGACCTTTCGGCAATCCGCGACAATGCGTTCCGGCCGGATCGGGCTCTGGTGCGCGGCAAACCCGGGCGACACGAACTCGGCCCATTGCTTCTTCCATTCCGCGATATCGGCATGCCAGCCCGCCAATCGGCCGCCCTGCCCCACATTGCGCCGGTCGAGTTCGGACAGCACCTGCCGCAGGAAGGCCCGTGCATCAGCCAGAATGCCAAGGTCCGGCGGATAGTTCCGGCCAATCTCGGCGTGATCGACATCGACATGCACAAGCCGGGTCTTGGGGAAATTCCACGAATAGCCGTCTTTCCACGATGAGGCCGAGCGGTCGTCGAACCGGGCGCCAATCGCCAGCACCAGATCGGCATGCCGGCCCGCCTGATTGGCGGCATAGGCGCCGTTGCGCCCGATGAAGCCAAGCGACAGGTCGTGCGACATGGGCATACACCCCATGCCGTTCGGCGAGGAAATCACCGGCACTGACAGCCGCTCGGCAAGCGCCACCAGTTCCGTTTCGGCTTCCGAGAGCGTCACGCCATGGCCAATGAATAGGACCGGCCGTTCCGCCTCCAACAGCCAATCGGCGACCTGTTCGACATCCGCCTCGCTTGCACCGGATCGCCGCTTCAAAAAACCGTTCCACGTCGGCTCAGCTTTCACCTCCGCGCTTTCCTGAAACAGGTTGTACGGAATGTCGACATTGACCGGTCCCGGACGCCCACTGGTCATGGTCGTCGCTGCCTGTCTTAAAGCCAGCGGCAGCATTTCCACCCGCCCCGGCTGGAAGCTGCGTTTGACCACCGGCTTGATGACATTGTTGAAATCCGCCTGATGGTGCATGTTCAACTCCTGGAACGGCCCCCGGTTGAACTGCTGCGTCGGCACATTCGCTGTCATCGAAAAAATCGCCGAGGAATCCGTCTGGGCCACAGCCAGCGCCATGATCTGATTGGCCGATCCCGGCCCCGTCGACGTCAATGTCGCCGCCGGCTTGTGTGACACCCGGAAAAATCCATCCGCCATGTGTACCGCGGTCTGCTCGTGCCGCGGCGAGACCAGTTTCACCTCCTCACGCACATCATAGAGACAGTCCAGCAGCCCCACATTGCCGTGCCCGCAAATGCCGAACACATAGGGAATTTCCTCGTTGACCAGAAACTCGGCGATGATCTCGCCGCCTTTTTGCGCTGCCATTCTTCAACCTTCCTGTCTTTTGAATGCATGCCCGGCGGCATGGCGCGCGGCCAGCCAGCCAAATGTCATGGCCTGGCCCAACTGGCCGCCGGCCCCCGGATATTCGCCGCCGAAAACCGATTGTGCGTCGTTGCCCACCACATAGAGACCGGGAATCGGCTGGCCATCGGCTCCCAACGCCCTTGCGTCGGGATCAATTGCGATCCCCCGGCTGGTACCTAGCGGCGTCGGGTGAAGAGCCACCGCACACCATGGCCCCTTGTCGAGTGGCCCCAGAGACGGGTTCGGTCCATGTTGCGGGTCACCGTTGCCCCGCTCATAGGCATTCTCACCGCGACGAAAGTCCGTGTCCTTGCCGGTCGCCGCAAATCGGTTGAACCGGGCAATTGTCGCCTCAAGCGCCTCCTCAGGTACCTTGATCTCCGCCGCCAGCGCTGCGACCGACTTGCCGGTCTTGAGATAGCCGGACCGGATATACTTGCCCAGCAATGGCGTACGCGGGCGGATGACGCCCAGTCCATATCGGGCAACAAAACCGCGCGTTGCGATCAGCCAGGCCGGGATGGCCGGTGCCTTGGCATGGGCACGATACATGCCGCGCACGAACTCATGATAGCTGACCGCCTCGTTGACGAACCGGTTGCCAGTCTGGTCGACGGCAATGCAACCCGGCTTGGCACGGTCCAGCACAATGTGCGGAAAGACCGCAATGCTGCAGTCATCTCGCATCAAAAGCGAACTGGGGAACCATTGCCCGTTGTCGAGCGTGTCGGGGCCGAGCATTGCCCCCGCCGCCTGCGCCAGCTTAATGGTTGAGCCGTCACACCCCTCACTCGCAGGCGTGTGCGCTGCGACGGGTTTTGGCAGGTGAACCTCGCGCAGTTCCGGACTGGCCGGAAACCCGCCACCTGCGAGTATCACTCCCTTTCGGGCGCTGATTGCATGAGACCGGCCCTCGATCTGCACCTCGGCGCTGGTGAGCCTTTCGCCTTCACTGGTCAAACGGTCAACCTGCACCCGAGTCAAAACCGGAACCTGCCGGGTCTGCAACGCGAACAGCAACCGCGCCACCAGCGCATTGCCAAGAACCAGACGCGTCCCGCGTGAGTGGTGAAAGCGGTCGACGAGAAAACGGACAATCAGCCGCGCGCCGAGCCAGAACGCCGACAATGACTGATCGGCCTTTAGCAACTTTTCGGCCTCCGGCCGCGTCACCATCAGCCCGCCGAACAGCATCAATTCCCGCAACGGTGCGGCGAGCCTTTCGAAGTCGGACCCCAGCCGTCTTCCGTCGAACTCCTGCGGGTAAAGCGGACGTCCGCCCATCCCCGCACCCGGCAAGTCCTGACGATAATCAACCGCCGTCAATCCCGGCGCGAACGCTACCCCCGCTGGCGCCAGCGCCTTGATCATCTCCGGCGCTGCATCGAGGAACCGTTGCCACATCTCGCGTGACCCGCGATCACCGACCAACGCTTCCAGATAAGTTTCCGCCCTTTGCCGATCACCGGCAAATGCGCCGTCCTGCATAAAGTGATTGTCGGGCACCCAGACGGTCCCGGAAGACCGCGCGCTGGTTCCACCAATTTCGGCCAAGTGCTCCACCACCAGAACCGACAGGCCCGACAGGCTGCCCGTCAGCGCCGCCGTCAAACCGCCCGCGCCGCTGCCCACGACAAGCAGGTCGACCTCATGGGGAATATCCGAGACGGAAGATGTGGACATGAACCTGCTTCACAAGTGAATGTTTTCACATTGTGGCATATCATTTCACAATAAGAAATAGGCAAGCAGAAGTGCGAGGCACCAACAAGGTTCTACTGCGAGCAAAAACTCAGGATCTGGCTGCGAATCCAGGCATGCGCCTGGTCCCGCGCCAGCCGCCGGTGCCAGATCAGGTGGTTGGCCACACCCGGCACGTCCAGCGGCACGGGCACCGAGGAAAGTGCGTGCCGTTCGGCGAAATAGGCACTGGTCCTGTGCGTGAATACACCGATCAGGTCGGAGTTGAGCAACAGTTCCGGCACGATGGTGAAACTCATCAGCGTCGCCGCTATCGAGCGCGCCGCCCCATGTTGCTTAAGCACCGCATCAAAGGCCGCCCGCCGGTCACCCGTCGAACTGACAACCAGGTGCGCGTACGAAAGAATGGAATCGAGATCCGGCGACGAACCCTGCTCCAGCAGCGGATGATCCTGTCGGCACAGGCACACGAAACGGTCCTCGAACGCAAAAGTCCGATCGATATAGGGTGGCGTATCGTCAAACCAGCCGATGGCCAGGTCGATCTCGTTGGTTTCGATCAGCCGGATCGCATAGTCGCGGTCCGTCGTGCGTAGGTTGACGACAATCCCCGGTGCCACCTGTCCCAGGTGTTCGAGCAACGGCAGAAAGATCGGCAGACTGAACCTGTCTGGTGCCCCGATGGTGAACTGTGCCTGGGCCGAAGCGGGATCGAAACTGTCCGGCCGCGTCACGCAGGTCTGCGCGTCATCGATGATCCGGGCGAGAATCGGTGCCAGTTCCACCGCCAACGGTGTCGGGCTCAGCCCTTCCGGCGACCGCACCAGCAACGGATCATCCAGCATGTCTCGCAACCGGCGCAACGCGTTCGAGATCGCTGACTGCGTCCGCCCCAGCCTTTTGCCTGTCCGCGTCACGCTGCGCTCCTCGAGCAAAACATGCAGCACGGTCAAAAGGTTCATATCGAAATTCAGGCGCATGGTACCTCACAACATCATTTTCAGTGATGTTTATCAACACAACTATCCATTTCACAAATGCCTCTCACTGCGCAAGTGTGCGGCAGGGAGGAGACACGATGAACCAGCACACGCAATCGGCCGGCAGCAAGTCCGCGCCTCCGGCCGATGCCGATTACCTGCCGTTTCATCCAGCGCCGTCCCGGCCCGCCTTCAAGGTTCCGGCCGGTGCCGTTGATGCCCACTGCCATGTCTTTGGCCCAGCAGCGCTTTTTCCTTTCGCTCCCGAACGCAAGTACACCCCGGTCGACGCGCCCGCCGAAACGCTCTTCACCCTGCGCGATCATCTTGGCCTGAGCCGCAACGTCATCGTCCAGGCTACCTGCCATGGCACCGACAATTCGGCCATGCTCGACGCCATCGCACGCTCTGAAGGTCAGGCGCGCGGCGTCGCTGTCGTTTCACCCATGGTCCCGGACGCTGAACTCAAGCGCCTGCATGCGGGCGGTGTGCGAGGCGTGCGCTTCAATTTCCTCAAGCGGCTTGTCGGCAATGCGCCCAAGGATGCCTACGTCCGCATCGCAGACCGGATCGCCGGCATGGGCTGGCACATCGTGGTCTATTTCGAATCTCACGAACTCGAAGATCTGGCACCGTTCATCCGCGCACTGCCAGGAACCATCGTCATCGATCACAAGGGGCGTCCGGACCTTGCCGCCGGCGTCGACAGCGTCACCTTCTCCCGCGTCCTCGACCTGATGGAAGACGAGCGCTTCTGGATCAAGGCCACCTGTCCGGAACGCCTGACAGTGGCGGGCCCGCCCTATGACGATGTCGTACCTTTCGGCCGCCGACTCGTTGAAGACTTTCCCGACCGCGTCCTTTGGGGCACCGACTGGCCACACCCGAACATGACCTCTCACATGCCCGACGACGGCGCCCTGGTCGACATGATCCCGCGCATCGCACCGTCCGAAGATCTGCAGCGCAAGCTGCTTATCGACAATCCGATGCGCCTTTATTGGCCCGAGGAGCGCGCATGACCGAGGCACAGCAGCCCGCCTGGACGCGCTGGGCCATCGCCGGTCTCGCCACATTGATGTGCGTGGCCTGCATCCTGTGGAACCTTGAGGTTCACACGCGCCTCGGCTTCGCGGTCCTGCGCCAGCAATATATGGCGCTGATCCTGGGGCTGGCCCTCGCCATTGCCTTCCTGCGCTTCGGCCCCGATGGACGGCAAATCGCCCGGCCCGGCCCCTTGGCATTGGCCGCCGCCCTGATCTGCCTCGGCGTGCTGGTTTATGCCTCGATCGACTTCGTCTGGCTGCTCAGCGAGCAGTTCTACCGTCCCTGGCAGATCACCCTGATCGGCACAGTGGTGGTGCTGGCGGTGATGGAGGGCATCCGGCGGCGCGCCGGTCTTATGCTGTTTGCGATCGTCGCCGTCTTCCTCGTTTATGCGCTTTTCGCAAATCTCGTACCCGGGCGCCTGGTCGGACAGGAGCTCTCTCCGCAACGCCTCGTCGACTACGTCGGCTTCGACAGTTCGGCCGTCTTCTCCGCCCCGCTTGCAGTCGGCACCATCACAGTGTTGCTCTTCGTCTTCTTCGGCCAGCTATTGTTCGCGGCCGGCGGCGGCGCCTTCTTTACTGACCTCGCCATGGCTGCTACCGGCCGCACACGCGGGGGCAGTGCAAAGATCGCCGTCGTGGGCTCAGCCCTTTTCGGATCGATTTCGGGCTCCGCCGTCTCCAATGTGGCCACCACCGGCGTCATCACCATCCCGCTGATGGAACGCGGCGGCTACACCAAGGAAGACGCGGGCGCCGTCGAGGCCGTCGCCTCAACCGGTGGGCAATTAACTCCACCCATCATGGGCGCCGCCGCCTTCCTGATGGCGGAATTTCTCGACATTCCTTACGCCACGGTCGCCGCTGCCGCCCTGATCCCTGCCATCCTCTACTATCTCGGCGCCTTCATGCAGGTAGATCTGATCGCCGCGCGCGACGGCATCGCCGCACCGCAGGACGCCAACCTCACTGTGCGCCGGGTGCTGGCGAACGGCTGGCATTTCCTGATTCCCTTTGCCGTGCTGCTCTACGCCCTTTTCGTCATGCGGCTTGACCCTGAGGATTCAGCGCTTATGGCGGCTCTGGCTATTGCCGTCGCCGGCTCGCTACGCGGCTATCAGGGCACACGCCTGAGCCTTGGGACTTTCGGCAAGGTCTTCATAAACACCGGCGTCTCCATGGTCGACCTGATCCTGGTTGTAGCCGCCGCAGGCTTCGTCATTGGCGTCCTTAACGTCACCGGCCTCGGCTTTGCGCTCACCCTTTTGCTGGTCGATGCTGTCGGCTCGAGCCTGATCCTTCTGCTGCTGATCTCGGCCATTGTGTGCATCGTTCTGGGCATGGGCATGCCCACCTCCGGCGTCTACGTCCTGCTCGCCAGCCTCGTCGCCCCTTCACTTGTCGAAGCAGGGGTAACCCCGATCGCCGCGCACCTGTTCATCCTTTACTTCGGAATGATGTCGATGATCACGCCGCCGGTGGCGCTGGCCGCCTTTGCCGCGGCTGCCATTTCCAAGGCAAGCGCCTTTGCCACCGGCATTGCCGCCATGCGCATCGGCTGGTCGGCCTTCATCTTGCCGTTTGCCTTTGTGGCAACGCCTGCGCTGCTGTTCGAGGGAGAGACCAACGAAGTCGTGCTCGCCACTGTCTTCACCGCGTTGGGTGTGGCAGGCGTCACCGCTGGCATTTCCGGTTACTGGGGCCAACGGCTCGGACTCGTTAACCGCATCACACTCGTCATTCTGGGCGCCATTACGCTGCCGCTGGGCTTTCTGGGCCTGTCGGTCGAACTGCGTGCCGCCGCTGCCATTGCGCTCGCCGTCTTTGCGGTGGCGCTTTTGTTCCTCGCCAACAGGCCGGGAACCACAACCGACTCTGCGACGACAACGAGCATTCCAAAAGGAGGGAAAGATGCATGAGTTGAAAACACTGGCGACAGCCGGGTTGATTACCCTGACCATCGCCATGCCTGCGCATGCGCAGGTGATTTCCATGGCCACCGGCGCACAAGGCTCGCTGGCCTACAATTCCGGACAGGCCGTGGCCGTGGTGGCCAACGAAAACGGGCTGACAGTCCGCACCCAGCCGTTGGTCGGCTACATGCCGCTTCTGAATTCGGGCGAGATCGATTTCGGCTACGTCAACGGCGCCGAAGCCGCCTTCGCCTACACCGGCACGGGCAATTTCGACCGCGAGCACCCCGACGTGCGCCTCGTGGGTACCATGTTCCCGCTTACCACCGGCATCATGGCGCCCTGTGATCTCGGCCTTGAAAGCGTCAATGATCTGGTCGGCAAAAGCGATCTCAGGGTAGCATCGGAGTACACCTCTTCGACCATCATCCCCTACTACATCGAAGGCACGTTCGCGACAGCCGGACTCTCCTATTCCGACTTCCAGAACGTTCCCGTCTCGAGCTTTGTTGACGGTATCAACGCGCTCGGCGATGGACTGGTCGACATTGCCCTCGTCAGCCTCAACGCCGGCGCCGGCCAACAGGCCGCCGTTCAGCTGCAGGACCGCGGCGGGCTTTGCTACATCTCGATGAACGATGGCGAAGAAGCGCTCGCCGCCTACACAGCAGTGCTGCCTTCAGGCACCATCCGGGCCTTGCCGCAGAACGAGAACATCAACGGTTTGCAGAACTGGGGCGCCAATCTGGTGGCCGTGCCGTGGATGCTTCTGGCCAACGCGAATGTGGATGAGCAGGTTGTCTACGACTTGATCAAGGTCATTCACCAGAACCAGGAAGCGCTGACCGCTTCGTTTGGCTCGTTCGGCAGTGCCGATTTCAGCGCCATGGCACCGGCCAACGTCACGCCCTATCATCCAGGCGCGGTCCGCTACTATGAGGAAGCTGGCGTTTCGGTGAACCAGTAGCCAATTGCCGCCGCCCGGCATTCCGTCCGGGCGGCGGCATATCAATTCACATATGGAGACCACTGAGATGATGACCAGGCTGACAGCCACGGACGGCCACGAACTGGATTGCTGGATCGAACCGGCGACGGGCCAACGCAAGGGCGGGATCGTCATCCTGCAGGAAATCTTCGGTGTTACTGACCAGCTCAAGTCCGTCGCCCGGCGCTACGCGGCCCAGGGATATGAAGTCGCCATTCCCGCGCTCTTCGACCGCCAGCAACCGGGTGCTGTCATTCCCTTTTCGCAAGGACCTGAGGGCGGCAAGCTGATGATGGCCTCCAACCTCGACCAGACCATGATGGACGTCGACGCAGCCGTCTCCGCCCTCAAGGCCAACGGCGGCAAGATCGGCATCATCGGCTTCTGCTGGGGCGGTGGCCTGGCTCTTCGCGCCGCGCAGATTCTCGACGTTGATGCCGCCGTGTCCTTTTACGGCACGCGCCTGCAAAACTATCTCACCGCACCCCTCAACGCCCCCGTTCAGGGCCACTGGGGCGTTGACGACAGCCACGTGCCGCCCGAAATGTTGGACGCGGCACGCGCCCATTTCCCGGACATGGAAGCCTTCACCTACCCTGGTGTCGGTCATGCCTTTGCAAACGACGCGCGGCCAGATTTCTTCGTGGAAGAAGCCGCGGAAACTGCGCACGCGCGAACGTCAGAATTTCTTGCCAAACATCTCGGCTAGCTGATCTATTGGCGCACCGTCAGGCGCGGACACCGGACATCCCGAAATGAACGCACAATCCATTCGGCCAGCCCACGTCGCTTTTGTCGGATTCGGCGAGGCAGGAACCGCATTCGCCTCGGGGTGGGACACATTTCGGCCCGCGCACCTCACCGCCTACGACATCAAGTCCGACCAGCCCGCCACCCGCCAGAGCCTGCGCGACCGATACGCAGAGCACGAAATCGAAGGGCGTGACACGCTCGCCGAGGCGCTCGATGGTGCCAGCGCGGTCTTCTGCGTTGTCACTGCGGATCAGGCTTGCGCTGCCGCCGAAGCCGCCGCGCCCCTGCTGGCATCCGGCACCTTCTGGTTCGATTGCAATTCGTGTTCACCCGGCGCCAAGCGCCGCGCCGCAGCCGCCATCGAAATGTCCGGCGGGCGCTACGTCGACGTGGCGGTGATGGCCCCGGTCCAACCCAAACGGCATCAGGTGCCTTTGCTGGTTTCCGGCCCCCATGTCTCGGACGCCATGGCGGTGCTCGAAGCACTCGACATGCGGCCAAAACCGGCTGGCGACGAAGTCGGCCGTGCTTCTTCGATCAAGATGCTGCGATCAGTCATGGTCAAAGGCATGGAGGCCCTCACCGCCGAATGTTTCCTCGCCGCGCGCCGCGCCGGTGTTGAGGAAGAGGTGATCGGATCCCTCGAAGCCTCAGATCCGGACGTCCAATGGCGCAGGCGGGGCACCTACAATCTCGAACGCATGATGATCCATGGCGCCCGCCGCGCCGCCGAAATGCGTGAAGTCGCGATCACTGTCGACGAACTCGGGCTCGGTGGCCGCATGGCCGCGGCCACCGCCGAATGGGAGCAACTGGTCGCTGACCTTGGAGAAAACCCCGGTGAAGAAGACCTCTATCACCGGCTCGATACACTGCTGAAGAGAATCTAGAGCTTCACCTTTCGCCATCCAGATAGCGGGCCATCAGCGCATCATAGCGTGCAACCTCGCTCAATTCTGCCATCAGCCTTTCCGGCCGGCTCGCCGTTTGCGCACCGGGGGTTTCCGCAAGGCTATCCCAGGCCGCTTTCATCGCCGCTGGAAGGGTCCTGTGCGGCGTCAGACAGATCCGCACCCCCATCGCCGCAAGATCCGCCCCGGCAAGTTCGCCCTGGGGTTCGGGTACGATCAGGGGCAGACCCGACGCCTCGTGCGCTCGCGCCACCAGCTCACGATCGCGCGCTCCGGTGATGAACAGTGCCTCCGCGCCTGAAGCACCAAAACTTTTCGCGCGCTCGACAAGGCTTTCGCCATCCTGCAGCCGCGCATCGGTGCGCGCCACGATCACGATCCCGTCAGGCGACCTGGCCGCCACCGCCGCATCCAGCTTGGCGCGATGTTCGGCAAGCGAGACCAGCGATGCGTTGGGGGTTCCGAACCGCCGCGGCAGATCAGTATCCTCCAACGTCATCCCGGCCACGCCCGCTGCTTCGAGTTCTTCCACGCAACGCTGCGCATGCAAGGCAGTGCCAAATCCATGATCGGCATCGACCAGCAAGGGCAGCGCTCCCGCCCGGCAGATGCGCCGGCTCAATCCGGCAAATTCATCCAGAGACAGCAATGCATGATCGGGTGCCCCCAGCACCGCAAGCGCAGCAACCGACCCACCGAGCATGCCCAGCCGGAAACCGAGGCGCGCCGCCGCCCGCGCTGTCAATGCATCAAAAACTGAGGCCGGACGCACCACCTCGGCTCCGGCGAGGATTTTGCGCAGTCTCATCCGCGCCTCTTGCGCCGTCATTTGTTCCGTCATGCTTCCTCCCCGGTCTCTGACTGCCGCAACATTCTCAGCCGGGTAATCTGCGCCCGATCCATATGACGTCGCATCGCGGCTTCGGCGCGTTCGCCATCGCGGGCGATCAGCGCATCAAGAACTGCGCGATGCTCCGCGACGGCTTCCTGCGCCCGCTCGACCTGTTCCATGGCCGAAGGGCCGAGAATGGTCAGCGTCCGGTTCACCGCCCCCATCGAGCGCAACAGAAACCGGTTGCGTGCCGCATCGAGCAGCCGCGTATGAAACTGCCGGTTGAGCCTGGCCAAGGCTCTGGGGTCAGCAATCGCAGCCTGCATTTCCGAATTAATGGCCCCGAGTTCCTCGAGTTCCATCGGCGACGCCGCCCGGGCCGCCAGCCGTGCCGAGGTACCTTCAAGCACCGCACGCATTTCGTACAACTCCATTGTTTCGGAATAGTCGATCTCGCGCACCACCGCACCCGTACGCGGCTGATGCTCCACCAGCCCTTCGGCCTCAAGCCGCCGGATCGCCTCGCGTACCGGCGTGCGACTTATCGACAGCCGTTCGGCGATCTCGGTCTCGGTGAGCCGTGCACCCGGTTTCAGCGCCCCCGAGCGGATTTCGTCGCAAAGGCGCAGATAGGCCGTTTCGCTCTGCAGCGGCCGTAGGCTCTGATCCAAATCTACAGGCGTGATGTTTGCTCTTCTCGTCATGCATCCATTCGTATACAATTGGATTCCAATGCGTCAAGAATCTCCATCATCCCGAATTCGATCCCTGCTGCAAATCTCCGGAACAGTGGCTCTTGCCATTGTCGGCACGGCGGCGTTTTCGTTTGCCAACCTGCCACTACCCTTCCTGTTCGGCCCGATGTTCGCCTGTCTGGCAGCTGCCCTTCTCGGCGCGCCGCTCAAGGGCATTCCGCCGGTCTCCAACCTCGCCCGTACCGTGCTTGGCGTTGCGGTCGGCGCCTCGGTGACCCTCGAAGTCATTCACCAATTGCCGCAAATGGCAGGATCGGCCATTTTCGTGCCGATCTACATCGCCGTGATCGGGCTGGTGGGCGTGCCCTATTTCCACAAGGTCTGCCGCTTCGATTTGCCCACCTCCTACTTCGCAGCCATGCCTGGCGGCCTTCAGGACATGGTGCTCTTCGGCAAGGAGGCGGGCGGCAATGTCCGAATTCTGTCGCTGATCCACGCCACCCGCGTTCTGGTCATCGTCACAATCGTCCCGGCCATCCTGATCTGGGCCTTCGACCGACCGCTTGATCAGCCCATCGGCGCCCCGGCCTCCGAACTGCCGTGGACCGAACTGGCGCTGATGGCTACCGCAGCTATTGCCGGCTGGAAGATCGCCGAACGGGTCGGCCTGTTCGGCGCCGCCATCCTGGGCCCACTTATCGTCACGGCCATCCTGTCGCTCACCGGCATCATCGAACATCGTCCGCCGGCCGAGGCGATCCTAGCCGCACAGTTCTTTATCGGCATCGGCATCGGCGTCGGATACGTGGGTGTCAGCCTTGCAGAACTGCGCAACGTCGTCTTCGCCGGCATGGTGTTCGTCGTCATTCTCGCCATCCTCGCGGCGGGGGTTACAGAGGTCGTTGTACTCCTCGGTTTCGCCAATCCGATCGAGGGATTTCTCGCCTTCGCACCCGGCGGTCAGGCCGAGATGACCGTGCTCGCCATCGTCGCCGGCGCCGATCTCGGCTTCGTGGTCGTCCATCACCTGCTGCGCATCACCCTGGTGATCATCGGAGCCCCTGTTTTTGCTCGACTTTTTCGGTTGCGCTGAACTTGATATCACCATACTCAACGATTAAAATTTTGAAATCAGTCTTTCCATAAATCAATTTGAGTTAAGGAAAGCCCGCCAGTACTCTTTCCTTCTGCGGTCCCACCAAACGCGGGCCGAACCCCTCTGATGCCCCTCTGGCACCAGAGGCAATTGGGAGGAAACCATGAAGAACACTTCTGTGAAGGTGGCAGTTGCCACCGGCCTGGTCACCCTGTGTGCACAAGGCGCTCTGGCGCTGGACCTGACGGGACAGACCGTTGAATACACCATCCCCTTCTCCGAATCCGGCGGCTCCGCCCAGTGGGCCAACTTCTTTGCGCCGCTGCTGTCCGAGGCCCTGCCCGGCAACCCGACCGTTGTCGTTCGTTACCGTCCCGGTGCTGGCTCTACGGAAGGCGCGAACTGGTTCCAGGGTCAGCAGGATCAAGGTGACGGCCTCACCATTTTTGGCGATTCCGGATCGACCAAATTCCCGTTCCTGCTCGGTGATCCCCGCGTCCGCTATGTCTACAGCGACTGGCAGCCCATCCTTGCCTCGGCGACCGGCGGCGTGGTTTATCTGCCCCCCGATCTGGGCGCGCGCTTTGACGGCGACATGGACGATCTGCAGGACGAGATTTATCTCTACGGCAGCCAGGGTGCGACCACTCTCGATCTGGTGCCCCTGCTCGCCTTCAACATGCTGGGACTTGATGTTGACCCGGTCTTCGGTGTCGAAGGTCGTGGCGATGGCCGCCTGATGTTTGAGCGCGGCGAAGCCAACATCGACTACCAGACTTCTTCGGCCTACATCGCCAACGTGCAGCCGCTGGTTGACGATGGCCTGGCCGTGCCGATCTTCACCTGGGGTGCGCTGGATGACGCCGGCAATATCGTGCGTGATCCCACCTTCCCCGACATGCCCACCTTCAAGGAAGTCTGCGAAGCCACCGCCGGTTGTGAAACTGAAGGTGTGGCCTGGGATGCGATCAAGGCCTTCATCGTGGCCGGCTTTGCCAACCAGAAGACCATCTTCCTGCCCGCTTCGGCCAACCAGGACGTGGTCGACACCTACACCGCGGCCTTGACCGAAATCGTCAATGCCGAAGGGTTCCAGGAAGCTGCCGCAGAAGTCCTGGGCATCTATCCGCAGCTGGTGGGTCCGGCAGCGGTTGAAGCTACGGTTCAGGCGACGTCGATCTCGCCGGAAGCCAAGCAATTTGTCCTCGATTGGCTGATGGAAGACTACGGCATCGCCATGGAGTGATGCGCGCGGCCTGAGCCGATTGCCCGCCCGGTTCGTCCGGGCGGGCGCTTCCTCAGTTCCAGCCACCGGAGACCGTCGTGGACACCCTCGCGCAAGCCCTGCCTTATATGGGTCAGGCCTTCACCCTGATCCTGCAGCCGACGCAGCTCATGTTCCTCATGGCGGGCGTCTTGCTGGGACTTTCGATCGGCGTTCTGCCCGGCCTCGGCGGCATCGCCGGCCTCGCCCTGCTGCTGCCCTTCATGTACGGCATGGAGCCTGTCTCCGGCCTGGCCCTGATGGTGGGATTGATCGCGGTCATCCCGACCTCCGACACCTTCTCTTCTGTGCTTCTGGGTATCCCGGGTTCCTCGGCCAGTCAGGCCACCGTGCTCGACGGCTTCCCGCTTTCCCGACAGGGCCACGCGGCGCGCGCACTGTCCGCGGCCTTTACCTCATCCCTGATCGGCGGCCTGTTCGGCGCCGTCATCCTGTCCTTCTTCATTCTCATTGCCCGACCTCTGATCCTCGCCTTCGGCCTGCCCGAAATGCTGATGATTACCCTGCTTGGCCTGTCCATGGTCGCCATTCTCGCCGGACGCGTACCTTTGAAAGGCGTAGTCGCGGCTGGCGCCGGTATCCTTTTTGGCACCATCGGCGCAGCCCCTGCAGGCGGCAGTCTCCGCATGTCCACCTACGACATCCCCTATCTGGTTGACGGGTTCCAGCTGGTCATCGTGGGCCTTGGCATCTATGCCGTCCCGGAAATTGTCGCCCTGCTGCGTCAGGACCGTCCGATTGCCCAGGGCGGCACCCTCGGGGACGGTTGGGGACAGGGCGTCCGCGACTGGTGGCAGCACAAGTGGTTGTCGCTGCGCTGCGCCGTGATCGGCGTCATCGTCGGAGTTATTCCGGGTCTCGGCGGCTCGGTGGTCGACTGGCTGGCCTACGGTTCCGCCGTCCAGACCGCCAAGGACAAGTCGCAATTCGGCCAGGGCGACATCCGCGGCGTTATTGCCCCCGAGAGCTCCAACAATGCCAAGGAGGGCGGCGGCCTTGTCCCCACTCTGATCTTCGGCATCCCCGGTTCCGGTTCCATGGCCATCTTCCTTGGCGGACTGGCGCTGTTGAACATGACGCCGGGCCCGCAAATGGTCCGCAACAATCTCGACATCACCTATACAATCGTCTGGTCGTTGGCGCTGGCCAACGTGTTCGGCGCCGGTCTGTGCATCCTGCTGTCCAAGTGGATCGCCAGGATGACGACAATCCGCTTCACGGTGATCGCGCCCTACCTGTTCATGATCATCGCCTTCGCCGCTTTCCAGTCGCGCCAGTCCGCCCTGGATCTCGCAGCGCTCGTCGGCATCGGCATCATCGGCGTCATGCTGCGCCGCTTCGATTTCTCCCGCCCCGCTTTTCTCATCGGGTTCGTCCTCAGCAACCAGACCGAGATTTTCGTCAACCAGGCCTACCAGATCGCCGCCGCGCGCTTCCGCCGGTCGTTCGAATCCGGCTGGGACTACCTGCTGTCACCCATCTCGATCGCCCTTTTGATCCTCACCATCGTTTCGATCATCGTTGGCATCCGGGCCTCCAAGAACATCCGCGAGAACATCGACAACCCGACCGGCACCAAGACGGCCCCGTTCGTCTTCCTCGGCGTGTTGGTGGCTTTCGTCGCCATATCGAGCATCGACGCCTGGGGTGTCAGCCGGCTGCAGGACAAGATCTTTCCGCTCACCATCGGCCTCGCCACCCTCGCCGGCGGCATCGCCTTGCTGGTGCGCATGGCGCGCAAACCCGCCACCGATGACGTGTTCATAGACCTTGAAACCGGCGACGAGGGCACTGCCCGCTACGGCCTGTGGCCCACCCTCGCCTGGTTCATGGGGCTCGTCGTCCTGACTTTCGCCGTCGGCCTGTTCCTGGCGCTGATTGTTTTCCTTGTTGCCTTCTTCCGGCTGCGCGGACGCTTCAACTGGATTTGGACCCTAATTGCCTCGGCATTCGGGCTCGGATTCATCACCGGTCTGGCAGCGCTACTCGGCCGCGACCTGCCGCCCGGATACCTGCAGACGCTCGTCGATCTGCCCTGGCCGCTGACCTGAGGTATTGCGATGAGCCAGACTGCAATTCCCTATCATTTCCTGAGGGGCGGCACTTCGCGTGGTCCCTATTTCCTGCGTGCCGACCTGCCCGAGGATCAGGCAACCCTTTCCGAGGTGCTGATGGCTGCCGTTGGCGCCGGGCATCCGCTCAACATTGACGGCATTGGGGGCGGCAACGCCGTGACCACCAAAGTCGCCATGCTGTCGCCCTCCACCCGTCCGGACTGCGACGTCGATTATTTCTTCGCCCAGGTCGCCGTGGACAAGCGCGAAGTCGACTACAAGCCCACCTGCGGCAACATCCTCGTCGGGGTCGGGCCCGCCGCCATCGAAAAAGGACTGGTCAGGGCCCTAGATGGTGAAACCCTTGTGCGCATACACGCCGTCAACACCGGCGCAATTGTCGATGCACATGTAAAGACATCCGGCGGCGTGCCGCACTATGAAGGTGCATTTGAAATCGCCGGCGTCCCCGGCAGCGCCGCCCCCATCCGCCTCAGTTTCAGGGAAACCGTCGGGTCGGTCACCGGCGCCCTGTTGCCCACCGGCAACCTCAAGGACGTGATCGACGGGATTGAGGTGACCTGCATGGATGTCGCCATGCCGGTCGTCATGGCCCGAGCCGAAGCCTTCGGCCTTACCGGCTACGAATCCCAAAAGGAACTGGACGAGAACAAGGCTTTCTTCGAAAGAGCCGAACCGCTTCGCCTCAAGGCCGGCGAACTGATGGGCATGGGTGACGTGTCCAAATCGGTGACACCGAAACTGACCCTTCTTGCAAAGCCCCGCAACGGCGGCGCCATTTCGGCCCGCTATTTCATGCCCTGGTCCTGCCACCCCTCGATGGCCGTGACTGGTGCGCAATGCATTGCCGCCTGCGCAATGCTGCCCGGAACGGTTGCCGAAGGACTTGCAGTCAACTTCTCGGATCAACCATCGCCCTGCACCGTTGGCATCGAACACCCCACCGGCACGTTTGAGGTGGTGGTCGATTTCTCCCGCGATAAGGGTGAACTGAACATCATTTCCGCTGGCGTCGTGCGCACCGCCCGGCTTCTGGCCCGCGGCGAGGTTCTGGTGCCAGCCTCTGTCTGGCCGGGACGTACTTGATGATATCGCCAGAAGGACTATGCGTCAGTCAGCAAACAAATGCTGCGAGGTTCGCCATGACCATCACCGATCCGATCGAACTAGCCGACACCGCCCTTCATGCGGCGCTGCGCCAGATCAACGAGGAAATCAGCACCTACCCCGGCCCCATCGCCGGCTGTGATGCCCAGTTCAACTATCTGCTGGACTGCCGGCGCCGCCTTGAGCGGGCCCGGTCGGAACTGGCTGCACCCACGCTCCAGCGTCCCGCCTGAAAGGACAAACAAGCATGCCACGTCACGTCTTCGAAACTCTTGCCGACAGTTTTGTCGCCGAAGGCGTCGACACCTGCTTTGCGCTTTTGGGCGATGCCAACATGAGTTGGGCGGCCGCCCTCGCCGACCGCAAGGTCAACATGATTTACGTGCGCCACGAACATTGCGCGGTCGCCGCTGCCACCGCCTATGCCCGCAAGACCGGCAAGGTCGGCATTGCCACGGTGACCTGTGGCCCGGGCCTGACCCAGGTGCTGACCGCGCTACCCGCCGCCGTACGCGCCGGCATTCCGCTGGTGATCTTTGCCGGCGAAGCGCCGCTGGGTGCCGCCTGGTACAATCAGGCCATTGATCAGGCGCCGTTCATCACCGCCACAGGAGCGCGCTACCGGCCCCTGCATCACGTGCCGCGCATGGCCACCGCCATCCGCGATGCCTTTGTCGAGGCGGCAGAAGACCGCTGCCCGGTGGTACTAGGCGTCCCATTCGATCTTCAGGCACAAAAGCTCGACCGCCCGCCCGCCTTGCCCGAACCGTCGCGCTACATCCTGCCTCAGCTCTCGCCTATCACGCCGGATGCAGGTGACATCAACGGCCTGGCTGCCCGGATAGATGCCGCCGAAAACATCGTCATCATGGGCGGCCTGGGGGCGGTGGAATCCGGCGCCCGCGAAGCCTGCCGCGCGCTCGCCGAACATACAGGCGCCCTGCTCACTACCACGCTACCCGCCCGCGGCCTGTTTCATGGCGACCCGTTCTCGGTGGGCGTGGCGGGCGGCTTTTCCTCCACCCTCGCCCGCACCCTTTTCGAAAGGGCCGATCTGGTTCTCGCCTTCGGCTGCCGACTGACCCAGCACAATATGGACAAGGGCAAACTGTTCCCAAATGCAGATATCGTGCAGATCGACACCCACCCCCGCGCCATCAGCCAGGGAACAGCGTCTGCAGGTCACCACCTGCGCGCAGATGCCCGACTGACCGCGGAAGCCTTGCGGGACAAAGTCGCTTCCCGCACCGGCTGGCGCAGTGACAAACTGGCCAAAGCTATCGCCCGCTCCCCCTCGGATACCGCCCGCTTCCCGGATGAAAGCGACGTGCACGACCCGAGGGACGTCGTCACCGCGTTGGACCAGGCCCTTCCACAGGACTGGCAGATGGTCAATTCCTCCGGCCATTGTTCGTTCTTTTTCGCCCACATGGACCGGCCCTTTTCAAAGTTCCTTACCATCAGGGAATTCGGCGCCATCGGAAATGGCATTTCCTATGCGATGGGCGTCGCCGCCGCCCATCCGAAGGATACGGTCGTGCTGTTTGACGGCGATGGTTCGCTGCTCATGCACGTCCAGGAACTCGAAACCTATCGGCGCCACGGCCTCAACATTCTCATCTGCGCCCTCAACGATGGAGCCTACGGCTCTGAAATCCACAAGATGCGCGACGAGGGGCTGACCGAGGATGGCGCCGTGTTTGGACGCACCGACCTTGCCGCTATTGCAAGGGGCTTCGGCGTCGGCGGTGTGCGCGTCACCGATCTGGCTGACCTGCCCGGACTGGTCAGCGAGTTCACCGAGACCGGCGGCACCGCCGTGTGGGACTTCCCGGTCTCCGACAAGGTCGTCTCACCCGTCATCCGGCGCGCCCACCCCAACGGGCACCTTGGCATCGAAGTGCCTGTCCGGCTTGAGGAACTCCTGTGAAAGTTCACATCCTCGACGACTGGTACGACACGCTCCGAGCGCTGCCCTCGTTCGGCGACCTCAATCACCACGAAGTCACCATCTGGACCGACCGCGCGCCCGACGAGCAAACCCTCGCACGCAGGCTCAGAGACGCCGACGCCGTAGTCTTGTTCCGCGACCGGACGGCCATCACCCCCACTCTGGCCGCGCTGCTCGACGGCCCGAAACTGATCGCCATGCGCGGCCAGCACAACCATGTCGATGCCGAGGCGCTTGCACAAGCCGGCATCCTCTTCTGCTGCAAGTCGATGAAGGACGGTCCTTCCGCCTCAACCGCCGAACTGACGTTTGGTCTCATCATCGCCGCCCTGCGCTATCTGCCCGAACAGATCAGTTCGGCCCGGGCGGGCCACTGGCAGGGCGCCGCACCGCTCGGCCGCAACCTCAACGGCAAACGCCTTGGACTCTACGGTTATGGCGGCATCGCCAGACTGGTCGCCACCTATGCCCGCGCCTTCGGCATGCAGGTGCACTACTGGGCTTCGGAACAGGGCCGCGAACGCGCCCAATCCGACGGTGAAACCGTCGCCGAAAGCCGGGAAGCCTTTTTCTCCACCTCCGATATCGTGTCCCTGCACAAGCGCCTGACCCCCGCGACACGCGGCGAGATCACACGTGCGGACCTCATGTCCATGTCGGCTGGCTCTGTTCTGGTCAACACCTCGCGCGCGGGCCTCGTCGAACCCGGCGCCATTCTTTCGGCACTCGATGCCGGCCATATCGGTCGCGCGGCGCTGGATGTTTTTGACGAGGAGCCTGCACCGGCCGACGACCCTCTGATCCGCCACCCGCACGTCATTCCCACGCCGCACGTCGGCTTCGTCACCGCCGAGGAACTCGACAAGCAATTCAGCGACATCTACCGGATCGTCAACGCTTTCGCAGACGGCCAGCCAACCGACGTGATCAATCCTCAGGCGCTGGCACCTGCCCGGAACTGAAGGCCGGATGAGCCGGTAGATGCTCGGCGAGCAGTTTTTCCAGAATCTCGAGCAGTTCCGCCGCCGGCGCCGTAAGCGGCACGCCTCTTCGTGAGATCACACCCAGGGTGCGTCCCAGCCGCACGCCCTTGAACGGCAGCGCCACAACCGATGATGGCGCCATGGCAATCGAACTGTGCGGCAAAACCGTCAGCGCCACCCCGGCGCCCACCATCCGCATGGCCATCGAGGCGTTCTGCACCTCATACTGCCACCTGATCTTGTCGCGCATGTCTCCGAAGGCGGCCTCGAGCAACTGCCGGTTCTTGGATTGCGAACGGATGCGCGCCAGCTTCAGCCCCACCAGTTCCTCAAGCGTCACGTGCCGATGTTTGGCAAGAGGATGTGTGTCCGGCGCGAACAGGCGATATTCCTCGTCGACGATCGGCCGCAGCCGCAGATCGGTCAGTTCCGCGGAAACAATGGTGATGCCGAATTCGGCATTGCCGCTGCGCACCGCCTCCGAAATCCGGTCAACCGGGATGTCGAGCAGTTCAAAGCCGATTTCGGGCCGTAGCGCCGCCATTTGCAGCAGCGCTTCGGGTACAAGCATGTTGGCAATCGTGGGCAGACAGGCAAAGGCAATCTGGCGCGCCTGCCGCTGTGCACCCGAGCGTACCGATTCATACATGTCCTGCAACGATTTCAGCTGCGCCCGCGCCTCAGGCAGCAACCCCTGCCCAATGGCCGTCAGCGAAACCTCCCGGCTCGACCGCACCAGAAGCGGCGACCCCAGATCCTCCTCGATCTTGCGCAATCTGTGTGAAAGTGCCGCCTGGCTGAGGCTCAGTGCCTCGGCAGCCCGCCGGAACGAACCGTAGTCGGCAATCGCCACAAAGGCCTCAAGCCCCAGATAATCGACGCGCACGTGCTTTCACCTCGCAAACAGTATGAAGACACTAGGTCTCCGAAAACTGGATGCAAGACCCGCCCGCGCCATATCTAGCCGGCACAACCACATTCAGCGCCAGAGCTCATGAATCTGCAGTCCCACCCCGGGGCGAAATCTCGCCGCGCCGCTTCCTGTTTCCGGAAAGCGAACCAACACCAGTAACCCCGAAGGCCCAATCGTGTTGGGCCATTCGGCATGTCCAAAATTCTGAGATTGAAGGAAAGATGGTAGCGGAGGAGGGACTTGAACCCCCGACACGCGGATTATGATTCCGCTGCTCTAACCAGCTGAGCTACTCCGCCCCTGTGGCGTTTGCATCTCGATCGATGCCGCCGAGGCTGTTGCGCTTGGCCCTTCGGCCTTTGGCAACCGGCGCTTATTAGGGTTGGGGCCGGACGCTGTCAAGCCGGACGTCGCGCCTCATCCGGACCGCGAACACACGCGGGCCGCGCGGGTGCAAAACAACCGCGCGGCCCGGAAAATATGGGAGGCCGCCTACTCGCCGACTAGGCTCTCGGCCAGGTCGATCAGCGAGAGGAATTCGCTGCGATATCCGGCTGGATCCTCGCCCCGGGCGCCCAGCGCCAGGTCGCGGATTTCGGCAAAGCTGACGGTGTCGGCACTGACCGTGTGTCTCAGCTTCTGCCCGAAGGCGGCAACGGCGAGGGCAAAACGCGCGTCAATGTCTGCTTCGGAAATCGTATCGACAGCCAGGTCGTCTGTGATGGCTTGCGTGTAAAGCGCGCTGTCGCTTTCGCTCGGCAGCTTGTAGCGCAACTTGAAAAAGCCCAGTTCGCCTTCATTGGCATTCACCGTGCCCTGCTCCTCGGCATCGCCGTAGCGCAGCGGATCGGTCAGAACACTGTCCGAGCCCACAGGCGTGATTTCATAGAGCGCCGTCACGGAAAGCCCCGCACCCACGTCACCGGCATCCACCCGGTCATTGTTGAAGTCCTCGCGGTTGAGTGCGCGGGTTTCATAGCCGATCAGCCGATACTCCGCGACTTCGGCCGGGTTAAACTCCACCTGCACTTTCACATCGCTGGCGATTGGCATCAGCGTGGCACCGACCTCATCAACCAGCACGCGCTGGGCCTCGCGGTAATTGTCGATATAGTGCGCCGTGCCGTTGCCGTTCTGGGCCAGCGCCTGCATCACCGCATCATTCAGATTACCGGTCCCAAACCCGAGAACCGACAGGAAAATACCGGCCTCTCGCTTGTCGGAGATCAGTTCGGTCAGCGCATCAGGCGAACTCAGACCGACGTTGAAATCGCCGTCTGTGGCGAGGATCACCCGGCTGGTCACGCCCTCGCGCTCGCCCTCCTCTGCCCATTGGTAAGCGGCCTCTATCCCGGCAGCACCCGCCGTTGACCCACCGGCACTCAGCCGGTCCAGCGCTCCCAAAATCTCGCGCCGCTCGCTGGCGGGGGTCGGCTCCAGCACCGTGCCTGCCGACCCGGCATAGGTGACGATCGAGATCGTGTCATCTGCGTCCAACTGGTCAACCAGCAGGCGGAAGGCGGACTTGAGCAGCGGCAGCTTGTCCGGCGCATCCATCGAGCCCGAAGTATCGATCAGGAACACCAGGTTGACCGGTTCGCGATCCGCAGGCGCCGGCTCATAGCCCTGCAATCCAATGCGGATCACCTGCTTGCCCTCGTCCCACGGGCTCGGCATCACCTGTATGTCGGTGGCAAACGGCTCGTTCGGATCGTTGGGCACCGCATATTCATAGTCAAAATAATTGATCAGTTCCTCGACCCGGATTGAGGCCGGATCAGGCAGGCGCCCTTCACTGAGCGCCCGGCGCATATAGGTGTAAGACGCCGTGTCGACATCAATCGAGAAAGTCGACACTGGCTCGTCGGCAACTACCTTGACCGCCGCATCGTCGAACTCGGCGAACCGGTCGCCGCCACCCTCAGCCGGCATGGCAATCTGGTCGTCACTATAGCCTTCCATCTTGACCATGGGCATCGGTTCTGGCGAAGGCGCCGCTGTCAATGTTTCGCTGGTCTCACGTGTCCGCGTCTCGGCGGGTGCATCCATGGCCTGAACTTCAGGTGACGCAGCGACCTGCCCCATCTGGTCACGTACCACTTCGCCAGGCGGCGGTGCCAAATTGAAGTCACTCTCGGCCTCATCAGCCAAGAGCATGGGCGCTTCATTCTGCGCCAATGCGCCATCGGCCTCTTCCACTTCACTGCGTCCACCGGTCTGTGGCACGGGTTGCGGTGCGTTGAGCGGCACCACCGCCTGGCGCGGCGGCGTGAACGAGGAACTCTGCATCAGCATGACGCCGAGCGGCAGGATCAGCAGTGCGGAAAGCGTAGCGGCAACGGGAATACGGGCATCCATTTTGAACCATCCCTGGATCTGGTTGAAGATGCCCATGGGACGATCCCGATCTCGCAATCCTTGGGTCGTATCCGAAGCTTTTGTTGCCTGCTCGGTGTCGAACGCCGCCATCGCCTGCTCCAGCGCCCGTGCCTTCGCCGCCGCGTCTGGTTCAGGCGCCCTGAGATTCTTCAGATTGTCAAAGCGGTCGTTGCTCATGAGGTCTCACTCGTCAATAGTGTCCGAAGCGCCTTTCGTGCTTCGTGAAGATGATAGGACACGGTCCCCTCCGAACAGCCCAGGATCGCCGCCGCCTCGGCATGGCTCTTCTGTTCCGCATAGACCAGCAACACGCTGTCGCATTGCCGCGCCGGCAATTGCCGAACAGCGATCCAAAGCTCCTCATCGTCTGCGTTTTCCGGCTCGGGCGCCGCAACTGCCAGAGTTTCATCATCCATCGGCCGGTTGCGCTTGTTGTGGCGTCCGCGCTGCCGCTGCATGTCCCGCACCGCGTTCAACACCACCCGATAGAGCCAGCTCTGGAACGCCGAGCGTCCCTCGAACCCGGATAGAATGCGCGGCAGCTTGATGCACACATCCTGCGCCACATCCTCGGCATCCTCCCGAGATCCGCACCACTTGAAGGCGGTGCGGAAAATGAAGTCATACTGCTCCGCCACCAATTCGCCGAACGCCTCACGATCGCCATTACGGGCGCGCACCACCAGCGCTTCCATCATCGCAGATGAAGTCTCGGCAACCCCCTCAATCGGCGCACTCACGTCCAAACCATCGTCCTGTCGCTGGCCGGTTTCAAAGATGAGACGGTCCCAATCGGGCAATCCTTGGGTAGAACCCCAAAATAATTTGCACCCGACCAAACTTGTCCCGGCCCCGTTCCATACGCATATGCTTGGCAACACCAATGGAGACGCCCATGTACCGGTTCATCGCCGCCGGCCTTTTGGCCACCGCCTTTATTGCCGCCCCCGCCACTGCCGAGGAAGTCGGACGGGTCGGCGTCGACTGGATCGGCAACGACATTGTCATCGAAGGTTTTGAAGACCCGGACGTCGCGGGCGTTACCTGTCACGTCGCCTATTTCGACCGCTCGATCATCGACCGGCTGCAGCAGGGCGACTGGTTCGAAGACCCTTCCAACTCGTCTATCGATTGCCGCGCCACCGGCACCATCACCATTGGCGACATCGATCTGGATGACAATGGTGAAGAGGTTTTCTCCGAGCGGCGGTCACTGATTTTCAAGTCGCTGCTGGTCAAGCGCATTTATGACGAGCAGCGCGATGCGCTGATCTATCTGTCTCACAGCCGCGAAGTGAACATTGGCTCCGCCAAGATGTCGATCTCGGTCGTGCCGCTGGTCGGCAATGATGTGACATGGGAGAATGGGGCGCCGGCCGACCGGGTACAGATCAGCCGCTAGCGCACCAATACATTGCGGAATTGCCAAGGATCATCCAGATCGAGATCCTCGGGGAAAAGGCTGAGCCGGTTGGTCAGCGGCGTCCAGTCAGTGAAATAACCCTTCACCGGGCCGAGATATGGCAATTCCACTTGAAGGCAGCGCAAGAAGTCCATCTCGTCGGCCTCCACGATCCCGGCTTCCGGATTCTCCAGCGCCCAGACCATGCCGGCCATCACTGCCGAGGTCACCTGCAAACCGGTGGCGTTCTGATAGGGGGCCAGTTCTCGAGTTTCCTCGATCGACAGCTGCGAGCCGTACCAATAGGCATTTTTCGCGTGCCCGTAGAGCAATACGCCCAGTTCGTCGATCCCGGAAACGATCTCGTCCTCTTCCATCACCCGCAGTTCGGGTTGCGGCGTGCCACCATTGCCGAACATTTCATGCAGCGACAGCACCGCGTTGTTGCAGGGATGATAGGCATAGTGGCAGGTCGGCCGGTAGTCCGGCGCCTCGCCGGAGCCAACGGTGAAATAGTCGGCGATTGATACTGACTCGTTGTGCGTCACCAGAAATCCATACTCGGGACCTGGTGTCGGACACCAGGTGCGCACCCGTGTCGCGGCACCGGGCTGGTCGAGATAGATGGCGCATTGCGGGCCCTCGTCGAACCCGTGCGCGTTGGCAGGTTTCCATCGCTCGTGCGTTCCCCAGCCCAGTTCGGCCGGCTGCAGCCCTTCGGAAATGAACCCCTCGACCGACCATGTGTTCAAGAACACGTCGCGCGGCTTGGGGTCGCGAACGCCTTGCGTGTCGCGTTCGGCGACGTGAATGCCTTTCACGCCGGACCGTTGCATCAGCTCTGCCCATCCCGTTCGGTCATTGGCCGCTGGAATGTCGAATTCCAGCCCGCATTCCCGCGCAATGTCGACCAGCGCCTGCTTGACGAACCACGACACCATCCCGGGGTTCGCACCACAACAGGAAACCGCCGTTGTGCCACCCGGATTGCGCTGCTTTTCCGTACGCACCGTCTGGCGCAGCGCATAGTTGGTGCGTCGGGAAGAATGCACCTGCTCGTCGAAGTAAAAGCCCGGCCAAGGCTCCACGACGGTGTCGATGTAAAGTGCCCCGAGCGACCGGCAGAGCACCATGATGTCGAGCGAAGACGTGTCGACCGAAAGGTTGACGCAAAAGCCCTGCCCCTCGCCTTCGGAAAGCAGCGGCGTCAACAGGTCCTCGAAATTGCCTGGTGTGACGGCCTCGTTCACGAACCTGTAGCCCAACTGCTCGACCAATTCGCGTTTCGATCCGTCCGGATCGACCACCACCAACCGGTCCCGGTCAAAGTCAAAGTGACGTTCGATCAACGGCAGCGTGCCACGGCCGATCGAGCCGAAACCGATCAGCACCACCGGCCCGGTGATCGTGCCATGGATGGGATAGTCTTGTGCGTCAGTCATATGTCCCCAATAGCGGTTGCGGGCGCAAAAGCGCCCCGGGTCCGATAGATGTGGGTGAGATCAGGCCGCGTGGGCCGAGGGCACGGCCTCAGCGATGAACCCGCCACCCAGAACCTGGGTGGTCTCGCTCTCATCGGCATAAAACACGCAGGCCTGTCCGGGCGAAATGCCATGCTCGCCGGCAATCAGCGTGACATACACCTCGCCATCGCGCACCTGCATCACGGCCGGCTGCGGTGCCCGCGTTGAGCGCACCTTGGCTTCCACGGCAAGTCCATTGCCTTTGGCCGCCGCCTCAATGGCGCCTTCGCCCAGCCAGTTCACATCGCGAAGACGCACGGTGTGGGTCTTCAGCGCTTCGTAGGGACCCACAATGACCCGCTGCGCCGCCGCATCGAGCCTGATCACATAGAGCGGTTCGCCCGCGGCAATGCCGAGACCGCGCCGCTGCCCGATCGTATAATTGATGATGCCCGGATGCTTGCCGAGGACACGGCCATCCATGTGCACGATCTCGCCCGGCGCCACAGCTTCGGGATGCATCTTCTTGATCACGTCGGCATACTTGCCCTGCGGGACAAAACAGATGTCCTGGCTGTCGTGCTTGTCGGCGATTTCCAGCCCCAGTTCGCGCGCCTTCTCCCGCACCGCCGCCTTGGTCATCCCGCCCAAAGGAAATCTCAAGTATTCAAGCTGCTCGGGCGTAGTTGCGAACAGGAAATAGCTCTGGTCGCGGTCGGCATCGACGGGGCGGAACAGCTGGCGTTTGCCGTTCACCTGCCGCGACTGCAGATAGTGGCCTGTCGCCAGCGCGTCCGCACCAAGGTCACGGGCGACCTGCATCAGATCCTCGAACTTCACGGTCTGGTTGCAGGTGATGCACGGCACCGGCGTTTCGCCATGCGCATAGCTTTGCGAAAACGGTTCGATCACCGCATTCTTGAAGCGCTCTTCATAGTCGAGCACATAGTGCGGAAAGCCCAGCATGCCCGCGACACGGCGTGCGTCATGAATGTCTTGGCCGGCACAGCATGCGCCCTTGCGGTGGGTGGCTTCGCCATGATCGTAAAGCTGCAGGGTGACGCCGACGACATCATAGCCTTCGGCATGCAAAAGTCCGGCGACAACGGAACTGTCGACGCCGCCTGACATGGCGACGACGATCCGCGTCTCGGCGGCAGGCTTGTCGAAATCAAGTGAATTCAGCATTTCTCGGTCCGGGTGGGTTCAAGGTCCAGCGGCAGCGCGACGTTTACGCCCTTTGCCCGCGCCGGGCAAGGTCCACCGCCAGACCCGGCAGTTCTTGCCGCACCCCCGGCGTATCTTGCCGCATCGCGGGGATCAGCCGGGCCCCGCGCGCGCCAGTGACGCTACCAACTGATTGAAATTCAACAGGAAAGTTCAGTTCCGCCAAACTGGCAGCCTTCTTGCATCGCAGGTGCTGAATCTATGTGTCGAACCTTGGGGCCTTCGAAGCCGTGAACCTGCCGATCAACATTTCTCCGGTCTTGCCGCAAGCAGGCGCCCAAACCGCCGCTGGCGGTCCGACAGCGCTGCCTGCCGGGATCGACGGCTTGTTTGCCCGACTGCTGGACCTTTTGGGTGGCGGCGCCAGCGCTTCCGGCCAGCAGGGCGATGAAACAACGCCCCAGCAAACCGGCAGCACTTTCTTCAATGTCCAGTTGGGAGACCTCACCGCCGGACTGGAAGCCGGCGAAGAAGGCCTGACCCTCACCGGCGTTGCCGACATGCTCGGGCTCGAAATCGAAGTCGACGTCGACCCCGAACAGGCGATCGCGGGTATCGCAGGTCCCCTCGTGGACCTGCTCAATTCCCTTGCCGCCAGAATTGATACTGCGGCCGAGGTTTCAACCGAACAGGCCAACGCCGCACTGCAACTGGCTCGCGGGCTTATACAGTCAGGTGGCAACACGGCCGAGATCAATCTCGACCTTGCCCTTCAGACCACGGGTCGCGATACTCCACAGCAGGGCCTTGCGGCCCAGTTGCGCGCCGCCGCCGCTGACCTTGAACTTGTCCGTCAGGACATTCCCATCCCAACAGCACGGGCTCAGGCCACGGCGATCCTCAGTGGCAACGCGCCGACGCTCGACGAACTTCTCAACCCCCGCGTCAATGCCAATGCAAATGGCAGCGGCAACGGTGGAGAAGGCTCGAGGGACGGTACGCGACTGGCCAATACATTGGGCGCAAGTCTCAATGCCCGGGCAGGCGCAGCGGTCAACCAGCCAGCGCCGACCGCGAACGGCGCACAGACCCTCGCCAACGCCCTGGCAGACGCCGGGATCAAGGCCAACGTCACCACTCAACAGGTCCAGCCCGATCCTCTGCCGAATCCGCAGGTGACGCACTCGGGTGCCCCCACCCTGTCGAGCGACGTGAGCGCCGCTGCCCGCCCCTTGCAGGCCGCCTATCAGCCGCCGCAAGTCAATCTGCAACACCTCGCTTTCCAGATCGCCAGCCAGTTCCAGGCGGGACACTCGCGCTTCCAAATCCGCATGGACCCGCCCGAGCTGGGACGGATCGATGTGCGCATGGATGTTGATGCGCAAGGCGTTGTCCACGCCCGGCTCGCCGTCGACCGCGCCGAAACGCTTGAAATGCTGCGTCACGACTCCCGGGCCCTTGAACGTGCCTTGCAGCAGGCAGGACTGGACCAGAACAAGACCAATCTGGAATTCTCGCTGCGCCAGAACGGCTCCGGCTCCGGACAAGGTGGCGGTGAACACCAGCCTTCACCTGAAGGTGGGTCGGGAACCCACCCCACAGACGACACACTACCGCTCAGCACGACGCAAAACGCCTATCAGGGCCTCGCGGCGCCGGGCGGACTTAACCTCTGGGTCTAGGAGACCAAAATGGCTGTCAGCGCAGTTTCCGGTGCCGCAAGTTCACAACTCACCTCATCACGCAATACGATTGCGAACAATTTCGACACGTTCCTGTCGTTGCTGACAACGCAGCTCAAGAACCAGAACCCGCTCGATCCGCTCGACACCAACCAGTTCACTTCGCAGATGGTGCAGTTCACCTCGGTCGAACAACAGTTGCAGACCAACGAGTTTCTCGAAGCACTCGTCCTGTCCAACCTGTCGCAGAACTACACTGATGCGGTCGGATTCGTGGGCAAGGAAATCACTGCATCCGGCTCGACCACCCAACTGGCCAACGGCAGCGCGACCTGGAACTACACGATCGGACAGGCGTCCAGCGACGTGACGGTGACAGTGACCGACCGCAACGGCAATGTCGTACACACCGCCAATACCTCTGTTGGCTCGGGTGAGGGCCAGTTCACATGGGACGGCTTTGACTCCACCGGCGCCCGCATGCCGGACGGCACCTACACGATCACGATCGACGCCCGAACCGACAGTGGCGCCTACATTCCCATGGCAACACAGATGCGAGGGGTGGTCAGTGCGGTTGATCTTTCCGGCAACGAGCCGGTGCTGATCGTCAACGGCAATCGTATCAATCTGTCCGCCATCCAGTCGGTAGGCATAGCGTCCTGATACTGGTTTGATTTGACTTCAAAAACCGCTCTAACTCTTAACCACCTGTAACCACCTGATTAGGGCAATCTTAAGCCACACGCTCTATTCTGTGCTGACTATGGTCAGTAAGAGTATGAGTGTAAGATGACCGTACAAATGCGTCCGCGCGTGAAGTATGTGATAGGTCCCGATGGGTCTCCTTTGACCATCGCCGACCTGCCCCCGGCCAATACGCGCCGCTGGGTGATCCGCCGCAAGGCCGAAGTTGTTGCCGCCGTCCGCGGTGGTTTATTGTCTCTGGAAGAGGCTTGCGCGCGCTACACGCTGAGCGTTGACGAATTCCTCAACTGGCAGGCTGCCATCGACAAGCACGGGCTTGCCGGTTTGCGCACCACCTGGATCCAGCACTACCGCGAAGGCTGAGCCGCCTTCCCCATCGAATTCAACAAGCCCGCCGGCCCCGCCGAGCGGGCTTTTTGGCCTGTACGGCAATCCGAATTCGCATTCTGCAACATCCGGTTAAGAACTTGTTTACCATCCGCTAGGTAATTTTTGCCCAGTTGGTGATTTGCCGAAGTCGCCAACCTCGTTTCTGGGGGCTGGGTAAGGCGTATGAACGACATAACAGGGCTATTGAACCGCCTTGGACTGGCACGGATTGCAGCGATGAGCGTCGTCGCGGTGCTGATGCTCGGCTTTTTCGCCTTCCTGATCCTGCGTGTTTCCGCCCCCAACATGGCCCCCCTGTATACGGGTCTGAGCTTCGACGATTCCGCTGCCATTGTTTCCGAACTGCAGTCGACCGGCATTCCGTACGAACTGCGTGGTGAAGGCGAATCCATTCTGGTGCCGCGCGACCAGATCACCTCGATCCGCATGTCGCTGGCCCAGGACGGCCTGCCTTCCGGCGGTCAGGTCGGCTATGAAATCTTCGACCAGCAGTCGACCCTCGGTGCGACCTCGTTCGTTCAGGACGTCAATCTTGTCCGCGCCCTGGAAGGCGAACTAGCCCGTACCATCACCTCGCTGGCCCGGGTGCGCACCGCCCGGGTCCATCTGGTACTGCCGCGCCGCGAACTGTTCCAGCGCGATGCGCAGAACCCCACGGCCTCAATTGCTGTTGGTGTTCGCGGCACACTCGATGCCGGCGAAATCCGTGCCATCCAGCACCTTGTGTCCTCAGCTGTTGAGGGCATGAGCCCGAACATGGTTTCGATCGTCGACGACACGGGCCGCCTGCTGGCCGCCGGGGGCGACAACACCGAGACCGCCATGCTCGCTCAGGGCCTTGAAGAACGCACGCTGGCGCTCGAAAACCGCGTCCGCACCCGCATCGAAGACCTGCTGGCCAATATCGTCGGCGCCGGCCGGGCCCGGGTGCAGGTTTCCGCGGAACTCGATACGGTGCGCTCCACCCGCACCTCCGAAACATTCGATCCCGAGGGCCAGGTGCTGCGCTCGGCCCAGACCCGTGAGCAGGAATCCTCAAGCGCCGACCAGGTGAACGGCGGCACAGTCACGGCCGGCGACCAGTTGCCGGGCTCGACTGGTGACGCCAATGTCAGCGGTTCCAGCGACGCGTCGACCACCACTGAAGAAACGCTGAACTACGAGATTTCCAGTTCAACCGAAACGCTCGTAAACGAGGCCGGCGACATCAAGCGCTTGAGCGTCGCGGTGGTCGTCGACGGCACCTATGTGCAGGACAACAATGGCGCCGCCACCTATGAGCCGCGTTCCGACGAAGAACTGGCACAGATCAACGCGCTGGTCCGCTCCGCGATGGGCTTTGACGAAAGCCGCGGCGACATTGTCGAAGTCGCCAACATGCAATTCGCCGAACGCCCCGAAGTCACCGGGCTTGGCACCTCCAGCCCGGGCCTGTTTGATTTCACCCGCGATGACCTGATGTCGGCGGCCCAGATGGCAGTAACGCTGCTGATCGCCCTGTCGCTGGTGCTGTTTGTCATGCGTCCGCTGATCAAGCGTGTGCTCGAACCCGAAACACCAATGGCCCTCGCCCCCACTGCCAAGATCGCCGACCAGTCCATCCAGGCAGAACCTGTCGAACCCGAAGTCCATGTTGCGCCCAAACCCGCCGGCCCGCCCGCCTGGCTCGACAATGCCAAGAACCAGGGTGCCGAACAGGTCCGCACGCTTGAAACCGTGGGCAACCTTGTCCAGGACCACCCCAAACAGGCCGCCGTGATCGTGCGCGACTGGCTGCATGAGGCTGCGTAGCTAGATGGCAGGAGCAGTCGCAACACAGGCTCATAACGCCGCCGCACAGGGGCTGGTCGTCAATTCCGACGTCGCCCACCGCGAACTGACGGGCGCCGACAAGGCCGCTGTGCTGATGCTGGCGCTCGGGCCGGATCATGGCCGGGCAATCTTTGAGGAGCTCGACGAAATCGAAATCCGTCACCTGTCCCGCGCCATGGCCAACCTGGGTCCGATTTCCCAGACCATGCTGGACGGCTTGCTGACCGAATTCGTTACCGACATTTCCTCCAACGGCAATATCGCCGGCAACTCGGAGACCACCGAACGGCTGCTGCTGTCATTCCTGCCGGCAGACCGGGTGGACATGATCATGGAAGAAATCCGCGGGCCCGCCGGACGCAACATCTGGGAAAAGCTCTCCAACGTTCAGGAAGATGTGCTGGCGACTTACCTGCGCAACGAATATCCGCAGACCATCGCCGTCGTGCTGTCCAAACTGAATACTGACCACGCCAGCCGCCTGCTCGCCATTTTCCCCGAGGAACTGGCGCTTGATGTGGTGCAGCGCATGCTCAGCCTCGACCCGGTGCAAAAAGAGGTGCTCGAAAAGATCGAGGCCACCCTGCGCACCGAGTTCATGTCCAACCTCGCGCACACCCAGCGCCGCGACAGCCATGAACAGATGGCCGACATTTTCAATTCCTTCGATCGCCAGACCGAAACCCGGTTCCTGTCGGCACTGGAAGAGACCAATCGCGACGCGGCCGACCGCATCAAGGAACTCATGTTCACCTTCGACGACCTGCTCAATCTGGAGCCGTCGGCGATCCAGGCGGTGCTGGCCGCCATGGACAAGAACGACCTCGTGCTGGCCCTCAAGGGCGCCAGCGACGATGCCAAGAACATGTTCTTCTCAAACATGTCGGCCCGCGCCGCCAAGATGGCCCGCGACGACATGGAAAACACCGGACCGGTGCGCCTGTCCGACGTCGACGAAGCCCAGGGCCGCATGGTCAATATCGCCAAGGACCTTGCGGCGCGCGGCGAAATCATCATCGCCAAGGGCGATAGCGAGCAGATGATCGTATGACCAGCGCCGCCGCCAAATTCACCTTCGATCTCGACCTTGGTCAGCGTGCCGACCGCTCCCGCCAGCTGGGTGAAACCGAACTGGCCGAGATGCTCGCTGCCGCCGAGGAAAAGGGCTATGCCCGTGGCCTTTCCGAGGGCGAAACAACCGCGGTCGCCAGGTCTGCGGCGGCCCAGACGAAGGCGGTTGAAGACCTCGTATCCCGCGCCGTCAAACTGGTGCAGCAAACCGAACAGGCGCAACGTGACATGCTGGCCGACGCATCGAAGCTCGCGGTAGCCACAGCCCGCAAGCTGGCGGCCAACCTGATCGCAAGGCATCCGCTCGATGAAATCCGTCACCTGATGGACGAATGTCTGGGCGCGCTCGGCAACGTGCCGCATCTGGTCATCCGCTGTCATCCCGACCTCACCAATCTCATCAAGCAAACGGCAGACGCCAAGATGCAGGCGTCGGGCTTTGAGGGCCGGCTGGTGGTCATGGGCGAGCCCGACATCCTGCTCGGCGACGCCCGCTTCGAGTGGGTCGACGGCGGACTGGTCCGCGACCTCAACGTCATCTCTGCCGAGATCGACGCCAAATTGAACCAATTCATATCTGCCAACGGCCCGACTCGGGCCAAGGAGACTGCGCAATGAGCGACGAAAACGAGACCCCCGAAGGCGGCTCGGGCGGCGCATCCGGACAAGGCCAGAGCGGCGGCATGTCGCTGGAAGAAATGGTGCCGCCGCCGCGCGGCGAACACCACCAGGCGGGCGAGCGTTCAGCCGCTGATCTCGAGGCGGTCTTTGACGTGCCGGTACGCATTTCCGTCGTGCTCGGCAAGAGCCGCATCCCTGTCTCACAATTGTTGCAGATGGATGTAGGCGCGGTCGTCGAACTCGACCGGCAGGTGGGCGAAGCCATCGACATATACGTCAACGACCGGCTGGTGGCGCGCGGCGAAATCGTGCTCGTCGAAAACCGGCTCGGCGTCACCATGACAGAAATCATCAAGGCGGCCTGATCCGCCACAGATTGGACCAGCACCATGCGGTTACTCATTATCGGCGCCCTCGAGGGCCAGCTTTCCGAAGCCACCAAACTCGCCATGCAGGGCGGGGCCAAGGTCAGCCATGCCCCCTCGATCGAAATCGCACTCGCCTCCCTGCGTAACGGCAAGGGGGCCGAACTGCTGCTGGTCGATGTGATGATCGACATTCCCCGGCTGATCGGCGCCCTCGAAGAAGAGCGCATCCATATACCGGTGGTCGCCTGCGGCACCGAAACCAATGCCGCCGCCGCCGTCAACGCCATCCGCGCCGGGGCAAAGGAATACATCCCGCTGCCGCCGAACGCCGAATTGATTGCGGCCGTCATCGCCGCAGTCGCGCGCGAGAGCGAAGATTTCCTGTACCGCGATCCGGCCATGGCCCGGGTGGTGCAATTGGCCGAACAGATCGCGAAGTCCGATGCCAGTGTTCTGATCACCGGCGAAAGCGGCACCGGCAAGGAAGTCATGGCCAAGTACCTGCACGCGCGGTCACTGCGCGCCGGACAGCCATTCATTTCGGTGAACTGCGCCGCCATCCCGGAAGCGTTGCTGGAATCCGAACTCTTCGGCCACGAGAAAGGCGCGTTCACCGGGGCCGTCGCACGCCGCATCGGCAAGTTCGAGGAAGCTTCGGGCGGCACCCTGCTGCTCGACGAAATCTCGGAAATGGACACCCGCCTACAAGCAAAACTGCTGCGCGCCATCCAGGAACGCCAGATCGACCGGGTCGGCGGCAGCAAGCCGGTCAATGTCGACATCCGCATTCTGGCCACCTCGAACCGCGACCTGTCCGCAGCCGTCAAGGAAGGCACGTTCCGCGAGGACCTCTTGTTCCGGCTGAACGTGGTCAACCTCAAACTGCCGGCTTTGCGCGAACGGCCCGCAGATATCGCAGCCCTGGCCGAATTCTTTGTCGAGAAATACGCCAAGGCCAACGGCATGCCGGCGAGTACCCTGTCACCAAGCGCCCGCGAGGAATTGTTGCGCGCGCCCTGGCCCGGCAACGTCCGCGAACTCGAGAATACGCTGCACCGCGCCGTGCTGCTGTCGAGCGGCGACACGATCGAAAGCGAACAAATCCGCCTGCCCGACGGCACCGGCATCAATGAAGCGGCCAGCGCCCATTCGCTCGCCAGCCAGGCCGCGCAGGCCGCCGACGCAGTTTCGCGCTCGCTGGTCGGACAGACCGTCGCCGATGTGGAACGCTCGCTCATTCTGGACACGCTCGACCATTGCCTGGGCAACCGGACACACGCCGCCAACATCCTCGGCATTTCAATCCGAACCCTGCGCAACAAGCTCAATCTGTATGCCGAAGAAGGCCAGACCATCCCCTCACCCGGTGAACAGCGCTCCAGCGCCGCCTGACTTGAAAGCCCATCGACTTGGCTGACGCGACCCAACCTTCGCCATCCGGTTCCGGATTCCGCATTCCCTCGCTGAGCGAGATGATGAACCTGCTCAAGCAGGGTGACATCACTCTTGCCATCGGGGTGATGGCAATCATTGTCGTGCTCATCCTGCCGATGCCGGCCTTCATGCTCGACATGTTGTTGGCGGTCTCGATCGTCTTTTCGGTCCTCATCCTGATGACCGCGCTGTTCATTCACAAACCGCTGGACTTCTCGGCTTTTCCAACCGTCCTGTTGATCGCCGCCATGATGCGCCTGGCGCTGAACCTTGCCTCGACGCGGCTTATCCTGGCCGACGGGCACGAGGGCACCGACGCCGCCGGCAATGTCATCGAAGCCTTCGGCAACTTCGTGATGCGCGGCAATTTCGTCATCGGCATCATCGTTTTCGCCATCCTGCTGATCGTCAATTTTATCGTCATCACCAAGGGTTCGGGCCGTATCGCGGAAGTGGCCGCCCGCTTCACCCTGGATGCCATGCCCGGCAAGCAGATGGCGATTGACGCCGACCTGTCGGCCGGGCTCATCGACGAGAACCAGGCCCGCCAGCGACGCCAGGACCTCGAGGACGAAAGCTCCTTCTTCGGCGCCATGGACGGTGCCTCCAAATTTGTGCGCGGCGACGCCATTGCCGGGCTGCTGATCACCTTCATCAACATCATCGGCGGCATGATCATCGGCGTGGGCCAGATGGGCTTGAGCTTTGGGGAAGCCAGTTCCAACTACACATTGTTGACTGTCGGTGATGGGCTGGTCAGCCAGATCCCGGCGCTGATTGTCTCCACCGCCGCCGGCCTGCTGGTCTCCAAGGCCGGTCTTTCCGGCAGCGCCGACAAGGCGCTCGGCGAACAGTTCACCCGTTACCCGCGGGCTCTGGGCATGTCCTCGGCGGTGATGATTGTCATGTCCTTCTTGCCCGGCATGCCGATGATTCCGTTTCTGGCGCTGGGCACTGCAGCGGGGTTCCTCGCTTACCGGGCGGGTGTATTGAGCAAGCAGAAAGAGAAGAAGAAAAAGACCGAAGTCGCTCAGAAAGCGGCGGCCGAAAAGGCTCCCCCTGCCGAGCAGCCGATTTCCGAAAGCCTCAAGATCGATGATCTCAAGCTGGAACTGGGCTACGGCATCCTCAACCTGGTCAAGGAAGACGGTGCCGGCACCGACCGGTTGACCGAGCAGATCAAGGCGCTGCGCCGCCAGCTGGCGCTCGAACTGGGATTTGTCATGCCGCCGGTGCGCATTCTCGACAATATGCAGATGCCACCCAACGACTATGTCATCCGCATCAAGGAAGTCGAAGCCGGCACCGGCAACATCTTTCCCAACCAGTTGATGGTCATGGACCCGGCGGGCAACAAGATCGATCTGCCCGGAAACCACACGACCGAGCCCGCCTTCGGCCTGCCCGCGACCTGGATCGACCCCGGTCTGCGCGATGAGGCAGAAGTGAAGGGATTGACCATCATCGATCCGGCCACCGTCATCTCGACGCATCTGACCGAGGTGCTCAAGGGCAATGTCGCCGACCTTTTGTCCTACGCCAATGTGCAGAACCTGTTGTCCAACCTCGACAAGGATCAGCAGAAGCTGGTCGAGGATATCGTCCCGGCCCAGATATCCGTCTCCTCTATACAGCGCGTCCTGCAGGCGCTTCTGGCGGAACGCATCTCCATCCGCGACCTGCCCACCATCCTCGAGGGCATCGCCGAAGTCGCCGGCTCGGGCATGTCGACACAATCGATTGTCGAACATGTGCGCTCGCGCCTGTCGCGCCAGATCTGTGCAGCCAATTCCGGCCCCGACGGCACCTTGCCGCTGTTGACCCTGTCGCCGACCTGGGAGCGTGACTTCCATGAGGCCATGGTCGGCGAAGGCGAGAACCGGCACCTGGCGATGGCCCCCTCGCGCCTGCAGGCTTTCATCGGTGCCATCCAGGAGGCCTTCGAGAACGCCGCACAGCTCGGCGAACTGCCGGTGCTCATCACCTCGCCCAGCATCCGCCCGCAGGTGCGTGCCATCGTCGACCGCTTCCGGCCGCAGACAGTTGTGCTCAGCCAGAACGAAGTCCATCCCCGGGTGCGGCTGAAGACGGTGGGTGCCGTCTGACAGTCCGCCCCGGATGCGGCACAGTCCTGCCCCAAAAATACCCAAATTGAATTCGGGAACGACTTGCTCGGCTCCACGTTGATGTGTCGAAGCACAACAGCGCCCCCTCGCTGACTGCTCAAAACGCAAGAACAATAAATGGAGCGACACAATGATACGCGCACTTTTGGCCGCAACTGCCCTGACCACTTCCATGTCCATGGCCGCCCTGGCCCAGGACGCCAACACAACCACCGACATGAATGCCCAGACCGACACCCAGGTCGAAGCACCGGCAAACATGGACGCTGAAACCAGCGTTGATGCGGGTGCCAACATGGCCGCAGAAGCCGACAGCATGGTTGCAGAATCGCACTCTTCCGTGACCCTGTCCGCCGGGTATATGCAGTCGGATGACGACTTTCTGGGCTCGCGCATTCTCGGCGCCACCGTTTGGAACAGCGGTGCCGAAGACGCTGAGCAGATCGGCGACATCAACGACATCATCTTCAACGCGGATGGCCGCATGATCGCTGCCGTGATCGGCATCGGCGGTTTCCTTGGTATCGGCGAAAAGTCCGTTGCCGTTGGCTTTGAAGAGCTGGAATGGACCACCGACTTCAACGGCGACCCCCGCCTGGTGCTGACCGGCGCGACATATGAATCGCTGGAAGCTGCTCCCGAGTTTGTCTGGGAGACCCCGGAACTCGCAGCTGATCCGCTGATGACCGACATGGACGTCGATGGCGCTCTGGAAACCGAAACACAGATGGACGCCACACCGGCTGAAGGTGACGTTGAAACCGATGCCATGATGGGTGCCGAAGGCGACACCACCATGGATGTCGAGCCCGGCACCCCCGCCGAGGAAATCGAGGCGGAAGGTGAGGCCGAGGTCGAAACCAACGTCAACGGATAACCTCCAATCCAGAAAAAGATCCGGGTTAACCGGACAGCGAAGCGGCGGCCCTCCCCCGGGGCCGCCGTTTTCGTGTGCGTCCTAAGTCACCTCCTTGCGGGTTTCACTTCGCTGGCGCCTTGGCTCGGCAAGCCTTGTCCTCTGAAAAAAACAGGTGCAATCTGCCCGCATCCGGACGTTTGGGAGGGGAACCCATGCCGAAGGAAAAAAGCGTTGCGCCGGAAGCTTCTGTGTTCCGGGGCGTCGTTGACCTTTCTATCGACGAGATTCCGCCCCCGCCGTACATGCTGGGTGGTGTGGACTTCATGTTCTGCGGAGTCCGCTATGACTCGACTGCCGTTCAGCAAATCCTGCCACCTGAATTGAAGCCTCAACCGGGGTGCACCGGGACGTTCGGCATCTACTCGGTGGAACGAGGCTGGGGCATCGCGCCCTGGAATGCTTTTTTCGTCGCGATCGAAGTACAGGGTTTCGACTCTCCCGACGGCACGCACGGCTACTACATGGCGACCGGCTATTTTTCTGACCGAGGCGGTCAGGTCATGCGCAGCAAATACAATCAGAACTTCCTCGAAGGCGGCTCGACACAAACTCTTGTCGGCGACACGTTTGTGGGCACCGGTGGACCAGACTGGACGGGCGCTGTTGAAATGCGAATTCGACCGGTTGGAGAAAGATTGCCACCGTCGGCAGGAACGCATCACTACATCGGTCGCAATCCCGCAGGCGGCCTGAATTTTTATGCCGTCGCATTCACATGTGATGCCGTCTGGAACGCCGAAGCCGAGTTGCTGAAACTCGGACCAAAGGCAAGTGACCGTCTCCGAATGCTTGGACCGACTGAGGTCCTTTGGGCGCTGCGATTTGAAGACGTGGCCATGACAATCAGTGCGCCACGACTGATCAGCGAAGGACGTCCTGCACTGGACTCCACCTCCGGTCGCGCTTTTGCAGTTTCTCTGTTTGCCAAGCTGGGCCGAGCCGCCATTGTTGTGGGCAAACAAAACAGGCTCGAGTTCATGAACCCCGCTGCCGAAGTGCTCTTGCCTGACTTGTTTGAGGTCCGCAGTCGCACGCTTCATACGCTCAAAACGGCCGATCAGCATCGGCTCGAAAGTCTGCTGCGCGTCGCCGAGCAATATGCTCCGACTGGCACAAACCTCCACACCGAGCTGTTTCACGCAAGGGACGGCAGGCCAATTATTGCCGAGGCTCTGAGCATCGACCGCGCCGTTACGGGCGACGATGCCGTCGTTCTTCTGCTCAGCGACCCAGGCAATGACGCCCGCACCAGACCCGAACCTGCCCTGCAATTGCTGGGTCTCACACCCGCCGAAGCTAGGATTGCTGCGCTGGTCGGCGCCGGCAAATCGCCCCGGGAGGTGGCGTTGGCTGTGGGGAATTCGGAGAGCACGGTGCGCACATCTTTGAAATGCATCTACAGCAAACTCCAGATTGGCCGGCAGGCTGAACTGGCCCGCATCGTTACGCGGCTGGAAAATATCGGTTCGGATCAACCGGATTTCACCAGCTAACTCAGTAGGTTGGCCGAGAACAATCGCGAACACCCCATAAAACACGTTATCCCTCTTGCATTCAGATTTTAGTGTGTTATATCACTAGCACACTAAGACGGATCGAAACATGCCACATTGGAATGAAACACAACCGATCTTCATACAGATCAGACAGAGGCTCATTGACATGATCCTCAACGGCCAGGTGCCCGAAGGAGAGGCTTTGCCCTCCGTGCGGCAGGCCGCAACCGAACTTGAAGTCAATCCGCTCACGGTCACCAAGGCCTTTCAGTCTCTGGTCGATCTGGGCGTCGTGGAAAAAAGACGAGGACTTGGAATGTACGTCACTGAAGGGGCGCGGGGACAACTATTGGCGCATGAGCGCGAGAACTTCCTGAAAGAAGAATGGCCGCGCATCAAGAAGCAGATCGAGGCGCTGGAACTGGACCTCAAGGACCTGATGGCCAAAGGAGACGGCAAATGACCGCCGCCACCCCACTCGTATCCGTCCGCAACCTGAAGAAATCGTTCGGCAAGCAGCAGGTGCTGCGCGGCCTCGACTTCAAGATCCCCGCCGGCCGCATCTACGGTCTGATCGGGCACAATGGAGCCGGCAAGACCACCACCCTCAACGCTCTTCTGGGCCTGATGGACTACGAAGGCGAGGTCTCGGTGCTGGGCATGAACCCATTCCGGGAGCGGGCGAAAATGATGAATGACGTGGCCTTCATTTCGGACGTGGCCAGCCTGCCGCGTTTCCTGAGGGTCAGCGAATTGTTCGACCTGATCGACGCCATTCATCCGAACTTCTCCAGGGAGAAAGCGCATGATTTTTTACAAGGCACCGACCTACGCCCTGAGCTCAAGATCAAGAACCTTTCAAAAGGCATGGTCGCTCAGCTTCACCTGGCTGTCGTCATGGCGATTGACGCTAAGCTTCTCGTACTCGACGAGCCCACGCTCGGACTCGACATCACCTACCGGAAGCGATTCTATCGACGGCTCCTGGAAGACTATATGACCGACGAGCGGACGCTTCTGATCACCACCCACCAGGTGGACGAGATCGCCTTCATGCTCACCGACATCATGTTCATCCGCGACGGTGAACTGGTGCTCGACCTGCCGACCGAGGAACTGGGCGCCGTCTATGCGCAACTGATCACCTCCGGCGAGAATGCCAAGAAGGCCGAAGCGCTGCAGCCGCTATATTCCGAATCCCGTTTCGGCCAGACGGCGATGGTTTTCGAAAATGTGCCGACCGAGAAACTTGAACCCCTGGGCGAGGTCTCCACGCCCACCCTGTCCGACCTGTTCGTTGCCCTGATGCAGCGCCAGACCGCTGTGCCCGGAGAATGAAAATGACCGCCCTAGTTGCCCTTATCAAACGCGAACTGATCGAACACCGCACCGCCTTCGTCATCGCGCCGGCCGTGCTGTTGAGCGTGGTCACCGTCGTCTTGTTCCTCGGCATGTTTTTCGGTGCGCCGGAATTTTCCGAAATGCCAAATGAACTCAACGCCTCGTCGCGGCTGTTTGAAGCCGCGGTCGGAATAGGGTTCGTGGGCTGGTCGATCTACCTGCTGATCTCGCTGGCCTTCTACTTCGCCGACAGTTTCAGCGCCGACCGCAAGAACAACGCCATGCTGTTCTGGAAAAGCATGCCGCAGTCTGACCTGAAGATCCTGACCTCCAAGGCGCTCGCCGGCGCGACCATATTCCCGGCAATCATCTTCGGGTTCGGCCTGATCACCGGCATTCTGCTCTATTTGCTGTCGTTCCGGATTTCGGCCCTGTTGCCCTTCTCGGTGACGCCGGACCTGGCGACCGCCATCGGCGGCTACGTGCAGGTGAGCCTCGTGGCTGTGGTCTACATCGTCTTGACCCTGCTCTGGTACGCACCGCTGTTGGCCTGGGTAGCCGGACTTTCCACCCACTTCGGCGGCTGGAGCATTCCCCTCGCCATCGTCATCCCGGCGACCATCTCGCTGCTGGAAACCAGCCTGCTGTTCGGCGATGACGGCCCGATTGGCAGATACTTCGGCTACCGGCTGCAGGGCATTCTGGGCGAGGAGGACTTCGGCGAGGAATCCTTCTTCAACCTGTCCAGCTCTGTGTTCGACCTGGTCCCCCTGATGTTGTCGAGCGTCGACTGGCTGCAATTGATCCTCGGCCTGATCTTTACCGCCGGCGTGGTCTACCTCGCCAGCGAATACCGGCGGCGGCGCCTCGCTGCCTGAGGGAACTGGAAGGCGGGGGCAACCCCGCCTTTTTTTGTCGGGTTTTTGTCTCACGGGCCGCACCGCGATTGTCATGACGGCGCTAGAGCCGCGCCTATGCCAATCGCTGGCCCTCCGACGGGGCAGCCGAATTGTCGGCCGGGGTCCTCAGCTTCGCTTCGTCCCGTCCCTTGCTGAAGCTATCGAGGGTCCCTTGCAGGACGGCGCGTGAGACAGAAAAACCGCATGCCAAACCTCCCACGACGGGATGAACCTCAAAGCAGAGCAGGCGCGGGGCGGTGAACACCTCGATCCTAGTAGGTAGTGTGAGGCGCACAACGCCCCGCGCAACCGGGATTTGTGGACTATGACGAACAGGCCGGGGCCTTCCGGAGCCCCGCGGATGCGCCATGCCCCTGATTTGTCCAGTTGCCGGATTCTAGACCGGCTTCCCGAACGGGCATCTGTTCTCCAATGGTCCGGAAAACAGGCGCAACCCATATCAGACGGCTGCGCAGCGTCTTACACTTGCCCCCTGGCCGAGGGCTACCTGACCGCTTTACCCTGTTGATCGGCGACCCAACCAACACACCGGCCCAAACCCCGCAAAGTGCTCGTGTACACCTCAGCTCAACGCGCGGCTTGTGAGGAAGATAATAGGGGCACCCCAACAAGCGGGGATAAGTTTTTTCAGCGGCCGCCTTCCCTCCCCCTTGTGGGGAGGGTCAGGGTGGGGGTTGGCCCGCAAGGGCCAGGAGAAAATGGCAACGCAGCACGGCATTTTTTGATTGCGCTTCGCGCGCCCCCCACCCCCAACCCCTCCCCGCAAGGGGAGGGGAGCGGAGCGCTGCGACACTCAGCCATTACCTTCATTGTCGTCCCGGGACTTGATCCCGGGACCCATGCATCCAACTCAGCGCCCGCCGCTCTGGGCCCCGGGATCAAGCCCCGGGGCGACAGGTGAGGTGTGCAGCCGGGCGACTCCGACAAGGCGTCAGCGGGATGGCTGGACGCTCTTGGCCAGCGTTTTGAACCGGTCGCCGTTGGCCTGTTTGACCGTGAGGGTGACGGCGCCGGTCTTGCTGGTGTTGATATCCTGCACAATGCCTGACTTTCCGGCGTGGGTGCCGGAGATGACGGTGCATTGGTCACCATTTTTGACCGGGGACGCGGAAGGCTCGTTTTGCTTATTCATGTCATCTCCATTCCGGACCTCAACACTCCGGCAGACTTACGCTCAGCCCGGCCAGCGAGGTCTCCTTGTAGCGTTCGTCCATGTCGCGGCCGGTTTCACGCATGGTTTCGATGCAGGCATCGAGGGGGACAAGGTGGGTGCCATCCCCGGCAAGGGCAAGTGAAGCGGCGGCGACGGCTTTGACGGCGCCCATGCCGTTGCGCTCGATACATGGGACCTGCACCAGCCCGCGCACCGGATCGCAGGTCATGCCGAGGTGATGTTCGAGGGCGATTTCGGCGGCGTTTTCGATCTGGGCGTTGCTGCCCCCGAGCACCGCGCAAAGCCCGGCGGCGGCCATGGCGGCTGCAGACCCCACTTCCCCCTGACATCCGACCTCGGCACCTGAAATCGAGGCATTGTATTTGATCAGCCCGCCGATGGCGGCGGCGGTCAGAAGGAACTCGCCGATCCTTGAGCGCTCCGAACCGGGCACGTGATCGACATAGTAGCGGATGACCGCAGGAACGACGCCGGCGGCGCCGTTGGTGGGGGCGGTGACGACCTGGCCGCCTGCTGCATTTTCCTCGTTGACCGCCATGGCATAGGCGGAAAGCCAGTCGACCGCCGTGTGAAGGGGCGCGGCATTGCTGCCGGCCTTGGCCTGCAGCTTGCCGGCGACGCCCCCGGCCCGGCGCTTGACGTGTAGCCCGCCCGGCAGTTCGCCCTCCGCCTTGAGACCGCGTTCAATGCAGCGGTTCATCACCTGCCAGATGTTGTCGAGCGCCGGTTCGAAACTGTCGGCATCCTGGCGCGACAATTCGTTGGCCCGCTTCATTTCGGCGATGGAAAGGCCGGAGGCGGCGCCCATGGCGAGCATTTCGGCGGCGGAACTGAACGAATAGGGGACGTTGTCGTCCGGCTCGATGGCCGTGTCGCGATCGGCCATCTCCTTTTCGGTCAACACGAAGCCGCCGCCGACCGAGAAATAGGTCTCGGACAGGTGTTCGCGACCCGCACTATCGACCACCGCGAAACACATGCCGTTCGGATGCTGGTCGAGCCGCGTCTGCTTGTCCTTGACTATGGCATGTTCCGGATCGAGACCGAGCCTTCGCCCGGCCACCTCGATGGCCATTTCGCCCTGCAGCCGCCCAAGCCGGTGGGCGAAATCCGAAGCGTCATAGTCGGCAGGCGACATGCCCATCAGGCCCGCCAGCACCGCTTTGAGGGTACCGTGCCCCTCGCCCGTATAGGCAAGTGAGCCATAGAGCGTGCAGGTCAGGCGGAGATCGGCTTCGGGGAGTTCAGCGCGGGACAAGAGGTCGACAAAACTGGCGGCCGCCAGCATCGGCCCCATCGTGTGGGACGAGGACGGGCCGACGCTGATCTTGAAGACATCAAAGACCGATACAAACATTCATCTCTCCACTCGCGCGACGAGTGGAGGGCCAAAGGTTCAAAAGGTCAACCGGGGATTCGCGGGCGGGAGCCGTCCGCGCGGAAGGCAGGGTCAGCGGGTGTGGCGCAGGCGGCCGATTTCATCGAAGTCGGACTGTTCAGCCTTGGCTTCTTCGGCATCCTCGCGGGCCGTTTCGCGCTGGCTCAAGAGTTCGACCTTCTTGAGTTCCTCAACCGCTTCGGTCAGTTCGTCCTGGGCTGCCTCCAGCTTGCCGCGCATATCGTCGGCGGAAGCCAGAAGATTGTCGCGGCGCTGCAGCGCGGCCTTGGCGAAGGTCGAATAGGCGAAATGCGCCGTATCGGTAATCCCGGTCTTGGTATGTTCGATCTCGATCTGCTGATCGAGTTCGGAAGCCATGCGTTCAAAGTCGGCCACCATCAGTTCGATCTGGCTGACCACGCGCCGCTTTTCATCTACCTGAAACTTCTTGAGCCGGATCAGGCTCTCGTTTCGCGACTTCATGACTTGTACTCCTTACACGATCAAGTCGTTGCGTCCCCGAAGGCTTCAGCAACAATGTCACCCAACATTGCATAGCCCTCTTCTATCGATGTCCGCTCCCCCTGGCCCTGGCTCAAAAACGCCTCCAGCGCCGGGTTTGCCTCAATGGCGCGGTCCACGCCCGGATCCGATCCCTTGCGGTATGCCCCCAGCCGGATCAGTTCCTCCATGTCGGCAAACCCCGACATGAGCTCGCGCGCCTTTTGCAGAACCGGCCTTTGTTCCTCGGGAACACAACCGGGCATGGTGCGCGAGATGGACCTCAGGACATTGACCGCCGGATAACGCCCGCGTTCGGCAATGGCCCTTTCCATTACAATGTGCCCATCAAGTATGCCGCGAACGGCATCCGCAATCGGCTCATTGTGATCATCACCTTCCACCAAAACGGTAAACAACCCGGTAACGGAGCCGGAATTGGCGATGCCCGGACCCGCCCTTTCGAGCAGGCCCGGCAGCTCGGTGAACACTGTTGGTGGATAGCCCTTGGCGGTCGGCGGCTCGCCGATGGCCAGCCCGATCTCGCGCTGCGCCTGGGCAAAACGGGTGAGACTGTCCATCATGCAAAGAACGTCGCGGCCGAGATCACGGAAATACTCGGCCAGCGTCAGGGTCAGATAGGCGGCCTGGCGGCGCATCAGGGCGCTCTCGTCCGAGGTGGCGACGATGACGATGGCGCGCTTCAGCCCCTCCTCGCCAAGATGGTCGGAAATGAACTCGCGCACCTCGCGGCCGCGTTCGCCGATCAGCCCGATGATGGCGACATCGCTCGAGGCATTGCGCGCCAGCATCGACATCAGCACCGACTTGCCGACGCCCGAGCCGGAAAAAATGCCCATGCGCTGGCCCTGGCAGATGGTGGTGAACGTGTTGAGCGCGCGCACACCCAAATCGACGGGGGCGCCGACCCGTTCACGCAGATGCGCCGGCAACGGCGGACGGCGCAGCAATTGCGGTTCGTCGCCGATGGGCAGCGGCGGCTTGCCGTCGATCGGCTCGCCCTTGGCATTGATCACCCGGCCCAGCCACTTCTCGTTGGGCGAGACCGTGCCGTCGTGCCGGGCGAACGAGGCCTTGCACCCCAGCCGCACCCCGGCCAGCGGGCCGAACGGCAGGCAAAGCGCCCGCCCCTCCTTGAAGCCGATAATTTCCGCCTCGAGCGGCGCCTCGGCCTGGGCATCAATCATCACCCGGCCGCCGACGCGCAATTCGCGCACTGGACCGACCACCTCGATCAACAGCCCCTGCACGGATTTCACCCGGCCGTAGACCTCGATCTCCTCGATGGCATCGATTTGCGCGATCAGCGACTTCACCAGCGGGAATCCCGACGAATCATTTGTGACCTGGAAGGTAACTGATCGTTAATCAAAAAGCGTTAACCGGAAATTTGGAGCAGATTAACCAATGCGGCGCGCCCCTGCCCGCCGGCCTGCCCGACACCCCTCAAACCATGAGTCGCGAGAGTCGGATAGAAGGCTTTCTTAATCCATTTTATTAAGAAATTTTCAGGCAATTTATTAAGCAATTTCAATGGCTTAAGATTGTTTTGGGTTTACGATTTTAGCGTATTGCATTACTGAATCAGTTTTTGTTAACTAATTCCGGGTAGGATTTGAGTTGTATCCAGTAGGACAGGCCGGGCCATGCCACGCATGGGTATGGCTCCAAGTTCCAGCAAGGAACAACTAGATTTAAGGGGAATAACATGCGGGTACTGTTGATCGAGGACGATAGCGCGACCGCACAAAGCATCGAATTGATGCTGAAGTCCGAGAGCTTTAACGTCTATACGACCGACCTGGGCGAAGAAGGCGTAGACCTTGGCAAGCTGTATGACTACGACATCATTCTTCTGGATCTGAACCTGCCCGACATGAGCGGCTATGAAGTGCTCCGCAGCCTCCGGGTCGCCAAGATTCAAACCCCCATTCTCATTCTTTCCGGCCTGGCCGGCATTGAAGACAAGGTCCGCGGCCTCGGGTTCGGCGCCGACGACTATATGACCAAGCCCTTCCACAAGGACGAGCTGGTCGCCCGCATTCACGCCGTGGTCCGCCGTTCCAAGGGCCATGCGCAGTCGATCATCAACACCGGCGACCTGTCGGTGAACCTCGACACCAAGACCGTCGAAGTCGGTGGCCAGCGCGTCCACCTGACCGGCAAGGAATACCAGATGCTGGAGCTGCTTTCGCTCCGCAAGGGCACCACCCTCACCAAGGAAATGTTCCTCAACCACCTTTATGGCGGCATGGACGAGCCCGAACTCAAGATCATCGACGTCTTCATCTGCAAGCTGCGCAAGAAGCTGAGCGTGGCCACCGGCGGCCGCAACTATATCGAGACCGTCTGGGGCCGCGGCTATGTGCTGCGCGAGCCGGATGAGAGTGAAATCGCCGAAAGCGCCTGAGCTTTCGCACCAATTTCGCGGCAGACCTGAATTGCCCCGGCCACTGGCCGGGGTTTTTTAATGGCGCACGCCTTCGAGGGTGAGAACCAGCCGTGCCAATTCGCTTTGGCGAGAGATGCTGAGCTTGCTGTAAATCTGTTTCAGGGCCGAACGCACCGTCGACTCACTGTTTCCTACCAGTTCGCCCGCCTCACGCGGCGAATGGCCCGCCCCGACCAGCGAGGCGATCTTTGCCTCTGCGGGGGTCAAACCCATCGCGCGCAGGCTTTCGATAGAACTCTCGTCCGATATCCTGTCCAGATCAGTCAGGAGCAGCAGGCTCAGACGCGTTTCGCTGCCAGACATGCCATTTACCGGGCCGTCGACGGCAAACACCTGCACAATTAGTGGACGCCCGTGAGATCTTTCAACCACTATGGGCGCGCCCGGCCCCGCACCTTGCCGGGAAACGGCCATTGCCTGCTGAACAGTCTCGCGAGTGTTGTGATCCTCAAAACTGAGCCTTCCATCGCGCAAATGAATTCCGTCCCCCAGAACGCCCTTCGCCGCGTTGTTGACGAAACAGACCCGGTCATCTGCCGAAATCAGGGCCGCACCCATGCCCAGTTCGCCAAGCAAAGCCAGATAAGAGGCCTCCCTACCCGGCAGGATATGGCGCACGCTCGGCCCAAGCATGTAAGGAGAACTGATATTGAAGCTGGCATCGGGAATGTACCCGCCCCACAAAAGCTCGGTAGGTTGAAAGCCACTGATAGGATCATCAGATGGAAGGTCGAGGCTTGCCACGATCGGTTCAGCCTCAAGAAATTTGCTCGTAAATGCGCACGCCATGCCGTGAACAAGGCCATCGCGCTCCCAAACCCAATAGTTTATGCCCGAGCCGACAGGGGTGATTTCCGCATCTGACACGACCTCAATCTCACATCGGAATCCCGAATCCGCATCGGGCCCGGAGCGTCCACGAACCCTCGTGCCCTCTGCTGTGACCTGGGCCAGACCGGAACGCAGGCCGGGAATGCGAAGGTAATTGGTGAACCCTTCATAGCCTCGCGGCGTGAAGAATGCACCGAAGCAAAACTTGGCCTTGGTGCCGTCAGGCGCGTCGTACCCTTCAACATCTACATAGCCCAAACCGGCCACATAGGGTGCGATACCCCAACCGCGTTTGCATTCATAGTGATAGAACCCGCCGGTCGCAGGGTCGCTAATTTCGAACGTTGCGGGGATGTGCGGTCGAATGGTTGCTGCATCGAATTTGACGCCCACACACACAAAAGCACCGTCGCTCAATTGCCACGGCGGCGGCGGCACATCGCCCTCAAACGATTCTTGACCCTTCATTCAACCTGCCCTCCCAAGGTCGAACTCTGACAGCCAGAATTGCAGATTGTGCGTCGCTCGCAAAGCAAGATTTCCCGTCAGGGCCAAAAACCCCGCGGGGTTTTTTGTTGCCGTGTTAGCCCTCCACAGGCGCGAAGCCGCGCAAAACCTTATCGATTTCATCCATGATGTCCTTGGGCAGCGGCCCCTTTTCGAGCGCACCCAGATTGTCGCGGACCTGATCCTCGGACTTGAACCCGGGAACCGGCAACGCGACGGGCGAGGCGGCGAGAATCCAGCTGAGTGCACCCTGGGCGAGTGAGCGGCCGCCACTGGTGAGTAGGCCGCGAAGTGCCTCCAACCGCTCAAGAAAGTCGGCGTTGGGTTGGCCGTCGGTGAAAAAGCGCAGCCAGTCGTGACCTGCCCCGCGCACATCGCTGGTACCGAAAGACTGGCCGGGCTGGAACTTGCCGGTGAGCAGCCCCATGGCCAGCGGCAGCCGGCTGATGGCGACGAGGTTTTTGTCTTCAGCCAGCTTCATCAGGTCCGTCGCGGGCGTGAAGACGTTGTAGTCGTTCTCGATGGCCACGAAGCCGGGCCGATCGCAGACGGTTTGGGCGCTGGCGACGAAGTCTGTACTCCAGCCAAACGCAGCGATCTTGCCCTCGTCGACCAGCGCTTCCAGCGTGTCAAACACCGGACCGGCCTTGTCGGCGGGAAAGCCGTTGACGTGGAACAGGGCGAGGTCGAGGCGGTCACGCTTCAGGCGGCGGCGGCTGCCGTCGATGGTCTTGCGGATGCCGGCATCGTCCACCGCTTCAGGCCCGTTCAGACGTGCCTCGTCATCGACGGCGTAGCCGAACTTGGTGACGATGACCGCGTCATCATGGCGGGAGATTTCCCCGCCAATCAGGGACTCGGAATGGCCCGCGCCATAACCGGCGGCCGTGTCGAACAGCCGCGCGCCCAGATCGTAACCGAGGTTCAAAGCACGTCGCGAGCGGGCATCATCGACCTGGCCGTATGAGGTGGAGGGCCCCTCGTTGGCAGTCGGCCCGCCGATCGCCCAACACCCCATGCCGATGCGGGGCACATCCTGCCCGGTCCAGATTTTCATGATCCTCACCTCACTTTTTCTTCTTGTGAAAGAACACGGTCTCGAAGGCCTCATAAAGGCCGCCGGGCACGTAAGAATTCGGCCATTCGTCCGGCTTCATCCCGTCGTGCAGTTCACGTCCGGTCATTTGACCGCGATTCCGCTTTTCATAATAGCCATTCAAAAAACGCCACGGGTTCATGGGAATTCTCCTTCATCAAGATTGAAATGCGATGATTGCTGAGGGAGAAGGTGGGGCATGGGATGCTGAAAAACATCGACAAAACTCTGCAAATCATTTTTCATTATTGAAATGAGCATGAACTGGGATGACCTGAAACTGTTTCTGGACGTGGCCCGCCTCGGTGGGCTGAGCGCCGCCGCGCGTGTCACCGGAGGCAGTCCGGCCACATTGGGGCGCCGCATCACCGCACTGGAGCAGTCCATCGGCGAGCCGCTGTTTTTCCGCGCCCAGACGGGTTACCGGCTGACCCCGGCGGGGCAGGATCTGCTCGATCACGCCGAGGAAGTGGAACGCGGCTTTGCGTCACTCACTGCGTGGCAGGCCAACCGGCAGGGTGATCGCACCGTGCGCATATCCGCGGGGCATTGGACGACACGTTTCCTCGCCAGCCGGATCGGGGACATCTGGTTCCCCGAGGATGGTCTTCGGGTTGAACTCTCGAGCGCCAACGAGCGGATCGACATCGGCCACCGCCGCGCCGACATCGGCATGCGCAACGCCCGCCCCACCGAGCAATGGCTGGCCGGCCAACAGGTCGGGCACGTGGCCTTTGCCCTCTACGCCGGACGAAAACTGATCGGGGGGCTGGCCTCGGGTCTTTTCGTCGGCATGACTGACACCGCGCAAGCGCCTTCCGCCCGCTGGCTGGAAGCCCATCATGCTGATCGCATCGGTGTGCGCGGCAATGATGCCGGCAGCGTGCGGGAATTGATTGCAGCGGGCGCCGGCATGGGCGTGCTGCCCTGTTTCATCGGTGACAGCGATGAGCGGATGGTGAGGGTGGCAGGCGTGATTGAGGAACTGACCAGCGAACACTGGATTGTCACCCATCACGAGGAGAGGCATTCAACTCCGGTCAGGACGGTGGTTGACCGGATCGCAAAACTGGTGCGGGGCAACCGGCGGTTGTTCGACGGGAGTGAACCCCGCGATTGAACGCGCCCTAAGCCACCCCAAGCCCCTGAAACTTCTGCTCCAGGATTTCGCGGTCGAAGGGTTTGAGCACGTAGTCGTTGGCGCCGGCCTTGAGGGCGATGGCGATCTGGCCGACGTCGTTTTCGGTGGTGCAGTAGAGGATCTTGGGCGTGTCGCCGCCATCATAGCTGCGGAGTTTTTTGAGGAACTCCAGCCCGGACATGATCGGCATCTGCCAGTCGAGAAAGATCAGGTCGGGCATTTCGGCCCGGCACTTGTCGAAGGCCTCCTGGCCGTCATCGGCTTCGTCGACCACCAGGTCCATTTCTTCAAGGATGCGGCGGGTGACTTTGCGCACCACGCTTGAATCATCAACGATCAGACAGGACTGCATTTGCGGCTCCTTGCGGCCCGGAACGGACGGGCGGCATCACGAGAACGGCGCCAGTATGGTGCATAATTCCTTGCGAAAGGTTAGCGCAAGGGTTGCAGATCAGGCCGATGCGGCCGGTTTTGCGGTGAAGGTCAGGGTTACGTCGTCGAGCACCATGTCGAGCTGCAGACCCTCCATCCGCGCCAGAAGGCCGGTGTAAAAGGGCTGGATGCCGCGCGCATCGACGCCCTCTTCCGGGTTGCCGGCCAGAAGCGGCTGGACACCCGAGGGGATGAGCGTGCGCTGGCGCTTTTCCGCGTCGCTGGTGGCCACGATGGTGAAGCTTTCCTCGTCCGGTCCGCCGTCCATGGTCACTTTCACATTGCCGCCGCGCGGCACTGCACCCGCCGCAATGATCAGCATGTTCATCAACAGCTTGCCCTTGTTCTTGGCCACCATGACCGGGGTGATGCCCCATTCAAGTTCGGCCTTTTCGATATCGAACAACAGCTTGGCCACCCGCTCGCACTCGCGGGTGTCGAACTGCGTGCCGGCGGTTGAGGAGGCACCATAGGCGAGACGGGCAAACTCCAGCTTGGCCAGGGCCTGTTTGGAGGCGCTGCCGATCAGGTCGCGGGCAATGTCCTGCATGTTTTCCTGGGCCGGATCGTTGAGCGCCTGCAATCCGTTGCCGATCGCGCCAACCGGGTTGATCAGATCATGGCACACCCTTGAACACAGCATCGCCGCCAGATCAGGGGCGCTGAGTTCGATCACATCAACCATGGTTTTGGCCTTTCAAAAGCGTCAAAAAGAATCAGTGCGCCAGATTGGCGCGGCTGCCCTTTCGCGGCAACCTGAGGGATAGGGGCAAATCCGGTCAAAAGCGCGGCAGGTTGGCCGAAGCCACCACCCAGCGTTCCATGGCGCGCAGCCGCGCCGTGGCCTGCGCCTCAAGGAAGGCGTCGCGGTTGCCGATCGAGTAGAACAGGAACAGCCGGTTATCGATGACTTCGTAGATCAGCGGATTGCCCTCGGACAGATAGCCGCGCGCCATGCTCATCGCACCATGCCCGCCGAATTGCGGGGCGTAGATTTCAGGATCACGCGCGAAGACGTCGCGATTGGCGGGCGTCGCGAAATACCAGGAGACGCCATGCCAGTAATATTCAAAATCGGCCCGCCCCAATTGTGGTTCGCCACCGGTGAAATAGGAGACCGGGTCATAGCCGCCCATGGCGACGCTTGTCAGCGGATCGGTGACATAGGCCTGGATCAGTCCGCCACTCTGCGCCAAGGCGGCGGCAGGAGCCAAAAGCGTGGAGCAGATGAGGGCGGCACCCGCCCCGCGCGCGATTTTGGTTAAGATTTGTTTACCCGAATGCCGCATCATAGCCGTGATTTAGGACTAGCCACCCTTGGGAAGCTGTTCGTCCGATTCTATTCGGCAATGGTGAGCCCTTGGTAAACAAGGCGGCCCCGCCGCCCAACCCAATCGGACATTCCATGCGCGCATTGTCACTCATTTCCCGCCTCGCAACGCTGCTGCTGATCACCCTTTCACTGGCGCTTTCACCGCTGCCCGCACAAGCGCAGGGCACGCTGATGGACACCTATTCGACCGATGAATTGCTCGACACCGGTCACCAGTTCTTCGGCTCGGTCTCGCAAGGGCTCGCCTCGATCGTCGAACGCGCTGTCAGCCAGTTCGGTCAGCCCAATGCCTACATACTCGGCCAGGAAGCTGCCGGCGCCATTTTCGGCGGCGTGCGCTATGGCGAGGGCGATATGTACACCCGCAACGCCGGTCAGCGTTCCATCTTCTGGCAGGGCCCGACCATCGGCTTTGACGTTGGCGGCGACGGCAGCCGGGTGATGATGCTGGTCTACAACCTGCCGGCGGTCGATGCGATCTACGCGCGCTATCCGGGTGTCGACGGCACTGCTTATTTTGTCGGCGGATTGGGCATGACCGTGTTGAAGCGCGGCGACGTGATCCTGGTGCCTATCAAATCCGGTGTCGGCGCCCGTTTCGGCGTCAATGTCGGCTATCTCAAGTTCACCCAGGAAGCCACCTGGAACCCGTTCTGAGCGGGACAAGCAGCCCGACGCGGGATAAACTTCCAATCCCGCGTCCACAGCGCACATTCCCTTAAGGTTAATACATCGCTAAGATGGCGTTGAACCTCGTCTGCTGGCATGGTGTCAGCTTGCGGCGGCCCCGGGCTACGGGAGAGTTTGATGCTCATCGAAAATGTCATGTATTTCGTACTGGGTTTCCTGGGCGCGGGCCTTCTGGCGCTGATGATCATGCCCTCGATCTGGCGCCGTGCCGTGCGGCTGACCAAAAAGCGCATCGAAGCCGCCACCCCGATGACCATGTCCGAATTCCGCGCTGACAAGGATCAGCTGCGCGCCGAGTTCGCCCTCTCCACCCGCCGCCTCGAGATGAACGTGGAAACCCTGCGCAAGCGGCTGGCTGACCAGTTGAGCGAGGTCAACCGCAAGCGCAGCGAGCAGACGCATCTGCGCGCCGAGCGGGACGAGCAGTTGCAGATCGTACGCGAGCTTGAAGAACGCGAGAGCAGCCTGCGCCGCCGCATCCTGGAACTGGAAAAGGAAGGCGCCGACCTGGCCCAGCGGCTGCGCATGCGTGACCGCGACTATGACATCAAGCTGGGCGAGCTCGAACGGTTGCGCAAACGCAGCGGCCGCATTTCCTCAGATGACATCGATGAAGTGCTCAATGCGCTGGAAAAGGAACGCGCCCGTTCCGAACGGCTGGAAGAACAGGTGCACCGCCTGATCGGACAGCTGGAAACCCACGACGACGAATCCGCAGCCGCCCAGATCGCCATTGCCGAAATGCGCGAGACCATGGCCAAGCGCGACGACGAGGTGGAAAGCGGCCGGGCCGAACTGATCGAGGCCGAGGCCCGGATCGCCAACGCCGAGTCTCGGCTGACCGAGCTTCTGGAAGAAACCCAGACCATGGTCGAACTCGAGGAAACCAAGTCCGGCCAGTTGCTGGCCGAGAAACTGACCCTCGAAGAGGAACTGGAAAGCCTGCGCGAGAAGGTGGTTGGCGTTGAATCGGCCATTATCAACGACTGGGACAATGAGCGGATCGAGCAGTCACACCTGCGCGAGCGGCTCAATGACATTGCCTCTGACGTCAGCCGGCTGGTCTATTCGGTCGAGGAAGAAAATCCGACGGGCGAGCCGGAAAGCCTGTTCGACCGGGTCCAGCGCTATGCCGATGATGGGGCGGACGAGCAACTCACCGATCACCCCGCAGGCAGCAATGACGACGGTGAAGCGCCGCGCACGGGAAGGCTCAGCGACCGGATGCGCGCCCTGCGCGATCTTCACGCCCGCTGATCACTCGCCGGTGACGACCGGCACGTCTCGCAACAATTCGCCGGTTTTGGCATCGATCAGATAGACATGTGCCTCGCCATTGGCGGTGAAGGTAACGGCCAGAGCTTCATCATAGGGCATGACCGAGGTGACCTCGGCCCCGACCGGCAGGTTGATCGCCTCCAGCGAAAAGCGCTCGGCCAGACTGTCCTCTTCGCGCGTGACGCGATAGACAAGCGCCAACGCCACCGCCACCAGACCGAGCAGCAGGATGCCCATCGAAAACCCGAAAGACCGGCGCGCCTTGCCGATGACTTCCCGCACCTCTTCGGTGACCTCGGGCGCATCCTCGGGATTGTTGCCGTGCGGGGGGTGCTGATCGCTCATGACTGAAGAATCCGATATTCGGCGCCAGTGGCGCATCAGGGCCGATGAGACCGCAGCCGGAACGCGGCTGGACGCCTTTCTGGCCGGGCTGATCGAGGAAATAAGCCGCAACCGGATCAAGGACCTGATTTTGGCGGGCGAAGTCGAAATCGACGGCCGGACGATATTGGAGCCCAAACACAAGGTCAAACCCGGCAGCGAAATTTCACTGACCCTGCCTCCACCCGTCGATCCGATGCCGCTGCCGGAAGATATTCCGCTCGACATTCTGTATGAGGATGACGCGCTGATCGTCATCAACAAGCCGGTGGGGCTGGTGGTTCACCCTGCCCCCGGCGCCCCGGACGGCACCCTGGTCAACGCGCTGATCCACCATTGCGGCGACAGTCTTTCCGGCATTGGCGGGGTCAAAAGACCGGGAATTGTCCACCGGCTGGACAAGGATACATCCGGCGTCATGGTCGCGGCCAAGACCGAGGTGGCGCACAATCACCTGGCGGCGCAATTCGCTGATCACGGCCGGACCGGTCCGCTGCGCCGGGCCTATCTCGCCTGGGTGTGGGGACATCACCAGTCATTTGCCGGAACCATTGATGCGCCGCTCGGGCGAGACCCCAACAACCGGCTGAAACAGGCAGTGCGCAAGGAAGGCCGCGAAGCGATCACCCATTATCAGTCCATTGCCCGCTATGCCGGGGACGGCTGGGACATTTCCAAGCTGGAATGCCGGCTGGAGACCGGCCGTACCCATCAGATCCGCGTGCACATGGCTCACGCCGGCCATCCGATCGTAGGCGATCCGCTTTACGCAACCGGCTTCATCACCAAGGCCAACCGCCTGCCTGAACCGCTTCAATCAACGGTCAAGGGCCTGACCCGCCAGGCGCTGCATGCCGCCGAACTGGGGTTTGAACATCCGTCTACGGGCGAGGAAATGCTGTTCACAGCGCCACTGCCGCAGGACCTGATGGAACTCGACCGGCAACTGGCCCGTTTTGACTCCAGTGCCACGCAAAATTTGCAATCATCGTAATTTACCGATAAAAGAATGGTGATCGCAGCCCCGCAAGGGGTGTAATTTGCAAAACGCACCCTATATAGCAGGCTCGATATCCCTGTGCCACACGCGGGCGGGGATCAAGTGCATGTCCGGATTGCCCCGGAATGCAAGGAAAGGGGACGACTGATGGCTCAGTCAAATCTGCCGACGCTCAGCGCCGATAACGGGCTGTCGCGCTATCTGCAGGAAATTCGCAAATATCCCATGCTTGAACCCGACGAGGAGTTCATGCTGGCCAAGCGCTATGCCGAGCACGAAGATCCGGCTGCAGCGCAGAAACTCATTACATCGCACCTGCGGCTGGTCGCCAAGATCGCCATGGGCTATCGCGGCTACGGCCTGCCGATCTCCGAGGTCATCTCGGAAGGCAATGTGGGCCTGATGCACGCGGTCAAGCGTTTCGACGCGGACAAGGGTTTCCGCCTCGCCACCTACGCCATGTGGTGGATCCGCGCCGCCATTCAGGAATATGTGCTGCGCTCCTGGTCACTGGTCAAGATTGGCACCACCGCGGCGCAGAAGCGTCTGTTCTTCAACCTCCGGCGGGTCAAGGGCCAGATCGCGGCCATTGACGATGGCGCGCTGCACCCTGACCAGATCAAGCAGATCGCCACCACCCTCAACGTCACCGAAGACGAAGTGGTCTCGATGAACGCGCGGCTGACCGGCGACCAGTCGCTGAACGCGCCGATGAAGGCCGACGAAGGCACCTCGCAGTGGCAGGACTGGCTGGTCGACGAAACCCCGGACCAGGAAGAAGTGCTCGGCGAGCACGAGGAATATGACGAACGCATGGCAATGCTCAAGAACGCCATGTCCGTGCTCAACGAGCGCGAGGAAGCCATCTTCCGTGCCCGCCGCTTGCGCGAAAACCCGCTGACGCTGGAAGAACTGGCCCAGGAATACAACGTCTCACGCGAGCGTATCCGCCAGATCGAAGTCCGGGCCTTTGAAAAGGTGCAGGCCGAAGTCACCAAGGCCGCCGCGCAGGAACAGCTGCCCGAACCGGCCTGATCTCTGCCGGCCCCGTCACTCCCGGGGCCGGAACCTTGTAAATGTCACGCCGTTGCCGAAGGTGCGGAATTCCGTCCGTTCAAGATCGAGTTTCACGCCGGGCGCAAACATGGGCGTACCACCGCCGACGAGAACCGGAATTGTGTAGACGCTGATCTCGTCAACCAGCCCCGCCGTGAGGAATGGCGCAGCGACGGTGGGGCCGGAGATCGAAATCCGCCCGCTCGTTTCGCGTCTCAGGTCTGCGACGTTGTCGATGCTGAGGTTCTTGATGAGGCGGGTCTTGCCGCTCGGCACCTCGCCGAGTGTTGAGGAGGCCACGATCTTGTCCGCCGCTTGCCAGAGCTGGGCAAAGGCCTGTTCTTCATCAGGGGTGTCGGTGTTTACCTCTACACTCTCCCAATAGACCATGATCTCGTACATGCGCCGGCCGTAGATCTCGAGGCTGCTCTGCGCCATTTCGCGGTTGGCGAAATCATGCACTTCGGCGTCGATCTGACCCCAGTCGAACATGCCGTTTTCGTCGCAGACATACCCGTCGAGCGACGCCATCATCGAATAGGTGAGTTGACCCATTCAGCTTCTGCCCTGGTGAAATTGACTATTCGCTGCCTGAGCCGCCTCGGCCCAATCCGCCGGAGGGGGATCGCGGCTGCGGCGAGTCCGTAGACGGCGCAGCCCCGCCCTTGGCGGCGGAAACGGCTGAGGCCGGTGCGGGTTCCGCGGCGGGCGCAGGCGCCGGATCGACCTTGGTCTGCACGTTCTCACGCCGGGTGACCTGGTATTTCTTTGTGGTCACGTCGCTGCAACTGCCGCAGGTATAGGTATCGACAACGTCGAATTTGACCTCGGTGAAGCGTGTGACTTCGGTGGATCCATCGTCCTGCGGCTTGCGCTCGACCTTGTCTTCCCGGCCTGCCTCGGTCTCCTTGCGGTCGGTGCGGGTGATCGAAAAGGCGGCGTTGCACTTGCCGCATTGCGCCGATTTGGACTGCGACCCGAATTGCCAGCGATAGATGCCGAACCCCGCCGCGCCGCCGAGCACCAGCGCGCCGATGGCCCGAACCGGCGAATCCAGCGAACCCAGCACCAGCCAGGCGATGATCGCCACGATCACCCCCAGCACGGCGCCCCAGATGGTGGCGCTCTTGTTGATCGAAGCCTTCAGTTCAAGCTGGTCTGCACTCAGGTCTGCCATCTCACGTCCCCCTTTGTGGCAAATGTGGCGGCGAGTTTGGCTTGACGCCGCCACAAAATCAACGTGCGGCCAGAAGCGGGCCGATCACTTCGATCTTGTTGGTCCAGATGTATCCATCAAAATTCTCCGGCACGGCTGAAAGTGCCGCCGCATCATCTATGCCGACGGTGAAATCGCCCTCGAACGGCCCGACGATGAACACTTCGGTGCCGACGCTTTTCATGCGTTCGGTGAACCGGTGCGGCCAGCCCCACAACAGCCAGCCCAGGTTCTGCGGCACCGCAACAATCCCGTCACGGCACGCCTCGGGCACATAGCCGGTCCAGCCCAGCCCCAAATAGGGCAAAAGACAATCGAGCAGCGACTGGCGGTCGTAGCCAGGAATGCCGAGGTCAGCGCGGCGCACGCGATTGGTGGGCGCCGACCCGCCGTATACGCCGAATACGTTGGCGCGCCACTCGGGGTGCTCGGTCAGAAGCGCGACCAGTTCCTCGCCCTCCTGCATCCTGTTGGACTTGTAATTGACGAGGAATCTGCCCTCGGGAAAGGCCTCGAACACTTCGGTGAGTGTCGGAATCAGGCCGGCACCCGTGCCGCGCAACGGGAAGGTCTGGCCACCATCCGCGGTATAACCATAGCCGACATCGAGCAGCGAGAGTTCCCACATGGTAAGTTCTTCGGTGACCCCGTGGCCGGGTGTCCGGCAATTGATTGTCCAGTCATGGAAGACGGCAAATTGCCTGTCGCGGGTCAGATGCACGTCCAGTTCGACGACGTCGGCACCGGCTTCGAAGGCAGCCCGCATCGAGGGAATGGTGTTTTCCATGTAGGGATGCTCGACCGGATAGATGCGCTCGGCGGTGCAGGTGTCGTTTTCGAGGTTCTCGCGGTGGTAGGTCTGGTGAACGCCGCGGTGCGAGAGGAGACGCGTCTCGTTGGCGCTGGTATCGACCAGCAGCGAAGTATTGTTGAGCCAAAGCGCGCCTGCAATGACGCCCACGCCGATCAGGATCCGATACCGCCATTTCATCTGATTTGCCCCCTGCCAGAGCCCTGATCTTGAATGCAAAAAGGGCCGAATTGCGAATTCAACCGGCCAGCATCGAACTGTTCAACAGGCTGTCGAGATATTTGCGGTCGAGCATCAGCAGCCAGGGGGCATCGTCGCCCTGTTCCGGTTCGATGACCACCTGCTCGGAGGTCGCTTCGTTGGAGGTGCCACTGGCCACGCCGGGGGCGAAGGTCAACCCGTCGAGCGGATAGCTGAGCCCGGTTGACCGGGCGAAGGTCACCTGCCGCAGCGGGTGGATGGATACCCGTTCGCCCACCGGAACGCCGAAACTGCGCGGACCCGAACAGACAAGCGCCAGATCATGACTGTCTACAAAGATGATGTGCCGCGTCTTTGCATAGCGCGCCGCACAATCAAGCGCCGCCAGCGTGTGATCGAGCCGCTTGCCCGTCATCCCCAGCGCCACGGTGACCCGCGCCGTGGTGGCGTAAAGGCACTTTTCAAAATCTGTAGTCTGTTGCTCATCGAGGGCGATGAGCCGGGTTCGGTCGGCCCACGCCGCCGGGTCGTCGAGTGAATCCATGTCGCCGATCACGGCCTCAGGCATCACGCCCAGCGACAGGCAGACATCGGCGCCACCATCGGCCCCAATGACGCTGTCGCCGAGCGCAACAAGCTCTGCGAGCACTGCTGAATCCACCTCACCGCCACCGACGACGACCAGCAGCCCGTCGAACGACAGCGGCAGGTCAGGATGAACCTGCTGCGCCTTGATTAGAAACTGATCTTGCACCGGCCCTCATCAATGACTAGGTTTCAGCTGTCTCGCTGGGGTGCTCCGGAGACGGAGCTGAGAAATACCCATTGAACCTGAACCAGGTCATGCTGGCGGAGGAAGTTCGAGATGGCAAGGGCCGCAAGGCCCCGACGCCATGCCCAACCCTTCATCGCATGCCAAACCGAAGGAGACGGACATGTTCCGCTTGGCCTTTTTGGCATCTGCTCTTGTGCTCTCAACGCTGCCCGCAGCAGCGCAGGAGCAGCCCACACTCACCATCTACACCTATGACGCCTTTGCCGCTGACTGGGGTCCTGCCCCCGGGCTTAAGGCCGGGTTCGAGGAAACCTGTGGCTGCACGGTCAATTTCGTGGCCGCCGACAGTTCCATCGGCGCGCTGCGCCGCGTGCAACTTGAGGGCGACACGACCGAAGCCGATATCGTGCTCGGCCTCGACACCGCAGTGGTCGGCGAGGCACGGGCCACCGGCCTGTTTGCCGAGCATGGCGTGGATACATCCAGGCTGAGTTTGCCGCAGGACTGGAGTGCGCCCGACTTCGTGCCCTTCGACTACGGCTACTTCGCGTTTGTCTACAATACCGAGACACTCCCCGAACCGCCGACATCCTTCGAGGCGCTGGCCGGGGATGACGAAGACCTGACCATCGTCATTCAGGACCCGCGCTCGGCAACGCCGGGACTGGGGCTGGTGCTTTGGCTGAAGGCCGCCTATGGCGACGACACCAACGAGGCCTGGGCCGACATCGCCCCGCATGTGCTGACGGTCACTTCCGGCTGGTCGGAAGCCTATAGCCTGTTTCTGAACGGTGAAGCCGACATGGTGCTCAGCTACACCACCTCACCCGCCTACCACATCATCGCTGAGGACGACGACCGCTATGCCGCCGCGCCCTTCACCGAGGGTCATTATGCGCAGATCGAGGTGGCCGGTATTCTCAAATCCTCACCGCATCAGGAACTGGCGCAGGACTTTCTGAGCTATATGCTGACCCCGGAGGCCCAGGAAAACATCATGATGACCAACTGGATGTATCCGGTGACCGACATCACCCTGCCCAAGGGGTTTGCGCCGCCGGTTCCGGCGGACGAGGCGCTGTTGCTCGACGCCGATGAGGTGACGGCCAACAAGAACGCCTGGATCGAGGAAATGCTGGGTGCGCTCCGCTAACCCCGCCGACCTTGCCCTGCCCTTCGGCTTCGGCCGGAGGGTGACCGGCGCCGCGCTGGCCCTGGCTATCGCGGCGCTGATCCTTGTGCTGTTCACATCGATCCTGTCGGTTTCGGTGGCGGGAAGTTCAGCGAGCAGCACCGTCGATCTGCCGCACCTGTTGCGGATGACGGCGATCCAGGCGGCGCTGACGACCGTGCTTTCGCTGGCCGCGGGCGTGGCGCTGGCCTGGGCGCTCAACCGGCTGAAATTCCCCGGACGCGATGCACTGGCGAGCCTGTTTGCGGCGGCCATTGTCGCGCCGGGTCTGGTGATCGCCTTCGGCCTGATCGCCGTCTGGGGCCGGGCCGGATGGGTCGGCGACTTCTTTGGCCTGTTTGGACTGGAATGGACCGGCTCGATCTTCGGCCTGCACGGAATTCTGGCGGCCCACGTGATTCTGGACGGAGCGTTTGCGGCTCGGGTGTTGCTGACACGGCTTGATGCTGTGCCCGCCAGCCGGCTCAAGATTGGCCAGAGCCTTGGACTTTCACCGCTCAAGCGCTTCATGCTGATCGACTGGCCGGCGCTTGCCGGATCGCTGCCTGGGCTGGGGGCGATCATTTTCCTGCTCGCCTTCACCAGCTTTCCCATTGTCCTGCTGCTGGGCGGCGGGCCGGCCAACCAGACGCTGGAGGTGGCGATCTATTCGGCGGTGCGGCTGAACTTCGACCTTGAGGGCGCCGTGCTTCTGGCGCTGGCGCAACTGGCGTTCTGCACGCTGGTCATCGCGCCGATGCTCTATTTTACCCCGGACATTTCTGTTGGCGGCAGCACCGCCGACTATCACTGGCCGCAAACGACAGGGGCCAACACTTTGGCCATCGGGGTGCTCGGCCTCGGACTGGCCGGCTTCGCCATGCCGCTTGTTGCAGTTCTGGCCAACGGGCTGGGGCCGGGCCTGTCCAATGTGCTGACGAGCGAGGCCTTCTGGGACGCCACATGGGTCAGCCTGTCGATCGGCATGTCCAGCGCGCTGCTGACCCTGCTGCTGGCGCTGGGGCTGTCGCTGGGCCGCTCGGCCTTCAATTCGCCTTTCGCTCGGCTGACAGTCGGCCTTCCCGCCTACACCTATCTGATCGTGCCGGCGGTGGTGCTGTCGCTGGGCTTCTTCCTGGCCGTGCGCGGCACGGGTGTGCGCCCGCAATCGGCGGCGCCGTTCGTTCTGATCACTGCCAATGCACTCCTCGCGCTGCCGTTCGCCATGGCTGTGCTCGGCCCGGCGCTCAACGCCATCGACAAGCGCTACGCGCGCACCGCGCAATCGCTGGCGCTTTCCGGCTGGCAACGCTGGCGCTACGTCGAGATGCCGTTGCTGCACCGGGAACTGGGGCTGATTCTGGCGCTCGGGTTCTGCTTTTCGCTGGGTGACCTCGGTACAATTTCGCTGTTTGGCACCAATGAATTCGCCACCCTGCCGTGGCTGATGTTCCGGGCATTGGGGGCCTACAGATCGAACGACGCAGCGGCGATTGCCGCGCTGTTGCTGATTCTGACCTTTGTTGCCTTCTGGCTGCCCACACTGGTGTTCAAGGACAAACGGGATGCTTGACCTCAAGAACGTGCGCTTCGCCTACAAAGGCATGGAACACCCGTATGATTTCACCGTGCAGGTGCAACCGGGGGAAATTGTGCTAGTGGCCGGCCGCAGTGGATCGGGCAAGTCGACATTGCTCGACCTGATCGCCGGGTTCCGGACACCCACATCTGGCAGCGTCCGGCTTGACGAGAAAGACCTGCTGCCGCTGCCGCCCGAAGAGCGGCCGGTATCGATCCTGTTCCAGAACGACAACCTGTTCGACCATCTGTCAGTCGCCCGCAACCTGGCCCTCGGGCTGCCGCGCGGAACCTCGCCCGCTGATGAGACGGCCGCAATCACCGAGGCATTGGACCAGGTGGGCCTGCCCCACTATGGCGACCGCATCGTTACACAACTGTCCGGCGGGCAGAAACAGCGTGTTGCGCTGGCCCGCACGCTGTTGCGGGAAAAGCCGGTCGTGCTGCTCGACGAGCCCTTTGCCAATCTCGATGCCGAAACGGCGGAGGAAATGCGCCAACTTGTCAAGCAACTGACCAATAAGCAGAATTGGCACACGGTCATCGTTTCGCACCTCAGCGAGGACGCCGAAGTGCTGGCGGATCGTGCCTATTGGCTTGAAAACTATTCGCTGGCCGAGGCCTGATCCTGCTCGGCCCAGGTGGCCAGCACATCCTCGAACATGGCCTGCGCTTCTTCGTCCTTTTCCAGCGTGATGATCGCCTGACGGCCGGTACCGTAGATGATCGCCAGATCCATCCACTTGTTGTTCGCAAGAAGTGGCAGGTTGGTGCGGACATCCGGCTCGGCCGCGCTGAGCGCAAACAGGAACATGTTCTCGAACACCCGCGCCGGGGCCCCGACAAGCGGACGGCCCGGGACCAGTTCCTCGTTCTTCAAAAGGATACCGCCGAAGCTGGCAATATTGCCGCCGACGAATGTTTCGGACGTTTCGAACTGGATTTCGACCAGATGGCTGGCCGGCAGGGTGGGGTCGGCATTGCGCCGGATCAGCACGCTGACATCGAGATTGCGGGCCGGAATGCTGGCCGTACCGATCAGCGTCGGCTGACCAAGTTCGTCGGTTTCGCGCGCCCAGTTGACCGTACCGGAGAAGGGTACCGCCCCGGTCGTGCCATCGGCGGAAGCCTCAAGCAGCAATGACTGCGCGCCATTGCCGGCAGGCGCTGTGGCGTTCGGATCGGCACTGTCGATGGGCGCTTCGGTGGCGGAGGGCGCTTCGGTGGTCAGCCTGTCCTCGACTTTATCGGGATCGTCAGCGGTTTCGGCGCTCGGCACGTCGCTTGTCGTCGCGGCGGGCAGACGCTCGTCATTGGCCGGGGTGTCGTTGGTCGGCAGGGTCTCGGCTGGCGCAGGCGTTGACGGATCAGTGGCCGTGTTGCCCGGACCATCGTCGGTGGCAGTCGGTGTTTCAACCTGTTCGGTTGCCGGTGGCGTAACGGTCGACTGGGCAAACAGGGCGTCGAGATCGACATAGCCTTCGCGCCAGGCCCAATAGCCGGCGCCGCCGGCGCCCAGCAACAGGACCACCGCGAGCACCAGGAAAATGGTCAGCGCATTGCCGCCCTTTTCGTCGTCGCCACTCGACACCATGCGGTTCTCGCCCGCCAGCATCGCGTCATTGTTGGCCGAGGCCGCAGCAATCTGCTCGGCTGGATCCTCGTCCTCCTCATCCTCGGTGCTCACTTCGCCGCGTGCTTCGCGGTCCAGCATCTCGATGGCCCGGTCGATGGCCAGCTGGGAATCGTCCTGTTCGTGCGGGCGCAAATGCTGGGGCGCATCAATATCCACCTCAACCTCGCGGACCCTCGACATGGCCGCGCCTATGGCACGGTCGGAAACGCTGGTTGAACGATGCGGTTCGGGCGCATGGGCCGCGGCCATCGCCGGCACCGGTTCGGGTGCAGGAACGTGAGCGGGTGCGGCTTGAGGTGCAGGTTGCGGGGGATGCTGCGGCTGCGGCGCGGGCGCCAGAGCGGACGGCGGCGGCACCGGGGGACCCGCCACTTCATTCGAGGAAGCAGGCGGTCTCGGCGGACCTGCCGGTTTCGCCGGAGGGCTGTCAGCAAGCGGCTTTTGCGCCCGGGCCGCCTCGGCACGGGCAATGATCGCGTCGATCGAGGACACGTCGTCCTCGGGTTCTTCGGCTGTTTCTTCAGGCTCGGCAGCGACCGGTTCAGGCTCAGCAGGTGCTACCGGTTCCGCCGGAACGGAAGCCTCACCCTCAAGCGCTGCTGTCAGTTCGGCAACCGTGTCGCTTTCGACGTCAGGTTCCGGCTCAGCCGGAGCGGCAGGCGGCGGCGGGGCGGGTTGCGCGGCAGCCGGTGGCACCGGCTCCGCGGTTTTTTCAGGAGCTGGAGGCGGAGGAGTTGCCGGTGCTGGTGCAGGTGCTGCAGGCTTTTCTGCCACCGGCTGGGCCGGAGCGGGAGTGGCCGCCGGGGCTGGCGTGGGAGCGGGTGCAGCGGGTTGCGTCGGAGCCGGCATCGGCTCTTCGTCGAGCTTTTTCAGACCCCCCAGTATGTTCTCGGTGGCTTCCTGCTCGACCTGACGGATGCAATCCTCGAGTTCGAGGCGATGTTGAGTGATTTCGCGCGCGGGCAATGGCGGCGTGATCGAGCGCAACTGCGCGACCAGCGCCTTCCGGGCCTTTTCATAGACTTCACGGCGTGCAGCGCCGTTATTCTCTGCCAAGGCGTCAATCGCCTTGATCAAAAGCTGTCGGTAATCCGCCATTAGTTACTCAATACTCACCCTTCAGGTCAGCTTTTAACAAAAAAAATCAGTCTTGGAACGGGTCATGTACCATTATGGTATCTTCACGTTCGGGACTGGTGGACAGCAAGGACACCGGCGCACCGATCAATTCTTCGATATGGCGCACATACTTGACCGCCTGCGCAGGCAGTTCCGACCAGCTTCTGGCGCCTGCGGTCGTCTCGGACCAGCCTTCCATGGTCTCGTAAACGGGCGTCACGCGGGCCTGCGCGCCCATGGACGCTGGCAAAAAGTCAATTGTTTGACCATCAAGCTCATAGCCGACACAAATCTTGATCTCTTCAAGTCCATCAAGAACGTCGAGTTTGGTCAAAGCGATACCCTTGATGCCGCAAACCTTGACCATCTGACGCACGATTACCGCGTCGAACCAGCCGCAGCGCCGCTTGCGCCCCGTGTTGACACCCCATTCGTTGCCGATCTTGCCGAGATAATCGCCGATCTCGTCGAAAAGCTCGGTGGGAAACGGTCCCTCGCCCACCCGGGTCGTGTAGGCCTTGGTGATGCCGAGCACAAAATCGATTGCATTGGGACCCAGACCCGAACCGGCCGCCGCCTGGCCAGCCACCACGTTGGACGAGGTCACAAACGGATAAGTGCCGTGGTCATTGTCCAGCAAGGCGCCTTGCGCACCCTCGAAAAGGATACGGTTGCCGCTGCGCCGGGCCCGGTCGAGCACCTCCCAGACCTTGTCGACATAGGGCAGGATCTGATCGGCGACTTCCATGAGTTCCTCATAGATCGCCTCGACGGTGAGTTCGGCCATGCCCATGCCGCGCCGTAACGCGTTGTGATGGGACAGCAGCCGCTCGATCTTGTCCTTCAGCGTATCCTTTTCGGCCAGATCAATGACGCGGATGGCACGGCGGCCAACCCGGTCTTCATAGGCCGGACCGATACCGCGCTTGGTGGTGCCGATCTTGAGGCCCGAGTTGGAGTTCTCCCGAAGGGCGTCGAGTTCGCGGTGCAGCGCTAGGATCAGCGTGGCATTGTCGGCGATCTTGAGGTTTTCGGGTGAGATATCGAGCCCCTGCCCGCGCAGCTTGGCCAGTTCCTCGACAAAATGATGCGGGTCCACAACAACACCATTGCCGATGACCGAGAGTTTGCCGCCGCGCACGACGCCGGAGGGGATGAGCGCGGTCTTGTAGCTGACGCCGTCGACGACAAGAGTATGACCGGCATTGTGGCCGCCCTGGAAGCGGACCACCACGTCGGCCCGTTGGCTCAGCCAGTCGACAATCTTGCCCTTGCCTTCGTCGCCCCATTGCGAGCCGACGACCACCACATTTGCCATTCAAAAGTCCTTCGGAAGTTGGCGCCGGTCCCCCATAGTCCGGCACGATGTCGGGTCAGACAAAACCGCCGCGTCTGACCTGCCCGCAGTTTGCGCCCGGGCAAAATGCTGATAAGGGCGACGCAAGGTAAGTACAAGAGAAACTATGTCGCAACAGGCCCCAAAACCAGCCGCTGGCGCAAATCCTCCGCTCGCCAGTGCGCTGTCGCATCCCTATCTGCTGCTGATATTGGCACCTCTGTTCTGGGGCGGCAACATCGTGGCTGGCAAACTGGCCGTTGGCGAGATTAGCCCGTTCCTTTTGATCCTGTTCCGCTGGACCGGCGCGGTGCTGCTTTTGACCTTCATCGCCCTGCCGCATGTGCGCCGCGACTGGGCAAAAATCCGGCCCAGCCTCGGCATGCTGGCGCTCTATGGCATTCTGGGCTTCGCTTCTTTCAACATGCTCATGTATGGCGCAGCGCACTATACTGCCGCGGTCAACGCTTCCATCGAACAGGCGGCGATTCCGGTGTTCGTGCTGATCGCCAATTTTGTGATCTTCCGGGTGGCTGCGAAGCCGATGCAGATCCTTGGTCTGGTGCTGACCATCATCGGGGTGATGTGGGTGGCAACCCACGGAGACCTCAACCGTTTGTTCGCCCTCGACGTCAACATCGGGGACGGCATGGTGGTGCTGGCCTGCCTGCTCTACGCGGGTTATTCGCTGACCTTGAAGTACAAGCCGGACATCCACTGGCTAAGCTTCATCTTTGTCACCGCCGGGGCGGCGTTTCTGACGTCCATTGTCTTTCAACTGCTCATCGGCGGCGGCGTCGACCAGCTGATCGCCGACGTGCCCGAAGTCACGCCCATCGGCTGGATCTGCGTTCTCTATGTCATGCTGTTTCCCTCGATCATTGCGCAATTGTTCTACGCGCGCGGCGTTGCCATGGTCGGCCCCAATCGCGCCTCGATCTTCATCAACCTGCTGCCGGTCTTTGGCACCATCCTGTCGGTCATCATCCTGCGCGAGGGGTTCGAGCTTTATCATCTGATCGCCTCGGCGCTGGTCATCGCGGGTATCGTGCTTGCCGAATATGCCGTGCGGGTCAGCCCGGCGGCCAAATCATGAAGCCGCAAGAATGAGCGTTGAAACCTACGAGGCCATATTCTGGGCGGCCATGGTAACCTTCCTGATCGCCGGGGTGATCAAGGGCACCATCGGCATCGGCCTGCCCACCACAGCCATCGGCATACTCTCGCAATTCACCGACGTACGGCTGGCCATTACCCTGGCGGTGCTGCCGATCGTGGCGGGCAATGGCTGGCAGATGATCCGGGCCGGCAACATGTTCGGCACCGCGAAGCGCTACGCCATCTTTGCCGTTTTTCTGATCGTGGTGCTGTTTGTCACTGCGGTGACCGTCACCAATGTGCCGACCCAGACGCTGATCATCATGCTCGGTGTCGTCATCGTGCTGTTTTCGCTGATCAGCCTGTCCTTTTCGCCGCCGCGCATGCCCGACAGCTGGGACAGGCCGGCCCAGGCGATTGCAGGGTCTGCTGCAGGCATTCTGGGGGGAATGACGGCGATCTGGGCACCGCCGGTGATGATCTATTTCCTCGCCCGGCGCCTCGACAAGGACGAGTTCATCCGCGCCACGGCCCTGCTGCTGTTGGCCGGGAGCCTGCCCCTGCTCGCCGGTTACATCGTCAACGGGCAACTGGCGGGAGAAACAGGCAAATTGTCCGCGCTTTTGATCATCCCGACGCTGATCGGGTTCACATTGGGCGAATATTTGCGCTCAAAACTGAACGCCGAACGGTTCCGCACCGCCGTGCTGGTCATGTTCCTGTTGATGGGACTGAACCTGTTGCGCCGCGCATTTTTCGGGTGAGATTTTACGTGTCCGGCACGGGTCTCGCCTGGGACCCCGGACCAAGGTCGCACGCCAAGATCGTCTGCAGGTCTGAACCACCAGGGCACTGGTCGCGGGACGCTTTTTTGAATGGATATCCGGGTTTAGGGCTTTTGCATCGCACCAGCTTCGGTGCCCCACGATGCAAAGGACCACTTCAATGTCATCCACCCAGTACAAGCGCAGCCTGCTGCTTGGCGTTGCTGCCCTTTCTGTTGCCACCGTTACGCTTTTCACCCCCGTCAGCTTTTCGTTCGACGACCATGGATTTGCCCTCAAATCCTCAGCGGCCTTCGCCAAGGATGGTGAAGACGATGACGACGATGATGATCGCAGCGGCTCGAGCCACGATGACGATGAGGATGAAGACGATGATCACGGCGGTTCAGGTCACGATGATGACGAGGACGATGATCATGGCGGTTCAGGCGATGATGACGACGACGATCATGACGACGATCACGGCGGGAACGGGAACGACGACGACGATGATGATGACCGTCGCGGGTCGCTGACCCTGGAGGAGTTCCTCGCTTCCCTGCAGTCAGGCACCAGCATCGCCAAGGCAGAACGGTCCGGCGACTCCATCGAGATCGTTTATTCGGACGGCTGGAAGGAAGAGATCGAAAACGGGATCTACGAACTCAAGGACCCCAACAACAATACGATCATTGAACGCCCTGCCACAGCCGAGGATATCGCTCGCCTGAGTTCGGCATTCTGATAGGCACCGCCCAGTGCCGGGCCGGTACGCTCCCTCCCCCAGGGGACCGTGCCGGCCGAATTGTTTTCTGATCAGCCTTTGATGTCCGGCCACATGCTGTTCGCAAGAACGGCGGCCTCGACCCGGTTCCTCACCTTGAGTTTGGACATGATGCTGGTCATGTGGTGTTTGACGGTCTTTTCCTGAAGATCAAGGGTCAATGCCACTTCCTTGTTGCTGCGCCCGGCGGCAACCAGTTTCAGCACATCCTGTTCACGCGCCGTCAGCGCCGCCTCAGGCCCCTGCGCCTTGCCCGACTGCATGGCCACGAGCAACTGCCCGGCCAGTTGTGGCGCGACATAGGAATTGCCCTGCGCCACGGATTTGACGATGTCGACAAGCTCGCGGCCGCTGACACCTTTGAGGACATAGCCACGGGCTCCCGTACTCAGGGTCGAAATGACATCCGCTTCGCTCTCGGAGACCGTGAGCATCACCGGCGCCGCCCCCGGCGTCTCGGCCACAATCTGTTCGAGCGCCGACAGCCCGCCACCTGGCATGGAAATGTCGAGAAGAATGACGTCCGGCTGCAGTTCCATTGCCAAACGACGCGCATCGGCGGCGGTTTCACCGGTTCCAACCAGGTCGAACTCGTCCTGTTCCGAAAGCGTGCGGGCCACCCCTTCACGGTAAAGCGGATGATCGTCCACAACGACAATTCTGACCTTCGATGTCATTATTTGTCCCCCTGCCCCGCCGTCCATTTCATCACCAGCCGGGCCACGCCAGCCGGTGAACGCTCAAATGTCATTTCGCCTCCGAGCGCATCGACGCGCTCGCGCAATCCCAACAGTCCAAGCCCGCCTTCAATGTTGTCGGCACCGCTTTGCGAAGTGATTTCGCCCCAGGGGTTTTCCACTGACACCACGAGTGTGCCATCAACCGCATCTAGCAAGACCCGCGCACCGCTCGTTCCGTGTTTGAGGGCGTTGGTGAGCCCTTCCTGAAGGAACCGGTAAACGGTGATCTTGACGTGGGCAGGCGGCTCGAAGCCCTTAGCGTCGATCTCTTCGTCAACTTCCATGCCAGTCAGGGATCGATGGGCGCGGACGGCGGATCTGGCAACCTCTTCAAGCGACTGGCTTTCGATTTCGGGCAGCGACAGCCCCCGGCAGATGCTGCGGATATCGTTCATGGCGCTACCCAAGGCCGCCTGAATGGCGCCCACCTCGGCCTGAAACTCGGGGCTGGTTTCGTCAAGATCGAGGCTGCCCATGCGCAAGGCGGCGAAGCTGACCATCTGCGCCGGTCCATCGTGCAGATCGGCACTCACCCGGCGAAGGTGCCTTTCGGTAAGTTCGGCGGAACGGCCACTGGCCCCCGAAATACGGTCGAGCAGTTGCCGGTTCTTTTCCGCGGCAGCGCGCAACCCGGCCTGCTGGTGACCGATGACAACACTGCCAGAATGCACGATGCCCAAAAGCACCAGCGCCATGCCCACCGTGGTCAGCGCCACCACAAGCCAGGACTGCTGGCGGACCGCCGTGAGCGCATCTGCAAGTTCTGACGCCGACTCGTAGATTTCCGCCACCGCGATGATCTCGCCGGACCATTGTTCGCGCAACGGTGCATAGATTTCCAGCAGCGGCTCGCCTAGTTGCGCCTCCCGGGCGCTTTCGGGGTCGTCCAGTTGGTTGAACTCACCCACAACCTCGCCGGACATGGCACGCTGCAGACTTTCCGTGGGTTCGAACACCTGGCCGATTTGCGACAGGTTGGTGCTGTAAACGATTATGCCGCCGGGCTTCCACAGCTTGACCGAGTAGATGCGTTCACGCAGGGCCGGGCTTTCAAGCACTTCGAAGAGGGCCGATGCGGGTCCAGCTGAAAGCCGGTCTGAATCTGCCAGTTCCTGGGTTAGCGGCGAGAGCACGCTGTCCATGAACAAGGCTGTGGTGACGGATGTCGTGGCGGTGACCTGCCGCTCGATCTGCTTTTCGACCCAGGTGCCGATGACCAGCATACCGGCGATCATCACCGGAAACAGGATCAGGCCAAATTTTTGCGTGAGGGACAGCCGGCTCCACAATCGCATCAAGGCTGTCTCCAGTTTGAGCTTGCGTTCAATGTACTGGAACTGGAATCCTGTCACAATCGGTCGACGGTCAGTTGTGCCATAGGACCAAAGTCTGAAGGAAAGCCCAAAAAGTGACCGACAGCGACCTGTTGCAGCGCATCGAAAAGCTTGAGGAACGGCTGGCCCACCAGGACCAGGCGATCGAGGACCTCAACGCGACAATCACCGACCAATGGAAGGTGCTGGAGCGCTACAAACGCGAGATCGAGCGGCTGGAATCGGAGCTCGCGCAAATGGGCGAGACCGGAGCGCCGCCGGTTGATCCGCCACCGCCCCACTATTGAGCGGGACTAGCTCCGCTCCGTTACCCCGACGCCCATGGCGGCGATTTCAGTGAAGAATGTCGGGCAGGTTTTGGAGACGCAGCCGGGATCGTTGAGTTCGACGCCTGATCCGGCAACGCCGAGGACAGCCAGCGACATGGCCATGCGGTGGTCCTCGTAGGTATCGAGCGCCGCGTGTTTGGGTGTGCCGGGGTACACAGTCAGCCCGTCTTCATGCTCTTCGACCTCGATGCCGACGGCAGTGAGCGAGGCACACATGGCCGCGATCCGGTCGCTTTCGTGGTGGCGGATATGGGCAACATTGCGCGCGGTGATCGGGCCGTCGGCGAACGGCGCGATGGCCGCCAGCGTCAACGTGGCATCGCTCAACGGCTTCATGTCAAACGTGAAATTGCCCTGCAGCCTGTGCTCCATCGACACCGTGGTGCGGTCATCGTAGCGCTGCACGTTGCAGCCCAGCTGCTCGAGGATTTCAAGGAACTGATAGTCGGGCTGCCGGGTCTTCTGGCCCAGATTGGTCATGGTCACCCGGCCCTTTGTGACGGCGGCCAGTGCGGCAAAATAGGTGGCGGTGGAGGCGTCGGCCTCGATCGCGTAGTCGCGGCCGATGTAATCGCCTGAGGGCACACGGAATTGGGTGAAACTGCTGTTGACCTCAACCTCGACGCCGAAGTGTTTCATCACATCAAGGGTGATGCGCACATAGTCGGACTGAACGATTCCGCCCTCGACGGTGAGGCCGACGCCCTCTTTTGTCTGCGCCGCGCCGAGAAGTATGCCGGAGATGAACTGGCTGGAAACACTGCCTGACATTGTCAGCGGACCACCCCGGAACGTGCCCCCGTGGATGGTGACCGGATAGCAGTTGTGGGCACCTTCCGAAACGATGCGAGCACCGCCGGCCCGCATCGCATCAAACAGCGGCCCGACCGGCCGCGTGCTCATTTGCTTTGAGGCGGTGACGCGGAACGTGCCCGGATCACCGGCGGCAAGGAACGGCGGCAGGAAGCGGGCGAGCGTGCCCGCCGACCCCACGTGCAGGTCGGCGCTGTCGGGCCGCAACCGGCCCATGCCGGCGACGGAGACCGACGTGCCGGAAAGGGTGACCCCTGCGCCCAGCTTGCGCAGCGCATCGGCGCACCAATAGGTATCGTCGCTGCGCAACAGGCCGGTGAGCTGGGTTTCGCCCTTCGCCATTGCCGCGAGGATCAGCGCCCGGTTGGAAAAGCTCTTCGAGCCGCTGACCGCAAGCTCGGCAACCAGTGGTTCGGGATGCGGCTCGACCACGACGGAAGTGACGCCCTTCAGCGCCGTCCACGGCGTTTCCGCGTCCAGTTCGATTGCCTCAGCCATGTTCCCCCTCCAAGCCGACGATCAGAAGCGCAGGCTTTTGGCCTGCACCACGCCTTCCAGCGCCGCGACCTGCGCCAGCTGGCCCTCGTCAATCTGGCTGTCGACATTGAGCAAGGCAATGGCATCGCCACCCTTTTCGCCGCGTCCGAGATTGAAGTTGGCGATATTGATGTCGAGGTCACCCAAAAGCGTGCCCAAGCGGCCGATGAAGCCTGGCTTGTCGATATTGGTGATGTACAACATGTCTGGCGTTATCTCGGCTTCCATGGCGATGTTCTTCACCTTGATCAGCCGCGGCTTGCCGCCTGCGAAAATGGTGCCGGCCACGCTGCGCTCCTGCCGTTCGGTGATGACCGTCAGGGTGATCGTGTTCTCGTAGGCGCCATGCTGTTCGCGGTTGACGGTTTCAACCTGGATGCCGCGATCCTTGGCGAGCACCGGTGCCGAGACCATGTTGACGTCGCCCAGAAGTGGCTTGAGCACGCCCGTGATGGCCGCCGCCGTCATCGGGCGGGTGTTCATCTCGGAAACTTCACCTTCATATTCGATGCGGATGCCGCTGATCGCGGTTTCGGTCAACTGACCCGCAAAAAGGCCAAGGGTCTCGGCCAGCTTGACGAAGGGCGTCAGGCGCGGGGCTTCTTCCGCGGAAATCGAGGGGAAGTTGAGCGCGTTGGTGATTTCGCCGGTGTTGAGGTAAGCCGAAATCTGTTCGGCCACCTGCAGCGCGACATTTTCCTGCGCTTCGGTGGTCGAGGCGCCGAGGTGCGGCGTGCAGATGACGTTCGGCTCATTGAACAGCGGATTGTCGGTCGCCGGTTCCACTTCGAACACGTCAAGCGCGGCGCCGGCCACATGACCGGACTGCAGCGCAGCGAGCAGCGCCTTTTCGTCGATCAGGCCACCACGGGCACAGTTGACGATGCGCACGCCCTTCTTGGTCTTGGCCAGGGTTTCCGCGTTGAGAATGTTGCGCGTGGCGTCAATCAGCGGCGTGTGAATGGTGATGAAATCTGCTCGGGCCAGAAGCTCGTCCAGTTCCACCTTTTCAACGCCGAGATCGAGCGCGCGTTCCGGGGTGAGGAAAGGATCGAAGGCGACGACCTTCATCTGCAACCCCTGCGCCCGGTTGGCGACGATGGAGCCGATATTGCCGGCCCCGATCAGCCCCAGCGTCTTGTTGGTGACCTCAACGCCCATGAAGCGCGACTTTTCCCACTTCGAGGCGCGGGTCGAGGCGTCAGCTTCGGGGATCTGGCGGGCCAGCGCCAGCATCAGCGAAATGGCGTGCTCGGCGGTGGTGATCGAATTGCCGAAGGGCGTGTTCATCACGATGATGCCCTTGGCGGTGGCGGCGGGAATATCGACATTGTCGACCCCGATCCCGGCCCGGCCGATCACCTTGAGATTGTCGGCGGCAGCGATGATCTTTTCGGTGACCTTGGTCGCCGAACGGATCGCCAGCCCGTCATACTGCCCGATGATTTCGAGCAGCTTTTCCTTGTCCTTGCCGACGTCCGGCAGATAGTCGACGTCAACATTATTGTCCTTGAAGATTTGCACAGCGGTGGGGCTGAGCTTGTCCGAAACGAGTACCTTGGGCATTTTCTTACGCTCCTGGGCGTTGAATTTCCGGGTTTCCTCTCCCATCGAGGGGAGAGGATCAAGGTGAGGGGTGGAGCCGCGAATAGTGCGCCTGCTGCCTCCCCCTCATCCGGCCCTGCGGGCCACCTTCTCCCCGAAGGGGCGAAGGGAAGAACGTGTCAAAGCGCGGCCTTTTCCTCGGCGAAGGCCCAGTCGAGCCAGGGCGTCAGCTTTTCGAGATCGCTGGCTTCAACGGTCGAACCACACCAGATGCGCAAGCCCGGAGGTGCATCGCGATAGGCGCCGATGTCATAGGCGACATTCTGCTTGTCGAGCTGGGACACCATGCGCTTGGCGAAGGCTGCCTGGTCCTCGGCGGAAAGCGCCGTGATCGCCGGATCGACGATGGAAAGACAAACCGACGTGTTGGAGGCGGTGCCGGGAGCCTTGGCCAGATTGGCAATCCAGTCCGTCCGCGCCACCCAGTCGGCCAGCACCTTGGCGTTGGCATCTGCCCGCGCCTGCAGCCCCTTGAGACCGCCGACGGACACGCCCCATTCCATGGCGTCGATCACATCCTCGATGACCAGCATCGAGATCGTGTTGATCGTCTCGCCTTTGAAAATGCCGCTGATCAGCTTGCCGCCCTTGGTCATGCGGAAGATTTTCGGCAACGGCCGGTCCGGCGAGAACGTCTCGAGACGCTCAACCGCACGCGGCGAGAGGATCAAGACGCCATGCGCCGCCTCGCCGCCCAGCACCTTTTGCCAGGAGAAGGTGACCACATCGAGTTTCTTGAGATCAACATCCTGCGCGAACACTGCCGAGGTGGCATCACAAATGGTCAGCCCGTCGCGATCGTCGGGGATCCAGTCGCCGTTCGGCACCCGCACACCGGAGGTGGTGCCGTTCCAGGTGAAGACCACGTCGCGCGAGAAATCGACCGCGCCAAGGTCCGGCAGTTCGCCGTATCCGGCTTCCAGCTTGCGGACGTCGTCGAGCTTGAGCTGCTTGATCACGTCGGTGACCCAGCCGGATCCGAACGATTCCCAGGCCAGCATGTCGACACCACGGGCGCCGAACATCGACCAGAGGACCATTTCAACGGCGCCGGTGTCGGACGCCGGGACGATGCCGATGAGATAGTCATCGGGCACTTCCAGCAATTGCCGGGTCAGATCGATCGCATGCTCGATGCGCGCCTTGGCGGGCTTGGACCGGTGCGACCGGCCGACAAGCGCGGACGCCAGCACCTCGGGCGACCAGCCGGGACGCTTTGCACAGGGACCAGAAGAGAAATTGGGATTGGCCGGACGCACGTCCGGAAGAACGGCATTGGCCGTTTGAATATCTGTCATGTTGCTCCATCCTTACAGATGGGCGTCCCTCGTTGGGGAGGGATGGCCCGCAGCCGCATTACGCCTGTTGCGGGGGGAATGCAAGGGGGAGCGCTAGCCTCGACCTTCCGCTTTCTCTATTCCACCTGGGAAGCGATCTTCTGATTCCGCAAGAACGGTACGAAAATTGAGCAGTTGCCATGACTGTTCGAAAGTGACCGTAGGCACAATCAATGGAGCAGAAGACCCCACAAACATTGACTTCATACCATTCAGAGTTTCCTCTTTTGGACGTATGTAGAAGTGGGCTACAAGTCCATCGAAGTAAAATCTAAAAATGGGTTCCGCGGCAATTCTCACGCCAAGCACACGACTTGAAGCACGAATTTGGGCTATGGCCCCAAGATTGTGCATGAAGCCAATGGTGGAAATTTGAGTTAGGGAAACAGGAAAGAACGAATAAGGGGGTAGCGCTCCATCTCGGACATATTTGGTTAGTTTTTTGAGATCAACGGAGCGTATCTTTATCTCGGCAAATTCATCGAGAGTTGTCGACGCTGCTCTCCATAAGATGCTCAACAAAAACAGACGCAAGCGTGAGGGATTAGAGATTAATACCTTCCGAAAGCCCCAGGGCGTTGATTTAAACTCAACAAAATCGCTTGAAGTCAAGCTCATCATCGGTCCCCAAGACTGCCAAACGAGCTTAGTCCTCCGAAGTTCCGTTATTCCCCAAGTATCGTAGTCTCGTAAGAGCGACTCCCCTTTGTGGGATGTAAGTTGAAGGTCGTACCAACTATCTCGCCGTCTGACTGGCCTCTTGTTTCCGCTGAGCTGAGCGAACGCCTGCCCACCGGGCCTAGGTTTCGCTAACGCTCGTGGAATGATGTGTGATCGAGCGAACTTCGCCTTTTCGCCTGTGAGTTTACAAACACCAACTGTTTGTATTTCTCGCTTGCCCGACAAACTCACCCCACCTCAACCCGCAAACTCACGCCCGTCTGCTGCTGCAAAACCCCGATCACTGAGAACAGGTTCTTGGCGTTGGGATTACCCTTCGGGCCGAACATGCGCATCAGGCTTTTGCTGGGGGTGCCGGTGACGCGGGAGAGTTCATCGAAACCGAGAGTGGCGTTGATATAGTCGCGGAGGACAGCGCGGCCGGTATCGACATCGCCTGCGATCAGGGCATCAACGCCTTCGGTGAGCAGGGCTTCCCTGAATGCCGGGTCGGTTTGCGCCCGGGCTTGTACGGTTTCCTTGAACGATCTTGTCAGCGGCATTTGAATTTCACTCTCCAGTCTTCCGCGCCCTGTAATCGGCCCAGCGCTCCTGCGCGGATTTGATGTCTTTCTGTTGGCGCTTCTTGGTTCCACCAGCCAGAAGGATCACAAGCCTTTCGCCATCAAAAGCGAAGTAGATGCGATATCCGGGTCCGAAATTGAGCCGGTATTCGAGCACGCCCGAACCGACTCCTTTGACATTCGACAAGTTGCCGGCGCTCAGTCGGGTAATCGATACAGTGACCTTGGCGGCAGCGATCGAATCGAGCCTGTCGAACCAATCGGCGAATGGGCTTTTTCCGTTTGCGCCAACGTACTCTCGAATATCCATGCAACACATGGTAACACAAACGATACCATGCAAGCAAGCTTTCTGTAGGGATATTCGGCCCTCAAACCCCCACCAGCGTCCCTTCCCTCGTCGCCCAGCTCTCCGACAACCACTCGCGGACGCGGATGGTGATGGTGTCGTCTTCGATGTCGATGAGATTGTAGGCGTTGGGGTGGCCGCGCAGGCGCGTGGAGATGGTGGAGGCGGACTGGGCGACCAGCAGCTGGCCGGCGGTGGACTGGCGCGGGCCATCGGGTTCGGCCTGGGCGATGGACCCCGGGGCGCCGTAGCGGCGGACGTAGGACATGTGGAAATGGCCCGAAAGGACCAGGCGGACGTTGAGCCGGGCGAAAGTCTGCAGCGCCCGGTTGGCGCGGTGGACGATGGCCTGATGCTTTTGCATTTCCTCGTCCGGATGCATCAGCGGGTGATGGGCGACCACGATTCTCAACTTGTCCTTGCCCGCCTCGTCAAACCGGCGCTCCAGCGCCTTGAGCTGGTCGCGGCTGATCGCGCCGTCTGACCAGTTCAACCCCCATTGGGCGCGGCGAGCCGTCTTCAGTCCGGCCAGCACCACATTGTCTGTGACGATGGTCGGCTCGAGCTCTTCGGAAATATATTCGCGGTAATAGCCGTAGGGGTTGGTGAAGCGCCGCCACAGATTGAACATGGGCACGTCGTGATTGCCCGGCACCGCCATGTAAGGGACTTCGAGGGTCTTGAGAAATTCGGCCGCCTCGGCGAATTCGCGCCGCGAACCGGTCTGGGCGAAATCGCCGCTGATCACCACCAGGTCCGGCTTCTGGCCGCAGACATCGGCGCTGAGACTGTCGGCGAGTTCCACTTCATGACGCCCGAAGTGCAGGTCTGACAGATGCGCAATCCTCATGCCGGATCGCGATCCGCCACGGCAGGAGGCGGCGGTGCCAGCACGCGCAACGCCTTTGGCTCAATTCTGAAGTGCAACGGCCCCCTTAGACTCATGGGCTCACCATCAAACATCACCTTGACCAATTTGCGACGGGTGGTGACCGTGACCTGGCCGGTCTGTCTCAGGCTGATCTCCTCGTCCTGCCGCCACCAGCCGAACACCATGCCGAGCGCCAGTTGCAGCGCCTTTAACGGCCCGATGCGGCGCAAAAGGTAGATCGAGAGTTGCCCGTCGTCGAGCACCTGGCGGGTGAACACATGGCCGAATTCGGCATCGAACAGATTGTTGCCGACGGCGATGGCGGAGACCCGGTGGGTTTCAGGCTGCCCGCCTTCGGGGATCAGGTCGACGGTAATCCGGCGCGTCCGGGCAAAGCGGCGGGCGAGGAAGGCCATGAAGCGGATGGCGGTGCCGACCGTCTGGTGCTGACGCACCTTTTCGCGGGCCGAGGCGATGCCGGGCATCAGCCCGATCACCACAAGGTGCATGAACCGCTTGCCGTTGACCGAGCCGACGTCGATCCGGCGCTCCTTGAGATATTCAAGCCCATCCACCCAGCGGTCGAAATCAAGCTCCATGTTGAGATCGCGGGCCAACGCATTGGCAGTGCCCAGCGGCAGGATGAGCAGCGGCTTGTCGTGCCCGACCAGATGCTCGGCAATGCCGGTAACGGTGCCGTCGCCGCCACCAGCGACGATGACTTCAGCATCGGATTTGATGGCGCGCTCAGCGAGGGCCTCAAGTCCCTTGGACAGGTCGGATACGACTTCAGCTTCGTACCCGGCTTCTTCCAGCCGGGTCTGCACGAAATCGCGGGTCAGGCCGCGCGTCATCGCGGTGCCCGACTTTTCGTTCAGGATCACAAAGAAGCGCTTGCTGCCCATGCCTCACCTGTCCCTTTCCCGGCCCGCACTGGCGCAAGCCAAGATGGGCGAAATGCCAAGCCGCACTTCGCACCATCTCTTTGGTTACGGAAAAAGAACGCCGGAAGACGCGAAAAGGTTCCGCGCCGCAGGTGTTTAGTGGATGGACTTGCTGCCGAACAGGGCCGGAACGTCGAGCACGGCCACCAGCCCCTCTTCCTGATTGATCAGGCTGGAGACATGCTGGCCGGTCGAGGCCGTGGTTTCCGGCGGAGCCAGCAACTGGCTGTCATCGGCAAAGATGATGTCAGACACCGCGTCCACCAGCAGGCCCACATCGCGATCTCCCAGCGATACGACGACAATCACCTGCTCTGGCTGGGCCGGGCTCGGGGCGCCGCCGAGAGCAACGGAAAGGTCGAATACCTCGACGACCTTGCCGCGGATATCCAGCATGCCCTTGGCCGACGGATCGCGGCCGGGCAATTCCGTCGTCGGCGTCCAACTGCGGATTTCGCGCACCGCCATGATGTCGATGCCATAGCCGGTGCCCCCGGCGCTGAACGTGACGAACTGGTTTGAAGAGCCCACATCTGTGGTGGACCGGTCGGCGGGCATTTCAATGCCCTCGGGTGCCGTTGAACTCATCAGAACTCATCCCATGTATCCACGGCAGCATTGCCGTGGGTGTGAAACTGTTTCGCGGCCCTCTTCAGACTATCCTGCTGGATATGTACATTTGGTTTACGGGTTTCAGCGGCACTTTCCATGGCAACTTTGAACACTTCAACGATGCGGTCGAGTTCATTGGCCCGTACTTCGGTCTGTTCAATGGCGGCATTGGTTTCTTCGACCAGCGCTGCATTGTGCTGGGTCATCTCGTCGAGTTGACGAACCGCCGTGTTGACCTCTTCAATCGAGGAGGCCTGTTCGCGGCTCTCACTGGCGATCTGCTCCATCAGTTGATTGGACTGGCGTACCGCCTCCAGCATGCTTTCCAGCTTTTCGGCGGCGCTGGAGACGAATTTCGAGCCTTCCGAGACCTCGGCGGAACTCTGTTCGATCAGCGCCTTGACCTCGGAGGAGGCTTCCGCGGCCGATTGCGCCAGACGCCGCACTTCTACAGCCACCACCGCAAAGCCCTTGCCTGCCTCGCCGGCGCGGGCGGCTTCCACCGAAGCGTTGAGCGCCAACAGGTTGGTCTGGAAGGCGATGTCATCGATCATGCCGATGATGTTCGAAATCTTCTTCGAACTGGCGGTGATACGCTCCATGGCATTGTTGGCCTGGTGCATCACCTCCGCACCTTCCTGGGCCGTGTGCGACACCTTGCTGGACCCGGCCGAGGCCTCCTGCGCCTTGTTGGCGTTTTCCATCACGGTCGATGCAAGTTGTTCCATGGTCGCCGAGGTTTCCTCAATGGTGGCGGCCTGCTGGGTGGTGCGCTGTGACAGGTCATTGGCGCCGGACAGGATTTCACCTGTCGCCACCTTCACGCCGCGTGACGTATTGCGCAGTTGGCCCATGATTTCGGCGAACTTTTCAACCGTTGTGTTGAACGACTGACGCACCGCGTCCAGTTCGCCGATGAACGGCTCTTCGATGTGCAATGTCAGATCGCCGTCCGCCAGTTTTTCGAGTTCCTTGCCGAGCACCATCACCGCCTGGCGGCGAGCCACGGCCTGGGTGGCGTCGGTGGCGTATTTGACCACCTTGTAGGGCTTGCCATTGGGATCAAAGATCGGGTTGTAGGAGGCCTGTATCCAGACTTCCTTGCCGCCCTTGCCGAACCGCTTGAACTCGGCGCTTTCGCTCTCGCCACGTCCGAGCTTGGCCCAGAACTCCGCATACTCCCGGCTGGCGCCATAGGACGGCTCGACGAACATCCGGTGATGCTTGCCCTTGATCTCGTCCAGCGCGTAACCCATCGCAGAACAGAAATTCTCGTTGGCGGTGATGATCGTGCCGTCCAGTTCAAATTCGATGACCGCCTGGGAACGGGAAATCGCATCGAGCTGGCTCTGCCGGTCAGCCGAGCGTTTGGTGCGCGCGGTCACGTCCGAGGCGATCTTGACCACTTTTATTGGCTTGCCGTCCGGCCCCATCACCGGATTGTACGACGCCTGGATCCAGATTTCCTTGCCGCCCTTGCCGAGCCGCTTGTACTCGCCGCTGTCGAACTTGCCGGAACCGAGCTCGGTCCAGAATTTCTTGTATTCCGCCGACTGGGCATAGTCCGGCTCGACGAACATCCGATGGTGCTGCCCGGCGATTTCCTCGAGCGCATAACCCATCGCCGCACAGAAATTTTCGTTGGCCGTGATTATGGTGCCGTCGAGTTCGAACTCGATGATGGCCTGGGATTTGGAAAGGGCCTCGAGTGTGGCCTGGGCCGAGGAAGATCCTCGTGACTTGAAAATGCCATTAAACATAGCGCGTGCGTTCTCCTGATGAGCTACGCCCTCAACTCTCCCGCCTGGGAGTTAAATCACGACTACGTTCCCGATAAGCAGATTCCACAGAAGCTCTTAAGATTGACTGAACAATACTGGCAGACGCGCCAGTATTGTCACTCTTCGCCTGTCAGCTGGTTGTATTGAATAATCAATATTATTCCAGTCAGACCATCATCCCGCGCCGGAAAATGCTCCCGGCTCGGCAATCTCAAGGATCTTAGACAGTTCAGCCCGCGAAATGCGCGCCGAGGAAATAGGGCCAGACAATCAGCCCGAGCAGCCCCTGCCAAAACCCGAGCTGCAGGTAGCCGATTGAGAATAGCCAGCCGCCAAACCACAAGGCGCCAAGCTGGCTGTGATGGGTGACATTGATCTTTTGGTCCATGGGAACCCCCTTTTGAAAAGATGCGAAATTATCGCCGGGGATTTCGGGTTGCGCTTTGACGCATGTCAACTGCTGCAATTTGGCTAGACTGGGCCCAACCAGAATCAATGAGACATTCCGTGACCGCAAAACCGCCCATCCAGATCAGTCCCTACACTGCCCGCCACATCTGGCTGGAGGCGCAACGGCTGACCGCGGCCGAGCCGTTCGGCAGCGGCCCGGATGCCGTGGCGAGGGCCATCGAGCACCTCGGCTATGTTCAGATCGATACAATCAATGTCATCGAACGCTGCCACCACCATATCCTTTTCAGCCGTATTCCCGAGTACCAGCGAACGGACCTGGCCATCGCCCAGTCCGATGCCAAGACCGTCTTTGAATACTGGACTCACGCGCTCAGCTATCTGCCCGTTTCAGACATGCGCTATTACACTGCGGCGATGAAGGCGCACCGGCGCGATCCGGCGGGCTGGGGCGGCAGCGTCAGCGACTATCAGTTCCGAAAGCTCATCAACCGCATCCGCGATGAAGGCCCCCTCGCCATTTCGGACATCAAGGACGACCGGCTGGTTGAAAAGGAACATCTCTGGGCCAGCCGCAAACCCTCGAAACGCGCGCTGCAGTCCGGTTTCTACAGCGGCCGTCTGGTCATTTCGCGGCGCCAGGGCATGCTGAAAACCTATGAATTGACCGAGCGGCATTTCGGCTGGGAGCGGCTTCCCAAACCCGCTTCACCGCATCAGACGCTGCGCTATGTGCTCGACCGGGCGCTGCGCACGCAGGGTGTGATCAGCCTCGATTCGGTATGTTTCAACAATACCTACTCCAAGCCCGACATCACCAAGCCGGACATGGCGGCCCTGATCGAAAAGGAAGTGAAGGGCCGGCGGCTTGTGCCGGTGACCATTGCGGGGCTGGAAAAGGTGCCGCATTACGCCCGGCCGGAAACGCTCGAGGCAAAAATCAATGAACCGGACGCGAGCCTGGTGCACATCCTGTCGCCGTTCGACCCGCTGATCATCCAGCGCAAGCGCACGGCGGCCCTGTTCGGCTATCAGCATCTGTTCGAGGCCTATGTGCCCGAAGCCAAGCGCCAGTGGGGCTATTTCGCACTGCCGGTGCTGGTCGGGGATGAGATTGTCGCGGCACTCGACCTGAAGGCCGACCGGCAGAATGGCAAATTGCTGATCCAGAACTGGGTCTGGATGCCGGGTGCCGACCCGGTCCGGCAAAGACCGCTGATCGAAACGGCGCTCGACAGGTTTGAAAAATTCCAGTTCGGCACCTGACAACAAAAAGGCGGCACCCGCGGGTGCCGCCCCATTGACCAGTACTCTTGTGCGGGATGCGCGGCTAGAAGCGGTAGCGCAGGGTTCCACGCACTTCGTGGATCCAGTTGTTGTTGATCAGGTACGGGGGAGGTGCAGCCGGAGGCGTGCTCATCACCTTGTCCATGTAGATCGCACGGTAGCCAAGATCGGCAACCATCGTGCCCATGTCGTAGGTCACACCTGCCATAATGGCACCAGCAGCCTCGACCGAGGTACCCCAGGCTAGCTCGACACCACCGGAGTCCAGCACCTGCGAGTAGTTATAGGCAAAGCCGACACCACCGCCGATGTAGGCGCCCCAGCCACCGCCGGCCGAGCCATAGTCGCTGAACATGAAGTCATAGTAGGCGTTGGCCAGCATCAGGCTCGAACGCAGGTTGACCGAGTTGCCGCCGGTTTCGGAAAGGCCGTCGATCGACAAATAGTCATAGGTCACGTCAGCGCGGAACCCGTCACCGGTTTCGTAACCGAAACCGCCGCCGATCGAGAAGCCGTAGCCCGGCGCGTCAAAGGTTGTGATACATCCGCAATAGATGGCGTCGGAGGCCCACCAGGCACTGCCGGCAACGCTGCCGCGCAGATAGAATGAACCACCCAGCCCATAGTCAACGGGCGGCAGGTCAGGAATGTCGTAAACGGGATATTCGGGCAGGTCCGCTGCAAGGGCCGGGGCCGCTGCGAAGGCGAAGATTGCCGCGAAGATAAGTGCGGTCAGCTTGCGCATGATAGGGTCCTTTGTAGGTCACAATCTGGTCAATCAAGGAAATACCGCAGTACGTCCTTCAATCCCGGTTAACCTAGCTCATTAACCCTAACATTTTGAAAACACGCCCTTTACTGGTCATTAACCATGTTTGACACGAGCACGCCTGCTTCTGGTGCGCCATCCGCTTGAGTTGACTGAAAAAATTGCCCGAAGTTGAATCGAGCCAACAGGGTGGGAATTACTGGCCGGAAGTCGAGACCGGCAACAATTGGAACATGTCGAAAAGAATTTTCCAGCCGAACGGCGTCTTCACAAGGTAAAGCAGCGAACGCCCGGTGATGACTACCGGCGCCTGTCCGCGCGGGGTGATCGACAATTCCCATACCCAGATGATCGAGCCGCGCGTGCCTTCGCTCTCGATATTGACCTGCCGGAACACCATGCGGTTCTCGCCGGCCTGGGCATTGCGCGCATAGACCCGGGCGATACTGTCCCGCCCCACTGCGGCCTCGCCGTCCGGCGCGAACAGGACCGCGTTCTCGTCATAGTAGGAACTGAGACGCCGAATATCGCCTTCAGCGACCGCGCTGGCAAACAGGCGTGGCGCATCTTCAAGTTCAGTGATGCCGACAGAGGTAAGGCTGGACTGGGCGGCTGCCGGGACCGCAAGTGCCAACAGCACTGCGACCACGGCAACAAGCTGCACAAGTCGGCTGCGCATCACTGAAATCATCAGGCTCAAGCCGCCTTGCGGATCGCGGACGTGATTTCCTTGACAATGGCGGCCACCAGCCCCTCGTCCTCGCCCTGCCCCATGATGCGGATCAGCGGCTCCGTGCCCGAGGCGCGGATGACGAGGCGTCCCGCCTTGCCCAGCCGGTCCTCGCTCTCACGGATCAGTTGCGCGACCAGCTTGTCATCGAGCGGGTTCTTGCCGCGGAAACGAACGTTCTGCAAAAGCTGCGGCACTTTTTCAAAGCACTTGCAGACTTCCGACACAGGACGATCTTCGGTCTTGACCACCTGCATCACCTGAAGCGCAGCGACCAGCCCGTCGCCCGTGGTGGTGAAATCTGAAAGAATGATGTGGCCGGACTGTTCGCCGCCGACATTGTATCCATTGGCCCGCATGCTTTCGAGCACGTAGCGGTCGCCAACGGGCGTGCGGTCGAGCTTGAGGTTCTGCGCTTCAAGGAAGCGCTCCAGCCCCAGATTGGACATCACGGTGGCGGCAATGCCGCCGCCGGTCAGCGCCCCGCGCCGGTTCCACGATTGGGCGATGACCGCCATCAGCTGGTCGCCATCGACCAGTTCACCCTTTTCATCGACGATCAGAACACGGTCGGCGTCGCCATCGAGCGCAATGCCGATGTCGGCGCGCACTTCGCGTACCTTGGCCTGAAGCTTTTGCGGCGCCGTGGAACCCACCTCGTCATTGATGTTGAACCCATCCGGCTCAACGCCGATGGTGACCACCTCGGCCCCCAATTCCCACAGCGCGTCGGGCGCCACCTTGTAGGCGGCGCCATGCGCACAATCGATGACGACGCGCAGGCCGGTGAAATCTGAGTTCCGCGGCAGCGTGCGCTTGGCATATTCGATATAGCGGGTTCGTGCTTCCTCGATACGTTTGGCGCGGCCAATATCGCGGCCTTCGGACAGGCGCGGCGCCAGGTCCTGATCGATCAGTTCTTCGATCTCGCGCTCGACGCTGTCGGACAGTTTGTAGCCGTCCGGGCGGAACAGCTTGATGCCATTGTCATGGAACGGATTGTGCGAAGCGGAGATCATCACGCCCAGATCGGCGCGCAATGAACGGGTGAGCATGGCCACCGCCGGTGTCGGCATCGGCCCGAGCAGGTAAACATCCATGCCGACAGCGGTGAAACCGGCGGTCAGCGCATTCTCGATCATGTAGCCGGAGCGCCGCGTATCCTTGCCGATCACCACCCGGTGACGGTGTTCGCCGCGCCGGAAGGCCAGCCCGGTGGCCATGCCGACCTTGAGCGCCAGTTCCGGCGTCAGCTTGTCGCCATTGACGTGGCCGCGAATGCCATCGGTCCCGAAATACTTGCGATTCATCTGTCCCGTCCGCCCCAGCGCGCAAAGTTGAATGTGATCAGATATGCCGAAAATTGCTTAACAATCGAATATACCGCATGCCCTCGCGTGAAGCGAAACGCATTCGCCATCAATGTTAATCAACCTTGCCTACTGCTGGGCGCCAAACTGGTCAAAACTAGGGCCGCTTTTGGCCGCGTCCGAAGCCGCCTGACGCCGGGCCAGCGCCTCTTCGGACCAGAGGGTTTTCATGTCGTAATAGACTTCAAACGAGGGCACATCATCGGGCAGGATGACCCAGTCCAGCTTGGTGCGCGTGAAAATATGGGCATCAGGGGGCACCAGATCGGGGTCGTCGAGCGTGCCAACCCGCAAGAACCGCAGATAGCTGCGGCGGCCATAGTCGCTCCACAGCGCCACCTTGCATTTCACGCACCGGTAACATACATGCCCCCGCCCGCTTTCGGTGGGCAGTTCAACCCCCTCGACCTCGCCGGACAGGACCTTGATCCGGTCGGTTTCGATCAACCCGTTGATGACAAAGGCGCTGCCGGTCTGCTGCTGACAATCATGGCAGTGGCAGCAATTTGTGAACATGGGCGGCGACGCCAGTTCGTAGCGCACCTCGCCGCATCCGCATTGTCCTGTCAGTTTCGCGATGGTCAGTCTCCCCGCTGTCTGAAGGCGAGCCTAGGCAAATTCGGGCCAACAAAAAAGCCGCCCCGAAGGGCGGCTTTGATTTGTTTGACTTGCGGTCTCAGCTTTCCGGCTGTGGTTCCAGTCCGCCTTCGTCGGCCGGGCCGGACTTTTTCGGCTTGGCCTTGCCGGCGCTTGGCACGGCGCTGGAGCGCGGGGCACTGGCTTCGCTTTCCGTCTCGCGGACCGGCGGGGTGCCGTCCATGAGATTGCGGATCTCGTCGCCGGTCAGCGTTTCGTACTCAAGCAGCGCCTGGGCGATGGCATGCAGATCGTCGATATTCTCGCGGATCACTTTCTGGGCGGTATTGTAGCCGTCTTCGACGAACCGCTTGATTTCAGAATCGACCAGCTTCTGGGTCTCGTCGCTGAGGTGCGTGTTGCGCTGGACCATCGACCGGCCAAGGAACACCTCGTCCTGATTGTCACCGTAAAGCAGCGGCCCCAGCTTGTCGGACATGCCGTATTCGGTGGCCATGGCGCGCGCTAGACTAGTCGCCATCTTGATGTCCGCCGAAGCGCCCGAGGTGACCTTTTCGTGACCGAAGATTTCCTCTTCGGCGACACGGCCACCCATGGCCACAGCCAGATCGGCAAAACACTTCTGACGGGTCAGCGACACCTGGTCCTTTTCCGGCAGACGCATCACCATGCCCAGCGCGCGGCCGCGCGGAATGATGGTTGCCTTGTGGATCGGATCCGAACCTTCCATCTTGATCGCCAGCAGCGCATGGCCGGCTTCGTGATAGGCGGTCAGCTTCTTTTCTTCCTCGTTGATGGCAAGGGTCCGGCGTTCGGCACCCATCATCAACTTGTCCTTGGCGTCCTCGAACTCGGCCATGGTGACGAACCGCTTGTTGCGCCGGGCGGCCAGAAGCGCGCCTTCGTTGACAAGGTTCATGAGGTCGGCGCCGGAGAAACCGGGCGTACCACGGGCAACGGTCTTGAGGTCCACATCGGGGGCGAGCGGCACCTTGCGCACGTGTACCTTGAGGATTTTTTCGCGACCCGACACATCCGGGTTCGGTACTACGACCTGACGGTCGAAGCGGCCCGGACGCAGCAGCGCCGGATCAAGCACGTCAGGACGGTTGGTCGCCGCAATCAGAATGATGCCTTCATTGGCCTCGAACCCGTCCATCTCGACCAGCAACTGGTTGAGGGTCTGTTCGCGTTCGTCATTGCCGCCGCCAAGACCCGCACCACGGTGACGACCCACGGCGTCGATTTCGTCGATGAAGATGATGCACGGCGCATTCTTCTTGGCCTGCTCGAACATGTCACGGACACGGCTGGCACCGACACCGACAAACATTTCCACGAAGTCCGAACCCGAAATGGTGAAGAACGGCACAGCCGCTTCACCGGCCACGGCACGGGCGATCAGCGTCTTACCGGTACCCGGAGGGCCCACCAGCAGCACGCCGCGCGGAATACGTCCGCCGAGACGCTGGAACTTGCCCGGATCGCGCAGGAACTCGACGATTTCCTCAAGGTCCTGCTTGGCCTCATCAACGCCGGCGACATCTTCAAACGTCACCTTGCCCTGGGCCTCGGTCAGCATCTTGGCACGCGACTTGCCAAAGCCCATCGCGCCGCCACGACCGCCACCCTGCATCTGGCGGATGAAGAAGAACCACACCGCGATGATGACGATGAACGGCAGCCAGGAGCTCAAAAGGATCGACCAGAACGGGCTGGACTCAGGTTCGGCAGCCGTGATTTCGACACCGCTGTTTTCCAGCCGGCTGACAACGTCGGTATTGGCGGGAAGCACGGTGGTGAACCGCGTGCCGTTACGCAGCGTGCCGTTGACCACGTCGTCTACGATTGTGACGCTGGACACGGCGCCTGAATCCACATCGGAAATGAACTGGCTGTAGTTGCGCTCGTCGACCGAAACATTGCGCGTTGAGGACTGGAAAACCTGAAACAGGCCCATCAGCATGAAAAGGATGACCAGCCAGATGGCGAAGTTGCGGAAATTGCCGTTCATAAAAGCTTCCTGAGGGTGAGGGAGTGCCCGAGTGCTGCGGCCAATGTAAGAGGGCCAATACGGCGATACAAGGGCCGCACCCCGTTTGCGTTAAGAGGGTGAAACTGTGCCGCAGGCAAATGGCACCCGGCGACCGACCGCTAGTTTGAGGTGAGTTTAATCTTGATCTGTTCAGAACGCGTAAACAGGCCGAGCGCAAGACGTTCCTGGTGGGCGTCAAATACGGATGGCGCGGCGGCGACCGCAGACATTGGCACGGCGATCTGCTGTCCGCAGAACTGCTCGGCCTTTTGGCGGCTGAGAGCGCCGGTTGGCCGTACGATGAGCACTGAATCCGTGTCGTTTCCAATCTCGAACCGGCCGTCCCAAATGCTGGTTTCGCCCGCCGCGATGGAAAATTCGCCGTCCTGCATGCGGCCAGGTTCGGCGTAGACGATCAGATCTCGATCGAGCGCCTGAACCTGCACACCGGAAACGCAAGTGCCTGAAATATCTGAAGATCGAAGATCAACCAACAGGCTTTCGAGTTGCTCGAGACGAGGTGCTGACCGGCCGAGGCGTGGGAACATCAACTTTAGAACGCGTAATGCGATTTCGTCCGGCAAGTCTCCAAACGCCTGCCGTGACAGGTGGGCGATGCCGAAGCTGTCGAATGACACCGACGCCGCATATGCCTCTTCTGTTGCATGCTCCAACGCCAGTTCCGCGCGCTGCAGGCGGCGGGCCAGCCGCCCCAGTGTTTCGGCAGTCAGCCCCAGGTTGGCGAGTTGCGGCAGGGTTTCACGCCAGCGCACCCGTTCGTAGTGCGTGTCGAGGTTGGATGGATCGGCTGCGGACTCCAGTCCACAGGCCGTCACAATTTCTTGAAGCTGACTTTTCCTGAGGTCCAGCAAAGGGCGATGAAGCCGCACGCCTTCGACTTCGGACCATGCGCCCATGCCGCCAAGACCGGCCAGACCGCTGCCATGCGCCATGCGCATCAAAACGGTTTCGGCCTGATCTTCAACATGATGCGCGGTCAAAAGGACCGGAACGTCGTCTACGGCCATCGCGTCGCGCATCAACAGATAGCGGGCGAGCCGCGCCTTGGCCTGGATGCCCGTTTGCGGTTTGGCGTCACGCCATTCGAGCACGCGCGCGGTGAACCCGAGCTCTCCCGCCAGTTCGGCAACCATTGCCGCTTCAGCCTCAGCCTCCGGTCGCAGGCGATGATCAACGCTGTAAACGAAGACGTCCGGCGCGTGGTCTGACTGGTCCCACCGGGCGCGCACCAGCAGCAGAAGCGCCAGTGAATCCGGGCCGCCGGAGACCGCCAGCCCGATTTTTTTGAACCCTGCAACGCCCGCGAAAAGAGCGGCAAGATCAACCCCGTCCAGCCGGATGGGGTTGGGCTTCAGCACTGGGCAGCCTCCTGCTCCTGGGCAACCCGCGCCTCGAAGGCGGCACCATTGCCCGGATAGCGCTTGAGCACTTCGGCAAAGGTCCGGCAGGCGGTTTCCCGTTCGTCCGCTCCGGCCAGGGCAATTCCCAGCTTGAGCAACAGGTCGGGCGCCCGGATCGAGGCCTCGTAACGTTGGAAGCCGCCAAACAGCACCTGCGCCGCCAGATCATATTCGCCGCGCTGCAACAGGGCCTCGCCGAGCCAGTTGGTCGCGTCCGGCGCCAGCGGGTGATCGGGGAACAGCGCCACGAACTGGCCGAATTGGGCTTCGGCAAAGGCATAGTCGCCCTGCACGACGGCGTCATAGCCAGCCCGGTACTGCGCCTCGGCATCGCCCTCGGTGACCAGTTGACCGGCCCCGAAATCAAGATCGAGCGCCTGTGGATCAAGGCTCGAGCCGATGCCCTCGCCTTCAATCGACAGGTTGACCGGGCCACCAAGCGGAGACGGACCCTCCAGCGTGGTGATGTCGAAATCATCACCGATCATGAAATCCATCGATCCGCCCTCGGCAGGTACATCCGGCTGCAGCCGTTCGTCGCCGTTGACGCCAGGCGCAACCTGCGGATCAAGGCTCTCGGGCAGCGCGTCTACCGAATCCGGCGCAGGCAGGCTCATCGCCTCGTCCAGATCCACCGTCGCGGGTTCAGTCGGGGTTACCTCAATGGGCGCATTGTCAATCGGGGTCTGCGGCGACCCGGGGGACAGCGTCACGCTGTCAGATGGAGCCGCCGCATCTAATTTCCCAGGCTGGGATCCAACTGACCGAAGCGGAAATCAATATCTTCCTGCAGCCTCTCCAGCAGCGTCTGGTACTGGGTCATCTGGAACTGCAGACCCTCAACCTGACCGGTCAGAACCCGGATCTGCTCCTCCAGCTGCGACAGGCGAAGATTAAGCTGCGCTGTTTCCCGGCTCTGGGCCACCTGCACCACCTCGCCGCTGAATGCCGGAGCGGGGTTGAGCCCGAACCCGGCAGCCGGGGCACCCATGGCCTCAAGGCTCTGGCTCAGGGCCTGGCTGCGCATCTGCAGGGCATCCAGCCGCGCCGAAACATCATTGGTGCCTTCGGCATTGACCAGCACCGGCATGGCCATGCCGGCCGCAAGCGCTGCGGCAAACAATCCGGCCCGGCCGGCCAGGGTAAATCTTGATAGTGTCACTCGATCCTCCAATCAATCGTGGAACGGGCTCCGGCTGCGAACCGAAAGTCTTCAAAACCATAGGGCCCGGCGACATTCATTACAGCCCAATTTTGACAAAAAAAGCGCCGGGACCGATACGCTGATCCCGGCGCCTGCCTCCAGAACTGGATGTGACCGCTATTGCAGCACGGTCACCGCGCGCCGGTTCTGCGACCAGCACGATATGTCGTTACAGATGGCCACCGGCCGTTCCTTGCCGAACGAGCGTGATGTGATGCGGCTCGAATTGACGCCCCGGCTGACCAGGTAGTTGACCACCGCGGCGGCACGGCGTGCGCCGAGCGCGATATTGTATTCGCGGGTGCCGCGTTCGTCGGCATGGCCTTCGATCACGATACGATAGTTGGTGTAGCGGTTCAGCCATGTGGCCTGGTTGTTGAGGGTCGCCTGACCGTCAGCCGTGATCACCGAAGAATCGGTTTCAAAGAACACCCGGTCACCGATAGTGACAAGGAATTCCTGCTGGCTGCCCGGGGTGGCTTCGCCGTCGGCGCCGCTGCCCGGTGTCCGGGCGCAGGCCGCCACAGTGACGAGCAGCAAAACGAGTGCCATCGCCTTGGCGGTTGAAATCATGGGCGCGAAAGAACGCATGCCAATAGCTCCTGAAGGAAAATTTTAGGTCCCCGGTTTATAGCGCCCTTTACCTTAAGGCGCCGTTCCCAAGCACGGTTAATGCCCGGCTAATCAGGCCGGAATGTGGCCGAGCAAAGGGAATTTTGCACTAGCTCAAAAGTGGCGACCAGGCCGGATCCGAGGCGAAGGTTTCGGTCGGAATCTGTACATTGTTCCGGCCCCAGACGTCGACCGTATAAAGCCGCGGACCACCGTCTCCACCCGGATCGGAGAAGTACATCAGCACGCGACCGTTGGGCGCCCAGGTCGGGCCTTCCATGTGGAAGCTGGAAGCAAGTATGCGCTCGCCAGACCCGTCCGGCTTCATGGTGCCAATGTGGAACTGGCCGCCCTGCAGCCGGGTGAACGCGATAAGATCGCCCAGCGGCGACCACACAGGTGTCGCATAGGACCCTTCACCATATGAAATACGCTGCGCCCCGCCGCCGGTCGCCCCCATGACGTAAATCTGTGGAGTGCCGCCCCGATCTGATTCAAAGGTGATGTACGCGCCGTCCGGGGAATAGCTCGGCGAGGTGTCGATGGCCGCCGAATTGGTCAACTGCGTCGGGTTCTGCCCGCCCACCGGCATCGCATAAAGGTTGGTCGTGCCGCCGGTCTCCACCGAAAAGGCCAGGGTCTGGCCGTCCGGCGAGAAGCGCGGCGAGAAGGTCATGGCCCCGAAATCGCCGATCCGCTGCTGCTGACCGGTGGCCATGTTGAGCAGGTAAATGCGCGGACGGCCCTCTTCATAATTCATGTAGGCCAGCATGTTCTGGCTGGGTGAATAGCGCGGTGTCAGCGCCAGCGAACGCCCCTCGGTCAGATACTGGATATTGGCACCATCCTGATCCATCACCGCCAGCCGCTTGATGCGGTTGGCCTTGGGTCCGCTCTCCGAGACGTAAACGACGCGGGTGTCGAAATAGCCACCCTCGCCCGTCAGCGACTTGTAGATCGTGTCCGAAACGATATGGGCGATGCGACGCCATGCCTCGCCGCCGGTCTGGTGCTGCTGGCCCACCACCTGTTCGCCGGCCTGGGTATCCCAAAGGCGCACCGAAGCCTGGATGGCGCCGGCCCGTTCAACCTGGCCCATCACCACGGCGTCCACATTGACGCCGCGCCAGATATTGAAGTCAGGCGTTGCGCCGACATTGCCGACCTGCTGCGGCAGCGCCGCTTGATCGAGCGGCGCAAACAGGCCCGAACGGCGCAGGTTGGCGCGCACGATTTCAGCCACTTCCCGCCCGAAGGTCGGGTCGGACGACTGAAAGTCAGGGATGGCGATCGGCAGTGGTGTGAATGACGCACCGGAAACCACGATCCGGAGTTGCGCCAGGGCGGGCGAGGCAAACACGCTGGCAGCACCGGCGGCCAGGCCGGTTTGCAGCAAGCGGCGGCGCGTGATGGAGGTCAAACGGCTATCCATTTTGAGTTCCCTCGTTTCAAATAACATCGGTGGCGCGGAACACCACCTGGAAGCTGGCCCACTGGGCATATTTCTCGGGCGGCAATCTGTAAGGACCGCAGTCCAGCACAGCCCGCACCGCCTGACGGCCGATCAGGCCGTGCATTGAGTTGGTCGGATTAGTCAACAAACGTGGCGTTCCCGCGACGGTTCCATCCTGATTGAGCCGGATGGCCAGTTCGACTTCAAATCCGGACTGGATCTGGGCCGGCAGCAGGTTCCAGCAGGCGCGCATCTGCGCTGCAAGCGCCGCCTCTTCCGACTGGGTCAAGGTCGCCGCCTGGCCATTGGGGCGGCCAAGGCTTTGCTGCCCGCCTTCGCCGGTCACGGCACCGCGCGATTCCTCGGCGTTGATGATGTCGCTGACCCGGTCGGCCTCACGCTGCTGCTGTTCCTCGCGCTGCTGGCTGGCATATTCCTCCCGCAACTGTTGAAGCGCCGCAGTGCGGACCACCGGCTGCGGCGCAACTTCCTGCGGTTCGGGCTCCGGCTCTGGCTCCGGTTCCGGCGTTGGCTCGGGAATCGGCTCCGGTTCGGGCGCGGGTTCCGGCTCAGGCTCGGGCAAAGGCTCCGGTTCAGGTTCCGGTTCCGGCACAGGCACGGGTTCGGGCTCGGGGACAGGTTCGGGCTCGGGTTCAGGCTCGGGTATGGGCGGCGGCACCGGTTCCGGCGCCGTCTGTTCGGTCGGCGCCGGCGTCGGACGCTCGGCATCAATCGGGGTGACCTGGTTTTCCTCGGTATTGCCCGTCGGCTGCGCCAGTTCGGCGGGCGTTTCAGTCTCGACGATAGAGGGGGTCGGGGTTTCGACCACTTCACTCTCAAGGCTACCGACGCGCACGTTGGAAAACTCGGTCACCGGCACCAGGTCGACCGCTATCGCATCCTCAAGCGGCGGCTCCAGCGTTTCGCCGAAGCTCAGGCTCAAAAGGGCCGCTGCGATGATGGCGCTATGCGAAAACAGCGATACGGACAGGCCGGTGCGCATAGGCTCACTGCCCCTGTTCCTGCTCGGTGATCAGCCCGATCCTTGTAAATCCGGCGCCCGACAGCGCCCCCATGACCCGCATGACGGCGCCATAGTCGGCCAGATTATCGCCGCGCACATAGATGCGTTCCTCGGTGCCGTTGACCGCGGCTTCGGTGACACGAGCCACGACCTGATCCAGTTGCACCAGTTCATCGCCAAGATAGACCTGACCATCGGCCGTCACGGTCAGCGAGATAGGTTCCTGATCCGTATTCAGCTGTTGAGCCCGGGTCTGCGGCAGTTCGATCGGAACACCGACGGTAAGCAGGGGCGCGGCGACCATGAACACGATCAACAAGACCAGCATGACGTCGACCATCGGGGTGACGTTGATCTCGCTCATCGGCTTGGAATTTCCGCGGCGGCCGCGTCGTCCACGTCCCGATCCGCCGCCATTGGCGACCGACATGGCCATCAGCGTTGCGCCCCGCGCGCATCAAGCTGGCGCGACAGAATGGTGGAAAATTCGTCGGCAAAACCTTCGAGGCGCCCGACCAGCTTGTTGGCGTCGCTGGAAAGCTTGTTGTAGCCGATCACGGCCGGAATGGCCGCCAGCAGCCCAAGTGCTGTGGCAAACAGCGCCTCGGCAATGCCGGGAGCGACCACGGCAAGGTTGGTGCTGGAAGATGCGGCGATCGACTGGAACGAGTTCATGATGCCCCATACAGTGCCAAAAAGGCCGATAAATGGCGAAGCCGAAGCGACCGTGGCGAGAAAACCGAGACGTTTTTCAAGGTACTCGCTCTCGCGGTTGATGGCGACATCCAGCACCTTGTCGAGCCGGGCCTGTACGCCGAGGTAGGAGGCCGCGCCCTGCTCGTGGCTGCGCTTCCACTCTTTCATCGCCGCAACAAAAACCGATGCAAGGCCCCGCGAGGGCCGGTCGGACAGGTTCTGATAGAGCTGCTCTAGCGACTGGCCGGACCAGAAGACCTTCTCGAACCGGTTCATTTCGCGGCGCGCGCGCCCATAGAGCAGCGACTTGTCGACGATGATTGCCCAGCACCAGATCGAGGCCAGCAAGAGCCCGATCATCACTGCCTTGACCACGATGTCGGCGCTGAGAAACAGCGTCAGCAGCGAAAAATCCATCTCGCCGGCTGCCAGCGCAGCACCATCCAGACCTTCCATGAATTTCCCCTTGTGGCGCGTGTGACCCCTGCGCCGCTGATTGCCCGGTCCCGATGCGGTGCAAGTATGTCAAATTTGTGAGAAACGCCGGAGGTTCTGGCCCCGGCGCATCCCGTGAGACGGTTGGCCGCAATTATGGTCAACGAGTGGTTAACAAGCTGCCAAGGCCGTTAAAATTCGCGTGTCAGAACTTCTGCCTGAGTTCGGCCGGCATGCGGACGGGGCGCCCTCCGGGACCGACCAACGCAACGGTGACCTTCGCGGTCAGCAGCAGTTCATCGCCGCGCAACACATTCTGGTCGAGCACCAGACGCGCCCCCCGGGCGTCGAGAACGCTGGTCTCGACTACCAGTTCATCATCGATATGGGCGGGCCGCTCGAACGAAATATCCATGTGCCGAACCACGAAGACCAGCCCGTCCTCGACCAGCACCGAGTGATGCAACCCGCGTTCGCGCAGGAATTCGGTGCGCGCCCGCTCGCAGAATTTGAGGTAGGCGGCGTGATAGACATTGCCGGAAAAATCCGTGTCCTCGTAATAGACCCGGACATTGAACCTGTTCATTTCAGCTCCGGTCAGTGGGCGATATAGCGGTCGGCGCGGTGATTGATGGCGAGAAACGCATTCAGCACCACCGCACCCAGCAGCGAATAGGCGACCTGCTGCCATTCGGCAACCAGCAGCGCCGTGGCAAAGGCCGCCAGATCAAAGGCGATCAGCGTGATGCCCGCCCGGATGCCGGTGCGATCCTGCACCCAGACGGCCAGAATGGTGATGCCCCCAACGCTGGCCCGGTGCCGGAACACCCCCAGCAAGCCGAACCCCATCAGCACACCGCCCAGAACCGCGCCGAACACGGGATTGACCTCTCCGAAATCGATCCAACTCAGTTCCAGTTCCACCAGCACCGACAACAGGGTGACGGCGGCGACCGTCTTGATGGTGAACGGCCAGCCCAGCCGCAAGACCGCCAAAATGTAGAACGGCGCGTTGAGCAAGAAGAAATAAAGGCCCACCGGCCCGTCGGTCGCGTAGTGCAGCACCAGCGACCAGCCGGCGATGCCCGATGTGATGAGCCCCATATGCTGAAACAGGCTAAGGCCGAGCGAAATCAACAGGACCGAAGCGAGAATGCCTTGCGCATCCTCCCACGGGCTGTGATGGGTGGCCGTTGACGACCAGTCCCCAAACCAGCCCGGCCTGCGGCTAAATGGATTGTGGCGCTTGCGCTCGCTCATCGCTCGTCGACCACCAGGTGCCGGTGCCGCCCGGGCAACTCGGCCAGATGCGGATGCAGCCAGCGCGGCAGCAGATTCACCTTTTCGAGCGCCGAAGGAATGGTTTCGATCCATTCGAAGAACAGGTCGTGACCTTCGTCCTGCGTGACGAGGCAGGGTTCGCCGCTGGCAAACGGAAACTCTGCAGGCAGTTCGATACCGTAATAGGTGCCGATTTCGTGGAAGTCCTCACCATTCCGGGCAAAGAAATTCTCGACTGTGAACAGGTGCGCCCCGACCCGGCCGACACATTGCAGCTCCTCGGAAATTTCGCGGTGCAACGCCATGTCGCTGGCCTCGCCGAACTCCACCCGGCCACCGGGGAGCAAGACGTAATCATCGTCGTCTTCCCGGCAGACCAGCACGTGTCCGTCACGCAAGGCAATTCCGGCGACCCGGTAGTTAAAGCGTTGCCGCCCTTCAACGAAACTCAGCATGGTGCGGGAGATTGAGGTCACTCCGCCTCATCCTCGAACAGGGTCGCCTGCAGGCCCGAGAACCCTTGCGGCACGGCATAACCAAGGTGCGAAAACGCCTTGCCGGTCAGCATGCGGCCGCGCGGCGTACGCTGGATAAAGCCTTGCTGGATGAGGTACGGCTCGACAATTTCCTCGATCGCGTCGCGTGGCTCGCTGAGGGCTGCGGCGATGGTTTCGATTCCCACCGGTCCGCCGCCATAATGTTCGGCGATGACATTAAGATAGCGCCGGTCCAGCATGTCGAGCCCTTCGGCATCGACATCGAGCCGCAACAGCGCCTTGTCGGCCACCGAAGCGGTGACTTCGCTGGCCCCGTCCACCAGCGCGAAATCAGTGACCCGGCGCAAAAGGCGACCGGCAATGCGCGGTGTACCGCGCGATCGACGGGCCACTTCCATGGCCCCGTCCTCGCTCATGCCGACGCCCAGCAGGCGTGCCCCGCGCGTGACGATCTGCACCAGTTCTTCCGGCGTGTAGAAATTGAGCCGCACCGGAATGCCGAACCTGTCGCGCAGCGGCGTGGTCAACAGGCCTGCACGGGTCGTGGCCCCGATCAGCGTGAACTTCGACAAATCGATCCTGACCGACCGCGCCGCCGGCCCCTCCCCGATGATCAGGTCGAGTTGGAAATCCTCCATCGCCGGGTAAAGAATTTCCTCGATCGCCGGATTGAGACGGTGGATCTCGTCGATGAACAGCACGTCGCGTTCTTCAAGATTGGTCAACAGCGCGGCCAGATCGCCCGCCTTGGCAATCACCGGGCCTGAAGTGGCCCGGAACCCCACCCCAAGTTCCCGCGCCACGATCTGCGCCAGCGTCGTCTTGCCCAGCCCCGGCGGGCCGACGAACAGCACGTGGTCGAGCGCGGCGCCGCGCTGTTTCGCCGCTTCGATGAACACTTCCAGATTGGCCCGCGCCGCCGCCTGCCCGATAAACTCGGAAAAGCCGGAGGGCCGCAGCGAAACATCAAGCTCACTGTCGCGTTCTGCGGTGGCGGAGGTCAGATCGGTCAAGAACTCAATTCCTTCAACCCGAGCCGGATGAGTTTTTCGGTCGGGGTTTCGTCACCCTCTTTGGCGACCACACGCGCCACAGCGCTGGAGGCCTGGGCGCTGGAATAACCGAGATTGGTCAGCGCGGAAACCGCATCGGCCACATTGCCTGACGCCGACCCTTCGCCCAATGCCGATTGCAGCCCGAGAACGCCGGCGTCGGCCCCGGCGAGTTCAGGCACCTTGCCCTTCAACTCGCTGACGATGCGCTGGGCCAGTTTCGGCCCGACACCATTGGCCCGGCCGACCATCGCCTTGTCTTGCAGCGCGATGGCGCTCGACAGTTCGGAAGACGAGAGCGTGGACAGGATGGCCAGCGCCACCCGGGCGCCCACACCCTGCACGCTCGTCAGAATGCCGAACCACGCCTTTTCGCCTTCGCTGGCAAACCCGTAAAGCCGGATCATATCTTCGCGGACAATCATTTCGATGTGGACCACCGCCGCCTCGCCGACGCGTGGCAGGCTCTGCAATGTGCGCGACGAGCAGAAAGCTTCGTAGCAGACGCCCTGCACATCGATCAGCACATGGTCATCGCCATAGGCTTCGATGAGCCCCTTCAGCCGCCCGATCATGCGCGTTTCGCCAGTTCGAGCGAGGAGCGGTGATGGGCGTGACAAATGGCGATGGCCAGCGCGTCCGCGGCGTCGGCAGACGCAAAATCGGCTGTCGGCAGAAGCGTCTTGACCATCAATTGCACCTGCACCTTGTCGGCATGACCCGCACCGACCACCGACTTCTTGACCAGATTGGCCGCATATTCGGCCACCGGCAGCCCGCGCGAGGCCGGCGTCATCAGGGCAACGCCGCGCGCTTGTCCAAGCTGCAGCGCCGAGCGCGGCCCGGCGTTGACGAATGTTTCTTCCACCGCTGCCTCATCTGGCGCATGCGCGTCGAGCAATCCGAGTATGCCGGCATGCAGCGCCGCCAATCGATCAGCCAGCGGCCCGTTGACCGGCGGCTTCAGCGCGCCGCAGGCCACAAAGCGCAGCCGGTTGCCTTCACTCTCGATGACACCCCAGCCGCAATTCCTGAGACCGGGGTCGATACCCAGAATTCTGGTTCTGATTCGCGTCACGCTGCCCATACCCCAGTCTATTCAGCCCGCTGGAACCTACCAAGTCCAAAGTGAACAAATCAGAAACATATTTTCCGGCCGCCGACGATAGATTCAATTTTACCGAATTGCCGAACCGGCCTTTCACGGTTTTGCGGCACTCTCCCGCGCGACAAGGGGTATGACATGAACCTGAGATGGCCTGAACTGCCGAAAGGCAGTTGGAAACGCGTTATCATCTATGCGTTCGCGATCACCGCCTTCGTGGCGGCGGCCGCGATGACCGGCTCCTATTATGGCGCGCTGTGGTTCAACGGCAATGTCACCACCGCCGATATTCTGGTCGCGCTGGTGCTGTCCTCGACGCTGACCCCGCCGATCACCATTCTCATGCTGATCAAGATGCAGCAGTTGAGACTGGCCAACGAAAAGCTGCGCATCTACGCCACCACCGACGGTTTGACCGGCACCCTGTCGCGCCTCGCCTTCACCACCCAGGTCGAGAACCATCTGAACGCCCACGCCGACGCCGTTCCCGTCAATGGCGAGTCGGCGGGAAGCCTGCTCATTCTCGATGTGGACAAGTTCAAGCGCATCAACGACAGTTTCGGCCACCAGCAGGGCGACATTGCCCTGCGTCTGATCGCCTCCGCCATTCGCGCCAATGCCCGCAGTTTTGACCGGGTCGGGCGACTGGGCGGCGAGGAGTTCGGCGTGTTCCTCGTCGATGCGGCATCCGAATATGCCGCCGTCGTTTCCGAACGCATTCGCGACGCCATCACGCGCATCGAATTCGCCCCCGAAGTGGCGCCGCTGCCTCTGTCGATCTCGATCGGTGTGGCCACCGCGCGTCACGGTCACCGCTTTGCTGAACTCTACCATGCCGCCGACATGAACCTTTACAAGGCCAAGTCGCAGGGGCGGAACAAGGTGGTCATGGAAGACTGGCTCGAAGAAGAAGTCCCGCCCAAGCCGGTGCCGGCACCGGTCTCCTCGGTCGCCTGAGGGGTTGGCGGCTTTCGCCGCCTCGGATAGGGTTTCAACCATTCGAGTGCCCGGAGCCCTCCCCCAATGTTCGCCGACTTCAACTGGGACCCCCAGGTCCTCGTCCCGCTTTTGCTGGCCACGATTGCCGCCGGGCTGGTGCGCGGCTTTGCCGGGTTTGGCGCCGGACTGATCCTGATGCCGGTTGCCAGCGCAGTCATCGATCCACGGCTGGCGGCGGTAGCTTTTCTCACCGCGGACACGCTTCTGACCTGGCCGATGATCCCGCCGGCGGTGCGCAAGGCCCACTGGCCCACCGTGCTGCCAACCGCGATTGGTGCCCTGTGCGTGGTGCCTGTTGGCGCCTGGGTGCTGATAAATGCCGATGTGCTGGTGCTGCGCTGGGGCATCCCGATACTCATCCTGCTGCTGCTGATGCTGCTGCTGAGCGGCTGGCGCTACAAGGGGGCGCCCATCTGGCCGGCATCGCTGGGCGTCGGCGCACTCGCCGGATTTTTCGGCGGTGTCGCGCAAATCGCCGGGCCGCCTGTCGTGGCTTACTGGATGGCCGGACCGCTGCCGGCCCAGATCATCCGCGCCAACCTGATCACCTTCTTCGCGATCGCCACGGTGGGCAGCGCCCTGTCCTATTATTTCGGCGGGCTCTTTACCTGGGCGGTGGCCGAATATGTGCTGATCATCGCGCCCACCTACGCGCTGGCCGTGTTCACCGGCACCCGCTATTTCTCACGCGCGAACGAGCAGCAATACCGTCGCATCGCCTACGGATTGATCGCCTTTGCAGCGCTCTCCAGCCTGCCGCTGCTGGATCCGATCCTCAGAGCCTGATGCAATCCGGAAAGCCGGGGATTACGCCGCCGAGATGGCGGCCATGTCTTCGGCGCTGAGTTCCATGTTGGTGTAAACGTTCTGCACGTCGTCATCGTCCTCGAGGGTGGCGATGAGGCGCATGACGCTTTCGCCCTTGTCGCGGTCGACAGGAGCGGGCGTCGACGGTTTCCAGACCGGATTGACGCTTTCGGCTTCGCCAAGCGCCGCCTCGAGAGCGGTGGAGACCTCGTTGATGTCCTCGAACGCGCAATAGACCGTATGGCCCTCCTCGTCGCTTTCAACATCCTCGGCGCCGGCCTCGATGGCGGCCATCATCACCGTGTCGGCATCACCGGCGGCGGCGGTGTAGTAGATCTCGCCGACCCGCTCGAACATGAAGCCGACCGAACCGGTTTCGCCCATGGCGCCGCCGGCCTTGGAAAAGGTGGCGCGCACGTTGGAGGCTGTGCGATTGCGGTTGTCGGTCAGGGCCTCGACGATGAAGGCGACGCCGCCGGGGCCATAACCTTCGTAGCGGATCTCCTCATAGTCCTCACCACCGACATCGGCGGCCTTGTTGATGGCGCGCTGAATATTGTCCTTGGGCATGGACTGCGACTTGGCATTGTTGACCGCCAGGCGAAGGCGCGGGTTCATGTCCGGATCGGGGGTGCCCATCTTGGCCGCCACCGTGATTTCCTTGCTCAGCTTGGAAAACAGCTTGGAGCGCATGGCGTCCTGACGGCCCTTGCGGTGCATGATGTTCTTGAACTGTGAATGGCCGGCCATTCTGATCGTCCCGTCATAGATTGGAAAATTTCGGCTGCTTATAACGGTGACTTTGCTTTGGGTCAAAAGGTCAAAATCATGGTCGAGAAACTGAACATGCCCCCGCTTCCGCTGACCGGCGGGTGCCAGTGCGGGGCGGTGCGCTACACGCTGAACGGGCGGCCGGTGGTGTTTTATTGCTGCCACTGCACCGAGTGCCAGAAACAGTCGTCGAGCGCCTTCGGCGAGAGCTTCCGGGTGCGCCGGGCGGACCTCGAAGTGACCGGCGAAGTCAGCTCGTTTGTCAGAACCAGCAGCAGCGGCAACCGGCTGGTCGGCGATTTCTGCCCGACTTGCGGGTCGCGGCTGTTTCACCGGCGGGAGAAATATTCCGAAACGCTGAACATCAAGGCCGGGACGCTGGATGATACCAGCTGGCTGAAGCCGGCCGGGCACATCTGGACCAAGAGCAGGCAACCCTGGGTGACCATCCCCAAGGATGCGCTAAGCTATGACCGGCAGCCGGAAAGCGATGACGATCTGATCGCGCGCTGGCAGGCCATGTTGGCATAGCGGCGTAACGGGGGAAGAAAATGGCGGAACTGGACGTCACCATCGCGGTCGACGCGAACAAAAGGCGCGGGGCCTACCACCCGCTGTGGAACTGGTTCGGCCATGACGAACCCAATTACACCTATGGCGCCGACGGCAAGAAACTGCTGAAGCGGCTGGGCGAACTCAGCCCCACACCGCCGCACATCCGCACCCACAACCTGCTGACAAGCGGCGACGGCACACCGGCGCTTAAATGGGGCTCGACCAACGCCTATAGCGAGGACGAAAACGGCAACCCGGTCTACGACTGGACAATCATCGACCGGATTTTCGACACCTATATCGAAACCGGCACCAGGCCGCTGATCCAGGTCGGCTTCATGCCCGAGGCGCTGAGCGATGATGAGGGGCCCTACCAGCACAGCTGGACGCTTGAAAGCACCTACAACACTATTCTGACCGGCTGGGCCGTACCGCCCAATGACCTCACCAAATGGGCCGGGCTTGTGACCGCCTGGGCGCAACATCTGGTTAGCCGCTACGGGCGCGAGACGGTGGGGCAATGGCCTTGGGAAATCTGGAACGAGCCGGACGGGCATTACTGGAAAGGCACCATCCCCGAATTCTGTGCCATGTATGACGCCGCGGCGAACGCCATCAAACAGGTGCTGCCCGAGGCGCGGGTCGGCGGGCCGCACACCTGCGGCGGCTTCAACAATGAAAAGGCGCAGACGTTCCTGCGCGCCTTTCTGACCCATGTTGTCGAAAACAACAGCCCGCTCGATTTCATCGGCTTTCACGCCAAGGGCCAGCCGTCGGTGGTCGACGGGCATGTGCGCATGGGCGTGCGCAAACAGTTGAAAGACATCGAGACCAACCTTGCGATCATCAATGAGTTTCCGACGCTGAAACACCTGCCGGTCATCATCGGCGAAAGCGACCCGGAGGGGTGCGCGGCCTGTTCGGCGCGGGTGCACCCGCAGAACGCCTATCGCAATGGCCCGCTCTATGGCGCCTATGTGGTTGAATCGATGCTGCGCACCTATGAACTGGCGGCACGGGCCGGGTTGCATATCGAGGGGGCGGTCACCTGGGCCTTCTGCTTCGAGGACCAGCCGTACTTCGACGGGTTCCGGGATCTCGCCACCAACGGCATCGACAAGCCGGTGCTGAACGCCTTCCGCATGCTCGGAAAACTCGGCGGCGACTGGCTGGAGGCGGCCAGTTCGCATGGGCGGCCACTCGACGACATTCTCGAAGGCGGCGTCACCGGCGCACCGGACGTGAACGCCGTGGCGACCCGCGACGACGATGGCGTGACCGTGCTCGTCTGGAACTATCACGATGACGACCTGCCCGACCAAGGCGCGGCGCGCGTGACCCTGAACCTGACCGGACTGGCCGGCACCACCGCCACCCTCACCCGCTTCCAGATGGACAAGACCCACTCCAACTCTTTCGCCGCCTGGCAGGCGATGGGATCGCCACAGGAGCTAGCCGGCGACGCGTACGAGAAGCTCGACGCGGCGGGGCAGCTGGAGACGGTTGAAGCGCGGGCATGTGAGATTGTGGACGGCGGGTTGAGCACCACTTTTGACCTGCCTCGGCAGGGCGTGGCGGCTGTGCGGATGGAATTGGAATAAGGCACGGCTCTTGTGCTCCCCTCCCCCTTGCGGGGAGGGCCAGGGTGGGGGTGGGCCCGCAAGGGCCAACGAAATTGGCGATGCAGCACAGCATCTTTGTCTGCGCTTCGCGCAACCCCCACCCTCAATCCCTCCCCACAAGGGGGAGGGAGGCAGGGCAGAAATGGGGGCACCGCCTCAATCCTTTCCTCATCGTCATACTCGGGCTTGACGGGATTGTTTTGTCTCACGGTGCGCACCGCTACGGGCATGACGCTGGTCGCTATGCCCTCCGCTGCACCTGCGACGGCGCGCGCGAATTGTCGCGCGAGGTCCTCGGCTTCGCCTCGTCCCGTCCCTTGCTGATGCTGAAGTGGGCACCGCATTAGCCCTCTCTCCAGCGTCATACTCGGGCTTGACCCGAGTATCCATGCAGCGATGCCGCACGATGGGGGTTCGTTGGGACTCACGAACGACGGCGGCTTATGCCGATTCATCATGGACCCCCGGGACATTCTTTTGCCTCGCGCCGGCGGGCTGTACCCCGAGGGTGACGCAGAGAATTGAATTTCGCCCATGCCAAACCTCCCATGACAGGAAATTACGTGAACAGAGCAGGCGCGGGGCGGTGAACACCTCGATCCTTAGGAGTAAAAAGTGAGGCGCACAACGCCCCGCGCAACCGGGATTTAAGGGACTATGACGAACAGGCCCGGGGCCCTCCGGAGCCCCGCGGATGCGCCATGCCCCTGATTTGTCCAGTTGCCGGATTCTAGACCGGCCTTCCAGACTGGCATGTCACTCTCAACTTGAGAGTGACGCGCAACCCATATCAGACGGCTGCGCAGCGTCTTACACTTGCCCCCTGGCCGAGGGCCACCTGACCGCTTTACCCTGAAACGGGACGACTCCCGTTCCACACCGGCCCAAACCCCGCAAAGTGCTCGTGTACACCTCAGCTCAACGCGCGGCTTGTGATGAGGAGTATGCGGGAGGTTCTGAGGGCGGGGATAAGTTCATATTTCTGAGACTTGTGTGAGCGTTGGCAGCACAAGACTGTGCCCAATTTACTTTTCTTTCTCGTCTTTTGGAGAAAGACGGCTGCGAAAAGTTTCGAACAGGGCGGCAGCCAAAACCGGTGCCTTTCCTTCTTTAATTTGCCGCGAGGGAACTAGTTTGTCCGCAGGATTGAACGCCAAAATCTCGAGTATCATGGCAGCAATCTCTTGTTCATACTCGGGCGATTGCTTCTTAAAGCCCTCGACTGACACCGCCATTGAATACTTGAAGGCGTAGTGTTCCCTCAATCTGAACAAAGATGAGTGACGAATTGCAGCAAACGAAACAAGCCAAGCAGCCGGAAGAAGAATAGTTGCCCTAGCTAGTACTTGACCGAGATATTGCCATGATGAATCTGCATTACCAGGGCTGTATCTAAGCATGTTTTCAATTGCTTGCTCAGAAAATTCGGGAATAAATGGCGAAATTAATGGGAGTATTACAAATCCTACCAACGGAATCGCCGAAATAAACAATATAAATATGCTTACGTAGAACGAAACTCTTGCCCACCACAACTCTTTGGTCAAACTTTTTTTGATATCGTTGAAGTTGGAGGCAAGTGCGGAGTTAGTGGATGAAGCCAACATCGCTTCTGAGTCTGCCACGAGGCCCTTAATGGTCTGCCGTTGCTTCTCCAACTCTGCGACCAATTCGTCATGAAACTTCTTTCCCGAAGCCAATCGCGCTTCCCTATCCGCAAGCTGTTTTTCGAACTGCTGAAAGTTCTCCGCGTACGCGTTCACATTACGCTCAAGCGCCGAGGCTTTTTCATGTGTCGCTTTGATCTCGGCGGCTTGCGTGGAACTGGCCGCCGCGTACTCGCCAATTGCCTTCCTGTCGGTTTGCGCCTGACTTGTAAGTGAAGCCAATTGATCCGATTCGCCCGACAGTTTCTGTTGATTCTGTTGAAGCTCGATATGCTCGGATTTGAGCTTTGAGAGTTCTAGATTGAGCTTAGCCGCTTTCTCTGAATTGGCTTCCAAAACCTCACTTAGCGCGCTTGCTGATGCCTGAAAGCTCACGGCCCCTCGCGGCTTCAGGAGATGAATGGACTGTGATACCGCCTCGAGAAGCGATTCGGTATGATCGAAGACCGCATTGAACTGCGATTGAAGATTGACGCTATTCCCATCGCTGCAGGTGGCGGTAAAATTGGAGTAGTCAAAAACCGAGAGTCCCCTGTGCGATTTTTCTACGCTTTGAATGGCAGAAATCAGTTCGCCAAGGGCCGTCATCAGGTCTTTGATTGACTGCTCAAGAGCAGACAATAGCTTCAATGGAACGAGCTCAGATCGTGTAGACTTTCCAAACGAATGTACGAGTTCGCCCGTTACTTTCAGACGAGACAGCAATTGCGCGGTGGTGCTGTCTCGGCCACGGATCTGTTTCGATACGTCGAACGTCGTGCCTTCCTTGTCAGCAAAATCGTTTAACAAGATTTCTAGCTGAGTTGCGGCTTCGGTAAACTCTTTCGAGGACTCCACTATGCCGGCAAGCCTATCTGTTCGCATTTATTCTCCAAACATAAAATGTATTAGCGTTCTCTATTTTGGAAAGCAGTGATCTTTGCAGATTGCGAACAGGAATTCTAGATGATGACGAACAACATCAGACAGCATTCGGGTCGAAACCACCCAACCCAATTGTTAACCTATTATTGGGATGTTCCCCCTCACCACTCCGGCAACCGTTCCCCCAACACCCCACCCACTCTCACCGCCGACACCCCCACACAAAGCCCCGTCTTCGCGTCGGTCTCGATCGCCACCCCTGACAACGTCGCCTCGCCTTCCGCAGGGATGAACCGTTCTTTCGGGATGCCGGTGAGGAAGCGGTTGACGGGCTCATCAGCCTGCATGCCGATGACTGAATCATAATCGCCGCACATGCCGGCGTCTGTCATCAGGGCGGTGCCGCCCTTGAGGATGCGCTCATCGGCGGTGGGGATGTGGGTGTGGGTGCCCACGACCAGCGACACGCGGCCATCGAGGAAGTGGCCCATGCCCTGAATTTCCGAGGTCGCCTCGGCGTGGAAATCCACGACGATGGCATCCGCCACTTCGCCCAGGGGGCAATCGGCGATGGCCTGTTCCGTGGCGCGGAAGGGATCGTCGGCGGGGTTCATGAACACCCGGCCGAGCGCATTGACCACCAGCACCTGGTGGCCGTTGCGGCCGGTGACCAGCATGGCGCCGCGCCCCGGAGTGCCCTCCGGGAAATTGACAGGGCGCAGCAGGGTGTTTTCGCGTTCGATATAGGAGAGCGTGTCGCGCTGGTCGAACGCGTGATCGCCCAGCGTGATGACATCGGCGCCCGCATCGCGCAGCTCGTTGAAATGGCCCTCGGTGAGGCCGCGCCCGTGGCTGGCGTTTTCACCATTGATGATGACGAAATCAAACCCGAACCGCTCGATCAGGCCCGGCAGGCGTTCACTGATGGCGGAGCGGCCGGCGCGGCCCATCACGTCGCCGAGAAACAAAAGTCGCAAGTATTGGCTCCTACAACCCGAACTTGAGCATGCCGAGTTCGGAAATCATCATGTCCATGCGCACATCATGGGCTTCGGCGGGGATGGCGTCCACCTGCTGGGTGGAAAATCCGTAGCCGATGAGCAGCGGGCGGGACTGCATTTCGGCCAGAGTGCGGTCATAAAAGCCCTTGCCGTAGCCGAGGCGATAGCCTGCGGCATCGAAGGCGGCGAGTGGCAGCAGGATGACGTTGGGCGTGACCTCGGGGGCGTGCGGGCCGGGCTGCATGGTGCCGAAATCGCCGGCATCGAGCGGGCTCATCCCGTCCCACTGGCGGAATTTCAGCGGCTGATTGTCACCCACCACCTCGGGCAGGCAGGTGACGGTGCCCTGATCGATCAATTGGCCGAGCAGCGCCCGCGTATCCATCTCGCCGCGGATCGGCCAGTAAACGGCGACGATGCTCTGGTCGTTGAGGGGAACGTTGAGGAAGAAATGCTGCCGCGCCAGATCCGCATGCTGCCGCGCAATCTCGTCGCGCAACCCCTTGCGGCGGGAAAGCGCCGCGGTGCGCAGGGCGGATTTTTTGTCGCCTTGTTCGGTCAATCCACCCTCATCGTCGACGGACAACCCAGCGGAGGCCCGTGCCGCCTTGCTCGGTATGCGATGCGCAAATACGGCTGAGGACCGAAAAGTGCAACGCGGTTTTCGGATAAATCCGAAGCGAAAAATATGTGCCGCCCTGGCCGTGGGATGTGCGATCCCGGGTACCTACTTGCGTAGGTGGGCGCCGTATGCTCCGGACCACGGTCCGGAACAGGGACAGCTCCCTGATGGATCGGTAAGGCCCCAGGGAATGTGTCATCCAGCACGCACCGGGCAGCGGACCACATATAGTGGCGATGCAGGCGCTGTGCAAAGGAAATGCGATTGGGGGACGTTGGGAAACAGGGAAGTTGTCGGGCAGATGCCGGGACTCGTGGCTCCACCCCTCCCCGTTTGCCATTCGAGCATAGCTCTCAGGGCCTTCTCGCCTAAAATCAGTCCACAGGACTGATTTGTCCCTTCCGGCCAGCTCGAAGTCCCCGTCAAGGGGAGGGTGAAGACCTGTGCATGTGGCACGGCCTTAAGTTGAATGCTGCGTGCACCTCCCCCTTGACGGGGGAGGTTGGGAGGGGGTGGGGCAGCTTGTTCTGCGATCAGTGGCTGGCCTGGCCGCCGTTGGAGGAGGCGGTTTCGTCGATGACGGTGGCGACGGCCTCGATCTTGCGGGCGGTTTCGGACAGGCGGCGGGCGAACTGTTCCTCGAGCTGACGCGACTGGTTGATCACCGCGTCGGTGGCCTCCTGCATGCGGGCCATTTCGGCGCGGGCCTCGGCGATCTGGCGCTCGGCCTCGACAAGCTCATCGAGCACGGCGATGCCGGCCATGACGGTGAGGCGGTTGTCGCCGATCTCGCCGAAGGAGCCCTTGAACCCCTCGACGGTGGTGTTGAAGCGCTCGGCGAGGCTCATGAGATGTTCTTCCTGGCCCTCCTCGCAGGCCATGCGGAACTTGCGGCCGTTGATCTCGACATTGACCTCGGGCATCAGCGCTTCTCCTCTTCGGACAGGATGGTCTTGACCTGTTCCATGGCCACCACCAGCCGCCGCGACACGTCGCTGGCCGCTTCGTCGAGCCGCTTGGATTTGGCGCTGGCGCGGGCCAGTTCTCCGACCAACTGGCCGCGCTCATTCTCGATCTTGGCAATGTCTGATTCGATCCGCCCGACCGAACGGATACGGCCGTTGAGACTGCGCAGGCTCGCCTCGAGCCGCTGCAGCGCCTTGTCCACCCGCTCCGCGGCCAGTTGATAGCCCTCAGGCGCGCCATCCGTCGACATGCTCAATCCGCCTCTTGTTGCGTCAGCATTTTACTGCGCGGCAATTCAGCCCGAACTGAGGCCGTAATGCAACCGCGAAGCGGGGGTGGGTTCAATTGACTATAAACAGTGACCTGTTTAAGTGTCCTGCCGTCACGGAAAAAGGCGCGCGGTCGCCGTTCACACCACTCCGACCCCACACCAGCAAGCGGATATTTCATGACCAATTCAGCCAAACACAATGCGATGGCCAATGCGATCCGCGCCCTCTCCATGGACGCCGTTCAGAAGGCCAATTCCGGCCATCCCGGCCTGCCCATGGGCTGCGCCGACATTGCCACCGTATTGTTTTCCGCGGTGATGAAATTCGACCCCAAAGACCCGCACTGGCCGGACCGCGACAGGTTTGTGCTGAGTGCCGGGCACGGCTCGATGCTGCTTTATTCCTCGCTCTATCTTCTGGGCTACGAAGACATGACGCTCGAGGAAATCCAGAACTTCCGCCAGCTGGGTTCCAAGACCGCCGGCCACCCCGAATATGGCCACGCCACCGGCATCGAAACCACCACCGGCCCGCTCGGCCAGGGGCTGGGCAATTCGGTGGGCATGGCCATCGCCGAAGCCAAGCTGGCTGCCGAATTCGGCACCGATCTGGTCGATCACTACACCTACGTGCTGGCTGGTGACGGCTGTCTGATGGAAGGCATTTCCCAGGAAGCGATTGCGCTCGCCGGGCACCTGAAGCTGAACAAGTTGATCGTCATCTGGGACAACAACGGCATCACCATCGACGGCAAGATTTCCAACGCCGATTCGACCGATCAGCGCATGCGCTTCGAAGCGTCCGGCTGGCACACGATCGAGATCGACGGCCACAATGCCGACGAGATCAAGAAGGCCCTGAAAGAGGCGAAGTCAAGCAGCAAGCCGACCATGATCGCCGCCAAGACCATCATCGGCTATGGCGCGCCCAACAAGGGCGGCACCGCCAAGGTACACGGTTCGGCCCTTGGCGACGAGGAAATCGCACTGGCCCGCGCCGAACTGGGCTGGGACCACCCGCCGTTCGTCATCCCGGACGAGGTGATGGACAATTGGCGCCTGGCCGGCAACCGCTCAACCAAGGCCCGCTCCGACTGGCAGGAGCGGCTGGACGCCGCCAACGCCGACACGCGCGCCGAGTTCGAACGCCGCATCAAGGGCGAACTGCCGCTCGACTTTGATCGCGTGGTGCAGGAATTCAAGAAGGAACTGGTCGAGACCAAGCCGAAACCGGCAACCCGCGTCGCCTCGCAGAATGCGCTGGAAGTCATCAACGCCGTGCTGCCCGAAACGCTGGGCGGTTCCGCTGACCTGACCGGGTCCAACAATACCAATACCAGCCAGACCGAACCGTTCACCGCGGAAAACCGGACCGGGCGCTACATGCATTACGGGATCCGCGAGCATGAAATGGCGGCGGCCATGAACGGCATTGCCCTGCATGGCGGCTTCATTCCTTACGGCGGCACCTTTCTGGTGTTCACCGATTACCTGCGCCCCTCGGCCCGGCTCTCGGCGCTGATGGGCCAGCGGGTGATCTATGTGATGACCCACGATTCAATCGGGCTCGGCGAAGACGGCCCGACCCACCAGCCCGTCGAACATCTGGCGGCGATGCGCGCCATTCCCAACATGGTAGTGTTCCGCCCCGCCGATGCGGTGGAAACCCTGGAATGCTGGCAGGCCGCCATTGAACGCAAGGACGGCCCCTCGGTGCTGGCGCTGACCCGCCAGGGCCTGCCCGCCTTCCGCACCCATTATCAGAGCGAAAACATGTGCGCCCGCGGCGCCTATGTCGTGTCGGGCCCGGAAGATGCCGATGCGGTGATCTTTGCCACCGGCTCCGAGTTGCAGCTGGCGATCGAGGCGGCGTCCATCCTTGAAAACAACAAGACCAGCACCCGCGTTGTTTCTGTGCCGTCGATGGAGCTGTTCAACCAGCAGGACAAGGCCTATCGCGAGCAGGTGATCGGCAATCCGAAAGCCCGCGTTGCGGTTGAAGCCGGTGTGCGCCAGAGTTGGGACCGTCTGCTCGGCGACCGGGGCGAATTTGTCGGCATGACCGGCTTCGGCGCCAGCGGCCCGATTGCCGACCTGTTCGAACATTTCGGCATCACGGCCAACGCAGTAGTTGAAGCCGTCACATCACAGTTGTAATCCGGGCCCGCCTCCCTTCGGGCCCACCAATCAGGAGAACTCCACATGACCGTTCGTGTCGCGATCAATGGTTTTGGTCGTATCGGCCGCAATATCGTCCGCGCCATTCTGGAATCCGGCCGCAAGGACATTGATGTCATCGCCGTCAACGATCTGGGTCCGGTGGAGACCAACGCCCATCTGATGCGATTCGATTCCGTACATGGCCGCTTCCCCAAACAGGTGGAAGTGGACGGCGACACGATCCGCATCGAGGGCGGGGACAGTTTCAAGGTGCTGGCCGAGCGCGACCCGTCAAAGCTGCCGTGGAAAGAACTCGACATCGACATCGTCATGGAATGCACGGGCATTTTCACCGCCCGCGACAAGGCCGCGATCCATCTCGAAGCCGGCGCCAAGCGCGTGCTGGTCTCCGCTCCGTCCAGTGGGGCTGACCTGACCGTCGTCTATGGCGTGAACCACGACAAGATCAGCGCCGATCACCAGGTGATCTCGAACGCCTCCTGCACCACCAACTGCCTGGCACCGCTGGTCTATGTGCTCAACAAGACGTTCGGCATCGAACACGGCATGATGACCACCATTCACTCCTACACCGGCGACCAGCCGACGCTCGATACGATGCACAAGGATCTTTATCGCGCCCGCGCCGCAGCGATGAGCCAGATCCCGACCTCAACCGGCGCTGCCAAGGCGATCGGGCTGGTGATGCCTGAACTGGCCGGCAAGCTCGACGGCATGTCGGTACGCGTACCGACCCCGAATGTGTCGCTTGTCGATTTCAAGTTCCTGTCGTCCAAACCGGTTTCCGCGGAATCGATCAACGACGCGCTGATCAGTGCTGCCGAAGGCGAGCTGAAAAACATTCTCGGCACCACCACGCATCCGAATGTCTCCATCGACTTCAATCACGACCCGCATTCTTCGACCGTGGCGCTGGACCAGACCAAGGTCATGGGCGAGACTTTTGCCTCGGTGCTGAGCTGGTACGACAATGAATGGGGCTTCTCGAACCGCATGGCCGATACGGCTGTGGCGATCGGCAAGACGCTTTAGGGCGCAACCCAATTTCAAACCCCGGAGGGCGCATCGGCAACCGATGCGCCCTTTTTCATGTCCATTTGCTCAGCGGGCAGAAGCGCGCACCGGCTGATACTCGTCCGGAAAAGTCACGTGCCGCCGCCGGAAGCTGGTCTCCGGCACCGGTTCCGGGCTTCCAATCCGGTCCATGCGGAAATAGCGGAAGTCCTCGCGCGCCAGATCCCAGCCGACCAGATACCAAAGCGGCGGCAGGATCAGCAGGGCCTGCGGCTCAATGATCCGGCTGGTTTCCGCCCCTTTCGCATCCCGATACTGAAACCGCAGATGCAACCGCTGCAGAAACGCCGCCTCGAATGCGGGCAGCAATTCAGGCTCCATCACGCCTAAGTTCGAAATGTCGACCTCCGGCGCAAGCTGTCCGACGTAGAGGCTGTCGAGGAACCGGCGCAGGTCGCGGACCTTGTCGGCCGGAAGGGCCTTTTCGATCTTGGCCAGGCCTGAATCCGCCAGACTGGAGAACGGCAGGTTTCCCACCGCCCGCATGGATGCGACGCTGATCAGCAGGGCGAAGACCTCGTTCACCGACAGCCGCGCGGTGGTTTGAACCGACTGCGGATCAAGCTGCAGACCACCGCCGGGACCGGGCTCCGAGTGAATGACAAAACCCTCATCGCGCAGTGCGCTGATGTCGCGCAGCACCGTGCGCCGTGACGCGCCCACTTCCCGTGCAAGCTCGGCGATGGTCGCGGTGCCCCGGCGGCGAAGGGTGCGCACGATGGCGTCTTGTCTCAATCGAACATTCATTCCGGAAGACTTGCGTAAATTGATGCCAGTTTTTGGCACCATTTGACTCTATGCCAATGCCGACCATTTCAGCAAGGAGACAGGAAATGCTTCACACACTCGAATTCCCCAAACCCACCATCATTCCCGTCAACGGTATTGAACTGGAAGTCTTTGAGGCCGGCCGCGAGAATGCGAGAAACCCGATCGTACTCTGCCACGGCTGGCCCGAACATGCCTTTTCATGGCGGCATCAGATGCCTGTGCTGGCCGCAGCGGGCTACCACGTCATCGTCCCGAACCAGCGGGGCTATGGCAACTCATCGCGGCCCGGCGAGGTCACCGCATTCGATATCGACCATCTGACCGGCGATCTGGCCGGGGTGCTGGATCACTTCGGATATGAGGACGCGACCTTTGTCGGCCATGACTGGGGGTCCATCGTGGTCTGGAGCATGGCGCTGCTGCACCCGGACCGGGTGAAACAGACCATCAACCTGAGCGTGCCCTACCAGGAGCGCTGGGATCGGCCGTGGATCGAAATGATGGAGGAGTTCTTCGGTGACGACTTCTATTTCGTCCACTTCAACCGACAGCCAGGCGTCGCCGACGCTGTGCTGGCCGAAAATAACCGCCGCTTCCTCAGCAACCTTTACCGCAAGAACCTGCCGCTGACGCCACCCGAGCCGGGCATGATGATGATCAATCTCGCAAGGCAGGAAAAGCCGCTGGGCGATCCTGTCATGTCCGAAAAGGAACTGGCCGTTTTCGTCTCCGCCTTCCAGAAATCTGGCTTTACCGGCAGCATAAACTGGTACCGGAATCTCGATCGCAACTGGCACCTGCTCGCGGACGTTGACCCGGTCATCCACAAACCCGCGCTGATGATCTATGGCGACCGGGACATGGTCCAGAAGTCTGAAAGATTGTCCGAGTTCGTGCCGAACGTCGAAGTCGCCACACTTGATTGCGGCCACTGGATTCAGCAGGAAAAGCCGGAGGCGACCAACCGGCTGATCCTCGATTGGCTGAGCCGTTAGCGCTCGGCCGCTAGATCGCCCCGCCGCCGCGCGGGGCGAACAGGATGATCGCCGCGGCGATCAGGGCCAGCGACACCCCCGCCACGTCCCACGTGTCGGGGGTTTGACCTTCCACCAGCCACAACCATACCAGCGAAGCGGCAATGTAAACGCCACCATAGGCAGCGTAGGACCGGCCCGCGAATTCGCTGGGCGACAGGGTGAGCAGCCATGCAAAGACACAAAGCGCCACCACCCCCGGGATCAGCCACAAGATGGACTGCGACTGGCGCAACCACGCCCAGAACGCAAAACATCCCACGATCTCGGCCACCGCCGCCAGAATGTAGATCGCAAATGTGCTGGCCAGTGCAGGCATGCCGTCTCTCCCCGGTGTCAATTCAGCAGATCGATTTAAGACGATCCCTGAGGGTCGTCCTCGACCCGGTCTGCGGAATATCACAGGCGTCGCCCGTGTTGCAGCCTGAATTGGGAGCGCAGCCGCAACCTGTTGCGGGAATATCTTCAACTGCAACGCGTTTCCTCGAGCGGAAAAACCTGACGGCGAGCCAACCGCCCACGCCTGCCACCGCCACAAGTCCCAGAGCCCATTGCCCCGAAATCAGGGCAGCCAATCCGCCAGCGGCACCGATCCCCAGAAGCGGCACGGCAGCGATGGCGGCACAGCCTGCCACGCACAATATGGCGGCCATGCCCACCGCACTCATCGTCTGCTTCTTTTCCATCTGATTTCTCCTTTGTTCATGACCGGCTTTTCACCGGCGAGAACGGAGGCTAATCCTTCAAGTAACTTGAAGGGCAAGGGGTGCAAGACCATGAGGGTGGAGCCGCAGGCGCTGAGCATTGGTGAACTGGCGAGACGGGCCGGCATGAAAACTTCAAGGGTCAGATATTACGAGGAAATCGGGCTGATCCCGAGCGCCGTCCGCACAGCCAGCGACCAGCGGATCTACACCGTTTCCGACCTGAAACTGCTCACCTTCATCAAACGGTGCCGCGACTTTGGCTTTTCGCTGGAACAGACCCGGGAGCTTGCGCAGCTTTCAACCAGCGCCACCGAGGAATGCGCGGACGTGGCTGAAATCGCAAAAATTCACCTGGCCGAGGTCAAGCGCAAGATCGCAGAACTGAAAGAACTGAGCGGTGCGCTGGAAGGCTTTGTCGCCGAGTGCGATGCCGTGTGTTGCGGCGGCCCGAGCCGGGACTGCGTCGTCTTTGACGGAATTTCGATCAACGATCCGGACCAGACGCGCTAGCAACAGCTGTTTGCGGTTTGCAGCGCAAGGACACTATTGCGTCGCCAAACCCTTGATTGCCGACATGAATTGGCCCCAGTCTAGGGGCAGGAAAGCGGCAAAGCATTCCTGCTTGGCAGGGCCATGGACGTCACAATCTATTTGATCATTCTCGTCGGCACCGGCCTGGTGCTGGCGGCCGCATTTACGAGCCTGATCGCGTTCCGTTTCGGGGCGCCGCTTTTGCTTGTCTTCCTGCTGATCGGACTGGTCAGCGGGGTCGACGGGCTGGGCATCGATTTCGACAATGCCCCGGTCGCCTATTTCGTCGGCTCGATTGCGCTGGCCGTCATCCTGTTCGATTCAGGGTTCGGCACCGCGGCCCGCAGCCTGAGGCAGGCGGCGGCACCAGCGGTTGTCCTGTCCACACTGGGGGTCTTGCTGACCGCCGGGCTGCTGGGCGCAGCGGCACATTTCATCCTCGGCATATCATGGCTCGAAGGGCTGCTGCTCGGCGCCATCATCGGCTCGACCGACGCGGCGGCGGTGTTTTTCCTGCTGCGCACCGGCAATGTTTCGATCCGCGACAAGGTGCGTTCGACGCTGGAAATCGAATCCGGGTCAAACGATCCCATGGCCATCTTTTTGACGCTGACGCTGGTATCCGCCATCACGGCGGGAACCGCAGCGGGTGGCGGCGCCATCGCCACCCAGATCGCCTTGGGGTTTCTGCAACAGATGGGTATCGGCGCCGTGCTGGGTCTCGGCGGCGGCTGGCTGATCGTGCGGCTGACGCAACGGCTCAATCTCGATCGTGGGCTGCAGCCGATCTTCGTCCTTGCCCTTTCGCTGATGCTGTTCGGGCTGGCGGGGCTGGCCGGCGGCTCGGGATTTCTTGCGGTCTATCTGGCCGGACTGGTGGCCGGGAACCAGCTGAAGTCTCCGGCGGCGCTCAAAAGGTTTCAGGACGGGATAACCTGGCTGGCGCAGATCATCATGTTTCTGGTGCTGGGCCTGTTCGCCACCCCGTCGCAATTTCCGGTGCTGGCGCTGCCGGCGCTGGCGCTGGCCATCATCCTGATGTTTTTCGCCAGACCTCTGGCGGTGACGCTCTGCCTCCTGCCCTTCCGCTTTCCGCGCGTTGAAACCGCCTTCACGTCATGGGTCGGCCTGCGCGGGGCCACCTCGATCCTTCTGGCGCTCACGCCGCTGATTGCCGGGCTGGAAAATGGCCGGCTGCTGTTCAATGTCGCCTTCCTGATCGTCATGGTGTCGCTGCTTGTGCAGGGCTGGACCATCCTCCCCCTGGCCAGAAGGCTCGGCCTCGTCGTGCCGCCGCGCATCGGACCGTTGGCTAAATATGAAGTCGACTTGCCCGGCTCCGCCCACCATGAACTGCTGGCCTATCGGGTGGTCGAGGAGAGCCCGGTGGTGCGCGGCACCCGCATTCCGCGCTGGGCCCGGCCGGCACTGGTGGTGCGCGACAACCGCTCGATGAACTATCAACTGGCGGGGCGGCCGCAGCCGGGAGATCACGTCTATATTTTCGTGCCTTCAACCTACCCGCGCCTGCTCGACCGGCTGTTCGCCAGCCGTGCTGAATTGACCGCCGACGACGTGGATTTCTTTGGCGCCTTCACCATCGATCCCGAGCGTCCGGCAAGCGAAATGGCCGACGTCTACGAGGTGGAATTGAGCGAGGAGGAACGCGCGCTCAGCATCGCCGACCTGATCCGGGCGCGGCTGGGTGGCGAGGCGGAATATGCGGATCGCGTGGCGCTGGGTGCCGTGGAACTGATCGTGCGCGAAGCCGACGAGGACGGCACGATCACGGCGGTCGGGCTTTCCGTTGAACCCTCGGCACCGCGGCCGGTGCCGGTCTATCTCAGCTTCGGGGAATTGTATGACTGGCTGCGCGCCCAGGTCCGGCTGCGAATGGGCGCAAAACCGGCAAATTCCGCCAGTACGTCGGATGACACAACGCCCGACAAGGATGCCGGGTCCGCTTCAAGCGGCGAGGTCAAGCCTTAGGGCGGCGAAATCGGTGTCCCTCGGCCATTGCCCTCACCCGGTGCGAGGGCGTAGCTAGGGCGGAACACAGGCAGAAGGCGAAGGGCCATGGCACAATTCAAAACCCTCGATGATCTCGATCTCTCCGGCAAGCGGGTGCTGGTGCGGGCGGACCTGAATGTGCCGGTGGCCGACGGACGCGTGACCGACGCAACGCGCATCGAGCGGCTGCTGCCGACGCTTTCCGACATCATCACCCAGGGCGGAACGCCCATCATCCTGTCACACTTCGGACGGCCCAAGGGCGAGGTTGTCGCCGACATGTCGCTGGAGGTTGCCGTGCCGGAACTCGAACGGCTGACCAATCAGCAGGTCACCTTCATCGACACCGACTGGACAGATACCGATGTCGCCTGGGGACTGGTTCTGAAAGCCCCGCCCAAATCGATCATCCTGATGCAGAACACACGCTTTCACCCCGGCGAGGAAAAGAACGACGCAGCGCTGGCGGCCCGCATGGCCAAACTGGGCGACAACTACGTCAACGACGCCTTCTCGGCCGCGCATCGGGCCCATGCCTCGACCGAGGCGCTGGCGCACCTGCTGCCGGCAGCGGCCGGGCGTGCCATGCAGGCCGAACTTGAGGCGCTGCAGAAGGGGCTCGGTGAGCCAAAACGACCGGTAATCGCGCTGGTCGGCGGCGCCAAGGTCTCCTCCAAGATCGATGTGCTTGAGCACCTGCTCGGGCGGGTTGATGCGCTGGTCATCGGCGGCGGCATGGCCAACACGTTCCTGCACGCCAGCGGCGTCGATGTGGGCAAGAGCCTTTGCGAAAAGGACCTGGCCGATACCGCCCGCCGCATCATGGACCGCGCCGGGGAAGAGCAATGCGCCATCATCCTGCCGGTGGATGCGACGGTCGCGTGGCACTTCGAGGCCAATGCGCCCTCGCGCCAGTACGGGCTGGATGCCATGGACAAGGACGGCATGATCCTTGACGTCGGACCCGCTTCCATCGAGCGGATCAAGGGGGCGCTCGACGACGCCCATACGCTGGTCTGGAACGGCCCGCTGGGCGCCTTTGAGCTGCCGCCGTTTGACACCGGTACGGTCACGATCGCGCAATATGCCGCCGAGCGTACCAAAGCCGGCAAGCTGGTAAGCATCGCCGGTGGCGGCGACACGGTGGCCGCCCTCGCCCATGCGGGGGTCAAGAACCAGTTCACCTATGTCTCCACGGCCGGGGGTGCCTTCCTTGAGTGGATGGAAGGCAAGACCTTGCCGGGCGTGGCCGCACTCAGCGCCTGAACCGGACGCGCTTTACCGGCCTGTTTTTGGTCAAATTCTGAGGGCAAACCCGCCCGGACAATTCCCATGGGGCACACGGTGCAGATCTACCTCGTCACGCCTGAAAGACTCGATGCCGATTTCGCCGATAATTTCGGCATGGCGATGGAAAGCGGCATGGTGTCCGCCGTCCTGATTGCACGCCATGGCTTGAGCGAGGAGGACTACCTTGCCCGCGTCGGCCAGCTGCGCCCCGTGGCGCAGGCCAATGATGTGGCGGTGCTGCTCGAGGATTTGCCCGGCGCAGTGCGGTCAAGCGAGACCGACGGCGCCCACATCACCGGCGGCATCGGCGATTTCGGGACCGCGGCGAAGGTGCTGAAACCCGAATTCATCACCGGCGCCGGTGACCTGCGCTCGCGCCATGAAGCCATGCTGCGCGGCGAGGAAGGGGCCGACTATCTCATGTTCGGGCCGCTGGATGCACTGGCCACAGACGAGGATCGCGAACTGGCCGCATGGTGGAGCGAGACCTTTGAAATTCCGGCGGCGCTCGCCGACCCGCTGACGCCCGTTGACCAGCTGAAACCCGTCGCATGCGAATTCATCGTTCTCGGCAGGAATGTGTGGTCGCATCCCGATGGCCCCATTGCGGCGCTGACCCTGGCGGACAGGCGTTTGGGGACGGAAGCGTCGTGAAGAACCTGATCCGCATTCTGGCCCTCGCCGCCCTGGTGCTGACGGCCTCAGCCCCCTATGCCCAGAGCCAGGACCAGGCCGAGGACATCTCGGAAGGCGTGTTCGGGCCGCTGCGGCCGGTCGATTATGCCTATGGCGCCTTCCAGCGCGGCGAATATCTGACCGCCCTGTCGTTGGCCCTCGACCGGGCCGAACAGGGCGATGCGTCGGCGCAGACACTTGTCGGCTACATCTATGAAAACGGGCTGGGCGTGGCCCAGAACCTGGCGAGTGCCGCGGGTTGGTACGACATCGCCGCCAGAAGCGGCGACCCCGCCGCCGCCTTTTTGCTGGCCACAATGATCCAGAACGGCCGCGGTGTGCCCGAGAACCGCCAGCGGGCCGCCGAACTCTATGAACAGGCCGCCGCTTCTGATTACCCGGAAGCCAACTACAACCTGGCCCTGTTGCTGGTCGAGGGCACCTATCTGCCGCCTGACCTGGTGCGCGCCGCCGACCTGATGAAAAAGGCCGCCGAGGCGGGGCTGCCCCGCGCCCGCTATGACTACGGCACCATGTTGATGGAAGGCGCCGGCACCGCGCCGGACACGGCCGAAGGCGCCTATCAGATCGGTCTCGCGGCCAAGGCCGGGCTCGCCGATGCGCAGGTGGAATATGCCACCCTGCTCTATCTGGGCGTGGGCGTGCCACAGGATCGGGCAGAAGCCGCCCGATGGTACCTGCGCGCCGCCAACGGCGCCAATCCGGTGGCCCAGGTTCGGGTCGCCAAGCTTTACGCCGTGGGCGAAAACCTGCCCCTCGACATGGAGGAAGCCGCCATGTGGCGCGCCCTGGCCCGGCGGCAGGGGCTGGTTGACCCCAGCCTTGACCGGCTGCTGGTGTCCATCAATTCAGAAGACCTTGCCCGAGCCGAGGAACGCGCCCGCTTCTGGCCCGCCGTCCCGCCGGAGGAACCGCCTTCGGAAAGTTTCGAGCTGACCGAAGCCAGCGAGCCCGTCCCGTCCGTCTCTGAACCGGACCCGGTCCCTGCCGAATAGCCTTCAATCGCAGCGCTTGCGCCAAATCCCAATCTGGGGCAAAAGCGCGCCAACTTCGGCGCATCGGCGCCTTTTTCATCCAACGAGTGACTTAAATGAAGATCAACGGCAACGAAATCCGCGTCGGCAATGTCATCATGCATCAGGACAGGCTGTGGGTCGCGGTCAAGACCCAGCATGTGATGCCCGGCAAAGGCGGCGCCTTCGCCCAGGTCGAACTGAAATCCATCATCGGCAACACCAAGCTGAACGAACGCTTCCGCTCAGCCGAGACGGTCGAGCGCGTGACGCTGGAGCAGAAGGATTTCCAGTACCTTTACGCTCAGGACGACATGCTGGTGTTCATGGATACCGAAACCTACGAACAGCTGGAACTTCAGTCGGAATTTGTCGGCGAACGGGCCGCCTTCCTGCAGGACGGCATGATGGTCAACGTGGAAATGTACGAAGGCACGCCGCTGGGCATCAACCTGCCCTCGCAGGTGACGCTGGCGATCACCGAGACCGAGCCGGTGGTCAAGGGCCAGACAGCTGCCAACTCGTTCAAGCCGGCTGTGCTTGAAAACGGCGTCAAGGTGATGGTGCCCCCGTTCATTTCCGAAGGCGAACGCATCATCGTCGATACCGAGGAAGTGGCCTACCTGCGCCGCGCCGACTAAGAGTTTCATCATGCCCGGTTCAGCCCTGCTCAACATCATGCTGAAAGCCGCCCTGAAGGCCGGGCGGTCGCTGACCCGCGACTTCGGCGAAGTGGAAAACCTGCAGGTCTCGCGCAAGGGGCCGGCCGACTTCGTTTCCGCCGCCGACCGCAAGGCCGAGGAAATCGTCCGTGACGAACTCCTGAAGGCCCGGCCGACCTACTCGTTCCTCATGGAAGAGCAGGGCGAAATCAAGGGCACGGACGGCCAGCACCGCTGGATCATCGATCCGCTCGACGGCACCACCAACTTCTTGCACGGTATTCCGATGTTCGCCTGCGCCATTGCGCTTGAACGCAATGGCGAAATCATTGCCTCGGTCATCCACAATCCGGTGATGGATGAGACGTTCACCGCCGAACGCGGCGGTGGAGCCTGGCTCAACGACCGGCGGCGTCTGCGTGTCGCGGGCCGCAAGCACCTCGCCGAGGCTGTCGCCTCAACCGGCATCAAGCTGACGGGCAAGCCTGAAGATGCCCGCGCCATCAAACAGGTCGCCCATCTCAACCCTGCGCTGGCCGGCATCCGGCGCACCGGTTCTGCCTCAACCGACCTCGCCTGGCTCGCCGCCGGCCGGTTCGACGCCTTCTGGGAAGCCGGACTCGCCCCCTGGGACGTTGCACCCGGTCTGCTGATGGTCAAGGAAGCCGGCGGCTTTGTCTCCGACTATTCAGGCGGCACCAAGTCGATCTGGAACGGTGAAGTCGTGGCCGGCAACGAAACCATCCAGGCGCAATTGCTCAAGGCGCTCAAAGCCGTCGACTGAGCCAAAGGCAGGCATAAGCTTTCTGTGCCTTGCGTTAACCATCGCCATTGTCAGACCACACTGGCCTGAATAGTCTGTGCGCCGAACCACTTGACCCCTCGCCTGCGGAGGCTCGACCAGCGGCCATGACCGAGCGTTACGACCCCTATCTGATCGCCAGCCCCAATGTGTATCTGGTCAAGATGATCATCTTCGTCATTCTGGTGGCGATGGTGGGGGGAATTCTGGCGGTGCAACTGGTCACTGCCTTCTGGGCCAACCCGTTCATCAACGGGCTGATCCTGTTTGTTCTGGTGATCGGCATCATTCTAAGCTTCAGGCAGGTGATCCGGCTGATCCCGGAAGTGCATTGGGTCAATTCGCTGCAATCAGGCAATCTGGCCGACACGCGCCGTCCGCCTGTACTGTTGGCTCCCGTGGCCGCAATCATGCGCGACCGGCTGGGCGAGACGGTGATAACCCCCGCAAGCCTGCGCTCGATCCTTGATTCCGTCGGCTTCCGCCTTGACGAGGCGCGCGAGACCGGCCGTTACCTCACCGGACTTCTGGTCTTCCTCGGCCTGCTCGGCACCTTCTATGGCCTGTTGCAGACCGTCAGTTCGGTTTCCGGCGTCATCCAGGGACTGGATGTGACGGCGGGCGACACGTCCAACATTTTCGCCAATCTCAAGGACGGTCTGCAGGCACCGCTCGGCGGCATGGGCACGGCCTTTGCCTCCTCGCTGTTCGGCCTTTCCGGCTCGCTGATCCTGGGGTTCCTCGACCTGCAGGCCAACCAGGCCCAGAACGCTTTCGCCACTGAACTGGAAGACTGGATGAGTTCGATGACCGAACTCGACCACCCCATGACCCAGATGCAGGCGACCGGCCTCGGGGTCAACGGCGAGGAAATGCAGTCCATGTTCGAAAGGCTGGGCTCCACAATGCAGTCACAAAACCAGTCTCAGAATGCCGTACGCGCCATGGCCGAACTGGCGCGTGGTATTGATGGACTGGTCAAGCACATCCGCACCGAACAGGAAGACCTGCGCCGCCACATCGTGCAGCAGGGCGAGACCAACAAGAAGCTGCGCGATCTGATCGATGCCATGCTGACCGAGGCCCATGACGATCAATCCCGGCGCAACTGAGCGTAAAGGACCGCCTGAATGGCTTTAGGCCGCGCCCGCCGCGTATCTTCCGCTGACTACTGGCCCGGCTTCGTCGACGCCATGTCCAGCCTATTGCTGGTCATCATCTTTTTGCTGTCGCTGTTCATGCTGACGCAATTCTTCCTCAGCCAGGAAATCCTCGGCAAGGACACCGCGCTGTCGCGTCTGAACTCGCAGATCGCCGAGCTGACAGAACTGCTGCAGCTCGAACGCGCCAATTCCGACGATCTGGAATCGACCATCGCTACCCTGACCGCGACCCTGTCTTCGACCCAGGACGAGCGTGATGCGCTAGAATCGCAACTCTCGGGCCTGGGCGGCGGCATCGGCGACCGCGACGCACGCATCGCTGCGCTTTCGGATGATCTGCTCGAACAGGAACAGCTGACCGATGAGGCCAACGCCCAACTGGCGCTATTGAACCAGCAACTGGCGGCCCTGCGCTCGCAGATTGCCGCGCTGGAACAGGCGCTTGAAGCTTCCGAAGCGCGCGACAGTGAATCGCGCACCCGCATCGCCGATCTGGGACGCCGGCTGAACCTTGCGCTGGCCCAGCGCGTGCAGGACCTTTCCCGCTACCGTTCCGACTTTTTCGGGCGATTGCGCGAAATCCTCGAGGGCCGTTCAGACGTGCGCGTGGTGGGCGACCGGTTTGTCTTCCAGTCCGAAGTGCTTTTCGATGCCGGCGAGGCGCAAATATCCACGGCCGGCCGCGAGCAGATCTCGGAACTGGCCCAGGCCATATTGCAGCTCGAGGACGAGATTCCGCCCGAGATCAACTGGGTGCTGCGCATCGATGGCCATACCGACAGCCGCCCGATCAACACGCTGCAGTTTCCTTCCAACTGGGAACTGAGCGCCGCCCGCGCCATCTCGGTGGCCAAGTTGCTGGTTGATGAAGGCGTCTCACCGCAGCGGCTGGTCGCCGCCGGTTTCGGCGAGTTCTCGCCGATCGATTCCGGCGAAACCGAGGAAGCCTACCGCCGCAACCGGCGCATCGAGTTCAAGCTGACCGAGGGGTGATCTGACCTCGAGGGCCTGGTCTTACTCGGCCACTTCGAACACGCCGACCTGCTGGTCGAATTGCAGCTTCGCCAATTCCGAATAGCGGCCTGAGCGCTTGATCAGTTGCTCGTGGGTGCCTTCATCGATCAGTTCACCGGAATCGAGGACGAGGATGCGGTCGGCGTCGCGGATGGTGGCGAGGCGATGGGCGATGACCAGCGTGGTGCGCCCCTGCATCAGCCGCTCCAGCGCCTGCTGCACCAGGTTCTCCGACTGCGCATCAAGGGCGCTTGTGGCTTCGTCGAGCAACAGGATCGGCGCGTCTTTGAGAAGCGCGCGGGCAATGGCCAACCGCTGTTTCTGCCCGCCGGACAGCATGACGCCGCGTTCGCCCACGATCGTGTCATAGCCGCTGGGCAGATCGTTGACATATTCATCGACCAGCGCCGCTTTCGCCGCTTCGAACACTTCCTCGTCAGTGGCATCTGGCCGCCCGAACCGGATATTCTCGGCGACCGTGCCGGCAAAAACGATGGAATCCTGCTCCACATAGGCGAACCGGTGCCTGAGATCCTGCGGCAGAACCTGGCGCACGTCCACACCGTCGACCTTCACCGCTCCTTCTTCGACATCGTAGAAGCGCTGCAGCAGGCCAAAGACAGTCGACTTGCCGGCCCCCGAAGCGCCGACCAGCGCGACGGTTTCTCCTGCGCCAACTTCGAAGCTGAGCCCCTGCAGGATGGCGTCGCCGCGCCGGGTCGAATAGGCAAACCGGACATTCTCGAAACTGACCGTACCAAGCGGAGGCTCCGGCAGTTTGACCGGATGTTCGGCCACCGGCATGTTGGATTCGGTCTTCAGGAGTTCGACCAGTCGCTCGGTGGCCCCCGCCACCGTCTGCAGCGAGCCGAACACTTCCGACATGCCCATCAGCGCCGAAGAGGCCATCAGCGCATAGATCATGAACTGGCCAAGCTGGCCGAGGCTCACCGCCCCTTCAAAGACAGCGCGGGCGCCGCCCCAGATCAACAGGATGACCGCGCCCACCGCCACGAAGGTAATCACACCCATCAACAGGCTGCGCGCCTTCAGCCGCCGCTTTTCGGCGTCGAAACTTTCCTCGGCGCGAACGGCGTAAAGATCTGACTGCGTGTCTTCCTGCACAAAGGCCTTGATGGTCTTGGTGGCGCTCAGGACCTCGGTAGCCATGGCCGACAGATCAGCCAGCCGGTCCTGCGTGTTGCGTGACATGCCCCGCAGCCGGCGCGCGAAATAAACGATGGGAAACACGATCAGCGGCAGACCGATCACCACGAACAGCGACAGGGTTGTGCTGGTCAAAAACATCATGATCAGCGCGCCGGTGATGGTCACCATGGACCGAAGTGCCATGCTGGCGCTGGAGCCGATCGCCTGGCGGACCGTGGCGACGTCGCCGTTGAGCCGCGACGTCAGCTCGCCGACCCGGTGCGTGTCGTAAAAGGTCGAATCGAGTTGCAGCAGGTGATTGAACACTGCCGACCGCAGATCGGTCAGAACCCGCTCGCCAATGATCGAGATGAAATAGAAGCGGAAGCCGCTGGCCACCGCCATCACCCCGGCCAGAATGAGAATATAGCCGCCGTACTGGGCGACCTGATCGAGGTTCTGCTCCACGAACCCCTGGTCAATCAGCCCGCCGAAGAACAGCGGAATGCTGAGTTGGGTGACCGCCGCGATCAGCAGAAAGCCGATGGTCAGCGTCAGACGGGTCGGATATTTCAGCAGGAAGGGCAGAAGTTCCCGCAAGGGACGAAGCTTCTGCCGGGGTTTTTCATCCGCGGCCTGCTGTTCCTTTGCGGAGGCGCCCGGCGCGGCTGCCCTTGTGTCAGTCATGATACCCAATAAGTCCGGCTGATTGGCCCCCTAGATAGGAACTGTGCCGCTGGCGCGCAACATCAAATACGCCGCAGCCGGGCCCCTGCACCGAATATTGACGCCAGCCGCTTGCCCTTGGAGAGGTTTTTCCATATAGAACGCGCCAAACCTGATGGCCCACGGCTCATCGGGTGGCCGGTTTTGGCCCAAATCCGTCACCCAGAGCGCCGCAGACGGCAGAACACAAGAGTTTCGACATGAAGAACGACATTCATCCCGACTATCACACCATCAAGGTGGTGATGACCGACGGCACCGAATATGAGACCCGTTCCACCTATGGTTCGGAAGGCGACACGCTGACCCTCGACATCGATCCCAAGACCCACCCGGCCTGGACCGGCGGTTCTTCGCACTTGATCGACCGTGGCGGCCGCGTCTCCCGCTTCAAGGAAAAGTTCAAAGGCATCCTGGGCTCGTAAGGCCCGGCATATCGCTGAATGGAAAAACCCGGTCCGTTGGCCGGGTTTTTTGTTGCCCGACTACTTCCGGCCGAAAGCCGCCTGCAGGCGGGAGAGCTGGTCGGCGATATTGTTTTGTGAGGCCGGCGGCTCGATATCCAGCTTTTCGCCACGATCCATGGCATCGAAGCGCATTACCCGGGCGAACAGCCGGTCGCCCTGCCGGACATACCCGAGGAAGGTTTCGGGAAGATCGTCCCAGCCCGGCCCGCCGCGCTCGGCTGGCGTGGCGGAGAATTTCACCTTGGCCTTTTCGGTGCGGGCATTCTCGGCGGTGATTTCGCCTTCGTTGACCGCCCGCTGCAGCAACAGCCATGAGGCCAGTTGCATGAGCCTTGTGGTGAGGCGCATGGATTCGGTGGCGTAAATGAACGAAGCCTCACGGCTGAGCGAGCGGCTTTCCTGCCGGCCGGCCCCGTCAAGATAGGCCGCAACCTCCTCGATTAGCGACATGCCCTCGGAATAAAGCGCCGTGAACCCCTGGGAATTGACCAGCCGGGGCGCGATATCCACCGGCGCCTGATCATTCGACTGCCCGTCCGCCAACTTGATCACCTCATGCTGAATCGGCGCGAATGTAACCATTTTCGGCCACGCGGTCACCCGCCTTCGCCGGGATTTGAAGAGTGTGATTAACGCCTGTGTCGTTGGGCCTTACTCAGCGCCAAACCCTTGACCGCACAGAAAAAAGAGCCGCAGGGGCGGCTCTCGAAGTTAACAGGGAGGCGTCAAACAGAGGGAGAAACCGCTCTGCAGAAATCCGGAAAACCGGAATGAGCCAAGATTAACCAACTGGGATTAATCAAAAGTAAACAGGAGTCATTTTCTTAACCCTGCCGCTTGAGAACGCGTCAACCCAAACAAAGTCTGAACGTCAATTGTTCAATATTTTCTAAAGCTTGAAGAAACTGTCGGCCGCCGAGCGGGAGCTGGTTTTTTTTTCAATTTCCTGTTCGAGCCGGGCGATTTCGGCCTTCAGTTGCGAAATGCGTTCACCCAGTTCATCTACCGACAGGTCGTCCAGCCGCATGCCCAGTTCATGCTTGTTGCGGTCCGGTCTTGGTTCATCGTCATCCATGCTGGCCTCCCAAACTGCGCGCGGAGATCAGCTTGTCGGATGATGCGGGACCGGACAAGATCGGCGGGGCCGAAATTTGTCGGTGCGGTCCCGCGACAATTGATTGCGTTTTGGACTGGCGCCGCCTATATAGGCCGCAAATTCCCCCTCTCTCAGATGTGACGAGGCGGAGCGGACCGGAAGATCCCGGGCCGCACGACCAGGAGACCTATGCCATGGCCAATACACTTTTGATGCCCAAAGCCACTGCCGTGTGGCTTGTCGACAATACGGCACTGACTTTTGACCAGATCGCCGCCTTCTGCACCCTGCATCCGCTGGAAGTTCAGGGCATTGCGGACGGCGACGTGGCAGGCGGCATCATGGGCGTCAACCCGATCCAGAACGGGCAGCTGACCCGTGAGGAAATCTCCAAGGCCGAGGCCGACCCCGGCTATCGCATGCACCTGGCAGACCGCAAGGTGATTGTCGGCGAAGCCAAGCGCCGCGGTCCGCGCTATACGCCGATCTCCCGCCGCAACGAACGCCCCAATGCGATCAAGTGGCTGGTGCGCAATCACCCCGAACTGAAGGATGCCCAGATTATCCGCCTGGTCGGGACCACCAAGTCGACCATCGACGCAGTGCGTGAGGGCACGCATTGGAACAACGCCAACCTGACCATGGCCGATCCGGTGACCCTGGGCCTGTGCTCGCAGATCGATCTCGATGCCGAGGTCAAGCGTGCCAACAAGGGCCGCAGTGACGAGGAAGCCCCGATCGAAGGTACCCGCCTGATGTCGGCTGAAGAAGCACTGGCCAGCGCCGCACGCGGTGCCGACGCCTACGCCCAGGTCTATGAGAGTGACGCGCCGGCCGAGAAGAAGCACACGGACGATGACGAAATCGACGCCGATTCGGTCTTTGCCAGCCTGAAGTCGCTCAAGCGCAACGAAGACGACGACGAATAATTCGGACCTGAAGGTCTGAATTGAGGGCGCCGGGCCATTGAGCCCGGCGTTTTTTCGCGCCATCATTGCCGCTGAAAGTGGTGACGATGGGCGAATCCTTGATTGTCATTGTCGCGCAGCCCCACCTCCCGGTTTGCGGCGCGAACAGACAAATTATGAGGGCTGCACCGGGCGTGAGCGGGCACACCGTTCACGGCCCGTATGGGGCCTTTGTCCCCTGCCGCACCGGCGTGGAGGACTGAATGGCCGACAATCTGCTGCTTGCCGTATTTGTCTTTGTCACCACCGCCATTGTGCTGGTGCCCCTCGCCAAGGCCTCCGGTCTGGGCGCTGTGATCGGCTATCTCGCCGCCGGTGTGCTCATCGGCCCTTACGCCCTAGGCATGGTGAGGGACCCGGAAACGGTGCTGCATTTCTCCGAGTTCGGCGTGGTGCTGATGCTGTTCCTGATCGGGCTGGAACTGCAACCCCGCGAACTGTGGAGCATGCGGTCGCGGCTGGTCGGCCTGGGCGGGTCGCAAGTGGTGGTGACTGCCCTTCTCATAGGCGTCGGTGCCTGGTTCATCGGCTTGCCCTGGCAGGCGGCGACCGTGGTCGGCCTGGCGCTGGCGCTGTCTTCGACCGCCATCGTGCTGCAGATCATGGGCGAACGCGGCATTTTGCGCGCCGAGACCGGCCGGTCCGGCTTTTCGGTGCTGCTGCTGCAGGACATTGCCGTCATTCCCATCATCGCGCTCATTCCCTTCCTCGCCTTGCCCGAACTTGCCGGTAGCGCCGCGGGCGGTCACGGCGAGAACGAGATGGTCGAAAATTCGGGCATCGAGGGCGACCCCGGCTGGCTGGTGGCGCTGAAATATATCGGCGTGTTCGGCGGCATGGTGCTCGCGGGCCGCTTCCTGCTGCAGCCGCTCACCCGCTTCATCGCCAGCACCGGCATCCGCGAAATCTTCACCGCCTTTTCACTGTTCCTTGTGGTCGGCGCGGCGCTGCTGATGGAATACCTGGCGCTCAGCCATGCCCTCGGCGCCTTCTTTGCCGGGGTGCTGCTGGCCTCCAGCGAATACCGTCACGAGCTGGAAGGCGACCTTGCCCCGTTCAAGGGTCTGCTGCTTGGCCTGTTCTTCATGTCGGTGGGCATGTCGATCGAATTCTCCGTGCTGGCCGGTGCTCCCTTCATGATCGCCGGGATGGTGATCGCGCTGGTGGTGGTCAAGTTCGCCGTGCTGATCACCCTGGCGACTGTCTTCAAAATGTCCCTCTCCAACCGCATCCTGTTTGCCATTCTTCTGGCACAAGGCGGCGAATTCGCCTTCGTGCTGTTCCAGTTCGGGCTGAGTGCCGGAGCCGTTACACCCGAGATTGTCGACCCACTCAACGTCACGGTGGCCCTGTCGATGATCCTGACGCCGCTTTTGATCCTGGTCTACGACAAGCTGATCGAACCGCGGCTCAATATCCGTGAAGAACCCGGTGTGCCCGATATGGGCGACACCAACCAGAAGGTGCTGGTGCTGGGGTATGGGCGCTTTGGGCAGGTGGTGGCGCGGCTGCTGCACGCCCAGGGGTTCGAGACCATCCTGATTGATCATGACCCGGCCCAGATCGAGTTCGTCAAGAAGTTCGGTTTCAAGGTGTTTTATGGTGAGGTGTCCCGCCTCGACCTGCTTGAAGCTGCCGGGGCAAAGCACGCCAAGGCCCTGGTGATTGCCATCAATGACCCCGAAAAGAGCAAGCTGATCGTCGACCTCGCCAAGCGTCATTTCCCGCAGACCAAACTCTACGTCCGCGCCATTGGCCGCAGTCACGCCTTCGACCTGATCGAGGCGGAAGTCGACGGGTTTGAGCGCGACCTTTTTCATTCCTCCATTCATCTGGGCGTCAAGGTGCTGATCGGGCTCGGCTATTCGTCTGAGCGGGCCTGGCGGATCGCCGAGGCCTTTGTCCGGCACGATGAGCACACGCTGCATGAATCGGCCAAGCTGCGCCATGATGAAGAAGCCTTCACCAGTTTCGTCCGCCACTCGCAGACGCTGCTCGATGCCGTGATGCAGGCTGACGAGGAAAGCGCCCGCGGCGAGCGACCCTCGGGCTGGCACGCCGAGCACACCCATATTGACACAGAGGCCGAAGCCCGTAGGGATAGCTGACCCACCAGAGGCTCAATTCATCCATGTCCGACCCGCTGTTCTGGCTGCTTGCCGTGGCCGTCGTCTTCGTTGTGGCCCTGTCCAAATCCGGTCTGCTCGGCAGCCTCGGGCTGATCGGTGTGCCGCTTTTGAGCCTCGCCATGCCTGCCCGCGAAGCAGCCGGGATGATGTTGCCGGTGCTTTTGTGCATGGATGCCATCGGCATCTGGGCCTATCGCAAACAGTTCGACAGGCGCCTGCTGATGATCATGCTGCCCGGCGCGATGGTGGGCATCGGCGTCGGCTGGGCCCTCTCCTCGTTTATTTCCGATGCGATGGTCTTGCTGCTGGTCGGTGTGATCACCTTGTTGTTCGTGCTCGACGAATGGCTGCCGCTGCGCAAGACGCTGGAGAACCTGCCGCCTTCTACCCCGTGGGGCCGATTCTGGGGTGGCGTCGCCGGCTTCACCAGTTTCGTCAGCCACACCGGTGGCCCGCCGTTCCAGATCTATGCCCTGCCCCAGAGGCTTGAGCCCGCCCTCTATGCCGGCACCAGCGTCTGGTTTTTCGCCATCGTCAACACGGTCAAGCTGGTCCCCTATTTCTTTTTGGGCCAGATCAATGTCTCCAGCCTGCAGATCTCGGCGGTGCTGGCGCCGGTCGGAATCGCGGGGATGCTGATCGGGGTCTGGCTGGTGCGGCGCATCTCGGCCAAACTGTTCTACAAGATTGCCTACTGGCTGATTTTCTTCATTTCACTGAAGCTGATTTACGATGGGGTGTCGCCGCTGCTGGGGTGGTGAGGCGCAAACAAAAGGCCCCGGAGTTTCCTCTGGGGCCGCCTCTTGATCTAAGAAGATGAACGTCCGGCTCGCTAATGCCTCACTTCGCGCTGTAGCCGGGAAATCTGGTCCTTGAGTTCAAGCTTCTTGCGCTTCATCTCCTGGACTTTTAGCTGGTCGAAGGCGGGATGCCGCATCTCCTGACCAATCTGTTCTTCAAGCTGTTCGTGCCGCCTTTCCAGAGCACTGATGTGGGATAGTGACGTCATACACAACTCCCTTCAATCGTTGGACAGCACCATGCTGTCAAAAAAACTTCATCTTGTCGACGTGGTTCAGACCCTGATGGGGAAAAACCAATCGCAATGTGAAATGCCGGGTTAATTTGCGCTAAACTGTAGCGCCAGACCATCTGTGTCAGGATAAAGCCATGTTGACACTCGACCCCGAGACAAAGGCCCGGCTTGGCCTGGAACTGGCCACCAAGCAGCAGGAACATGCTGATCTCGACGCGGCCATTCACGCCATGATCGAGACCGGACGTGGCGATCCTATGGCGGTCCAGCGACTGAAAAAGAAAAAGCTCGTGCTCAAGGACCGCATCGTCCAGCTCGAAGATCTGCTGTTGCCCGATATCATTGCCTGAGGGGTGCGCTTGATCGCCTGCCCCCGATGGGCTAAACGCCCGCCTTCGCCGCGCCCCGCATGAACGGTTGAACAAATGATCGAATCGCCGCCAATCGCCATCGTCATGGGCAGCCAGTCTGACTGGCCCACCATGCGCCGCGCCGCCGAAGTTCTGGACAGTCTGAAGATCGACTATGAGGCGCGCATCGTCTCCGCCCACCGCACCCCGGACCGCATGTATGACTTTGCCACCACCGCCCGCGAACAGGGGTTCAAGGTGATTATCGCCGGGGCCGGTGGCGCCGCGCACCTGCCGGGCATGATCGCTGCGCTGACCCCGCTACCGGTGTTCGGCGTGCCGGTGAAATCACGGGCGATGAGCGGGCAGGACAGCCTCTTGTCCATCGTGCAGATGCCCGCCGGCATTCCCGTCGGCACTTTGGCCATCGGCGAAGCCGGAGCCGCGAATGCCGCCCTGCTGGCGGCGGCGGTGCTGGCCCTTTCCGATGCCGAAGTGGCGGCCAACCTTGATGAATATCGCGCCAGCCAGTCCGAGGCGGTGGCCGAATTCCCCAGTGACGATGAAGCTTGAGGCGCCGCTGCCGTTCGGCAGCACCATCGGCATTCTGGGCGGCGGTCAGCTGGGCCGGATGATGGCACTGGCTGCGGCGAGGCTGGGCCTTAGAACCCACATTTTCTGCCCGGATCCGCAAAGCCCCGCTTTTGAGGTGGCGCAGGCCCACACGATCGCCGACTATGGAGACCTCGGCGCGCTGGGCACATTTGCACGGCAAGTCGACGTAGTGACCTACGAATTCGAGAATGTGCCCTCCGCTTCTGCGCAATTTCTCGAAGAACATTTGGCGCTGTCGCCCAATGCCAGGGCGCTGGAAATCTCCCAGGACCGGCTGAAGGAAAAGGCATTCCTGAGCGGTTGCAATATCCCGATTGCCCCCTATGCCGCCATCGACAGCCGCCTCAGCCTTGACCGGGCGCTCCAGGAGATCGGCCTGCCCGCCGTACTCAAGACCACCCGTTTTGGCTATGACGGCAAGGGCCAGCGCATGCTCAAACATGCCCGCGATGCAGGCGAAGCCTATTCGGACTTTGCCGGACAGCCGACGGTGCTGGAAGGGTTCGTGCCCTTCGTGCGCGAGATTTCGTTGATCGTCGCGCGCGGCACCGAGGGTCAGATCGCCGCCTATGATCCGGCCGAGAATGTGCACCGCAATCACATTCTTTACACGTCCACCGTACCGGCCACGCTGGAAGAACCGACCCGCGAGCAGGCGCTCAGAATCGCGCGGTTGATCGTCAGGGAACTCGACTATGTCGGCATATTGGGCATCGAATTTTTCGTAGGTGAAGACGGCACGCTGCTGGTCAACGAGATCGCGCCGCGCGTTCACAATTCCGGTCACTGGACAGAAGCCGTATGCACCACCGACCAGTTCGAACAGCATATCCGCGCCGTTGCCGGCTGGCCGCTGGGCGATCCGGCGCGCATGGCCGACGTTGTCATGCAGAACCTGATCGGCGACGAGATCAACCGCATCCCCGATACGCTGGGCGAACATGACAAACCGCACAATTACGGCAAGGCGGAAGCTCGGCCAGGCCGCAAGATGGGGCACATCAACCACGTGCGCCCCTGGCGGAACATCTGACCTCGAGGGGCGGCTTTGCCGCCGGAATCCCCGCATTTTCGGTACATCGGCAGTGGACAGGACATATTTGTTCTGCTATGTCCGCGCCCACGATGACCGGTGAAAGCCGGGCGGCGCCGTTGTTTGTTGGCTTGCAGCCAGCCTCTGGGCGCCAGAAATCAGACGAGATTCGAAGAATTTGAAAGGCGGGGTGCCGCGTGCAAGTAGTCGTTCGTGACAACAATGTGGATCAGGCGCTGAAGGCGCTGAAGAAGAAGCTGCAGCGCGAAGGCGTGTTCCGCGAAATGAAGCTGCGCAACTACTACGAAAAGCCGTCCGAAAAGCGCGCCCGCCAGAAGGCCGAGGCCGTTCGCCGCGCCCGCAAGCTGGCTCGCAAGAAAGCCCAGCGCGAAGGCCTGATCGCCGCTCCGGCCGGTCGCCGCTAAACCAAATCTGATCTTCAGATCAATTGAACACCGCGCCGCGAACAGCAGTGCGGTGTTTTTTCTTGCTGCAAAACGGCAGATTTTCGCCAAATAACCGGAAAATCCCTGCGCTCTGGCGCTTGCGCTCACCGCATTCATGATTATTGTCGCCTGCATTGCTTCCAGCGCTTTTCCAGGAGGACGACATGCGCATTCTACTGACTGCAATCGCTCTGTTTCTGTTCAGCCTCGCACCGGCGGCGGCGGATGACGCCGTGCAAGTTGGCCGGCTCAGCTGCGCAGTCGAAGGCGGCATCGGCCTGATCATCGGGTCGTCCAAGGACATGACCTGCACATTCCACAGCGACAATGGTGGTACCGAAACCTACACCGGCAACATCAAGAAGCTGGGTCTGGATATCGGCGTGACCGGCCGCACCCGCATCGAATGGATCGTGTTCAACGCCGGCAACGCCCCCTACGCCCACGGCGCCCTTTCGGGCACCTATGTCGGCGCCAGCGGCGAAGCCACTCTGGGTCTGGGTGTCGGCGCCAACTGGCTGGTCGGTGGCAGCCGCGACAGCTTCATGCTGCAGCCCTGGAGCGTGCAGGGCCAGACGGGTGTGAACCTGTCGGTCGGCTTTGCCGGGCTGACCCTGAACTAGAAACGCCTTTTCAGGCTTGGGACTTATTGCGCCGCCCTACGGGGCGGCGTTTTCGTTTGCCCCCTCCGGTCGATGCCGACGGCATTCCTCAGCGCCACCAGATGCGCGGAAGGATGGGACCAGTTGCCGCTGGTATTGGTCCAGTAGTGGTTGTGCGTGAAGAACCGCGACACCACCGGCCACATGCATTCGTGGTACATGAACCTGGTCCCGTCGGCCCGCCGGCCCGGCTCCAGCCGCTCCATCTTGCAGATCATCTGCTTGAGATCGGCAATGCCGGCCCCGAACCTGTCGGCCCCGGAAACCTTGCCGCCGATTGCATCGCCATAAAGAAACATCCACGGGAACGGATCGTAGATGTTGGTCCAGCGCACAGCGCTGAATACCGCTCCGTGGTGGGCGACCTTGCGCTGTTTTGAATCGAGATAGGATGCCTGGTGATCGTCGTCATAAGGCTGGGCCGGCGAAGTCGGCATCAACCTGTCAACCTTCAGCCGCGCAAAGTCCGCCGGTCCCTCCGCCACCAGAAACTGCGCGCTGGTCAACGGCGAGCCGAGTGTAATGAAGTCGGAAATTTTCCAGCCCGCCTCGACGCCGATGCCATCCGCTGCGCCGGACTTCTGCCGCCTGAGTTCGTCGAACAGGATCCATTGCAGATCCTGATAGTCGCGGACCTCTGTGTCGGACCAGTCATCTCCAGTATGGGAAGCAACAAACCGGTCGACCGCATCGAGCGCCGCCTGTGCATCCTCGCCCGGCGGATTGTCCTTGGTCGGCCCCACCTCCTCCCAAAGGATGTGCAAAAGGTCGTAGGCCAGAACCGTGCCGAGCGAATGGGAAATGATCACCACCCGATCGTAATCATTGTCGTCATGCAATTGCCGGAGCAGCGCCAGCCCACGCTGACGCACATTCTGGCGCATCTCGACGGTTTCGGTGTGGGCGCTGAGATAGCTGGCTGCATCGCCGAAATATGGCAGCAGAAAAGTGCTTGCGAGATAGAGTTCGAGCCCGAGCGCTAGGATAAACCAATAGGCGGGGTAGGAATGCAGCAGCATGGTCACCGCGATCAGAACGCCGAAATAGGGCACCATCGCCGGCACGTCGGCAAGGGCGAACCCCACTCGGTCGCGCCAACTGGCAATGGGATCGGCGATGATGGCAGGCAGCAAAAGCATGAAACGCGGCAGGATCAGCAACAGGCCCATCAGCCCGATGAGCGTTGCGGCGGGGACAAACCACGCATCCTCCATGACCCGTTCCAGGATGTCGGACGGCAGGCGGAAGCTGAAATAGCTGGCTGCACCGAACAGGATGACCGCGACCAGCGACAGAACCCAGAACACCCCCCAGGGCACCCGCATCTCGGCGGTGACGTGGCGCGGATCGACCCAGATCAGCCGCTGCAGCCAGCGCCAGAGGGTGCGCATCGGCGTCGTGTTGAAAAGGTCGGCGTAATAGAGTTCGAAGAAATCGGTGCGCCGCTCATCGAGTTCGAGTGACGGACAGGTGATCCGCTGAATGTCGAACAGCCCGCCCTTGTCGTCCGGTACGATCCAGGTGCGGTTGCCCTTTTCCGGATCGCCCAGATCAGGGTCCTTGAGCTTTAGTGTCTTGTCGAAGGTCCACAGCGCCTCGACGAAACTGCGGATCGTGCCCATGGGGCGCTGCTCGCCCTGCCCGTGCACGACGACCACGGCCTGGCGCCTGATTCGATCCGGATTGACCGCGCCTGTCGGCGCCTGTGCCCCGGGCATGCGTCCTCTCCCGCCTGTTGCCCGCCGAGGCGGCCACATTTTCCGGTTCGTGTAAAGAGAGCCGTGCTTACTGCGCGGCTTCAGGCACCTCGCCGCGCGCCGCCATGCCCAACGCCTCGTCGAACACCGCTTCGGGCTGAGCGCCGGAAACTGCGAACTTGTTGTTGAAGATGAAGAATGGCACGCCGCTGACCCCGGACTGCGCGGCCTGCGCCGCAGCGGCCTCGATCTGGCCGGGCGGTTCGTCGGCGGCCAGCAGTCCGTCGACCTCGGCGTCAGTGAACCCGTGCTGTTTGGCCAGATCGCGGATCACTTCTGGGTCCGAAATGTTCTTGGCGTCGATGTAGCACGCGTGGCTGAACGCCAGCGCCAACGGGTGCTGCGTGCCCTTGTGAGCTGCCGCCTGAATGAACACCTGTGCCATCTGCGAAGGATAGCGCATGGTCTGTTTGCGCATGTCGAGTTCAAGACCCGACTGGTGCGCTTCGGTCTCGATCCGGTCCCACATGTCGAAAGGCTCGCGGCCGTATTTTTTGACCAGCATCTCAACCACGTTTTCACCCTCCGCCGGCGCGTCGGCGTCGAGAAGGAAGGGATGGTGCAAAATACCCGGCCGCTCGCCCTCCAGCCGGGCCAGGGCATTGTCGAGCCGCGTCAGGCCCAAAAGGCACCAGGGGCAATTGGGATCGGAGAAAATGTCTATTCTGAATTGATCATCTGTCATCCGGGCAACTTGGAGACTATGGCCGCCCGATGCAAGTCACGCTGTGGAGAGCCTCAGATGGCTCGATCAGGCCGCTGTCTGTCCGCCGGAGATGTTGACCAGCCAGGTGACGCCGAACTTGTCCGCGCACATGCCGAAACTGTCACCCCACGGGGCCTTGGACAAGGGTTCGAACACATTTCCGCCGGCTGACAACTTTTCCCAGTAGCCGGTCAGTTCGGCCTCTGCATCACCGCTGAGCGAAATAGACGGGCTGGAACTGGTGCGGTTGTCAGGCGAGCCGTCGGACGCCATCAGGGTGAAACCGGAAGGAGATGTGAGTTGAGCATGCATGACGCCATCGGGATCGTCAGTGGTCGACCCGCCCTCGCCAAACGTCATCAGGGTCAATTCGCCACCGAATACCGTTTCATAAAACTTCATGGCCTCTCGGGCATTGCCGTTGAAATGCAGATAGGGATTGAGAATGGCGCTCATTTGAAGAACCTCCGCTCGCCTGAACCTGTCATCACTCAAGGACAAGCATGTGACAAGAACAAGTCAATTCTGATCATGCCCGGCTCCGAAGCGCGCGGCCCAATCCAGACTTTCCGTGTCGGCAAGCCTGCGGGTGCGGGCCTCAACTGACTTGGCGAGGTCCGGATCAAGTCCCAGAGCGGCCAGGACCCCCATAAGGATGGCCACCGTGTGGGCTGCAAGATTTTCATAGGTCACCTGAAACGGCGTGATTCCGTTGCGGGCAAACCAGTCATCCCAGTTGCGCCCGTCCTGTTCGACCTCGGCGAGATAGGCGGCGATGGCTGCACGATCGTAGCTGACTTGGGCACGCTTGGTCTGTTCCCGTTCTGAGCCATCGGCATTGACATGCCACAAGCCGCCCGCTTCCGCGCGGTAGCGCGAAATGGCCTGAGCCACTTTGTCCGTGCGCGACAGGTAGAGGTAGCGCGTGGGGCCGAAAGCGGCGTCGATTGTTGCGGCGTCGGAGGTGTGTCCAGGGTAAAGGCCGCGCAAACTGGCCAGCATGTCTTCGACCCCGTTCCACATAAGCCGCAGCCCGAACATGCCCGTTCCGGCACTGCCGGCCTCCAGCGTCCTGGTGAGGAACACACGGTCAAAATCCGGACTGTCCTGTGGCTCAGTGATGCCCCAGTCCCTGATCCAGTCGGCAAGCGACAACTGCCGGTAAAACGAGTTGGGCGCACCCGCCACGCCCGTGCCGGTCAACAGGTCGCACAAAAGCGTGCTGCCCGACCGGGGTGTGGCGCATAAGATGTAGGCGGCGGGCTTCACGCGCCGCCTGCCCTCAGTGCGCCATAGCCTTGACGATGTTCTCGGTCATCTTCTTGGCGTCGCCGAACAGCATCATCGTATTGTCGCGGAAGAACAGTTCGTTCTGCACGCCGGCATAGCCTGCCGCCATACCGCGTTTGATGAACAACACGGTGCCGGCGTCTTCAACGTTGAGCACAGGCATGCCGTAGATCGGCGAGGTCTTGTCGGTCTTGGCCGACGGATTGGTGACGTCATTGGCGCCGATGACGAAGGCCACATCGGACTGCGAGAACTCGGAATTGATGTCTTCGAGCTCGAACACTTCGTCATAGGGCACCTGGGCCTCGGCAAGGAGCACGTTCATGTGCCCCGGCATGCGGCCCGCCACCGGGTGAATGGCATATTTGACCTCGACACCCTCGGCCTTGAGCGCATCGGCCATTTCGCGCAATGCATGCTGGGCCTGCGCCACCGCCATGCCATAACCGGGCACGATGATGACCTTGTTGGCGTTCTTCATCAGGAAGGCGGCGTCGTCCGCAGCCCCCTGCTTGACCGGACGGGTCTCTTCTTCGCCCGACGCGGCGGCCGCATCGTCGCCACCGAAACCGCCCAGAATCACCGAGATGAAACTGCGGTTCATGGCGCGGCACATGATGTAGGAAAGGATCGCACCCGAGGAACCGACAAGCGCGCCGGTGATGATCAGCGCTGTGTTGCCAAGCGTGAAGCCAATGCCTGCGGCGGCCCAGCCGGAATAGGAATTGAGCATGGAGACCACGACCGGCATGTCGGCGCCACCGATCGGGATGATCATCAGACCGCCGAGCACCAGCGCCAGCACGGTGATAGCCCAGAACAGCATCGGGTCGGCAGTAACCGCGAACTGCCAGACCAGCCAAACCAGCACCAGGCCAATGACGATATGCAGCGCATGCCGCATCGGCAGGATAATCGGCTTGCCCGACATGTTGCCGTTGAGTTTGGCAAAGGCGATCACGGAACCGGTGAAGGTGAAGGCGCCGATGGCGACGCCGATGCTCATTTCGATGAGCGCCTGAACCTCAATCCGCCCGTCGTGGAAAATGCCGAAAGCCTCGGGCGCGTAGAGCGCAGCGGCGGCCACGAAAACCGCGGCCAGACCCACCAGCGAGTGAAACGCCGCAACCAGCTGCGGCATGTCGGTCATGGCGATCCGGCGCGCCATCACGGCACCGATACCGCCGCCAATGGCAATGCCGCCGGCGATCAGCGCCCAACTGAGCGGGTCGGAAACCCCGGCCACGAACAATGTGGTGACAATGGCGATCGCCATGCCGACCATGCCGAACATGTTGCCCCGTCGCGAGGAGGCGGGGCTTGAAAGCCCGCGCAGCGCCAGAATGAACAGGACGCCCGAAACCAGATAAAGCAGGGCTGCGAGATTGGCTGACATGCTATTTCCTCAACAGATTCTGGGCGTCGGCGGTCCGACGGATTTGGTTCAATATCTCGGCGTCTCGCTCGGCGAACTCGCCCGGTTCCGGCCAGGGCTGGTCCAGCCGGCCCAACAGCACCAGCGCCGCCGTGCGCAACTGGTCTTCATCAAGATCGTAGGGATCGCGGCTGTCCGCGTCCGGATTGTAGGCATCCACCCGGTAGAACAACTGGTCGACGGCAAACGGCACCTGCTCGCCCTCCGCCTGCGCCGCCCGCCAGCCTTCAAGAAACCGGCGCTCGAATTCAGGCGCGTCGATGTTGGCATCAACGAAGGCGGAAATCAGTTGTTGCCAGTCAGTCACCGTCAATCAACCCGGCCCGGATCGTGCGAAGTACGCATTGATCAAGCCTTTTTCTTGTACATGGACAGCATGCGCTGGGTGACCAGGAAGCCGCCGAAAATGTTGACGCTGGCCAGGATCAGCGCAATGAACCCGAAGATTTTCGAGGTCCAGTTGCCGCCCTCGACCAGTTGCACGCCGACAGCAAGCAACGCCCCCACCACGATCACCGAGGAAATGGCGTTGGTCACGCTCATCAGCGGCGTGTGCAGCGCCGGGGTGACCGACCAGACGACGAAATAACCCACGAAAATGGCCAACACAAAGATCGCCAGCCGGAACACGAACGGGTCGATGGCGCCGCCACTGGCGGCCGCGGCGGCATGGCCCGCACCCTCTGCCATCAGATCAATGGTCTCATCCATTTAACTGTCTCCCGTCTTTTTGGCAGCGCCGGTCTTGGCCGCGCTGGCCCGCCTGGTGGCGGGCTTTTTCGCGGCCGGTTTCCTGGCCGCGGGCTTTTTGGCAGCCGGCGCCTTGGCCGCAGATTCCTTGGAGGTTGCAGCGGTCTTTGCGGATGCCGCGCGTGGCGTCGCAGGCTTTTTCGCCGCCGGTTTCTTTACAGCAGTCTTCGTAGCCGTCTTGGCAGCCGGAGCCGCGCTGACGAAATTCGGATGCACCACCTTGCCGTCGCGGGTCAGAACGGTCGCTTTGACCAGTTCATCATCCCAGTTGACTACAACCACCTTCTTTTCCTTGTCGATCAACGTGTCGACAAAGTTCAGCAGGTTGCGTGCGTAGAGCTGGCTGGCTGTGGTGGCGATGCGGCCCTGCACATTGGTGAAGCCGATGATCTTGACGTCCTTGTGGGGGACGATCTTGCCGGCCTGGGTCAATTCGACATTGCCGCCACGCTCGGCAGCCAGATCGACGATCACCGATCCCGGCGCCATCGATTCGACCATCGCCTTGGTGACCAGCTTCGGCGCCGGGCGGCCCGGAATCAGCGCCGTGGTGATGACGATGTCCTGCTTGGCGATGTGACCGGCGACCAGTTCGGCCTGGGCTGCCTGTTCGTCCTTGGTCAGTTCGCGGGCATATCCGCCCTCGCCCGATGCGTCCTTGAGCGCCTCGGTCATGATGAATTTGGCGCCCAGAGATTCCACCTGTTCGCCGGCCGCGGCGCGCACGTCAGTCGCCGACACCACCGCACCCAGACGACGGGCGGTTGCGATGGCCTGCAGCCCCGCGACACCGGCACCCATGACAAACACCTTGGCCGGGTGAACCGTACCCGCCGCCGTCATCATCATCGGCATGGCGCGATCGAACTGTTCGGAGGCGTCGATCACTGCCTGATAGCCCGCAAGGTTGGCTTGCGAGGACAAAATATCCATCGACTGGGCGCGGGTGATGCGCGGCATGAATTCCATGGCGACGGAAGTCACACCCGCCTTGCCCAGCGCCGCTACATCCTTTTCGTTGCCATAAGGGTCCATGGCGCCGATCACCAGCGCGCCCTTGGCCGCACCGGAAAGGGCGCTGGCCGCCGGACGGCGCACAGTCAGGATGATATCGGCACCCTTGACCGCGGCAGCGCCCGTCGCCGCGACGGTGGCGCCGGCATCCTTGTAGGCCGCATCGAGAAAACGCGACGCCGCACCGGCGCCCTTTTCGACGCTGACTTCGGCGCCCAGCGCCACCAGCTTGCCCACAGTCTCCGGAGTTGCAGCAACGCGCGGCTCATCTGCCGCCCGCTCGCGCAATATTGCAATCTTCATGCGGTAGCCTTTCGGGAAACCTGGAGTTCAGCCGCCAAGGGCCCCGATTGAACCGGACCCGGCGGCACAGCGCAATCGCTTATGGCTGGATCCAGAAGTACAGCACGAGCACCAATACGACCAAGCCAATGATGCTCCATTTCACCATCGACAGAAAGCCGTTGTAGGTGGACTTGTGCGCTTCAAAATCGCTTTCGTTGAATGATTCAGCCATATTCATCCCTGTTTCAGTTTGCCCCGTTCGCCGTGTCAGGTGTCCGGTTGACTTGCCTCGAGTTCATCAATCAGCCCTTCGATCATCGACAGGCCCAGCGACCAGAAATCCGGGTCGCGGGCATCGAGCCCGAACGGCTTGAGAAGTTCAGAGTGATGTTTTGATCCCCCAGCGCGCAGCAAATCGAAATACCGCTCCGCGAACCCCTCGTGGGCCTTTTCATACTGTGCGTAAAGCGAGTTCACAAGACAGTCACCGAACGCATAGGCGTATACATAGAAAGGCGAATGGATGAAGTGCGGGATGTAAGCCCAGAATATTTCATAACCTTCGTTCAATTTGATCGAAGGACCGAGCGACTGGGCTGAGACATCAAGCCACATCTGGTTGATCTCATCTGCCCTCAGTTCACCCTCGCGCCGGGCCGTATGGACCTTTCGCTCAAAGGCGTAAAACGAGATCTGGCGCACCACCGTGTTGAGCATGTCCTCGACCTTGGAGGACAAAAGCGCGAACTTCTGCTTCGGGTCCGTGGTCTGCGCGAGCAGCGAGCGAAAGGTCAGCATTTCCCCAAAGACGGAGGCCGTTTCGGCAAGGGTCAATGGCGTCGGCGCCATCAGCGCGCCCTGATCTGCGGCGAGCCGCTGGTGAACGCCGTGGCCCAACTCATGCGCCAGCGTCATCACGTCCCGCGTTTTGCCCATATAGTTGAGCATCAAATAGGGATGCGCGCTCGGCACTGTGGGATGGGCAAAGGCACCGGACTGTTTGCCCGCCTTGACCGGGGCGTCGATCCAGCCGCTGTCAAAGAACGGCGCGGCAACCTCGGCAAGATAAGGCGAGAACTGGCCGTAGGCATCAAGCACGATCGACTGGGCGCTTTGCCAGTCAAACACCCGGTCATCGGACGTGGGCAGCGGCGCGTTGCGGTCCCAGGCGTTCAGCTGGTCCTTACCGAACCATTTCGCCTTCATGGCGTAATAGCGGTGGCTGAGCCGCGGATAGGCTCCTTCCACGGCTGTCTGCAGCGCATCAACCACCTCGCGCTCGACGGAGTTGGCCAGGTGCCGGCTGTCGGCAATATCCTTGAACCCGCGCCAGCGGTCGGAGATTTCCTTGTCCTTGGCCAGCACGTTGGTGATCTGGGTAAACAGGCGCTTGTTTTCGCCCAGCGTCGTCACCAGCCCGCCGAAGGCCGCCTCGCGATTCTTTTCGTCTCGGTCGGTCAGCTGGGTCAGTGTTTCTTCGAGATTGATTTCTTCACCCTTCACCTTGAACTTGAGACTGGCCATTGTCTCGTCGAACAGCCGGTTCCACGCCCCGCGCCCGGTGACTGACTTGTCATGGAACAGTTCCTCAACCCGGTCTTCCAACTGATAGGGCTTGGACTTGCGCAACTCGTCGAACCAGGGGCGGTAGCGTCCGAGCTCTGCATCGGACGTCAGCGCCTTTTCCAGAACCTCATCTTCGATCCGGTTCACTTCCAGTTCGAAGAAGATCAATTTCGAAGACAGGTCGGTCAGCGCCTGCTGCACATCGCCCATGAACTTGGCCCGGTCCGGATCGATCGTGTCGAGCACATAGTAGAGCTGTGCATACGAACTGATCCGCCCGACCAGGTCAGACAGGCTCTCGTAGGCGCTGATCGCGTCGATGAGCGTCCCGTCGGCGGCCAGATCAGTGAGCTTGCCCTTGTAGCTGGTCTCGAAATCGGCCGCGGCAACCTTGGCCTCTTCCAACGCCGCTTTGAACTCGGGACTGTCAGTGCCTGGATAGAGATCGTTGAGGTCCCACACCGGCAGTTTGCCGAACTTGTTGTGGCTGGACTGGTGGGCGGCGTCGGACATCGATTTTCCTCTCAGCTTCTTCAGGCCGTTCAGATAACAGGCCATCAAAGGAATTGTGGGCCGGAACTTATTCACACGCGCCCGCGCTGCCAACCTCCCCGCTCTGCAATTTTGACTTCAGTTTCCACACAATCGGCTGCTAGACCTATGAGACGGAATGCATCTCCGGGGGGCATATGTTTTTCTCTCATCTCGCAAGAATTATTGCCTGGATCGGGTTTTTGATGGGTCTCGCCAGCCTCGCCATCGGCATCGCAATCGCAGCCGGTATCGTCGGTCCGAACGAGGCCGCCCTTGCACGCTACATTGGCACCGAAACTTCCGGGCAAGCGATTGATAGATCAATCTACCTGTTGCTGGGTTCGATAACGCTGGGATCAATAGCCGAGATGAGCTTCAACCTGCGAAAACGCGAAAACACGCAATAGCCGCAACCAGTCGTTGTCGCGACTTTCACCCCTCGAACCGTTAAAGCCCTGTTAAGCACCCCTGCCTAACCTGCTCCAAATCGGGACAGGACGCGATTCGTGCCCGATGTCCCAGAGGTGTTTTTGAAGTAGCGTTGCGTGCCGCGATGACCAAGATTCTCGTCGTTGATGACGATCCCGTCCAGCTCCGACTGACCAGTGCCGCCGCCGAAAAGGCGGGGTTCAGCGTGCTCACCGCCGAGGGGGGTGAGAGGGCCCTTGCGCTGTTGCGCGAGGACCGCAACATCGGCGCGGTAGTACTCGATCTGGTCATGCCCGACCTTGATGGTATGGGTGTCATGGACGCCATGCACCGCGAAGCCATCAAGTGCCCGGTGATCATCCAGACCGCCAAGTCGTCGCTGGACACCGTGATCTCCGCCATGCGCGAGGGCGCGGTGGATTTTTTCGTCAAACCGGTGGCGCCCGAACGGCTGATCATTTCGCTGCGCAATGCGCTGAAAATGGGCCAGCTTGAACAAAAGGTGCGCAACGATGCCGCCCGCCGCGACGGCCGCTTCACCCTCGCCGACGTGATCGGCGAAAGTCCGGCACTGGCAAAGGCAACAGGTCTCGCCGCCAAGGCTGCCAAATCCGGCATTCCGGTCCTGCTCGAAGGCGAATCTGGCGCCGGCAAGGAAGTGATCGCCCGCGCCATCCAGGGGACTTCGGACCGGGCCGGCAAGCCCTTCGTCACGGTCAACTGCGGGGCCATTCCGGAAAACCTGGTGGAATCCACCCTGTTCGGCCACGTAAAGGGCGCCTTCACCGGCGCCACCGCCGATCATCGCGGCAAGTTCGCTGAAGCCGATGGCGGCACCCTGTTTCTCGACGAGATCGGCGAACTACCGCCCGACGCGCAGGTCAAGCTGCTGCGCACCCTGCAGGAAGGCACGATCGAGCCGGTGGGAAGCGCAAAAACCGAAAAGGTCAATGTGCGCGTGATTTCGGCCACCAACCGGCGCCTCTTGAACCTGACCATGGAGGGACGGTTCCGCGAGGACCTCTATTACCGGCTGAACGTTTTCCCGATCTACGTGCCGCCGCTGCGCGACCGGGCCGAGGACATCGAACCGCTGGCAGAGCATTTCCTCGCGCAACTGAGCGCCGATGCGGGCCGCCGGGTTGTCGGCATCAGCGCCGAAGCCATGACCATGCTGAAAGCCTATGACTGGCCCGGAAATGTCCGCCAGCTGCAGAATGCGATCTACCGTGCTCTGGTGCTCGCCGAGCAGGCCTATCTGATGCCGGCCGACTTTCCGCAACTCAGTGCCGCACTGAACGGCCCTGACGAAGTGCGCCGGCAGCTTGCCGGGACAGGCGCAGACCGCGGCCCCACCCACATCGATGCGGCTCCGCCTGCCCACTCAGAAAAGATCGAGACCCAGCCCTCGCCCGTGATCGAGCGTTTCACCGATGATGAAGGCCGGGTGCGGACGCTTGCCGACGTGGAGCGGGATTTGATCGTCTTTGCGCTCGAACAACACAAGGGCCGCATTACCAGCGTCGCCAAATCCCTCGGCATGGGACGCTCAACGCTTTACCGCAAACTCAAGGAATACGGACTGGCGGACGAATTTGTCGGCGAGGCCGCCTGAGTGTGGCAAAACTGCCGCTCAGCCCGGTTTTGCGGCAAGTCTTGCGGTAACAAGTTCGGGACCTGATTGTCATGATTGCCGCAAAGCAGGTATTAAGCCGCCTATCGGCGGGAATCACGATGTTTCGGGTGAACACTTTCTGCATTTATTGCGTGCATCCTGTCACCGGACTTTGATGACGGAGCTTAAATGAGACATCTTGCAGTTCCCGCCTTCGCGGCGCTGGCCCTGATGGCAACGGCGGTGGTGCCGCTTGCTGCCCAGGAAGCTGTCACCATCAACGGCGTTGAAGCCCAACGCGTCATCATCGCGCCGCCGCAGAATGATCTCGCAAAATCGATCAAGGCCGGGCTCGCCGCACGCTATGCCGCCGCTGCGGCTGACTCGGCGGAATATCTCGAAGCCCAGAAGCTCTACTATTTTTACGGCGGCCGTGGTTTCGAACCGCTTTGGCTGACCACGAACGGCACCGGCGAGGTCGGCTTCTCCAAATCCGCTCTGGAAATAATCTCGGTATTTGAGAACGCCGCCTTCGAGGGCCTGCGCCCGGCCGACTATCTGACCGACGAAATCGCCCTTGATGGCGACCTGTCAGACCCCTTGCGGGCCGCTCAGCTGGAAACCGCCTTCTCTGCCGCTGCCGTGCGCTATGCCCAGCATGCCGTCGGCGGGCGGGTCAATCCGCGGAGCGTGTCGGCAAGTATCGACCTGCAGCCGCGCCGCATCAATGGCGCCGAGTTCCTGTTGGAGCTTGCCGCCTCTGATGCACCATCGGATCTGCTGCTTGGCCTGTCGCCCCGGTCGAACGAATTCCAGGCGCTGCGGGCCGTCCTGGCCAAGCACCTGACCGGTGATGTGGAAGACGTGGTCGTCATTCCAGAGGGCCAGCTGGTGCGCCCGGGCATGAGCGACGACCGTCTGCCCCTGATCCGCGAACGGCTGAATCTTGCCGCTGCCGAGGTGCCTGATCTTTATGATGAGACGCTTGAAGCCGCGATCCGCGCCTTCCAGGAGGAAAAGGGGCTGCTGGTCGATGGCGTCATCGGCCCGGCCTCGATCAGCGCCCTCAACGGCGGCAACGCGGCAACGACTGAAGACATCATCGCCAACATGGAACGCTGGCGCTGGATGCCGGAGGACCTCGGCGACTTCCACGTTTTCGTCAACGTGCCCGAATTCCGCCTGTACGTGCGCAACCAGGAAGACATCGCCTACACCACGCGCGTCATCGTGGGGCAGACCCAGCACCAGACGCCGATTTTCTCCGACGAGATCGAGCACGTGGTGGTCAACCCCTTCTGGAACGTACCCGTCTCCATCATGAACGCCGAAATCGCGCCGCACCTTCCGGGCAACCCGGGCTATCTGGCCGCCCGCAACATGCAGCTTCTGCACGGCGGACAAGTCGTCAACGCGGCCAGCGTCGACTGGTCGACCACTTCGATCAACAATTTCCGCATTCGCCAGCTTCCCGGCAACTCCAACGCGTTGGGGCATGTGAAGTTCCTTTTCCCCAACCGTCACGCGGTCTACCTGCATGACACGCCGTCGCGCTCGCTTTTCTCGCGCGGCTACCGCACCTTCTCGCACGGTTGCGTGCGGGTGCAGAACCCGATGGAATTCGCCGAAGCGCTTCTGGCCAACGAGCCGGTGCTGACCCGCGCCGGACTTGAGTCCCAGTATGGGCCGCGGGAACGCTGGAATAATCTGGAGACCCATGTGCCGGTGCACATCGCCTATTTCACCGTGCGCATTGATCCGAACGGCAACATGCAGACCTTCCCCGACCCCTATGGCCACAACGAGCGGCTGAAGCAGATTCTCGCCAACTGATCCGGCATGCAGGCGGGGTTTCCAGGGTCCACCGATTAACAGATAAGCAAGGTTTCCGCCTTGCTTATGCCGATATTGGGTCTTAGTGCTTGGATGTACCGCGCGAGGGCAGGCGGTATTCGGCTTGGCGTTAACTGAAATTTTTTCAAGTTCCCGCTAGGCTGAGTTTTTCGAGTTAGGGCGAACGGACGGCAATTGGCGTGACCAAGGCGACGGGGACTATCACTGCATATGCGCCGCAACAGGCGTTGCAGAAAGCCTGGGCTCTGGCCCTGGCGCTGATGCTCCTTTTGGCTGCCCTGCCGCTGCTTTCGACCCCTGCCGTGGCCCAGAGCGGCGACCGCACCCTCTATCTTCATTACACCCACACCGGCGAAACCGCCCGCATCACCTTCCGCCGCAATGGCCGTTATGACCAGTCCGGGCTGAACCAGCTCAACCAGTTCCTGCGCGACTGGCGCCGCGACGAAGCCACCCGCATGGATCCGGCCCTGTTCGATCTGATCTGGACCGTCTATCAGGAAGTCAATGCCACCCAGCCGGTGACCATCGTTTCCGCTTATCGCGCCCCCGAAACCAACGAAATGCTGCGTGCCCGCTCCAGCGGCGTCGCAGAGAATTCCCGCCATACTCAGGGCATGGCGATGGACTTTTACATTCCCGGTGTCCAGCTTTCCAAACTGCGCGCCGCCGCCATGCGCCATCAGGTGGGCGGCGTCGGCTATTATCCCAATTCGGGAAGCCCGTTCGTGCACCTCGATACCGGCAATGTGCGCGCCTGGCCGCGCATGACCCGCGCCCAGTTGCAGGAACTTTTCCCCGATGGCCGCACCCTGCACCTGCCTGCCGAAGGCAATACGCCGCTGTCCGAAGAGGGCCGCCGCTATGCCATGGCCGAATGGCAACGCTGCAAGTCGGTGCCCTGCGCAGGCGGCAACACACCCAACACAGCAGTCGGCGGAGGCGGCAACGGCCGCAACCTGCTCGACATGATCTTTGGCGGTGACGGGGACGAAGTCGATACCATCCAGGTCGCCTCGAACACGCCGGCCGCCCAGGCGCCCGCACCCGCCGCAACGCCGCTGACCGCACCTGTCCCGGCCGCCCGCGCCAGCTTCCTTGACTACCGCAACCCGGAAGTGGTGCCCGTACCCGTAGCAATGCCCGAGACACTCATGGTCGCCAGCCGCAGCACCTCGACCGGCACCGCTGCCGATGCTGCTGAAGGGCTCGGCACGTTCGATCCTGCGCTTGACGGGTTTACCGTTGCCTCGATTGGCGAGATCGACCAGCCGACGCCGCGCGAATTGCTCAATCGCGAGATGCCGGTGATCGCTGCCGCCTACGCGCCAACACTTGCGCCTGAACCCGATGCCCAGCGCGCCCTGCAAATGCTGATTGAGCGCCGCAATCTGACAGAAGCGGCCCCTGCCCCGGAACTGCGCGGCAGCATCCAGTCCGCCTCGTTGGGCCAGGCCCCGCAGATCAGCCTCGAGGATGCCGCCAATTTCTTTGCCAGCACCTGGAGCGCGGTGCAGGCCGCCACAGCAGGCACCGCCGAACCCGCGGTTGAACGACTGTCCGCCGCACCCGCCTATGAGCTGTTCGATACCCCTGCCCGTCCGGTTGAATTCACTGCCCCTGACCTCAACGTCGGCCAGGCGATGCTGGTCTCGGTCAGCATGGCGCATGTGCCCGCCGACATGAACACCCGCCCCTCTGCCGGTGATTTCTCGCCCGCAACGCAACTGGGTGTACACTGCAAATCGATGCAGTTCACAAATGCGGTCGAGCCTGTGCCCGCCAACCAGTTCGCCGCCCAGCGCCCCCTGTTCGTCGCCTCTCTCTGAACATTTTCATCAGGTTGCATTGACCCTTGCGGCCCGATATTGCTGGGCAACACGATCTTGTGCGGAATTTTGGATTTGACTTCGACACCGCCTGCCACACCTCTGCTCGACACGATCAAGCAAACCGCTGACTTGCGTGGCCTGAACAAGGCCGAGCTGCAGCAGGTCGTGGACGAATTGCGCGCCGAGGTGATCGATGCCGTCTCGGTGACCGGCGGACATCTGGGCGCGGGCCTTGGCGTCGTCGAATTGACGGTGGCCCTGCACGCCGTGTTCGACACGCCGCAAGACCGCCTGATCTGGGACGTAGGTCACCAGGCTTACCCCCACAAGGTGCTGACCGGCCGCCGCGACCGCATCCGCACGCTGCGTGCCAAGGATGGCCTCTCCGGCTTCACCCGCCGCGAAGAGAGCGAATATGACCCGTTCGGCGCCGGTCATTCCTCGACCTCGGTTTCCGCCGCGCTCGGCATGGCCGTGGCCGCCGAGATGAAGTCCGAAAAGCGCAACTGCATCGCCGTGATCGGCGATGGCGCCATGTCCGCCGGCATGGCTTATGAAGCCATGAACAATGCCGGCGCTATGGATGCGCGGCTGATCGTCATTCTCAACGACAATGACATGTCGATCGCCCCGCCGACCGGCGCCATGTCGGCCTACCTGGCGCGGCTGGTTTCCGGCCCGGCCTATCGCGGGGTGCGCGAAACCGCCAAGAACATCGCCGACCGTCTGCCGAAGTTCTTCCAGGACAAGGCCCGCAAGACCGAGGAATATATCCGCGGCTTCTGGACCGGCGGCACCCTGTTCGAGGAACTGGGGTTCTTCTACGTCGGCCCCATCGACGGGCACAATCTCGACCATCTGCTGCCGGTGCTGCGCAATGTGCGCGACGCGGGCAATGGCCCGATCCTGGTGCATGTGGTCACCAAGAAGGGCAAGGGCTATGCCCCCGCCGAAAGCGCCGCCGACAAGTATCACGGCGTCTCACGCTTCAATGTCATCACCGGCGCCCAGTCCAAGGCCCCGAGCAACGCCCCCTCCTACACGTCGGTGTTCGCCCAGAGCCTGATCCACGAAGCGACCAACGACAGCCGGATTGTCGCCATCAATGCAGCCATGCCGTCGGGCACCGGGCTCGACAAGTTCGGCGAGATCTTTCCCGCCAGAACCTTTGACGTCGGCATTGCCGAACAGCATGCGGTGACTTTCGCGGCCGGATTGGCGGCGGACGGTATGAAGCCGTTCTGCGCCATATATTCCACCTTCCTGCAGCGCGCCTATGACCAGGTGGTGCATGACGTTGCCCTGCAAAAGCTGCCGGTGCGCTTCGCCATTGACCGGGCCGGCTATGTCGGCGCCGACGGGCCTACCCACATCGGCGGCTATGACACGGCTTACCTCGGCACCCTGCCCAACATGGTGCTGATGGCCGCAGGCGATGAAGCTGAACTCAAACATATGGTGGCAACCGCCGCCGCCTACGATCAGGGTCCGATTGCGCTGCGCTATCCACGGGGCGAAGGGCTGGGTGTCGAGATGCCCGAACAGGGCTCGCCGCTCGCCATTGGCAAGGGCCGGGTGCTACGCGAAGGCAACGCGATTGCCATCATCTCCTATGGCGCCCGGCTGGGCGAGGCACTGGCCGCCGCCGAACAGCTGGCGGCACTCGGGTTGAGCGCAACCGTCGCCGACGCCCGTTTCGCCAAGCCGTTCGACCAGGACCTTGTGCGGCGCCTGGCCAAGTCCCACGAGGTGCTGATTTCCATCGAGGAAGGCGCCATCGGCGGTTTTGGATCGCACCTTGCCACCTGGCTCGCCCGCGAAGGCATGATGGATCAGGGCCTCAAGTTCCGCCCGCTGATGCTGCCCGACGAAAACTACGAGCACGCCTCGCAATCCGACATGTATGCCCGCGCTGGTCTCGACCGGGCCGGCATCGTCGCCACCGCGCTGAACGCCCTGCAGGGCTCGGAAAAAGCCAGCCGCACCCTCGCCGCCATTTCCCGCGACCCCGCCTAGACCGGAGTCTGGTCTGTCGAACCCGGCAGTTCGACGGGTTAAAATTGCAAACAAATCTTTGCAAAGATTACTTTGCAATGTTATGCCGCCTCGAAACGAGGTGATACATGCCACGCAGTCAAGAGAAACGTGAGGTCAAAAGCGCTGTTCCGGACCCGGTGGCCCTGAAGGCACTGGCACATCCGATGCGGCTTCGCATGCTCGGCCTGTTGCGCGTCGACGGTCCGGCCACGGCGACGCAACTCGCCAAACGCCTGGGGCTCAATTCCGGCGCCACCAGCTATCACTTGCGGCAGTTGGCGAGGCACGAGTTCATTGAGGCGGCCGACGATCTGGGCGATCAGCGCGACCGCTGGTGGCGGGCCGCCCATGAATCCACCCGCTACGACACGACGGCCCAGGCGGGCGATGATTTCGAAGCCGGAATGGCCATGACCCAGGCGGTGCTGTCCGGGCATGCCCAGCAGATGCAGCGTGCGCATGACGCCCATCGCACATTGCCGGTCGAATGGCGCCGGGCCTCGACGGCCAGTGACTACATCCTTGCGCTGACCGCTGAACAGGGCGAGGGCCTGACCAAAAGGATCGAGGCCCTGCTTCAGGAAGCCATGGCCGCCTCCCCGCCGCTGGGCCAGGCAACGCCGGAAGGCGCCCGGCCCTTCACCGTCATCCTCCACGCCTTTCCGCACCCCGGATTCGGCGAGAAGGACAAAGACCAGTGACCCGCGCCTTCTTTGCCCTGGCTCTGGCGGAAGTCTTTTCGCTGACCGGCACCCGCCTGTCGATGATCGCCATTCCCTGGCTGGTACTGACCACCACACAGGACCCCTTCCTGACGGGTCTGGTGGCCTTTGCCGAAATGCTGCCCTATGTCGCCGCCAAGGCGCTGGGCGGCCCTTTCATCGACCGGCTCGGCGCCCGCACCATTTCCATTGCCGGTGATCTGACCTCGATGGTCACGATTGCCTTGGTGCCCCTGCTCCATTTGACCGGCGGCCTGTCGATCTATGTGCTGCTTCCCCTCGTTGCCATCATGGGCGCCCTGCGCGGCCCGGCCGAATCGGCCAAGCACGCCATGGTGCCCGCCATCGCCGAGGCGGGAAACCTGCCGCTCGAACGGGCGACCGGCGTCACCGGCACCATCGAACGGCTGGCTTCAACCATCGGCGCGGCGGTTGCAGGCGGATTGGTGGCGCTGATGGGGCCGGCCCTGGCGCTGGGCTTCAACGTGTTCGCCCTCGGTGCCTCTGCGCTGGTGGTGGCATTCGGCATCTCTTCGCGGCTCAACGCGGCAACCGAGAATGAAAAGCCCGAACCCTTGGGCTACTTGGAGGAACTCCGCACCGGTTGGCGGTTTCTGAAGGGCGATGCAGTGCTGGTCGGCATCGTCGTCATGCTGGCCATCACCAACTTCGTCGATCAGGGCGCATTCAGCGTCATGATCCCCGTTTGGGTTGAATCATCGGGCGAAGGCGCCGCGATACTTGGGTTTGTATTTGCCTGCTTTTCAGGTTTCTCGGTTCTGGGCGCCGCGGTTGCCACCGGACTGGCCCAGCGCCTTCCCCGCCTGACAGTCTATTTTACGGCCTTCTTGATCACCGGCCTGCCGCGCTTCATCATTTTCATGCTTGACGTGCCGCTGGCCACTGTTTTGAGCGTGGTGGCCATCGCCGGGTTCTCATCGGGATTTTTGAACCCGATCCTGTCGGCAGTGATCTTTGAACGCATCCCCAGACCGCTGGTCGGCCGGGTCAGTTCGCTGGTGACCGCGCTCTGCTTTACGCTGATGCCGCTCGGCGGACTGGCCGCCGGCGCCATGATCTCTGTATTCGGACTGAATGCGGCATTGCTCGCCGCCGGCCTGATCTACCTTGGCGCCACCATGCTGCCGCTTACGCTGAAGAGCTTCCGCGCTTTTTCGGAGCGCCCCGCGCCGCAATCCTAATTGTCGTTGCCGGTGTTCTGCATCGCCATGCCGAGCGCATGCATATAGGTATCGAGGATCGCCTCCTGCTCCATGCGCTCATTGGTGTCCTGCTTGCGGATGCGGACGATCTGACGCATCACCTTGGTGTCGAACCCGTTGCCCTTGGCCTCGGCATAGACCTCCTTGATGTCATCGGCGATGGCCTTTTTCTCTTCTTCAAGCCGCTCGATCCGCTCGATAAAGGCGCGCAACTGGTCGCGGCCCACTCCAATGTCAGACATGTACAATTCCTCTTGCTTGGGGGCCTGTTCAAGCCGGTTCACCCGGCGCGATCAAGTCATTTGCCACGCTATCCACACCGGCGCTTCGCGATAGGCGTCATCCACCCGTAATTTCGCCAAAAGGGCGCACTAGCGATTGACACTCCCGACCCGCTTTTGCATGAACGGTGACACCAAAGCCATGAGCCGCAAAACCATTTTGCCCCGCCCTGTTCTGCCGATCATCGCAATGCTTGCCTTTGCAGGCTCACTGACGCCGTTTGCAGCAACGCAGGCCCTGGCCGACTTGCGTGTCTGCAACACCACGTCAAATCCGATATCGGTTGCACTCGGCTATCGCGCCGAGCGCGGCTGGCAGTCCGAGGGCTGGTGGATCGCCCCGCCCAGTGACTGTGCCACCGTGTTTCAGGGTGAGCTCAACGCCCGTTATTTCTATCTGTTTGCAGCGGACGATATCGGGGGCGGAACCTGGGACGGCGAGGTCTACATGTGCACCCAGGACGAGAGCTTCACCATATTTGGCGTTGAAGATTGTCTGGCGAGAGGCTACGAGCGGACAGGATTTTTCGAAGTCGATACGGGTGAGCGGCAGAACTGGACGCTGCAGCTCACGGAAGCCAACGCCAGCGGCGCCTCAACTGATGATGTCGAACAGCTGGACCCTGACCAGGAAAACATAGGCAGCGAATGAGACGTCATCGCCGTGTGAAGATACTCGCCACGCTGGGCCCGGCGTCCCGCGACGAGAAGATGATTGCCAAACTGGCCAAGGCGGGTGCGGACGTGTTCCGCATCAACATGAGCCATTCAAGCCACGATGTGCTGGCGGACCTCGTCAGCAAGATCCGGGCCGTTGAAGCCGACCTCAACCATCCGCTCGGCATTCTGGTTGACCTGCAGGGCCCCAAGATCCGCGTTGGCAAGTTTGCCGGTGATGCCGTGGAACTGGAGGACGGCGCCCGTTTCACGCTCGACAATGACGAAACCGAAGGCACGGTGGACCGGGTCTACCTGCCACACCCGGAGATATTCGAGGCGGTCGAACCGGGGCACCGGCTGCTGCTCGATGACGGGCGGATCGAGTTGAAGGCGACGGCGGTCGAGGACGGCAAGATCGTTACCGAGGTGCTGCATGGCGGCACCCTGTCCAACCGCAAGGGCGTCTCGGTGCCGGATTCGCTGTTGAGCGTCGGCGCCATGACCGACAAGGATCATGCCGACCTGCTGCGGGCGCTCGAACTCAATGTCGACTGGGTGGCGCTCAGCTTCGTGCAGCGCCCCGAGGACATTATCGAGGTCAGAAAGATCGTCCAGGGCCAGGCCGGTGTGCTGGCCAAGATCGAAAAGCCGCAGGCCGTGCAGCGGCTCGAAGAGATCATCAAACTTTGTGACGCCTTCATGATCGCCCGCGGTGACCTGGGCGTCGAAATGCCCCTCGAAAAGCTTCCCGGATTGCAGAAGCGCATGATCCGCACGGCCCGCAGGTTCGGCAAGCCGGTGGTCGTGGCCACCCAGATGCTGGAATCGATGATCTCGTCTCCGGTGCCCACCCGCGCCGAGGTCTCAGACGTCTCCATCGCCGTGTTCGAGGGTGCCGATGCGATCATGCTGTCGGCGGAATCGGCCAGCGGCGAGTTCCCCGTCGAGGCGGTCGAGACCATGAACAAGGTCGCCGTCGAGGTGGAGACCGACGTCAACTATCCCGCCATCATCCGCGCCCAGTCGCATCAACCCGAGGCGACCGCCGCTGACGCCATCTCCGCCGCCACCCGGCAGGTCGCCGAAACCCTCGATCTGGCCGCGATCGTCACCTATACCTCCTCGGGCTCCACCGCCATTCGCGCTGCCCGTGAGCGGCCCTACCAGCCGATCATCGCCCTTTCGCCCAACATCCGCGCCGTGCGGCGCCTGTCGCTGGTCTGGGGCCTGCACACGGTGCAGATGGAAGAATCCAACTCGCTGGAAGGCATGGTCGACGCCGCCTGTGCGATGGCCTACGCCGAAGGCTTCGCCCGCCCCGGCGACCGTGTCGCCATCACCGCCGGCGTGCCGCTGGGCACCCCCGGTGCCACCAACATGCTGCGCATCGCCTTCGTCGCTCAGGACGGCAAGGGATCGTCGTAACAACACCTGACAGGAGCGCTGCATGGCCCTCGAACCGAACCAGGTCGACGCGATACTGGAGCACGTTGATGCTCATATCGATGACAGTCTCGAACGGCTCTTCGGGCTGCTGCGCATTCCCTCCATCTCAACTGACCCGGCCTATGCCGGCGAGTGCCGCAAGACGGCTCAATGGCTGGTCGATGAACTCGGAACGCAAGGCGTCGACGCTTCCATCGGTGAGACCGATGGTCATCCCATGGTCACCGGTCATGCGCGGAAACCCGATGGATTGAACGCCGTCTTCTACGGGCACTATGACGTTCAACCCGTCGACCCGATCGAGCTTTGGAACACAGACCCGTTCGACCCGGTGCTCAATGACGGCAAGATATTTGCCCGCGGCGCCGTCGACGACAAGGGTCAGGTGATGACGTTCCTCGAAGCCTGCCGCGCCTTTCTGGCCGTCACCGGCAGCCTGCCCATCGGCCTCAGCTTCCTGATCGAAGGCGAGGAAGAATCAGCATCAAAAAACTTCGCGCCGTTCGTGAGGGCCAACGCGGATGCCTACAGGGCCGATCTGGCGCTGGTCTGCGACACCGGCATGTGGGACCCCAAGACCCCCGCCATCGTCACCGGCTTGCGCGGTCTTGTCGCCGAGGAGATGACGATCACCTGCGCCACCCGCGACCTGCATTCCGGCGGATACGGTTCCGCCGCCTGCAACCCCAACCAGGTGCTGGCCGAACTGATCGCCGGCCTGCGCAACAATGAAGGTGGCGTCACCATCGAAGGCTTCTACGACGATGTGGTCGAAACGCCCGACGACATACGCGAGATGTGGAAGGGCCTGGATTTCGACGAGAAACGCTTTCTCGGTGATGTCGGCCTCACCACCCCGGCAGGCGAAAAGGACCGCACGGTCTTTGAACAGGTCAACGCCCGCCCGACCTGCGAGATCAATGGCATTTCCGGCGGCTACACCGGCGAGGGCTTCAAGACCGTCATTCCGGCGAAGGCCAGCGCCAAGATTTCCTTCCGGCTGGTGGCCGATCAGGATCCGGAAAAAATCCGCGCCGCCTTCCACGCCCATATCCGCAAAAACCTGCCCCCTGACTGCAAGGTGACTTTTGCCGATCACGGCGCCGCCTCGGCGGTCGCCGTTCCCTTCGACGGCCCTTACATGGAACACGCCAAACAGGCGCTGACCGAGGAATGGGGGCGTGAACCCGTATTGCACGGTGGCGGCGGCTCGATCCCGGCAGTGGAATCGATAAAGAAATACCTCGGGCTCGATGCCCTGATGATCGGCTTCGGCCGTGAGGACGATGCCGTCCACTCCCCCAACGAGAAATATGACCTCGAAAGCTTTCACAAGGGCATCAGGTCATGGGTGCGGCTGCTGGCGAAGCTCGCCTGATCAGCCAACAAAAAACCCGCCTGAATGGCGGGTCTTTCAAACTCGGACAGAGTCCAACAAGCTTAGCCCTGACGGGCCTTGAAGCGCTTGTTGACCTTGTTGATGATGTAGTAACGGCCCCGGCGGCGGACAAGCTTGTTGTCGCGGTGCCGGCCCATCAGCGCACGTAGCGAATTCCGGATTTTCATGTCCAACCCCTGTGAGGCAAAAATAAAGGGGCGCCGAGCGCCCGCAAACTGGCGCTGGATATAGGGCCATTGGGCACCCATGTCAACGCCGGGCGGCAGCAAACGCCGGGCCATCGGGTCCGGCGTTCACAAATCAGTCGGGGAAATGGCAGGCGGCAAAATGCCCGTCCGACTTTTCCTCCATTTTCGGTTTTTCCTCCGCGCAAAGCGGCTGAGCCTTCGGACAGCGGGTCCGGAAAACGCATCCCGAGGGCGGATTAAGCGGCGACGGCAGCTCGCCCTTGATCAATTCCACCTCGCGGCTGAGCTCAATCGAAGGGTCCGGAATCGGCACTGCTGAAATCAGCAGCCGCGTATAGGGATGCCGCGGATGCGCATAAAGGTCCTTGGAGGTGGCGATCTCGCAGCCATTGCCGAGATACAGCACCATGACCCGGTCTGAAATATGCTTCACAACGCTGAGGTCGTGGGCAATGAAGATCAGCGACAGGCCCAACTCGTCCTGCAGGCTCTGCAGGAGGTTGATCACCTGGGCCTGAATGGACACGTCGAGGGCCGAGACAGGCTCGTCACAAATGATCAGCTTGGGTTCAAGGATCAGCGCCCGGGCAATGCCGATACGCTGGCACTGGCCACCTGAGAACTCATGCGGATAGCGGTTGATCAGGTTGGGCAACAGCCCGACCTTGCGCATCATGTCCTCGACCTTGAGCTTTACCTCGGCCTTTTTCATCTTCGGATGATGTGTCCACAGTGGCTCGGAGATGATGTCGCCAATGGTCATGCGCGGGTTGAGCGAGGCCAGCGGGTCCTGGAAAATCATCTGGATTTCACGGCGGACCGGCCGGATGGCATCGCCAGTCTTGCCTGCCAGATCCTTGCCGAGCCAGACGATGTGCCCGGACTCCGCAGGCACCATGGAAATGACAGCGCGCGCCAAAGTGGACTTGCCGCAGCCGGATTCGCCGACGATCCCGAGCGTCTCGCCGGCCTTCAGGTCAAAGCTGACCCCGTCGACCGCCTTGAGCTTCAGCGACTTGGTCCATGGCATGGCGCCTTCGGGGCGGATGTCGAAATAGACCTTGAGGTCTTCCACACGCAAAAGGGTTTCTGCTTCACTCATCAGTTCATTTCCTCAAGCGGCAGGTGGCAGGCGCGCAGCCGGGTGCCCTCGGCAAACGGCTCGAGCGCCGGCATCACGTCCCAGCACTTGTCCATCGTGTGTGCGCAGCGCCCGGCGAACGGACAGCCCTTGGGCAGGGTCATGGCATTGGGCGGATTGCCGGGAATTGAAGCCAATTCGGCATTTTCCGTATCAAGCCGCGGAATGGCACTGAGCAGCCCCTTCGTATAGGGGTGCCCCGGACTGGCAAAGATATCCTTGGTCTTGCCAAACTCCATCACTCGCCCACCGTACATGACCAGCGTTTCGCGGCACGAGCCGGCGACAACACCCAGGTCATGGGTGATCAGGATAATGGCCGTACCGAATTCCTTCTGCACGTCGCTCAAAAGCGTCATGATCTGGGCCTGCACCGTCACGTCGAGCGCGGTCGTCGGTTCGTCGGCGATCAAAAGCTTGGGCCTGCACAAGAGGGCCATGGCGATCATGATGCGCTGGCGCATGCCGCCCGAGCATTCGTGCGGATAGCGCCGGATGACGCTCTTGGCGTCCGGCAGGTGCACCGCTTCCAGCATCTTGATGCTTTCCTTCAGCGCGTCGGACTTGTTCATCTTCTTGTGCTGCATGAGCACCTCGACCATCTGATCGGAGATGCGCATGTAGGGATTGAGCGAGGTCATCGGGTCCTGGAAGATCATCGCGATCTGTTCGGCCCTCACCTTGTTCAGCCGCTGTTCGGACATGCCGATCAGTTCCAGATCGCCAAACTTGATGCTGCCCTTCGCCGTGCCATTATCGGCCAGAAGCCCCATCGCGGCGAACACGGTCTGGCTCTTGCCCGACCCGCTTTCGCCCACGATGGCCAGTGTCTGGCCCGCGTCGATATCAAAACTCAACCCGTTGACCGCGTTCACCGTACCGTCGGTGATTTCGAACGAGATCGACAGATCCTTGACTTCAAGCAAACTCATCTCAAAGCCTCACTCAGCGGTCCTTGGGATCGAGCGCGTCACGCAGCCCGTCACCAATGAAGTAGAAGGAAAACAGCGACACCACGAAGAAGAACAGCGGGAACAGGAGCTGCCACAAGGTGCCGTACTGGATCGTGCCGGCGCCGTCGGAGATCAGCGCGCCCCACGAGGTGTTCGGTTCCTGAACGCCGAGTCCCAGGAAAGAGATGAAGCTCTCGGTCAGGATCATCTCGGGCACAAGCAGCGTCGCATAGACAACCACCACGCCCAACAGGTTGGGCACGATGTGTCTGAGGATGATGATGAAACTCGGCACGCCGGTGGCAATCGCCGCCTCGACGAATTCCTTGTTCTTGATGGTCAGCGTCTGCCCGCGCACGATACGCGCCATAGAGAGCCAACTGACCAGCCCAATGCCCACGAACAGCATGATGATCGAGCGGCCAAACACGACCAGCAACAGGATCAGGATGAACATGTAGGGAATGGCCATCAGGATATCGACAGCACGCATCATGACGCTGTCCACGCGCCCGCCGAAATAACCGGCGATGGCGCCATAAAGCGTACCCACGATCACGGCGATCAGGGCACCGACAACACCCACCATCAACGAGACCTGCGTCCCCTGGATAACGCGCGAATAAAGGTCACGTCCCAGATCGTCAGTGCCGAAATAGTGGCCGGACTCGATCGAGGGGCGCCCCTTTTCGGCGACCGCGCCGAGTGTGCTCCAGTCGATTTCCTCGTTGGTCCACTGCGCGAAATAGGGCCCCACGAACGAGAACAGCAGAATCAGCCCCAAAAGAATGACGCTGGTCACCGCTGCCTTGTTCTTGAGGAAGCGGCCCATGGCGTCCTGCCACAGCGACCGCCCCTTCACCGTGTCGACGGAGGCCATGTTCTCGGCGAATTCTTCGACCTTTTTGGTATTTGCAAACATGATACCCGCTCCTACAGCCTGATCTTGGGATCAATCCAGGCGTAGAGCACGTCGACCACCATGTTGAAAAAGATGGTCAGTGCCCCGAACAGGATCGTGATGCCCATCATCACCGAATAGTCTCGGGTCAGGGCGGAATTGACGAACAGCTGGCCGATGCCGCCGGTCGAGAAATAGACGTCGACCACAACCGAACCGGTGATCATGCCGACGAAGGCCGGGCCGAGATAGGAAATCACCGGCAACAGGCTTGGTTTCAGTGCATGCGTCCAGATGATCCGGCGCTGCGGCAGGCCCTTGGCCCGCGCCGTGCGGATGAAATTGGAGTGCAGCACTTCCAGCATCGACGACCTGGTGATGCGCGCGATATTGGCCATGTAGCTCGTACTGAGCGCGATGACCGGCATGATGACGTGGTTCCACTGCCCGCCGTTCCAGCCGCCGCCCGGTAAAAGACCAAGCCAGAGCGTGAAGACCAGCACGAGAATGGGCGCCATTACGAAGTTGGGCAGCACCTGCGCGCCGATGGAAACGCCCACCGCCAGATAGTCCAGCCAGCTGTTGTGGTAGACGGCCGCCGCCACGCCAAGCGAGACGCCCACCGTCACCGCCACCACGAAGGACCAGAGCCCGTAGGTCAGGGTCACCGGAAAACCCAAGGCAATAATGTCGTTCACCGAACGGTCCGCGTAGCGGAACGAAGGGCCGAAATCGAACTGGGTCACGATGGCAACCACATAGTCGAACATCTGCACCGGCAACGGCTTGTCGAGCCCGTAGCGGGCCTCGATGTTCGCCAGCACCTGCGGCGGCAAGGGCCGTTCTGAATTGAACGGGCCACCGGGCGCGGCGTGCATCATGATGAATGAAAAGATGATGAGCAGGAGCATCGTCGGTATGGCGATGCCAAGCCTTCTCAGGACGAAATTGAACATGTCGCTGGACCTTTTACGCCAGAGCCCGCGTCAGCTTTCCGTATGGCTTCCCCACTTGAAGCCCGCTGCAGATCAACAGATGACAGCGATGGAACGCGCGCGCGCATTGCACTGGCCTGAGTGCGGTCTTTCCGCAAGGGGTCGATTGACGCACTCGCGGAAAAACAGCTTGAGGCCCCGCGCTGTGCGCGCGGGGCCCCGTTTAGCCGTATTGCTTACTGAGCGACCCGGTACAGGTCTTTGGAGTACCAGTTCTGCTCGACGTTGTTGACGGGCCAGGACGGAACGATGCCCTCATCCATCATGTAAACGCCAGCATAGTGATAAACCGGGATCACCGGCATTTCTTCAGCCACGATCTCTTCGACGCGCGTGTAGTTTGCACTCGGATCGGACATGGTCTTGGCTTCCTGCATGAGCGCGTCGACTTCCTCGTTGGAATACTTCGCGTCATTGTAGCCCGAAGGCGTCGTCAGCAGGTCAAGGAACGTGGAAGCTTCGTTGTAGTCGCCGCACCATGCGCCGCGCGAAACTTCGTATTCGCCTTCACCGCGGACCTCAAGGAAGGTCTGCCATTCCATGTTGGACTGTGTGGTCTGCACGCCCAGTTTCTGGGTCCACATCTGGGCCATCACCGTTGCGATTTCGGCGTGTGCATCAGACGTATTGTACAGGATGTCCAGCGTCAGCGGATTGTCCGGACCGTAGCCAGCTTCGGCCAGAAGTTCCACGGCACGGGCATCACGCTCGGCCTGGGTCATCTGGGCGAACGGAACATCCGGAACCGTGAAGTTGGCCGTCGAACCCGGTGTGAACGTGTAAGCCGGGATCTGGCCACCCTGCAGCACCTGGTCGGTGATGACATTGCGGTCAACGGCAAGGCTCAGAGCCTGACGGACGCGGACGTCCTGCAGGGCCTCCGGACCGTTCGGGCCGAGGTTGAAGTTGTAGTAGTAGTTACACAGGCGCGGGAACGAAATGGCCTGGTCCGGATACTCTTCCTGCAACCGCGGGAATTCACCGGTCGGCACTTCGGTGCGGTCCAGTTCGCCAGCCATGTAGCGGGTCAGGGCAACGTTTTCGTCGTTGATGACCAGCGCGGTCACTTCCTCGATCACGGTGTGCTCATTGTCCCAATACATGTCGTTGCGCACGCGCACGGAACGTTCGTTCGGCACATGCTCGGACAGCACATAGGCACCGTTGGAAACGATGTTTTCCGGACGGGTCCACTCGTCGCCGTGTTCTTCGATCACCCAGCTCGGGGAGGGGAAGGTCGAAGCATGCGTGGTCATGGCAGGGAAGTACGGCAGCGGAGCCGACAGATTCACCACCAGCGTGTGATCGTCGGTGGCTTCAACGCCGAGCGTGTCAGTTGCAGCTTCGCCATTGATGATGGCGCCAGCGCCCTGGATGGACATCAGTTCACCGAACCAAGCGTAAGGCGAAGCGGTTTCCGGGTCGATCAGGCGACGCCAGGAGTAGACGAAGTCACCGGCAGTGACCGGGGTGCCGTCGGACCACATCGCGTTGTCGCGCAAGGTGAATGTCCACTGGGTGTTGTCCTCGTTGGCTTCCCAGCTTTCAGCAACGCCCGGGACCAATTCGCCGGCGGCGTTCTGGTTCAGCAGGCCCTCGAACAGGTCGCGGACGATTTCAGAACCCGAAACGTCTTCCACGATCTGCGGGTCGACCGAGCTGTGCTCGTCGAGGACGCGATAGGTGAACGTCTGGTCTTCGGCCAGCGTCACGTCAGCCGGTACCATGGCAGCGAATGCCGAGGTGCCGAGCAGCGCGAAGCTTGCCGCGCCCAGCGCAATCGCTGAGCTGCGAAGAAGTGTGTGTTTAGTCATATGACCACTCTCCCATATGTTTTACTTAAAATGCCCGTTCGGCGGCTGGCACCGACGGGCTTGTTTGCGTGAGCGGAGCGCTGAATACGCCCGCTCCTGAACCCAGCCTATTCAGAACCCTTACCCTTTGGCAAGCACCTTTCCGCTTACGTCCGTTCAACAATGGCCGCGACACCCATACCACCCGCGGTACACACGGAAATAAGCGCTCTATTCTTGTTTTCGACCTGCAGCAGCTTGGCGGTATGTCCCAGAATTCTGGCGCCGGTTGCAGCGAACGGATGACCGTAGGCGAGACTTGAACCCTTGATGTTGATCTTTGCCGGATCGATCTTGCCCATCACCCGGCTGCGGCCCAACACAGTTTTGCAGTACTCCTTGTCCTGCCAGGCCTTTAGCGTGCACAGCACCTGTGCGGCAAACGCCTCGTGCAGCTCGAAAAGATCGAAATCCTTGAACCCCAGACCGGCCCGGTTCAGCATGTCGGAGACTGCAATCGTCGGCGCCATCAGCAGCCCGTCGCCATGCGCGAAATCATTGGCGGCAACCTGCCCCATCGTCAGATAGCCGATGACCGGCAGACCGCGTTCCGCCGCCCACTCTTCAGACGCCAGAAGCACTGAGGAAGCACCGTCGGTGAGCGGTGTGGAGTTGCCTGCCGTCAGTGTGCCTTGACCCGATTTCCTGTCGAAGGCCGGCTTCATCGTCGACATCTTTTCAAGGCTGGTGTCGGCGCGCACATTATTGTCCCTGACAATGCCGGCATGCGGCACCACCAGGTCATCATGAAACCCTTCATCATATGCCTTTGCGGCATTCAGATGACTGGCAAGCGCAAACGCATCCTGCGCCTCGCGGGTGATGCCCCACTCGCGCGCCATGAGTTCGCAGTGTTGACCCATGGACAGACCGGTCCGAGGTTCGTTGACAGAGGGCGCAACCGGCGCCAACTCGCCAAATGAGAACCCCTTGAACACCCCCAGCCGTTCGCCCAGCGAGCGGGCCCGGCTGAGTTTCAGCAACCGGTGCTGGAACTTGTTGCCGAACACGATCGGACTGTCGGAAACGATGTCGCTGCCCACCGCAATGCCACTGTCAATCTCGCCAGTGGCGATCTTGGCGCCCAGCGTGATCGCCGCCTGCAGGCTCGTGCCGCAAGCAATTTGCAGCGTCGTGCCCGGCGTGTTGGGCGACAGGCCGGCGTTGAGCAGGGACTCGCGGGCGATGTTGAAATCGCGCGAGTGGTTGATCACCGCACCGCCCATCACCTCGCCGATCCGTTGACCCTTGAGCCCATATTTGGCAACCAGCCCCGTCAAGGCGCCGGTCATCAGGCTCAGATTGGTCTCGTCTTCATAGCCTGTGTAGGCGCGCTGAAACGGCACGCGGGCACTGCCCACAATGGCGATCCGGCGCAATTTTGTCTCTGGTGCTGCCATGATCTGTTCCTATGCCTTGCCGTGTTTGCGGGCGGTCAGCGGCCCGCCGAGGAAGGGCGCAAAACCGGTGCCCAAGATGACGCCGACATCCGCCAGGTCCGCCGAGGCGACCACGCCTTCGGCCACGCAAACCTCGCAGGCATCGACCAGCGGCTTGACGAGGTCACGGCCCAGTTCGTGAAGGTTGGCGCGGTCCGGTGAACCCGATTTCTGCGCCTTGCCCTTGTTCCAGCGGTAAAAGCCGCGCCCGGTCTTCCGGCCGAGGTGACCCTCGGCGAGAAGCTTGGCGAAGCGGCTGTCCTCGGGAACCTCATGGCCCAGTTCCGTCGCCACGTTGCGCCCGATATCGAGCCCGACCACGTCCATCAGTTCAATCGGCCCCATCGGCATTCCGAAAGCGACTGCCGCCGCATCGAGCACTTCGGGCTTTTCCCCCTGTTCCAGCCGGTTCACTGCGCCCAGCATGTAGGGCATCAGCACTCGGTTGACCAAGAAGCCGGGTGCGCTTTTGACCACGACGGAGCTCTTGGAAATTGCGGTCGCAAACGAACAGCCGATCGCCACCGCCTTGTCGTCGTTGAGATTTGACCGGATGACTTCGACCAGCGGCAACTGCGCAACCGGATTGAAGAAATGCAGCCCGATCAGCCGGGATGGGTCTTTCAGACCCTCGGCGATCCGTTCAAGTTCGATTGAGGAAGTGTTTGAGGCAAGCACCGCCGTGGGCTTGGCCTTCACTTCAACTTCCGAGAAAATCTTGCGCTTGATATCGAGGTTTTCGACCACCGCCTCAATGATCACATCGGCGCGGGCCACGCCCTTGCCCTCGACATCGGCTTCCAGCCGCGACAGGGCGGCATTGACCGCCTGTTTCTTTTTCAGCCGCTTCTTGAACAGGCCCTTGGCCCGATCTAGCGCCGGCTGAACGCGCTCCATGTCGAGGTCCTGAAGCGTTACTGCCATGCCGCGATAGGCGCACCAGGCGGCGATATCGCCACCCATAACCCCGGCACCAATGACGTGCACCCGCCGGAACTCCGGCTTGTCGGCGCCGCGCACGCCCTGCTTTTTCAGACCTTCGGTGAGGAAAAACAGCCGGCGCAGATTGGTAGCGGTTTCGGTTGCCATCAACGGCACGAAGCCCGCGATCTCGCCCCTGCGCATGGCCACCGGATCATCGCCATGCCGCTCGAACAGATCGATCAGCCCGTAGGGCGCCGGATAGTGAAGCTTGTTGGCCTTCTTTGCCGCCTGTTGGCGCATCTGGTTGGCAACATAGCCACGAAGCGGCCCCATCGCCATCACCCGCTTCATGAACCCCGCACGTTGCGCATGTTTCTTGGCCAGCACCGCCTTGCGGCCTTCCCAGCGCAACTGGTCGCGATGGCTGACCAGCTTGTCGACCAGCCCCATGCCCCGCGCCGCGCCGGCGCGAACCGGGCGCCCGGTGAGCATCAACTGCATGGCGGGCACCGGCCCCGCGACCTCGATCGAGCGGCCCGTGCCGCCGAAGCCGGGAAAAATCCCCAGGTTCACCTCAGGAAATCCCAACCGGGTTTTGTCGTCGTTGACGGCAATCCGGTAATGCGTGGCCAATGCCAGTTCCAGCCCGCCGCCAAGGCAGAACCCGTGGATGCCTGAAACAAACGGAACAGCCAGCCGCTCGATGCGCTCAAACAGCGCGTGGGTGCGGTTGAGCGCCGCCGTCAGCACCGGCGCATCGACCATATTGTCGAACTCGGAAATGTCGGCGCCAGCAATAAAGCCGCTGTCCTTGCCGGACAGCAGGACCACTCCCACCAACTCATCGGAAGCGGCGAGATCCTCGAACCGCGCCACCAGTTTTTCCAGTTCGGTGATCGCCTCGCTGCCAAGCGTGTTCACCGGCCCGGACTGATTGTCGATGGTCAGCCAGCCGATATGCTCGATATCGATCTCGAAGCGCCAGTGCTTCAGCTTGGGCAAAACCGGTTGCGGCGGTTGCGGCTTGTCTGTCTTGGTCGGCGTTGATGTCGCGGCCAAATTTTCTCTCCCTCTGGCCCGGCGCTTCGCAGCAGGCCAAATTCACTTCTTCCTATTCGGCGGCCTGCGTGTGTTTGCCCTTGGCCGGCAGGTTCTGGCGGGCCAGTTCTGAAGGATCAAAATCATCGACCGCGATCGCCGCCTCGGTGGCCTCGTCGGCAAGCCTTAGGAAACCGGCTTCTTCATTTGTAAGTATCTTGGCTTCCACCGCATCAGTGATGGCGTCACGGTCGAGCCGCTGCGAGATTTCGCCCTTCTTGAGCGCCCGGACGAATTTCTTTTCAATCTCGGCCACCCGCACGACCTTGACCAGCGCGTCTTCCAAAACACCAGTCGGCTGCGAAATGTCATGGGTAACAAACACCCCACGCGTCAGCCGGTCGCGTTGCGCCGACGGCTCCAGCACTGCTCGGCCAAGCCGGAAATTCTCGCGATCGCTCGACCCTTTGGCGCGGCGCCCCAGCGGGAACACCAGGAATCGCATGGCCAGCCGCATCGCTGTGTTGGGAAAATTGTCGATGACCGACGTCAGATGCGATTCGATTGCCGCCACCCGGTCGCGCCCGATGGCCTCGATGATCGGCAAATCTTCCTCGATCCGCCCGTCATCTTCCCAGCGCTTCAGCGTGGTCGACAGGAAATAGAGTTCGGAAAGCGCATCCGCCATCCGGCCCGACAGGCGCTGCTTGCGCTTCAGGTCACCGCCCAGGAACACCACGGTCCAGTCCCCGATCAGTGCGAAGTGTTGGGCATAGCGATGCAACTGCCGGTACCAGTGCGCCAGCTGGTGATCAAACGGCGTCGAGGCAAAACGGCCAAAGCTGATCGCATGCCAGAAACTGCCGGTGATGTTGCCCAGCATGAAGGAAACGTGCCCGGCGAACGCCTTGTCGAACGCCTTGATGCCTTCGCGGCGGTTCTCCATCTGCGCCGCGGATATTTCTGAATAAAGATAGGGATGCGCCCTGAGCGCGCCCTGCGCGAAGGTGATCAGCGTGCGCGTCAGGATATTGGCGCCCTCGACGGTGATCGCCACCGGCGTCGTCTGATAACCCGAAAACAGATAGTTCGACGGTCCGTCCTGCACCGCGCGGCCACCATGCACGTCCATGGCATCGTCGTAACGCGACCGCATCGCTTCGGTCGTCTGATACTTCAACAGCGCCGAAATCACCGCCGGCTTCTGGCCCTCGTCGACCATCGAAGCGGTCAGCGCCCGCGCGCCTTCGAACATGTAGGCCGACTTGACCATGCGGGCGATCGGCTCCGCCACGCCTTCCATCAGCCCGATGGGAATGCCGAACTGGCGGCGGATGCGGGCATAGGCACTCGTCACCCGCAGCATGGCCTTGATCGACACAGAGCCGATCGCAGGCAGCGAAATCGCCCGGCCCGTCGCCAGACACTCCATCAGCATGCGCCAGCCCTGCCCGGCATATTCGGTGCCACCGATCAGGTAGTCGAGCGGCACGAACACGTCTTCGCCCTTGATCGGGCCGTTCATGAAGGCCGAGCGTGCCGGATAGTGGCGCCGACCGATTTCCACACCGGGGTGATCGGCGGGGATCAGCGCCAGCGTGATGCCTACGCGCTCGCCCTTGCCGAGATGGTTTTCCGGGTCGTGCAGATCAAAAGCGAGGCCCACCAGCGTCGCCACCGGCGCCAGCGTAATGTAGCGCTTGTCGAAATTCAGCCGCACGCCCAGAACGCGCTCGCCGTTATGCATGCCGTGTGTGACCACACCCACATCGCGCATGCCTGCCGCATCCGAGCCCGAATGCGGCCCGGTCAGCGCGAAGCACGGCACTTCCTGCCCCTTGGCGAGGCGTTGCAGATACTTTTCCTTCTGGGCGCCGGTACCGTACTTTTCTAAAAGCTCGCCCGGCCCCAATGAATTGGGCACCATCACCGTGATACCGGCGGCCACCGAGCGGCTCGAAATCTTGGACACGACCATCGACTGCGCCTGCGCCGAAAATCCGAGACCGCCATGCTCCTTGGCAATCAGCATGCCGAGGAAACCCTTGTCCTTCATGTATTTCCAGGCCTCCGGCGACAGGTCGGCGCGGTTGTGCCGCGTGTCCCAGTCATCGATCAGCTTGCACAATTCATTGACCGGACCATCGAGGAAATCCTGTTCCTCTTCGGTCAGGGTCAGTCCGCGAATCTTGAGCAGATGATCCCAGTTTGGCCGGCCCGAAAACAAGTCGGCATCCCAGCCAACTGTGCCCGCGTCCAGCGCTTCCTGCTCGGTGCGGCTGACCCGCGGCAGGATCTTGCGCACCATGTCAAAGGCCGGACCGGTCAAAACCTGACGGCGGAAAAGCGGAATTGAAAAAAGGCCCAGGATCACAGCCGGCAAGACCGCCAGCGTCCAGGCCACCGCGCCACTGGCACCAAACACCAGCATGCCGATCATGCCCAAAAGCAGCGCCACTGCCGCCCACAGCCAGATCGGCGTGCGGTGGTAGGCCAGCACAAACCCGGCCACGGCAATGACAAGAAGAGCGATGAATACCATGATCAACTCCGCAATCCGGTTCGGGCGTGTCGGGCACACCGGAACGTTGATGCCTCAACTACAACATGGTTGACGTTAACGTCAACCATCCGCCCCGGCCTGACGCAAGCTGGCATCCGCGACAGGACTTCGCAAATTCGGCTCTCCCGGCCCGGCAAGCAACTTTACGTCAGCGGGTGCCCCTTGGCCATATGAGTTTGCCTTGCAAAACTTTGCGGCAGAGGTTTGACGTTAACGTAAGGCCGTGAAATAGTTGACAGGTTGGTTGCCTGGGAGGAGCTATCAATGACGACAGATGCGCCCTATCGCCCGTGGGTCAATAACTACCCGGAAGGCATTGAATGGGACGTTCCCATTAACACCACGCCCGTGCATGAGCAGGTGCTCAAGGCGTGCGATCTGGACCCCGAAGCAACCGCGCTCGATTTTCTGGGCTCAACCACAAGCTTCGGGTCGCTGAAAAGCCAGATCCACGCGCTCGCCGGCGCCCTTCAGAAACAGTACGGCGTGACCAAGGGAAGCCGTGTCGCGCTCATGCTGCCCAACACGCCTTTCTTCCCGGTCGCCTATTATGCGGTGCTGTTGGCCGGGGGCACGGTGGTCAATTGCAACCCGCTCTATTCGGTGCGCGAACTCAGCCACATCACCTCCCACGCCGGCGCCGACATTCTGATTACCCTCGATCTCAAGGTCATCCACGAAAAGGCCGCGGAACTGCACAAGGCCGGCCACGTCAAGCAGCTGATCATCTGCCACTTCCCCGACGCCCTGCCGACGGTAAAGAAGCTGCTCTTTTCCATCGCCAAGCGCGGTGACCTGGCCCACATGCCCGCCGACACTGTCTGGTTCAAGGATCTGGTCGAGGCCGGACATGCCCCGGAACCGGCCAAAATCGATCCGCAGAAGGACGTGGCCGTTCAGCAATATACCGGCGGCACCACCGGTTTGCCCAAGGGCGCCCTTTTGACCCACGCCAACATTGCCGCAAACGTCGACCAGATCGACAAGTGGGGATGCGGCATTTTCTATCCGCCTTCCAAGGTGGTCGCCATCCTGCCCTTCTTCCACATCTTCGGCATGACCGTGTGCATGAACGTGCCGCTCGGCAACGGCGCCCAGGTCGTCATGCTGCCGAGATTTGAAATGAAGGCGCTGATCGATCTTTTCGTGCGCACCAGGCCCAACATCCTTCCCGCCGTGCCAACCTTGCTGCACGCCATCGCCACCAACCGCACCGTCAAGCCGGAGCATTTCGAAAGCCTCGAAGTCGCCATTTCCGGTGGCGCGGCTCTGGCCGACGAAACGCGCACCGAGTTCAAAAAAGTATCTCCGGCACTGCTGGCCGAGGGCTATGGGCTGACCGAGTGCTCACCCGTCGTGTGTTGCGCCGCGCTGCGGGTCCTCTCAAAGCCCATGTCCATCGGCATGCCGCTGCCGGCAACCGACGTGAAATTCATCGATCTCGAGGACCCCTCAAAACAGGTCGAGCCTGGCGAGCGTGGCGAACTGGTCACCAAGGGTCCGCAGGTCATGACCGGATACTACAACCGTCCCGACGCCACCGAAGCGGCATTCATCGACGGCTATTTCCGCACCGGCGACGTAGGCTATGTTGATGAGGACGGCTACGTGTTTCTTGTTGACCGTATTTCCGACCTGATCATCTGTTCGGGCTTCAACGTCTATCCACGCTCCATCGAGGAAGCGCTTTATCGTCATGAAGCTGTCGACGAATGCAATGTCATCGGCGTCAAGGACGGCTATCGCGGCGAGGCGCCCGTCGCCTTCATCAAGCTGAAAGAGGGCCACTCCGTTACCGCCGCCGAACTCAAGACCTTCCTGTCCGGCGAACTTTCCAAGATCGAAATGCCAAAGGAGTTCATCTTCAAGGATGAACTGCCCAAGACCCTGGTCGGCAAACTGTCGAAAAAAGAGCTGCGTGAGGAATATGCGCAGCAGCATCCCGAAGAGAATGAAGAAACAAGTGAATAAGCCCGAAGCCCAGACCGCCGACCTTTTTGCCATCACAGAGCTGGCCCGCGAGTTTGGCATCTCAACCCGCGCCATAAGGTTTTATGAATCAAAGGGGCTGATCTTCCCCAAGCGGGTGGGTGGTACCCGTGTGTTCCGCCGCCGCGACCGGGCCCGGCTTCAACTCATTCTGCGCGGCAAGCGGCTGGGTTTCTCACTCAAGGATATTTCCGAGTATCTCTCGCTTTATGAGGCCGACAATAGCCAGAAGGCCCAGACCGAAATGCTGCTGGAAAAGGTCAACAGCCGCCTCGATCTGCTCAGGTCCCAGAAGAAGGACCTCGAGACCACGATCGACGAACTCACCGAAATCAAGAAGCTTGCCGACGAGCAACTCAGCCAGAAAAGTGACTAGCCTTCCGGTGCCGAGGCAATGGCCCTGAGTTCCACCAGCCCGCCCGGCACCGCCAGTTCGCTGACCCCGATCGCCGTCCAGGCCGGCCAAGGTTCGCTCAGATAACGGTCGCGGACCGTCATGAATGTGCCCATGTGCCGGGCCATGTCCACGTGATAGCTGGTCAGTTCAACCACATCAGAAAGCGTGGCACCGGCCTCCGCCAGCACCGCCGAAAGCGCCTCAAACGCCGTGGCGAATTGCGCCTCCGGATCACCCACCGCGACCAGCGCGGCAATATCCGCTTCCGAATTGCCGGACAGGATTGCCTCTGCACCTGCCAGTCCAGAGGCACCCGGCGCCTCGCCATCAATACTGGTGCCCACGATGCCCGAGCAGAAGATCAGCCCGTTGCTGACCACCGCCGGCGCGAAATGCCACTGGGTGTAAACGCTGCGCAGTTGCGGGGGAATGATCGTGCGGCGCATGAATCTCAGGCCTTGAATCGTACCCGAGCGACGGCACCATTGTCGTTGGCCACCTCATATTCGGCGCCGAGCTGAGTGACAAACGCCGAAATCAGCCGGCTACCCATGTTCTCGGTCGCCTCATCCTTCTCGTAGCCCGGACCATTGTCACGCACCGTCAGTTCGATCTGGTCATCCTCAATCCGCTTGAGGGAGATGTCGAGCTTCCCGCCTTCAGACTTTATGCCGTGCTTGAAACTGTTGGACACAAGTTCATTGAGCAGCAGGCCGAGTTGCATCGCCCGGTCACCCGGCAACGTGATTTCTTCGAAATCATAGTTGATTTCCGCCTGTCCGCCGTAGGCGCCCGATATGTCGGTGACCAGCCGGGTCAGATAGGGACTGACCGTGATCGTTTCGAACTGGTCGGACTTGTAGACTTCCTCGTGAATGGACACCATCGCCGAGATGCGGCTGGTCAGGCTTTCCTTTTCCTCGCGCGGCATTTTTTGCAGCCGCACCAGCGAGGACACAACCTGCAGATTATTCTTCACCCGGTGATGGATTTCCCGCATCAGGAACTCGTTGCGCTGCAGGGACTCCGCAAGTTGCAGGCTGCGTCCCTGGTCGCGCCGGATCAACAGCGCCAGCCACATCAACAAGCCGGCCACCACAAGAAGCGATGGAATGCCGAACAGCAGCCAGAAACGGAATCGTGTCCAGAACGGGGTCAGAAAATCGCTCGGGCCGAGCGCGGCAGTGGCGATCACCGGCCAGCCGTCCAGCTGCCAGTACCCCACCAGCCGGTTTTCGCCATCAAGCGGAGATTCAGCGAAATACGAGCCTTCCGGGCTTTCCTTGATTGCCTCGAACACCTGCGAGGACGAGGCATTCGTCGAGCCTTCAAGCGCCGGATAGCGCGCCACTACCATGCCGTCGGACCGCAACAGACTGAGCGACGAGCCCGGCGACAGGCGCATGGTTTCCCACAGTTCCTCGAGCGCTGAAACCGGCACGGCAATACTCACGGCCCCGGCAAATTCTCCCAGCACGGTGACCCGCCGCGCGATCACGAAAACCTTGTCACCGGTCAGCCGCTCGTCCAGCTGGTCGGAGATCACCTGCTCCTCACCATTGACCAGCCGGCGGAAATAATTGCGATCCTCCACCCGGATGCGGGACGCATCGTCGACGCTTGAATAAGTCAGGTTCCCGCCCGCATCATAGGTCGCATACTGAAAGCCGCGCGGCAGATCACCGACAATCTCATCGATGTCTGCGATGGAATCCGGGATTGCAGCGAGATTGTTCTGCTGCATCGCGAGATCGAGCCGGCGCAAGGTCTGGTTGCTGGTCTCGAAAATCCACTGGAAGCTGGCCGCAACCACATGCGCTGACGAGCGGGCCCGCAACTCCCCGGCCTCGTAGGTCGACCGGTAGTCGCTCCAGATCAACGCACCGGCAAGCGCCAACACCGAAACCAACATGAAAGCACCGGCCGCAAGAACCAATGTTCCAGTCGGAAGAAACTGCCTTGAAGGCGCCAAATGCGTTACTCCGCTGGATGGAAAAGCCGCCGTAGAAACAAAAATTATGTCCCTGGTGTGATGGGGTCAAGTTGACTGGCGCACCTGTCCCAACCTCTTGAAAAAAAATTGGAACCAATCCGCAGCGCCCGCGTTGATGCGTCACGAGTAGCTGCGGGGCAATTGTCTAGTGATGAGTTTGCAGCATTCCCTATTGCCAGGCGGTGGGCCGGAAGTGGCTCGGCGCCGTCTTTGCGTCCGCGCAAGAAGGCACCCCGAACTCCAGATTCCCGATAACTGAACACCATGTCCGACAGCCGGAGCTCACCGCAGAACAAGGACGGCGCAGCAGCGCGGGGAGTGGTCTATCCGTACAATGGTTCTGTGGGTGACCGGCAGGAATTTGACACGACCGCCGCCCTCGCAGCGGACATGTCCGGTTGCGCATTTGCCTGCATCTGCCTCGTTGGCGACAGCGGGGAGATCCTTTTGGGCAGTGCCGGCGAAGGCGAAGACGCAACGAAGTTCATGCCGGGCCTTTTTGAACACCTTGTGGAACAGGATGAACCAGTGCTGCTGGTTCCCGATGCCAACGCGGACAGACGGTTTGCCGAGTTGCAGAAGCTCTTTGGCGGAGAAGGGCCCGGGTTCCTCGCCGGAGCGGCCATTGAAATCGATGGACAAGATATCGGCGGCATCTTTGTGATGGATCCTCAACCCCGCGAGCAGCCGGATCCCAAACTCGCCATGCAGCTGCAGCGGCTTGCCGGGCTGACCGCCACTTTGCTCGACCTGTCAGTTGATGCACGGCGCCGCAACGAGGCGGACCTCGCCCGCAAGAAATCCGAGTTCCGCCATTCCCTCGCGCTGCACGCGGCGTCCATCGCCTCCTGGATGTGGCACATCAAGACCAACCGCGTCGCCACCGACCAGACCCTGCGCGACTGGGTCGATCTCGACCTGTCCAGCGACCTGTCGATGCAGGACCTGTTGACCATTGTGCATCCCGACGACATCGAGAACGTCCGCGTCGCGCTCGACATGTCCCTCGTTGAGAATGTCGATTTTCATTGCGAGTTCCGCACCCGCTCAAACGGCAAGTGGCTGATGGGACAGGGCCGGGTCTACGAACGCGACCGCGACGGCCGTCCCGCGTCCATGGCAGGCATCTTCCTCGACATTTCCAAGACCAAGCAGGCCGAAGCCACAACCCGGCTGCTGCTGCGCGAGCTTGATCATCGGGTCAAGAACACGTTGGCGGTACTGCAGTCGCTGGCGGCGCAGACGCTGAAATCCGCGCAGACGCCTGAACAGTTCATGCGCGCCTTTTCGGGCCGCCTGCAAGCGCTGGCCGCCACCCACACGCTTTTGTCCGAACATCCCCTTCACCGGGTGCCGGTGCAATCGCTGCTGCAAACCCTGATCGGCCCCTACGCCGAGCGTTTCGCCGAACAGGTGACGATCGAAGGAGACAACGTGCCTGTTGGCCCTGACGAGGCACTGGGCCTCGGACTGGTCATCCACGAACTGGCCACCAACGCGGTGCGCCATGGCGCGCTTTCCGTGCGGGAGGGCCGGCTTGCCATTCACACCAAAGCCGCTCGAAGCAACACGGGCCCGGCGCTGACAATTCATTGGCGGGAACTGGGCGGCCCGGAGATTTCGGAGACCCCCCCGCAGGGATTGGGTTCCGTGCTCATCAACCGGGGTCTTCAAAAGATCCTCGGGAGCCAGGTCGAAACACGTCTGTCACCCCCGGGAGTAGAGGCCCGGATCAGTTTCCCGCTGCCCCGGGAAACAAAATATTAATCTTCAGGGAACCAATTCCGGCTTGACCGCGTTGAATGTTCGCAACTGCCAATAACGGAGGCGAGTCGTGAACAAGTTCGGTCAAACAACTTCGCACTACATGAACAACAAGGCCCGTGAACGGGCAGACAACGCAGAACATGTGGAACTGATGCTCTTTGCCCTGGGAGGCGGGATGACCCTGCTTTTGACCGCCGCCGCCATGGTGCTTTCCATCTCACAGGTCGCCTGACCCGGCCCATTTTCACCAATACGGAGTGTTCCACTCATGGCCCTTTCAACAATTCTCATCATCCTGGTGATCCTGCTTCTGCTCGGCGCAATTCCGGCCTGGCCTTACTCGCGCGGCTGGGGCTACGGCCCTTCGGGCATCCTCGGCGCGATCCTCGTGATCTTTGTGCTGCTCGCGCTGTTCCAGGTCGTCTAGACCCCCCAAGAAGAAACTGCCCCGGCGCTCCCCCGGCACCGGCGGCAGTCCTCCAAAGTCAGTCAAACTGATCGCCCCCTGTCCCCAGCGGGGCGATTTTTTTTCGTCGGACTTTCTCCAAAAAATTCAGGAACTCCTGCCCCCCTCGCTCGTTGGCCGTGCAAGAGCCTGACCCCGCAGAGTTAGAATCTGCAGCCGAACCACAAGGCTCGAACACACAAGAGGAGACCTCCCATGAAACGTTTGCTTTTGCTGACGACCGCCCTGACAGTTCTTTCCGCGCCGGCCGCCATCGCGCAACAGTCGGATTCCGGGATGAGTTCGGAGATGGGCACCCCATTCTTCACTGAAGGAATGGATGCGGTCCAAACCAGCGGAGAAATGTACTTTTCTGCTTCTTCGGACCAGTTCCTGACAACACACATCATCGGTCAGACCATTCACAATGGCATTGGCGAGGATGCCGAAGCGATCGGTGACGTCAACGATATCATCCTGGCGCCTGACGGCTCGGCCGAGGCCGTTGTGATCGGCGTAGGCGGCTTTCTCGGCATCGGCGAAAAGCTGGTCGCGATAGCCTTCGACAATATCCACGTTCAGGACGTGGACGGCGCCACCTGGCTGACCGTTGACGCCAACCGCGAAGATCTGGAAGCCGCCCCTACCTTCGATCCTGCCGCGATCGAAAGCGACTTCGCCGCACGCACAGCCATGGGCGACCCGATGGCCGAAGGCAGCGGGACCTACGGCGAAGAAGCCAGCCCGATGAATGACTCCATGGATGTGGATGTCATGGGCGGCAACTCGGACGAACAGCTTGATGTCGCCCGGAACGAAGGTGAAATGGAGCCTTCCGCCCAGGGCACCGCCAACGATGCCGGCATGACGCTGGTCGAGATCGATGCGGTCAGCGCCAATGACCTGATCGGCGCCCGCACCTACGCGGCAAACGATCAGGATATCGGCGAAATCGGTGACGTCATCCTCAACGATGAGGGCGGTATCGACGCCTATATCGTCGACGTCGGCGGCTTTCTGGGCATCGGCGAGAAGCCGGTTGCCGTAGCAGCCGCTGAACTCGAAATCCTGCGCGACCAGAATGGCTGGTTGTCGGTCCACACCGATTTCTCCCGCGAACAGCTGGAGAACCAGCCCGAATTCGATCGCGAAGCCTACGACACCAACCCCGGTTCGGTGGTTCTGCAATAGGACCATCTGAACCAACAAAAGTCAGGGGCATCCGGTTTGCCGGGTGCCCCTTTTTGCGCGGCCGGGAATGGAACCCAAATGCCGCTGCGGCGTTATTCAGCTGAACATCAAAGGAGATGAAAATGGCAACGACACGTACAGCTGCCACCAAATCGCGTGGCAACGGTTCAGACGTTCCTTCCACTGAAGATGTCGAAAAGCAGTTCGAACAGCTGCGTAACGACATCGCTGCCCTGACGGACACCGTCCAGCGCATGGGCGTTGGCAAGGTACACGAGGCCCAGCACGCTGCGACCGAAGCCGGTCACGACCTCACGGAAGCCTATGAGGGCGCACTGAAAAACCTGCAAGCCGAATTCGACGCACTTGAAGGCAATGTGACCCGTCAGGTGCGGTCAAACCCCTTGCAGGCCCTCGGTATTGCGGCAGGCGTTGGCATTTTGCTGGCCGTACTGACGCGCAAATAGCAAGTCGGCAAATGTCCGGATTCATCAAGACAATCGCCGAAGCGTTCACCCAGGATGTCGAGCGCGCCAAGCGCATAGCCCGGCGCGACGCCATCCTGGTCGCGCTGGCCGGTCTTTTCGGCCTTACCGCCTATTCGGCAGGCATTGCCGCCGCCACGATCTACGCGGCCGAGACCTATGGGCCGGTTGCCTCGGCCACGGTGCTTTGCCTCGCAGCGATTGTCGCCTTGCTGGTTGTGCTTGTCGCACTCCGGGTGATGCAGCTTCGGGATCGCCGCGAAGCCCGGCGCGCCGAATCGCGCACCCGGCTGGTTGCGACCCTTGGCACCGCCCTGCTGCCGCTGGTGTTCAAATCCCGGGCGGCAGGCACCACGGCCCTGATCGGCGGCATCGCCCTTGTGGCCAATGAATTGCTGAAATCTTCGGGCCGGCAGCCGCCGCATCCCGCCCCTTCAATGGCGGAACAGCCCCGCATGCAGCCCACGCACACGGCCCGCGTCAACGGCGCCATCAACCCGCATATTCATAATCGTCAACAGGAGACTTACCGATGAACGCTGACAACCCGAACACAAACCACACCGGCCAGAACCAGCCGCCTCCGCCGCCCCAAAATGGCGCCGGTTGGTCGCCGACAGCGCTGATCGCCGTGGTCGGCCTGATCGCCGTCGTTGTTATCGTCTTGCTCATGTTCGGCCTTGGTGGCGGTTCCGACCCGGCGCCCGCAACCTCTTCGGGTGGCGACGTCAATGTCACCCAGGAAGCCCCGGCACCGACCGAGGACCCGGCGCCCGCTGAGGACCCGGCTCCGGCTGAAGACCCGGCTCCAGAAGGCGGCTCGCTGACCGTTGAAGTGACCCCGCCGGCCGACAGCAACGAAACAACCACCCAGGAGTAATCCCATGGCCACCATGACAGCCCTGAACAAGAAACCCCATGTTGAAAAGATCGACACCGGGCTGGACGATGCCTACCGCAAGAAGATGGCGGCATCGCTGACCGAGATCCTGTCGGGGACCTATCACCTGACCATCAAGAGCCACGTCTACCACTGGAACGTCGTGGGTCCGGTGTTCAAGTCGCTGCACGAATTGACAGAAGCGCACTACGAGGCCTTGTTCGCCGCTGCCGACGTGATCGCGGAGCGCATCCGGGCGCTGGGTCACCTCGCGCCGGTCAAGCTCGGTGACGCCGCCAAGTTCGCGCCGGACGCCAAGGACGTGGATCATCGCACCGCCCATGACATGGTCGAGGACCTGATCGAGGACCACGAAGCTGCCGTCCGCAAGATGCGCGAAGCCGCCAAACTGGCCGGCGACAATGATGACCTCGTCACCGAAGACATGCTCACCCAGCATCTCACCTTCCATGAGAAGGCTCTATGGATGCTGCGCGCCATCCTCGCCGACTAGTGTCCGGCACCCAAACGACCAAGCGCCCCGGCAAGCCGGGGCGCTTTTGTATGACGCTTGGAATCTGACAGCGCGCGCTAGATAAAGGGCCGCCGTTCCTCGGCTTCATCAGACCATTTGGCCACTTCCATCAGCCCGGAAAGATCGCGCACCTCGCAACCTCCGTCCCGCCACTTGATCAGGTCGCGGACAGCCAGCTTTTTCAGCGTCTTGTTGGTGTGCACCATCGACAGGCCGAGCGTATCGGCCACATGTGTCTGGGTGAAGGGCAGGACCACCTTGCCGCTCTTGCGCTGCTCCACCCGCATCACCCGCCAGCTCAGGAACGCCAGCAGATAGGCCGCCCGTTCGATCGCCGATCGCCGTCCAATGCTCAACAGATGTTCGTCAAGAATGCGCTCCTCCCGTGCCGCGATCCAGGTCGTGTCAAAAGCCAGGTTCGGGTGATTGCGGAAAATCTCCTCCACCCGGTTCTTTTCGAATACGCACAGGGTGACCGAGGTCAGCGCCTCCACCGAATGCTGCATTTCGCTCATCAGGCTGTTCTGCAGCCCCAAAAGATCGCCGGGCAGCGCGTAGTTCAAAACCTGCCGACGATCATCCGGCAGCGCCTTGTAGCGAAAGGCCCAGCCGCGCAGCAGCGTGAACATGTAGGCGCTGTGATCTCCCTCGACGAGGATCGACGCGCCGCGCTCGAGATTGAGTTCGCCAACCTTGAACCGGCTGACGAACTGGATCTGCTTGCCGGTCAATTCACGGAAATGCCCGTTGCTGTTTAAGGGGCAGGCCTGGCAGGGCGTCGTGCCGCCCGACCCGTTGGAAATCATGTTGGTCAACGCATCTCTCCTCAACAGGCATGAAACACATCAGGCGTCAAAAGGTTCCCGGTATTCCGGCAGACCCTATGTCTTTTTTAAGTGTCATCCTGAAGCAGCCGTGTTTAATGCGGTTCCAGCGCGGGGCGTGCTAATTCTTGGAGAAGTCACATTGCAATCTCAGGCACAGCCAACCGGCTTGCGCATCCTGTCCATCGAGGAAGAATATCTTATCGCCCTTGACGTTCAGAATGCCCTGTCGGAATTGCCGGGCTGCCAGGTCGATGTCGACATGAGTCAGAACTTTGAGACGCTGATGGCGACGGGCGCCGACTATCAGGTCGTGTTCATCGACCCCGCCCCGATAAATCTGACGCGTCAGGAAATTGCCGAACGTATCGAAGCCGCCGGCGCCAGTGTGATCTGGACGTCCCTCGATGCTCCGTCAGAAGACACAGGTTCGCTTTGTCACATTCCCACGGTGCAGAAACCCTTTTCGGACAAGGCCCTGTTGCAGGCCCTGCAAAAGGTCCTGCCGGAAAATCAGCCCGAAGTGGCCCGTGCGGTGGCCGCACTGCTGGTCGCGTCCGGCCCGTAGTCGGCCGCGCCACTGATCTGCAGGAGTTCTTCCAGCCTGGTCCGCGCCCGGCTGACGCGGCTTTTCATCGTGCCTACCGCGCAGCCGCAGATTTCGGCCGCTTCTTCATAGGCAAAGCCTGAGGCACCGACCAGAATGATGGCTTCCTTCTGGTCGTCCGGCAGTTGGTCGAGCGCCGTCTTGAAATCATTGAGGTCCATCACCCCGTACTGACCGGGCTGACTCGAAAGACGGGCAGTGAAACTGCCGTCCGGATCGGGCACCTCACGTCCCTTCTTGCGCATGGCGCTGTAAAACTCGTTGCGCATGATGGTGAACAGCCAGGCCTTCATGTTGGTGCCCATCTCGAAACTCGACTGCTTGCTCCAGGCCTTGACGATAACCTCCTGCACCAGGTCGTCGGCCAAATCGTGCCGGCGGCAAAGCGAATAGGCAAAGGCCCGCAAGTTGGGCAGGATTTGAAGCATCTCCCGCTTGAAACTGGGAGATTCAGCAGGGGATCCAGTGCTGACAGCCTGGTTCATTTTCGTTGGCTCCCCGCATTCGGGGGGGCATCGACTTCATCCAGCTTTTCCAACAGATCAAGAAACCGGTCCGGAATCGGCTCGGTTTGCACCGAATCATAAAGGGCCCGCAGCCGTTTCGAAATTTCGGAAGTCGCGTCTTCCGTCTTGTCGTACGGGTTTCTGCCTGCAGAGCCGCCAGGCTTGTTGTGGTGGTCATTCATTGCGCAAATAGCTCCTGTTCCCCAGCCAAACGCACGAGTTCAAAAAAAGTTCCATGAATGTGGAACCTTTTTCAAGTTTGTGCATTTCTTCCCTAACAGCGCATTCCTGCGACGTTACGGGAGCTAATCATAAATGTCACTTTCTACGCGTATAGCGCCTCATCTGCCCTACCTGCGCCGCTTCGCACGCGCCGTGAGCGGATCCCAGACTTCCGGTGACGCCTACGTGGCGGCCACACTTGAAGCCATCATCGCCGATGTCTCGATTTTCCCCGAGGCCAGCAGCGACCGGATTGCACTATACAAACTGTTTTCCCAGTTGGTTGGTTCCGTACAATTGGACGAAAAACCCATGACGTCGCCGTTTGCCTGGGAGCAGCGGGCCAGCGCCACCCTGTCGTCGATTTCCCCCCGCGCCCGCAACGCCTTCCTGCTGGTCGCGGTCGAACGTTTCTCCGAAGCCGAAACCGGCGAAATTCTCGACGCAAGCCCCGAGGAAGTGTCAGAACTCCTGAACACGGCCTCAAAGGAAATTTCCGATCAGGTCGCCACCGAGATCATGATCATCGAGGACGAACCCCTGATTGCCATGGATATCGAGAGCCTGGTCACGGACCTCGGCCACAGCGTGACCGGCATCGCCCGCACGCGGGACGAGGCGGTGGCCCTTTACAACAAGACCCAGCCCAAGATGGTGCTCGCCGATATCCAGCTGGCCGACGGCAGCTCGGGCATCGATGCGGTCAACGACATCCTTTCGGGCAATTCCATCCCGGTCATCTTCATCACCGCCTTCCCCGAGCGGCTTCTGACCGGCGAACGGCCCGAGCCGACATTCCTTGTCACCAAGCCGTTCAATCCGGACATGGTCAAGGCGCTGATCAGCCAGGCCCTGTTCTTCAATGAATCGGTGCAGTCCGCCGCCTGATGCCGCAGACGCACTGACGCAGACAAAAAAATGCGCGGCAGTTGCCGCGCATTTTCATTTGCACTGGTCGCTGCTGCCTTAGTGGTGGCGCGACCATTCGTCGACTTCACGCTCGGCCTCTTCCTGGGCCTTGCCGTAACGTTCCTGAATCTTGCCGACCAGGGCGGTGCGATTGCCCTTGATCACGTCCAGGTCGTCATTGGTCAGCTTGCCCCACTGGGCCTGCGCCTTGCCTTTGAACTGTTGCCAGTTTCCTTCGACTTGATTCCAATTCATGTCGTTTCTCCTTCCGCGCTTGCTGCGCTGGTTTGTGCAACGAACAAACGGCTGGCCGGCGCAATGGTTCCGCCTCCACCCCGAAGATTTTGATCGGAACCCATTTGCGCACCTTGCGTTGTTCTTCGGTCAACGGAGGTTGGTCATGGAACATGTCGCCGCATTGCTTTTGATACTTGGATGTAGTGAGGGAACCGAAGAGTGCGGGTTGGTTCAGGACCGGCTGCCGCAGTTTGAGACAGTGCAGAGCTGCGAGGCCCAACGCGAGCCCGAAGCGCTCCATTTCCTCGGAGAACATCCTGTGGTCGTTGCCCAGTGCGTGCCTGTAGACCCGGCCAACGATGCGGGCTGGACCCTGTCCTGGTATGTCGCGCCCAATGGAGCGATCCTGGCGTCCACCGCACCGGTTGCACCTCCGCCCCGCAATCCCATCGTCTGGATCTGACACAGGCCGGACCGGTGTCCCTCAGGGAACCAATTCCGGACTTCGCCGTTTGAAAGGCAACCCCGAGACCGGGGACCCCATCGGGCCGGGACAACAACTGGCCGGATTTTCGTCGAGATACATATAAAGGAAAAAACCATGTACCGACCCCGCCAATTCTTTACCAGCACGGCCCTGGCCCTCGTGTTGCTGAGCGCTCCCGCGGCCGCCCAGGATGCCGCTGTTGATGCCGGAGGCGCAGCCGTCGTCACCGCTTACCAGTCTTACGCAGGCGCTCTGTCCGCGTTGAACACCAGCCTTGCCAATGGCGAGGATGCTCAGGCCCAGTATGCCGCCGCCCAGGAGGCGCGCGCCGCGCTGGAAGCAGCCTGTGCCACTGCCGGCACGCCTGAACTTTCCCTCTGCGTCGAGACATATGTATCGGCCGACATGCGCGTTCAGGGCGACGTCGCCCCGTTGCCCCAGCCTGCCGCTCCCCAGGAACCGGCTGCCGAGGAAGAAGCCCCGGCTGAAGGGGCCGCTCAAGAAGAAACAGCTCCCGTCGAAGGTGAACCTGCCGCCGAAGAACAGCAGCCGGAAGCCGAAACGCCAGCAGAGCCCGAGCCCACGGCAGAGGCCGAAACTGAAGCTGAAACCGAGGCTGAAGCAGCCGCCGGTGCCGATCAGGACCAGCCTGTCGAACCGGTCAGCGATGGTGCAGAAGTCCAGGCCGCCTATGCCGCCTATGCCGATGCCCGCGCCGTGCTTGATGAAGCCCGCAACAATGGCGGCGATGTATTGGCCGCCGCCGAGCAGGTCAATGTCGCCTACGATGGCATGATCGAAGCCTGTTCCGCACTCGGCATGCCGGATCTGGCTGCCTGTCTCGACATGTATGTCAGCGCCGACGTGCGTCTTCAGAACGACATGACGCCGATCGATCTGTCCACGCTGGAAGTAGCCCCGGCAGAAGGTGCTGATGAAGGGGCCGAAGCGCCCGATCCCGAGGAGGTCGCTCCGGTGCTCGACAGCGCCAAGGAAGAGGAAACTGAAGTCACTGCCGAAGGTGGGGCCGAAGCGACCGCCGAAAGCGAAACGGCTGAAGCACCTGCCGAACCTGCGCCGCAGTCGGACGAAGAAGCCCAGGCCGATGCCCAGCCTGAGGAGGTCGTGTCTGGCGAAGCCGAGGAAGGCGAGGAAATCAGCGACGAGGAAGGCCGCGAGGTAGCCGAGCAGACCGGTGCGCCTGAAGAGGCCGAAGTGGTCGAGCAGAATCAGTTCCGCATCGTTTTCAACTTCAACAACCAGCTGGTCGTGCGCAGCCGTGACAACGAGCGCATGGGCTATCAGGCCGAGGACACGCGCTACGAACGTCTGGGCCAGGGCCGCTACCGCGAGACCATCTATCGCGCCAACGGCTCGCAGCTGATCACCATCTACAACCGCAATGGCGATATTCTGCAGCGTTCGGTCATCGAGCCGGACGGCACGGAATATTTCCTCATCTATACGCCGCGTGACCGCTATGACGATGTGCTGAACTGGCGCGATCCGGCCGAGGAACTGCCGCCCCTGCAACTGACCATTCCTGTCAGCGAGTACGTGCTCGATGCCCGCACCGCCGACGAACAGCGCGTCTACGAGTTCCTCGGCCGCCCGCCCGTCGAGCGCATCAACCGGCTCTACTCGGTCGATGAGGTCAAGCGTTCGGCCCGCCTGCGCGACGTCATGCGCCGCCTCGAGATCGGCGACCTGACCTTCGATTCGGGCTCCGCCGCCCTCAGCGCCGAACAGTATGGCAGCCTCGCCATCGTTGCCGAGGCCATGTACCGCCTGCTTGAGGAGAACCCGCGCGAGATGTTCCTGATCGAAGGGCATACTGATGCCGTCGGCTCGGACGTTTCCAACCTGGCGCTCTCAGATGCCCGCGCCGAAACCGTGGCCGTGGTGCTGACCCAGAACTTCGGCATTCCGCCCGAAAATCTAGCGACCCAGGGCTATGGCGAACGCTACCTGGCCGTGCGCACCGAGGGGGCAGAACGGCTCAACCGCCGGGTGACCGTCAAGCGCATCACGCCGCTTGTCAGCCCCAACGTGGCGGCCGCCGGCTGATCCACCCACAACTCAGACGCATTGAAGCGGGGCGCTCCGGCGTCCCGCTTTTTCGTGCCGGCCGAACCCCGCTGCTCCCGAAAAAAACTCCGCTCGCACTGGAACGAACCCGGCAGGTGTCGGTTAACCCAGACAAGAACGGCGAGGCATTCTGCCCGCTGACAAAAGGAGCAAGAAGAAGATGATCAACTCTCCTCTCAACCGTTCCGGTTTGACCCTGAAAAAGATCTCCGGTGTCTCCGTCGCCGCTCTGCTGGTGGCTGCCCTGTCCTCCCCCGCCATTGCCCAGTCCATTGAAGCCGACGCCGGCCTTGACCTCGGCGTATCCGTCGGCAGCGAAGACGGTTCTGCCGGCCTTGATGCCAACGGCGGGGAAGGCACTTCCCTGACCGCAGAAGGTTCCGCTGGCGTTGATGCCGGCTTCCAGTTTGATGAGCCGAATGAAGACGGCAGCTTCGATCTGGACGGCATCCTGTCTCTGAACACCCAGTCCGACCTCAGTGCCTCGATCGACACCACCAGGGTCGCCTTCGTCGACATTGACGATGACCTCAGCGCCCAGGCTCATCTTGACCTGATGACCTCGCTTGAGTCCGACACCTCCGTCGACGAGGTCCGCACCGCGGTTGGCGCCAGCGCCGAATTGTCGGCTGTGCTCGAAGCCGAGGGCTATGACGCCGATGATGTCGTCGGTCTTGAGATTGCAGGCGACGGCGCCGCCATGATTTACGTCGCCGACGGCGTGCTGAACCCGTCCTGCGACGTGGTCGCAACCAAGCACGCCTGGGCCGAGATTGAAGACATCGAGGCTGCCACCGACGCCAGCGTGGTGATCGCCGGCGAATGCGAAACCGATGACCTGTGGATCAACAGCGACATCAAGACCGCAGCCATGGCCAACGCCATGATCGCAGGTCAGCTTGAAGAAGGCGGCTTCGACAGCGAAGACATCCTCGCCGTCGAACTGGTTTCCAACGGCCATGTCTCCGTCTTCATCGACGACCGCAGCTAACAGCGCCACAGGCGAAAGCTGAGTGACAAGGGGTCGGGCGAAAGCCCGGCCTCTTTTTAGTGAGGGAAATGCAAACTTGCGTGGCGCGCAACGCGTCGACCCTGAACAACGGCTGGTGCGCATCCAAAACTAGCGATCCTAGAATAGAAGATGGGCCCAGGCGGTAGCGCAAAAGTTTGACATGCGGCACAATCAAAGCTGAACCAGTCAACAAGAGGCGTTTCAAATGGATCGCGATGAATACGAGAACCTAGTTGCTTGGCACCGAAATACGCAGAAAATGCTCTCCAGCTTGCAGTGGATGGTGGGAATATCATTTTTTGTGACAGTGGTGGCTCCCATGATGAAGGCGATGGGCCTTTACAATTGGCTTGGTTGGCCCGATCCGTTCCAGCTTTTCGTTGGCTAGCAGAGCATTGGAGCCGGAATGTCCGTCACCTGCCACATTGTAGTCATCGATGAGCTCGAGCAGGGCAATCCAATCGGAGTTGACCGCCGCTTTGAGGCGGTGCCCAGAGTTGGTGAATACGTTTTTGACTTCGGAAGGGTTGAAGATGTGACGCATTTTCCATCAGAACTTGGCGACCCAAGTCCGGAAAACCGCGTGCAGATTATGATCAAAGGAATTGCAGAGAATGCCGGTCGGACCGAAGGCTAGAAACGCTCCGCCGATCTAGTCGGCAACACTGGTCAGGCAAATGTCGGCATCGTCAACTAGCGAGTAGGAAGTGACGGATGAGTCTGATCGGAGACTCCATGCATCGGATCTCTAGCATCATCGCGGCGCTCAAACGGCCACCAGGACCAGACTACGGCTTTCGATACAATGTCGACGTGAAATGGCCAAAGTCACTTGAAGACTCGATTGCCATCGTTACGAACCTAAAACAAAACGGCGATCGTTGCGTACTGCAAATTGTCAGACTTAATGAAAAAAATACGATCGCTCTATGCCGCAACTGGCAGGGATCGACAACCGCTGGCGATGTCGAACTTTGGCTTCGCACATCCAAGCCACGGTGGTGGTCACCCGACGCGGAGTACACCGTTGAGATGTATTCGATTGGCATAATCGCCGCATCGCTAGAATGGCACCCAGAGGTGGAGATCTTCGGCGAGCGGCCGGGTCCTGAAAAGAAGGTCGCTCATGCAAATGGAGTATTTCAACTTGAGTTTGACAACAAGGATGAACCGCATTCGTTCAGCATGCGACGGCTATTGAGGTCGGGAGGGTTTGACCCCAATTGCCTGCCAATTGTCGTCACCCTCGAACGGAAAGGTCTGGAAACTCTTTCCCGTCGTAATTGGGACCATACTCAACGACTTCGCCCAAATACTCTCCAATAGCCTTCTCAGCATCATCGGCGGAACCCTCTCCTGCAAAAGACGAAAGATTGGCCGTCGCCACACACCCGTTCTACTTGTCGCAGTCAGCCCAGGCAAAGTGGAGTGTCGTGGATGTTTGGAGGCAATGATGATCCAACAAAGCCGGTTTGGCCTGCCATTGGCGGGATTGCTCTTGGGCCCGCATCAGTTGATCGTTTGTCATTGACTCCTCAATTTCGTCTCTCAGAGTCGCAGCATCTTCTTGGCCACCTGCCGCCGCGAGATTTAGCCACATGTAGGCGGTCTCAAAATCCTTCGGGACTCCAAGACCCCGCGCGTACATGTTTCCGACCAAAAACTGCGACCTGCTGTTACCACCATCGGCAAGCGGCTGCAGCAGACGCATTGCCTCATCATAGCTCGCAAAGAACCCTTCTCCTCTGGCGTAGAGGCCACCCAAAGCACCAACCGCCATGACAAAGTCTTGATCCGCTGCCCGCCTGTAATGCCTTTCGGCCAAGAACAAATTAGGTTCGGTAGCGCCAGCATAGTGCTGATAGTAATATCCCAGCATATACTGAGCCTGGGCCAAGCCCTGATTAGCCGACTTGTTCCACCAAAAAAGCGCCAAATCGCTGTTTTGCGGTACCGATCGACCGTCGAAATAGAACAGGCCGAGTCTGTATTGAGCTTCGCGCAAGCCTCCTTCAGCGGAAGGTAGATACCATTCTGCTGCCTTGTCGTACTCAAAAAGCTTTTCGTAGCAGAAGCCGAGATCGTATTGAAACAAGCGATCACCATCTTCAGCCCTTTGTAGCCAGTCGTCTTCAAGATTGGAGAATTGGTCGCACGTGACAGACGCTTCAGCTTCTCCAACGGACGAACAACCAGAAACGGCAATTGGTCCCAAGACCAAGAAGATCGAACAGATGGCAGCCCTAGTGTGACATCGCATTGCACAAGATTAGGCAATTGCGGACCCACCCGCAACGCAAGTGTGGCGGGGGAGAATGTCCAGACCTTGAAGGGTACCCAGAAACGCACGCCTACATCAAAGTGCACCCCAACTCACAGAGGCAACTTGGACATCGAGGGTCCTGCCCTTATGGCATTGACTCCAGCAAAGTGTCGGGAACATGAGTAGAATGCCGGCTTGGTCGAGCGGCAAATAAGGTAGGTCACGATGACCTGTTCGACTAGAATCTCCAAGTCTCATGTCGCGGCTTCTTCACAGACTCTCCACTCGTCATCCCTGACACAAATGAACCCAGATTGAACTCATGTGCAGCGGAAGTGTCATCCGGCCCGAGAGCCTTGTGATAGCCAAAATCATGACCGCAACAGAGCGGCCAGTCGTCACGTTCAACTCCGCAATCGCAATAGTGTTGATAGCGGTGGCCGGGCGCGCACGCGAAAGAAACCCCTCACAACACGAGTATGTGGAGCAGCCTCTCCGAACTCGCGATTGTAGCGACGTGAGCGTATAGGGACGGACCGTTGTGACAACCGACGTTTTCCATACACGTTCCATACGAACGGGGGTGCATTGCGCCAAGTCATTGAAAATAATGGTGGGTGTGACAGGGATTGAACCTGTGACCCCTGCCGTGTGAAGGCAGTGCTCTCCCGCTGAGCTACACACCCGTTCCCCGTCAAGATCAGGGGTTGGAAGCGGAGATGGTGGGCGTAACTGGGATTGAACCAGTGACCCCTACAATGTCAATGTAGTGCTCTCCCGCTGAGCTATACGCCCATCGTCCGCCGGCAGGCCGCAAACAGTCTGCCGTCCGGCGGCGATAGACCACGAAATCGCCGCTCTGGTCAAGACTGGATTGCGTGAAATTCAGGCCGCCAGCAGCCGCTCGACCTCGTTGACCAGATCCTTGAGGTGGAAAGGCTTGGACAGCACCGAGGCGTCGCGGGGTGCCTCGCTGTCCGGATTGAGTGCCACGGCGGCAAATCCCGTGATGAACATCACCTTGAGATCCGGGTCGAGTTCGGTGGCACGCCGCGCCAGTTCGATCCCGTCCATTTCCGGCATCACAATGTCACTGAGCAGAAGCGAAAACGGCTCCTCGCGCAGCCGCTCGTAGGCGGATTTCCCGTTGTCGAACGAGATCACGTCATAACCGGCGTTCTTGAGCGCCCGCGTCAGGAACTGGCGCATGTCCGCGTCGTCTTCCGCCAACAGGATGCGTTTCATCTTCGTCCGGTCCTCAATCTTGCCGACATTGCCCGGCAGCTCTGGGGTTGGAGTTAAGCTACCAACTATATGGACAAAAATACCATCGCAAGGCACATTTGCGAACAAGAGGGAAATCACACTTTGCCACAGGATAGCGGATTGCAGTCCGACTTCGCGCAACGACCGGCCTTCGAGACCATCCGCCCGCAGCGGCAGGTTGCGCCCCTGGTGTTCAACTCCGCCCATTCCGGCGCCGACTATCCCGAACGTTTCCTCAAGATGACGCGGCTCGACCGCACCTCGATCCGCCAGTCCGAGGATGCCTTTGTCGACGAATTGTTCGGCCGCGCCCCGCACATGGGCGCCTTGATGCTGAGGGCGCACTTCCCGCGCGCCTATCTCGACGTCAACCGCGAGCCCTACGAGCTCGATCCGGCGATGTTTTCCGAACCGCTGCCGCAGATCTACAACACCCGTTCGCCGCGCGTCGCTGCCGGTCTCGGTACGCTGGCGCGGCTGGTCGCCGAGAACAAGCCGATCTACCGCGAACGTCTCGCCCTGTCCGATGCGAAAATGCGCATCGAGGGCATCTACCGCCCCTATCACCAGACCCTGCAGAAACTCCTGTCGGAGACCGCCGGCCGCTTCGGCTGCGCCTTGCTGGTCGATTGCCATTCCATGCCCCAGCTGAGCCCCGGCGCCAACCAGTCAGCGCCCGACATCGTGCTCGGCGACCGGTTCGGCACCACCTGTTCCTCGGCGGTCACCGACCTGGCTGAGAACCTGTTCGCCGGCGCCGGCCTGAAGGTTGCCCGTAACAGACCCTATGCGGGGGGCTTCATCACCCGCACCTATGGCAAGCCCGATTTCGGTATCCACACGCTGCAAATCGAGATCAGCCGCCACCTCTATATGAACGAGGTCACCCGGGCCAAATCCGGCGATTTCGAGCAGATGCAGCAACTGGTCACCCGCTTCATCGGCGCGCTGATGCAACTCGATCTGTCCACTGGCGCGGACCGCGCCGAGGCCGCCGAGTAGGGCGCGCCGCCATCCTCCCGACATATCAAAAAAAGGGCCGCTCAAGGCGGCCCAGTCAAGGGAGGAAACATGCACGGCGGATGATCGATAACATCACCGCCGCATATGGCGTCGCAAACTGTCCGCCACACACTCATCATGCAATTGCGCTGGTGAGCCTGTTCGCGCTAACAGGCAAGGCCTGCGGGGCAAAAGACCGGCTTTATCGGCATGATCTGTTGCAAAAAAGAATCACCTGCCGCATGCAGTCGGACAATAAATCTCGGGCAAGTTGTTGATTGCCGGAGACAATTGTCAAAACACGGGGAAATGGCCGCAAAATGCAATTGGATGTGGATATCTTGGACATTTCTTCCACCTTGCGGCGCGCTTCGGCGGCGGCGGCGGAAGTCACCCTGCCCCTGTTTCGATCCGGCACGGCGGTGCACAACAAGAAGTCCCATGACTTCGACCCGGTCACCGAGGCCGACCGGAACGCCGAACACGCCATCCGCGCCGTCATCGCAGACGCCTTTCCCGGCCACGCCATCATCGGTGAGGAACATGCCGACAAGCACAGCGACAGCGCCTATTCCTGGATCATCGACCCGATTGACGGCACCCGCGCATTCATCTCCGGCCTGCCCGTCTGGGGCACGCTGATCGGGGTCGCGCACGAGGGCGAGCTGTTCGCCGGGCTGATGAGCCAGCCCTTCATCGGCGAAACCTTCATCGGCCTGCCCGGCAAGAGCGTCTACCAGCGAGACGGTATCACCACAGCACTCCGCACCAGTTCGGTTCAAAGCCTCGATCAGGCCCGCCTATTCACCACCACACCGCAATTGTTTCAGGGACTCCAGCGCGACAAGTTCAACGCGCTTGAACAGGCGGTCATGCTGCCCCGCTATGGCTGTGACTGCTATGCCTATTGCCTGTTGGCCGCCGGCCATGTTGATCTCGTCGTCGAACCGCGCCTCAACATTTACGACATCGCCGCCCTCGTGCCGATCATCCGCGAGGCGGGCGGTGTGGTGACCACCTTCAATGGCGATGCCCCCGACAAGGGCGGCGACATCATCGCTGCCGCCACCCCCGAACTGCACGCCGCCGCAATGGCGATCATGCGGGACGGCTAGAGGCGGGACTAGATCAGGTTCAGCGCAATCGCGCGGGCGACCGCCTGCGTGGTGGTTGCGGCATTGAGGCGTTGCTTGGCATTGGCAATGTGCTTGTTGACGGTGTGAACACTTGTGCCGATCCGGTGCGCGATCTGCTTGGCGATCAGCCCGTCGGCAAGCCACTGCAGCACTTCGGTTTCCCGGGGCGTAACGCCGTAATGTTCGGCGGCCAGCGCTCCCTGGTCCATGTGCGCGTGAAATACTTCGGCAACGAGGCGAATGTCGCGTTCATGCGCGGCGTAGCAATCAAGGTACTCGCCTTCGCTGAAATCACGCGTCAATTCGATGCTGATTGCAGAGGCCACCTGCCGGCGCGTTGATATCGGGATGGCCACGCCATTGCGAAACCCGAAATCCCGGGTCAGGTCCGCCGTCCGCTTGTATTGTCCATCCGCCGCACCCTGATCGATGGCGCGGTACATCTCGGCAAATTTCAGGGGAGGCCCGCCACTCAGGCAGTGCGTAGCCGCCAGATCGCCCTTGAACAGTTCGTGCTCGGTGTAAAACCGCATCCACTCTTCATCGAACGTGTCGACCGAGATCAGCCCGTCCACCGATCCATCCGCGTTGCGCGGGATCAGCGCGTAATTGAACCGTTCAACGCCCAGTTCCCTTAGCTGGGCCTCAAGCAGCACAGCGGCCGAAGCGGTGTTCGGCGCGCGGGCCAGGGAAGCGGCAAAGTCGATCAGGTTCTTGTTCACGCGCCGCTCCGTCAACTGGCAGGATTTGGCCAATTGTTCCCGCGACATATCGAAACATATTCAGAGTGGAGTCAATTGACTGGCACCCGTTTACGTCAAAGCGTCCGCGCGAGGGAGAGATCGAAAGTGAGCATCAATATCAAAACGCAACTGGCGCATCTGTCCGCCGCAGTTCTAGTCGGCGCATGCCTGTTGGTCACCCCCGCGTATGCGGAAGTAGCGACCGGCGAACCCTATCACGCCATCAATCACGATCTCGCGGTGGACACTGCCGTGTACAATGCTGAGTCAACTGCCCGGCATTATTGCAGGACCTGGGGTTCAGACGCCTTCATCAATAGCCAAAGCGTGGATTGCTATGAGGGCCAGTCCTTCGGTGTCAACGGATACTGGTGCACAGGCACTGTTGAATTCTCATGCAGCTAGCGCCGAGGCGTGGGCTCCGGTCCACGCTCAAATGTCTTCTGGCCTCCGCCCGGGCAAAGACCGGATTGAAGCCCGTCACCCCGTTTCTTGCCGGAGCAATGGCCGCGTGTCTTTTGTCCGGCAGCGCTGCTGCCCAGTTCCACGTCCAGTCTGACTGGACCGACTGGTACACATTCTATCAGCACCCGCAGGGCGCACTGAAGATCTCCATTCGCTACATCGACTTTGTCGCCCCATACGGAGGCGACGCAGAATGGCGTGTTGAAAATACCAGCCCGTGGGCCTTCACCATGTATCTCAACGATGTGATCTATCGTTGCTCGGACGGTGACGGAGATCGCTCAGATCGCATGCTGCTCGTGCGCGATCTCGGCCCCGGACTGTACTATTCGACAGGCGGCCTCGGCGGCATGTGCCATGGCCGGGGCGAAATCACCGGCGTCAATGCGGGCTGGGAACTTGAATGGACGGAATAGAAACCGGCGCTAGAAGCCGGACTGTTCCGTCACGAACGCATCGAACGCGGCGAAAACCTGACCGCGCACGTCGTCATTTTCCATGAACATCTCGTGCCGCGCCCGGGCGATCACCGCGTGACGGCCGGTACGCATCCTCAGGCCCAGGTGCTCAATGGCCGGGGTGGAGACCACTTCATCGCGCGCCGCCGCCAGCATCATCACCGGCAGTTTCAGCCGGTCGGGAAAGTCATCTGCCGCCGCCCGCGCCATGGCCCTGGTCGCCGCGGCCAGCCAGCGGATCGAAGGCGAGGAAACTTCTAGTTCCGGGGCCGCCCTGAAACAGTCCACCACCCGCATGTAACGCTGAAAATCCGAGGTCAGCACATTGCCCGGAAAAGTCTCCGCCGTCGGTGACTTGTCGCCCGAGCGGGCCACCGGCACCTGTCCGAGACCGGTGAAGCAGGCCAGTTCAAATGCCGTGGCCATGGCGCTCATGCTCAAGGGCATGTCGACCGAAATCATCGGCGCCGACAAAAACATCCGGTCAAACATCATCCGGTCGCGCGCACCCGCCAGAAGCGAAACGAAGGCACCCATCGAATGGCCGACCAGATAGTGCGGCGGCGGGCAGTCGGGCAGCAGGATCTCGGTGTGAAAGCTCTTCAGGTCCGTCCAGTAGTCGTCGAAATGATCGACATACCCCAGCTTGGGGTTGGAACTCAGCCGGTCCGACCCGCCCTGGCCGCGCCAGTCGAACGTTGCGACGGTAAAGCCGCGCTTCTGGAAATCACCGATTGTTTCGAAATACTTCTCGATGAATTCCGTCCGCCCATGCACCAGACAAATCGTGCCGCGCGACGGTCCGTCGCTTTTTCCCCACACGCCATAGCGCAGCCGAATATTGTCGGAGGTCTTGAAATAGGAGGCGCGGCCGCCCGGCGGCACCCGATTGGACGGAATGTCGCAAAGCGGCGGTCCGTTTGGGTCAACAATGACGGCCATTTACGTCCCCGGCAGGCTCGAAAGGATCGCCGATCACATAAGCAAATGCGCCTGCAACCGCAAGTCGGGCAATGAGACGCAAAGGGCTGGGGAGGGTTGGCAGGGCCCAAGCGGGGGGCGGGTGTCGGGCCCTGCCAGTTTGTGCACGTAATACGTGATCAAACGCATCATTGGCTGCACGGCCCCTTGATCGCACAGGCGCACTGAACGCCGTTTGAGTCCGCCGTTCATCTGCCGTTCACGGGTGAAATTTTTGCAGTCCCTGCCCCCTTGAACCGGAAAATCCGCTTCCTAAATTTCACCCGTTGGCTGGAATGATCCGGCAACCGCGGCCCCGACGAATTCGCCTCATGGAGGGAGTTCAATGCCGTGAAACGCATATTGCTCATGGAGAATGTGTGATGCAGACCTTTGATTTCACCCCCTTTTACCGTTCCACCGTCGGTTTTGACCGTCTGTTCAACCGGCTCGACACGCTTGTCGGCCAGGAAGCCAAGTCCTACCCGCCCTACAATATCGAGCGTCTCGCCGATGATCAGTGGCGCGTTGTAGTGGCCGTCGCCGGCTTCTCGGCCTCCGACATTGCCATCGAGGTTGAACAGAACAACCTGTCCATCAAGGGCGCCAAGGCCCCTGAAAGCGAAGGCGAGGAGCGCCATTTCCTGCATCGCGGCATTGCCGAGCGCAGCTTTGAATTGCGCTACCAGCTCGGCGATTATGTCGAGGTCACCCACGCCGGCATCGAGAACGGCTTGCTCAGCATCGAACTGCAGCGCGAAGTGCCCGACAGCAAGAAGCCGCGCAAGATCGAAATCCAGTCCGCTTCGGGCTCGGAAAAAGTCATCGAGAACAAGGCAGAGCTGAACTGATCAGCCATGCTGCGCCGGGACCGTCCCCCGCGGTCCCGGCCAGACCTTTTGCGTCCTCTGGCGCCTGTCTGACAGTTCCCTCCCGTTCCCGACGCTGCGCCAGCGGCGATGACTTGAAAGGGTGCGGTCCCCACAAAGGGCCGCACCCTTTTTGCATCGCGGATCCCATGTTGGTCCGACCCCGTCGCCCCCGCTTGCCCCCACCCGAAAAATCTGCGAATGTCAGCAAAATAGGACAGGACTATTGTCCATTTATCGAAACTGGCGTATGAAGCGCCGATTTCGATAAGTTTGGCGACCCTCCGGTGATGCGGTAGACTGGGTCGCCGGGGCCTTGGGCCCACCTGGGTGGCAGCGGAAAATGGCGCCACATCCAGTGAAGTTGAAGCGGTGCTCGATTCGAGCCGTACAAAGGTACGACCCGGGTCAGCACTGTGCCTGACTTTCAATAAAGGCCCATCAGGCGGGCAAGGAGGTGGAGAATGGATCAGGTGCGGAACGACACGCAGGGCGCGGCAATCGACGCCAAAACCGCGTCCAAAGCCACCCCTGTCCTGGCTTCCGGCCGTCCGGCGGCACAGGGCCTTTACAACCCGCTGAACGAGCATGACGCCTGTGGCGTCGGCTTTGTCGCGCGCATGAACAATGAGCCGAGCCACGATATCGTGGAAAAGGGCCTCGAAATGCTGGTCAACCTCACCCATCGCGGTGCGGTGGGCGCCGATCCACTGATGGGCGACGGCGCCGGCATGCTGGTCCAGATCCCGCACGCCTTCTTTGCCAGGGCCTGTGACTTCGATCTGCCCGGTGCCGGCAAATATGCCGTGGCCATGATCTTTTATCCCAACGACCGCGCCCTCAGGGACCGCTGCGCCGATCTTTTCATGCAGACGGTCAAGGGCGAGGGCCTGACCCTGCTCGGCAACCGCGACGTGCCCTTCGACACCACCGAACTGTCCGAAGGCGTCATCGCCACCCAGCCGATTATCGAGCAGGCCTTCATCGCCCGGCCCGAGGGCATGGATCTCGACACGTTCGAGCGCAAACTGTTGATCGTGCGCAAGGTCATCTCAAACGCCGTTTACAGCGCCATCCCCGAATCCATGGGCGACAACGGCTTCTACGTCGTCTCCATGTCGGCCCGTACGGTCGTCTACAAGGGCATGTTCCTTGCCTTCCAGCTCGGCGCCTTCTATCCGGACCTGAACGACGAAAGCTTCGCCTCGGCACTGGCGCTGGTCCATCAGCGTTTTTCCACCAATACGTTCCCGTCCTGGAAGTTGGCCCATCCCTACCGGATGACGGCCCACAATGGTGAAATCAACACCATCCGCGGCAACGTCAACTGGATGGCGGCCCGTCAGGCCTCGGTCGCCTCCGAACTCTATGGCGATGATATCTCCCGGCTCTGGCCGATCTCCTACGAGGGCCAGTCCGATACCGCCTGTTTCGACAATGCGCTCGAGTTCCTCGTCCGCGGCGGCTATTCGCTGCCCCAGGCCGCCGTCATGCTGGTCCCGGAAGCCTGGGCCAACAACACGTTGATGGATGATACGCGCCGGGCCTTTTACGAGTATCACGCCGCGCTGATGGAACCCTGGGATGGCCCCGCCTCCATGGCCATCTCCGACGGCAAGCAGATCGTCGCCACGCTGGACCGCAACGGCTTGCGCCCGGCCCGTTATTTCGTGACCAAGGACGGCTTGATCGTGCTGGCCTCCGAAGCCGGCACGCTCGACATTCCCGAAGACCAGATCGTCGAGAAATGGCGCCTGCAGCCCGGCAAGATGCTGCTGGTCGACCTCGAAGAGGGCCGCATCGTTTCCGACGCCGAGATCAAGTCGGAACTGGCCAACAAGAACCCCTATGCCCAGTGGTTGGCCCGCACCCAGATGGTGCTCGAAGACCTGCCGCCGGTCGAAACCCAGGCGCCGAAAAGTTCGGAAAGCCTGCTCGATCGCATGCAGGCCTTTGGCTACACGGTCGAAGACGTCAAGATTCTGATGGAGCCCATGGCCACCACCGGCCAGGAAGCCGTCGGCTCGATGGGCACCGACACGCCCATCTCGGCGCTCTCCGACAAGGCCAAGCTGCTCTACACCTATTTCAAGCAGAACTTTGCGCAGGTCACCAACCCGCCGATCGACCCGATCCGTGAAGAATCGGTGATGTCGCTGGTCTCCTTCATCGGCCCGCGTCCCAACCTGTTCGACCTTGAAGGCCTGTCGTCGGTCAAGCGGCTGGAAGTCCGCCAGCCGATCTTGACCAACGAGGACCTGGAAAAGATCCGCACGATCGGCGACATCGCCGACAACCAGTTCCGCACCGAAACGCTGGACATCACCTACGGCGCCCAGCGCGGAGCCGACGGCATGGAACAGGCGCTCGACACATTGTGCGAGCGTGCCGAAGCCGCCGTGCGCGAAGGCTACAACATCATCATCCTGTCTGACCGGCTGGTCCGTGCCGACCGCATCGCCATTCCGGCGCTTCTGGCCACCGCCGCCGTGCATCATCACCTGATCCGCAAGGGGCTGCGTACGTCCTCCGGTCTGGTGGTTGAAACCGGCGAGGCCCGCGAGGTCCATCACTTCGCCGTGCTGGCCGGCTATGGCGCCGAAGCCATCAACCCCTATCTGGCATTCGAAACCCTTGCCGCATGGCAGGCCGAGGGCAAGCTGCCCCCGGAAGTCGACAAGATCGAAGTCCGCGACCGCTACATCAAGGCAGTCGGCAAGGGCCTTTTGAAGATCATGTCCAAGATGGGCATTTCGACATACCAATCCTATTGCGGCGCGCAGATTTTTGACGCCGTCGGCCTGTCCTCGGCCTTTGTCGAACGCTTCTTCTTCGGTACCGCCACAACCATCGAAGGTGTCGGCTTGCAAGCCGTCGCCGAGGAAACATTGCGCCGTCATCAACTGGCCTTTGGCGACGACGCCGTCTTGCGCAAGAGCCTCGATGTCGGTGGCGACTATATGTACCGCATCCGCGGTGAGGCCCACGCCTGGTCCCCCAACAGCGTCACCCACCTGCAGCATGCTGTGCGCACAAAGGCCAACACGCCCGAAAGCGCCCAGGAACAGTATGATGCGTTTGCGGAAGAGGTGAACAAGGCCACCGCCCAGGCCCGTGCCATCCGGTCCCTGTTCGACGTCAAACCGCTCGGCACGGCCATCCCGCTCGACCAGGTGGAACCTGCCGATGACATCGTCCGCCGCTTCTCGACCGGCGCCATGAGCTTCGGCTCGATCTCCCGCGAGGCCCACACCACGCTGGCCGTCGCCATGAACCAGATCGGCGGCAAATCCAACACCGGTGAAGGCGGCGAGGAATCCGATCGTTACCGCCCGCTCCCCGACGGGTCGATGAACCCGATGCGCTCGGCCATCAAGCAGGTCGCCTCGGGCCGCTTCGGCGTGACCACAGAATATCTGGTCAACTCCGACATGATGCAGATCAAGGTGGCGCAGGGTGCCAAGCCGGGCGAGGGCGGCCAGTTGCCAGGTCACAAGGTCGACTGGGTGATCGCCAAGACCCGTCACTCGACCCCCGGCGTCGGACTGATTTCGCCCCCGCCGCACCACGACATCTATTCCATCGAGGACCTGGCGCAGCTCATCTACGACCTGAAAAACGTCAACCCGGACGCTGACGTGTCGGTCAAGCTCGTCTCCGAAGTGGGCGTTGGTACGGTTGCCGCGGGCGTTGCCAAGGCACGCGCCGACCACATCACCATCTCCGGCTACGACGGCGGCACCGGCGCTGCGCCGATGACTTCGCTGAAGCATGCGGGTTCCCCTTGGGAAATCGGCCTTGCCGAAACCCAGCAGACCCTGGTGCTCAACAGGCTGCGTTCCCGCGTCAAACTGCAGGTCGATGGCGGCCTGAAAACCGGCCGCGACGTGCTGATCGGTGCCCTGCTCGGCGCCGATGAATTCGGCTTCTCAACCGCTCCGCTGATCGCGGCCGGCTGCATCATGATGCGCAAGTGCCACCTCAACACCTGCCCGGTCGGCATCGCTACCCAGGACCCGGTGCTGCGCAAGCGCTTCAAGGGCACACCCGAGCACGTCATCAACTATTTCTTCTATATCGCCGAAGAACTGCGCGGCCTGCTCGCCGCGATGGGTGCCCGCACCCTCGACGAGGTCGTCGGCCGCTCGGACCTGCTCGCCCAGCATCGTCTCGACGATCACTACAAGGCGCGCGGGCTCGACTTCACCGACCTGTTCTTCAAGCCCGAACCGATCGGCGGCGACACCATCCACCATTCCGAATATCAGAACCACGAAATCGATGATGTTCTGGATCGCGAACTGATCAAACAGGCCCAGCCGGCCCTCAAGGACAAGACGCCTGTGCAGATCGAAGTGCCGATCCGCTCGCGCAACCGCACCGCCGGCGCCATGCTGTCGGGCGCCGTCGCAAAACTGCACGGCCATGAAGGCCTCGCCGACGACACCATCTCGGTGAAGCTGAACGGCACCGCAGGTCAGAGCTTTGGCGCTTTCCTCGCCGCGGGGATCAGTTTCGACCTCGAAGGCGGAGCCAACGACTATGTCGGCAAGGGCCTCTGCGGCGGCCGCCTTGTCGTTCGCCCGCCTGAAGGTTCGGCCATCACGCCGGAAAAATCCATCATTGTCGGCAACACGGTGCTTTACGGCGCCATTGCCGGTGAATGCTATTTCCGCGGCGTCGCCGGCGAACGGTTCGCCGTGCGCAACTCCGGCGCTCTCGCCGTTGTCGAAGGCACCGGCGATCACGGCTGCGAATATATGACCGGTGGTGTCGTCGTCGTCATCGGCGAAACCGGCCGCAACTTTGCCGCCGGCATGTCCGGTGGCGTCGCCTATGTGCTCGATGAGGACGGCACCTTCCGCGACCGCTGCAACCTTGCCATGGTCGATCTCGAACCCGTCGTCGAGGAAGAAAACCTGATGCGCAAGATCCACCACCACGGCGGTGATCTTGAATGGCATGGCCGCGTCGATATTTCCGGCGACATGACCAAGCATGACGACGAGCGTTTGCAGCAGATCATTTCCAACCACCGGCACTATACCGGCTCGGAACGCGCCCGCGTCATCCTTGAGAACTGGGACGATTACCGCGCCAAGTTCGTCAAGATCATGCCGGTCGAATACCGCCGCGCCATCCGCGAAATGGCCGACCGCAAACGCCAGCGCAGCCAGCAGGCTGCGGCGGAGTAGGAACGAGTTCAATGGGTAAAGTCACAGGTTTCCTCGAGATCGAACGTGAAGAGCCGCGCTATGAGCCGGCCTCTGACCGGTTGCGCCATTTCGGCGAGTTCACCATTCCCCTCAGCGAGGGCCGGGTGGTGGATCAGGCTGCCCGCTGCATGGACTGCGGCATTCCATACTGCCACGGCGATCACGGCTGCCCGGTCGACAACCAGATCCCCGACTGGAACGATCTGGTCTATCAGGGCAACTGGGAAGAGGCGGCGCGCAACCTGCATTCGACCAACAATTTCCCCGAGTTCACCGGCCGCATCTGCCCTGCCCCGTGCGAGGAAGCCTGCACGCTGAATCTCGAGGACATTCCGGTCGCCATCAAGACTGTGGAACAGTCCATCGCCGACCGCGCCATCCGCTCCGGCTGGGTCAAGCCGCAGCCCCCCGAACACACCACCGGCAAGTCCGTGGCCGTCGTCGGCTCGGGCCCGGCGGGTCTCGCCGCCGCCCAGCAACTGGCCCGCGCCGGCCATGACGTTCATGTCTATGAGCGCGAACCCAAGGCCGGCGGGCTGATGCGCTATGGCATCCCCGACTTCAAGATGGAAAAGCACCACATCACGTTCCGCGTCGAACAGATGCAGGCCGAGGGGGTGACCTTCCACTACAATGAGAACATCGGCGTCACCCGCCCGCTCAGCGAGTTGCAGGAAAAGCATGACGCCGTGCTGCTCTGCGGTGGCGCAGAACACCCCCGTGATGTCGGCTGCGAAGGCACCCATTTTGCCGGTGTCCACTACGCCATGCCCTATCTGGTCCAGCAGAACCGGCTGAACGAGGGCGAGAGCATCGGCTTTGAACAGCCAATTTCGGCCGCCGGTCGCCACGTTGTCGTTATCGGCGGCGGCGACACGGCGTCCGACTGTATCGGCACCGCCTTCCGCCAGGGCGCCATCTCGGTCACCCAGCTCGACATTCGTCCCGAGCCGCCGGTCAAGGAAGACAAACTGTCGACCTGGCCGAACTGGGCTGTCAAATTGCGCACCTCCTCCTCGCAGGCCGAAGGCGTCGAGCGCCAGTTCTCAGCCGGCACGCTGGAGATCATCGGCAATGCCAAGGGTCACGTCACCGGCGTCCAATGCGCCCGCGTCGACCTGAAGCGCCAGCCCATCCCAGGCAGCCAATTCATGCTCAAGGCCGAACTGGTGCTGATGGCCATCGGCTTCGCCCGACCCGTCCATGAAGGCATGCTGGCTGAGCTCGGTGCCGACTACGACAAGCGCGGCAACCTGTTCGCCGATACGTTGAGCTACAAGACCTCGGTGCCCGGCGTCTATTCAGCCGGCGACATGCGCCGCGGCCAGTCGCTCGTCGTCTGGGCCATCCGCGAAGGCCGCCAAGCCGCCCGCTCCATCGATTTCGATCTGATGGGCGCCACCAACCTGCCGCGCTGATGATGAAGGCGGGCCTAGCGCCCGCCGATTGCGCCCTGTTGCGCGGCGGCATCCGCCTCCGCGTCAAACCCGACCCCGAATGAATCCGCCCGCCCGACGGGTGCGGTGACCAGATCCTTGAGCGTGAACGGCTCGGGCTCGACTTCCTCCTCACGGGCATTGACCAGTTCCGCCGAGCGTTGCGGATCGGTGGTCAACGGCAAAACTGCCCCGGCCACCTCCAGCAGCCGGATCTGACCTTGCCCCTGGAACGGCAGCCGCACCATGGCCTGCGCGTCGGTGCCCTCCAGCGGATCGGCGACCTCGATGGTGGCCGCCCCGCCACGGTAATAGACCCGCATCGACTGGCTGACAAAAAACGCCACCTTGGTTGAACCGGCGTCGGTGAAGAATATGCCTTCATCGCGCCGCATCCGGGTCTGCTGTCCGTTAAGGTCGGGACCAAAATCTGTATAATTGCCGTTTTCGTCCGTAAACCGCTCGTAAATGTCGACAAATTCCACCCCGTTGGACACCGCCGCCAGCCGGAACAGCGTCGAGATTTCACTCATCGCGCCCGAATAACCCTCGTTCCGCATCGGCGGCAATCCCACCCAGATCACCGGTTTTCCCACTGCTCGAAGCTGCCCAAGAAACTCGTTGAGCCTTGATAAATAAGCTGATTTCCACTCCTCGGTCAGCGGCTGCGCATTGCCGATCGGCTGCCGGTCATTGGTCCCCAGGTTCACCACCAGCATGTCGAAACTGTTCGCCGCGATCTCCTCGCGGATCGAGGCCTGCCAGTCATAATAATCATCACGCACAAACCCCGAAGATCCCTCGAATTTTGACGAAACTACGAGGTTCGGATCATCGGCGTAGAACCGCTGAAGCGCGCTCGCCAACCCCGCCGCCAGCACGTCGCCGACCACCAGCAGCCGGGTCGCGCCCGGGTTCTTTTCCACCGAAGCCACTGTTGGTGCAGAGCGCGTCGGCGCGGGGGCAGCAGGCGCGGCCTGATCAGTTTGCCCCTCTTCGGGCGGAGGCGGTGCTTCCGGCTGGGCCGGGCCGAAAAGCAGGTCAAACAGCGTCCGCCGCTGCGCAAAGGCAGGCTCCGGCGCCAGCACGGGCGACACCGCAACCATCGCGATCAGCAGCAGAAATACGAAGCGCATGAAACCATTTCCCTTGGCCCCTGCCCTACTTCAAGCTTGCGGCAAATCAAAGGCATTTCCCTGTTACTGGCCAGTGAGCAGCCGGTACGCCTCAAGCGTGATGAACCCGTCCGGTGCGATACCGCGCGATGCCTGAAACCGCTGGTAGGCCTCCTGGCTGATCGGCCCCAGCCGCCCGTCGACTTCCCCGTCGTAGAACCCCAACGCCTTCAGCCGCTCCTGAATGGCAGTCCGTTGCACCAGGTTGGGGAATTGCGTGTGGCGCGGCCAGTTCGCGACAAACGGACCGCTACCTTTCAGCCGGTCCGTCATATGGGCCACCGACAGTGCATAACTGTCTGAAAAATTGTAGTCTTTCAGAACCAGATAATTCCGCGTCATCAGGAACTTCGGCCCGTTGATCCCGGCCGGCAGATAGAGAAATACCTCTGTATCAAGCTCCGAAAACTCGCGTCCTGCCACCCGCGTCACGCCACGTTCGGCAAAAAATCGTATGGGACGAAGCTCGGTGCGCGTCGCAAGGGTCAGGTCGAATCCGGCGGGAATGTCGACCTCGAATCCCCAGTCCACACCGCGCTGATAGCCGAACGAATTGATCAGCACCGCACTTGTCGCCAGTGCATCAGCAAGCGACCGGTGCGGATCAACCCGCCCGTCGCCATCCCCGTCTGTTGCAAACCGCACCAGAACAGAGGGGCTCACCTGCAAATGCCCGATCGCTCCGGCCCAGGACCCGACCATCGTCTGCGGCGTGTAAACCCCGTCCTGCACCAGCCGCAGCGCTGCGATCAGTTCCGCCTCGTCAAGCGCCACCCGTCCCCGCCGCTCATAGGCCAGCGTTGCCAGGGAATTGAGCACCGGCTTGATCAGCCCCGAATTGTCCAGCACCGCGCCGAAGTCGGTTTCCATGCCCCAGATCGCGCCGAGAATGTAGGGATCGACACCATACCGCTGCCCGACGGCATCAAACAGCGCCGCATTGCGCTGCATCGCAGCGCGCCCGCGCTCCACGCGGCCCGCCGAAACCCGACCATCGATATAGTCCCAGATCGGCGTGGTGAATTCCGGCTGACCTGAAATCAGCCGCTCGATCGAGGCATCAAAGCTGACGCCAGCCATCGCCGCTCGGTAAGTTTCCCGCGAAATACCGGCGCCGACGGCCCTCTGTTCGAAATCCCGCACGAAGTCGGCGAAGGTTCCGACCGGCTGCGAAAGCGCGGCGACACTCGACAACACCCAGATCACCGCCCAGAGTAGATTTCGGCACCGGGTCAGCATCATCTTTTCCTCAGCGGTTGCGGGTCAGCAGGTATTTTTCCCAGTCGAGCGCGGTTTGTACGATCAGGTCGAGATCATCATGCTTGGGCGTCCAGCCCAGAACATGGCGTATGCGGTCCGCTCCCGCCACAATCGCCGCCGGATCTCCGGCCCGGCGCGGCTGCTCCTCGGCCACGAAGTCCACGCCCGACACACGTCTGACGGTGTCGACCACCTCGCGCACCGAATACCCACGTCCATAGCCGCAGTTTATGGTGATATTTTCACCGGTCTGTTTCAGGTGCTCAAGCACCAGCGCGTGGGCATCCGCAAGATCGGAAACGTGGATATAGTCCCGCACCCCGGTGCCATCCGGCGTCGGAAAGTCGGTGCCGAAAATGCCCATCTTGTCGCGCTGTCCGAGCGCTGCCTGACACGCCACCTTGATCAGATGGGTCGCCGCTGCGGTCGACTGGCCGGTGCGCTTTTTCACATCAGCTCCGGCCACGTTGAAATAGCGCAGCACGCCATAATTGATGTCATGCGCCGCCGCCACGTCGGCCAGCATCCACTCGGTCATCAGCTTGGATTTGCCGTAGGGCGACATGGGCTGCAGCACCGCATCCTCACTCACCGGGTCCAACCCCACCATGCCGTAGACTGCGGCGGTTGAGGAGAACACAAACCGTTTCACCCCTCCGCTCACCGCCGCCTCAATCAGGTTGCGCGAGGTACAAGTGTTGTTCGCATAATATTTCAGCGGGTTCTCAACCGATTCCGGCACGATGATCGACCCGGCGAAATGGATGATCTCCTCGATCCCGCGCGACTTGATCAGGTCGGTCACAAACGGAATGTCGCCGGAATTGCCCTGCACCAGTTCGGCCCTGTGATCCACCGCCCAGTCGAACCCGGTTGTGAGGTTGTCGAGCACCACCACGTCCTTGCCGCCATCCAGCAGCCGCAACACCATGTGGCTGCCGATATAGCCGGCGCCGCCGCTGACCAGAACCGTCATGTCCTATCCCCTTCAATTTCCCGGTAATGGTTGATCAGCTTTGCCATGTTAGAGCAAATAGAACCAATCGATTGAAATCAAACTTAGGCGGTCACCCTTGCCAAAACGTATCCGAGTAGCCGTATTTCCAGTCGCCGGTCTCGGCACCCGCTTCCTGCCGGCCACCAAGGCCATGCCCAAGGAAATGCTGACCATCGTCGACCGTCCCGTCATTCAGTACGCCGTGGACGAAGCCCGCGAAGCCGGCATCGAACATTTCGTCTTTGTCACCGGCCGCAACAAGAGCGTCATCGAAGATCACTTTGACCGCCAACTGGAGCTGGAATGGACCCTCGAATCGCGCGGCAAAACTGACGCCCTGGAAACGTTGCGCCGCGAGCTGCCGATCGCCGGCCAGACCAGTTTCACCCGCCAGCAGGAACCTTTGGGCCTCGGCCATGCCGTCTGGTGCGCCCGCAATCTGGTTGGCAACGAACCATTCGCCCTGTTGCTGCCCGACATGGTGTTCAAGTCCGAACCCGGTGTCCTCAAGCAAATGGTCGGTGCCTACGAGGAAACCGGCAACAATGTCATCGCCGTCGAGGAAGTCGCCCCCGAGAACGTCTCTTCCTACGGCGTTGTCGGGCGCGGACAGGGTCCGGACAGCGGTTTTGAAGTCACCTCCATGGTCGAAAAGCCCAAACGGGAAGACGCCCCGTCCAACCTGATCATTTCGGGCCGCTACATCCTGCGCCCGGAAATCTTCGCGCTTCTGTCCGAACATACCAAGGGCGCCGGCGGCGAAATCCAGATCACTGATGCCATGCAGACCCTGTTGCGCAACCAGGGCTTCACCGGCGTGAAATATGAAGGCCGCTCGTTCGACTGCGGTTCGAAATCAGGGTTCCTTGCCGCCAACGTCGCCTTCGCCCTCGACCGTCCGGACATTTCCGGACAGTTTCTGTCCGAATTGAAAGGCATCTTGCCCGCCTAGCGCGAGAACATCAGCCCCAGCGCGAATTCGTGCGCGCGCTCGACCGGCTCGGCGGTTGTGCGGCTTTCGTCATAGGCATAGTCGAACGTCAGGCTGGAGTTGTCCGTCAGCGCCACATCAGCTCCAACGCCCGCTCCATAGTTGAGCACATGCACGGTGCCCGGACGCGGGTCGGTGAAGTCGCCCCCCACCGAACCACGCAGGGTCAGCCAAGAGTTGAGCGCGTAATTGACATCCGCCGAGGCCGCATAGGTCACCGAGCGCGGCTGCCCTTCGTCCGGGTTGCCCGGGTTGAGCGTCGTGGAAAATTCCGCTCCGATTGCCAGCGCCTCGTCCGGCACATAGTCGAGATTGAACCCGTACACAGCAGAGCGCAGGGTTTCCTGGCCCCCTGCCTGGAATTGCCGCGTGCCGAGCCCCGCCGTCACTTCGGCGGTCAACACATCCTGCCAACTCGCTTCCAGCCCCACCAGATAGTTCGTATCCCAGCCATTCAGCGAGGCCGGATCCGACGCCGGCGGCGCGTCGAAGCGGATGAAATGCGCGTCTGTCTGCACGAACGGCCGAAGGATGGGCGTGAGTTGGTACCCGGCCCGCAGGGCACCACCATAGGCCCAGTATTGCTGGTCGAGGTTTGACTGAGGCCCGCCGTCGGTCTGTGTCGACGTCATCAACTTGCGGGTGAGATCAACGCTTGCTTCCAGTCCCAGTTGCCCGAACTGCCGGTCGGCCCCAAGCGCCGCGGACCCCTCCAGTTCAATCGGCATGCCAGTCACCTCATCGGGCACACCGGGATCGTTGATGCTGCCCTGGCTCAGTGAAATATCCCCCGAGAGGCTGAGATTGCTCAGCCGGTCAAGCGCGAAAACCTGTTCTGCCGATAGGTCAAGCGCGGAGACCCTCGGCGTGTCGTCACGATCCAGATTGAGCTCCGCGCTTGTTTCAAGGGTAAATTCACCGCTGCGCGACGCATGGATCAGCGAGAACTCCGGTTCGACCCGCACCAGCGCCTCAACGCCTTCGGTGCTTTCGATGTAGGAACCGCGCAACCGCACCGACCAGTCTGTCTCGAACCAGGGCGCATCGGCCTCATAGGGCGTGCCCGCCTGTCCGGGCACCAAAGCCGAAAGCGGCGCATTCTCCGCGTCGGCTCCCGGGACCAGCCGGTCGCCCTGATCGATCACCGGCGGTGGCGCATACAGATTGATGGGCTGATCTGTCTGAGGCTTGTCGCACGGCGCGGAACAAACACTCGACGTCCGCAAAAGGTCTGGATTGTCGGTGCTCGATCCGTCACCTGTAAACACCTGTCCCCGGGCCGGACCGGAAGCGGCCGCCAACGCGCTGCAGAACAGCGTAACCGCCACCAGGCGCCCCTGCCTCCTGTCCGCAATGCCTTGGAAACCCGTCACGTTCACCTGCCTTTGTGCAGCGGGTCCAGCCTAGGCATTTATGGTTAATCTTTCCTTGCGAACCCTTTCGCCCGGGACACTCATAAGTCCTTGTTAACCTTGCGGTTTAACTGAAACTTCGCCTTACCCGGCCCATAGTGGGTCCCATTCAAGGTGCAAGTTTTCGCGTTCAACGGGGACCCTTACATGGATCTGGCGACAATCGTGGGCATGCTGGCCGGGGCCGGTGTCATCGTCATGGCAATCTTTCTGGGCGGCTCGTTCATGCAGTTTGTGGACGTGCCCTCGGTGCTGATCGTCATCGGCGGCGGCATGGCCGCGACCCTGATCCGCTTCCCGCTCGCCGGCGTCATGGGCGCCTTTGCCACCGGGGGCAAGGTGGCCTTCACCCACAAGAAGGTCGAGCCCCGTGAGATCATCGAAAAGGTCGCCGAGATGGGCGATGTGGTCCGCAAGTCCGGTCCGCTGGGCCTCGAGAACCTCGAGATCGACGAACCCAACCTCAAAAAGGGCGCCCAGTTCATTGCCGACGGCTATGACGCTGCCTTCATCCGCGAAAGCATGGAGCGCGCCCGCGACCAGTATCTGACCCGGCTCAGCGAAGGCCAGCGTGTCTTCAAGTCGCTGGGTGACGCCGCCCCCGCCTTCGGCATGATCGGCACCCTGGTCGGCCTTGTGCAGATGCTGGCCAACATGGAAGACCCGTCCGCCATCGGCCCGGCCATGGCCGTCGCCCTTCTGACCACGCTCTACGGCGCGGTGCTGGCCAACCTCGTTTGCCTGCCCGTCGCCGACAAGCTGACCGCAAAGTTCGGCTTCGAGGAAATCAACCAGACCCTGATCATCGACGGCGTCATGGCCGTCCGCGAAGGCAAGAGCCCCGCCATTATCCGCGAAATGCTCATGGTCTATCTGCCCGAGGCCCAGCAGCAGGCCAGCATGGAAGAAGCAGAGGCCAAGGCCGCCTGATCCCGGGATCACCTCATGTCCGCAGTCACCAAGAAAAGAGAATCGTCTATCCCCGAGTGGCTGGTCACTTTCGCTGACCTGATGTCCATTCTGGTATGTTTCTTCGTGCTTCTGATTTCCTTTTCCATTCAGGACACCGAAAAGCTTCAGGTGGTCGCGGGCTCCGTGCGCGACGCTTTCGGCATCCGGCAGGAGCAGCAAAAGGCCGGTGTGGTCGAACGCGACGGCAATCCGCAGCGTGACTGGGTGAAAAGCCTGTCGCCGCGCGAGGTCGAGCAGGACGCTGAATTCTCTTCCATCGACCATGATGATCACGAGAACCAGGGGCCCGAAGCCAATACGTTCGAGATCGAACGCAACGAGATCGAGGCGCATCAGCAGTTCTCGCTGGCCGCGGCCACCCTGCGTCAGGCCTGGCAGGACCTGCCGGATATTACTTCGATTTCCGACAATCTGATCATCCAGGAAACCGAAGAGGGGCTCAATATCCTGATCGCCGATCAGGAAGGGCGTGCCATGTTCCCCGAGGGGTCGAAATACCCGTTCGAGGCCACCCGCCGCGCCATCGCCGCCATCGCCCCGATCCTCCAGCAATTGCCCAACCAGATCCGCATCACCGGCCATACCGCCGCCGGCTCACTGTTCCCCAATCCGCGTTACGGCAAGTGGGAACTGTCGACCGACCGCGCCAACGTCACCCGTTCGATTCTGGAAGAATTCGGACTGAGTGAAGGCCGCGTCTATTCGGTGGTGGGGGCTGCGGACACGGACCCCTTCTTCCCCAACAACCCCTACCTGACCGCCAACCAACGCATCTCGATCCTGGTGGTGGCCGAGGAACCGCCGGTTCCGCCCGAACTCAGGCCGTGACAATCGCGTTCATTTCGGCGCGGGACCGGCGTCCTCCCACGCGCTTCGCAGCAAACTCTGCACGTCATCATCCACATCCTGAACGCTCCACAATTCAACATGATGCGTGAACCGTCCCGGCGCAGGTTCAACCACCTGCTTGAACCGCTCTGACCTCAGCCGGGAGCGGGTGAACAGGGAAAGTACGAGCGGCGCCATCTTCTGCCCCAACTCCTTTTCCGGCACCCAGACCGCCGCAAAAAGTTTCTTTCGGCGAAAGCTGATCTGGCTCTTCTGAGCGGCACGAGTGACCCCATCCAGCGACTCGATCTTCGGTGATAGCCGATTGAAGATGTTGAATGAATCCGGGAAACCCGCAAAGAACCCGTCGACAGATCCAGTCACGCGAAGGCCATACTCAGGCCCGCTCCACCCGGTCCGTTTCCGCCGATTCCACTTCCAGCACGCTGCCCGCGTGACCGATGACACGCACCTGGTGCCCAACAGGCAGGTTGGGGCCGGTGACCCGCCACACCGTGTCACCCAGTTCCATCCGGCCGCTGCCGCCGCTGATTTCTTCGGACAGGAACCCCATCTTGCCCACCATCCGCTCCGACCGCCGATTCAGGAACGGCGAATCGCTGACCGCCGGGGTCCGCCGCCGGAAAGCCAACCAACCCGCCAGTCCCGCGATTGAAAGAATGCCGAACAGCGCCCACTGCACCGGCCAGTCGATGTTGATACCCAGCGTCACCAGCCCTGTGATCACTGCCGCACTGCCGAACCAGACAAACACGCCGCCCGGTGCCACAAGTTCGATTGCCAGCAGCACCAGCCCGCCCACGACCCATGACCAGGGGCCGTACTGCGTAATGAATTCAATCACTTCCATCTGTCAGACCTCCGCTCAGGCGCCTGCGCTCGGCGGACGGCCACCCCGGGTGCCTCGCTGCGGCGGCTGCGATCCGCCGCTTCCCCCGTCGCCGAATGTCTCGCGGGCGATCTCGGCGATGCCGCCCAGCGCCCCGATGACGTTGGCGGCTTCGACCGGCAGCATCAGCACTTTCTGGTTCGGCGACTTGGCCAACCCCTCCAGCGCCTTGATGTAATTATTGGCCACAAAATAGTTGATCGCCTGCACATCGCCGGCAGCAATCGCCTCGGAAACCATCTGCGTGGCCTTGGCCTCGGCCTCGGCGGCACGCTCCCGCGCCTCGGCATCGCGGAACGCGGCTTCGCGCCGGCCCTCGGCCTCCAGCACCTGACTCTGCTTTTGTCCTTCGGCCTCGAGAATCGCCGACTGCCGCTTGCCTTCCGATTCAAGGATCAGCGCCCGCTTCTCGCGTTCGGCCATCATCTGGCGCGCCATGGAATCCACCAGGTTGGTCGGCGGATCGATATCCTTGATCTCGATACGGGTGATCTTGACGCCCCAGGGTTCCACCGCCGCGTCGACGACCCTGAGCAGCCGGGCATTGATCTCGTCGCGGTTGGACAGAAGTTCATCGAGGTCCATCGAACCCATCACCGAGCGGATGTTGGTCATCGTCAGGTTGAGGATCGCATGCTCAAGCTGCGCCACTTCATAGGCCGCCGCTGCCGCGTTGAGGATCTGGTAGAAGGTCACGCCGTTGGCCGTCACTGTCGCGTTGTCGCGCGTGATGACCTCCTGGTGCGGCACGTCAAGCACCTGCTCCATCATGTTCAGCTTGCGGCCGATCCCGTCGATGAACGGCACGATCAGGCTGAGCCCCGGCGTCAGCGTCCGCGTGTAGCGCCCGAACCGTTCCACCGTATAGGCATAGCCCTGCGGCACCACCTTGGCGCCTGCGAAAACCACCAGCACCAGCAAAACGCCGACGCCGATCAGTGTAATGCTCAACCCGTCCATTTGTGATTCTCCCGCAATCCCCGTGATGGAAATTTAGGGACGGGCCGAACCAAGTGCAACGCACTTGTCCCGACTATGAGCAGCTTAAATCCAGCCGCCCAGTTCGCGCCGCACCACGGCCTCGATCACGTCCATTCCCCGTGGACTGTCGTTCAGACACGGCAGATAGGCATAGTCTGTGCCGCCGGCTTCCATGAATTGCTCCCGCCCGGTGATCGCAAGCTCTTCAAGCGTTTCAAGGCAATCGACTGAAAAAGCGGGCGCCACCACCGCGATTTTCCTGATCCCCTTGCCGGGCAATTCTTCCAGCAACTCGTCCGTATAGGGCTTCAGCCATTCTTCGGGCCCGAACCGGCTCTGAAAGCTCACCTTCACCCGGTCCTTCCCCCAGCCTAGCTTTTCAGCCACCAGCCGCGAGGTCTTGAAACACTGGCAATGATAGGGATCGCCCGCCAGAAGATAGCTCATCGGCATGCCGTGATAGGAGGTGACGACCAGTTCCGGCTCGAAATCCAGCTTGCCGATTTCCTCGGTGATCGACCCGGCCAGTGCCTCGACATAGGCATCGTCATCAAAATAGGCCGGTGCCGTCCGCACCGCCGGCTGCCAGCGCATCTGCATCAACGCCTCGAACGCCTTGTCATTGGCCGTCGCCGTCGTCGTCGCGGAATATTGCGGGTAGAGCGGCACGAAAAGAATGCGGTCACATCCCTGTTCCTTCAGCCGCCGGATCCCCGCTTCGGTCGAGGGATTGCCGTAGCGCATGCCGAAATCCACCACCACCCGCTCATCATCCAGCCGCGCCTGCAATTGCGCAGCCTGCGACTTGCTGATCACGCGCAACGGGCTGTCATTGGCCTCCCGGTCCCATATCTTGTCGTAAAGCGCCCCGCTCTTGGACGGCCGTGTCGTCAGAACAATAAGGTTGAGCACGAACCACCAGATGATCTTCGGCGTCTCGATCACCCGGGCATCCGACAGGAACTCATGCAGATAACGCCGCATCGACCAATAGTCCGTGGCGTCCGGCGTGCCGAGGTTGAGCAGCAACACCCCCACCTTGTGATCGGCAATTCTCGGATGGTCGGCAGGCATTTGATCGGACATGATTTTCGGCCGCAGATTGGAAATATTCTAAGGCGCGTCAACATATCCCCCCGCACGCACAAGACAAGGGACGCCTCGCCGCACCTTCGTCACTCACTCATCCAAATCCTGACTTTTGTCCAAATGGTCAAAACAGGTCTTTCGTGACACACCACTGTTAAGTAAGGTGGTTAAAGGGCCCCGAGGGAAGGGTCTCAAAAGGAGCGATCAAACATGCGGAAATATCTTATAGGCACAGCAGCCGCCGCCGTTCTGGCTGGCAGCACCGGCGTCGCCTACGCCGACTTTTCACTGACGATCCTGCACATCAACGATTTCCACGCGCGGTTCGAACCGATCAATGCCTTTGATTCGAACTGCAGCCCCGAGGCCGATGCCAATTCCGAATGTTTCGGCGGCATTGCCCGGTTGAAGACCGCCGTCGAGGAGCGCACCGAAGTGCTCGAAGAAAACGGCAATAACGTCCTGCTGCTGTCCGGCGGTGACGAATTCCAGGGCTCGCTGTTCTACACCACCTACAAGTCAGAGGTGGTCGCCGACTTCATGAACGAACTCGGCTTCGACGCAACCGCCACCGGCAACCATGAATTCGACGATGGTCCAGAAGAACTGGCCGCCTTCATCGACCGTGCCGACTTCCCGATCCTGGCCGGCAACTTCGATGTCTCCAACGAGCCGCTCCTGGCCGGCAAGATGGAAGATTATGTCGTGCTCGACATTGACGGCGAAAAGGTCGGCATCATCGGTGCCCTGACCGTCGACACGGTGGATATTTCCTCTCCCGGCGACAACATCACCTTCGAGGACCCGGCCGTTTCCACAGCCGCCGCTGTCGAAGAACTTGAAGGCATGGGCGTCAACAAGATCATTGTTGTCTCGCACCTGGGCTATGGCGAAGACCAGCGTGTCGCCGAAGCCGTCCCCGGCATCGACGTCATCGTCGGCGGCCACACCAACACCCGCCTGTCCAACGATGATGACAGTGCCGACGGGCCCTACCCGACCATGGTCGGCGACACCGCCATCGTCTCCGCCTATGCCTACGGCAAGTATCTCGGCGAACTCTCCGTCGTCTTCGATGACGCGGGCAATGTGACCATGGCTGAAGGTGAGCCCTGGCTGCTTGATGCCTCCTGGGAGCCCGATGAAGAGGCCGCCGCCCGCATCGAGGAACTGAAGGCCCCGATCGCCGAAGCCATGGAAGTGGTCATCGGCACCGCCACCGCCCCGATCGATGGCGAACGCTCCAGCTGCCGTGCCGTGGAATGCCAGATGGGCAATCTGGTGACCGACGCCATGCTGGCCGCAGTGCCTGAAGCGGACATTGCCATCACCAACGGCGGTGGCCTGCGTGCCTCGATTGACGAGGGCGAGATCACCATGGGTGAAGTCTTCACCGTGCTGCCGTTCCAGAACACGCTGGCCACCTTCGACGCCAAGGGCGCCGACATCCTGGCCGGTCTCGAAAACGGCTTCAGCCAGGTCGAGGACGGCGGCGGCCGCTATCCCCAGGTCGCCGGCATGACGGTCACATGGGATCCCGCCGCAGTACCCGGCTCCCGCGTGGTCGAAGTCATGGTCGGCGATGCCCCGCTCGACCCGGACGCCACCTATCACGTGGTGACCAACAATTTCGTGCGCACCGGCGGTGACGGCTATGCCAGCTTCGCGGAAAACGGCATGAACGCCTATGATGGCGGCACCAACCTCGAAGTGGTCGTGGCCGACTATATCGAGAGCCTCGGCGGCGAGTATACGCCCTTCACCGAGGGCCGCATCTCCGAAGCCATGTAGGCTTGGTCGGCAAACGAGAATGGAGAGCCCCGGACTTCGGTCCGGGGCTTTTTCGTTGACACTGCCGGCTCAGAACATCGCCAGAAACAGGATCAGCCCGAACCCGAAGACCAGAAACGCCCCCGCCAATTCCAGCCACCAGATCACTTGCCCGGCCAGCGCCGTGCCCCGACCGGAGAGCCGAGACCCCAGGTCCTTGATGACCAGCGCTGCTGACGCCAGCACCGAAACGGTCAGCGCCGTCCCCAGCGCCATCAGAAATGCCGAGGCAATCCCCGCCGCATAAACGCCCGCCGACAGGGCAAACACCAGCACCACCAGTGCCCCCGAACAGGGCCGCAGGCCCACCGCCAGCACCACCGCCACCGAATCCCGAAGCGACCCGCCGGTCTGTTCCGGCATCACAACATGATGGTGGTCATCATGTTCGTGGTCGTGCGCATGTCCGCCATGCGACTTGTCCCCGCCGTGGCCATGTCCCGCATGATGGTGATGATGCCCCCAGCCAAAGACATGCCTTGCGATCAGCCACAGCCCCATCAGCATGACCAGCGCATAGGAACCCGCCGTCATCCAGGTCGCCGCATCGCTCATCGCCGCGCTGGTCAGGTTCAGCGCCAGCGCCAGAATGGACACGAACACCACCGCCACGACGGCCTGCACGAAGGCGGAGGCAAAACTCAGGATCACCCCGCGGCTCACCTGTTTTTCCGTCGCCAGCACGTAGGAGGAAATCACCACCTTGCCGTGCCCCGGTCCCGCCGCATGGAAAATCCCGTACAGAAACGACAGCGTGCCCAACACCCAGAAGGCATTCTGGTCGGTCTGAAGATCGCCCAGCGCCTCGGTCAGCGACTGGTAGAAGGAGCGCTGAACCTCGAAGATCCAGCCGAAGAACCCGTCACGCGGCAATGGAATGCCGATTTCACTGGGTGGCGCGGAAAACGGTGCTTGCCGGATTTGCGGCGCTGCCTGCTCGATGGCCTCAACCGCTGTTTCAGCGCGCTGCGTGCCGCCGCAGGCCACCCGCACCCGTTCGCCCGCCTCGCGCAACGCTGCGCGCAGATCGCTGGGCAATTGCGTCACGTCGGGCCCCAGTTCCAGCAGCCTTTCCTCGACCTCGGTGCTCACCTGCGCCGGTTCGATCAAGGTTGCCGTACATTGCGCCGGTGCATTGACCAGCGCGACCGGGTCGGCCTCGACAAGTTCCAGCGCCACATACCATTCGGGATCGAACACGGCGACTTCGAACGCATCGGCAACGCGGTGCGGCCGTGGCAGGGCGAGGGTAAAAACCATCTCCACCCGACCGTCGACCACCTGCATCACCGGCGCACCGTCCGGCACCAGATCGAAATCCTGATCGCCCTCGCCAGCGAAGGTGAAAAAGTCATACTCGGCAAGGCCGCTCACATAGTCAGCCCCGAGTTCGGCCAGTTCGTCGGAGGAAACCGACCCGTCGCCGTTGACGTCGAGCCCGGTCACCGCCCAGGCGGAAAAAGCCTCGTCGAACAGCCATGTGTGCCGAATGCCGGCCAGTTCGCCTGCATCATCGAACACCAGCCCCACCCGGGCATCCACCCAGATATGCGGATGAGCCGTGGCCGGCAGAACTGCGCATAGCCCGATCGAGAGCCACAAGACCCAGATGCTGAACAAACACCTCATCTCAGAGCATCGGCCTTTGCGCGTACCAGTCGGCCAGATGATCGATCAGCGCCCGCACCCGCGCGGGCATGTGCCGCCGGTGCAGATAAACCGCCTGCAGGCTCATCGGCCCCACCACCGCTTCGTCGAAAAGCCGCACAAGTCTGCCCTCGTCAATCATCTCGCGAACCAGATAAAGCGGGATCACGGCATAACCAAGTCCGGCCAGGGCCGCTTCCCGCGCCGCCAGCGGCGAATTCACCTTCACCCGCCCATCGACATGCACGAACGAGGCCCCGTCGCTGCCCACGAAACGCCAGTTGCTCTGGCCGGTCATGTTGGTGTCGATGATCGCCGGCTTGCCGCGCAACTCCTCCGGCGTTTTCGGTTGGCCGGTACGGGCAATCAGTTCCGGGCTGCCCACCACCGCCACGCAGGTTTCCGCCAGCTTGCGGGTGATCAGCGCCGAGTCCGGCATGGCGCTGATCCTCAGCGCCAGATCGATACCCTCGGCGGCAAGGTCCACCAGCCGGTCCTCGAGCCTCAGATCGACACTCACCTGTTCATGCTCCCGCATGAAGGCAAAGATCGCTTCCGCCAGCCCGGTCTCGCCCAGGTTTCGCGGTGCCGAGATCCGGATCGGCCCGTGTGGCTCTGATGTCTGGTCGGCCACCGAGGCGTCAAGTTCATCGAGCTGCTGCAAAAGCCCCGAGACGTCGCGATAGTAATCCTCCCCGGCCCGGGTGAGGGACAATTTGCGGGTCGTCCGGTTCATCAGCCGCACCCCGAGATAATCCTCCAGGTCGGTGACATATTTGGACAGCAGAGCCTTGGATTTCCCGTGCTCCCGTGCCGCCGCGGAAAACCCGCCCGCCTCAAAAACCTGCAAAAAGGCCCGCAATCGCGCCAGATCCTGCGCCATGTTCACTCCCGCCGAATGCTCAACAGAAGCCCTAGCTTGTTCGTTCTGGTCGAACAAGCGATGTCCCGCCCGGTTAACGATGAAAACGGGGCGCGTTCGACGCAGCCCCGCTTTTTCGCCTATTTTGCGCCAAATGCCGAAAAGCCCGACCAAAACAGCAACCTATCAACTGATCGAAGCCGGCCAATTGGCCCGCGCCGCGCTGGTGCGTCCGCTTGCCGAACTGGGGCTCGAGGCAGGGGACGACGCCCTCATCTTCGCCCTCGACCGCGATCAGAACCTGTCCGACGCGGACCTTGCGGACCTCACCGGGCTCAACCTCACGCAACTGCTTCCGCGCCTCGACCGGTTGATCCGGCTGGACCTGATCACCAGAGCCGAAGTCAGCGAAACCGGCGCGTCCGGCTCACGTCTGACCGAAAAGGGCGCCGCCCTCCGCCAGAAACTGATCAAGGGCTGGCAGGAAATGGACGAGGCGTTGCTCGGCGAACTGAAGCCGAAGCACCGCAAGAAGATCAAAAAAATTCTCGCCCGCTTCGCCGGGCTTCTGGACTTCTAGAAACCAGCGTCGTCCGGCGTCCTCAGCCCCGACACTTCCAGCGCGGAAGACTTGAACACAAGGTGCACCGCCTGCCCCTCGCGCAGCTCCATGTCCTGCGCCGTCCGCGTCATCACCAGCACGCTGACACGGTGACTGTCCACCTGCACCTCGACCCGAGACTGGTGTGGCCCCGAGGCCTGCATCCCGGCAATCTTGCCCAACAGGCAATTGCGGGCGCTCAGTCCCTTTGGCCGGCCCTGCGCCAGAATGAGGTCACGCGCCCACAGCCGCACCACCACGTCCTGCCCGCGCCGTACATTGCCCGCCGGGGCTTCGATCACCTGGTTGCCCACCGAGATGCGCGCCAGTCCGCTCACTTCAACCGAAGCCACCCGGCCCTGCACAAGGCTCGACACTGCTGCCTCCTGCCGGGCCGCGCCCTGTCCGGCCAGAACTTCGAGCGCGGCACCCGAAGCCACAACCCGGCCCGCCTCCATGCGCACGAACTGACCGGCCAGCCGCGCCGCATCCTCGAACGAATGGGTGACAAAGATCACCGGGATCTCCAGCTTGGGCAGCACCCGCGCCAGAAGATTGGTCACCTGTTCGCGGCTGTCATGGTCGAGTGCGCTCAGCGGCTCGTCGAGCAGCAGCACCTGGGGCTGCCCTGCCAGCGCCCGCGCCAGCATCACCCGCTGTGCTTCACCCCCCGAAAGCCCGCTGACCGGCTTGCTGAGCAGCGCGTCACATCCCGTTTCGGTCAGGATCGCATCCGAAGCACGTCCACCCCGCGCACCGATGCTGATATTGTCCGCCACCGTCCGGTGCGGCAAAAGCCGGGCCTCCTGAAACACCATGCCGATCCGCCGCTTGCCTACCGGCAGGTGCCGTCTGGTGCCACCTTCCGCCCAGATCGCCCCGTTCAAAGAAATCGAGCCGGACGCCGGCCTGTCCAGCCCCGCGATGATTCGCAACAGCGACGACTTACCCGCCCCCGAGGGCCCGATCAAAGCCGTCACCCCATTGGGAAACTGCGCCTCAGCCTCGATTCTGAAGCTGCCACGCTGGCTGGTGAGATTGACCTCAAGCATTCTGCGCCCGCCTGCGTGCCCCGTTCATCCGCTCGACAATGGCCTCGGAGGCCACGACGGCAATGACCGAAATCGCAATCGAAATGCTGGCCAGGAACCACACCATTTCCGTGCCATCAAGCCGCTGCAGTGCCGTGAACACGGCCAGCGACAGCGTGCGCGTTTCGCCGGGTATATTGGCAACGAAGGTGATCGTCGCTCCGAATTCGCCCAGAGCCTTGGCAAAGCCCAGCACCAGCCCGGCCACAATCCCCGGCCAGGCCATGGGCAGATCAAGCACGATGAGCCGCCGGAACCGCCCGAGCCCGGCCACCGCCAGCGCCTCGTGCAATTTGGGGTCGACCGTTTCAAAGGCCAGCCGCATCGGCCGGATGATCAGCGGCAGCGCCACCAGACCGGCAACCAGCGCCGCACCCGTCCAGCGAAAGCCGAAGACAATGCCGAACCCGGCAAGGAACTCGCCCAGCACCCCGCGCGGCCCCAGAAGGTCGAGCAGCACCAGGCCGGTGACTACTGGCGGAAGTACGATAGGCAGCATGGTCAGGGCACTGACAAGCGACTTGCCGGGAAATGAATACCGCGCCAGCACGTACGATAGAACAAGTCCCACGGGCAATGCACAGCCGACACCAACGGCCGCCACCCTGAGGGTCAGCAGAACGATTTCGGCGGTTTCATTCATCAGCGTCTTCGCCGTTCAGAAAATCGAAGTCGCGCCCCACGTCGAAACCCAGATAGTCGATGAGGTTCTCCCCCTCCATGCTGCCCATGTAGGAAAAGAACATGTCCATCGTCACATTGTTTTGGTTGACGGTGACCGCCCAGTAGCGGATCGGCGCGTGCAGGTCCGGATCGATGGCCCCCACCACCTCGACCCCGTCCACCAGTCCGTCGGTTCTGTAGACGATCCCAAGCGGAGCGGCACCCGAGGCCACAAAGGCAACCGCCGCCCGGACGTCCCCGGCAGGCGCCAGCCGGTCGGAAAGGTCATCCCACAGTCCGGCGTTCTCCAGAGCTTCCTTTGCATAAATGCCGGCAGGCACATGTTCCGGATCGCCGATGGCCAGCCGTCCCGCTCCGAGATCAGAGAGGAGGCTCTTGAGACTGACTTCGCCCTCGAAACCTGTGGGCGCAATGATGGCCAGCGAATTGCCAAACAGGTCGCGTGCGACCGTGTCCAGCGATTTGGCCACTTCATCTGCGTAGAGCCGGTTGGCCGAAATGAAAACATCCGCCGGTGCGCCGGCCAGAACCTGTTGCGCCAGGGTGGACGACGACCCTGGCACCACCGCGATCTGGAGGCCCGTGTCTTCCTCAAACCCCGCTGCCAGTTCCTCGATCACGTCAGTGAGGCTCGCGGCAACAAACAGGGTCGCGTCTTGTGCGACGGCAGGGGCAGCATGGCCCACAGGCAGTACCAAACCGAGAATCAATGCAATATTGCGAACCATCAGCGTCCCCTGCGGTTCATTGGCCCGTCAGGTCCCCAGCCGGGTGGCAGCGCGGGCCAGCCCCTCGATCCGCTTGTAGTCTCCTGCGGCAATCGCATCATGCGGCACGATCCAGCTTCCACCCACGCAGACGACATTTGGCAGGTTGAGATAGCTGGCGGCATTGTCCGGATTGACCCCACCGGTCGGGCAGAAGACCAGATCACTGAGCGGCGAGGCGAAATCCTTCAACACCCGCGCGCCGCCCATGGCTTCTGCCGGGAAGAACTTCAGGAATTTGTACCCCTGTTCGGCGGCGACCATCGCCTCGGTCGGTGAGCCAATGCCCGGCAACAGCGGAATGGACAGGCCCTCTGCCGCCTCAAGCAGCCGTGGCGTCGCCCCCGGCGACACCATGAACTGGCACCCCGCATTGACCGACTGACGCATATGCTCGGCATGCCGCACCGTGCCCGACCCCACGATCGCGCCCTCGACCTTGGCCATCTCTTCCATGATCGCCAGCGCGTTTTCAGTGCGCAACGTCACCTCGAGCACGTTCAGCCCCCCGGCCACCAGTGCTTCGGCAATCGGCCGGGCGGTCGATACGTCATCGAGGATCATCACTGGAATGACCCGCACCTTGCGCACGGCGTCAATCAGGAATTCGGCATTTTGCGGCATGAAGTATGACCTCTCGAACGCGACAGATAGATCAAAAACGGAAAGGCTTTAGCATAGGGTTCATTGAAATGAACTGCAATTGTGCCTAAGTTCCGAGGCGTCGGCACCTCCACCGGCCACAGGCACATTTCCGGCGTCCGAGACGTCTCAGAACGGAACCTTTCCCATGGTGCAACTGATCAATGCGGAAACGCCGATGGATGACGCGCGGGCCATTCTCGCCGAGAACTTCGATCTGAAATATTCCGCCGCCGTCAAGCGCACCACTGCCCCGATCTACGAACGGGTGAAGGACAAGATCGCCGAGGTGGAATGGCCGTTCTTTGCGCCGTTGATCGTGCAGATCAACCGGCTGAAGAAGAAGAAGGATGCGGTCATTCTCGCGCACAACTACCAGACACCGCAGATCTATCACGGCGTTGCGGATTTCGTCGGCGACAGCCTGCAACTGGCCATTGAGGCCACAAAGGTCAAACAACAGGTGATCGTCCAGTGCGGCGTCCACTTCATGGCCGAGACCTCGAAAATCCTCAATCCGGACAAGACCGTGCTGATCCCCGACAGCCGGGCCGGATGTTCACTGGCGTCCTCGATCACGCCTGAAGATGTGCTGGCCATGCGCGCCAACTATCCCGGCGCACCGGTGGTTACTTACGTCAATACATCCGCCGCGGTGAAGGCGGTGACCGATGTGTGCTGCACCTCTTCGAACGCGCTCGACATCGTGAACGGCGTCGAGGGGGATGAGGTGATCATGATCCCGGATCAGTTCCTTGCCCAGAACACTGCAAAAAAGACGAAGAAGAAGATCATTACCTGGGCCGGGGCCTGCGAGGTGCATGAGACCTTCACCGCCGCCGATATCGAGGAACTGCGCGGCGCCTATCCCGACGCCAAGATCATTGCCCATCCTGAATGTCCCCCCGACGTCATCGACGCCGTCGACTTTTCAGGCTCGACCGCGGGCATGATCTCTTGGGTCAAGACCGAAAGACCGGCCAAGGTCGTCATGGTCACCGAATGCTCCATGTCCGACAATGTGGCGTCCGAAACCACCGGCGTCGAGTTCCTTCGCGGCTGCAACATCTGCCCGCACATGAAGCGGATCAATCTCGAGAATGTCCTGTGGTCACTGCACACCATGACCGAGGAAGTCACCGTGCCCGACGATATCATCGGCCCCGCCCGCCAGTCGGTGGAGCGCATGATCGAGATGAGTTCGAAAGGCGACTGATCCAGCGCCGCTCGACGAATTTGCCGTCAACAGTTTGACCTCGATCAAAGTACGCGGACGGCGTCCGTGCCATTGACGGCACATGGACAAGTCACTTTCCCGATACGCGGAACTGCGCGTGCCCCGCTATACAAGCTACCCGACCGCGCCGCATTTCGAGCCGGTGGATGGCGATGCCGACTGGCGCGCCGGACTTGCCGGGCTTGATTCGGCCGAACCCCTGTCGCTTTACCTGCACATTCCCTTCTGCCGGAAGGTTTGCTGGTATTGCGCCTGCAACATGAAACTGGCGGCGCGCGACGAGCCGGTGCTGGCCTATGCCGAGACCCTGCTGGCTGAAATTGACCTTCTGGCCGCCGCGCTGCCCGCACGGATGAAGGTCAGCCAGGTCCACTGGGGCGGTGGCACGCCCACAGCCATGCCTTTTCCGGCGCTTGAAAAACTGATGGCCCGCCTGCGCGACCGCTTTGAGGTGCTTGATGACGCCGAAATCGCCTTTGAACTCGACCCGCGCACCTTCACGCCTGAAATGGCGGTCGGCCTTGCAAGGCTAGGCACCACCCGCGCTTCCCTTGGCGTGCAGGAATTCGATCCCCTCGTTCAGCAGACCGTAAACCGGATCCAGCCCTTCGAGACTGTCAAGCGCGCCGTCGACAGCCTGCGCGCCGCTGGCGTTTCCGCGATCAATTTCGATCTGATGTACGGCTTGCCGCATCAGACCGTGGCCACCATTGCCCGGTCGGTTGACTTGACGCTGCAGTTGCGGCCAGACCGCATCGCGCTTTTTGGCTACGCGCATGTACCCTGGATGGCCAAGCGCCAGACGCAGATACCCGAAGCGGCGTTGCCCGGCGCTGAGGCCCGTTTCGAACAGGCCGAAATCGCGGCCGCGGCGCTCGTGCGCAAGGGCTATGAACGTATTGGGCTCGACCATTTCGCCCTGCCCGGCGATGAAATGACCCGGGCATCCCGAGAGGGTACGCTGAAACGCAATTTTCAAGGCTATACCGTCGACCCGGCGCCTACGCTGCTGGGCATCGGCGCCACCTCCATTTCCGCCCTTCCGAACGCCTACGTACATAACATCTCCGAAACCGGCGCGTGGGCGCGTGCCATCGAATCCGGCCACCTGCCCGTTGCCAAACAGCGCCAGCTCAACGCCGACGACCGGTTGCGCCGCGATGTCATTGAACGGCTGATGTGCGATCTCAATGTTGACTTCGCCGCCATCGCCGCCCGCCATGGCACCAGCCCCGCCCGCTTCCTGCCCGACCTCGACAAGCTGCGCCCATTGGTCCTCGAAGGATTTGCGGAAATCGACGAATGGAAGGTGACTGTCAGCGAAAAGGGTCGCCCGGCCCTCAGGGTGATCGCAGCGCAATTTGATGCCTATCTCAATGCGTCCGCCGCGCCAGTGCAGCGGCACGCGGCGGCGGTTTGACTTCGGAGCATTTCAGCTCCGTGATGGATCAGTCGATACCCGTGATTTCCTGAAACCTCTTGCGATGCCAGATAAGGGCAGCACTTGCTGGCCGCGCGGCGCGGTCCGCAGGCAATCGACAGTAGCCATTGGCATTCAGGCGCTCCAATAACTCAGGATCAATCCGGCTGAGGTCCACGATCAGCTCCAAATCTCCACCGATCGTAAGATGAAATTGTGAGAAGGCCTCGGCGGCATCGTCTGCCAGCGCGATGCAGTTGCCGGCACTTGGCACGCCACCGTCCCCGATCGGCCGGATCGGGGCCGCGACAATTCTTCGACCCTGGTTGTGCTCCGACACCGCACACATCTGATCATAATGCACCAGCACCTCTACCTCGAGCGCTCGAGGGTTCTGCGATGTTGCTGGCGGCTCGATTGAAGGAGCAAACATAGTCTGTGCCTGCTCAGACAGTCCGGAAGGCTGTTCGGTCAACACCTGGTATTCACGGTCGTGAATGCCCCGCCAGCGATCACGAATGACGCTGAACCCGGGCCTGGCGGTTCTCGCGATCTGGAAATCCTGGCAGCCGTCCAGCACTGCGGCAAAACCATTGCCTGCGCAGACCAAACCCCTGAGCGCACCTGTGCCGACATACTCGGTTTGCGCCGTCGCCGCTCCCCTGAACAGCAAGACCTCTTCACCCAGATGCGTCACCAGTTCTGCAAGTTCTTCAAATTCCAGATCGATTTGCAGTGATCGGCGATCGGCTCGTCGTTCTCCAGCCGTCGCATCAAATGCCAATCTCATCCGCATTCCCCCCAATTGATTATCTGCAAGTACCCTTACGGCGACCTACGGACAATTCGGCAAACTACGTACAGGCTTCATTCCGGCCGGGATTAATGCCATGAACACGCGCGATCCAACGTGAGGCTTCCAGATGACAAGCGACAATGTCCTCAACGCCGATGGCGCATTGATCATCGGTGCGGGGCTGGCCGGCCTGTTCTGCGCCCTGAAACTGGCGCCGCGTCCGGTGACAGTGCTCTCCCCCAAGCCCCTCGGCATGGGCGCGTCTTCGGCCTGGGCCCAGGGCGGCGTCGCCGCGGCGGTCGGTGAAGGCGACAGCGCCGCCGCGCACGCCCGCGACACGGAGATTGCCGGTGCCGGTATCGTTGACATCGAGGTCGCCGAAGAGGTCGCAGCCGAAGCTGCGGCCCGCATCGAGGATCTGGCGCGTTGGGGCACTCCCTTTGATCGCGATGCGGATGGCAACTACCGCCTGTCCCGGGAGGCCGCCCACTCGATGAACCGGGTCGTGCGCGTCTCCGGCGACCGGGCGGGTGCCGCCATCATGGCTGCCCTGATCGACGAAGTGCGCAAGACGCCTTCGATCAGGATTGTCGAGGGCGTCACCGCGGTCGACCTGATGGTTGCTGACGGACGCGTGACCGGGGTCACCTGCCGCAAGCTCGGCGACCGTTATCTCGAACCGCTGTTCATCCGCGCCCGCGCCACGGTGCTCGCCGCCGGTGGACTGGGCGGCCTTTACGCCGTTACCACCAATCCGCCGGGCGTCAGGGGCCACGCCATGGGCATGGCCGCCCGCGCCGGCGCCCTCATCGCCGACCCCGAATTCGTCCAGTTCCACCCCACCGCCATTCTGACCGATCGCGACCCGGCGCCGCTGGCGACCGAAGCCCTGAGGGGCGAGGGTGCGATCCTGGTCAATGATCTGGGGGAGCGCTTCATGCGCGACATCCATCCGGACGCCGAACTTGCCCCGCGCGACATTGTCGCCCGCGCCAATTTTCGGCAGATCCAGGCAGGCCGACAGGTCTTCCTCGACACGCGCGAAGTTCTCGGCGAACGCATCCTTTCCGCCTATCCCACCGTCGCTGGTTACTGCGCCGAGGCCAGCATCGATCCGGTGACAGAACTGATCCCGGTGACCCCGGCAGCCCACTATCACATGGGCGGCGTCAAGGTGGACGACATGGGCCGTTCGTCGCTCCCGGGCCTGTGGGTGTGCGGCGAAGCCTCATCGACCGGTCTGCATGGCGCCAACCGGCTGGCCTCCAATTCTCTGCTTGAAGCCGTGGTCTACGGCGCACGCATCGCGGAGGACATTTCAGGACTTGAACCTGTGCGCTCCAATCTCGCCCCGTTCGAGGGGGTCGGATGGGACCAGCAGGAAGGCGAAGCGCTTGAGGAACGTCTGCGCAATCATCCCGCCGTGCAGCAATTGCGCCGCGCCATGACGGATTTCGTCGGGGTCGAGCGCGACGAACAGGGGCTCAAGCGGGCGCTACGCATTATTGCTGACCTGGAGGAAAACGCCGAAGGCGTCACCCGCTCCTTCCTCAACATGACCACCTCGGCGACGCTGGTGGCCGCGGCCGCCCTGAAACGAACCGAAAGCCGCGGCGGGCATTTCCGCATCGATTATCCCGACAAGGATCCCGACTGGCGCAATCACACGCTGATGACATTGGCCGAAGCCCGCGCCATCCGCGCCGGTGCCTAGATCTGCTTGGGATGCGCCGCGGCCGCCGTGCGGCCGTCACCTCCCCGGTCGACTTCCTTGACGATCTGTTCGGCCCGCTTGCGTTCGGCCATCAGTTTTTTCTGATAGCGGCCCTGCACCAGATCGACTGCCACCATGACGAACAGCACGAAGTAGAATGTGGTCTGGGACATCTCGACGACCTCGTAGCCGAACAAGCGCAATTCGGCCAGGTGCCCGCCTTCCGAGACCAGAAGGATGCCAACAAGGATCAGCACGAAAAGACCCAGCACCTGATACATGCGATTGCGATCAATGAAGTCGGCGACATAGTCAATGAGGAAGATCATGCCGACGCCCGTGACCAGAATGCCCACCGCCATCACCCAGAACACGTCGGTCAGCGCGATGGTCGACAAGATGGAATCGAAGGAAAAGACGAGGTTCATAAGGACGATCCAGAACAGCGCCGTGGGTACCGTCCGCCTCTTCCTCTCAGCCGCCTCTCCGTGATCGACAATCGAGATCAGGTGATAGATTTCCTGGATGCCCGTGTAGAGGATGAAGCCGCCGCCGAGGAGCACGATCAGTGAATGGAGATTCACTTCGCCTTCCAGAATGCCGGTCATGTGCAGCGAGAAAATCGGCTCCTGGAACAGCTGGATGGCCTGCAGCAACACGAACAGCAGCACAAGCCGCAGGCCGATTGCCAACGCGAGCCCGGTGCGGCGCACCAGCGACTGATGCTCTGGCGCGACCTTTTTGGACTCGATGGAAATGTACAGGAGGTTGTCCAGCCCCAGCACGCCCTGCAATGCGATCAGCATCATCAGCGTGAACCAGTTCTCGAACGACAAAAGGCTTTCCATGTCAGCGCTCCTCTTTTGCCTTCAGCGGCAAGGGGAGTGCCGAAGGTCAGTCTTCATCCAACAGATAAGCGGCTATAGCTTCCAGGTCCTCGTCTGTCCAATGCGAGGTCCCCTCGGAAATGACTTCGCCCATGCTGCGGCCGGGGAAATCGAAAGCCGGGTTGACCCCACCTTTCAACACGTCGATCAGCCACGCCCGGTCATAGCCCTCGGCCACCAGGCTCTCGGGATCGATCGCAGGCACCCGGCCCGCAGGCGTTCCAGATTGCGCGCCCTCGAGATGACGGCTGTCATCGCGCGCGCCAAACATGTTGCGCGGCGTATGGCAGGCCGTGCAGTGCCCCGGCCCCGTGGCGAGATAGCGCCCGCGGTTCCAAAGGTCTGATCGCTCCGGATCAGGTTCGTAGCGCTGCGGCACAAAAAACAGGTTCTTCCAGGCCAACATCAGCAGGCGCTGGTTGAACGGGAAACTGACATCATGGGGCGCGGCGGGCTCGGCGACAGGTTCGGTCGCCATCAGGCCCGCGTAAAGATCGGCGATCTCCTGGTCGCTCATCAGCGTGTAATTGTCATAGGGAAACGCTGGATAGAAATGCTCGGTCGCGCCCGGCCCTTTGCCCTCACTCATCGCCTGGGAGAACTCGGCGAGTGTCCAGCCGCCTGTACCCGCATCCGGGTGGGATGTGATGTTGGGCGGCACAAAAGTGCCGAACGGCGTTGTCAGGCCCGGCCCGCCAGCCAGCACCGGCCCCTCGTTGTCGAGGTCGGTGTGACAGGAAATGCACCCGCCCAGCCGCAACAAATAGGTGCCGCGTTCAGCATCACCGACGAGCGTCAGGTCGCGTTCAGGCCCCGTCACCGGCTTGAAGAGGAACCACAACAGACCCGCCCCGACGATCAGAACGGCCAATACCAACCAGCGCCAGACTTTCATGCACCACCCAAATCACAGTCAACTGACTGTGGCGCCTAGCTGACCCCGAGATCAAGCAGCTCCGCAATTTGTGTCCGGCCGGTTCCGGCCACCACGCGCCCGAGTTCCGCGGTGCCCTGCATCAAAACCAGGGTCGAACGCCGCGGAATCGCCAGATCAGCCACAAGCTGGCCGGTGCGGTAGGTATCCCAGTCCACCCGCAGAATGGGGATGGCGTTGTACGCATCGCTTTCAGCCTGCAAGGCATCGAGCACCTGCTCCTGTGCGTGACACGTCGTGCACCAGGTCGCCGAGAAATCGAGCAGATAGGGTTCGCCCGAGGCCGCATATTGCGCCAGAAGGCTTGGTTCGTAGGTTACCACGTTGCGCGCGAACGATGGCGATGCCGCAAGCGACAAGGCTGCGGCGGAAGTCGAAACCAGAAACAGTCGGCGTGAAATCATGTCTTCGTTCCTTTGTTCAGATGCTGACAGAAAGATTGGTGAACCACGAGGGCAGGTTCTGCACCGCCCAGTATTCGGCGGCGCGGTCGAGATGGAAAACAATGCCGAGCCCCACCACCACCAGCCCCACCCCGAGGATGGTCTTGGCGTGTGGCGCAATCTGGCTGAGCCACGCTTTGCGGCTCGAAATCAGCTGGCGGGCGCCATAGGCCAGCCCGAGCATGATGGTGGCGGCACCGGCTGAGAAGAACAGCATGATGCCGAAAGCGTAGAGCAGGTTCTCACCCTGTGCGGCAAAACCGATGGCGGCCCCGAGGGTAGGCCCGATGCACGGCGACCACGCAAGCCCCAGCAGTGCCCCTGCCGCCGCTTCACCGCCGAGGCCCTTGCCTTCGACGCCGACGATCATCTGGCTGCTGCCGCCCGCCAAGGCGCCCGCCATGCGGGAGAACTGCGCCGACGCCTGCGGCACCATCAGGACCAGTCCGAAGCTGATCATCAGCCAGCCGGTGAAATAGGAGATGTCTTCCTGCTGCAGCCCCACCGCGCGGGTGAGCCAGAACACCAGCATCCCGGCCAGCGTGAAGCTGGCCCCCATGCCCAACGCCATGGCCAGTGGGCCAAGCGGATGCCGGGCAACTGCCCCGGCTGCTATCAGCGGCAACAGCGGCAGCACGCAGGGATTGATCAGCGTGAGCAGGCCCGCCCCATAGGCAAGCACGAAATCCAGCACCTTCCGCCTCCGGCTTTTTGGTTCATTGCCGGATTAGCATCGGCGGCGAAAACGCCCCAATGAACAGCGCTCAATTCAGCGTGAAAGTCGCGTTATGCCGAAAGTACGGCATCCACTTCCGGACGGGTCGGCGGATTGCAGCCTTTCTGACCGCAATTGAGCCCCGCCACGACCGCACCGAAGCGCAACATTTGCGAAAGCTCCGCCGCATCAAGCGCAGCCAGCGCCCCGCGCGACAGTTTGCCGTTTTCACCCAGCCAACTGATGATGCCGGCCATCAGACTATCGCCGGCCCCGACCGTGTCGCCAAAAACCGGCGGTGAGAAGATTTCTGCCGTTGCCTCGCCGGACGGGGTGAACGCCCGCGAACCCTTGTCGCCCAGCGTCACCACCACCAGCGCACAATTTGGCCGCTTCAGAAATGCTTCGGCGTGCTGAGCCACGCCTAGCGTCGCGTCCAATGCCGCAAGGTCTTCTTCGGAGAGCTTGACCATGTCGACCAGATCCAGAAACCGGTCAAGCCGCTGCCGATAGGCCTCAAAGTCGGAAATCAGCGACGGCCGCACATTGGGGTCCATCGACAAAACCGCCCCGCGTCGGGACGCGGCATTCGCCACGTTCATCCAGATTTCGGCGTCTTCCGCTTCAATCGGGCAGAAGCCACCGATCTGAAACAGCTCCATTCTCTCCGGCAGCGCGGCAATCAATTGCGTTTCATCCAGCGCCCGGTCAGCGCCGCGATAGAATTCGTATTGCGCCTCACCCTTCGTGTTCAGCGTCACCAGCGCCAGGGTGGTCGGCGCAAATACCCGTTCGTTCAGGAGCACATTTACGCCCGCGGCATCGAGCGGCTCCATGAGATAGTTGCCGAACCCGTCCTTCGAGATCGGGCACAGGTAACCGGATGAATTGCCCAGCTTGGCCAGCGCAATGGCGCAATTGTAGGGGGAGCCGCCCTGATGGGCATGCATATGGATGACCCCGTCGGCGCCGCGCGGCTCGGAGACCAGATCGACAAGGCTCTCGCCGCCCACAACAAACATGGCTTTGTGCTCCCCGAAAGCCGCCTACCGCGCCGTCCAGCCGCCATCCATCGCGATCGACGTGCCGGTGATCGAGCGGGCCATATCATCGCACAGGAACCACGCCAAGGCCGCAACCTCCTCCACCGTCACAAATTGTTTGGTGGGCTGCGGCGCCAGCATGATCTCGCGCTTCACCTGATCTTCGGAAATCCCGTGCACCTTTGCCTGGTCCTTCAACTGCGCCTCGACCAGCGGTGTCAGCACGTAGCCCGGGCAGATGGCGTTGACGGTGACGCCCTTTTCCGCGACTTCCAGCGCCACGGTTTTGGTCAGGCCCAGAACACCGTGCTTGGCCGACACATAGGCCGACTTGAACGGCGAGGCGACCAGCCCATGCGCTGAGGCGATGTTGATGATGCGCCCCCATCCGCGCTCGACCATGCCGGGAATGGCGCGGCTTGTTGTGTGGAACGTCCCGTCAAGCGCAATCGCCGTGACCCGCTCCCAGTCGTTTGCATCGAACTCCTCGACCGGAGCGACTTTTTGCACGCCGGCATTGTTGACCAGAACGTCCAGCCGCCCGAATGCAGAGATGACATCGTCGACAAGTCGCAACCCCTGACGCTGCGACAGGTCGGCGGAGACGTAGATCACTCTTCCCTTGGCAACTTCCTCCACCTCGGCGACGGCTGCCGAACCGTCCGCTTCGAAACTGTTGAGCGCCACGTCCAGCCCTTCAGCCGCCAGCTTTCTGGCAATGCCGAGACCAATGCCGCTGGTTGACCCGGTGACCAGGGCCGCTTTTCGTTCCACCGCCATGTTGCGCAACTCCTCCTCAGCGCCAAATCGGTACCCAGCCTATCCAACAGCAACGCCATGCAAAACAGCGTATTTTCACCCTAACCAATCGCAAGCGCGGGAACTGGACAGGCGTGCGGGCGCGTGTAAGGTGAGGCTTCGAACGTTGCGCAACCGGGGGACAACCCGAACGTTTCGTTTGGTCAAGAAACAACCCATAAGACCCCTTGGGAGGATTAATATGGATCGTCGTTCATTTATCAAAAAGGCCAGTGTGGGCGCAGGCGCCGCCGGCGCAACAGCGCTCGCCGCACCGGCCATCGCACAGGAGGCTCCGACCATCAACTGGCGGCTGACCTCCTCGTTCCCGCAGTCGCTGGACACCATCTTCGGCGCCGCCGAGACCATGGCCGAACACCTGGCCGCCGCCACTGACGGCAAGTTCAACGTCGACGTCTACGCCGCCGGTGAAATCGTCGGCGGTCTGGAAGCCAAGAATGCCGCCGCAGACGGCACGGTGGAAATGGCCCACACCGCCTCGTACTATTATTGGGGTCAGGATGCGACCTTCCAGCTCGGCACGGCCACCCCGTTCGTGATGAACTCGCGCATGCAGAACGCCTGGTTCTACCAGGGCGGCGGCACCGAGATGCTCAACGAGTTCTACCACACCCAGAACGTTCACGGTCTGCCCTGCGGCAATACCGGTGCCCAGATGGGTGGCTGGTTTGCCAAGGAAATCAACACGGTGGAAGACCTTGCCGGTCTCAAGATGCGCATCGGCGGTTTCGCCGGCAACATCCTGGCCAAGCTCGGCGTTTCCCCGCAGCAGATTGCCGGTGGCGAAATCTACTCGGCGCTGGAACGCGGCACCATCGACGCCACGGAATGGGTCGGCCCCTATGACGACCAGAAGCTCGGCTTCAACCAGGTCGCCCAGTACTACTACTATCCGGGTTGGTGGGAAGGCGGCGCTGCGCTGCACACCATGATCAACCTCGACAAGTGGAACGAGCTGCCCGCCCACTATCAGGCTGCACTGACGGACGCCTGCGCCTACGCCAACACTTCCATGCTGGCCAGCTATGATGTCCTCAACCCCACCGCCTTGAAGCAGCTTGTGGCCGACGGCGCCATCCTGCGTCCGTTCAGCCAGGATATCCTGACCGCCTGTCATGAAGCGGCCAATGAGGTCTACGCCGAGGTCAATGCGGCCAATCCGACCTTCAAAGCCATCTATGACAGCCAGGTCGCCTATGCCCGCGATGCTTACCTCTGGGCCCAGTTGAGCGAATATACGTTCGACACCTACATGATGATCCAGCAGCGCAACAGCAACATCGGCTGAAGCTGACGGACAACGACAATCAGATGAACCCCGGCGCTACGGCGCCGGGGTTTTTCTTTGCCTGCACTTCAGGTGACTAGTTGAAACTCGGAGGTTGCGACAGGTCCACGCCCGTTGGCTGCGTTTGTTCACTATCGGCTGGCGCAGCCTCAGGCTCGCCACCAATGCTGGGAGGTCCGTCAAGCGACAGGCCGGGCAATTGCAGGCTGCCGCCGTTCGAATTAGCCGGAGCGCTACCGGAATTGTCACCGCCAATGGGCGGCAGACCCAGCGCTGGCTGTCCGCTGTCGTTGTCGCCGAATGATGGCAATTGCAGTTCACCGGGCTGGCTGCCGGCACCGAAATCCGGAATGACGATTTCGACCGTGTTCGGGTCTACCTGGCTGCGGTCATCCTGATAATGGGTGACCAGTTGTGGTTGCCAGATCACCAGCAAGATGATGCCGAACTGCAGAATGATGTAGGGCACCGCGCCCTTGTAGATCTCTGTGGTTTTCACCCCTTCAAGGCGCCGCCCCGTCGCCTTGTCCAGCCATTCATTTTTGGGCGCGATTGATCGGAGATAGAAGAGCGCAAAACCGAACGGCGGCGTCAGGAACGACGTCTGCAGGTTGATGCCAAGAATGATCCCGAACCAGATCAGGTCGATCCCCAGGATTTCGGCGACCGGCGCCAGCAACGGCACCATGATGAAGGCGATTTCGAAGAAGTCGAGGAAACAGCCCAGAATGAAGATCAGGATGGTGACCATGATCAAGAACCCGGTCTGTCCACCTGGTAATTGCAGCAACAGGTTCTCGATCCATTCGTCGCCATTGACCCCGTAGAAGGTCAGCCCGAACACCCGCGCCCCGATCAGAATGAACATGACGAACGAGGCCAGCTTGGTCGTCGAGATCAGGGCCTGCGTCAGCATGGTCGTGTTGAGTCGCCGCTTGATCCCGGCCATCACCAGGGCGCCCGCGGCACCCATGGCACCGCCTTCGGTGGGGGTGGCGATGCCAAGAAAGATCGTGCCCAGCACCAGAAAGATTAGCGCCAGCGGCGGCATCAATACGATGATCACCTTCTCCGACATGGGCGACAAAAGACCCAGTTTGAACTGGCGGTTGATCAAGGCCAGCGCCAGCGCGAATGCCGCGCCGGTCGTGGCCGCCCACACGAACCCGACCTCATAACGCATCCCCGCGTAAATCGTGTTGAAGGTCAGAAAGTGCAGCCCCACCGCAATTGCGATGACCACCAGCAGCGAAACGACACCGCCTTCGATGGTCCGCGCCTCCTTGGGAAGCGCCGGCACCCATTCCGGTTTGACCAGCGACAACACGAAAATATAGGCGCAATAGACACCGACGGTGATGGCCGCCGGATAGAGCGCACCGACATACATGTCGCCCACCGACCGGCCCAGCTGGTCAGCCATCACGATAAGCACCAGCGAGGGCGGCACGATCTGCGCCAGTGTGCCCGAGGCCGCGATCGTGCCCGTGGCGACCGACTTGTTGTAGCCGTAGCGCATCATGATCGGCAGCGAGATCAGGCCCATGGCGATCACAGACGCCGCGACGACGCCTGTTGTGGCAGCCAGCAGCGCTCCCACCACGATCGCGGCATAGGCAAGACCACCACGTATCGAACCGAACAATTGCCCGACCGTGTCGAGCAGGTCCTCGGCCATGCCGGACCGTTCAAGGATCAGTCCCATGAAGGTGAAAAAAGGGATCGCAAGCAGCGTATCATTGTACATGATGCCGTAGATGCGTTCCGGATGCGCCCGCAACAGGTTCCAGAACAGCGTGATTTCGCCAGCCGGCGCGTAGGTGGAGAATTCGACACCGATCCAGAAGAACAGCAACCCGCCCGCCGCCAGCGTGAAGGCAACCGGATAGCCGATCAGCAGCATCGCCATCACCGACACGAACATGATCGGCGCGAGGTTGTGGGCAATGAGTTCAATCATTTGACCGCATCCTCGCCCGGCTTGTCGTAGCCCGTTTGCATTTCCCTGACTGCGGGAGGCACGTGTTCAGGATCTTCAGCATTTGGGTCGTCGATGTCGCCCCGGATCACGGCGATCCGCTTGATGATTTCCGAACAGGCCTGTGCCGTCAGCAGCGAGAAGCCGAGCAGGACGAGAATCTTGGCCGGCCACAGGATCAGCCCGCCGGCATTGTGCGAGATTTCGCCGCTGGTGAACGAATGCATGAACCAGGGCCAGGCCAGCCAGACAATGAGGATTGTGAACGGCAAGAGGAAGAAAATGTGACCGAGCAGGTCGATCCAGTCGCGGGTTCTTTTGCTGAGCAGGTTGGAAACGAAATCGATACGCACATGTTCGTTGCGCTCGAGCGTGTAGGCGGCGGCCAGCAGAAAAACGGTCCCGTACAAGTACCACTGCAGTTCCAGCCAGGCGTTGGATGACATGTCGAACGTGTAGCGGAATATCGCATTGCCGGCGCTGACCAGCACTGCGGCGAGCACAAGCCATGCGGCCACCTTGCCCACCATCGTGCTGACCGCATCAATGCTCCGCGACAGCGTGAGCAAGGCTTTCATCATTAGTCCCCCGTGGCCCGACTTCTAAACGAAGCTCTTGGCGGCCGTTCAGAACCCGACCGAGTGAATATTATGTGCGCCCAGGTTTCGAATATCACGTTCTCCGCAAAGTGCCATGGTCACATCCAGTTCATCACGCAGGATTTGCAGCGCCCGCGTTACCCCGGCCTCGCCGCCGGCGCCGAGCCCATAAAGGAACGGGCGACCGATATAGGTCGCCTTGGCGCCCAGCGCGATGGCCCGGGCAATATCGACGCCGGTGCGGATGCCGCCATCGACATGCACTTCGATCTGATCGCCAACGGCCTCGACAATCGGCGGCAGTGCGCGGATGGACGAGAGCGTGCCATCAAGCTGGCGCCCGCCGTGATTGGACACAATGATCGCGTCCGCCCCCGTGCCGACCGCGGCCCGGGCGTCTTCGACGTCATTGACACCCTTGATGATAAGCTTGCCGCCCCAATAGTCCTTGATCCAGGCCACGTCGTCCCAGCTGAGCTCCGGATCGAACTGTTCATTGGTCCATGAACTCAGCGAACCCAAATCGCCGACACCCTTGGCGTGGCCAACGATGTTGCGGAATGTGTGCCGCCGCGTTCCCAGCATTTCCAGCGCCCACAGCGGCCGCGTCATCACCTGGAACATGTGTTTGGGTGTGAATTTCGGTGGCGCCGACAATCCGTTGCGCTTGTCCTTGTGCCGGGTGGCCAGCAATTGCAGGTCCATGGTCAGCACCAGCGCCGAACAGCCCGCGGCCCGGGCGCGATCCAGCAGGTTTCGCACGAAATCATGATCACGCATAACATAGAGTTGGAACCAGAACGGCCTCGAGGTGACGCTTTTGACATCCTCGATCGAGCAGATCGACATGGTTGAAAGCGTAAACGGCACCCCGAATTTTTCGGCGGCAACCGCGGCCTTCATTTCCCCGTCGGCGTTCTGCATGCCGGTCAGCCCGGTCGGTGCCAGCGCCACCGGCATCGACACATCCTGGCCGATCATCGTGGTGCCAAGCGAACGATTGGTCAGGTTGCGCGCCACGCGTTGTCGCAGAATGATTTTGGCGTAGTCGCTTTCGTTGGCCCGGTAGGTGCTCTCGGTCAGCGCCCCGCTGTCGGCATAGTCGAAGAACATTTTCGGCACGCGCCGACGTGCCCGCCGCTTGAGGTCTTCAATGGTGAGGGCGGAATCCAGTCCGAGCATCAATGGCTGCTTTCAATCATCAATAGGTTGCGCGTCCGCCTGATAAATCGAAAACGGAAGCGGTCGTAAAGCTGTTTTCTTTGGAAACCAGCCAGGCCACCATCGCTGCCAGCTCATCCACCTCCAGCGCCCGGCCGCGCGGAATCTTGGACATCATGTAGACTATGAACTCTTCGGTGAGTTCCTTCAGGATCTCGGTATTGGCCACCGCCGGGGTAATGGCGTTGACCGCAATGTCGTAGGTCGCCAGTTCCTTGCCCAGCGACTTGGTCAGCCCGACCACGCCCGCCTTGGCTGCCGCGTAGGCGGAAGCGTTTGGATTGCCTTCCTTGGCGGCGATCGAGGCGATGTTGACGATGCGCCCGTAGTTGCGGGCGATCATCCCCGGCACCAGCGCGCGATTGACGTAGAATGTGCCGTTGAGATCAATCTCGACGACCCGCCGCCATTCATCCAGCGGATATTCGTGCAACGGGTGATTGGCCCCCGCCACCCCGGCCGAATTGACCAGAATGGAGACCGGCCCCAGCGCCTGTTCGGTTTCGGCAAGTGCACTCTCAATGGACGCATAGTCGGTGATGTTGACCACCGGCGCGACCACCGCGTCGGAACCGAGCGCATCCCTCGCCCGCGCCAAAGCGCCCGGATCGACATCCCAGAGCGCCACTTTGGCACCAGAGGCCAACAGCCGCTGCGCCACCCCGAAACCAAGACCTCGGGCACCGCCGGTCACCACGGCAGTTTGGCCGTTCAAGTCGATTGCGTTCATCTTTCTCCCCAACCCCGGACGGGACCACCCGGACTAAACTCAGAGATCGATTGTGCGCAACCTGAGCGCATTTGCAATGACCGAAACCGAACTGAGGCTCATTGCCGCTGCGGCAACCATCGGCGAAAGCAGCAGACCGAACACCGGGTAGAGCACACCCGCCGCCAGCGGCACGCCGAGCGCGTTATAGCCAAAGGCGAACATGAGGTTCTGCTTGATGTTGGCGAGCGTCCCCGTGGCCAGTTTGCGGGCGCGTACAACGCCCTGCAGGTCCCCCTCCATCAAGGTGATCCCGGCACTTTCGATCGCGACATCGGCACCGGTTCCCATGGCGATCCCGACATTGGCCTGGGCCAGCGCCGGGCCATCGTTGACCCCATCCCCGGCCATGGCGACAATTTTGCCCTCGCCCTGCAACTGCTTGATGAGGGTCAGCTTGTCCTCAGGCGACATCTGCGCCCGCACTTCGCCAATCGTCAGTTGCGTGGCGACGGCCTGCGCGGTTTCCCGGGCATCACCGGTAGCCATGATGACGCGGATCCGCTCTTTCTTCAGCCATTCAAGCGCAGCCTTGGCGGACGGTTTGATCGGGTCAGCTACCGCCACGAGACCGACGACTGCGTTGTGGCTGACGACATACATGACCGTTTTGCCGGCGGCGGCCAGACCACGCACCTGTTTGTCGAGTCCGGAAGGCAAATCAGCACCCAGTTCTTCAACCAGCGCCTCGTTGCCCATCCCGACAACCTGCCCGTCAAGACGTCCGCGCACGCCCTTGCCGGTAACCGAAGAAAAGTCTTCGATTTCCCGGCCGTCAATATTCCGGTGAGCCGCCTCATCACGTATGGCGGCGGCCAGCGGATGACCGGAGCCCTGTTCCAGTGCCGCCGCGATGCGCAGAATCTCGCCTTCGTCGTGACCCTCAAGCGCCACTACATCTGTGACCTTGGGCTTGCCCTCCGTCAGGGTGCCGGTCTTGTCGACAATCAGAGTGTCGACACGTGACAATGTTTCGAGCGCCGTTGCGTCGCGCGACAGTACGCCGGCCCGGGCGCCGCGTCCGGTCGCGACCATCACCGACATGGGCGTCGCCAATCCGAGTGCACAGGGACAGGCAATGATCAGCACACTGACCGCCGCGACAATCGCATAGGCCATACGCGGCTCCGGTCCGACCAGTGCCCAGACCCCGAATGCGATGATGGCGACCGCCACCACAAGTGGCACGAACCAGTTGGCGACCTTGTCGGCCAGCGCCTGGATAGGTGCCCGCGAGCGCTGGGCCGAGGAGACGAGTTCGACAATCTGGTTGAGCCGCGTTTCAGCGCCCACCCGCTGCGCCTCGAAAATCAAGGCGCCCTCGCCGTTGAGCGTTCCACCGGTCAACAGGTCACCGGCCTGCTTGACCACCGGCACCGGCTCGCCGGTCAGCATGCTTTCATCGACATTCGACTGGCCGGAAATCACCACGCCATCAACGGGCACGGCCTGCCCCGGCCGGACACGCAGATGGTCGCCCACCTGCACTTCTTCCACCGGCACTTCATAATCCTTGCCTTCCCAGACCCGCAGCGCGGCTTTCGGGCTGAGGTCCAGCAACGCCTTGAGCGCCGAACCTGTCTGCTCGCGCGCCCGCAATTCGAGCACCTGCCCAACGAAGACCAGTGTGATGATCACCGCTGCCGCTTCGAAATAAAGCGGCAATGTCCCGTTGTGTTCGCGGAATGAGGGCGGGAACACATCCGGCACAATGACTGCGACCACCGAGAACAGATAGGCCGCTCCGATCCCCAACGCGATCAGCGTCCACATGTTCGGGCTGCGGTTGACCACAGACGCCCACCCTCGTTTGAAGAACGGTTGCGCCAGCCACAAAACAACAGGTGTCGCCAGCACCAGCTCGATCCAGCCCTTCATCGGTCCGTGCAGCCAGCCCGGCAGCGGCAGACCCAGCATCGGCCCCATGGCAATGAGCAGAAGCGGTGCGGACAGGGCCGCCGAGATCCACATGCGGCGGGTGATATCGACCAGTTCGGGGTTGGGGCCATCGTCCGCCGCGACGCCCATCGGCTCGAGCGCCATGCCGCATTTCGGGCAATCCCCGGGATGGTCCTGCACCACTTCGGGGTGCATGGGGCAGGTATACATGGTTCCCTTTGGCGCAGGCGGGGCAGCCGGACTGTCTCCAAGATAGCCCTGTGGCGCCGCTTCGAACTTGTGCTGACACCCTTCCGAGCAGAAAAAGAACCTTTGTCCTTCGTGCTTGGACATGTATTTCGCGGTGGGGCGGTCGACCGTCATGCCGCACACCGGATCCTTTGCCGTCAGATACTGGTCCGGCGCCCCGATGAACTTCTCCCGGCACCCGGCGCTGCAGAACCCCAGTTCACGGCCATCATGTTCGTGCCGGTGCCTGGCGGTCGCCATGTTGACCGACATGCCGCAGACCGGGTCGCGAACGACCTGTTTGGGAATGCCGTGGTGGCTGTGCATGGTCATTTTGACCTCCGCTTGAAACTTATCGTGGAATTGGCCTAAACCTTCCCATCATGGTAAGGTCAAGCGTCACGGAGCAGAAAAATGAAAATCGGAGAGGCCGCCAGCGCGGCCGGTGTCTCGGCCAAGATGATCCGCCACTATGAAGCGATCGGGCTCATCCCGTTTGCCGACCGACGGGAATCGAATTACCGCGACTACGGCCGCGACGATGTCCATCGCCTTGGCTTTATCCGCAGGGCCCGTGAACTGGGGTTCTCGATTGACGAAATCCGCGACCTGCTGCGGCTGTGGGGCGACAAATCCCGGTCGAGTGGCGACGTGAAGGCGCTGGCTCAATCCCATATTGCAGACCTCGACACCAAAATTTCGCACCTCCGAGAAATGCGCGACACGCTCAGCCATCTCGCGCACTGTTGCGACGGCAACGACCGGCCGGATTGCCCGATCATCGCCAGCCTGGCCGGCGAACGGGTCCCTGCGTGATTCGGCCGCTCAACTCACATCAAGGCACAGATATTTGACGTCCAGATAATCATCGACGCCGTACTTGGACCCTTCACGCCCGAATCCGGACTGTTTGACGCCACCGAACGGGGCAACTTCGGTTGAGATCAGCCCGGTATTGATGCCGACCATTCCATATTCGAGGGCTTCGGCGACCTTGAACACGCGGGCTAGGTCGCGGGCGTAAAAGTAGGATGCGAGCCCGAACTCGGTGGCATTGGCCAGTTCGATCACCTCATCATCGCTGTCGAACTTGAACAGTGGCGCCACCGGGCCGAAAGTTTCCTCGCGGGCCAGCAGCATGTCGGTATTGGCACCGGTGACAACTGTCGGCGAAAAGAACAGACCGCCCTTGGCGTCCGGCGTGCCGCCGACCTTGATCTCGCCGCCCTTTTGTCTGGCGTCCGCGACATGGGCCTCGACCTTTTCAAGCGCGGCTTCATCGATCAGCGGACCGGTTGTGATGCCCTTCTCTGTCCCGTCGCCGACCGCCAGCGCGCTGACCTTTTTGGCCAATTTGTCGGCGAACTCATCATAGACCCCGGCCTGCACATAGATGCGGTTGGCACAAACACAGGTCTGCCCGTTGTTGCGGAATTTCGAGACCATGGCGCCTTCAACTGCCGCATCCACATCCGCATCATCGAACACGATGAAGGGCGCATTGCCGCCAAGCTCGAGGCTGAACCGTTTGATCTGCTGCGCACCCTGGCGCATCAGAATGCGCCCGACCTCGGTCGAGCCGGTGAAGCTAATCTTTTTCACCTTTTCATTGCCGCAAAGTTCCTGCCCCACTTCTTTGGACTGGGTGGAGGGAATGAGATTAAACACGCCCTTGGGGAACCCGGCCATCTCGATCAGTTTGGCCAAAGCCACTGCCGAAAGCGGCGTCTGCTGCGCCGGTTTGCTGACCACAGTGCAGCCCACCGCCAGCGCCGGTGCCAGTTTTCTGGCCAGCATGGCATTGGGAAAATTCCACGGGGTAATGGTGCCCACCACGCCGACCGGCTGTTTGATGACGATGATCCGCTTGTCGGCCTGGTGACCGGGAATCGTGTCGCCATAGACGCGCTTAGCCTCTTCGGCGAACCATTCGACGTAAGACGCGCCGTACTGGATTTCGCCCTTGGCCTCGGCCAGCGGCTTGCCCTGCTCAAGGGTGAGGATCATCGCCAGATCGTCGACATTCACCATCATCAGCGCATGCAGCTTTTTGAGATAGACCGAACGTTCCTTGCCGGTCAAAGCCGCCCAGGGTTTCTGCGCCGCCTCTGCCGCATCGATTGCTGCCTGCGTGTCGGCCACGCCGAAATCCGGCAGGTGCGCCAACACATCACCATTCGCCGGGTTGGTCACATCAAACCCCGGCTGGCCCGGCTGATACTCGATCCATTTGCCGTCAACAAAAGCTCCGGGCACCAGCAGGTGCTTGTTCTTGAGGCGGGTCAGGATTTGCGCATTGAGCGTCATGATGAAGTCCTTTGGTTGCGTGCCCCCTTATGCTGCCGGGGCGGGCCAACACTCAAGCCCCCATAACGGCAGGTGCTTGCACAACCCCTCACAATCGGCTTTGTTCCCACTAACATGTCAGTGGAGGAAAGCATGGCCGGATCATCATCCCTTTATGAACATTACGAGAAGGAATTCGGCAAGCTGGTCAAAGGCGCCGCGCAGCTGGAAACCGTGGCGACCGACTGCCGATGGGCCGAGGGGCCGGTGTGGTTCGGGGATCTCAATTGCGTCCTTTGGTCCGACATTCCCAATGACCGCATTCTGCGCCACATACCCGGCGTGGGGACATCTGTGTTCCGCAGCCAGTGCGGCAACACCAATGGCCACACCCGCGACCGCGAGGGCCGGCTGGTTTCCTGCTCGCACGGCAACCGGCACGTTGAACGCACCGAAATGGACGGCTCGATCACGGTCCTCGCCGACAGCTTTGAAGGCAAACGGCTGAACTCGCCCAACGATGTGGTGGTCAAATCCGACGGCACCATATGGTTCACCGATCCGGCATATGGCATCGAGACCGATTACGAGGGCAACAAGTCCGAACAGGAGCAGGACGGCTGTTACGTCTACTGCGTCGACCCGAAGGCAGGCACGATCAAGGCGGTGATTACCGAAATGGACCGGCCCAACGGGCTGGCCTTTTCGCTCGATGAGTCCGTGCTTTATGTCGCCGACAGCGCCTTTTCGCATGGCCCCGACCGGCCGCATCACATCCGCCAGTTCAACGTGGGCGCCGACAATTCCCTGTCGGGCGGCGAAGTTTTTGCCGAGATCAACCCCGGCCTGCCCGACGGGTTCCGGCTCGATACCAACGGCAATATCTGGACCTCGGCAGGCGACGGCGTGCACGTTTACACGCCCTCCGCGGTGTTGCTGGGCAAGATCTACACGCCCAAGACCGTCGCCAATGTCACCTTCGGCGGGCCGAAGAAGAACTGGCTGTTCATCGCCGCCACCGATTCCATGCACATCCTGCACACCGGGGCCAATGGCGCCGGGCGCTGCTGACCGGGAGCAAGACAAATGGACATTTTGTATATCGGCGGCACCGGCCAGATTTCCTGGCCTTGCGTGCTGCGCTCGGTCGATGAGGGCCACAAGGTCACCCTGCTCAATCGCGGGGCAACCGACTTGCCGCTGCCCGAGGGCGTCGAGACCATAACCGGCGACATGAACAGCGCCGACCCCTATGCCAATCTCGGTGACCGCAACTTTGACGTGGTCGCCCAGTTCCGCGCCTTCCTGCCCGAACAGGTCGCGCACGACATCAAGACCTTCGCCGGCCGCACCGGCCAATATGTCTTTATCTCGTCGGCTTCGGTCTACGAGAAGCCGGCGCGGCATTACATCATCACCGAGAAGACCCCGGCGATTAATCCCTTCTGGCCCTACTCGCAAAGGAAGATCGAGTGCGAGAATCTCATCCTGGAGAGTGAGGGGCTGGACTGGACCATCATCCGCCCCAGCCACACGGTCCGCACCGGCCTGCCTGCTTTCCTCGGCGAGGGTGACCGGCTGGGCCACCGCCTGCTGGCCGGCAAACCGGTCATCGTTTCGGGCGACGGCATGACACCCTGGACCCTCACCCGCTCCGAAGATTTCGCTGTGCCTTTCGTCAACCTGTTCGGCAAGCAACAGGCACTGGGCGAGATTTTCCACATCACCCAGGACCGCGGCTATACCTGGAACCAGATCAACACCGCGATCGGAGTGGCGCTTGGCGTGACCGCCGACATCGTTCATGTGCCGACCGACACGCTGGTCAAATACAAGCCGGAGTGGGCTGGCCCGCTGTTTGGCGACAAGGCCTGGACGGCGCTGTTCGACAATTCCAAGGTCAAGGCGGTGGCTGGTGATTTCACCTGCGAAACAGACCTCTCCAAGGTGCTGTCGGAGTCCATCGCGCATTTCCGCAAGCGGGCCGAAACGGCGCCCTATGAGCCCAATGAACTCGATGCGCTATTTGACCGGATTTGTGCAGAGCAGCGGGCGCTGGGCGAGTGAGGGATTTGCACCTCGTCACCCCCGCGAACGCGGGGGTGACGGCTGCGTTTGAATTTCGCCCATGCCAAACCTCCCATGACAGGAAATTACGTGAACAGAGCAGGCGCGGGGCGGTGAACACCTCGATCCTAAGTAGTAAAAAGTGAGGCGCACAACGCCCCGCGCAACCGGGATTTGAGAGCTATGACGAACAGGCCGGGGCCCTCCGGAGCCCCGCGGATGCGCCATGCCCCTGATTTGTCCAGATCTGCCCCGTTCGCTCGTTCGACGGCGACAGCCCAGACGGGCATCTGTCCCTCCTGATAGTTTGGAGAAACAGGCGCAACCCATATCAGACGGCTGCGCAGCGTCTTGCACTTGCCCCCTGGCCGAGGGCTACCTGACCGCTTTACCCTGCTGATCGGCGACCCAACCAACACACCGGCCCAAACCCCGCGAAGTGCTCGTGTACACCTCAGCTCAACGCGCGGCTTGTGATGGGGAGTATGCGGGAGGATTTGAAGGCGGGGATAAGTTTTTTCGGCCAACCTTCTTTGTCGCCCCCGGGGGGGTACGCTAAGTTGTGCCAACATATGGAGAAAGAGTGTCGTCCAACCGATGTGACCGTGACACAAGTTTCTGGACTCCAATATTGAAGCATGATTTCCTAAATGAAGTTACATGAGCAAATACTTATGTTTGGGGGAGTAAATGATTAGAAGAACAACGGCGGTGTTGACCGTAGCGTTTGCTATGACCGCCTGCTCTACAATTCAACCGACACTAACCGCGACGGGAGGCAGCCGGGCGGACGCTACGGTAGAAATGAGCTACGAATATTCGGCATTTCAAACGCCTGAAATTGACTTGGAACAGGGCCGTGTCGCGGCGCAGCAAAGATGCGAGGCATGGGGTTATTCAACCGCTGAGCCATTTGGTGGGCAAAGCAGACAATGCCAGAGCTACAGCAACTACGGTTGCGTCGCCTGGATCGCGACGATCACCTATCAGTGCCTCGGTGATGGAAATGCGGGTTAGCGTCCCAGCCACATTCTGACGACCGCGCAGGACACCTAATGCAACCTGATCACATCGTCGCCCCGATCTGCCAGGGTACGAATTCATTGTCGCCGTAGCCGAGCAATTCGGACTTGGATTTCTCACCCGACGCGACGGCGAGGATCTTGTTGAAGATTTCCTCGCCCTTTTGCTCCAGCGAGATGCCATCGAGCACGTCGCCGCCATTGATGTCCATGTCCTCTTCCATCTTCATGTAGACATCGGAATTGGTGGCGATCTTGATCGACGGGGTGGGCTTGCAGCCGTAGGCGGAGCCGCGGCCGGTGGTGAAGCACAACACGTTGGCACCGCCGGCTACCTGGCCGGTCGCCGAGACCGGATCGTAGCCCGGCGTGTCCATGAACACGAACCCCTTTTCGGTGACCGGGTCGGCGTAGTGATAAACGGCGTTGAGGTTGGACCGGCCGCCCTTTGCTGCCGCGCCGAGCGATTTCTCAAGGATGGTGGTCAGTCCGCCCAGCTTGTTGCCGGGGGACGGATTGTTGTTCATTTCCATATTGTTGCGCGAGGAATAATCCTCCCACCAGTGAATGATATCGACCAGCTTTTCGCCCACCTCTTTCGACTTTGCGCGGCGGGTCAAAAGGTGCTCTGCACCATAGATTTCAGGAGTTTCGGAGAGGATGGCCGTGCCGCCGTTCCTGACCAGAATATCGGCGGCGACGCCCAGCGCCGGATTGGCGGTGATGCCCGAATAACCGTCCGAACCACCGCACTGCAGGGCCAGCATGAGTTCTGACGCGGGCACGGTCTCGCGCTTCACATTGTTGACCGTCGGCAGCATCTCTCGAACCGCAGCAACACCGGCCTCAACGGTTTTGCGGGTGCCGCCCGTCTCCTGAATGGTCATGGTACGGAAAGTCTCGTTCTCCTCGACGCCGTAGGCTTCCTTGAACTTGGGGATCTGGAAGCCTTCGCAGCCCAGGCCCACCATGATCACGCCGCCCATGTTCGGGTTGGTGGCATAGCCCCAGGTGGTCTTTTTCAACGTGTCGAAGATGACCCCGCGATAATCCACGACACAGCCGTTGGCCTGTTTCAGCGCCACGATGCCATCAATGTTCGGATATTCATCGAGGATGCCCGAACGCTCGATCTCCTGCACGATGAAGCCGGCGACGGTGGTCGAACAGTTCACCGAGGTGAGAACCCCAACATAGTTGCGCGTGCCCACCTTGCCGTTGGCGCGGCGGTAGCCTTCGAAGGTGGCGCGTTGATCGAGGGGCAGAACCTCTTCCGGGTGGGCGTCGACCCCGAACGCATAGTCGAGGTGCAGTTCGCCCATGCCGGTGTTGTGCTCATGCACCCAATCGCCGGGGGCGATGTCCTGTTTCGCAAAACCGATGATCTGGCCGAACTTGGTTACCGGCTCGCCACTGGCGATCTTGCGGGTGGCAATCTTGTGCCCCTTGGGCACGCGTTTGGACGCGACCACCCCTTCAGGGGTCTTCATGCCTTCGTCAATCACCGAAAGGGCAACGGCCACATTGTCCTGCCGGTTGAGAACAAGCGTGCGCGGAAGGGCGGGAGAAAGCGTGGCCATATCTTGTATCCAGATGCGTTTGTTGCGACGGTCGGGCCCTCGGAGACAGATTGCACCAGGGGCTCGAAACGGACTAACATGTTAGCATGAATATCAAGGCGCCGACATATGATTTTCTGGAAAAACCTGCGTCCCTGTCGCGCGGCAGCGCCACGAGTTTTGTCGCCAGCGCCCTGCGCCGCGCCATCGTCACCCTGGAACTGCCGCCCGGCACGCTGATCGAAAAGTCCGAGATCTGCGACCGGCTGGGGCTCAGCCGCTTCCCGGTCTCCGAAGCGCTGGGACGATTGCAGATCGAGGGGCTGGTCGACATCCTGCCGCAACGCGGCACCATGGTTTCGCGCCTGCGGGTCGCCGACATTCGCGAGTATATGCTGATCCGCACAGCACTTGAATGTGAGGCCGTGCACCGGCTGGCGGCGGATTATCCGCCCGGTCTCGGCAAGGAATTGCGCGCGGTAGTGGCCAAGCAGAAGGAAGCGGCGGCGGCCGGCGACCAGAGCGAATATCATGATCTCGATCTTGAATTTCACGAATTGCTGTTTGCCGCGCTGCGCTTTGGCCGCATCAAGTCGATCATCGACAATGCCCGCGCCAATGTGGAACGCGCCCGGCATCTGCTCAACACGCCGCGCCGGGTGCAATTGACCATCGAGGAGCACGAGCACATTCTCGATGCGCTTGAAACGGGCGATGCCGAAGGCGCCGCCGGAGCCATGCGCACCCATATCGGCAATGTGCTGGGTGACCTGTTCGAGATGGCCAAGAGCCAGCCGGACCTTTTTGTCGACGGCGACGAGGAACTTTCAGCGCTGGATTGAGGTTTCCGGTACCGAACCGGAATCGCCACCGGCGACTTGCGCAACTAACATGTTAGAGGCAATCTCCCGCCATGCTGAAGAACATTCCTCCGCTGCTTGGACCTGACCTGCTGCACATTCTTGCCGCCATGGGCCATGGCGACGATCTGGTGATCGCCGACGCCAATTTCCCCGGCGCCAGCAATGCCAACCGGCTGGTGCGGCTGGACGGGGTCTCGGCCACCGACGTGCTGGACGCGGTGCTGACGCTGATGCCGCTCGACGATTTCGTTGAAGACTGCGCCACCACCATGCAGGTGGTGGGCGACGCGAACCAGAGAGTGCCGATTGTCGGCGAATTCTCGGATATTGTGGCCCGGCATGAACCGAAGCTGCATCTGACCGATCTGGAACGGTTTGCTTTTTATGACCGGGCCAGCGCTGCTTTCGCGGTTGTACAGACCGGTGAAACCCGGCTTTATGGCAATATCATTCTCAAAAAGGGCGTGGTCCGCCCGGCGGAGGGATGAGAAACATGCGCGTCGATTCCCATCAGCATTTCTGGTCTGTCGCCCGCGATGACTATGGCTGGCTGTCGCCGGACAAGGGGGTGATCTATCGCGATTTCGCGCCGCACGACCTGGCGCCACTGCTCAAGACCGCTGACATCGGCAAGACGGTGCTGGTGCAGGCCGCCCCCACCATCAATGAAACCGAATATATGCTCGGCATCGCCGACGCGACGGAGTTTGTGGGCAAGGTGGTCGGCTGGATCGACGCGGAAAAACCCCATCATCTGCGCCACCTTGAGCGCTGGGCCAACCACAAGAAGTTTGCCGGCATCCGCCCGATGATCCAGGACATTCCCGACCCGGAATGGATGCACCGGCCGGATGTCGCCTGGTCCTACGACGCGATCATCGATCTTGACCTGTGTTTCGACGCGCTCGGGCATCCGATCCACATCGCGCCGTTCCTGAGGCTGTTCGAGAAATATCCCGACATGCGCACGGTGGTGAACCACTGCCTGAAGCCGCGCATCAAGGACAACGACTATGACGAATGGGCGACCGGCATGCGGCGGATCGCCGACGAGACCGGCGCCTATTGCAAGCTTTCCGGGCTGGTCAATCAGGCTCCGAAGGGTTGGACAGTCAAGGACCTCAAGCCATATGCCGACCTGATCCTTGACGCTTTCGGGCCGGAACGCACCATGTTCGGTTCGGACTGGCCGGTGTGTACGCTGGCCGCCGAGTATGACCAGTGGCATGAGGCGGCGCTGGCGCTGGTGCCGGACGAACTGGACCGGCAGAAGGTCTTTGGCGGCACCGCCGCGGAATTCTATCGCATTGACACCTGAGGCTTCGGCCCAATCCACTTCGAGGAGACACTGATGAAACTGATGCGCGTGGGCGCGCCGGGCGCCGAAAAGCCCGCAATCCTGCATTCGGACGGCACGATCCGTGACCTGTCGGGCCTTGTCGACGACATTGCCGGCGATGTTCTTTCCGATGCGGGACTGGCCCGGCTGGCCGGAGCTGATCTTGGCGCACTGCCCGAATTGAGCGCTTCGGAACGGATCGGGCCTTGCGTTTCGGGCGTCGGCAAATTCATCTGCATCGGGCTCAACTATGCCGACCATGCCGCAGAATCCGGCCTGCAGGTGCCGCCTGAACCTGTCATGTTCATGAAGGCCACCTCCGCGATTTGCGGGCCGAACGATGATGTGATCATCCCGCGCAATTCGACCAAGGCCGACTGGGAAGTCGAACTGGGCTTCGTCATCGGCAAGCACGGTGTCTACATTTCCGAGGATGACGCCATGAGCCACGTCGCCGGCTATTGCGTGGTCAACGATATGTCCGAACGCGCCTTCCAGATCGAGCGCTCAGGCCAGTGGGTCAAGGGAAAATCCGCCGACACGTTCGGTCCGATCGGGCCGTATCTGGTGACCCGCGACGAGGTGCCGGATCCGCAGAACCTCAAGATGTGGCTTGAGGTCGACGGGCACCGGTATCAGGACGGCTCGACCGCCACCATGGTCTATGGAGTGAAGTTCCTCATCTCCTACATTTCACAGTTCATGAGCCTGCACCCGGGCGACATTGTCACCACCGGCACCCCGCCGGGCGTCGGCATGGGCATCAAGCCCGAACCCGTCTACCTCAAGGCCGGCCAGAAAATGGACCTCGGCATCGAGGGGCTGGGCGAGCAGCACCAGGTGACCGTCGCCGCGAAATAGCGCGCATCTTTTTAGTGAATAAGGCTCTTCGTGCTCGGCGCGAAGAACCTGTTCATGAGGAAACTGAACATGGGCAACCGCGTCACGTTGAGAAACAGGTCGCGGACCATGTTGTGAAAGCCGGTCGGCGGGACGAACCAGTTGGCGGTCTTTCGCCCCGCCGCCTGCTTGGCTTTGACATCTTCCATCATCTGCGCCTCGAACTGCGCGAGGCCGCGCTCCACATCACCATCCCCAACCTGTTCGCCAAGGATATAGGCACCGCCCATGGCCAGTGAGGCGCCCTGCCCGGCCAGAAGCGAAACGGCATAGGCCGCATCGCCGATCAGCACGCAACGCTTGTCGTGCCAGCGGTCCATCTCGATCTGCGAAATCGTGTCATAGTAGATGTCATCGCACCGATCCGCCGCATCGAGCAGCGCCGGCAAATGCCAGCCGAGATCGCCATAGGTTTTGCGCAGCGCCGCCGCCTTGTCCGCAGGACGCGCCTCTGACGCCGCCTTGTGGGCGAAAAACACCGTCAGGCCCGCCTCGCCGGCGTCGTAAATGCCCACCTGCCGGTCGGGCACGCTGAGAATACGAAACACGCCGTCCAGTTCGCGGTTAAGCTCCGCGTCGTCGATGACGAAGGCGGCCGTGTGATAGCCGAGGAAACGGATGAAATTCTCCTCCGGTCCGAACACCAGCTCACGCACCCGCGAATGAATGCCGTCGGCGCCGATCAACAGGTCGCCCGAAAGCGTTTCGCCATTTTCCAGCCTGACGGAAACGCCATCATCGCGATTGTCGATCGTGGAAATGCTCGTGCCGTAGTGAATGCTGATATGATCGGCCACCGCGTCATACAGCACCCGCTCGATATCGCCGCGGGCCAGCCCCATCAAGCGACCATCCAGCGAGGCGGCGAACTGGCCGTAATCCAGCACCGAGCGCTCGGTATCGTCCTGATTGACGTAAGAGATCCTGGTGACTGGGACCTTTTTGGCCGCAAGCGCCGGCAGCAACCCGGCCCGCTCCGCCGCGTCATAGCCGCTGCCGAAAAAATCAACCACATAGCCCGCGGCGCGCAGACCGGGGGCTTTCTCGATCACCTCAATGTCCCAGCCCTTGCGCCTGAGGAACAGCGCCGCTGATAGCCCGGCAATCCCTGCGCCCGAAATGATGGCTTTCATGCCGCCCTCCACATGTCAGTCAAACTGCGCACGAACAGCGCCCAGGCGGGACGCAACTCTGCCGCCCGCTCACCCAGAAGCTGGGCGTGCAGCAGGAACCCGTCACCCGCCACAAGCACCAGCCGCGCCAGTTCCTTGGTGTCCTGTTCGGGGGAGCCAGCGGGCATCCAGCGCGCAATGATCCGGTAGAGTTGAGCGTGCCCGGCGTCGACCGCCGCGCGTACGGCGCCGCCGAGCCTCTCATCCGCCAGCGCCCGGGTGAAATAGCTGATGTAAGCGCGTGTTGCGTCGCGCTGCACCGGCGGCAGATCAATCAACTCGGCGCCCAACCCATTCAGCCAGTCGGCAAGACCCATTCCCTCGGGCGGGTTCATCATCTGCATGCCGGCCATCAGCCGGTTGAACGAGGCGATGAGAATCTCATCCATGCTCGCATAGTGATGATAAAGATTGGCCTTGGAGACTTCCGCCATCGCCGCCAGCCGCGACGCGGTAAACCCCTCAAGCCCGAACTCGGCCAGCACCGCAATCGCCGCTTCTTCGATCCTTTGCCGCGTATCCAGCCGCGCCATCTTTCGCTCCATCCGCACAACTCTCTGCCACGCATCCTAATACTGACCGAACGTTCGGTCAATACTCGCCCGGTGAAGGTCGTTTGGGAGGGGAACTGGTGGTGAGGAGGGCGAAGGTTCATTGGGTGGGCGACGTGGATCGGGAGGTTGGAGGCATGCCGGTTTGGCGGAGGCTGACCGGTGGCAAAGGCTGACCCGTCTGGCGAAGGCTGACTGGTGGCGAGGGCCGACCGGGAGGGCAAATGCTGACTGCATGGGAGAGGCCCGCCGGATGGGAAATGCTGCTTGGGGGAGCGCGGACCGCCAGGCGGGCGCAGCCGGTTGAACATTGAACCAGGCGATTGAGAAGGTGTGGATTTCTGTGGGGTGAACCCGGCGGATGCATTGGCGGACGTATTGGCGAACACATCACCACGCTTCACCTTGGCGTGTTTTGTGCTTGCCTAGGCTTGGCTGCATCTGTCAGGTTCTGTCCAACCACGGGAGGAAACCATGGCGCACATCAGGCTGCGTTTCCGATTGCCCTCACTGTTCAGGACCGGCCTCGGAGTGGCGCTGGCCGCGTTGCTGCTGAATGCGCCCTTGTGGAGCCATTCCGCGCTGGCGCAGGAGGCGGAAACACCTGCTGAAACAGCGCCCGCCATCGCCCCGGCTCATGTCGACGCAGCCGAACTCGACAGGCTGTTTCCGCAACTGGCCAATGCCCAATCGCCTGAAGAAGCGCGGGTCTATGCGGACCAGATCTGGCAGGTCTGGCTTAACCCCACCACCCCCGAACTGGCCGATCGCATGGACCGGATCGCCGCCGCCCGCACCGTGGGCTCCTACCAGAATGCCATCGCCATGCTCAGCGATGTCATCGAGGAATATCCTGACTATGCCGAGGCCTGGAACCAGCGCGCGACACTCTACTTCTTCATCGGTGACTATGAATCCTCACTGGCCGATGTCGAGGAAACCCTGGCCCGCGAGCCCCGACATTTCGGGGCCCTGTCCGGCCAGTCGGTGATCTATTTGCGCCTTGGCGAGGAATTTCTGGCCCGGCAGGCCATTCTCGAGGCCCTGAAATATCACCCGTACCTGAATGAGCGGTCGCTGTTCCCCGAACTGTTCGACCGGCCGACGCAGACCTGAAAAAGACATGACCCAGTTCGACATCAACCACCAGTCAAGCGGCGATGCGGGCCGCTACTCGATCGCGCTCGACGACGGCAGCGAAGCGGAAATGACCTATCGCCTGGCCGGTGACGTGATGGCCATCGATCATACGTTCGTGCCCCGCCAGCATCGCGGCGGACAGATCGCGGAAAGTCTCGTGGTGCGCGGCGTCGAGGATGCCAGAGCCAGAGGGCTCAGGATCGACCCGGTCTGCCCCTATGTCGCCGTCCAGTTCCGCCGCCATCCCGAATGGCAGGACCTGTTGGCCGGCTAGACCTCTCCTGTATGCGGCCGGAGGTGGATCTTCGTGCCCCTGCCGTCCGATTTGCGCGCCATAAGGGTTCATTGTCGTGAGCATCACCCCCATCATCAGGACTGACCGGCTGCTGCTTCGGGAGCCCGTGCTCGCCGACTGGCCGCGTTTTGCCGAAGTCATGACCTCGGACCGCGCCCGGCACATGGGCGGACCCTTTTCGGCTGCCGACGCCTGGGGTTCCTTTTGCCACGGGATCGCGCTCTGGCAGCTCTACGGGGCCGGCAATCTGACAATCGAGCTATCGGCAACCGGACAATGCATCGGGCAGATCGAGATCAATCAGGGGCCCCGCTTTCCCGAGCCCGAACTCGGATGGCAGCTTAACGCCGACGCCGAGGGCCAGGGATACGCATACGAGGCCGCCGTCGCCCTCCGGGACTGGGCCTTCGGCGCGCACCAACTCGAGACGCTGGTAAGTTATGTCGATCCAGACAACACCCGCTCGATCCGTCTCGCCGAGCGTCTCGGCGCCACACTCGACCCAAGTGCCCGCCCGCAGGACGAAGGAGATCTCGTCTATCGGCACGCCCCGGGCAGTGCCTGATCGGCCGTTGCAAGCCCCATCATAGTCAGCCATCATCCTCGCAACTAACACACGGTGAGGCTGGACTTGGCATCTATCGTTCCGACATTTGCGCCCGGGCTCTTTGCCGGGAAACAGGTTTTGGTGACCGGCGGCAGCAGCGGCATCGGGCTGGCTTGCGCGCGGGCTTTTCGCGATCTGGGTGCCGCGGTGCTGGCGACCGGGGCCACGAACGGCGAATGTGAAACGGCCGCTGCGGAGCACGGCAATCAGGGCGTGCAGTTCGCACCGCTTGATGTCCGAGACGGTTCGGCCATCGATGCGCTTCTGGCCAGCCTCGAACGGCTGGATGTGCTGGTCAATTGCGCCGGCGTGATCCGGCGCGATGACGAACATGACCCGGACATCTTTGCCGAGGTGATTTCCATCAACCTGACCGGCACCATGCGCATGTGTTCGGCCGCCCTGCCGAAGCTCGAACAGTCCGGCGGATGCGTGGTCAATACCGCCTCGATGCTGACCTTTTTCGGCGGCCCGCGGGTGCCCGCCTACAGCGCCTCCAAGGGCGGCATTGGTCAGCTGACCAAAAGTCTGGCGGCGGCCTGGGCCGCTAAAAAGCTGCGCGTGAACGCCGTGGCTCCCGGCTGGATCGCCACGCCGCTGACCAGCGCCCTGAGGGACAATGAGGCGGCAAGCGCCCCGATCCTGGCGCGCACGCCGATGAAACGCTGGGGTGATCCCGCGGAAGTGGCGAGCGCCGTGGTTTTTCTCGCCTCCCCGGCCGCCGCTTTCATCACCGGCACGATCCTGACCGTCGACGGCGGATATTCTGCGGTCTGAGGAACGAACGAACTTTGCGGAGGAGAGAAATGGCCGACCCCACCGACGACAAATGGACCCCCTACCGTCACCCGCAGCCGGTGGATTCGCCACCCGAACTGGTGGTGCATTCGGCCGTGCCGACCGACGAGCGCATCTGGGTGCCCGTCGAGGAAAACGTCTGGTTCCGCCCGCTGCTGCTTGCCGCGTCACGCGGCTACTGGATGAACCTTTTGCGGGTGCGCAAGTCCGGCGTTCTCTCCCGCCACCGCCACCCCCAACCCGTCCACGCCTATGTGATCAAGGGCGAATGGCGCTATCTCGAACATGATTGGATCGCGACCGAGGGCTCCTATGCCTACGAAGCCCCCGGCGAAACACACACGCTTGTGGTCGACCCGCATGTCGAGGAGATGATTACCCTTTTCCAGGTCAATGGTGCCATGATCTACGTCGATCCCGACGGCCAGGCGGTGGGCTATGACGACGTCTTCACCCGCATCGAAAAGTGCCGCGCCCACTACGCGAAGAACGGGCTGGGCGCCGACTATATCGACCAGTTCATCCGGTGAGCGACCGTTCGCTGCACCTGCTGACGGCGAATTCCTCTATCGGCCGATGAAGTCTGCCTTCCGCTCCAAGAGCGCCGTGCACAGATAATCGACGAAAAGCCTCACACGGCGAACCCGCCGCAGGTCTGAATGAAGTACCACCCAGGTCGACCGGCGATCATCGAGCCGGGTGCCTGGCACGCGCTGCAACTCGGGGAACTTGGCCTGTGTCCAGGCGGCCAGAAGCGCCAACCCGGCGCCTGCGCGGGCCATGTGCAGATGCATTTCCGGATCGGGAATGACGTGCCGCACGCGGGCTTCGGGAAAGGGCGACTCCTTGACATAGGCCATGAGCGAGGGCACCGGCCCGTAGCTGATCCAGTCCAGCCCCTGCCCCTTGGGACCCGCCTTGGGCAACATGCGGTCCAGATAATCCCGGGCAGCGAATATGCCGAGTGCCGACGGGAAGAGCTTGCGCCCGACCACATCTCCATCCAGTTCAGCCACATGCCGGACGGACACATCCGTCTCCAGCTTTTCGATCGAGTCGATGGTGTAGGACAGTCGGAGTTCGATATCGATTTCAGGATAGAGCGTCGAAAAATCGGCGAGCGCCAGCGCCAGCATGAAATGCGCGGTAATCGGGTCGGCCGAGACACGGATCTTGCCCGTCGCCTCGCGGTCCAGCCCCTGAACGGCATTGGTGCCCTTGAGCAGCGCTGCCTCGGCCTCGAGGGCCTGCGGCAGAAGGGTGCGCCCCGCTGCGGTCAGCTGGAACCCCTCGGCGCCGCGACGGAACAGCTGTACGCCAAGCTGCGCCTCCAGCGCCTCTACCTGCCGTCGCACAGTCGCATGGGTGCCGCCCAGAAGCTCTGCAGCGGCGCGTAGTGAGCCCTGTCTTGCAACAGCGAGAAAGGCGGGGAGTGACTTCCAGTCCATCATAAGTGGAACGTTTTTGATCCGCTATGGGGTATTTTCGTCAGTATGCGTACCAATTGTGAGCCGGTACACCGCTCCCGTCAAGTCAAACACGGGACGAAAACCATGAAACCCAACACCCAATTCCTCAGCGCCTGGAGCGTGAGCAGCTACGGCGGACCGGAGAAACTCACTCCCGTAACCCGCCCGCTGCCGACGCCTGGCCCCAACGACGTTCTGATCCGCGTCGCAGCTTCCGGCGTCAGCCGCGCCGATGGCATGATGCGCGCCGGCACCCCACGCTTCGCCCGCCTGTTCATCGGGCTGAAACGGCCGCGGCATGATCTGATCGGCACCGGTTTTTCCGGGGATGTGATCGCAACGGGCAGCGACGTCACCCGTTTTGCTGTTGGTGACGCGGTCTATGGCATGGCCGGTCTGACGTTTGGCGCCAATGCCAGCCATATCCGCCTTTCCGAACATGCTGTGCTGATGCACAAGCCCGACGCGCTGTCCCACGAGGAAGCCGCTGTCATGAGCGACGGGCCGACCACCTCTCTCAACTTCCTGCAAAATCTCGCGGAATTGCGGCCAGGTGAAAAGGTGTTGATACTCGGTGCGGCAGGCAGTCTTGGCACGGCGGCAGTGCAGATCGCCAAGGCCATGGGCGCCGACGTCACCGGCACCTGCAGCGCCCGCAATGTGGGGCTGGTCGCCTCGCTCGGCGCCAGCCAGGTCATCGACTACCGCACCGAAGACTTTACGAAACTCGGCCGCCGCTACGACGTCATCTACGACACGCTCGGCATCAGCTCCTATCGCAAGGCAAAAAAGGCATTGACCCGTTCGGGCCGCTATGTCTGCCCGGTCCTGTCAGGCGGATTGCTTATCGATGCATTGCGCACGGCTATGTTCGGCCGCCAGAAGGCCCGGTTTGCCGCCACCGGCATGCTGAAACCCGAAGAGCAACGCATCCTGCACGGCCAGCTCATTGAAATGGTCGAGAACGACCAGCTGGCGCCTGTCATGGACCGAACCTATCCGTTCGATCAGCTCGTCGAGGCTCACCGCTACATGGAGACGGGCCACAAACGCGGCAACGTCGCCATCGCCTGACGGACATCACAAACCAGATTTCAACGGGGACAAACGGGCCCGACCAATCTCATCTCCCTCCCACCCGATTGCACGGCGCACAAGCCGTGGCTGGCAGGGATTACCCAAAGGAAACTATCATGAACCAGGATATCAACTCGCACCGCTGGGCCGCCCGTCTGTTCGGCATTTTCTTCATCTTCGCCTTCTTGAGCTATGGCACCGGCTCCGCGCTGGTGGACTCAGTGGCGCTGAACACCAACGGCCTCACCGGCATTTACGAAGGCAAGTCCACGCTGATGATTGGTGTGTTTTTGATGGCGATCGTACATTCCATCGTCAACATCGGCCTGTCCGTGCTGGCCTTTCCCGCACTCAACACGGTCAGTGGCTACGCCGCCCGCGGCTATCTCGCCGCTGGCATTGCCGCAACGACAACCGCCGTGGTGGGCGCATTGTTCGCCGCTCTTCTGGTGCCGCTCAGCGACGCCTATGTCGCCGGCGGCGCTGACGCTGCGCACTTCGACACGATCGCAATCGTCCTGCAGCAGGGCGGCTTCTTCGGCTACCAGCTGAGCATGACCCTGTGGGGCATCGGTGGCCTGATCCTGTGCACGACCCTGTTTGTTTCGCGCCTTGTGCCGCGTCCCCTCGCCGTCTGGGGCCTGCTCGGCTACGTCGTCTTCATGGCCGGCACGACTTCGGAAATGTTCGGCTACGGCAATGGCGTCATGCTGGCGCTGCCGGGCGGACTGTTTGAACTCAGCCTAAGCGTCTGGCTGATCGTCAAGGGCTTCAACCTCCCCCAGAACGCGGACTAAAGCCGTACAGCAGCCAACCAGACTCAAGCATCGAAACGACCGTCATCCCACAATGGCGGTCGTTTCAGCCAATGGGCTTTACGTTTCACGCTGTCTCCGCACTGGCGCGGGCCGGCAAGGTCTTCATGGCAACCCAATAGTGGAAAGCGCTCCAGACGCCGATCACCTGCACGCTTACAATGGACCAGCCCAGCGCCCGGTCTCCGGATGCGGCGAAAACGGTGTCGCTCAATATCCCGATAAGCGTTGGCCCGAGCCCAACGCCCACAACTGAAAAGGCGAACATGAAAATCGCCGTAGCCATGGGGCGCATCGCGGGCTCCACCCGTCCATGCAGGAAGGCGAAGGTCGGTCCCCAGAAGACGCTGGCCAATCCGATGGGCACCAGCAGACACAGGAGCGCCGGTACGGTTGGCTCGATGATCGCGAAAGCGGCAGAAAACGGCTTTCCGATCAGAATGGCGGCAACGACCATCCCCAACCGGAAACGTGGGCGCATCTGGCCGTATCTGTCCGCAAGCTGGCCGCTTGCCCAGGTCACGATGCTTCCCAGTACGCCAGCGCTCAATGCCAGGAAAACACCGGTCTGAATAAGGGAAAGGCCGTGAGTCCGGATCATGAAGGGGGCGTTCCAGGTGAGGCCGGCATGGGTCAGGACGGACGCGAGGGAAACCCCGATCAGCGCGTGACGCAGCCCGCGATCCCGCCAGATCGTGTGCCAGGTCTCAAGGAAAAGGCTGCGCCCTGAGGGGAGTTCACTGCCGCTGCGTTGCGGCTCGCCAACAAACACAAACAGAATGACTGAGAGGATAAGCCCGGGCACACCGGCGATCAGAAAGGCGCCTCTCCATCCCAGAAGTTCACCGGCAATGCCGCCCACCAGAAACGCCAGCAACACACCGAGATTGGCTCCCACAACAAAGCTCGACATGGCCGAGGTGCGCCGCTCGGGCGGATAGAGATCCGAGATCATGGAATGGGCGGGAACAACCGCACCGGATTCGCCGATCCCGACACCGAAACGTGCCAGCATGAGTTGCCAGAAATTCTGTGCTGCGGCGACGGACAGCGTAAGGAGACTCCAAACTGCGGTCGTCCAGCCGATGATATTGCGGCGGTTCCCCCGTGCGGAGAGTTTGGCGATGGGAAAGCCGAACATGGCGTAAACGACTATGAACACGCCCCCGGTCAGCAGGCCGAGTTGCGTGTTGCTCAAATCGAATTCCACGGAAATATCGTCAAGCAGAATGGACAATATCGTCCGGTCCATCTGGTTCACAGCCAGAATGGCGATCAGGATGATGAGAACGGTACGTGGGTTCTGCATGGTTTGCCCCTTTTGAAGTACGAGCAGAACCCGCCGATCCTATTTTCCCGCCAATCGCGTTCAGATCAACCCACGCAAAAAAAGCGCCCCACAGTTTGGGGCGCTTCGTACGCGTTGTGCGGCCGGACAAGACGCTTGCTTGATCTCAGGCTTTCCGGCTCAGCAAGGCGATGCCGACCCAAACGAACCAGACGATATAGCCAAGCCCGAACACAGAACCGGCGATTTCATTGAACGCGGGGACAAGGGTCAACAGACCGGACGCGCCGATCACGAGGCTGAAGTAGCCAAGCGATTTCGGCAGCAGCGCGGTGCGCAGCATGGCCACACCGGCAACCAGCGCCCAGACCGCACCGGCGATTTCATTGCCGCCGCCAAGGCCGTTTTCAACGCCGGAGAAAATCTGCCACATCAGGATGGCGCTCTCGGGATCGGAAGCATACTGGGTTGCAACAACCTCATTGCCAACATTGGCCACCATGCCTGCACCAACCACAAGGGTGGCCCAAAGCGCACCGAAAACCTGGGTGACCGTGGCGAGCGTCGGTGCGTGCGGCTTGAAGATGTCGGCAAGCGCGATGGCCAGAAGCGCGACCAGAAAGCCGTTCAGAATGTAGATTACTGTGTACCAAGCGGTCATGAAGGCCGGATGGTCGACGATGAAGGAAACGACGGACGCAGGATCACTGTCGGACATGCCGTAGCCAGATTCTGCCAAGACAGTGAAGAGGAGAACGAAACCGAAAACATAAGTAGCGGCGGCACCAAATCCGGCTGCAGCGCCCCATTTTTGAAGAGAGAACATATCTGTCACCTTTCTGTTTGAGGGGCGGCGAAATCGCTGTCCCCGTGTTGGAATGGTGAGCTTTTAGTCGATGCCTTTCGGGAAGAGCATGACCGCTCGTTTCAAGTTGTTGGCCTTTGGGGTCATGATGGCTAAGGTCCTGCCCAAACGAGGACGCTCAGATGAAACGCGCAACCGTCGCCGCAGGATTGGTTCGCTCGCTTGCCGCATTTGCGGCGCGTTGGGGACTGCACCAGCCGGACATCCTTGCGGAGGTTGGATTGACCGAGGCTGACCTGAGCGATCAGGACAGCCGCGTCGACTTTGATACCTATCTGAAGCTGATTGATGTGCTCATCTCTCAGACCGGCGAACCTTCATTGATGGCAAAGCACGCCGTTGAGACGCAACTTGAGAACATCAGTGTCGTCGGATTGATTGTTGGCTCTGCCGCCTCACTTCCCGATGCGATGGTGCAACTGAACCGTTATGCCACGCTCATGGTGGAAATCGACATCATGGAGGGCGGCCCGCGCTTCAGCGTTGCGCAGGAAGGCAACCAGGTCTGGATCGTCGACAACAGGCCCGATCCGAATCGAAGCCCGGCATTGACCGAGGCGGCCTTCGGACGGTTCATCGGCGAATTCAGGCGCAACCTCCCCGAACACCCGTTCGCGGTACGGATTGAAATGACCTATGCCAAACCGGCGCATGCGGGCGAACTGGAGCAAGTGCTGCAATGTCCCATTGCCTTTGGATCTACGCGCAACGCTCTGCAGATCGCGCCCGAATGGCTCATGCGCCCATTCGAAAACACGTCGCGCTACGTCTTCGGCATATTCGCTGAAAAGGCGGATGCCCTGCTGGCTGAACTGGAAAAAGAAGACAGCATCCGTGCGCGTGTGGAGGCTGTGCTGATGCCTGGTCTGCACAAAGGCGAGGCCTCGATTGACGCCACCGCCTCCGAACTTGGCATGAGCCGGGCAACCCTTTATCGCCGCCTCAAGCAGGAGGGCACGACCTTCGCAGAAATCGCCGATGAATTGCGCTGCCGCATGGCCTCCGATTATCTCGCGGCCCGCAAGGTCTCCGTCAATGAAGCGGCTTATCTCGTAGGGTTCTCGGAGGCCTCCTCATTTGTGCGCGCCTTCCGGCGCTGGACCGGGCAGACCCCCGCCGAATATCGCAATCAGTTGCTTGCGGCTTCGGCCTGACCAACCCCTGACGGTAACTCAAGCGAAGCAATACGCAGTGACGCGCACTCGCCACGATGCGCAGAGCGCCTGTTTGAGCAATAAAATATTGAAAACTAGAGATAATTTGGTTGCGGGGGCAGGATTTGAACCTGCGACCTTCAGGTTATGAGCCTGACGAGCTACCGGGCTGCTCCACCCCGCGCCAAAATCATCTGCTTTGAGCCTGTCAAAGCATCGGTCAGTCGGAATGTGAGGGACTGGCCGGGCACCGTTGCGGTGCGAGTGGGCTATATAGTCATGTGATCCGTGCTTGTGAACCCCTCTTTCGCCAAACATGAAACTTTTCTGACAATGGGCCGCAACTTGCCCCCCACCCTTGCCTCATGCCCCCCTGCCTCTTATTCTGATCCGATCCACACATGGGGGGATCATTCGTGAAAACCAATCGCTTGGGTCGCACAGACCTGAACGTGTCCGAGATTTGTCTGGGCACAATGACCTGGGGCAAACAGAACACTCAGGACGAAGCCTTCGAACAGATCGACTATGCGCGCGACGCCGGCGTCAACTTCATGGACACCGCCGAAATGTACGCGGTGCCGGCGAGCCGTGAGACCTATGGCAAGACCGAGGAGATCATCGGCAACTATTTCGCCACCCACGGCCAGCGCGACAAATGGATCCTCGCCTCCAAGATCGCCGGGGTGAACAACCCGTGGATACGCGACAAGAAGCCAATCAACGCCGCCACCATCCGAGAGGCGATCGAGGGCAGCCTCAAGCGCCTGCAGACCGATTATATCGACCTTTACCAGCTGCACTGGCCGAATCGCGGCCACTACCACTTCGAGAATTCCTGGGACTATGACCCGTTCACGCAGGACCGCGATGCGGCCATCCCGAACATGATCGAGGTGCTCGAAACCCTCGACGCGCTTATCCGCGAGGGCAAGATCCGCCACGTGGGCCTGTCCAACGAGACCGCCTGGGGCACCATGCAATTCGTGCGGCTGGCCGAGGAACACGATTTGCCGCGTGTCGTTTCGACCCAGAATGAATATAATCTTTTGCGCCGCTATTTCGATCACGACATGGCTGAGGTCAGCCACTATGAGGACGTGGGGCTTTTGGCTTATTCGCCGCTGGCGGCCGGGGCGCTGACCGGCAAGTATCTGGGAGGCCGGCTGCCCGAGGGCACGCGCGGCGCCGTCGCCGGATCGGTGTACCGGAACAACGAACAGACTGAACCTGCCATCGCTGTATACATGGCAGTGGCCGAAAAACACCGGCTGAATATTGCCCAGATGGCGCTGGCATTCTGCCTGACCCGACCGTTCATGACCTCGGTGATCATCGGCGCCACCACAATGGAACAATTGACCACCGACATCGGTGCCGCCGACATCCAGTTGGGCAGCGAGGTGATGGCGGACATCCACGCCGTATTCAAGAACCACGCCCGGCCGCTATAGGCGAACCCGGACCCGCCGATGTGGACACGTGAACCTCTGGCCCGTGACCTGAAGGCGCTGGGGGTTGAGCCCGGTGATGTCCTGATGGTGCACGCCGGGCTGCGCAGCATTGGCAAGATGCTGAATGGGCCGGACACATTCATTGCCGCGTTGCGGGATGCGGTCGGCCCCTCCGGTTCGCTGATGGCCTATACTGACTGGAATGCCGAGTATGAACAGGTGCTCAGGCCCGATGGATCCGTGCCCGACGAGTACCGGACCGAAGTGACCCCGTTCGATCCCCTGACCTCTTCTGCCAACCGCGAGAACGGCGCCTTTGCCGAGTTTTTACGGCGGACGCCGGGAGCCCGGCGCAGCGCCAGCGCCGGACCATCTTGTGCAGCGGGGGGTGCCGATGCGGCCTTTCTGATCGAAGATCATGCGATCGATTACGGCTATGGCCCGCAATCGCCTTTCGCCCGGCTGTGTGAACTGAACGGCAAGGTGCTGCTGGCGGGGGCGCCGCGCGACACCATGACCTTGTTGCACCATGCCGAGCATCTGGCCGATGTGCCGGACAAACGGAAGAAAAGCGTCGAGGTGCCGTTCCTTGTGAACGGCGAGACAAGTTGGCGCCGGGTCGAGGAGTTCGATACCGGCGTGCCGGTGCTGGAGCAGTTCGCCGATGACTGTTTCGCCACGATTGTCACCGAAGCGCTGGCCGCCGGGATCGGACGCGAGGGGCACATCGGCCTTGCGCCGTCTGTGCTGATGCCGGCGCGTGAGATCGTCGATTTTGCCGTGCGCTGGATCGAAACTCATGCCAGAACCACTTCCGATTGAGGGAGTGAACCGATGACCGCCTGGCCTGAACCCTTTTCTGCCGACCATGATCTGGTGCAACTGCGCCCGCTCGACATGAGCCATCATGACGGGCTGGTGGACGCCGTGCGTGACGGCGAACTCTACAGGCTCTGGTATACCAGCGTGCCCACCCCCGAGCGCATGCGCACCGAAATCGAACGGCGGCTGGGGCTGCAGAAAACGGGCAGCATGCTGCCGCTCACAGTGTTCGATGGTGCCGGCCGCATTGTCGGCATGACCACCTACATGAACATCGACGCAGCCAACCGGCGGGTCGAGATTGGCTCGACCTGGACGGCGAGATCGGCCCAACGCACAGGGCTGAACACGGCGGCGAAACTTCTGCTTTTGACACATGCGTTTGAAAAACTGGACTGCATCGCCGTCGAGTTCCGCACGCACTTTCTCAACATGCAGAGCCGCCGCGCCATCGAACGGCTTGGCGCGAGGCTCGACGGCATCCTGCGCGCCCATTCGGTGATGCCCAACGGCACCATCCGCGACACGGCCGTCTATTCCATCACCGCGCCTGAGTGGCCGGCGGTGAAGGCGAACCTCACGTGGCAATTGGAAAAGCCGCGCGGATAGCGCGAGAGTCTCAGGTGCGCCTCAGGCGCATGCACAAGCTTTGCCCGTCAAATCAATCAATGACCATTTGACATTTTTAGTCATTGCGCGTACTTGCCGGCAGACCGGGCGGCGAGTTGCGCCGCTGGTCCGGTGAAGTAAGCGCACACGTTATTTGAGTTTTGACCTGATGCCCAAGGCCTTCAGCCCCGCTGAAAAATCCAAGATCCGTGAGCAACTGATGCAGGTCGGGCTGAGCCACTTTGCGCTCGGCGGGGTGCGGGCGGCGCGGGTGGACGCGATCTGCCGCGAGGTGGGGATCGCCAAGGGCTCATTTTATGCCTTCTTTGAATCCAAGGAAGACCTGTTCATGTCGATCGCCGATGCGCGGGATGTGGGGCACAAGGCCGACATGATGGCCTGGCTGAAACAGGCCAGCGGCGCACCGCGTGACGTGTTGAACGGCTTTTTCGATTTCATGCTGGAGCGGATCGAGACCGATCCGGTGCTGAGGATCGTCCGCGACACAGGCGAGATAAACCACCTCATCCGCCGTGTGCCGCCCGAGCGGCTGGCCGAGAACACGCGGCGCGATCTGGAGTTCATGGCCGAAGTCGCCGCGCTGTTCCGGACTCGGCTGGGGCTGGAACATGCCGACAAGACAACGCTTGAGGGGCTTTTGACCTTGATGCTGTCCATGTCGCTGCAGGACGAACATCTGAAATCTGCCGGTGTGCATGAAACAACTGTGGCGCTGATGCGTGACCTGTTCCTGTCCCGGCTGTTGCGAGGACCCCTCGATGCTTGATGTCTCAAATCTCACGTTTGCCTATCCCGGCGCCGCCGAGCCCACACTCAACGGGCTCTCCTTCAATATCGGCGAAGGCGAAGTCTACGGGCTTTTGGGCCCGTCCGGGGCCGGCAAGTCGACCACCCAGAAAATCCTTATGGGGCTGCTGCAGGGATTTGCTGGCGAGGCGCGAGTGTTCGGCCAGCCCATCGCATCGCTCGGTCGCGACTATTACAACCGCATCGGGGTGAGCTTTGAACTGCCCACACTTTATCTGCGGCTGACGGCGCGGGAGAACCTGGCGCTGTTTGCAGCGCTTTACGATCGCCCGACCCGCTCGCCGGAGGAGCTATTGGAAATGGTCGACCTGGCCGAGGCCGCCGACCAGCGGGTTGAGACCTTTTCCAAGGGCATGAAGATGCGGCTGAACCTCTGCCGGGCGCTGGTGCAGGATCCCGATCTGTTGTTTCTGGATGAACCGACGACCGGCCAGGACCCGGCGCGGGCGCGCATCACCCGCGAACTTATCCTGAGGCTGAAAGCCGAAGGCAAGACGATCTTTTTGACCACCCACAACATGGCCGAGGCTGACGAGATTTGTGATCGGGTGGGGTTTCTGGTGGGTGGCACGATCCCGGTGACCGGCGTGCCGGCGGAACTCAAACGGGAATATGGCGAGCGGCTGTTGAAAGTCGCCGCGAGTGAAGGGGCCGAGCTTGTGCCGCACGATTTCCCCATGGACGGGATCGGCTCGAACCGGGATTTCCTGAACCTGCTGACCGGCGGCACCATCGTCTCCATGCACACCCAGGAGGCGAGCCTTGATGACGTGTTCATCAAGGCGACCGCCAGGGCTAACCGGGGGCTGGAATGAACGCGGCGCGCTTTCTGACGCTATTGCGGCATGACCTGCGGCTGCAACTCCGCAACGGCATTTACTACGCCTATGCCTTTGTCATTCTGACATACGCCGCCCTGCTCTACTGGCTGGGCCAGTACCTGCCCGACTGGATGCCGGGCTTGATCATCCTCACGGACCCGGCGGTGATCGGCTTCTTCTTTCTCGGCGCACTGATGTTGCTGGAGCAGGCCGAGGACGTGCGCACCGGGCTGGCGGTGACACCGGTCTCGGCGGCCGAGTATTTCTGGGCCAAGACGCTTCCGCTAACAGCGCTGGCCGTCCTTGCGGTCGGGGTGATCGGGCTGTTTCTGCACACGGATACGGATCATCTCATGCTGGCGGCAACCGTGATCCTGACCTCGGTCTGTTTCCTTGGGATTGGAGTACCCACGGCGCTCTATTTCAGGTCGGTAGCCTCCTATCTGATTGGCTCGGGCGGCTATATGATCCCGATCATGGCGCCGCTGTTGCTGGCCTTGGGCGAAGAAATGCCGGGCTGGGCTATCGTGTTGCCAACGGCTTCGCAGATGCGGCTGGTCTTGGTGGCCACCGGCGCCCGCGACGCGACTACGCTGGAGCTCGTCCTGATGTTCGGCGTCGCCGCCATCGCCGCAGCAGGCGCGGTGTGGTTTGCCATCAGACGGCTGGAAGGAGAGTTGGGGACCAAATGAACACGTCATTTCTGAAACCCGCCCGGCTGGCCCATATGTTCGGGGCCGACCGCCGCAATGTCAGCCGCGACCCCATCCTGTTGTTCGCCGTGGTGCTGAGCATTGTGCCCAATGTCATCGTCATTCTCTGGCATGACCAGATCAACCAGGCGGTGCTGGACAATTTCGGGCTGGCTAATGTCATTGCCTACGCCATGCCAATGATCCTCTGCCTGCCGGCCTTTCTGATCGGCTGGGTGACCGGCTTTCTTTTTCTCGATGACCGCGACGACGGCACCTTGTTGTCGGTTGATGTGACACCCGTCGGCAAGCAGGGCTTCATCGCCTATCGCGCCGGCGCGACCATCGCCATCACCTTCTTCATTACCTTGGTGACAGCCGAATTCCTTCTGTCCGATCAGCCGCCGGCGTTGCGCGCCCTGATTGCCGTGCTGGTGGGGATCGAGGCAGTGGCGGCGGCCTTTGTCCTGCCTGCTCTCGCGCGCAACAAGGTGGAAGGGCTGGCGCTGACCAAGCTGACCAATATCGCCGCCATCGTGCCGCTTGCCGCCATCATCCCCTCGCCGTTCCGCTATGTCGCGGGGGTGATCCCCACGTTCTGGATCGGCGAGATGCTGGGCGTGTCAGGTGAGGCCTACCTGCCCATGCCGCTGATCGTGACCTTGGCCATCGCCACCCATGTCGGTGCCGCCGTGCTGTTCTACCGGCTGATCGCCAAGCGGATGGGATGACCCGGGTCGATCACCTGACCCCGGAAGATCACTTTGCCTTCGCCTTTGCGGTTTCCGCCTCGGCGGCATCCAGCCGTTCGACTGCCGCGATGGCCAGATCGTAGCCCTGGGCGGCCGAGGCCGTGTACCATTCGTACGCGGCATCGAGATCGGCAGTGACGCCAAATCCGTTCTCGTAGAAATAGCCCATGTTGTTCTGCGCGATCATGTTGCCTTCGTCTGCAGCCAGACGCGTCCAGTAGACCGCTTCTTCGTCGTTCTGCGCCGTTCCCCGCCCGTCTAGATACATCAGCGCCAGATTGATCTGGGCACGCTGTTCACCGCCCTCCGCCGCAGCGAGATAGAGCTCGAACGCCCGCGGATCGTCCTGCGGTACACCGTTGCCGGTCTCGTAGAGAATGGCCAGATTGTGCTGGGCCAGCGGCAGACCATTGTCGGCGGCGCGCTGGTAGTAGGTGGCAGCCTGCGCGACATCCAGTTCAACGCCCTGCCCGGTTTCGTGGAGGAACCCGAGGTTGTTCAACCCGTAATCATCGCCCTGGTCAGCCGCCAGCCTGTAGAGCCGCGCAGCTTCATTGAAATCAGGGGCGCCCAGCCACCCGTCCTGATAAAGCTTGCCGAGATTGACCTGGGCACCCGGATGGCCCTGCTCCGCTGCCAGTTCAAACCACGCCCGGGCCGCAACATAGTCCTGAGCAACGCCCAGCCCGTCCTGATACATCAGCCCGATATTGTTCTGCGCGACCGGATAACCGCCCATGCCCGAACGCCGGTACCAATAGGTGGCCTCCTCGAAATCCTGTTCGATCGACCGCCCGAAATCATAGGCGATGCCGACCGTGTTCTGGGCCGGGGCGAAGCCGGCGTGCGCAGCCTCGAACAGCAGATCGAGCGCGCCGTCCTCGTTCTGTTCGAGTACGTCACCGTTGAACAGCATCTGCCCGATCACCGTCATCGCCATGACATTGCCCCGGTCGGAAGCGTCCTGCAGGTAGGTGACGGCATTGTCATTGTCGCCATTGGCGAGGTAAGCGCGGCCAAGCCAGGCCATCGCCTCTACCGAGTCCGGTTCGACTTTCAGTGCCCGGGCGCAGGTATCGATGGCCACGAGTGCATCGATTTGTTCAAGATCGCGGCCGAGTTGAGCAAAGCCTTCTTCATACTGGCTGGCAGCGGCGCGCCCGCAGGCATCGACCTCCGGCCCGGCCAGTGCCGCACCTGGCAAACCCAATCCCAATACCACAGCGGGCACAACCCGCGCACCAAACCTGAACACGATACCGTCCTCCGTAACCGCACACTCCCTTGCCCGGATTAAAGAGGCTCCCGCTTGACTGCGCAAGATGGTTGCGGGGTCAGCGCGGTCAGAAATCGCTCCAGATCGCGGTACAGCGGCAGCCGCCAGCGCAAAAGGAACATCAGCGACAACAATGTGTCGGCATGGCTGGCGCCCGGATAGTGGACTTCTTCCACGCGTCGCCCCGCTTCACGCATGTGCCGGGCCAGCGCTTCGGTGTTGCGCAGGCGCACCGTCTTGTCGCCGGTGCCGTGCGCGAGGAACATCGGCGGCGCGGCACTGAGGTCGAGATTGATGGGCTGACTCTCCTCGCCTGCCCCGGCCCCGCCGAAACTGCGGATCGAGACCTCGACGTCATAGGGATAAAAGTCATACGGGCCGGAGAGGCCGACGATGGCCCTGACGGATTTCGCGTAGCGCCGTCCGCGTTGCAGCCGCCTGTCGGCACCGACCATGACCGCATTGTAGGCGCCGGCTGAATGACCGGCGAGAATGAGCCGGGCCGGATCGCCCCCATACTCCGCCGCATGCCGGACCACCCAATGGGCTGCGTCGGCGCAATCCTCGAGAAAGGCCGGATAGATGGCGTCGGGGTAGACCCGGTAGTCGGCAATGACGGTCAGGTATCCCAGCGCCGCCAGCGCCTTGGCCACGGACTGGTATTCGCCCTTTTCGCCACTGTCCCAACCGCCGCCATAATAGAACAGCAGGACCGGAAGCGGACCTGTGGCACCATGCGGGGCGTAGATGTCGAGCCGGTGGCGGGACTTGGGGCCATAGACAAGGTTTCGGGCGATGCGGCGCACGCCCCTGTCCTTGGGCATCAGCAAGTCAAGCCAGCCAAGCGCCGAACGGTTTCCTACCATGGCGCGACCGTCACTTGCGGCCAGTGTGCCCGCGCCCGGGCACCCTTTTCCTCATGGGCGGAACGATTTTCGATCACATGATTGGGCACGACGCGGAACGAGAACAGGTCATCAAGGCCAAAGGGTGCTGCAATTTCCATGGCACCGGACGGCAAGAGCCGCGCGGCCACGGCGTGCGTTTTGCTGGCATAGCGTTCCAGCGATTGCAGGGCGCGGGTCAACGGCGCCACCTCGACGCCGAATTTGTCGGGAAACCACAGGTGTACCCGTGCCTGATTGCGCACCTCAACCGGCACCGGCGCCTCGGCAAAGCGCCGGTTGAACCGCTGGATGACAATATCTTCTGCCTCATAGCTGAGGTCGCTGTCGTCGAAGTAGATCACATCCGCATCCTTGATGTTTTCAAGTGCCGGGCGATCGGTCAGCCTGTTCCAGACCATATTGTAGATCGCCCCGGAAACAAGCCAGCCGTCAGTGAGACCTTCGTCCCGAATAAACGAGAGGAGCTCCATGAGAAACGGTTCGCCGCGCACGAAAGTTTCGAGCGCGGCGCTTTGTTGCTCAAGCGGCAGACCGGAAAAGCGCAGGTGATCCATGCGGCAAGGCTAGTGCGATTCCCTGGCATTCCGCACGCAAATTGAGGTCACCCCCAGTTGGCGGCACTTTCCTTGATGAAACTGCCGTTCTGCAGTTCGGTGACCGCAGTGATGAGTTCCTCGCGGGTATTCATCACAATCGGCCCGTGCCAGGCCACCGGCTCCTTGAGCGGCTTGCCGGACACCAGCAGGAAGCGGATGCCGTGGTCGCCCGCCTGTACGGTGACCTCGTCGCCGCTGTCGAAATAGACCAGCGTGCGATCGCCGGACATGTCGCGGATATGCACTTCCTGTCCATCGACTTCCTTTTCAAGCAGCACGCCCGTGGGCGCCGAAGCGTCGCGGAAAGAGCCTGACCCTTCGAACACATAGGCGAAGGCATTGCGCGACGTGTCGACCTTGAACAGTTTGCGCACCCCGGCGGGGACCGAAATGTCGAGATATTGCGGGTCGGCCGCGACGCCTTCCACGATCCCCTTCTTGCCGTGATATTCGCCGATGATGATGCGGATCACCGTACCGTCGTCATCGATCAGCTCGGGAATTTCCTTGCCCGGCACATCCTGATAGCGCGGCGAGGTCATCTTCAGCGAGGCCGGCAAATTGGCCCAGAGCTGGAACCCGTGCATCTGACCCTTGTCATTACCCTGCGGCATTTCCTGATGCATGATCCCGGACCCCGCCGTCATCCACTGCACGTCGCCAGCGCCAAGTGTGCCGGTATTGCCGAGGCTGTCGCCATGCTCCACCGAACCGGACAGAACATAGGTGATGGTCTCGATGCCGCGATGCGGATGCCAGGGGAAGCCCTTGAGATAGTCCTCCGGCCGCTCGTTGCGGAAATCATCGAAGAGGAGAAACGGATCCAGCTCCCGCGGATTGTGAAAGCCAAAGGCGCGATGCAGCTTGACGCCTGCGCCTTCAAGCGTGGGCTGGGCCTGAACGGTTTGCTTGACCGGACGAATGGACATTGCGGGTCTCCTGTTCCTGTGGCCCTAACCTAGGCCAATCTGTTGCCGGGCAATATGGGGACTGACGCCAATTTGATCACCCTTTGACAGTTGAACAGATTGTTGCCGGAAAACTGAACAATAGCTCGGTGCAAAAAAGGGGGGTGACAAGCCGGAAATCCCATGTCACTAAATTGCGCCATGAACACGAACTCCGCGATCTTTAGCTATTGGTATTTTAGCTATCCCATGCCGCTGGCGCAGGGAGGGTCGCGTTCGGTCTGAGACCGGAAACCGCAATAACCCGAACAGCCGCCAGTCTGGCGGCTTTTTTATTGCCTCCGGACCGTCGGCTTCCAAAAAATTCTGAGAGGAGCCTTCACATCATGTCCCCGCACCACGTCACGACCGACGACACACGAATAGCCTCGATTACCGAGCTCAGTACGCCTGAAGAGATTCTGGCCGAAATCCCGCGCACCGAAAAGATCACCGAAACGGTCGGTGATTGCCGTGACGCCATTCACAACATCCTCAACCACACAGACAACCGGCTGCTGGTGGTGGTCGGCCCCTGCTCCATCCACGACCCGGTGGCGGCAATGGACTATGCCAAACGGCTGGTGGCGTTGCGTGAGGAACTCGGCGACCGGCTGGAGATTGTCATGCGGGTCTATTTTGAAAAACCCCGCACGACGGTTGGCTGGAAGGGATTGATCAACGACCCCGAACTGGACGGAAGCTTCAACATCAACAAGGGCCTGCGCACCGCCCGCAAACTGCTGGCAGACGTCAACGAACTCGGTCTGCCCGCGGCAACCGAATTCCTTGATGTCTCAACCCCGCAATATATTGCCGATCTGGTCAGCTGGGCCGCCATCGGGGCGCGCACAACGGAAAGTCAGATCCACCGCGAACTGGCCTCAGGCTCATCTTGCCCGATCGGCTTCAAGAACGGCACCACGGGCGACGTACAGATTGCCATCGACGGTGTCCGCGCCGCCGCCAATCCGCATCATTTCCTTGCCGTGACCAAGACCGGCCATGCCGCGATTGCGGCGACCAAAGGCAATCCGGACTGCCACGTCATCCTGCGCGGCGGACAGCAAACCAACTTTGACGCGGTCAATGTGGCGGCCGCCAGCCTGGCGCTGGAAAAGACAGGTCTCGTACCGTCTTTGATGATTGATGCCAGCCACGCCAATTCGCGCAAGGACCCCAACAACCAGCCGATCGTCCTGCGCGACGTGGGCGAGCAGATCGCGGCAGGCAATGCCAACATCACCGGCGTGATGATCGAAAGCCACCTGATCGCCGGGCGGCAGGACCTCAAGGACGGCGTCAAGCTCAACTATGGCCAGTCGATCACCGATGCCTGCATCGATTGGGACACCACCGAAACCGTGCTGCGCCAACTCGCCAAGGACGTCGGCCAGCGCGCCAAAGTCAAGGAACGAGCGGTGGCCTGAGGCTTCAGGTTCCCGTCTCCCTCACCGGCGCGGCAATCCGGAACGGCACGCTCCTCCCAGCGTTCCGGGTTGCCGCGTGAGGTTTTCCTATCGGCCCGAAAGTTTCAGGATTTCGTCCGGGTAGCGGGCGCCTTCGATCTTGATCGTGGCGGCGGCCTGTTCGATTTCATCGAGATCATCGGCCGTGAGTTCGACATTGAGGGCGCCGAGGTTTTCGTCCAGCCGTTCTTTCTTGCGGGTCCCGAAGAGCGGCACGATGAAGGGTTTCTGCGCCATCAGCCAGGCGAGCGCGACCTGTGCGGGCGTCGCTCCGTGCCGGACGGCAATGGTGTTCAAAAGGTCGATCAGCGCCTGATTGGATTCACGGGCCTCCTCGGAAAAGCGCGGGATGCGCCCTCGCAAGTCCGCATCGCTGAACTTTTTGCCGGAATCGATCTTTCCGGTGAGGAACCCTTTGCCCAAGGGGCTGTAGGGCACCAGCGCTATACCCAATTGCTCGATCAGGGGAATGATCTCGTCCTCCGGCTCGCGGGTCCAAAGCGAATATTCACTTTGCAGGGCAGTCACCTCCTGCTCGGCATGCGCCTTGCGGATTGAATTTGCGCCGGCCTCGGACAGGCCGAAATGCCTCACCTTGCCTTCGTCCATCAGCGCCTTGACCGTGCCGGCGACGTCTTCCATCGGCACGTCCGGGTCGACCCGATGCTGATAGCTGAGGTCGATGTAGTCGGTTCCGAGGCGCTTGAGACTGCCCTCGACAGATGAGCGGATTTGCGCGGGCTTGCTGTTGACCCCGCCGAGATGGTCGCCGGTCTTCTGATCGATGTTCCAGCCGAACTTGGTGGCAATCTTGACCTGATCGCGGAACGGGGCGACGGCCTCGCCGACCATCTCCTCATTGCTCCACGGGCCATAGACTTCAGCAGTGTCGAAGAAATCGACGCCCTGCTCGAAGGCGTAGCGAATGACCGAGATCATCTCCTCGCGATCATCGATGACCCGGCCCTTGCCATACCCCATGCAGCCGAGCGACAGGGCGGAAACCTCAAGGCCGGCATTTCCCAGTTTGCGTTTCTTCATCGTGCGATTCCTCTTCTCAATCCAAGGTGGGCGCGCGAGGCGATGACCACCCCGGCGACCGTGACAAGCCCCATGCCGAAGAGCGCCAGCGGTTCGGGCACATGACCGAACACCAGCCAGCCCAACCCGCCGGCCCAGACCAGATGCAGATAGTTGACAGGCGCCAGCATCGAGGCAGGCCCCTCACGATAGGCGACCGTGAACAGGAAATGGCCGATGGTCATCAGGGTGCCCAAAAGGACCATCAGCCCGAAATCAGCAAAGCTGATGCTGAGCCCTGAAAACGAACCCAGTGACAGAACCCCGAACAGCACGGCGCCGATCCAGGCGGAGTGAAACACCATCGGCGTTGGCTGTTCGGTGCGTGACAGGAACCGCGTCATCAAGTGATAGGCGGTCGCCAGCCCGGCGTTGATCAGCGCGTAGGTGACCCCAAGCGGATCGAGCCCACCCCCGGGCCGCACAATCAGCAAGACGCCGAAAAAGCCGATCATCGCCCCGGCCCAACCGATCAGGCCGACTTTTTCGCCCAGCAGCCGCCCGGCCAGCAGCATGACGGCAAAGGGCGCCAGGTAGATGATTGCAGTTGCCTCGCCCACCGGCATGACGGTGAGCGCCAGCGCCATGGTCAGCGAGGCAAGCGCCAGAATGAGCCCACGGATCATGACCAGCCAGGTCCGCGTGGTCTGCCACAGACCCTCGCGCATGCGGGGCCAGAGCAGCAGCGCCAGCAACAACGCGTTCACCGAATAGCGGATGAACACGATGACCGGCACCGGATAGCGGGTGGTGAGCTCCTTGGTGGTCGTATCGGCCAGTGCAAAGGCAAGCACTGCCAGCGCCACCAGCGCGACACCCAGCATGGGCCGCCCCTCGCTGCGCGATTCTTCTGAAGTCATGTCGGCTCCTGAAATGATTGCCGTAAGCTAGCCGATTGCATCTTTCGCAAGAATAGCGATTATCAACTAGAACTTATGAGGAGATTTCATCAATGCGCCGCGAAACCCTCAGCGACCTGACCGCCTTCATAGCGGTGGCCCGGGAGAAGAGCTTCACCCGCGCAGCCTCCAGCCTCGGCGTCTCGCAGTCAGCGCTCAGCCACACGATCAAGGCGATGGAGCAGCGACTGGGTTTGCGATTGTTGACCCGCACTACGCGCAGTGTCTCAACCACCGAGGCGGGAGAACGGCTGTTGCGGGTGGCCGCGCCACGGCTTGACGAAGTGCAAGCCGAGATCGATGCGATCAACACCTCGCTCGGCAATCCGACCGGCTCATTCCGCGTTACCGCGGCGGAGCATGCCACCACCTCGGTACTGCTCCCCAAGATCAGGGCCTTGCTGCCCGATTATCCGGGCATCAAGGCCGAGATCAGTATCGACTACGGGCTGCGCGACATCGTGTCGGACGGGTTCGATGCCGGGGTGCGCCTCGGCGAGCAGGTGGCCCAGGACATGATCGCGGTGCGCATCGGGCCTGATTTCGGCATGGCGGTGGTCGGCTCGCCGGACTATTTCGCCACCCACCCCACGCCCGAACGGCCGCAGGACCTGACAAGGCACAATTGCATCAACCTGCGGCTGACCACCGCTGGCGGGCTTTACGCCTGGGAGTTCGAGAAAAAGGGCCGCGAACTGCGCGTCAGTGTCGAGGGTCAGTTGACCTTCAACAGTTCCGCCCCGATGAAACTGGCCGCGCTGGCCGGAGCCGGGCTGGCCTACGTGCCCGAGGACATGGTGCGTGATGAGGTGGCGGACGGGCGCCTTGTGCGCGTGCTCAAGGACTGGTGTGAGCCTTTTTCCGGCTATCACCTCTATTATCCCCAAAGCCGCCAGACTTCGCGGGCATTCTCGATTTTGGTCGACGCGCTGCGGCACAGGAGTTGAGATTTTGATTGATCGCCGGACCATGCTGAAGGCAACTGTCGCTGGTGTTGCGGGGTGCCTGTGGACGGGACCGGTGCGGGCTACCGCGGCCGCGGCGCAATGGGAAACGGGACCGGATCTGCCGCTGCCGCTTCAGGAAATCTACGGGACGCTGCATCGAGACGAGATCTGGATCGCAGGTGGATTGACGGTTGAACAAGGCAACATCGGTATTTCGAACAGAAGCCTGATCCTTGATCCCCAAACGCTCCGCTGGAGGGACGGACCTCCCCTGCCCGAGCCGCTGCATCATCCGCAACTGGTGAGCGCCAACGGCGAATTGTACCTGATCGGCGGCTTTCGTGCGGCCAATGGCGGCGGCTGGTCGATGAGCGATCAGATGCATGTGCTGGAGGGCGATCAGTGGCGTCCCGCGCCAGCTATGCCGCTGCCGCTCGCGGAGACCCATGCGGCCTTTGTCGATGGCAGAATTCATCTGGCGGGCGGGCGTACGCCGGCCGGCGGCCGGAACGCCAACTGGCAGGATCACGCGGACACGGACATTCATCTGGTGTTCGAACCCGTAACCGGGGAATGGTCCGAGCGGGTGCGGGTGCCGGTGGCCCGCAATTCGGGCGCGGCAACGCTGCTGAATGGGCAGCTTCATGTGATCGGCGGCCGGACCGTTGACGGCGGGAACCAGTCGGATGTGCATCAATATGATGCGCAGACGGACAGGTGGAGCGCGCTACCGGCATTGCCTGAGCCGCGCGGAGGATGCGCAGCAGCGACCGTCGGCAGCGAAATTCATCTGTTCGGCGGTGAATATTTCGAACCCGACGGACGAGGCGGTGTGAACGCACCCGTTCTCGTCTACGACGCGTCCACAGCGAAGTGGCGGCAGGATGATCCGATGCCGACACCCCGGCACGGACTCGCCGCAGTTGCAGCCGGAGGCGGGATTTTCACGATCGGCGGTGCCACGGAAGCGGGCGCCGCCGGAACCAGTTCGCGCGTGGAGATTCGCAGCATCTTGTTTTCGGCATAATTAAAGCGCATATTCAGTGACATACGTTTTCTGCCCTCTTGGCTATCTGACTGCCGGTTCGCCGGCCCCAGGCTTTCCGATGACAATGCGAACGTAAACCCCTGAAGTGCACATGGTGTGCACGGGGAACCTGCCCGTTCGCAAAAGCTACGGGCGACGACAAAAGGCACTACAAATGGTCACTGGTACCGTTAAATTCTTCAATTCCACCAAAGGCTTCGGCTTCATCACCCCGGACGAGGGCGGCAAGGATGCATTCGTGCACATTTCCGCTGTCGAGCGCTCGGGCCTGTCTGGCCTCAACGAAGGCGACAAGGTCTCCTACGAGCTTGAAGCCGGCCGTGACGGCCGCATGTCTGCAACCAACCTGCAGATGGCCAGCTAAGGCTTAAAGCCTTGCAGCTTCGCCGGACCGCTTCAGGCGGTCCGGCACCCAAATACTGATCAAAGGATCACCCATGATCACCGCAGCACGTTCGCGTGCCGAACAGCGCTTTGAAAACATCCAGAAGCGTCAGCAAAAAGCCCTCGACGAGCAACAAAAAATTGCCGAGGAACGCCGGGCCAAATCCGCCCGCCTCAAGGAACTCCGCCTCGCCAAGGAAGCCGAGGACATTGCCAGGGCCACTGAGGCGCTGAAGCGCGTCCGCGAGAGCTGAGCCCGCCGGGCCTAGCCCGTTTTCTTCTTCGCCACTGTTTCCGTTTTCACCAAGGGTGCCGCGCTTGTTGTCGGCATGCGGTTGAACGCGTCCAGCGCCGCGATCTTGTAGGCTTCAGCAAGGGTGGGATAGTTGAACGTGTTCTCGATGAAATAGTCGAGCCCGCCCCCCAGATTCAGCACCGCCTGGCCGATATGGACTAGTTCCGTCGCCCCCTCACCAAGGATGTGAACGCCCAACAGTCGGCGATCTTCCAGCGCAAAGATCATTTTCATCATGCCAGACTGCAGGCCCATGATGTGGCCGCGCGACGTCTCACGGAAACGCGCGATGCCGCTTTCATAAGGGATGCCCTGAGCCCGCACCTCTTCCTCGGTGAGCCCGACGGTGGAGATTTCCGGCACAGCATAGATGCCATAGGGGAAGAACTCCGGTGCCGGTGGCTGTGGCGCGCCGAAGGCATGACAGGCCGCGATGCGGCCCTGCTCCATCGAGGTGGAGGCCAGTGAAGGAAAACCGATGACATCGCCGGCCGCATAAATATGCGGCACGTCGGTCTGACAGGTCTGCGGATCGACCTTCAGCCGCCCCCGCGCATCTGCCTCAAGCCCGCAGGTCTCCAGCCCCAGATCAGCGGTCGCCCCCACGCGGCCGGCGGCATAAAGCAGCATGTCTGACTTGATCTGCCGCCCGTCAGACAGGACGGCGACCGGGTCGCCGTTGGGCGTGAAATCCACCCGCTCAACGCTGGCGCCGAGCCTGAGCGACACGCCGCGGTTGCGCAGGTCATGCACGAACTCGCCCATGATTTCGCGGTCGATGAATTCGAGGAACCCTTCGCGCGGCTCGATGATGGTGACCGGCACGTCGAGGGCGGAAAAGATGGTGGCATATTCAACTCCGATCACCCCGGCGCCCACCACAACCAGCGAACGCGGCACGCGTTTGGTCAGAACGATGTCGTCACTGTCGCAGACCTTTTCGCCGTCGAACGGGATGTGCGTCGGTCGGTGCGGCGACGTGCCAACGGCGATGACGAACCGCCGCCCCTCCACCGTGACCTTCTCGCCGTCGTGGCTGTCGATCTCGACATGGTGCGGATCCGTGAATTTCGCCGCCCCGGCCATCGTCTCGACGCCGTTGCGGGCAAACTGGTGTTCAAGAACATCGATTTCGTAATCGAGTGTCTTGGTCAGCCTTACGCCGAGATCCTTGCCCTCGATATCCTTCTTGACCCGGTAGGCAAGCCCGTAAAACCCCCGCTCGCGCCATCCGGAAAGATTGAGCACTGTTTCGCGCAATGTCTTGGAGGGGATGGTGCCGGTGTGGACGGACACCCCGCCCACCCGCAAGCGGTTTTCGACCACCAGAACCTTGTGCCCCAGTTTGGCCGCCTGAATAGCGGCGCGGCGGCCAGCAGGACCGCTGCCGATCACAATCAGATCGTAGATAACCATGAATGCCCCCGAGACTTTGGGGTGCGCGCCAAGGGCCGCACCGGACCAATCCGTCTCCTCCTTTACCTATCGGGCGTTGATGTCAGCTTAAAGTCAAGGGGGTGACCGGTTCACCTGAGCTTCGTGCTGCACTAGGCTGAGGCCAGAAGCGGCGACACGGGAGGGCTTGATGGCAACAATCGAGATTACGGCGGGAGAGGTGACCATCACCTGCGAAACGCTCGACACGCCAACTGCAAGCATGATCCTGGATGCGCTGCCGATCAGCGCCCGCGCGATGACCTGGGGCGACGAAGTTTACTTCTCTACCCCGGTCAGCGCCCGGCCCGAGCCGGACGCGCGAGCGGTGGTGGAGCCGGGGGAAATCGCCTTCTGGCCGGACGGCGATGCCATTGCCATTGGTTTCGGGGAAACCCCGATTTCCGCGCCCGGAGAAATCCGGCTGGCCAGCCCGTGCAACATCTGGGCAAGAGCGCTGGATGACGTGACAGCATTGGCCGCTGTCGTCAGTGGCGACGAGATTACGGTGCGGCGGGTCTAGTTGACCGCGAGATCGGGCAATTCGCCGCCGAAATAGCGCTGCGTCAGATCGAATGCGACGCTGGACGCGCTCACTGCGGCCTGCTCGACTTCATCCGGCTCCGGCACCAGTTCGATCGGCCCAAAACCCTCGGGATCGAAGGCGCCGAGGCTGTTCAAAAAGTTGATGACATCGTCGAGGACCGAGCCGCGCCAGCGGTAGATGCCGGCAAGGGCCCCGACCGTCTCCATGTGACCCAAACCGTCATAGATCTTGACGGTAATGCCATGATTGTCGGCGAGAAATTTCTTTTCCATCGCCGTCGAATTCTCGACGCTGACGATCAGGTCCGAAGAGCCGTGGCCAAGAAACAGCGGCACGGTGTTCGATGTTGGCATGTTGATCGGCTGCGTCATCTGAGGATTGTCGACATGGCCGAACGCTTCCTGCAGTTCGGCGAATTCGAACGGGTAGACCGCAAACGGTCCACTCAGCCCCACCACTCCGCGGACCGGCGCAGTCACACCCGCTTCACGCAGATAGACCGGGTCCATACCCAGCATCACCGCGTTGTAGGCACCGGCGGAATGACCCGCGATGAAGATGCGCTCGGGATCGCCGCCGAACAGGTGGATATTGTCCTCGACCCATTTGACCGCCTGGGCGTTGTCATTGAGGAAGTCGGGATAGGCGACATCCGGCACCAGACGGTAATCGGGAATGACCGTCACGAACCCCTGCGCCGCAAAGGCATGGCCGACAAAAGGATAGTCGGCCTTCGAACCCTGACGCCAGGCGCCGCCGTAAAGGAACACCATCACCGGCGCCGTGCTCTCAATTTGGTCGGGCACATAGACGTCAAGCTTGTGCCGCGGGCCGGTGCCATAGGCGATGTTTTGGCCGGCCCGGGTCACCCCGCCATCGAGCGTACCCGGCAGATTGAGCGGGTCCATGAGGCTGATGGCCTGTGCCGTGCCGGAGGCGAGCACGACAATAATCACCGCGAACAGGCGCAGCAGGGAACGGACAGGCGAAAAGTTGGGCAACCGAGTCATGCGGCGCTGATGCGTGCTGATCGCGAACTAATTGTGGCAGAGCGGCGGAAATCGGGTGAAAGCGTGCCGCGCGCACGAAAATGTGTATTTGCGCAACAGGCCGGGGCCGCGCTGACCCCGGCCGGTCAGGTTTCAGAGTATGGCTTGCGCCGCGAACATGACCACGGCGGCCACAATCAGGTACCCGAAATCGACCAGGATGACATTCGTCGGCTTCTTGATGAACAAGGCACCCGAAATGGCAAACACGCCGAAGGCAACGACCGCCAGGATGAATGTCAACAAATTGCTGCCCACCGCCGTCACACCGACGAACCACGAAATTAGCAGCAGGCCGATGCCCTGGGAGACCATGGCCCCGACAGGCATGCTCGACGCCGAGCCCAGTTCGACATTATTGCCGGCTGCCCAGCCCTTGCCGAACAGCATCGGCGAATACCAGAGCCAACCCACCAGAAAGGCCACAACCGCACCGACGAGGACCGCCAGCCAGTTCACATCTGTCATGATTTCAGACATCAAAACCCCCTCGCAAATAACCGCCCCCACGAGCGGCGACGCGAAAAGATTAGGTGAATCGCAGGTTAAATTCAACCAAACGGTTTACTTTCAGCCGGCACCATTGGTCGGCTGAGGCGCGCGCGGGCGCGGCATCGCGAACACGTTGTCGACCTTGGCATAGTCGAAATAGCCGAGCCGCGAGACCAGCCCCATCGACAGCTGGTCGACCATGCCATCGCGGATATGGGCCTTGTCGATGTGAATGCGCACGACCTGGCCGATGACGAACCAGCACTTGGTATCGGCACCGTCCGCATCTTTCAAACGCTGGATGCCGACGAGCTTGCACTCGAGCGACGCCGGGGCGCCGTCCACCCGCGGCGGTGCGACCCGGTCTGACGCAATCATCGGCAATCCGGCCTCTTCAGCCTCGCTGTCGCTTTCGGCATAGGGCGCGCTGGTGATGTTCATCTGCCGCATCTGCTCGCCCGAGACGAGATTGTGCACGAATTCCCCGGTCCGCTCGATATTGGTCAGCGAGTGTTTGCGGCCCGCCGAGCTGAACCCGACCAGCGGCGGAAAATCGCACAGGGCGTTGAAATAGGAATAGGGCGCCAGATTGACCGTACCATCCTCGAACAGCGAGGAAATCCAGCCGATCGGCCGGGGCGCGATCAGCGCCTTGAACGGGTTGTGGCTGAGGCCGTGTTCACTGTCGGCGTCGTAGGAATGATATTCGGGCAAATGTCCTGGTCCATCTTGAGCGGGCGTTGCCCATAGGTAGGGCTTTCAGCCCCGGTTGAACAGGGTGGGAGGTTATTTTTTCAACCAAACGGTGATAAAAATACTGTGCAGCTCCGAAACCTGCCACACAGAAATCATTAAGCCGGTTCGGTTACCTTTGGTTCACTGTACCGGGGACTTGAAGTGCGCCATTTTCTGCGGGTTTCGTTCATCATTGTGAGCGCCCTCATCGCGTTTGGGCTCGATCAGAGCGGTGTGCTGTCATCGCTCAACAATGTGCTGGAACATCAGCGGCTGACCTGGAGCAACCGCGCGCCGACCGGCGAGATCGTTCTGGTCGAAATCGACAGCGAGAGCCTGCGCGAATTCGACGTCTGGCCCTGGCCGAGGGACATATACGCAGATCTGCTTGATGTGCTGATGGACGTGGGGGCCGACGAAGTCGCCTTCGATATTGATTTCTCCAGCCGTTCCACGGAGGAGGCCGATGCCGCTTTCGAAGCTGCGCTGGAGCGGGCCGGCGGCTATGCCTTTGTGGCGAGCTTCGAGCAATTCTCCGGGATCACCCGACAGATTGAACGATCAGTACCGCTCGAACGGTTTTCCCGTCATGCCGACCCCGTGCTGGTCAATGTCGTTCTCGACCGGTGGGGACTGGTGCGCTCGGTGCCACTGCACGCGATCAGCGGCGACCCACCCACCCCGGCCATCGCGCTGATGCTCGGGCGGCCCCGGGTCGATTTCCCATCTCCGGCGTTGGTTGATTTCAGCATAGATCTCAACCAGATAGACCGGCTGTCTGTATCAGAAGTGCTGAACGAGAGTTTCGATCCGAGGCGGATCGAGGGTAAGCGCGTGGTAGTGGGTGCCAGCGCGATCGAACTGCGCGACTTCTTTTCAACCCCCCGCTTCGGCATCATTCCCGGTCCGCTTGTGCAGATAGCGGCAGCCGAAACCATCGCGTCAGGCCGCGTCCTGCAGGCGGTCGATCACATTGTCCTGTTGGCAATCCTTGCCGTCATCGGATTAATGATGATCCTCGCGATCCAGCTTTCGGGGATCACCGCTGCAGCGATCGCGGCGGTCCTTCTGGCCCTGCTGGTCGAGGTAGGAGCCTGGCTCTTGTTCCGCGGTCAGGCCCTGATCTTCGACACGGCGATGATCCACACGGGCATCTCTTTCATGCTGATTTTGGCGGCCGGCGAACAGGCCTACCTCTGGTTCACCCAACGCCGCACCATGCAATTGCGCCTGCAATATCTGGCCCGTCACGACGAAGTCACCGGCGCGCTGTCCCGGTATGGCTTCGTCGAGAAACTGCAGGCCGACATAGAGGCAGAGCGCCCCATGCTGGTGATGGTGGTACAGGTGCTGCGGCTGGGCGCCGTGCGCGGAGCGCTGGGTCACGAGATCGCGGATGCCACGCTGAAGGAGATTTCCGAGCGCCTGAACTCAATCGTTCCCGATTATGTCGCCCGGGTCGGCGACGAGCGGTTTGCGGTTGCCTACCGGTCGCGGGATACGGCGCTGATGGTCAAGAAGCTCAGCGAGCAGGCAAGGTTTTCGCTGAGTGAACCGTTCAGCGTCGATGAACGTCTGGTGCATGTCGATATCGAAATGGCCGGCGCATCGGTAGCGGAAGTCGGCGAGAGCGCGGCCGATGTGCTGACCTTCGCCGAACTTAGCCTTGACGGCCGCAAAGGTTCCAGCGACGGGCACGCCACCCTGTTCACCCCGGAACTGGCCAACGAGCTTTCCCGGCGTCGGCAACTCGATCTGGACATGCGCACCGCTTTGCGAACCGGCGGTTTCCGGCTGGCGATGCAGCCGCAGGTCAAGCTTGCCAGCCGCAAGCTGGTGGGGGTGGAAGCACTGATCCGCTGGGAACATCCTGAACTGGGCTATATCCCGCCGCCGGAACTGATCGGTCTCGCCGAAGAAACCGGTTTCATCGTCGACCTCGGGCGCTGGGCCCTCAATGAGGCGGTGCGCATCAGCGCCGGCTGGAACTGGCGCGGACGGGTGGCCGTCAATGTTTCACCACTGCAGATCGAGTTTGGTGACATGCTCTCTGAAATCCGCCACGTGCTGACGGCCAACGAAATGCACCCCTCCCGGCTGGAAATCGAGGTGACGGAAACCGTGGCGGCCGAGGAAGGGTCTCGCGTCAGCAAACTGCTTCAGGACGTGCGCAAACTGGGCGTGACCGTGGCCATAGACGATTTCGGCACCGGCTATTCTTCCCTCAGTTACATCAACCAGCTGCCTTTCGACCTGCTCAAGATCGACCGCTCATTTGTCACCGCGGTGCATGCGGACCCGGAACGGCTGGCCATTCTCGAGACCATTGTTGACATGGGCAAACGGTTGAAAAAGACCATCCTCGTGGAAGGCATTGAAACCCGGGCCGAACATGAGCTGGTTTTGGGACTTGGGTGCGATATCGGCCAGGGATATTTCTACGGCAAGCCGGTCGACGCCAAACAGCTTGCCAACCATCTTTCAAAAAAGCGCGCATAAAGAAAACGGCCCCCGAAGGGGCCGTGCTCATTTCATTTCTTGCGATTGATCTGGGGGGGTTAGCCGCCCAGGCCCAACCCGAGTCCGAGGCCATTGCCGCCGCCAACGTTGAGATTAACGCTGATCCCGCCATCTTCATCGTCGTCGTCGCCGCCGCCAATGTTGAGTCCCAGCGCAAGACCGCCGCCATTTCCGCCGGAATTGCCGTTTCCATTGCCACCGGCGTTACCGCCGCCGACACCGAGGGCCAGGCCCACGCCATTGCCACCGCCGTTACCGACTCCGAGAGCCAGGCCGACACCATTTCCGTTGCCGTTTCCGCCGGAAAGGCCCAAAGCGAGGCCGTTCCCGTTTCCGCCTGCGTTGCTGTTTCCATTTCCGTTTCCGGAATTGTCGGCCACGACATTTCCGTCAATGTTGAACATTTCACCGTCCATGTTGCCGGCGGTCTGACCAGGAATGATTTCAACACGCAGGTTGGTGGCAGTCTCGCGGACCTCAACCCGGCCGCGCCGCACTTCGACTTCGGCACCATCGTCGCCAACTTTGACAGTGAAGACCGTGCCCTTGACCACAGCCGCGAGGAACGGTGTGTCGACGCGGAAATGCTGCACGTCGCGTACATCGGCTTCAACGGTCACGGTACCGGAGCGCTGATGCACGACCGTGTTGCTGGCACCCGATGTCGCCAGATCAATGATCTGGATAATCGTGTCGCCACCGATGGCGATGGTTTCATTGTCACGCTGGAAAGTGGCGCGGCCACTGGCAATGGACTGGATCGGGCTGTCGTCGGAAACAACATCGCCGCGCTCGAGTTTCACCCAGTCGCCGTCAGTCAGCACGAACACGTGCCCGCGCAAGCGTTCGACGACCCAGTCGTCAGCAAGCGCCACGCCAGGGATAGTTGCCAACATCATGGCGGAGACAATGAGTATCGCACGCACTGGCATGCCCCAAATTCCTGCCGTCTTCTTGTACATTTGCCTTGTCCCTGTCCCGCGGATGCTTGGCGCACCTCGCTCCTTGAGCAGGCAAAATGGCGCTCTACTGGTAAATCCTCCGCTAATACACGTATGTTCCCAAGGACTTATGGAGAATGGACTGAACAGCCGGACAACAGGTTAGGTACAATTTTATCCAATTCGCCGCCGACGGCTTCGCGAGGGTTGGGTTCTGGCATAGACTGACAGCGGTGCCCTGCTCAGGAGGGCGACATGCGAACAGGCGCGCTGTTCAGGTCGCTGACATTCTATTTGCTGGTCGCAGTGATCTTGGTGTGGAGCCTTTTCCCGCTCTACTACGCCATCGTCACAAGTTTTACGACCGGCACGGCGCTGTTCGTGCCGCAGTATTATCCGGCCTCACTCGACCTCGCCAATTATGCGGACCTTTTCGCCAGGACCCAGATCGAGCGCTCGGTGTTCAACTCGATCCTGGTGGCAACAGCGACAGTGGGCGCAGCTCTCGCCATGGCGCTGCTGGCGGCCTTTGCCTTTGCTCGCGTCAGCTTTCGCGGCCGGCACCTTTTGTTGCTGACCATTCTGGCGACCACCATGTTTCCGCAGGTCGCGATTCTGGCCGGGCTCTACGAATTGTTCAGATTCTTCAATCTTTACAATACGCTATGGGCGGTCATTTCGTCGTACTTCATTCTTTTGGTGCCATTCACGGTCTGGATTCTGACCGCTTACATGCGCGGCCTGCCACGTGAAATCGAGGATGTGGCCATCATCGACGGCGCGCCCCCGCTGACCATCGTCACCCGGATTTTCCTGCCTTTGATAATGCCGGCCATGGCTGCGACCGGGCTCCTGGCCTTCATCGCCGCGTGGAACGAATTCCTGTTCGCCTTCACCTTCACCCTGTCCGAGGATATGCGCACCGCCCCCGTCGCCATCGCCCTGATCTGGGGTTACGTCTATCACGACGTCCCCTGGGGCACGATCATGGCCGCTTCAGTGGTCGTCACCCTGCCAACGGTGCTTCTGGTGGTGGTGTTGCAGCGCAAAATGGTGTCGGGACTCACGTCCGGCGCCGTAAGCGGGTGACTTTGGGCACAAAAAAACGCCGCCTCCCGAAGGAAGCGGCGTTTTGAATTGAAATTTGTGACGATAGAGAAATCAACTGTTCTTGGCAGACCTGGCAGCGACCTACTCTCCCGTGCCTTAAGACAAAGTACCATCGGCGCTGAAGCATTTAACACACGAGTTCGGGATGGGATCGGGTTCTGGGCGCTTCGCAATAACCACCAGGTCGGCAAAGAACAATTGATGTGAATTCTGGATTTGAGCTTTCTTGAGGTGCATTCAATCTGACCTGTCTCAAAACCGATGTCCATACGGACATTGAATAATGAGAACGATCAAGCCAATCGAGCTATTAGTACTGGTTAGCTTCACACATTACTGCGCTTCCACACCCAGCCTATCAACGTGGTGGTCTTCCACGGCTCTCAAGGGAATACTGGTTTTGAGGGAGGCTTCCCGCTTAGATGCATTCAGCGGTTATCCCGTCCGGATTTAGCTACCCTGCAATGCGGCTGGCGCCACAACAGGTCCACCAGAGATCCGTTCACCCCGGTCCTCTCGTACTAGGGGCAACTCCTCTCAATATTCCAACACCCACGGCAGATAGGGACCGAACTGTCTCACGACGTTCTAAACCCAGCTCACGTACCACTTTAATTGGCGAACAGCCAAACCCTTGGGACCTGCTCCAGCCCCAGGATGTGATGAGCCGACATCGAGGTGCCAAACACTGCCGTCGCTATGGACGCTTGGGCAGTATCAGCCTGTTATCCCCGGCGTACCTTTTATCCGTTGAGCGATGGCCCTTCCACGCGGGACCACCGGATCACTATGACCGACTTTCGTCTCTGCTCGACTTGTCAGTCTCGCAGTCAGGCAGGCTTATGCCATTGCACTCAACGACCGATTTCCGACCGGTCTGAGCCTACCATCGCGCGCCTCCGTTACTCTTTGGGAGGCGACCGCCCCAGTCAAACTACCCACCACACGCTGTCCCGGGTGCTGTAACACCGCGGTTAGACATCCATGACGATAAGGGTGGTATCTCATCTTTTGGCTCCACATAGACTGGCGTCCATGCTTCAAAGCCTACCACCTATCCTGCACATGCCGACACGAATGCCAGCGTGAAGCTATAGTAAAGGTGCACGGGGTCTTTCCGTCTGACCGCAGGAACCCCGCATCTTCACGGGGAGTTCAATTTCACTGAGTCTATGCTGGAGACAGTGGGGAAGTCGTTACGCCATTCGTGCAGGTC
>CP051235.1:0-2500000 GCA_017794705.1 Devosia sp. | reverse complement strand
AACCATTGAGGCCAGCATCCGCGTCGCCGATGGTGGCATCTCCCGCATCCGCCGACAGCCCTTCGACCGTATCCGCGCAACCCTCGCCACTTCCGCCACCGCGCTTTCGTCCAACATTCCCGACTGGGATCCGGCCGCCCTGCTCAACCGGACCCAGACCCAGAATGCCGAAGCCCCCACAGACCTGATCTCAACTGACATTTATGGGACCGAGGTCGAGGGCGAAATTACGGTCCGCAACACCGAATTGATTTTGGCGTCTGCACCGGCGCCGGTGATCTCTGACGAGGCCGCCGCCGAATTTGTGCGCCTGACGGCCGAGGGCACCTTTGCACCGGGCGAAATCTCGGTGCTGGGATACGCGGCCGAGGAATCATCCATCATCGAACTCGAATCGGGCCCCGAGTTCATGCTTTCATCGATCGCCGAGAATGTTTCGGTGATGCCACAGACAACGGTCGGGTCCGACCTGGTGCTGGGCCGCTCCGAACGCATCCTGACGATTCGCGAACCTGAAACGCTGACCCAGGTGCTGACCCGCAACGGCTACGCCGAGCCTACGGTCCGTGCGGTACTGAATGCGCTGCAGGCCAATTCCAGCGACGTCAACCTGCCGGTCAACTCGCACCTGCGACTGCTGTTCGGCCCCAACCGCACCAATGATGAACTCATCCCCTATCGCACCTCGATCTACAGCGGTGACGATCACTGGCGCACCGTCGCTTTGACCGACAGCGGCCAGTATGTGCTGGGCCAGGAGCCCACCCCCATCGAGTTTCCCGAAGAGGACGTCGAGCAGATCAACGTCAACAACCTGCCCTCAATCTATCGTTCGATCTGGGAAACCGGCCGCAAGTATGAACTCTCGGATGCCGACATCGACCGGATCGTGGCCATGTATGCCTATGATCTAGATCTGACCCAGCGCATCACCCCTGGCGATTCAATCGAGATCCTGCAGACCGACGAGGAAGACGGCGGCCACGAGCTGCTTTACGTGGCGCTGACCCTCAACGGGGTGACCCGCGAGTTCTTCCGCTACCAGCTCGAAGACGGCACGTTCGATTTCTACGACCCCGAGGGTGAGACCGGCAAACGCTTCCTCAACCGGCGTCCGCTCGAAGGCGGCGGCAACCTGCGGTCGCGATTCGGTTATCGCATCCACCCGATCTTCGGAACCCGCCGCCTGCATACCGGCGTCGATCTGGCCGCCTCCACCGGCACACCGATCTATGCCTCCGGTGACGGCGTTGTGGAGCGGGCGCAATGGGTCTCGGGATACGGACGATATGTCGAGTTGCGGCACGTCAACGGCTACGAGACCGCCTACGGCCACATGAGCCGGATCGCCGACGGCATGACGCCGGGCACCCGTGTCCAACAGGGCCAGATCATTGGCTACGTCGGCTCGTCCGGCCAGTCGACCGGCCCGCACCTACACTTCGAGATCAAGGTCAACGGCCGCGCGGTCGACCCGCTTTCGATTCGCCTGCCGCGCGCCAATACATTGCCGGCCCGCGACCAGATCGCCTTCGCCCAGACGGTACAGCAGATTCGTGATCTGATGGAGCGCGAAGCCGCTCCGATCACCGTCGCCTCTAACTGATTCTTCTGTCCGCCGTCGCACTGGCGCCAAGCTGATTCCTGGTGGCAGAAGCGTCGCCAGCCATTATGCTTGTAAACATTGGCGGGCCCGGAGGGCGGAAACGTGAAACTGAGCGGCAAAACCATTGCGGTCACCGGAGCGGGCAGCGGCATCGGGCGTGAACTGGCCCTGATGCTTTTGGCCCGGGGCGCGCGCGTAGCGGCTATCGATCTGCATGACGATGCCCTGGCGGAAACCGCCAGACTGGCCGGGTCGATGCCGGAATTGTCTCTGCACACCGCCAACATCACAGACCGGGAGCGGGTCGCCAGGTTGCCTGCCGAAGTTCTCAGCCGGCATCCGGCGATCGACGGGCTGATCAACAATGCCGGCATCATCCAGCCCTTCGTCGATTTCAACGCGCTTGATTTCGAGGTGATTGACCGCATGGTGGCCGTCAACCTCATGGGCGCAGTCAACATGACCAAGGCCTTCCTGCCGCATCTGCTGGAACGGCCGGAAGCCCACCTGACCAATGTGTCCAGCATGGGCGGCTTTCTGCCTTTTCCCGGCCAAACCATGTATGGCGCCGCCAAGGCCGGCGTCATCCTTCTGACCGAAGGTCTCTATGCCGAACTGCTCGAGACCAGGGTCGGGGTCAGCATCGCCATGCCCGGCGCGGTCAACACGGCGATTGCCAAAAACTCGGGTGTGAACATGAAAGGCGCCGATTCGCCGGACGCGGCCGGCCGTGCCCTGCCCGCCGATCAGGCGGCGGGCATCATTCTTGACGGAATGGAGGCGAACCGGCTGCACATTCTGGTCGGCAATGACGCCAAAATGCTGCGTTTGCTCTCGCGCCTTGCTCCGCGCTGGTCCATCCGCTTCATGCAAAGGCAGATGAAAGCGATGATGGCGAAGTAGCGCCACGTCAGTTTTCAGACCACACAGCCATCACATTGCCGCCCGGCTCCCGGAAATGGAACCGCCGTCCGCCGGGAAAGGAAAAGATCGGCCGGATGATCTCGCCGCCGGCACTCGTGACAGATTTTTCGGCGGCTTCCAGATCATCGGCTTTCAGGATCACCAGAGGCGGCTGTCTCTCGCCCTCGGGGGACGAGACGCCTCCGTTGACCCCGCCGTTGGCGATTTCCTGATAGTCCGGGCCATAGTCGTTGAATGTCCAGCCGAACGCGTCGGCGAGGAATTTTGTGGTTCGGCCAATCTCCCCCGATTCGAATTCGACATAGTCCATTTTCAGATGGGTCATCTTGCGCTCCCTAATGTTCCTATTTTGTTCTATTGCCGGGAGGTCCCGCCGTCAAACAAAAAAGGCGGGCCGGAGCCCGCCTTTTCTTCTGAACAAGTGCGCTTACTGCGCAGCGGCCGCGACTGCCGGTTCGTCGTGGCGCCGTATGACGATGCCATTCTCATCGGCATCGACATCAATATGGTCGCCATCGGCCAGTTCGCCGCTGAGCACCATCTCGGCGAGCTTGTCCTGCACGTTGCGCTGCAGCGCCCGCTTGAGCGGCCGGGCACCATAGGCCTGATCATAGCCCTCGTTGGCCAGCCATTCACGGCCAGTGTGCGTGAGTGTGGCCCCGATCTCGCGATCCTCCAGCAGCTTTTGCAGCCGTGCGAACTGTACGTCGACAATCGCGCCCATATGCTGGCGCTCCAGCCTGTGGAACAGCAGGATTTCGTCGACACGATTGAGGAACTCGGGACGGAACGCCGCCTTGACCGTATCCATCACCCGGCCCCGCGCCAGTTCCACCGAATCACCGTCGGCAAGCTGCGACAGGAATTCCGAACCAAGGTTCGAAGTCATGATGATGATCGTGTTGCGGAAATCGACCGTGCGGCCTTGCCCGTCGGTCAGCCGCCCGTCATCAAGCACCTGCAACAGGACGTTAAACACATCCGGATGCGCCTTTTCGATCTCGTCGAACAGCACAACCTGATAGGGCCGGCGCCGCACCGCTTCGGTCAGAACGCCACCTTCATCATAGCCGACATAGCCCGGAGGCGCGCCGATGAGGCGGGCCACGGAGTGCTTTTCCATGAACTCGGACATGTCGAGCCGGACCATGGCCGCCTCGTCATCGAACATGAACTGCGCCAGCGTCTTGGTCAGTTCAGTCTTGCCGACACCGGTTGGGCCCAAAAAGATGAACGAGCCGATTGGCCGGTTGCTGTCCTGCAATCCGGCGCGGGCCCGCCGCACGGCGCGGGACACGGCTTCCACCGCTTCTGCCTGGCCGATGACGCGCTTGCCCAGTTCTTCTTCCATGCGCATCAGCTTGGCGCGTTCGCCTTCGAGCATCCGGTCAACCGGAATACCGGTCCAGCGCGACACGATTTGAGCGACATGGTCAGGCGAAACCACCTCCTCCACCATCGAGCCGGCGGGAGCATCCCCGTCCTTTGCCTCGGCTTCGGAGATGCGTTTTTCCAGCTGCGGAATGACGCCATAGGCCAGTTCACCCGCCTTGGCGAGGTCACCGCTGCGCTGGGCAATTTCCAGCTGCGAACGGGCATGGTCCAGCTCTTCCTTGAGCTTGGTGGAACCGGCCAGCTTGTCCTTTTCCGCCTGCCAGGTCTGGGTCAAAGCGCGCGACTGTTCCTCAAGGTCGGCCAGCTCTTCTTCGAGCTTGTCCAGCCGTGCCTTGGAGGCATCGTCGGTTTCCTTCTTGAGGGCCTCTCGCTCGATCTTGAGCTGCATGACGCGGCGATCAAGTTCGTCGAGCTCTTCGGGCTTGGAATCAACCGCCATACGCAAGCGAGCCGCCGCCTCGTCGACCAGGTCGATCGCCTTGTCGGGCAAAAACCGGTCGGCGATGTAGCGGTTGGAAAGCGTGGCCGCACTCACCAGCGCCGAATCCGAAATCCGGATGCCGTGATGCAACTCGTACTTTTCCTTCAGACCGCGCAGGATCGAGATCGTGTCTTCCACACTCGATTCGGAAACAAACACCGGCTGGAAGCGCCGGGCCAGAGCCGCGTCCTTTTCGACGTGCTTCTGGTACTCGTCGAGGGTGGTAGCGCCCACACAATGCAATTCACCGCGCGCCAGGGCGGGCTTCAAGAGGTTGGAAGCGTCCATGGCGCCATCGGCCTTGCCGGCGCCAACCAGCGTGTGCATCTCGTCGATGAACAGGATGATCTGCCCGTCCGCGGACTGGATCTCGCTCAACACGCCCTTCAGCCGCTCTTCGAACTCGCCACGATATTTCGCACCGGCGATCATCGCACCCAGATCAAGCGCCATCAGCGACTTGTTCTTCAGCGATTCCGGTACGTCGCCATTGACGATGCGCAGCGCCAGCCCTTCCGCGATTGCCGTCTTGCCGACGCCTGGTTCGCCGATTAGTACCGGATTGTTCTTGGTGCGGCGGGAAAGGACCTGAATGGTGCGGCGGATTTCCTCGTCGCGCCCGATCACCGGATCAAGCTTGCCTTCGCGGGCATCCGCTGTCAGGTCGCGCGCGTACTTCTTCAGCGCATCATACTGGTTCTCCGCTGACGCCGAATCGGCGGTGCGGCCCTTGCGCAGCGTTGAAATGGCATCGTTGAGCGCATTGGCCGTCACCCCGGCCGCGGCAAGTGCCTTGCCCGCGTCGGTCGACTTTTCAATGGTCAGCGCCAGAAGCAGGGTTTCAACCGTGACGAAACTGTCGCCTGCCTTCTTGGCCGCCTCTTCAGCCGTGTTGAACAGCTTGGCCACATCCTGGCTGAGATAGATCTGCCCATTGCCGCCGGACACGGACGGGATCTTTTTCAGACCGGCCTCGACGCCTGCGCGCACCTGTTTGGCATCGCCTCCGGCCCGTTCGATCAGGCCCGCGGCCATACCCTGCTCATCATCCATCAGGACCTTGAGAATATGCAACGGCAGGAATTGCTGGTGACCCTGTCCGAGGGCCATGGTCTGGGCCGACTGGATGAATCCGCGTGCCCGCTCTGTATATTTTTCGATATTCATTCAACTCTCCTTTTCGTGGCCCACCCGACCCGTCCGAAAAGGCACGGCATCCAGCGTCCCGAAGCGTTGTTTCAGGGCGTCACCGCCCGATGGTGGAGCGCCCGCTTGGCGGCACACTCATTCTTCGCAAAGTCATATAGGTACGCTTTGACCTGGCTCAAAGTGCTGGCGGGAACAAAAAAGCCGGGCACATGGCCCGGCTCTTCATATTCCCGATCGCAGCACACACACACCTATTCGGCGGCGCTGACCTCGCCGTTGCCGGTCACGAAGGCCGGCAGGTCGCCAACGCTGGGTTGCGGGGCGCCGGTCTGGTTGACCGCGCTCTTCTCGGCATTGTCGTCGTCGTTGCGCTTGCGGCGCGGGCGGCGGGCCGGACGTGGCTTGGCTTCGTTCGCCGGAGCGTCCTCTTCGTCTGACTTGCCGTTGGCCCTCGTTTCGGTACCCGTCGCTTCGGCGGGCTCGTCATCGCTCTGGTTTGCGGGCTGGCGATTTCCGTCATTGCGCCGATTGTCGTTGCGGTTGGACTGGCGGTCCTGATCGTCCCGGCGCGGGCTGTCAAAGCGCGAGGCGGGTGAATTATCGTCATCATCGTCGTCGCCATCATTTTCCTGGCGCTGATCCTGATTGCCGCTCTGCTCGGCGCGGGCCTGTTGCTGCTGCTGGAACTGCGCCTGAGCCGCGGAAATGATGCGGTTGTAGTGCTCGGCGTGCTGAAGATAATTCTCGGCTGCCACCGAATCCCCGGAACTGTGCGCGTCGCGCGCCAGCTGCATGTATTTCTCGGCAACCGTTGCGGCATTGCCCCTGATGCGGACATCCGGGCCGTTGCTTTCATAGTTGCGGGAAAGCGGGTTGGAACTCTTGCCGCGATTATTGTTGTTGCTGCCGCGGCCACGCGAACGCTTGTTCTGCTGATTTGATCTCATAAGCTTCTGTTTTGGCTATCGATACACAATCCACGCGCGCACATCGCGCAAGGTTTGACCAGTGAACCGGCATGCCGGTTGCCCGTCTGGCCCAGGTCGTCAAGTGTTGCCTCTTGGGCTGTCTGAATGGCTATCGCCCTGTTCGCCGTCAGGATGATGCGATCACTTTGATCGCCATACCTCCGACACCTGCGATGAACGGGTAACCATCTCGAGTGTGAAACAAATCACCTTGGACAGCCAGTCTGTCCTAACCTGTTCGCACGCGTTTTCCAAGCAATTTGTGCGTTTGCGCGCAGATTGTCGCAGTTAAGTGTTAACAGTGCGCAACGATCACACGGTCCAGACCGGCCAGATCCTGATGAACGTACACCTCATGTGGGCCTGATTGCGCCGCGATCAAGCGCACAGCCTCGGCCTGGTCAAAACCGATTTCCAGCATGACGCGTCCGCCGGGGCGCAAAAAGCCGGGCGCTGCGTCCAGAATCTGCCGGTAGGCATCAAGCCCGTCGGCTCCACCATCAAGCGCCAGCCGCGGATCATGCTCGCGCACTTCGGGCGAAAGCTCATTGATCACACTTGCCGCTATGTAGGGCGGGTTGGAGGTGATCAGATCAAACCGCGTTTCTGGATCTAGTGGTGTGAACCACGACCCCTGCGCCAACGTCAGCCTGTCCGAGACGCCGTGGCGTTCCGCGTTGCGCTGCGCCATTGCCAGCGCGCCGGCGCTGAGATCAACAGCGACGGCGAGTAAGTCGGTTCGCTCGTGCAGAAGCGCGATGGGAATGCAGCCGGTGCCGGTGCCCAGATCGAGCACCCGCGGCGCCTTGGCGGGCGAAAGAAACGCCAGCGCCAGATCGACCAGCAACTCGGTTTCCGGGCGCGGCACCAGCGTGTCCGAACCCAGGTCAAAACGCAGCCCGTAGAATTCCTGATGGCCGAGCAGCCGCGCAACCGGCACGCCATTCATGCGCCGCGCGCCGAACTCATCGATCAGTTGGCGCTCATGCTGCGGAACGGGGTCATCCTCGGCGGCAATGAGCCCGGTCAGATCAAGATCCAGCACGTGGCCTACGATCAGCCGGGCATCGAGGTCCGCTGTCGCTATTCCCGCCTCCCGTAACCGGGCAGCTGTGTCGCGCCAGACCCTGCCAATGGTGTTTTCGCCGGTCAGTTGGATTGGTCCATGTCGGCCAGAAGCGCCGCCTGATGCTCGGTGGTCAGCGCGTCGATCAACTCGCCGAGCGCCTCGCCGGTGATCACCTTGTCCAGCTTGTAAAGCGTCAGGTTGATCCGGTGATCGGAGACGCGCCCTTGCGGGAAATTGTAGGTGCGGATGCGTTCAGACCGGTCGCCGGACCCCACCTGGTCGCGTCGGGCATCCGCCCGTTCCTTGTCGAGCGCGCCCTGCTGCTCTTCGTAGAGCCGCGCCCTCAACACCTTCATCGCTGTCGCCCTGTTCTGGTGCTGACTCTTCTCGGAGGCGACAACCACAATGCCGGTCGGGATATGAGTGATGCGCACGGCACTGTCCGTCGTGTTGACGTGCTGACCGCCGGCGCCTGAGGCGCGCATCGTGTCGATGCGGATATCCTCGGGGCGGATGTCGACGTCCACTTCCTCCACTTCCGGAAGGACCGCGACGGTGGCCGCCGACGTGTGGATGCGGCCGCCGGATTCGGTTTCCGGTACCCGCTGAACCCGATGTACGCCGCTTTCGAACTTGAACTTGGCATAGGCGCCGGCTCCCGAAATCTGTGCAATGATTTCCTTGTAGCCGCCGAACTCGCCTTCGCTCTGCTCAAGCACGGTTACCTTCCAGCCCTGCAATTCGGCATAGCGCTGATACATGCGGAACAGGTCACCGGCAAAAAGCGCCGCTTCATCACCGCCGGTCCCGGCCCTGACTTCGAGGATGACATTTTTGTCGTCCGCGGCATCCTTGGGCAGAAGCATCAGGCGCACTTCGGCGACCATCTGCTCCAGCTTTTCGCTTAGCTCCTCGACCTCAATCTCGGCCATCTCGCGCATTTCGGCGTCGCCGCCGCGCAGCAGCTCGCGCGCGCCGGCCAGATCGCGGACAACCTGCCGGTAGGACCGGATCGATTCCACGATGGGCTGCAGTTCCGCATATTCCTTGGCCAGCTTCACATAGGCTTCGGCATCCGGATTGGCGGACATCTGGTGCTCAAGCGCGGCAAACCGCGTTTCAAGTGCGTCCAGCTTGTCTTCGGGCAAATCGGCCATGGGGAGGTACTTTCTGACTGGACCTAGACCGGCAGCGCCTGCTTGTCGGCCAGTTCTTTCAACAGCGCACGGATGTTGACCTGTTCGGGGCCCTCAAGCGCCTGGTTGACCTTTTTCTGTATGGCCCCGAGGTCCAGCGACAGGATCAAATCCTTGATCGGCCCGATTGACGAAGGACCCATGGACAGACGCGTCATGCCCACCGCCATCAGTGCCAGCGCTTCCAGCGGACGACCGGCCAGTTCGCCGCACATGGTCAGCGGCACATTGTGCCTTTTGGTGGCTTCGACGATCTGCCGGATCACGCGAAGCCGCGGCTTGGCGATCGGATCATAGGAGTTGGCCACACGGCGATTTGCCCGGTCGGTGGCGGTCAGGAACTGGATCAGGTCATTTGACCCGATAGAAACGAAATCGGTTTCGGGCAGCAGCGTATCTAGTTCGAACAGCAGTGAGGGCACTTCGATCATTGCCCCGATCTCAAGCTTTGATGGCACAACCATGTGCAGTCGAGACATGCGCTCGACTTCCTTGCGGATCACCTGCGTGCATTTCAGATATTCCGAGGTCTCGGTGACCATTGGGACCAGAATCTTGAGAGGGCGCCCTTCGGCGGCCTGCAGCAATGCTCGGACCTGGGTCCGCAACAGGCCCGGCCGGTCAAGCGCCAGCCGCAGCGACCGCCAGCCCATTGCCGGATTCTCTTCGGCCGCCGCGCGCATATAGGGCACCACCTTGTCGCCGCCGATATCCAACAGGCGGAAGACGATGGGGCGGTCGCCCGCCATGTCCATGGCTTCCTTGTAAAGTTCCACCTGCTCGGCGAGACGCGGCAGTTTTGAGGCAATCATGAACTGCAATTCGGTGCGGAACAGGCCAACGCCTTCCGCCCCGGTTTCATCGAGTGCCGGCAAATCTGCCACCAGCCCCGAATTGTGCAGCAGCGTGACCGGCACGCCGTCCTTGGTCACGGACGGAAGCGGACGAAGCGCCTCATACTGTTCCTGCCGCCTGGCCTTCAGCTTGACCTTGTCGACATAGATCGCCTCGACATCCGGCGTCGGGCGCAGGTGCACCGTGCCGGTGTCGCCATCGACGATGATGTCGTCGCCGCTTTCACACACGGAAACAATGGAATCCGCCTGCCCCACCGCAGCCAGACCCAGCGAACGGGCAATGATCGCCACATGCGCGGTCATTGCACCCTCTTCCAGCACCACGCCGCGCAACCGCGAGCGGTCATATTCCAGCAGTTCCGCCGGTCCCATATTGCGGGCCACGATCACGGCGTTCTCCGGCAGGTCCTTGGTGCCGAACATGTCGCCGTCACCGGTCAGGATGCGCAGCAGCCGGTTGGCAAGATCATCAAGATCATGCAGCCGGTCGCGAATGTAGCTGTCCGTCTGGCGCATCATGCGGGCGCGCGTGTCATTCTGCACGCGCTCAACCGCAGCCTCTGCCGTCAGACCGCTCTGCACCGCTTCGGAAAGCCGCCGTACCCAGCCCCGGTCGTGGGCGAACATGCGGTAGCTTTCAAGAATGTCGCGATGGATCGAATTCACCTGCATGTCGCCATGCTCGAACATGTCGTCGATGGACATGCGCATGGTGCGAAGCGCAGATTCCAGCCGCTCCATTTCCGCATCGGTATCGTCGGCAACAAAGTTGCGCACGACCACGCGGGGATCATGCAGAACCACCGTGCCGAGCGCCACTCCTTCGGAGAAGCCAGTACCCTCAAAGGTGCGCGGCCGCCTCAGATCAATATCCGAGCCCGGCTTGATCAGCCCTTCGAATTCCGACGTGGAAAGCATTTCCGCCAGGATCGTGGCGGTGGTCAGCATCGCCTCGGTCTCATCCTCGCGATAGATACGGCGCTCTGAATTTTGCACCACCAGAACGCCCAGCGTCTGACCGGCCTTCAGAACCGGCACACCGAGGAACGAGTGGAATGGATCTTCGCCCGTTTCGGGCCTGTAGGCAAACGCAGGGTGGCTTGGTGCATCTTCCAGCGCCAGCGGTTCGGCTTCGGCGGCGATCATGCCGACCAGCCCTTCGCCCAGGCGTAGGGTAGTCATGTGCACAGCAGTCGGGGAAAGGCCGCGCGTGGCGAAAAGTTCAAGCGCGCCATCGTCTCGCAGGACATAGAACGAGCACACGTCGGCGCCCATATTGTCCGCGATCAGGTTGACGATCTTGTCCAGGCGGTCCTGAGAGTCCAGCGTTTCCGCCATCGTCTCGCGCAATTGCCGGAGCAATAGGCGTGGGCCGCTTACCACTGAGGTCATGCGTTCTTCGGCAACCGGCAGCCGGCCGCCCCCCTAAAAGCCGTCGGCGCTTGGTGCGTGACGGTCAGGCGTCCTGCCTGTCGAGACCGTAATAAGTATGCAGGGCGCGGACTGCAAGCTCGGCATATTCCTCGTCGATCAGCACCGAGGTCTTGATTTCCGAGGTGGTGATCAACTGGATGTTGATGCCCTTGTCTGCCAGCGCCTTGAACATGGAGGAGGCCACACCGGCGTGTGACCGCATGCCGACGCCCACCACTGAAATCTTGGCGCCGCCCTTGGCCCCGACGATCCGGGAATATTCCAGACCGTCGCCGGCGTTTTCGAGCGCCTTGACCGCCTTGTCATATTCCTTGTCCGGCAGGGTGAAGGTGATGTCGGTGACCTTGCCATCGTCGGAAACGTTCTGAACGATCATGTCGACGACGATGTGCTCGGCGGCCAGCGCCCCAAACACAGCTGCGGCCACACCGGGATGATCCTTGACCCCGCGCAGGGTGATCTTGGCTTCGGCCTTGGCCAGGGTCACGCCGGAAACAATCTGTTCTTCCATGATCTCATCCTCATCGCATACCAGCGTGCCCGGCACGCCCGTATCGCTTCCGTCCGGCGCCATCTGCGGCGCATCCGGATCGTCAAAACTGGAGCGAACCGCCAACCGCACATGTTTGGCCATGGCCAGCTCCACCGAACGGGTCTGCAACACCTTGGCGCCAAGCGATGCCATTTCCAGCATTTCCTCAAAGCTGACGCGCACCATGCGCTGCGCCTTGGGGGCAATGCGCGGGTCGGTGGTGTAGACCCCGTCGACATCTGTATAGATTTCACAACGGTCGGCACTGATCGCTGCGGCAACGGCCACCGCGCTGGTATCGGACCCGCCGCGCCCAAGCGTGGTGATCCGGTTGGCCGGCGAAATCCCCTGAAACCCGGTAACCACGCAGACCTGTCCGTCGTCGAGCCGTTTGTTCAGTTCGGTCGCATCGATATCCGTAATGCGTGCCGCACCATGTACATCCGAGGTCTTGATCGGCACCTGCCAGCCGGAAAAGGACCGCGCCGTGATGCCCATCGACTGGAGGACGATTGCCATCAGTCCCGCGGTCACCTGCTCCCCCGTCGAGACGACAGCGTCATACTCACGCGCATCGTGCAACGGCGATGCTTCCGCGCACCATTCGACCAGCTGATTGGTGGCCCCGGCCATGGCGGAGACCACTACAGCAACCTGATGACCAGCCTTGATCTCCCGCTCGACATGGCGCGCGGCATGCCGAATCCGGCTCAGATCGGCGACCGACGTGCCGCCAAACTTCATCACGATGCGTGCCACGATCTAATCCTTTGGGCACCCTGCCCGGGCGCGAGACCATTATTGGCCGCTCCATTGCCACAAAGCCTTGGTGCGATCAACTGGACTAAGCGCTGTCACTGGACTCTGAAGCCGCAAAGTCCCAATTAGGGGGCACGGCAAATGCGCAAAGGTTGGCCATGACCGCCACGACCATCAATGAAAGCGAAATCGACAAGTTCGCGGCCCTCGCCGAGGAATGGTGGAACCCCTCCGGCAAGTTCAAGCCACTGCACAAGTTCAACCCCGTCCGGCTGGCCTATATCCGCGAAAAAGTGCTCGACCATTTCGGCCTCGACGGCACCAGAAGGCGGCCGTTCGAAGGACTGAAGATCCTTGATATCGGCTGCGGCGGTGGCCTGTTGTGTGAACCCATGGCGCGGCTTGGCGCCGATGTCACCGGTGTCGATGCAGCAGAGCGAAACGTTCAGATAGCCGCGCTGCACGCCAAGCAGTCCGGCCTTGCCATCAACTATCGCGCCACCACCTCGGAGAGCCTTGCCGCCGAGGGCGCGCAGTTCGACGTCGTGCTCAACATGGAAGTGGTTGAGCATGTCGCCGACGTGCCGCTTTACCTCAAGAGCTGCGCGCAGCTGGTCAAACCCGGTGGGCTGATGTTTGTCGCCACCATCAACCGCACCGCGCGCGCCTTTGCGCTCGCTATTGTCGGCGCCGAATATGTGCTCGGTTGGCTCCCCAAGGGAACCCACTCCTATTCCAAGTTCCTGACGCCGGAGGAAATCACCTCGCTGCTCCGCCGCGACGGCATGTCCATCAAGCACAAGTGCGGGGTCTCCTATTCTCCTCTGCATGATCAGTGGCGCCAGAGCCGCGACATGGGGGTCAACTACATGCTCTTGGCCGAAAAACCAGGCGCGTCCGCATGACCCTGAGCCGCGAACAGGACATTGCCTTTTTGCGGCGTACCATAGAACTGGGGCTCGAGGCCCGCGCCGCCGGCAATCATCCTTTCGGGGCGATGCTGGTCGATGACAGGGGGAATGTTCTGATCGAGGCGGGCAACGATTTCTCCCACCAGAAGGGTCCCGGCCACGCCGAATCCATTGTCGCCCGCGAAGCCGCCGTGCTGTTCGAGCCCGAGGTGCTTGCAACCTGCACGCTCTATTCGGCCTTCGAGCCCTGCGCCATGTGTGCCGGCACCACCTACTGGGCCAACATCGGCACCCTCGTTTACGGTATGACCGAAAAGCGGCTGGCCCAGATGACCGGCGCCAATGAGGAAAACCTCACGATGGACCTCGATTGCCGCACCGTCTTTGACGCCGGCCAGCGCAAGACGATTGTGCGTGGCCCCTTCCCCGAACTCGAGGAAGAAATCGCCCGGAGCCACGAAGGCTTCTGGTGACTTGGAGTCTGGCCGCGTTTCCGAACCGGAAAACCGCTTCGCACTTTTCCTGGAAACGCTCTAGCTCACGGCCTTCCAGCCGCGGGCGTGCGCATAGCGGAAGAAATCAGCGCCAGCCATCGGCCGGCCGAAGGCATAGCCTTGCAGGATGTCGCAATCCATTCTGGCCAGCTGGTCGGCATGGGCCATTGTCTCGACCCCCTCGGCCACCACCTCGACACCCACCGAATGACCGATCTCGATGATCGAACGGACGAGGTCGCGTTGCTGGTCGGAATCGACAATCGGCGCCACCAGTTCCCGGGCAATCTTCAGCTTGTGCGGTTTGGTCCGCAGCAAGCCGACGATCGAGGCGTGACCGGTGCCGAAATCATCAATGTCAATGCCGATCCCCAGTTCGTGCAGCTGTTCGATCTGCCAATTGATGAACTCGTCGTCCTCGTCGTCGAGAAAGATCGATTCCAGCAGTTCGAAGGAAAGCACACCCGGCTCGATATGCTTCTCGCGCAACCGCGTCACCAGATCGTCCTGGCGCAGCCGTCGTGTTGAAACGTTCACGGAAACCCGCGGTATGAACAGACCGGCATCGATCCACTCGCGCCGCTCATTCAGGGCCTGTTCGAGAATCTTCAGGTCGATGTCGGCTACGACATTGATTTCCTCGGCCGTCTTCAGGAAAGTTGAGGGCGGCAGCAGACCCTTTTCCGGATGCTGCCAGCGGGCCAACGCTTCCACGCCAACAATTTCCAGTGTCTGGGCATCGAACTGCGGCTGGTAGTGGGCAATGAAAGCGTCATTGTCCAACCCCCACAGGATCTCATCGGCACAATTCTTGGCGGCAGAAATTTCGGCCTGTAGGGAATCGGTGAAATGCACGAACCCGTTCCGGCCCTTGTTCTTGGCGCGATAAAGGGCGATGTCGGCGTTGACCAGCAGCATCTGCGGATCAATGTTCGGTGCCGACGCCTTGGCAATACCGATCGACATGCTGGAGCGGCACGCCTGCCCCTGGTAGCGGATCGGCTGGCCCATCACGTCGAGCACCTGCTGGCAGAGGCTCTCCAGCCGCTTCACGGAAGCCTCGGCTTCAAGCAGGATGACGAACTCGTCGCCGCCCACCCGGGCCACGAAATCCTCGTCACGGGTCGCCCCCTTCAGCACTTCAGCCGCATGCATCAGCATGGCGTCGCCCGCTGCGTGCCCCAGCGTGTCATTGATGTGCTTGAACCTGTCGAGATCGAAATGCAGCAGGCAAAGCTGCCCGCCATGTTCGTTGCAATGGGCTGCACGTTCCACGATCCGCTCGTCGAGAAAGCGCCGGTTGGGCAGGCCGGTCAGGGAATCGTGCAGCGCATTGTGCTCGACAATCGCGTTGGCGGTGACTAGTTCCTCGTTTCGCTGTTCTGCCAGCTGGTTGGCGCGTTGCAGTTCCTCCGTCAGTTTCATGTCGGCGGTCACATCCCAATTGACCCCGATAATCCGCGGCATACAGGTTCCATCGTCATGGAAGATCGCGCGGGAACGAATGTGCCGCACCTCGCCGTTCGGCCTGATAATGCGATACTGCGAGTAGTGGTTGGCGTGTGTGTCCAGAGCGCGCTGGAATTCATCCGTTGCCTGTTTGTAGTCATCCGGATGCAATGAATCCAACCACTGGTTGTCCCTGACGGGGCCCGCCTCACCGCCAATTCCAAAGATGGCTCTTACGTTTTCGTCCCAAGTATTTCGACCCGTCTCGAGTTCAAGTTCCCATATCCCGGTCTTTGAGATCGCCTGAGCCAATTCCAGCCGCCGTGCCATGCGGACGGTCTGCTCTTCGGAATCCTTGATGTGGGTTATGTCGGTGTCGGTGCCGATCACACGTATGGGCAGACCCGCCTCGTTACGCTCGGCAACCTGACCGCGGCTGAGGATCCACACCCAGTGACCATCCACATGCCGCTCGCGAAACTCGAAGGCGATCCGCTCCAATTCTCCCGAGTTCTGCTTGCTGACGTAGTCAGCGACGCGTTTCCGGTCGTCGGGATGAATATGCTCCATCCAGTCGTCATAGGCGTCGCGGACCGGCGAACCCGCCTCCAGCCCGCGAATGTAGTGCCAGTCAGCGGAATGGAAATTTTCACCTGTGGCAAGATTGTAGTCCCACACACCTTGCCGGGCACTCGACAGGGCAAATTCAAAACGCTGCTGGGTTTCGGCAAGCTTGCGCTCTGCCCGCTTCTGCCGGTCAATCGAGGTCAGGTGGACCGAATAAAGCTCGGTGCCGTCCTCGGCCTGGCGCTGCATGTGGGCGACGCTGGCCATGACCCAGATGGCCTCGCCGGTCTTGGTGCGGTACTTGGCTTCGCGGTGATAGATGGGTTGGCCAGCGTAAACCGTATAGCTGTCGCGCTGGGCCCGCATGTTTTCCATGTCGTCGGGATGCACCAGCCCGGCCATGCTCAGGGCCTGCATTTCCTCAAGCGAGTAACCGAGCAGATTTACGGCAGCCTTGTTGGCATAGTAGACGCGCTCTTCCAGATCGACGACAAGAATGCCGATTCCGGCGGTCTCGATCAGTGCGCCGAGCAGGGACTCATCGATCTTTTTCTTGCTGCTTGTACTCAATACGCCGCCCGCAAACCCGTAGTTTGCCGGATGCTAACCCACGCCGGTTAATCAAGCTTTTCTAAAGTTTGAGGAACCCATAACGCTGAAACACCAGCTAGTTATGCTCTTCCGGCAGGTTGGGCAGCGGCATGAAATCGATGCCGTCTTCGATCAGACCGGCCACTTCATCTGTGGTCGCTTCGCCATAAATCGCACGTGCCTCAACCTCCTGATCGTGGATCTTGCGGGCTTCCGTCGCAAACTGGTCACCGACATAATCGGTCTCCGCAACGATCTTTTCCCGCAAGGCGCGCATCTTCTTGCGCAGTTCCACCTGTTCAGGATGACCGGCCGACAATGCGACCTTCTGATTGTCCTTGCGGGCAATAGCAGGCGCCATCAAGGCCTTGCTGACATGGGAAGAAGAGCAGATCGGGCAGGTCACAACGCCGCGCGCCGCCTGCTCGTCATAGGCGCTGGCGCTTTTGAACCAGGCTTCGAACTTGTGATCGTTTTCGCAACTCAGACTATATTGAATCACAGCAACTACTTCCTTCAGGACCTATTCTGCCCCCTCGTGGTTAACGCTTAGCGAATAGGGGCGGCGATTGGCAAGCGCCGGTATCTTTTCGCGGGCCTGGGTCACGGCATCCGGGTCGATCTCGGCAAAGATGATGCCGGGCTCATTGTCGCTCTTTTCCACCACGACCCGGCCCCACGGATCGACAATCAGCGAATGACCGAACGTATACCTCCCGTTCTGGTGCAATCCGCCCTGCGCGGCTGCCAGAACATAGCATCCTGTCTCAATCGCCCGCGACCGCAACAACACGTGCCAGTGCGCCTGCCCGGTCGGAACGGTGAAGGCGGCGGGAACCGCGATGATGCCGGCTCCGCCCAGCGCCAGATCTGTGTAGAGTTGCGCAAAGCGCATGTCATAGCAGATCGACAGGCCCAGCCGCATGCCTTCGACCTCGGACCAGACCAGATGGTCGCCACCTGAATAGGTTGCGCTTTCAAGATAGGCCCGCTCGCCCGGCAGATTGGCATCGAACAGATGGATCTTGTCATAGTGTGCCGCGATTTTTCCGTCCGGCGCAAACAGCACCGACCGGTTCAGGAACTTGCCGTCACCCGCCGCGATCGCCAGTGATCCCACGTGCAGATACAGGCCTGAGGCCCTGGCGATCTCCGCCAGCCTTCCGAGTGCTGTGTTGCCCTCGAACGGTTCGGCAATCGACGCCAGCTGGGCCTTGTTCTCGGCAAAGGCCACGCTCATCTCCGGCGTCAGCAAGTAACGAGCGCCTTCATCCGCGGCCTTTTGCGCGAGGGCCGCGATCACATCCAGATTGGTTTTGGCTTCGGTCCCCGAGCGCATCTGCGCCACGGCGACCTTGAACGGTTGCGGCAAGCTACACCGCCAGAAGCGGGTCGAGCTTGCCGGCGCGGTCAAGCGCGCTCAGATCGTCGAAGCCGCCGATATGCTGCCCGTCGATGAAGATTTGCGGCACGGTCAGCCTGCCATGCGCCCGATCAACCATCCTGGAGCGCAAGTCGGGATCGACAACGCTGATCTCTTCGTAAGCGGCATCCTTGCCCTGGAGCAGGGCCTTGGCCGCCATGCAGAACCCGCAAGTGGGTGTGGTATAGATCTCAATCCTGGCCATCGTGATAAACTCCGGTCATTCGGTTTGCCCTTATATATGGCTATCCGCGCCCGGTACAACACGGGCAAAACTGATCACATCCACCTGATCGGCCCCGGCCCGCCTGAGCGCGTGCGTCATGGCGCGGGCCGTGGACCCGGTGGTGAAAACGTCATCGACAATGACAATCCGCCTGCCGCCACTCCTTTCCAGAAACCCGGAATGAGCGGTGAAGGCGCCCTGTACATTGCGCTGCCGCTGCGCCGGACTGAGCCCGACCTGCTGGCGGGTCGGGCGCGACCGCTGCACCAGCACAGGATCATGCCGCAGGCCGGTGATACGGCTGATCTCCCGGGCCAGCAGGGCTGACTGATTGTAGCGCCGCTGCCATTGCCGCCGACGATGCAACGGCACCGGCGCCAGAATGGCGTCTTGCTCCAGCAGTTCGCCACAGGTGCGCACCATCAGCCCGGCGCAGAAGCGCGCCAGTTCCGTCCGGTCGCCGAACTTGAACTGCGACACAAGGGTACGCGCGACGTCATTGTAGACCACTGCGGATCGCGCCCGCTGAAACGGTGGCGGATCGGCAATCGCTTCGGCGCTGAGCACATCCGGACCGAGGTCGGCCTCGAACGGCAGGCCGAGCACCGGGCATCGGGGATTCGAGATCACCCGCAAACGGGACCAGCATGAGGCGCAAAGACCATCCGCCGCTTCCAGATGCGCACCGCAACTGAGGCAGGCCGGCGGATAAAGCCGGTCCAGCACGCCGCGGCCAATCCCGGCCATAAGACGGCGCATCATGCCCGAAGCAGCTTTGACAGGTTCGCTGTCACTGGTCATAAGTCGCAGCGCATGTGCATGAGGTCTGGACCTGGCCGAAAAGCCCTCATTCAACCCGAGCCCAAGCCTCCCCGCAAGCCGAACCACACGACAGGAAAATCCCCATGGCACCCGCCCCGGCCCTCTTCAATCGGCAGAACGTGGCGAGACACCTTCGCAGCAGACCGCAGGACGGCCCGGATTTCGTGACCGGGATGGTGCTGGACGATCTCGCGCAAAGGCTGGCGACGATTTCTCGGGCCTTCGAAAATGCGCTCATTCTTGCACCGCAGACCGCTCACCTGCCGTCAGAACTTCGCTCGGCGGACGCGCGCGTGTCCTTCAGGCACGCACCGACCCTTGTCGCGAAATCTGGTGAAACTCTGATCGATCCCGAGAATCTGGCGCTCGACCGGAGGGACTACGACCTGATCGTTTCCCTGTTCGATCTGGCGATCATCGACGATGTGCCCGGATTTCTGCGCGCCGTACATCGCCACCTGCTTGCCGATGGCCTGTTCATGGCCGCCTTCATAGGCGGCAGTTCGTTCAACGAACTGCGGCGGGCCTGGCTGACCGCAGATTCAGCACACCTCAACGGCGCCGCCGCCCGTGTCGCCCCCTTCATCGGTACGCGCGACGCTGGTGCCTTGTTGCAGGGCGCCGGTTTTGCCCTACCGGTGGCCGACATCGAAACCCACCTGGTGCGCTATGCATCTCCAATGTACCTGATGGTTGAAATCAAGACGCTTGGCGCCAGCAACCCGCTGACCGGGGGCAGCGGCCTCGTCACCCCAACGCACCTGCAGGCCGCCGCCTCTGCCTATTCCGAAACGGCCAGCGATCCGGACGGGCGCGTCCGGACCACGCTGGAACTGGTGTGGATCAGTGGCTGGGCACCGCACGAAAGCCAGCAGAAGCCGTTGAAGCCGGGCAGCGCCAAGGTCAGTCTCAAGGATGTGCTGAAACCGTCCGCAGACGGTTAGGGCCTACTCTTCTTCGCCCGCAGCGGTTGCGGCGGCACTCTCGAGCACCGGGCTTGCACCGCTGTCCTCGGAGCCGAAAAGATTGACCATGCTGTCGCCGACGCTGATGAAGATCGCCACGCAGGCAATCCCGATGATCGTGCCGATCAAACTGTATTCAATGGCGGTCGTACCGCTTTCATCCCGCACGAAGCGGTTGAAAAGAGCTTTAACCTGGCTCTCTATTTTCATGCGCGTCACTCACAACAAATCGCACAAATGCGCGATCAGGGGCTCGTCAGCCGGCGGCATGGGATAGTCCCGCAGCTTTTGCGGCCTCACCCATTTCAGCGCCTGATGTTCCAGCGCCTGAGGTGAACCCTGCCATTTCCGGCAGACGTAAAGTGGCATCAACAAGTGAAAAGAATCATAATCGTGACTGACAAAACTGAGCGGTGCGAGACAGGCTTCTTTGGTGTCGACGCGCAGTTCCTCGCGCAGTTCGCGAATGATCGCGGCCTCCGGTGTCTCGCCCGGTTCGACCTTTCCACCCGGGAATTCCCAGAGCCCGCCCATCGACTTGTGATCGGGCCGTTGGGCGATCAGCACCCGTCGGTCGGGATCGACCAGCGCACACGCCACCACCAGCACAAGCGGCCGCGCCGCGTCAGCTGCGATAGTCGGCATTGATCGCGATATAGCCGTGGGTGAGGTCGCAGGTGTAGATCACCGCCTGTCCGCTGCCGAGGCCGAGATCGACGCTGATCTCAAGCTCCTGCCCCTTCATGTAGGCGCTGACATCAGCCTCTGAATAGTCCGGGCTGCGCACGCCTTGATCGGCAACAAGATGTGGCCCGAAACTGATCCTGAGCCGGTCCCGATCGGCCGGTTCCCCGGCCTTGCCCACCGCCATGACCACACGGCCCCAGTTGGCGTCTTCGCCGGCAATGGCCGTCTTGATGAGCGGCGAATTGGCAATCGAACGGCCGATGATTGCCGCGCTCTTGTCGCTTTCGGCGCCGGTCACCTCGACCTTGATGAACTTGTTCGCCCCCTCGCCATCGCGCACAATCTGCAGCGCCAGGTCCAGCAGCACTTCGTGTAGCGCGTCCCCGAATGCATCGGCTCGCGGATCATCAAGTTTCGCGATCGGCGCAACCCCGTTCGCCGCGCCGGTCGCAAACAGCAGGCAGGTGTCGGAGGTCGAGGTATCGCTGTCCACGGTGATGGCGTTGAAACTGGTTTCGATATGCCGGCTCAGCAAAGCCTGCAGTACAGGTGCCGCCACGGGCGCGTCGGTGAAGATGAAACTCAGCATCGTCGCCATGTCCGGCGCGATCATCCCCGAACCCTTGGCGATACCGGCAATGGTGACCGTCTGCCCGTCGAGTACGACCGTTCGGATAGCGCCCTTGGCGAACGTGTCGGTCGTCATGATCGTGCGGGCTGCCGCCTCAAGACCCTTCGGCCGGGCAAGGTCCATCCCGTCCAGCACCCGCATCAGCGGCGCAGGATCAAGCGGCTCCCCGATCACCCCGGTCGAGCCGAGAAACATCTCGTCGGCTGAACAGCCAATCAGTCCGGCGGCATGGTCGGCCACTGCGCGGGTCGATACCGCACCCTTGATGCCGGTGAACGCGTTGGCATTGCCGGCGTTGACCACCAGCCCACGCGCCACGCCGCCGGGCAGGTGTTGCCGGCACCATTCGATGGGCGCTGACGCGCATCTGGAGCGGGTGAGCACACCAGCCACTGCCGTGCCGGGCGTGAACCGGGCGAGCAGCACATTGTCCCGCCCGCCCTTGTAGGTGCCTGTTGCTCCGGTGAAAAGCTCGACTCCCGCCACATCCGGCATGTCCGGAAAGCGCTCGGGGGCCAGCGGCGACACGGCCAGGCTCATTCAGCGATCACCTATTCCGATGTTTCGGGAAGCGGTGTTTCCTCGGTCAGGTCTTCGGTCTGAAGGCTTGGATCGAGGATTTCGATGGTGGCATCTTCGCGCAGGTCGGAGACCGCTTGCTGGAAGGCTTCTACCAGCATCTGCTGCTGCAGCTGGGCGGCAATCTGCTCGAACGGCGGCGGCGCGGCCGGACGGCGGTCGTCCACCTTGATCACGTGCCAGCCAAACTGGGTCTGCACGGGCGCCGAAATGGCTCCCACCTCAAGCGCGAACGCAGCTTCCTCGAACGGAGCCACCATCTGGCCCGGGCCGAAATAGCCCAGTTCGCCCCCGTTCGGGCCGCTCGGCCCCGTCGAACGCTCTTGCGCCACTGTGGCAAAGTCCGCCCCGCCTTCGAGTTCGGCGATCACTTCAAGTGCCTCTTCTTCGGTCTCCACCAGAATGTGGCGCGCGGAAATCTGTTCCTCACCCGCCATTTCCGCAGCGATTTCATCATACTGCGCACGGATGGCCGCTTCGTCGATGCCGGCGGCCACGCCGTCAACGAAATAGGCCCGGCGCAGCGCGCGATCTTCAAGATAGGACAGGCGGCGAAGATAGGTCTCGCTGCTGTCCATCTCCGCTTCGCGTGCCGCGTTGGCCATGACCTTCATGTCGATCATCACGCCGAGCAGAAAGCCGCGCCGTTCCGCCGGCGGCACATTGGCCAGATCCTCGGCAAGATCCTCAGCGGCAAACGCCAGATCGGCCTCGGTGATGCTCTCACCATTGACCGTGGCCACAACCGTGTCGGGCGTGACAGTTTCGTCCTGTGCCAGAGCCAGAGGCGCTGAAAGTCCAAGAGCCAGTCCGAGGGCCAGAGCCAACACGCGCAGGTGTCCGCCATTATTGTGAGTCATATTATCGTCTCCCATGTTCACGGCGGCCCCGCTACGCCAATTGCGGCCAGCCTTGGACCATTTTGCCAGCGTTGACAAGTCTGGACCCCGCTCTTACATGTCCAATCGCCCCTGTTCCCGCCTCGCCGGGAGCGCTGCTGCCCGCAACAGGAAAATGCGAAAGCCGGCCCGCTGAAAACAGCCGGTTTTGCAAAAGGATTTCAGACAAATGGTTGTCGCCAACCTCGCCCGCAAGATCTTCGGATCGGCCAATGACCGGCGCGTCAAACGCTATCAGCCGCTGGTCGACCAGATCAACGCGCTCGAACCCGAAGTCGCCGCACTGACCGACGACCAGATCAAGTCCAGAACCGCCGAATTCCGCCAGCAACTCGAAAACGGCACACCGCTGAAGGACCTGCTGGTTCCCGCCTTCGCCACGGTGCGTGAGGCCGCCAAACGCAGTCTCGGTCTGAGGCATTTCGATGTGCAGCTGATCGGCGGCATGGTCCTGAACGACGGCTCCATCGCCGAGATGAAGACCGGTGAAGGCAAGACCCTGGTCGCCACCCTCGCCGTCTATCTCAACGCACTGTCCGGCAAGGGCGTGCACGTGGTCACGGTCAATGATTACCTGGCCACCCGCGATGCCGCCTGGATGGGCCAGGTCTACAACTTCCTCGGCATGAGCGTCGGCACCATCGTACCCGGCATGACCGACCCTGACCGGCAGGCCGCCTATGCCTGCGACATTACTTATGGCACCAACAATGAGTTGGGCTTCGATTATCTGCGCGACAACATGAAACACCAGCGCCGCCAGATGGTGCAGCGTGGACATCATTTCGCGATCGTCGACGAAGTGGATTCAATCCTCATCGACGAGGCCCGCACGCCACTGATCATCTCCGGACCCGCCGAAGACCGCTCCGAACTCTACACCCGCATCGACAAATACATGCCGCTGCTCGAGGAAGACGATTTCGAACTCGATGAAAAGACCCGCGCCGCCACCTTCACCGATCAGGGCATCGAAAAGCTTGAAGCCAAACTGATCGAAGACGGCGAGATGAAAGAGGGCTCGCTCTACGACATTGAGAACGTCTCGCTGGTCCACCACCTGAACAGCGCCCTGCGCGCCCACAAGCTGTTCACCCGCGACAAGGACTATATTGTCCGCAACGACGAAGTGGTGATCATCGACGAATTCACCGGCCGCATGATGTCCGGCCGCCGCTACTCCGAAGGCCTGCACCAGGCGCTTGAGGCCAAGGAACGCGTAACCATCAAGGCCGAGAACCAGACCCTCGCCTCAATCACCTTCCAGAACTATTTCCGCCTTTATGAAACACTTGCGGGCATGACCGGCACGGCGCTGACCGAGGCCGAGGAATTCGGCAACATTTACGGGCTGGACGTGGTCTCCATCCCCACCAATGTCGACGTGGCCCGCATTGATGAGGACGACGCCATTTTCCGCACCTTTGAGGAAAAGGTGAACGCCATCGCCGAACTGGTCAAGGAACGCCAGGACGCCAGACAGCCGGTGCTTGTCGGCACCACGTCGATCGAAAAGTCCGAAGACCTGGCCGCGCGCCTGAAGAAGGCCGGCGTCAAGAATATCCAGGTGCTGAACGCCCGTCACCACGAACAGGAAGCCCAGATCATCGCCGAAGCTGGCATGCCCGGCGCCGTGACCATCGCCACCAACATGGCTGGCCGCGGCACCGACATTCAGCTTGGCGGCAACCGCGAAATGCGTATCGCCAATGAAGCGGGAGAGCTTGAGGGCGAAGCACGCCAGAAAAAGGTTGCTGAAATCGAAGCTGCCATTGAAAACGACAAAGCCGAGGCGCTGGCCGCGGGCGGCCTGATGGTCATCGGCACCGAGCGCCATGAAAGCCGCCGCATCGACAACCAGTTGCGCGGCCGTTCCGGCCGTCAGGGCGACCCCGGCCTTTCCAAGTTCTTTTTGTCGCTTCAGGACGATCTGATGCGCATCTTCCCCGTCGAAGGCATGGACAAGATGCTCGGTTCACTCGGTCTCGAAGAAGGCGAGAGCATCACTCATCCATGGGTGACCAAGGCCATCGAACGGGCCCAGGCACGCGTCGAGGGCCGCAACTTCGACATCCGCAAGAACATCCTCAAGTACGACGATGTGATGAACGATCAGCGCAAGGTGATCTTCGAGCAGCGTCTCGAACTCATGGATGACGACAACGTCTCCGACACCGTCGCCGCCATGCGCCACGACGTCATCGAAAACATCGTTTCAAAGGCCATTCCCGAGCGCTCCTATCCCGAACAGTGGAATACCGAACAGCTTGAGGAAGCTGCCCGAACCTACCTCAATGTTGAAGCACCGGTCTCCAAATGGGCCGAGGAGGACGGGATCGACGCCGAGATCGTGCGCGAACGGCTTACCGATCTGGCCGACAATGTGGTCGCCGCCAAGGCCGCCCAGTACAGCCCGGAAATCATGCGGCAGGTCGAAAAACAGATCCTGCTCAATTCGGTTGATGGTTTGTGGCGCGAGCATCTGGTCACGCTTGATCACCTGTCCAAGGTTGTTGGCTGGCGCGGCCTCGCCCAGCGCGATCCGCTCAACGAGTACAAGCAGGAAGCCTATGAACTGTTCAACACGCTGCTCGACAGCCTGCGCGAACTGGTGACCTCGCAACTGGCCCACATCAATATCCAGGTGCGCCCGCCGCAACCGCAGACCCCGGATCCCGCAGCGCTTCAAGCCCAGCACATAGACCCGCAGACCGGCCGCAACGAAGCCGCCTCCAATGGTACCGAAGCGGCACCCGGCTCCCTGACCGAAGAACAGATGCGCACAACACGCCGCAACGACCCCTGTCCCTGCGGATCAGGCAAGAAGTTCAAGCACTGCCACGGGGCTTACGCCTAGGCAGTGTCCGTCACCGCGCCACAACGGGAGGTGACGTGCAGACTGCCAGGATCGACAAAGCACTGGTTCCGGTCGCCACTGACCAGCTGGTGCGCCTGGGTGAAGAGTTCGATGGCGGCTATGTCGTCGACAAGCGGTCAATCGCGGCGGCTGACATCCTGGTTTCGCTCGGAATCGGAGACAGTTGGAAATTCGAGGCCGATTGCCTCGACATCAATCCGATGCCGCTCGAGGCCTTTGACGGCAACGTCGGCACCAGGCGCTATTTCTTCCGCCTGCTTCGCGCGATTGCGGCACCGCCAAGACTGAAATGCGCTCTGCACCGGGCACGGGTGCTTTTCAGTTACCTCGGCTTTTTCCGGCTGGACCGGCGGCACCATCGACTGCTGGTGGGCCGCCATGATCCGCCGGGTCAAATCACACTTGCGCAGGTCCTCAACAAGCACGCTGTGGGGTCGGACAAAAGGGCCTTTCTCAAAATCGATATTGAAGGTTCCGAATATCATCTGCTCGACACGCTGGTGGAATTTGCCCCGCACATCACCGGCCTTGCGATCGAGTTCCACGACGTGGAGGCCAACCTCTCCAAAATCATCGACTTCGTCGAATACTTCCGGCTCAACTTGGCCCACGTGCATTGCAACAACTATGCAGAAATCGGTTCGGGCGGATGCCCCGAGGTGATCGAAGTCAGCTTTACCCAAAGCCCTGCCGACACGAGCCATCCCCCCGAACTGCCTCGCGCGCTGGACCGTCCAAACAACCCGACAATCGAAGACTACCGGATCACATTCGCCTGATCCGCAAGCGGCCTCCAATAGATCAATCAACCGCCAGCAACAGCGTATCGAGCCGATCGAAACTGACGCCCATTCCATCTGTCATGCCCGTGTCGAGCACCGACTGGCGCACCTCGGCGCTGGCATAACTCATGGTCATCACCAATTCGGTCATGTCACCGAGGGGCACGAATTCGATGACGTTGTGGGAATCGCCCATTTCCTCGACATCGACGGGTCGCTCGGAATGAACGATCAGCCGGTTCGGGATGATTTCCTCGAAGGTGCCGGTGAAGCCGAACTCCATGTCCTGCTCGTCATGGCGCCACCGCCAAGTGTATGTGCCGCCGACCCTGAGGTCCATTTCGCACACCGGCATGGTCCAGCCGGGATAGCCGCCCAGCCAGCGCGGCAGCAGCGCCGGGTCGGTGTAGCACCGCCAGACCAGTTCAGCCGGCGCATTGAACTTGCGCTTGACGACGACGTCAGTATCGCCGGGTGTTGACACTTCGACTTCGGGTTTGAAAATCACGCTCATGAAACTTCTCTTTGTTTAGAAGGAAATAAGGATCAACGGGCAGGTCACCGCACTTCCAGCAAGAGCGTCTCGAGAAGTTTAAAGCTCTGGCCCATGCCGTCCGTCATGCCCGTGGCCAGCACCATTTCCCGCACTTCTGCCGACGGATAAGTCATGGTCATCACCAGTTCGGTCATGTCGCCGACGGGCACGAACTCCACGACATTGTGCGACTCGCCGTCTCCCATCGTGTCGATGTCGACCGGCCGTTCGGAATGAACAATGCGGCGCCCCTCGTCCACTTCCTTGAAGGTGCCGGTGAACCCAAATTCATTGCCGCTCTCGTCGTTACGCCAGCGCCAGGTGTAGGTTCCCCCAACCCTCAGGTCCATTTCGCAGACCGGCATGCTCCAGCCCGGCGGGCCGAGCAGCCACTTCTTTATCAGTGCGGGTTCGGTGTAGCAGCGCCAGACCAGCGCTACCGGCGCATTGAACTTGCGCTTAACGACTACGTCGCGGTCACCCGGGGTCGCCACCTCGACTTCTTTGGCAAAATGCTGGTTCATCCGAACCTCCCTTTTTGGCAGTTGCGTCTAGCCGGCGTGCGCGGCTTCCAGATCCGCAACGATCAGCTTCTTCATTTTCAGCATGGCTTGAGTGACCCGCTGCGCCCTCGCAGGATCGGGATCACCCATCAATTCGTTGAGGCGCTTTGGCACAATCTGCCAGGACACACCAAACCTGTCTTCGCACCAGCCACACATGCTTTCCGATCCGCCGTCAGCGGTAAGCGCGTTCCAGAGACGGTCAACTTCGGCCTGGTCCTCGACGATCACGGCCAGCGAAAAACTTGGGCTGAGCGAATAATTCGGGCCGCCGTTGATCCCCATCATCTTCTGGCCATCAATCTGCCAGGTCACCACAACCGGTGGTTGCTGCCCTGCCGGGGTCGGTGAGGCGGGCGTGGTGACTTTCGAGTTGGGAAACAGCGAACAATGGAACCGGGCCGCCTCTTCCGCATTCCCGTCAAACCACAAGCATGGTGTGATATCTGTCTTTGTCATTTCGCGTCCTTTCCGCCTTGCGGGCGTTTCAATTCTTCAAGCAGGGCGTCCAACCGGCCGAAATTGGCTTCCCAGATCTGCCGGTACTTCTCGATCCAGTCCGTGGCCGCCACCAATGGTTCCATCTCGATCTTGCAAGGCCGTCGCTGCGCGTCGCGTCCCCTGGTGATCAGCCCGGCGCGCTCCAGCACCTTGAGATGTTTCGACACGGCCGGCTGGCTCATTTCGAATGGCTCTGCCAGTTCATTGACCGAGGCTTCGCCCTCCACCAGCCGCGCCAGAATGGCCCGGCGGGTCGGATCGGCCAACGCCATGAACGTGGCATCGAGTTGGTTGGTTGACGGCATATGTAACCACGCTGTTATAAAACTTTTTGGTTATATACATAAGAACGAATTGACAGTCAAGCGGCCGCTTGAAACTTCAAACTTTAGCCATTGATCGAAAACTTGCTTCATGGCTGCCGGTTAGTGTGAACCTGCAGTCATTCATGTGACAAACGCTTGTCCATGCAGCAGAACTCCAAAACTCCGGGCGGTCTCAGGACCGCCCATTTTTCATTCCATCCCGGTTGCACCGGAACCTTGCATCTTTCATGCTCGGGCCGAACCAAACGGGATTTGCGGTAGTGACTCAGGAACAGATCATTCTTTTCACGCTCATCGGCCTGGTGCTGGTCGGGCTGTTGTGGGGGCGCTGGCGCTACGATCTGGTGGCTTTCACCGCGCTGGCCGTCGGCGTTGCCATCGGCGTGGTGCCCCACGAAATCGCCTTTTCCGGCTTTGGCCACGAAGCCACAGTCATCGTCGCCCTCGTGCTGATCATTTCCGCCGGCCTCACCCGCTCGGGCGGGGTCGACCTGATCACCCGCGTCGCCATCGACCGCACGCGGCAGCTGGGCACGCATATCGCCCTGTTCGGCTCGCTCGCAGGCGTGCTCTCGGCTTTCATGAACAATGTCGCCGCCCTCGCCCTTTTGATGCCGGTCGACATACAGGCCGCCAAACAGGCCGGACGCAGCCCCGCCAAATCCCTGATGCCTTTGAGCTTTGCCACCATCCTCGGCGGACTTGCCACGCTGATCGGCACGCCGCCGAACATCATCATCGCCTCCTACCGCAGCGAAGCACTGGGCGAACCTTTCGCCATGTTCGACTTCGCCCCCGTCGGCGTGACGACCGCCGCGATCGGTCTGTTGTTCATCGCCTTCATCGGCTGGCGGCTGATCCCCGACCATGTCGGCGACAAGGGCGCCAATGCCGAACTTGAAAGCGATGACAATTACACCTCGGAAATGGTTGTGTCGGAGAGCTCCAAGATCATCGGCCAGAAGGTCCGCGACCTCGATGAAATCGCCGACGACAATGACTGCCTTGTGCTCGGCCTGATCCGCAAGGGAGATCGACTGCCCGGCCGCGCCCGCTCAGCCGAGATTGCTGCCAACGACATTCTGGTCGTGCAGGGCGCCGCAGATTCCCTTGACAGTTTTTCCGGCGCCACCGGCGTCAAGTTTCAGGGCAAGTCCGGCCAGATCGCCGAACTGTCGTCAGACCTGCAGATCACCGAGGCGGTGATCGCCCGCGACAGCCGCCTGATCGGCCGCTCCGCCAACCAGGTGCAAATGCTGCGCGCCTACGACCTGTCCCTGATCGGCCTGTCGCGCATGGGCAAGACGGTCAAGGAGCGTATCCGCCGCACCGAATTGCATGCCGGCGACGTGCTGCTGCTGTTGGGGCCCGCGAACGGCATCAATGCTGCCCTGCAGCGCATGGGCGCTCACCCCATGGCCAGCCGTAACCTCGCCGTGACCCGCCACGACAAGGCTTACGGGGCAATCGGCATGTTTGCCGCTGCCATCGTGGCGGCCGCTATCGGCCTCATTCCGCTGCCCATCGCCCTGGCCTTCGTCGCCATCGGACTGGTGCTGTTCGACATCCTGCCGCTTCGTGAGCTTTATGACAGCGTGGAATGGCCGGTGATCGTGCTGCTCGGCTCGATGATCCCGCTCGGCGCGGCGCTGGAAAGCTCCGGCGGCACCCTGCTGATCGCCAATGCGCTCGCCGACGCGTCCATGAACCTGCCCGGATGGGTGGCCGTTGCAGTGATCCTTATCACCACCATGACCCTGTCCGATGTGCTCAACAACACCGCCACCGCAATCATCGCCGCCCCCATTGCGCTGCAACTCGCGGCGGCCCTCGGCACCAATCCGGATGCCTTCCTGATGGCCGTGGCGGTTGGCGCCAGTTGCGCCTTCCTCACCCCGATCGGGCACAAGAACAATATGCTGATCCTTGGCCCCGGCGGCTATTCGTTCGGCGATTACTGGCGCATGGGCCTGCCGCTTGAAATCATCGTCACCGCGGTTGCCGTGCCGATGATCCTCTTGGTCTGGCCGCTTTAGCTACGGATCGGCGGCGCCGGGATCGGGGCCACGATGGTCTCGTTGTTTGGCGGAACCGTAGCAGGTTGAGGCGTCGACGTGCCGCCGCCGAACAGACCACCAAAGAAGTCGCCGACGCCGGTGAACACGCCACTGACCGCCTCGTTGACGGCCTCGGTGCGCTGTTCCATGGCAATCCGGTTGGCTTCGGCCCGCGCTGCCTCCTCGGCCCGGCGTGCCTCGATCGCCTCAATGTCGGCCACCGCCACCTGATAGGCTGACATCTGCTCGGCCTGAAGCGCATTGACCTGTGCCACAATCGCCGTATCCCGCTCCAGCGCCGGGCAGGCTGCCCGCGCATCAAGCGGCTGACCCGATGCGCTGCGGGCGTTGAACACATATTCACCGCCGCACACATCCCAGTCAGCGGGCCCCCGCTCGACTTCCGAACTCAGGTACCCGGTCTGCAGGTTGCGCCAATAGGAAATGTTTTCATTGTCGCGGTGGCGGGCAAAATTCTCCGCCGTCATCCGGAACGGATAGGCCTGCACCTGAAATGTATTGTTGCCCCCGGCCAGCGTCTCGCGCGCCAGCGCATAGATTTCGGCAATCTGCTCGTCGGTCATCGAATAACAGCCGGCAGATGAACAGGCGCCGTGCACCATCAGGTTTGACCCGGTACGCCCATGCGCCCGGTCGAACTTGTTGGGATAGCCCATGTTGAAGGCGAGATAGTAGTTCGAGCGGGGATTCATCAGGCCCGGCGAGATATTGTAGAACCCTTCCGGCGACTGCCGGTCGCCTTCGCGCAATTTCGGCCCCAGCCCGCCGGAATAAGCGCAAATCTCATAGGTCTTGAACAGGCGGTAGGAACCGTCGGCGACCTCTTTCCAGACCTCCAGTTCCGCCTCTTCCTTGTAGATGCGCACCATCATGCCGGCACCCGGCGAGGAGCCCATGTTGCGCAGAGCAGCTGTCACCTGGCTATCGAGCGGCACCAGGTGCCGTCCATCGCCCTCCACAAGCCCGGAACAGGCTGCCAGCGCCCCCATGAACATCAGGGCGCCGAGTACGCGCAGCAGTTTGAAGATCTTCACGACTTGAATATTCCCCAACTCAAACGTCCGGCCAGCCTATAGATTGATGGTTAGCAAGCCCTGAATCTGCCGGTGCATTAGCATGTTTGCCGTTGCTCCAGCCAGAACCTCACATGAGGGTGAACAATCAGGCCAGAGTGCGGCCAATCGACAAAAATTTGTCTCGGCGGTGCTCTCGCACCTTGTCGCGCGGCATACCGGAGAACTCTTCAAGGAACTTGCTGATCTCCGCCCGGCACGAAGCCATGATCGTCTCGATATGCCGGTGTGCGCCGCCCACAGGCTCCTCGATGATGCCGTCGATGACCTTGAGTTCCGCCAGGTCCTGGGCGGTGATCTTTTGCGCCGCCGCCATGTCCTGCGCCCGCCCCGCATCGCGGAACAGGATCGAGGCCCCCGCCTCCGGCGAAATCACCGAATAAATCGCGTGCTGCAGCATCAGCACCTTGTTGGCTGTGGCGATCGCAATGGCGCCCCCCGAGCCGCCTTCGCCAACAATAATGGCCAGGTTCGGCACGCCGATCTCAAGGCATTTCTCGGTAGAACGCGCAATCGCCTCGGCCTGTCCGCGCTCCTCGGCTCCGATCCCCGGCCATGCCCCTGCCGTGTCCACGAAACTGAGGACAGGAATGTCAAACCGGTCGGCCATGTCCATGATCCGGACCGCCTTGCGATAGCCTTCCGGCCGTGCCATGCCGAAATTGTGGGTCAGCCGCGATTCCGTGTTCGAGCCCTTTTCCTGCCCGATCACCGCCACCGACTGTCCGTTGAACCGGGCCAGTCCGGCCTGAACCGCCGCGTCCTCAGAATATTTCCGGTCACCGGCCAGCGGCGTCCACTCGGTCAGCAGATGCCTGGCATAGTCCGAAAAATGCGGCCGCGAAGGATGCCGGGCCACCTGCGTTTTCTGCCAGGGGGTCAGCTTGGAATAAATATCGGCAAGCGCGTCTTCGGCCCGCGTCCTTAGCCGGGCCAGCTCTTCATCAACGTCCACCGCCTGTTCGCTGTCGCCAATCTGTTCCAGCTCGCTGATCTTGCCCTGCAACTCGGCCACGGGCTTTTCAAAATCAAGATAGGACAGCGTCGACATTGAAACCTCAGAACAGGTGAACTCGGACCCAGAATAGGCCGGGCGCGGCGGGCTGGAAAGTGGTCAAGCCATCGGCCCGTGTCAAGCACTGCCGGCCGCTTTGCCCTGAAGCGCCTTTGAAAGCGGGTGATTGTCCTCCACCAGCCGCCGCAAGCGCTCGTCCAGAACATGGGTGTAGATCTGCGTGGTGGAAATGTCAGCATGACCCAGCAGCGTCTGCACCACCCTCAGGTCCGCCCCGCCTTCGAGGAGGTGACTGGCAAAGGCATGGCGCAATACGTGCGGAGAAACCTTGGCCGCTGGCAGGCCGGCCCGCACCGCCAGGTCCTTGAGCTCACGGGCAAACACCTGCCGCGACAGATATCCATCCTCGCCCTTTGCCGGAAACAGGAAGCGCGAAGGCGGCACCGCGGCAAGATAGGCCCGCACCGCATCGCGCGCACCATCATTGAGCGGCACGATCCGCTCACGACCGCCCTTGCCGGTGATCGACAGATATGCCGCGTCACGCATCACCTGCGCCCGTTTCAGCGAAATCAGTTCACTGACCCGCATGCCGGTCGCATAGAGCAGTTCAAGCAGTGCCAGAAGGCGCTGCGCCCGCTCCCCGTCACGCCCTTCAGCTTCTGCTAGTTCGGTCTCGGCTGCGCGAAACAACAAGTCCACCTCACCCCGCGACAGCACCTTGGGCAGGCCGCGGCGCGGCCGGGGCCGCTCGGCGAGCCGGGTCGGATCATCGCCGCGGATCGCATCGGCGCACAAAAACTTGTGGAACTGGCGCACCGCGCTGAGGCGCCTCGACGAACTTGCCGGCGACAGGCCCTGTTCCCCAAGGCCTGCCAGATAATCATTCACAAGCTGCGAGGTGGCGCGCGTCGGCGCGCTCTTTTTCGCGGTCAGGAACCCCAGGTAATCTTCAAGATCGCGCCGATAGGCCTCGATCGTGTTGGCCGCCGCCCCGCGTTCGGCGCTCATCATTTCCAGAAAGGCTTCGGCCAGATGCGCCTCTGACGCGGACATGCCTAGTCACCCAGCAAATCAGTGACCGGCACCCTGACGATCACTTCTTCCGCAGGCGGCTCAACCAGCACCGTCAGGGCGATCATCCCCCCGAACACCAGACCGGCCAGAAACAGCAGCACGATCAGAAACCGGATGAGTGTGGGCATATGGCGGGGCTCCTTTTGCGGCGTCACTATTGTCGCAAGTGAAAGTTTCGATCAAGTTTCAACCCCGTTGCCTTGCTTGACAATGGTCCTGAGGACCGCTTCAACCCACGCCGAGAACCGGAGATCACCGCGTGAGCCGCGCCAAGTCCAAAACCCGCAGCCGCATCGAACAGGCGCTGCGCCTGCTGCAGCATCGCCCGATCGTGCTGATCGGCATGATGGGTGCGGGCAAGTCGTCTGTCGGCCGCCGGCTGGCGACAAAGTTGGGCTGGAATTTCGTCGACAGCGACACCGAGATCGAAACCGCCGCCGGCATGTCGATCAGTGATTTCTTCGCCGAACATGGCGAAGAGGAGTTTCGCTCTGGAGAAGCGCGTGTCATCGCCCGTCTGTTGCGCGATGAAAAGACCGTGCTGGCTACAGGCGGCGGCGCCTTCATGTCTGAGGCCACCCGCGACCTGATCAGGCAGGAAGGCTTTTCCGTCTGGATCAATGCCGATATCGATCTCTTGTTTGCCCGCGTCTCACGCCGACCGACCCGGCCGCTGCTGCAAACGCCCAATCCCAAGGAGACGCTGAAGCAGTTGATGGACGCGCGCTATCCCACCTATGCCCTTGCGGACCTAACCGTCACCTCCAAGGATGTGCCGCACGATGTGGTCGCGGATGCCATTATTGATGGGCTTATCGAGCACCTTGAGCCCTTGCAGACTGAGGAAGCTGCCGCCAATGACAAGTGAGACCCACCAGACCGTCCACATCCCGCTCGGCGACCGGGCCTATGACATTGTCATCGGTCATGGCTTGCTGGAGGAAGCGGGCGAGCGGCTCAAGCACATGTTTCCCGGCGCCCGTTTTGGCATTGTCACCGACAGCGAGGTGGCCCGCCACCAGCTTCCCCGTCTGACGGCCTCTTTGGCCGCCGCCGGGTGCGACTTCGCCACGATCACGGTGCCCAACGGCGAAAAGTCCAAGAGCTATGAGCAGCTGACCGCAGTGCTGGACGAAATCCTGCACGCACGGCTGGAGCGTGGCGACATCATCCTGGCGCTGGGCGGCGGCGTTGTAGGTGATCTGGCGGGATTCGCAGCGGCGATCACGCGACGCGGCATGGGGTTTGTGCAATTGCCCACCTCGCTTCTGGCGCAGGTGGATTCCTCGGTCGGCGGCAAGACCGGCATCAACACCAAATTCGGCAAGAACCTCGTCGGCGCATTCCATCAGCCCAGACTGGTGTTGGCCGACCTCGATACACTCACCACCCTGCCCGACCGCCAGTTCGCCGCCGGCTATGCCGAGGTCGCCAAATACGGACTCATCGACGATGCAGAGTTTTTCTTCTGGCTTGAAGACAATTTGAAGGACATTCGCGCCGCCGGCCCGGCCCGCGCCGAGGCCATTGCCCGTTCCTGCGCAGCCAAGGCCCGCTTTGTCATCGCCGACGAGAAAGAGGCAGGCGCCCGCGCCCTGCTCAATCTCGGCCATACATTCGGACACGCGCTCGAAGCCGCCACCGGCTATTCGGACCGCCTGCTGCACGGCGAAGGGGTCGCCATCGGCATGGTGCTGGCGCACGGTTTTTCAGCCAAACTTGGTCTGGCCCCCGGGCAAGACACTTCGCGTGTCGCCCACCATTTGAAATCCGCCGGCCTGCCCACCACATTGGCAGACATTCCCGGCGAACTGGCTGACACCGATACACTCATGCACCATATCGCCCAGGACAAGAAGGTGACGCGCGGCGCGCTGACCTTTATCCTGACCCGGGGCATCGGCCAGTCCTTCATCGAGAAGGATGTCGAGCCGTCCGACGTTTCTGCATTCCTTGAGGAGATGCGCAAAAAGTGACCACGGTCATTTGGATTCCCATCGCTGCGATCATCATACTGTTGATGCTCAGCGCCTTCTTTTCAGGCTCGGAAACCGCCCTCACGGCAGCTTCGCGTGCCCGCATCCATCAGCTTGCCCGCAATGGCGACAAGCGCGCCATGGTCGTCGAGGGCCTGACCGTCAGCAAGGAACGGCTGATCGGCGCGCTGCTTTTGGGCAACAACCTCGTCAACATCCTTGCCTCTTCACTTGCGACCGGCGTGCTGATTTCCGTCTTCGGCGACACCGGCGTGGTCTACGCCACCCTCGGCATGACCCTTGCCGTCGTCATCTTTTCCGAGGTGCTGCCCAAGACCTGGGCCATCAACCAGCCGGACAGTTTTGCGCTGGCCGTCGGCCGTTTCATTCAGCCCGTGGTGATCGTCTTTGCGCCGGTGACCATGGTCATCCAGTGGCTGGTGCGCAACATTCTCAATTTCATCGGCGTCAAGACCGACGATACCCGGTCCGGCTTCACCGGCAACGAGGAAATCCGCGGCACCGTCGACCTGCTGCATGCCGAGGGCGAAGTGGTCAAGCACGACCGCGACATGCTGGGCGGCATTCTCGATCTTTCCGAGCTCGAGGTTTCGGACGTCATGGTTCACCGCACCCGCATGCTGACCCTCGACATCACCGAACCTTCCGCCGAACTGGTGCAGCAGGTGCTCGAAAGTCCCTATACCCGCATCCCGCTCTACAATGGAGATCCGGACGAAATCATCGGCGTCATTCACGCCAAGGATGTACTGCGCGCCCTGATCAAGACCGAAGGCGACACGTCCACGATTGATCTGAAGAAGATCGCCATCAAGCCATGGTTCGTGCCCGAGACCACTTCGGCCCAGGCCCAGCTCAACGCGTTTTTGAAGGAAAAGCTGCACTTCGCCCTGGTCGTCGATGAATATGGCGAGGTGCAGGGTCTGGTCACGCTTGAGGACATTCTGGAAGAAATCGTCGGCGACATTGCCGACGAGCACGACATCGAACTGCAGGGCGTCACCCGCGAGAGCGACGGCTCTTTCCTCATTGATGGGTCATTGCCGATCCGCGACGTCAACCGGTCGCTCGACTGGAACCTGCCCGATGACGAGGCGACCACCATCGCCGGCCTCGTCATTCACGAGACCAAGTCGATCCCCGAACAGGGCCAGCAGTTCACCTTCCACGGCTTCCGTTTCAAGATCGTGCGCAAGACGCATAACCGCCTGACGCGGCTGCGCGTTACGCCCGTGGCTGCCTGACGGAGGGATTGACCGGACCATCGGCGGGCACGATCTGGATTTGCAGCGCATGCAGCCCGGCCTTGAATTCGCCCTCAAGAGCGTCCATCACCGCCCTATGTTGCGCAACCCGCGAGAGAGGGTCAAAATACCCGCTTGCGATTCTGACGCGAAAATGCGTTTCTCCGCCCTCGCGCCAGCCCGCATGACCGCGATGCCGTTCAGACTCGTCGATGACCTCCAGATAGGTGGGGTCGAACTTCTCGGTGAGTTTTTGCGAAATCGCTTCTTTGACGCCCATGGCAGCCGGCCTTTTTGTACTTGAGTTGAAACACCAATATCGGGATCAGAACACTGTCTTCCAAGATCTTTGACTCAATCCGCATCAACCCCCGCAAGCGCGGCGGCGATACCCCCCAGGGTCCCGTCTGCGAATGGGAGGGGTGCGACAAGCCCGCGGTACACCGTGCGCCCAAGGGCCGCAAGTCCGAGGGCCAGTTTCATAATTTCTGCCTGGAGCATGTGCGCGAGTACAACAAGAGCTTCAATTATTTCTCCGAGATGAAGGACGACGAGATCACCGAGGAGATGCGCCGGTCAAATACCGCCGGCGGCCGCCCCACCTGGACACAATCGACCAACGGTGCCACAGGACGCGCCAAACCATCGCGAAACACCGCCAAGGTGCGCGATTATTCCAACGGCAACATCCATGATCCGCTCAATCTGTTCGCCCGAGCCTCCCGCTCACGCGGCCAGCGTCCGATGACCGAACGCGAGATGCGTCTCGTCGAAGCCGACAAGAGAGCCTTGGAAGTATTGGGTTTTTCCGGCCGTGTGCCGCCCGAGGACATCAAACGCGCTTACAAGGAACAGGTCAAAATCCACCACCCCGACGCCAATGGCGGCAACCGCGCCTCCGAAGACCGCCTCCGCGCCATCATCACCGCCTACAATCACCTGAAATCCAAGGGCTTTGTCGCGCGTTAGCGATAATCCCGCAAAGCCCCGGAAAACAACGCTTGCAATCGATTACTTTCGGCGCGATGTTGCATCGTTGACGAACGGCCACTCTGTTGGGGAGGGCTCGGTAATTGATATTAGAAGGTGCTAATAATATTTGTCGTCTATTGGAATCGCGATCGCAGCGCGATCGAACGATTTGGGCTTTTTGCCCCTTATTTGTCCGCCACCCCATTCGCATCGATAACGCAGCGCTCCGCCAGTCGCAACTGGCGGCCAACGCCGATTGATTAAAGTTATATCGAGGACGCAGAACAAATGAATGAAGATCAAATGCTGGTAATGAGAACCGGGGCAACATCCGCTGCCGGATTCTCCCATCTCGCCGCCAACGCGCAGGAAACGACCGATGTCAGCTTCTCCTGGACAGCGGTGGGCACACCGTCGATTTCGGTGACGCACGGTGCCGAATACTATGGCTCCTACAGCGGCTTTCTGATCCTGACCGAGGGTCAACCCATTGTACCGCAAGTGGAAGTCGATTGCCCGGGATTTCACGGCCACGAGTACAGTCAGGCGGGCATCTGCCGTTTCATCGACCCTGACGGCAACCATTTTCTGGTCAAGTGGGAGTGTACGCCGACAACTCCGCCCGAAGGCGCACTGGCCGCCTGCGAAGGCGTCGCACACCTCATCGGATCACCGGACAGCAAGCTCAAGATCTCGGTTCAAAGCGATTTTTATACCGTTATCGAAAGTCAGAATCCCGACGGCAGCCTGATCGGCCATTCGCGTTTCGGCAAGGATCTGTTCGACAGCGAAAGCCTGCTCAACAAGCAGCTGAGCGTCCGCAACTGACCGCGAAGCGATAAGACTTCACTGTGGCTCCCGATCACAATCGGGCCGCAGTCGCACGACTGCATTTTGCAGAATCGATACTTGGTCTGGAACAAGTGTGCAATGAAAGCGGCGTGGCCCGCTCCGATATCACTGCCTGCATTGATCCGGATTTTAAATGATGCTTTTCGTGTCGGCAGAATGGGCGCAATCTGCCAAGTATTCACCCCCCAAATGAGGGGTTCGCTGACGCTATACATGACATACACTTCATTCGTTACCTCACTTGGAGGCAATTCATGGATGAGGATCAGACGATGTTTTTGAAATCAGCGACAACATCTGCAGTCGGCTTTGCCCTGATGTCGGCCCTGCCCGGCGCATCGGAAGAAGTGACCTTTTCCTGGCTGGCTGTTGGCGAGCCTGTCACAACAGTCAGCCATGGCCTCGACTATTACGGCAGTTACAGGGGCACTCTTGTATTCACCGACGACAATGCACCGCTGCAACAAGCCGTGGTCCATTGCCCCGGTTTTCGCGGGCACGATTTCAGCCAGGAGGGCATTTGTACGATCATCGAGCCGAACGGCGATCAGATGTTCATCAAATGGCAGTGCGCACCCGCACCCGTTTCCGGACCCGACATGATCGCAGCCTGCGACGGTGAGATTCAGGCCGTGGGCGGTTCAGGCCGGTTTCAGAACGCCGAAAGCAAGAGTGATTTTCGGGCCGTGGTCACCCACCAACACCCTGACGGCAGCCTTTCCGGATACTCGGAAATGGGCGCCGGCCTGTTTGACGACTGAGGCCCCCGCTCACGAGTTACCCCACAGCCTGAGTCTCAAGCCGCGTGACCAGGCTGGCTAATTCCGCCTGCCGACCAATATCGAGCTTGTGATACACCGTTTTCAACGCGGAGCGAACGGTATTGACGGACAAACCAAGCTGTTCGGCGGTTTGCTTTGGTGATGCGCCGCTTCCGACTAGTTTCGCTATTCCGCTTTCAGATTCCGTCAAACCTAAAAGGCGCAACGCCGGCCCTGGGTCGTGACCCACATCACTCCGGGGCTCATCAAAAAACAGAAGCGCTAGATTTGAGCCCATGGCGCGCGGGTCAAGCGCTAAGCCCTGCACCATCAGTATTGAATGTGAGAGTTCTGAGGTCAGACCCAGCGGACGAGAAACACTCTCTGCACCAGACGCAACGCGGGCAATGAGTCCTTCCAACGAAGACGCTAACCTTGGCGACGATGGCTTTAATCGGCCTTCCACTACCTGAACGAACCCCAGTTCGGCGAGTGCGTCCGCGGCGGCATTGAGGCGCAAAAGTGTGCCGTCCTTTTTGACAACTGCCGCCGCCCGACCAGTGCGAGCCAATAATTCCACCAGAGCTACGCCAACATAGTCGTCGGCAATCTCACTATAATCTCTGCCCAGTCGGCGTGGACGACCGAACGTCAAAGAGGCCTCCCGAGTGTACATGGGCCAAGTATACTCGATTGGCTCCATGATATTGAAGAGCTGATCGGCACCCTTGAGATACTCGACTTCGTTGTCGGGAATCACGGCAATTTTGCCATTGAAGGCAACCATGTACCGGCAGAAGCCGCCTTCGGGGTGTCTGCCGATGTACGGGGTCCTCGCGGTATAAGGTTCAAAATTTGCGCCTTTCAGATTGCCACGCATCCGGACAAATACGTCGTCCCCCACACCAGCTTCAGCTTCGATGCGTTCGCCGTGCAGATGGTGTTGGGCATAGCCCTCTTTAAAGTTGGTGTTGTACTGGCTACGCAGTACCTCGCCGCCGACGCCAGAGATAACGCCGCAATGTATATATTGACCAGGCGATCCGTCTGGAGAATCCAGCCCCTTCACTTCTGCGGACAGGAAGAACGCAGTGTAAGGCGCCAATTCCCAGCCATACGAAACAGTATAAGCGCAGATCGTACCCCAACCGCTATCTGCAGGTTCTAACCCCTCTGGCACAACCTCAGCAATTCGCGCCGGGTCAAACCGACAAATGTAGTAGATCAGGTCAACACCAGACACGTGGAATGGTGGCACGCGCCCGCCGCTTCCACGACCGATTTGTCTCCTTCGATTTGTCTCTCTCAATTGCGCCCAGCGGCGTGCCTGCACTTCGTTTTCGAAATTCGTATCCTGCCCCATGCCCGCCTCCCCCGAGAAAGCCTGGCGCAACCGTCCGGAACCCCGATTTGGTCCTCTTACGCATCGAGGTTCGGGCGCGCTGCAATGTTGCCCGAATTACAGTCCTCTTTGACGGCCAATTGGCTTGGCCGGTCCATGCAATGCTGTTATAGAGCGCGCAAAATCCCGCCTATGCAAGACCGCGCTTGCGCGACCCCGCACGTGAAGAGAAGACCATGCCTGAATTCGAGAACCTGCCCGACACCAAGTACAATGTCCGCGAGACCTTCGGCATCGACACCGATATGGTCGTGGACGGCTACGCCGAGGCAACCGATTACGTGCCGCCGGTCGACCCGGATTACCTGTTTGATCGCAATACCACCCTGGCGATCCTCGCGGGCTTTCAATACAACCGCCGCGTCATGGTGCAAGGCTATCACGGCACCGGCAAATCGACCCATATCGAGCAGGTCGCCGCGCGCCTGAAGTGGCCGCTGGTCCGTATCAACCTCGACAGCCACGTCAGCCGTATCGACCTTGTCGGCAAGGACGCAATTGTCATCAAGGACGGCCAGCAGGTCACTGAATTCCGCGACGGCATGCTGCCCTGGGCGGTGCAGAACAATATCGCGCTGGTCTTCGATGAATATGACGCCGGCCGGCCCGACGTGATGTTCGTCATTCAGCGCGTTTTGGAACAGGCCGGCCGCCTGACCCTGCTCGACCAGAACCGCGTCATCATTCCGCACCCGGCTTTCCGGCTGTTCTCGACCACCAACACCATCGGTCTGGGCGACACGTCGGGTCTCTATCACGGCACTCAGCAGATCAACCAGGGCCAGATGGACCGCTGGTCGCTGGTCACCACGCTGAACTATCTGCCGCACGACAAGGAGGCCGGCATCGTTCTGGCCAAGGCCAAGTCCTACCAGACCGAGGAGGGCAAAAAGATCGTCTCCAACATGGTGCGCGTCGCAGACATGACACGCTCCGCCTTCATCAATGGCGACGTGTCCACGGTGATGAGCCCGCGTACGGTGATCACCTGGGCCGAGAACGCCGAGATCTTCGGCGACGTCGGATTTGCCTTCCGCCTCACCTTCCTGAACAAGTGCGATGAACTGGAGCGCCCGGTGGTGGCCGAGTTCTATCAGCGCGTCTTCGGGGTCGACCTGCCGGAAAGCTCCGCCAACCTGGCCATCAGCGCCTGAACCTGAAGGGGCTGAGGCCCCACCCGAACTGCAAAGCCCGACCCAATGGCCCAGCTGCCCAAGACAAAGGCAAACGCCAAACAGGATGCCACCGCCGCCTTCAAGTCGGCGGTCGGTACCACCGTGCGCGCCATTGCCGGTCAGGCCGAACTGGAAGTCAGCTTTTCCTCCGACCGGCCGATCCTGACCGGCGACAAGGCGCGGCTGGCCAACCTGCCACGCGTGCCCACCCGCCGCGACATCGCGGTTGCCCGCGGTCAGGCCGACGCCATGGCCATGCGGCTTGCCGCTCACGATGCCAAGCTGCACGCCCGCCGCGCGCCTGCCGATCCGGAAGCCCGGGCCGTGTTCGACGCGCTTGAGCAGGCGCGGGTGGAATCCCTCGGCTGCCAGCGCATGCAGGGCATGAAGGCCAACATTGCCGAAATGATCGATGACCGGCTGATCCGCGCCAACCTCGGCCAGGTCGAAAACCGTGACGATGCCCCGCTTGCCGAAGCGCTGGGGCTGATGCTGCGCCAGAAGATGGCAGGCATCCCCATCCCCTCGTCCGGCGAGGCAATGGTTGATCTGTGGCGCGAGCATATTGAGCAAAAGGCAGAAACCTCGATCGAGGCGCTGTCCGGTTTGGTCGAGGACCAGGACCAGTTTGCAAGGGCCGTGCGCACCGTCTTGCACGACCTGGATCTGCTGACCGACGCCGACATGGAAACCGGCGATCAGGACGATGATGAGGAAACCGGCGACGATAGCTCCGACACCGGCCGCAACGAGGAGCAGACGCCGCAGGACGGCGAAGGCGACAGCGAGGACGCCGAGGCCAACGAGGATCAGCGCTCAGGCTCCTCCGAAGAATCCGGAGAAGCCGACAGCGAGGATATGGAACTGGTCGACATGGATGACGATCAGTTGGCGGACGCTGGCGAGGACGCCCCGCCGCCGCCTCAGGGCGATCCGGGCGATTTCGGCTCCAACCAGTTCCCCTACAAGATCTTTTCATCCGAGTTCGACGAAATCATCAGCGCCGCCGACCTCTGCCCGCCGGAAGAGCTGGAACAGTTGCGCGCCCTGCTCGACAAGCAACTGGAAAGCCTTGCCGGGGCTGTGGCGCGGCTGGCCAACAAGCTGCAGCGCCGCCTGCTGGCCCAGCAGAACCGCGCCTGGCAGTTCGACCTCGAAGAGGGCGTGCTCGACCCCGCCCGCCTGCCGCGCATCATCATGGACCCGATGCAGCCGCTTTCCTACAAGGCTGAAAGCGACACCGAATTTCGCGACACGGTGGTGACGCTTCTGATCGACAATTCCGGCTCCATGCGCGGCCGCCCGATCACCATTGCCGCGATCTGCGGGGATATTCTCGCGCGTACGCTGGAACGCTGCGCGGTCAAGGTGGAAATCCTGGGGTTCACCACACGTGCCTGGAAAGGCGGCAAGTCCCGCGAGAAATGGCTCGAAGCCAACCGCCCCGCCAGTCCGGGCCGGCTCAACGACACGCGCCACATCATCTACAAGTCCGCCGATCAGCCCTGGCGCCATGCAAGGCGCAACCTCGGCCTGATGATGCGGGAGGGGCTGCTGAAGGAAAATATCGATGGCGAGGCCCTGCAATGGGCACACAAGCGACTGCTCGGCCGGCCCGAACAGCGCCGCATTCTCATGGTGATTTCCGATGGTGCGCCGGTTGATGATTCAACCCAGAGCGTCAATGCCGGCAATTATCTCGAAGCTCATTTGCGCCACGTCATCGAGGACATTGAAACCCGCTCGCCGGTGCAACTGGTCGCCATCGGCATCGGCCACGATGTCACCCGCTACTATCGACGCGCCGTGACTTTGCTCGACGCTGAAGATCTGGCCGGAGCCATTACGGATCATCTTGCTGCCCTGTTCGAAGAGGAGCCGCCCCGCATGTCGCGGCGAAAGCGCGCCGGATGAGGCCGCGGTGGCTTGGTGCTTTGACCGTCTGCTTCGCGCTTGCGGCGCCACTTGCCCATGCGCAACCCTTTGACATCACTGCTTCCTCCATCACGACCTTCAAGGGGGCCGAGATCGGCCAGCCCGTTGATCAACTGATCTGGCGCGGCGGGCTGGTGCTCGACGGGCCGGCCGACACGTTCGGCGGGATTTCAGGCATTACTTTCGTTTCTGAAGAAAATGCAGTCATGGTCACCGACCGCGGCAATTTCATCTCGGCCCGGATCAGCTATGACAACGCCGGTGCCCCGCTGGCGCTCTCCGGGGCTGAACTCGAAGTGATCCGAAATTCCAGCGGCACCGAACTGCCTTCGAACTTCAGCCGTGATTCCGAAGCGGTCGAAACCGTCTATCGCGATGGGGTGGCGGCAGCCGTGAGGGTCGGCTTTGAAAACCTCACCCGCGTCGCCGACTTCGATCTTTCGGGAAACCGTCCTTCAGGCGCGGCGCGTATCGTCTCGATCCCCGATGAACTGGAATCGCTGCGCACCAACGAAAGCCTTGAGGCCGTGTGCATCGCGCCTCCGGCCTCGCCCGTTGCCGGATCGACCTTGCTGATTGCCGAAATGCAGCCGAACGCCGAAGGCAACCACTCCGCCTGGCTTTTGGGCAATCGCGACAAGGGGCCGCTCTCCCTTGCCCCGGCCGATGGCTACAACCCGACTGATTGCGATTTCCTGCCCAATGGCGACCTGCTGGTGCTTGAGCGTGGCACCGGCTTTCTGGCCTTCATCATGCAGGTGCGCCGCGTCGCGTCGAGCGAAATTGGCCCTGGAGCCGTGCTTCAGGGCGAAGTCATTCTGAGCGCCAGCGGCGGCGACATCGACAATATGGAAGGCCTGGCTGTCCGTGAACTCGCCGACGGCAGCGTCCACATCGTCATCGTTTCCGACGACAATTTCAACGATTGGGAACGCAGTCTCTGGCTGGAATTTGAACTGCCCAATTAGCCGGCGGCGGGGTGCACCACGCGGTCAGCGATGACCCGGCGGAGCAATCCATAGGGCGCCAGCATGATAAGCGCTACCAGCATCTTCACGCCGAAATCGCCCAGTGCCCAGCTCATCCAGCGGGGCGCTTCGACTGAGAACAGGCCCAAGAGCGGTGCGGCTTCAGTTGCGAACGCGTCATTGGGGCCTAACATCGCGAACTGCGCGGCAAAGGCGAGCGAGAAGAACAACACGGTGTCGATGATTGACCCAAGAAGGCTGGAGATCAGTGGCGCCTTCCACCAGGCCGCAGCCCGCATCCGATCGAATATGACGGTATCGAGCAACTGCGCGACCAGAAAGGCGGATCCCGAGGCGATCGCGATGCGCGGCGTGGCCAAATAGATCGATATGATCACCGCCACGACGAAACCGGCAAGCACCACCATGCGCGCCATTGCTGCACCAAAGTATCGGTTGGTCAGATCGTTGACGAGGAATGCAACCGGATAGGTGAAGGCACCCCAGGTCAGAAGATCGGCCAACTGATAGGTGCCGATGGCGGCATCGACCGGGAACTGCACCAGATAGTTGGAAAGGACGACCACAAAGGCCATCGCCAGAATGGCGAAGAAGAAACGAGTGAGCACGATCATGCACCTCTATTTTGGCAGCACTCCGGCAATAGACCGACGCTGCGTGTGGGTGGCCAAATGGCCAAAAAAACAAATCGCGCGGCACCGGATTGGCAACGCGCGATCTGCGTATACTGATCAACCAGGCGGCTTACGAGGCCAGCGCTGCCTTGATTTCCTGCTTCAGGCCAAGGGCCTTGTCGCCAAGGTCTGCGTCGCGGGTCTTCAGCAAGAATGCATCCAGTCCACCGCGATGTTCCACGGTGCGCAACGTCGATGCTGCGACCTTCAACTTGACCGGACGATCCAGCGCGTCGGACAAAAGCGTCACGCTGCACAGGTTCGGCAGAAATTTCCGGCGGGTTCTGTTCAGCGCGTGGCTGACATTATTGCCGCTCATCACACCTTTGCCGGTGAGTTCACAACGCCGTGCCATAGTTCAATTCCTAAGTGCATTCGGACCGCTTCGCACGCATGATGGAGCGCCACAGCCCGGGGGTCTGAGAGAAAAAGTTGCGCCTAAATAGTCAAAGCCCGGCGTTGCGTCAAGCAGGCGTGAGCAAGCCTGCCTTGAATCTGCACTTTTGCCGCGCCAGTCTTGAGCACAATTGATTCGATCCCGCAGCTTTAGGCGACTGCCGGACCATCAGAGGAACGCCACGTCCATGCTCAACGCCGGCCGACGCCTGCTCGCCCCGCTCTTTGCAGCCGCCTGTTTACTTCCAGCCGCCGCGAACGCGCAATCGGTGGCGCTGGATGCCCGCTATGTCGTGTCCATGTCGGGCAATATCGTGGCCCATTTGGATTTCAACTTCGCCGACAATGGCAATGACTACGCGATTGACCTGGACGCCCGCGTCGCCGGCCTCGGCCAGTTCGTTGCCAGCGGCTCTGCTACTGCCGATGTCACCGGCCGTTCCGCCACCGGCCGCCTAAGCGGCGAGGACTTTCGCCTGCACACCCGCACTGGCGACGGACAATTCACTATCGCCGCCACTTATCAGGCAGGAAACGTTGAAAGCTTCATCGTCGACCCGCCGCTGCCACCGCGCGTCGACCGCGTGCCGATCGAGCGCAGCCAACTGACCGGCGTCAACGACATGATCTCGGCCTTTATCATCAAGGCGGGCAGCCTCGATTCTGACCTATGCAACCGGCGGCTGAAGATTTTCACCGGTACCGAGCGCTTCGACCTTGTAATGCGCTATGCCTCGATGGAGAACGCCACCTCGGCCCGCACCGGGTATCAGGGCCCGGTGGTTCTGTGCCAGGTGAGCTACGAGCCGATTTCAGGCCACTATGCCACTTCCGAGTTTACCGCCTACCTGCAGCATTCGGAACGCATCCTGATCTGGTACGCCCCTGTTGGAGAGAGTGGCACCTTCATCCCCTATCGTGTGCTGATCGGCACCGCGATTGGCGACCTGTCGATGGTGCTGACGCGCATGGGCTGAGCCTGCCCCCGGTCCCGATCTGGAACGTCAAAAAGTTTTTTGTAAATTTTGAAGAAACATGGCCCCGAAATCCGGGGCCAATTTCTTAACGGCTGTGTTTTCTCGCACGGCTTGCGAGACATCCCGAGTTTACACTTTCGCCGATTCTGCCCGAATTAACCGCCTGTTAAGCCCGGTAAACGGATCTCCAGCGAATTTTTAGTGATTTCAAACACTTGCTGCACGTCTAGTTGCTTTCGCCGCCGCGCACCACCAGATAGTGTAGGGAACAAATTGGGAATCAGCGGGCCGTTCCGATTCGGCCCGTGTTTGTTCTCATTTTGTGCTGTTTGTTAATCCGTTGCGTCACCCGCCCCTTTCAACCGTTCCGGACTGACACATTTCAGAACGGAAATTTCTGCTAGTCATAGCTCATGCACGCGCCCGCGAATCAGGCTGCCAGCCTCAAGGCTGTTCTCGGCCCCACCAATACCGGCAAGACCCACTATGCCATCGACCGGATGCTGTCGCACCGCACCGGCATGATCGGCCTGCCGCTCAGGCTTTTGGCGCGCGAGGTCTATCAGCGGATTGCCGCTCGCGTCGGCGAGGCGCAGGTCGCTTTGGTCACCGGCGAAGAGCGGATCGTGCCGGCCAACACCCGCTACTGGGTGGCGACTGTCGAGGCCATGCCCGTCGACATTCCGGTCGATTTTTTGGCGGTCGATGAAATCCAGACCGCGACTGATTTCGATCGGGGCCATGTGTTCACCGATCGCATTTTGCACGCCCGGGGTCGGTTCGAGACCTTGCTTCTTGGCGCAGCCACCATGATCCCGATTATCCGCGAGCTTTTGCCCGGTGTGGAGATCATCGAACGGCCCCGCCTCTCCGAACTCACATATTCCGGCTCGAAGAAAATCACCCGCCAGCCGCAGCGTTCGGCGCTGATCGCCTTTTCGGCCGCCGAGGTTTACGTCATCGCCGAACTGTTGCGTCGCGAACGTGGCGGGGCGGCCGTGGTCATGGGGGCCCTGTCACCCCGCACTCGCAATGCCCAAGTGGAAATGTATGAGAACGGCGACGTTGATTTCCTCGTCGCCACGGATGCCATCGGCATGGGGCTCAATCTTGATGTGCGCCATGTGGCTTTCGCCGCCGACACCAAATTTGACGGTCACCAGCATCGCCCGCTCACGCCTGCCGAAATGGGCCAGATCGCCGGCCGTGCCGGACGGCACACGACCAACGGCACGTTTGGGGTCACAGGACAGGCTTCGTCCCTTGACGAAGACATGATCATCCAGCTCGAGACTCATGACTTCCAGCCGGTCAAACAGTTGCAATGGCGCAACCCGTTGCTTGACTTTTCAAGTCCCGATCGGCTGCGGCAATCGCTGGACAAAACACCGGATGATCCGCGCCTGACGCGCAATCCCACGGTGACTGATCAGTGGACCCTGGAGCATTTGATCCGCAACGGCGCCGCCTTTCAGGCGACCGACCCCACTTTGGTCTCGCTTTTGTGGTCCTGTTGCCAGATTCCTGACTACCGCGACATATCAATGGCGCAACATGGTGACATAGTTACAAGGATTTTTAACGATCTGGCCAATGGACGGCCAATTGCCGAGGATTGGATTGCCGATCAGGTCAGGTTCTGCGACAATATGAGCGGAGACATTGACACTTTGTCCAACCGGATCAAGCAGATCAGGACCTGGACCTTTGTTGCGAACCGGAAAGACTGGCTGGACGACCCAACCCATTGGCGTGAAACAACCCGCGACATAGAAAACCGCTTGAGCGATGCGCTGCACGATCGGCTGACACAGCGTTTTGTCGATCGGCGCACTTCGGCATTGCTTCGCCACCTAAGAGACAGACGCATGGCAGACCCCACGATCAACGACAACGGCGAGATTTCCCTTGAGGGGCACCTGATCGGCTCGATCAGCGGGTTTCGCTTCAATCTCGCGCCGGCCGAGGGCGAGCTTGATGCCAAGGCCCTGCGGTCCGCCGCCGCGGCAATTGTCGCCCCGGAACTGCGGAACCGCGCCGCCCGCCTTGCCGCCGCCCCCAATGACCAGATCATTCTGTCGACCGACGGCAAGCTGCGCTGGAAGGGCGAAGTGGTCGCCGAACTCGCAGAAGGTGATGATCTGTTTGCCCCGCGCGTCATCGTTCTGGCCGACGAGGGCCTGACCGGGCCGGACCTTGAAAAGGTGCAGGACCGGCTGCAGCTCTGGCTGCGGCACATGATCAATACCCAGCTTGAGCAGATCAAGGCGCTGCTCGAACCCGTGGAGATCGAGGGTGCCGCACGTGGCGTCTGTTTCCAGTTGGCCGAACATCTGGGCATCCTGCCGCGCCAACAGGTCGCCAACGAGATCAAGGGCCTCGATCAGGATGTACGCGGCAAGATGCGTCGTCTGGGCGTCAAGTTCGGTGCCTACCACATCTATGTGCCGCAAAGCCTCAAACCCGCCCCGCGCGAGCTGGCGCTGATCCTTTATGCGCTGAAGAATGGTGGGGTGGATCAGCCGGGCCTGACCGACATTCCACACATCGTTCTGTCCGGACGCACCTCATTCGAGACCGATCCGGCCGTCGCAAAACAGCTTTACGAGATCGCCGGCTTCAAGGTGGCTGGCAGGCGTGCCGTGCGCGTCGACATTCTTGAACGTCTCGCCGATATCATCCGTCCGTTGATCGCCGCCGATCCGGCCCGCGCCGAAGGCGAAGTGCCCGAGGGTGCAGCGGAACGCAATGGATTCCGTGTCACCGTCGAGATGACCTCACTGCTTGGTTGCGCCGGTGAGGATTTCAACTCCATCCTGCAGTCGCTCGGCTATCGCGTCGACCGCCGCAAGCTCGACAACTCTCCGGCGACTGAACCCGATGCAACATTGCCCGCCGACCCCGTCGAGGCCAGCGATCTCAAGGACGCGGCAAAACTCGACGGCATCGAAACGCACGCTGGCACCGACCCTCAATCAGGCGCAGTCGAGAACCTGGTCAAGCTGGACGGTCCGAGCCCGGTCGAACTCGGCGCGACCCAGTCGCCCGAGGAACCGGCAGAACCCCTGTTCGATGAGGTCTGGTTCCCCGCTCCGCGTCACCGCGAAAACCACGGCCGAAAGCCACAGCGCGGCAACCAGAACGCCAACGGCCACGCAAAGGGTAAGCATGCCGGCCACAAGGCCAACAGCGAGCACAAGAAGGGCGGAAAACCGCCGCACGCCAACCGCAGCCGGCCGGAGAACAAACCGCGCGAAAAGCCCATCGATCCGGATTCGCCCTTTGCCGCCCTTGCCGTGCTGAAAGAACGCGCGGGCAGATAGGCGGCGATGGTTGAACGGGCAGTACCGGCGCGCCAGCGCCTCGACAAGTTCCTGTGGTTCGCCCGCATCGTCAAATCGCGCACTCTGGCGCAAAAGCTGATCGAGGCCGGCAACGTCCGGCTCGACGGCAACCGCATCACCCAGCCGGCACACAAGGTTGACGTCGGCCAGGTCTTGACCATTACCTACGCCGAAAGGCTGCGTGTGCTGAAGGTGCTCGACACCGGGACAAGGCGCGGACCCGCACCCGAAGCGCAACAACTCTATCAGGACCTGACCCCGACCCTGCCGAAGCGGGAGAAGGATTTTCGGCCCGCCCCAGCTGCACAACGCGAGCCCGGTGCAGGCAGGCCGACCAAGAAGGAACGCCGTGAAATCGACGCCTTTCGTGACCGGGACTAACCATTTTTTCGTGTTTGTGCCCGCGCGCAGAAACCGCTTTCCCGCAAACCGGCGCCCGATAGCCATCTGTGTCACACGTGCACCTTGCCAGTTCGGCACGAAACCGTTAGCAACCCAGTGCTGTATGTTCGGCCTAACCAAGGGCCCAGACAGCACCATGAAAGACCAGGTTCAGGATCGCTCCCGGCAATGACCTATATCGTCGTCGACAACTGCATTCGCTGCAAACACATGGATTGCGTTGAAGTGTGCCCGGTGGACTGTTTCTACGAGGGAGAGAACATGCTGGTGATCCACCCCGACGAGTGTATCGACTGCGGCGTGTGCGAACCCGAATGTCCGGTGGACGCCATCAAGGCGGATACCGAGCCCGGTCTTGAAAAGTGGCTTGAGATCAACACCAAATATGCGGCAGTCTGGCCCAACATCACCATCAAGCGTGATGCGCCGGCTGACGCGGCAGAGTTTGATGGTGTTGAGAACAAATACGAGAAATACTTCTCGGAAAACCCCGGCGAAGGCGACTAGCGCGCCAGGCGTCCGGGCGGGGACCGCGAACCGGCCCCGATTCATCTCCCGATTTTCGCGCCCTGTCCGGGCGTGCTGAATTGGCGTGTTAAGCCAACTGCACAAGTTTTTTGATTTCACGACATTTTTGTGATATGGTGCTTCATCACCAAACGCAGTCAGGCGTGGCAATATCAAGGGGTGCCAGAAGGTGCCCTTAATTTTGGCAAAACCTCTACCCGATCGACGCATACCGGAAAAGCGGATCCGGACTGCGCGGCGAGGGTTCTGACTGTAAATTCCGCCGGTGTTCCGGCGCAAAGAGTAGGGATGGCCGACCGGGTCCGCTGCCGAGCCAGCCATTGCGGCGTCAGATAGGAGGTGCCTTGTGGCATCAAAAAAGACCATGCAGCGTGCCGGCTTCAAAACCGGCGAATACATTGTATATCCCGCTCACGGCGTGGGTCAGATCACGGCTATTGAAGAGCAGGAAATCGCAGATCTGAAGCTCGAACTGTTTGTCATCAGCTTTGAGCAGGACAAGCTGACCCTGCGCGTTCCCGTTGCCAAGGTTGAAAGCGTCGGCATGCGCAAGCTGGCCACCGACGATGCGGTCAACCGTTCGCTGAAAACCGTCACCGGCCGCGCCCGCGTCAAACGCACCATGTGGAGCCGCCGCGCCCAGGAATATGAGGCAAAGATCAACTCGGGTGATCTGGCCTACATTTCAGAAGTCGTGCGCGATCTCTACCGTTCCGAGGATCAGCCCGAGCAGTCCTATTCCGAACGCCAGCTGTTCGAACAGGCCATGGACCGCATGTCCCGTGAAATCGGCGCCGTGCGCAAGCTGACCCTGACCGAAGCCGAACAACTCATCCTCAAGCACCTGGCCAAGAGCCCGCGCCGCGGTGCAAAGGCCGATGCCGAGGAAGGCGACAATGACGAAGGCGAGACCAGCAAGGAAGCTGCCGCCTGATCGTCGCGATCGCCAATTTGAATTGAAACAGGCCGGGGGTTCACTCCGGCCTTTTTTCTTGGGCCTACTCGACGCCAATGATCTTGTATTGTTCACCGGGCTGGATCGGATCACCGGCAAACAGGTTGTTGAGGATCAGGAAGGTCTGGCGCGCGTTCGGCAGTGCCCCCATGCGCGCCGCCAGCGTTTCAATCGTGTCGCCTGTTCGCGCCGTGACGACGTCGATCTGAAGTTCCCTCACCGCCTGAAGATCGGTGCGGTTGGTGCGTCGGAAACTGGCGATCGTCTGGTTCGCCGCCCCGGCAAAGGCCCGGCTGTCCGCACGGCTGGCAAAGATGAACCGGTAAACTTCACCATCAAACCGCAAGGCTGTGACGCGGAAGAACCAGTCCGGCGTCCGTGCGCTGCCGGTGGCCATGTCCACCCCGTTGTGGCTTTCAGCAACAATGCTGGCCGGGTCGAGCCCGGAAATCCAACCCGAGCGCAGATAGTCGCGCAGGTCCATGTTCTGGGGTACGTCAGCACTGTCGAACCGCACCGCTTCACCGTCGCCCGCCACGCCCACCACTGCGGTTGGCGTATTCTGCAACTCATAGCGGTCCGGCACGGCAAACGTGAAATTGAGCGAGGGGTGCACGAACCTTTGCCCGATAATCACGCCCAGAGACGGGCTGTCGCCAAAGCTCAAGCCCTCGATCGCCGCCAGATACCCGGCCCGATCGGTCTCCCCGATGCCCGGCGCACCAAAAGTGCGCGCCGTCTCCACCGCCCGCTGGATCCGGTTTGGCGTTGAGGGGTGACTGGACAGGAAATCATCCTGCTGTTCTTCCTGTCCGCTATCGAATTCGGCAAACCGCGCCATGGCAGCCAGGAACCGTCCGGCCGCATGAGGATCATAACCGGCGCGGCCGGCGATCATCACGCCTTCCTCGTCGGCCTGCAATTCCTGCGACTGGGTGAAGGCCGCCAGCGACATGCGCGAACGCTGGGCCGACTGGTCCGTATCGACATCGCCGCCAAACACGCCCGTGATCACCTGATCCACAAGCTCGGTCGTGCGCTGCCGGTTGGTGCGCGCCCGCGCGTGCCTCAGGGTGACGTGGGCGATTTCATGCGCCAGCACCGCTGCCAGTTCGCTGCTGTCATTGGCCAGCGCCAGGATGCCGCGCGTCACGTAGATGTACCCGCCTGGCAGCGCGAAGGCATTGACCTGCGCCGAGTCCAGAATGGTCACGGTGAACGCATCCTGCGGCTGGTTGGCCGCTTCCAGCAGCCGCGAAACGATGCGGCGGATCATGATCTCTGCCTTGCGATTGGAATATTCGCCACCGTAGGCCGCAACGATGCGCGGATGTTCCCGCAGCCCGATCACTGCATCTTCGGGGTCCGTGCCGGCCGGAATGGCCTGCGGCGTGCCCGGCGGTGTTACCGTCGTACCGCCACCCATCATGGTGCTCGAACATGAAGCCAGCACCACAAGCGAAAGCGCTGCCGCAAGATGCGGCAGCCGCAGACCGGCAATCAGGTGCCGGGCGCGCCCGGACCAGCCTATCGCCACGCCAGAACCTCAATCTGTTCAGGATGAGTGATTTCAATGCGCGGGCCGTTCCAGTTCTCGACCCAGCCACGCACCCGCACCAATGCATCTTCCAGCACCAGCGGATCGGCGCCGTCCTGTTCGAACAGACGTAGCGCACTACGTTCAATGACGGCCGTGAAGTCATTGTCCCAATCCCGCCCGAAATTGAGATAGACCCGCGGTCCGCTTTGATCGGCGTTGAGCACCCTGCCCTCGACCAGCACATACTCGTCGACGAGTTCCAGAACTGTCTGCGGCCGGTCGGCCTGCACGATCCCATAGTAGGGATCAGACCAGATCCCGGCACGCTCAGCCCGCGCCAGGTTTTCAGCCCGGTAAAGGTCTTCGAGGCAGGAACGGTTGTCCGAGAACGAATAGACCCGCGCCAATCCAGCCCGCAGAACAGCTTCCTGCGCCCAGATTGCTTCCTCGCCGATAAACATGTGACCCAGTATGCGGCCGTGCCGGTCGCGCTGAGCACCACCGAACCGGACTTCAACCTGTTCGCCCAACGCCAGATCTTCCAGATGCGCCTTGGCCTCATCCGCCATTGGCCAGGGTTCGAAATCCGGCCGACCCAGCGGCAGTTTCGGTGCCTGCATGCCGATCAGCCGCACCCGCTCGCCATTGTCCAGCACCACCGTATCTCCGTCGGTGACCGAGACCACCGTGGCCGTCGGGCCGGATGTGAGATCGGCGCACGCCAAAGCGGGCGCAGCCAGCATCGAACTGGCGGCACCGGCAAGCAACAGGTTCCTGATGGCCTTGTTGGGCACGCTTGACCTCAAATCACTCCGCACGCCAAGGCCTACACAAGATTACGGCAAAAATCATCCACAATGCGGGCCAAAAACCGCTGACCCGTCAGCAAACCGTCGCAGTTCCGCCCATTTTACAGGGGCGTCAGGCTGACCTCTTGCGGGGCGGCGATCGCCAGCGTGTTGCGCAGCGGCAGACCGAACGGCGCTGCCTCGATCTCGAACACATCACCCGGCTCGGTGACAATTCCGTCGGCGACCGAAAGCGTCGCTGTGCCGAACATGTGGACGTGCACATCGCCCGGTGCCCGGAAAAGGTCGTACTTGAAATGATGATGTTCGAGGTTGGCGAAACTGTGGGACATGTTGGCCTCGCCCGAAAGGAAGGGCTTCTCCCAGATGATGTCGCCATTGCGCAGGATGCGCGAGGCGCCGCGCACATCTACGGGCAGCTCGCCCACCAGCATCTGCGGCCCGAACGAGGCCTGCCGCAGCTTGGAATGCGCCAGGTACAAGTAATTCTGCTTCTCGGTCACATGATCAGAAAACTCGTTGGCCAGCGCCCATCCGATCCGGTGCACGCCGCCTTCTGGCCCAATCAGGTAGACGCCCGCCAGTTCCGGCTCTTCGCCACCATCGAGCGCAAACGCCGGCGAGACGAGATCCTGCCCGGCCGCCACTGCTGCATGTCCATTGCCCTTGTAGAACCACTCCGGCTGCACGCCCGTCTCTCCCGCGGCCGGCTTGCCCCCCTTGATGCCCATGTTGAACATCTTCATGGAGTCGGTCATGTCTTCCGCCGCGCCAGTATGCATGGCATCGCGTGCCGACGCGGAGCCCAGGTGGGTCAGTCCGGTGCCAGTCAGGTGCAGATGCGCCGGGTCGGGATGCGTGACGGGTGGCAGGAACCGCCCCTCGGCGTAAACCTGCACAAGATCCACCGCTTCGCCCAGCCCGTGTGAATTGATCACGGTCTGAAGTTGTGATCCGGCCGCTATTGCCTCATGAGCCAGGGCGAGCACACTTTCCGCCCCGTTCACCAGGCGTGGCCCCTCACCCAGATCGGCAACCACGCCAATCCGGCCTTCCCCGAGATCAATTTGCGAAACAAGCATGAATTCCCTCTCCACCGCCCCGCTTGCTGACGAGAGGCGGCCCAAAAAACCTACCGGATGACCCGATACGAACCTGTTAGTCTGTTACAGTGTATCTGACAATGCCGCCAGCCACGACGGTCATTCTTTGTCTGGCTTCGCCCGCACCGAAGGCGCCTGCGTCCACATCCCAGCACCCTGCCGACACCCGGAACGAATAGCTCGACCCGCGCGGAATGCTTTGCCCGTCCGCCAGTCGGTTGAACCCGTATGTAAAGTTGTCGCAGTCCGAAATCAGCACCACGTTGAGCGGCACCGAGGTACCGTTGACGACCTCGATAATACCTGTCGGCTCGCCCGGCCGAAGCAGGTCACCCCCCGCCAGAGTGTTCGAGCAAGCCGTCAGCGCCACGACGCCCATGAGCGCCGCTGTTTTCGTTACTATATTCAGCACATTGTCCCCCATAATGCGCACATCGTGCACTTTTGCCCCAGGACAATAAAATCGGCTGTCAGGCCTGACAAGTAAGAGATTGCCGCCCGGGCCGTCGGTCAAAACCTGTTTGACCTCCCCCGGCCTTTTGCTATCAAGCCCCAACGGTCCCGTAGCTCAGCAGGATAGAGCATCAGATTCCTAATCTGAGGGTCGCTGGTTCGAATCCAGCCGGGATCACCATTTTTCCATAACACTGTCACCAGGTTGGCAACGCTTCAAGGAAACCGGCGGCGATTGGCACTTCGCGGGTATTGAAGCCTACCGGCCCAGGGATTCCGGAAAAAAAGAGTTCGCCGCACGCCTCAGCACCGGGTTCCGCGACCGGAAAATTGCGGCATCAGGTACGCGATTATTGGGAACTGGATTGCATGACATCACTCACGCATTCATGTCTGCCGTCTCTCCATCCCGGACCAGCACCTGACGGCGGCACGAAGCCGCGATCTTTTCGTCGTGGGTCGAGATCAGGAAGCTGGTCTGTTCCTCGCGGTTGATCTCGCCGATCAGTTCCATCACCTGCTCCGCCGACTCCCGGTCAAGGTTGCCCGTCGGCTCGTCGGCGAGGACCAGTTCGGGCCGGTTGATCAGCGCCCTGGCAATGGCCACACGCTGTTTTTGTCCGCCGGACAATTGCGTGGCCAGATAGTCCATCCGTTCACCAAGCCCGACTCGGTTCAACAGTTCGCGCCCGCGTTCGCGGGCTGCCCGGGTTTCGCGCCCGGCATGCACCGCGGTGGGAAAGACCACATTCTCCAGCGCGGTAAAGTCGGGAAGCAGGTGATGAAACTGGAATACGAAGCCGATATGCCGGTTCCTGAACTCGGTCAGTTCGGCATCATCGGCGCTGGTCAGGTCCTCGCCCAGCATTTCATGGCGGCCGGAAGTGGGTTTCATCAATGTGCCGAGAATGGTGAGCAGCGTCGACTTGCCCGAGCCGGATGGCCCCAATAGCGCTGACAGGTCGCCGCGCTCCAGGTCGAGATTGAGCCCTTTGAGGACATGCGTTGCCGTGTCTCCCTCACCATAGGTCTTGATGAGGTCGTTGACCGATACGAGGCTGGACGAACTCATTGTCCGATCACCGAAACAGGGTCGACCCGCGACGCAGACCGGGCCGGCAGGATCGAGGCCAGAATGGCTCCGAGTGCGGTCAGGGAAATGGCCAGCCCATAAGCGCCTTGCCGGACATCGATCGGAAAACCACCCGGTTCGGCATTTTCCGGCAACGGGAACGGCGACAAGGCCGCAAAGCCGATCGCCGCCCCGATCATGCCGCCCAACAGGCCGATGAGCGCCCCTTGGGTGACGAACACCAGCACCACGAAACCGCGGCTTGCGCCCATGGCCCGCATGATGCCGATTTCCGGCCGCCGCCGGTAGGTCGACAACAACAGGGCACTGGCCACGCCGATGACAATGGTGATCAGTGCAAAGGCCTTGATCAGGTTTCCCGAATTGGCCTGCGCCCGAAGCCCGCTGAGCAATTGGGCATTGCCCTCGGTCCAGGGCGTGGCAGCAAGTCCGGTCTCCGCTTCGATCCGACGGGCGAATTGCTCGGCCTGGTTGAGGTCTTCCAGCTTGATTTCGATGCGCGACACGCCTTGCGGCAGCTCAAACAGGGTGCGCGCGGTGGCAAGGCTCACAAAGGCGGCCCGCCTGTCCAGCGCCTCAACACCAATCTCGAAGATGCCCGAGACCATCAGGCCAAGATCGATGTCCCGGTCGGACTGCAGGCGCAATACCTGACCCACCCGGATACTCAGATCTTCCGCAAGACTTGAGCCGATCACCACTTTCATGCCGCTGACATCAGCGTCGCCGGACGTGATGCTGCCGGCGATATCTGCAATCGCGGAAAGCTTGTCGAGGTCCACACCGGTCACGCTGACCGGCGCCCGCACCTGACCGCGCACGGCCAGCCCGTTGCCGACAACCTGCCGGGATGTGGCGGCAATCCCCTCCCATGTGTCGATCAGCGGCAGGAAGGCATCCGCCGTTCGCAACAATTCACGCTGGTTGGTCGCCGCCTGTGTAACCACCAGCACGTCGCCATCCGCTTCACTGACCAGCAGCGACGCCTCCCGGCTCGGCGCCTCGACGGTGACGTGCGAGACATTGCCCACCGTGCTTTGCACCAGATAGACCGCCAACCCGCCGATCAGCGCGCTCATGAAAATGAACACGAATACCCCAACGGCCACGCCGGTGATCAACAGCCCGGTCTGTGCCTTGTTGGCAGTCAGATAGCGGAACGCGATCTTGAGCCCGTAGCGCATCTTTATTTCGGCTCCACCAGGTCACCCGCCGACACAAGCTCGGGCTCAAGGATCACGCGTTCGCCTGCGCCGAGACCTTCAATCACCCGCACACGGGGCGCCGGCCAATCGGCAAATTGAATGGCGCGCGTTTCCGCCACGCCATCGACGATCACAAACACATGTGGGTTTTCGTCCGCCTCGAGAATGGCCCGGCGCGGCACGGATAAGGCGTCCGGGATCTCCGACACCACGATGTTGGCATTGACCGTCATGCCGATGGGCAGGTCGACTGCCTCGTCGAACGAGATGGCGATTGCCCGCCCACCCGTCGCCGGGTCGATGCGGGGCGCAGCAAAACTGACGGTGCCCGGACGTGTCTGCGTCTCGCCGGCGGCCTTCATCAGCACCGGCAGTCCGGAACGCAGTCTCGCCGAATAGACCTCGTCAACGTCGGTTTCCACCACCGGATTGTCGATGTCGGCGATGCTGAACAATATGCTTTGCGTGTCCACCAACTGGCCCTGATCGACGGTGCGCTCCAGCACCACACCCGTGAGGGGTGAGGTGATCGTATATTGCCCAAGCTGGTCACGCGCCTGATCGAGCGCGGCCTGCAACCGTTCCACTTCCTTGGTGGCCGTCGCCAGATTCAGTTCGGCATTTTCGAGGCTCGATCGTGACGCAACGTCCCCCAGAGCTCGCGTCCGTTCCGCAGTGGCGAGAGCCAGTTGCCGCTGCGCTTCGCCCGCGTCCAGCGCAGCCTGGGCCTGCGCCACCAGCGCCTCTGCCTGTGCCGTGTCGAGTTCCACCAGTTGATCGCCCGCGGTGACGCGGTCGCCTTCGTCGACCATGACCGCATTGGCCCGCGCCGTGACGGCTGAACGGATGTTGACCGACTCGCGAGCCGCCACCCGGCCGTTCACCGCCAGCACTTCCCTCAGCACGTCAGGTGCCAGCACCTCGACCTCGACCGCCACCGGCCTGATTTCCCACGGCCGTTGCACAATCGCGTAGGCGCCGCCGGCAATCAGGATCAACAACACTGCGACAAGCCAGCGGGCAAGCCGCTTGCGCCTGCTTGTCGAACCGTTGCTGGCACCAAATTCGGTGGTCATACTTTTATATCTCACTTGATACAATGAATGACTTATGTAACGATACCGGCATCAATTGGCAATAGGTTTGCGGCAGGTAGGATGGCATGGCCCGCCCCAAAGGCAGCCGGGACAAAAAGTATGACGAACGGCGCGAGGAACTGATCCTTCTCGCACGCCGGCATTTGGCCTCGCGTGACGGCCGCAACGCCAGCTGGCGCGAACTGGCGGCGGCCTGCGGTGTCACCGTGCCGACAATGAACCACTATTTCGGATCAAGGCCGGAACTCGTCGACGCAGTTCTCGCCCAGGCCCGACAACAAGGCGACAGCTACCTTAAGCGCGCCGCGGTTCCTTCCGGACCCTTTGCGCAGTCGGTGACCGACCTTGTCATGGACCTCTCGCTGGGCTTTTCCCACGGCGTTCTCGACCTGCAGGTCATCGGTCTCGGCGAATCCTTTGCCCATGAAGTGACCGGCCCCGCCTTCCTAAACCACCAGCTCGAGCCCATCATCGACGCCATCAAGGCACGGCTCCAGGCCCATATGGACCGGGGTGAGATGATCGACACCGATGCGCGCTATGCCGCCATCGCCCTGCTGAGCCCGATGCTGGTCGCCCACCTGCATCAGTCCGAAATGGGCGGCAGCCGGTCGCATCCCATGTCGCTCGAGAACTTCGCCCGCCTTCACGCCGAGGCCTTCGTGCATGGGTTTGCGGCACCAAAAACCTCAAAAACCGCAAGCTGATCTTGCGCCTCACCACAATTTCGCCGGTAATACCCCATAGCGGTTCGCCCTCATTGAATTGCCCCTGGCGGTTGCCGGGCAGATTGTTGTGCCTGCCAGATTGAGAGAAATTCTGACATGAATTCTTCCGCAGTGAATATCTCGCTCAAGTCCATCGCCGTGGTAGCCCTTTTGACCCTGGCCGCCTGTTCCTCGTCCGGCCTGCCGGTCGGGCTGACGGCCCGCATGGACCAGTCCGGTGCAACCCTTGACCGCGCCGAGGCTCTCAGCTTGATCAACCAGTTCCGCCGTTCGCGCGGTGTGCCGACCCTGTCCGAAGATCCGGCGCTTTCCGGCACTGCCGCCCAGATTGCCCAGCAATATGCCGCCAGCGGCAATCGCCCCCCGGCGCCGGCCAATGTGCTGCAGGTCCGCTACAGCGCCGGCTATGCCAATTTCGCCGAAACCTTCTCCGGTTGGCGCGGCCAGGCCGCCGACGCGGCCGCCATTGCCGACCCGACGGCCACCCGCATGGGCATAGCCGCCGCCTACAATGCCAGTTCCGAATATGGCGTGCACTGGGTGCTGCTGCTCGGCGGCCCGGCGCCAACCCTGGCTGCCGCACCGACCCCCGCGCCGGCCCAATAGGCGCCCGTCATGCTGGTCGACGCGCGGGGCCAGAAATGCCCGCTTCCCGTGCTGCGCGTCGAAAAGGCAGCCGCTGGTCTGAAGCCCGGAGATACGCTGACGCTTCTGACAACCGACCCGATGGCCCGCATTGACGTGCCGCATTTTTGCGCCAGGGCCGGACTTGAGATCGAGATCAGCGAGACCGGCGACGGGTTCAGTTTTTCGATTTCCCGCCCGGCGGCGTAACCAACCCTAGTTGGGCCGCGGCCGCGGCAACGGAAAGCCCGGCCCTGCATCCGCCATCAGCGGATCAGCGCTGCCACGCAACAGGGGCGCGTTGGCCGGACGCGGCAGGGGAAGCGGCACATCGCGAATCCGCCCCAGGGTCACCACGCGATAACTGCGATCGGCGATCTCGTCAGTGAGAAAACTCGGCTGTCCTTCCATCCCGTATGGAAAGGCCGCCTCGAGGGCATCGACATATTCACGCGCGCCGGCGCCGCAAATGTTCGGCCGCATGTCGACCGGTGACCCCGGCCGGTTGGCGATCTGGGTAATGTTCAGCCCGGTGTTGCCTATCTGGCCACGCAGGGCACCCACAATCATCTGCGCCGCCCGTTCGCCCCGCTCACGCGCCGAGGACGCGCCGAGCACCACCGCCATCAACCGCCGGCCCTCGCGCTCCACCGTTGCCACCATGTTCAGTCCCGACGAGCACACATAGCCGGTCTTCATGCCGGTCGTGCCGCGGAAATGGGTCAGAAGGTCATTATTGGAATCAAGCCGCGCATTGCCCACTTGCACTTCGGTGGTGCTGAAAATGTGCATGTACTGGCCGTAGTAGCGCTGGATGGCCAGCGACAGGATCGCCAGATCGCGGGCGCTGGTCACCTGCCTCTCATCATGCAGCCCGTGCGGATTGACATAATGCGTCGCCGTCAACCCCAGCACGTTGGCCATCTCGTTCATCTCGTTCACGAAGGCGGCCTCAGAACCTGACACGGTCTCGGCAATGGCCACCGCAATGTCGTTGGCCGATTTGACGATCAACAGGTTCAGCGCATCTTCCATGCGCACACCCGTATCGACGGGAAAGCCGACCTTGCTGGGCGGCACGTCCAGCGCGTGCTCGGAAATAATGACCGGCGTGTCGAGATCGACCCGCCCGTTGGCGATCGCGGTGAAGGTCACCAGGGCCGTCATAAGCTTGGTCAGCGAGGCGGGGTGCCAGGACTGGCCGGCGTCCTGCTCGAACAGCACCGCGCCTGTGTCCATGTCGACCAGCAGCAGTGGCGTCGCCTGCGCCGACACCGCAACCCACGCGGTCAGCACAAAAGCAACGGCAAATATTCCCATGCGCCGGAGCAAATTCACCAGCACCATCTCCAGATTCTCAAATGTGTGCGCCTCTTATCAAGCAAGCCGAAACACCGCAACGCGGCGAAATTGCCCTTCAAGACAATTCTTGATGAAACTCATTTGAACGAGGGGAAATTGTGGCCCGTGCGCCACTCGTGCAGCAGCGTCCGGCGCGGGCGCGGATAACGCTTTTCCGTGTCCGCCACCTCCAGCATGGCATCCACCCAGAAACTGCGGAACGCCTCCCTGAGCGTACACCAGGCCACCAGCATCTGCCGGTTGTCCGTGTACCCGAGCGCCACCGGCCAGACGTGCCGTTTCGTCTCCGCCCCCTGCTTGTCCGTATAGTGCAGAAACAATTCTGTTTCCTCGCGCAGCGTCCTGCGGATCGTCGACAGCCGGTTGTCGTCCCCTTCCCGCCCCCAGGGTGGCAGTGCAAACAGGCCCACCGCCTCCATAACCTCGCGCCGGTCGCCCGGCAGGACAGCGGCGATCTTGGCGCGCGCATCCTCCGCCGTCTGGCGCAGGTCCGCGTCCGGTCCGTGCACCAAAGTCCGAAGACCCAGCACCAGCGCCTCGATCTCTTCGTTGGAGAACATCAGGGGCGGCAACCAGTAATCGGCACGCAACTGGAACCCCAGTCCAGCTTCACCATCGATGGCGGCGCCCATGGATTTGAGCGTGGCGATGTCACGGTAGAGCGTGCGCAGCGACACGCCGGTTTCCCCGGCCAGCACCTCGCCTTTCACCGGACGCCGCCGGCGGCGCAACGCCTGCATCAGGTTCAACAATCGCTCGGAGCGCGCCATGCCCGCCATGTCCCTGCTGACAGAATCTGGAAGAGCCGGAGACTACCTTCAGACATCGGACGCAAACAAGGACAAGATCATGACCACGATCATCAACATTCTGACCGACCGCTATGCCGACTGGGAATGCGCGCTTGCCATGGCGGCGGGCCGCAGCTTCTACGGCCTCAACGTGCTGACGGCTTCACCCGGGGGTCTGCCGGTGACTTCCTCGGGCGGCCTCAAGGTCAAACCCGACCGTGCGGTCGAAGACCTCAGCCCGGCCGACTTCGACCTGCTGCTGGTCAATGGCGGTGACATCTGGGAGAGCGAAGACGCCCCTGATCTATCAACGCTGCTTTTCAACACCCATTCGGCGGGCAAGCCGATCGGCGCGATTTGCGGCGCCACGCTGGCACTCGCCCGCGCCGGATTGCTTGATCGGACGGCCCATACTTCGAACAGCCTGGAGTTCCTGCAACAGGTCCCCGCCTACAAGGGCGCCGATCACTACCGGCAGACCGCAAGCGCGGTGTCTGACGACAAGCTGGTCACAGCCGCCGGAACGGCGCCAGTGACTTTCATGCGCGAGATCTTTCAGCTTCTCGGCAAGGGCGGACCTGAACTCGACTGGTACATCGCCCAACACGCCGCCGAGCATCAGGCGGCGGCCTGACGAGGCGACCGTCCTAACGCGAAGCGATCGGGGCGGCCATGTGTCGCCCCCAGACCACGAACACCGCAACGGCAAGCAACACAAGATTGGCAGGCAACGTTGTTGCCGTTTCGCCAAGCGAGGCATGCACGCCAATCGCCAGCACCTGTATGATGGCAAAGCCGAGCGCGGCCAATGGCGTCAACCAGGGCAAAATGCGGGTGGCCGCAGGCAGAATGACCCCGATCGCCCCCAGCACTTCCATAACACCGATGAACATCACCAGCCACGCCGGTGTGTAATTGACGAAATTCATCATCTCGGCGAGTTGGTCAGCCGGGACCGTGAGCTTCATGAACCCGGCACTTCCAAAAGCGAAGGCCAGAAAGGCCTGGCCGATCCAGAGCAAGATGTTCAGCCAAAGCGGCGGCGCGGCACGTTGTGAAGTGTCAGTCATGAGTTCCTCCTTGCAACCTGGGTGGCCATTGATCCCCGTCCGGACCCTAGGAATTTTCAGTAACCGGGTATATATGGGGAACTGGATCATCGAGCAAGAAGGCACACGCATGTCACCCGCCCCCGAAAATGTTTCTGCAAACTGCACGGCGATGAGCGACATTCTCAATCGCATCGGCGATAAGTGGAGTGTCATGGTGGTCGGCCGGTTGCGTGGCGGTCCGGTGCGCTTCAACCAAATCAAGCGCGACATCGGCGGCATCTCCCAGCGCATGCTCACCCTGACGTTGCGTAATCTGGAACGCGACGGGCTGGTCACCCGCACCGTCTATCCGGAAATCCCGCCGCGCGTGGAATACCAGCTGACCGATCTCGGCCAGAGCCTGCAGCCGGCCATCAGCGCCCTGTGGGACTGGGCCAGCCAGCATCACCCCGACATTGTCAAAGCCCGCGCCCGCTATGACAGCGATGCCGAGCAGCCGCGCCACGCCGCGCAATAGGCTGACACATTCCTTTGATCCCCTCGCGACTTACAATGCGCTGATCCAGCGCCTACTTTTGCCGTCTGACGCCAAACCGAACGGATGCCGACCTGATGACTGAACACCCCGCCTTTTCCCTGATCAGCGCCCGCGAACTGCCCGAATTGTCCTCCGAGGTTCGCCATTACCGGCACGACCGGACGGGTGCGGAACTGGTGTCGATGATCAACCAAGACGAGAACAAGGTCTTCGGCATCACCTTCAAGACCCCGCCCGCCGACTCGACCGGCATCGCCCATATTCTTGAACATTCCGTCCTCTGCGGATCCGAACGCTTCCCGTTGCGCAAGCCGTTCGTTGAGATGGCGCGGGGGTCGCTCCAGACCTTCCTCAACGCCATGACCTTCCCCGACAAGACGGCCTATCCGCTTGCGAGCCAGAACCTGCAGGATTTCTACAATCTCATCGATGTCTATCTCGATGCCGTGCTCAACCCCATCCTGTCCGAGGACACGTTCCGCCAGGAAGGCTGGCATTTCGAGGCCGACACGCCTGAAGCGCCGCTGACCTACAAGGGTGTCGTCTTCAACGAAATGAAGGGCGCCTATTCCGCCCCGGACACCGTGTTCAGCGAAGTCATGCGCCAGTCGCTGATGCCCGACACCATCTATGCGCTGTCCTCGGGTGGCGATCCCCGCGTCATGCCCGACCTGACCTTTGAGCAGTTCAAGGCCTTTCACCAGGCTTACTATCACCCTTCCAACGCCCGGGTGATGTTTTACGGCGACGACGATCCGGCCGCACGGCTGGACCTTATCGACAAGGCCTTTGCCCGGTTCGAGGCCGCCGAACCGGCCGGGGACATCGCCCTGCAACCCAAGTTCACGACACCGGTCAGCGCCGAGGGCACCTATGCCGCCAGGCCTGAGCAGGGCCCGGCCCGCGACGGCATGTTCTCCATCACCTGGATGCTGGACCCACCTGAAGACCATGAGGCCGAACTGGCTTTGAGCGTTCTGGGTCACGTGCTTGTCGGCACCGCCGCATCGCCGCTCAAGCGAAAGCTCACAGAATCCGGTCTCGGCGAAAGCGTCCGGGGCGGGCTTTCCGCCTTCGCGCAGCAGCCGACCATGAGCTTTGGCCTCAAGGGCATTGATCCGGCCAATCGCGACAAGATTGAAGAACTGATTCTCACCGAGCTCAAACACATCGCTGACACCGGTGTGCCCGCCGCGGCCGTTGAAGCTGCCATCAACACCACCGAGTTCCAGCTGCGCGAACTCAACACCGGAAACCTGCCGCGCGGCATCGCGTTGATGTTCGGTGCGCTCGGTCAGTGGCTGCATGGACACGACCCGATCGACGCCCTGGCTTTTGCCAAACCACTCGCCGACCTCAAGCAGCACATCGCTGACGACGCGGACTATTTCGTTCGCCTGATCCGCACGCAACTTCTCGACAATCCGCACCGGTCTTCCGTGCTGCTGAAGGCCGATCCGGACCTTGCCGCGAAAGAAGCCCGCGAAGAACGCGCGCGTCTTGACGCGGCCCGCGATGCCATGTCGGACACCGACATCACAAACGCTATCGAGGTCACCCGGAAGCTGCGCACCCTGCAGGCCACGCCCGATGCGCCAGAAGCGGTGGCAACGCTGCCGCGGCTGGGTATCGAAGACCTGCCGCGCGAGAATATCGAGATACCGGTATCGCACCTGACCACAGCTGGTGTGGAGACATTGTTCCACGAACAGCCGGCCAACGGGATCATCTATCTCGACCTGGCCTTCAACCTGCGCGCCCTTGACCAGAAACACCTGCCGTTTTTGCCGCTGTTCGACCGCGCCCTGACCCAGACCGGCACCGATACCCAGGATTTCGCGGAGTTCATTCAGCGCATTGGCCGCACCACCGGCGGCGTAGGCGCTTCGCGGCTGATCTCTGCCATCGACGGTGAGGCCGAAGCGCTTGCCTATGTCGCCCTGCGCGGCAAGGCCACCGCCGACCACACCCAGGACCTTTTGGACCTGATGGGTGATGTCATGTCGAGGGCCAAACTGGTGGACAAGGAACGGCTGCGTCAGATGATCCGCGAGGCCAAGGCCGGTATCGAAACCCGCCTCGCCCCCGCCGGGCACCAGCTGGCCGGAACCCGGCTCGGCGCCGGGCTGAGCGAAGCCGGATGGCTTGGCGAAGAAATGTCCGGCATTAGCCAGCTGTTCTTCCTGCGCGACCTCGAAAAACGCCTCGACGAGGACTGGGAGGAGATTTCGGCTACCCTCATCGACATGCGCGATCGCCTGTTCGGACGGCGCAACCTGATCGTCAATGTCACGGCCACCGAGGCGGACTGGTACCCGTTCCATGCCCCGCTCGGCAGCCTGCTCGAATCCCTGCCCGACGGACGAGAACCCGACGCCAGCTGGACGGCACCTTCCCGGCCCGTCAACGAGGGCCTCAGCTTTTCCGCCCAGGTGAATTATGTCGCCAAGGGCTTCAACCTGCATGACCATGGCTACACCCGCAGCGGCGCGGCGTCGGTCGCCCTGCAGCATCTCAACATGAGCTATCTCTGGGACAAGGTGCGCGTCGAAGGCGGCGCTTATGGCGGGTTCTCGAGCTACAATCACCTGTCCGGAAACTTCCAGTTCGGTTCCTACCGCGATCCAAATCTGTTGAAGACTCTAGACGTCTACGACGCCGCCGGGGATTTCTTGCGCAAGCCCGTGCCCGATACTGAACTTATCCGCTCGATCATCGGCGTCATCGGCCAGATGGACCGCTACCAGCTTCCCGACGCCAAGGGCTTTTCGTCCTTCTCCCGCCACCTGATCGGCGAGACGGCGGAAAAGCGGCAGGAACGCCGGCTGGAAGTGCTCAACGCATCCCCTGCCGATTTTGCAGCGCTTGGCGATGCGCTGGACGCCGCCCGCAACGACGCACGGATCGTGGTCCTCGGCTCCGAGGAAAATCTGGAAGCCGCCAACGCTGAACGCGGCGACTTCCTGACCATATCGAAAGTGCTCTAGACCGGCAGCAGCCGTTCCTCGGCGAACTCGATTTTCGCCGAGGCCCTGATGTCGGCCGCCGAGAATCCCGCGAGCACTTCAAACGCGCCCGGCTCGACGCGCCAGCACTGGGCATCGACGTCAAAGAACGCGAAGTCACGCGGATTGAGTTTTATGGAGAAGCTCTGGCCGTCATTGGCGTCGAGCGTGATCTTTTTGAACGCCTTCAGCTCCTTGTTCGGGCGGGCAACGCTTGCCATCACGTCGCGCACATAGACTTGCACGACCTCAGAACCGCGCCGTTCGCCTATGTTGCGCAGCGAGAAGTGAACAGTTGCACCACCGTCTGAATCCGGTGCGGCGCTGAACCCGGAGAACTCCATTTTCGTGTAACCGAGGCCGAAGCCAAACGGGAACAGTGGCTCGATGCCCGACTTGTCATAGTGCCGGTAGCCGATGTACAGGCCCTCTTCGTAGCGCACGCGACCAGAAAGCCCCGGATAGATTTCGGGATCCTGCGACTGGGTGGGGTTGTCTTCCCACTTTTTCGGAAAGCTCTGGGGCAGACGCCCGCCCGGCTCCGCATCGCCGAAGAGCACGTCAGCCACAGCATTGCCCAGTTCCTGGCCCGGATACCAGGCCTCGATCAGCCCGGCGACTTCATCGATCCACGGCATCTCCACCGGACCGCCCGTCTGCAGCACGACGACCGTACTGGAATTGGCCGCAGCCACGGCCGAGACCAGTTCGTTTTGCCGTCTAGGCAGACCAATATTTTCAAGATCACTGCCCTCCGTGTCCCATTCCGCATTGCGCCCGACGAACACCAGCGCCACTTCGGCGTCCCGCGCCGCTTCAGCGGCGGCGGCAATGTCTTCATCGCCCAGAGGCCGGCCAATGCCAACAAAAAGCGCCGCCAGCTGCAGATTGGCCGCCGGCTTGGTCGCCAGTTCCACGACCACTTCGTGGGCCGCGCCCGCGACAAGCTCGATCTCGCCCACCACCGGATCGCAGCCTTCTTCAAAGAATGTCCGGCCCTGCTGCCAGTTGCTCCAGGCGTCGGCCACCAGCTTGCCGTCGATGAACACCCGCGCCAGCCCGGCGGCATGCACACCGACGCGATGAAGACCCGATTTGTCGGGTGTGAACGTGCCCGTCAGCCGCAGCGAGAAATGGAACGGGTCGACCTTGCCTTCGGCCAGCCGCCCGAACAGGAAGGCATTCACCTCGTCCATGGAATCCGTATGGACCGGTTCCCCGCTGAGGCTTTCATTGTCGAACCAGTCCGCCCGGAAATCACCCTTCAGCACCGGTTCAAACCGGTGATTGGTGCAGCCCTCGGCATAGGACAGGACATTTTCTCCAACAGCTTTCACCAGCCCAGCATAAGGGCTGACGCGATAGTGGGGATTAAGCTGCGCCGAGCCGCCACCCATGATTTGCGCCTGTTTGGCATTCGGGCCAATGACGGCGATCTTGCCGATATCCCTGGCAAGCGGCAGCACCTGCTTGTTTTTCAACAAAACCATGCTCTCGGATCCGGCCCGCCGGATCAACGCCCGATGCTCGGGCCGGTCGTTGGCCTGTTCCTGACGGTCCTCAAGGTCGTGCAAGGACCCCACCCGTTCCATCAGCCGCAGAACGTTAAGCGCTCGCGCGCGCACCATTTGCCTTGAAACCTCGCCGGCCCCGACGGCGGCGATCAGCTTGTCACCCCGGTCGCGGGTCGGCCCGGGCATTTCAAGGTCCAGACCGGCATTGACCGTCGGTGCCGTCGAGCGCGAGCCGAACCAGTCGGACATGACCACCCCGTCATAGCCCCAGTCCTCATGCAGAACCTTGGTCAGCAGCCACTCGTTCTCGGCAGTGTAGGTGCCGTTGAGCTTGTTGTACGACGACATGACGCCCCAGGTACCGGCTTGCTTGACCGCCGCCTCGAACGGAATGAGGTAGATTTCGCGCAAAGAACGCTCGTCGATTACCGAGTTGATCGTGGTCCGCTCGATTTCGCTTTCATTGCCGGCGAAATGTTTGATGGTCGCTGAGATGCCATTGGCCTGCAGGCCCTTGATATATTCAACTGCCAGCGCCGCGGTGAGCACCGGGTCTTCCGAATAGCATTCGAAGTTGCGGCCATTGGTCACCGAGCGGTGGATGTTGACGGTGGGGGCGAGCGACACATGCGCGCCCTTGGATTTTACCTCATCGGCCAGCGCCGCGCCGATCTCGCCGAGCAGTTCCGGGTTCCAGGTCGCCCCCAGGGCGATGCCGACCGGAAAACTGGCCGATTTCACCCCGCCGATCAGCGAGCCGCCGCCACGCGCGCCGTTCGGCCCGTCGGTGACCTTCAGCACCCCGATGCCCAGCCGTTCATTGCCGGCCACCGACCAGAAATCGCGCCCTGACAGCAGATTGACCTGCTCCTCAAGGCTCATTTCATCCACGATCTGTTCGATGCTCTTGCCGGTCATCCGGTCTCTCCCCTGGTTCGATGGCGCCACTCAATCCGATGCGCTGCGCCCTGTCCACTCGCCGCATTGCCGCAATTGCCTGATTGACGCTTCCTGCGCAATGTCCTATCTCCGGCACCGGCCAAATCGGCCCCTTTCCACACGCGGGCGTGGCGGAACTGGTAGACGCGCCAGACTCAAAATCTGGTTCTGGTAACAGAGTGTCGGTTCGATTCCGACCGCCCGCACCACCCTTCAGCTCTCAAGGAGTAAAGGCGTGCTGAGACGACTTTACGACTGGCTGCTGGGTCTGGCGGGGAACCGCAACGCCCCGTGGGCACTGGCCGTTGTCAGCTTCGTGGAAAGCTCCTTTTTCCCCATCCCGCCCGATGTTCTGCTCATCCCGATGGTTGTGGCGAAACGCGCCATGTGGGCCATTTACGCCGCTATCTGCACCGTTGCTTCGGTGCTCGGCGCCTATCTCGGCTATGCCATCGGCGCGCTGTTGTTCGTCGCCATCGGCGAACCGCTGCTGCATTTCTATGGCGCCGAACATACGTTCGAACGGTTCGTCGAATGGTACGAACAATGGGGCGGCTGGGGTATCTTCCTCGGCGCCGTCACCCCCTTTCCTTACAAGGTGCTGACGATTTTCTCCGGCAGCGTCGGTTTCGACCTGTTGCAGTTCACCATCGTCTCGATCGTCGGCCGGGGCTTGCGCTTCTTTCTGGTCTCCGCCCTGCTCTACTGGTTCGGGGAGCCTGTGCGTGTTTTCATCGAAAAGCGTCTCGGCCTTATGTTCACCTTGTTTTGCATATTGCTGATCGGCGGGTTTCTGGCTCTGCGCTTTCTGTTCTAGGGGCAAATTCTGATGGTTCTGTCGCAATTCTCCGGCAACAATTCCAACCGCGCCAACACCGCCTTCATGATCGGCCTGTTCACCATTCTGGGTGCGCTGTGCTTTGAGTATATCGGCGGCTACCTGCCCTGCGAACTCTGCCTCGAACAGCGCCTGCCCTATTACATCGGCCTGCCCGTGCTGGCCGTGGTCATCGGCGCCTGGAAGGTGATGCCGGTCATGCTGCGCATCGGCCTGACCTTTGCGGTCGCCCTTTTGTTCCTGTGGAGCACCTATCTTGGCGCCTTCCACGCCGGCGTCGAATGGGGCTTTTGGCCCGGCCCGACCGCCTGCACCGGCACCGGCACCGGCGAAGGCATCAGCTTTGACGATTTGGGCGACATCAACGCCAACCGCGTCGTCCAGTGCGATGCGGTGCAGCTCCGAATCCTTGGCATTTCGCTGGCCGGCTACAACGCCCTTATCTCATTGCTGATCTCGGCCCTGCTGTTCTGGTCGGTGGGTGGCCAGTGGAAGCGGTTGAAGGGGTAGTCTCGGAGGGGGCGGCAAGCGCGCACACCAATTCTCCCATGACAGGATGCTACGTGAACAGAGCAGGCGCGGGGCGGTGAACACCTCGATCCTAAGTAGTAAAAAGTGAGGCGGACATCGCCCCGCGCAACCGGGATTTGTGAGCTATGACGTACAGGTCGGGGCCCTCCGGAGCCCCGCGGATGCGCCATGCCCCTGATTTGTCCAGTTGCCGGATTCTAGACCGGCTTCCCGAACGGGCATCTGTTCTCCAATGGTCCGGAAAACAGGCGCAACCCATATCAGACGGCTGCGCAGCGTCTTACACTTGCCCCCTGGCCGAGGGCTACCTGACCGCTTTACCCTGCTGATCGGCGACCCGACCAACACACCGGCCCAAACCCCGCAAAGTGCTCGTGTACACCTCAGCTCAACGCGCGGCTTGTGAGAAAGATGATAGGGGCACCCCAACCGGCGGGGATAAGTTTTTTTGCCTGCGCCTACCCCGCCCCTTTTGTGGAGGGGAGCAAGGCGCTGCGTTCCTCGGCCATCACCTCTGTTGCCGTTCCAGGAAATGAAAGGATATTTTTGGAGCGGGTCCGATTGTCATTCCGGTGTAATGTTATTACGGAACATGCCACGTGCCCCATGCAAACGGAGACATTTCATGCGCAAAGCGTCACTTGTCTTAACTCTGCCCTTCGTGACCCTGGCCGCCACGGCGCAAGAGCACAGGGAGCTTGAGACACATGTGCACGGTGTCGGCGAGGTTAACCTGGCCATAGATGGCACACATCTGCTGGTGGAACTTCATGCGCCGGGGATGGACATTGTCGGTTTCGAGCATGCCGCCACTTCCGAAACCGACCGCGAAGCTGTTGCCGGTGCACTGGAGCGGCTGGAGCGGTCTGCGAACGTGCTCACTCTCCCCCGGTCTGCAAGCTGCGAGATGGAGACCGCCAGCGTTGACCTGCATGGCGAAACCGAATTGCATGAACATGACGAAGTCCATGCACATGCAGAAGCGCATGACCATGAGGATGAGCATGCAGAGCATCATGACGATGGCCATGAACACGGCGATGATAGGGGCCACACCGAATTCGGGGCCAGCTATCTGTTCGACTGCGCTGCGATTGAGAACTTGACCTCGATCACCTTCTCCTACTTTGATCAGTTCGCACCTGAAGCGGAATTGCGGGTGCAGGTAGTTGGTCCTGCTGGCGCATCTGCCTTCACCGTCACAGCCAATAACCCTGAAGTCGACCTTTCGGATCTGATCTAGTTGCCTGAACCAGATACCCAGCCGCTTGCAGAACGTGAGGATAAAGCCGCCATCCTTCTGCAGGAGTTGAGCTTCACCTGGCCGGGACCGTCCGGCTTTCGCCTTCATGTCCCCCACTTCCGTCTCGAACGGGGTGAGCGCCTGTTTCTGTTCGGTGAAAGTGGCGCGGGAAAATCGACGCTGTTGAGCCTGGTCTGCGGGATACTCGAGCCTGCTGCCGGCGAGCTGAATGTACTGGGCACGGACCTGGCCAAACTTTCCCGCCCGGCGCGGGACCGGTTTCGGGCGGAAAACATCGGCGTCATTTTCCAGATGTTCAACCTGCTGCCCTACGCCTCGCCGCGCGACAACATCCTTTTGCCGCTGAATTTCGCGCCCCAACGGCGCAACCGCGTCGGGTCGGAAACTGCAGCCGAGGCAGACAGGCTGGCCGAACTGATGGGCCTCCCCAAAAACTTGCTGACCAGACGCACGTCTGCCGACCTCAGTGTGGGCCAGCAGCAGCGCGTTGCTGCCGCCCGGGCGCTGATCGGGCAGCCGCCGCTGATCATTGCCGATGAACCGACCTCCGCGCTCGACAGGGCCGCCGAGGACCAATTCATTGATCTGCTGTTTTCCCGGATTGAAGCCAGCGGCGCGAGCCTGATCATGGTCAGCCATGACATGCGCCTGTGCGAACGGTTTGACCGTACTGTGAATCTGGGCGACCTGATGCAGACCGGCGGAGGGGGCAGCATATGATCCTGTTCCGCCTCGCCTGGGGCTCGATGTGGAGCCGCCGCATCACCATTATTCTGACCATCATCGCCATTGCCTTGAGCGCCACGCTCTACCTTGGTGTCGACAAGGTGCGGTCGGGCGCCCGGGCCAGCTTTGCCGACACGATCTCGGAAACCGACCTGATCATGGGCGCCCGCTCGGGAAGCGTGCAGCTGCTGCTCTACTCAGTGTTCAGGATCGGCAACGCCACCAACAATGTGAGCTGGCAGACTTATCAGGACATCGCCGCACGGCCGGAAGTCGACTGGATCGTGCCGCTTTCGCTCGGGGACAGCCATCGCGGCTACAGGGTGCTGGGCACGACGCAAGGCTACTTCGACCGCTATGCATTCCGGGGCGGCCAGCATCTGACATTTGCCGAGGGCGACCGGTTCGCTGACCTGTTCGACGTGGTGTTGGGCGCTGACGTGGCGCACTCGCTCGGTTATTCGGTGGGCGATGAAGTGGTGGTGGCGCACGGGCTTGCTTCGTTCACTGCCCATGACAACAAGCCCTTCACAGTTTCCGGCATTTTGCAGAAGTCCGGCACACCGGTCGACCGCACTCTGTTTGTCTCTCTCGAGGCGATCGAAGCCATCCACGTTGACTGGCAGGGTGGCGCCATCGTGCCGGGGACCGAACTCAGCGGCGAGGAGGTGCGCGAACTGGACCTGACCCCGACCCAGGTAACGGCCGCCATGATCGGCGTCAGTTCCCCACTCGACATTTTCAACCTGCAGCGCGCCATCAATGATTATGAACAGGAGCCGCTGCTGGCGGTCATACCCGGTGTGGCGCTGGCTGAACTGTGGGAGATTGTCGGCGTGGCCGAAACCGCCCTCACCGCCGTTTCGGCAATGGTCATTGCCACGGCGCTGATTGGCATGGCGGCGATGATCTTTTCCAGCCTGAACGAACGGCGAAGGGAAATGGCGATCCTGCGCGCCGTCGGCGCCACGCCACTGACCATCGTGGGGCTGATGCTGATCGAGGCGCTGATCGTCTGCGCGCTGGCCGTGCTGCTTGGCGTCGCGCTGCTGTACGCAGGACTTCTGGTTTTGCGGCCGTGGGTCGACGCCCAATACGGCATCTACCTGGCTGTCACCGCGCCGGGTCCAAGCGAACTCTGGATCTTGCTGGCCATCGTCGGTGCCGGAGCAATCGTCAGCCTGTTTCCGGCGCTGCGCGCCTATCGCATGTCACTGGCAGACGGCATGACGATCCGGTTCTAGCTCTTTGTTTGGGCGCTTCCGAACCGTAAGAGTGGAGTCTGCTTTTTCTGGAAACGCTAGCTGTATTGCCCCTCGAACAGTTCGATCTGTTCGGCGTCGAGCACATAGGCGATCCGCGCCATGTCGGTGTCGACGGTCTGGGTCTCCAGAAAACCCGTAACGCGTACCGCGCGGAACAGCGTGCCTTCCCGCCACGGGGTCGGCGAGGTGACAAACACCATCTGGTTCGGCGGCGGCGGCGGCACGTGCACGCAGGCCCCCATGTAGGGCACAAGGATGAACGAGGTCACCCCCTCGGCCGTCATCACCAGCGGCACCATGAAGCCCGGGATGCGGATCTTCTTGTTGTTGAGTTCCTCGACGACGCCCGACCCGAGCGGCTGCGAATAGCCGCTGGGCAACTGGATTTCGCCGTGCTGCACATAGCCATCGCCTGAAAGCCGTTCGATGGATTCGCCTTCACCTTGCGGAATCAGATCCTGCCAGCTGAGATCGGCAAACTCCTGCGCCGCCGCCGGAGCAGTTCCAGCCGCCTGCAAGAAACCTGCGCCCGCCAACGCAGACGCGCCGCACAACAGCTGCCGGCGGGAGAAACGAATTGAATACGGAGACAAAGCCTTGTTCATCAGCCCAGTTTGAACTGCGAAAATGGATTTTCAAAGACGATCAGGAAAATGCACCTGCGGCAAAACCGCCAGCACCGGGAAGTGCGGCGCTAGGGCTCCAGCTCGATATCCCAGTAAAGATAATCGAGCCAGCTTTCATGCAGATAGTTGGGCGGAAACGCCCGGCCATTGTTGTGCAGGTCAAATACGGTGGGCTGGAAGGGCGCCTGACGCGGATGCATGCCGATGTCCTTCGGCATCCGGTTGGCCTTCCTGAGATTGCAGGGGGCACAGGCGGTGACGACATTTTCCCATGTCGTGCGGCCGCCCCGGGAGCGCGGGATCAAGTGATCGAAGGTCAGGTCGTGCCGCGAGCCGCAATACTGGCAGGCAAACCGGTCGCGCAGGAACACGTTGAAGCGCGTGAACGCAGGATGCCGCGACGGCTGGATATAGTCCTTCAGCGCCACGACGCTGGGCAGCGCCATTTCGAAACTGGGCGAATGGACCTTGGTGTCATATTCGGAAACGATGTTCACCCGATCAAGGCACACCGCCTTGATGGCGTCCTGCCAGGACCAGAGCGACAGCGGATAGTAGCTGAGCGGCCTGAAATCGGCGTTCAGCACGAGGCTGGGGCATGAATCGAGTGACACGTGCACGGTCACACTAGAGTTCCTCGCATGGAATCAAGGCTTCCATGCGCATAATCTAAGCCTTTTGTGTCACCCCTGTGAAGCCTAATCCTGCTAGAGGCGGTAAATCGCTCAGTTTTTCGGCGAAGCTGCGGCACCGGCGCCACGCATCGCCTTGACCTCGCGAATGAAGGCCAGGGCAAACCCCAGCCCGTCCTGCGCGATCGTGTGTCCCGACCCGTGATCGATGTGCAGCGCACTCAGAATGCCCCATTGCTTGAGATGCGCCTCGGCAATCTGGCTGGATTCGGTGGGCACCACGTCGTCGGCGGACCCGTGAATAAGCGCGACAGGCGGCTTGCCCCCCAACTCGTCCTTCAACTGCTCAGGCGCGATCAGCGCCCCGGAAAAGCCGATGATGCCGAAGGGCGCGGGATCAAGCCGCAGCCCTGTGTCGAGCGCCATCATCGCCCCCTGGCTGAATCCGACGAGCAGCGTGTCTTTTGCTTTCAGCCCGGTCTCCGCCCACAGATCCTCGAGAAACCGGAATATGGTCGGACGCGCTGATGCGGCGCCATCGAGCCGGCTCAACTCGCGGTCGAGATCCAGCGGGAACCACTGATAGCCGGCCGGATTGATGTCGCAGGGCTGTGGCGCGTTCGGCGCGACATAGAGAGCCTGCGGCAGTTCAGTCTGAAGATATTGCGCCAGCGCGATCAGGTCATTGCCGTCAGACCCGTAGCCGTGCAGCAGCACAACGATCTGTTCGGGATCGCCGGAGGCCGGTTTCACCATGGGTCCGGAAAGCGTGTCGGTCAAAGATCAATCCCCTGTCGGCTCTTCTCATGGGCGAACAGTGCCCACAACAATCTGGCGGCGGCACTGCGGTGTGGCGACCAGCGTTCAGCGTGGTTCGCCGTCTCGCCGATTGTCGGCAGCGCGCCGAATCGCCCCATCGTGCCAACCATTTTGCGCAATGCCAAATCCCCGGACGGAAACACGTCCACATGTCCGGCAGCGGAGAGGAGATAGAGGTCGGCGGTCCACGGCCCGAACCCCTTGTGCGCGGTCAGAGACCGGTGCGCCTCGGCGGCGGGCATTTGGTGCAATTGCGAGAGGTCAAGCATGCCTTGCTGTTCGGCCTGCGCCAACGCCTTGAGACTTCTGATCTTGGCACGGCTGAGGCCGAGGCCGTAAAGCACTTCGTCGTCCTCGGCGAGGAGAGCGGCACTTTTGACGGCGCCGAAATGTCCGAGCACGCGCTGATGGATGGCGCGGGCCGCGGCGACTGAAAGCAGCTGTCCGCAAACGATCTAGGTCAGGGCGCCGAACCCCGGCTCAACAAGCCGCAGCGGCACCTCGCCGACTTGCTGCCGGACTGGTTCGAGGGTCGGGTCAAGGCTTACCAGCGCATCAAACTCGGCCTCGAGGTCGGCCCGGCAGGTAATGCGGGACTTGTCCGCGCGCTCAGGCATGCTAGCACTCATTCCTCATCCTGACGCCGGAGCAGCCCTTGCCCGACCAGCCTGTACTTCGTTTCGCGCCCAGCCCCAATGGATTGCTGCATCTGGGGCATGCCTATTCGGCGCTGTTTACGGCGCAGTGGGCAAAAGAGCTCGGCGGCCAGTTCCGCCTGCGCATTGAAGACGTGGACATCACGCGCTGCAAGCCGGAATTCACCGAAGCGATTTTCGAGGATTTGCGCTGGCTGGGACTGACCTGGCCGGAGCCGGTGATGGTGCAGTCCAATCGGTTCGACATCTATTCAGCAGCGGCGGAAAAGCTGAAGCGAATGGACCTCATCTATCCCTGTTTCTGCAGCAGGGCGGAAATCAGGCAGAATGCCGGAGGCAGGCTCGACCCCGATGGTGCGCCGCTTTATCCCGGCACCTGCCGCCACCAGTCCCGATCCGAAATCTCAAGGCGGCTGGCAGACGGCGAGCCGGCCAACTGGCGGCTGAAAGCCGATGAACTGATGGCCAGGACCGGCCCTCTGACCTTCACCACGCTCGGCCCGACCCCGCACGACCGGCCACAGATTGCCTATGCGCGGCTGGAGCGCTGGGGCGATGTGGTCATCCAGCGCAAGGATGTCCCCACCTCATATCATTTGAGCGTGGTGGTCGATGATGCTGCTGAAGGCATCACGCATGTCACCCGGGGGCGAGACATGGAAGCGGCGACCGACATTCATGTGGCCCTGCAATTCGTGCTCGGGCTGAAATCGCCAATCTACGCCTTTCACAAGCTGATCCTCGACGAGGAGGGTCACAAACTCTCCAAGTCCATCCAGTCGCAATCGCTGCGGGCGCTGCGTGAGGTGGGGTGGTCGCCGGAGCGGATACGCCATGAGTTGGGGTTCAATTGAAGGACTGAGCCCCGGGACCAGGTCCCGGGGCGACAGTTCGATGTCAGGCGGTTTGCGCCGTGCGAACCTCGCTATCTACCGCCGGCAGGTAGGAGCGTGTGGTGCGCATCACCGCCTCTTCGAAGGGTGTGTCAAAGTCCGGACCGAGAATCTCGTCGAGGCGACGGTCTTCCAACCGGTGCGGCACGGCCCAGAGATAATTCATCTTGATGACCTCGCGGATAACCGGCACGAACAGCCCGAGCACGCGCAGCAGCCCCCACGGCACCAGCGTCACTTTTGCCCGCTGCGGCAGTGCCTGTTGAATAGCCTCGACCAGTTCATGGCCGGTGGCGTAGTGCCCCCGGAAATGGAACCGCTCGAACCGGCCGAGCGACCGGCGCACATCGGCAAGTTTGACATAGGCGCGGCCGACATCGGGCAGATAGGCCCATGAGTGACCGACATCGAACTTGCCCGGATACTGCAGCATGTTCGACTTGATCCGCGCCATCAGCGCCAGATCGAAATTGCTTTGGGTGGCGCCCGGGGCATAGAAATCGGCGGTACGCAGGATGATCACCTGCAACCCGTCGCGGCTGGCCGCTTCCAGTTGCTTTTCCATGCGCACCCTGATCTCACCCTTGTCCTTTTCGGGACGGAACGGTGTGTCGGGTTTCAGCACGACCTGGTCGGCACTGAAATTGTAGATGTTGCCGGGGAACATGAGCGTGACGCCGCTGCCTTTGAGAGCGGCCAGCACATTGGCCAGTTGCTCTTCCGCGCGGCCCTTGTCCCACTTGTCGTAGGGCAGGTTGAGCGCATTGACGACGACGTCCGCGCCTGCAGAAGCGCCCCTGATGTCGGCCTGATTGCCCGCGTCGCCTTCAACAAAATTGACGCCAGCGAGGCGGGCGCGGTTGCCCCGGCCCATGCCGGTGACCTGCCAGCCTGCCGTAACGAACGCCTTGGCGACTTCCTGTCCGATCCGTCCGTTGATCCCGAGTACGGTGACCTTTGCCATTTTCCAAATTCCTTTGCCCTGAGTTGCGATGGCCAAGATTTATGCTATGCCTCGATGTATGCGAATTGGCCAATTCGGCATGGAGGACATTCAGGAATGAATATCTACTCTCCGGACTGGGCTCTGTGGCGCAGCTTTGCCGCCGTCATCGAGGAAGGCTCGCTGAGCGGCGCGGCGCGCGTACTGGGGCTTTCCCAGCCCACCCTTGGCCGTCATATCGAGGCGCTAGAGGAGACCTTGCAGACCAGCCTGTTCGAACGGCACCTGAAAGGCCTGTCGCCCCGCGATGTGGCCTTGCGCATCTACGAACAGGTCGAGGCCGCCAAACTGGCACTGACCGAGGCCGAACTCATGGCCGAGGGCACGACCACGGCGCTGTCCGGAAGCGTCCGCATTACCGCCAGCACGGTCATGTCGCACTATGTGATGCCCCGGTTGATCCGTCAGCTCCGCGACGATTTTCCCGCGATCCAGATCGAAATCGTGCCCACCGATTCACCGGAAAACCTGCTGCTGCGCGAAAGCGATATCGCCATCCGCATGTTCCGCCCCACGCAACTGGAACTGGTGACAAAAAAGATCGCTGAAACCCCGATCAGCGCTACCGCCCATGAAGACTACCTGGCCCGCGCGGGGACACCGGCGACGGCGGCGGACTTGTTCAGCCATGACCTCATCGGATTTGACCGGTCCGACCTGCTGATTTCCGGGGCGCGTCAACTGGGGTTTGAACTGAAACGAACCGACTTTGACCTGCGCACCGACAGCCAGACGTTGGGCTTTGAACTGATCAAGGCGGGCCTGGGGGTCGGGTTTGCCCAGAACATACTGATCGACGAAACGCCGGGTCTGGTGCCCATTCTGCCTGATATCCGCATTCCGCCGCTTGAAATCTGGCTGACCACCCACCGCGAACTATTCACCAGCGCCCGAATACGTGCCATCTATGACCGGCTCGCCGAACTGTTGCGCATAAGATTTGCCGTCAAAGGCTGATCAGGTTGAGGAGTTCACATGCAGGCCGCCTACAATATTGTCACCCTCATCGCCCTTGCCGCCGTGCTGGTCATTCTCGGCTGGGGGCTGGTCAACATGTTGCGCGGCGGCCCCAGCAATCTCAGCCAGCGCCTGATGCGGGCGCGCGTCATCGCGCAATTTGTGGCCATCATACTTCTGGTTGGCGGCGCCTGGTATTTTTCCCGCGGCGGATAGGAAATTTAAGTGATTAAAATCAACAAGATATACACCAGAACCGGCGACGACGGCACCACCGGACTGGTGCGCGGCCCGCGCCGCGCAAAGCATGATATTCGCATCGAGGCCTATGGCACGGTGGAAGAGGCCAACGCCTTTGTCGGGCTGGCGCGGGTGCATGCGCAAAAAATGCCCAAGATCGAAATGACCCTGCGCCGGGTACAGAACGATTTGTTTGACGTCGGCTCCGACCTGGCAACACCGGGCGCCGACGACAGTTCCGAGGGGGCTTCGCTGCGGGTGACCCAGCAGCAGATCGACTGGCTGGAAGCCCAGATCGATCTGAACAATGAACGGCTGCAACCGCTGACCAGTTTCGTATTGCCCGCCGGATCGGCGCTGGCCGCGAACCTTCACACCGCCCGCACCGTGGTGCGCCGTGCCGAACGGGTGGCCACCGCATTGCGCGCCGCCGAATCTGATGTTGGCCCGCGGCCGATTGCCTATCTCAACCGGCTGTCTGACTTGCTGTTCGTCATGGGCCGTCTGGCCAATGATCTGGGCAAGTCCGATGTGTTGTGGGAGCCCGGACGATTTTCCGGCAGCACGAAAGGCTGACCCGATGGTCTTTCTGCCCATCTATGACACCAACCCCAAGCATCATATCAAGTTCGCCTATGTGAACTATTTCCTGATCGGCGCCTGTGTGCTGATGTTCGCGATCCAGTCGCTGATGCCGCCGGCTCAGTTCGACATGTTTGCCATCAGTTTCGGCATGATCCCGGTTGTCGTGCGCGATCTGGTCGCCGCCCCCGTGCCCTGGTTGCCCGATCAGGCAACGCTATTCACCTACATGTTCTTGCATGCCGACTGGTGGCACCTCGGCTTCAACATGCTGTTTCTGTTTGTCTTTGGCGACAATGTAGAAGACGCAATGGGACATGTGCGCTATCTGATCTTCTACCTTTTGTGCGGCGCCATCGCCGCCGGCGTACACATCCTTGCCTTTGCCGATGCCTCGGGCCCGCTGATCGGCGCGTCGGGCGCGGTCGCCGGGGTGCTTGGCGCATATGTGATGCTCTACCCGCACGCCAAGGTGCTGATCCTCGCGCGGTTGGTCATCCCCATTCCGGTACCCCTGCCCGCCCTGTGGGTGCTCGGGTTCTGGATCGCTTCGCAAATCTTCTTCGCGGTCACCGACATCGGCGGCGAGGTCGCCTGGTGGGCCCATATCGGCGGCGTGCTCGCCGGCGTGCTGCTGGTGGTGATATTCAAGAAAGCCGAAACGCCCCTGTTCGGGGACGGTCAGTAACAACAGGCGATTCTGCCATCGATCAGGCCAACCTGTCATGCGACAGCCAAAAATTCTCACCACGATGCGCGAGTATTCGTGGTCTCTTTTCGGATCTGACCTGATCGCGGGCGCCACCGTGGCCATGGTGGCGCTGCCGCTGAGCCTCGCCATTGCCATTGCCTCGGGCGCAACCCCGGCACAGGGGCTGGTCACCGCGATTGTCGGCGGTTTTTTCATTTCGCTGCTCGGCGGCAGCCGGGTGCAGATTGGCGGCCCGACCGGCGCCTTTATTGTTGTTGTGTTCAGCGTCATCGCCAACCATGGCTATGACGGACTACTGATCGCAACTTTCATGGCCGGTCTCATTCTGCTGGTGGCGGGCTATTTCAGGCTGGGCAACCTGATCGCCTATGTCCCCGAACCGGTGATCAACGGCTTCACCATCGGCATCGGCATCATTATCGCCACCAGCCAGCTCAAGGACCTTCTTGGCCTTTCGATTGAGGTGGTGCCCGCCGAATTCCTCGAAAAAATCCCGGTACTGTGGGAGGCGCGGGAGACGCTCAATCTATCCGCGCTGCTGATCGGGCTGGCGGCGATGCTGATGATCATCGGGCTGCGGCGGCTGGCACCGAAAATGCCCGGACTGATTGTCGCCGTGGGTCTCGCCTCACTGGTAGTGGCTGTGGCCAGCCTGCCGGTCGACACCATCGGCTCCCGCTTCGGTGAGCTGCCGAACAGCCTGCCCCTACCGTCCCTGCCCGACCTGTTGCCGGGCCGGATGATCGAACTTCTGCCATCGGCCATCACCATTGCCTTTCTGGCCGGGATTGAATCGCTTCTGTCCGCATTGGTCGCGGACCGGCTGATCGCGGGCCAGCATCGCCCCAATGCCGAGCTGACCGCGCAGGGTGCGGGCAATATCGCCTCCGCGCTGATGGGCGGACTTCCGGTGACCGGGGCGATTGCCCGCACCGCCACCAACATCAATGCCGGCGGCCGCACGCCGGTTGCCGGCATCGTTCATGCGCTGGTGCTGCTGCTGGTGATGATGCTGGCCGCGCCGCTCGCGAGCTATCTGGCCATGCCGGCGCTAGCCGCCCTGCTGATCATCACCGCCTGGAACATGAGTGAGCCGCACCGCTGGCGGACCTACATGAGTGCTCCGATCGCCGACCGGGTGCTGCTGCTGGTGACGCTGGTGCTGACCGTGGTGGTCGACCTGACGGTGGCCATCGGTGTCGGCGTTGCCATCGGGCTGGCATTGAGACTGCGCAACCACTCGGACGGGCCGGACCGCTGGAAAGTGCCCCGCCGCTGATCCGGCAACCTTGTGTTTACCAGACAGACTTAGGCTGCGCGCCAACTTCGGAGTTTTTCATGTCCATGGACATTGCCGCCCAGGCGGTCGCCCTCAAACAGGCCCAGACCCAGCAGCTTGCCCAGATCAAGATGATGAAGGCGGCCAACGACATGCAAAAGCAGCTTGTCGAGATGATCGATGCGGTGGCCCGTTCTGCGCCGGCCCCGGACGGCCAGGGCACTAAAGTCGACAAGACCGCCTAGGCAAACACATTCCAGCAGATCGAATTGCGCCTCTTCTGGTCGTCGAGCACCAGATCGCGAATTTCGCCCGGCAATCTGGCGATCTGCCACTCTTTCTCTGCGACACGGGCCCTTTCCCGGTCACTTTCTGCAGCAACCGCCATTTGCGCTCGGATCGCATAGGCGGCGGCACCCAGTTGATGGGCGGCGACATGCGCAACGGCCACCGCCTGCCCGGCGGCCAGCGCCGCGAATCTTGCCGGATCGGCGCACCCCTTGCCCGCGGCGTTGGTTCTGAAGGCCATGTTGTGCGCCTCGCGCATGCTCACTTCGCCGCGCGTCCAGGCGTGGATCATGTCGAGCGCCTGCTGCGGCACGTCGTTTTCAGGTTGCTCCGCCGTAAACAGCGGCAGCACGTGCGCCGCGCAATCCGCCGCCCACAGCGCCAACAGGTGATGATGTTCGTCGCTCAGACTGCCGCCGCGCCGGACTGTGATCAGGCGCGGGTCACGTTGCTTGGGCAGGATCATGGTCACACTGTCCGGCCGATCAGACGCCGGACACCTCGATAAGCTTTTCGGCCACGCGAACGCCGCTTTCACTGTCCCATTCCGCGGGACCCGCCAGCACCGCCAGTTCGCACCCGTCCGCATCGAGCAGCAGCGTAGCCGGCAGCCCGATGGCCACCGCGTTGGCTTTCAGCCGTTCGAAGGCCGCGAAACTGGGATCGGCCAGAAGCGGCAGATTGGGCAAGTTGACTTCATCAAGGAACGCCTGGGCCTTTTCGACGCCTTCCGCGCCGAGATCAAGATTGATGGGCACCACTGCGAACCGGTCGGGATCCATCTGTGCGGCCAGATTATTGAGCGCCGGCATTTCCTCGCGGCAGGGCACGCACCATGTCGCCCAGAAATTGACCAGCAGAGCCTTGCCGGAGAAATCCGCCAGCTTCATCGGCCGGCTGGTGTCGTCGATGAACTCAAGGTCGGAATAGGCCCGGCCGGTTCCGGTCGGCTGCAAGGCGGCGAGCAGGCCGGTCGCAGCAGCGTCCAGTTCAGCGGCGGCTTCGGGGTTGGCAGGGCACTCGGCGGCGGCCGGTCCCCCGGCATTGCTAAGCCAGAAACCCCCCGCTATACCTAGCGCCACCACGGCCAGCGCCATGTTGACGTAGTGCCGGGTGGTGAGGTTCTGGGCCCAGTCCAGCAGGCTTTGAAGCACTGAATGCCTCCCCTTTCATTCCACGCTGGCCACCAGAAGAGGGACCAATGAGCAATCGCATGTGGGGCGGGCGGTTCGCCGCCGGGCCTGACGCCATCATGGAAGAAATCAATGCCTCCATCGGCTTCGACCAGCGCCTTTTCCGGCAAGACATCACCGGATCGATTGCACACGCCAACATGCTCGCCGCGACCGGTATCATTGCTGATGCTGACCGCGACGCCATTGTTGCGGGTTTAGCAGAACTGCATGGGGAAATCGAAGGGCAAAAGTTCACATTCTCGCGGGCACTTGAAGACATTCACATGAATGTGGAATCCGCCCTGCGCGAACGGATCGGCGATCCGGCGGGACGGTTGCACACTGCCCGTTCCCGCAACGACCAGATCGCCACCGACTTCAAGCTCTACGTGCGCGATGTCATCGACACGCTGGGCGAACAGGTCCTCGCCCTGCAGGCAGCGCTCGTCGACCGCGCCGATGAAGAAGCGGGCACCGTGATGCCCGGCTTCACCCATCTGCAAAGCGCCCAGCCGGTCACGCTCGGCCATCATTTGCTGGCCTATGTCGAAATGCTGGGCCGGGATGCCTCGCGGCTGCGTGACGCACGGGCGCGGATGAACGAGAGCCCGCTGGGGACCGCGGCGCTGGCCGGAACCAGCTTTCCCATCGACCGCCATATGACGGCTGAAGAACTCGGCTTCGACCGGCCGGCCGCCAATTCGCTGGACGCGGTGGCTGACCGGGATTTCGTGCTTGAGACGCTGAGTGCCGCCACGATCTGCGCCATCCACCTGTCACGCTTTGCCGAGGAACTGGTTATCTGGTCGTCGGCCCAGTTCCGCTTCGTGCAACTGAGCGACAAGTTCTCGACCGGCTCCTCGATCATGCCGCAGAAGCGTAATCCGGACGCCGCTGAACTGGTGCGCGCCAAGGTCGGCCGCATCTTTGGCGCCTTCACCTCGCTGACGCTGGTGATGAAGGGCCTGCCCATGACCTATTCCAAGGACATGCAGGAGGACAAGGAAGTCGCCTTTGATGCCTTTGATAGCCTGTCGCTGGCGCTGGCGGCCATGACCGGCATGGTAAAGGACATGAGTTTCAACCGCGACGCCATGCTGGCCGCTGCCGGGTCCGGATTCTCTACGGCCACTGATCTGGCCGACTGGCTGGTGCGCGAACTCAACATGCCGTTCCGCGACGCCCATCACGTCACCGGCGCGATTGTCGCCCTGGCGGAAAAGAAGGGCTGCGGCCTCGACGGGCTGACCATCGAGGACCTGAAACAGGTCGACGAGCGCATCAACTCGAAAGTGTTCAGTGTGTTGAGCGTGGAAAAATCGGTCGCCAGCCGCACCAGCTATGGCGGCACGTCGCCGGAGAACGTGAGACAGCAAGTGGCCCGCTGGCGGGACTTGCTGGGCTGAAGGCGGCTTGTGTGGCATCGCAACATCGCGTTGACCGCCGAATTCGGGCGTATTAGGCTCTGGTTTGGAATACCATTTCCACAACCTGTTCGAAGGGGACAAAATCATGACCACCGTCAAATATCTCGCCTATGCCGCAACCACGCTGGCCGTCACGCTGGTTCTTTCCGGTTGCCTGCATCACGGTATGGTCGCCTAGGCGATCTGACCCGAACCGGATTTCAGGCCCGCCGGCACTACCCGGCGGGTTTTGTATTTCCTGAGGGTCGAGTTCGCGCCAACAGCGTGTTCGGGATGCAACATCCTCGACGCTTTTGCCGGCCCCCTGCCACAATTCGTTAATCAGGTTTGACCCGCGTCCGGTGGAGGCTTAGTCTTTTGCCGGGACGGTAACGTTCGAATCTAAAAAACGAGGGGATGACCAATGCAGACTTTGAAATTTCTCGCCTATGCGGCGACCACTCTGGCGGTGACGCTGGTGCTGTCGGGCTGCCTGCATCAGCAGGTGATCACCTGAACGCGAATACATTGAACAGGGCGGCATGACCGTTTGCGTCATCCGCGATCTCGATCTGAAAGGGACGACAATGCAGATCATCAAATACACGGCCTATGTGGCAACCACCTTGGCTGTGACCGTCGTACTTTCCGGCTGCCTGCATAACGGGATTGCCGCGGCACCGGTTTGAGTCGGCATCCAGAGCCTGAACCAAACCACACACTGAAGGACGAAAAGATGACCAAACTGAAATATCTGGGCTACGTCACCGCCACGTTGGCCGTGACGCTGGTGCTTTCCGGCTGCCTGCACCACGGAATGAACCCGCTCTGAGCAGGTTTCGGAAAGGAGCCGTGGACATGCGGATTTTGAGATATCTAGCATATGCTGCGATCACGGTCGGGACGACGCTGGCTATTTCGGGATGCTTGCATCACGGCGGATTCAGCGGCTTTTAGCCAACTCCCGAACAGAGACGTTTTTTCAACAGGGAAGAAGAAACATGCAAAAACTCAAGTATCTTGGCTTTGTGGCCACCACGTTGGCACTTACGCTGGTGCTTTCCGGCTGCCTGCATAGCGGCATGGGAACGATGTAGACACTCAATCAAGAGATTGATTGAAAGGGCCCGCAGGTTGAAAAACCGGCGGGCCTTTTGTTTTGCCGGTGCATGCTCTAGAGCAACGGGCGAACTGATCCCGCGTTTTTGTGGAGCCCGGCCGGATGGTGCATCATTTCCAGTATCGTGACGGTGCGCTGCACGCCGAGGACGTGGCTGTGCCGGAACTGGCCGATAGGTTTGGCACGCCGTTCTTTTGCTATTCCGCCGCCACGTTGCGCCGCCACGTGCGGGTGATGCGCGAGGCCTTTACCGGCATCGACACGCTTCTGGCCTACGCGATGAAGGCAAATTCCAACCAGGCGGTTCTGAAGGTGGTCGCGGCGGCCGGCGCGGGTGCCGATGTGGTCTCGCTCGGCGAACTGGAACGCGCCATCGCCGCCGGTATCGCTCCGGAAAAAATCGTCTTCTCTGGCGTCGCCAAGACCCATGCCGAAATGCGCCGCGGGCTGGAGCTGGGCATTCGCTGTTTCAACCTTGAAAGCGAACCGGAAATGGATCGGCTCAACGAAGTAGCCGGACAGATGGGTCTGGTCGCCCCGGTGTCGGTACGCATCAACCCCAATGTCGATGCACGCACGCACGCCAAGATCTCTACCGGCAAGTCCGAAAACAAGTTCGGCATTCCTTACGAACGCGCCCGTGAGACCTACCGGCGGATTGCTGAACTTGAGCACCTGCATGCCTCAGGCGTCGACATGCATATCGGCTCGCAGGTGACCGATCTCGAACCGTTCGACAACGCTTTCGCCCTGCTGGGAGAACTGGTTGGTGACCTCAGGGCCGATGGCCATGCGATCAGCCATGTGGATGTCGGCGGCGGCCTTGGAATTCCCTACAAGCACGACAATGCTCCGCCGCCCGAACCTTTGGCCTATGCCAAGATCGTCCGCGACCGGGTGGCCGGTCTTGATTGCGACCTGATACTGGAGCCTGGGCGGCTGATCGCCGGCAATGCCGGGATACTGGTGACCCGCGTCGAATATGTGAAGCAGGGCGCCGGCAAGTCTTTCGTCATTGTCGATGCCGGCATGAACGATCTGATTCGCCCCACGCTCTATGAGGCGCATCACGATGTGCAGCCGGTGACCCTCGACGCGGATGCCAGATCAATGGTGGCCGATATCGTCGGACCGGTCTGCGAGACCGGCGACTACCTGGCGCTCGGCCGCGCCATGCCGGAACCGCGCGAGGGCGACCTGATCGCTCTGATGACCGCGGGTGCCTATGGCGCCGTCATGTCAAGCACCTACAACTCACGTCCACTGATCGCCGAGGTTCTGGTCGACGGCGACAAGGCGCACGCCATCCGCCCACGCCAGACCATCGAAGAGCTGATTGCACTCGATTCGGTACCGGACTGGCTTTGAGAGGGGGCCGTTTGGCGGCTGAAAAGCCGGAATGTTAGAGCGCTGAGCCTTGCGCCAGCGAGACGATTTCCACCGGCCGATCGTTGAGTGCATCATCGACCTTGGTCAGCAATTGATCGAGCGAGAACGGTTTGCTGATCACGTCGTAGACAAGTTGATCCAGCCCATGCGCCCGCTCGCGCTGGTCGGCGAAGCCGGTCATCAAGACGATGGTCATGTCCGGAAAACGCGCGCCCGCGTCGAGTGCCAGCCCGATCCCGTCCATCACCGGCATCTTGATGTCGGACAGCAACAGATCGAACCCGCCCTGCTCGGCCTCAAGGATCTCGGCAGCCAGCCCGCCATCCTCGGCCTCGATGATGTCGTGGCCCTGGATTTCCATGGCAGCCGACACGAACCTGCGGACGTTGTCATCATCTTCTGCAATCAAAATGCGCGCCATGAGGCTTTCCTTGCTGCGGACCGACAAGGCCCATTATCGAGATGCGGCGGAACTATTGCCCGAACTGTGTTCAAGAAAACTTAAGTGCAGGTCGGCAGCCCCTTCCGGCGGTGAGGTCAGCTGGGTGGAGAATTCGCTCCAGTCCCCGGCCTGCATGACCTGAACCTGCGGCACAACGCTCCATTCGAACAGCACCTCGCCTTCAGCGTCGAGCAGGCTGACCAGCACAGGCGGCACCGGCACCGAACGGCCCGAGACATTGACCAGATTGGCCGTGATCGACAGAACCTCGGCACCATTGCGCAGCGAACGCAGTGTCTTGACCTCTTCGAACTCGATCCCGACCACGTTCACCGGCAGGCCGACGGCGGCGTAGATACCGGCCATGTCCGGCACCATCCTTGTGATCGGCTCGCGCAGGAAAATGCCGCCGCCCACCAGCGTCAACAGCGCAATGGTGAGCACCATCCGCCACGCCCGACGCAGGCGGGCCTGCGGCAGATTGCGCTTGAGCAGCTGCTGGCGCTTTTCCAGCGCCTTGCGCCGTTCATAAAGCCGGGCTGCCTCTTCAGGCGTCGCCGGAGGCACGGGTTTGGGTTTTTCGACCTGAGCGGGCGGTGAAGCCGGCTTCGCGAGTGCAGCCCTGGCCTCTTCCTCTTCAAAGGCCGCGTCCAGTTCGGCTTCCTCTTCCGCAGAGAACATCTTGTCCGCCGGTTGCGGCTCGGGAATCGGCAGGGCCTTCCAGGCGGCGTGGCAGGACGCACATTCGACCTTGCGGCCGCGTTCACCCAGCGCCTGAGCGGCAACCTCGTAGCGAGACTGGCAATTGGGACAGGTGATGATCATGCAAATATGCGTTCTGTTGGGCCGAAAACACTATGCGCGCCCACCGTTAATAGTCCCCAAACAAGGCTTGCCTGCCCCGCAATCACCACGCTTCCTGCTATGATGCGCGGGCCGCTGATTCGGAGTTTGCAACGTGATCGAATTTGAAGACGTCGGGCTGCGCTATGGCGATGGACCCGAAATCCTCAAGGACCTCTCGTTTCGCATCGACCCCGGCTCCTTCCACTTCCTGACCGGCCCGTCCGGCGCCGGGAAAACCTCGCTTCTGCGCCTGCTGCTGCTGTCGCTGAAACCGACGCGCGGCCGCATTTCCATGTTCGGCGAGGACGTGATGCGCCTCAATCAGGACCGGCTCTTGCAGATGCGCCGCCACATCGGCATCGTCTTCCAGGAATTCCGCCTGCTCGATCACCTGACCACATTCGAGAACGTGGCCCTGCCCTTGCGCGTTCTGGGGCAGAACGAAGCCGACTACCGCGACAATGTGCGCGAACTCTTGAACTGGGTCGGCCTGGGCGACCGGATCGACGCGCACCCGCCGCTTTTGTCAGGCGGTGAAAAGCAGCGCGCCGCCATCGCCCGCGCGGTAATCGGGCGACCCGACATTCTTCTGGCCGACGAGCCGACCGGCAACGTTGACCCAGAACTGTCGGAGCGGCTCGTGCACCTTTTTGCCGAACTCAACCGGATGGGCACCACGATCATCATCGCCACCCATGAACTGCACTTGTTGAAGAAATTCCGCTTGCCGCAAATGCTGCTCGACCAGGGAAAGCTGACCTTCAATGACTGACCGGGCCATGAGCAACAGCCGCTTGACCGAAGGCGGCGAGCAGGTCGAGCGGCGGGCCCGCAGCCGCCCGACCCCGATCGTGCCGCAAAACTCGGTCACCGGGCGCACCCTGATGCTGCTGATCGCCATCATGACCTTCTTGTCCTGCGTCACGCTGGGCGCCGTCGTGCTGGTGCAAAAATCCGCGGTCGCCTGGTCTTCCGACGTGGGCCGCGAGGTCACCATCCAGATCCGCCCCATCGAGGGCGAGGTGATGGAAAGCAACATCAGGACCGCCCAGTCGATTGCCCTGGCGGTGCCGGGTGTCGCCAGCGCCGAACCCCTGTCGCTGGAGCAAAGCCAGGAACTTCTCGAACCCTGGCTGGGAACCGGGCTGGACCTGTCGGCCCTCTCGATTCCCAGGCTGATCATCGTGCAGCTTTCCGACCCGCAGGAGGCGGACCTCGACCAGTTGCGCCGCAACCTTGAGGCGATCAATGGTGCAACCCTCGACACCCATGCGGCATGGCGCCATCAGCTGAACACGATGGCGGGTACGGTGGTCATCTCCGGCCTGCTGATCCTGGCGCTGATCATGACCGCCACCATCCTGGCCATTGTCTTTGCGACGCGGGGCACAATGGCCTCCAACCGCACAATTGTGGATGTGCTGCATTTCATCGGCGCCTCGAACAGTTTCATTGCCGGTGAATTCCAGGGCCGTTTCCTGCGCATTGGCCTGCGGGGCGGTCTGTTCGGTGGGGCCGGCGCCCTATTGTTCTTCCTCGCCGCCGGTGCGGTTGTCGGCAGCGTCCTGCCATCTGAATCCGGCGAGCAGCTTGGCGTGCTGTTCGGCCGGTTCTCGCTCGGATTTGACGGCATATTCGCGCTCGCCGCCGTCGTGCCCGTCATTGCGGCACTGACAGCGGTCACTTCGCGCTTCACCGTGCGGCGCTTTCTGATGCAAATTTCTTGATCGGCGCGCCGCTTGTGACCATGTTGATGCCGCCCCAGCACCGGATGTGAGCCCTTCATGATTGTTCAGGCCCTGCGCTCTGCCGTCTTTTATCTGCAGTTCTTCCTGCTGACAGCGGCACTGACGATCATCATCGTTTTGTGTACGCCCTTTCCCAAAGCGCAACTGGCCGTGACCAAGGCCTTTGCCATGTTCTGGACCGGCTGGATGAAGGGTGCGCTGCGCTGGATCGTCGGCATCAGGACCAAGGTGGAAGGGCTGGAAAATATCCCGGAAGGTGGCGCACTGATCGCCTCCAAACACCAGTCGGACTGGGACGTGATCGCGCTTTATCCGCTGCTCGACCACCCTGCCTTCATCGCCAAGAAGGAACTGTTCAACATTCCCGCCTTCGGCACCGCCCTCAGGACGCTGAAGACCATAGAAATCGACCGCTCGCGGGGCGGAGCCGGTATTCCCGGCATGGTCGACCAGGCTAGCGAAACGCTGAAAGCGGGCCGCAAGATTTTTATCTTCCCCGAAGGAACGCGCAAGGCACCGTTCGAGCCGGCCAACTACCGTTCAGGCACCGCCCGCATGTATGGCGCGCTCGATGTGCCCATTGTCCCCGTGGCGCTCAATTCCGGCCTCACCTGGGGCCGCAACAGCCTGATCCTGTGGCCCGGCACGGCAACGGCACGCTTTCTCGAACCCGTCCCGCCGGGTCTTGATGAGGACGAGGCGCACAAGCTTTACAGCAGCCGCATCGAAACGGAATCGCTGAAGCTGGCCCTGGAGACCGTCGACAAGGGTGTTGCCCGGCCGCTGGATGACGAAATGCGTGACCGGATCGCAACAGCACGCAACATAGTGTCGTCCGAATCCCTCTGAACCTACTATATGTTGACGGTTCGTTCATTTCCGGTACATATTTAGTGTGCATGAATGAACTGCATTGACATTGATTCAAAATGTTCTATGTTTGTTCCCCTGCTGCTCATGGGAGGACGCCCATGCCGGGATTGTCCCGCACACACTTCGCCAACCGTATGCGCTCAGCCAGCTGGCTGGGGGGCTCGGGCCGCGCGTATGACGCCGTGCCGGAATCCCTCGAAGCTTTCCGCTTTGACGACAGCAGCATCTATATCCTGGTCAATCGCAACGCCCCGGGCTGGGTCGGCAGCGCCCGCGACCTGATCGAGGATCAGGTCAGCCGCGCCCGCTTCAAGCTGGCCATGCAGAGCGCCTCGAACGTCCTGCGCCTTCAGGGACCTTCGGACGACGTGGAGCGCATGGTGCTCAAGTTCGACCTTGAATCCGGCCATCAGGTCGCCTGCCGCGACGCGGCCTGATCTATTTTCAGACCGCTTGTTTCAGCCTGTTGGCCAGATCAATCAGGTGTTTGTCGGCAAACCCCATTTCCTTCAGATGATCGACCGTGTTGAGCACATAGTCGCGGTTTGAGCCGGTTGTTCCAGTTGCCTCGGCCACCATGGCAAGTTGCTGATCAACACTGAGCCGACCGGCAAACTGTTCGTGCCCCTCATCGACCACGAAGGTCATCGCGGTCACCGAGTTGCCATCAGCGAACCGCATGGTGCGGTAGACTTCCTTGTAGACATGCGAGATCAGTTCGCGCTCCCGCAGATAGGCCCGCACATTGGGCCAGTCATCTGCGGCAATCTGAAACCCCATGCCCGCGCATGAGCCGCCGCGCACCAACCCGAACACAAGGCCCGGCCGTTCCTCTGTGCCGCGATAGCGGATAGAGCGTATGCACAGCGAACGGTGAACCCCGTGCACGCGAACTGGCTCGGCGCGCACGAAACTGAACCCGGGCTTCCAGATCAGCGAGCCATAGCCGAACACCCAATGCGGGGACTGGCGCGTGTCTGAGAAGCTGGGCATGAAGGGTTCCGCTTTCTGAATTGAGCCGCAATTCTAGTTCAGGCACACGCCGCCGCAACAGGCGGCAACAGCCTGTTTGCATCCGGCCGCGCCAAGGATAGAAGGTGACATGAGCACTGATACCCCGCCACCCGAAAATCCCAAGAAATCTCGAACCAGCGGCCGCTTCAAGTTCCTGATGGCGCTGGTGATCGTGCTGACCATTGCCTATTCGGGGGCCTGGCTGTTTGGGGCATACACGGTCCGCACTCAGATCGAACGGGCCATGGCCGACTATGCGACCGAGGTCACCAGTGCCGACTGTGCCGACCTCAGCGTCGCCGGTTTTCCCTTTCGCTTCGACGTGACCTGCTCGGGGCTGGAAGTCACCGAGGGCGATGTCTCAATTTCCCTGCCCGAGCTCAAGGCGACGGTGCTGGTCTATCGTCCCACCCACCTGCTCTGGTTCGCTGAAGGTCCGGCATCGTATCAAGACGCGTTCACCGGCACGCGGCAGCAATTGCAATGGGAACAGTTGCGGGGCAGCGCCCGCACCAATGGCTGGGCTCTTGCCCGTGTCTCGGTCGAGGGTGAGGCATTCAGCCTGATCGATACGTTGCTGGGTGAACGCGAAGTCGCCACTCTGGCCCGCCTCGAAGCGCATGCACTCGACATGCCCGAACAATGGAACGAACTGACCGCACGCAGCGAAATTGCGGTGCTGGTCGACCTGGTGGGGCTCGAGACGGCCGACCACGACATATCCGAAGGATCTGTGCGCCTTGAAGCGGAAGTCCCCGGCGTGCCTGACGACATGCGGCGTTGGACGCTGTCCACAATGGTCGCCAACTGGCGGGACGATCCGGTGCGGCTGATCAGCCTGCGGGCAGAGGATGCAAAGTCCGAAGTCGACATTGTCGGCACCATCGGCACCACAAACGACGGCCATCTGACCGGCGATTTCGACCTGACCACGCGCAATGTAAGCGAGCGGCTCTCGGCATTCATCGCCCCGCAAATGCTTGACATTTTCCTTGGCCAGCCGAGTGACGACGGCAGCTACTACCGCGCCTATTCGCTCCGTGACGGCGTGCTGCTGGCCGGCAACCTGCCCATCATGGTCACACCGCCGCTGCTCTGACGGCTAAAGGGAATTCAGCACCTCGGCGACACCGCGCATCGCCTCTTCTGTGCCGATGGAAATGCGCAACGCATTCGGCAAGCCGTAGCCACCCATTTCGCGCACCACCAGATGCTGCGCCAGCAATGCCTGATTGGCACGCTTTGCAGCCTCCGGGCTCTCGAACAGCACCAGCACGAAATTGCCCTGGCTCGGCAGCACGCGCATGGCGTTGGAATTGAGTTCTGCCGTCAGCCAGTCGCGCCATTTGGCATTGTGCGCCTTGAGCGTGGCGGTGAAAGCTGCGTCTTTTGCGGCGGCCACGCCGGCCAACTGTGCCGCCATATTGACGTTGAACGGGCCGCGGATGCGGTTGAGCGCGTCGACGATATGATCCGGTCCGTACAGCCAGCCAATCCTGAGCGCCGCCAGCCCCATCTTGGAAAAGGTCCGGACCATCACGACATTGTCCGCTTCACGAACAAGGGACACGCCATCCTCAAAATCCGGATCGGTGACATATTCGGCATAGGCGCTGTCGACCACGAACAGCACGTTCGACGGCAGGCCCTCATGCAACCGTCGCAGTTCAGCAGAAGAAATCATCGTGCCGGTCGGATTGTTGGGATTGGCGAGGAACACGATTTTCGTGCGGTCCGTAACCTCTGCCAGCATGGCATCAACATCGACCGAGTAATCCCTGTCATCGGCATAGACCGCCGTTGCCCCCGCCGCCGCGGTGACGATCGGGTAGACGAGGAACCCATACTGGCTGATCACCGTCTCGTCGCCTTCACCCAGATAAGCCTGCGCCAGCATGTGCAGGATCTCGTCCGATCCTGCCCCAATGATGATCCGCTCTGCTTCCAGCCCGTGAACTTCGGCCAGGGTCTCGCGTAACTCGGCGGATGATCCTTCCGGATAGTCCGCCAAATGTTCGCCGAGCCCCGCCAGCGCGGCAACCGCTTTGGGGCTGGCCCCGAGAGGCGATTCGTTTGAAGAAAGCTTGATCGCCTTTTGCCCGTCGTCGGTGCCGGCCCGGCCGGGAATGTAAGGCGCAATCTTGAGGACGCCGGGTTGCGGTTCGGGACGCTTGTTCATCAGTTGGGCTCTTGGCTCGAGGCGGGTTTGCGCCGGACATTAGGCGAAGCAACGGGCCTTGCAAAGTCCGTTTCAGGACCGCCGCGGCAGGTCCATCGCCGTCTGCGGAGCAAGATGCGGCACCCGCACGTAGCGTTCGGCGCGCTTGCGGCGGGTCACCGCCGGGATCAGCTGTTTGCGGGCACGAACGCAGATCACCCCGGCAAGCGTCGGCCCAAGCAACCGGCAACTGCGTTCAATCAGTTTCGACCATTTGAGCACGAAGCGGGAATCGCTCGGCGGCAGGAACAGCGCATCACGCACCTCTTCCACCTTGAACGAATGGTCGCGCAACAGCTTTTCGATCTGGCTGCGCGAATAGGGATTGCCGGTGCCCCACGGCGTATTGTCCCGCGTCGACCAAAGCCCACGGCGGCGCGGCACCACCAGCACCAGATCGGCGTTGGGCGCGCAGACGCGCCAGAGTTCTCGCATCAGTTCCTCGGCATCGGCGATATGTTCGAAGGCGTGAATGGCCACCACCACGTCAACCGAAGCATCGGTAAGCGGCAGTTCCAGCGGGTCACACATCACGGTGGTGGACGGCCCTTCGCGCGGCCATGACGAGGCGCCTTGCCGGCCCGGCATGAAACTGATCACCCGTTCGGCGACCCCCAGCGTGGTGCGCAGATAAGGCGTGGCGAACCCCAGACCGGCGACCCGGCGGCCCTTGACGTCCCCCATCAACCGGCGCACCTCGGCCCTGACCAGCCGCCGGGCAACATGGCCGAGCCGCGACCGGTAAAACTCGATGAGACGCGTGACGTCCGTGCTCATGTTCCTCCCGCCCGTCGATTGCCTTCACATTTGGGCCAACTGTGCCGCCGATGCAAGGCGATGCGCTTGCATGGGCCGACAGGGCTTCCTAGGTTGACCGGCAACAAAGCAAAGGAAGATTTCATGGCGCTGATCATCGACACATTCCCCTGTCTCAACGACAATTTCGGCTATTTGCTGCACGACGAGCAGACCGGTGCCACCGCCGCCCTCGATGCGCCCGAAGACGGCCCGACCCGCGAAGCGCTGAAAAGGCGCGGCTGGACGCTGACCGACATTTTCGTCACCCATCATCATGCCGACCACACCGACGGCATTCTGCCGCTGAAGGCGGATTTTGACATTAAGGTCACTGGACCGAAGGGCGAAGCCGACAAGATCAAGGGGCTCGATGAACTGGTCGGTGAAGGGGACACGGTCAGCCTGGGCGACACGACGTTGGTCGTCATCGAAACGCCCGGCCATACGCTTGGCCACATATGCTATTTCGATGCTGCGGGCGAAAACCTGTTTTCCGCCGATGCGCTGTTCTCGATCGGCTGCGGACGCATGTTCGAAGGCACACCCGGCCCCATGTGGGAAGGGCTGAAGAAACTGCGCGCCCTGCCCGATGGAACGACGGTCCATTGCGGCCATGAGTATACCGCTGCCAACATCCGGTTCGCGGTGAGCATCGACGGTCAGAACCCGGCGCTTCAGGCGCGCGCCGCCAATGTCGAACGGCTACTCGCCGCCGGCAAGCCAACCGTTCCGTTCAATCTCGGCGAAGACAAGATGGCCAACCCGTTCCTGCGCGCTGACGACCCGGCGCTGGCGGCAGGCATGGGCCTGAGCGGTGCCGATCCGGCGGATGTGTTTGCGGCCATCCGCAAGGCCAAGGACAATTTCTGACCGGTTTTCGGGAACGTCTTAACAAAACCCTAATTGTTGGCATGCTGCCTGCAACGGACCGGACAGAGACCAGAACTGCCGCCCCAAAATGGCACACCTGGCCCAAACCGGAACAGGCAGGACACCATGTCGAGACAGATTGAGCAAAGATCAGAAGGTTCTGGTGCCCGATCGCCGGTTTATTACCGGCCCGGTCAACCGGATCGCCGCGCCGATCCGTTTGGTTTGCCGGCTGGTTTTGCCTCGCAATTGCTGGCAGCGCGCGAACGGCTGGGCGTCCGTCAATACGAGAACAAGTCACCTGCCGGCATGGCCGCGAGCGCCTATGTCAAGGGCGGCCGCATCGCCGTCAAGCGCATGCCCAACGGCTATGTGCGGACGCTGATCGTTTGATCAATAGGTGAAATCCTGACTGGGCGGCCGCGTCCTGGTCATGAACATCCTGACCACCAGATCTACGAAGCTCATCGCGGTGCAGGTGAAAAACAGCGACGTCGAGGCCGCCGGCACGATTAGGAACTCGCCGAGATAGGCGGCAAACACCACCCCCGAGGCCACGACCCCGCTGACCCAACCGGTCCGGCGAGGCGCACGCAAGGTCTCGATCAGTAACAACAAAAGAGCCACCAGCACCAGCAGGTCGGCGACGCTGACCGTCCATACGGCGCCAGACGCCATGGGCACGCTCATCACCGGCTCGGCCCAGGACAGCCCCTGATTGCCGACAAGATCAAACGCCACGGCATTGTAGACAAGCAGTGGCAGGATCAGCAAAGGAAACCACATATTCGCCCCCGATATGTGTCCGGACGGTCCCTCGCCGTCCAGTTAGATTTTCAGAGGCCCTACCATCTCCGCGGGCCGCACCGCCTTATCGAACTCTTCGCCGGTCAAAAGATCAAGCGCGATTGCCGTTTCACGCAAGGTACCGCCGGTCTTGTGCGCCTGCTTGGCGATCTTTGCGGCATTGTCATAGCCGATCACCGTGTTGAGCGCGGTCACCAGCATCAGCGAATTCTGCAGATGCGCGTCGATGTTCTCGCGAATCGGCTCGATGCCCACCGCACAATTGTCGTTGAAGCTCTTGCAGCTATCGGCCAGCAGCCGGATCGACTGAATGAGATTGTAGGCCATGACGGGCTTGAACACGTTCAATTCGAAATTGCCCTGCGAACCTGCAAATCCAATGGTCGCATCATTGCCCATGACCTGGGCGCAGACCATGGTCATCGCCTCCGATTGCGTGGGGTTGACCTTGCCCGGCATGATCGACGAGCCCGGCTCGTTTTCCGGGATCTGCAACTCGCCGATGCCGCAGCGCGGACCCGAGGCCAGCCAGCGCACATCATTGGCGATTTTCATGCAGGCCGCCGCCAGTTGCTTGAGCGCGCCGGACGTGCCGACCATCGCATCATGTGCAGCCAGCACGGCGAACTTGTTGGGGCCGGTGACGAACTCACAGCCGGAAAGTTCGGAGATTTTGGCGGCGACCATTTCGGCATAATTCGGATGGGTGTTGAGTCCGGTGCCAACCGCTGTGCCGCCCAGCGCCAGTTCGCGCAATTGCGGTAGCGTCGCCTCGATGGCAGCGGTCGCGCGGTCCAGTTGGGCCACCCAGCCCGACATCTCCTGCCCGAGCGTCAACGGTGTCGCGTCCTGCAAATGTGTGCGGCCGATCTTGACCACGTCGGCAAAGTCCTTCGCCTTTTGGTCAAGCGTGTCGCGCAACAGTTTGATGCGCGGCAGCAGGTAATTCTCGATCTTGTCGACTGCCGCGATATGCATGGCGGTGGGGAACGTGTCGTTGGACGACTGCGACTTGTTGACGTGATCGTTGGGATGAACCGGAGCCTTGGACCCCATCTCCCCGCCGGCCAGTTCAATGGCGCGGTTCGAAATCACTTCGTTGACATTCATGTTCGACTGGGTGCCGGACCCGGTCTGCCACACCACCAGTGGGAAATGATCGGACAGCGTACCGTCGATGACCTCGTCCGCAGCGGAAACGATCAGTTTGGTGAGATCGTCTGACAATAGCCCCAACTCATTATTGGTCAGCGCCGCGGCTTTTTTCAGGATACCGAAAGCCCGAACAATCTCATCCGGCATGCGTTCACCGCCGATATCGAAATTCATCAGCGAACGGGCGGTCTGGGCGCCGTAATACTTGTCGTTCGGCACCTCAATCGTGCCCATGGAATCGCGTTCGATGCGGTTGGTCATTCGCTTCGCCTCTGGCCAGTCATTTGGGACCGTTTATGCAACAAAAAGGGCCGCTCCCCAACGGGGAACGGCCCGAATATTTTCCGTTTCCGGCACGTAAAAGACTAGTCTTTGGCGGCCAGGATCTGACGTCCGCGATACATGCCGGTCTTCAGATCGACATGGTGCGGGCGGCGCAGTTCGCCGGAATCCTTGTCCTCGACATAGGCGGGACGGCTAAGGGCGTCGGCGGAACGGCGCATGCCGCGCTTGGACGGCGTGGTTTTGCGCTTGGGCACTGCCATGGGTCTTGCTCCATCAATGTCGCACCGTCCCAGATGCCGTCATGCGGCGAAATGAGCAGGTACAATGAAATCTCTGCTTGGATCGGCGCGCGTTATACTGGCAAAGCCGCGCTTTGGCTACCCCCTTCGACGAAAAGCCGCAGGGGCGGCGCACCGGTCTCTTGCGGCGCTTTAGCCCAACGGCTAGCAAGGCGCAATGAATGATTTCGCTGACCAGATGCGCACCGTGGCCGAATGGGTCGAAAAGGGCCTTAACCGGCACCTGACGGCTGATGGCCTGAGCGGGGTCGGCACCCCGCCCGAGCGGCTGATCGCGGCCATGCGCCACGGGGCACTGAATGGCGGTAAGCGGCTGCGTCCGCTATTGGTGGTGCAGGCCGCCGAAGTGTTCGGCGTTGACCGCGAGCGGGTGCTGCCCGCGGCCCTAGCTGTTGAAATGGTGCACTGCTACTCGCTGATCCACGATGACCTGCCGGCCATGGACGACGACGATCTGCGGCGCGGCCAACCCACCGTCCACAAGGCGTTTGACGAAGCGACTGCCATCCTCGCCGGCGACGCGCTTTTGACCGAAGCCTTTGCCTTGCTCGCGCAATCCGGACTTCCGGCCGCCGTCATCGGCGAATTGGCCACAGCCTCTGGCGTCGCAGGCATGGTAGGCGGACAGATGCGCGACCTTGAGGGGGAACGCGCTGCGCTCGATGAAGACGCCATCATCGAAATGCAGGCGATGAAGACCGGCGCGCTGATCCGCGGGGCGGTGCGCACGGGGGCGCTTATCGGCGGGGCCGACGACGGCCAGTTGGCCGCGCTCACCCGCTACGGCGCACTGGCTGGACAGGCCTTCCAGCTGGCGGACGACATTCTGGATGTCACTTCGGACGCGGCGCGCCTCGGCAAGGCCACTCAGAAAGACGCCGGCCGCCACAAGCCGACGCTGGTCAGCCGCATCGGGCTGGAAGCCACCGAACGGCGGCTGGGCGACACCATCCATCACGCCATCACCGCCCTGTCCATGTTCGGCAAGGAGGCTGACGGCCTGCGTGCCACCGCCCGCTTTTTCGCGGATCGGGACAGTTGATGCGGCGCCCGAAAGTCGGACTGGTTCTGGGCAGCGGCGCGGCGCGGGGTTGGGCCCACGTTGGCGTGCTCGAAACCTTGCTTGAGTCGGACATCGTCCCCGATGTCGTGTGCGGCACCTCGATGGGGGCGCTGGTGGGCGGGCTCTATGCCAGCGGCAGGTTCGACCAGTTGAGGGACTGGGCACTGAAGGCCGACTGGCGCACGATTGTCTCCATGGTTGATGTCGGCCTGTTGAGCGGCGGCATTGTCGATGGCGCCCGCATCATCAAATGGCTTGCCGATCTCGGCGGCAACCGCAATATCGAGGACCTCGACATTCCCTTCGCGGCGGTGGCCACTGATTTGACCTCCGGCCGCGAGATCTGGCTGCAGTCAGGTCCGCTCGACAGCGCCATCCGCGCCTCCATCGCCCTGCCCGGCATTTTCAGCCCCGTCGACCTTGATGACCGCTGGCTTGTCGATGGCGGCCTGGTCAACCCGGTGCCGGTCTCGCTGTGCCGGGCGATGGGCGCCGATTTCATTATCGCGGTGCGGCTGAACGAGGACCTGTTGGGGCGGCGGCTGACACGGCAGAAACCCGTCGCCCCGACCCCGGCCAAGACTGAGAAAACGGAAAATCTGATCGACATGGTCCGGCAACTGCCGACTTCGCTGCGCCAGCAGGCCGAGGGCATCAAACTGTTCGGCAATGGCGATGCGCCCGGTTATTTCGACGTGCTGGCCAATTCCATCAACATCATGCAGGACCAGATCACCCGCTCGCGGCTGGCAGGGGAACCGCCCCACGTCCAGATCGCCCCGGCAGTGGCGCAGATCGGCCTGATGGATTTCGACCACGCCGCCGACGCCGTTGCCGCCGGCCGCGCCGCTACCGAACCCATGATCAAGGCCATCAAGGCCCGGCTGAGCGACCCGCTGGCCCGCTGAACGCGTCACCAGGATTTCCCATGCAACTGCTCTCCGTCAATGTTGGCACACCGCAACCTATCGAGGGCAAGTCGGGCACTTCCGGCATTTTCAAACAACCGCAAGCCGGCCCTGTCATGATCCATCCACTTGGACTGGAGAACGATGCCATCGTCGATACCGAAAACCACGGCGGGCTCGATCAGGCCGTCTACATCTACGGACAGCCGGACTATGACTGGTGGGCCGAACAGCTGGGGCAGGAATTATTGCCCGGCACGTTCGGCGAGAACCTCACATTCTCGGAACTGGAAAGCGCCACCATCCAGGTCGGCGACCAGTTCCGGATCGGCGAGGTGCTGCTGGAAGTCACCTACCCCCGGATCCCCTGCGTCACCCTCGCCCGCCGCATGAACGACCCGATGTTCGTCAGGAAATTCCACAAGGCGAAACGGCCGGGGATCTATGCGCGTGTGCGCAGGGAAGGACCGGTTGAAGCGGGTATGGACGTGGAGTATCTGCCGACCGAGCATTCCGCGTTGCTCGCCATCGAGATGATGTAATCACTTAGACGGTTTTGATGTGGGCTTTGGCCTCAGACCCGCCGCATGGTCGTGGCTCTTCTTGAACCAGGCCTTCAACACCTCGACTTGATCAAAGAGCACTTCGGGCACCTCGGCATATTCCTTATGAAAAAAGCCGGGATAACCCTCATGCAACGGCGCATTGAAGGACTTGCGGAATTCAGCGAGGTCGGCCTTGCTCAGGCGAATTCCGATACGGTCGAGCTTCGACATTTGCGTGTACATGTTGCCATTGATCGAACAATAGGGGTTCTGGTCGCCCTTGCGCTCCACCCCCGGAACGCCGGCGATCATCTGGTCGAAGACGGCAAGAACACGCGGGTCAGGGATGTGCTTTTCTGCAGCCATCACTCAGCCGCGTCAGCCTTGCCCGCGCCAAAACGTTTCTCGATATAGTCGGCGACCATCTGCTTGAACTGGTTGGCGACGTCGTCGCCGCGCAGCGTGGCGACCTTTTCGCCATCAACGAAGACGGGCGCAGCGGGGCTTTCGCCGGTGCCGGGCAAGGAAATGCCGATGTCGGCATGTTTGCTCTCACCAGGCCCGTTGACGATGCAGCCCATGACGGCGACGGAGAGGTTTTCAACACCTGGATAGGTCTCGCGCCAGACGGGCATGGAGGATGTCAGGTGCGCCTCGATTTCCTGCGCCAATGTCTGGAAAGTGGTCGAGGTGGTGCGGCCGCAGCCCGGACAGGCGGCAACTACCGGGACGAACTGCCGGAAGCCCATGGTCTGCAGCAATTCCTGGGCAACCTTGACTTCGAGTGTCCGGTCACCGCCCGGCTCGGGGGTGAGGGAAATGCGGATCGTGTCGCCGATGCCCTGCTGCAGAAGGATGCCCATGGCGGCGGACGAGGCGACAATGCCCTTTGAGCCCATGCCGGCCTCGGTGAGCCCGAGGTGCAGCGCATAGTCGCAACGTGACCCGAGATCTTCGTATACCGAGATCAGGTTCTGCACGTCCGAAACCTTGGTCGACAGGATAATCCTGTCGCGGCTGAGCCCGATTTCCTCGGCCCGCTCGGCACTGAGCAGGGCCGACTGGATGATCGCCTCGCGCATGACGCGATTGGCCGACCAGGGCTCGGACCTTTCATTATTTTCATCCATCAGCCGGGTCAGCAATTCCTGATCAAGTGAGCCCCAGTTGACCCCGATGCGTACCGGCTTGTCATGTTTGAGGGCTAGTTCGATAAGGGTTGCAAACTGCGTGTCACGCTTGGCGCGGAACCCCACATTGCCCGGGTTGATCCGGTATTTGGCAAGCGCCTCGGCACAGGCGGGGTGATCGGTCAGAAGCTTGTGGCCGATATAGTGGAAATCGCCGACCAGCGGCACATCATGCCCGAGAACCATCAGCCGGTCGCGGATGATGGGCACAGCCGCGGCGGATTCATCGCGGTCGACGGTAATGCGCACGATTTCCGAACCGGCATTGTGCAGGGCGATGACCTGTTTGACGGTGGCATCAACATCGGCTGTGTCAGTGTTGGTCATTGACTGCACGACAATCGGCGCGCCGCCGCCAACCATGACGCCGCCAACATCCACACCCACTGATTTTCTGCGTTCTGCCGGTCCGGCCATGCTGTACCTCGCTGCCCCTGAAATAGTCCTTTGATCTGACCTGCGCAACATGACGCAGAGTTGGTGATTGACAGCACCTCAACACATCTGTATTCAACCAATTAGTTAATAACCATATGGTTGAGAAACATATCATGGCGCAAAACCGAACTGAAACCTCGCGCGCTGTTCGCATTACAGGTTGGGTGCTGACTGTTCTGGCTGCCCTGTTCCTGCTGATGGATGCAGGCATGAAGCTGGTGCCGCTCGAAATGGTCACCCAAACCCAAGCGGACCTGGGTTGGCCCACCGACACAGCGGTCAGCCGGACCCTCGGTGCAATTCTGCTTGGCTGCACGCTGCTCTATCTCTGGCCGCGCACCGCACTTCTTGGTGCGGTTCTGATCTCGGCTTATCTGGGTGGAGCGGTGGCCACGCATGTGCGGATCGGCAGTCCACTTTTCTCCCATGTACTCTTTGGCGTCTATCTCGGCCTTTTCGTCTGGGGCGGCCTGTATCTGCGGGATGCGGCTCTGCGCGCGCTGTTTCCGCTAAGGCGAGAGAGCTGATCCGGATGGCCGCGTCCGATCCGCTCAGCACCTTGTTGTCCGCCCTCGCCGACCCCACAAGGCGCGGCATGCTGGCCCGCCTCGCGACCGGCGAAGCAACGGTGCAGGAACTGGCCGAACCCTATGACATGTCGATGGCGGCTATTTCCAAGCATCTGAAGGTGCTGGAGAGCGCCGGACTGGTTGAACAGGGGCGAAACGCCCAATACCGCCCGCGCAAGCTCAATCCTGTGCCGTTGCGCGAAGTCGACAAATGGCTGGCCGAGTATCGCCAGCTTTGGGAAGCGCGCATGGACCGGCTCGAGAACTACCTGACACTTTTGCAGAAAACCGAACGCGACGACTGAGTGACCAGATGGACGATTTCACAGTTACAATTCCAGCCGATGATCCCAGCTTCACTATGGTGCGCAGCTTCTCGGCACCGCAGGCGCTGATCTGGGAATGCTACACTGTACCCGAACATCTCAAGCATTTCTGGGGACCGCACGGCTCGACCAACCCGGTGATGGAAGTCGACCTCAGGGTTGGCGGGGTCTGGCGCGTCGTCATGCGCTTCAAGGATGGCCAGGAATTCGGCTATTCCAGCGTCTATCTGGAAATCACCGAGCCTCAACAGCTTGTCTATCGCGATGCACCCTACGAGTGGCGGGGCGGTTTCGAAGGGTTGCCGGAGATGCAACTTCACACGGTGATCGACATTGAACCGCAAGGGGAGCGCACCGTGGTGACGGTCACCGTCCGCGCGCCCACGATCGCCTTCCGCGACGATCAGATCGCCCGTGGCTTCACGGAAATGATCAAGGTCGGACACGAACGGCTGGAAGCCTACATGGAAAAACTCAAGTCCGGAGGAGGAACAAATGTTGAGTAATCAGAACGCTCTGGTGCCGGAAGACGCGCCTGAAATCACGCTGTCGCATCACTATGCAGCCGATCGCGCGATGGTCTGGGAAGTCTGGACCGATCCGAAACATCTGGTGCACTGGTGGGGTCCGGACGGCTTCACCATCGAGCATATCGGGTCAGACACACGCACCGGAGGTTATTGGGAATTCATCATGGTCGCGCCCGACGGGACCCGCTTTCACAATTACCATCAGTACACAAACATCTCGCCCAAGGACCTCATCACCCACCGCCACGGCACGAAAAAGGACGATCCGGACGCATTTGATGCCAGGATCACCTTTGAAGACAAGAACGGCGGCACCCTGGTGACCATGAACATGCGCTTTCCGAACATGGCTGCGCGCCAGGATGCATTGGGCTATGATGCCGACAAGCTGGGGCTGCAGACCATGCGCAAGGCTGAGGATTATATGAAGGGCGGGACGAACGCTGAATGACAAAAAACGTGGATGCCTATCTGGCGGCGGTTGAAGATCCCGCCAAGCGCCGGGCGCTTCAGGACTTGCGGGCCATGATCAAACGCGCAGCGCCGGACGCAGAAGAGGTGATCACCTATGGCATGCCCGGCTTCCGGCAGGGCCGCGTGCTGGTCTCCTATTCCGCCTTCAAGAACCACTGTTCATTCTTCCCGATGAGCGACCATATCTGGGACCTTGTGGCCGAAGACCCCAATGCCGAACAGACCTCCAAGGGCACCATCCAGTTCCAGCCGGACCGGCCGCTGTCCGAAAAACTGGTAACGGGTATCGTGGCCGCCCGGCTGGCCGAGAACGCCGCGGCAGACGCAAAAAAGAGGAAATAGAATGGCCTTTGCGACGTCGAAAGACGGCACCGAGATCGCCTACTCGATCGAAGGGGCCGGCCCTGGTGTGCTGCTGGTCGACGGGGCACTCTGCCACCGCACGTTCGGCCCCATGAAGGACATCGCCGAGGCGCTGGGGCAGGATTATCAGGTCTACTATTATGACCGGCGCGGGCGCGGCGAAAGCGGCGACACCGAACCCTGGAGCCTCGACAAGGAGATCGGGGATATCGAGGCCATGCTCGAAGCCGCAGGCGGCCAGGCCTTTGTGTTGGGCGTCTCATCCGGCGCCCTGCTGGCGGCGCACGCGGCCAGAAAACTCAAGGGCATCAAGAAACTGGTGCTCTATGAGGGGCCAATGGTGGTGGACGAGAATTATCCGACCCTGCCGGAAAATTTCATGCCCGAGATGCGCCGGGCTGTTGTGGAAAACCGTACCGGCGACGTCCTCAAGATGTTTCTGAAACGCGTCGGCACGCCGGGCTTCATGGTCTGGATCATGTCGCTGACCCCGGTGTGGAAACAATTGAGCAAGTCGGCGCTGACCCTTCACCACGACCTCGATATCGTCGAGCCCTTTCAGCATCAGCAACCGCTGAAACAGGCCGACTGGACGGGCATTGACGCACCGACCCTGGTCATGGATGGAGGCAAGAGCCCTGCCTATATGCGCAACGCGCAAAAGCAATGGTCGGAGGTCTTGCCCAACGCCACTTACAGGACTTTGCCAGGCCTTAATCACAGCGTGAAGGCGGAGGTCATCGCCCCCGTTCTGAGGGAGTTCTTCGGGTGAAGTACACGGCGGAACTGAAACTGACGGGCAACAATACCGGCATCGAAATTCCGGATTCAGTGCTCGATGAGCTCGGCGCGGGCAAGCGGCCGCGGCTGAAGGTGACCCTCAACGGCTTCTCATTTCAGGTCACGCCCGGCTCGATGGGCGGCAAGACCATGATCCCGGTGAGCAAGGAACGGCGCGAGGCGGCGGGTCTCAAAGGCGGCGAGGTTCTGGACGTCGAACTTGAAGTGGACACTTCCCCGGTCGAGATTGAACTGCCCGAGGATCTTGCCGACGCGCTGAACAGCCAAGGTCTGCGCGCTGCGTTTGACAAGCTGGCACCGTCACACCGCAAGGAACATGTGCGCGCAATCAACGAGGCGAAATCTGACGAGACACGCCAGCGCCGCATCGCCAAAGCCGTCGAAATGGTGCGGGCCAGGCCGGCGTGACCTGGACATCCCGCATCTTCCTCGCCCTTTGTTTGGTGGGACAGTCTGCCATGGCCCAGACTCAGCCGGTTCTGGAGGGCAATATCGCCATCCACGACCCCTCGGTGATCGAGGTAGACGGACGGTTGGCCTCGTTTGCGACCGGCGTCGAGCGGGCCGGTGACGGCGGCACACCTCGTACCAAATATTCGCCGGACGGGATCACCTGGGAAGAAACCGGCGCCTTGCCCGGCGGCATGCCAGCGTGGGTGATCGAGGAACTGGGCCTCACTCCGCCCAACCTCTGGGCGCCCTCGATCAGCGAACGGGACGGCGTCCACTACCTTTACTATTCCGGCTCGACCTTCGGGCGGAACAACTCGGTCATTGGCCTGATGACCAACGAGGCGTTTGACGTGTCCCATCCGGCAAGCGGCTGGGTCGACCAGGGACTGGTGACGCGTTCCCAGACCTCTTCGGATTACAATGCCATCGATCCGTTCCGGATTGATCTCAAAGACGGCACGGCATGGCTGGCATTCGGATCACACTGGGACGGGATACGGCTGATCCAGATCGACCCGGTTTCAGGAATGCAGCGCAATCGCATGGCACCGCTGCCGATCGCCTCACGCGGGGGTGGCGCCATCGAAGCCCCGGCCATCCTTGAGAGGGATGGTTATTTCTTCCTGTTCGTGTCGTTTGACGCCTGTTGCCGGGGCGTCGCCTCGACCTACCGCATCATGGTGGGACGCGCCGAGAGCATTCGCGGCCCGTACCTTGATCGCGATGGCACGCCGATGTTGGAGGGCGGCGGCACTGAAGTGCAGGCGGCGGTGGGCCGCTTCCGCGGACCGGGCGGGCAGGAAGTATTCCACCGTGGCGGCGAACCCTGGCTGGCCTATCACTACTACGACCGGGACGCTGGTGGCGTGCCGCGCCTGCAGATCGCCCCGCTGCACTTCGACGACGACGGCTGGCCCTATCTCGATCCCCTCCCGGAGGGGGAACCCTGACACGCCGCAGGCCGTTATCCGGTTGCAGGCACGCTAAGTCGTGCCCATATCAACTGGGTGAAAGGGGAAAATCCATGGGATTTCTGACCCGGCTCTATGTGCTGCGCAATGATATCGTCACCCTGTGGCGCGCCTTCTGGCACGTCTCAACGCCGCTTTATCTGAAGGCGGCCATGCTGGGTCTGGTCATCTACGTGATCAGCCCGATCGACCTTCTGCCCGAGTTTCTGGGCCTGTTCGGCATCATCGACGACGTCTTGATCATCGGCATGGCGACCCGCTGGATCGTCTCGCGTCTGCCAGACGAAGTGCGTTACCCCGACCTCAATGAGCCCGCCCCTGAAACTACTCGAAGCGGACCAGAAGATCCTTGGCGTCGATCTGATCGCCCGGGCCGACAGTAACCTCGGCAACCTTGCCATCGACATCGGCATGAATGGCGGTTTCCATCTTCATCGCCTCGATGGACAAGAGCACATCGCCTGAAGCAACCTCCTGACCGACCTTGACGGCCAACGTCGAGATGACGCCCGGCATCGGCGCGCCCACCTGTTTCGGATCGCCGGCAGCCGCTTTCGGTCGGCTGACGATTTCACCGGCCACCGCCCGGTCAGGCACGGAGACAGAACGCGGCTGGCCGTTGAGTTCGAAGAACACCCGGACATTGCCCTTTTCGTTGGGTTCGGTCCGGCCAAGATAGCGCACAACCAGCGTCACCCCGGCGCGCAGATCGACATGCAGTTCATCGCTGTCGTGCAGCCCATAGAAAAAGGCCAGCGTCGGGATAACTTCGGTAGGTCCGTAAAGATCCTGTGAGCGCATGAATTCGGTGAAGACCTTGGGATACATGAGATAGGAGGCCAGGTGCAGATCGGAAATCTCGACCCCCAGTTCCTCGGCCACCTTCTTGCGTTCCGCCTCCAGATCGGCGGGCTTTAGCCCCTTGCCGGGCCGTTCGATCAACGGCTTCTTGCCTTTCAGCACCTTTTTCTGCAGCGCCTCGGGGAATCCGCCTGGCGGCTGGCCAAGCCCCCCGGCAAAGAAATCGACCACTGAATCAGGGAACGAGACTTCGCGCTTGGGATCTTCCACGTCGGCGCGGGTCAGCCCGGAGGAAACCATGGCCAGGGCCATGTCGCCCACCACCTTGGACGAGGGTGTCACCTTGACGATATCGCCGAACATCTGGTTGACGTCGGCGTAGGTCTCGGCGACTTCATGCCAGCGGCTCTGCAGGCCCAGCGACCGTGCCTGCTCCTTGAGATTGGTAAACTGCCCACCCGGCATTTCGTGGAGATAAACCTCCGAAGCGCCTGAGCGCAGATCGCTTTCGAAGGCGCGGTACTTGTGGCGAACGGCCTCCCAGTAAAAGGAAATCCTGCGGATCACTTCGGGGTCGAAACCCGGATCGCGTTCGGTGCGGCGCAACGCCTCGTTCAGCGAACCGAAACAGGGCTGCGAGGTGGTGCCGGAAAACGAATCCATCGCCGCATCAACCGCATCCACGCCCGCATCAACGGCGGCCAGCACGGTTGCCGCAGCGGCGCCCGATGTGTCGTGCGTGTGGAAATGTATGGGCATCGAGACTTCTTGCTTCAGGGTCTCGATGAGTTTCTTTGCGGCTGCAGGCTTGAGCAGGCCCGCCATGTCCTTGAGGCCCAGAACGTGCGAGCCCGCCGCCTCCAGTTCCCTGGCCAGTCCGACATAATATTTGAGGTCATACTTGGCCCGGTCGGGATCGAGCATGTCGCCGGTGTAGCAAATGACGCCTTCGCAGACTTTGCCCGCCTCGATGACCGCATCCATGGAGACGCGCATGTTCTCGACCCAATTGAGACAGTCAAAGACGCGGAACACGTCGACGCCGCCCTTGGCGGCCTGCTCGACGAAGAACCGGACCACATTGTCCGGATAATTGGTGTAGCCAACCCCGTTTGAGCCGCGCAGCAGCATCTGCGTCATGATGTTGGGCGCTGCCTTTTTGATCTTGGCCAACCGCTCCCAGGGGTCCTCATTGAGGAAACGCATGGACACATCGAACGTCGCCCCGCCCCAGCATTCCAGCGAGAACAGGTTGGGCAGACCGCGGGCATAGGCCTCGGCGATCTGGACAATGTCATGCGTCCGCATGCGGGTCGCCAGCAGCGACTGGTGGCCGTCACGCATTGTCGTATCGGTGAACAGCACCTGCTTTTGTGCCTTCATCCATTCGGCCAGCCCCTCGGGCCCCTTGTCGTGAAGGATCTGGCTGGTGCCGTCCTTGATGTCCCCGGAGCCGAAATCGGGCACCACCGGCTGCGGCGCATCTTCCATCGGCTCGGGCCGCCCCTTGACGTCGGGATGTCCGTTGACCGTGACGTCGGCCAGATAGGTCAACAGCTTGGTCGCGCGGTCGCGACGCTTGGGGAAGTCGAACAGTTCCGGCGTATTGTCGATGAACCGGGTCGTGTAGGAATTGTCGCGGAAACTGGGGTGGCCAATGATGTTTTCAAGGAACATCAGATTGGTCGACACGCCGCGGATGCGGAATTCGCGCAGGGCGCGGTCCATCCGGGCGATGGTTTCTTCAGGGGTCGGCGCCCAGCAAGTGACCTTTTCCAAAAGCGGATCATAGTACCGCGTGATCACCGCGCCTGAATAGGCTGTGCCGCCGTCAAGCCGCACCCCGAAACCAGTGGCGCCGCGGTAGGCGGTGATACGGCCATAGTCGGGAATGAAGTTCTCTTCCGGGTCCTCGGTGGTGACCCGGCACTGCATGGCATGACCGTTGAGCTTGATCTTGTCCTGGGCGGGGACACCGGATTCCGGTGTGCCGATCACCGCCCCGTCCATCACGTGGATCTGCGCCTTGACGATATCAATGCCGGTCACTTCTTCGGTGACCGTGTGCTCAACCTGGATACGCGGATTGACCTCGATGAAATAGAACTCACCGGTGTCCGCATCCATCAGGAATTCAACGGTGCCCGCGCAGCGGTAGCTGGCGGCATTGCCGAGCCGCAGGGCAGAATCGGTCAGCCCATTGCGCTGCTCTGCATTGAGATAGGGCGCGGGCGCGCGCTCTACCACTTTCTGATTGCGCCGTTGCACCGAACAGTCGCGTTCGAAGAGATGTACGAGGTTGCCGTGATCATCTCCGAGCAACTGCACTTCGACGTGACGCGCCCGCTCGATCAGCTTTTCAAGATACATCTCGTCCTTGCCGAACGCCGCCTTGGCCTCGCGTTTGGCTTCGGGCACTTCCTCGCGCAGGGCCTTCTCGTCGGCGATGCGGCGCATGCCGCGTCCACCACCGCCCCACGATGCCTTGAGCATCAAGGGGTAGCCGATCTCGGCGGCCATTTCGGCCACCTTGTTCATGTCGTCGGGCAAGGGTTCTGTGGCCGGCACCACCGGCACCTTGGCGGCAATTGCCATGTTGCGCGCGGCCACCTTGTTGCCCAGATCGCGCATGGTCTGCGCCTTGGGGCCGATGAAAGTGATCCCCGCCTCGAAGCAGGCATCGACGAATTCCGGACTCTCCGACAGAAGACCGTAACCCGGGTGAATGGCGTCGGCGCCGCTCAGCTTGGCGATGCGGATATATTCGTCGATCTGCAGATAAGCTTCGACGGGACCCAGCCCCTTGCCGATCTGATAGGCCTCGTCAGCCTTGAACCTGTGCAATGCCAGTTTGTCTTCTTCGGCATAGACGGCGACGGTTTTCAGCCCCAGTTCGTTGGCGGCCCGGAAAACACGGATGGCGATTTCGCTGCGATTGGCGACGAGGATTTTTTTGATCGGCATGGCACCACAAGTCGTTCAAGGGATCAGGGGCGCGGGAGGACGCCTCTGGAGGATTGTTTTTGACGCTCACGCGCCAAAAGGCAAGCCGCTGGCGTGGATCAGCTGAGATGACCGGTCAGGTGTGACATGTCATAGCCGGCATTAGCGGCCGCTGAGACAATGTCTTCGGCCGGCTGGCGGCCTGCCTGGGACAGCGCCCACAATGTGGTCGAGCGCGTGCCCGTACGGCAATAACAGAACACCGGTCCGCCCGCTTCATCGAGTGCGGCGCGGGTCTGTTCCACCATTTGCGCTGACACCCCTTCGCGCCCCATGGGGATGAAATGATACTTCAGGCCAGCGGCCTTGGCGGCTGCCTCGATCGAGGCATTGTCCGGCTGATCTGGCGCCTCGCCATCAGGCCGGTTGTTGACGATCGACACGAAGCCGGTGGCCTTGATGGCGGCGACATCATCAACGCTGATCTGCCCTGATACGCTGACCGAATCATTGATGCGTTTGATGTCCACTGCGGCTCTCCGGGTTGATCGAACTTGGCGCCCTTATACGCGCCGGGGGCAAGCCGGTGCAAGTGACAGCTCCGGCCGGTGTTTCGTCCGTCCAATTCTTAATTCGCGGGCAGCCAGTTCTGCCAGATTTCGGAACGTGTCGCGACGAAATGCTCGGCCGCCTCTTCAAATCCGGCATCGTTCTCAGCCTGCCAGGCCATGAGTTCGTTCAACTCGTTGAGCGGGATCGAGGCGCGGATCAGATAGTCGCTGATTTCGGGCACATCATTGTAGACCCAGTCCGGAATGACCATAAACACGGTTTCGGGCACAAAGCCCGAGGGTTGCGGATTGGGGCAGTTGCGCCGGGCGAGGCATGTATAGGCCGTCGCATCATGCACGCCCATGGAAAGTTCCTTGAAGTCGAACTGCGCCAGCACCGAATTGGGCTGCCAGTAATAAAAGAACACCGGCCGGCTGCGCGACACCGACTGGGCGATCAGCGTATCCAGTTCGAACCGGTTGGCCGGCTCGACGATCTCTACAAGATTGGTCAGCCCGTGCGCGGCGATCAGGTTGCGGTTGATCACCGAACAGGCCCAATCCGGCGGGCAGGAGATGAAGGTCAGGTCTTCCCCGTCTTCTCGTCTCACCTGCAAAGCCACGTCACGCAGCTGATCGGCATTACCGAGTTCCGGAAAGCGCTGGGCCAGATGTTCGGGCACGAACCAGCCTTCAAGCGCGCTGCCCGCAAAGGTCGATCCCGCCGGACGCAGGCGTTGGGACTCGATAGCTGAATTCCAGATTTGCGAAATCCGCGTCACCCAGACTTCAGGCGCAATGGCGGGTTGGCCGGTGGTGGCCATGGATGAAACGGTGCCGACCAGATCGCCGCCCACCACACTGACCTCGCAACCCATTTCCCGCGACAGGATCAGGGCATGAATGTGCGCCAGAAGCGCCGAGGACGGCCATTGCATCCGGGCAATGGCGATGGGAACGCCGCCGCAGCGCACTGGCGCGGCAGGGGCCTCGGGCTCAACGGTCTCGCCGAAATTCTCCGGGGAGAGGAACGAGGGACTGTCTACGGTTTCCTGACCGGTGACCGGCGCAGCCAGAAACAGCGCCAGAATCACCAAGAGGGCCAGGCGCGCCGCTTCGAGTCCAAACCTTTGACCCCGCATGAGTTTCTCCTCAAACCTGCGCCGGAAGATGGCACCGGCCCCGCCGTTAAGCAACAGGCATGCTCGTCGCACATGGGTGGTGACTCTGGCCGTCATATTGTGCAAATGTGGCGCCAGCGGGCGGGAAAATCCTGCCCCATCAAAATGTTGCAGGCGCACCTGTGGCCATCTGGGCACGGGCGGCGCGGCAACACCAAGACACTGAGGGAAAACATGCAGAAATTCAAAATCGCACTGCTCGGCGTCGCAGCCGCAACGGCATTTTCCGTTGCCGCACCCGCGAACGCTGAAGATGTCACCATCGGCATTCTGGGCGACCTGACCGGCCCGATTGAAGCGCTGGCTCCCCCGATCGTTGCCGGTGCGCAACTCGCCATCGACCACGTCAATGCTCAGGGCGGCATCCTTGACGGCGGCACCCTGTCCAGCGTTGTCGGCGACAGCGCCTGCGACCCGTCGGTTGCCGGCCCCGCTGCTGACAAGCTGGTCAACACCGACAATGTCACCGCCATGGTAGGTGCATTCTGCACCGGCGCCACGGTAGGCGCTGCCACCGCTGCCGGCATTCCGGGCAACATGGTGCAGATCTCGCCGTCGGCGACCGCACCGGTTCTGACCACGCTGGAAGACAATGACCTTGTGTTCCGCACGGCACCGTCGGACGCCTTCCAGGGCGTGAAGCTCGCTGATCTTTTGATCTCCAAGGGCATCACCGACGTCGCCCTGACCTACGTCAACAACGACTACGGCAAGGGCCTTGCCGACGTGTTCGCGGCAAACTTTGAAGCCAATGGCGGCTCCATCTCGGTCAACGCCGCCCACGAAGACGGCAAGGCGGACTACCGCGCTGAACTCGGCCAACTGGCCGGCGGCGGCTCGGAAGCCCTCGTCATTCTCGCCTACGCTTCGGGTTCCGGCCAGACCATCCTGCGCCAGGCTCTGGAGAGCGGCAACTTCGTCACCTACGTCGGTGGCGACGGCATGGTCGATGACGAACTGCTGGCCGCCGTCGGTGACGGCGCCAACGGCATGATCGCCACCCGCGCCGGTGCCTTCGAAGGCGAATCGGCAAGCGTTTATGCTGACCTGGCCACCGAAGCCGGCCTGAACCCGGCCGACGTCTATGCCCCGCAGGCCTATGATGCCGCCTTCATGCTGGCCCTGGCCATCGAGAAGAACGGCTCCGCCGATCGCGAAGGTCTCTCCGCTGCGCTGCGGGAAGTCTCCTCCGCTCCGGGTGAGATCATCCTTCCCGGCGAGTGGGAAAAGGCCGCAGCGCTGATCGCTGCAGGCACCGACATCAATTACGAAGGTGCTGGTGGCCCGCATGACTTCGACGAAGCTGGCGACGTGTCCGGCATCATCGTCGAGATGGAAGCCGTTGACGGCGCCTTCACGCTGGTCGGCGCGGTCGAATAAGCCAAAGGCTTATCGCGTAAGAACTGGAAGGCCCGGGAGCGATCCCGGGCCTTCTTTCTTTGGCGCTGCCATTTGCATCAACCGAGTTCGTTGGCGGCGTAGATTTTCATCGCGGTTGCCAGGAACTCGACGAGCCTCGGGTCATATTTGTCGTAAAAGGCCCGGAAGTCCTCGTGATCCAGATAGAGCTGGCCGAGCCCCGCATAGGCCTCGGCGTTGGGCACCCAGAAATGGCTGACCCAGGCGTGGTGTCGCCCAACAAGCGTCTGCACCGTTTCATCGTCAGGGGCAGCGCCCCGTTCGATTTCGGCGACGAGGTCCTTGTTGACCTGATCACCTTCAGCCTGGATGGCCGCCATTTGCTCGGCCGACATCTTGCCGACTCTCTGATGTGATTCAGCAATCTTTTGCTTGGCGTGATCGCCGTAGCGGTCCACCAGATAGTCTTCATATTCAGCCTGTTTTTCAGGGGCGAACCCCTTGAACCTGTCCTGATCGGGCATGGTCGTTTCTCCGTTCAATTCCTTCAAAGTCTCGTCAATCGTCCGGATCAGGTTCTGATTGCGGACCACTTCATCGAGCAGGTGCCGGCGGTGCTCCGCCAAAGCTGATGCGAGATCGAAATCTTCGGCATCCAGCGTCTGTTTCACCTGCTCGAGCGGCATGCCGAGCTTGCGGTAGAACAGGATCTGCTGAAGCCGCAGCAAGGCGGCGCGATCATAGTAGCGATAGCCGTTCGCCCCCACATCGGTGGGTTTGAACAGGCCGATCTCGTCGTAATAGTGCAACGTGCGCACAGAGACGCCCGAGAGCTTCGCGACTTGCCTGACTGTATAGTTCGCCATCTTCACCTCATTCCGGTGAACAAGCTCATGCACCCTCACGCCGCGTCAGGGTCAACCATCAATCGCAGGTTTTTTCGGCCGCGTTTCAGTCCCGCGCCTGATAGGTTTCCGGGATCAGTCCACGCGGCGTGTAGCGCAGCGCCAGCGTGATCACCACGCCGAGGATCAATACCCGCATCTGCGAGGACCGAGACTGTACGTCTGGAATGCCCGGCCAGCCCATTGTGACCATCCAATCGGACAGGCCGTTGAACAGGAATTGCGCCGCGGCATCCGACAACATCCACGTCAGGTAGATGAACAGCGCCCCAAACACGGCGCCCCAATTGTTGCCAGCGCCCCCCACGATCAGCATCACCCAGATCAGGAACGTGTGGTTGATCGGCTGGTAGGAGCCCGGGTCGAAAATCTGGTTGAGCGTGACCAGCGCCGCGCCGCCGATACCCATCAGCACCGAGCCGAAAATGAAGATTTCAAGCTGCCGGGATTTGACATCCTTGCCCATGGCGGCGGCAGCGATGTGATTGTCGCGGATCGCCCGCATCATGCGGCCCCACGGCCCCCCATAGGCGCGCTGGACGAGATAGAGCACCAGCGCCAGCACCACCAGCAAGACGCCGAAAAAGGCGACGCGCCCGACCACGAACGAGTCCGCGATCGCCAGACCCATCGCCTGCAGATCTTGCGGCCTTGGCACCGGCCAGTCGAGCGGCGACACCGTCAACGTGCCGCGGGTCAGCCAGTCCATGTTCTTGATCAGCGCCCGGATGATCTCCGAAATGCCGATGGTGGCAATGGCCAGGTAATCAGTTCTGAGCCCGAGGCTGACCTTGCCGATGATATAGGCAACACCTGCGGCCAGCACCCCGCCGAATATCCACCCAAGGATCGGATGCAATCCCAGCCCGCCAATCCAGCCGGCGTCGGTCGCCTCGATATAGGCGACCGCCGGATCAATCCGGCTGCGATAGATCACGTAGGCGGCAAACCAGGCGATCACCTGCAACGTGGTTTTCCAGCGTCCGGTGATGCCGATCCGATGCGCCTGCCCTGCGGCAATGACGAGGACCGCCCCGATCGCGGCGGCAATCGCCACCTGTCCCAATAGCGCCGGCCCGTCGGAGGCCCAGAACTCGGGATTGACCGGGAAGGAAATTGTGGTCGCGGCAAACCCGCCCACCATCAACGATCCCATGATGCCGAAGTTGAACAGGCCGCCAAAACCCCACTGGATGTTCAGCCCCAGCGCAATCAGCGCGAACGCCAGCGCCTGAACGGACAACAGGCTGATGTAGGCGGCGCCGAAGAACACGCCTGCAATGGCGTAATAGGCCAGCAGCGCGCCAAAAAAGATCAGGGTGCGGCGGTTCATGTCGACGCCCCCTTGAAAATACCGGTGGGCCGCGCAAGCAGAGTGATCACCAGAATGATGAAGGCCACGGTCAGTTTGTATTCGGTGGGCACCAGCGCCAGATTATTGGGGATCTCGATGAATTCCGGCAAGGCGTCGCGGAAAGGCCGCAACAGGATCGACCAGTTGAAGATCGCGGCGGTCTCGGCGAACCCGATCAGAAAGCCGCCGGCGATCGCGCCGTAGGCCTGCCCAAGCCCGCCGACGATGGCAGCGGCGAAGATCGGCAAAAGGATGTTGAAGGCCAGATCCGGCTTCAGCGTCACGTCAAGTGCCAGCATGGTTCCGGCCAATGCAGCCAGCCCCCCTGCAATGATCCAAGTCACCCGCACGACCAGAGCGGTGTTGATGCCCGAGACCTGCGCCAGATCGGCATTGTCAGCCATGGCCCGCATCGCCTTGCCCAGCCGCGCACGCGTCAGGAACAGGTGCAGAGCCACCACGGTAACAACTGTCACCAGCAACAGCAGTACCTGCGGCTGACTGAAGTTGATGGTGCGGGTTGCCTCCTCCAGCGGCACCTCGATGCGGTAGAGTTCCTTCGGGGCGCCTTCAAAGAAGTTGTAGGTGCCCGTGCCGAAGAACAGCCGGATCATGCCCTGAATGATCAGCGTGACGCCGATCGAGGCGATCAACAGGGTTACCGGCTTGGCGCCGCGCGCCCGAAGCGGGGCGTAGAACCCCTTGTCGATCCCCAGCGCCAAAGCGGCCGTGATCACAAAGGTCAGCGGCAGCACGGCAAAGCCGAGCGGCACTGGCAGGGTCAACCCCCAGGCGGCGAACAGGCTGGCCAGCAGGAAGGCCACGAAGCCGCCCATCGTCATCATGTCGCCATGCGCGAAATGGGCAAAGCGCAGGATGCCGAAAACCAGCGTGACGCCGATGGCGCCGAGCGCATAGATCGAGCCCAGAACAAGCCCGGAAACGACGACATTGTTGAAAAAGAAGATCAGCTCGTTCATCGCAGCACATTCTTCTTGTTGTGCGGTCGAACCGCAAAACCGGCTTCCACTTTCGCTGAACGCACTCTGCTAGCCCCCCAAAAAGCTCTTGGCCACTTCGGGGTCGTCCAGAAGCTCCTGTCCGGTGCCGGTGAACCGGTTCTGACCGCTGGCCAGCACAAACCCCTTGCTGGCAAACCCCAGCGCCTGCCGGGCGTTTTGTTCGACCATCAGGATACCCACCCCGGTCTTGTTGATCCGCACCACCTGTTCGAAGATTTCCATCATGTAGCGTGGCGACAGGCCGGCGGACGGCTCGTCGAGCAGCAGCAGTTTGGGCCGGCTCATCAGCGCCCGGCCCATGGCCACCATCTGGCGCTGGCCACCAGACAGTTCGCCTGCATTCTGATGCCGCTTTGCCTTGAGATCGGGGAACATGTCGTAGATTTCCGAAAGCGTACCCGAAAGATCGTCGTCGCGGATGAAGCCGCCCATTTCCAGATTTTCATGCACTGTCATCGAGGTGAAGACGTTGCGCTCCTGCGGCACGAAGCTGAGGCCGAGCGGCACCAGCGCGTCCGGCAGCCGGTTGGTGATGTCTTCGCCATCAAAGCGGATCGCCCCGCCGGTGACCTGCAAGAGGCCGAAGATGGACTTGAGCGCCGTCGATTTGCCCGCCCCGTTTGGGCCGATGATCACCCCGATATCGGAGGCGTGTATTTCGATATTGATTCCGTTCAGGATCGGTGCACCGCCGTACCCGGCCACCACATTGTCCAGTTCAACAAGCGGGGTCATTCCACCTCCAGGGCGGCACCGAAATAGGCCTCGATGATTTCCGGGTTCTGGCGCAGTTCGGACATCGGTCCCTCGGCGATTACGGCACCTTCGGCCATGACGATCACCGGGTCGCACAGTTGCCCGATCAGGTCCATGTCATGCTCGATGACGAAGAATGTATAGCCCAGTTCGCGATTCATTCGCTCGATATTGCTGGCCAAATCCTTGAGCAGCGTGCGGTTCACACCCGCCGCCACTTCGTCGAGCAGCACCAGCTTGGCGTCCACCATCATGGTCCGCCCCAGTTCCAGCAGTTTTTTCTGGCCACCGGAAAGATTACCCGCAAGCTCGGTGCGCACATGGCCGAGTTTCAAAAAATCGATGACTTCCTCGGCCTTGCGCCGCACCTCCTGCTCGCGCGAAGCCACCAGCCCGCCATTGAACCAGGTGCGCGTCAGATGTTCACCCGGCTGGTCGGTCGCCACCACCATCAGGTTCTCAAGCGCCGTCATCTGCGAGAACTCATGGGCGATCTGAAAGGTGCGCAGCAAACCCTTGGCGAAAAGCTCGTGCGGCTTCATGCCGGTGATCTCTTCGCCATTGAAAACGATATGCCCGCCGTCCGGGGCAAACGCGCCCGCGACCATGTTGAACAGGGTCGTCTTGCCCGCCCCGTTTGGCCCGATCAGCCCCGTCACCGACCCGGCTTCAACACGCAACGAGCAGTCATTGACGGCACGCAGGCCACCAAAATTCTTGGTCACATGATTGACTTCGATTATGGCGCTACTCGTCACGCGACCCCCGGAATAAGACCATTTGCCCAGCCCTGCCGGGAACGGCGCGCATCTGCACACAAGCTTTGCGCCCGGTCAATGCTGAGGCCCCCTCCGGCTGTGCACATATTGACGCAATTCGCGCCGGATTGCACTCAGGCATCCAGCCAGGCGATCACCGCGTCGGCGGTGGACTTGTTGCAGGCAAAGGGCACGTCATAAAGCGTCGCCAACCGTGTCAACGCCTTGACGTCGACATCATGAGGAAGCGCCGTCAGCGGATCGATGAAAAAGATGCAGGCATCAAGCTTTCCCTCGACGATCATGGCGCCCAGCTGAGCATCGCCTCCGAGCGGGCCGCTTTTCAGCAATTCGATCTCAAGCCCTGTCGCCTTGATGACGGCACCGCCCGTCGTCCCGGTGGCAAAAAGCTTGTGCCGCTTCAGCGCCGGCAGGTTGGACTTCGTCCACTCCACCATGTCGTCCTTCTTCTGGTCGTGCGCGACGATGCCGATCGTGGCCATCAGGTCCCCCGTGCTTTGCCCTTTGTGTTTGAACCATCCCGCTCACGGAAAGCCAAGTCTGAGATACAAGAACGCCTCCCGAAGGAGGCGCTTTGACTTTGAGACGGCGCTTTCGCTCAAAACTCCTCCCAGTCCGCATCAAGGGCAGCGTTGCCTTGCGATGCGGGGGCGGGTTTGGCATTGGGTTTGTGACCGCCGCTGAGATAGGTTTTGGCGGCCGCCTTGACCTTGTCCTGCAAGCCCTTGATGGCGGATTGCGGGGCATGGGTTTCGGCAGGCGTCGGATGCGCCTCGCCGTCGATCTGGAACACGTCGACGATCCGGTCGAGTTCGTTGGCCTGGGCTTCGGTCTGCTCGATCGCCGCATTGGTCTCTTCCACCAGCGCCGCATTGTGCTGGGTCATCTCGTCCATCAGCCGAACCGCGGCATTGACCTCTTCGATTGAACTGGCCTGCTCGCGGCTGGCCGTGGCAATGCCCTTGGTCAGTTCGGCGTTCTGCTTGACGGCTTCCAGCATGCTCATCAGCTTCTCGGAGGCGACGGCAACGAGTTTCGAGCCGCCATCCACTTCGGTCGCCGACTGTTCGATCAGCGCCTTGACGTCTGAAGAGGCTTCGGCAGCACTCTGGGCCAGCCGGCGCACTTCGACGGCCACCACCGCAAACCCCTTGCCCGCTTCACCGGCTCTTGCCGCTTCCACCGACGCATTGAGCGCCAGCAGGTTGGTCTGGAAGGCAATGTCATCGATCATGCCGATGATGTTGGAGATCTTGGCCGAGGAAGATGTGATGCGCTGCATGGCTTCTGTTGCCTGCCCCATCACCTGACCGCCCTCTTCTGCCGCCGCACTCACTGACAGGGCATTCTGCGATGCCCCTTCAGCCGCCTTGGCATTGTCGAGAACGGTGGTGGCCAGCTGTTCCATGGTCGCCGAGGTCTCTTCGATCGTGGCCGCCTGCTTGGTGGTGCGTTCGGACAGATCATTGGCGCCGGAAAGAATCTCGCCTGTCGCCACCTTCAGCGAGCGCGAGGTATCGCGCAGCTGGGTGATCACATCGCTCAGCTTGTCGGCCACCGCATTGGTATCGTCCCGCAACTCGCCGAACGCCCCGTGATAATCGTCCACCATCCGGCGGGACAAATCGAGCTCGGCCAGTGCCGACAGCACCTCGCCGGTATCCCCGAGCCCGCGCTCGACGGTCTCGACCAGCGAATTGACGCTCTGTGCCAGCACATTGAGTTCCCTGTCCGGGAACTCGGCGGTCACCCGCCTGGTGAAATCCCCGGCCACTGCCGCATCGACCACTTCGCCAAACGCTTGCTGCAGTTCCCCCATCATCGCCGAGCGATCCTTGGCCCGCTGCACCGAAGCCGCCTTCTCCTCTTCCGTCATCGCCGAGATCTTCACCCCGTTCTCACGGAAAACCTCAACAGCACGCGCCATCGCGCCAAGCTCGTCGCGGCCATTGGTGCCCGGAATTTCGGTTTCGGTATCGCCTGCGGCCACGCTTTCCATGACACCGGTAAGCCGGGAAATGGGCTGGGTGATCGACCGCGAGAACACAAAACCCCCTGCGCCGACCAGCAGCAAAAGACCCCCGCCCACGGCGAGAATCATGTTGCGCATCGAGGTCAGCGGCGTCAGCGCTTCGGCCGAAGCGATTTCGGCAACCACGGCCCAGTTGGCGCCCTCAAAGGCGACGGGCCGGGCCACGATCAAGGTCTCGTCGGCCAGCACGCTGCTGCCGACGCCCATCGCGGCCTCTCCGGCCAGTGCCGCCGTGATCGCGGGACTGGTTTCGGCGGGCGCGAACAGGTCGTTTTCGACCGTATGCGTCAGATCGGTCAAAAGCTGGGTCTCGGACCCGACCAGATAGGATTCGCCGGTGGCCCCCAGACCGTCGCTGACATTCATCAGCGCGTTGATCGAGGAGATCGGTAACTGGAACACCACCACGCCTTCCTTGCGGTCGCGGGCGTTGAACACCGGCGCCCCGATGAAGGCTGCCGCCTGATCATGATTGAAAGCGTAGGGAGCGAAATCGGCGAATACCACCGGCCCACGCTCTTCGATAAGCGCCGCCGCGCGGTAGACTTCCCCAAGCCGCGTCGCAGCAGCCTCGCCACCGCCCTCGTTGAAGTTCTGGGCGAAGTCCTCGCGCTTGGCGACCGAATAGACCATGTTGCCGGCATTATCGAACAGGTAGATGTCAGCATAGCCGCGCTGCTGCAACTGCGCGCGGAAAGCCGGGTTCACCTTGTTGTGGGTGAAATTGTAGGAGAGCCGGACCTCTGCACTGTCCAGCAACGCCCGCTCGTCTTCTGAATTCGGGTTCTGGGTGATGTAGGCATCCTGCAATACGGCGGTCTTGTCCTCGCCGTCGATCTGGCCCCAGTTGATATTGAGGTCGCGAATGGCGGTGGCCGTCGCTTCCGAATTCGAGGTCGCCACCACATCCTGGCGGACCGCATCGAAAAACGTCTCGATCTGGCTGGTCCGGCCTGCGGCGATTGTGGCGAGCTTGTCCCGGGTCAGTTCCTCGACCGTCGAAGCCGCAATCAGGTAACTGGCAGCCGCAATACCGGCCCCCACCAAAAGCGCCGAACCGATCACGGCCAGCGGCAGTTTCGCCGCGATCTTCATCGAAAATGGATTGAAACCGGCCATAATTCTCCCCCAACCTGGCGCATGCAGCACAGCCCGGTCGGGCCGCGAACGGCCCTGCCGGTCCGCGGCAGGCGCGGCCATCTGCTAAAAATCTAGGCAAATTGCGTAAAGGATTGCTGAACCCGTAGCGGATTGTACGGAATTCGGGCCGGGATCAGCTCAGCGCGCCGATAACCGCTTCGATCCTTTTTTTCATCGTCGCCGCGTCGAACGGCTTGATGATGTAATTGTTCACGCCGCAGGCGATGGCTTCCTTGACCTGTTCCTTGTCGGAACGGCCCGTTGCCATGATGAACGGCAGCTTGGTGGTACGCGGATGCTTGCGCAGCACCTTGAGCAGCGTCAGACCGTCCACATCATCCATGTTCCAGTCGGATATGATCAGGTCGAAATTGGCATGTTCCAGCTTGCCTAAGGCATCACGGCCGCTCTTGGCTTCCGTGATCTCCTTGAACCCCAACTGGTTGAGAATGTACTTGCAGATTCCACGCATGGATTGCTGGTCGTCCACGACCAGAACGCTGATCTCACTCGCTCTTGGCATTGTTACTCACAGCCCAAAGTTTCACCATCATGCCCTGCATCCCCACGCTCAAACTACAGCACAAACCGTTACCAACGTCTCAATGCAAAACGTTGAGGATTTCAGGGCTTAAGCCGCACTTGCCGGCCGCCGCAGCAGGGCGTTGACCAGTTTCGCGGCGATTTCCTCTACATTGGCTTCCTCCGCTACCGCCCCGATTTCGGCGGCAGCGCGCGGCATGCCGTAGACCAGCGCCGACCCCTGGGCCTGACCGACCGTATAGGCACCGGCGTCGCGCATGGCCTTCAAGCCGTTGGCGCCGTCCCGGCCCATACCGGTCAGGAGAGCCCCCACCGCACGGCTGCCCACCACCTTTGCAACAGAATGAAACAGCGCATCGACGCTGGGACGGTGTCCATTGACCAGTTCATCCTCGGTGACCCGGCACTTGAGCTGACCGGAAGATTTCTCGATGCGCAAATGCTTGCCGCCCGGCGCCACATAGACCTCGCCGCGCTTGAGCGGCTGGCGGTCCAGCGCCTCGACGACGCGCAACGGGTAAAGATCATTGAGCCTTTGCGCAAAGCGGGCGGTGAAATGCGCCGGCATATGCTGCGAAATCAGCGTTGGCGGTGAATCCGCCGGCAACCGCGACAGCACCTGCTGGATGGCCTCGACCCCGCCGGTCGATGCGCCGATCGCAATCACTGAACCCTCCGGTGCACCGGCCGCTGTCTTGACAGGCAGTTGCGGCACCTTGACCCGCATGGCACGGCCATGCACGTCGCTCTCGGCCGCCGCCCGGACCTTTTCCCGCAGCGCCGCGCCAAAGCTTTCGACACCCCCTGAAAGATCGGCGCCCGGCTTGGCGGCGAAATCGACCGCGCCCAGTTCCAGCGCCAGCATGGTCTCGCTGGCGCCACGCTTGGTCAGGGTGGAGACCATGACCACCGGCAACGGATGCAGGCGCATCAGTTTGGACAGGAACTCCAGCCCGTTCATGTTGGGCATTTCGATATCGAGCGTCACCACGTCCGGGTTGAGCTGCTTGATCTTTTCCCGGGCAACGATCGGGTCCTCGGCAGAGCCGACGACCTCAATGTCCCCCTCCTTGGCCAGAAGCGATGTAAGCACCTCGCGAATGAGGGCGGAATCGTCGACAATCAAAACACGAATGCTCATGCGACAGCTCTTTTGTCCTGTGGGACCGAATTGCAGTAAATGGTTTTGCCAACCGACCGGAAACCGGTGACACCGGTGCCGATATTCTCCGAATGGCCGATATAGAGGTGTCCACCCGGCTTCAGCACCTGGTGGAAGCGTTCGAACACGTTGCGCTGGGTCGGCTTGTCGAAATAGATCGTCACGTTCCGGCAAAAGATCGCATCGAACGGTCCCTTTACGGGCCACTCATGCAGCAGGTTCAGGGGCTTGAAGGTGACCAGTGATTTGAGGTTTTGCGGAATCCGAACCCGTCCGTCACTCATCGGCTCGAAAGGCGCCAGCCGCTCTTTGCTGAGCCCGGCCAGTTCACTTTCCGAATAGACGCCTGTCGCTGCCCGCGCCACGACCTCGGTGTCGACATCGGTCGCCAGTATCTTGAAGTCCCAGCTTTTCAGAACGGGATGGGCGGCCATCAGGGCCATGGCCATCGTATAGGGTTCCTGCCCGGTCGAGCAGCCCGCTGACCACAGCCGCAAGCGTTTGCCACCGCGCGACATGGGCACGTCACGGGCAATCAGTTCCCCGATGCTCTGGCACAGATGATCGAAATGGTGATCTTCGCGGTAGAACCGCGTCAGGTTGGTGGTCAGCGCATTGACGAACTGCTGGTGGTCGTCGTGCGTTCCCCGCGTATCAAGGAAATCGAGATATTCGTTGAAACCCGGAAGCCGGTTTTGCCGCAGCAACTTGGCGAGCCGTGACAGTACCAGCGTTTTCTTGGCGTCACTCAGCGAAATGCCGGCGATCTGATAGATGCGCTTCTTGATCTTTTCGAACTCAGCATCGCTGAGCACAAATTCGCCGTCGCTGTTCAAACGTCAATCTCCAACCAAACCCTGCCTCAATCTGTGCCGCGACCCCTCTAGATTCGGTAAATAAGGCAAGGGGTTCGCCTGTTCTCAGAACAATTCGATATCGTCCACCGGTGCCACTTCCGGCTTGCGGCGGGCGATCGCCAGTTCTTCGCGCACCACGCTCTGACCCGTCATGCTGTCAAGGCGCTTGATAAAGACACGGCCGCTCAAAGGCTTGAACAGCACCCGGCGCGCATATCCGCCACCCAGGTCCTCGCTGACGATCTGATAGCCTTCACGCTGCAGGAAATTGCGGACGAACTTGCTGTTTTCCGCACCGACATCGGTCAGCGAGGAATTGATGTTGCCGCCCCCGAACACCTTGATTTCCAGATTGTGCTTCGACCCGGTCCCGGCCGACAGTACCTTGTTGATCAATTCTTCCATGGCAAACGCGCCGTAACGTGCCGAAGCGCCAAACCGCTCGGCCGAAGAGCCGGATTGCTCGGCCAGAAGAAAATGGTTCATGCCCCCAACCCGGGCCATGATGTCGCGCACACAGGCGCTGACACAGGACCCCAGGACCGTCGACAGCGTCACCTCCGGATCGGATGAGACGTGGCAGTCGCCCTGGTGGACATTGATGACATCAACCCTGTTGAATTCGTCGGGGAGCTTACGCGCTAACTGCATGTCTTGTTCTTGTAGTTGGCATTGGTGCGTCCCCACGCAATGAGGAACGTACACATGAGTGGTTAGGGAAACGCTAACCACCTGCCGGTCCGCAGAAATATTAGAGCTATCGGAAACGCTCGCTTAGTCTTTTGCGTCTAATTGTAGGGTCAACACAAAGGAGATCAGCGTTTGGCCCTTCAGAAGCTGGCAATTGAACTTGAAGAAACCGTCCGCCAAACCCGCCAGATGGCGGACGAGATCAACGAAGCCCTCAGCCTGTTGATGGAATCCGATGCCCCGAGCGACACAGTGCGCTCGGACGCGGCCATGCGCATCATTGTGGCGCTGCAGGCGCAGGACAGGATCGAGCAGCGCTGCGTGAACATCCAGACCCTGGTCGAGCATATGCTGGAGCGCGCCCACGACGTCGACGAGAGTCTGTTCACCGACATCTGGCAAGGGCTGACGCTCGATGAACTCTCAAAGCCAGAGCTTTCCGGTGCCGCGGCCAAGCTGCCGCACGGCGAACCCGAACTGTTCTGACTTCTCCCTGATCCACACAACAAAAAGCCGGCCCGAGGGCCGGCTGTTGTATTCCTGAAACTGTCGTTACGTTCAGGCGTCCATCGACACGCCCGAGACAATCGCCTGAAGGTCGATCAGGCCCACCATCTTTTCGTCATGGGTGACAATCCCGGACAAGAGTTCGGCGTCCATGCTGTCGCCCTCGGGCACGGCGTGAACATCGTTACGCGGAATGGTCAGGATGTCGCTGACCGCATCAACGAGGACACCCACCCATTTTTCGCCGACACTCATCACCACCACAACGTGGTTCTTGGTGGTTTCGGTCAAACCGTCACCGAACCGGGCGCGCAGGTCGAAGATCGGAACGATGGTGCCGCGCAGGTTGATCACGCCGCGTACGAACTCGCGGGTCCGCGGCAACGGCGTCGCCCCGTTCCAGGCACGGATCTCGCGCACCGTGGTGATTTCCACGCCATAGACCTGCTCGCCGATGGAAAAGGCGATCAGCTGGATCGTGTTGGCGGTGCCGGCTTCAGTTCCGTCATAGGCGTGGTCGCGGGTTTCGAGGGCTTCCATTTTTCCTCACTTCGCTGCCTCAGGCAGCCGACTTCTGTTCGGTGGTGTGACGCACACCTTGCACATCGACAATCAGGGCAACGCTGCCATCACCAAGGATGGTGCCCCCTGCAATCCCTTCAATACGCTCGAAATTCTCTTCCAAACTCTTAATGACCACCTGCTGCTGGCCAATAATGTCGTCGACCACCACGGCGACCTTGGAATCGCCATCGGCTTCACACAGCACCACGAACCGCTCTTCCTCGTCTGCGCTGGTCGGCAGTTCGAAGCGGGTGGCCAGATCGACGACCTGCACATATTCGCCGCGCACCTGCAGCACCCGGCGGCCGCTTGGCGTGACGCCAAAGTCGGCGCGACGGCTCTGCAGGGTTTCAACGATCGAACTGAGCGGAATGACGTAGGGCGAATCCGAGACCTGCACCAGCATCACATCGAGCACGGCCAGGGTGAGCGGCAGGCGCAGCTGCATGCGCGTGCCATTGCCCGGCCAGGAGCGCACATGCACCGAGCCGCCGATTTTTTTGATATTGGAGATCACCACATCCATGCCCACGCCACGTCCGGAAATGTCGGATAGGGCTTCAGCAGTGGAAAAGCCGGGGGCAAAGATCAGTTCGTCGATCTGCTCGTCTGTCAATTGCTGATCCGGGCCGACGACGCCGCGATCACGCGCCAGTTGCAGAACCCGTTCGCGGTTGATGCCCGCGCCGTCGTCCTGCACCGTGATCAGGATCGAGCCGCCGGCCTGTTCGGCACTCAGGCGGATGATGCCCTGTTCCGGCTTGCCCGCCGCAAGCCGCTTCTCTGGCTTTTCAATGCCGTGGTCGGCGGAATTGCGGATCATGTGGGTCAAGGGATCGGACAGTTGTTCGATGATCGTCTTGTCGATTTCGGTATGCTCACCAACCATTTCGAGCCGGATCGACTTGCCGGTCTTGGTGGAGAGTTCACGCACCAGCCGCGGCATGCGCGAGAAAACCGATTTCACCGGCTGCGCCCGGATCGCCATGACCGCATCCTGCAAGCCGCGCGTGGTCTGGGCCAGAACTTCGACACCGCGCACCAGTTCCTGGTAGCGGGATTTCAGATTGTCATCCATCTGCTGGGTCAGCATGGACTGGGTGATCACCAGTTCGCCCACCATGTTGACCACGCGGTCGACCTTGTCGAGATCGACGCGGATCGACTGGACAGTGGCGGTCTTGGCGGAAGCCGAAGCGGAACTGTCCTGTGCCTGAGCGGATGCGGGTTCACGTTCGGGTTCGGGTTTGGCAGGCTTTTCGGGCTTGGCCGGTGCCAGTTCTGCGGCCAGATCGGCAAAGCTCAGTCCGGCATCCAGCGCTTCTTCTTCGGCCGCAGGGACATCAGCGGGTGCAGAAGCTTCCGGCGTCGGCTCATCGTCTTCAACCACCAGAGGCGGCGCATCTGCCATTGCCGAAAGGGACGGGTCGGGAATGTCAAAGGCGGGCACTTCGCCCGGGCCGGTCAGGATGATTTCGCAATCGCCCTCGACGAATTCGAAAACTTCGCGGATGCGCGCCTCGGTCACATCCTTGCCTGAGATGGAAATGTCCCATGAGCAGTAGACGCCGAACGCCTCGAATGCCGTCAATTCCGGCAGCTCGGTCAACCGGGCCTCGATGTTCACCTCGCCGATCGTGGTCAGTTCGCGGAACAGCAGAAGCGGATCATTGGCGCGTTCGTAAAGCTGCGAATATGGCGTGAACTTTAGCCGCCATTCGCCCTCGCCCCCCATTGGCGGCACGTCGAAACTGTCGGGCAGTTCGTCCGGATCGAGGGCAATCGGTTCCGCGGCGTCATCTGTTTCGGCCTTGTCGCCGTCCAGATCGACCATAACCGGGGTAAAGTCGATGTCGAACTCTTCCATCGGTTCGTCATCTTCATCTTCACAAATCGACTTGAACCGGGCCAGTTCCTCGGCCCCGTAGTCGGCGTCAAGCTCGCGCTCCTCGCGGGCTGCGGCGACAAAGTCGGCCACGATATCGTTGGAACGCAGGCACAGGGACGCAACGTCCTCTGTCATTTCGACCCGCCCGTCGCGGACGTGATCGAGAAGCGTTTCGAAATTGTGGGCGAATTCCACCAGCCGGGTGAAGTTGAAGGCACCCGCGCCGCCCTTAATGGAGTGGATGGCCCGGAACACCGCATTCAGTCGGTCTGCGCTGCGGTCCCCGTCCTCGATTTCTGCGAACTGTTCTTCAAGTTCGAGCAAAAGCTCGGCGCACTCGTCAAAATATGTAGCGCGGAATTCGTCCAGATCACTCATCTACAAAACCGATCGGTTAATGCACCACGCGCTTGATGACGCTGATAAGCTTTTCGGGGTCAAACGGTTTGACGATCCAGCCCGTCCCGCCGGCCGCCTTGCCCTGTTCGCGTTTCTCCTGGCTGGTTTCCGTGGTCAGGATCAGGATGGGCAGGCTCTGGTGCCGCCCGGTCGCCCGCACATTCTTGATGAACTCGATCCCGTCCATGACCGGCATGTTGATGTCGGTGATGACCAGATCGACATCCTCGTAGTTGAGAACATCCAGCCCCTGCTGGCCGTCGGCGGCCTGCAACACTTCAAAGCCCGCCCCTGTGAGCGTGTGCTGCAACATGGCCAGAATGGTCCGTGAATCATCCACGGTCAGTACGCGCATCTTATTGACCCTCGATCATATCTGCATAGATGTGGCCCATGCCCAGTCTGGTGATCGCCTCGTTGAGGGCGTCGCTGGGCTGGCTTATTTTCAGTTTGTATCCGTTTGTTTTTGCGGTCCTGGCGGCGGCGGCCAGCATCAGAAGCGCATTGGTGGCACAGCGTTCGATATCCTGAGCCTTGAGGTCCACATCGCCGTGCGCCGTGGCCTCCACCAGCCATTCACGCACATCATCCATCACGTCGAGATCAATCACTTTTGGAAGCGACATGGTTTGAGGCGCTGCGGTGGGCATGCAAGGGGATTTCCGGTTTGTTCGTTGCCCGGATTTTGGCGACGAACCATTGACAAATCGCTAACCATAAGTGTGACGGCGCTGTATTTTCGCCTTCCCCGGCATTTTGTGCCCGCCTCCCTGTTTGACCGCTGTCGCCGGAATGATAGGAACGGGCAACTTTCAACGAGCGGGAACTCTTAATGGTCAATGTCCATCTGACCGGCCTGGCGCGCGACCTCGCGCAACGTGCCGAGACCGGTGCGCCTATTCGCATCGGTGTCATCGGCTCGGGGGAGATGGGCACGGATCTGGTGACCCAGGGCATGCTGATGCCGGGGTTGGAAATTGCCGCGATCGGCACACGGCGCCCGCATACGGCGCTGGCCGCCATGGACATCGCCTACGGTCACCGCGAACGGGCCAGGGAGGCCGACAGCGAAAGCGCCATCACTGCTGCCATCGAGCAGGGCCTCTGCGCCATCACGTCGAACACGGAGCTGATGGTCACCAACCCGCTGATCGATGTGGTCATCGATGCCACGGGCAAGCCGGGCGTGGCCGCCGACTATGACCTGCTTGCCATGCAGCACGGCAAGCACGTGGTGATGATGAATGTCGAGGCCGACGTCACCATCGGCCCTTACCTCAAGCAACAGGCTGACAAGCTGGGGGTGATCTATACGGTCGGTGCCGGTGACGAGCCTTCGTCCTGCATGGAACTGATCGAGTTCGCCTCGGCGCTTGGCTACACCATCGTTTCAGCGGGCAAAGGCAAGAACAATCCCCTCAACCATGACGCGGTTCCCGACGACTATCGCGAAGAGGCCGAACGCCGGAATATGAACCCGCGCATGCTGGTCGAGTTCGTCGATGGCTCAAAGACCGCCGTCGAAATGGCGGCCATTGCCAACGCCACCGGGCTCAGGCCCGACATCCCCGGGATGCACGGCCCCACCGCCAGCCGCGAGCAACTGCCGTCGGTGCTCATCCCGAAGGAAGACGGCGGCATTCTCAATTCTGTCGGGGTGGTGGACTATACGATCGGCAAGGGCGTGGCGCCCGGCGTCTTCGTGGTGGTCAAGGCCGAGCACCCGCGCATCATCGAACGTATGGATGATCTGCATGTGGGCACCGGCCCCTATTACGGATTTTTCCGCCCCTATCATTTGACCTCACTGGAAGTGCCGCTGAGCGCCGCCCGCATCATGCTCTACGGCAAGGCTGAAATGGTGCCGCTGCCGCGGCCCGTTGCCGAAGTCTGCGCGGTCGCCAAGCGCGATCTGAAACCCGGCGAACCGCTCGATGCGATCGGGGAGACCTGTTACCGGTCCTTCACCCTGACAGTCGAGGATGCCCGCGCGCAGTCCGCCGTGCCGGTCGGACTGCTGGAAGGCGGCAAGGTCTCCGCAGCCATCAAGAAAGGCGAGCTCCTGACGGCGGCGAATGCCACACCGGACACCTCGACCCGGCTCTATGCGCTGAGGCTGGAGCAGGACGCCATGCTGGGCCTGACCTCGTGAGCCACAAGGCCCAGTCGCCGGATACCTGGGATTCCATCGCCGGCAAGTATGACGGGCTCTGGCCCGACCAAAGCCTTGCGGACCCCTCCGTCCGCGCTGCATGGAAGCGGCTCTATGCCGAGGTTTTGCCCGAGAGACCGCTTGAGGTTCTGGATGCCGGCTGCGGCACCGGTTCTCTGGCGCTAGCTCTGGCGGAGTTGGGGCACAGGGTCACTGGCATCGACTTTTCTCCGGCCATGATCGAACAGGCCCAGGCCAAAAACGCCAAGTTCGGTAAACAGGTGAGTTTCTCGGTGCAGGACGCGGTTTCTCCGAATTTTCCACCCCGTTCTTTCGATCTGGTCACCTGCCGACAGGTGCTCTGGGCCCTGCCGGACCGTGGGGCGGCGCTTTCGAACTGGGAAAACCTTCTGCGTCCGAATGGCTGGATGGTGCTGATCGAGGGCCTGTTCGCCTCGGGCAACGGCATGAGCGAAACGGAGTTGCTGGCGGCCCTGCCAGATTCGATGGAACATGTCCTGACGCGTGACCTCAGCAACAATGATGCGCTTTGGGGTCGGCCGCTTGAGGATCACCGATATCTGTTTGTCGCCCGCCGCCGAACGGAAAAGTCGGTTTCGACGATTTGAACAAGGGCGCGGTCAGCTCTGCCCATGAGCGGCCTCATTGCCCGCCACTCTCTCAAATGCCGCCTCCATCAAAGCGGTGGCGGAACGTTTGGGGGCCTTCTTTCCAAGATGCAGGTGCCGCAATTCCTGCTGGAAGTCGGCCCAAAGGGCCGGGCCGCCTTCTTCAAGCGTTATCGCGCGAATTGAGAACTGCGGCGTGACAGGCAGCCAGGCGGACCCCCAGGCGCCCAGTTGCACCATGACCGGAACGAACGCGATCGCCTTTTCCGTCAGGCTGTAGAACAAGCGCTGCTTGTGCCGGGGGTCGCGCGATGTTGACAGCATGCCTTCATCAGTGAGTTTCTTCAGGCGGCTGGCCAGCATGTTGGTTGCGATCCCTTCAAGCGAAGTGCCGTGCAATTCGCCAAAGGTGCGCTTGTTGCCGAACATGATATCCCTCAGCACCACCAGGCTCCAGCGGTCACCCAGCAGTTCCGCGGAAAGATTGATGGGGCATCCGGATCGCATCAGCATGCGCAGTTTCCAGTTCTGTTCGGGCGGTCTGAAGTTCCAGTTTACATAATCATACATTTGGGTGTACCACTTGCGAAATGCAAGTGGTTTAGTCCACAGGAGATGAAAATGGACTCCCGATACGGCTGGCTGATCGTGGCGGCCGGTGCAGTGATGACCTGTGCGGCCATGGGCGCCATGTTCGCGCTGCCCGTCTATCTCCAGCCCATCGCCGATGAAACCGGCTGGTCGCGCGCGGGCATTTCCACCGCGATGACCATCTGTTTCATCGTTATGGGCGTCGCCGGGTTCGGATGGGGAACGCTGAGCGACCGCCTTGGCGCGCGGCCGGTCGTCTTTCTCGGCGCGCTTCTTTTGGGCGGCGGATTGTTGCTGGCCAGTTCCGCCCGGGACTTGCTGATCTTCCAGATTGCCTTTGGCGTTATCGCCGGCGCGTCGCTTGGCGCTTTCTTTGCACCGATCATGGCGACCACTCTCGGCTGGTTTGACCGTCACCGTGGACTTGCGGTCTCACTCGTCTCCATCGGGGGCGGGGTGGCACCGATGGTAGTCACGCCTGTCGCCAGTATCCTGATTGAGAGTTTTGGCTGGCGCAGCGCCATGATGTTCACCGCCATAGCCGCGCTCATCATCATTGTGCCACTCAGCCAAGTGCTGCGCCCCGCCCCACAAGCCGTGGAAACGGAAGAGACTGCACAAGCTCGCACCGACAGCCTGGGCAACCTTTGGTCGGTGTTTCGGCGCCCCGCCTTTATCGTTCTCGCAGCAACATTCTTTTTATGCTGCGCGGCGCACTCGGGCCCGATCTTCCACACGGTCAGCTATGCCATCATTTGCGGCGCCACGCCGCTGGCTGCCGCCAGCATCTACAGCGTGGAAGGACTGGTTGGTCTGTTCGGACGCGTCATCTTTGGCGTGCTTGGCGACCGGTTCGGCATCAAGCAGGTCATCGTCGCCGGCCTCGGCCTGCAAGCCGTCGGAATCTACATCTATATTTATGTCAGCGAACTGATGCACTTCTATCTTCTCGGCACTGTGCTCGGGCTCGCATATGGCGGTGTCATGCCGCTTTATGCCGTATTGGCCCGCGAGTATTTCAGCCCCAGGGTTATGGGAAGTGTGCTTGGCGCCATCACGATGACCTCGGCAATAGGCATGTCGTTCGGTCCACTGGGCGGCGGCTACCTGTTCGACACGTTCGGCACCTATGACCTTTTGTATATCACTTCGGCCGCCATTGGCCTTGCCGCAGTCGGCATGGCCCTCGCATTCCCGCCCCTCAAGTCGAAAGGCAGCGGCGAGACGCCCGCGTTACAGTCAGCCTGACCAGGCTGCAAACGGGAATCTGGTTCAGTCAACCCGGCTCAGCCGGTCCACGGTAAACCGGATGGCCGGGCCGATTTCAGCGGCATGGGTGACGTGCCGGGAGATGCCTTCCGCCGTCGCCATCAAGAGGGGCGCGAGGCTGGCGCCATCGCCTCGCCCCTCATCGGCAAAAGCTTCTGCAATCTCCAATTTCAGCCAGCGGTCCAGCGCCTCGAGGCTTTCCGCACTGTCGCGCTTGGGCGCCATATAGAGTTCGGCAGCATGCGGCGAACCCTCGAGGAAATTGAACAGGTACTTGTACTTGCCGGTGAGCGCTGCCGCGACCCGTTCCGACGCCGTGCCCGGACCGGAAAGTGCCGCGTCGGCGATCTGTCTCAGGTCCGCCAGTAACCGGGTCAACAACGCATCAAACACCGCCTGCTTGTCGGCGAAGTGCTTGTAAAGCGTCGGCTTGGCCACGCCGGCGTGTTGCGCGATGGCCTCCATCGAGGTCGCCCGCAACCCGTTCTGCAGGAACAGGGCCTGCGCCGCTTCAAGAATCTGCGCTCGTTTTGAAGACCTGCCGGAACGAACCAAGTTCGCCTCTTGAACGAAATGAACGATAACCGTATATATCGTTCACTTTGCCATGGAGTGCAAGCATGAATGATCTTGTTACAGTCACCGGAATATCGGGCTTTCTCGGCGGCCATGTCGCCCTGCAACTGCTCAACGCAGGCTATCGCGTGCGCGGCTCGGTGCGCAATCTCGACAAGGCCGACGCCGCAAAGACCACGCTGGAGAACGCAGGCGCCGACATTTCCCGACTGGAATTCGTGGCGCTGGACCTGCTGTGGGATGACGGCTGGGCGGAAGCCATGCAGGGTGCCAAATACCTGCAACATGTCGCCTCGCCCTTCGTCATCAACCAGCCGAGCGACCCCGATGTGCTGATCCGCCCGGCGGTCGAAGGCACGACCCGCGCCCTCAACGCCGCGTTGGCCGCCGGTGTCGAACGGATCGTTCTCACTTCTTCCATGGCAGCCATCATGTATGGCCATGACAGCACCCGCACAGCGCCCTTCACCGAAGCGGACTGGACCAACGAGGCCGGCGATATTTCGCCCTATGTTGCCTCCAAGGTAAAGGCCGAACGCGCCGCCTGGGCGATCATGGACAAGGCCGGCCGTCACAACGACCTGGCGGTGATCAACCCCTCGGCCATTCTCGGCCCGTTGCTCGACACTGACCCGGGCACTTCCGGCGAAATCGTGGTCCGCGCCTTGCGCGGCGAGCTCCCGGCAGCGCCCCGTATCCACTTGCCGACCGTCGATGTGCGGGATGTGGCTGAAGCTCATCTGAAAGCCATGACCACCCCCGAAGCCGGTGGCCAGCGCTTTCCCTTGAGCGAAAGCTCGCCGTCCCTGCTGGAAGCCGGGCAGGCCATTGGCGAAGCCCTGCCCGGGTTTCGCAGCCGCATGCCGCGTTTCGAACTGCCGGACTGGCTGATCCGCCTTGTGGCGCTGTTCAACGCCGAAGCGCGGGCCAGCGCTCCCGAACTTGGGCGTGCCAAACCCATCGACGCCTCGGCGGCGATCAGCCTCCTCGGCCACGACCTCATTCCGGCCCGCGAGGCCTACGTCGCCACCGCCAACAGCGCCGTCGCCCACGGGATCGTGACGGCCTGACGGGTCTGGTTCTTGACTAGGCCGACTCGTTCTCCTTGATCTCAACCTGCTTCAGCTTGTCGAGACCGATCATCTGCAGCCCGATCTTCTCGTAGAACGGCTCGGTCGTGCCACTGCGCACCTTGTGGATGAAGTATTTTTCGAAGGCGACCTTGGCGGCATGCACCCAGATACCCGACGAGGACCAGTTGACGTTGCGCGGCGGAATCTGCGGCTGAGCGATGAACGCCACCCCTGAATCGCCGAAATCAGCGAGGCAGAAGGCGTTCCACGTCGCTTCCGCATCCGGTTCCTTGTTGAGGATCAGCCGGCCGATATTGTGGGCCGTCGCCGTAACCATGGATTCGATCATGAACCCGGTTTTGGGCACGCCCACCGGCAAAGGCGTCTTGCCGACGGGCGGAATGGCCACGCACACGCCGATGCCGAAGATTTCCGGATAGGCGGGATTGCGCTGATGCTTGTCGATCAGGATGAAGCCGCGCGGATTGGTCAGCCCCTCGATGTCGCGCACCGCCGCCACGCCCCGGAACGCCGGCAACATCATGGTGAATACCTGCGGTAGTTCATGCACCTGGGCAACGGTGCCATCCGCAGCCACTTCGGAGACATGCAGGGTACCCTTTTCGACCTTGTCGACCCGGGCGTTGGTGATCCACTTGATATGATGATTGCGCAGTTCGCTTTCGAGCAGACCCTTGGTGTCACCGACACCGTCGAGCCCGAGATGCCCGATATAAGGCTCGGCAGTGACGAAGGTCATCGGCACCCGGTCGCGCACCTTGGCGTCGCGCAGCGCCTTGTCGAGAATGAACGCGAACTCATAGGCCGGACCGTAACACGACGCGCCCTGCACCGCGCCAACCACAACCGGCCCGGGGTTCTTGATCAGAGCGTCTACGGCGGACTTGGCATCGAGCGCATGTTTCAACTCGCATACTGAATGGGTCTGGTTGGCAGGCCCGAATCCTTCGATTTCATCGAAGGCCAGTTCCGGCCCGGTCGCGATGACCAGATAGTCATAATTGACCGAACTTCCGTCGGTCAGTTCGATGCGCCGCTCCTTGGGGTGCAGCCGTTCGGCGCCCTGAGGATAGAGCGTGATGTTTTGCCGCTTGAAAACCGGCTTGAGGTCCACCTCAACGGCATCCCGCTCCCGCCAGCCCACCGCAACCCACGGATTGGAGGGCACGAAACTGTATGTCGAGCCCTTGTTAACCACCGAAATCTGGTGGGTCTTCCCCAGTTCCTCGCGCAATGAAAACGCCATGATCGTGCCGCCGAGCCCGGCACCCAGCACAACAATATGGGCCATGTCACTCCCTTCCGCGCAAGTGACCGGCGCCCGGACACAATGTCCGGCAACCCATTTGCGCTGACCCAATCTAGGCCGGCGGGCGCCCGAAACATTGATCCTGATCAAGAAGCGCGGATAAGGTCCGGCAGCGGAGAAATGCCAAAATATTCGCTTTGATTTCGCGAAATCTTTGGCTTAAAAACCGCCGCAACGTGGGGCCGTAGCTCAGTTGGGAGAGCGCGTCGTTCGCAATGACGAGGTCAGGGGTTCGATTCCCCTCGGCTCCACCATTTCCAACCGATTTTGTGTTGCATGACGGCCGTTCAGAACGGCTTGTCCTGACTGCCGTCTAGGATGAGTTCGGACGTCACTTCCAGTGTCTGGTCCTCGCGTACCGCCACGCCTTGGGCCGGCTGGTGCGCACCAAGTACTTCGTCCCTCCGCCGGATCAGGTCCGCGATCTCTGGTTCATAGGCCGCAAGGATAGCCGTCAGCCAGCGGTTCACCAGATAGGACGGGCGCGGCATATGCACGTCAAAGCGCGGCAACAGATCAATTGTCTGGTCGGCGTCGAGCCAGTCATCACCTACCACCCACTGGTTAACGGTGAACAGCCGGCGCAAACGGCCGTAAGGGTCTACGCCGACCGCGCAAAGATGATGGATGGGGCCGTCTTTTCCCTGTGGGCGCACGAAACAGTGGAAATGCCCGTGTTCCTCCGCACCGGCGCCTGTGTCATGACAATGATAGAACCATTGCGCCCCGGTTGCCGGGTCAAACACGTCCGGCTCCGGATAATGCTGCCAGTTCACGACGCTGTCCGCGTCGCGCAGAACCTCGGTCAGGACGGTCTGTCCGCCCTTGGCCAGCACCTGCTGACACAAGGCGATCTCCTTGAGCGCCTGATCCCGGGCCGGGTCAGTCACCTGCCAGATCCGGTGCTTCGGTCGCCGATTCAGGCATCGGCGCCGGGGGCGGCGGAGGCGCAAGCGTTTTTGTTTCCCCTTCTTCAGGCATTGGTGCCGGAGGCGGCGGGGGAGCGGCCAGCGGCGCACTGGCGGCACACGGCGCCGTTGCGGCAACCGGAGCGCCGGCTGAACAGGGCGCCGCGCCGCCGGCCGGCTGCGCCACTGCTGCGGCCGGAGCCGCAGGCGGCAAAGGATGGGTGACATGATCAATCGCCACCGCCGCGGTCGTCACCGCGAGCGCTGCGGCGAACAGGCCGGTGTTGCGTGCGGTACTCATTTTGACTTGAACCCATCAAGGCCGAAAAGCGGCCTTGCCCATATCCCGGCGAACGAACCCACAAAGGCAGCCGCGAACCACAACCAGCCGTGCAGGCTGCCCGAGGCAATGCCGCTGAACAGGGCGCCGATGTTGCAGCCAAAACTCAGCCGGGCCCCGTAACCCATCAAAAGGCCGCCAATGGCCGCTGCCAGAAATGAAGCCAGCGGAATGTTGGCCTTGGGCGCAAACTTGCCCGCCAGCGCGGCCATCAGCGCCGCACCGAGAATGATACCGAAATTCATGACCGAGGTATTATCAGCCAGAACCGAGACCGAAAGTGCTTCGGCCTGCGCCGGCCAGGTCCAGAATTCCCAACTGGCGACAGGAATGCCGACGGCGCTGGCAATCTTGGCACCCCACAGTCCGAAACCGTAGGTGATCGACCATGGGTGCCCGGCAACCAGCAGCGTCGCGACATTGAGAATGGCGAGGACCAGTCCGGCTCCGACCAGCGGCCAGGGACCGTGGATCAGCCAGCTCCACCCTTCACGGCGCGGGCCGGGATCACGCTCGACATCGCCGTGGGCGCGCCGCTCGATCACATAGGTGACCAGCGCCACAGCGCCCAGCGCCAGCAGAGACAACGCGACAGCCGCGGGCACGCCCAACGCCGACCCAAGACTGATGGCAGGGAGTGAAGGTTGCGCCAGCCACCACGGCAGATGCGCGGTGCCGACCAGGGCACCGATGATGAAAAACGCAAGCGTCACCAGCATTAGGGATGATCCCCCGCCCACGGTGAACAGGGTGCCCGAGCCACAACCGCCGCCCAGCTGCATGCCCAGACCAAAGAGCGCGGCACCGATGAGAACCGACACACCGACCGGCGCGAGTGCGCCGACCAGCGTCTGACCGCCTAGGTTTCCCGCTGCAATGAGCGGCATCATCGCCACTGCAGCCACGCCAATCATCAGCATTTGCGCGCGCATGCCCCGGCCCCGCCGGTTGACGACCATGTTGCGCCAGCCACCGGTAAATCCGAACGAGCCATGATAGAGCGCCGCACCAAGTCCGCCGCCGATCAGGAACAGGCTCGCCTGCCTGAAATCCACCAGTGCGGCGATCACAAGAAACCCGGCAAGCAGAAAACCGCCCGCCACCATGGCCGGCCAGCGATCGATCATCGCGGGCGGCAGGAATGCGGGGCGGTCAAGGGCGACGTCAGACATCAAAAACTCTCACTCGGCGAAAGGCCCGGACACCCGCAAGGACATCCGGACCACTCTAAACTCTATGACGTGGCAGTTACTGCACCACGATCGGGCGCGACGGATCCTGCGTCCATTCGGACATCGACCCATCATACATGGAGCTCTGCTTGTTGCCGAGAATCTCGCTCAGGCCGAACCAGGCGACCGAGGCCCAGTGGCCGGTGTTGCAGAACGAGATATTGGCTTCATTTGCGCCAAGACCCACCGCGGCGACCAAAGCATCAACAGTTTCAGGCTGCGCAAAGCGGGCATATTCCGAACTGTAGAATTCGCTGTGCGGAATGTTGAGCGAGCCGGGGATGGTGCCGAGTGACGCCACGACCGGGCTCTTGGATTGCCCTAGGAACTGCTCCAGCGGACGGCCATCGACCAGCCGGGTGCCGTTCTGCAGGGCCTCAAGCACTTCTTCGGTTGTGGCCAGAAGGTCCTCCTGCAGGGCGACCTCGAAATCGACGGCCTCCGGCGTCACCGGCTCGGCGACACGCTCACCACCCACGGCGTCATACTGACGCCAACCGCCATCAAGGATGGAGACTTCCTCGTGTCCCAGATACTTGAATGTCCAGTAAACGCGGGTCGCCCCACCGATTTCACTGGAATCGGTGCCCCACGGCACGATGACGACATGATCGTCATTGTCGATCCCCAGACCGCCGATCAGCCCGGCGATTTCGTCGACGGGCGGGATCTTGCCCGGCACGCCGTCAATCTCGGTGCGCCAGCCGGCGGTGTTGTAGGGCGCGACAACGGCATTGGCCACGTAAGGCAGATCGCCCAGGTCTGTTTCGGCCACATCGGCACGGATATCGAGCACAACCACGTTCTCGTTCGCGCCATTCTCAATCAACCACTGGGCATCGACCAGGGGTTGTGCCAGGGCCGGAGCGGAAAAGGCCACGGTTGCCGCGGCAGCAATCAGCAAAGCTCGCATCTCAAAACTCCTTTTTGGATGATTGGCAATAATATGAGTGCCCGGCCGCCTGAAAACGAGACGGTGGGCTTGCAAAGATTCCGGCTAAACGGAAACAACTTGCCAAGATATCAGAAGGCGTTGGAATGAGCATTTGGTGGCGAATTTTCAGGCGTCCAGACAGTTTCATCTCGCGGCGCAATCTGGAACACTGCGAGCAACAAACACGAAAGCCGCTGCCGGCGGCAACTGAAAGGAATTGGACATGTCCGCACCCTGGTCCGGCGTCATCCCCGCCCTGATGACTGAAATGAAACAGGACGGCGCGCTCGATCTCGACGCCACCGGCGACCATGTCGAGGCTTGCATCGAGGCGGGCTGCACCGGTTTTGTGATGTTGGGCACACTGGGCGAGAACAGTTCCCTCAGCCTTGATGAAAAGGCCGCGGTTGTGAAGACAGCGGTTGAAGCCGCAAATGGCCGCGCGCCCATCATCGCCGGGGTCGCCGAATACACAACTTGCCTCGCCATCGAAGCCAGCCGTCGCATGCAGCAGGCAGGCGCTGGGGGCCTGATGGCGCTGCCGACCATGGTCTATGAACAGGATGCTCGCGAGGCCAAGTCCCATTTCGCCGAACTGGCGTCCGCAGTCGATCTGCCGATCATGATTTACAACAATCGCGTCTCCTACAAGGTCGACCTGAAGCCTGAGGATTTCGAGGACCTGTCGAACTCAAAAAACATTGTCGCGGTCAAGGAATCCAGTCACGACAGCCGCCGCATCACCGACATGATCAACCGATTGGGCGACCGCTATTCCATTTACTGCGGTGTCGATGACCTGGCGCTGGAAAACATCCTGTTCGGCGCCGTCGGCTGGGTCTCCGGAATGGCCAACTGTTTCCCGGCAGAATCTGTGGAACTGTTCAACCTTGCTAAGGCCGGACGGCACGAAGAGGCACTGGCGCTCTACCGCTGGTTCATGCCGCTTTTGCACCTCGATACCCACATCAAGCTGGTGCAATATATCAAGCTGGCCAATCACATGACCGGGCTGGGCAGGGAATATGTGCGCAAGCCGCGCCTGACCCTGATTGGCGAGGAACGGGCACGCGTCGAGGCGATCATCCAGAATGCCATCGACACGCGGCCAGCATTGCGCGCGGCCGCCTGAGCCCGGACCCTTCCCGAACACCATGAGCCCCGCCCGCCGCTCCAGACCAAACGATCAAGCCCACGATGTGATCATCATCGGTGCGGGGATCATTGGGCTGGCCACGGCCCAGAAACTGCAGGAGGCGGGGCGCAAGGTCACGCTGATCGACCGCAAGGGCATTGCGCTGGAAACCAGTACCGGCAACGCCGGGGGGCTCGCCTTCACCGATCTGATGCCGCTGGCCACCTCCGGCATGTGGCGCAAACTGCCCAAATGGCTGATGGACCCGCTGGGGCCACTGACCATCCCGCCTGCCTACTTCCTGCCCATCCTGCCCTGGCTTGTGCGCTTCATGCGCGCCGGGCTGCCGGACCGGATCGACCAGAGCATCCGCGCCCAGGCGGCCATGATGAAAGTGGCCGAAGCGGAAATGGGAAAGCTGGTCAAAGCCTGCAAGCTGCAGGACCGCGTCATGCTGGACGGGTCACTTGAGCTTTATGAAAGCGAGGCAGAGCTCAAGGCGTCCGCCCCGGGCTGGCGGCGCCGGACCGACGCCGGCATTCCTTTCGAGCATGTGCGGGGTGAACGGCTTGCCGAGCTACAGCCAGGCCTGTCGCCGCGCATCGTTGCCGGCACCTTCACCCCAACCTGGCAGGCTGTGACAGAACCCTACGAATTCGCCCGCGCCATCGGCGAGCATGTGCTGGTGAACGGCGCAGAGTTTATCGAAGCAGCAGTGGCTTCAGTCAAACCCGACGCCGAACATGCGCTGATCAACACGGCAGACGGCAGGACCTTCAAGGCAAATCAGGTGGTGATCGCGGCCGGGGCCTGGTCAAAAGCCCTGACTGCGCCTTTGGGCGATCACGTGCCACTGGAGACCGAGCGTGGCTACAATACCACCCTGCCCGACCCGCAATTCGATTTGCGCCGCCAGCTGATCTTCGGCGGGCACGGTTTTGTGGTCTCGAACCTGTCGACCGGCATCCGCGTCGGCGGCGCGGTGGAACTCGGAGGTCTGGAGCTCAAGCCCAATTTCGCCCGCGCCGACGCCATGCTGAAAAAAGCGGCCCTGTTCATGCCCGGCCTGAACACCACGGGCGGCAAGCAATGGATGGGTTTCCGCCCATCGCTGCCCGACAGTCTGCCGGTGATCGGTGCCTCCTCGGCCTCGCCGCGCGTGATCTATGCCTTCGGCCACGGCCATCTCGGCCTCACCCAGTCCGCAGGGACCGGTCAACTGGTCAGCGAACTGCTAGCGGGGCAGATCCCGCAAATCGTTCTCGCGCCCTTCAGCCCGCAAAGGTTTTGAGCAGATGGCCCGCCACACCTTTTCCTGCCTCGATGGGCACACCTGCGGAAATCCGGTCCGTCTCGTCACCGGCGGTGGGCCGATGCTCCATGGCAAGTCGATGAGAGAACGCCGCAAGCATTTCATGGCCGAATTTGACTGGATCCGGAAAGGACTGATGTTCGAGCCGCGCGGGCATGACCTGATGTCGGGTTCGATCCTTTACCCACCGACCCGCGACGATTGCGATGTCGGGGTGCTCTACATCGAGACCTCGGGCTGCCTGCCCATGTGCGGACACGGCACTATCGGCACGGTGACCATGGCGATCGAAAACGGGCTGGTGACGCCGAAAACGCCCGGCAAACTGAAGCTGGACACACCCGCCGGACTGGTTACCGCCACTTACCGAATAGAAGGCGAGCACGTCACTGAAGTCCGGATTACCAATGTACCCAGTTTCCTTCATTCAAGGGATCTGGAAGTGGACGTTTCCGGGCTCGGAACGCTGACGATCGATGTCGCCTATGGCGGCAACTTCTACGCAATCGTTGATCCGCAGGAGAACTTCAGGGACATCGCCGATGTGTCTGCCGCCGAGTTGGTGACCTGGAGCCGCGAACTGCGGGAGAAGCTAAATGCGGCCCAATCCATCGTTCATCCCGAAAGCGACGATATCAACCGGGTGACGCATGTGCTCTGGGCGGGTGAACCGACAGTTGAGGGCGCGACGGCCCGAAACGCCGTGTTCTACGGCGAGAAGGCCATCGACCGCTCGCCCTGTGGCACGGGCACATCAGCCCGCATGGCACAATGGGTGGCGCGCGGCAGGCTCGAGGTGGGGGATGACTTCATCCATGAAAGCATCATTGGCTCACTGTTCAACGGCCACGTGGAACGCGAAGCGACGGTCGGCGAATTTGACGCGATCGTCCCGTCGATCGGCGGCTGGGCGCAGCAGACCGGCATCAACACCATCTTCATTGATGATCGCGATCCATTCGCGCACGGCTTCACGGTGATCTAGCCCGGTCGGGGCGCCCCACCCAGTTGACCCACCGCAATCGAGGCCGCGAGGTTGCCACTTGTCAGGCAAGCCAACTCGTCTTCCCCGCGCAGAAATGCCGCCAGAAACCCCGCCGCAAACGCGTCCCCTGCCCCGGTACTGTCCACACATTCTGCAACAACTGCAGATGCATGGTCCGAGGCGCCACCGCGGCGCGCTGATGTGGCGCCATCTGCACCCTGCTTGATCACAACTTGCGGGAAATGGTCGAGCAGCACAGTCAACTGCTCATCCAGCGCCGCCTTGCCGGACAGAAGTTGCGCTTCTTCTTCGTTGGCGAACAGCACGTCCACACCGCTCGTCCATTTCAGAAACGCACTGACGCCAACATCGGCTATATAGCCGGCCGAGGCCGCATCGACCGCGGTCCGAACATTCACCCTTTGCGCCCAGGCAATCAGGTCCAGTGCCGTTTGCCGGCCGCTTTCGGCAAAGAACAGATAGCCTGACAGCAGAAGCAGATCTGTGGCGGCAAGCACCTCGTCGGAAATATCATCAATCGAAAGGTTCCGGTTGGCGCCCCGGTCGGTCAGAAAGCTGCGCTCGCCACCGGGCTCGGAAATGTTGATCAGCGTCCCGGTTTCAAATGCCCGGTCGCCGGTCAGCGCCGGGTTCACGCCGGCACGGCTGAATTCTTTTTCGAGCGTGTTGAGATCAGCAGCGCCCACCCTTGCGGCCAGCGTCACTTCGACCCCCTGATGAGCCAGCCACTTGGCCTGATTTGCACCCGAACCGCCGGGCACGATCTGGATCGAGGCGTTTACATCGGAGCCGCGCCGGATCGGGCCTTCAGGGATCACCAGGATATCCCGGATCACATCCCCGACCACCAGAACGTGGCGCTGCCTTGTCATTTTCCGGCGCTGAGCGCGACGGCGATTCCGGCCGCCACGCGGGCATTGTTGCGCACCAGCGCAATGTTGGCGACAAGGCTCTTGCCGTCGGTCAGTTCAAAGATGCGCTGCAAAAGGAACGGCGTCAGGTCCTTACGGCTGACTCCCTGCCGGTCAGCGTCGGCGATCGCCTCGGCGATCCGCTTTTCGATGGCAGCGCCCTCGATCGCGTCCTGTTCCAGGATCGGGTTGGCGACCAGCACCCCGCCCAGTCCCAGATCGAAATGCCGGGCAATGACCGCCGCGATTTCGGCAACCTCATCAAATCGCTGATCGAGCTTCAGTCCGCTGCTGCGGGCGTAGAAGGCCGGAAACTCGTCCGTGCCATAACCGATTACCGGCACGCCCTTGGTCTCCAGCACCTCAAGCGTCTTAGGCAGGTCCAGCAGGCTCTTGGCCCCCGCGCAAACCACCGCAACCTTTGTTCGGGCAAGTTCCTCAAGGTCAGCGGAAATGTCGAACGTCTGTTCGGCACCGCGGTGCACGCCGCCAATTCCGCCCGTCGCGAATACGCCGACGCCCGCTGCCTCGGCAATCATCATGGTGGTGGCGACCGTCGTGCCGCCCAGCGCGCCAGAAACCAGAATCGGCGCCAGGTCGCGGCGGGAAACCTTGGCGGCACTATGCCCCTCCCGCGCCAGATGCTCCAGTTCGGCGGACGTCAAACCGGCCTTCAGCTTGCCGTTGATGATCGCGATCGTCGCCGGCACCGCACCGCCTCCGCGCACATCGGCCTCAACCTGCCGCGCGGTCTCCAGATTCTGCGGGAACGGCATGCCGTGGGTGATGATGGTCGATTCAAGCGCCACCACCGCCTTGTTCGCGGTGAGCGCTGCCTGCACCTCTGATGAGATTTCGAGATAGTCGGTAAATGCCATTTCGTCTCGCAACTTTCTTCGCTGCCGTTGATCCGGATTTGCGTGCGCCTCGTCAACCGCTTTCTGACGACCACAAACCCTTGCTCTCGCTCTTTTATCCGGTTCACGAACCTGCCATAAGGCCCGCAACCTCCTTCTTGTGCCCCGGACCCGCCTGATGATGCTGATTGACGGAAAACAGATTGCCGCCGAGACAATCGACAAGGTCGAGCAGGAGACCGCGCGGCTGATTGAGACGAAGGGCGTTACGCCCGGCCTTGCCGTTGTGATCGTCGGTTCGGACCCGGCCAGCCAGGTCTATGTCGCCTCCAAAGGCCGCATGGCGCGTGAATGTGGACTGAACTCCTTTGAACATGCCCTGCCTGAAGACACGTCGGAAGCGGACCTTCTGGCGCTGGTCGACAAGCTCAACAAGGACGAGAGCGTTCATGGCATTCTGGTGCAAATGCCCCTGCCCGATCATCTCGACGCCATGAAAGTGATCCAGACCATCAACCCGGACAAGGATGTCGACGGGCTGACCGAGGTCAATGTCGGGCGGCTGGTCTCCGGCAATCTCGACCGCGCCTTCGTCCCCTGCACGCCGGCGGGCTGCATGGTGATGATCCGCAAGGTGCTCGGCGATGACCTGTCAGGCAAGAATGCCGTGGTGGTGGGCCGCTCGATTCTCGTCGGCAAACCTGTTGCCAACCTGTTGCTGCACGCCAATGCAACCGTCACAATGGCCCATTCCCGCACCGCTGATCTGGCAGCGGTCTGCCGCACCGCCGACATTCTGGTCGCTGCTGTCGGCCGCGAGCGCATGATCAAGGGCGACTGGATCAAGCCCGGCGCAACCGTCATCGACGTTGGCATCAACCGTATCTCCGCGCCTGAAAAGGGCGAAGGCAAGACGCGACTGGTCGGCGATGTCGATTTCGCCGCCGCCTCTGAAGTCGCCCATGCCATCACCCCGGTGCCTGGCGGTGTCGGCCCGATGACCATCGCCATGCTGATGGCCAACACGCTGCGCGCCGCCTACATCAGCGTCGGCGCCGCGGCCCCGGACTTCTGATCCGCCATGCGCGCCCTGGTTCTGCACAAGGCCCGCGACCTGCGCGTTGAGGATCACCCGGTGCCCGAGCCAGGTCCGGGTGAACTACTGATCCGCATCGCCCGGGGCGGAATCTGCGGCTCCGATCTGCACTACTACCAGGACGGTGGTTTCGGCACCGTGCGGGTCCGCGAGCCGATGATCCTCGGCCACGAGGTCAGCGGGCGCATCGCAGCGCTCGGCAGCGGCGTCACCGGTTTCACCGAGAGTCAGCTGGTCGCCGTTTCCCCTTCACGGCCCGACTGGAACGATGATTATGCCCGGCGCGGCATGCCGCATCATTCCCTCGGCATGCGCTTTTACGGCTCCGCCATGCCCATGCCGCATATTCAGGGCGCCTTCGCAGATTATGTCGTCGCAACCCCCGACCAGTGTGTGGACGCGACGGGCCTGACGCCGGAGCAGGCCGCGATGGCAGAGCCGCTGTCGGTCGTCCTGCATGCGCTGAAACAGGCCGACCAACTGCTGGGCGCACGCGTGCTTGTCACTGGCTGCGGCCCCATCGGCGTTTTGGCCGTATTGGCCCTGCGGCGTGCCGGGGCGGCCGAGATCGTCGCCACCGACATCGCCGATGCAAGCCTCACCCACGCCATGGCCGCCGGTGCCGATCAGGCCATCAACACTCTTGCAAAACCGGATGCGCTGACGCCAAGGCTAGACCACAAAGGCTCGTTCGACGTGCAGATTGAGTGCTCAGGTGCACCTGCAGCGCTTCATCAGGGCATTGGCCTGGTCCGCCCGCGTGGCGTCATCGTTCAGGTCGGCATTGGCGGCAATGTCGAGGTCCCCATGAATACGATCGTCGCCAAGGAGCTGCAGGTGCGCGGCTCTTTCCGTTTTCACTTCGAATTCGCCGAGGCGGTTGAACTGATGCGCAAGCAGCTGATCGATGTCCGCCCGCTGGTCACCCACCACTTTGCCGCCGATGACGCGGTCACTGCATTTGAAACGGCGGGGGACCGCAGCAAGGCGATGAAAGTCCAGCTGGATTTCGACCGGGACTGATCCCTGCTTACAGGCAAATCTTCCGCTTGCGGGGCCGCAAAAAGCGCAATAGCCTCAAAAATAGAATGGCTGCCACGGTGCGCGCAGTCGCGCCAGCGGCCAGACTGAACGACACGCCGCTGGGACCGTTCCGGCCCGGGCGTGCAAACACCTAACAGGAGCCGCCGCTCATGCAGAAATCACTTCTACTCGCTGCCAGCCTGACCCTGCTCGCCACCACCTCGGCCCTCGGCCAGGGAGTGGTGAACGTTTACAACTGGTCGGACTATATCGACGAGGAAATGCTCACACTCTTTACCGAGGAAACCGGTATTCAAATCAATTATGACGTGTTCGACAGCAACGAGATCGTCGAGGCCAAACTGCTGGCCGGCAACTCGGGCTACGACGTCGTTGTGCCGTCGGGCTTCTTCCTTTCGCGCCAGATCGAAGCCGGTCTGTTCCAGCCGCTCGACAAGTCGAAGCTGCCCAATATCGGCAACATGGACCCCGCCATCATGGAAGCGACCGCGGTCCATGATCCCGGCAACGAATATGCCCTCGACTACATGTGGGGCACCACCGGCCTTGGCTACAATGTGCAGGCCCTTCAGGAACGGCTTGGCGAAGACGCCAATCTCAACACCTGGGACCTGCTGTTCGATGTCGACACGGTCTCCAAACTGGCCGATTGCGGTGTGACCATTCTGGACGCCCCCAACGAAGCCTTCGCTGCAGCGCTCAACTATCTCGGCCTCGACCCGAACTCGGAGAGCGAAGAGGATCTGGCGGCCGCGGAAGAACTGCTGACCTCGATCCGGCCCTACGTCCGCTACTACGGTTCGTCCCAGTACATTGACGATCTGGGCAATGGCGAAATCTGCCTGGCCCACGGCTATTCGGGTGACATTTTCATCGCCCTTTACGCCGCCGAGGAAGCGGGTGCCGACTTCGAGATCGGCTACTCGATCCCCGAAGAGGGTGCCGTGAAATGGTTTGACATGTTTGCCATTCCCGCCGACGCACCCAACCCGGACAATGCCCACACATTCATCAACTTCATGTTGCGGGCTGACGTGGCCGCTGCCAACGTCAACTACGTCTACTACGCGTCGGGCAACCTGGCCGCCCAGGAAATGATCGACCCCGAGGTTCTCGAGGATCCCTCGATCTATCCGACGCCGGAAGTCGACGCCAAGACCTTCGTTCTGGTCGCCCGGTCACCGGAGTTCTCCGAACTGATGACAAGGGCCTGGACCCGCATCAAGACGGGCCAGTAGCTGAGGCAATCGGGAGCGGCGTCTTCGGGCGCCGCTCCTTTCATTTCGGAGCGATCCATGCCGGACAAACCCTCTGTTGCCGCGGAAACCAAGCCCTGGCGGTCGCCGGACGCCAAGCCATTCGTCAAGATCCGCAACCTGACCAAGAAGTTCGGCGACATCCACGCCGTCGACAATGTCTCGCTCGACATCTACAAGGGCGAGCTTTTCTGTCTTCTGGGGGGTTCCGGCTCGGGCAAATCGACCCTGCTGCGCATGCTGGCAGGATTCGAGAACCCCACCTCCGGCACCATCGAAATTGACGGACAGGCCATGAACGGGGTGCCGCCTTACGAGCGCCCGGTCAACATGATGTTCCAGTCCTATGCGCTGTTCCCGCACATGACGGTCGAGCAGAACATCGCCTACGGACTACGCCGGGACGGGGTCAGCGGCGAGGAACTGCGGGCGCGCATCGCCGAACTGCTCAAGCTGGTCAAGCTCGAACAATATGGCAAGCGCAAGCCGCACCAGCTTTCGGGCGGTCAGCGCCAGCGCGTGGCGCTCGCCCGGTCGCTGGCCAAGCGCCCCAAGCTGCTTTTGCTCGACGAACCGCTCGGGGCTCTCGACAAGAAGTTGCGCGAGGAAACCCAGTTCGAACTGGTCAAGATCCAGGAGACACTGGGGGTCACCTTCATCGTCGTGACCCATGATCAGGAAGAGGCCATGTCGCTGGCCACCCGCATCGGGGTGATGAACTATGGTGAGATCGCCATGATCGGCGAACCGACCGAGATCTACGAGTATCCGAACTCCCGCTTCGTCGCCGACTTCATCGGCTCGGTCAATCTGGTCGAAGGGACCGTCACCGAGGACGAGCCCGACCACATTCTTATCAAGTCCGAACAGATCGGCACCGACATCTATGTCGGACACGGTGTCGATTGCGCCCCTGACCAGAAACTGTGGTGGGCCATTCGTCCCGAAAAAGTGACCCTCACCCGCGAGAAACCGGACACCGACCGGAATGTCACCACCGGCATTGTCGAGGACATCGCCTATCTGGGCGACATGAGTGTCTACAAGGTGGCGCTGGACAGCGGCTATTCGCTGAAGGTCTTCAAGGCCAACACCGAGCGCGGTAACCCCCATTCCATCCAGTGGGATGAACGTGTGTTCGCTTCATGGGGCGATTCTGCCGGATCGGTTCTGACTTCATGAGCATGGCGGACCTTCAGGGGCAGGCAGATCAGGCGCCGCGCATGACGCTCTACCAGCGCATCACGCGCCGATTTGGCAAGACCGCCGTCATCCTTGTGCCCATGAGTTGGCTGGCGATCTTCTTCCTCGTACCGTTCGCTGTCGTCTTCGGCATTTCGCTCGCCATCAAGAAATTCGGCCGTCCACCCTATACCGAGTTGCTGAGTTTCACCGATGAAAGTTCGGTGCAGCTGACCCTGCATCTGTCGAACTATCTGCAGCTCATCACTGACACGCTGTACGTCAACGCCTACCTGTCGTCCGTTTCGATTGCAGCCACCGCAACGATCATCGCACTGCTGATCGGCTATCCGATGGCCTATTTCATCGCCCGCTCGTCGGACCGCTGGCGCAACATCCTGCTGATGCTGGTGATCCTGCCGTTCTGGACTTCGTTCCTCTTGCGGGTCTACGCGCTTTCAAGCTTCATGCGCGGCACCGGCGTCATCAACAATTTCCTTGGAATGTTCGGCATCGAACCGCTGGTGATGATGCAGACCAATTTCGCCGTCTATGTCGGTATTGTTTACACTTACCTGCCCTTCATGGTGCTGCCCATTTACACCAACCTGGTCAAACTTGACGGCGCCCTTCTGGAAGCCTCCGCGGACCTTGGCGCACGGCCGTGGCGCACTTTCATATCAGTGACGCTGCCGCTGTCGCTGCCCGGCATCCTGGCCGGCTCCATGCTGGTCTTCATTCCCGCCATCGGCGAATTCGTCATTCCCTCGCTGCTCGGTGGACCCGACACGCTGATGATCGGACGCATTCTATGGGATGAGTTCTTCACCAATACCAACTGGCCACGCGCGTCCGCAGTCGCCATTGTCATGCTGGTGGTCATCGTTCTGCCACTGACCCTCATGCAGCGTGCCCGCGATGCGGTTGTGGATGGAGACAACCGATGAGACGCGGTTTCTTCGTTCCCACGGTCGCTGCCCTCGGCTTTGCATTCCTCTACCTGCCGATCATTTCGCTGGTGATCTTTTCCTTCAATTCCAACCGGCTTGTGACGGTCTGGGCAGGCTTTTCCACCCAGTCCTACGTCAACATGGTTCAGGACCCGCAACTGCTGCCCGCCGCCTGGCTGTCGATCCAGATTGCAGCGGTAAGTGCTTCGCTGGCCACGGTGCTGGGCACGCTCTGCGCCGTGGCGCTGGTGCGTTTCCGCCGCTTCTGGGGCCGCACGCTGCTCAGCGGCATGGCGACGGCGCCGCTGGTCATGCCGGACGTCATCATCGGACTTTCACTGCTTCTGCTGTTCGTGACCATGGAATCCATGTTCGGCTGGCCGGCGGGACGGGGCATGCTGACCATCATCATCGCCCACACGACCTTTTGCATGGCCTATGTGACCGTCGTGGTGCAGTCCCGGCTTTCTGATTTCGATCTCAGCCTCGAGGAAGCGGCGATGGATCTGGGCGCCACACCGCTGAGGGTGTTCTTCGACATCACGCTGCCGATCATCGCCCCGGCACTGGTCTCCGGCTGGCTCCTGTCCTTCACCCTTTCGCTGGATGATCTGGTCATCGCCAGCTTCGTCGCCGGACCGGGCTCGTCCACGCTCCCGATGGTGATATTTTCCAAGATTCGCCTCGGCGTCAGCCCGGAAGTCAATGCGCTCGCCGCCATCATGATCGGCATCGTGGCGCTCGGCGTCCTAGTCGCTGCGATCATGCAGATGCGGCGCAGGCCTGCCTGAAAAAGCCAAAGAGCTCAGCCCGCGCGCTGACCCGCCATCAGCTTGCGCGCCAGAAAGGCCCGCGTGACTTCGCCAAGGTCAGACCAGAACCTGAGGTGATGCGGCCGTTCCTCGGGCCGCCACTCGGGATGCCATTGCACGGCAAGAAGTGGCCAGCCGTCGCGCGAGGCAATCGCTTCGATCACCCCGTCCTCGGCCGTCGCTTCGACCCGCAACCCGTCGCCAAGCCGGTCGATCATCTGATAGTGGACCGAATTGACCTCGACATGCCCCGCCCCGAGCATATGCGCAAGGTTCGAACCGGGTGCGATATCAACCTCGTGGCTTTGCGCAAACATTTCCTCGAGCCCCACCCCGTCAGGCGCATGGTGGGCGACCGCGTGCTCGGACTGGTCGCGCTGGTCGCGCAGCGTGCCGCCCAGCGCCACATTGATTTCCTGCAATCCGCGGCAAATGCCGTAGAGCGGCATGCCCAGTTTGCGCGCCGCATCAATCAGGGCGAACGTCGTTTCGTCGCGATGCGGATCGAAAGGTCCGCGTGCATTGATCGGACCCCCATAGTTCTCCGGCCGGACGTTGGCGACGCTGCCGGTCAGCAGCACGCCATCGAGCCGCGCCAGCACATCCTTGGCGTCCGATGCCGTAGCAAATCCTGGCAGGATCACCGGTACCGCGTCTGCGTACTCGCGCACGCCGGTCACATAGCGCGCCTTGACCACATGGGTCGGTTCGCCCTCGAACTCCCGGTAACATCCAATAATGCCAATGACGGGTTTTTGCTGCATGGCTGACCCTCAGAATCGATCACGCAAGGCGTAATATAGCATGGCAAGTATCAACAAAGGCTGTCTCAGTGCAGTCCCGCCGGGGAAGCGGTGCGTTGGCACTTTTTCCATCACGTCAAAACCGGCGGCATCACCCTTCACCGCCTCCGCCATCAGGTAGCCTGAATAGGTGGCCATCCCCAAACCGTGCCCCGAAAACCCCGAAGCCGTCAGGGCATTCGGCGCCAGCCGGGCAAAATGCGGCATGCGATTGAGGGTGATCCCCAGCGTGCCACCCCAATAATAGTCAACCTTCACATCGTCCAACTGCGGATAGATGCCCAGCATGCGCTGCTTGACTGCCGTAGCGATGTCATCGGGATATTTGTACCCATAGCTCTCGCGCCCACCGAACAGCATCCGGTGGTCCTTTGAGAAGCGGTAGTAGTTGACCACGAACCGTGAATCCGCCACCGCCACATCATCGCGGATTATCGAGCGGGCACGGGCTTCGCCCAATGGCTCGGTCGCAATGATGTAGGAATTGATCGGCATCACCCGCGCAGCGATCTCCGGTTGGAGCGCCCCTAGGTAACCGTTGCAGGCAAAAAGCACGTGATCGGAAGTCACCGTTCCCGACTCCGTCAAGACTCGGGGTTTTTTGCCGTATTTCACTTCAAGCGCGCGGGTATTTTCATGAATTTTCGCCCCTGAATCGGCTGCCGCGCGGGCCAGTCCAAGTGCGAAATTCAGCGGATGCAGGTGCCCTGCGCCCCAATCCAGAGACCCCCCGAAATAGACATCCGTCCCCACCGCATCCATGGTCTGCTGCCGGTCGAGAAAGCTGATTTCCTCGTACCCGTAGACCCGATTGAGGTGTTCAACATAGGCTTTTGTCTCATCGACAAACCGTCGCTTGTGGTCGGTGTAGACGATTCCCGGTTTCAGATCACAATCGATGGAATGCTTTGAAACCAGTGACTTGACCAGGGCCTTGGACCCCTGCGCGACGTCCCAGAGCTGACGGGCGTGGTCTGAACCGACCATCTTTTCAAGTGTCTGCTGGTCGACCCTTTGCCCGGTGCCCAACTGTCCGCCGTTACGGCCTGAAGCACCCCAGCCCACCCTCTGCGCATCAATCAGCCGAACACTGAATCCTGCCTCTGCAAGATGCAAAGCCGCCGAGAGCCCGCAATAGCCGGCCCCGATAACGCAGACGTCACATTCAACATCGCCGTCCAGAGCCCCGTATCCGGGCATCTCCGGCGCCGTGGCGGCGTAATAGGACTTCGGATAGGTCCCTTGCCGGTCATTGAGGGTCAACAGATCCGGCATGCTCACGCCGCAACCATCAGGCCCTGATCTTTGGCCTGTGCCAGCGTGAGATCCAGCACCAGCGCCGCTTTTTCGACCAGTTCGTCAATTTCGGACGGGGTGATGACCAGCGGCGGCGCGATGATCATCTTGTCGCCGACATGGCGCATGACCAACCCGTTGGCAAAGGCATTCTCGCGGCCGAGATAGCCCACCGTACCTTCGTCCGCAGCGAATTTGAAGCGGTTCGCCTTGTCGGGGCTCAGTTCCAGCGCGCCCAGCATGCCGAGGCTCCGCGCCTCCCCGACCAGCGGATGGTCGCCGAGTTCAGCCCATCTCTTGGCAAGGTACGGGGCTGTCTCCGCTTCCACTTTCGGAACGATTCCCTCTTCATCAAGAATCCTGAGATTTTCGAGCGCAACTGCCGCCGCTACCGGATGGCCGGAGAACGTATAGCCGTGCGCAAATTCGCCGCCCGCCGCCAACCCTTCGGCCACCTTGTTGTTCACAACCGACCCGCCAATCGGCAGATAGCCTGAACTCAGCCCCTTGGCGATCGTAAGAATATCCGGCCGCAATCCGTAATACTCGCTGCCGAACCATTTGCCGGTGCGGCCAAACCCGGTGATCACCTCGTCAACGATCAGCAGGATCTCCCGCTCGTCGCAAATGCGCTGGATTTCCGGCCAGTAGGTGGTCGGCGGGATGATGACGCCGCCGGCACCCTGTATGGGTTCCGCAATGAAAGCTGCCACGCGATGCTCACCCAGCCTGTCAATTTCCGCTTCAAGTTCGCGGGCCCGCTGAAGCCCGAACTCTTCCGGGGTGAGATCATCAACCTCGGCATACCAATGCGGCTGGTTGATGTGCACGATGCCCGGGATGGGCAACCCGCCCTGGGCGTGAATGCCAGCCATGCCGCCTAGGCTGCCGCCGCCCATGGTCGAGCCGTGATAGGCGTTCTTGCGCGCAATGACATAGGTCTTTTCCGGCTTGCCCATTGAGGCCCAGTAATGCCGGACCATGCGCAGGTTCGTGTCATTCGCTTCCGAGCCCGACCCGGCAAAGAACACGTGATCAAGATCACCCGGTGTCAGTTCGGCGATGCGGGCAGCCAGCTCCAGGACCGGCGGGTGCGAGGTCTGGAAGAACGTATTGTAATAAGGCAGTTGCAGCATCTGCCGTTTGGCGGCTTCCGCCAGTTCGGCCCGCCCGTAGCCGATATTGACGCACCACAGGCCCGACATGCCGTCGAGCAACGTCTGGCCCTCCGAATCTGTGAGATAGACCCCTTCGGCACGGGTGATGATGCGCGCACCTTTCTTGTTCAACGCTGCGCTGTCGGTGAACGGGTGCAGGTGATGCGCGGCGTCGAGCGCCTGCATTTCGGCGGTGCTGAGGTGATTGTCGGCCATGTTGAAGTCTATCGTTTGGTTCTGAAAGGAAGGATCAGACGTTGAGCATGAGATGTTCGCGTTCCCACGGGCTGATCACCCTCAGGAAGTCGTCATATTCATAGCTCTTGATGGTGCGGAACACGGTGCAGAAATCCGGACCCAGTAGTTCGTGAATTTCCTTCGCTTCCGCGAACCGGTCCAGGGCGTCGAGCACACTGCGGGGCAGGGCATGGCCCAGCCGGTCGGCTTCGCCATTGTAGGCATCACGCGGCTGTATCTGGTTGACCAGACCGAGGTACCCGCAGGCCAGTGACGAGGCAATGGCCAGATAGGGATTGCAGTCCATCCCGATCACCCTGTTTTCCAGTCGGCGCGCCTCCGGCGAGGAAACGGGGACCCGCAGCCCCACGCTCCGATTGTCAGTTCCCCATTCAAGATTGATGGGGGCAGCCTGTCCGGGAACCAATCGCCTATACGAATTTACATAGGGTGCGCACAGGCACATCACCTTGTCCATATAGGCCTGTTGCCCGCCGATGAAGTGATAGAATTCAGGCGTCGCTTCATTGTTTGGCCCATTGAAGATGGGCTTGTCTGTCTTCAGATCATAGATGGACTGATGCAGATGCATGGCGCTGCCCGGTTCGTCTTCCATCGGCTTGGCCATGAAAGTCGCATAGCAGTCGTGCCTGAGCGCCGCCTCGCGGATCAGCCGCTTGAACAGGAACACCTGATCAGCCAGCGAGACCGGATCGCCATGCTTGAGGTTGATTTCGAGCTGGCCTGCCCCGCCTTCCTGCATCAGCGTCTCGATCTCGAGGCCCTGTGCTTCGGCAAAGTCATAGATGTCGTCGACCACATTGCCATATTCTTCCACTGCCGCGACGGAATAGGCATTGCGTCCGACGCCTTGTCGTCCGGTGCGTCCGACGGGTGGCGAGATCGGATAGTCCGGATCGGTGTTTGGCTTGGTCAGATAGAATTCCATCTCCGGCGCCACCACCGGCTTCCAGCCCTTGGCGTTATAGGCCTCGATCACCCGTTTGAGCACATTGCGCGGCGCCACCTGCACCGGCGTACCGTCCTGGTTTTCCAGGTCATGAATGACCTGGATGGCCACGTCGCTCGACCAGGGCAGCGCACAGGCCGTTTCCATGTCCGGACGCAGCACGATGTCGGATTCCGTCCACGCATTCGGGATATCAATCTCGGCATAATCGCCGGCAATGGTTTGATAAAAGATCGAGGTGGGCAGGAACATGCGCTCGCCACGGAAGAATTTCCGCGCCGGCGCGGTCTTGCCGCGGGCAATACCCACAATGTCTGGAACAATACACTCCACCTCTTCGATGAAGCGTCCGTTGGCCCAAAGTTTCAGCGGCTCCGGCAGCTGATCCTGCAGGGGAATGAAGTCTGATCTACGCTCGACGTCGGCCGTCACGATGGCACCTTTGAATTCGATCTGCCTAACATGATGTGCCATTCGCCCGGCGTCAATGCGCAAAATATTGCATCACATTGCACGTTTTTGATCACTTTGAACCAACATTCCACTTGGCAACATGCCTGCGGGCGGCGATAACAGGCCATGACAATGCCTATCCCACTTCCCGCCGACACCAAGATCATCGATCAGTTCCTGGCAAACAACCCCGACATCGAGCGGGTCGAACTGCTTTTTCCGGACATGAACGGCATTTTCCGCGGCAAGTGGATTCCCCCGGAAAGCGCGGCAAAACTCACCGAAGGCACGGTACGCCTGCCCATCTCCACCTATGCGCTGGATATCTGGGGACGCGATGTCGAAGAGGCCGGGCTGGCCAAGGTCACCGGCGATCCGGACGGCATCGGTATCCCCATCGTCGAGACGCTTTCACGCATTCCGTGGTCGAGCACACCGGCGGCACAATGTCTCATGACCCTGCAGTCCGAACCGGGTGAGCCCTGCATTTACGACCCCAGACAGCGCCTGGCCGAAATCGTTGCGCGTTTTGCGCGGCTGGGGCTGACACCGGTGGTGGCGGCGGAACTGGAATTCTATTTTGTGCAAACCCGCGAAAAGGCCGATTCGCCACCCGAGCCGCCCTTCGGCAATTCGGACGCCCAACTGTATGATCTTGACCGCATGTCGGAGGTTGAGCCTCTGCTCAAGGATATCCGCAACGCTTGCGACGAACTGGAAGTCCCCGCGGACACCATCATCGCTGAATTCGGACCGGGTCAGTTCGAAATCAATCTCAATCACGTCAACGATGCGGTGCAGGCAGCGGACGATGCCATCCTGTTCAAGCGCATCGTTCTGGGCTGTGCCGAACAGCATGGCTATGAGGCCACCTTCATGGCCAAGCCCTATGGCGACCAGCCCGGCTCCGGCATGCACATCCATGTCAGTCTTCTCGACGCCCGGGGCAACAACATCTTTTCCAGTGAAGAAGGTATGGCCGAACCGCTGGCGCATGCCATCGCGGGCTGCGTCTCAGTGATGCACGACTGCCAGGCCATCTTTGCGCCGCACGCCAATTCCTACCGGCGCTTTCAGCCGGGTGCATTTGCCCCGATTGCCGCCAACTGGGGCTATGACAATCGCAACGCCGGCGTGCGCGTACCCGCCACCGAAGGGCCGGGCGCGCGTCTCGAACACCGCGTTTCCGGCTCGGACGTCAATCCGTACCTCGCCATTGCCGCGGTGCTGGGCAGCATCCTGATCGGGCTCGAAGACCGGCTCGAGCTTTCCGCCCCGTCCGAGGGCGACGAAACCAATGAGGCCGACGCGCTCGACGGCTATTGGGACAATGCGGTCAACCGTTTTGCCCGCTCATCTTACGTGGCACGCATATTCGGCGCGGAATACCAGCGGGTCTATTCGGCCTGCCGCCGCACCGAAATCGCCACGCTGGCGCGAATGGTGACAAACGTCGAGTTTGAAACCTATCTGAACCGCATCTAGGTGCCTGGCGCGTTGATGTCGGTCTTGACCTGCAACGTGCGCTCGCGCAGCCAGATATAGAGCCCGCTGCCAATGACGATGGGCGCACCGATATAGATCCAGAAGTCCGGCGCTTCGCCGAAAACGAACCAGCTCGACGTCGTCATGAAAATGATCTGCGTGTAGGTGAACGGCGCCAGCGCCGAGGCTTCGGCAAATCTGTGTGCGCCGGTCAGCAGTAGGTGACCAACCAGCCCGAACAGGCCCATGGCGAAAAAGGCAAACCACAAAACCGGCGAATCCGGCCAGACCCATTCAAAAAACGCGAACGGTGCAATCGCCCCCGTCGCCACCAGCGCCGCGTAGAATTGCTGGGTATTGACCGAGTCGACCCCGGCCAGCTTGCGATTGAGCATATTGTAGAAGGCCGTTGAAATTACCGCGCCGAGCGACAAGAGCATGGCCGGGTGAAAACTCGTGCCGCCCGGCTGAATGATGATCAGCACCCCGACCAGTCCAACCAGCACCGCCGACCAGCGCCGGATGCCCACATGCTCGCCAAGGAACGGGCCGCTCAATACGCAAATCAGCAGCGGCAACGAGAAGAAGATGGCGCTGGTGGTGGTCAGCGGCAGGAACTTGACGGCGAAAAAATTGAAGATCGTCGCACCCATCAGGCTGAGCGCCCGAACAGCTTCAAGACCCGGCCGTTTGGTCTTGACCAGACTGCGCCCTTGCAGGGGCAAAAGCAGGGCCACCACCAAAAGCAGATGAATGCCATAGCGTGCAAAGACCACTTCCAGCGACGGAATGCCGTTTGTCACAAGAATCTTGGCGCAGGTATCGAGACCCGTGAACATGATCAGCGCGAAGATCACCATGGAGAACCCCAGTGTGCGCCGGTCCTCGACCGGTTTGATGGCGTTTTGCGCTTCGCGCCATTTCCTGAAGTCGATCATGAGTTTTGTCCGAGTGTCGCGGGTCTACCGGCCCCAAATCCGTCAGCCCGATGGCAAAGTCCAGCAATATTGGTCATTTGACGAACGGAGGTGGACAGGGCCCTTTTGCGCGGCGAAAATGCTCGTCAAAAAAAACACCAACCCGGCGTTGCGTGCCCGGTGGTGCCGTGAGGGAGCAGACCGATGGGAGCAAAATCCAGCTACCATGAAATCTATGCAGGCTGGAAGCGCGAGCCGGAAGCCTTCTGGGCGAAAGCCGCCGCCGAACTCGATTGGTTTTCACCCTGGGACAAGGTGTACGATCCCGACCAGGGCGCCTATGGCCGCTGGTTTGCCGGGGCGACCTGCAACACCTGCCACAATGCGGTGGACCGGCATGTCCTCGCTGGCCGTGGTGGCCATGCGGCAATCATCTACGACAGCCCCGTAACGGGCGCCAAGGCAAGCTTCACTTACGGACAGCTTCTCGCAGAAGTCGAGGCGCTGGCTGCCGTGTTCCGCGATCACGGTGTCGGCAAGGGCGACCGCGTGCTGATCTACATGCCCATGGTCCCCGAAGCTCTGTTTGCCATGCTGGCCGCCGCACGGCTGGGCGCAATCCATTCTGTGGTCTTCGGCGGCTTTGCCGCCAGCGAGTTGACGACCCGGATCGACGACTGCACGCCGAAATTGGTCGTTTCCGCCTCCTGCGGCATCGAGCCGTCCCGCACTGTCGCCTACAAGCCGATGCTCGACGAAGCGATCGCCAATGCAAAGCAGAAACCTCAGACCTGCGTGATCCTGCAGCGCGACCGACTGCAATGCGACCTGATCGAGGGCCGGGACCTGGACTATGCCGAAGCCGTCGGCCTCCACAAATCGGATGGAACCAAAGTCCGGTGTGAACCCGTTGCCGCCACTGATCCGCTCTACATCCTTTACACCTCCGGCACCACCGGACAGCCCAAGGGTGTGGTGCGTGACAATGGCGGGCACATGGTGGCCATGCACTGGTCCATGGGCGCCATCTACGACATGCAGCCCGGCGACGCCTATTGGGCGGCTTCTGATGTCGGATGGGTTGTGGGCCATTCCTACATCGTCTATGCGCCTCTGCTCAAAGGCTGCACGACCATTCTTTATGAAGGCAAACCCGTGGGCACTCCCGACGCAGGCGCTTTCTGGCGGGTGATCGAAGAACATAAGGTCAAGGCCCTGTTCACTGCCCCAACCGCCTTCCGGGCGATCAAGAAGGAGGATTCGAAGGGCGAGTTCGTCTCGAAATACGACATCTCGTCACTCAAGACCCTTTTCCTCGCCGGAGAGCGCGCCGACCCGGACACGATTATCTGGGCCGAAGAAAAGCTGGGCGTACCGGTGATCGACCACTGGTGGCAGACCGAGACCGCCTGGACCATTGCCGGCAATCCAGTGGGTCTTGGCATGCTGCCGGTAAAACGTGGATCGCCCACCGTCGCCATGCCCGGCTACGACATCCGTATCCTTGATGACGCCGGCCACGAGGTGCCAAAGGGCACCCTTGGCAACATCGTCGTCAAATTGCCGCTGCCGCCGGGCAGCCTGCCAACGCTCTGGAATGCCGAAGACCGGTTCAAGGCCGCCTATCTCGAGGAATTTCCCGGCTACTACAAGACCGCGGACGCCGGCATCATCGACGAGGACGGTTATGTATTCGTGATGGCCCGCACCGATGACATCATCAATGTCGCCGGTCACCGCCTGTCGACAGGCGGCATGGAAGAAGTGATCGCCGGCCATCCCGACGTCGCCGAGTGCGCAGTGGTTGGCATCGCCGACGCCATGAAGGGCCAGTTGCCGATCGGCCTGCTGGTTTTGAAATCCGGTGTGGACCGCGCGCCTGAAGAAATCACCAGGGAAGCCGTGCAACTCGTTCGTGACAAGATCGGCCCCGTTGCCGCATTCAAGACGGCGCTCATCGTGCCGAGGTTGCCGAAAACCCGGTCAGGCAAGATTCTGCGCGGCACCATGCAAAAGATCGCCGACGGATCGGACTGGAAAATGCCCGCAACCATAGACGATCCCGTCATTCTCGACGAAATCACCGAGGCGCTGCGTGATGCCAGCGTCGGCAATTTCTCCAACTGAAAGCAGGTTCATGTCTTTCAAAGCCCTCGTTGTCACCAAACAGGACAAAGACGCCAAACCCGAAGCCAAGGTCACCGAAATCAGCGAAAGCGACCTGCCCGAAGGCAACGTGCTGGTCGCCGTCGACTATTCGACACTGAACTACAAGGACGGCCTCTGCATCGGCCCGGGCGGCGGGCTCGTCCGCACCTATCCGCATGTGCCCGGCATTGATTTCGCGGGAACCGTCGAACAGTCCGATGACCCCCGCTACAAGGCTGGTGACAAGGTGATCTTGACCGGCTGGCGGGTCGGTGAAACGCATTGGGGCGGCTACGCGCAAAAAGCACAGGTAAAAGCTGATTGGCTGGTGCCTCTGCCGAAGGGACTGACAACAAAACAGGCAATGGCCGTAGGCACCGCCGGGCTGACCGCGATGCTGGCGGTTATGGCGCTCGAGGCGCACGGACTTTCACCCGATACAGATAAGCCGGTGCTGGTCACCGGCGCTGCAGGCGGCGTCGGATCTGTCGCAACGGCCATCCTTGCCAACCTCGGCTACAAGGTGGCGGCAGTCACCGGCCGGCCGGAAACCGCCGATTATCTGAAGGCTCTCGGCGCGTCCCGGATCGTGCCCCGCGAGGAGATCAACGAGGCTGTCAAACGCCCGCTGGAAAGCGAAACATGGGCTGGATGCATCGACGCGGTGGGCGGCGAAATGCTGGCCCGCGTGCTGGGCCAGATCAATGCAGGTGGCTCCGTTGCTGCCGTGGGCCTTGCCGGCGGCGCAAGGTTCCCCGGCAGCGTCGTGCCCTTCCTGTTGCGCGGCGTGAACCTGCTTGGCATCGACAGTGTCATGCAGCCTTACGACAACCGCGTCACAGCGTGGAATCGTATCGCCGAACAATTGCCGCTCGACAAGCTGGATGACATGATCGAGATGGCCACACTCACCGACCTGCCCGAACTCGGCGCCGCCATTCTTAAAGGTCAGATCAAGGGGCGGGTCGTCGTCGACGTCAACGCCTGAGCTTGATACGACAATATTCCTATAACTTAGAACCGTTCTAAGCTATTGTGATTATTGTTGAATTTCGCTTTTTGACGGGCTAGGCATGCGCAGCCATTTCGATGGCGGGACTTTGAACCCCGTTGATCGAGTGAGCGGTTAATCTGTTCGCACGCGCCAAGTTTGTCGATCGCTGACCGCTTTCTCCTTGCAGCCGGGGCCGCTTCACACCGCCGGCATTTGATCCGGCAAGGAGACAAAATGAATTACATCCGTTCGATATCTTCAGGCGTTGTCCTGCTGGCCGCCGCCCTGTCTCTGGCGCCCGCAGCACTGGGCGAAGAGATCACCGTCACCCATGCCCAGGGCGAGACCACCCTGCAGACAAACCCCGAAACAGTTTATGTGTTCGACTACGCAACGCTTGACACGCTGGATGCACTCGGCGTTGAAGTGGCTGGCGTGCCCTCGACCAATATGCCGCCCTACCTCGACAAGTACAATTCAGATGACTACGCCAAGGTCGGCTCATTCTTCGAACCAGACTATGAGGCCATCAACGCGGGCCAGCCGGATCTCGTTGTCGTCGCGGCCCGTACTTCTCCTGCCTACGCAGAGCTGGCCCCGATGGTTCCCACTGTCGACCTGACCAATGACTGGGCTGATTTTATCGGCTCCAGCAAAGCCAACACGGAAGTTCTCGGCGCCATCTTTGAAAAGCAGGATGAAGTGGCGGCCATGATCGCCGAACTGGACAGTTCTATTGCCGAGTTTCAGTCCGCAGCTCCCGATCTAGGCAATGTCTTCATCGTCCTGACCAGTGCCGGCGAAGTCACCGCCTACGGACCGGGTTCGCGGTTCGGTTTTGTCCACGACGCACTCGGACTGGTTCCGGCGGTCGAAGATGTGGAAGAGGCAACGCATGGCGAAGCCATTTCCTTTGAGTTCATTCTGGAAACCAATCCGGACTGGATGATCGTTCTCGACCGCGATGCGGCGATCGGCCAGGGATCAGGTGCGGCCCAGCAGGTGCTCGACAATGAGTTGGTGCATCAGACGACAGCCTGGCAAAACGACCAGATCATCTATGTCGACCCTGTGCGCTGGTACATCACCAATGGTGGCGTCAACAATCTCAACATGATGATCGACGAACTGTCGGCGGTCATGCTGGACTAACAGGAAACGGCTGGACGGGAACACGGACCCGTCCCGCCCAGGCATGGCAGCCCGTGTCTCCCTCACAAGATTCACCACGGCGCCATGCCGCTTTGATTTATGACCGACCGTTCGCTTTTCCTGCTGGCAGTGGCCGTCACACTCGGCCTGGCGTTGCTGAGCCTGTTCATCGGGGTCAGCAGCGTTTCCCTTGCTGCGCTCTTTTCCGAAGGGCCGGACAGCCGCGCCATGCAGGTCCTGCTGATCAGCCGCATTCCGCGCACCATCGCCATACTGCTTTCCGGCGTTGCCATGGCGGTGGCCGGCATGATCATGCAGATGCTGACGCGAAACCGGTTTGTCGAACCCTCCACGGCGGGCACTGTTGAATCTGCCAGCCTCGGGATTCTCGCCGTCACCATCCTGACGCCGTCCATGCCGCTCATCGGCAAGATGGTCGTGGCCAGCCTGTTCGCGCTGGGCGGAACGGGATTGTTTCTGGCCATCCTCAACCGCATTCAGTGGAAAACTGTACTGATCGTTCCGCTCGTCGGCCTGGTCCTTGGTGGAGTGATCTCCTCGATCGCTGACTTCTTTGCTTATCGCTATGATCTGCTTCAGACCCTGTCGACCTGGCGCAATGGCGACTTTTCAGGCGTCCTGCGCGGACGGTACGAGCTCTTGTGGATCACCGCAGCCCTCACCTTCGTTGCCTACCTTGCGGCTGACCGTTTCACTGTCGCCGGCATGGGAGAGGCCTTCACCACCAACCTGGGTCTGGCCTACAAACGGGTGATGACGCTGGGCCTCGTCATCGTCTCGATTGTCACTGCAGTCATCGTGGTGACCGTGGGCATCGTGCCTTTCCTCGGACTGGTGGTTCCCAACATTGTCAGCATGTTTGTTGGCGACAACATGCGCCGCGGTCTGCCATGGGTGGCCCTGCTCGGCGGCTTTCTGGTGATGCTCTGCGACATCGCCGGCCGGCTGGTACGCTTTCCTTACGAAATTCCCGTTGGCACTGTGATGGGCGTCGTTGGCTCGGTCCTGTTCCTTTACCTGCTCTTGTCCCGGCGGACGTCGCATGGCTGACGCACAGATTTTGCAGCGGGGCCAACTTTCGCAACCTGTGCTGATGCTGATGTTCCTCAGCGCACTGGCAATTCTGCTCATGGCGCTGTTCATGACTGTCGGCGCCCGCGGCGACTGGTCTTTCATTCTGGCCTTCCGAGGCAAGAAACTTGCGGCCCTGGTGATGGTCGGCTTTGCCATCGCTGTTTCTACCGTCGCCTTTCAGACGGTAACGGCCAACCGCATTCTGACCCCGGCACTGATGGGGTTCGACGCCCTCTACATTTTGATGAATTCGGTGCTCGTGTTCCTGTTCGGAAGCCTGACCATCGTTGCCGCCGACCCCATCATGCTCTTCATGCTGAACGTCGCGGCCATGGTGGGTTTCGCGCTGCTCTTGTTCCGGTTCCTGTTCTCGGATTCGACTCGTAGTCTGCTGCTTGTGCTGCTGGTTGGCATCATTCTGGGAACCCTGTTTCGCAGCCTGACGGATTTCACCCTGCGCCTGATCGATCCCAATGAATTCATTGTTCTGCAGGACTTCTTTTTCGCCAACTTCAATACGGTGAACGCCGATCTGTTGTGGGTCTCGGCGATCATCATTCTCGTGGTGAGTGCTGTCGGCGTCTCCCGGCTGCATGCGCTGGACGTCATCACGCTCGGGCGTGATCAGGCAATCAACCTCGGCGTCGATCACACAAGGGAAGTGGGCATAACGATTGTGCTGGTGACAGTGCTCGTTTCCGTATCAACGGCGCTTGTCGGGCCGGTAACCTTCTTCGGATTGCTGGTCGCGAACCTCGCCTATGTCCTCATTCGTGATCACCGGCATGTGTTCATCATGCCCGCCGCCGCCCTTTTGGCCGTGATTTGCCTGATCGGCGGACAGATGTTGCTGGAGCGTTTGCTCAACTTTGATTCCAGCCTGTCCATCGTCATCGAGTTTGCCGGCGGCCTTGTGTTCATATTCCTTCTGCTCAGGGGTGCTGCCAGATGATCAAGGTTAGCAAACTGTCCAAAGCCTATGGCGACACCATTGTGGTCGACGACGTAAATCTCGACCTGCCGCGCGGCGGTGTGACGGCGATCATCGGCCCCAACGGCGCAGGCAAGTCCACCTTGCTTTCGATGATCAGCCGGCTCCTGCCGATGACCGCCGGCAGCGTCACGGTCGGCGGACTTGATGTATCAAAAACACTTTCCGGCGAGTTGGCCAAACGCCTGTCCATTCTGCGGCAGGACAATCACATCGCCGCACGTCTAACGGTGCGTGATCTGGTCTCTTTTGGACGCTATCCGCACTCAAAAGGTCGCCTGACGGTAAAAGACAAAGAACACATCGACCGGGCAATCGCCTACCTCAATCTGGAACCACTCGCGGATCGATTCATCGACGAAATGTCCGGCGGTCAGCGCCAGCGCGCTTATGTCGCCATGGTGCTGGCGCAGGACACCGAGTTTGTGTTGCTCGACGAGCCGCTGAACAATCTCGACATGAAACATGCCGTCGAGATGATGAAGTTGATCCGGCGAGCGGCTTCAGAAACCGGTCGCACAATCGTGCTGGTGCTGCACGATATCAATTTCGCCTCCTGCTACGCAGACCACATCGTCGTCATGCGCGACGGCAAACTTGCCTATCAGGGCACACCGGCAGAAGTCGTCACCCCCGAAATCATGCGTGATGTCTATGAGATCGACATCAAGGTGCACACGATCGCGGGGCAACTCATTTCCGTTTACTACGACTGAAGGAAACACAAATGGTTCAGACAAGAGTCACCGTAGAACGCGTGCGCCACGAACTTAAATTCCGCATGGCCGAAGTCGTTTCCGCCAATCGCATCACCCCGAAAATGGTGCGCATTGTGCTGACCACTCCCGAGTTCGGCGGGTTCAGGAGCCTCGCCTACGACGACCACGTCAAACTGTTCTTCGCACCCGACGAGGGTGAGCTGGTCATGCCGATTGATGGTCCGAACGGGCCCGAAATGCCTGAAGGAATCCCGCGTCCCGAGGGTCGGGACTACACCCCACGGTTTTTCGATGCAGACCGGAACGAGCTCACGATCGACTTTGTCATTCACGGTGACGGCATTGCCACGAAATGGGCAGAAAACGCCCGGCCGGGTTCAACAGTCGGCGTTGGCGGACCACGCGGCTCTTTTGTCGTCAAGGGCGGTGCCGATTTCTGGCTGCTGGTCGGTGACGAAACCGCGCTACCGGCCATTGGCCGCCGCATTGAAGAACTGCCGGACAACGCCAAGATCATAGCCTTCATCGAAACTGTCGACGAGAGTGAACAGCAATCGTTCGACACTGGCGCTGATCTGAACGTCAAATGGATCGTGCGGGAACCCGGTCACCCTGGCCAAGCCCTGACGGAGGCCGTTGAGCGCGCCCTGCTGCCTGCCAGCGTGGGCTATGCGTTCGTTGCCGGCGAAGCCTCCATGAGCAAAAGACTGCGGCAGCACCTCACCGAAGTCCGCAAGTTTCCGTCAGATCAGGTCAAGGCCGCTAGTTATTGGGCGAACGGCAGCGCTGACTTTTACGACGGGCACGAACACTGATTGTTCGCCGAAACGCTGAGAATTAGCGTTCACCTGCTTGCATCCGGATTCGGACTCGGCTTAGAGTCTGACGAGTGGGATACCAAAATCTTCTGCCGTGATAATTTGATGCGGCGCGGCGACCTGGCCTGAGGGCGGGCGTCAACTCGTCTGGATAGTAAGTTGAGCAGCGCTGCACAAAGCACCGCGCGCGGTCGGCCCGACTCGATCACGCATGTCAGAAACGCCGATTGGGGCCAGGGCTTCAACACGCTGGTGCGGATTACCCGCATGAACCTGCGCCACCCGGTGCAGGTTACCATCGCCATAGTTGCAACCTTTATCGCCGCCAGCCTGCAGCTCTGGATCCCCCGTCTGCTCGGTGAGGCCGTTGACCGGACACAGACGGTTCTGACTGCCACAGGCGGTTCCGACACCCAGTCAGCACTGGCCACCACCGCCATCGTACTGCTCACCGTCAGCATTCTGCGCGGCCTGTTCACCATGCTGCAGAACTATTATGCGGAAAGTGTCGGCCACCACATCGGCTACGAACTGCGACTTGCCGTTTACGAAAAGATCCAGCGTCTCAGCTTTTCCTTCCACGACACGGTTCACTCCGGCGATCTGATCACTGTGGGCATGCTCGACCTCGAAGGCGTGCGCATGTTCTTTTCGACCGGGCTGATCCGCGTCGTCCTGCTCGGCGTGCTCATCGGTGTCGGCGCTTATATGCTGCTGACGACCGACCTGGTGCTGGGTCTGATCGCGCTTAGCTTTGTGCCCTTCGTCGGTTGGCGCGCTCCGGTCACGCGCCTTCGCCTTCGTGCGACCTGGCTCGAACTTCAGGAAAGGCTGGCCGTGCTCAGCCGCGTGATGGAGGAAAACCTCGGCGGAATCCGGGTGGTGCGTGCCTTTGCGGCGCAGAAGCACGAAATGGACAAGTTCGACAAGGCGTCGGGCAGCGCCCTCGAACTGGCACATGACCGTGTTGGCATTCGGGTGCGCAACACCTCGATCATGACCTTCTCGTTTTTCCTGTCGATGGCATTGGTGTTGTGGATCGGCGGCCAGAAGGTAATCAGCGGCGAAATCAGCGTCGGCACGCTCACATCATTTCTCACCTTCATGACCATCCTGCAGATGCCGGTGCGCCAGCTCGGCATGATGGTCAATGCCTTTGCCCGCGCTTCGACCTGCGGCACCCGTATTTTCCAGCTTCTCGACCTGAAGGTCGACATTGCCGACAAACCTGACGCGAAAGATCTCGACGTATCGGCGGGGACGCTGCGTTTTGAAAATGTCAGCTTTGCCTACCCGTCTGCTCCCGATCGGGCAGTGCTGAAAGACATCAGTTTCGACGCAAAGCGTGGCAAGACACTGGGAATCGTCGGCCCGCCGGGCAGCGGCAAGTCAACCATCGCCCATCTCATTCCGCGCTTTTATGACGTGACCGGCGGCAGGATCACCATCGACGGACAGGACATCCGCGACGTCACGCTAGCCTCACTCCGCCATGCCGTGGCTGTGGTGCAGCAGGACGCCTTCCTGTTCACCACCACAATCGAAAACAACATTGCCTATGGCGATCCCTGGGCGAAAGAACGCCGGATCGCCAATGCCAGCGACAGCGCCCAGTTGCACAACTATGTTATGGGTCTTCCCGCGGAATACCGCACGATCGTAGGCGAACGCGGAGTATCGCTGAGCGGTGGCCAGCGCCAGCGCCTGTCCATCGCCCGCACGTTGATGCTCAAACCGGCAGTCATGGTGTTTGATGACTCAACAGCTGCCATCGACGCCGGAACCGAACAGCGCATCCGCTCGGCCCTGCGCGAATATGCCAGGGACCGGGTGACCATCATCATCGCCCACCGCCTCAGTTCCCTGATGCATGCCGACGAAATCCTGTTCGTCGAAGGCGGGGAAGTCGTTGAGCGCGGCACGCATGACGACCTGCTGGCGCTCAAGGGCCGCTACGCCGCGCTTTACGAACTCCAGGTCCGGCCCGGCGACGAGATGCTGGAGGCCGGCGAATGAGCGAGGAACTGGAAACCGAACGTCACGATGTCAACGATCAGGGCCGCCGTCCACCGCGCGCGGTGGTGGGCTCGCACCGGATCGAGGAAGACATGTTCGGCCGCTTTTTCGACGGTCGCGTCATCAGCCGGATCTGGGAATTCGTGCATCCCTATCGCGTCAAGATGTTCATCGCGGTCGCGGCGGTGCTTGTTTTCACCGGCACACAGTTGTTGATCCCGCTGATCATTCGCTACGCCATCGACAACGGCATGATCGCCGGCACTGTCGACCAGTCGGCCCTCATCTGGGCAGTCGCTGCATTTGTTGCCGCCATCCTGATCAACTACGGCGCCTCCTACCTACAGGAAATGGTGGTCGGACAGGCGGCCGAGAATGTGCTTTTCGACATCCGCCGGGCCATGTTCGAACATCTTCAGCACGTGTCCCTGAGCTTCATGGACAAGACCGAAGTCGGCCGCCTGATGTCGCGCCTGCAGGGCGACGTGAACTCCATGCAGGAGTTTCTGGAAACCTCGGTGATTTCTGTCGGGGATCTGGTGCTGTTGTTCGGCATCGTCGGGGTGATGCTCTGGCTCGACTTCCGGCTCGGGCTGCTGACCCTTTCGGTGTTGCCCGTCCTGTTCATCGTCCGCGTCTTTTGGCTGCCGCGCGCCCGCGCCGCTTTCATGGCCGCGCACGAGACCAACTCGGTCACCAATGGGGCGCTCGCCGAAGCCATCCATGGTGTCCGCGCCGTCCAATCCATGGATCGCCAGCAGGTCAATTTCCAGCTCTATGACGACAAGGCCCATGCCAACCTCAAGACTCACCTGACCGCCGCCAAATATGCCCAGGTGATGGTGCCGATCGTCGACACGCTGACCGGCGGGGCCATGGCCGTTGTGGTCGTCGTCGGAGGTTCGATGGTGCTGAACGGCGGGCTGGATGTCGGCGTCATGGTCGCCTTCCTGTTCTACATTCAGCGCTTCTTTGATCCGATCCGGTCGCTGACCATGCAGTATTCGGTCATGCAGCGGGCCATGGCTTCGGGCAAACGTCTGATCGACGTGCTGGATGTCCGCGTGGACGTTCAGGATGCCCCCGATGCTGTCGCCCTTTCTAAGGATATGGACGGCTCTGTTGAATTTGATGACGTGACCTTCGGCTATAATCCCAAACAGCCGGTGCTGAAAAACGTCAGTTTCCGGGTGAACCCCGGCGAAACGGTTGCGCTGGTCGGGCCAACCGGTTCGGGAAAATCCTCGGCGATGGCACTGATCCACCGTTTTTACGACATCCAGCAGGGCCGCGTGCTTGTCGGTGGACATGACGTCCGCGACCTCACCCAACAATCCCTGGGCGAACAGATTGCCATGGTGCTGCAGGAACCATTCCTGTTCACGGGTACCGTGTTCGAAAACATCCGCTACCACAAGACTGACGCCACGATGGAACAGGTGGTGGAAGCTGCCAAGGCGGTGGGCGCCCATGACTTCATCACGACTCTCGATGGCGGCTATGATGCCATGCTCGGAGAGCGCGGCGGCAACCTGTCACTCGGACAACGCCAACTGATCAGCTTCGCGCGGGCGCTGGTAGCCGATGCCAAGATCCTGGTGCTTGATGAAGCCACGGCCAACATCGACAGCTATACCGAAATGCTGATTCAGAAAGCCCTTGTGCGACTTCTCGAGGGCCGCACCGGCCTGGTGATCGCGCACCGGTTGGCGACAATCCGCGGCGCAGACAGGATCATTGTGCTGCAGAATGGCCAGCTTGTAGAAACCGGTGACCATGACGAATTGATGGACATGGGCGGGCTCTACTCCAAGCTCTACAATCTCAACTACGCCTCCTTCGACGATATTCCTGACGACGAATTGACGGCGGCGGCGCAATCACACTCCACCACCTGATCCTGGTCTCCGGGGCATCGTGCAATTGGCATAACCCGTCAGAAATGACTGATTATTGATTGATTATGCTGGCTCGAAAGCTAATCTTGCCAGCAACAGGAGGAACGCTGCCGCCATGCATGAGAGCGAACGTCATCGGCTTATCTTGTCGGTGTTGCAGGAAAAGCCGGTCGCCACGGTCCGCGAGATCGTCGAACTGACCGGCTCGTCCGAGGCAACGGTCCGCCGTGATATTTCCGCCCTGCACAAATCCAACCGCCTGCGCAAGATGCGCGGCGGTGCCGAGGCCTTGCACACGCCGGCTATTGGCCTGCAGGGTCGGCCGTTTTCGTTCAACAAAAGCGTCAATGTCGACAAGAAGCGCGCGATCGCCCGTTGTGCTGTCGAACTCTGCGATGACGGCGATGACATCATCATCAATGGCGGCACGACAACCTTTCAGATGGTGCATTACCTCGCCAACCGCCGGATGCAGGTATTCACCAACTCTTTTCCCATCGCGGAGCACCTGCTCACACATTCCAAGAATACCGTCGTGTTGCCCGGCGGCACCGTCTATCGCGAGCAGAACATCATATTGAGCCCCTTCGAGAATGACGGCTCGAAGCATTTCTCGGCCCGCAAGATGTTCATGGGTGCGCAGGCGGTGAGCCCGCTGGGCATCATGGAAGTTGATCCCCTGATCGTTCAGGCGGAGGAAAAGCTGATCTCACAGGCGGAGGAGCTGATCGTTCTGGTCGATTCCTCGAAGTTCGAGCGCCGCTCCAGCCTTATCCTTTGCGGGTTGGACCAGGTTTCAAGGATCGTCACCGACGACGAGATTTCAGACGCAGCCAGACGTATGATTGAACAGGCCGGTGTTGAACTTGTTGTGGCAAGCGTGGGAAAGTCTACGGGCAGGGCCGGCGCCAACGGCACCAATGCGGCCTGACATCGGCCGCATAAATATCGAGTTTGAGTTGAGTAACAAAGTGCAGGCGAAAAAGACCAGATGACAAATCTGTCTGACCAGGTTCACGCCGCGGCGCTTGAAACCATTGCCGTCATCGACATCGGCAAGACCACCGCCAAACTGGTGCTGCTGGATGCGGGGAAGGGCATCGAACTGGACGCCCGTTCGCTTGCAAACGAGGTCCTGCCGGAGGGGCCCTACCCGCATGCCGACGTTGAGCGCCTCTTCAATTTTATCGTCGAAACGCTCAGGGCTTTCGCTGAAAGCCACGCGGTTTCCGCCATTTCCATCACCACCCACGGTGCAACTGCTGCACTGATGGCTGGAAATGAACTGGCCTTGCCTGTGCTCGACTACGAACATCCGGCCCCTGACGACATCCGGAAGCGCTACGATGAAGTAAGGCCGGATTTCGGCGAAACCCTGACACCCGCTCTGCCCGGCGGGCTGAACCTCGGCGCCCAGATATTCTGGCAGGCCGAAACGTTCCCGGATGAGTTTTCCCGGGTCACTGCGATCCTGACCTATGCCCAGTACTGGGCGTTCCGCCTGACCAGCCAACTGGCCAGTGAAGTCACCTCATTGGGGTGCCATACCGATCTCTGGGCACCCGTACCCAACCGGTTCTCATCACTGGTTGAGAAGATGGGTTGGACCCATCTCTTCCCGCCGCTGAAACGCGCGGACCAGATTGTTGGCACGCTCACTGCCGAACTGGCTGCACTGACGGGACTGAGCGCTGAGACGCCTGTGGCCACAGGCATTCATGATTCCAACGCTTCGCTCGTACCACACCTGCGCGGCGCCACAGCACCTTTCAATGTCATTTCGTCTGGAACCTGGACCATCCACATGCACGTGGGTGGTGCGACAGACTGGCTCGATCCCACCCGCGACAGTCTCGCCAATGTCGACTATCTGGGTCGCCCGGTGCCCACGGCCCGATTCATGGGCGGACGCGAGTTTGCGGCGATAGCGGGAAAACAGGCCGGAATACCGACCACCGCTGACGCCCAACACATTATTGACAATGACATTGTCGCTCTGCCCAGCCTGGCTCATGGCGTCGGCCCGTTCGGCCACCAGATGGGAAAGCTGCCCGCCGGGATCAATCAGCTGGATACCGGGCAAAAAGCCGCTCTCGCCAGCCTCTATCTCGCCCTGAATTCAACCGTCGCCCTGGGCATCTGCGGCACGGGTACCCGTATCATTGTCGAAGGGCCCCTGGCTCGCAACCAGCTCTATCTTGGCGTGCTGCGTTACCTTACGGGCATTCCCGTAAGCGCGTCCGACGACGCAACGGGGACCTCCCTGGGTGCCGCAATGCTATTCACCAATGTAGGCCTGGACCACAAGAACGGCGAAGCTAGCTACAAATCTGTGGAGCCGATTTTGCTCGATGGACTAACCAGCTACGCCGAGCGTTGGCGCAGACTGGCCGAGTCGCCTCGCACCTGATCAGCTCCTTGGCAGTTTGATGCCGTTCGCCGAAAGAAGCTCGTCGATCATCACGGTCTGCCCTGTCGCCATTGACTGGTTGGCAGCGATCCCCGTCAAGATCGACCACGCGCCATCAACATGACTCGATCCGCGCTTGTACGGGTCCGGGCCAACCGTCTCTGCATCGAACAGATAGCCCAGCATCACCGGATCGGCACCGCCGTGATCGCCATGCCCGGCCCAGACGTCGATCTTTTCCGGCGCCTTGCCGGCCTGATGCAATTCGGTGGTCATTGCATCATCCTGCGGCCTCTCTCGCTTGCCGCCGAACACGCCATGCACCTCCACATGCCGGTGCGTCAATTCCCCCTTGGTACCGTGGAACTTAACCTCCAGCCCCTCCCACGGGCTGTAGGCACACAAGGTGTAATTGAGTGAAACCTCGTTGGCATATTTCACGCCGACCTGCATCGTGTCCTCGATAGTGATGTCGTCGGCGAATACGCACTGGTCGCGCAGGTAGCCGTCATTCTCCTCGACATCGAGATAGAGTTCTTTCAGCGGCCCGTCAGTTTCCAGGTCCATGAAGAAGTCGCATTTGTTGGAAACCGGGCAGCCGTGACACCGCTCGCCATGAGCGCTCAATCCAAGTTCTTCGGCCATTTCGGGCGTATAGAAAGCACGCTTGCCATTGGCACTGACGGCAACCGGCGACGAGCCAATCCACCAGTTCAACAGATCGAAATGGTGCGTCGACTTGTGCACCAAAAGGCCACCTGACTTTTCCTTGTAGCGATGCCAGCGCCGGAAATAGTCAGCACCATGCACCCGGTCGAGATACCAGCGGAAGTCGACCGCTGTGATGTCACCAATCGCTCCTGACTGCAGCAAATCCTTCAGCTGCGTGCGCGCCGGTGTGTAGCGGTAGTTGAACGTAACCGTCACCGACTTGCCGGTTTCCTCTTGCGCATCGAGAATGGCTTTCAACCGCGACAGGTCGGTCGTCATCGGCTTTTCGGTGACGACATCGCAGCCTGCCCGCATGGCCCGCACGATATACTCGTGGTGCAGATAGTCCGGCACGGTCACCACAACCTTGTCCGGCTGCTGCTCACGCAGCATGTCGTCGAACTGCTCTGCCTGGTAGGTCGCAATGCCATTACCGCCCGGATCAGGCACTTTCCCCGCCGACAGCGCCAGCCGACCCTGATTGCTGTCGCACAATCCAACTAACTTGTTAGTTGCTTCATATGTCTCGGTTACCGCCCGGCGGAACATCGCGTGCCGCGCGCCGGTGCCAACGATTGCGTATTTCAATTAACTGTCCTGTTTGTCAAAGAGTGGGACACGCAGACCTGCGCTGTCGAAATAATGCGCGGCCCGACGCGAAATGCCAAGCCTAATCTCGTCACCCAGTTTGTAAACCGAATGCCCCGGCGCCTGCACCATCATGACCCGGCCCGAGGCAAGCTGCACGTGAATGAACATCTCGCTGCCCAGATACTCGACGAGGGTGATTTTGCCCGAAGCATGTACATCACCCTCATCTCCTACCAGAAACTGGCTGGGGCGAACACCCACCGCAAGGGAACCATCGCTGACCCCGTCCCCCAACGGCAGGCTGCCAAAGTCCGCCAGTTCCACGGCCCCTCCCTTGGCTTCTGCTTCAAGCATGTTCATCTTCGGCGATCCGATGAACGAGGCGACAAACCGGTTCTGAGGAAAGTTGTAGAGCTCGAACGGCGTTCCGAGCTGTTCCAGATGTCCATTGCTCAACACGGCGATCCGCGTCGCCATGGTCATCGCCTCGACCTGATCGTGAGTCACATAGATCATTGTGGTTCCCAGGCGATTGTACAATCCGGCCAGTTCTACCCGCATCTGCACGCGCAGTTCTGCGTCAAGGTTGGATAGCGGTTCATCGAACAGGAACAGCTGCGGCTCGCGCACAATAGCCCGGCCGATGGCAACACGCTGTTTCTGCCCGCCGGACAATTGTCTGGGCTTGCGCTCCATCAGTTCGCCGATCTGCAGGATGCGGGCAGCGTCAGCCACCCGCCGTTCAATCTCCGGCTTTGGCATTTTCATGTTGGAGAGACCGAAGGCCAGATTCTTGCGAACGCTCATGTGCGGATAGAGCGCATAGGACTGGAACACCATCGAAAGGTTACGCTGCGAGGCAGGCACGTCATTGACCACCCGGTCTTCGATGGAAATCGTGCCGTCGGTGATCTCCTCCAGCCCCGCAATCATGCGCAACAAAGTGGACTTGCCACAGCCAGACGGCCCGACCAGCACCAGGAACTCTCCGTCATTCACCTCCAGATCGATGGAGTGGATGGCCTCGACCGTCCCGTATTTCTTGTTGACGCTTTTCAGACTGACGCCTGCCATGGGGACACTCCTTGCTACTTGAGGCCGCTCATCGCGATCCCCTGCACGATCAGGCGCTGGAAGATCACGAAGAAAAGGAAGATGGGCACGATGGACAGAACCGACATGGCAAACATTTCGCCATAGAGCGACACGCTGTCCTGACTGAGGAACATCCGGAGCGCCAGCGGCACCGTGTAGTCCTTGACGTCATTCAGATAGATCAGCGGCCCCAGGAAATCCTGCCACGTCCAGATAAAGGAGAAGATCGCCGCGGTTGCCATGGCCGGAATGGACAGCGGCATGATGATCGCCCAGTAGATCTTGAACGGTGAACACCCGTCCATCATCGCCGCCTCGTCCAGTTCACGCGGCAACTGCCGGAAGAACTGCACCATCAGGAAGATGAAGAACGCATCGGTCGCCAGGAACTTCGGCACCACCAGCGGCAGATAGGTATCGATCCAGCCCAGTTGCAGAAACAACAGGTACTGTGGGATCAGCACGATGTGATACGGCAGCATCAGGGTCATCATCATCAGAGAGAACCAGATGTTGCGCCCGTTGAATTCGAGCCGTGCGAACGCATAGGCGGCGAACGAACAACTGATCACATTGCCGATCACAGACAGCACGGTGATGATAATCGAGTTCATGTAGAAGCGCGAGAAACTGACGACCAGCGCGTCCCAGCCTTCGACATAGTTGTTCCACTGAAACTCCGAGGGCCACAGCCACAGCGTGCCGAAAATCTCATTGTCCGGCTTGAGTGACGCCGAAACCATCCACAAAAGCGGATAGATCATGATCAGCGAACAAATGATCAGGAAAATATGCCTGAAGATGTTGTTCCGGCTCCGGCGCCGCGCCCGGGTGAGCCGGATAGCGCGCGCCTCTTCGGCGGTGGAAATGGCGTCCGGATTGTGAAGGGTTGTTTCAACCATTATCAGCCCCTCTCATTCTCGTAGTGGACCCAGTATTTCGAGGTCGCAAAGGCAATAGCCGTAAAGAAGCCGATGATGGCCAATAGCACCCAGGCCAGAGCGGACGCATAACCCATGCGGAAGAACGAGAAGGCCTCGTTGTAGAGGTAGAGCGTGAAGAACAGCAACGAATCGAGCGGATTGCCACGCCCGTCGGAGATGATGAAGGCGCTGTTGAAGGTCTTGAACGCCTCAATCATCTGCAACACCAGGTTGAAGAAGACCACTGGCGCCAGCATTGGCAGGGTTATGGCAAAGAACTTGCGGAACGGCCCGGCGGCATCGATTTCGGCGGCCTCGTAAAGCTCTTGCGGAATGGCCCGCAATCCGGCGAGGAAGATCAGCATCGGCGACCCGAATTGCCAGACGGCAAGGATCACCAGCGTGTACAGTGAGTAGTCGGGGTCGCTGAGCCAATACGGCCCTTCAAAACCCACAAGTTCCACAATGGAATTGATCACCCCGGCATTGGAAAACAGCTGGCGCCACAGGATAGCCACAGCGATGGAACCGCCCAGGATCGACGGCAGATAAAACAGGGCACGATAGGTGCCGATGGCCCGGATTTGCCGGTCCAGCAGCATGGCCACAGCCAGTGCAAAGATCAGCGTGCCAGGCACCGACATGAACACATAGGCGAACGTGACCTTCAGCGACTGCCAGAACCGCGCGTCCCACACGAACATGTACTCATAGTGCTCGATGCCGATGAATCGCGGCGGGGTCGCAATGTCGTACTTGGTGAACGACAGGTAGAACGAAGTGACGATCGGGCCGATGGCCAGAAAGAAAAAGCCCAAGAGCCATGGCGACAGGAACAGATATCCCGGCGCGTTCTTTGCCAGAAACTTGCGCATCCGCCTCCCCGATCTTTTGTCAGATTTTTAGGACAAATCCCCGCCGGCGGCAAAACCGGCGGGGATATTTTTAGTGCAGTTCAGCTTCAGGCGCGGCGCAGAATGCCGCGTGCTTCCTGCAGGAACTGGTTGGCCGTGTCTTCGATCGACTGGCGTTCGAGCAGGATATTGACGGCAATACGCTCGAAAGCTTCCTCGATTTCGCGGGCACCCGCCGGATTGGGGGGAGCGAGCGGGCCGACATGACCCTGGATGGAATCGAAATACTCCACCGTGGTGGCCTCGGCTTCCGACATGGTCGGGGCCAGCATTTGGCGCACCGAGCTGACTTCGGGAATACCGCGCTCCATGCCCAGCACCGCCGTCATGTCCGGATCATGAATGAAGGCATTCATGTAGGTGGTGGCAGCTTCTGCATCGACGGTGTCGCGGCTGAGGCAGATGAACTGGCTCGGCTGCACCGACTGTCCGGGCTCACCGCCGGGCAGGTGCGGACGCATGGCGGCACCGACCTTGTCCTGCATCAGGCCCTGGATACCCACGATCTGGTTTGACCACGCATAGGTTATTGCGGTCTGGCCGGTCACCACGCCCTGCACGGTCAGGTCGGCCTGTCCGGCAAGTCCTGCGGAATCCGCTCCCGGCGGTGTAGCACCGGCGTCGCGCATTTCCTTCCACATGTTCCAGTATTCGATGATCAGGTCGGCATCGATGGACATATCTTCGCCGTCGTCGGAGAAGACAGACAGGAAGCCGTTCTGTCCGGCAAAGACGCCGAAGGCGCCCCAGTCTGCAGTCGAGTCATCGGTGCCGTAGACGCCATCCGGGGTCGAACCGCTGATGGCAGTCGCAACGCGCTTCAGATCGTCATAGGTCCATGTAACGGAGTCAAAGGTTTCACCCGAGGCCTCCACCAGCGCCGTGTTGAAGACAGTGGCCATGGTGTTGGCACCGATTGTCAGGCCATACAGTTCACCGTTGAACGTGCCAGCGCTCAGCCCGCTTTCATCCACGTCCGAAATGTCGATCGTGTTGCCGACAAACTCGGTCAGCGGGATCATCGTGCCACGGTCGACATACTCCTGCATGACGCCATAGCCCTGCTGGATGCAGTCCGGCATATTGCCGCCAGCAATCTGGGTGGCAAGGCGCGTGAAATAGTCGTTGAAGCCGAGTGTTTCGCCAACAACCTCGATATTCGGATGCTTGCCGTTGAAGATGTCGATCACTTCAAAGGTGCGCCGGTCGCGTTCCGGGTTGCCCCACCAGCCATGCCGGATGCGGGACACTTCCTGACCGAAAGCCGGCAGGCCGAAACTGGATGCCGCAGCAGTGGCGCCAGCGGCGGCCGCTGCTCGCGACATGAATTTTCTACGATTGAGTCTAGTCATGGTCTCCTCCCATTAGCCCAGTGATGTTTTCGATATGCGACAGTCTTGTCAATCATTTTCAGTCGCAACCAATCACAAGTCGAAAAAATGTGATTGATAATGACGTATTGTGACTGCCGTGTCGAACCGGCCTCACCACCTGGGCGTGGCAAGGGCGGCTAAGAATTGAACCACAGCGCCAACTAACATTCTAGTAGGCGAGTGTCGGTGAAGCGCTCAATAGGCTGGGGTCACCAGCCCGGGTTCGCGCACTGAAACCAGTCTCCCTTCTTTCAGTTCAAACTGCTCATTTGCGGCCGCGCTGAATGCAAGACTGCATTCTGCGGTCTTCAGCGTGCCCTCGATCGTGTTGACGCTCATGCCGGTCAGCCCGGTGATGTTGCCTTCAAGGTCGGTCACCACCCGGACACCCTTGGGTGCAGAGAACAGCTCCGTGCCGTCCCGCCACCCTGTTGCGCTCTCGGCCGTGTTCACCAATTCAAAGCGATGCGATCCGACGGTGCGGCCATAAGCTGTTTCGTGCGACTGGTCGCGATGATCGATCTGATAGGGCACCAGACCGGTGAACCAGATTTCGCCCTCCGGACGCACCTGAATGCCGCTGAGCCGCTCGACAAAATCGAGCAGACACAGGATCGTCGGCGCATAGACCTCGGTGAACCCGGCTGCACCGGTAAACGGATTGATCGTCTGCGCGAACCGCTCCATGCGGAACAGGGCCGACAGGATCGGATAGATCACCCAGGTCAATTCAACATGCCGTCCGCGCGCCTCAAACGCATGCGCAGCACGGATGATGCTGAGGAAGTTGGTCGGCCCGCCCCAACTGTTGTAGTCGAAAGCCGGATCAAACCGCGGGTCATCCAGCGCCACTGAAGTGAACGGAAACTTGGCGAAGAACTTGGAGGTGTTGAGCAGATAGCGGCTCAGGGATTGCTTGAACAACTCATCATCGCCAACCTCACAGGCCAGCACCCGCAACAGCACGTCGGACTGCACCTTGACGTGATTGCCATTTCGGTCCCGGTCATAAAAGAAGCCGTCCTCAGGCACGAAACACTGCTCGAACAGCGCCTTGAGACTTTCCTCCGCCTTGCGGCGCCACCCCTCGCCATTTTCGCCCAGTTCCTCGGCAATGCGCGCAAGATAAAACCGCTGGCAGATCACATTTGCCGTCAGGTCCGGCGCCACGAACGGCAGGATCGGATTGTCTTCATAGTAGCGTGCCGGATCGTTGCCCTTCGGCGAATCCGGCACATGCCAGAAGCGCGAAGAGAGATCATGGCCGGTGTCAAACGTGCAAAACGCCTCAACACCGCCCGTGCCCCGCGTGTCGCGATATTCAGCCAGCCATGCGTCATAGCGGCTCATCGCGCCATACATTTGTTCAAGGAACGCCTTGTCGTGCCCGTTGATCTGGTAGTGGTTCCAAACACACCGGGCCAGTGGCGTCACCAACTGGATCTGCGACCAGACCGGGCCGTCTTTTGTCAGCTTGTACGGAAAGCACCCGTCTTCGCGCTGCGTCTCGGCGAACCCGGCATAGGTGGTCTGGCTGACCGAGGGGATAAACCGCGACAGCAGTTCGGCATTGATGGTGCCCGTGCTTTCCAGCCAGCAGCCGTAGTAGATGCCGCCCTCGTTGAGGATCGGCCGTTCATCAAGGGTCGGCTTGATGCACATCAGCAATTCGCGCAGGGCGCGATAATACTGATCCTCCATCTCCGGAGACGAGGCGGCAAAGCGCACATCGGCCCGCTGCCACTCCTCGACGAGCGCAGCCTCCCACGGGTGCTCCAGCGCCCCGATCCGGTCAGAAATGTCTGTGGCACGCAACCGCGCCAACAGAGCGTTGGTCATGCTTCCCCTCCCATGGTCCGCAAGAGCTGACTAGCCCTCAGGTCCGATCGGTTCGGGGTGTGGCATGACGATCTTGCGCCGCTGCTCGGGCAAACGTTCGAGCAGTCCCTTGCTTGGCCGCACGGGCAGCCGGAAGTAGCCCCAGGACGGGCCATAGCGATAAACGCAGACCCGGCGGAAACCCTCATTGGTGCGCCGCGCGGAACCATGGGCAATCGCATCGACGAACAACAGCGCGTCGCCCTTGTTGAGGTGGCACTCGATGGCCCCCTCGACATCGTCCATCGCCAATTCTTCGCTGCGCCGTTCCAGCGCCACCGTCTGCGGATGGGCGATGTTGGACTTGTGGCTGCCTGGAACAACCATTGTCGCGCCATCGCCCGGCCCGATGTCGGTCATCGCCATCAGGATGTTGACTTGCCCGCAATGGAACTTGCCGGCATGAAACCGAAACTGCGTGCGAATGGTGCCCACATGACCGCCCGAGTGCAGCCGCTGTGCCCCACCGGGACCACGGATCGTGCCAAAGCATTCATCAATGAAGGCCGGACCATGGTGCCCGTCAAAATTTTCCGGATCGTCCGTGCCGACAAAATGCTTGATCTTGTCGAACCATGACGGATGGTCGATCAGTTCCTCCCAGACCGGACCGGCCTCGTAGAGCTGCTGCATGCCCAGGCCTTCCTGACGGCCTGAATTGTTGACCCGGACATTTCCGAACCAGCCCATCTTGTCGGACATGGTGCGGGCATAATCCTGCACCTCGTCATAGGTCGCGTTCATCGCGTCGACCTGGTCAGGCGTCAGGGCATTCTTCAAAATCAGATATCCGTTCAGATCGAACAGATAGCGATCCATCTCCGTTACGGTTTGCGTAATGGGTGCATTAGCGTTCATACCGATTCCTCCCCGGCTATGCACTGGGTTCAAGATCGGCGGCATCTGGTCGAAGAAAGCCGGCGCGGTCGAAACTTTCGACTTTGCCGCACGGTGAAGGAGACAATCCAGCCCGCGGTCGGTTCTCGCGTTATGTCGCGCGAAGTGCCATTAATCTTCTGCGCAAAACCCGCAAAGTCAATCGGTTTTCGTCGATTTCCGTCTGCACGGATTGACAAAAGAGGCACGTACCTCAAAATCTGACCCGTGGAGGAAAGATGAAAATCAAGTCGATTCAAGCCTTTGCACTGCCCGCCGCCGCGGCCTCTCCCTACGCGGAAAAAAGTTCACAGGGACGGCGCGAGCCTTGGCAAATCCACGCCGAAGTCGCCAATCCCATGTCGCGCTATCCGCGTTTCAAGGCGCATCGCGACAGTTGGCGTTCGGATTGGCCGGGCGTCGGTTGCGTGGTTGAAGCCGACGACGGCAGCAGGGGTTTCGGCGCCAGCATCTTTGCCGGCCCGGTGATCCCCATCATCAACGACCATCTGGCCCCCCTCCTGATCGGCGAGGATGCTGCGGATGTTTCCGGTCTTTACGACATGCTGACCCGGCTCGTTTCACCTTATGGGCAAACAGGCATAAGCGCCTATGCGATAAGCGCCATCGACCTTGCTCTTTGGGACCTGAACGCACGCCGCCAGGGCAAGCCGGTCTACGAATTCGCAGGCGGCAAGAAGCGCAATTCAATCACCTGCTATGCCACCGGCAACGATACCGACTGGCACATGGAACTCGGCTTTCCCGTCACGAAACTCGCCTGCCCCTATGGGCCGGCAGATGGGGAGGCAGGGCTAGCTGCCAACACAGATCTTGTCGCCCGTACCCGCGAGAAGATCGGCCCAGATGTCAAGTTGATGCTCGATTGCTGGATGGCCTTTGACGTCGATTATGCCGTCGCTCTTTCGTCGCGCCTGAAGCCCTACAACGTCGGCTGGATCGAGGATTGCCTGATCCCCGAAGACATCGAGGCACATCATGAGTTGCGTCGCCGCCTGCCTCATCAGCCGCTAGCCACCGGCGAACACTGGTACGGCACGCACATGTTCGCCCACGCCGCTAAACACCGGTTGGTCGACGTCTTCCAGCCCGACATCTGCTGGGCGGGCGGCTTCACGGCCTGCCGGCGTATCGCCGAAATCGCGGACGCCGCCGGCATCGCCATCATCCCGCACGCAGGCATGAACACCACATTCGGGCAGCATTTCACGCTGGCCACCTCCAACGCGCCGATGGGTGAATTGTTTGTCGGCTCTCCCCCCGGCATACCGCTTGAACAGATCGCATCTGCCCGACCGGTTCCGGTCAGGGGTGAACTGGTTCCCTCGGACGAGCCCGGCTTCGGCCCCTGGCCGCTGGATGTCTAAACCGGGCTGAGGGTCATCAGGCTCGCATTTCCGCCCGCCGCGGTTGTGTCGGTCGAGATCACCTTTTCCCGCACCAACAGGTCGAGCCTGATCTCGCCGGCCTGCGGCACCACGATCGGTCCATCGCGTTCCGCCAGCTGCTGTAGAATTCCGTCGGCAACTTCAGCGGTCTCAATCAGCGCAGCCACCAGTCCCTCGGCCCGGACCGCATCTTCGCGAACGAAAATCGCTTCAGTCAAACCGGCAGGCAGGCTGTCAAGTAATGCACACTCAGCATCAATGACGGCCTTGTTGCCCGTCGCCATGACGGCCGCCAACTGGCGAACCAGCCCCACATGGGTTTCCGGCACGATCAGTACCTCGCCACGCGGCTCGATTTCATACGTATCGGTTTCGCCGACCGGGCTGGGCAAATCTGCGAAATGTCCCAGGGGTGAATTGTTGAATGTTTCCTCGACCATCGGGCAAAGCGCTGGGTCAAGTGTCTCGGCCCAGTCCAGCAATGCCTTGGGCGCAGACTTGATTTTGCCAATCGGCAAAACTTCGCCTGACTGCAGCATCCGGTTGAGATACAGCGGACCACCTGCCTTGGGACCGGTCCCTGACAGCCCATGACCACCGAACGGCTGCACGCCCACCACCGCGCCGACGATGTTGCGGTTGATGTAGACGTTGCCCACCTCGGCCGCCGCCGCAATCTCCGCTGCTTCCTCGTCCAGCCGCGAATGCAGGCCGAACGTCAGACCGTAGCCGAGCGCGTTGATCTGGCTGATCAGCCTGTCCCGATCACGGCGCTTGTAGCGCACCACGTGCAGCACTGGCCCGAACACTTCCTCCTCGAGTTCGGAAATGTCTGAAAGTTCAATGATCGTCGGTGGCACGAAATACCCGTCCGGGAATCCGTCAGCCAATGGAGCCCGCGTCACGGCCAGTCCGCTGCCTGCACGACGCGCCACATAGTCCGAAATCTTGTCTCTCGCCTCCGCTGAAATCACCGGCCCGACATCGGTCGAAATCGCCGCCGGATTTCCCACCTTGAGTTCCGACATGGCTTCCCGAACCATTTCCAGAACCCGGTCCGCGACGTCATCCTGAATGCACAAAAGGCGCAGCGCCGAACAGCGTTGCCCGGCACTGTCGAAGGCCGACACCAGCACATCCTTGACCACCTGTTCGGCCAGCGCGGTGGAATCGACGATCAGCACATTCTGCCCACCAGTTTCCGCGATCAGCGGCAGCGGTTGACCGTTTCTGCGCAATCGTCCGGCAAGGCTCTTGTTGATCAGGCGTCCCACTTCCGTCGACCCGGTAAACACCACGCCGTCGATCTGCGGATGCTGGACCAGCGCCGCACCAATGTCGCCTGCCCCTGGAAACAGGTGCAAAACGTCGCCGGGCACACCCGCCTCATGCAGCAGCCGAACCGCCGCCGCCGCCACAAGCGGCGTCTCTTCGGCCGGCTTGGCCAACACGCAATTGCCCGCCGCAAGCGCCGCCGAAACCTGGCCCAGGAAGATGGCCAGCGGGAAATTCCAGGGGCTTATGCACACGATCGTGCCGAGCGGCACCGCGTCGGGCCGCCTGCGCGCTTCATCGGCGTAGTACCGCAAAAAGTCGATAGCCTCGCGCACGTCGCCCAGTGCATTGGCCGCAGTCTTGCCGGCCTCGCGAATGATCAGACCCGAGATTTCGGGCATCCGCGCTTCGAGTAGCTCGGCCGCCTTTGAAAGCATGTCGGCCCGGCGCGCCGCGCCTAGCCCGGACCAGCCCGCTTCCGCTTTCTTGGTTCGGGCGACCAAATCGTCGATCGCTCCTTTGTCAACAAACCGGGCGATACCCACCTTGTCGCCACGATCTGCCGGGTTCCGCACTTCAATTTCCGTAGCTACTGAAGCCCCGGACGGAGGTTCGGAAGTCCATGCCATTTTAGCGCTCTTGGCAAACGCCGAGGCCAGCTTCTCAAGTTCATCATCCGCGGTCAGGTCCGGGATCACTGGGCTCACCCTGTCTCCAAGGAAGTCTTTGGGCAGCCCGATTTTGGGATGCGGCGACCCGAGGGGCTTGATCGCCTCTGCCAGCGCCACGGGGTCTTCGGCGAGGTCCTCAAGGTCCGCGTCAGGGTCGGCCACCTGATTGACGAAAGAAGAATTGGCGCCATTCTCCAGCAACCGCCGGACCAGATACGCCAGAAGCGTATGATGACTGCCCACCGGCGCGTAGATGCGGCAGGGCACCCGCTCATCTCCGGCCGAAACGATGGGCAGATAGAGCGGTTCGCCCATGCCATATAGGCATTGGAATTCGTAACGGCCCGGCCGCCACGCGCCCGCCATGTGCATGATGCTGGCGACGGACTGCGCATTGTGCGTGGCAAATTGCGGGTAAATCCGCTCCGGCGCCTGAAGCATCTTTTGGGCACAGGCGATGTAGGACACGTCGGTGTGCACCTTGCGGGTGAACACGGGATAGTCCGCATGCAGATCCAGCTGCGCCCGCTTGATTTCGCTGTCCCAATAGGCCCCTTTGACCAGCCGGACCATGATCCGCCGCCCGGAGCGCTCGGCCAGATCAACCAGCCAGTCAATGACCATTGGCGCCCGCTTGCCGTACGCCTGCACGACAAATCCCAACCCGTCCCAGCCCTTGAGGTCGGGATCGAACGCCAGTGCCTCGAGAATATCGAGCGACAGGTCGAGCCTGTCCGCTTCTTCGGCGTCAATGTTCAACCCGATGCCGAAGCGGCGTGCAAATATGCACAGCGCCCGCACGCGCGGCAGCATTTCTTCCATCACCCGCCAACGCTGGGCGCGCTCGTAACGCGGGTGCAGGGCTGACAGTTTGATCGATATCCCCGGCGCCTCATGGATGGGCCGGCCATCCGCGACATCGCCGATCGCCCTGATTGCACTTTCATATTCTCCAAAATAACGTTCTGCATCGCCTGCAGTCACCGCCGCCTCACCCAGCATGTCATAGGAGTAAAGAAACCCCCGCGCCTCGGACTTTCTGGCGCGGCTGAGCGCTTCCTTGATGGTTTGACCGGCGACGAATTGGTCGCCCAGCAGCCGCATCGCCACTTCAACCGCTGACCGGATGACCGGCTCGCCGACCCGTCCCAGCAATTCGCTGAGCGTCACGCCCAGCCCGGCCTCGTCAGCCGGCCGGGTGATCCTGCCGGTCAGCAGCAGTCCCCAGCTCGAGGCATTGACGAACAAAGACCTATCCGTGCCGATGTGGTTGCGCCAGTTGCCCTTGCCCACCTTGTCGCGGATCAGGGCATCGCGCGAGGCCGCATCGGGTGTGCGCAGCATCGCCTCGGCCAGCGACATCAGCGCAATCCCCTCGCGGGTCGACAGCGAATATTCCTGTAACAGCGACGACATGCCCGCCGTCTGGCTGCGCGAACGCAACTGCTCGACGAGCTTCTCGGTGCGGCTGCGGATCGCTTCGGCATCAGATGGCGGCATACGGGCCAGTTCGAGGAGTGGCTCCACGCATGCCGGCTCGGGTCGGGACTTGGCCGCCTCGATCTGCCGCCGCAATTCGGTACGCTCCGGCACCGGGTCGGCGAAGCTCGAGAACGGATTGTCGTCAGCAACCATGGCAACCTCCCGCAGCTAGGGTGCTGCAAGACTAGTCGAAATTCGTCTGCTCAACTATGGCGATTCCATCCCGATTTCCGTATGATCTGCGGAAAAACGGAGAAATTCCGCGAAATGTACGAGATTGATCCCGTCGACCGGCGCATTCTGGTGGAACTTCAGCGCGACGGCCGTATGTCGAATGTCGAACTCGCCCAGCGCGTTGGCATCGCCCCCACCTCGCTTGGCGACCGGCTGCGCCGCCTCACCCGCGATGGCCTCATTCTGGGATACAGCGTCCGGCTTGATCCGCACCAGATCGGGCTAGGCATGCTGGTCTTTGTCGAGGTGCTTCTCGACAAGACGACTGACGATGTCTTCGACCGGTTTTCCGAGGCGGTTCAGCGCGCGCCCGAAGTGCTGGAATGCCATCTCGTGGCCGGGGGCTTCGACTATCTGATCAAGGCGCGCGTGCGCGACATGCCCGCCTATCGCCGGTTCCTGTCTGACGTGCTGCACACACTGCCGGGCGTCAGGGAAACCCGCACCTATGCGGTGATGGAAGAGGTCAAATCAGACGGGCCGCTGCCTGTGTGATCAGACAGCGGCCCGCAGGCGTCCCCATTTCTGGGCGCGGCGACCTATTCGGACGCCATGCCCTGATCGAGCAGTTTTTGCAGCTTGGTGGCGTGGGCGAACGAGGGTTCCCGGGTTTCGCCCGCACGCACCGCATCGACGAAGCGCCTGTAGTTGGTTTCCACCGGATCAAGCTGCACCGTGAACCAGGTCTGGGTATGAATATTGTCGCCCAGACAGGCCTTAAGCGTCGGGATCGGACGGCCATAGGCGTCCTTGCCGCCGTACTCCACCTCAAGCGCCCCCGTCGTGCCGTGAATGCGCAACCTCAGATCATTGGCATGTCCCGTCGCAAAGCGGCTGGCGTGGACGGTGCCGAGCGCCCCATTCTCGAAGCTGACGTTCATGACAAAACTGTCGTTGGCATCGAGCTTGTAATCACCGATCTTGTCGCCCTTGGCCTTGTGGAACGTCTTCAATCGGCAGTCGAGATCGGCGATTTCCAGCCCAGTGCCATAGTTCGCAAAATCGAGAATATGGATACCGATGTCGCCCAGCACACCGTTCGACCCGTGCGATTTGGACAGGCGCCATAGCCATTTCGGATCGGTTTTCCAGTCCCCCCAGTTGTTGGCGGTCAACCAGCTTTGCAGATAGCTCGCTTCGACATGGCGCACCTCGCCGATGTCACCGGCCAATACCATCTTGCGGGCTTCCTGCAGCGCCGAAACGTTGCGATAGGTCAGGTTGACCATGGCCACCAAGTTTGCCTCTTCAGCAGCAGCCGTCATTTCCGCCGCATCGGCATAGTTGACCGCCAGCGGCTTTTCGCAAAACACGTGCTTGCCCGCAGCCAGACATTGCAAGGTCGTCGGGTGATGCACGTGATCCGGCGTGACGTTCGCAACGGCATCAAATTCGCCCCAGGCCAATGCTTCGCCAAGATCGGTGAACGCATGGTCAATGCCATGCGTCTTGCAAAACTTGTCCAGCTGCGCCTTGTTGACGTCAACACCGGCTACGACCTCGACGCCCTTAAAAGCGTTGAAATGCGTAGCGTGGGCACTGGCCATGCCGCCTGTGCCAAGGATCATGATCCGCACGGGGTGCGCAGAACTCATTTGAACCCCTCTTCGCCATGTCCGTGCAGCTTGGGGCCACGCTCTTCGATCGGCTCCAGCGCCTCTTCGACGGGAACGTTCGGCGCATTCTTGGGATCTGCAATATCGGCCTGTTCATTGTTCGCCCAACGCACCGCGTTGCGTAGCACCTGGCCGATCACCGGCTGATGATAGGTCGGATAGGTTTCGTGTCCCGGGCGGAAGTAGAAAACATTGCCTGCACCGCGGCGCCAGGTCATCCCTGACCGGAAAACCTCACCGCCCTGGAACCAAGAGATGAACACCGTCTCAAGCGGCTCGGGCACCGCAAAGGCCTCGCCGTACATTTCCTCGTTTTCCAGCTCGAAATGATCCGGCAACCCTGCCGCAATCGGGTGACGCGGGTTCACCTGCCAGAAGCGCTCACGCTCCCCGGCCTCGCGCCATTTCAGCGAACAGGGCGTGCCCATCAGCCGCTTGAACGGCTTGGCGAAATGCGCCGAGTGCAGCGCGATGAAGCCCATGCCCTGCCAGACGCGCTCCACAACACGTTCTACAATCTCGTCCTCGACGTCACCGTGCGCCGCATGGCCCCACCACAAAAGCACATCGGTTTCAGCCAGCACTTTTTCAGTCAGCCCGTGATCGGGCTGCTGCAGGGTGACGGTCTTGGCCGTGATGCCGCGTTCGGCGGTCAGCAGTTTGGCGATCTGGGTGTGCATACCTTCCGGATAGATGTCCGCAACGACCTTGTTGGTCTGTTCGTGCACGTTTTCGCCCCAGACCAGGGCTCTGATGTCAGTCATTTTCTTTCTCGCTAATAGCTCGCGCCGCCACTCCTTCGGCGCGATGACACTCGTTTTGGTTTGTGCTTCCGGGTTCGGCGGGTACCGGTTTCGGCCCCGCCGCCGGGATTACGATTCGATCGGCTTCCCGGCCTCGTTGAACCGGTACATCCATTTCGGATCAGGGGAAATCCCCATTTCACTGTCGATCGCCACCGGCGCATTGCCTTCACGCCGCACGATAACGGGTTCTTCCGCCCCGATATCGAGGAACACGAAATTGTCCGAACCAAGGTTTTCGCTGTGCACCACTTTGCCGCGCCAGGCCGGATTGTCATCGGTGATCAAAATGTGCTCGGCGCGCAGGCCCAGCGTGTGGCAATCGTACTTGGCCGCGAATTCACCGGTGAGAAAGTTCATCTTCGGCGAACCGATGAAACCGGCCACGAACAGCGAGTTCGGCTTTTCATAAAGCTCGGCGGGCGACCCCACCTGCATGACCACCCCGTCACGCAAGACGCAGATCCGGTCGGCCAAAGTCATGGCCTCCACCTGGTCATGGGTCACGTAGATCATGGTCACATTGTTCATCGAGTGGTGCAGCTTGGCGATTTCCAGCCGGGTCGCCACGCGCAGCGCCGCGTCGAGGTTAGACAGCGGCTCGTCAAACAGGAACACCCGCGGATCACGCACGATCGCCCGCCCGATGGCCACGCGCTGGCGCTGGCCGCCGGACAATTGCTTGGGCAGCCGGTCAAGATATTCCTCGATCTGCAGCAGCCGGGCCGCTGCCCGCACGCGCTTGTCGATCTCTTCCTTGCCCGCCTTTTCCAGCTTCATGCCGAAGGCCATGTTGTCATAGACCTTCATGTGCGGATAAAGCGCATAGGACTGGAACACCATGGCGATGCCGCGCTTCGACGGCGCCAGGTGGTTGACCCGTTCGCCATCGAAATAAAGGTCGCCCGAGGTAATGTCCTCCAGCCCCGAGATCAGCCGCAGCAGGGTAGACTTGCCGCAACCCGACGGGCCGACAAACACCATGAACTCGCCCGACTTGATATCCAGATCGACGCCTTTGATGACTTCGACGCTGCCATAGCTTTTGCGCACATTTTTGAGCTGCAACTGGGCCATAGGTGCCCCTCCCTAACCTTTGACGCCGCCGGCGGTCAGACCCGCCACAATCTTGCGTTGGAAAATCAGAACCAGAATGATCAGCGGAACGGTCACGATCACCGATGCCGCCATGATATTGCCCCAGGGCACTTCCTGCTCGCTGGCGCCCGACAATAGCGCGATCGCCACCGGCACCGTCCGGGTCGTCTCCGAGGAAGTGAACGTCAGCGCGAACAGGAACTCGTTCCACGCCCCGATGAAGGCCAGAAGCCCGGTTGTCACCAGCGCCGGCCACATGAGCGGCAGGAACACCTGCGTGATGATCACCCACGGCGACGCACCATCGACGATGGCGGCTTCCTCGATTTCCATGGGCAGATCACGCATGAAGGTTGTCAGCACCCACACCGTGAACGGCAGCGTGAAGATCGTGTAGGAGATGATCAGAGCCCAGGGGGTATTGAACACGCCCAGGAACCGGATCAGTTCGAACACGCCGGCCAGAACCGCGATCTGCGGGAACATGGACACTCCGAGGATCGTCATCAGGATCAGCGCCCGCCCGCGGAACTGCACCCGCGACAGCGCGTAAGATGCGGTGACCGCCAGGAAAAGCGCGAACACCACCGTCAGCGTTGCCACGAATACCGAGTTCCAGATCGAGATCGGGAAGTTCCGGCTGGTCAAAACGCTGATGTAGTTCGCCCAATTCAGGCTCTCCGGCCAGTAGGAGATGCGGAACAGCGCCGTACCGGATTTGAAGCTGGTGACCACCGCGTAATAGAACGGGAACACCGCAATCACGACGATGACGACAACCAGCGCGTAAAAGCTGGTGAGCTTGACCCACTTCATCGTTCAGTCTCCCCGCTCAGGTTCACCCGGCCCAGCCAGATGTAAAGCGCCACGAACGCCGTGATCAAAAGGAACAGCAGCGTCGATTGCGCTGACCCATATCCGAACTTGTTGAAGTCGATCAGGTTCTCGCGGGCGATCACCGACATGGTCTTGGTGGCGGCCGAATTGGGCGTCAGCACATAAACCAGGTCAAAGATGCGCAGGGCATCAAGGGTGCGGAAGATCACCGCCACCATGATGGCCGGCCGGATCAACGGCAGGGTGATGCGGAAGAAAACCTTGACCGGATGCACGCCATCGATGCGGGACGCCTCGTAGATGTCGCGCGGCACCATTTGCAGGCCCGCGAGAATCAAAAGCGCCATGAATGGCGTCGTCTTCCAGATGTCGACGATCAGGATCGCCGTCATCGCCGTGTCGGCGCTGGCGGTCCAGGCGATCTTCTGGCTGATGAGGCCGAGATTGAGGAAAATGTCATTGAGAATGCCGAACTGGTCATTCAGCATCCAGCCCCACATGCGGGCGGAAACGATGGTCGGGATGGCCCACGGGATCAGGATGGCCGCGCGCACAAGGCCGCGCCCCTTGAATTCAGCATTGAGCACCAGCGCAACAATCATCCCGAACACGGTTTCGAAGAACACCGAAATGACGGCAAAATAGACGGTGTTCCAGACCGCGTTCCACCAGCTGGGATCAGCCAGAATTCCGCGCCAGCGAATGGCGCCCGAGGACAATTCCCGCCAAGTCAGGTAATTCTCGAAACCGATGAATTCGCCGCCGTAAAGATTGTTCAGCGTCGTATCGGTAAAACCGAACCAGATCGTGCGGGCCAGCGGCCAGGCGGCAACGATGGCCAGCGCCGCGAGCATCGGCACAAGGAACCACATGGCGGCGCGCACGCGCTGCCGTTTGAGTTCCGACATGCCGGATCTGGCGGCCGTATGAGGTGGATTTGTGGCTTCTGTGGTCATCCCGTTCTCCCCCGCTGGGACGCTTCTCTGGTCAGGCCAGAGCCAAAGGCGCGTTCAAGAGATGCGATCAGGAACTACGATCTCTTGGGACCGATGGCCCTTGGGCGGCGAACCGCCCAAGGGTACCTTGCTGCACTGCCGAAGCAATGCATCAGGAGGAATTACTCCCAGCCGTCGCCCATCACGTCCTGAAGGTCGGCTTCCAGGATTTCAAGGTTCTCGGCAGCAGAGCCATTGCCGCTCAGCGTGTCGTGCACGGCACTCCAGAACAGCGACGACACTTCGTTGTAGGCAGTCTTGGTCGGAGCCGACGGACGCGGCACGGCCTGCAGGAACACATCCTTCCACTGCGGAATGATGGGCTGCTCGCTGGCGATGTCGGCATCGTCATACAGCGAGACGATGGTCGGCAGGTTCGAGGCCAGCAGCGTGCGGGTCTTCTGCGCTTCCGCACCGGCCAGGTACATCGCCAGAGAAATCGCGGCTTCCTGGTTTTCCGAATAACGGGACACGGCCACGTTCCAGCCACCCAGCGTGGCAGCGGACGTATCATTGCCACCGCCTGTCGGTAGGGTGGTCACGCCGAACAGACCCTTGACGGCGCTGTCGTCGCCATTGCCCAGCGAGTAGGCATAAGGCCAGTTGCGCATGAACACGGCGTTGCCGGTTTGCCAGACGCCACGGGCTTCTTCTTCCTGATAGGCCAGAACGCCGTCAGGCGAGATCGTGCCGGGCCAGGAAGCGGCCAGTTCAATTGCCGCAATGGCGTTTTCATTGTTGATCGAGATCGAGCCATCGGGCTCCACGATCTGGCCGCCGCCGAAGCTCTTGACCCATTCCAGCGCGTTACAGGTCAGACCTTCATAGGCGTTGCCCTGCCACACGAAACCCCAAAGGTCGTCATTGCCTTCGGCGCGTTCCGCGTCCTGGATCATCTGGGCGGTTTCAGTCAGTTCTTCCCAGGTCGTGGGAACGTCAGCGCCGTGTTTCTCCAGCAGATCCGTGCGGTAGTACAGAGCGGGAGCGTCGGTGAAGATCGGAAGGGCAACCAGTTTGCCGTTCACTGTCTGCGACTCGATGATCGACGGGAAGTGCTCGGTGGCAAGATCAGCAGCGACTTCGCTGAGATCGACAAAATGTTCCGCCAGCTGCGGAGCCCAGATCACGTCGGTCTGATAGACGTCGATGTCTGAAGTGCCGGCGGCAAGCCACAGGCGGTACTGGCCGAACTGGTCAGTGGTCGATGCGGGCATCGGCACCAGTGTCACGGTGTGACCGGTTGCTTCTTCCCAGGGGGCGACGATGGTCTTGAAGTCTTCCACCGCATTGCCCACGGCGCCGGACACATAGGTGATGTCTGCAGCCTGGGCAGCCACAGCGGTAAGGCTGATCGACGCAACCAGGCTGGCAGCGAGATGAGTGAATTTCATGAGATTCCTCCCGTTGGATGATGAGGGAGGCGTCGAACCGCAACTCCCGGCCCGTAAGCCGGATTTCGCACCCGATTTCCTCCCAGAAAAGCATTCCGGCCCAGCGTTATCTGCGAAAGGTCCAAAGCGCTTTGGGGGCCAGCCTAGAAGCGGCGCGCCTTTCCTGTCAAGTGATTTGGCAGCCGCAACCGGTCAAAAAAACTTGGGGTCGATTTTCTTGCATTAACTAAGACATTGTAATTGCGCGTTAATTTTGTATGAAATCGATTTCATGCGCAGATCATGATTCTGCCCGCTCATCGAATGAGGTACGTATCGCATTCAAAATTTTCCAAGAAATTGCTTGTGAATTTGAAAGCGCTTTGAGATATTTGAGGTCGGAGGAGATGTGGAATGAACCTGAAGGGCCTCGCTCACGCGCTAGGCTTGTCGCAGACCACCGTGAGCCGTGCGCTGAACGGCTATCCCGAGGTCGCCGAACCGACCCGCCGCAAGGTCGTCGAGGCCGCCGCGCGTCTCGGCTACCGCGCCAATGACAGTGCGCGCCGCCTGGCGACAGGCCGCGTCGGTGCCGTGGGCTTTGTCCTGCCGGCCGATGGCGGGCTGACCCAGGTTCCCCACTTTTCCGAATTCATCGGCGGCCTGGGGGGACGGCTGATCGAGCACGAAATCGATATCGTCGTCACGCCCGCCCTCGCCAAGGATGAACTGGCGGTCTATCGACGGCTCGCGTCCTCGAAACGGGTCGATGCCGTTATCCTCAGCGCGCCGACCCTCAAGGACCCGCGCATCGAGATCCTCAACTCGATGAAAATGCCCTTCGTGCTGCATGGACGCACCGAGCTCGACGTGCCGCACGCCTGGTTCGACATCGACAATGAGGGCGCTTTCCGGCGCGCCACCTCGCACCTTCTCGATCTGGGGCACCGGCGCATTGCGCTCGGCAACGGCGGCAAGGGCCAAACTTTTTGCGTGCATCGCGAACGCGGCTACCGCGCGGCCATGGCCGAACGCAACATACCGGTCGACGAGCGTCTGGTTGCCTACAGTGATCTGACCGACGAGATGGGCTTCAGTTTCGCCGAACAGGTGTTTTCACTCGACGACCCGCCCACCGCTGTCCTGACCAGTTCAATTCCCATGGGCCTGGGCGTTTTCCGCGCCCTGCGCGCCCGCGGCCTGCAACTGGGCCGTGACGTATCCATGATCGCCCACGACGACGCCTTCCCCTATCTCAACGCCCATAAGATGGTGCCTACAATGACGGTCACCCGCTCGCCCATGCGCGATGCGGGCAGCCGTATCGGCGAACTGATCATCGAAATCCTGAATGGCCGCGACCCCGCCACAATCCACGAAATGTGGCCGGTTCCGCTGGTTTTGGGCGAATCGACGGGTCCCGCGCCCCGCTGACGCCTTACCGCGTTACTTCAAATTTTCATCGCTTTTGGAACCAAACGGTGATTCGCCCCGGTTAACATGACCCTCAACCAACCTGTCTTCGTGGGGACGCAGCAGGTGACCGTTTGTGTGAGGGACAATGCTCAATCAATCTCAAACCGTGGCGTTCGACGGCGACAATTCCCGCGCAGGCACTACGCCCAACACAGATTATCCCGATGATCAGCGTTCGGGCATCGAGCGTCGCCGCCACCCGCGCATCGGCGCCGATGGCAGCGTCGATGGCAACGGCGGCCGCCCTGAACGTCGCTCATCGGACCGGCGCAGCATCGATCGCCTGCGCGCCGAGACCACCTATCAGACGCTAAATTCCAAACCCTCGAACGGCATTGCCGACCGGTTGACCCGCATGGGGCTGAAACCGTCGCGCGTTCTGCTCCTGGTCCTGGCCATCGGCTCGGGCGGCGTTGCCGCCTATATGGCCAGCCAGAGTTCGGCACCTCCCGCCGCCGCGCCGGTCACTGAAACAGTCACCGAAGTCATTCCCGAGCCGCGCATCCAGGTGCTCGTCGCCACCCGCCCGATCGGCATTGGCCAACGGCTGAATGCAACTTCCGTCGAGTGGCAGGAATGGCCGCAGGACTCTGTGCTCGAAGACTATTTCACCATCGAGGACAATCCCGAAGCGCTGACCGAGATGAGCAATGCGGTGGCCCGCTTCGATCTGTTCCCCGGCGACCCGATCCGCGAACGCAAGATCGTGCGTGACGCAGAAGGCTACCTGTCCGCTGTTCTGGCCACCGGCATGCGTGGCGTATCCGTGTCCGTGTCCGCCGAATCCGCTTCGGGCGGCTTCATCAGCCCGAACGATCACGTTGATGTGGTGCTGACCCGCAACCTTGCCCTGGGCGACAGTTCCGAAACGATCCTGCAAAATGTCCGTGTGCTGGCCATCGATTCCCGTTTGGGCGAGACCGGAAGCACCGGCAGCACTGCAGAAGATCCCGAAAACCCGACGGAAGACGCGCAACAGGTGGAGCGGTTCTCCAGCCAAGCCATTGCCACGCTTGAACTCGATCCGCGTCAGGCCGAAGTCATCATTTCTGCAACCGGTACCGGCCGGCTTTCGCTGGTCCTGCGCTCGATGACCGACTTTGCCGAGAAGAGCGATGCTCCCGAACAGAGCGCCAACCAGGCCATCCGGCTTTCGAGCCCGTTCTGGTCGGCAAACTTCAACGCCGCCAACTAGGCCGACGCATTGACCGGTTCAACGCCGTTAAGCGCCTGTTGACCCGCGAATGCTACGCTTCAGCAGGCACTCAACAAGAAAAATGGCAACTCAGATGCTCGATTTCGATTTCCGTCGCGCGCTCAACGGCATAGCCCGCCTGCTGGCGTTTATGACACTGGCCTCGCTGACGGTTCTGCCGGCCTCGGCCCAGACGGTCGAGTATGACATTGCCACCACTTCGGTATTGCGGGTCAACTTGCCCGTGTCACAGGCAATCACCGTCGAATTCTCCGATGTTGTCAGTCGCATTGTCTCCGCCGACCCCACAATCGCCGACGCGCAGCCGATCACGGACCGCTCGCTCTACCTTGTCGGCCGGGGTTTTGGCACCACCACGGTCAATCTTTACTCGAGCGAAGGCGTTCCTGTCGGCCTGCTGGCCGTCGAAGTCGGCGTTGATACTGACGACATGGCCCATGCCATTCGCGCCGCGGTGCCCAGTTCCGATGTGCGCGTTTCGAGCGTCAACGGCCGGGTCCGCCTCTCCGGCACCGTCACCGACGACTATTCCATGCAAAAAGTGCTTGAAATCGTTGAACAGTACGGCAGCCCCGCCGTCGTCAACACCATCACCCTTTCAGGTGGCCGCCAGGTCAACCTTGAGGTGCGCATCCTTGAAGCCCAGCGTGATGCGGGCCGCGAACTCGGCGTACGCTGGGGCGGTAACGTCGGCCCGGTTTCCACCACCATCAGTTCCGGACCCAACAATCCGGCAGAAGGCGCCCAGAGCTTTTCCTCCTTCATCACAAGCGTGATCTCTGGCGCCGCCGGCATAAACCTCAGCGCAACCATCAACGCTCTCGAAGCCCGCAACCTTGTTCGCACCCTCGCCGAGCCCAACCTGACGACCCTTTCCGGCGTCAATGCCAGCTTCCTCGCCGGTGGCCAGGTACCGATCCGCACACCGGACAGCAACGGCAATTCCACCATCACCTACAAGGATTTCGGCGTGCGTCTCGTGTTCACCCCGGTGGTGCTCGACGATGACCGCATCCAGATTCATCTGACCCCGGAGGTCAGCGGTATCGGCGGCTTCACCACCGGTGGCGATCCGGTGTTCAACACCCGCACCCTCGACGCCACCGTCGAACTGCGCGACGGCCAGAGCTTCTCGCTCGCCGGCCTGTTGCAGCACGATACGACCATGAACCAGAACCAGCTGCCCTGGCTCGGTGATGTGCCGATCCTTGGTTCGCTGTTCCGCTCGTCGAGCTATCAGCGGCACGACACCGAACTGGTGGTGATTGTCACCCCGCGCATGGTCCAGCCCAGCGTGCCCGGTCAGGTGCCCGCCACCCCGCTCGACCAGACCCGTGTCGCCAATGATTTCGAGTTCTTCGCCCTCGGCCAGATGGAAGTCACCCGGCCGATGATCGACAGCTTCGTCACCGGTGCCGGCATCATCGGCCCCTACGGCTACATCATCGACCTGAACACGGGAGAGGACAATTGAGCATGTCCCCGCTTCGCCCCGCCCTGCTGCGACTGACCCTGGCCGCCACCGCCGCGGCCGTGCTGGCAGGCTGTTCGTATGACTATATGCAAACGACCGATCGTGTCGCCTATCATGCCGGTGATGCCGTGAAGGCCAACATCGCGCGCGAGACAACCAACCCCTCGTCAGACAACATGAACGACGTGTCGGATCTGGGATCGAACGGTCAGGTGACCCCGGGCGACGCTCCCCCAAGCCCGTAACCGGGATCTCCTTCGGCGCTGGACACATCAGCACAAGCAAAAAAGCCCGTGGTTCATCACCACGGGCTTTTCGTATGAAGTTCTGTAACGGATCAGGCGCGGGCGGTGGCCGCCGCGTTCGCTATGATCTGGATATTGTTGGCAATCACCAGATTGTCCGGATCGATCGCCTGCGCCCGCCGGAAGCTGGCCAGCGCCTGGTGCAGGTTGCCGCGCAACATGTAGGAATAGCCCACATTGTTATGATACTGGGCCGTCTCGCCGGTGATGTCATAAAGCGCCGCATAAACCCGGTCGGAAAGGTCGAAACGCCCCAGCCGGTCATAGGAGGCGCTGAGCCCCACATAGGCTTCCGCATTGCGCGGCGACAGTTCCACGGCCCGCTTGTACAGCGCAGCCGAATAGCCGAAATCATTGTTGCGGAAATGCTGCTTGGCCTCTCGCAAGGCTCCCTCGGCAGTATAGTCGCCCGGGTTGCTCAGTTCCGCCACTTCCAGCCGGCTGCCGCCAAACGCGCTTGCGCCGGCGCCGCCAATACTGGACGAGGTGCACCCCGCCAGCGGCGCTGCCGCCAGCAGCAGGGCCAATGTGCCAAATCTGAAATATCTCGCACCAGGTAGATGCCGCAATTTTGCCCCCATGAGCCGTTCTCGGTCGCGTCTGTTGCGTCCAGACAAACCCTAGGGAACAAGTGTAATCCCGCCCGCAATGAAGCGAGGTAAATGTCACTCAAAACTCTTGGACAGACTTAATCAGCCGTTAATCGTGCAAAAAAGCGCAGGAAAATCATTGCCTTCAGCTCAGGTGTTGGTCCAGCCGCCGTCGATCACATGCGCCACCCCGGTCGTCAGGGATGAATCGTCGGAAGCAAGATAAACCGCCAGTGCCGCGATTTCCTCGGGCTGGCCCAGCCGCCCCATCGGTTGACGCGCCAGAAAGCTGGCCCGGGCCGCTTCATAGTCTCCGCCCATCGCCCGCATCCGCTGTTCCAGCGATGGCGATTCCACCGTGCCCGGACAGATGGCGTTGCAGCGAATGCCCTTCTGAATGAAGTCCGCTGCAATCGATTTGGTCAACCCGATCACCGCCGCCTTGCTGGCCCCATAGGCGAACCGGTTCGGCACCGCGATAACCGAGGAAGCGACAGAGGACATGTTGATGATCGAAGCTCCACCCTTCTCCAGCATGCCCGGCAGATAGGCCCTGATCATCCGGTACATCGCCTTGACGTTGAGGTCGAAGGAAAAGTCCCACTGCTTTTCGTCGCAATCAAGGATCGAGCCGTTGCCGACGTAACCCGCGCAGTTGAACAGCACATCCACCGTGCCCGTGCGTGCGACCGCCGCTTCGATGTCGGCAACGTCGGTCACATCCAGCTTGAAACTCTGAAACCCAGCCGCTTCCAGATCACCCACAAGGTCCGCGTTCACATCGGTGGCAAACACCTCGGCGCCCTCGTCCCGCATGGCCCCGACGCTCGCCCGTCCAATCCCCTGCCCCGCCGCCGTCACCAGGCAGGTCTTTCCGCTCAACCGTCCCATGCAAAACTCCTCATTCCGGATTGGGCACCAATTGACCCAACCGCCAAACTTCTGTCCAGAGCTAACATGTTACAAATGGACAAAGGCGCCCCGAAGGGCGCCTTCTCTCTGATCAAAAAGCGGCAACCGCGCCCGTTGGAAGGATCAGAACGGAGAATCCGGGAAGTAGAAGTTTGCAGCATTCTCCTGTGTCACGACCGTAGCACCAAGAATGTAGCGACCCTCCACGGGTCCGTTGGAAACGAACTTCTGCACCGTGACGTCCATTGCAGTTGCGATCATTGCAGGCGGATAGAGAACGTCGATCGGAATGAGTTCGTCACCATCCATGATTCCGCGAATGATTTCCTTCATGCCGGCACCGCCAACCACGAACATTTCATCCTCGCGGCCAGCCTGACGCAGAGCTTCCACAACGCCGATGGCGATGTCATCGTCCTGGGCCCACACACCGTCGATATCAGGGAAACGGCTCAGGAAATCCTGCATGACCTCAAAACCGTCGTCGCGGTTCCAGTTGGCGTGCTCGTCATCCAGCACGTTGATCCCCGAGCCTTCAATCTCGGCCATGAACGCATCAAAGCGCTCTGTGTCGATGACCGTCGGAATGCCACGAAGGATAACGATGTTGTCCCCATCACCCAGACGCGTCTTGAAGTACTCTGCTGAAGCCTGGCCGAGCTGCGGGTTGTTGCCCGCCACATAAACGTCTTCGATTCCCGGCTGGCTGAGACCGCGGTCCACAACCGTGATGAAAGCGCCCGAGTTCTTTACGTTCAGAACGGGATCAGTCAGAGGCTCGGATTCAAAGGGCAGCACGACAAGAGCGTCGATCTGATGCACTGACACCAGGTCTTCAAGCGCACTGGCCTGTGCTGAAGGATCCGGCGAGGTGACCAGAACAATGTCAATGTTCGGGTAAGTCGCTTCGATCCGTGCTGCTGCCTGTTCGGCATGCCAGTTCATGCCGGATGCCCAGGCATGTGTCGGCGTGGGGATGGAGACCCCGATGGTAATCTGTTCGTCCTGGGCTACAGCGGCACCCGACACGGCCATCAGACCGCCGAGCGCAACTGCACCCAAAGTTCTGGACAAATTCATAGCAATTCCTCCCTGCTACGTGGTTTGGGTGTCCGCGAAATGCGGGACCCGATTGGCGGCACGGAAAAGTCTCCGTGCCGCAATTTCATTTCTTGGCCCGACGGAACCGCGAGAAGTCCCCGCGCTGGAGCCAAACGGCTGCAATGATGATGACGCCCTGCATCGCACCATTCAGATAGTTGGAGATAATGTCGGTCAGGTTCAGGATGTTGCCGATGGCTGTGAGGATCAGCGCTCCGATGACGGTTCCGCCGATGCGGCCGTAGCCGCCCTTCAGAATCGTGCCGCCGATGATCACCGCCGCGATAGCCTCCAGTTCCCACAGCACGCCTGTGGTGGAAGAGGCCGAACCAAGGCGCGGCACATATATGATTGTTGCAAGCGAGACGCACAGACCCTGAATGACATAGGTCATGGTTTTGACGCGGTCGACATTGATGGCCGAGTATCGTGCTACCGCTTCATTCGAGCCGATCGCCATGCAGTACCGGCCAAAGGCGGTCCGGTTCAAAAGCACCCATCCCGCAATCGCCACCACGGCAAACACCCAGACCGGGACCGGTAGGCCGAAAAAACTATCGTAGTAAACGGGCCGATAGGTGTTTCGGATGTCGAAATCGAGCGCAAGGGTACCGCCGTTGGCAAAGTAGGTCACCAGCGAGCGGTAGATGCCCATCGTGCCCAACGTGACGATGAAGGCTTCAATCTTGCCGCGCGTCGTCATTACCCCGTTGAGCCAGCCGGCCCCGATCCCGAGAATGAGGCTTAGTCCGCACCCCAACAAAATTGTCGGCACGCCCGTACCCATGCTCTCAACTGCAGAGTTCATGGCGATGATCATCACACCGGCGATGACCGCGGCCATTGATCCAACCGAAAGATCGATACCACCGGCGGTAATGACGAAAGTCGCCCCGATCGCAATGATGCCGATGAAAGCTGAGCGGGTCAGCAAATTGATCACGTTGCCTTCACTCAGGAACGCCGGATTGAGAGCAAATCCCACGATGCACAACAGGATCAGTGCGGCGGCAGGGCCGAGCGTTCGTACATCCAGCTTGAATCGTGATCGGGCCTTGGGCTTTTCGCCCTCATGCGCTGAGACGGTCATGGACCTCATTCTCCTTTAGTCCGGCCGCATAGCGCATGATCTCGCCCTCGGCGATTTCCGTGCCCTCAAGCATGCCCGTGATACGGCCGTCCCGCATCACCAGGACGCGATGGCAGAGGCCGATGATTTCCTGCATTTCCGAGGAAATGACGATGACGGATGCACCTTCCGCGGCAAGCGCCGCGACGATGTGATAAATCTGCTGCTTGGTGCCCACGTCGATACCGCGTGTCGGCTCATCGATGATGATGACACGGGGATTGGCCTCCATGACCTTGCCCAAAAGCAGCTTTTGTTGATTGCCGCCAGACAGCTGGCCCACATTCACCGAATCGTCGCGGGCCCGGATGTCAAAGCGCCGGACCGACTTGTCCATGGCATCTTCTTCGCTGTTCCGGTTGAGAAACCCGCCCTTGACGTGGTCCCACAAGGTAAGGAGCGTCAGGTTGGGCGTGAGACCGGTGTTTAACAGCAACCCTTTGCCCTTGCGGTCCTTGGTCATGTAGACAATGCCCGCCTGGACAGCCGCCTTGATGTTGGCGAACCGGGTCGGAACCCCGTCATATTTGACTTCGCCGGCAAACATTGGCTCGAGCCCCACCACCGCCTCGAGTGCGGCGGTGCGGCCGGAGCCGATCAGGCCGGAGAACCCCAGGATTTCGCCACGCTTCAGGTCGAAGGAAATGTCGTGTTTGCTCTTGCCCGCCCGCAGGCCGCGCACGGACAGCACCACAGGGGCATCGACATCCGGCTCCTTCTTGGGTGGGTAGAGATTGGACAATTCGCGTCCCACCATCATCTGGGCGATCGCGTCTGCTGTCAGATCGGCGGCATCTACGGTGGCAATCAATTGCCCGTCGCGCAGCACCGTCACCCGGTCGGCCAGCCGCTTCACTTCATCAAGCTTGTGCGAGATGAACACGATGGCCACACCCTTGGCCCGCAACCGTTCGATCTGCTCGAACAGGGCTTCGGATTCCGTTTGAGAAAGAACCGCGGTCGGCTCGTCCATGACCAGAATGCGCGCATCCCGGCTGATCGCCTTGGCGATCTCGACCATCTGCTTGTCGGCGACCGGCAAGCTCTCGATGCGGGCATCCGGATCGATCTGCACGTGCAACAGGTCGAGGATGCGTAGCGCTTCGGTTCGCATCGCCTTGCGATCGAGGAACCCGTACCGGCTCAGTTCCCGCCCCAAAAAGATGCTCTCGGACACCGTGAGATGTTCGGCAAGGTTGAGTTCCTGATGGATGACGACAATGCCCAGCGCCTCGGATTTGCCGTCTGCCGGCAGGGCCTGCGCTTCACCGTCGAGCCGCAACGTGCCCGACGTCGGCTGTTCCAGGCCGGACAGGATTTTCATCAAGGTGGACTTGCCGGCACCATTCTCGCCGACCAGCGCATGCACCTCACCTGCGCGGACATCAAAGTCCACGGAGAACAGCACCGGCACCTCGCCGAAGGATTTTGAAACCCGTTCGGCGGCAAGCACGCTGTCTGCTCCGGCTGTGCGGTCACTCATGCGCGGTTTTCCTCCCCCTCGGCAGAATGCGCGTCCTGCCGATTTTCGATCGTGTAAACCTTTTCATTGGCGATGTAAAGGTTTACATTGTCCGAAATATGCATTGGACTGGGGATAACTCATCGTGATGCCAGACAAGCCGGACATTCCTGTTCAAACTTGCCAGGCGCGCCGGGGAACGGATCTTGGACAGGCTAAAAGACGCCACCATTGAGGATGTTGCGACGCTCGCCGGCGTTTCCATCGCGACGGTGAGCCGTGCCATGCACAGCCCGTCCAAGGTGGCTGATACAACCCGCCGCAAGGTCCTCGAGGCTGTCGCACAGACCGGATATACCGCGAATGCCATGGCCCGCAGCCTGCGCATGCGCCGTTCCAACATGATCATGATTCTGGCGCCTGACGTGGGTGACCCGAACTTTTCCAACATCCTTGTGGGACTGGAGACCGAAGCGTCCAAACGCGGCTACGGTGTGCTGATCGGCAATACCCGCAACGACCCCGGGCGCGAGACTTCCTATCTCAGCTTCATCAACTCCAACAAGGCCGACGGGCTGATCCTGCTGACGGGCCATCTGCCGCTCGGCATGCCGGCCAATCAGGATCCCAAACGCATGCCACCCATGGTTGCGGTCAACGAGCCCGTGCCCAACGCCGACATCCCGTTTGTCGGCGTCGACAATTTCGAGGGGGCTCGCACTGCCACAGACTATCTGATTGCCCAGGGTCACCGGCGCATCGCCTTCATCGGCAGCGCCCCGAACCGCAAGCTCAACTCTCTTCGCGAGGAGGGGTATCGCGCTGCCCTTTCCACGGCCGGCATCAGCGTCGATCCGCAATTCATCATGCCCGGAGACGGGACAACCGAGGCCGGGCGCAGCGCCGCCGAAACCATGTTTGTGCGTGACCACCTGCCCACCGCATTCTTCTGCGTCAACGACGTTACCGCACTGGGCGTCATCATCGCGCTGACCGCCCGCGGCTATAGCTTGCCCCAGGATTTCTCGGTTATGGGGTTTGACGACATCTCCTTCGCCAGTTTCGTCTCGCCGTCATTGACCACAATGAAACAGCCACGCCTCAACGTCGGCGAGGCCGCCATGGACCTGTTGCTTGAGCTGCTTGAGGGTGGCACGCCTCAACACAAGCAGGTCTTGCTGCGTGCTGAATTGATCGTGCGTGACTCTGTCCGCCCGCGCCGCCTGCACGAAACAGACTGGATCACCCGCTGATCAGCTTCGCATTCCGGGGCAGTTCCGACAGCACTTCCGGCCCATCCGCTCTCAGGATGACGATATCCTCGAGCCGGATGCCGGACCGGCCCGGAATATAGATCCCAGGCTCGATCGAAAACACCATCCCCTCATCCAGTACGGTTTCCGAGGTTGCCGTGATGTAGGGCTGCTCATGGCCTTCCATGCCCAGTCCATGCCCGGTCCGGTGCACGAAATACTCGCCATATCCGGCATCCGAAATCACCGCCCGCGCCGCCGCATCGACCTCCTTGGCCACTACGCCCGGTCGGGCCGCTGCCAGTGCCGCCTGCACCGCACGTTCCACCACATCATGCACCTCGGCATAGCCCTCGGGCACCTCGCCGATCACCGCCATCCGCGTAATGTCGCTGACGTAACCGCCAAGCCGCCCGCCGATATCCATCACCACCGCATCGCCGCGCTTCAGTACGGTCTCACCGGTGTGATGATGCGGAAACGCCCCGTTCCGCCCCGCACCGATAATGGCGAACTGCGGCCGCGCACCCTGCCCGGCAAACGAGTGGCGCACAATGTCCGCCACGTCCTGCTCGCTCATCCCCTCCCGCATCGCCGACCATGCTGCCTGCATCGCCACATCGGCAGTCAGAGCATTCTGCTTGAGGACACGATATTCGTCCTCATCCTTGCGCATACGCAATGCGCCCAGGGTTGAGGCGGAAAACTGCCGTGCCGCCTGTGGCAGCGCATCCTCGACCAGTCCGGCAAAATCGGCGCGCATGGATTCGTCGAGCGCCATCCGCCGCGCCGTCCGGATCCTGAGAAAATCGATCAGATCCTCCAGTGCCGCATCCGGCCCGTCCTCGTCCGCCCAGACAAAAAACCTGGCGTCCGTATGCTCCCGGCTCGCCTCCGCATTCAGCGCCGGCATCAAAAATGCCACCTCGGCCTGGCTCACCACGCAAAGGCTCGGCCGTTCGTCGCCATGCGGCTGAAACCCCATTAGCCACTGCAGGTGACTGCCCGGCGCCAGTGCCACCAGGTCAATCCCCTCCGCCGCCATCCGCGCCCGCAACAGCGCCAGCCGCTCGTCCACCCTGTGGCTCATGCAAGCCTCAATCCATCTCGTTGCGGTGGATCGGGTCCGGGCTCTCATCACCCTCGCCGAAAACGTCCATGGTTCCGCACCAGATCAACGTCGTCATCTCGCTCGTGTGGTTCCAGGTCCGGTGCGGCCGCCGTGAATCGAAATGGATCGAATCCCCCGGCCCAAGCACGCTCGCTTCACCGTCCACCTCCACGGTAATTTCCCCCACCAAGACGAACATCATCTCCTCGCCCTCGTGGCTTATCGGCTCGTCGGAATGGCCGGGCTCCTCATGCATCAGCACCGAGCGCAGCACATTGCCCGGAAACGACGCCGAAATCCGCTCATAGCTCAGCCCGGTTTTTCCCAGCGAATAGGGCTCCCGCAACTGCTTCCGCGACACCGCCGAAACGGCCCGGGGCTGCTCCAGAAACGAGCTCACCGGCGTTTCCAGCACCCTTGAAATCGACACCAGCGAAGAAAGCGACGGCACTGTCAGCCCCCGCTCGATCTGCGAAATGAACCCCACCGACAAACCGGCGCCGTCCGCCACTTCCTGCATGGTCAGCGACCGGTTCTTGCGCGTCTGGCGCAGCCTTTCGCCCATGACCTGCTGTGTTTGTTGCATGCGTCCCCGTCCCGAAGCCATTTTAGTATGGGTAAAATGAACCCCGCTTCGCCACCGCTGTCAAGGTGCCAACCAATTGGAACAGCATCATTAAATGCGCATGCGCAACATCAATTGATTGCGCAGACACGATCGCCGTCACCGCGCCCCAGTGCCGCACCCGGCAAGATGAACTGTTGATTTATCGCCCCGATGATCGCAAATGTTCTGACCACTTGGGGCTCAAACAGGCGAACAGACATGGTCACGCTGAAGGAAATCGCAAAGGCCGTAGGCGTGTCCTCGGCCACCGTGTCGCGCGTCCTCAACTTCGACACCACCCTGTCGATCACCGAAAAAAAGCGCCAGGCCATCATTGAAACTGCCGAGGCACTCAATTACGCCACGCCCCGCGCCCGTAACCGCGCCATCCAGCAAGGACTGAACAAGGTCGCCCTGGTTCATTTCCTCAGACCCGACCAGGAATTGATCGACCCCTATTACGTCGGCCTTCGCCTTGGCATCGAAAGCCGATGCCAGGCCATGAAAATCGAAGTCATAAAGGTCTATCACACCGAGACCTTCCCCTCGCCCTCAATCCTGCAAAGCGCCTCGGGCGTCATCGTCATCGGCCGCCACACGCCCGCCGAAGTCGAATGGATCACCCGCCACTGCACCAATCTGGTCTTTGCCGATTTCGCCCCCGTGGGCGACGAGTTTGACAGCGTGCGCTGTGACCTGGCGCTGGCCACCCAGAAACTCTTGCAGGGTCTCACCGACCTCGACTACCGCCGCATCGGCTTCATCGGCTGGCGCGAAGAGGTGGACGGTATCCGCAGCGAAATGAACGAGGTGCGCTTCCGCACCTACAAGCAATGGATGACCGCCCACGGCATGTTCGAACCGGCGATCTGCAAGACCGAGGAAAACTCCGAACAAAGCGGCTATCGCATGACCCGCGAACTGCTCGCCGCCAAACAGCGGCCCGACGCCATCATCGCCTGCAACGACAACATGGCGGTCGGCGCCTACCGGGCCCTGCACGAGGCCGGCGTCAGGATTCCGGGCGAGATTGCCGTTGCCAGTTTCAACGACATTTCCGCCGCCCAGTTTCTCAATCCGCCCCTGACCACCGTCCGCCTGCCCTCCGAGGAAATCGGCGAAACGGCGGTGGAACTGCTTCTGGAGCGCGTCACCGGTCGCACGCTGGCCAAGCACATTACCCTGGCTTCCGAACTGAAATGGCGCGGCAGCACACGCACGGTTCCCCAGCCGGTTTCCACAGCCAAGTAAAATTTACTAAATTATTGCGCCCGCGGTTTTCTCGCGCTAGCATCCCGGCATCGGACGAGGAGGAGCTCGTCCTGAAACTGTCTGGGAGGACATCAAATGCCAAAACTTTCGAAGGGCTGGCGCCGCTCGCTCGGCGTCGCCGTCTCAAGCGTATCGATGCTCGCCGTCACCTCCGCACTGGCCGAGACCGTCACGGTCTGGTGCTGGGATCCGAACTTCAATGGCGCAACCATGGAAGAAGCGGCCGCCCGTTTCCAGGCCGCCAATCCCGATTTCGACCTCGAAGTCGTGATCTTTGAGCGCGAAGGGCTCGAACAAAAGCTTCAGACCCAGCTCGCCTCGGGCGTGATGGACGGTCTGCCTGACATCGTGCTCATCGAAGACTATAGCGCCCAGAAATTCCTTCTGTCCTATCCCGGCGCCTTCGAGCCGCTGGGCAACCACATCGATATGTCCAAGTTCGCCCAGTACAAGGTCGACATCGCCTCAGTGGACGGCACAGCCTATTCGCTGCCCTTCGACTCCGGTGTGACCGGCTGGTTCTACCGCACCGACATTCTGGCCGAGGCCGGATACTCGCACGAAGACCTGGTGGACATCACTTGGGACGAAGTGCTCGAAATGGCTGAAACGGTCTATGAAACAACCGGGGTCCAGTTGATGTCCGTTGGCGTCGACAGCGCCACCGCCACCCGGCCCATGATGCAGGGCGCTGGCAGCTGGTATTTCGACGCGGACGGCAATCCCAATCTGGTCGGAAACCCTGCGTTTGCCGCCTCGGTGGAAACCTATGGCGAACTTCTGCGTTCCGAAGCGATCGACAAGTCCAACGGCTGGAACGACTACACCGGCGCCTTCCTGTCGGGTGAAGTAGCTTCCGTGGTCTCCGGCGTCTGGATGACGGCGACCGTTAAATCCAATCAAGACCTTGCCGGAAACTGGGGCGTCGCACCGGTTCCGCGGCTGGACCTTGAAGGGGCTGTCAACGCATCCAACACTGGTGGATCAAGCTGGTACGTTCTCTCATCTGCCCCGCAGAAGGACCTCGCCATCGAGTTCCTCGATACCATCTGGGGTGGCGACATCGACTTCTACCAGAAGATCCTGGTTGATCAGGGCGCCTTCGGTTCCCTGCTGGCTGCCCGCGAAGGCCCGGCCTTCCAGGCCAGCGACGACTTCTTCGGCGGTCAGCCGGTCTGGGCCAACTTCTCGACCTGGATGTCTGAAATCCCGGGCGTGAACTACGGCATCTTCTCTTATGAAGCAGACAATGCCATTCAGGCCTCCATCCCCGACCTGACGGACGGCTCAAAGCCGACCGAACAGATTGTTGAGGACATCAACAATCAGGTAAACCAGCTCGTCATGTGAGCTGATGCGCGCTGACGGGTTTCGGCGCGCCGACATTGAAGCTGACGGTGGCCCGTGATTGACTTCGGGCCATCGTCTTTGCTTTTCGCATTCAGGTCGGGTGGAGTGGCATGACCATAGCCGAAAACAGCAGTAAGGGCGGCCTTCTGGCGCGAAGCCGCATCGCGCGCCGTGAGCAGATCAACGGCTGGATGTTCATCATGCCGGCTCTGGTTCTGGTCGGCATCTTCATGATCTACCCGATCCTCTGGTCGCTGTGGATGAGCTTCCAGGTCGGACGCGGCATGAACCTCAGCTTCGGCGGCTTGAGCAACATCATCCGCCTGACGCAGGACCCGATCCTGCTGCGCGCCCTGTTCAACACAGGCATTTTCCTTGTCGTGCAGGTGCCGATCATGCTGACGCTGGCGCTCATCTTCGCCTCAGCGCTCAATAATCCCAAGCTCATCGGACGCGGCTTTTTCCGCACGGCCATCTTTTTGCCCTGCGTCACCTCGCTGGTTGCCTATTCGGTCCTGTTCAAATCCATGTTCGCCGAGGATGGCGTCATCAACGCCTTTTTGATGTGGGCGCACATCATCGCCGACCCCATCCCCTGGCTGCTCGATCCGTTCTGGGCCCGCATCGTGATCATTTCGGCGATCACCTGGCGCTGGACCGGTTACAACATGATCTTCTATCTGGCCGCCCTGCAGAACATCGACCGCTCCATCTATGAAGCGGCCCGCATCGACGGTGTGCCGGCCTGGGCGCAGTTCCTTTACATCACGGTGCCCCTGCTCAAGCCGGTTATCCTTTTCACCTCGGTGATCTCCACCATCGGCACATTGCAGCTGTTCGATGAGATCATGAACATCACCAACGGCGGCAACCCGGCGGATTCCACCCTCACCCTGTCGGTCTACATCTACAATCTCACCTTCAGGTTCATGCCCAGTTTCGGCTACGCCGCGACGGTCTCCTATGTGATCGTCATCATCGTCGCCATCCTCAGCTACGTGCAATTTCTCGTTGCAAGGGATCGCCGCGCATGACCGACAGCACCTCGACCCTTGCAGCATCGGCGGCCCGGCGCACAGGCGGCAACATGAACTGGTTGCGGCATGTGAAGTCGGCTTTCGCCTACGCGCTTCTGGCGCTAGCCGCCTTCGTCTCGATCTTTCCCTTCTTCTGGATGATCGTCGGCGCCACCAACACTTCGGCTCAGATTTCCACCGGCAAGGCCAGTTTTGGCGATCAACTGCTCATCAACATCGCCAACTTTCTTGATCAGGTCGATGTGGTCCGCATCACCATCAACTCACTGATCATCGCCGGTGCCGGCACGGTCGCCACCCTGCTGGTCACCTCGCTGGCAGGCTATGCCTTTGAAATCTTCCGCTCGAAATTTCGCGAGCGCATCTTTGCCGCCATGCTGCTGATGCTGTCCATTCCATTCGCGGCCCTCATGATCCCGCTCTTCGTCATGATGTCGCGCTTCGGCCTGATCAACACCTACCAGGCGGTCATCCTGCCCACCGTGGCATGGATTTTCATGATCTTTTACTTCCGCCAGGCCACCAAGGCATTCCCGACCGAACTGCGCGACGCAGCCAAGATCGACGGTCTCAAGGAATGGCAGATCTTCGCTTATGTCTATTTTCCGGTCATGCGTTCCACCTACGCAGCGGCCGCGATCATTGCCTTCATGCAGCACTGGAACAACTATCTCTGGCCGCTGATCGTGCTGCAGACCAATGACATGATGACCGTCACTCTCGTAGTCGCGACCCTCAATTCCGCCTATACGCCGGACTTCGGGGTCATCATGGTGTCGGCCATCTTTGCCACCCTGCCCACCCTCATCATCTTCTTCGTGCTCCAGCGTCTCTTCGTGCAGGGACTGCTGGGCTCCGTCAAATAGGACCCCCTTTCTCGATGCGTTCGACTATTGAGTTCAATGCCGACTGGCTGTTTGAAGGCGAACATTCCGTCCGCCTGCCGCATACCGCCGTCGAACTGCCCTTTTCCTATTTCGACGAGACCATCTACCAGCGCGCCTTCACCTACCAGAAGCGCTTCACGGCGGACCCGTCCTGGGCCGACAATGAAGTCACGCTTCTGTTTGAAGGCGCCATGGCCAATGCCGAGGTCTATCTCAACGGCACACAGGTGGCGGCCCATCCTGACGGCTATACGCCTTTCGAGGCGCGCCTGACCGGGCACCTCAAGGACGGCGAGAACCTCATCGAAGTGCGCATCGACGGCGCCGAGAACCCGGCCATCCCACCCTTTGGCGGCGCCATCGACTATCTGACCTACGCCGGCATCTACCGCGATGTTTGGCTTGAGGTCTCGGCACCGATCAGGATCGCCAACGTCAAGATCGAAACCCCCGATGTGCTGGCGGTCACCAAGCAGGTCTCGGCCAGGGTCTTCCTCGCCGACCCGCAGGGCTTGAAGCACGACGCGCACCTCACCGCGCGCCTGCTCGATCCGCAAGGCAACGAAATCGCTCGGCACAGCCAACTCGTCGCGGGGCGCGAAGGCACCGTCGAGTTCAGCGGCCTTGATAACATCGAGCTCTGGGACGTTGACAATCCGGCGCTTTATGCCCTGCACCTGACCATCGACACATCGGCGGGAAAGGACGAACTCACCACCCGTTTCGGTTTCCGCACCGTCAGTTTCACCACCGAAGGCTTCAGTCTCAACGGCAAGCCGTTGAAGCTTCGGGGCCTCAACCGCCACCAGTCCTTCCCTTATTCCGGCTATGCCATGGGCAGGGCTGTGCAGGAGCGTGACGCGGAAATCCTGAAAAACGAACTCAAGCTCAACATGGTGCGCGCTTCGCACTATCCCCAGTCCGTGCATTTCCTCAACCGCTGCGACGAACTGGGCCTGTTGGTCTTTGAGGAAATCCCCGGGTGGCAACATGTCGGCGACGAGGCCTGGCAGGCGGAATCGATCGAGAACGTCCGCCGCATGATCACTCGCGACTGGAACCATCCCTCGATCGTCATCTGGGGCGTACGGGTCAATGAGTCCGGCGACTATCACGACTTTTACACCGAGACGAACCGGCTCGCCCACGAGCTGGATTCAACCCGTCCTACAGGCGGCGTCCGCTTCATTACCGACAGCGAACTGCTCGAAGACGTCTACACAATGAACGACTTCTTCCTCGGCAATGAGGAACTGGGCGGCAACCGTCCCCGCACCCCGCTACGGCCACAGCAGGAAGTCACAGGGCTCGACCATCTCGTCCCCTACATGATCACCGAATACTGCGGTCACATGTACCCCACCAAGAGCCACGATCAGGAACAGCGCCAGGCCGAACATGTTCTGCGCCACCTGCAGGTGCTCAACGCCGCCTATGGCGATCCGCAGATTGCCGGCGCCATTGGCTGGTGTGCCTTCGACTACAATACCCACAAGGATTTCGGCTCGGGCGACCGCATCTGCCATCACGGCGTCATGGACATGTTCCGCGAACCCAAATTCGCGGCCTATGTGTACGCCAGCCAGTGCGACCCTTCGGACGAGGTCATCCTCAAGCCGGTCACCTTCTACGCCCGCGGCGAGCGCAACATCGGCGGCATCCTGCCGCTGATCGTCCTGACCAATTGCGACGAGGTTGAACTGCGTTACGGGGATTACGAACCCAAACGCGTCGGACCCGACCGCGAAATCTTCCCCCATCTGCCGAATGCGCCCATCGTCATCGACCGGCGCCACATTTCGGATGAGGAACTGGGTCTATGGGGTATGAGCTGGGAGGACGCCACCATTACCGGCTTCATCAGCGGCAAAAAGGCCGCCGAGGTGAATTTTGTCGCCAATCCGGTTACCACAACGCTTAATGTGCACCCGGACAGCGCCAATATTCACCAAAATACCCAGGTCCGCGTCATGGTCCGCGCCCTCGATCAGGTCGGCAACAAACTGCCGTTTTTCCCCGAACCGGTCAGCATAGAAGTCACCGGCGCCGGCCGCCTCATCGGCCCGAACCTCGTCCCCTTGCGCGCCGGTTCCACCGGATTCTGGGTACAATCCACCGGTCCGGGCACCATTGAAATCAAGGTCACCAACACCCGTTTGGGCACCAGCAAAACCACGCTGGCCGTCAGTTAGGAAGGGTCCATCATGAGCGGATTGCAACTCAAGGCCGTCAGAAAATCCTTCGGTTCCGTCGAAGTGATCAAGGGCGTCGATCTCGACATAAAGCCCCGTGAATTCGTGGTTTTTGTCGGCCCGTCAGGCTGCGGAAAGTCGACCTTGCTGCGCATGATCGCCGGTCTCGAACAGATCACCGCGGGCGAGCTCTATATCGGCGACGAGCTGATGAACGACGTCGACCCTTCCAAGCGCGGCATCGCCATGGTGTTCCAGTCCTACGCCCTCTACCCGCACATGACGGTGCGCGAAAACATGGGCTTCGCGCTGCGGTTCGCCGGCGTCTCGAAACCTGAGATCGAGAAGCAGGTCCTTGAGGCCGCCCGCATTCTTGAACTCGAACCCCTTCTCGAGCGCCGCCCAAAAGAACTCTCCGGCGGCCAGCGCCAACGCGTCGCCATCGGCCGCGCCATCGTCCGCCATCCCGAGGTTTTTCTGTTCGACGAACCGCTGTCCAACCTCGACGCCGAACTGCGCGTCCACATGCGCATCGAACTGGCCCGGCTACACAAGGAGCTACGAGCCACCATCATCTACGTGACGCACGATCAGGTCGAAGCCATGACCCTGGCCGACAAGATCGTCGTCCTGCGCGACGGGATTGTGGAACAGGTGGGTACGCCGCTGGAGCTCTATGATGACCCCGACAATCGTTTCGTTGCAGGTTTCCTCGGCTCTCCCAAAATGAACTTTCTCGAGGGTGTCGTTGACGGTGAAAACCTGAAACTGCCCACCTTTGGCGCCCAGACTATTGCCCTGGGGGACCTCGCAAAAAAACTCAAGAACGGCGACAAGGTCACTGCGGGTATCCGGCCTGAGCACTTCAAGCGTGGCGGCTCGGCGGCCATCAATGTGACAACCGAACTGGTCGAACATCTCGGCGGCGAAACTTATGCCTACGCCCGGCATGACGGTGGCGATGTTCTCACGGTAGCGATGGACGACGGGCGGGAACTGGTGGCGGGTGACCAGGTCCGGGCCGAGTATGATCTCAAGCGGGTCCTGTTTTTCGACGAGGCCGGGCAGCGGCTGCGCTAGCCGAACACCACTGTCTTGTGCCCGTTGAGCATGACCCGGTTTTCAAGGTGCAGCTTGACGGCACGAGCGAGCACGCGGCTTTCAATGTCGCGACCGGCTGCAACCAGATCTTCCGCGCTCATAGCGTGATTCACCCGCTCGGTTTCCTGTTCGATGATCGGGCCCTCGTCAAGGTCCGGCGTCACATAGTGCGCCGTCGCCCCGATCAGTTTGACGCCGCGGTGATGGGCCTGATGATAGGGCTTGGCGCCCTTGAAGCTCGGCAGGAACGAGTGATGGATATTGATCACCTTGCCATAGAGCCGGTTTGACAGATTGTCGCTGAGGATCTGCATGTAACGGGCCAGCACCACCAGATCGGCGCCGGTTGTCTGCACCAGGTCGAAAATCCGCGCTTCCTGCTCCTGCTTGGTCTGCTTGGTCACCGGCAAGTAGTGAAACGCAATACCCTCGTATTCCGCCGTTCGCCGCGCATCCTCGTGATTGGAGACAATGGCCACCACTTCCGCGGACAGCCAACCCACCCGGATCTGGTAAAGCAGGTGCAACATTGCATGGTCGAACTTCGACACCAGCAGCAACAATTTAGGCCGCTCTGACAGATCTGACACCCGCAGGCGCATGTCGAACCGGTCAACGCTGGATTTCAGCGCTTTCGCCACTTCCCGCGGCCCAACTCCGTCCGGCGTTTCGAGCTCGATCCGCATGAAAAACCTGTCGGTCTCCCGATCCCAAAACTGTCCGCTGTCTGCAATGTTGGCGCCAAGCGCCGCCAGTTCCGTGGTCACCGAGGCAACGATGCCCGGACGGTCATCACACGAAAGGTTGAGGACGAGATTTGAAGTCATGATCTGGAGGTCTCGGGCCAATTCCTGAAAGGGGCGGGCGCGTCAGGCGGCCCCTTCATGCGATAAGGGGAAAGCAAGGGCAAGCCCTTCCTCCTGTTTGCCGGAGAAGATGCAGGAATTGGTGAATCCAGTGCAGATTTTTACGGAGGGCTAACGGTTGTTGGCCTTGCGCCATTCCGCAAACGCCGTCCGGGTTTCCTCGTGCGTGGCTGGATATAGCCCGATGATCGATTGCCCGGCTTGCACCCGCTCTGTCACGAAATCCTCGAAGGCCGTCATCTCGTGCGCCTCGTCGGCGATCTCGTCGGCGATGTGTGCGGGAATGATGCACACTGCTTCGGCGTCACCCACAACAATGTCTCCGGGGAAAACAGGAACATCCCCGCACCCGATCGGGCCATTGATCTCGATCGCCTGGTGCTGGATGAGGTTGGTCGGCGCCGAGGGACGGTTGTGATAGGCCGGGATCTCGAGCTCCGCGATTTCCGGACTGTCGCGAAAACCGCCGTCTGTCACCACACCGGCGCAGCCCCGTACCATCAGCCGGGTCACCAGAATACTGCCCGCCGATGCCGCGCGCGGGTCCTTGCGGCTGTCGACCACAAACACATGTCCTTCCGGACATTGTTCCACCGCTGCCCGTTGCGGATGCTCGGGGTTCTGGAAAACGCTGATTTCATTCAGGTCTTCCCGCGCCGGAATGTAGCGCAGGGTAAAAGCCGGACCGACCATGTTGTGGCCCTTGGTGGACAGTGGCAACACGTCCTGCAGCACGGTGTTACTGAATCCGCGCTTGAACAGCGCTGTCGACAGCGTCGCAGTCGACACATGCATCAGTTTCGCGCGGGTTTCCGGCTTAAGACTGCTCATCTCGTTCCTCAATAAATGTCCGGCTCGGGCGCTGTCGCACCGAACCCGGTTTCCAGAAAATCAAAGTCGCACCCTTTGTCGGCCTGCAGAATGTGCTGGCCGAACATGTGTTGATATCCCCGGCCCGCGTGCGGCGGCGGCGCGACCCATGCCGCCCTGCGGCGCTCGAGCTCTTCGTCACTCACCAGCATGTCCAGGGTTCGGTTGGGCACATCGAGCCGAATGATGTCGCCGGTTTGCACGAGCGCCAGCGGTGCCCCCACCGCGGCCTCTGGCGCAGCATGCAGGATGCAGGCGCCGTACGACGTGCCGCTCATCCGGGCGTCGGATATGCGCACCATGTCACGCACCCCCTGTTTCAAGAGCTTCCTGGGGATGGGCAGCATGCCCCATTCGGGCATGCCCGGCCCGCCGATCGGCCCGACATTTCGCAGGATCATGACCGTATCCCTGGTCACCTCAAGATCGTCGCTGTCGATCACCGCCTTCATGTCAGGATAGGAATCGAACACCAGCGCCGGTCCCTCATGTCGCAGCATCTCGGGCGTACAAGCCGCCGGTTTGATCACCGCGCCATCCGGCGCCAGGTTGCCGCGTAGAATGGCCAGCGAGCCTTCGGCATAGACCGGATTTTCAAGTGGCCGGATGACATCATCATTGTAGACTTCCGCGCCTTCCAGCGTTTCGCCCAGCCTTTGGCCGCTGACCGTCATCGTTTGCAGATCAAGCTTTGGCTTGAGGTTGCCCATCAACCCCCGCAATCCCCCGGCGTAATAAAAGTCTTCCATCAGGTATGTCTTCCCGATGGGCCGGATGTTGGCGATGACCGGGGTGACACGGCTGGCGGCATCCAGATCATCAAGGGTCAGGTCAACGCCGGCCCGCCGCGCCATGGCGATCAGGTGGATGACCGCATTGGTCGAACAGCCGGTTGCCATGGCTACGGTCACGGCATTGTCAAAGGCGGCCCGGGTCAGGATCTGATCAGGCGTGAGCCTGTCCCACACCATTTCCACCGCCCGTCTGCCCACCGCAGAGGCCATGCGGATATGATTGACGTCCGCTGCCGGGATGGAGCTGGCGCCAGGCAAGGTCAGCCCCAGCGCCTCGGCAATCGCTGTCATGGTGGATGCGGTACCCAGCGTCATGCAGTGCCCGTAGGAACGGGCGATGCCCGCCTCAACACCCTGCCACTGTTCGTCGGTGATGTTGCCTGCGCGCCGCTCGTCCCAGTATTTCCAGGCATCCGATCCCGAGCCCAGCACGTCCTTCTTGTAATGGCCGCGCAGCATGGGTCCTGCCGGAAAATAGATCATCGGCAGTCCGGCACTGGTCGCGCCCATCACCAGGCCCGGCGTGGTCTTGTCGCAGCCGCCCATCAGCACGGCGCCATCCGCCGGGTGTGAGCGCAACAGTTCTTCGGTCTCCATCGCCAGCATGTTGCGGTAGAGCATGGTTGTCGGTTTGACAAAGCTTTCCGACAGGCTCAACGCCGGCAGTTCCATGGGAAAGCCGCCCGCCTGCAGAATGCCGCGTTTGACGTCCTCGACCCGAGACTTGAAATGCGCGTGACACGGCTGTGCATCTGACCATGTGTTTATGATCGCAATCACCGGCTTGCCCGCCCATTCCTCGGCGGCATAGCCCATTTGCATCATCCGCGAGCGGTGCCCAAACGACCGAAGATCGTCGGGCGCAAACCAGCGGGCGCTGCGCAATTCCTCTGGTTTGAGCCTATTTGAACCTGACACCCCGCGGGCCTCCAAACTTAGTTGCGCCTTCTGTCTGTCTCACGAACAGCTCTAGCCATTCTTCAGCACTGTAGCGCCCTTCAATCGTCTTCTTTTCTTCAGGTCCGGATTCCTCGTCCGCAATGGCGGCAGACCCATCCTGCGGCACGTAACCGATGGCTTCTTCGCCCTCTGTCAGGTCCCAGCGCATTCCCGGGTTGTTGGAGACGAAATTGGCAATGCGAAACCCGAACGGTTCAGCCAGGATCGTACGCCTGAACGCTTCGACGAAATCCCGGTTCGACAGCCACATTTCCTGCCACCAGGTGCCCACACCGAGGTGTTTGCCGGGCGGATTGTCACCACGCGGAATATTGCCGATCCGGCAAGCCAGAAAGTCTCCACCCGTCTCCGCCACGAAGGCACGTCCCAGTTCCTCGCCGATCAGCTTGGTCACGCCGTAGGGGTTCAGCGGCGTCGGCGCAAGCTTGCTGCTGACCGTTTCGGGAATGTAGCGGTAGCCGCCCATGACGTGGTTGGAACTGGCCAGAGCCACGCGGGGAACCCCAAACCGTTTCGCGGCCAGCAACACATTGCTGGTGCCCACGACGTTTGCCGCGTGCACCCGCTCCCAGCTCGCATAAGGGCTCGGCTCACCACCGAAATGGATGATGGTGTCGACCCCCCTGAACAGGTCGCCCCAACTGTCGTCATAAGTAATCAGGTCCAGCGCCACGATATTGTCTGCCGCGCGGATGTCGGTCAGTCGCAGGTCAAACTCATCCGCCAGCGCCGGCGCCAGTTTGGACCCCAGGTTGCCTGCCGCACCGGTAATCAGAACAGTCTTCTTCATGCTTTCTCCCAAACCGGAACTCTCGGCATTTTAGTGTGCTTTGACCACTTCACTTGCAGCAGATCGTACGGCCTCAATCGTTTGCTGGACTACTTCAGTCGTATGCACCGAGGAAACAAACCATGCCCCGCGCTCAAGCACCCGCACCCCGCGCTTGAGCAGGGCGAGGGCGAACGTTCGGTAGAGTGCGCGATTTGACTTGACGATGTCGCGATAACTGACGGCCGGCTCAGAAAGCCCGAACGCAACATGGAACACCAATGGAAACCCCGCAACCTGCGCCACCAGCCCCGCGTCTTTGAATGCCGCGCGTATGCCATCCTGCAGCGCCAGACCCTTCTGGCTGGTGATGTCGAAGTGTGCGGCCGTCAATTGCTGCTGCGTGGCAATCATCGCCGCCATGGCAACCGGCTGCGCGTTGAACGTCCCACCGTGCAGCACACCCTTGGTGAACTCATCAAGCAGGTCACCCCGGCCTACAAGCGCTGCAACTGGGAACCCGTTCGCAATCGCCTTGGCAAAGATCGAAAGATCGGGCGTTACTCCGTAGCGCTTTTGTGCACCACCGTCCGACAGCCGAAATCCGGTGATGACCTCGTCGAAAATCAACAATGTGCCGTTTGCTTCACAGGCCGCCCGGACGCCCTGTAGATAGCCCTGTTTTGGCGCAATGGCGCCCTGGTTGCACATAGCCGGTTCCATGATGACGGCCGCGACATCGCCCTCGGTCAGTCGCCCCTCTAAAGCGGCCAAATCGTTCCAGCCCATCACCTCAAGTTCGCCCTCGGCCAGAGCCGGCTGACCTCGCGAGCCAGCGACGGGCACGCTTGTGGGGTCTTCAGCGGCAGGAGCTGCGGACCACAAAATGTTGTCGAACCAGCCGTGATAATGCCCCTCGAACTTGATGATCGTCCGGCGGCCGGTCACCGCACGGCTGAGCCTGATCGCGGCCTGTGCGACTTCTGATCCCGAAGATCCGAACCTCACCCTTTCCGCCGAAGGAATACGTGCGCTGAGGATTTCAGCGGCTTCATATTCAAGAGGCGACTGTCCGGCGAACAGAATGCCCTCGTCGACCTGTTTTTTAACCGCGTCCCGCACGACCTGGGGGCTATGTCCGAGCACCATCGCACCCATGCCGCCGTAATAGTCGATCAACCGGTTGCCATCGGCATCAAACAGGTAGGGTCCCTCCCCACGCTCGAAGACCAGAGGGCCTGGCGCCATGCCGAGCCGGAAGTTGGAATTCACCCCGCCTGCAATCAACGTGGAATAGCTTTCGATCAGCGCTCTGGACTTCTCGAACTTCAACTCTTGCACATCCGCCTCCCCCGGGACTCGCAGCTTCAGACTCTGACAGGATGACGCCCGTGTAAAGCACTCACCGACAAGAATTGTTTGCGCTGTCAAATGCGCTAGAGTGTCTTCCGTCAGGCGCGTCATGCCTCTGATCCGCTGGAAAGGAAACGCCTTTGGCCAGATTTCGCATCGCCCTCATTCAGGTCTCTCAGGAAACCAATGATTTCAACCCGGTGCCCACCCGGACATCCGACTTCGAGGCGTTCGGCCTGTTTCACGGCGTCGAGGTCTTGTCGATCAAGCATGGCCAGACCGGTGGCTTCCTCAGTGAAATGACCGGCCGCGCTGACATCGAAATTGTCCCCATTCTCCGCGCGCTCGCAACCGCCGGAGGGCGCCTCGACAAGGAGGCGCATGACTATTTCCTTCGTCACATCCGGCAAGGTCTGGAAAGTGCCGGTCGCATCGACGCGCTTGCGCTGCATTTGCACGGCGCCTGCGCGGCCGAAGGTGTCGACGATGTGGAAGGTGCCCAGGCGGCGCTTTGCCGCTCCATTCTGGGGCCTGACGTACCTATTGTTCTCAGTCTGGATCACCACGGCGTTTTGACCGAGCAAATGGTCGAGAGCGTCGACGCGCTGGTGGCGCACCGCGACCAACCGCACAATCCTTTCGAAACCGGGCAACTGGCCGCCCGTCTGCTGATGCCGATGCTGGAGGGCAAGACGCAACCCGCAATGGCATGGCGGCATATCCCGATGCTGTCTCATCAGGAACAATTCCTGACCTCTGGTGGTCCGATGAAACAATGGTTCGATCGCGCACGCGAAATTGAAGGCCGACCGGGAGTTCTCAGCGCCTCGACATTTCCGATGCAGCCCTGGCTTGATCTGCCCGACGCGGGTTGGGCGGCTCTGGTGGTTACAAACAATTTGCCTGAACTGGCACAAGAACTGTCGCAGGAACTCGCTGACCTCGCATGGGAACTTCGCGCGGAGTTCCAGCATCAGACCGCTCTACCGGTGGACGAGGCCATCGCCAGGGCCGCTGCCCTTGATGGACTGGTCGTGCTCAGCGACACCGGCGACACTGTATTTGGCGGCACCGCGGGCGACAGCACTGTGCTGCTTCAAGCGCTTCTCAATTCCGAGTTCGGCGGCAAGGCGCTCGTGCCAGTCGTCTCACCGAAGGCAGCCCGGCAATTGAACGAGGCGGGTCCCGGCACGAATGTCACTCTTGAGGTCGGCGCGGAACTCTCCGGCTTCTACGACCCTGTTGAAGTGAACGGCACCGTGACGGCCATCGGCGGCGGTCCGCTGGATATCGGCTATGATCAGCAACCGATTGTTGATTTCGGCCAAGCCGCCATTCTGGATACCGGCAATGTCACGCTGCTGGTCACCGAGAAGCGGGGTGTCGGGGGCAACCTGCCCGCTGCCTATTCAGTTTTTGGCGTCGAGCCGAAAAAGCACAAGATCGCCGTCGTCAAGACGGCTTCGAACTTTCAATATTTCGCGCCCATCGCTTCTGCTGTGGTGCGCGCTGATACGCCGGGGCCCGGCCAGTCCGATCTCAAAAGCCTGCCCTGGAAGCGATTGCCGAAATCGCTCTATCCCTGGTCTGAGGACTAGGCCGGCCATTGAGGGCGGCAAGTCGCCGCCCTTGTTCGCCACTTAGTCGAAGAAGTCGGCGTCACCTTCGCTCAGGTGTTTCCTCGCTTCCTTTTCGATGAAGTTGACGCCCATGCCGGGCCGGTCGGGCACATCGATCAGGCCATTTTTGACGGGCACGCCATCAAACCCTTCGGTGATGTCATACCAGAACGGTTCGAATCGCGCCGGATACTCGAACGCAATCAGATTGTCCGGCAAGGAGGCGCACATCTGGATCAGCGCCGCCAACCCGAAAATGCCATTGGCCGTGCCATGCGGCGCCATGGCGATCCCATGCAGATCGGCATGCTCAGCCACCCATTTCAACTCGGCAATGCCACCGATGTCGCAAGGATCCGGACCGATGACGTTCACGGCATGGCTTTCGATCAACGCCTTGTAATTCTGCCTGAGATAGATCTGTTCGCCGGTGTGGATGGGCGTCGTCGTGGCGTGGGTTACGTCGCGATAGACATCCGGATTGACGAACGGCGAATAGTCGCCGGTGATCATGTCCTCGATCCACAACAGGTGCAGATCCTCGACGGCCTTGGCGAAGCGCAAGGCATCATGGGCCAGATAGCCCGGGCCGGCATCGACGGCCAGCCCGTAGGCAGATCCCAGCGTGTCTTTTGCCGCCGCCACGCAGTCGACAAGATGATTGAACCCGTCCTCGCTCATCAATCCCTTGTGCGGATAAGGATAGGGCGCATCCTCCTGGACCTCGCCATAGTGAAACCCGTCGAAGTCCCTGACCATGGATGAGTGAAACGAAGTCGGCAGCTTGAACATGGTGAAGCCTTCCGGCAGTGCCATGCCGTATTCGGCCCAACGCACATAGTCCTCCGGCGTATGCCCGACGCCGACTTCGTGATGATAGAGCGTCCGGTAGGTGCGGACCTGGTCACGGACTTTGCCGCCAAGCAGCCGATAGACGGGCACATTCGCCGCTTTCCCGGCGATATCCCAAAGTGCGTGTTCGATGGCGCTGACGGCAGAGCCCCAGGGCTTGAAGCCGCCGCGCACCCGAATACGCTTCATCACCCGCTCGACATTGCGCGGGTCCTGCCCAACCAGCCAGTCTTTCAGCTGTAACACGATCGGCTGAATGTATGGCTTGGGCGCCTCGATCTGGCTCCACCCGGTAATGCCTTCATCGGTAGTGATCCGGATCACCGGTGAACTGGCGATCACGGCACACTTGATGTCTGTAATCTTCACTGAAATCTCCTCGCACTTTGTCAGCGCAATCATCTCACGCGGAGGTCGCCGCTTGTCAATTGCAGGAGGCGCAGAGTGCAAGAATTTCCCCCGCAAGGCACGGGTTTTTCCAGGAGCACGTCCTCTGCCTCTTCATCGGGTCCACGCAGCCAACACGTAGATCATGAGGGCAGGTCACACCCCGAAGGAGTGTGGGAGTTCGCCTTGCCGAGACAGCCATTCAAACAAACCGTCCGATTCCGGGCAGTCGAACGTGGGCCCCATTCTATTGATCATAATAAATTATCTATAAGTATTCGCCCAGAATCTCCGATAAATGGCACATTAATTCTCTTTACATTCCAGATTGTGACAGTATGAGATTCTCAACTTCAGTATCAATATCAGATATGCTTGCATATATTTGATGCAAAAATGACTGCAATATATGAAGTCTGCAATCTCTAGTGAGACAGTCTCACGAATCGGTCCAATTGAACACAGGTACGTCACGGGACAACTGATAAAGAAAGGTTTGGGCGAGATAGAGAAACTATAATTTAACTTGGATATTTGAATTTCAGACGCTTCTTACATGAAAAACTCTTGAAATTGATCAGATTAGCGGGTCAACCTGGTAGTAAAATTGTGACGAAATTGGGGTAGATTGCACAGTCATATTGTGTATTTTTATATCCATCGATCCTTCAGTAGACTTTGTCTGCTGCGGGATGGTGCAATTATTTTTGGAAGTCCCGTCAACCAGGCGAGGCTTGCGAAACGAAATCCAGGGAGAACACATGTCAAAGAAGAACCCGAACCTTATGGACCGTATTGCGCAAGAAGCTCGCATGGGGCGCATATCGCGCCGCAACTTCATGCAGTACTCCATGGCCGCCGGCTTCACCGCCTCGGCAGCCACCGGTCTTTGGACCACCAACGCCTTTGCCCAGGAAGCCAAGCGCGGCGGAACATTCCGCTGGGGCATCCATGACGGCAACACCGGCGACACCCACGATCCGGGCACCTACGTGACCCGCGTGATGATTTTCCTCGCCCACACCCACCGCTCCTTTATGACCCAGATCAATGGCGACGGTTCGCTGGGCGGTGACCTTGCCACCGAGTGGGAGGCATCGGAGGATGCGTCTCAGTGGACCTTCAGGCTGAACGAGAACGCGACCTTCGGCATTTCGGGCAACAAGGTTGTTGCAGCCGACGTGATCGCCTCGTTGAACCACCACCGTGGAGACGCGTCCACATCGGCCGCCAAGTCTCTTATGGCGGATGTCGTTGATATTACAGCCGATGGCGACAACACGGTGGTTGTCACGCTGTCGGGCGGCAATGCCGACTTCCCGTGGCTGCTGACGGACTATCACTTGGCCATCTGTCCGGCCAACGACGATGGCACGATTGACTGGCAGTCCGGCGACGGTTCGGGCCCCTACGTCATCGAGTCCGGTGAATTCGGCGTCCAGTTCTCGCTGGTCCGCAACGAAAACTGGCACGGCGAAGGCGCCTGGTTTGACCGCGTCGAAATGATCACCTTGAACGATCCGAACGCCCGCCAGACCGCACTGATCACCGGCGATGTGGATTCCGTGTCGCAGATTGATCTCAAGACCATGGCACTGATGGAACGCAATCCGGACCTGAAGCTGCAGAACGTGCCGTCCGCCGCGGCCATCACCATGCCGATGTTCTGCGACACCGCGCCTTATGACAATGTCGACGTGCGCAACGCACTGAAGCTGGCCATCAACCGGGACGACATCATCGAAAAGATCTTCTTTGGTGCCGCCACCAAGGCCAACGACTTCCACCACTCGCCGGCCCAGCCTTACTGGCCGGATGACATTCCGCAGCGCGAGTACGATCCGGAGCAGGCGCGTTCGCTCCTGCAAAGGGCAGGTGCCGAGGGCCTGACGGTCAATCTTTCCACTGCTGACAGTGTGTCGGCCGGTGCCGTGGACATGGCCGTTCTTTATGCGGAACACGCCCGCGAGGCCGGGATCAACGTCAACGTCGTGCGTGAGCCGAATGACGGCTATTATTCCGACGTCTGGCTGGTGAAGCCGTTTACGCTTGTGTCCTGGGGCGCTCGCCCGACGCCGGACGTGATGTATACGCTCGCCTATAAGGACGATGCGGCCTGGAACGAAAGCCATTGGCAGAACGAGCGGTTCAATGAACTGCTGCTTCAAGCCAAGGGCGAACTGAACGAAGAGCGCCGTGCCGAGATGTATCGCGAGATGGCCCTGTTGGCCCGCGATGATGGCGGCACCATCATCCCGTTCTTCAACAACTTTGTCTATGCGTCACGTTCCAACGTCGGCACGCCGGAGAACCTGGCCCCGAGCTGGGAAAGCGACGGTGCCCGCGCTGCCAGCCGCTGGTGGTTCACCGACTAGGTTCGGACAACAAGCTCGCCCGGCGCCACACGGCGCCGGGCTTCTTCCTGTTTCACTCACATCTGCAATCGGCATCGTGGAATGGGATGCAATCTCCCGCTTGGGCAGAGCGGGCAAGGAGTAGCCCTGAACGGGCAACATCATTGGGGGAATACAGATGGGCGACGTGCTCAAGCTAATTCTCAAGCGACTGGGATATGGTCTGTTGACCCTGCTCGTCGTTTCGATCCTGATTTTCTTCGCCGTGGAATTGCTGCCGGGTGATACCGCCCAGGCCATCCTCGGCCAGGCCGCCACGCCGGAAACCGTAGCCGCCCTGCGCACTCAGCTCGGTCTCGACCAGCCGGCGCCGATCCGATACCTCAGCTGGCTTTCCCATGCCGTTGTCGGCGACTTCGGTGTGTCCGCCGTATCCGGAACACCTGTCGTTCAGGTTATCGGCGGCCGCTTCATAAACACGCTGTTCCTGGCCTCTTATGCAGCGGTGATCGCCGTTCCCCTCGCCATCATCCTGGGTGTCATCGTCGCGCTTCTGCGAAATTCGGTCTTCGACCGGGTCGCCAACGTGCTGACGCTGACATCGATCTCCAGCCCGGAGTTCTTCCTCGGCTACATCCTGATCCTGTTCTTTGCGGTCAACATTCCAGCGTTCCCCGCAATCGCCAGCCTCTCCGGTAGCCTTTCGTTCCCTGAACTCCTGCACCGCACATTCCTGCCGGCACTGACCCTGGTGCTGGTGGTGACCGCCCACATGATGCGCATGACCCGGGCCGCCATCATCAATCTTCTGGCTTCGCCCTACATTGAAATGGCGCGGCTCAAAGGGGTGCCGCCCTGGAAAGTGATCGTCAAACATGCCTTGCCGAACGCCTGGGCACCGATCATCAACGTGGTCGCCCTTAACCTCGCCTACCTCATCACCGGTGTGGTGCTGGTCGAAGTGGTTTTCGTCTATCCCGGCATAGGTCAGGCGCTGGTCGACGCGGTATCCAAACGCGACTTCCCGGTCGTGCAGGCCGCCAGCCTGATTTTCGCGGCCACCTTCATCCTTCTCAATCTGACAGCCGACGTGGGGGCCATTCTGACCAACCCGCGTCTGCGGCATCCGAAGTGAGGGCCGCGACATGAACGAGTTCGTCATTGCCTATTTCGCCGCACTGATTATCGCATCGTGCCTCGCCGCCTATTTCAAGTACACCAGGGCTTTCATGCTGGTGTTCTCGTTGACACTGGTCTCTATCATCGTCGGGATCATCGGCGGCACCTCCGCCCTCTGGACGATCACCATCTTTGCCGGCCTGCTGGCCCTTGCCGCCGCCCTTTCCTATGCGTTCCGCGAGTTTCTCATCCAGATCTCCCGGCCCGGCCTCGCAAAGGAGTTGCGCACTGCGCCACTGACGGCAGCATTCGGCATGTTCATCATTTTCACCTATGCGATCGCCGGCGTTTTCGCGCCTTGGATTGCGCCTCACGGCCAGGCCGAAGTCATCGCCGGAGCTTTCGCGCCGGCGGACGCCAACATGTTGCTGGGTGCCGACCAGTTGGGCCGTGACATGTTCAGCCGCCTGATCTACGGCGCCCGCAATTCCGTGGGACTGGCTCTGGTTGCCACCATCGGCGCCTTTGCGCTGGGCGCAGTCAGCGGGCTGTTTGCCGCGGTCAAGGGCGGCTGGTTTGATCAGGCCATGGGCCGATCGGCCGACATCATCATGTCCGTTCCCTCGCTAATCTTTGCGCTGTTGATGCTGTCGATCTTTGGCACCAACCTGTCGATCATCGTCATCGTGGTGGCGATCATCTATTCACCCCGCGTCTTCCGCCTGACCCGCGCGGTCGCCGGCAACATCGTGGTGATGGACTATATCGAGGCCGCCAAGCTGCGCGGCGAAGGCGACTGGTACCTCATCCGCAAGGAAATCCTGCCGAATTGTACCGCACCGCTGATTGCCGAATTCGGCCTCGAGTTCTGTTTCGTGTTCCTGCTGATCGCCGGTCTTAGCTTCCTGGGTCTCGGCATCCAGCCGCCCACCGCTGACTGGGGTTCGATGGTGCGCGAAAACGCCACCCTGATTTCGTTCGGCGACATTACGCCTCTGATCCCGGCCGCCGCGATCGCCTTGCTGACGGTGGCCATCAACTTCGTTGTGGACTGGATGCTGTTCCGCTCGTCCGGCCTGAAGGAGCAATAAGATGACCCGGTTTGCCAAAAAGGACATTCTGCTCGAGATCAGGGATCTTCAGATCCAGGGCTACACCGACGAAACCTGGATCGACATTATCAAGGGCGTCGATCTAACCTTGCACCGCGGTGAAGTGCTGGGACTGATCGGCGAATCCGGCGCCGGAAAGTCGACAATCGGTGCGGCCGCCATGGGCTATGCCCGCGACGGCACCCGCATCTCCGGCGGCTCCATCGAGTTTGACGGCATCGAGCTCACCAATGCCAGCCAGGCCGAAAAGCGGGCGCTGCGCGGCTCACGCATCGCCTATGTGGCCCAATCGGCCGCCGCCAGTTTCAATCCGGCCCACAAGATCATCGATCAGCACACCGAGGCCCCGGTTCACTACCGAATCCAGAAACGGCTCGAGGCTCAGGAAGATGCCATGGAGCTCTATGAGCGCCTGCGCCTTCCGAACCCGCAGGAAATCGGCTTCCGCTATCCGCACCAAGTGTCGGGGGGTCAGTTGCAGCGTGCCATGACCGCCATGGCCATGGCGTGCCGACCGGACCTCATCATCTTTGACGAGCCCACCACCGCCCTCGATGTGACCACCCAGATCGAGGTGCTCGCCGCCATTCGCGACATTGTCGACCAGTTCAACACCGCCGCCATTTACATTACCCACGATCTCGCGGTCGTCGCGCAGATGGCCGACACGATCAAAGTGCTGCTCAAAGGCGAGGAGGTCGAGGAAGCCTCGACCAAGGAAATGCTCGATAATCCGCAGGAGGATTACACCAAGAGCTTGTGGGCCGTCAGAAGTTTCAAACGCCCCCAGAAATCGCGTCCCACCGACGGCACGCCGCCCATAATAGCGGTCAAGAATGTGGACGCAGCCTATCCGGGCGGCGCCAAGGTACTCGATGATGTGTCCTTCGACATCTATCCGGGAATGACGGTCGCCGTTGTCGGCGAATCCGGCTCCGGCAAATCGACGACCGCCCGCTGCATCACCGGCCTGCTGCCGCCATTGAAGGGAGAAATTCTCTTCAAGGGCGACCCGATGCCGGCAAAATACAAAGACCGGTCGCTTGACCAGTTGCGCCAGGCGCAAATGATCTACCAGATGGCCGACACTGCCCTGAACCCGAAAGTTCGCATCAGCGAGATCATCGGTCGGCCGGCGCAGTTTTACTCTGGCCTCAAGGGCACTGCCCTCAAACAACGGGTCGACGAACTGCTCGATCTGATCGAGCTGGAACCTTCGAAATATTACGACCGCTATCCACCCGAGCTCTCCGGCGGCCAGAAGCAGCGCATCGGTATCGCCAGGGCGCTTGCAGCCGAACCCGAGTTCATCATTTGCGACGAGGTGACTTCGGCCCTCGACCAGCTGGTTGCCGAGGGCATTCTCAAGCTGCTTGACCGTCTGCAGCGGGACCTCGGCCTCGCATACATGTTCATCACTCACGATCTGGCGACGGTGCGCTCGATTGCCGATGAGGTGGTGGTCATGCAGCACGGCAAGGTAGTGGAACAGGGGCCAAAGGAAGAGATGTTTACGCCCCCGCATCACCCCTATACGGACTTGCTTCTATCCTCGGTGCCCGAAATGGACCCTGAATGGCTGACGACTGTCCTCGAGGAACGCGGCGTCGACAATATCGGAGACGCCGCCGACGTCTGACGTCCTCGGAAGCCAACAGTTGATGCAAGCGAATTGAAGGCGCACGGCGCCAGCGATCACATGATCAGCAGCGCCGTGCTCACCATACAGGTCACAATCACCAGATAGACGAGAATGAACGTCGAAAGATTGCCGCTGCGCGAGCGGGCCTCCCGGATCAGATCATCGCGTGTCAGCACATCAGCCTCCTCGCCAGCGTTCAGTGATTGCGTCAGTCGCGCGCTAAACCATTTATGTGGCAGCATCAAGCATAAATGCGAACATTTTGTTGCCCGGAATACTTGCGCCATACGCGGCTGAAGCTTCTACTACCTGCTGAAAGCAGTTAACCCGTTGAATTGGCAAAATAGTTTCCGCATGCGCCAAGAACAATGACCCGCCTGTCCCAAACGGCGCGCGGCAAACCTTCGAAGCGCCGCATGCACTCAATTATTCGACCGAGTGGCACCGCGAATGGGAACCTGTAGTTTCGAGCGTTTCAGATAACGCAGAAATGAAACAAGGGAGCTCGCGTCCCGTGCTTCGCGACAAGCTGCACTTTTCTGGGCTCCTTGACCCGCAACCCGTGACCACCTTTGCGCTTCGTACGTCGGTCCGAACAAGAGCACCATTGAACTGCAATCCCAAAAGCTCCTACAATGGTTTCATGACGAGCGCCGCACCAGATTCAGTTCAGTCCCGCACACCGTCGACAGCACCACTCGTCGATGATTTCGGACGGCAGGTCAGCTATCTGCGCATTTCGGTAACCGACCGATGCGATTTCCGGTGTACCTACTGCATGGCCGAGAACATGCAGTTTCTGCCCCGCAATGAAGTGCTCTCGTTCGAGGAAATCAGTACGATTGCGTCCCGCTTCATTGCACGCGGCGTACGAAAACTGCGTCTGACCGGCGGCGAGCCCTTGGTGCGGCGCGACATAATGGATCTGGTTCGCGTCCTCGGCCGACGGGTGAGCGAAGGCGATCTGGACGAACTGACCCTCACCACAAATGGCAGCCAGTTGGGACGGTTCGCCGACGAACTGGTCGATGCGGGCGTGAAACGGATCAACGTTTCACTCGACACGCTGGATGCGTACAAGTTTTCAGAAATCACGCGGCGCGGGCGCCTTGAGCAGGTGCTGGATGGCATTGCAGCCGCTGACGAGGCGGGACTCGCTGTCAAGATCAACATGGTTGCGATGAAGCACGTCAATGATGACGAAATCATCGATATGCTCAAATGGGCGCACGGGCATGGCTACGACCTGACGCTCATTGAAGGCATGCCGCTGGGCGAAGTGGCGCTCGACCGCAACGACAATTATCTGCCGCTGAAGCAGTTGAAGGATGAACTTGCCGGGCAATTTACGCTCGAGCGTCTTTCGCACTCAACCGGTGGTCCCGCCCGCTATTTTTCGGTCAAGGAAACCGGCGGACGGATTGGGTTCATCACCCCGATGAGCCACAATTTCTGCGAGAGCTGCAACCGCGTCAGACTGACTTGCACCGGACAGCTCTACATGTGCCTGGGTCAGGAAGACCGGGTCGACCTGCGCGCCGCATTGCGCGAACGGGGCGAAGATGGCCTTGATGAGGCTCTCGATCTGGCCATGATCCTGAAACCCAAGGGTCATGATTTCGACGTGGCCCGCGCCGCTCCGGCGGTCAAACGACATATGTCAGTGACCGGCGGCTGAGCCGCGGAACGGAATTCCGGCCCCTAGTCGGAGCGGCTGGATGTCCAAGGCGACAGGCACTGCATCACTTCGCGTCCGCCTTCGCGCTCGAGGACAAGTTGCAGGCTGTTGTTGGTCCTCACTGCCGAGTAGCCAGCCGAATAACCGCGGTCGAACTCATCCAGCAGAGCGGCCTCACAGGCCTCACGCGAGGGGAAGCTGTCCAGCACGGTCCCATGACCCACGGCAACCTCCCCGCTTGGCAAAACACTGACAAGAACGATGAACCAATGGGCGAGTTCCATGTGTGTTGCCTCCCTACCCGGGATGGGTTTAGCAGTTCGCGTCGTTCTCCGTGCCGTCGGGCATGATGGTATTGCAGAAGATGACGCCTGCAAGTTTGGCGTCTGTAAGATCCGCGTCAGTCAGGTCGGCACTGATCATGCTCGACCAGGAAAGATCCGCTCCGGCGAGATTGGCGCCGCGCAGGTTGGTGCCCTCAAGGTTTGCCCCATACAGATTTGCGTTGCTCAGGTCAGCCCCGTCCAGGACCGCGTCGACCAGATTGGCCGCCCCGCCCAGCTCAGCCGCATAAACCGCGGCCCAGCGCAGATCGGCCCCGCTCAGGTCGCAGGCCGCGCATTCCCTGGTCTCCTTGAGCCGGACCACCGCATCAGGATCCCACGCCAATAAGGGAGTCGGAACTGAAATCAAAAGCACCGCCAGGAGGTGTCTGATCATGCTTGCGTCTCCCATCTTGATTTGCGGCCGGATTGCACGTGCATCACTCACCGGAAAATGGACAGTTTGTGCCCCGGTCACGGGACGTGCCCCGCCCTTTGTGATAGACATCCAGGATAAGAAAACCCACCTGTCTCGGCAAGGTTGTTCAGGTTGCGGCACGTGTTTCGACATCTGTTGGTCTTGGGAGTGCTGTTGGCTTGGGTGGCCGGAGCCCCTGCCCAGGACAGGCCCGTTGAGTGCAATCCGCCGACCAGCGACTGCCTGCTCGAGCAAGCGCGGATGGCGGCCGAAGGCCTCGGCCGGCAACTGCAGAAAGACGAGGCGCATTTCGCCATTGCGGCCGCGCTGGCGCGTCTGGGGCGGCTGGATGAGGCAAACGAAGAAAAATTACAGATCAGCAATCCGATAACCCAGGCCGAAGTTGAAGGGGAAATCGTCCGGGCGGCAGCGCGAGCGGGAGAATTCGATTCCGCACTCGAAATAGCATTGGGGATTGGCGACGTCCGCAATCGATCAGCGATGGTTCTGGCGTTGGAAGCGCTTGCGGTTGAACAGGCAGCGCAAGGCGAAATCGACGACGCCTTTGATACGGTGATCGCAATCAACAACCCGTTTCGCAGAACGCAGGCACAGGCAGCCATCGCCGTTTCAGTGGCGGAGACCGGCGACATCCCGAAGGCCATCAGGACGGCCGCGCGGATCGGAATGGATTATTGGTTTGCGGCCGGCGAGAACCCGAACAAGATCGCCAGCGGTCTCGTGGCCCGTACGGGAGAGTTCGACCACTATTGGTTCTATGACGCGCTGGCCCAAATTGCGGAACTGCAGGCAAAAGGAGGCGACATCCTGTCGGCCATGCAGACTGCCCATGCGATTCCGGATCAGGTCGGTCGCGGGCATGCGCTGTCGCGCATAGCGGCCGTGCAGGCACAACAGGGCCAGATTGACGCCGCGCTTGAGAGCGCCCGCAGGATCGATGCTGCCTACGGCGACCAGATGGCAATGATCGCCATCTCAGACGGCATGGCGGCGGTGGGTGACCATGACGCTGCATTGGAATTGGCGCTGTCGATCCGCAAGACCTATGGCGACGGCGCCGCCCTGACAGCGCTTGCCGTCAGGTATGCACGGGCAGAAGAGTTTGAACAAGGCCTTCAGACCCTCGCCATGATAGACGTGCTGGCGGATCTGAACCAGGCGCGTGCCGCGGTGGCAATGGAATTTGCCCGGGCTGGGCAACTGATGGAGGCGCTCGATCTGGCGGCGGAGATTCCCGACCGCAACGAGCGGTTTGAGGCAGTCGAGGCCATGGTGGTCATGCTGGCCGCCGCCGGCGATCCGACGAGCGCCATGGAATTGGCGGAAGCTTTCGCCGCGTCGTCCGACCTCGATGAGTTGACCATGGCGATTGCACTGGCGCTCGGTCAGCAGGGTGACATATCCGGCGCTTTGGACACTATCGGCGGAGTTGAAGATGAGATGTTTCGCGCAATCGCGCTTGCCGGACTTGCCGAATCTGCGGGATAGGGATCACGTTCCATGCGGGAAACGTCTGCAGCCGCAGGGGGCTGCAGCAAAAAAGATCATCAAACTTGCAGACGTGAACCATCTGGCCGGATCAGGATCGCCGATGCGCCCGCCACAGTGGACAGGATTGCCGCTGAGGCCCGTTCTCCCGCCACATAAATTGCGGTTGACAGCGCGTCGGCCAGCATCGCCCTCGGCGCAACGACAGCAACCTGCGCCAACTCATTGGCACTTTTGCCGGTCAGGGGATCGAAGATATGGTGGCCAGTGCCATCCGGCAGAGACTGTCCATAGCCACCTGAGACCGAGAGGCTCGCTCCGGCGAGAGATACGTGTTCCATCACCTGATTGGGTTCATGCGGGTTCAAGAGACCCACGCGAAAAGGCGTTCCATCCGGCGCCTGTCCCAACGCCCGCGTTTCCCCCAATTCGATCACCGCATTCTCGAAACCTTCATTGCCCAGAAGCTCGGTGACCCGGTCGGTGATATAGCCCTGCGCGATACCATTCAGACTGGCGCTCATGCCTGCCTGCTCAAAGCGGACTGTCTGTATGTGGGCCGAGATCGCAGTGTAGTCGACCAGTGACAGGGCGGCCTCCAGATTCCGGAGATCTGGCGCAGAACGCGCGGAGTGCAGCGTCCAAAGCGGCTGAATGGTCGGGTCGAACTTACCACCGCTTGCTTCGGCAATGCGCTGGCTCTGGTCAAGAACATGCACAAGGTCGCGGGAAGGTGCATCAACGCGTCCGTCGGCGTTAAGGCGCGACAACTCGCTTGTAGCGCGGTAAAGGCTGAAAATGTCCTCGAGCCGATCGATTTCAGCCCGCATGCGCACAATCGCGCGCTCGGCGCGTGCCTTGTCATGGCTCCACAATGTCATGGCAGACATGGCTCCAAGCGCCTCGCCACGCCACTGAACGGGCTGAGGCAGCCCGCGTGCGGAACGCAGAGCCAGAACGCCCAACGGCACGGCGACGCTGGCGGCCATGATCTGCAGTGCGCGTCGGCGGGTCAGGTTCATGCCGGCTCCCCCGCCGGCACCCGGACCGGTGCAGGGCCGAACTCCTTGGCACGTTCGAGTTGCTTCCTGACCTTGGCCAGAGGCGGACAACGTTGGTCGTCGTAATATTCGACCTGACAATCGAGGCACTGGAAACATTCGGACATGATAATCTTGCCCGAGGATTCGATGGCACGCACCGGGCAGGAGCGTTCACACAGATGACAAGGGTTGCCACATTCCGGACGACGCTTGAGCAGGTTGAGGAGATGCAGTCGATCCAGAATCGCCAAAGCTCCGCCCAGCGGGCAAAGAAAACGGCAAAAGGCGCGTTCGGTAAACAGTCCGATGGTCAGCAGCGCAACGGCGTAAATGACGTACGGCAAGGCACGGACAAAGTATGCGGTGATCGCCGTCTTGAACGGTTCGATTTCTTCGGCCACCACCGCCGCATCGGGGGCGACAAAAACCAGAATAAGGATAAGACCAAGCGAAACGTATTTTCCGTTCCACAGGATTCGCTGGAGGCGTTCTCCTGGGTTCCACTGCGGAAGTTTCAACGCGCGTGAAATTTGAGCCAGCAGCTCCTGAAGGGCGCCGAACGGGCAAAGCCACCCGCAGAATACGCCCCGCCCCAGAAGAACCAGAGAAACCGCAGTATAGATAGAGAGAATGACGATCAGCGGTTCGGCGAGATAGAAGCCCAGATCGAGCCCTGCAAACGGCGCCTTGATATAGTTCACGACGTGGACGATCGAAAGTTGCGCGCTGGCAGTCCAGCCGATCCACACAAGGGTGAAAGCCAGAAACCCGTTGCGCAGAATTAGGTGCAAACGGCGGTTCCTGGAGAGCCATGCCTGGTTGGCAAGCAAGAAGGTCAACACACTCAGCGCAATCAGCAGAATGGCAATGTCGCCTTGGCTGGCGAGCCAAGGTTCGACCCAGGCCGGCATCGGCTCCGGTTCGGGCATCAGGATGTAGCCGGACGGCAGGGCATAATCTAGACTGGCCAGCACGAAATTCGCCGTGCTGCCATCGGGACGAAGGGCGTTGGCATATAGATCAGCCCGCCAGGGCTGCATCGGATCAAATTCATTGTCCGTGGGAAGGACCAGAATGTCGGCGATCTTGCCGGGAGTAACGATCATGTCCGGCTTGGTGAACTGATAAGTGTGTTCACCTTGCGTAACCGAGATACGCTCCAGCAGGAAATCGTTGGACAGATTGTTGTATCGCGTGCCGCGGTGGTCGTAGACCCCGCCCAGGGTCGCTACGAAAATGCCCTGTGTGCTCTCCGGCATGCCGTTGATCAAGTGGTCATACGGTTCGAGACCGGTTCCGTTGCGCCCGATCCGCGGCGGATTGGCGTAGCCAGTCACAAAATTGATGTAGAGATTGTCCGGACCGCCCGTTTTCGGCACCTCCGGCAGCAAGTCGCCAAGACCCGCTTGCGCCATCGCGGCGTCCAGATCTGCATTGGTTATCCGAGCGCCCGCGACTCCGCCGTCAGCAACGAGCTCTGCGGCGCTCATGGGTCTGAAATTGATCATGTCGACCGTGGGTTCGGTGACGATGAACTCTTCGGTTCGATAACGCAGGACCATGCGCCCGCCTTCCTGCACGGCGTTGCGCATGGCTCGCGAAGAGATTGTCGCGCCCGCCACGAATTCCGGTGGCAGCGTGCTGTCCGCCCCCAGTCGTGCCTCACCACCCTCCAGCGCATGCAGAAACGTATTCAACTGCGCCGTCCGGCGCGCATCGTTGATCAAATACGGTTCACGATGGAACAGCACCACGGCACCGGTGATCCTGCCATCCATCGTCACACCGGCGATCACGTCAAACGGCGTGCTGGAGTAGCCCGGTGCACGCAACACATCGAGCGTGGAATAGACGTAGCCGGACAGCGTTTCGCCGTCATATGCTGCCGCTGCGATTGGGCCATCGTCCTCGACCATTTCGACCCGGGTGACCTCCGGAAAGACCGCAGACAGGACCTCCGGGGTCAACCGCGTAAGCAGCGGTCCGGCGCCGGATTCGTCGCTTTGCGCTCTTGCCGGGGCCATAGCCAAGATGGTGAACGCCAGAACGCCGAGTACAAGCAGCAAAGCCAGGCGCGGGCCCCGAACCCGGTTCTCAGCAATCGCGATCATTGCTTTGTCCGTCCGGCATGATTGTTTCGCAAAGGAACGCGGTTTCCAGCTGACCGTCGTCGACCACCGCCCCCGACATGTCTGCGCGGCGGAATGAGGCGTGACCCAGATTGGCTTCGCTGAGCTTGGCCCCACTCAAGTTCGCCGCGAACAGATTTGAGCCGCTGAGGTCGGCCCTTGTCAGGTCGGCACCGCTCAGGTCTGCTCCAGTCAAATTTGCCCCGGTCATGTCGCTTCCGATGAAGTGCACGCGCGGCAATACCGCATAAAACAGGTTTGCGCCGCGCAAGTCTGCCCGATCAAGGATTACATCGGCAAGATCGGCACCGATCAGGCTGCTGTAATAAAGCGAGGCATCGGTAAGGTCGCTGCCTGCGAGGTTGGACGCGCGCAAATCCGCACCGGCGAGGTTGGCGTTGCGCAAATTGCAGTCCGTGCAACTCAAGGTGCCCCTGAATCTGTTGAGGTCCGATGGGTCCCATCCCAAGGCCACGGCGGGAAAAAAACCGGCCAAGGACGTTGCCAGAGTGGCCTTCATGCAGACCACCACTAACCCGGACCAAACCGCCATCCGACCGGATCCTGCTGCTGTGCCGGACTTCATTTGCGTGTGTACCTGGCAAGGGAAACATAGGCGAAACCGGGGGTCTGGAAGACCTCCGGTCTATTCGCTCCCGTCGCCGGACGGACGAATGCGGGACCCAGAGGGTCCCGCATCCGATTACAATGTCGCTTGCGCGATGGGAGTGGAACGAACGCGCGTGCCGGTTGCATAAAAGATTGCGTTGGCCACGGCAGGAGGCGTCGGGGGGCCAGTAGGCTCGCCAAGGCCACCCCACCACTGGTCCTCCGACATTTCGAGGCTGACCTCGATGACCGGAGGCGTGTCGGCCATCCTCATCATTGTATAAGAGTCGAAGTTCGTGTTCACGACCCGGCCATCCCGGATGACAAGCCCACCAAACATGGCATGGCTCATCTCCCAGATGGCTGAGCTTTCGGCTTGTTCAACTGCCGTCAACGGGCTGATGACATAGCCGCTGTTGATGAAGTACTGCAGCTTGTCGATGAACAGTTGCCCACGCCGACTGACAGCAACAGTTGCAACGCAGCCGGCAATGGTGCCGTGAGACTCAACAACCGCGCAGCCCATTCCTTCGCCGTCCCCCATGTCGGTGGTCCAGCCGGACTTTTCCTTCATCGCCAGCAAGACACGCTGCCAGGGTTCGTTGCCCTCGGTCAGCTTGAGGCGCCATTCCAGCGGGTCCCACCCACCGGCCTGTGCCATTTCGTCGACCATCTGCTCTACGATGAAGCCAGTGGAATTCGCTCCGGGAGCCCGGTGAAAGCCAATGGGGATATGGTTCTGGATCGAACTGTTTTCATGACGGCGGTTCGGTATCAAGTATGGCATGTTCGCCACACCACGCTGCGCGAACGCGGGCATTTTCTCTTCACCCACGAAATGTGTCACCAGCGCTTCGGGCAAACCGTCTTCACCCAGGGCAGCCGTAAACGTACCCCAGACGGGTGGCCGCTGACTGTCTTGCGCAATGTCCTCTTCGCGGCTTCGGATGACCTTCACGGGCCGGCCAATTTCCGCCGAAATGGCCGCAGCCTGGCGATGGACATCCATGTTGTAGCCGCCACCGAAACCACCGCCCAGATAAGTCTGGTGCAGGAACACATTTGTTGTGTCACGCCCCAGCTGGTCGGCCGCTTCATTCAAGGAACGCGCAATATCCTGGGTGAATGTCCAGATATCACAGCGGTCCTCTTTGACATCGGCCACGGCACAGGGCGGCATCATTGTGGCGTGAGTTTCAAAGGGACGATGGTAGACATCCCCCTGAACAACGTTGGTGGACGCTTCGATGATCCCGTACACGGCGTCGTGGTTGACACCCTGGTCCAGGCCCCGCCCGATATTGCCCTCTTCGTCAAGCAATACCGTTCCCGGCTGGGAGATCAACTGCATGGCTTCAGCTGCCATGCTCTCGTTGCTCATTGAAGCGCCGCGGCCCAAGTCCCAAGTGATCGGCATGACGGCCAGGGCGTTTTTTGCCTGGTACCAGCTCTCCGCCACGATGGCGACACCGCTGCGAAGATCGGTAAACGAAGGGACGTCTTTGGTCTGCACCAACTCAACCGCGGCGATCACACCCGGCATATCCTTGACGGCGTCGAAATCGTAGCTGACCAGCCGGCCCTCGGGGACCGGACAGGCCTGACACGCCGCATACACCATTCCCTCGACAACAACGTCGATAGGGTAGGTTGCCGTGCCGTTGGTCTTGAGCGGAATATCGAGCCGTTTGATGTCTTCCTTGCCCAACAGCCACCAGTCGCCGTAGGCCTTGATGGCGGGCTCTGTTTCCAGCGTTACTTCTGCGGCGTCGGCAGCAAAATCACCATAGGTGCCCTGCATGTCACCCGAGGTCAGCATGCCTTGCTCCGCGACAACGGATTCGAGCGGCACAGACCAGCGATTGGCAGCCGCGACACGTAAACGTTCCCGAGCCGACGCGCCAGCCTGCATGATATAAGGATGCCGGCGCGACACGGTGGTCGAGCCACCGGTCGAGGTGGTCGTGTAGAGATTGTCGTTGTTCACATGCCGGTTTGCGTCGGCAAACACGTGACGCACATTTTCCCACGGGATGTTCAACTCTTCGGCGACCATCAAAGGCACTGCCGTAAAGGCACCCTGCCCCATTTCGGTTTGCGGGGTTACGATGCTGACAATATTATCAGGATCGATCGTGAGCCAGGCATTGATTTCCGCCCCGCCGCCCATTTCCTGGGCACCAGCCATAGACGGAAAGTGGATGGAAACCATCAAGCCACCGGCCGCCGAGGCGGAGACCCTGAGAAAATTTCGCCTGCTAATCTGAAGCTTGTTCATGACGTCCCCCTTCAGCTGCTGCTGATTTCGGCTGCACGATGGATGGCAGCGCGAATGCGTGGATAGGTTCCGCAGCGGCAAATATTCCCCGCCATGGCCTGGTCAATTTCACGGTCGGATGGATTGGGACTCTTTTCGAGCAATGCCACTGCCGACATGATCTGACCGGACTGGCAATAACCGCACTGCGGTACCGTCAATTCCTGCCAGGCCTGCTGGACTGGATGATCGTTGTTTTCCGAAATGCTCTCGATCGTACGGATGGATTTTCCGGCAGCTGTGGCCGCCGGCTGGTTGCAGGATCGAACGGCGTTGCCGTCAATAATGACAGTACAGTTGCCACACTGCGCGATTCCGCAGCCAAACTTCGTACCCGTCAAGCCTGCCGCTTCCCGGATAGCCCAAAGCAAGGGCATCTGCGGGTCGATATCAAGCGAACGGTCTTCGCCATTGATATTCAATGTAATAGCCATCTATTTCCTCCCTCAGGTCGCGCAGCATGCCGAAGACCTTACGAGAGGCTGAGACCTGAGTGGATCAGCAAACAGGTGTTCTTGCAGAACGCAAGAACTGCTCGAAAGGCAGCTTGCACGACTTCCCAACCGACATCACAATTACCTGCGCCGGCCTCAGCCTGAGGCTACTGTAGGGGGGCTATGTTGGCAATCCAATGTGAAACATTGGAAAATTCAATAAGCAGAATTTTGCCTTTCTTTGGCGGCTCGGAACAGCCTGCCTCGATCCGGGGTCACGGTCGGCAACAATGCCACCTTTCTTGCGACGAAGTGGGCGGCTAAGTCACTATTCTTGCTTGGTAGAGTAGGTGCAATAGACGCTTGTATCTCGATCATTGTGATAAAGGGTCCCCGCGTTCCGGTCGAACTTGTATTCACCGAACGCGCCGGTGAGCACAATGAAGTCCTCATCTATTGCGACTTCGGCCTCGCCTATCGGTTCAATTTCCTGTGAAGTAAGCTCGGTGTCGATCGTATAGATGTCGAAGTCGAGCATTCCGGTGCAGTTGGCCACGACCTTGTCCGCCCATGCCGCCTGCGGGACCAGAAGCGATAGTGCAATTGCCGTGGCAAAGGTTGCAGTGCGCGAAAGGGGCATTCTTGGTCTCCTATCAAGTTCGGCCGGTTGAGCCAATTTTCTGCATTTGCAAGGGGCCGATTTGTGACGTTCATTTCTTGCAAGATCCAGTTCCCTGAGACTCTGTTGGACCAAAAAGGAAATGCAAGCCAATTCTGATCAGACAGACATCTTGTGATCGTCACTGATAAATGCGCTACTGACGTGCATGAACGGCATTCTTCAAAGGCAGCGCAAACTGCAACGCCACACGCTGTTGAAGCTGGCGGCAAGTGTGATCTGTCTGTTCGTCACATTTAGTCTGCCCGTTTCGTCTCAGGCGCAGCAAGGTGCCGAAGGATCAGTGGCCCCGGGCCGCAGAGCCGTCGTCCCGGAGTTCATTCTGCGGACCGGCGATGCCGTCGCCGTCTGTCTGCGAGACCAGCCGCAATGGGTCGATTTTTGCAACGGGCTGGTGCAGGGCTACGCCGAATATGTCGTCATCAACCAAAAGGCCTGCATCCCGGCGGGCACCTCCCGCCGGGAACTGGTCGCCGTTTTCACGGCCCCGGAAGTCGTGGTCACAACGGGTTTCATCGACGACTGGCCCGCCTTCGACACGGCAGTGGAAATGTTCATCCGGCACTACCCTTGCGACTGAGCAGCTTCAGTTCTGCTCTCTAGCGGCCGGCCTCCGCCCCGTGATCTGAAATCGCATCTTCGATGCTTTGCCATGCCGGCTCGTCGGTGAAGTGCCAACGCACATAGGCAACCAGGGCGGCGAGCTGTTCATCGCTCATGGCCACAGCTTCCATTTTACGTTCTGCGACACCGAACGGGGGCACAATCCCTTCACGCACCGCGTTGATCAGATTCCGGGGCGTCGGCGCCAGCGCGGCATAGCCAAGTCCAAGTGAGTAGGGCTGGCTCGGGCCGATACGTTCCTTGTGACATCTGGCACATCGAGCCGCAAAGACATCGCGGCCCTCGATGAGCGCCGGGTCGGTGATCTCCTCGTCAAACATCGTGCCTTCGACCGCGGGCCAATCCAGTTCTTCCGCCGCGGCAATGGCCGCTTCGCGTTCGGCGTCGTCCTGTGCCGGCGTGATCGCGTCCAGCCAGGCAGCCATTGCAAACACGTCATCCTCATCGGCGTAGTAGAGGTGATCGGCCACTGCGGTCATCGGACCGCCGGCGATCCCGTGGAACTCGCTCCAGCCGTCGAACAGATAGTCGGCGTAGTCGTCCAGCGTCCAGCCAACCGGTGAAATCGAATGCGGCCCCAAAGGCGGAGCCGCCCACCCTTCAGCTTCTCCCCCTTCATAGTCCCTTCCGCCGATGACTGCTCCAAAGGCATTCCGTGGCGAATGGCAGGCACCGCAATGTCCGAGAGAAGCAGCAAGATAGGCCCCGTGGTTCTGTTCGTCGTCCAAGGCAGGGTCAGGGACAAATGGGGAGTCGTCCAGGAACAGCAGTTTCCATCCCGCCAGCACCGGCCGGAAGGAGAACGGGAACGGCAGCTCGTTCTGTTGATCTTCCGCCGCAACCGCCGGCCGAGTCATCAGATAGGCATAGATAGCCCGCAGATCCTCTTCGCGCGTCTTGACGAAATTGTCGTAGGGAAACGCGGGGTAAAGGTGATTTCCCTCGCGATCGAGACCCTGCCGCATGGCCCGGGCAAAGGCCTCGTAGCTCCACCGGCCGATTCCTGTGTCTGGGTCGGGGGTGATGTTGGTGGAGTAAATGGTGCCGAAGGGCGTGGGCAGAGCCAGACCTCCCGCATTTTCCTCGCCGCCGGGCGCCGTGTGACAAGCCGAACAATCGCCCACCAACGCCAGCAGCTCACCTCGCTCGATTTCCTCATCGGCAAAGGTCAGGCTCGCGAGTTCGATCGGTTCGAGCTCGGGATTGCTGGTTGCCCAATAGAGTGCCGCGCCGCCCGCGACCACCCCGACAAACAACAGCACCGCAATCACTCGAACCAGGCGTCTCATCAGTGTCATTCCTTCTCTTGGTTTTGCCCATTACAGTCAGCGTCTGACGCCTGGAGCCTCAATTTTCAGTCCCGAGCCACGTGATGCAAGGTAAAGTTCCAGCGCAACAAACTCGGCCGAGCCGCGTTCAAACGGTTCGGCCCTCACCGCTTCCATGCACCACTCGAACATGCGGTGCCGCGACCCTGGCTCGCTCCACATCAGGCGATAAATGGGAAATGCGTTGATGTGCCCCTCGCTGATGACGTCACCGCGCAATCTGTCCCCGGCGTGCTCGTCATGGCATTGCACGCAGGAAAGATTCAGTTGCCCCCGCCTTTGCCGGTAGATGCCCTCGCCCTGCTCAAGGAAGGGCAACATCTCCGGCCGGATTTCCGGTTGCATTTCCATGCCGCGCGACTGCAACGAGATCAGAGCGGTAAGCGACAGCAATTCTGGGGAATCATAGGCCGGTGGCTCGGCCTGCATCCGATCTGCGATTTCGGACTGGATGCGCAACTCCAGATTCAGCAGTTGCCCCGATGCATCATCAAACACCGGATAGCGCGCCGCCACGCCCTGCATGGAATCCTCCACAGCCCCGTGGCAACCGGCGCACGTCAGCCCGGCCTCTCCCATTGGCCTCTGCCAGAGTTCCTGCCCCTCTTCCACAAGGAAAAACCCGGGATTGAGGAAGTCGTCATCCTGCAAGGACCGGGTTTCGGCTTCCATGAACTCGTAGCCGGAGCGCGGCTCGTTGTCGGCGGCCAGAATGGCGGATCCGGACAATGCCGCAAACAAGATCAGTAGGCTGACAACGCCGGCACCGACACCTCGCACGATCATTCAACCGCCTCATCCGTGATGAGCGTCATCAGGAAGGCCACGACGTCCTCAACTTCCTGCGCGCTGTAGATTGTTTGGCCCTGATAGGCCTCTGCGACCTTGTACAACCCAACGAGCGAGAAATAGGGCGGCATCATCGTATCCGGGTTCAGCTGCCGCGCATCAACGATCCGCAAGCGCAACTCCGCTTCTGTCCAACGGTCTGCCACACCATCAAGATTTGGGCCGATTTCGCCCTGATCCTTTTCATCCAGCGTTGAAATTGTGTGACATATCAGGCAGCTCGCACGGCTGGTGTCCCGGACAAGTCGCTCACCCTCCGCCGGATTTCCCGGCTGATCCGTCAATGGCGCCAGCCCATCTGCGAAGGCTTGACCGGGCGCAATCACAAGGAGCGCGATGACCATGATCAGCACATGCAATCGCAAACCGCCCGGTGTTGCGAAGAAGCTAGTCCTCACGCGCCGAACAGCTCCTTTGTCAGGTTTGCGTACCAGCTGCGGGCGAAGGCTGCTTCGTCCCGCCGCAAGTCAGGCAGGTCGCCGGTCGCACTTGTCCCGCCGGTGCCTGGCAGGCTCGAGAGGTTGTTGGTGTCGGATGCGCTTTGATAGACGCCGGCCACTGAGATTCCGTAGTCCGGACCAACAAGACTGTAACAGGTGTTCATCAGAATCGCCCGTTCAGGGCTGCGATCGGCCAGCAGCGCGGCCACAGCATGGGCACAGGCCTTGCCCTGGGTTGACGCGGAGAACCCGCTCTTTGGCATATCGCCGACGATGGCGGCATCGCCGATGACATGGACGTTGCCGGCCTCGCGGCTCTCAAAGGTCAGCCCGTCGATCTCGCACCAGTACCCCGTGCCGGCCAGCCCCGCATCCAGCGCAATCGATGCGGCACTTTGCGGCGGTATGAGGTTGATCACGTCGCCTTCGAAAGTGTCAAAGTAGGTTTCGATGCGGCGCGCGCCGGCGTCGATGGCACTTATTCCGGCGTGTTCCGCGAACGGCACGAAGGTGATCATGCCGGGGTAAAGCGCCTCCCAGCCTTCCATGAACAACCCCTGCTTGGAGAATGTGTCCTTGCTGTCCACGATGAGAATCTTGGCGGTGGGGTTGTGCTGGCTCAAGTAGTGGGCAACCAGACTTGCCCGTTCATAGGGCCCTGGTGGACAGCGGAACGGGTTGTCAGGCGGCGCAATAATCACGGTGCCGCCCTCTGGCATGGACCTGATCTGGTCACGCAACAAAATCGTCTGCTCGCCGGCCTTCCAGGCATGTGGCAACGTGTCGGCCACGGCGGAAGTGACGTCAGGAAGCACGTCCCAGCGGAAGTCGATGCCGGGCGAAACGATCACCTTGTCGTAGTTGAGAACGTCGCCCGATTGCAAAGTGACCACACGGCCCTCGGAATCAAGTCCGACGGCAGGATCAACACGCACATCGACACCCTCGGCCCGCAGCGCGTCGTACGAAAACTGAATTTCAGACAGTTCACGCAGGCCACCAATCACGGTGTTGGAAAATGGGCAGGTGGTGAATAAAGGCGCATCAACAACCAGCGTGACATTTATTTCCGGCGCGATGCGGCGCAGCGTACGTGCCGCGGCAGCGCCACCGAACCCGCCGCCGATCACGACGACATGGGCCGTTCCCTGTGCTTTGACCGGCGCCGACAAAAGCGGCGCTCCGAGCAGCGCTCCTGACAAGCCCAGAACTTTTCTGCGTGATATCTGTCCGCTCATTGTCCTGCTCCCGGTAAGGCCGCGAAATATTCGGCAAGCGCGGCAATTTCTTCATCAGACAGCGTAGAGACCAGCTTTCCCATGATCGTGCCTTGAAGCGTGCCGTCCCGATAACCCCGCAACGCCTCTGTCAGCGTCGCGGCGTCCTGTCCGGCAATCGTCGGCATTTCGCCTTCACTCACGCCGCCCGGTCCGTGACACGTCGTACAGGCCTCAGCCGTCACTGCCGCGACTTCCGAATTCGCTGCAAGACCGGGCAGGCCGGCACCGATGACAATGGCCAACGCAAGCGCGGCCGTGCCAACTCGGGCTTGGGTATGAAACGTCATAATCCCCTCCACTTTGTAGTTCACATGTGACAGGGATCGTTGTTCAGCCCGGCGATCTTGAGCAAAGGATGAACCGCTGCCGGTGAAAGGCTACCAAGAATGCACAATGCTAGACTGGGAAAAGTCGCATGTGCAAGACTGGCTCGGACAAATCGGCCAATCCCCCCTCTTCCTTCGATTGGAGTATGCTTCGTGAAACCCGACATTCGATGCGAGCGCGGCGCACAATCCGTCCGTAAGACCGGATTGACCCGCAGGGCGATGTTGGGCGCCAGTCTGGGAGCCGGACTTGCCGCGATTGCGCTTCGGGCCAATGCCGACGAGGCGGAGATGCGCGCTGCGATCGAGGCCGATTTCGGCGCCATTAATCCGGAGTCGGGCGGAGTCGAACTCACCATGCCCGAGTTTTCGGACTCCGGGAGTTCGGTGCCCATGGACATCTATGTCCCCAGCCCGATGACGCCCGCGGACTATCCGCGTGTGGTGCGCGTCTATGCACCCCTCAATCCGCGCCCGCGCATTATCGGAGCGTATTTTACCCCGGCCTGTGGCGAAGCGAGGTTAAGTACCCGCGTGCGGCTCGCGTCATTCCAGGACATCGTTGCCATTGCCGAAATGTCAGATGGCGAAACATTCGAAACCGTTCGCCGCGTCAACGTCACCTACGGTGCGTGCGAGGATGCGATTGCGAATGACCAGTTCCCGCCGGGATGGACGCCCCGCATCCGCATCTCGGCGCCCGAACAGGTTGCGGCGGGCGAAGTGTTCACAGTGCGCACCATCATCAACCATCCTATGGAGACCGGCCTGCGGCGAGACATGACCGGACTTTTCGTTCCCGTCCGGATTGCGGAGCGGTTCACCTGTCGCGCCGATGGTGCGGAGGTGTTCGGAGCCGAACTGGAACCCGCGATCGCAGCCAATCCCTATATCGCGTTCAGCCTCAGGCTTGAACAAAGCGCAGATCTGACGTTCGAGTGGATCGACACGACAGGTGAGCGATATGAAAGCTCAGCCCGCGTCGAAGTGGTCTGAAGGGAAACGGCCGGTCTTTCGCGTTTCTCTAGGTAGCTCGGCAGACGTTGGCTTTCCGGTCCATCGGGCGCGAGACCAACAACACGCCAATCTGTTCAAACCGGCTCAGTGCTGGTCGTAGTTCATCCGGACCTGAGCCACTTGCGCCAGAATGGACAATGAAAGCGATGCGGCATCGCGCGTCGGGCCGAACAGCCCGATCGGTCCGGTTATCCGTGCAACAAGGGCTTCGGGGACGCCGGCCTTCAAAAGCCTTGCGCGACGCTTGGCGTGGGTATTCCTGCTGCCCATGGCGCCGATGAAGAATGCCGGCCCCTGCACGAACGACTTGAGTATCTCCAGCTCCCAGTCATGATCGTGAAACAGCATGATGGCAGCGGTCCAGGCGTCGACCGGCATGTCGGGTGCGTATGAAGGAGATTTCAGGCGAACGGTTCTCGCGCCGAAATCTGCAACCGTTTCGAGCACGGGCAAGTCCGGACTGTAGGCATGAACGTCAAGCCGCGAGGCGCATGCAATGCGCCCCAGTTCTTCAAGTTCGATGCCGCGACCGGCCAGAACCAGTCGGGTAACCGGCACGTACCGCCGTCTGAACTCTGCTCCCACCCATTCTGACCGCGCGCCCTGATCAGTCTTTTCCATGCGGCCAGTACCGTTCAATGGATCGAGCAGGATTGTGAACGGCACACGGCCCGACAGACACTGTCGGGCTGATGCCACCAGATCTCGGGAAATGCCAACGTGGAAATGCAGGTCGATGCCCCCTCCACACGGCAGGACAATGTCCAGAAAGGGCGAGTTGACACCAAACCGGATCGTCCGGTCCTCGCCGGCAGAGATGACCTTCAGCGCTTCCGCGGCGACTGCGGCTTCAACGCATCCGCCCGACACATAGCCACAAAAACGCCCGTCAGCGAGCACGGCCATGTGCGTACCCAACGGACGTGGCGCACCTCCTTCAATGCCCACGATCGTCACCAGAACACCGGCGATACCCGAACGAATACCTTCTTCGAGCAAGTCGAAAACAGCGTCCACACCGTCAGCGCTGAGGGTGCCGCTGTCATACCTCCTGATCACCGCGCCCGGCTTGTCGTCAAGCATCTCGCCTCGCAAAGTGCCCACTACAGACTTTGAAATAAACACCATTCCAGAATTGCTTCAAGGCGATCGAAGAATTCGTGGGCCCCAGGTTCCGATCATGCAAAGACCATCGTCTGACATGCGCAGATGAGTTGGTACGGGTTGACAACCCGCCGTTGAACGCGCGGCATCCCCTCGCTATTGTGGATCGGTCTGTGCCGGAAGCGGCCGTCTTCGGACGACAATCCAGGAATGAGGGAGACAGGGGGCAAATGCACTATTCGCGCCCGAATTCAGTTGCGGAGGCGGTGAACCTGCTCGGCGGGAACACCGGAAACGCTTTCATACTTGCCGGTGGAAGTGACCTGCTGGTCAGGATGAAGGGCGGGTTTGTCGAGCCGAGCCTGATCGTCGACATCAAGGCAATCGCCGAACTCAGGCAAATCAGGGCAACCGACAAAGGATTCTGGATTGGTGCGGCAGTGACGTGCGCCGAACTTGGCGAGTCGGAAATGCTGCGCGCTGCCTGGCCAGGCGTTGTCGAAGCCGCCAACCTGATCGGCTCCAAGCAGGTGCAGGGACGCTGCACGATCGCCGGCAACCTGTGCAACGCTTCACCCGCCGCCGACAGCGTTCCGGCTCTGGTTGCCGCAGGCGCGCGGGTTCACATTGTCGGTCCGAACGGCAGCCGGGTAACTGCAGTTGAAGATGTGCCGCTCTCACCTGGCAAGACTTCGCTCGCGCCCGGAGAGATGGTTGCTGCGATCGAACTCGACGAGCGGCCGGCGCATGCCAGTGACGCCTACATCCGGTTCATTCCGCGCACTGAAATGGACATTGCCGTGGCAAGTGCCGGGATCAATCTCACACTCGATGCAGATGGAACGATAAAAACCGCCCGTGTCGCCCTCGGGGCGGTGGCCCCGACGGTTCTTCGGGTCGATGAAGCCGCCGAAGCTCTCGTCGGAACCAAACTTGAAACGGCGGCGCTTGAAAGACTGGCCGAGACCTGCTCGGCGGCGGCGCGCCCGATCGACGACAAGCGTGGCACAATTGCCTACCGCAAAAGTGTCGTCGGGGTTCTTGCGAAGAGAACCGCCGAACTCGCCTACAAACGTGCAAGAGCAAACTCATGAATGGAATTGCAGTTTCGACCGCGATTAACGGCGACGATATCGAATTTCTATGCCGGCCGGAGGAAACCCTGCTGACGGTATTACGTGATCGGCTTGGCCTGATGGGCGCAAAGGAAGGTTGTGGCACCGGCGATTGCGGGGCCTGCAGCGTCAGGGTCGACGGGCGATTGGTCTGTTCGTGCCTCGTGCTGGGCGCCGAAGTGCAGGGCCAGGTGGTCGAAACGATCGAAGGCATGGCCAGCGGCGACAGTCTTCATCCGCTGCAGGAAAAGTTTCTGGAGCATGCGGCACTCCAGTGCGGCATCTGCACCCCGGGATTCTTGATGGCGGCCAAGGATCTGCTGGAACGCAATCCGGATCCCAGCGAGGAGGAGATCCGGTTCGGCCTCGCGGGGAACCTTTGCCGCTGCACCGGTTACGACAAGATCGTGCGGGCCGTTCAGGATGCCGCACAAGTGATGCGGGGTGATGCAGCATGAACATCAACGCAAAGACACAAATTCAGGAGTTCCGCTCCGTCGGCACCCGCCCGGTCCGCCAGGATGGCGTCGACAAGGTAACCGGCCGCGCCCGCTACGGCGCCGACTACAACATGCCTGGGCAGTTGGTGGGCCTCGTTTTGCGTAGTCCGCATGCCCACGCCCGCATCAAATCGATCGATACCTCAGCGGCCGAAGCCCTGAAGGGCGTCAAGGCGGTGATTACAGCAGCGGATTTGCCGGACCATGCGGACGGCGATGAGGGCCTTCTCGAAATCCTCGACAATTGCATGGCGCGCACCAAGGCACGCTATGACGGGCACGCTGTCGCAGCAGTGGCGGCCATCGACGAGGCAACAGCCAGAAAGGCCCTGGGGCTCATCCGCGTCGACTACGAAGTGCTGCCGCACGTCACCGACGTGGACGAGGCGCTCAAGTCCACCGCAAACGTGGTGCATGAACATGCCACCAGCCGCGTTGATCCCGAACAGAATGTCCCGCTCAACGTGCACGCCACCGAGGAATTCGGCCATGGGGACATCGAGGCGGGCTTTGCCAAATCCGACCTGATTGTCGAGCGGTCATTCAAGGCGGAACAAAGCCACCAGGGCTATATTGAACCGCACGCCTGCGTGGCGAGCGTCAATGCCGATGGCACCGGCGACCTCTGGGTCACCACCCAGGGACATTTCTCCTATCGCATCGTGTGTGCGCAATTGCTCGGCATGGACGTATCCAAACTCCGCGTGACCTCATCGGAGATTGGCGGCGGATTTGGCGGCAAGACCCATGTCTGGGCGGAACCGGTGGCCCTTGCGCTGTCACGCAAGGCCGGCAGACCGGTCAAGCTGACCATGTCGCGCGAAGAAGTCTTCCGGAGCACCGGCCCCACCAGCCCGGCCTCAATCGACGTCAAGATCGGCGTATCAAATGAGGGGGTGATCACCTCGGCCTATGCCCACTTGCGCTACGGCTGCGGCCCCTATTCAGGGGTGTGGGGCATGCTCGGCGCGATGACAGCTTTTGCCTGCTACGACATCGAAAACGTCAAGACCATCGGTATCGATGTGCGGATCAACAGGCCAAAAACTGCCGCTTATCGGGCCCCGTCGGCCCCGGTTGCCGCTTTTGCAGTGGAAAGTGTACTCGATGAAATCGCACAAAAGCTGGATATGGATCCGCTCGAGTTGCGGTTCAGGAACGCCGTCAAGAACGGCTCGCGTTCTTCCTACGGACCGACATTTGGCACCATTGGCCTTGTCGAGGTGCTGGAGGCTGTCAAAAGCCACCCCCAACTCAATGTTCCGCTCGCAGCCAATCAAGGACGCGGCATTGCATGCGGCTACTGGTTCAATATCGGCGGCCAGACCTGTACGACCCTCAACATTGGCGTTGACGGCACGGCCACACTGACAATTGGCACCGTTGACGTCGGCGGGTCACGCTCTTCCATGTCGCTTGTCGCTGCGGAGGAGTTGGGCATCGATTACGACAAGGTCAAAACCGTCATCGGCGACACGGCAACCCTTGGACACAATGACACGACCGAAGGCAGCCGCGGCACGTTCTCCTCGTCGATGGCCACCATCAACGCCGTCAAGCAGGCGATCGGGGTGCTCAGGGAACGTGCGGCAAAAATGTGGGAAATCCCGGTCGACGATGTCGTGTGGGAAAAGGGCTGCGCCCGGGCGGTCGGCGAAGAACACGGCAATCTGCCCACGCTTTCGCTTGCAGAGATTGCCAAGGAGGCACCCAATACCGGTGGACCTATCGCCGGGCACAGCGAAATCGTCGCGGAAGGTGTCGGCGTCTCGTTCGGCGCGCATATTTGCGACGTCGAGGTCGATCCAGAAACCGGCGCCACAAAGATTCTGCGCTACCTGGTCGTCCAGGATGCGGGCCGGGCCATTCACCCCGCCTACGTCGAGGGACAATATCAAGGTGGCGCGGTACAAGGCATTGGCTGGGCATTGAACGAGGAATATGTCTATGGCGCCGACGGACGGCTGCAGAACGCGGGGTTCCTGGACTACCGAATTCCGGTTTGTTCGGATCTGCCCATGATCGACACGGTGATCGTCGAGGTGCCCAATCCGGGTCACCCCTACGGGGTCCGCGGCGTGGGCGAAACACCCATTGTTCCGCCGCTTGCCGCTGTAGCCAACGCCATTTCCCGCGCAACCGGCGTGCGCATGACCCATGTCCCCATGTCCCCGCCGCGCGTGCTTGCCGCCCTCGAGAACGCAAAGGTGACCTGATGGTCGACGTGAATGTCTGGGGGTCGCTCAGCACCTGCACCGACAATCAGAAGGTCATCCAGATCGAGGCGACCACCATCCGGGGACTGCTCCGCGAACTGGTGGAGAAATATCCGGGTGCGGCACCCTGGGTGAAGCGAGGAATTTCAGTGTCGATCGACGGCGAGATCATCCGCGACGACTGGTCCAAAACGCTGCCGGATGATGCCGAGATCTACCTGATCCCGCGCATGACCAGCGGGTGAGGTTTCCCTCGCACTGCCAAGGCTGACGGAGCTCGCAAAGAACGACAGGTCTTCAATGCGCAAAATTGACGGGAATCCGGCCCGATGACCGCTCTGTCCGATACCGCTGTTGTGCTTCTGGCCGCGGGCCTTGCCATCCGTCATCCGGGTCAGCACAAATTGTTGCGGTCGTTTCGCGGCAAGCCCCTCGGACTGCACGCGGCAACAACAATTTCTTCGTTGCGTGCCCCAACAAATATTGCAGTGCTGTCCGCCCCGACACAGGCGTTGGGCAAAGACCTCGCCGGCCTCGGGTTTACGACCTTCCGCAACGACGAGCCCGCCGCCGGACTCTCCACAAGCATCAGGATCGGTGTGCTGGCTGCGCGCGAAAGACAGGCCCGGCAGATTCTGATTTGCCTTGCCGACATGCCCTTTGTATCAGCACCCCATCTGCTGTCCTTGTTGGGTCAAATTAATCGCGACGATGCGCCCGTTTGCGTAGGTTCAAGATATCCGCGTGGAAAAACCACCATGCCGCCTGCCGCTTTCAGGGGCGCGGCAATCGATCAGCTGCTGGAGCTTGAAGGAGACCGCGGCGCGCGGTCTATCCTGCGGTCCGCTGCCTTCTTGACGGCCAAGGAGCCCGAGTTGGCTGATTTTGATGACCCGGAGACGTTTGACATATTCGAACGGGAGTGACTTCTCCCCTGAACCGGAAAGTTCGCCAAATCTGCAACTCTGCCGAGCCAGACCTGCCTCTGGAACCGATCATGAGATGATGTGCGGGCCGCAAGACCGGATATGCACAGGTTTGATGGCGGTGGATGTAGTCGGGAGCGAACCTGTCTTTGCACGGGACATCGGTCGAACTGAATACCAAGCCGCCAGGTGAGCAGACTTTCGCGAAGGCCCAAGCCGGCAATGACTCCCAAAGTGCAAGAAATGCATTACATGACTGATGCCAAAATCGGGTAAACTTCCTGACCACCATGAAAAATCATGTCGAGCGCGACATAGAATATGATGGCCAGACCGACATAGGCGATCCACCGATGTCGCTGAAGGATCTTGGAGATTAAAACGGCGGCGGCGCCCATGAGCACTACCGACAGTGCCAGTCCAAATACTAAGACCATGGGGTGTTCTCGCGACGCGCCAGCAACAGCAAGCACGTTGTCCAGTGACATTGAGACATCCGCGAGCACTATCTGAAAGATTGCCTGCCGAAATGACTTGCTTTGGCCCTGTTCGGGGTCAGACGTACCGATTGCATCATGAGCTACCTGATCGGACACCAACACTCGGCGCCATTGAAAGCCTTCGGGATGCAACTCTCGCCACATCTTCCAGCATACCCAAAGCAGCAGGATTCCGCCCGCCAACACCAATCCCACGACCTGCAATAATTGTACCGTGATCGAGGCAAACGCGATCCGCAGCACTGTTGCCGCGATAATTCCGAACATGATGGCACGGCTTCGTTGGCCCGCCGGCAAGCCGGCTGCCGCCATTGCGATTACAACCGCGTTGTCGCCTGCGAGGGCGATATCAATCAGAACCACTTGGACGAATGATGACAGCAGTTCCGGCGTGATGGCGAGTTCCATTATTCCCTCGAGAATTGTCGTTACGCGCTTTCAGCCGAGCGCAAGAAAAACTGAATGCCATGCTCGGCGCAGTCGCGATCCTGATCAGGTGTACCGGAACTCACACCGATTCCGCCCACAACATGTTCATCAACTTTGATCGGCAGTCCCCCAGCGACAACGATGAGGCGACCGCCCAACGCGGAGTTTATTCCGTACGCCGGGTTGCCCGGCTGGCTCGCCGATCCATACTCGTGGGTGGCTCTTTTGGCGCCTGCTGCCGTGAATGCCTTGTCTATAGCAATCGTGATGCTTGTGACCTTTCCGCCTTCCATCCGCTCAAAGGCAAGAAGGTGCCCAGCTTCATCGGCAATCGCGATACACATTGGAACTCCAATCTGGTCAGCACGCTCGCGCGCGCCCAAGATCAGTTTCCTGGCGTCTTCAAGATCAATGCTGCGAACACTTTTCAATGTTGAACAAGCTCCATTAGATGAGGCGGCCTTCGAGCGATACTTGAAAGTTAGATGCCCAAGAGGCCCACCGTCTCTTCGAAGTTTCGTTTCGCAAGCTTCGCGACGTCCATCGGGGTTTCTCCGGGCAGCCCTGCCACTTCGTACTCAATTTCAACGTCGCGGGGTAAAGCAGATACAAATTTCTTAATGTTGAGTGCACCCTGCCCAAGCGGAAGCCGTGCCTTGCGCGCTTCCCACATCAGGCCCTTGTCACTTGAATCCGCGGGTAGTTTTTGGGCATCGCAAACCTGAGCAAATGCGATGTGTGCCTCACAAAGTTGCGAAACGTTTTCCGCGGTTCCTCCCGAGCGGTCGAGGTGAAGAGCATCAAGCAGCAGTCGGACGTTTCGGGCATCGACACGGGATATTGTCGCAAGTGCCGCATTCAGGGATTTGATTTCAGAATAGGGCATGAACTCCAGCGCCAAGCGGATCCCGTGTTGCGCCGCATGTTCTGCATAGGCCGCGAGGAGGTGGTCAAATCGTGTCTGATTTCCGTCGAAACAATTGACGACTATGCAGTCGCATCCGAGTTCCGCCGTTATCTCAACACCCGGGAGTAGGTGATCTAGCGTCACATCGGGATAGACTTGATACGCCGAAACGTTGGAGACGCCTATTCCTCGATCCGCAGCCAATGAACGAAGATTTCGCGCCTCTTGCCGGTCTCCAAGCAGGTTGACAAAGTAGTCGTCGCCAGGTCGTCGCGGACATATTCTTACTCCTGCAGCGTCAAATCCTGCACCGGCAGCAGATTCGATCATTACACGAGGTGGTTGCATGAGAGTCAGATGCGCTAGTGTAACCTTGGTCATCGACCAACTTCCTCAACGGTTTGCAGGAGGTTTTCGACCTCTCGAGAGATCTTGAGTGTGTCGGCTAGCTCAAGCAAATTCGCCTCCGATTTCTGATCTAGCGATAGCCCCATTTTTCGTTGTTCTGCCTCTAGTTCGTTTCCGCGCGCGCCAGGCAAACGCACCGGCGCCGCGCCTGCCACGACCTTGGATCCGGTCAGGGTCGTCACAAGTTCACTCACACGCGCTTCAAAGGTCGACTTGTCGATGAACGCTGCGACGTCCAGCGCCATTAAGAAGTGGCCATTTCCTATTGGCTGTTCGGGTATTCGAAACCACTCAGGAACTTCAGACAGTATGCGCGCACCCGCCAGTACCCCAGCAAGGATCTCTCCGATCACCGCGAGCCCAAATCCCTTGTGCCCCAATGCAAGGAGACTTCCGCCCAATATGAATTCCTCCGGATTGGATGTGGGTTGACCTTCTGCGTTGATGGCCCAATCAGCTGGAATCGGTTTGCCGCTTTCAGCGTACAATCGAATTCTCCCGCCAGCCGAGACGCTCATGGCCATATCCAGGACAATCGGGGGCTCCCCGCCTCTCGGAACCGCGATTCCAAGCGGATTGTTTCCGATGGCACGTTCCGCACCTCCCCACGCTGCCATTCCCGGATGCCCGTTTGTCCAGACCAAGCCGATCATGCCCGCCGAACAAGCCTGCATGGCGGGATGCGCGCAGGTGCCGACAAAATCACTGTTGCGCACGGTCACCGCTCCGATGCCGGTGTGCTTCGCCTTTTCAATCGCAATTTCCATGCCGATACGCGCCGCAATCGGGCCAAGTGCACGGTCGCCGTCAACAACGGCAATTGCTGCTTTTTCAGTCAAGACAGTTGGGTACCCGTTGGCGTTCGCACCACCTTGCACCAAGCGATCTACAAGATAAGGCAGCCGCACCAAACCATGAGACCGGGTGCCGCGCAGCTGCGCTGACAGCACCGCCTGCGATACGATGCTGGCATTGGCATCACTGAGACCTGCCGTCTTGAAGATCAGCCGAACAACTGCGTCCACAGAATCGAGCGCAACTCGACGCTCGGAAGGGGGCGCAGTTATGTTCACGCGCCTCTCCTGTAGTCGCTGTGCACCAGCATTGTCTGACCTGAAACCACTCGTGACTCGTCGGAAGCGAGGTAGACAGCCGCATAGGCTACATCAATCGGCTCTGCTGCACCCATGATCAGAGAGTCCCCATAGGCGGCCCGTTCTGGGTTATCGCGGTTCTTTTGTTTGACCCGTTCAGTCAATGTCCGTGTTGGTGCAATCGCATTGACCCTGATGTTGTCGTCAGCCAGCTCGACAGCCATGGACCTTGTCATCGCAAGGATGCCGCCTTTAGCCGCCGTGTAAGCCGTGCGATTAGGCCGTCCTATGAATGCTGTCATTGAAGTGGTGTGGATAATAGATCCACCTCCAGCCGCCTGCATTTGTGGAACAACCAGACGACTGCAGAGAAAAGTACCGAAAAGGTCCAGTTTCATGGTTCTCCAGAAGTGATCGAAAGTCACTCCAACCAGAGTTGAGTCCTGTTGATTTGCGCCGCCAGCGTTGTTGTACAGAACGTTGATCGGACCGAACTCTTTGTGACCAGCTTCGATAGTTGCGGATACACTGTCAGGTTCGGTGACATCGGTATGTTGGAAAAAGGCCCTTCCCCCCGACGCGTTGATCGACTCCGTGACTTCCTGGCCCAGCGCATCGTTGATTTCGGCGATTATCACAGACGCGCCCTCCGCCGCGAATAGCTCCGCCACGCTTCGCCCAATTCCCCCACCTCCGCCGGTAATCAGCGCAGTCTTTCCCTGCATTCTTTTGCTCACCAGACCCTCCAGCTTGTCGATGGTTGTGCATAGGGGGTTGCAAACTCGTGTTCAAATATCGAACATTGTGCGCAGTTCGCACAATTCGGTCGGAGCAAACCATGCCCCAGATATCCATTGAACACTCGGCAAATGCCGCAGAGCGGGTCGACTTGAACAAGCTGATGCATTCGGTCCATGAGACTGTCCGGTCGACTGGGTTTTTTAGGCACGGCAATGGAATTCGAAGCCGTTTGATCCGGCATGAGGCTGCGCTGTTCGCCAATGGCGATCCGGAGAATGCGTTCATTGAAATACGCATTCGTCTCGCGCACGGGCGCAGCGCAGATCAGCGCGCGCAGGTGGGCAGGGCTGTATTCGAAACGGCAAAAATCATTGCGCAAACGGCGCTGGAGACATCGCCATTCTGTGTTTCAGTTGACGTCGAGGAGATCAATCCGGTTGGCGCCCACACCGATAACAATCTGCATGTCCGCCTAGCGCCACCTGAAAACTAACGTAGTGGGACGATGTCTTTCGCGGTAGCGTTCCATCGATATCCTTGAGGTCCTTTGACCACTCTCGCGCCCGGACGTGAGAGCGCGTCAATCTTTGCCATCTCCGTCGCAGACAAAGTAAAATCGAAGACCGACAGGTTGTCCGCAATTCGCGAAGCTTTTGATGAGCTTGGAACCACCGCATTGCCTGGAAGCTGCATATGCCAGCGCAGAATCACTTGGGCAGGCTTTCGCCCAAGTTCATGTGCAATCTGGGTGACCACTGGCTCTTCGAGCAAGGCTCCTCGCCCTAGCGGAGAGAAGGCAACTAGAGCTATCCCAAGTTCAAGACATGTTTCAAATACCTCGGTGTCATCAAGGTACGGGTGCCGCTCGGCCTGATTGACGACAACTGGAAATCCCATAGATCCGGTAACTTGCCGTAGCCACACGGGGGGAAAGTTGCACACACCGATGTAACGGGTCAGCCCACGCTGTTGGGCATTGCGAAGCACATCAAGTTGCGGTTCAAGCGCCGTCGCCTGATCGGGCCAATGCAGCATCAGCAAATCCACATGGTCAAGTTTCAGCCGCTCCAGACTGTCTTCGGGTCGGGTGAATCCCTCGCTCGCTGAGAGACTGGCAGGCATTATCTTGGTCGTTACAAATACCTTGTCGCGGTCAATTCCACAGGTCCTAAGGGCTTCGCCGACCTCTTCTTCATTTCCGTACTTGGCCGCCGTATCGATGTGTCGATATCCGCTCTCCAAGGCGGAAAGAACCGCTCGCACGGCCTCGGCACCTCTGAGTCGGCCCGTCCCGAGGCCGATTTTAGGCAGTTCGACGCCATTCAAACTTAACCTGTCATCCATGCACAGCACTCCTGTCGCCTAGTTTCTGTTTCATTCGAGCGCGTTTCGTCGACACACGCGAACAGCGTGCTGGAGAGCAACACAAGTTCACGCGGCAACGCACGAAGGCTTGTCTTGTGCGCTATGCGAACTTTGCGCGCGGTTTTGACTCTGAGGCTCCTCCAGCCATATCGCCTTCGGCAGCGTCTACGATGACAAACTGTGGGCAGAAACCGGAGGCCAGAAATGGCAGACAATGATGAAACACATCATGAGGTGGTGGTGATCGGCGGCGGTCTGGCCGGACTGGTTGCGGCCAACCGCGCTGCCGAATTGGGTCTCAGCGTTGCGGTACTCGAAAAGGGGAATGACCCAAAGTACCTATGCAACAGCCGCTACACTGGTGGGACCTTTCACATCAGCTACAACGATGTTGGGAAAGACCGCACAGAGTTGATCGCAGCCATCGAAGAGGCAACCGCCGGATTTGCGCGGGCGGACGTGGCTGACGCAGTTGCTACTGATGGCATTCGCCTTGTCAAATGGCTACGCGACGCTGGTGCCAAATTCATCAATCTTGGCAAGTACCACACATTTGTTCTGGCTCCTCCCTCCAGAACCGGACCCGGCCTCGATTGGCAGGGGCGCGCCGGCGACGTGTTGATCGACACGCTCGACCGGCGCCTTACCGACCGAAACGGCAAGATTTTGCGCGGCGTTCGTGCGATGTCCATCGTGCCCTCTGCAGACGACTGGCAAGTGACATGTGAGACCGGGGCCGGCCAGCGGACGTTCGGCGCCAAATCGGTGGTGATTGCGGATGGCGGCTATGCTTCGGACCTGGACCTACTTCGTGAGGCCCACTATCGAGCACCGGACAAGCTTCACCAACGCAACGCCAAAACCGCGACCGGGGATGGGCTACGAATGGCGCGCGCTGCAGGTGCGGGGGTTGTGGATACAGACTCGTTCTATGGCCACCTGTTAAGCATAGACGCATTCTCGAACGACAAACTGTGGCCCCGCCCCTATCTCGACGCCTTGGCAGTCGCCGGAATTGTCGTTGACGGCAACAGCAACAGATTTGCCGACGAAGGGGAAGGCGGTGTTCCTCTAGCCAACGCGGTGGCGCGTCTCGACGATCCTCTTTCAGCGGTGCTGATCATTGATCATGCCATCTGGGATGGGCCCGGAGCCAGTCCCATGATTCCGGCCAATCCCTATCTTCCGGAAGTCGGCGGCACCATGTATTCGGCCGGCTCGATCGCTGAATTGGCCGATAAGGCGGGCCTGCCCGCTGAACAGCTCGAGGCAACAGTTCACCGTTACAACGAGAGTTTGTCGGGCGGTGGTCTTGACGATTTGCAGCCCGGGCGGAGGACGGATCGACACAAGCCGTTCCCCATTGCCAAGGCTCCATTCTACGCGATCCCGATCTGTTCAGGCATCACCAATACGATGGGCGGCATTTCAATTGACGGGCACGGGCAGGTCTTGCGGCCAGACGGATCGGCAATCCGCGGGCTGTTCGCGGCGGGCGCCACGATTGGTGGTCTCGAGGGTGGTGAGAATGTCGGTTACGTGGGCGGGTTGATCAAAGCGGTCTTCGGCCTGCGGGCCGCTGAACGGATTGCGGAAAGCGTTGCTCAACGCGCGGCCTGAATGGAGAAATGGAATGAACAAGTATCCCGTCGTCAAATTACTTATGCGCCACGGCAACCTGTTTGCCATCGCCGTATCGCTGTGCGTTGTGGCGATGGCTTCAGTTTTCGCCATTTCGATTAGCGAGCCTTTCTGGATCTTGGGCGCCGTGTTGACCGGATTCGTCGTCTACGTGCTCCTCAAAAGCTATGTCGAACTTGTCGAAATCCTCTCTGACATGCTCATGCCCCAGTAAGTGGCTGCCACAACAAGACAAAAAGCAAATGACCGAAACAAAGACTTTTGACTATGTCGTCGTCGGGGCGGGATCCGCGGGGTGCGTGGTCGCCGCGCGACTAGCCGAGAGTGGCAAGCATTCCGTCGCTCTGCTTGAGGCTGGCGGAAACGATAAAAACTTCTGGATCCACACGCCTTTGGGGTACGGGTTTCTCTATGACAATCCAAAGTACAACTGGGCATTCGAAGCAGAACCCGAGCCGGAACTCGCCAGCCACAAGAACTATCAACCGCGCGGTCGCGTGCTGGGCGGCACGGGGTCAATCAATGGTATGATCTACATGCGCGGCCAGAAAGAAGATTTTGACCTGTGGCGGCAGTTGGGAAATGTGGGGTGGTCTTTCGAGGACGTGCTCCCCTTCTTCAAGAAATCCGAAGACAATGAACGCGGTGCTGGGGACTATCATGGAGCGGGCGGACCGGTGCGGGTTTCGAACGCGCCGCGGCACGCACTTGCCGATGCCTTCATCAGCGCGGCGGCAGAAGCGGGCTACGAGCGCACCGACGATTTCAACGGCCCACGTCAGGATGGTTTCGGCTACAATCAAATGACCATCCGGAACGGCAAAAGATCGAGTTCCGTTGAATTCCTGCGCCGCGGCAACGCAAAATCCCCGTCCGTTGTCCTTAACACTCAGGTCACTCGCATTCGCTTTCAGGGCAAGCGCGCGGTTGGCGTCGAGTACGTGCAAGACGGCGTGACGAAAACAATCTCTGCGCGGGCTGAAATCGTGGTCTGCGGTGGTGCCATTGGTTCTCCACACCTGCTGCAGGCGTCGGGCATAGGCGCGGGCGAACTGCTGACTGACCTCGGCCTAGACCTAGTGCATGATCTACCTGGAGTCGGAGAGAACCTGCAGGATCATCTTTTCATCCCGGTGATCTATCGCTGCAACCGGCCCCTGACCATTAACGACGTCGTCAACAATCCAATTCGGCGTCTGGCTGCCGGTGCGCAGTATCTTCTCACACGCACCGGGCCGCTGGCTGCAAACGCCAGTGTTTGTGGCGGGTGCATAAGGACCGATCCTTCACTTACGAGTCCAGACGTGAAGATCAATATGCAAATGTGGAATCGCGACAAGCATGGTCGAACCAAGAAGAAGGTGTCGCTAGCACCCTATTCGAGCTTCGGCACCAATGCAGTGCTCTTGCACCCCGACAATCGTGGATATGTGAAAATCAACAGCTCCGACCCGGTCGCGCCGCCCACGATGAAGTTCAACCTCTTTAAATCGGAATGCGACAGACGCACTTCCATCGAAGCGCTAAAGGCGCTTCGCCGCATCATGTCGATGCCAGCCATCGCGCGATATATCGAAAAAGAGGAAGGGTTCGACGGTTATGACGGTAGCGATGCGTTCATGCTCGACTATTGCCAGCAGAATGCCCGCTCGAATCATCACGCGGCCGGCACCTGCAAAATGGGCGTCGATGGTATGTCGGTCACCGATCCTCGCTTGCGGGTGTATGGAGTGGAGGGTTTGCGCGTAGCCGATGCGTCAATCATGCCGCGGATCACTTCCGGCAACACGCACGGTCCAGCTATGATGATAGGTGAGAAGTGCGCCGCAATGATGCTAGAGGACGTTTAGTTTTCAATTCGCTGCTCTTCAGGATCCAGGTGCAAGGTTTCGGCCTTTCTCCCCTTGCAGGCTGGCGGATTGCACCGGAACGAATAGGGTGGTTTGCTCATCAATTATCTGGCGTAGCCTCTGCCGAATAGCCTCGTGTACAGCATGACCGCGGGTGCGGTTGGTGTGCAGCGTAATCAGCCGACGAATGCCGGGAGGCTCGATCGCTAGGGCTTTAAGAATTTTCCGTTCGACATCTGATTGAATGCTGTGAAGCGGCATCAGCGTATTGGCCTTTCCTGTGATCGCCAGATGCTTTCGCCCCTCAAGGCTGTCGAGTTCAATCGTCACTCTGAGACTCAATCCCCGCGCCGCCAGCGCTTGTTCAGCAATGTCTCGGATGGGTCGCCCACGCGGTGGTAAGGTCAGCGCCATCTGGCTAAGCTCTTCAAAGCTGATCGGCTTTGCGGCGTGATCAGATGCCAATCCATATTCGTGGATAGCAGTGGCAAGGAACAGGTTCTCAGCACCGATAACGTCCGGCTCGTCTTCGGTAGTATAGGCTATAGCAAGGTCGAGTTGATCCCTGTCGAGCATGTCTGGGCTTTGACGTGTCATTGCATCGAGAACATTGAGCGTCACCCCACGAGGCAACTTCGACGCCGCGGCCATAAGCAAAGGTGCGATGACGGGGGCGAGACTTGGCGGCACACCGACTCGCACCTCCATGCCCGAGAAGTCTCTAGCCATACTCGCCAAATCTGCGTCAGCAGTATCCACCGCAGCAACTACAGCTTCGGCCAGACCAAGAAAGGTCGAGCCTGTTCCGGTCAATTCGACACCACTCGCTGACCGATGAGCCAACGGCCGTCCAATGAGACCTTCAAGTTCATGTAAGTGATGAGTCAGAGCTGGCTGTGCCACGTTGTGCTTTCGCGCAGCGGCGGAAATAGATCCTTCGTGCGCGATTGATATGAAGTAACGCAGCCGGCGTACGTCATCGAACACCTTGCTCACTTCATGGCACCTCCAAATCCTAGTCGTCCCATAAATCTCATTTATGGGCAATAGAAATCTTCTAGTGGTCGGGTTCCCGCACGACGACCTAACCTCTTGCTGGGAGGAGAGGCTGCTACGAGGTTTTTACCTCACTTGGGCAAAGCATGCACAGACAAGCAAGCACGCCCAGGTCGTTGCACCCTTTCTCACGGGTCGAAAATACCGGGAGGAACAAAATGCCTTCACTCGATAAGGTGAATTCTTTTACCGCTACTGAGTTGGCAGCGCGCATCGCGGCCGGCGAACTATGTCCCCAGACCTACGTCGAACTGGCGTTGGCTGGGCGTGCAGATCCGGCCGGGACCAGTATCGGCTTGCGCAGGCTGGCTAGCCAGCGGGCTTTAGAAGCAGGAGACGGCAAACTGCGCGGACCGCTCCACGGCATTCCGATGGGAACAGGCCCGTGTGCGCCAGCAAGCATCCGCGTCGCTACTAACTCTCGGTTTCAGACATTGGGTTCTCCCGCCGGTATCGTCCCTCACGATTTCAACCCACTGGAATTGGCACGTGCTGCAGGTGCTATTTTGGTCAGTAGCAGCAATTTTGCCAGTTGCATCGACGCAGTATCGAATGGGCATCTTCCGATTGCAGCGAGTTTGGCGTCAGACGCTTTGGCGTTGTCCCGAGCCGTGCGCGTACGTGTCACCAGCTACTTGCCCGGTGTCGCTCGCGTTAAGAAAAGTAAATCCGAAACACAAACACTTTGTGGATCCCGACCGCTTGTCATCACCAGAACCGTAGAAGACATTCAGCTGGTGCAAGCTTGCGCGGCAGGCGTTCCTGAGCGCAGGCGCATCGGCGGAAGGCACGTCAGCGTGGGTACAATTATTCATGCTTCTCGAACTGTCTGCGTCGCACAATCTTCGACGATTGGCGCCGTTCTTTCGCGCCTTGAAGGCGGTCGGTTCGAGCTTACAAATCATTTGCTTCCGAATGCGCAGCACCGACAAAATGTCTTCGATTTGGACCTATCGGCCATTCGCGTCGCCCGCTCGAGCACGAAAACTGGGCATGCGGCTGGCCGTGTCTCCGAAACACCAAAATTCATAGCCGCGATCAACTCGCTCTTTGAAGATGTTGATTTCTTGCTCGTGCCGTTGGCTGAAGCTTCAGATTTCCGCAAGCTTACAGATTTGCACGCATCCGGACTTGGCCTGGCCTGCGTGCCTGTCGCAAGCACCCTCCCGGATGACGTTGTGGCAATAGTGGTAGTTGGTCGGCCGGGCTCTGAAGCCGTCATGCTCGACATTGCCCGCCATCTGGAAGCAGCGGTCGAAGTGGAAGCAAGATTGCAGCCGCCTTCCTCCCAAGTAGCCTGAAACCGTTCAAGGCATCTGCACTCGGCGCACCGCACCAAGCGATCTCTTGCGACCGATCACAGTTGAGCAGGACGACAAGTTTGGGTGGACTTTGATGCACGTTGGAACTAGCCCTGGTCTTGACACGAGTGCATCCGATCCCAGTCACGGACGCGGTTTGGTCCAGCGCATGAAGAAACTGGCGGCGGCGACAATGACAAACACTCGGAAGACGTGTTGCGTTGCAACGAACGCCACTTCAATCCCTATCGCATATGCAAGAAGGCTCATCTCAGCCAGACCACCTGGTGAGTACGCCATCAGAATGCCGAGCATGCCAACACCGGTGAGTTGGGACACCCCAGTGGCAAATCCTACGGCGACCATGAGCACCAGTACCGTCGTAAATGCGGTCAACGCCAAGACACGAAGAAACTCGCGCGCCGGCGTTCCAACGAAACGAGTGCCGACAAGCGTGCCCAATAGCAATTGGGCCACGGTGACGATCTCCGTCGGTGGCACAAATGCGGTGACTCCCGTCAGATGCACAGCAGCGCTCACCAGCATCGGCCCGAGAACTGGCGCGGCTGGTAAGCGCATAAGTCGGCCAAGCAGATAGCCGACTATTGCGCAGGCAAACAGCCATGCGACATCTCTCAAATCTATATGAGACAGCGCGTAACTGGGGCGGCCGACCTGGCCGAGATCGACGCTTCCTATGAAGGCAATCAACTGAGGCAGCGCGAGAACTATCAAAAATATCCGCGCACCATGAATGAGGGCAACCATGCGACCATCCCCACCGTATTCCTCGGATAGGGTAATCATCTCTGCCAATCCACCCGGCATGCCTGCGCAGTACGCAGTGGCAAAATCCAGCCGACCAAGACGCATCAACGCGGTGATCTGTAACAACGCGTAGACTGTCATGAAGCCGAGAAGGCCAGCGAATATCGGCAGCCATGAAGAGAAGTGCTCGACAATGCCAGGATAGAAGCTGGACCCAATAAAGACACCGATCACAGTCACGGTGGCTGGGCGAACTCCAGAAATCTCACCGATGGGTGCCTTGAGAAGAGCGGCCGCCGCGCAGGCCGTCATAGAACCGAGCATGAACGGCAAGGGCATCCCCAGCCACAGGAAGACCAGTGCTCCGGCCAGCCCGATGGCAAGTGCAAGTGCAAACTTGCCAAGCCTTTTCACCAAGGATCTCCGCTCAGTCCGAAGTGTTGGAGGTAAGCCCGGTCAGGTGATACTCGAGCTGGTAGGTGGCAGATTCCTGAACGACCGCCCATTCTTTGACAAGCTCGGACAGCCTGCCAGAGACTTCTTCGAGTGCAGATGCGTTCAAGCCCTCCACCAACAGAACTCGATCAGGTGTAGTAATGGTGCGACCACGCTGCAGCGCCGTGTTTGTTCCGCTCATTGACTGGTTGCAGACCAGATAGCTCATACCGGTGAGTTGTTCACGCTCCACAATTTCCGACGCAACCTGCCGAACAGCCGTCTCAAGCTGCAGACCCGTCTCGTCAACTGACTGCAGTCGCATTGTCAGGATGGCACCACCATCGACATGTCCAGTGTTTACTAAGATGTCGCAAATTCCGCGGATGTTGTTGCGAAAGCCAGGAAGCACTTCCAGCGACCAGGCGGTCGGATTTGCCAATCGAGCCTGATAGGCTTGGCTTGTGATCACGGAGGCATCAGCCAGTTCGTAGAGTGTAAAGAACTCGACCCCGGGTCCAACGGCACGATACCGCCGACCACGAAGAAACCCCGGAATCCCAAGCCGTTCAGGCACGTGTTCGCGCGGGTGCCACTCAAAGAACCCGTCGCGCTTTTCATCAGTGATGTCGTTCCAGATGGCGATCGCCACTTCACCGGCCAGTGGCACGCTGCCCTCCATCCATACTGCCGAAGTGGCTCTGCGCCCTGCCGACAGAGGCACGGAAGCCGGCGGCAGCATCCAGTGGCGTCGGCCTGAAAAGGCTCTCCATCGACACGTAGCCTTCATAGCCTATCCGGCGCAGCCCTTCCTCGATTGCACTGAGGTGGAGACCGACCGCACCATCGCCAAGCGCACGGAAATGCATGCTTGCCTCTGGGATGTTCGCTACTCCATCCTTGATGTGTATGTGCGCGAGGTAACCGTCCTTCAAACGGTCAAAGCCATTGGGATATGGCGTTTCGCCATAATACAGAGCGTTGCAAGGGTCCCAAAGTGCCCGCAACGATTTACTACCGATCTCATCAATCAACTTGCGCGCAAGAAAGGCAGAGGTGACCATACCCTTTGTGCTGTTCTCGACTGCAAGCCGGATACCGTTGGCTTCCGCAAAACGGACCGGAGCATCCATTAGTTCAACAAACTTGTCCCAGGCGCCCTTGGTGACCACCGCATCTTCAGCACCACCAGTGCCGAACAGAACCATTTCCTTGCGAAAACACATTATTCGCAGGAGATCGGTTCCCAGCACGGCTGCAATCTCAGTGATCCGCGCCAGGTCCCGCATGTGCGACTTATAGATGTCGTCACCCGCGTCCGTCGTCGCAACAGGCATTGCACCAAACAAGTTCTTTTGGGAAAGGCAGCAGATGGTCATACCAGCGTCGGCCGTCATCCTTCTAACATGCGCAACCTCGTCATCGGTGAGGTCTGAAAGGCGCTTCTTCCAGACGCTTTGAAGTTCCAAATGACGCACGCCTTCGGCCGCGGCCAGGCCGATGGCGGTTTCGAGATCGTCGCTAAGTGAGTCTGTGATTACGGCAAGTTTGGTCATGAATCCAAATTCTGAGCTAGGGATGCTTCTAGTGCTTTCTGCCTTCGATTCCGCATGGCGGATCGCAACGACAGGAAAACGATGACGATCATCAGCAGGATTATGGTGAGGCTGATGGGTCGCGTCACGAAGATCGATGGATCGCCGCGAGACAACAAGAAAGAACGTCGCAGATTTTCTTCAAGCATCGGGCCAAGCACTACCCCCAACAGCAAGGGGGCTGGCGGACAGTCGAACTTGGTCATGGCGTAGCCGAAGATCGCGATGCCGACAGCGACAAGAATGTCAAAGCTTTCGAGACGGAATGTATAAATGCCGATGCAGCAGCAGGCGAGAATAAGGGGGTAGAGATATTTGTAGGGTGTCTGCAGCATTTTGATCCAGACGCCGACCAGCGGCAGGCAGAGCGCCAACAGCATCAGGTTTCCGACCCACATTGAAGAAATCAGTCCCCAGAAAACATCGGGATGCTGCGTCACGAGCCGCGGGCCCGGCTGGACCCCTTGGATCAGCAACCCGCCGAGCATCAGCGCCATCGACACGCTCGCCGGAATGCCCAGTGACAACATGGGAATGAACGAGTTGAACGCCGCCGAATTGGTTGCGGCCTCGGGCGCCGCGACGCCTTCGATTGCACCCTTGCCGAAACGAGACGGATCTTTCGACACGCGTTTTTCAATAGCATAGGCCGTCACCGCTGAAATTAGCGGTCCGCCACCGGGCAGGATTCCCAAAGGCACGCCTACTGCTGTGCCGCGCAGGGCCGGAAGGAATGCCTGTTTCAGGATCGAGAACGACGGAAACATGTCGCGGAACCGCGTCTTTGTGCGAGACTCAGGTGTCTTTGCCCCCAAAGTGAATGCGATTTCGGTAAAGGCGAACAGCCCGATTGGAATGGCAACGAAGCTCAAACCCTCGGCGAGACGGGGGTCACCAAAAGTGAACCGAGCAATCCCAGAAGTGGTGTCGATTCCGATTGTTCCAATTAAGATTCCTATCAACGTCATTCCCCAGGCCTTGAGTATCGGCTCTGAAGACACAGCGGTGACGGCCAGCAAAGCAAGCAGGATGGCTGCAGTGTATTCTGGCGCCTGGAAGGAAAGAGCCAGCTTCGCAAGCGACGGGGAAAGGAACGCAATCAGGCAAACCGCTATCGTGCCGGCTAGAAAACCCGACAGGGCCGAGACACTCAATGCGTGACCTGCTCTGCCTTGCTTGGCGAGTGGATGACCGTCAAAAGTCAGCACAACGGCGGATGGTTCACCTGGCATGTTCAACATGATGGACGTGATTGATCCAGCACTACTGGCCCCGTAGTAGATGCCTGCAAGCATGATGAGTGCCGTCACGGTCGGAAGTTGGAAGGTAATCGGCAGCAGCATAGCAATGGCAACCACCGGGCTGATGCCAGGCAGAATTCCCACGAGCATGCCTAGAAGCACGCCGATCAGGCAGTACATGACATTGACGGGCGTCAGCGCGACAGAGAAGCCACTAATAATTTCGACGAACATTTCCATGGCTTGGAACTCGGCTCTCTACCACCAAAACAGGGGGATGTTCTGACCGAGCAGCCGCACGAACAGAAGTGAACAAAAGACCGCAAGAGCTAAGAAGATCAAAAAGACCTCAAGCGAATGCCGGCGAAGACGGTGACCGCACGAGAGCAACACCAGGGCCAGCAGCGAGGGAACAAGGCCCACATGATCTATGAGCAGTGCGAAAGCTGTCACGCCAAGCAAGATGAGAAAGAATGGCGCGAGAAAATGCTGGTCGAGCGCGTCGGGCTCTCTTCGCACAATTGCTTGGACGACAAGTCCCACACCCGTCGCCAACAGCATAAGTCCTATTGCAGCCGGAACGTATCCCGGTCCCATGCGGTTAGGTGCACCGACTTCGTAGGAGAGCGCACCTGTAAAAGCCCCAACGCCAATCACTGCAAATACAATACCGGCAAACAAATCTTTGGGTCGGTTGAGAAGCATTAGGCACCTTGGCTGATTTGAGGCGGCACGGAGTATTGCGTTGAGGGTGACAAGTTTGACGAGACGGCGCCAAGTGGAAAGGCGCCGTCCCGCCAGAAGGTGCTACTGGTCCAAGGAACCGAAGAACTCGGTCCACCGCTCAATGTCACGTTCAACAAAATCGCTGAATTCTGCCGGGGTGTTAAGCACGAGTTCCACGCCGAGGTTGTCGACCGCAGCGCGAATTTCGGGATCTTCCATAAGTTCCACCACGTCATCACGAATGTTGTTGACGATCTCGTCTGGCGTTCCGCCGGGTGCAAACAGGCCATGCCAGTCGAATTCGTCAAAGGACTCCAGATTTGCGGCGTCCTGCAGCGGAGGAACATCGGGCATGAAGGCGGATGGCGTTGCAGTGGTCACCGCCAAGACACGCACCTGGCTTTCGTCGAAGCTGCGTACCCCGCTGAGCGTCGAGAATGTAGTCTGCACTTCGTTGCCCATGAGAGCGACGTTTGTCGGACTACCGCCGCTGTAGGTGATTTCGGCCATTTCCATGCCGGTTGCATTCATCAGAATGGTCATGTTCCGAAACTGGCCACTTCCGCGTCCGGCCGAGCCAAAGTTCAATTCATTTGGGTTGTCCAAAACGTACTGGACGAATTCTGCAGCGTTCTCCACGGGAACGGACGTATTCACCACCAGATAGGTTGGGTACTTGTCGACCATGGTCACAGGCGCAAAGTCTTCCACCGCATCGAATGCCAGATCGACTTGCGCCGGGGCCTGAGTATGCTGCGGGCTGGCCATGAGCAAAACCGATCCGTCCGGTTCGGAGTTTGCCACGTGTCCAGCGGCAATTGTGTTCATCGCACCTTCGCGGTTCTCAACCACCACAGGCACGCCCCATTTCTGGCTGAGACCATCGGCAATGATTCTCGCCATGGCGTCGGTGCTGCCTCCGGGCGAAGACCCGACAACGATTGTTGCGGATTCCGGTGGGTACTGTTGAGCGACAGCCGGCGTGGCCATTGCTGCGGCGGCAAATGCGGCCAACGTGAGATATTTGATATTCATGATTCCTCCTCCATTGAAGCCTAGACGATGACTCAAATCGAGTTGGACTGATGAGCGCATCGTTCGACGCTTGTGACTATGGTATGGATCAGGCTATGGTCAATTTTGCGCACATTGTTCGCTATTCGCACATCCTCGGTCAGAATCATGAACGCTCCAGCAACTGGTCCCCTTTCCAGCGACGCCAATAAAGACATCGTCCACGGACTGGTGAAAGGTCTGGCGATCTTAGCTTGTTTCAATGCTGATCGTCCCATGCTTAGTTTGACGGATGCTGCAAAACTTGTCGGCATCACCAGAGCGTCAGCACGGCGCGCTTTACACACACTTTGCTCTGTCGGTTATGTTCGATTTGACGGAAAGCACTTTCACTTGCAGCCCAAGGTGCTTGAGCTTGGGTTTCAGTACCTGAGCTCGTTGAAGCTGCCAGAGTTAGTTCAACCAAGCTTGGACGCCATTTCAGAGTCCATTCAAGAATCTTCTTCCGCCGCCATATTTGACGGTTCCGACATTGTGCTGGTTGCAAGGACCACCAAACGCAAGTTCACGATGTACGATATCGGGGTCGGTAGCCGTCTTCCCGCACATTGCACGGCACTTGGCAGAGTCCTGTTGGCTTCGGACACCGCACGACTTAGACATTTGCTGGACCATTTGGAACTACAAAGATTTACGCCCTATACCGAAACAGACCCGGGTCGCCTGGAAGGGATCATCGAACAGGTTCGAAACGATGGATACGCTCTGGTCGATCAGGAACTGGAACTTGGACTGAGGTCAATTGCCGTTCCGTTTAGCGATACGGAAGGTCGCTGCATTTGTGCCGTTAATGTCGCGCTTGCGACCGCCCGCATGCGGATGGAAGAGGTAGTGGAACAAGTGCTCCCGGTTTTGTTGGATGCGCAAAAGAGAGCAAATTACCTGATTCAGTCGGACCAATGGACCTCGAGCGACTTCGTGCCAGCCCAACAAGGCACCCAACCGATTTAGCCAAGGATGCCGAACCCAAACTCAGATTTGTGCATAGCAGACCTGCAAACAGGCTCATTGAATCTGCCGCGGGCAGACTCCATTTTGTTGGTGAACAGACTAGTGGAGTTAGGTCATGAACATGTTTACTGAACTTGGCAACTTGGTTGGCGACTTCCGCCGGGCTCGTCGCGCAGCAGCGCTGTACTCAAACTTGTCCGCGCTGAGCGATGATCAGCTGCATGCGAAGGGCCTGCGCCGCCAAGACATTCCGCGAGTTCTTATGCAGGCTGAGTTCCTAAACGTGCGCTAGTCGGACTAAAGCAGGGTGGTGTTTTCTCCCGCTCGCTTCGGGGCGGACATAGCGCTCTTTGGATGAACACGCTGCAAACTCACCGTAATGCCAAAGTAGGCGCCTGGAGCGAAGGCAGCGGGTCGTGCCGACCTAAATGCCGATCAACCAGTAACCTCAGTGAAATGATGGTTGACTGAGACCTCGTTGTTGTCCGGAGAGCAACTGGTGACACGAGTGTTTACGCCGTGCCCGCTCCTGAGCAGATTGACACACTTAGTCAGACGAAGACGATTTCCTAATTCGCTCAGGACCTCTTGAGTTTAGGGACCTACTGCGAACTTCATACATCCCAACAACCACAGCTCTCCAACGATTTCCCATTCGAATTACGACTTGGTTGAACTGTCTGCCGCGACGCGGTTCATTGACTCGGTAGCCGCATAGGGCTGATCGCCGAGCCCTGGGGAGGAGTCTCTCGCTGAAAAACTCAATAGCTGCTTGGAGACTGCCCGCTCCGCCGCCCCACATTCTTGTTGGGTTTTGAGGACCCAAGCGAATTTTGCCCCACATTTGCGTGGGGGTCTCGACGCTAACGTGCAGCGTTTGAGGTGGATTGTCCCTTTGTACCGTCAATATAGTGGAGCTGCGCTCGGGGTGGTGGAGTTGATGGCATAGGGGCACGTATTCGTGGGTGCTCTGCAATTCAAGCCAACTGGCGCGGCAATTGCCTAGCGACGTTCGCTGTCTGCCTGGCTTTTGAGTGTCAGATACATCAGGGCCAAATAGACGATTGGGATGACGCCCAAGACCATGAACTCTGCCACCCCACCAGGGTGTCCGCATTCCATGCAGGAGAAGCGATAGGCAATATAGGCGACTGCGGCAGCGATGATTGCAAGGCCAATCCACCAGGGCAGAAGATAGTTCCGTCGCATCACATCCTCCGGTTGTTCAGGGTCAGGCGATCCAACTCCCTCATGACGTGGCCGCCGCGTTGCGGTGCTCAGAGACTGACCCACCGGGCGCTACTTTTGCGTAGCTGAACGCAATCTTGCACCCCTGCACAGTATGTCGCAGTTTTCACAGGTGGCAAGCCTGAGGTACAAAACTATATTAGACTCATCTAATTAAACACTAAGGCAGGATGGATGACCGACACGAAAGACTATGGAGCCGACCCCTTCGTCGTAGACATTGAAAAGGACACACTGGAGAACGCCAATTTCCGAACGACAAGGTGGACAGGCAAGCACCTGCAGTTGACACTCATGACAATCCCCGTTGGTGGTGACATTGGTTTGGAGGTTCATGAAGAGGTCGATCAGTTTCTGCGACTTGAACAGGGCCAGGGACGCGTTCAAATGGGCCCCTCCAAAGACCAATTGAGTTTCGAGCGCGAAGTGGCCGGTGACTGGGCAATCCTTGTGCCGGCCGGGACTTGGCACAATGTGACAAACACTGGCACCGAGCCGCTCAAGCTTTACGCTCTTTATGGTCCGGCAGATCATCTCCACGGCACAGTGCATGCCACTCAGACTGATGCCGAGAATGATCCGAACGAACACTGAGAGCAGGTCAATTCGACGAGCATCAGTTTCCGAAGCTGCCTGGCCGGTTAATTCGGGGCAGAGAAACAGAGTTGTCCCGCCTCGCAGCGGTTAAGCGAACGTCTTGGGCAGCCCTTCGACCTGTGCCGCCAGAACTTGGCGTCACCACAGAAACACCGGAATTCTGGGCCTTTCGCCGAATTGTGCCGGTGACACCACTTGCGCAGGGACATCCTTCAACCAATTCGTTTCGCTGAACAAATAGCCCTATTTGCCGTCATGGTGTCACCTATTCTTTGAATAGTACAAATAGGACGGTGAATACGGTGGGTTAGCGCGTTGAGCGCGGGTGACGCCAACTTTCAGTGCCGTCACCTGCCGTCAACCTATTCGGCGGCTTCCTCGTGCATTTCGTCCCAGTCGGGGGATAGGTTCTCGCCGTTCCCAAAGTGCATCACGCCGTCAGGCATCTCCCACTGAGTTTGGCCATCATCAAACATGCCCCACCATGCGTGCTTCTTGAGGAAGGTCTCGCGAATGGCCGAAAGTGTCGGGAACCGACGGAAGCGCCCCTCCTTGGTCCGAACGTCCTCTGCGGTCTCAACGCCGTACTGTGTGAGGAACTTGTAAAACGCCGGTTCGGTCAGGTACCGAAGTCGGGGGTCGCTGGCCCGTGCCTGTTTGAACAAGAGCTGTGAACGCGCCAGGTTTGGGTACAACTTGTGCACGATATTGCGTGCCAGTCCGGATTCGTCGCGGACTGATTCCGGCAAGCGACCTTCGTTCAGTATACCGCCAAGCCAAAGTACGCGTGGGTCTGCGCTCTCCATCTTCTGGCTCTGTAGCGCTTCGGTTTCCGGCACGCCCTCGCGTGGGTGCCATTGGCCGAGTGGGCGGTTCAGCATCGCATGGAGGAACGCCTCAGCGCCCCCCTTGTTGATCTCTTCGCGCAATGCCTTGAAGTAGGCGTGGTCTTGCAGATGGCTGTCCGACACGCGGACCACAAAATATCGGCGTTCGTCTTCGCTGGCGGGCACCATCCATTCGCTGTTACCAGTGAGGACAAGAGCGAGCAGATTGGGTGCGCGGTAGACATCGATACCCTTCTGCTCAACCGCCAAGGTCGGCTCGGTGATGATGCGCTTCAACGGCCCATCGTCCTGCTCTTTGCCGGGCCACAGCGCCTCATCGGCGTTAAGCAACAAGCAATTCAAGAAATGCGCGTTGAACTTGCCGACGAGCTGCGCACGTTCCGAAATCTGCAAGCTGTGGTGACCGAAAATCTTCATCAACAGCGAGACAAACGTGCCTTTGCCGCCGCCTTTCCGTCCAATCAGGCAAACGGCCACTTCGGGCATTTTGGTCGGGTTCTGCAGCTTCCAGGCGACCCAGTTCAACAAGTACTCGGCATGCTCACTATTGCCGGCGCAGATGACATCAACAATGTGTTCCCGAATGAGCGCCCACTCGCCTTCCTGCGGGTTAACATCAAACCCCCGCCAGAGGTTGAGTGCCTCGCCGGAGAAGCGTCCCGCATCGGGGTCAAGGATGGTGTCAACAGCGGTGGGTCGGCTGCTGCTCCTCATCCAGACTTTGAACAGTGGCTCTTCGCGGATCTGTGTGCCGTTCGCGGTCTCATACTCAATCCGCACAAACCGATTGGCGTAATATTGAGACATTTGCGAAGGCGGTGAGAATGTTGGCCGAAGAGCATTGGGATTGGCCGCATCGGTCGGGTCCTGCTGCCAGGTGAATACACGCGCTTGACCGTTGATCATGACCAGCACGTGCTTTTCGTTCATTTCGTCGATCGGATTATCGGCCATAAATGTCCTCCGCTGAGACCGTCTGGCCTCTATCGTAAATGTCAGTTGCACGAACAGGCGTCCAAGGCGCCGTCCAGCCGTTCCGTCTGGCGTGCCAGAAGACGGTGCCCAGCGTCATGGAATGCGCTTTTCCACCCATACTCGCCCACATAGCCTCAGTGGCCTCAGGGTCATTGATGGGCGACTTGTCCATCCAGTCAGCCCAGACCGCGAAGCCCTCTTCGCCAAACTGCTGCTTGAGCAATTCGCCAATGCCGACGAAAGTGTTCCGGTCGACGTCGTCCGAACTGAAATGCTTCAGGGCGTCGGCAACAACTTCGAGGTCCACATCGCCGTAGTGCCGCATTGGTCCCTCGTGCCGATCGAGGTCCTGCCCGCCGAACTGCGCCATAAGCTTGTTCCAGCCAGCTACGCAGTCAACGAGTTCGGAGCGCCCTGAATAGTGTTGGCCGGTGACGGTGCAGAATTGGCCTAAAGCGTACGCTTCGACGTAAGCGGCTTTGCCGTCCACGGTGAGATCGCCGTCCGGCACATCGACCTGGGCCTGTAGCTTGGAACGAGCAGGCTGCACCGGACCGCGACACAGAATGCGTAGACCCGTCTGGGACGGCGAAACCTCGGTGTAGGCATCGCCGAACAGGCTCGAGGCTTCCTGCGCCCATCGGGCAATCTCACCTGTGGCCGGGTCGCGACACCCGTCCAGGTCGACGAAAACAACGTCGTCGTCGGTTGAGGGCATAAAGCCGAGCCCTCCGCCGTGCCCGGAAATGGCCCGCCATCCCGGCTTCGTTCGACACAGCGCCTCTAGCGCTGCGTCGAAAGTCATCCAGTGCACAGGATCATGGGCGCTGACTGCGTCCATGCTGTTAGGCCGGGTCGGAATCTTGGTGCCACCCGACCACCGCCACAGCACCCAACGTGGGATGGCTTTGAGGTCGGGTGGAACGCGGGAGAAGCGGGGCTTCATCGATCACCCCACTTCGTGATCAGACGAACCTTCTTGGCTGCACGAGTGACGGCTGTGTACAACCACCGACGCGCCTTGCGCCGTGCTTCGTCCTCCGAAGCATTGTGGCGTTTTTGCTCGATATATCGGATACCCGCTGTCTCATCCAGGATCAAAACACTGTCCCATTCGCTACCTTGCGCCTTGTGGGCAGTTACACAAAACCCCCAGTCACATTCGAACAGGCCTCGATTTGACGGGGCATCAATTGCAACCCGATCCTTTGCTTTGTGGTCGTGCAGCCTTAATGCAGTAAAATCGAAATGTCCTTTGTAGACGTCGACCTCGCCACAATATGTCCAGCCATCGGCATCGTCGACAAACACGTCGGCGGTGAATGAGAGCGGATCGCCGGTATCCTTAAAGTTTTCAAGACGGACCGGCTGACCATTCATGATACCCAACGAATAGTTGTTTCGCAGACAGATCAACTTCTCGGCTGGGTCGCCTTGTGGGTACGGCGATTTGTTGAGACCGAGATGCTTCAGCATGCGCCGGTTGATCCCTCGCCGGGTGTTGTTGTTCCAGCAGATGATCTGATCAGCTTCGACCATCCATTTTGTCTGGTCGTCGTTGTTCATCTTTTCATGGCGCCGCGAGACAACATCGGGTCGATAGGGCTTTAAGTTGCGAACCCGCCCTTTGCGCAGTGCCGTGGCAAGGTCCAGAACGCCTCCCTCACCCTGGCGAAAGACCTCATCCAGTTCGACATCGGGAATGTCGAGATCGAAACATGCTCTGTCCTTCACCGGGCCGAGTTGGAACGGGTCGCCAACTGCGAGTACTGGACACCCAAAACCAACAAGGTCCTCTCCGAGTTTTTCACCCAGCATGGAGACTTCATCGACGATGCAGAGGCGAGCGTCGTTCAGAACAGACTCTTCATTGATCACGAAGCCTGGCTCGACAAGTTTCTGCAACTTGGCAGAAAGCACGGAGATGCGACCTTCATCGCCGCCTTTCTTCTCAAGCTTCTTTATCTCTTTCCGAAGCTCATCAGCTTCTGCCGCGGCCTGCTCTTTGGGGATGTAGATTGTGCGATGAATGGTGGCGGCTTTGATGCCGCGCCGAGCCAGCATTCGCGTAGCTTGCCCGGTATAGGCAACCACCACGACACCGTCGCCAAGCTGATCACAGATATATCGAATGAGAGAAGTCTTCCCAGTGCCGGCCGGACCAGAAAGCACAATCTCGCGGTGGCCATTTCGAAACAGGCGAATTACTTCGTCGCCCTTGGCAATAAGCGAAGGTTCAATATCGAGTTGAGCGTCCATTAAATTACCTCGGTGTTGGACGGTTAGTGCGGCCGAGCAGACCACACCTGCCATCATTTCGCCGATCATGCGCCGGTCAGCGTCGACAAGCTCGACACCCGCTGCGCATACACATTGAATAAAAACTCTCGCTCATAAACATTTCGATCAACTTCAGAAGTTCAACCCAAATAGCCATTTGCGCTTAACCACTTGTCGACTCAAATAGTTGCCCTGGACGTGCGACTAATCAGCAACGCGATAAGACGATTCGATGAAACGGGATGGATGCGGTGCGGGGACAATTCCAATGAATGCCCTTGTTGCTTTGGACGCAACTTCCACAAGTTGCCTGACCCCCGGTCAGTAAGCTAACATGAGCCTGCATCGCCCATCCGCCCGGAACGCACTCCGGGCTTGACCTTGTACCAGGGCCTGGTTGTGGCCCGTAATGTGGTGGAGTTCGATGCTCTTCAAAACAGTCGTTGGCCTGGTCCACGTCGTCATGACGGGTCCAGCTCCTACATCAGCACCTCCTCATGTATCCGGGCGGGAAGTCATCTTGACCCTGCTCGAACACTCTGGCGGGGCCAGTGTTGCGGAGATGGTGGAAGCGACCCGCTGGCAGCCGTCATCGGTTCGGGCACTTCTGAGCACCTTGCGGTCATCTGGCTTTGAGATCGTGTCCGAGGTCACAAAGGACCGGGGTCGCATCTATCGGGTGATCTACTGATGGCCAAACGTTTGACCGAAGCCGATGTGCGCCGCGAGATTGCAGAGCTCGAGACAAAAGACATCAAGTCCCTGCAGACACGCTGGCGGGACCTGTTCAAGGTCCCGACGCCCCGAGGCATCCGCGCGCCCTTTCTGCGCCGTGCCATTGCCTACCGTCTGCAAGAACAAGTGCACGGCGGGCTGTCCTCGGCAACAAAACGCCAGCTGCGCAAGATCGCTGCAGCAGATCATGCCGCTCGCATCGACGGCACAGTTTCCGACCGGCACTCATCCAGGGCCCGACAGATCAAACTGTCACCGGGCACCCAGCTGGTGCGAGAATGGGACGGCCAGACCGAAGTCGTGGACGTGGTCCGCGGGGGATATGTCTGGTGCGGCAAAACCTATTCCACCCTGTCAGCGGTTGCCTCGGCGATCACAGGCACCCGCTGGTCTGGACCCCGTTTCTTCGGGCTCACAGCGCCACGTGCTCCTATTACGCAACGTGGCCGCATCGAACCCGCAGGCAATGTCGGTAATGATCAGACGGAGGCCGCACAATGAGCCACATATCTGTCCGTGCCGCGATTTACGTGCGCAAGTCCAGTGAAGAGGGATTAGAGCAATCGTTCAACTCGCTCGATGCGCAGCGGGCGGCAGGTGAAGCTTACATTGCGTCCCAACAACACGAAGGCTGGGAGCTGATCCCGGATCACTTTGATGATGGCGGCTATTCCGGGGGCACCCTAGATCGCCCTGCCCTGCAGCGACTGCTGGACAAGGTCGGCGCCGGCGAGATCGATGTCATCGTCGTCTACAAGATCGATCGCCTGACCCGCTCGCTGATGGACTTTGCGCAGCTGGCCGAACTGTTCGAGCAGCACCAGGTCAGCTTCGTCTCGGTCACGCAGAGCATCAACACCGGCGACTCAATGGGCCGGCTGATGCTCAATGTTTTGCTGTCCTTTGCCCAGTTCGAACGTGAACTCACCGGCGAACGGATCAGAGACAAGATTCTTGCCTCGAAGAAGAAGGGCCTCTGGATGGGTGGGTCCATCCCCATGGGCTACGATGTCCAAGACCGGGAACTGGTGATCAACGAAGCTGACGCCGACAATGTGCAGCGCATCTTTGACCTTTATCTGGAAGAAGGCTCCGTCGCGCCTTTGGTGGATCGGCTCAAACGGGAAGGGATCAAAACCGCAGAACGGATCTCGACCAAAGGCAAACGCTCTGGTGGGCTCACGTTTACCCGCGGGCATCTCTATCGGATGCTGCAAAACCCGGTCTACATCGGCCGGATCCCGCACAAGGACACGTCCTACAAGGGCAAACACAAGCCGATCATCGATCAGGACACCTGGCAGAAGATTCAAGACCAGTTGGAAGCCAACGCCCAAGGCGGGCGCACGCGCCGGACCCGGGCCGATCATTCGAGCCTGCTCGCCGGTCTGCTGACCGACGCGGAGGAACGGCCGATGAAGGTCGACCACGCGCAAAAGGGCTCCACCCGATATCGCTATTATGTGACTTCGGGCGACGAGAAGCCGCTGCGGCTCCCTGCCCCTGAGATGGAAACCGCGGTTCTGCAAGCACTGCGGTCATATCTGACCGACAGTGCCCGCCTCTTGCCTGACCTGGGTGTGCTCGATCCCCGCGAGATCCCGACGGCCATCGGCGCGGCGAACACGTTTGCCGAACAACTGCACCAGCCCCTCGATCCCGAGCATCTCGAGACCTTTGGCGAGCTGGTCGCTGGCGTCACCTATCACCCGGATCATCTCGACCTGGCGCTTGATCGGTCTGGACTCCGCTCAGCTCTCGGGCTGCCAAAAGCATCGGACGATGACGCCGAGCCGATAATCTTGCGTGCACCACTCAACGTGCGCCGGCGCGGCGTTCAGACCAAGATGGTCCTCGGGGACCGTCCCGTCGAACGTGAGCCCGACCAGGCTCTCGTCACCGCCGTCGCTCGCGGTCATGTCTGGGCCCAGCAACTGATCACCGGCGAGGTCGCAACCATCGGCGAGATCGCCAAGGCTGAGGGACTGACCGTCTCTTATGTCGGTCATGTGGTGCGGCTGGGGTTCCTAGCGCCCGAACTGGTCGAAGCCATATTGAATGGCACCCAGCCTCAGGACATGACCGCCGACGCGCTGATCCACGATGCCGGGCTGCCGCTGGGGTGGGAAGAGCAGGTCATCCTATGAAAACCCTCACCCAGATTAAATGGCTATGATGCTTGAGAGTTTGCGATCTTAACGGGGTTGCCTGGCCGCTTTTCGCTTGTCTGCGTGCTAATCCAGTGCCTTGCAATGTCGGATCGTCGACAAATCCAAACGTCTTCGTGCGCTAGAGCGTAGTCAATGAAACGCGCCACTGCCGCTGCGCGGCCCGGCTTGCCAGAAAGTCGGCAGTGCAATCCCACCGACATCATCTTAGGCGAGGTCTCTCCCTCGTCGTAAAGCGCGTCGAAGTTTGCTTTCAGGTGGTTGAAAAAGTCATCCGGAGTGTCAAAACCCGGTGAGCTGGCATACCGCATGTCGTTATTGTCGAAAGAGTAGGGGATTACGAGCCACGGCTTGTCACGCTCGGTGACCCAGTAAGGCAGATCATCATCATAGGCATCCGAGTCGTAAACCAGTCCGCCATGCAGCGCCGCTAGTCGCCGAGAGTGGGCGCTTATCCGACCTGTGTACCAGCCCGTAATTTTCTTACCGGTTGTCTGCTCGAGCAGGAGGTAAGCATTTCTCATGTGCTCTCGCTCGACGTGTTCCGGCACGTCACCATAGTCGATCCACCGCAAGCCGTGGCAACAGACCTCGTGTTGGCTTTGCGCAAGGTGGCGCCCGACCGCGGGGTTCTTCGCGATCGCCTCAGCCACAGCAAACACGGTTACAGGCAGTTTTCGACTATCAAAGATGCGCATCAGGCGCCAATAGCCAACTCTGGCGCCGTAGTCATAGTGGGACTCGGTTACAAAATCACGATGCCCCGGACGGCCGCTTGGCGCTGGATTATCGCTGTTCAATGTTTCTGGTCCGACATCGCCATGTTCAACGGAGCGTTCTGCGCCTTCTTCGTAGTTGATCACAATCTGCAAAGCGATGCGGCTGCCATTGGGCCAGTTTGGATGAGGAGGGCTATCAGCGTAACCGACCAGATTGCGCGTACGGCTCATTCCTGAGTACCAAAAATACTCGCAAGATCTGGTTCGGCCTCCTCGTCAGGAATGGAGTCCAAGGCTTCTTCCATGTGATCCAAATGCCCGAGGGCAATTTGCGTCGCGCGATCTTCATCATGCTTGGAAATAGCGTCGAGCAAATCGACATGTTCGTCAAACATGCAGTCGGGTTTGTGCGCCCTGTCGTAGAGCGCGATGGCCAAAGACATACGGGCCACAACCTGGCGCAATAGGTCGGCGAGGATGGCATTTCCCGACATTTCTGCTATCAGGGAATGGAACTCGCGTGACAACGCTATTGCGCGCTGCCGATCGCCGGACTTCCAAGCTTCCCTCTCTGCAGCAACACAACGGGTCAGCTCTTTGATCTGGGTTCGCGTCGCCGATCGAGCAAGCATACGCACAGTTTCTGACTCTATGACACGCCGAGCGTGAAGTATCTGCCGCGCTTCGCTGATGGACGGCGCAGCGACAAAAGTGCCCCGGTTCGGTATCGAGACAACCATATGTTCGACCTCAAGTCGCGCCAGCGCCTCTCGTATTCGAGCTCTCGACACCTTGAGCGCTTGCGCAAGCTTTTCTTCACCCAGCTTGGTCTTGGGAAGGAGTTGATGGTTCACGATCGCGTCCACGATTTGCGCACGCACCTCTTCCAGTGACAACTGAGGGCCTGCCTTTTCAAGGGATGCTTGGTCGTTCGCCTTGTTCATTCTTGACTTCCGTTTCGCGGTTCCATCGCATCATGTAGATGATATTTGGCGCGAATGTAAGAGCATATTGGCGACAAAACGCGAACCTTTTCGATCCTGGATGGCTAGAATCACACGCCCAATGAAGTTTCGAATCTACACTAACAGCTTGTTCATGCTCGATTATATTGAGACTTCACGTGCTACTTCCTCAAAGTTCGGCGACACATTCTGCAAAAATTGTCGCCAATCGTATTGATTGAAATGCCAAGTTGTGCCTAAAATTTTGTCGAGAGCAAGAATTGCCGCACAATTGGGCAGCAGGCTTTCGAGGGCGTGCGCCGATGGAAGAGTTCAACGGCAAATGTCCGATCACCCGAAATGATGGCGCGGGCCGTCGAACAGAGAAAAGGATCGGAACCATGCAGAACACTTCGTCTGTCGCCGCAAGGCAGATGGCCGCATTCACCACAGCGATCGGGCTGGCAGGAGCGATGACCATCCCTGCTAGTGCACAGGACATCAGTTTCAATGTATTGGGGGCAGTCACCACAAATACCACCCAGGTGGAAGCCGAAACCGAGTTCTACGACAATCTCGCTGCCTCGACCTCTATCGACCTGACCGTCAACTACCGGAACCTCGACATTGCTGGCATCAATATGGAGGACACCTTGCGAGTCGTGGGAAGTGGAGCCTTCGATATCGTACAGTCATCGATTGGGCCGGTGGCGCGCGATGACACATTTCTTGATGGCATCGATCTGGTTGGTGTCTCTCCAACACTAGATGACCTCCGAACTTCGGTGGAGGCCTATCGCGCTGTGTTCAGCGAACGCGTCGAGGCGCGCTTCGGGGTCAAAGTGATGACCTTGTGGCCCTTCGGGCCGCAAGTCTTCTATTGCAACGACGACGTGGCGAGCCTGTCCGACTTGCAAGGCAAGAAAGTCCGATCTTACACGGCGTCAATGTCCGCACTGGTTACGGCACTCGGCGCGATTCCGGTCACCATGAGTTTTCCCGAAGTTTATCTCGGACTCCAACGCGGGGTTGTAGATTGCGCCATCACATCGCCCACCTCCGGGAATACCGGCAAATGGCCGGAAGTGACGGCCAATCTGATACCGGCCGGCATCAATTGGGCGATGAACGCGCACTTCATGAACCTCTCAAAATGGAATGCCCTGTCGGAAGATCAGCAACACGCGCTCTTAGACGCCTTCAAAGCTCTGGAAGAAGAAATGTGGGTGCGCGCGGATGCCCTGTCTGACCAGGCGATCGCCTGCAATGTCGGCGCTGATGATTGCGAGGGTTACACCAAATTTGAGATGGCGCTCGGCGAAGTCACCGATCAGGACCGCCAAAACCTCAGCGCCGCCGTTACCGAACAGATACTGCCCGAGTGGGGCGCGGCGTGTAACGCTGTTTACGAAGACTGCGTGAGCACGTGGAACGCTTCGATCGGCGCTGCTCGCGGCTACTCCATTCCAGAATAGATCAGACGCGCAGGCGGTAAGTGCCGCCTGCGCAACTCGTCGAAGGTGAAACCCATGCCATTCCTGCGCGAAGCTTCAAGATATCTGGCATTGGCCTCCGGCTGGGCAGTGCTCATGCTTGCCCTCATTGTTGCGGCCGAAGTTGTGAGTCGGAAGCTCTTTTCGTTCTCTTTTCAGGCCGCCGATGAGTTGGGGGGCTACATACTTGCCATAGCCAGCGTCACTGGCTTTTCAATCGCTCTGGTTGAGCGAGCCCACACGCGGATCGATCTCGTTTGGGCGCGCGTGCCAGTCTCTGCCCAAGCGATTCTCAATATCTTAGCCTACGCAAGTCTTGCTGCGTTTTCCCTGTATATGGCCTGGCAAGGCGGAATTGCATTCTCGCAAAGTCTGGCGCTTCAAAGCACCTCTTTCACACCGTTGCGCACACCCCTTTGGATTCCGCAGGGCCTGTGGCTGCTCGGGCTCGCATTTTTCAGCCTCGTGTGTACATGGCTGACTATCGAGGCCATCAAAGCCAGCTGGCGCGACGCACAATCGGCCAACGAGGAATTTGGTCCGCGGCCAGGTGAAATCACCGCAAAGGCTGAAGCGCAGGACCAGTCCGCTTCGCACGGAAAAGGTGTGACATGATCGGTGCAATTGGTGGACTTCTCGGCTTCGGCTTGTTGTTGGTTTGCATGGCGGCGGGTCTGCACGTCGCTACGGCCATGTTCGTCGTCAGCATTGTCGGCGGCATTGTGGTCATGGGACCTGGAATACTGGCGACGTTCGGCTCGCAGCTCTGGTCGACTCTCAATAATTATATTCTGACGGCCATTCCCCTGTTCATACTGATGGGCGAGCTCCTACTGAGGTCCGGGGTCACGGATCGGATGTACTCAAGTCTTTCCGACTGGCTACAGCGCTTGCCTGGTGGACTTTTGCACACGAACATCGGCGCCAGCGCCATGTTCGCTGCAATTTCCGGATCGTCGGTTGCGACCGCCGCGACCATTGGATCAGTCGCAATCCCCGAGTTGAAACAACGCGGCTACAACGATCGCTGGGTATACGGTACGATTGCCGCTGGCGGCACCTTGGGGATTCTCATTCCACCCAGCGTCAACCTGATAATCTACGGCGCGATGACGGACACCTCGGTCGGGGACCTGTTCCTCGCCGGGCTTATACCGGGGTTGGTTCTAGCCGGACTGTTCATGGTGGCCGTCATAATTGCCACTGTGATCGCCCCGAAAATCGCTGGTCAGCAAGAGAAAACAGCGCCGCTAAGCGTCCGACTCGCAAGGCTGAGCGGGCTCCTGCCCCCGGTTGGCATCTTCGTGGTAGTACTCGGTACCATCTATGGAGGTATCGCAACCCCGACCGAAGCTGCCGCAATTGGGGTGGTATTGGCCTTACTGCTCGCGGTAATCAACAGATCATTCAGCGTCGCCATGTTGCATGGCGCATTCCTCGCAACCATCAAAATGACGGCAATGATCCTATTGATCATGGTTGCCGCCTTCTATCTGAGTTTCATCGCCAACGTCATCGGGGTCCCGCAGGCCATGAGTTCGCTGATCGCCGACCTCGGAATCGGCCCAGTTGAGACCTTGTGGTTGTTGGTCTTATTCTACCTGGTTTTGGGATGTTTTCTTGAGACCATGTCGATGATGGTTGCCTCGATACCCATCGTCTTTCCGATCATCAGTTTTCTGGGCATTGATCCTGTCTGGTTCGGTATCTTCTTGGTACTTATGATGGAATTGGCGCTCATCACACCTCCTGTTGGTATGAACCTATATGTGGTTCAGGGCATCCGAGGCAAAGGCCCGATCACCGACATCTTCATCGGGGTCGCGCCGTTCATCGGTGCGCTTTTGTTGCTCGTGGCGGTTGTAATTGTCTTCCCAGGGCTGGTGACATTCTTGCCGGACAGATTCTAAGTCGCCGTTGCGCCAACTGAAACGCAGGCGCGGTGCCACTAAACCTCAGCTGGGGTTAGAGACAACTCTCGAAGGCACGCGTCCACGGTGGCCAGAAATCCGTCAATTACAGCAACGCCCGAGGGAGGCTCAATATTTGATGCAAGCCCAGCGGCAAGCGCCCCTCCTAGAATGACAGAGGTCACGTCGTGTCGAGCGGCAAGACGATTACAGTCATGTTCAATGGCTGCTCTTGCATGATTCATATCGCTGGAGAGGGCCGCGTCCGAATACACCGCTATCTCGCGGCAATGACCGCTCAATTGATAGACACGAAGTAGATCTTGCAGTTGCGGTGGCCATGGATCGCCTGGAGTAAGGATCGAAAATGCACCAAGCTGTGACGCAGCACGTGCTGAACTTTCCAGCAGTCCGAACACCGGAACATCAACCGTGTCGCGAACCGCTCCAAGGCCAGGCTCACCAAAGCAAGCGAGAATAATTGCGGAGGGCTTTTGGCGATCAGCTTCCGAAAACCTGGCTTCGATGTGATCCAGAATGTGGACTGCTGAACGAGCGACGTCGCTGCGTGTGAGAATCTGAAAAGGCGACTCCACAACGGTCGCCGATTCAATCTTCATCTCAACGCCTACGCGGGCGCTTGCGAGCGCCGCAAGTCGCGCAGTCAGCATGGAGTTTGAGTTTCCATTCACCAGGTAAAGCAAGGGCTTCGACATACTAATTACCTAACACGTGTGGGACCCTCGGCCAATTGCCAAGCGGCGGCACTCAGGTGTCGTTCTCAGCTGCCAGATGCTCGTCGGGTGCCAGTAAGTCGATGATTGTCTGCCCGACTAGACCCCTTTGAGGTGATAACGATCCGTTGACACCCTGACGCTAAGATTCTCTGGCGCGATCAGGTACTGCGTACGCGCACCAGACTGGACTAACGCCCAATAGTAAGCGTGTTGCCATCATCGCCCACCTCAAGGAGATGATTGATGGCAACCAAGTCCAAGCCCACCAAAGCTCAGACCCTGGTCAAACTGATCAGCCGGCCGAACGGCGCGACCGTCGACGAACTGATGAAAGCCTGCGGCTGGCAGAGACACACTGTGCGTGCCGTCATCTCGACCGAGAAGAAGAAACAGGGGTTGGTGATCGAGCTGGTTGAGGGGCGGTACAAGCTGGCACGGGAATGAGCGTGTCGAACCTGAGTTTGGAGCCGATCTACAACACCAGCAACTTGAGCACGCGTTCGTAATTTCACTGCCAGACGAAACGTCGTCACACCGTAGAAAACGGGTACGGAAAGTGCAGTGATCACTCGATAGCGGCACACAGACAATCGCATTTCTGCTTCAGATGTCTCAGCGACGCCGTCGCATCAGAACCACGAAAGCAACTCCGCCGATAAGTCCGGTTAGCACTCCGATGGGCATGTCCTGCGGCGCGAGTAGTGTACGGGCCGCTATGTCTGCCGCGACAAGAAAGATGGCTCCGACGACAGCCGAAACAGGTAAGACCCGGCGATAATCCCCTCCGACGATGAACCGCACAATGTGCGGGATCATTAGCCCCACAAAGGCGATGACCCCGGAAAAGGCGACTGCGGTCCCCGTGAGCAAGGCGCAGACGATGAAAACGATCATGCGAAAGCGGCGCGCTGGGATGCCCAGCGAGGTCGCGCTTTCATCGCCCAGTGTCATGGCATTCAGGCTGCGGGCGTTGGCCAGCAGATAGGCCCCACACACAATGAATGCGCCGAGCGGATATATCAGTTGCGCCCACTGAGCCAGGCCCAGACCGCCGAGCATCCAGAACACGACGGTGTGTGCGGCGCGCGGGTCGCCCAGAAAGACAAGCAGGTTTCCGAGCGCGGTGATGATGAAGCCGATGGCGACACCGGCCAGCACCAGCCTGTCGGCGGACTGGGCATGGGTGAGATTGGTGGCAATGAGCACAAGTCCGGTCGCGACCAGCGCGCCGATGAAGGCGAACAGGGGCACCGTGATCAGCCCGAAAATCATGCCTGTGTGCAACAGGGCGGCAATTGCACCGAATGCAGCCCCGGCGGACACGCCGAGCAGATGCGGATCGGCCAGCGGGTTGCGCGTGACAGATTGCAGAGCGGCGCCGATGATGGCCAGCGAGCCGCCGACGAGCGCGCCCAGAACAACGCGGGGCGCGCGTACTTCCCAGACGATGTTCTCGCGGCCGGAAGACCAGGTCGGCTCGATGCTGCCGGGGAAGAGTTTGGACTGGAGAACGCCCCAGACGGTTTCGACCTCAATCGGTACAGCGCCGATGCCAATGGCTAAAAGCATGATGCAGAACAGAACAAGTGCCAGCCCGATGAGCAGGGCTGGCACATGATGCTGGACGGTGTGCCGCCACCCGGCACTCAGATGTTTATGCGACACAATCGTCCTTCGACCTAATCTGCGCGGAAGGCCGCGGCGAGCCGCTTGATCGCTTCGATGTTGCGCGGGCCCGGAGTCGCCTCGACATATTCGAGGGTGAAGAAGCGGTCATTGGCCACGGCCGGGATATCGGCGAAGGCGGGATTGTTGCGCATGAAATCGGCCTTCTGTTCGGCGGTGACTTCGCCATAGTTGACGATGACCACGAAATCCGGATTGCGTTCGATGACGGGCTCCCAACCGACTTCGACCCAGCTGGAATCCACATCATCCATGATGTTGGTGCCGCCGGCGGCCTCGATGAGGGCGGTCGGCATGGCGTAGCGGCCCGCGGTGAACGGCTTGCTCTCGCCGGAATCGTAGATGAAGACGGAGACCGGCTCCTCAAGGGGTGGCAGGTCGGCCTGGAAGGCTTCGAGCTCGGCGCGGTAGCCGGCCACCAGTTCCTCGGCGCGGTCGCTGACCCCGAAAATGTTGCCGAGGTTCAACAGGTCATTGTAGAGGTCCTCGATGGAGGCCTTGTCCTTGTCCATGATGTGGATGCAGCTTTCGGTCAGTTCGTAGACCGCGATGTCGAATTCGCCGAGGGTTTCCGGGGTGACCTCGCCGCCGACGCGCATGCCATAGTTCCAGCCGGCGAAATAGAAGTCGGCATCGGCGCCGAGCAGCACTTCCTTGGACGGGTACTGTGGGGCGAGTTCGGGCAGTTCCTCGATGCCTTCGCGCAGGCGCTCGTCGAGGGTCTTCCAGCCGGAAACGCCAGTATAGCCGACCATGTGATCGGTGATACCGAGAGCCAGCATCATTTCGGTGAGATTGACGTCGTTGGAGACCGCCCGCTCCGGCGGCGCGTCGAAGGTGACCTCGCGGTCACAGCTTTGCACGGTGACCGGGAACTCCTGGGCCAGCGGGGCGGCGATGGCCGCGAGGGTAAATGCCGCGGCGAGCGGCAGGGAATAACGCATGATGTTGCTCCTTGAATGATCAGCGTTGCAGATGAAAGGAAAAGCGCGGGCGGCCGGTGGCCGGATGCGTGTCGATGGCGGTTTCGACTGCGAAGGTCTTGCGAATGCGCTCGGGCGTCAGGATTTTGGACGGTTCACCCGAAGCGGCCGCCTTGCCGCCGTCGAGCACGAGGATTTTCTGTGCATGGGCGCTGGCCAGCGCCAAATCGTGCAGGGAGACGATGACCGTGCAGGGCAGCGCTTCGAGCAGTTCGAGGATTTCGAGCTGGTGGCGGATATCGAGATGGTTGGTGGGCTCATCGAGGATGAGCACATCGGGGCGCTGCACCAGTGCACGGGCGATCATCACACGTTGTTTTTCACCGCCGGAAAGGGAACCGAATTGACGGGAAGCGAACCTGTCGAGTTCGAGCAGGGCGAGCGCGGCTTCCACATCGGCATAGTCCGAGGTGCTCGTGTTCCAGGATTTTGCGTGCGGGGTCAGCCCGAGTTCAATGACCTCGGCAACGGTGAGGCCGAAATCGGAGGCTGGTTCCTGCAATACTGTGGCGATGCGCCGGGCCACCTGGCGCGGTGACATGGCCCAGATGTCCTCGCCATCGAGCCGGACCTTGCCGGTGACGGGCCTGTAGAAACGGTAGAGGCAGCGCAAAAGCGTCGATTTGCCAGCACCATTCGGACCGACGATTGCCAGAACCTCGCCCGGTTCCGCAGATGCGACCAGAGGATGCAGGATAGGCTGCGCCCTGTCGACGCCCCAGCTGACGCCTTCGATGTCAAGGCGAGCGGGCCTTGTGCCGTGAAACAGGTCAGTAAACCAGGGTGTGTCGACCAATTTGGGCCTCCGCCACGCGGCTGCGGGGCTTTGGCGAACCAATCAGAAGGCAGGACCGGAAATGTCTTGTCGTCATCATCGTCTTCCTCGGCACACCCCGGCCGGGTTGAGTTGAAAGGATGACGGCAGGTCTCCTGGCTTGCGGGTCAAAGCAGTTTGTTCAAACCTTCCCGGCCAATTGGCCAGTGGTCAAATTGAACCTGCTCACCGCTTACAGTTGCGGGGACAGCCACGGATTCGGCTCCTGATGGATACGCCTCACCGTGTTCCCTTTTAATCCCGCGCCGCGTCGGCAGCTGACGGGAACCATCACGCTAAGCATGAAACATGACAACGCGTGTTGGCAACCAAATATTTTTCTGATTCGTCATCGCAAGATGCCAGCAGTCCCAAATTGCCGCATTGCCTTGAGCTAATTTCTGGGTAAACCGAGCTGCAGAGCGAGGGATTCATGCACCTGACGAGGCAGATCGCGAAAGAAACACTGACAGCACTTGTGGTGCTGGCGCTGTTCCTTTTGTCGCTGGCGCCGCATCAGGTGACCGCCCAGCCTTTTGATGGTGCGGCCTATTCTGCAGGCAATCCAGTTGTCATTTTTTGCGGTGGCGATCCTTCGGGCGATGGCGGCGGCGCCCATGCGCCGTGTCACGCCTGCCGGGTATCTGTGGTGGTGTTGCCTGCGCCACCCTGCGCAGCCGAGCCCGTCGACTTCGCATTCGCCAGAGTTACCTATGTCGAGGATCTGGCTTCTGCCCAGCCGACTCTCTGGAAAGAGGTCTATCGTTCAAGGGCACCTCCGATCAGCGTCTGAACGTTCTTGGCGGCTCTGGCCGCTGTTTCAGACCATATTTTATTCGGAGTTCCCAAATGAACCGCCTGATTTCCTCTGCGGCCGTTGCCGCAACCTTTCTTTCCTGCCTTCCCTCCCCCGCTTTTGCGCACATGACGCTCGAGCATAAGGAGGCCAACATCGGCTCCAGCTATATGGCTGTGCTCAATGTGCCTCACGGGTGCGGCGACGCCGCCACTACTGCACTTCGTGTGCAGATTCCTGAAGGGTTCCACAGCGTCAAACCCATGCCGCACGCCGGATGGGAACTCAAGACTGTGACCGGCACCTATGCCCACACCTATAAGAACCACGGCAGTGAGGTCACAGAAGGTGTTGTCGAAGTGAGCTGGTCCGGGGGGCACCTTCCGGACGCCCATTTCGATCAGTTCACGCTACGCGGCACCTTTGCCGACACGTTTTCAGACGGCGACATTGTCTACTTCCCAGCCGTGCAGGAATGCGAAAACGGGGAGAGCCTTATTTGGGTCGCAACCGCCGATGACAGTGAAGGTGATCCGGCGCCGCAAGTGACGCTGCGCACCGCTGCGGGCACGGATGAGCATGCCGGACATGGTGCGCATGCAGGACATGACATGACTGACGAAGAGATGGTGGGCCATTCTTATCCGGTCACGTTGGGCGATCTCGAGATCAGGGGCGGATTTGCCCGCGCCACACTCCCCGCTGCACCGGTCGGAGGCGGCTACATCACCATTGTCAATAATGGTTCGGGCGATGACACGCTGATCGCAGCAGCTTCAGACGTGGCTGGCGAAGTGCAATTGCACAATATGACTGTCGAAAACGACATCATGAAAATGTTCGAGATGGAGGATGGCATTCCCTTGCTTGCCGGGGAAACCGTGACGCTGGCGCCGGGGGGCATGCACCTGATGTTCATGCAGCTCAACCAGCCACTGGTCGAAGGCGAAACGGTTACCGTCACCCTGACGTTTGAACAGGCCGGGACGGTCGATGTTGTGCTCGACATCGGCGGCATTGGTGCATCGGGCGCGATGGACCATTCTTCCCACGGTGACATGACATCGGGTGAACACAACCATGGCTGACGCAAACCTTGGCAGGTTGCGGCTTGTGCTCTGGGCGGCGGTTGTTGTCGCCGCCCTGGGTGCCAGCGTGATCTATCTCACCCGCGGGACGGATGAAGCGGCAGCTTCCGGGATTGGCGGCGGCACATATTCGCTTGTTGATCACAACGGCAATACGGTCGACCAGACGATGCTGGTCGGTCAGCCGTCGCTGCTGTTCTTTGGCTTTACACATTGTCCGGATGTGTGTCCGACCACCATGGCGGAGATGCAACTGTGGTTTCAGCAATTGGGCGAAGAGGCCGATGACCTTCAAGGGGTCTTCGTCTCGGTCGACCCGCTACGGGACACACCGGACGTGATCAAAGGTTATGTCAGCTTCGTTTCCGACAGGATGATCGGTGTCACCGGCGCGCAGGAAGAAATCGACAAAATTGTCGCTGCCTGGAGGGTGCTGGCGGAAAAGGTGCCCCTCGATGGAGAAGATTACACGATGAACCACACCGCTTCGGTGTTTCTGGTCAACGACCAAGGCGAGTTTGAGGGCACGATCTCTTACGGTGAAACTGTGGAAGTCGCGATCGACAAAATCAGGAAGCTCGTCACAAACACTGCAAGTTAGGGCCACCTGTTGGTCACGACAGGCTAGTGTCTGTGATCACTCTCAGGTCTCTAATCTCGGCGGGACCACACTCCAATGTTGTGGTCCCGTCGGCCGAGATTTTAGTCTCAGCGGATGTCGCTCTTGCCCCGACAATGATCTAACCGGGGTCAAGGATATGTCATGACGACAGAGACTCGGCTTTGATGTGCCTCGCTACGTCCTAGTCGGTTGTGAACTTGGAAACGCAAGCAGTTTCTCACCGTTCGACATACATTCCTAACCGACAGTCTCCTCTCGGTTCGACTTCCTTCGCTCTTCAAGCGGTGTTGTTCGCAGCAAAGGGAGACGAATATGGACACCACCATCATCTACATCCGCGAGCTCGACGTCGCCGGCAAACAAGTGAGCTTGTGCAAGACCGAATACACCGCCGCCGAGATGGACGAGGTCTTCAGCACCGACGAGCGCATCCGCCTCGACGCCGGTCAGAAGGTCTGTCGGGTCCACAGCTTCGGACATCTTGAGATTGTAAGTGCGACGGCTTTGGCCTTGTGGCATTTGAGCAACCAGATAGGTCGGCCAAGTAAGCTCTGAGCTGATGTGCGCTCTCTCGACGCTGACGCTCACTCACCCATTTGCATTCGGTGCGATGATCGAGCCGTTGAAAGCGCTACTGATGTCTATCGCATCCCCATAGTAGACCCGGTGACTTACTGCAGAGGCTGTGCCGGCAAAACCGCGAGCGCCTTAGGCGAGAAATTAGCTTCCATTTGCAGGTTCGAAAGTGAGGGTGACTCACTCTGTTGAACGAAACAAGCTGTGGAGTCCCCGTTTCTTCCGAGCCTTTGGCAACAGTGTCCGAAGATAACGATCTAGCGCAGTCTCATCTATCCCGTCGGCGATAAGCACCAGTCGCGTGCTATGGTCTTCGCTTGGCCAGTCGTCTAGCCGCTGGGGTGGGTAGAAGATTCCCTGGACCATGTGCACCAGATACGGCCGATCAGGATCATCCGCCAGAGAAATGAGTCCCTTGAGTCTGAGCAATCGGGGGCCAGCGGCCATGCGAAGCATATCAAGAAAACGCAAGACCCTTTCCTGTGGTATGGAGTGCTCTGTAGTAAAGCTTCGGGTGTAGATTTCCGTATGGCGATTGCCTGGTTGCCATTGCGACGCTGGTGTGGTCGCAAATGCCTTGACGACCGGACTTTCTGCTTCCAGCCACGACATGACGTTGGTCGATTTTGCATCCGGCGCATATTGCCCTGCAGACAATAGCGCTTCGGGGTGAAATGCCTGGTCCTGGACGTCAAACACCTGTGCCGACGGATTGATGCGATTGATCAGGCCGACCAGCGCCGCTCGCCGGCCCGGTTCGTCGTGCTTTAGCATGTCTGCTTTGGTCAGTGCTATTCGGTCTGCAAAGGCGAGCTGTTTATGCGCCAATAGACGCTCCGTGACGGTCTCTTCCCCTTTCACAGCATCGAGCGTGGTGATTACGCTGGCTAGGGAGAAGTAACGCCCGGCGATGGAACGCATCGACGAGATCAGCATCTGATTGATGATCGGTGCCGGATCGGCAAGACCCGTGGTTTCGATGACCACGCGGTTAACTTCACCAACTTCACCATTATCAATCGACTCAGAAAGCCGAGAAAGTGTGCTGGCGATGTCGTTGTCTGGATCGCAGCAAATACACCCATTCGAGGTTTCGATCAGGTCCGAAGCAGTTCCGTCCACTTTGAAGAGATCATTGTCAATTGGAACGTCACCGAACTCATTGACAATCACGGCGGTGCGCGGGCCATCGGATTGAAGCATCCGGTTGAGCAATGTTGTCTTGCCAGATCCAAGAAAGCCGGTGAGCAAATATACCGGGATAGGTTGGGTGGGGTCGGCCAGACTTGTGCTCATTCGGCGTTACCTTCGCAGTGGCCACATATGCCGTGAAGTTCAATGGTCACCGCGTTTGGCTTGAAGTCGTTTTGACGCGACCAACGGGACAGCGTGCGCTCGATTGATGATTCAGCAAACTCCTCCACCTGGCCGCAATTGTCGCAAATAGCGAACGCAACACCGCCCCTGCCGTCATGGGTATGCGCACACGCAACAAATGCGTTGAGGCTTTCGAGGCGATGAACCACACCCATCTCAATGAGCTTTTCGAGTGCGCGGTAGACTTGCAAAGGTGCTTTGAGGTTCTTCCCGCGCAGCCTGTTGAGAAGTTCATACGCACCAAGCGGCATATCGGCTTGAATCAAAGCGTCGAAGATCATTTGCTGATGTGCTGTCATCGCAGTTTTATCGAGCATCACGATTCCGGTGTTGCCAATCTCTGAACGTAATGTAATAACATTACTCAGTCCTGACAATTCCCCTTTCGGAAATTCGTGCCTTGTCCAATGCGGCTGTGACATTTTCAGACCTGACCTTGGGCTATCACGGGCATCCGGCGGTCCATCATTTGACAGGCTCGATCCGCAGCGGCTCGCTGACGGCGGTGGTTGGCGCCAATGGTTCCGGCAAATCTACGCTCATGAAGGGCATAGTCGGCATGCTTTCGCCGCTCACCGGAAGATGCACGGTAGTGTCGGGTATACGGGTGGCGTATCTGCCACAACAGTCCGAACTCGACCGTAGTTTCCCCGCCCGGGTGATCGATCTTGTCTCATTGGGTCTGTGGCCGCGCAGAGGACTCATCCAGCGCCATACACCGAAAGATCGTGAGCTTGTGAGCGAGGCGCTCTCTGCGGTTGGTCTGGAAGGATTTGAGACCCGCTCCATCGACAGCCTGTCGGGCGGCCAGATGCAACGGGCCCTGTTTGCGCGCGTGCTGGTGCAGGACGCCGAGTTGATACTGCTTGATGAACCATTCAACGCAATTGATGCGCGAACGGTCACTGATCTGGTCGACCTCATAAAACGTTGGCATTCGGACGAGGGTCGGACTGTGCTTGTCGTCGTGCATGACCTGGATCTTGTCCGAGAGCATTTTCCGGAGGCCCTGCTGCTGGCCAGACGTCCCGTCGCATGGGGTGAAGCCACCAAAGTACTTGACCCTGAAAATCTTCTTAAAGCGCGTCAGTTCAACGAAGCCTGGGACGAAGACGCGCCATGGTGCGCACCGGGACAGGAGAACACCGACCACGGCCACCAGCACTCAGTCGTTGCAGGGCGTCGCTGATGGATCAGCTCTTCCACTTGTTCATCGCGCCCTTTCTTGAGTTCGGCTTCATGCAGAAGGCCCTTCTTGGTGCCCTGTTGCTGTCAATCAGCGCCGGGCCCGTGGGTGTGTTCTTGATGTTGCGGCGCATGAGCCTGACGGGCGATGCGATGGCCCATGCCATTTTGCCAGGCGCTGCGGCCGGATTCTTGTTGTTTGGTCTGGAACTTTTGCCGATGACCATTGGCGGGTTGATTGCCGGGGTGATTGTTGCGTTGGGCGCGGGGGCGGTCTCCCGCCTGACAATCCAGAAAGAAGACGCCTCAATGGCCGCATTTTACCTCATCGCCCTTTCAGTCGGCGTTGTATTGGTCTCCATGCGCGGCTCCAGCATTGACCTCATGCATGTGCTTTTCGGCACCGTGCTCGCGCTGAACACAGACGCGCTGATGCTTATCGGACTCGTCGCCGCGATAACTCTCGTCACGCTTGTAGTATTTTGGCGAGCATTAGTCGCAGAGTGCCTGGACCCCCTGTTTCTGCGCTCGGTCTCCCGCCTCGGATCGCCGGTTCACTTCGTCTTTCTCGGGCTGGTTGTTGTCAATCTCGTCGCCGGGTTTCAGGCTTTGGGAACGCTGATGTCTGTTGGGCTGATGATCCTACCTGCCGCAGCCGCACGCTTCTGGACCCAGCGGGTCGAAACCATGTGCGTGCTGGCCATGTTTATCGGCATCGTCTGTTCCGCGTCCGGGCTGCTGCTGTCTTATCATTTCAGCTTGCCTTCAGGTCCCGCCATCATCCTGTCCGCAGGAGTCTCATACGCCATCTCGGTCTTTGTTGGTCGGCGCGGCGTCATTCATGGCCTGCGGCCACGCACCTCCCACCGAACTGCCTAAGAGATCTTGATATGAAAGCGTTCATTCACGCCGTCACCTTTTGTTCTGTTATAACATTAAATACCGGGCCTGCGCTGTCTCAGGAGGACAGGCTGCAAGTCGTTGCTAGCTTTTCAATCATAGGCGACCTTGCTGCTCAGGTGGGCGGTGACCTCATCGACCTGAAAGTGTTGGTAGGACCCAACGGCGATACCCATGTATATGAGCCCAAGCCGTCCGATGCCCGGGCTTTGGCGCAAGCGGAAGTAGTGCTCACCAACGGGCTTCAGTTTGAAGGCTTTCTCGACCGGTTGGTCGAAGCAAGCGGCACTACAGCATCGGTGACCGTGTTGAGCGATGGTGCACGGATCGTGCAAGATCCGGCTGGTGGTCACTATCACTTCGTTGACGGAGAGGCGATTTTTCATGCTGAACCGAACGACCCACACCCGTGGCATTCCGTTGCCAACGCCAAGATCTACGTCGAGAACATCGCCAAGGCTTTTTGCGCGGCAGATGCTGATGACTGCGCGCACTACCAAGCTAACGCCACTGCCTACCAAAACGAACTGACAGCGCTCGACTTAGAAGTCTCCGAGGCCATCAGCGCGATTCCGGAAAAAGACCGGGTCGTTGTCGTCGCCCACAACGCCTTCCGCTATTTCGAAGATGCCTATGGTTTGCGCTTCCTCGCACCGGTTGGTGTGTCAACGGAATCCGAGGCTTCAGCCGCCGACGTCGCAGGACTGATCCGGGAGATGAGGGATCAAAAGGCTTCGGCGGTATTCGCTGAAAATATTTCTGATTCCCGGCTCGTTGAGCAGATCGCTTCCGAAGCCGGTCATCCGCTCGGTGGCGTCCTTTATTCAGACGCGCTGTCCGGACCAGATGGACCTGCCGCGACCTATGTCGAGATGATGCGCACAAACGTGCGGACCATAACCACTGCAATCGCCGCGCATCACTAGCGGCGAGGCGACCACACAAATCCAACAAGGGAGTTAGTAATGAAAAAACTGGTACTTGGAACTTCCATTCTTGCCATGTCGGCAAGCCTGGGCGTTTCGTCGGCACTCGCCGAAGAAGATGGAGTCGAACTCACTGCATGGCGCTTGTTTGTGGCTGATCACGCCGCGCCCGTGGTGCATGTGATCGACGCGCTGGATGGTGACGAACTAGCAGAGTTCGACATTTCAGAGCCCGCTATGATTCTCAGCAGTGGCAGTAGCGGCGAAGCCGTTTACGCCGTGCAACCGACGGGCAACGTCGTCAATGTCATCACCAGCGGCATCAGCTTTCATGATCACGGCGACCATGCTGATATTGATGTCGAAGATCCTGCGCTGAGCGAGGCAGCGTTCACCGGCGAGTATCCTGTTCACTTCGTCGAACACGATGGACATTTCGCCGTGTTCTTCGACCAAGAGGGCGTTGCCCGCGTATTCGAAGAACATGAGGCTATTGAGGGGCACGTCGAGACACGTGAGGTTGCATCAGGTGCGCCGCACCACGGCGTGGCGGTGCCGCTTGGCCAGTATGACCTGATCTCTGCTCCCAATCCCGATGATCCCGGCGCCCTGCCAATCGGCATCAAGACCTTGGATCAAAGCGGTGTGCAGGTGGGCGATCTGGCCGCGTGCCCGGACCTGCATGGCGAAGCAACCTCCGGCGATACACTCGTGTTTGCGTGTGCCACTGGACTTCTGGTGGTCAAAGGCGGCGGAATGAGTGCCCCCAACATCGAACATCTGCCCTATTCCGACAGCTTGCCTGACGGCAAGTCGACGACCGTCATCGGCGGCCGTGGTCTGCAATACTTCCTCGGAAACTTTGGCGCCGACAAGGTGGTTTTGATCGATCCGAGTGAAACCGACGCCTTCCGCCTGGTTGAATTGCCTACGCGCCGGGTTCACTTCGTCGTTGATCCGATCCGTGCCCGCTACGCCTATATCTTCACCGAGGATGGTGAATTGCGCCAACTTGACGTCATTAGCGGCGAACTCACCAATTCTATCCAACTGACCGACCCATACTCGATGGACGGAAGCTGGTCTGACCCGCGCCCACGTATCGCTGTGGCCGGTGACAATATCGTGGTGAGCGATCCATTGGCCGGCAAGTTGCACCTGGTCAATGCTGAGGATTTTACCGAATCCGGCGAAATCGAAGTTGAAGGTGTTCCTTTCAACATCGTTGCTATCGGCGGCACGGGTATCTCGCACGAGGGCGAAGATCACGATCACGAACATGGCGACGAGGCACATGATCACGATCATGAAGACCACGATCATGAGGACGATCACGAGCATGACCACGAAGATGATCACGACCACGACGACTAGATAGTTTCGATTGGCAAGTCCCGATCGAACTTCGCGGGGGAGGGCTACCTTCCCCGCACCGCCTTTGACCCACACAGCAAAAAGGTCCAGCCATGAAACGACTCCCCGTCACCGTGCTCTCTGGCTTCCTCGGTGCAGGTAAGACCACACTTCTCAATCACGTCCTCAACAACCGTGAGGGCCGACGCGTCGCTGTCATAGTCAACGATATGAGCGAAGTGAACATTGACGCTGACCTCGTTCGCGAGGGGGGAGCCAACCTGTCGCGTACCGATGAAAAGCTTGTCGAAATGAGCAATGGCTGCATCTGCTGCACCCTGCGCGACGATCTACTGGCGGAGGTGCGCCGTCTCGCCGCTGAAGGGCGTTTCGACTATTTATTGATCGAATCCACCGGCATCTCCGAGCCACTTCCCGTGGCGGCCACTTTCGAGTTCCGCGACGAAGACGGTGAGAGCCTGTCCGACGTAGCGCAGCTCGACACGATGGTGACTGTGGTCGATACGATCAACCTGCTCAAGGATTACGCGAGCCACGATTTCATCCGGGACCGCGGCGAAAGTCTCGGGGAAGAGGACAATAGAACCCTGATCGACCTGCTCGTGGACCAAATCGAGTTCGCCGATGTCGTGATCCTGAACAAAGCCGGTGGCGCAGGACCGGAACGACTTGATGCCGCGCGCAAGATCGTTACCGCCCTCAATCCTGATGCCAGGATTATCGCCACAGATTATGGAGTCGTCGACGCGGATAGCATCTTTGATACCGGCCTGTTCAATTTCGAAACCGCCCATGAACATCCCTTGTGGGCCAAGGAACTTTACGGCTTTGCAGACCATGTGCCCGAAACTGAGGAGTACGGAGTCACTTCTTTTGTCTATCGGGCCAGGCGTCCCTTTCATCCCCTAAAAGTCGCCGATGTCCTCAATCGGGCCATTCCCGGTGTTATTCGCGCCAAGGGTCACTTCTGGGTCGCGACGCGGCCAGACTGGGTCGCCGAGTTCTCGCTCGCCGGTGCCTTGAGCACAATCAAGCCGCTCGGCACATGGTGGGCTGCCGTCCCAAAAGCACGTTGGCCCGAACATCCGCAGGCGCGGGCCTACATCGACAAACATTGGTCCGAGCCCTTCGGAGATCGCCGCCAGGAACTGGTGTTTATCGGATCCGGCATGGACCAGACTGCGATCACCGCTGCCCTCGACAGTGCCCTGATCGGCAGTGAAACAGAATTTGATCCTGTTGTTTTCGGCCACTTGCCCGATCCACTTCCTGTGTGGAAGCGTGCCAGCGAGGCGGCATGATGGGAATGTTGGCGCCAGCGGAGAAATTCGCCTGCAACGTCCATCAGTGCGATAGGCCAGCGAAGTTACAAGACATTCGAAAAGCGGGCTGTGCCGCTGCCATCTGGGAGCGCACACCTGACCAGGGTTTTCAGAAATGGATCGACACCTTTGACCCTGGCCAACTTCCATCCGGACGTTTGGCCACCAATCCACATCGCGTCGAAGCCGCAGTGAATGCATTGTGCGAACAAGCCAGTTTGCCCAGATGCCACTATAGCGACACGTTGGCCAGTGACATTTCAGCTCTGGCAGTGATGTATTCGCAAATTATGCGCCTTCGAAACATTCGAGTACGCCTCGACGTCATCAGCGATAACGCCTGCGCAAAATTTCATATCGATCACGTCTCGGCGCGTCTGCTGTGCACCTATCGTGGCACGGGTACCGAGTATGGACTTGCACAGAATGGGCAAACCCCGGACAAAGTTGATCGCCTCGGTACTGGCTCAGTCGGTCTGTTTCGCGGCACACAATGGCCATCACGCGAACAGACTGCGCTTGTTCACCGTTCCCCTCCGGTCACCGGTTCTGATGCTGTCCGTCTGTTGTTGGTGATCGATCCTGCTGGGTAAACATTGTGCCTGCGAGTCACCCAGCAACGGAATGCAATTGGCCGGATATTTGGTTTATTCAACGGAGAAGAGCAGTGAGAATCCTATGTCGTCATAGCGCCCGAACCGGCCGTTAGGATTCATAGACAAGCGAAAGCAGCCTTCCCCGCAGAATTCGAGCCTCACAGTTCGCCACACAGGCGCATTAGCAGGTCGGGTCGGCTGGATGTGCCAGATTGACTGGTAATCCTGCGTGTCGGGCGGACGGGGCTGGACGCGGGGTTGACCGAGCTAATGCACCCGTTGTTGCATGCGGACCCCACGCACAGCGATGCAAATCGAAGGTGGCGCAATGACGGCAAATATCAGAACTCGAAATCTGTTTCCACAGCTGTGTGTCCGCGCTCGGAGTCCTGTACGGCTTCGCTCGCTGGGACCGCTTGCCACTCACACTAGCGATTTGTCATCCATGGTAATGCGGGTTCGGCAACTAGTTGAACACAGATGTTCCTTCGAACAGCAAAAGCTGCAGTGGTCATCCAGTTCACGCGAAACTTGGAAGGCAACGTCTGACTCAGTAACCCCGGTCGTGAGTTCGGCTGGTCAATTGCAGCAGCAGCCTGCACGCTTCTCCGTGGACTGAGGGGGCAAACTTGGTGCCATTCAATGGGTGGTCTGATGTTGATCCCGATAGGCTCTTGCTCGAAAAGTTTTAGGATTTGTAGATAGAGTTCAAACCACTTCGAGAGTGGTCCATCTTCTTGCTACGCGTTGCCAATGAGATCAAAGTTTAGCTCAACTTCGGCTTGAACCTGACCTCCCATTGGGGAGCCGCTCCTACCAAGGCAGAAGTCTTGCTGTGTATCGATTTGAACAGCTAGTGTTAAAACGCTATTCAATTGATGTTCTGAATGATCTATCGAATTGGCGAATTTATGAGTAGAGGCACTAGTCTCGAAGAACCACAGCGCGAAAATGCATCTGTTGTTCGTTGGTGCACACGATCAGACGTGTCGCCGCTGAGGTATCCCGGCGGAAAACGTAAGCTCGCACCTTTCATCGCAGATTTGATTTCGCGGACGACGGTACCAATAAAGCTGTTCGTTGAACCATTCGCCGGCGGGGCGTCCGTCGCTATATCACTCCTGGAAGCGAACGCCGTAGAACGAATAGCTCTCTCGGACCTCGACACCTTGGTCGCCGCTTTCTGGAATACGGTGTTTTCGTCGCGCGCTTCATCATTGGCTGATCGAATATATGACTGCCCAATCACACTGGGAGAATGGAAACGTCAAAAAGATCTGGAGCCGCAAACAGAATTTGATGCGGCGTTTAAGTGCTTCTTTCTCAACCGCACCAGTTTTTCAGGGTCGCTCCACAACAAAGCTGGTCCGATAGGAGGGATGGCGCAAACGAGCAAGTATCCCATAGACTGTCGGTTCAACAGGTCCAAACTCGCGGAGCGCATTATTGAACTTAGCACTTTGCGTAATAGGGTCCAGTTCGTTCGGAAACAGAGTTACTACAAGACACTAGGAGACGTGCGACGGATGAAGCTCTTCAAGGAGGAGCCAAAGTCTATCGCATGGTATTTCGATCCGCCGTTCTTTGCAAAAGCAAACAAGCTATATCACAAGAGCTTCGTCGCAAGCGATCACGCTAGACTCAGGGCCGCGACGGACAGCGTACCTGGAGAATGGATCCTTTCCTATGACGATCATCCCGACGCGAGGTCCCATTACGGGGGACATCCGGGTTTCGCGCGAGTTAACCTGCAGTACACCGCACGTATCGATAGCCAAGAGCGCCTCGTCGCAACTGAGGTAATCGTCTCGAGTATCATCGCAGACCTCCGCAGTCGTGGCGAACTCAATGATTCGGCTGCAATCATTCAACTCCCTCGCCGCAGGCAGAATTCGCTGGTTTCGATCGGTGGAAGAAGCGTCGAAAACGCCACACAGGCAGGATAAACTCATGCTCCAAAACGCTATTAGCCAGATGTCGGCAGCAACCAATCCTCTCAGCGCGCTCCTGGACACTCAAAGTGGGTCGGAGGGTGTCGGCTTCACTATTCATTCGTCCTACGAAGAAATGGTCGTGATGACCAACGACAAGTGGCGGGAAGGCGCGGGTGGCATCCCGATGAACAGCTACCTGATGGCAGCGAGCGTGGCGGCGGACGGCTTCGCCACGGCGAAAGCGATGGACCGTAGAGTTGTGCTCTTACGGATAGTCGGACGGACTGAGCTGTCCACGGACAGGGATTCGCTTCGCGCCGTGATGGAGCACTTCCAGGACAACCCCGACAGCGCTGATCCCGGCTTCCGGATGAATGAACCCATCTCCTTCGGGATGCTCCAGTGGAGCGGGATCAAGTGCAAGGTTCTCGGCACCTTCTATGTCGACGACGCAGGCAAGTTTCGCTTCGGGGCCGATGTCGAGGATTTCTTCGCCGCACGCCATATGAAGGTGTACAAGCCGGGTTCGAAGGCGCTCGAAACAATCGTCAACTTCATCGACCCAATCCGGCTCAAAAAGGCGGAAGATGACGCTGCGGCAATGGGCATGAAGGAGGCGCCATCGCCGTTCCAGATCGGCACCGTCCGCTTCACCTCTGCGAGCCAGATGGGCACACAGACCGGACAGCCCGAGGTTCCGGTCCGCATTTTTCCGGGCGATTTCTTGGCTCGCAGGACCGCCATTTTCGGCATGACCCGGACAGGTAAATCCAATACGACCAAAACGCTCGTGTCAGCGGTTGAGCTTTCGGCCTTGGAGTCGGATCTGCCGATTGGTCAGATCATCCTCGACATCAACGGGGAGTACTCCAACGCGAATAACCAGGACGAAGGGAGCTCGATCGCGGACGTATTCGGGGACAACACCGTAAGGTACCGCGTGAATCCTCCGGGTGCCGGATTTCGGGACGTACGGGTGAATTTTTACGAATCCTTGGACATGGGCCTTCAGTTCATCGCGAACAACTTGAAGGAAGAAGCGGGGTCTATGAGCGAAGACCTCAAGACGCTGGTCTCCCTTAGCTTGGAGCAGCCGGATCCCGCGGACTTCCAGGCGAGCTCACGGTGGCGGCGGAAGGTCGCCATCTACCAGTGCATCCTCAAGAGCGCTGGCTTCGAACATGATCCATCAATGAGGATCCGGTTCGACGTCAGCAAGGACGTCTTGTCGTTCTTCTATGACCACCATACGCCGATCCGTGACGCCTCGCCAGGAGCCACGAACGTCGATGACCGGGTCAAGGCGAGCGCCGAGTTCTTCAATCTTCAGAGCGCAGGAAAAGGATACGCGGTCGACGCCGACTCCGCGGTCGCCTTCTGGCAGTCCGTCCGCGAAATCGAAAAGAACTGCGGCGGCCCGGACACCCTGCAGGGCATCCGGAAGAAGAACGACAAATGGCTAAGTTCCGAGGAATATGGACTCCTGTCAGTCCTAGTTGGCAAGTCCAGCAAGAACGATGCTCTCATACGGGCCGGGGGCTCGATCCGAAACGCCGCCCGCGAATTCCACTCTCCCAAAGGCTCGGCCAACGTCGCGGACGACATCTACGCTCTCCTGGAAAGTGGCCGGATCGTGATCGTCGACTTGTCCGTGGGGCCTCCCCGAATCCGGGAAACCATGGCCGAAAGGATCGCCCGAAGGATTTTCGACAGATCGTCGGAAATCTTCACGTCCGGAAATAATCCTCCGAGAATCGTCGTCTATGTCGAGGAGGCGCATAACCTCATTGGCAAAGACGCGGACTTGAACACAACGTGGCCCCGGATCGCAAAGGAAGGCGCCAAGTACGGGATCGCCATGGTGTACGCGACACAGGAACCCTCCTCGATCCACGCGAACATCCTCTCGAATACCGAGAACTTCTTCGTCACGCATCTCAACAACGACAACGAGATCCGGACGCTCGCTAGGTACTACGACTTTGGGGACTTCGCGGAGAGCCTCAAGCGCTGCCAGGACGTGGGCTTCGCCCGCATCAAGACGCTCAGCGCGAACTTCACGACGCCGACGCAGATACTGCTGTTCCGGCCCGTCGACGTCATCACGTCCTACGAGAAGGCGAAGCAAGCGGGATCCAGCTGGTTCCGGCCTCTGGCACAGGACTGACCGAGGATGCCATACCTCAACGAGAGGTCCACAGCGAGCGGCGGGTTCGATATCCTGAACGACCCCACGATGCAGGAGTTCCTGTCGTCGGTTAAGGTCGGCCCGGAGCTTTCGGCGAAACAGGGCGAAATCCGCTCCAAGCTCGTCGATGCGTCCGGAATGGCGAAGGAACTCGGACAGGGCATCATTTACGCTTCCGACGCCTCGCTGTACGAGGCGATCGCGCGGGAAAACCTGCCGACGGTTCGGGTCGGCCTTTTGAAATTCTCCAACGTGATCATCGGGGTGGAACAGTACAAGCGCCTCCGAGACCGCAACGAGGTGTTCGTCGATCCGGTGGATATCGCGGCCCTGAAGCGCGCGTCGAGCCTAATGAGCTTCGCGCTTCCCGGAGCAGGCATCACATCGGACGACATCCCGAAGACGAAATGCCTCTTCAGGCACATGGTCTTCTCGGGAATATTTCATTCAAAGAAGTTCGAGGTCGGCGGGATGTCCCTGTACGACACGTTCGTCGACCTGCTGGAGCGGAGCAAGTCCGTCGTCGAAAAGGAAGGGCGGCGCGGCATTCTCCTGGCGAAGAACAGAAAGAGCCCAGTGGACGGCGAACCGCTTCCGAACGACGTGTTCGTTCCCCTTGATCCCGGCTACGTGGACATCGCGTCGGACAGCCGCATCTACGTGACCGACGCGCTGCGCATTCAAGATGTGTTCGCAGAAGAAGGCGGAAATACCGAATGTTTCAACCGCCTCATGTCCGTTTTGGAACACCTCATGGTCGCTCATGTTGTGCGTTGTTCGCATCTAACCGATCCGACGATAACCGGAAACATGAACGTGATAGTCGACGGCCCGTTGGCGATTTTCGGGGAGGCGGCAAGATTCCACAAAAGCATCCTGTCCCTCCTTCACGAAGTCAGAAACGACTGTCGGAGTCGGGGGATGAGAGGCCCTTTGGTGATCGGAGTCTCCAAAACCGGAAAGGTTATGGAACACGCGAACCTCATTCGCGAAATTTTGGATTTCAACAAGGATGGCTTAAAAAGAGAGGGCGCTGTCTTCCTTCCGATCGACGACGACTACAGGAAGACCTTCATCGAGCCAAATCGGGTATCCACAACAGACAACTTTGGGGATGAGACATACTACGGCCAGCACTTCATCGTGCGAACTTCAAAGGGAAAGGTGTTCGACGTCACGCTGGCATACCCATTCGCGTCCAAGGAACCAGTCAACGGCAACCCATTCCGGGAGGAAAAGGTCAGACTGCAGCATTACGGAGATGACATCTCGCAGATGCTCTCGCTAATCGAAATGATGCAGACCGATCTTTTTGCGGATGCCTTGATTCCCGTACATCTTGCCCACAGGTACGCATCCATTGCTCATTCTCCAGGCGGGCGCTCACTGGATAGGTTCGTTAAAGAGGCGCTTTCCGTCGGCTGATTTCCTCTGGGACTTTGACAAACAGGATGAGTGTTTCTGTCAGACAAGCAAGAGTGATCTATCTTGGCATTATCGCAACGCTGCCTCAGTCACTTGACCCAAGCAAGCGTGAGAAGCATCAATTATCCAATCAGCCTGATCAGTTGCCGGCCGTCTGAGGCGGATTCACAACGGGATAATCTGAAGGCAACTCACCCAACCAGGCGTTTCCCTTCGGCACTCCTGACTGTTCAAGATTCAAACACGCGACGACGCTTCCCCGGATAGTTTCTACAAACCGAACAACGCTCTCCGCCGAGATGTCCGATTGGTCTTCGGTAACGACGTAGCGAACCCGTACATAATCGTTCTTGCGTTTCATCTTGGCGGCTTGGGCCAAGATCTGCGGCGGTGCTTTGAACCCCAGCGCATTGGCTCTGTCCAGCAAACTAGCAAGGTCATGACCATGACCACGCAAAGCCTCAACGGTTTCTCCTGCCGACCGCAAATAGGCTTTCAGGAACAATTCGGAAGCATGATATCCCAAGAGCCGGACTGGGCCTTTTGTAGACATCCGACGGTCTGTTGCCGCCAATCGAGCAGCGCACAGATAGTCATCTGCCAACAGAAAAATCCCATAGGGTGTCGCTCCGGCGGATTCAGGGATCATGCACTCATACCAATCGGATGCGTTTCAACGGATTGGCAGCAATATCGCCCACTTGCATTGAAACATTGCGAACATGATCAAGAGAATTCCAGCTTCTGGCGCGATCACGTCCAGAGTGCGCTGGCAAGGCGCCAAGCGGATCTCGCAAGTTGTCCGGTCAATTTGGCGGTCGAAGAAGGTCGATCAAATGGGCGCTCATTTGCCGGTCGTCCCGCTGTCTCAGACAACTCAGGTTCAACACAATCGCGAAAAGTGCCGAACGTTCCGAGGGTTCGCTCGGACTCAGTGTTTTCTCGGAAAATATAGATATATCAAGGACTTGATGGCGGAGGAGAAAGGATTCGAAACCGTACAACGCTGGCTAGCGTAACTCTCGGAAATATCGAGTCTATTTCGCCTCATGTATTTGTATTGTCTTGGTATTCTAGCAACGCCGCCTCAGTCAGTTGACCTAGGCAAGCGTGACAAGCACCGGGTATCCAATCAGCCCGATCGTTTGTCGGCGGTTTGAGGCGGCTTCATGACGGGATAATCCGAAGGCAATTCGTTCAACCAGGTTGCTCCCTAGGGCACTCCGGACTGGTCAAGATTCAAGCTGGCAAAGACGCTTTGTCGATCCCACCTCACGTACTGATCCCCAAAAACTGGATCGAATCTGGTTAGCGTTCTCCGCTTGGATTTCCCGTCGTTGATGGAGGAGCGCGATGAAGGCATCGAAGTTTTGGACGCGCCGAAGGTGTTCATTTTGAAGCCGAGCGATGACGGTGTTCCGCTGGTGGCGATCCGTCGGGACCCGCCCGGCCAAACTCAGTTCCCAACTGCGAAGGAGTGTAGTTCAAGAAGGCGCTCGGCCGCCTGCGACTCCGTCGCGCTGTCGAGCAGTTCCCCCATGTTGGCCATTATGGCCGAAAGACCTTGACGATCAGCAGCCCCCATTCTTGAGAGGATACACTCGTTGTGGTCCGATTCGTTGCCAAAGTGGAGCCGCAACTGCTGGTCTGTGTCGCGGTCCTGAGCAGCAAGGTCGCCGCAGGGCAGATAGTTGGCGCCCCGGCTCTCTGCATCGCTCAGTGACGCGCGAGAGAACACGAGCCTGAGTAGCTGGATGTTCGCGACACTCTCGGTGCCACCGGAATAGTCCGCGAAGACTGACAGGCTGGGCAAGAGGTATGGACTACCATCGACTACGGCGCCGCGGATGCTCAGTCCGTACTCCACGAAATTCCGATCGCGGAACTTCTCGCGGACCGAAACCAGGCCGAAATCGAGCTTGGCGTCGCTTTGAACGGCGATGTTGTCCATGGCTCTCGTTGTCACCGTCTCCACAATCGGGGCAAAGTTGGCGTCGACATAGGCGGTTGCCGCAGCAACGGCCTCTTCGCTTAAGTCGTACGCCCGGTAGCAGTTGATGGGATAGGGCACCCAAACCGTCGACATCGGATGCAGATCGACCCGTACGAACGAATCATTTCGTGCAAGGAAGTCCCTGAGCCGTAAGCTGTTGTCATGGTCGGGAAAGCGCGAGAGGTAGTAGATCATCCACCAGTAGTGCTCGGCGCTCTCACGATAGAAACGAACCGGCTGCGTGCCGTCGCCGGGATTGTTGTAGCCTTGGCTGGCATAGGGCAGGATGACCGCGTTGTCGCGGTCCGCGTCAAGAAGGAACGTCACCGCAGCGTGAAGGCTAGCCTCGATGTCAGCGGGGATAAGGCTGCCTTGCTGCTCAACCAGATCGAGGATTGCCGTAATCGAGAGGATTCCCTGGCTCTGGTAATGGAGCCCGCGATCACCCCGATTTGCGTTTCTGAGAATGGCCCCATCATCGTTAACAGTTTCGCGGATCATCCCGAAGTAGGCGTTGACATAGCTTCGATAGGACGCCTCGTCGCCTGCAAGGATTGCGCGGGCCAGCATGGGCCTGCCCTCCAGCCGCCATATGCCGGTGTGGGTTGATTGGAAGACCGCGTCGCCAATGGGTGCACCATACTTGCGAACGATGCTATCCGCCCATTGAGCAACCTGGGACCGGGTTTCGGCGGGAAGGGAATCGTCCAGCATTTCTAGGGCGTAGAACACCGCGTAGCCAAGCTGGGCCGCATTTTCCATGTCGAGAATTGGCGCGGTCGCAGATGGCCGATAGGCGCCACGATTGCCCGAACCTGTGTACGAAGTGTCGACTGGGGTAGCCATGATGGCCCCGGCTTCGGCCCATTGAGTGAGCATAGAAACTGCCTTGTCCGCGGAGGTCTGATCGCCAGTCGTATCGTAGAGTGCGGCTAGCGTCACAATCGCCTTCACCCAAGGTTGGACTCGGTCCCAAGTCTCGGACTCGCCAATCGAGACCGCGTCGTCAAGCTTTGGCTCGGGAGGGTAGTTGGCCGGATCGACCGCAGCTGCGACTATTCGGCCCGGTGTCAGAGCGTTACAGGCGGTCTGTTCACCGTGGCTGCGATCGAAGAGGCGTCCTGGAAAGCGCAACTCCAGCACGTACGAACTCTCTGCCGCTTCCATGGCTTCAATATCCGCAAGATCAAAGGTGCCGTCGAATGTTCCAGCGCGATCCGAAAAGAAGCGGACGGCAGCCTGCTCGGTGCGCCGGCCGATCAGACCGTCTGCGGGCCCCGGTTCATAGCCCATCGCATTCAGTGCCTGTTGAGCCCTCATGACAAGAGGGTCTACCGCTTGTGCCGAAGTCGGCAACAAGAAGCCCGTCAATGCAATCCCGACCATTATCCAACGCACGACTCTTGTCCCCCTTAGTGATCACTGCGGGAGTATTTGCAATTCAAGTGTGAAATGCAAATGTGACGGGCGGACAACAGGGTAGGAAGCCTTTCCTCTACTGGTCGCCGCCTCGAAGACATGCTTCTACCGGTTGCTGCGCCATGGAGTTTGGCCCTTGTCAGATCTGAAAACGCCGGCGATCGCATTCCCTGTCGAATGAGCCCTGCAGTGCGAACGTTCATATAATCTGTTGAGAGGGGCGAGTTTGCCTCTAAAAATGCGTATGGTTCGATGCGGGTTTTGCGCTTTCGATAGGCCAGGAGTTGATGATCATGGTACCGCAGGTGCTTGTTCGTCGACCGTTGCGGCTCAGGCTTATGCCTTGAGACCGACTGGATATTTTTCCACGTATTGAAGGCAGCATCCCTCAACCAGGGTGGAATATTGCCAACGCAATCACGAGAATCTTGCCTCTTTCGCGATCCGGATGTGAATGCATTGGTAGGCCGATCAGCCGAGTTGTCCGGTCAATTTGGCGTTCGAAGAAGGTCGATCAAGTGGGCGCTCATTTGCTTCTCGTCCCGCGGTCTTAGACAACTCAGGTTCAACACAATCGCGTAAAGTGCCGAACGTTCCGAGGGTTCGCTCGGACTCAGCGTTATCTCGGAAAATATAGATATATCAAGGACTTGATGGCGGAGAGGGAGGGATTCGAACCCTCGGAACGCTTGCACGCTCAACGGTTTTCGAGACCGCCCCGTTCGACCACTCCGGCACCTCTCCGTCTCATAAGGTCTGCAGCGCGCCCTGTGACGGGCGGCCGGTCGATCAGGCCGAGCGGCTTATGGCACAGTGAACACGCGCTTGCAACGAGTTGATGCCGTGAAATTTCCTGCAGGCAGGCGGCGGCAACTTGCCGTCATCGGCCGTCCGGAACAGGTCACTTCAAACCTTGGTGAGCCGGCACATTCTGGCTCGAATGGCCACTAAGGTGGGGGGCGGACAGGCAGTCCAACCACCCCTGAAACCTGGAGGACAAAATGACATTGACGAGACGACAGACTTTGTCGCTGGGCACGGCGGCGCTGGCGGCGCCACTTCTGCCCTCGGCTTTCACCTGGAGCGCCCAGGCGCAGGAAGACAGTATGGCCGAGCCCGACATGCTCGGGGACGAGCTTTCCATCTATCCGATCTCGCATGCCAGTCTGGCCCTGGTCACTTCGGGCCTGACGATCTATGCCGACCCGGTGGGGAATGCGGGCATGTATGAGGGCCTGCCCCCGGCAGATATCATCCTCGTGACCCATGAGCATGGCGACCATTACAATGCCGAACTGCTTGCGGCGCTGACCGGCGAGAACACCCAGCTGGTCACCAACCCGGCCGTTCATGGCATGTTGCCCGGCGACCTTCAGGCCAAGTCGACAGCCCTCGCCAACGGCGAAAGCGGCACCATTATGGACCTCGCGATTGATGCCATCCCTGCCTACAACACAACGCCAGACCGGCTGAACTACCACCCCGAGGGCCGCGACAATGGATACGTGTTCAGCCTTGGTGGGCAACGGGTCTATATCGCCGGTGATACCGAAGACGTGCCGGCCATGCGGGCGCTGACCGGCATCGACCTCGCGTTTGTGCCCATGCTCCTGCCTTTCACCATGAGCGTTGAGCAGGCGGCAAGTGCCGTGAACGAATTTGCGCCCGGTGTGGTTTACCCCTACCACTATCGCGACAGCGACATCGAACAGTTCAAGGCGCTGGTCGATGAAGCCGGCGGCGCAACCGAGGTGCGTTTCGGCCCCTGGTACGCATAAGGGCCAATTGCCCGCGAGCCCTTGACTCAAGGGCCGTTTGCCAGCATAACCCGCCTCGAATTGCGTGCCGGACAACCGGCGCGCAGCTTTTCTTTGCAAAAGCGCAGCTTGAGGCCCGGGTCATTCCGACCCCTCAAAGTCCGTGCCCTGCACCAAGTGCATAAGGTTCGGCGCCGTAAAGCGCGGTCAGAATGGGACGGGGCAACGCCCCGCAGGAATGAAAAATGTTCGCAGTCATCAAGACAGGCGGCAAACAGTATAAAGTTGCCGCTGAAGATATTCTCCAGATCGAAAAGCTCGACGGAGCTGCCGGCGACACGATCACCTTCGACAACGTGCTCATGGTCGGCAACGGCGCTGACGTGACCATCGGCGCGCCGCTGGTTGACGGTGCCACCGTCGTGGGTGAACTGGTCGAACAGGCCCGTGGCCCCAAGATCAAGGTCTTCAAGAAGAAGCGCCGCCAGAAGTACCGCCGCACCGCGGGTCATCGCCAGGACCTGACTGTTGTGCGCGTCACCGACATTCTGACCGGCGGCAAGAAGCCTGCTGCAAAGAAGGCTGCTGCCAAGAAGGACGAGGCTCCCAAAGCCGAAGCCAAGGCCGAGACCAAGAAGGCCGCACCGAAAGCCGCGGCGAAGAAAGCAGACGCCGCACCGGCCACCGATTTCGTCGATGATCTGAAATTGATCTCCGGCGTCGGCCCGGCGCTTGAAAAGAAGCTGAACGCCCAAGGCGTCACCAGCCTCAAGCAGATCGCTGAATTTACCGCTGAAGATGTCGCCCGCGTTGACGAGGGCCTCAACTTCAAGGGTCGTATTGAACGTGAAGGCTGGATCCAGCAGGCTAAAGACCTGATCTCCGGCAAAGCCGCGAAATAAGGAGCACGCACCATGGCACATAAAAAAGCAGGCGGTTCATCCCGCAACGGTCGTGACACAGCTGGCCGCCGTCTCGGTGTGAAGAAGTTCGGTGGCGAAGCCGTCATTCCGGGCAACATCATCATTCGTCAGCGCGGCACCAAGTGGCATCCGGGCGACAATGTCGGCATGGGCAAGGATCACACGATCTTCGCACTCGTCGATGGCCAGGTGAATTTCACCACCACCCGTGGTGGCCGCACCTACGTATCCGTAGCCCCGATGAAAGCGGCTGAATAACGGCAAGGAAACTCAAAATCTTGCCGGTGCGATAAGTTCCCCGGCAGGATCAAAAGTCCAGAACGCCAAAGACCCAAGGGGAGCCCGGAACACCGGCTCCCCTTTTTGTTTCGGAGCGTGCCCAGCAGAAGTGGAAACCGGTTCTTCGGTTCGGGCAAGCGACAAAAACAAATGGCGTGTCCGGCCAGATTGAACGGACGGGAGGACGAAAATGGCACTTGAAGAATTGCGGCAGGCCCTGCCCGACACCATATCGACACCTGAACTGCTGCTGCGGGCACCCGCCCTCGGCGATGCCGAAGCCATGCAGCAACTGGCCAATAATGAAAAGATTTACCGGGTGCTGGCGCGCCTGCCGCATCCTTATGAGAAAGAACACGCAATCGATTTCATCACCAATCTGGCGCGCACGGAGGAAGAACATGCCTGGGCCATCATTCACGGCGGCAGGTTCATCGGTGTGATCGGATTGCACCTTCAATGCGAAAGGGCACCTGAACTGGGCTATTGGCTCGGCGAACCCTATTGGGGTCATGGCTTTGCCACACAGGCCGCTATTGCTGTCATCGGTGCGGCGCGGGCGATTGATTCGAGCCTGACATTTTATTCCCGCGCCCTGTCGTCAAACCTTGGTTCGCGCCGCGTACTGGTGAAGACGGGATTTTTGGAAGTTGAAGAGCGAATTGATAATTGTGGACCCAATATCGGGGTGCCGGTGACCTTCATGGAACTGGCAGGAGGACAAACACTATGAGCACTGCTGAAAACCTGTTTGCAAACGATACGCAACCACCGATCGAAACGGCACGCCTCGTGCTGCGCCGGCCCGAACTGGCCGACGCACCGCGGCTTGCCGACCTGCTCAACAATTTCAACGTTGCCGGTAATCTCGCCCGGGTTCGCCTGCCCTTCACCGAAGCAGACACGGCCGCCTGGCTGCCGCTCAAGGTGGCGACCAACGACCCGCATGAAATGGCGTGGCTGATCACCACCGAGGCAGATGGCGTCATCGGCACGGTCGGCTTCCACCGCGATGGCGGCGAGACGGTGCTCGGTTACTGGCTGGGCGAACCCTATTGGGGCCACGGCTACATGACAGAAGCGGTCCGTGCGGCGCTGCACAGGTTCTTTGGCACCACATCAGCCCAGTCGATCCGCTCCGGCGTGTTCCATTTCAACATGGCCTCGCTGGCAGTTCAGTATAAGTTCGGCTTTGTTGAATCCGGCCGTTCGGAAGTGTTCTGCCTTGCGCGCGGCGTCAATGTGGAACATATCGACACCGAGCTGACGCGCGAGGATTTTGAAAGCCTTGATTTTCAAGGCTGATCAAACGCGTACCGCGGGACCGAATCCATGAAGTTTCTCGACGAAGCCAAGGTCTATATCCGCTCCGGCAATGGTGGTGCCGGGGCGGTTGCCTTTCGCCGTGAGAAATATGTCGAATTCGGCGGCCCCAACGGAGGCGACGGCGGCAAGGGCGGCGACGTCTATGTCGAATGCGCCGACGGGCTGAACACGCTTATCGATTTCCGCTACCAGCAGCACTTCCGCGCCGGTACCGGCATTCACGGCATGGGTTCGGACCGGTCGGGAGCCAAGGGCGCAGACGTCACCCTGCGCGTACCGGTGGGCACCCAGGTGTTCGAGGAAGATGGCGAAACCCTGATCGCAGATCTCACCTATGTCGGCCAGTGCATCAAACTGCTCGAGGGCGGCAATGGCGGTTTCGGCAACGCCCATTTCAAGTCCCCCACCAATCAGGCGCCGCGCCATGCCAACCCCGGGCTGCCCGGTGAGGAAAAGGCCATCTGGCTGCGCCTGAAGCTGATCGCAGACGCTGGTCTGGTCGGCCTTCCCAATGCCGGCAAGTCGACCTTTTTGAGCGCCGTCTCCGCTGCCAGGCCCAAGATCGCCGACTATCCGTTCACCACGCTTCACCCCAACCTTGGCGTGGTGCGCATCGGCGGACGCGATTTCGTGCTGGCCGACATTCCCGGCATCATTGAGGGCGCTCATGAAGGTCACGGGCTGGGCGACCATTTCCTCGGCCATGTGGAACGCTGCGGCGTGCTGGTCCACTTGATTGACGGGACCCAGGAAGACGTTGCCGCCGCCTACACGACCATCCGCGACGAACTTGTCGCCTATGGTCACGGGCTTGCCGAAAAACACGAACTCACAGTGCTCAACAAGATCGACGCGCTGACCGACGACGAGGTCAAGGACAAGCTGAAAGTGCTGAAACCACTGGTCACCGGCGAGTTGATGCAGGCGTCCGCCGCCACCAACACCAATGTTGACCAGGTACTCTTTGCTGTTCTCAAGGTGCTCGACAAGAACCGGGCCGAACGCGACGAGGTGGAAAAGATCAAGGAAGCCGAGCCATGGCGGCCCTGACCAGCACCAGTCCGCTGGCGGGTTTCCAGCGCCTGACCATCAAGATCGGATCGGCCCTTCTGGTCGACGCCCGGACCGGAAAGTTGCGCGCCGAATGGCTGAACAGCCTCGCCGCCGACATCGCCGCGCTCAAGGCGGAAGGCACCGAGGTGCTGATCGTCTCTTCGGGGGCGATTTCGCTTGGCCGCCGCATTCTGGGGCTGACCGCCCGCAACCTGCCGCTTGATCAGATCCAGGCCGCCGCCAGCGTGGGCCAGATCGCCCTCAGCCAGGCCTGGCGCGATGCACTGGCCGAGCATGATGTGATCACCGGCCAGATTCTGCTGACCCCGAACATCACCGAAGAACGCCGTCATTTCATCAATGCCCGTTCGACAATCGGCACGCTTTTGGCGCTCGGGGCAGTGCCGATCATCAATGAAAATGACAGCGTCGCCACCTCGGAAATCCGCTATGGCGACAACGACCGGCTCTCTGCCCGCGTCGCCGCGATGATCTCGTCCGACTGCCTAATCCTCTTGTCCGATGTTGACGGTCTTTACGACGCCCCGCCCGACACCAACGCCAATGCCAATCACCTGCCTCTCGTCAAGGCGATCACGCCGGAGATCGAGGCCATGGCAGGTGGTGCGGCCAGCCATCTGTCGCGCGGCGGCATGACCACCAAGATTGAGGCGGGCAAGATCGCCACCCAGTCCGGCACCTCGATGATCATCGCCAAAGGCACGGAACCGCACCCGATCAGCGCCATTGCCAATGGCGCCCGGCACACCCTGTTCACCGCAAGGCAGAGCCCGGCCGCCGCCCGCAAGCGCTGGATTCTTGGGACGCTCGATGTCGCCGGAAAGATCCACATTGATGCCGGTGCCGCCCAGGCCCTCGCGCGCGGCAAGAGCCTGTTGCCCATCGGGGTCACAAAGGTCTCCGGCGACTTTTCACGCGGCGATGCAGTCTCTATTGTCGCGCCCGATGGCACCGAAGTGGCCCGGGGTCTGGCCGGCATGAACCGGGAAGAGGCCGATCTCGCCAAGGGCAAGCAGAGCAAGGTCATCTCCACCATGTTCGGCGAACTGAGCCGGACCGAATTGGTCCATGCCGACAATCTGGTGCTGCTGGCCGCCGGCACACAAACGGATGAATGAGAAACGATCATGAGTGCCGTCTCCACCGCCGTTAAACAGGACGACATCACCGCTCAGATGCTGGGGCTGGGAAAGCATGCCCGCGCTGCTGCCCGGGTTCTGGCCAGCGCTGCAACCGAAGCCAAGAACAAGGCGCTTCTGGCCGCTGCAGATGCGCTGGATACGGATCGTCGGACCATTCTCGCCGCCAATGAAAAGGACATGACAGCCGGCAAGTCGAGCGGACTTTCCGGCTCTTTCCTCGACCGGCTCGAACTCAATGACACCCGCATCGACGCGATCATCGAAGGCTTGCGGGCCATCGCGGCGCTGCCCGATCCCGTCGGTGACACGATCGCTGAATGGGATGTCCCCTCGGGTCTCCACATCAAACGCGTCCGCACCCCGCTTGGCGTCATCGGCGTCATTTTCGAAAGCCGCCCCAATGTCACCGCCGATGCGGCGGCGCTCTGCCTCAAGTCCGGAAATGCCGCCATCCTGCGCGGTGGCTCGGACAGTTTTTATTCCTCCCGCGCCATCCATGCCGCCTTCATCAAGGGGCTGAAGGCCGCCGGTCTGCCCGAAACTGCAGTGCAGATCGTCCCCACCACAGACCGCGCCGCGGTGGGTGAAATGCTCAAGGGTCTGAACGGCGCCATCGACGTTATCGTACCGCGCGGCGGCAAGGGGCTGGTCGGCCGCGTCCAGTCCGAGGCCCGCGTGCCCGTCTTTGCGCACCTTGAAGGCATCTGTCACGTCTATGTCGACAGATCCGCCGATCGCGACATGGCGGTGGACGTCACGCTGAACGCAAAGATGCGCCGTACCTCAATCTGTGGCGCCGCCGAAACCTTGTTGATCCACAAGGACATTGCCGCAACACACCTGCCCGCCATCCTTGCGGCGCTACAAGGCGCCGGATGCGAGATAAGGGGCGATGAACAGGTCATGAGGTACGCAAGTGAGGTGGTGCCGGTCACCGAAGCGGACTGGACCACCGAGTATGGTGAGCCGATCATCGCGGTGAAGATCGTCGACAGCCTCGATGCGGCTATCGAGCATATTGAGACTTTCTCCTCGCACCATACCGAGGCCATCATCGCCGAAGACGAGGCGGCTCGTGACAGGTTCTTCGCCCGCGTCGACAGCGCTATTCTGCTGCACAATGCCTCCACCCAGTTCGCCGATGGCGGCGAGTTCGGTATGGGCGCCGAAATCGGCATCGCCACCGGCAAGATGCATGCCCGTGGACCGGTCGGGCTCGAACAACTGACCAGCTTCAAATATCTGGTGCTTGGAAACGGTCAGACCCGGCCCTGAATGACCACAATCAACGAGATACACGGGCCCACCGCCTTGCCGCCTTCTGCCTCGGGCATGCGCATCGGCCTGTTTGGTGGCAGTTTCAACCCGCCGCATGAAGGGCACCGGCTGGTCTCCCAGCAGGTACTCAAGCGCCTGCAGCTTGATGCGGTCTGGTGGCTGGTCACCCCCGGCAATCCGCTGAAGGACCACAAGCAATTGGCCCCGCTGGCCGATCGTATCGCCGCCGCCCGCAAATTGATTGAACTGCCGCGCGTCTATGCCACCGGCTTTGAGGCCGAACATGGCTTCCGCTACACGTACGACACGCTGAAATTCCTGACCGAAACCCTGCCCGACCGGCGCTTTGTCTGGATCATGGGGGCCGACAGTCTGCGCAGCTTTCACCTGTGGGAACGCTGGCGCGAGATCGCCGATCTGATGCCCATGGCCATCTATGTCCGGCCCGGATCGTCACGCCGCGCACCATTCTCTCCCGCTGCGCGAACCCTTGCGCGCTTTCGGATCGATGAGACTGATGCCGAGATCTTGCCCGACCAGAAGGCCCCGGCCTGGGTCTATCTCAACGGGCTGATGTCGGCCCTGTCCTCGACCGCCCTCAGGGCCAGTTCTTCGCCCGCTGCCGGCGGCGACACAAAATAGTCACACCAAACTTGTTGAAACCCGCCCGATTGAGGCGCATATTATGAAAGTCGATTGATTTGCCGTTCACGCTACGAGTGACCTCAATACATTTGAGACCAGCAGTCCAAATCGCCGATCCTGCCTTGGCCCTGTTCCGCAACGAACACGTGAGGTTGATTGGTTGATGGCGACCAAAGCGCGCAAGCAACGGCCCGAAACTCCGTCGGCATCACCCTCTTCATCACTAACCAGGCAAAATATGATTGATCTCGTGCTCGAGAGCCTTGATGACGCCAAGGCCGAGAATACCGTTGCCATCGACATGACGGGCAAGTCGCCCATGTCCGACCATATGGTGGTCACTTCCGGCCGTTCGCACCGCCACGTGGGTGCCATGGCCGACCAGTTGACCCGCGCCCTCAAGAACGGCGGTTTCGGCACCCCGCGCGTTGAGGGCCTGACCGGTTGCGACTGGGTTCTGGTCGATGCCGGCGACGTCATCATCCACATCTTCCGCCCTGAAGTCCGCGACTTCTACAATCTGGAAAAGATGTGGCAGACCGACATGCCTGCCGAAGTCCACTAGAGCAAGGCGTGCACATTGTCATTTCTGCCATCGGGCGCATGAAATCAGGCCCGGAGCGGGACCTTGTCGCCCGCTATCTCGACCGCGCCCGCGCCGGCGGACGCCAGCTTGGCCTCAGTGGCTTTGACATTTCCGAATTCAGCGAGTCCCGCGCCCAGCGCCCCGAACAGCGCAAGTCTGAAGAGGCCGGTCACCTGGCCGGCGCCCTGCCTGAAGACTGTTTCAGGGTCGTGCTCGACGAGCGCGGCAAATCCTTCTCAAGTGAAGAATTTGCCCGCCTTGTGGGCACGGAACGGGATGCCGGGCGCAAGGCCATGGGCTTCATCATCGGGGGTCCCGACGGGCTCGACAGGCCGGTGCGGCAGACGGCCAACCTGGTTCTCAGCTTTTCCGGCCTGACCTGGCCGCATCAGCTGGTTCGCGTCCTGCTCGCCGAGCAGCTCTATCGCGCCACGACCATTCTGTCCGGCCACCCCTATCATCGCGTCTGACCACAAAAACGACTAACATTTGAGGCTGATTCGTCAGCCTGATGAACGCCTGCATGCGCCACGAAAAAATCAGCATCATCAAAGCGCTTGCCCCGTTCATCGCGGGGTTTGCAATTGTCGTGTGCCTCGGCATTGCCGCAACCGCCGAGAACGCGGAGACGGGCGCTGCATCTGGCGATACCCCCGAACAGTCCAGCCACACCGAAGAAGACCTGAGCCGCATCAACGCGCAACTGGCGCTGTCCAATGAACGCGCAGAAGCATTGCGGGCCGAGATTGACGAAATGAGCGGCGACCGCGCCCAACAGAACGCCGCCCTGATCGCCGCTGCGCAGCGCGTCAAGCTGGCCGAGATCGAGATCGGCGATACCGAGGAGCGGCTGGACGCCCTGCTGGAGCAGGAAGCCGAAATCCGCAACCGGCTCGACAGCGCCGATTTCGACGTCGCCAACCTGCTGACCGCGCTGGAGCGTATTTCCCTTCACCCGCCGCCGGCCCTCATCATCGACCCGGCTGACGCACTGAGTTCGGCCCGCTCGGCGATGCTGCTGTCCGCCGTGCTGCCACAGCTGAGGCAAAAATCAGATGCGGTGGTCGCCGACCTCAACGCCCTCAACGAGATCAAGGACGATGTGCTGGCGGAACGCGAGACTTTTGCCTCAAGGCTGGCAATCCTGCAGGAAGAGCAGTTGCGCATCGCCACCCTTATCGAGGCCCGCCGCCAGGGTGTCGAACGGGTGACCGCTGAACTGGAGGCCGAGGAACGCCAGGCCGAGCAGCTGGCTTCCGAAGCCGAAACCCTCAACCAGCTGATCTCCGGCCTGCGCGACCGGATCGAGGCAGTCGACGAGGCGGCCCAGGCCGCCGAAACCGCCAGCCAGGCACAGCCGACGACAGACCTGACGGACAACGCGATCCAGATCGCCCTTGCCGATGCCGACCGCACGGCACCGGCGGTCCCCTTCTCTGCCGCGCGCGGGCACCTCGCCATCCCGGCAGCCGGAGTGACAGTCACCGGCTACGGCGTTGATGACGGCTATGGCGGCATTTCGCGCGGCGCCTCCATCGTCACCCGCGCCGAGGCGCGCGTCGTGGCCCCCGCCGACGGCTGGGTGATGTACAAGGGGCCCTATCTCAATTATGGCCAAATCATCATTCTAAATCCCGGTGACGGGTACACGATCCTTCTGGCGGGCCTCGACGAGGTGGATGTGGACCTGGGCCAGTTCGTGATGCTGGGAGAGCCTGTGGGCACGATGGGATCACGCACAATTGGCCGAACCGTGACAACAAGCGCTGGCGCCACACGGCCCACGCTCTATATTGAACTGCGAGACGAAAGCGGGCCATTCGACCCGGCGCCCTGGTGGGCAGAACCGGCAGACCCCGCTGAAGTAAACCAAGCCGCCACTGAAGAGGCGGCACTGAGTTGATTGGACGAACATGACCTTGACCGCCGCCAAATCCGCCCGCCCCGTGAAATGGCTGCTGACAGCAGGTGTTGCCGCCATTTTGACGGCATCCGCCGCCCTGCCCGCCTTTGCCCAGGACGCCACCGAAGGCGAAGGCCCCGATCCGTTCGCCGGCCGCACCTCCGACGAGGTCTATGCCGACCTGCGCCTGTTCGGGCAGGTGTTCGACCGCATCCGCTCCGAATATGTCGACGTGCCCGACGAGCGCGAACTGATCCGCGCCGCCATTGACGGCATGCTGTCCTCGCTGGATCCGCATTCCGGCTATCTGTCGCCCGAAAATTTCGGCGCCGTGCAGGAAGACACCACCGGCGAATTCGGCGGGCTGGGCATTGAAGTCACCATGGAAGAGGGCATCGTGCGGGTGGTCAATCCGATCGAGGACACGCCTGCCGAACGGGCCGGGATTCTGGCCAATGACTATATCATCAAGCTGGATGGCGTGCCGGTTCTGGGCCAGACGATGGACGAGGCGGTGGGCACCATGCGCGGCATCGTGGGCACCGAAATCACCGTGACCCTTTTGCGCGAAGGTATCGCCGATCCGTTTGACGTGACGCTCGAGCGTGGCTTCATTCCCCAGCGCGTGGTGCGCTGGATCCTTGACCGCGACGTCGGCATCATGCAGCTCGACCGGTTCTCGGAACAGGCCTACACCGGCATCAAGGAGGCTATCGAGGACATGATCGCCGAACGTGACGGCGAACTGCCTGCGGGGCTGGTGCTCGATTTGCGCAACAACCCCGGCGGTCTGGTCGACCAGTCTGTATTCGTCGCCGACGCCTTCCTGTCCGAAGGCGCGATCGTCATCACACGCGGCCGCACCGAGCAGGAAAGCGCCCGCTATGACGCCAATCCTGACGATCTCGACGAACTGATCCGCGACGTGCCCCTGGTCGTCCTGATCAACGGCGGATCGGCTTCGGCCTCTGAAATCCTGGCCGGTGCCCTGCAGGACCAGCGCCGGGCAACCATTGTCGGCACCCGCTCCTACGGCAAAGGCAGCGTGCAATCGATTATCTCGCTTGCCCAGAACGGCGCCATGCGGCTGACCACGGCGCGCTACTACACGCCTTCGAACCGCTCCATCCAGGCCGCCGGCATCTACCCGGACATTATCATCGAGCAGAACGTGCCCGAGGAATTCCAGGGCCGTGACGAGGTGATCGGCGAGGCCGCGCTCGCCGGCCAGATCGGCGGCGGCACCGACGAGGAAGCCACCACCGGCTCCTCGGTCTATGTGCCGCGCGACCGCACCCAGGACACCCAGCTCAACTATGCGATCGGCCTCATTCTGGGGACGGAGACCAATCCGGCATTCCCGCCCGATCCCGATAACTGATCTGTGCTACACAATTCGGCGCGGGGCTGATTCGGTCTGCCCCCGCCGGAAGATTGATTGGTCCGGGACCGGTGCAGCACATGGCGCAGCCTCAATCGAGCGAGACGGCCGAAATATCCGATGATCTGAACGCCCCGCTGGGCCGCAAACGCGCGAGCGCGGCGAAAAGGCCGCGGCTCGACCTGAAGTCGGTCAAATGGCCGGTCGGCTGGATGCTGTTCGGGGCCGTGTTCGTTCTGGTCGGCGGCGTCACCGCCTGGGTGGCGCTGGTCGATGATCCCTCCGGCGGCCGTCCTTCGACCGCCGTGCCGATCAGCGCCGTGCGCGACACCAATGAAGTGGCCCGCGATGTCTCCGCCCCTGCCACGGAAACGCCAATGATCATCGGCGAGCAGTTCCCCGCCGGTCAGACGCCGGGCGAACAGGTGGCCGAGACCCTTGATCCGACACTGGCGGACCGCGAACTCAACGAGTTCGGGGCCTATCCGCAATTGCTTGAACAGACCCAGCATGGTCCGGTGCCCCATATCGGGGTCAACGGCGAGCGGCCGTTCGATGCTTACGCCCGCGCCAGCCTGACCCCGGCCAGCGCCAACGGCCAGCCGCTGATTGCCATCATCGTCACCGGTCTCGGGCTCAACGAAACCGCAACGCTCAACGCCATTTCCAAATTGCCCGACAATATCACTCTCGCCTTTGCCCCCTATGGCGACGGGCTGCAGCGCGCGGTGGCCAGTGCGCAGGCCGAGGGTCATGAGTTCTGGCTGGAAGTGCCGATGGAGCCGTTTGACTATCCCGACAGCGATCCGGGGCCGCATACCCTGCTCGTCAACCAGCCCGTCCGCTCCAACCTTGACCGGCTGATCTGGCTGATGGCGCGCTTTGGTGGCTATGCCGGCGTGATCAACAATCTGGGGGCCCGCTTCACCTCGACCGCAGCGGACTTCAGCCCGATCATGGAAGAAATCGGTACGCGTGGGCTGGGTTATGTCGATGACGGCAGCTCCAACCGGTCGCTGGCCCGGCAACTGGCGGGGGCCAACCAGGTGCCCTTCGCAAGGGCCGATGAAAATCTCGACGCCACGCCAAGCCGTACGACCATTCTGGCCGCGCTCACCGAACTCAAACAGACGGCCGAGGCCCACGGCAGCGCCGTTGGCGTCATCTCCGCCTTGCCGGTCTCCATCGACACGCTGGCTGCATGGGCGGCCGAAGCGGAAAACGAGGGCGTGCAGCTGGTGCCGGTCAGCGCCCTGATGAAAGGCGAATGAGCGTGCCGGACCGCGAGAAAATGCCCTATCGCGACTGCGCTGGCGTCGCCCTGTTCAACAAACAGGGTCAGGTGTTTGCCGGCAACCGTGCCGACAAGTCCGGCAGCGACGTCGCGGTTGGCGGGTCCGACATCATGGCCCACACCTGGCAGATGCCGCAGGGCGGCATCGACAAGGGCGAGGACCCGTTTGACGCCGCCGTCCGCGAACTGTTCGAGGAGACCAGTGTCCGCTCGATCTCGCTGCTGATGCCGGCGCCGGACTGGGTCCATTATGACCTGCCCGACGAGGTGCTGGGCAAGGCGCTGAAGGGCAAGTACCGCGGCCAGCGCCAGAAATGGTACGCCATGCTGTTCGAGGGCGACGAGGCCGAGATCGATGTGGCCCACCCCGGTGGTGGCGCCCACCCTGCCGAATTCGACAGCTGGCGCTGGGAAGAACTGGATGCCCTGCCGGGCCTGATCGTGCCGTTCAAACGCCCCGCCTATGAACAGATTGCTGACTGGTTCGCCGATCTTCCCACAAAAATCCGCGCCGGGGATATCTCCATCCACCCGGTCACCCGTCCATGAAACCCATCGGCCTGATCGGCGGCATGAGCTGGGAATCGACGGCGCACTATTACCGGGTGCTGAACCGCGAAGTGGCTGAGCGTCTCGGCGGGTTGCACTCGGCCGACATTTTGCTGCACTCGGTCGATTTTGCCCCGATCGCCGAAATGCAGGCGGCGGGCGCCTGGCAGGAGCTCGGTGAAATTCTGGCCGATTCCGCGAAACGTCTGGAGCAAGCGGGGGCGGGCCTCATAGGCATTGCCACCAACACGATGCACAATGTCGCCGATCAGGTGCAGCAGGCGGTCAGCATTCCGCTCATCCACATTGCCGACCCGACCGCCGATGCGCTGCTGGCCGACGGGTTCGAAAATGTCGGGCTGCTCGGCACGCGGTTCACCATGGAGATGGATTTCTATACCGGTGGGCTGAAAAAACGCGGGCTCAAGCCGATCGTGCCGGACGTCGGCATCACCGACCTCAACGCCATCATCTACGAAGAACTGTGCAAAGGCGTCGTCAGCGACCGCTCCCGTCACACTTACATCGCCGCCATCGAGCGCCTTCAGGCCCGCGGCGCCGAAGCCGTCATCCTCGGGTGTACGGAGATATCCATGTTGATCGACGACGACGTCAGTCCCATCCCGACCTATGACACAACGGATCTGCATGCCAAGGCACTGGTTGATGCGGCTTTGTAATGTCTCACGGTGCGCTCAGTTTTGTCTCACGGGCCGCACCACAATCGGCATGACGCTGGTCGCTATGCCGATTGTTGGCCCTGCGACGGCGCGCGCGAATTGTCGCGCGAGGTCCTCACTGCGTTCGTCCCGTCCCTTTTGAACGCTATCATGGGTACCTCGCGGACGAGCCGAGCGAGGACCCCGCCGGTCGTCCGGCGCCCGTCGGAGCGCCAGCGATGGACATAGGCGCGGTCCTAGCGCCGTCATGGCCATCGCGGTACGGCGCGTGAGACAGAAAAACCGCAGCACAAACCTCCCTTCACGGGAAACTTCCAAACAGGCAGAGCAGGCGCGGGGCGGTGAACACCTCGATCCTTAGTAGGTAGTGTGAGGCGCACAACGCCCCGCGCAACCGGGATTTGAGAGCTATGACGAACAGGCCGGGGCCCTCCGGAGCCCCGCGGATGCGCCATGCCCCTGATTTGTCCAGTTGCCGGATTCTAGACCGGCCTTCCAGACGGGCATGTCCTTCGCTTTCTTGGTGGTCGGGTGGTCGAACCGAAAAACCGGTTCCCACTTTTTCTGACCACCCTCCGGCGAAACACGCGCAACCCATATCAGACGGCTGCGCAGCGTCTTGCACTTGCCCCCTGGCCGAGGGCTACCTGACCGCTTTACCCTGCTGATCGGCGACCCGACCAACACACCGGCCACCCCGCACCGAAAGCTCGTATGCATCCTTGCTCTTGGTGCGGCGTTGAGGGGAAGTCTCTCACGGGTTCAGAGGGCGGGGATAAGTTTTTTCAGCGCCCGCCTTCCCTCCCCTTGTGAGGAGGGTCAGGGGGGGGGTGGCCCGCAAGGGCCAACTCAAGATGGCAACCCGGAAGAGCATTTTTGATTGCGCTTCGCGCGACCCCCACCCCCAATTTTGCCATTCGACCACAGGTCTCATGGCCTTCTTTCCTCAAATCAGCCCACCGGACTGATTTGTCCCTTCGGGCCGGCTCGAAGTCCCCGCAAGGGGGAGGGGAGCCAGGTGCAGCGACTCCCATTTCCTTCTTCCCTTGTGGGAGAAGGTGGGCGCGCGCAGCGCGGTCGGATGAGGGGGCAGCGGTGCGGCGGGTGCGGCGATTGTGGCTCCACCCTCATCCGCCCCTTCGGGGCACCTTCACCCATTGAGGGAGAAGGGAGAGTGCTGCGAGCCCCTGTCCATTGCCTTCATTGCCGTCACCGGACTTGATCCCGGGGCGACACTTGGGAGTCAAACAAAAAAGCGCGCCACTCGGGCGCGCCTTTGCAATTCTGATGGAAACCCAGCCCCTACATGCCGGTGACGACGGCAGGGCCCATGTGGTCGACTTCGGTCAGAAGGTTCTTGAAACTGTCGACGATCAGCTGGGCGGCATCCTTGTCTTCGATGCTTTCGGCTGCGTCGGCTTCCTTCTGGGCGGTGGCGATGGCTTCCTCGATTTCGGCCTTGGAGAAATCGGAGACCTTGCGGGCATCCTCGGCCAGAACCGTAACCGCCTCATTGGCGACTTCGGCGAAACCGCCGCCGACATAGATCCACTCTTCGGCGCCGCCTTCGACATGCACGAAGCCCGGACGCAAGACGCTCATTACCGGGGCATGGTCGCCCATGACGGTGAAATTGCCTTCGCGTCCCGGCACGGTGACCGCTGTCACGTCTTCGGACAACAGCAGCTTTGCCGGCGAGACCACTTCGAGTTTCAAATTATCGGCCAAGGTGCGGCCTCCTTGTCAATCGAACCGGATCAGGCGGCTTCTGCGGCCAGTCTCTGCGCCTTGGCCACGGCATCATCGATGGTGCCGACCATGTAGAACGCAGCTTCCGGCAGGTGATCATATTCGCCGGCGACAAGACCCTTGAAGCCCTTGATCGTGTCTTCGAGCGACACGAAGATGCCCGGCGAACCGGTGAACACTTCGGCCACGTGGAACGGCTGGCTCATGAAGCGCTCGACCTTGCGGGCGCGGGCCACGGTCAGCTTGTCCTCTTCGGAAAGCTCGTCCATGCCCAGAATGGCGATGATGTCCTGCAGGCTCTTATAGCGCTGCAGCACTTCCTGCACCGAACGGGCAACGGTGTAGTGCTCTTCGCCGACCACACCCGGATCAAGCAGGCGCGAGGTCGAATCGAGCGGATCCACCGCCGGATAGATGCCCTTTTCCGAAATGGCGCGGTTGAGAACGGTCTGCGCGTCAAGGTGGGCAAACGAGGTGGCCGGGGCCGGGTCGGTCAAGTCGTCGGCTGGCACGTAAATGGCCTGCACCGAGGTGATCGAGCCCTTCGACGTGGTGGTGATGCGTTCCTGCATCTGGCCCATGTCGGTGGCCAGCGTCGGCTGGTAACCCACGGCGGAGGGGATGCGGCCCAGAAGCGCCGACATTTCCGAACCCGCCTGGGTGAAGCGGAAGATGTTGTCGATGAAGAACAGCACGTCCTGGCCCTGATCGCGGAATTCCTCGGCGATGGTCAGACCGGTCAGCGCAACGCGGGCACGCGCCCCCGGAGGCTCGTTCATCTGGCCGAACACCAGCGAACACTTGGACCCTTCGGTGGAGCCATTGTGCTCCTTGGGGTTCTTGTTCACGCCCGATTCGATCATTTCGTAGTAAAGGTCGTTGCCTTCGCGGGTACGCTCGCCCACACCGGCGAACACCGAATAACCACCGTGATTGTTGGCGACGTTGTTGATCAGTTCCTGGATCAGCACGGTCTTGCCCACACCGGCGCCGCCAAACAGGCCGATCTTGCCGCCACGGGCGTAAGGGGCCATCAGGTCCACCACCTTGATGCCGGTGACCAGAATTTCCGATTCCGGGTTCTGTTCGACGAACTCGGGAGCGTCGGCGTGGATCGGGCGGCGCGACTTGGACTTGACCGGGCCGGCATCGTCCACCGGTTCGCCGATCACGTTCATGATGCGCCCCAGCGTCTCTTCGCCGACCGGCACAGAGATCGGTTCGCCCATGTCGGTCACGGCCTGACCGCGGACCAGGCCTTCCGACGTGTCCATGGCAATCGCACGCACGGTGTTTTCACCGGTGTGCTGGGCCACTTCCAGCACCAGCCGGTTGCCGTTGTTGTCACATTCCAGCGCGTTCAGGATCGCGGGAAGTTCGCCGTCGAACTGCACGTCAACAACAGCGCCGATAACCTGTGCGATGCGCCCGGTAGCTTTTTTGGCTGCCATTTGTCTAAAACCTCGTCTTCGAGTTAGAGCGCTTCCGCGCCCGAAATGATTTCAATCAGTTCCTTGGTGATCTGGGCCTGGCGCTGACGGTTGTAGTTCAGCGTGAGCTTGTCGATCATTTCGCCGGCATTGCGCGTGGCATTGTCCATGGCGGTCATTTTCGCGCCCATCTCGCCGGCGCCGTTTTCGAGCAGTGCCCGGAAGATCTGCACCGAGACATTGCGCGGCAAAAGATCGTCAAGGATCGCTTCCTCGCTCGGCTCATATTCATAGGCAAGCGCCTCGGCGTCCGCTGCGCTTTCCTCGAACTTGGCCGGGATCAGTTGCTGGGCCGTGGGCTCCTGCGAAATCACCGACTTGAACTTGGAATAGAACAGGGTGGCGACATCGAACTCGCCAGCCTCGAACATGGCCAGCACCTTCTGGCCGATCTCCTGGGCATTGGCATAGCCGACCTGCTTGACCTCGCGCAGCGAGATCGCGTCCACAATGTTGGACTTGAACAGGCGCTTGAGGATGTCATTGCCCTTCTTGCCGACGGTGATGATCTTGACCGTCTTGCCCTGCTTGATCAGGTCATTGGCATGATCGCGGGCCTTGCGGGCGATGGACGAGTTGAACCCGCCGCAAAGGCCGCGGTCGGCGGTAGCAACGATCAACAGGTGCAAATCGTCCTTGCCGGTCCCGGCGAGGAGCCTGGGGGCATCCGAACGATCCTTGTAGGCAAGCCCGAGACCCGTCAGCACCGTGTCCATGCGTTCGGCAAACGGCCGCGCGGCTTCCGCCGCTTCCTGCGCCCGGCGCAGTTTGGCTGCCGCCACCATCTGCATGGCGCGGGTGATCTTCTGGGTCGACTTGACCGAGGAAATCCGGTTCTTCAGGTCCTTCAATGAAGGCATATGAGACTATTCCTTAGGCCGTGAAGGTCTTGGCGTAGCTGTCGAGTGCGGAAACCAGCTTGCCTTCGAGTTCCTCGGTCAGCGCCTTTTCCTTGGCGATGCCCGACAGAATGTCGGCGTGCTTGGAACGCAGAAGGTTCAAGAGACCATGCTCGAACGAACGAACGTCGCCCACCGCGATCTGATCCAGATAGCCCTTCACACCCGCATAGATCACCGCGACCTGTTCTTCGGTCTTGAGCGGCGAAAACTGCGGCTGCTTCAAGAGTTCAGTCAGCTTGGCACCGCGGTTCAGCAGGCGCTGGGTGGCGGCGTCAAGGTCGGAACCGAACTGGGCGAAGGCGGCCATTTCACGATACTGGGCCAGTTCGCCCTTGATCGAGCCGGCAACCTGCTTCATCGCCTTGATCTGCGCGGCAGAACCCACGCGGGACACCGACAGACCGGCGTTCACAGCCGGGCGGATACCCTGGAAGAACAGGTCGGTTTCCAAAAAGATCTGGCCGTCGGTGATCGAGATCACGTTGGTCGGAATATAGGCTGAAAGGTCGTTCGCCTGGGTTTCGATCACCGGCAGGGCGGTCAGCGAACCGGCGCCATGATTCTCGTTGAGCTTGGCGGCACGTTCCAGAAGGCGGGAGTGCAGATAAAACACGTCGCCCGGATAGGCTTCACGGCCGGGAGGACGGCGCAGCAGCAGCGACATCTGGCGATAGGCGACGGCCTGCTTGGACAAATCGTCGTAGCCGATCACGGCGTGCTGGCCATTGTCGCGGAAATATTCGGCGATGGCACAGCCGGTGAACGGCGCCAGGAACTGCATCGGAGCCGGATCGGAAGCGGTGGCAGCGATGACGATGGAATATTCCAGCGCGCCATTGTCTTCCAGGATCTTGACGAACTGGGCGACGGTGGAGCGCTTCTGGCCGACGGCGACGTAGACGCAATAAAGCTTGTCGTTCTCGTTGCCGCTGTCGTGGCCCGGCTTCTGGTTGAGGAACGTGTCCAGAATGATGGCGGTCTTGCCGGTCTGGCGGTCGCCAATGATCAGCTCGCGCTGGCCACGGCCGATCGGGATCAGCGCGTCGATGGCCTTGAGGCCGGTCGACATCGGCTCATGCACGGACTTGCGGGGCAGGATGCCCGGCGCCTTGACGTCCACGCGGGAGCGGGCCTTGGCCTTGATCGGGCCCTTGCCGTCAATCGGGTTGCCCAGCGCGTCAACGACGCGGCCCAGCAGTTCCGGACCCACCGGCGTATCCACGATGGCGCCGGTCCGCTTGACCACGTCACCTTCCTTGATGTCGCGGTCAGAACCGAAAATCACCACACCGACGTTGTCGGTTTCAAGGTTCAGTGCCATGCCCTTGATGCCGCCGGGGAATTCGACCAGCTCACCGGCCTGGCAATTATCAAGACCAAAGATGCGGGCGATACCGTCGCCGACGCTCAGCACCTGTCCGACCTCGGAGACCTGGGCCTCCTTGCCGAAATCCTTGATCTGGTCCTTGAGGATAGCGGAAATTTCCGCAGCCTTGATATCCATTATCCGACCTCTTTCATGGCGATCTTCATCGCAGTCAGTTTCGTTTTGAGGGAAGTATCGATCATCTGGCTGCCGACCTTGACCACAAGGCCGCCGATCAGCGAGGGATCGACACGGGTATCGAGCGACACGGACTTTCCGGCCTTGGCCTTGAGCGTGTCAGCGAGTGCATTGAGCTGGGCTTTCGACAGCGGGGCAGCCGAGGTGACTTCCGCGGAAATCTCGCCGCGGGCCTTGGCGCTCAACGCGCGAAATTCTGAAATCATCGCCTCGAGGGCAAACAGCCGGCCATTCTTAGCCACCAGCCTGAGGAAATTGGCCACCAGTTCCGGCAACTTGGCCTTTTCGACGATGGCGTTGACCGCATCGGCCTTGACGTCGGCGGCGATCGCCGGGCTGGTCAGGAAGGTGGAGAAATCGTCGCTGTTTCCGATCAGATCGGAAACATCATTCAAACTGCCCTCGACTTCACCGAGCTTCTTGGCCTCGTTGGCCAGATCAAACAGCGCCGCCGCATAGGGGCGGGCAATCTGGGCAAGTACAGAACTGGATGCGCTCAAACTCTCGAACCCCCGGCTTGGACATTCCCGTCAGGACCAATGGCGCTCAAGCGTTCTGCGCAGCGGTCTGACAAGGCTGTTGCATAGACAGGGGAGCGCTGGGCACCCCCCTCGAAATCCGCGCACCACCTAGCACAGCAAACTCTCAAGGCGCAAGCGCGTGAACGGCCTTTTTAGCCGGTTCGGATTGTCGCAGTTGGACGGGTTTGGCACGGGGCCCGCATACACGCGCCCCGATGAGCAATTGCGCCCCGCGATCCGGGCGAAAGCTGGCCTATTTTGCCGGCTTTCGCGCCAGCGCCATTCGGGGAACTTTTGGCGGCTACAGGTCCATCACGATGACAAGTTCGTCCTCGACCACGTCACCCGTTTGGCGGAAGCCCAGGGCTTCGTAAAAGCCCATGTTGGAGTTGGGTGCATCAACAACCGAGGCGGCCAGCTTTGAATAACCCCAGTCGCGCGCGATCTGTTTGGCCATTTCGATGGCGGCACGGCCATAGCCCTTGCCCTGATGCTCAGCGGAGATCAGCAGGCGCCACAAGTAGGCGGCGTCCGGCACATCGCCGGGCTTCAAGCCATCCGGATGCCGGGGAAGGTTGATCATTGCCAGCAGCCCGACGGCCTCGTCACCATCCCACAGACCAAACACCACCGACTGAGGCTCATAGGCGGCCTGCGCAATGGTCACTGCATTCGAGGCGACCAGTTTTTCCTGATCGGGCGCCACCTTGAGCTTGATCAGCGGCAACAGGGTTTCGCGGGTGACTTCACGTTGTTCCAGCATGGGATGAGGATTACGCCATGGACCAGCCCGGCGGGAAGCGGTTTTTGCTCTTGCGCATCATGCCACGCAAATGCCCGGCTTGAATTTCAGAGATGAAGGGCTTTCAATCTGACAGATCGTCAAAAGGAGAGGCAATTTGGCCGGCGGCTGGACAAAGGATGGCGCGATCCAGGATCAGATCGACGACACCGTGTCTGATGCGGTGCGCAACGCTAGGGCGCGCATGAACAAGGGCCCGAGCGCCGAATATTGCGACGAATGCGGTGAGCCCATCCCCGAAGCGCGCCGAAAGGCGGTGCCCGGCGTCAGAACCTGCGTGCAGTGCCAGTCCGGGCGGGACGCCAAAGTCGTGCACTCGTCGATCAACCGGCGCGGCAGCAAGGACAGCCAGTTGCGGTGAGGGAATCGTCTACCCGTCTTGAGGTCAGCTAAGGCGTCGGACATCCCAGCGCATCAAGCTGGGCTTCGACTCCGTTTTTTGTGGCCTGGTTGAAGGCAGGATTGGCCTTGAACTCGGCCCAGGTCTCATTCCGGTCGACCGATCCATTCCCGTCACTGTCGTACCAGATCGTGCAATTCTGGACCCAGAACTGGAATCCACCGACCTGATAGGGGCCGGTACGTTGAGCTTTCTGCATTCTATCACCTCATTGCTGAATTGTGACTAAGACGCGATTGACATAGTGTCCTGCCGCGCAGACGTAACGAAACTATTGCACACAACCGAACAATTCCGATGCAGTTTCGCAAAGCATCGTCCCGCCGCTAGTAAAAACTCACCGGATCGATATCCACCTGCACCCTGAGATTGCCGGTAGGTTTGTCAGCGCCCGTCAGCCAGAAGCGGACGTAGGAACTGAGGTCGAACGTCTTGGGGGACTGCACGAGCAGCCGGATGCGGTGGCGGCCGCGGACCATGGCGACGGGGGCGTCGGCGGGACCGAACAGGCGGACGCCTTCGGCCTGCGGGGCCTTGCCCAGAAGATGGCGGGCATGGCCGAGCGCCGCTTCATGTTCGGAAGCTGAAATGATCAGTGCCGCCAGTCGCCCGAACGGCGGCAGTCCGCCTTCCTCGCGCACCTTGATTTCGTGGGCGTAGAACCCTTCGCGGTCGCCCTTGACCATGGCCTGCATCACCGGGTGCTCGGGATGATAGGTCTGAAGGTACGCCTTGCCGCTGCGCGCCGCCCGCCCGGCACGGCCCGTCACCTGGGTGAGCAACTGGAAGGTCTTTTCCGCCGCGCGCGGATCACCATGGGCAAGCCCAAGATCGGCATCGAGCACGCCGACCAAAGTCAGTTTTTCGAAATGGTGTCCCTTGGCGACAAGCTGCGTGCCGATGATCAGGTCGTAGTCGCCCCGGGCGATTTCGGCAAACCGTTCCTTGATCTGGCCTGTGGTCCCCATGTCGGACGAAAGGATCACCCGCCGCGCATTGGGGAAGCGCCGCGCCGCCTCTTCGGCGACCCGCTCGATGCCCGGCCCGATGGGCACCAGCGAATCCTTTTCTCCGCATTGCCCGCAGACCTCGGGCCGCCTCACCTCGTGCCCGCAATAATGGCATTGCAGGACGCCGCGGAACCGGTGTTCGACCAGCCAGGAGGAACAGTCCGGGCATTGATATTGATGTCCGCAGGCGCGGCAGAGGGTGAGCGGCGCATAGCCGCGCCGGTTGAGGAACAACAGCGCCTGTTCACCCCGGTCGAGGGCAGCGAAAATGTCGCGCGCCAGCGCCGGGGCGATCCAGTCGCCCTTGTCCGGCCCCTCCTCGCGCATGTCGAGCGCCGTGATGTCGGGCAATTGCGCATCATCATGGCGCACATCGATCCGCACATGTTTGTAGCGGCCCTGATCGGCATTGTTGCGGCTTTCAACCGAAGGCGTGGCCGAGGACAGGATCACCCGCGCATCGGCGAGATTGGCGCGCACCACCGCCATGTCGCGGGCGTGGTAATTGACCCCGTCGGACTGTTTGAAGGCGCCGTCATGTTCTTCGTCGATGACGATCAGCCCCAGTTCGTGGAACGGCAGAAACAGCGCCGAGCGGGCCCCCACGACTGCCCGCGCCTCCCCGGTGAGAACCGACCGCCAGACCCGGGCCCGCTGCACCGGCGTCATGTCCGAATGCCATTCGGCGGGCCGGGCGCCGAACCGGCTTTCGAACCGGTCAAGGAACGTGTGGGTGAGCGCGATTTCCGGCAACAGCACCAATGCCTGCCGACCCGCCCTGAGCGTGTCAGCCACCGCTTCAAAGAAAACCTCGGTCTTGCCCGAACCGGTGACCCCATCAAGCAAGGCGACGCCGAACTTTTGCACGTCCAGTTCGCGGATCTGGCTTAGGGCCTCCTGCTGCACCGGGTTGAGATCGATCGGCGCGTGATCGGGATCGGGGGGCAGCACGGCGGGTGGCGGCGGCAGTTCAACCTGGGTGAGCACGCCCTGCTTGACCAGACCATCGATGACCGAAGGGGAAACGCCGCTGGCGCCGACCAGCGCCGCCTTGGCCCAGGCCATGCCGTCGTCGAGCAGTTCGAGCACCCGCTGCCGCGCGTCGGTCATCCGCTGCGGCTCTTCGCCCTCAAACCGGTAGGCAATGATGGGCCGGGGCGGATCGAGCGCCTCGCGGGACCTCATCACCGCCCGCATGACCATGCCGGGGGACGCGAGCGTATAGCGGGCCACCCAGTCGATCATGTCGACCAGTTCGCCGCTGAGCGGGGGCACGTCGAACTTGACCGCAATGTCACGCAGCCGGTTGTGCGCCACCATGTCTTTTGGCTCGCCCCAGACCACGCCCATGATCTGGCGCGGGCCGAGCGGCACCTCGACGATGGATCCGCGCTCCACCACCATCCCGTCCGGCACCCGATAGGAATAGGGCCCTTCGACCGCAACCCCGACCATGACCGCAACAATATTGCCCAATTCGCTCATATGCGTTCAGTGACCAGTCCGGGAAGGATGTGTACAAAGCCGGAACAATGAATGATTCAGCCGGGAAATGCCATGCCTGTTGGTGACGGGGGCGCGGGACCTCGCCGCCGCCGTTGGGGGAATGCTAACCTGATTCTTCTAGAGTGAGCCGATGACCGATTTTTCCGTTTCGACAGCCGATGATCTTCGCGATGCCCTGACCGGCTGGTTGCGGCATCTGGCGTCGGTGCGCCGGCTGTCGCCGAAGACCGTCAAAGCCTACCAGCGCGACCTGGGGCAATTGATGCAGTTTCTCGCCGGCCACCTCGGCGGGCCGGTCAGTCTCAGGGATCTCAAGGACCTGCGTACCGCCGATCTACGCGCCTTCATGGCCGACCGGCGCAGCGAGGGCACCGCGTCCCGCTCGCTGGCGCGCACCCTTTCGGCCACCAAGAATTTCTTCAGCTGGGCTGAAAAGCGCGGGATGAAACTGAGCGAAGCGCCGCAGCTGATCTCGCCGCCCAAAACTTCGAAATCCCTGCCCCGGGCGCTGACGGTGAATGAAGCGCGCGAAACGATTGAGACCACCAGCCAACTGGAAGACCGGCCCTGGGTGGCCGCCCGGGACATGGCGGTTCTGTCGCTGTGCTACGGCTCCGGCCTGCGCATTGCCGAGGCCCTGGCGGTGACCGGCGCCGATCTCAACGGCGAAGCGCTGCGGGTGACCGGCAAGGGTGGCAAGACGCGCATGGTGCCGCTGATCGGCCCGGTGCGGCAAAGCATCGACACCTATCTCTCGCTTTGCCCGTTTCACCCGCGTCAGGGCGAGCCGATCTTTCGCGGCGTGCGCGGCGGCGTCTTGTCGCCAAGGCTGATCCAGCAGCGCATGGCGCAATTGCGCGGTGCCCTTGGCCTGCAGCCCTCGGCCTCCCCGCATGCGCTGCGCCATTCCTTTGCGACGCATCTTCTGGGCCAGGGCGGTGACCTGCGCGCCATCCAGGAACTTCTGGGGCACGCTTCCCTGTCGAGCACGCAAATCTATACTGCCGTCGACACCGACCATCTACTCGAGGCCTATCGAAAGGCGCACCCGCGGGCCTGACCCCATGTTGTCCTACCAGCACGCCTATCACGCCGGAAACATTGCCGATGTGCACAAGCACGCGGCGCTGTGTTGTGTGCTCGACTATATGGTCCAGAAGGACAAGCCATTGACCTATGTCGAGACCCATGCCGGGCGCGGGCTTTATGACCTGACGGCACCGGAAGCCGAAAAGACCGGCGAAGCGGCCAAGGGAATCGCGAAGCTGGAAAGCGTATTCCCCGGCACACACCCGTACCGTCAAATGCTCGAAAAGGCGCGGTCCCGACACGGCAGGACCGCCTATCCCGGCTCCCCGCTGATCGCCAGGACCATGCTGCGCCCCAAAGACACGCTCCATCTTGCCGAACTGCACCCGCAGGAGCATCGCGCGCTGGAGGAACTGCTGCAGGGAACTGGCGCGCATGTGTACCGTGAGGACGGGTTTCATCTCGCCAGACGCCTGACCCCGCCCGATCCGCGCCGCGGGCTGATGCTGATCGATCCTTCCTACGAGGTGAAACAGGACTATCTGGCTTTGCCGCCGTTTCTGGCTGACATGCATCGCAAGTGGAACGTCGGCGTTTTGATGCTGTGGTATCCGATCCTGACCTCAGGTTCACATCAGCCGATGATCAAGGCGCTGGAAGGTATGGACTTTCCCGGCGCGCTGCATCATCAGGTCAGCTTTCCGCCGGCCCGGCCCGGGCATGGCATGGTGGGCAGCGGCCTGTTTTTCGTCAACGCGCCCTTCGGGACAGCCGCAGAACTGGACGCCATCGCGGCGCGGCTTGCCGAACGGCCCGGATTGGCCTAACCAGAATAAATGCACATCCGGTCGATCCTCATTTCGATTATTCAGCGCCTTTGGCTTTTCAGCGAGCCGGAGACGTTGATCGTGCGCTGACACCGTAAACCTTCAACATTTCTCCGGCTCCCGCCTTCAGGCTCGGGACCCGGTTCTGACGGCGGCATATTTCAAAGGGAACTCCCCGCATGACCGCCCCCTCCTCCCGCTCCGAAGCGCAACCCACAAGCGTGCCGATAAATGCCTGGGGCTATGCGCTCGCCATCGGCGGTGCTGTGTTTTTCTCCACCAAGGGCGTTTTCATCAAGCTGGCCTATCAGGCCGGGGTGGGCGTCGAGACGGTGCTGGCCCTCAGGATGCTGGTGGCGGTACCCATCTATCTGGCGATCCTTGTCTGGGTTTTGACCCGCGAACCCGAAATGCGGGAAAAGCTGACCCCGCTCAGGGTGCTGGCGGCAGCGGCGGTCGGGTCGCTGGGCTATTATGTCGCCAGTTTCCTTGACTTTGCCGGCTTGCTGTTCGTTTCGGCGCAATATGAGCGGCTGGTGCTGTTCACCTATCCGTTCTTCACCTTTGCGCTGGGGCTGATGTTCTTCGGTGACCGGATGAACTGGCGGCTGATCCCGGCGATGATCCTCTCCTGGATCGGCCTTTTGGTGATCTTTGGCTGGAACCTCGTCAATCAGGCCGACGGGCTGCTGATCGGCACCATCCTGGTGCTGGCCTCAGCCATCACCTTTGCGCTTTACCAGCATCTGGCCCGCCGCTCGATGGATCTGGTCGGCACGCGCCTGTTCACCTGTATCGGCATGAGCACCGCCGGCCTGTTCGCCATCACCCACAATACCGTACAGCACGGGCTCAACGGGTTCGCCGGACTGAGCGGTGAGGTGTGGGCCTACGGGCTGGCGCTGGGGATCATCGGCACCATCCTGCCCTCCTTCATGCTCAACCACGCCATCTCGCGCATTGGCGCCCGCGCCACCTCGGCCACCGGCAATTTCGGTCCGGTGATGACGGTGATCATGGCCGTGCTGATTCTCGGCGAACCCTTCACGCTGGCGCATGGGGTGGGGACGGCGCTGGTGGTGATCGGCGGCTTCTGGTTCGGCATGCAGAACCGCAAGGGCTGATCACTCGCCTTGTGATTTTTTGCGGAGCTTCGGCCTAGCCGCCTTCATATTTCCCGAATATGGTGCATCATCGTCCTGCCAGGGAGGGACCCCGCGTGCCGCTAACTCATTTCATCCGCCTGTTTTTGTCCATCGTGCTGCTGGCTTTCGCAAGCAGCGCCGCCTACGCCCAGTCCGACGGATTTGGCGATGACGCCAGCGTCTGGTCGAATGACGGCGAATGCGACGATCCCCGCTTTGAAGGGCCGGGCGCCGCGACGATTCTGGTTGAGGAGGACCGCGGCCATGACGCCACCGACTGCCGGACGCTTTATGAGGCGGGCGAGATCAGCCTGATCGCGGGTGAATCGCTGGACGTGGCCGACACGCCGGTGGCCCCTGTGGCCGACACCGGACCAATCGATTTTGGCGATGACACGTCGCTTTTCGCCAATGATGGCGAGTGTGACGACCCGCGCTTCGTCGGCGAGCACATGGCCATCGAACTGATCGAGGCCGACCGCGGGCACGACGCCAGCGACTGTCAGGCGCTTTTTGACGAGGGCCTGATCAGGCTCAAGCCGGCGCCGACCGAACTGGTCGGTGACATTGATTTCGGTGACGATGCCGGCCAGTGGAACAATGACGGCGAGTGCGATGATCCGCGCTTTGACGGCGAGGGCTCGGCGGTCAATCTGGGTGATGACCACCTCGGTCATGATGCCACCGACTGCCGCGAACTCTTCCTTGCCGGCAGCGTCGTCTATCTCGGCGACGATCCCGCGATGGAGCAGGTCACCGCAGACGGTATCGACTTCGGCGACAATACTTCTGAATGGGCCGAGGACGGCGAATGCGACGACCCGCGTTTTGAGGGCGAAGGCATGGCCGAATCCCCCTCCGGCGCCCATCTCGGCCACGACGCCACCGACTGCCTGACCTTCTATCAGGAAGGCAGCCTGACCCTGATCGGTTCGGCGGAATTGCAGAACAATGACCCGGCGACGGCCGGCATCGACTTCGGCGACGATTCGGGCGAATGGCCGAATGACGGCGAGTGCGATGACCCGCGCTTCGAGGGACCGGGCATGGCCTTCCACGAATATCTCAGCGACGCCAACATCTCCCGCGACGCCTCGGACTGCCGCATGCACTATATCACCGGTCAGGTCACCGTGGCCGGGGCCGTCCAACGCACCACCGGCCAGAACATTTTCGACGACATCGACTTCGGTGATGACAGCGGCACCTGGCCCGAGGACGGCGAATGTGACGACACCCGCTTCCAGGGTGCCGGCATGGCTGCCGAGGAATATCTCGACGGGACCAATGACTATCGCGACGCTTCCGATTGCCTGAACCTGTACCAGACAGACGAGGTGATCTTTGTCGGCCATCCCGCCGACACTATGGTCGACACCTCCGGCATCGATTTCGGCGACGACAGCGGCACCTGGCCAGACGACGGCGAATGCGAGGATCCGCGTTTCACCGGCGAAGGCATGGCCAACGCCGGTTTCGTCACCGATGACGCGGTGGGCCGGGATGCCACCGACTGCCGCAGCCTGTTCGAACGTGGCCGCATCCAGTTGGCCGACAGCCAGCCGGAAGAATTCAACGGCATGTTGGATGGCATCGATTTCGGCGACAACAATGGCGGCTGGCCCAATGACGGCGAGTGCGACGATCCGCGCTTCGAGGGTCCGGGCATGGCCACCCCCAGTTCGCTGACCACCCAGAACGAGGGCCATGACGCCACCGACTGCATGGCGCTCTATGAATCCGGGGATGTCCAGTTGATCGCCGGCAAGTCGGCCCCCGCCGGCACTGGCGACATCGACTTCGGCGACGATACCGGCGCCTGGCCGAACGACAATGAATGCGACGACATGCGCTTCACCGGCGCAGGCATGGCGGCGGCTTCCACCCTTGATGAAGCCAACATTGGCCACGACGCAACAGACTGCCGCAGCCTGTTCAACGCCGGTCAGGTCCAACTCGCCGCCGGCCAGACCCCGCTGGTCGATACATCCGGCATTGATTTCGGCAACGACAGTGGCCAGTGGCCCAACGATGGCGAATGCGACGACCCGCGCTTCAAGGGCCCCGGCATGGCCTTTGACGACACGCTCAATGACGTCAACATCATGGGCGACGCCACCGACTGCCGCGAACAGTACAACGCCGGCAATATCCAGTTGATGTGACGGGCTGCATGGGTCCCGGGATCAAGTCCCGGGACGACAAGTTGGGTTCGGGCTACAAGAACTGGAACCAACTATTTTTGGGTCGCCCCGGGATCAGGTCCCGGGGGCCTGGCCTAGATGTGGATCGCACCCAACCCGCATGCGAGCGCCGCCTCGCGTACGGCTTCCGACATGGTGGGGTGAGCGTGGCAGGTGCGGGCGAGATCCTCGGCGGAGCCGCCGAACTCCATCAGCACGGCGATCTCGTGGATCATTTCGCCAACGCCATGACCCACCATGTGGGCGCCCAGAACCCGGTCAGTTGACTTGTCGGCAAGGATCTTGATGAACCCTTGCGTTTCCAGCATGGCCTTGGCGCGGCCATTGGCCGTGAAGGGGAACTTGCCGACCGTGTAGGCGACCCCGGCTTCCTTTAGCTCTTCTTCGGTCTTGCCGACCGAAGCGACTTCCGGATTGGTGTAAACGACACCCGGAATGACATTGTAGTTCACATGACCTGCCTGACCGGCGAGGATTTCGGCGACCGCCACACCCTCGTCCTCGGCTTTGTGCGCCAGCATCGGGCCGGCGATCACGTCGCCGATGGCATAAACGCCTTTGACATTGGTCTGGAAGTGGCTGTCGGTCTTGATGCGGCCGCGCTCGTCAACCTCGACACCGGCGAGGTCCAGCCCCAACCCTTCGGTCATCGGCGTGCGGCCGATGGCGACCAGCACCACATCGCAATTGATCTGCTCGGCGTCGCCGCCTTTCGAGGGTTCGACGCTGACGTAAAGTCCTTCATCGCCCTTTTCGACGCCGGCCACCTTGGCGCCCAGCTTGAATTCAAACCCCTGCTTGGTGAGCATCCGCTGGAACTGTTTGGCAACCTCGCCATCCATGCCCGGCAGGATGCGGTCGAGATATTCAACCACCGTCACCTTCGACCCCAGCCGCTGCCAGACCGAACCCAGTTCGAGCCCGATGACACCGGCCCCGACCACCAGCAAGTGCTCGGGCACCTGTTCCAGCGACAGAGCGCCGGTGGAGGTGACCACGCGCTCTTCGTCCACATCAATGCCCGGCAGGTTGGCCGAAACCGACCCAGTCGCCAGAACGATATTGTCGGTTTCGATGGTGATCGTGTCGCCCTGTTCCGGGGTCACCAGCACCTTGCCGGCGGCAGCCAGCGATCCCGTGCCGCGGAACGAGGTGATCTTGTTCTTCTTGAACAAGTAATCAATGCCCGAGACGTTGCTTTCGACCACCTGGTCCTTGTGGGCCAGCATCTGCGGCAGGTTGAGGCGCGGCCCGTCAATATCGATCCCCAGCGTATCGAACTTGTGCTCGGCCTCGGCGTAGAGCTCGGACGCATAGAGCAGCGCCTTGGACGGTATGCAGCCGATATTGAGACAGGTGCCGCCGAAGGTCGGCCATTTTTCCACCACCGCGACCTTCATGCCCATCTGCGCTGCGCGCACCGCGCACACATAACCGCCGGGGCCGGAGCCGATTACCGTGAGATCAAACTTGTCGGCCATGGTCGATGTCTGCCTTTTCAGTTCCGTTTAGTTGCGTTGCGTCACGGCCACCCGGATGGCCAGAAGAATGAGCGCCAGCCCGGTCGCCCGGTTGAACCATTGCCCCATCCGGTAAAAGCCGGCCCGGATGCGCGGCGTGGTGAAAAACAGGCTGACCAGCACAAACCAGACGCACAGCAGCACGCTCATCGAGCCGACGTAAAGCCCCTTCACCGCCAGCGGCGTAGCCGCACTGACCAGCGTTGTAAACAGCGACAGGAAAAACAGCACCGCCTTGGGATTGAGCAAATTGGTCAGAAAGCCGATGCCGAAGGCTTTCGCGAGGTCCATCTGGCGCTGCGGCGCGGCATCGAGATTTTCCGGCGGTTGTGGCGCCGGCGCGCGCAGGGCGCTGATGCCCAGCCAGATCAGATAGGCGGCCCCGACATATTTGAGGATTGAGAACAAGAGGATCGATTGCGACACGATCAGCCCGATGCCCAAAAGCGTATAGGCGCCATGGATCAGGATCGCCGAGGCAATCCCCACACTGGTGGCAATCGCCGCCTGCCGGCCATGGGCGATCGACTGGCGCAGCACCATGGCGAAATCAGGCCCCGGCGACACCGCGCCGATGCCGAAGGCCAGCATGATCGACAAATATTCAATCCACGGGAACGCCATCAGACGAACACGCCCAGAACCATCGCCGCCAGCCCGGCGGTGGCAATGTTCCACGAGAACGAGCGAACCCACGGGATGCCGAAGAGATAAAGCGGCAGATAGACGGTGCGCAGCGCCACATAGGCGATGGCCCCACCCTGCGTCAGCCAGTCCGAACCGCCGGACAGTTCGACCAGCAGCACGGCGGCGACGAACATCGGGAAGGTCTCTAGAAAATTCCGGTAGGCGCGGTCGGCGCGGCCGGCAAGGACACCTTCAACCTCACGCCCTTCGTCGCGGGCGCTAACATCATATTCGATGCCCAGTTCCGCCTTGCGCCAGAAGGTCTGGGCAGAAAGATAGACCAGTCCCAGAAGGACGCTGAGCGCCAGACAGATCAGCTCGATTGACATGGCCGCTCCTAGACCGTGATCGCCCGTCCGCCCGAGACTTCAATGACCGTGCCGGTGGAATATGAGGCCTTGTCGCTCAACAGCCAGACAATGGCCCCGGCCACTTCCTCCGCAGTGCCGGGGCGCGGCATGGGCAGGCCGGCCGAAATCTTGTTCACCCGGTCCGGATCGCCGCCGGAAGCATGAATATCGGTATCGATGATGCCGGGCCGCACGCCGTTGACGCGGATGCCTTCTCCGGCCACCTCCAGCGCCAGCCCGACGGTAAACGTGTCGATGCCGCCCTTGGAGGCGGCGTAATGGACCATGCCGCCCGGCGCGCCGAGTTTTGCGGCGGCTGACGTCAGATTGACGATGGCGCCGCCTGGCCCGCCCTTCTTGGTCGACATGCGCTTGACCGCTTCACCTGCGCAGAGGAACGAGCCGGTCAGGTTGACCGCCCACATGCGCGCCAGCCGGTCGGCGCTGAGCTCATCGACCCGCGCCGCCGTATCGACGACGCCGGCATTGTTGACCAGCCCGACAACCTGACCCATTCCGTCGGCATGGGCAAAGATGCGCTGGATGTCTTCAGGCTTTGAGACATCGCCCTGCACTGCGGAGGCCACACCGCCCGCCGCCTCGATTTCGGCGACGACCTTGTCGGCCGCCTCGCGGTTGCCGGCGTAATTGACGCAGATCGCCCAGCCGAGTTCCCTCGCCGCAAGCTTTGCCGTTGCCGCACCAATTCCGCGGCTGCCGCCGGTGACGACCAGAACCCGTTCAACCATCTGCCTGTCTTTCCCTAAAGATCAGAGATCCAGCACCAGACGCTGCGGATCCTCGAGGCTTTCCTTGATACGCACCAGGAAGGTCACCGCTTCCTTGCCGTCAACGATCCGGTGATCATAGGAAAGCGCCAGATACATCATCGGGCGGATGACGATTTCACCCTCGACGACCATCGGCCGGTCCTGGATCTTGTGCATCCCGAGGATACCGGACTGCGGCGCGTTGAGGATCGGCGTTGACATCAGCGAGCCATAGACACCGCCATTGGAGATGGTGAAGGTGCCGCCCTGCATGTCGGCGACCGCCAGCTTGCCGTCGCGCGCGGCGCGGCCGAGCCGGCCGATTTCCTTTTCAATCTCGGCAATGTTCATCTGGTCGGCATCGCGCACCACTGGCACCACAAGCCCTTTGTCGGTGCCCACCGCGACGCCGATATGGGCGTAGTTCTTGTAGACCAGATCAGTGCCGTCAACCTCGGCATTGACCGCCGGGACGTCCTTGAGCGCATGGGTCACCGCCTTGGTGAAAAAGCCCATGAAGCCGAGTTTGACGCCATGCTTTTTCTCGAACAGGTCCTTGTACTGTTTGCGCAGTTCCATGACCGGACCCATGTCGACCTCGTTGAAGGTCGTGAGCATGGCGGCGGTGTTTTGCGCGTCCTTGAGGCGCGTGGCGATGGTCTGGCGCAGCCGGGTCATCTTCACGCGCTCTTCGCGGGCCGCATCCTCAACGGCCGACGGCTGGCGCGGTGCGGCGGGCTTGGGCTCGGACTTTGTTTCCGTCTTTGGGGCCGGAGCCGCGGCTGCCGGTTTATCGGCGGCGGCCAGCACATCTTCCTTGAGGATCTGGCCGCGCTTGCCACTGCCTTCGACATCGTCCGAGGACAGCGACTTTTCTTCCATCAGCTTGGCCGCGGCCGGGCTTGGCGGCATCTCACCGTTGGACTTCGGGGCTTCCGACTTGGCAGGGGCCTCTTCGGCCTTGGCTGCTTCCTTGGGCGCCTCGGCAGCGGCCCCGGCTTCGCCCTCGGCAACGGTGGCCAGGAGTGCACCCACTTCAACCGTTTCGCCATCGCTCACCACGATCGCTTCCAGCTTGCCGGCCACCGGCGAAGGCACTTCCACCGCTACCTTGTCGGTTTCCAGTTCCACCAGCGGTTCGTCGGCGGCAACGCTGTCGCCCACCTTCTTGTACCAGGTGGCCACCGTGGCCTCGGTGACGCTTTCGCCCAGTGTGGGCACTTTGATGTCAGTGGACATGCTGTGGTCCTTGAAGTTGGAAAATCAGGTTGATCTGTCTATTTGGCGAAGGCTTCGTCGAGGAACCCTTCAAGTTCCGCCTTGTGCTTGCTCATCAAGCCGGTCGCCGTCGAGGCCGAAGCCGCTCGCCCGATATAGACCGGCCGCTCGCCGCCGCGACCGAGCTGGTCGAGCACCCATTCCACATAGGGCTGGATGAAGGCCCAGGAGCCCATGTTCTTGGGCTCTTCCTGGCACCAGAAGATCTCGGCATTGGGGAAGCGCTGCAACTCGGCATGCAGGGCCTTGGCCGGGAACGGATAAAGCTGCTCCAGCCGCATCAGGTAGACATCATTGATGTCGCGTGCTTCGCGGCTTTCCAGAAGGTCGTAGTAAACCTTGCCGGTGCACAGGACGACGCGGCGAATCTTGTCGTCCGAGGTCAGCTTGATCGAGGTCTTGGGCGCCCCCGGGGCTTCCGCATCGTCCCACAACAGCCGATGGAAGCAGGAATCCGGCCCCATTTCGCTGAGGCCCGACACCGCACGTTTGTGACGCAACAGGCTCTTGGGCGTCATCAGGATCAAGGGTTTGCGGAATTCACGCCGCAGCTGACGCCTGAGAATGTGGAAATAGTTGGCAGGGGTCGTGCAGTTGGCCACCTGCATATTGTCCTCGGCGCACAATTGCAGGAACCGCTCGGGACGTGCCGAACTGTGCTCGGGGCCCTGGCCCTCGTAACCATGCGGCAACAGCATGACCAGACCCGACATCCGCAGCCATTTGCGCTCGCCGGCGGAGATGAACTGGTCGATCACCACCTGTGCGCCGTTGACGAAATCGCCGAACTGGGCTTCCCACAGGGTCAGCGCGTTGGGCTCCGCCAGCGAATAGCCATATTCGAACCCGAGCACCGCCTCTTCGGATAGAAGCGAGTTGATCACCTCGTAGCGGGCCTGCCCGTCCGAGATGTGATTGAGCGGTACGTATGTTGCTTCGCTGTCCTGATCGTGGATCACAGAGTGGCGCTGCACGAACGTGCCGCGTTCCACGTCCTGCCCGCTGAGACGCACAGGATGGCCCTCGTCAAGCAGGGTGCCGAATGCCAAAGCTTCGGCGGTTGCCCAGTCGATGCCCTCGCCTTCCTCGATCAGGCTTTTGCGCTTGTCGAGGAAACGCTGCAGGGTGCGATGAACCTTGATGTTTTCCGGCACGTCGACCAGTGCCGCACCCACCTGTTTCAGCTTTTCAAGCGAAACAGACGTGTCGCCGCGGCGGGGGCCTTCGTCCTCGGCCCGCTTGACCTTCTTCCACGCCCCATCCAGCCAGTCAGCCTTGTTGGGCTTGTAGTCCTCACCGCCGGTGAACTCACCATCGAGCTTCTCGCGCCAGTCGGACTTGAGCTTCTGCACGTCTTCCGCAGTCAGCAGCCCTTCGTTGATCAGCTTTTCCGAATAGATCTCGAGCGTCGTGTTGTGGCCCTTGATCCGGTCATACATCAGGGGCTGCGTCAGGCTGGGATCGTCACCCTCATTGTGGCCGAACCGGCGGTAACAGAACATGTCGATGACCACCGGCTTGCCGAATTTCTGGCGGAACTCGGTCGCCACCTTGGCCGCATAGACCACCGCTTCGGGGTCATCGCCGTTCACATGGAACACCGGCGCCTCGATCATCTTGGCAACGTCGGTCGGATAAGGCGACGAACGCGAATTGATCGGCGAGGTGGTGAACCCGATCTGGTTGTTGATCACGAAATGGATCGAGCCGCCGGTACGGTGTCCCTTGAGGCCCGACAGCGCAAAACATTCTGCGACCACACCCTGGCCGGCAAAGGCGGCATCGCCGTGCAGCAACAGCGGCAGCACCGAAGCGCGGTCCGTGTCGCGCGTGTCGGCGACGAACAGCCCGTCTTTGGCCGAATTCTGGTCCTGCTTGGCGCGGGCCTTGCCGAGCACCACCGGATCAACAATTTCCAGATGCGAGGGGTTGGCCGTCAGGCTCAAATGCACATTGTTGCCGTCGAACTCGCGGTCCGAAGAGGCGCCAAGGTGATATTTCACGTCGCCGGAACCCTCGACATCGTCGGGGTAATAGGCGCCGCCCTTGAACTCGTGGAACAGCGCCCGATGCGGCTTGCCCATCACCTGGGTCAGGACGTTGAGGCGTCCGCGGTGGGCCATGCCCAGAACGATGTCGCGCACGCCCAGGGCGCCGCCGCGCTTGATGATCTGCTCGAGCGCCGGGATCAGCGATTCACCGCCATCGAGCCCGAACCGCTTGGTGCCCGTATATTTGACGTCGAGGAACTTTTCGAACCCTTCGGCCTCGATCAGCTTGTTCAAAATGGCCAGCTTGCCGCGCTTTGAGAAGGAAATCTCCTTGTCCGGCCCCTCGATCCGCTCCTGCAGCCAGCTTTTGGCTTCCGGGTCGGAGATATGCATGAACTCGATGCCGAGGGTGGAACAATAGGTGCGCTTGAGAATGTCGACCATCTGCCGGGGGGTGGCATATTCCAGCCCCAGATAGTGATCGATGAAGATTTCGCGGTCGAGATCGGCCTCGGTGAACCCGTAGGCTTCTGCCGACAATTCTTCGGGACTGTCCGGTTCCTTGAGCTTGAGCGGATCAAGATCGGCATGCAGGTGCCCGCGCATGCGATAGGCGCGGATCATCATGATGGCCTTGATCGAATCCTGTGTCGCCTGGTTGACCGCCGCCGCGCTGACCGTTTCGCCCTTGGCTTCAGCCGTTTTGGTGACCGCCTTTTCGGCCTTCACGGCGATTTCGGCCCAGTCACCATCAAGCGCCGAGACCAGTTCGCCATTGACCAATTGCGGCCAGTCATGCCGCTCCCAACTCGGACCCTGGGCGTTCTTCGAAACGTCGGCGGCGCTGTCGCCAAGCTTGCCGAAGAAGCCGCGCCAGGATTCATCGACGCTGTTCGGATCCTTGATGAACTGGGCGTAGAGTTCCTCGATATATGCGGCATTACCGCCGTCGAGGAAGGAGGTGAGCAAGAACTGTTCGTTCTTTTCCTGTCGTGTCATGGATATGCGGCGAGGCGGTCCCCGCCTTCCCTTATTTGAGCCGGTCGCCCGTGGCTCTTGACCAATGTTTCAGACCAGTGTGCCATTCCGGCATTTGCGTACCGTTAACTTTGAACTTGTGCCATCGCGCAAGCCAATTCAAGCCATTCAGCCCTTGAGCGCCTTCACAAGCACTTCACCAATCTTGGCCGGTGAGCGCGACATGGCGATCCCCGCCGCCTCCATGGCCGCGATCTTGTCTTCCGCGCCGCCCTTGCCGCCGGAGATCACAGCGCCCGCGTGACCCATGGTGCGGCCCTTGGGCGCCGTCAGCCCGGCGATGAACCCGGCCATCGGCTTGCGGCGGCCGCGCCTGGCCTCGTCGATCAGGAACTGGGCGGCATCTTCTTCCGCCGATCCGCCGATTTCGCCGATCATGATCATCGACTGCGTCTCGTCGTCGGCGAGGAACATCTCCAAAACATCGATGAACTCGGTTCCCTTGACCGGATCACCGCCGATTCCGACAGCCGTCGACTGGCCGAGCCCCTCATTGGTGGTCTGGAACACCGCTTCGTAAGTCAACGTGCCGGAACGCGACACGATGCCGACCGACCCTTTCATGAAAATATTGCCCGGCATGATGCCGATCTTGCACTGTTCGGGCGTCAGGACACCCGGGCAGTTCGGCCCCAGAAGCCGTGACTTCGAGCCTTTCAGCTTCGCCTTCACCCGCACCATGTCGAGCACCGGCACACCCTCGGTGATGCACACGATAAGCGGAATTTCAGCGTCGATTGCCTCTTCAATGGCGGCGGCGGCCCCGGCCGGCGGCACATAGACCACTGTCGCGTTGGCCCCGGTTGCATCCCGTGCCTCGGCAACTGTCGTGTAGATCGGCAGCCCGACTTCCTTGCCCTCGACATTGCCGACCCAGGTCTCACCGCCCTTTTTGGGGTGGGTCCCGGCCACCATCTGGGTGCCGAAATAGCCAAGTGCCTGTTCGGTGTGGAACGTGCCGGTCTTGCCGGTCAGTCCCTGAACAATGACCTTGGTATTCTTGTCGACGAGGATGGACATGAAGGAGGGGCTCCGCGAGCTAGAGGTATGAAGGTGTCGAGCGACTATTCGCGCTCGATGATATCGGTGACCTGATAAAAGAAACTGTCGATCGTCCGGCGCGCCTGGACGAAAACATGATGCGGCGCATCCGCATTGGAGAAGCTGGCATAAACACCGTCTTCAGCTTCTTCGAGTTCGCCCGTCAGCTCCGGAATAAAGCTGAGATCCTCAACCGGGATATCAAGCTCCGGAGAGATAATCTCGAAGGTGCAGTAGCCGATGATGTGCGTGGGATAGAGCTCGACAAAGCCCCACAGGTCGGCGCGTCCGACACCTTCATAATCCCGCGACCCGTCGATCTCGTGATAGAAGGGAATTTCGCCGAAACTGTCGACTTCCGGTTCCCAGCCAAATTCTTCCAGCGTGTCCAGCACCGACTCATCATTGGCGGCCACCCGGTCACACAGGTGTCGCGCGCTGGCGAGCACCGTTGCGGCCAGTTCAGCCAAGTCTTCGTCGGTCTTGTCCTTGGACTTGGTCTGGGCGAAAGCCGGGGCAGTCACAAGCGCGGCTGCCAGCGCACTCACGGCAACAAGTTTCAGTCCGGTCTTGAAAAGTTCCATTTCACATTCCCCCTGACCGTTGGACCTCTGATATCTCAGGCGATCGCCTTGACGATCTTTTGCGCCGCGTCGTCCAGATCATCCGCGGCGATAACGTTGAGCCCGGACTGTTCGATCAGCGCCTTGCCTTCCTTGACCTTGGTGCCTTCCAGCCGCACCACCAGCGGCACTTGCAGCCCCACGTCCTTGACCGCGGCAATGACGCCCTCGGCAATCACGTCGCAGCGCATGATGCCGCCGAAAATATTGACCAGAATGCCTTTGACGTTGGGATCGGCGGTGATGATCTTGAAGGCGGCTGTCACCTTTTCGGTGGTCGCGCCGCCGCCAACGTCAAGAAAGTTCGCCGGTTCCTCGCCGTAAAGCTTGATGATGTCCATGGTCGCCATGGCAAGACCGGCGCCGTTGACCATGCAGCCGATATTGCCGTCAAGCGCGACATAGGCGAGGTCATATTTTGAGGCCTCGATTTCCTTTTCGTCCTCTTCGGTCAAATCGCGCAGTTCAACCACGTCCGGATGCCGGAAGAGGGCGTTATTGTCGAACCCGACCTTGGCATCGAGCACCCTGAGATGTCCGTCCCCCAGAACCACCAGCGGATTGATCTCGAGAAGGCTCATGTCCTTTTCGGTGAAGGCCTTGTAAAGCGTCGGAAACAGGTCCGCGCCGTCTTTGGCGGCAGCGCCATCAAGCTTCAGCGCGGCGCAAAGTTTTCTGACGTCCGCATCGGTAACCCCGGCCACCGGATCAATGCCGATCGTGTGGATCTTTTCCGGTGTTTCCTCGGCAACCGCCTCAATGTCCATGCCGCCTTCGGTCGAGGCAACGAATGAGACAAGGCTGGTCTCCCGGTCCACCAGAACCGACAGATAAAGCTCGCGGGCAATGTCCGCGCCATCCTCGATGTAAAGCTGGTTGACCTGCTTGCCGGAAGGACCGGTTTGCTTGGTGACCAGCGTGTGCCCGAGCATTTCCCTGGCATTGGCGACGACCTCGGCGACCGATTTGGCCAGGCGCACGCCACCGGCGGCATCGGCACCGAGTTCCTTGAACCGGCCCTTGCCGCGGCCACCGGCGTGAATTTGGCTTTTGACCACATAGACCGGACCCGGCAAAGATTTGGCGGCGGCTTCCGCGTCGTCAGCAGAGAAGATCGCAACGCCTTCCGCCACCGAAGCCCCGTAGGTCTTCAGCAATGCCTTGGCCTGGTGTTCGTGGATATTCATGCCTTACGCCTTTTCATTTGTTGCGCAGTCAGGTCGGGCACCAGCCATCTTTGCACAGTCATGGGTTTGTGGCGACGCCTGTTTGGGAAAGATTATGTCCGGTTCTCGTGGCGGATACGAACGATCAGGCCAGCCTCGGCGCGATTTTCTTACAGGCCTCGATCAGCCCTTCGACCGCATCGACCGACTTGTTGAAGGCGCTCTGCTCGGTGCGGTTGAGCTGCACTTCGGCCACCCGTTCCACGCCGTTGGCGCCGATCACCACCGGCACGCCGACATAGGTGCCCTTGACCCCGAACTCGCCCTTGAGGAAGGCGGCGCAGGGCAGCACCCGCTTCTTGTCCTTCAGATAGCTCTCGGCCATGGCGATGGCTGACGTCGCCGGCGCATAAAAGGCCGAGCCGGTCTTCAAAAGACCAACGATCTCGGCGCCACCGTCACGGGTACGCTGCACGATCTCGTCCAGCCGGTCCTTTTTCAGCCAGCCCATTTTGACCAGATCGGTCAGGGGAATGCCCGCCACCGTAGAATAGCGCGGCAGCGGCACCATCGTGTCGCCGTGCCCGCCCATGACGAAACAGTTCACATCTTCGATGGAGACATCCAGTTCCTCGGCGATGAAGTGGCAGAAACGGGAGCTGTCGAGCACGCCGGCCATGCCGACGACGTGGCTGGTGGGCAGGCCCGAGAAACGCTGCAGCGCCCAGACCATGGCGTCAAGCGGGTTGGTAATGCAGATGACGAAGGCTTCGGGTGCATATTTGGCGATACCAGCGCCAACCTGTTCCATGACCTTGAGGTTGATTTCAAGAAGATCGTCGCGGCTCATGCCCGGCTTGCGCGGCACACCTGCGGTGACAATGACCACGTCCGCCCCGGCAATGTCCTTGTATTCCGAGGTGCCCTTGATCCTGGCGTCATAGCCGCTTTCGGGGGCCGACTGGCTCAGATCAAGCGCCTTGCCCTGCGGCACACCGTCGACAATGTCGAACAGCACGATGTCACCCAGGTCCTTCATCGCGGCGAGATGCGCAAGCGTCCCTCCGATTTGACCTGAACCAATCAGAGCGATTTTCTTGCGAGCCATTGCCTACCCTCGTGCACATGGTGAATGTCGCGCACCTCTTAACGGTGCAAATGCCCCCGTGCAACAGGAACAAACGGCAAATGCGCCACCTGCGCCACATTTTTGCATGCGTATGCAGAACTGATCCGGATTTCGCGGCACATCAGCCGTTGAGCGGGCCGCCCAGATAGTCTTCAGACTGCATTTCCTGAAGGCGGGAGATGCAGCGCTGCATTTCGAAGGCGGTATCCTGATCCTTTGACAGTTCGTCGAGAGGCACGGCGAAACTGGCCGCCAGCTTGACGCCGCGATCGTAGAGCGTGTCGATCAACTGGATGAAGCGCTTGGCCGCGTTCGAGCCGGAGCGGTCAAACTGCGGAACGCCATCGATCATCAGCGTGTGGAAATCGTGCGAAATGGCCAGATAGTCGCGTGCGCCCAGGGGTTTGTCACACAGGTCGGCGAATGAAAACCGCGCCGCGCCCATGGCGGTTTCTGGCACCTTGATGCTGCGTCCCAGGCTCTTGACCGTGCCTTCATGGGTTTGCTGCCCGCCGGTCAGGCTTTCCCACAGCTGATCCATCGCCGGCCGGACTTCGTCACCTGTCCCGAACTGGAAAACCGGCTGACCGGAAAGCTTTTCGAGCCGGTAGTCACGCGCCGCGCCCAGTTCCATCACGTCGCAGCGCGCCTTGAGCAGGTCAATGAAGGGCAGGAACAATTGCCGGTTCAGCCCGTTTTTATAGAGCTCGTCGGGCGGCACGTTGGAGGTCGCGACCATCACCAGCCCGGCCCCGAACAGTTTTTCAAACAGCCGCCCCAGCAGCATGGCGTTGGTGATGTCGGTGACGTGGAATTCATCGAAACACAGAAGCCGGACATCGCGGATCACCGGCTTGACCACCGCCGCAATCGGATCGGCGTCAGCGCTTTCGCCCTGCGTCTTGCGGAAAGCGGCAATGGCTGAATGCATCTCGTCCATGAACTCGTGGAAATGCACCCGGCGCTTGGCCGAAATCTCCACTTGTTCAAAGAAGAGGTCCATCAGGAGCGTCTTGCCACGCCCCACGTCGCCCCAGAGGTAAAGCCCCTTTGGCGCCGATTTGCGGCGTTTGAAGAACCCCGCGATGCCGCCGTTGCTGCCCGATTGCGCCAGCGCCTGGGACAGGTCGTTGAGCCTTTCGGCCGCTGCTTCCTGCGCCGGATCGGCCGACAGCGTGCCGTCAGCCACCAGCTGCCGATAGGCTTCGAACATGCGTGTGTGCGTGGAAATCCCGCCCGCCCCCAAGCTGGCTTTGTCCGTGCGGTCAGCCGGCCATGGAAATGCCGCGGCCGCCCGAAAGCGTGCCGATGAACCGGTTGCCGGACTGCAAAAGCGCCCCGATCAGCTGACCGCCTTCGGAGAAGAACTGCACCTGCGTGCCCGCCAGCTGCCATGAGGCGATGCCGTTCAGCACGTCGATAGTGCAGTTCGGCGCCGAAGCCCGGAACCGTTCGGTGCCCGTGGCCGCCGTCTGGGTCAGGTTGACCCGGCAGGTATCTGCGCCGGAAATCACCGTCCATGAGCCGAGGAGCTTCTCGGCAGTCAACCCGCCGCTGAGATCGCGGGTCGCGACCTGGGTCGGCTGGCCGTTCGGGTCAAGCGCGACCTGCTGGTCCATCGTCTGGGTGCTGGTGCCGAACCCGCCGCCGCCATTCAGCATCGGGTCCTGCGACACGAAACTGCCATCGGACGGGAAACCCGTCTGCTGCTGATTCTGCAAATCCTGCTGGCGCTGCAAATCGTCCTGCATGCCGGTGGTGATGATTCGCCCGTCCGGCGTGGTCATCACATTGGACTGTCCGCCCGGCGGCTGCGCACCGGCCGGCACATAGGTGCCGTCCTCGGTGTAATAGCCCCCCTGCTGCGCCTGCTGGCTACCGTCGATCGGCGGCAGGGAAGTTGTGGATACCGAGGAGTTCTGCACCGGCGGCAGGGCCGCGGGCGGCGCCTCGGCAAAGCGCCTGGAGCTGGACATGGGCGAAGAACAGGCCGCCATCGCGCCCGTTGCCAGAAGAATCGTCGCGAGCTTTGCCGCGCCGGAAAAACTGTGCCGCACCTGAAGAGTCATCAAATTCAATTCCCCGGTTGCCTGGCCCGCGCCCAAACCATGTGTACAAGAAAGGTGCCCGCCGCACCGCGAACGAGCCAATATATCCCCTCGCGCTTTAGAACAAGTAATGTGGCGCGAATGGGGACATCCTGACCCTGTCGGGACACAATAGTACTGATTTGTGGCCAAACTGCCGCAGTCCATCCCGTCCGGTCAGGATTTCAGCATTTCCTTCAAGAGATCTTCGGCCAGCAGCCTTGCATCGGCCGCCTCGTCGGCAGGCACCTGCACGGCAAAGCCCTTGCCGAACTCAACCCCCGGCATCCCCGGCAATCCGTCCGTGCCGTCATCGCGCGGATGGAACCCGTGCGCGCGCAGGGCGGTGATGATCACCCGGATAATATTGGCATCGCGATGGGAAAGGACGGTCTCGAAATTCGGCAAAGTCATGTCCCTGGTTTTGAGTCGGACCTAATGGCAAATCGTAGGCGGCGCGTGGACAGTATCCCAGACATAGTCTTCAAGCACATACCAGTCCATGTCGCGATAGCTCCAGCCATATCGGCGGCCGCCCACGTCAAGTCGGCCATGAATTTCATCCTGCACAGGCAGAGGCAAGTGTGTCACGCTCCACCACACAGTGTTGCGGCTGATCGTGTTCGTACCAAGGGCGAGCGCCGTCCTGCACATCGCCTGCCGGCTCGTCCACTCGGCAACGCTCAGGAAACCGCAGCACAACACTAAACCGGTAACGAGAACCGTAAACGGTCTCAACGGCCTGTATCTCCAGCAAGAAAAGGCGATTAGTGCCGTAAAGGGTAGAACGATCAAGCTGGTATGCGTCAGAAAAGTTGAATAACGCGGCACCACTGTCAGGCCGGCAGGCATCAGAGGCGGCAACAAGATCGTGAGGAATCGGCTGACTTCGATAAAGACCGGCCCGAAAATGAAAACCAGAAGAATGCCTTGGAGAGCGGCACCAGTTGCCAACCAGGCGCGCCATCGCCCCCGAACACCACGCCTGGTCAGAAGTAGATGCGCGAGCGCATAAAGCATCAGTCCCGCAAGTGTGGCCCAAACCCAGAGTGAGAAAGACGGCCCGTCCAATCAGTAATTAAACCCGCCGTTCCACCATCATCTTCTTGATCTCGGCGATCGCCTTGGCGGGGTTGAGGCCCTTGGGGCAGGTGTTGGCGCAATTCATGATCGTGTGGCAGCGGTAGAGCCGGAACGGGTCTTCCAGATTGTCGAGCCGCTCGCCGGTGGCCTCGTCGCGGCTGTCGATCAACCAGCGGTAGGCCTGCAGCAGCACGGCCGGGCCCAGATAGCGTTCGCCGTTCCACCAGTAGCTGGGGCATGAGGCCGAGCAACAGGCGCAAAGAATGCACTCATAAAGCCCGTCGAGCTTTTCGCGGTCGTCACGGCTCTGGCGCCATTCGGTGCCCGGTTCCGGGCTCTTGGTCTGAAGCCAGGGCTCGATGGAACGGTGCTGGGCATAAAAGGTCGACAGGTCCGGCACCAGATCCTTGACCACCGGCAGGTGCGGCAGTGGGTAGACTTTCACCGCGCCGGAAAAATCATCGGCGCTCTTGGTACAGGCCAGCGTATTGAGCCCACCGATATTCATCGAACAGGAGCCGCATACGCCTTCGCGGCAGGACCGCCGGAGCGTCAGTGTCGGATCGACCTTGTTCTTGATCCACAACAGGGCGTCCAGAACCATCGGTCCGCAATCGGTCTCGTCGACGAAATAGGTGTCGATGCGCGGATTTTCGCCGGTGTCCGGATCATAGCGATAGACCTGATACTCGCGGACCCTGGCGCTGTCGGGCCGGGGCCAGACCTTGCCCGGTTTGATCCTGGAATTCTTCGGCAGCCGGAATTCAACCATTGCAGTTCATGTCTCGCTTTGTTGTGGGTGACGGCCGCCGGTTTTCCGGCAGCCGCCGATTTGGATCAGGACTTGATGGCGCAGATCGGGCCGGAGAAGCGGACAAATGCCCGGACTTCCCAGCGCTCCATCAGGCCTAGATCATATTCGTTGGCAGTGGAGAAAGTGTTGAACTCTCCGTCACGCCAGGTCAGCAACATCGCCGTCTGACCTTCATTGAGCCGGTCGGCAGCACGATCCGCCACGCAGGCACATGTGTCGTCGGACCAGATGGTCCGTTCCACGCAGGCCGCAGCCACATCCGGCGTCGACATCATGGACATTGAGCCATGATGGTCGGCGTAGGCCGCACCGGCACCGCCTGCCATCATCCCCGCGGCCAACAGGCCGCCAATCATCAGTTTACGCATCCTCGCTACTCCTTGTTCGAGATGTTCCCTGTCACCGCAATTTTCCTGGACGGCGAAGACCGGCGCATGCCGAACCCCGTCAGCCGGGCGCACTTTCACACCGTCGGGCCGGATGGGCAAGGCCACATCCGCCTCCCGGCCCTGCCGATGTGATCGCGCGCCCTTCATTAGCGAACCTTTGTTTTCCGCTCCAGCCTGCGTTGACGCAGGCTGATGAAAAATTTCCAGACCGCATACGCCGGTCGCTCGAAAATGCTGCCGCGGACACGTGCCTTCACACCGGCCAAGAAGCTGGCCAGCCAGGGCGGGTAAAAGTTGGATTCCGGATGCCACGCGCCCCCCACCCGCACCCTTGTCGCCCGCATGCCGATGTCGGAGACCGGTTCACCTTCAAGGGCGAATTTCAGCAAGGACTCTGAATGAAGGGCATTTCCCCCGTGCTCGCAATAGTCCAGCGCTCTTGTGATCCGGTTGCCATATCGCTCAATCAGCGGCCGGCCGAGCACCAGGGCAAACCTGTCGTTGTAGCCGCCATTCCACTGCCAGTTCGGCAGGTAAAGTCCCGGCGACCCCCCCCCGCTGCGCGCGTGCAAGCGCGGGGCCCACACTGTCGTGATATTCAAGGTCGGGCCGGCAGAACAGAACCGTTTCGGCCCCCGATTCAAGCGCCCTTTTTGCCACCGCTTGCAGTGAGTGCAATTGCAGCAACAGGTTGCGGAACGACTGGAAATCATCGTTCCACGCGTCACCGAATTGCTCAAGCGCGGAGACGGGAAGTGCCGCCAGCACTTGTTCCGGGTCAGCCCATTCGATTTCGTCAAATGGCAAAAGCTGATCTTCGTCCGCCTTGATGGGTCCGTCTTCATGAGAGCGCGAATTCGTCAGGTGCGGCAACGTGTAGAAATGTCCAAGCAGCCGCACGCTGCCCTGTTGCCGCGCCGGTTCGACAATGTTTCTGAGGATCGACGGCGCCGTCCAGGTCAGCGAGCGCGTGATCCCGAAAAAGCAGATGCAGACATCCATCAGTCTACGGTCCCGCGATTTGGTCCCGATCTGATGGAGAGATCGCTCATCGCAGCTCCTTGCGGATGACCAGTTTCAACCCGGACCAAATCTCATCCACCGCGCAAACCTTCACGTCCACCAGCCCGATGGGCAGGGCGACTTCCCTGATCACATCTTCGCTCATGTCCGTCGGCACCTTGGCGGCCTTTTTCGGCCAGCTGATCCAGATCATCCCATCCCGTGCGATCGCCCCCATCAGCGAACTGATATTTTCATCAAGATGCCGGCGCTCGGTGGTGAAAGCGTGAATGACTTGCCAGTTCTCCGAAAACGCCGCATCCGACCAATCCTGATCCCGGACCCGGGCGAAATCCTCGGCATCAAGCAACCAGTCGAGTTTTTGTGGCAAGTTGATGAACAGCACCCTTTGGCCCTGTTTCAAACCGAGCTTTTTCGGCAGGGGCGTGCCCGAATATCCCGCCGGGCCGCTCACACAAAGCCCCGCCTCAGGATCACTTCAGCTCTGAGGGTAGGACCGCGGAACCGGCCGAAAAAATTATCTTCGCCGTTCGGCGACAGCCGCGCCAACTGTTCGCCGGTGGCATCGAAAAGCTCGATGTCGCGACCGATCACCCGCCAACCCGCCACTGCGTCGAACGGCCGGGTGCAATAGCCGGACGGGTTGGCCGCCGCGATACGTGTGGAGCCCTGCATCGGTTCGTTTTCGAAGATATAGGTGCAGGACCGGGCGAACCGGTCAGACATGGTCCAGCGGCCAAGATAGCGCGGGCTGAAATGGGGACCGAAACTGAAAACACCGGCAACCTGTGTTGCGCTGCCGCTGCCCGAACCGGCAGAGACGGTTTGCGACGCGGAAGACGAACAGGCGGCTGTGGCGGCCAGCAACGTCGCCACCACAATAAGTCTCAATTCCCGCAAGGACCCGGACAAATGCGCCTCCAGCGCCTAGTAAACCCTCGCCTTGGGTGCGATCTTTTTCAGATCGATCCCGTCGGTCAAGGGATCGACATGCACAGGGCGGTAGGAGAGGGAAATCTTGCCCTTCTCATCCTGCCGCGACACCGTATGCACCCGCCAGACCTTGTCGTCCCGCTCCGAGAAATCTTCACGGGCGTGCGCGCCCCGGCTCTCCTTGCGGGCCTCGGCGGACACCACGGTCGAAAGCGCATTGACCATCAGGTTTTCAAGCTCGAGGGTCTCGACGAGATCGGAATTCCAGATCATCGAGCGGTCGGTGACCTGAATGTCACTCAACTCATCCCAGATCGCGCTGACCCGCTTTACGCCGTTCTGAAGGGTTTCCTCGGTACGGAACACCGCGGCATCTTCCTGCATGGCGCGCTGCATCTTGTCGCGCAACTGCGCCGTCGGGGCGCTACCCTTGGCGTGCCGCAGCCGGTCAAACCGGTCCATGATCTTGTCAAAGCTCTTTTCATTGACCGCGGGCACGGCCGACTTGCGGTCGACCACTTGCCCGGCCCGGATCGCCGCCGCACGGCCGAACACCACCAGGTCGATCAGCGAATTCGAGCCCAGCCGGTTGGCGCCATGCACCGAAGCGCAGCCCGCTTCGCCCACCGCCATCAGCCCGGGGACGGTCGCATCGGGATTGTCCTTGGTCGGGTTCAGCGCTTCGCCGTGATAATTGGTGGGGATGCCGCCCATGTTGTAGTGCACGGTCGGGATAACCGGGATCGGTTCGCGGGTCAGATCAACGCCTGCGAAAATCTTGGCGCTTTCCGAAATGCCCGGCAGGCGCTCGTGCAGCACCGCCGGATCGAGATGGTCGAGGTGAAGGAAAATATGGTCCTTTTCCTTGCCGACGCCGCGGCCCTCGCGGATTTCCATGGTCATGCAACGCGAGACCACGTCGCGTGACGCGAGATCCTTGGCATTGGGCGCGTAGCGCTCCATGAACCGTTCACCCTCGGAATTGACGAGATAGCCGCCCTCGCCGCGCGCACCCTCGGTGATCAGGCAGCCGGAGCCGTAAATGCCGGTCGGGTGGAACTGCACGAATTCCATGTCCTGTAGCGGCAACCCGGCCCGCACCACCATGCCGTTGCCGTCGCCGGTGCAGGTGTGCGCCGAGGTGGCCGAAAAATAGGCGCGGCCATAGCCGCCGGTGGCGATCACCACCATCTTGGCGCGGAACCGGTGAATGGTGCCGTCATCAAGTTTCCAGGCTACCAGGCCCTGAATGGAGCCGTCGTCGCCGGTCAGAAGATCAATGGCGAAGTATTCGATGAAGAACTCGGCATTGTTCCTGAGCGACTGGCCGTAGAGCGTGTGAAGGATGGCATGCCCCGTCCGGTCGGCGGCGGCGCAGGTGCGCTGCACCGGGGGACCGTCGCCATATTCGGTCATGTGACCGCCGAACGGGCGCTGATAGATCTTGCCCTCTTCGGTGCGCGAGAAGGGCACACCATAGTGCTCAAGCTCATAAACGGCGGCTGGCGCCTCGCGGGCCAGATATTCCATGGCATCATTGTCGCCCAGCCAGTCCGACCCCTTGACCGTGTCGTACATGTGCCACTGCCAGCTGTCCGGCCCCATGTTGCCGAGCGAGGCGGCGATGCCGCCCTGCGCGGCAACGGTGTGGGAACGCGTCGGGAATACCTTGGTGACGCAGGCGGTCTTCAGCCCCTGTTCGGCCATGCCGAGGGTGGCGCGCAGACCCGCCCCGCCGGCGCCGACAACCACCACGTCGAACTCGTGATCGACAACTTCGTAACTCTGGCCAGCTGCCATTGCTTAACTCCCGAACGCCAGCAGCAGCACTGACACGATTGAAAGGCCGGCCACCGCCAGCGCAAAGAAATTGTTGGCGATCACCGAGAGCAGTTTCGGCCCTTCGGCATGCACATAATCCTCGATCACCACCTGCATGCCGAGCCGCATGTGCCAGGTCACCGAGATGAGGGTGAGAATGGTCAGCCCGGCGACGATCGGATTACCCATCATATCGGACATGGCCGCCCGGTCGGACCCGGCCAGATTGATGACCAGCCAGATCAGAAACAGGCTGAGCGGCACATTGGCGATCGCGGTGAGCCGCTGATGCCAGAAATGCTCGGTGCCCTCACGTGCTGAACCCAGCCCCGTGACCCGCGAAAATGTCGTGCGCATGCTGTTGGCCATGATCAGCTCCACACCACCAGAAGCCAGAGCAATGCCGCCAGCGCCAGCCCGCCAATGGCCGTCGCCCAGGCGAACCCAAACCGCATTTCCCGCGAGAAACCGGCCCCCATGTCCCAGACGAAATGGCGCAACCCCCCGAGCAGATGGTGAAACAGCGCCCAGGTGAAGCCGAACAGCACCAGCTGCCCCAGCCAGGTACCCATCACCCAATGCACCGTCTCAAGCGTCGGCCCGCCCATCGCCGCGGCCACCAGCCACCAGGTCAAGAGCGCCATGCCCATGTACAGCCCGACGCCGGTGATCCGGTGAAGGATCGACATGGCCAGGGTGATTTCCCATTTATAAATCAACAGGTGCGGAGAAAGAGGTCGGGAAGGTGGGGCCATAATCTGCCTCTTGTTGACCGGTCGGGTGAGTGCATGTGCAATCACGTGCAACGGTGTGTAGCCCCGCCAACCGGATTCGTCAAAGCCTTGCGCATTCCGGTCGACGCAACCCCGGCCAGCCGCTAGACATTTCGTCCATGGACCGTTTCGCCGAATTCAGTTTCTCCGCTCCTGCGTGCCGGATCAACATCGCCGAGGGCCCGGACAATGGTCCGGACCTCGTGTTGTTGCACGGCGCAACCAGCTGGTGGCGCAGCTGGGAACCGGTTCTGCCTGAACTGTCGCGCCACTTTCACGTCTTTGCGCTCGACACGCGGGGCAGCGGCAAATCGGACCGTACGCCCGGCCGCTATGCCGTCATGGACATGGCTGGTGATGTGGCTGCGTTTCTGGAGACGCTGTCCAGCCCAGCGCACCTGATCGGCCATTCCTTCGGCGGCCATGTGGCACTGGCGTTGAGCGCGCTGCAGCGGGAGCTCATTGCCGCAATGGTCATCGAGGACATTCCGCTGAGCCTCGACGGCGACAAGTTGAAGGCACGGGATGCCGGGCCCGGCTTCGCCGCATGGCTGAAAATTCTCGCCCGCGAGCCCGACACCGAAACCATACTGCGGGCCGTGCAACGCACTGACTTGAAATTGAGCCCCGAACGTCAGAGGGCCCGCGCCAAAAGTCTCAGCCTGCTCGATCCGCAGGTGCTTGAGGTCTATGTCAACGGCGCGCCCTTTGAAGGCTATGACCCGCACGCGCTTTTCGCCGGTCTCACCCTGCCCACCCTGCTGGTCGAGGCCGATCCTTCCGTCGACACCCGCATGGAACAAGGCACCGGCGAACGCGCCGCCGCTCTGTCGCCGCACCTCCAGCGCGCGACCATTCAGGGTGCCGGACACAATGTGCATGGGGAGGATCCGCAGGCGTTTCTGGCTGCGGTACTAGGATTTTTTCGCAGCCTGCGCAGTTAGCCGGGCTGCGCCCATCTGGAACTTCCCGCCCCTCGCTGCGTTGACCGTGAAAGGTCAATACCAAGGGAGAAGTCCATGCGCACCTATGATCCCCACAAGTCCACGAATGAAGTCCGTCAGGCCAACGACCGGCACATGAACCTGCGCGTACTGGTTCTGTCGAGCCTCGGCATCGTGGGCGTATTCGCCGTGATCTATCTCGTCTACGGGCTGATGACCGGCACCTTCTAGGTCGCAAGCAACAGATTGCCGCGTTGACTTGTCCCCTGCGCAGGTTTAGAACAAACCACGAACATTTGCGAGGTCATGATGGAATTTCATCGCGGGCGCTTGATCGACCATGTTCACCTGCGGGTGGCGGATCTGGGTAAATCCAGGGCCTTTTATCGGGCCATCTTGCGCGCCCTCGGGCGTGATTTCACCTATGAAGATGACGAAAGGTTTGCCTCTGACGAACTGTTTGTCGACGCAGCCGAAGATTACGTGACCAGGGTTCACCTGGCCTTTCAGGTGCCTGACCACGAAACGATCAAACGATTTCATGAGACCGGCATCGCCAACGGCGGCACCGACAATGGCGCGCCGGGTGAGCGGCCCTATCACCCCGGCTACTATGCGGCATTCCTGCTCGATCCGGACGGCAACAATATCGAGGCGGTCCACCATGGTCCGCATACGCGCTCCGCGGACTCCGTGGTGTTTACGGCGCCCTGATCCGGACTGTCTCAGACCTTGAGCGCGAAGGTGACCTGCAGGGACACGGCAATTTCATCCCCCAGCGTGGTGCGCGACTTGCGCCGCACCGCGTCTTTCAGGGGCAGCAGATAGCCGCCGTCCCGCGGGAACAGCGAGGTTGTGAATTCCACGCCGCCAATCGCGGCCAGAACCGGGATCATGCCCCAGCCGTAGCTGACCATTTTCGACATGGCGGCGATTTCTTCGGCCACCTCTTGAGGTACCGGCGCAAAAAAGAACGGTGCCGGGCCGCGCCATTCGATCACCCTCGTGTCGAACTCAAAGCTTTCAGAAACAGCGTCCGCCAAGCTACCCGGCCCTATTCGTAGTCGATCAGTTTCCTGTCCGGATCATAGGGCTGATCCTCGACTTCCTTGGTTACCGCCTGCCCGCAGCGCATCTTGCCCGCCGCCGCGTCAAACACATATTTCGGCTCGCCGTAAAGCACCCACCCCAGCGTCAGCGCCTTGGTCACCTTGTGGCAGAACGTATCGTCATCGTCTGCGCTCAAAAACCGGTAGATGTGCATCTGGGGGTACCCTCGCTCAACTCTTCAATATTGCGCTGGCCTCCTCTTACCGCTAATCAAAATCCATGCACAGGTTTCCCGCACAATTGTTGAACGGCTACAAGGAATTCATGGGCGGGCGCTACGCCAACGAGCGCGCACGCTATCATGAACTGGCCATTGAGGGGCAAACCCCCACCACCATGATCATCGCCTGCTGCGACAGCCGCGCGGCGCCCGAAACCATTTTCAATTGCGGGCCCGGCGAGGTTTTTGTGTTGCGCAACGTCGCCAACCTGGTGCCGCCGTTCGAGCCGGACGGTGGCCAGCACGGCACTTCGGCGGGTATCGAGTTTGCCGTCAACGGACTGGGCGTACAAAACATCGTCGTCATGGGTCACGGCCGCTGCGGCGGCATCAAGGCCGCGCTCAGCCCCGAGGCCCCGCCCCTCGCCCAGGGCGATTTCATCGGCAAGTGGATGGGCCTGCTCGACCCCGTCGCCCAGCAGTTCACCGACAATGGCCTGATGACATCGGGCGAACGCCAGACCTCGCTGGAACGCATCTCGATCCGCAATTCGATCAAGAACCTGCGCACCTTCCCTTACGTTGCCAAGCTGGAGGCGGAAGGCAAGCTTGCCGTTCACGGCGCCTGGTTCGACATCAAGACCGGTGAACTCTGGGTCCTCGACGACGCCACCGGTGAGTTCGACCGCCCCGACGTCTGAGCCCTCAGCCGCATAATCGCCGCGTCATTGCCCCATTGCGTAACCCGTTCGCAACACGGCACTTTTCTTAATTCCGACACATCGCAATCCGGCCTGAAACTCTCCCGGAAAACTCCCCTTTCCCGGCACGTCATGACCCATCTCGACCGTCAGTCTTGGTGATGCGGCGGGCAATTCCGCACGCCGCGGGCAGCGCCGGACGGTCCCCTAACCACCGGCCCGGGCGTTGCCGAAACACAAAAGGAGACTTTCGACATGAACAGGATCATCACCTCCATCGCCGCCATCGGAATCGCCGGCCTGACATTTGCGGGCGCCACCACGGCACAGGAAGCCATGGGCGACGGCGCCGTCGGCGCTGAAATGGATATTCCCGAAGCCCTGATGTTCGAAACCGTCGACCTCGACCTCAGTGGCGACATCAGCTTTGAGGAAATCCTCGAAGTTGATCCCGAATTCTCCGAGCAGCTTTATGCCCAGGCCGACGTGGACGGCAGCGGCGCGCTGACCGAGACCGAATATGACGTTCTGGTCGAGACCGGTGTGCTTGTGGCACCCGAGATGGGCTGACCGATCTGAAGGGAACCGTTCCGCCTCCCTCAGCGGGGCGGTTCCTGCTCACTGTCGGGCTGAGTCCAGACCTGGCTTTCCGGCGGCGCCGAGCTGATCCGAAGGTCCCCACGGCGGCGCTTCAGCACCGTCACCCCAAGACCGGCCACCACCAGCGCCCCTCCCGCCAGTTCCACCGGCGACACCACTTCTCCCAGTACCAGATAGCCGCTCAGCAACCCGGTGATCGGCACCAGCAGCGTGAATGGCGCCACCAACGTCGCAGGATGTTTCGACAACAAATAGTTCCACACCGCCAGTCCGAACAGCGTGGCCGGATAGGCAAGGAACAGGATCAGCGCCCACACCTGCCAGGTCGGGGCAACAAAGGCCTGAACCAGCGCCTCGGTTCCCTCAGTCGCGAACGACACGGCGAACAGCGGCACGCAGGCGATCGCTGACCCCCACACGGTGATGGCGATCGGATTGACCTTGCCCGCAGCCTTTGACACCACATTGGCCACCGCCCAGCTCATCGCCGCGCCGAGCGTGAGCAGAAGCGGCAGCAGCGCCGCCCCCTGCCAACGGGCGGAGGCGATGACCCCTATACCGGCAAAGGCGACCAGCGCCCCCGCGATCTGGATTGGACGCGGCCGCTCCTTGAGCACGAAGAACGCGATCATCATGGTGAAAAAGCCCTGCACCTGCAGAACCACCGAGCCCAGCCCGGCCGGCATGCCGAGAAACAGCGCGACGTTGAGGAAACAATAAAGCCCGAACCCGAAGGCGAGGCCGAAGCCGGCCACGTACCAGAACGAGGTTTTCGGTGGCCTGAAGAACAGGATCGCCGGAAAAGCGGCCAGCGCAAAGCGAAGCGCCACCGCCAGGATCGGCGGCAGCGCCTCGACGCTCAATTTGATGACAACGAAGTTGAAGCCCCAGATCGCGACGACGACCAGCGCCAGCAGCACATCGCGAAGGGGCATCAGAACCTCACATTGGCGGGGGTGCCGGGGACGGAAGCGTGGCGACCAACGGCGGCAAGAAGACTATGCCGCTTTCTGCATCAACCCGCGGTTGATCAGGCTTTCGGCGATCTGCACGGAATTGAGCGCGGCGCCCTTGCGCAGATTGTCCGAAACCACCCAGATGTTGAGCCCGTTCTCGATGGTCGCGTCCTCGCGGATACGGCTGACATAAGTCGCATACTCACCCACGCATTCGATCGGGGTGATGTAGCCGCCATCCTCGCGCTTGTCCAAAACCATGATGCCCGGCGATTCACGCAGGATTTCACGGGCCCGCTCTGCGCTCAGTTCTTCGGCGAACTCGATATTGACCGCCTCGGCGTGACCGACGAACACCGGCACACGCACCGCCGTGCAGGTGACCTTGATCTTGGAATCAAGAATCTTCTTGGTCTCCGCCATCACCTTCCATTCTTCCTTGGTCGACCCGTCTTCCATGAACACGTCGATATGCGGAATGACATTGAAGGCGATCTGCTTGGTGAACTTTTGGGGCTCGGGCGCGTCGGAGACAAAGATGCCGCGGGTCTGGTTCCACAATTCGTCCATCGCGTCCTTGCCGGCACCGGAAACCGATTGATAGGTCGCGACCACGATCCGCTGGATCTTTGCCGCGTCATGGAGCGGCTTCAGCGCCACCACAAGCTGCGCCGTGGAGCAGTTGGGATTGGCGATGATGTTCATCCGGTTGTTCTTGGCCATATAGGCGTCGAGCACCTCGGCGTTCACTTCCGGCACGATCAGCGGCACGTCCTGATGGTAACGCCAGAAACTGGAATTATCGATGACGATACAGCCGGTCTTGCCGATCTTTTCGGCCAGCTGCTTCGAAACCGACGAGCCCGCAGACATCAGGCAGAAATCGACGCCGTTGAAGTCGAAATCATCCAGATTGCGGCACTTGAGAGTTTCGTCGCCATAGGAGACTTCGCGCCCGATCGAACGGGACGAGGCCAGCGCAATGACTTCATCTGCGGGAAATCCGCGCTCGGCGAGGATGTTGAGCATTTCCTGGCCCACGTTGCCCGTGGCACCAACGACTGCAACCCGATAACCCATGTAATCTGTTCCTTTGCCCTCTCCCGCGCGGGGCCAAACCCCACTGACCAGTGTGAAGCCCTCTCCCCGGCGGGAGAGGCCCGGGGGACGGCTAAACGGTTTTTGTGGTGGTTTTCTTGGCGGCTTCCGGCATGAACCGTCCGTCGAAGCCGGCAAGGCTCGGGCGGGTCACAACTTCAATGAACAGGGCGAAAAGATCGCGCACAGATCGGCTCCGGAAACTCTACGCGGCGGTTCATACGCTTTTGATGGCCAGAGTCAATCCACCCGGCCCCTCAGGCGAAAGCCGGAGGTCCGCAATTGATGAAAGATTGCAACATTTTGCAGTTTGGCAAGCAAAGCCGCGATCAATGTTTGAGATTCCGGATCACATCGGGCAATATCCCGGCAGAACTTGGGGTTGAGGGCAGCAAATGCTTGGAAAATGGGCGAACCGATGGGCCGCGGCACTTGCGGGCGCGGCGACGCTGTTTTCTGCCGCACCGGCTCTGGCAGCCGGCGAAATGCTGCTTGATCCCTACCCGTCCCTTCAGGTGTCCCCGGCCATGCAAGCCCCCAACCTGTTCGGCGGCCTGTTTGCCGGTGCCTCGGTGGGACTGCAGGTCAACCATTTCACCACCTTCTTTCCCGCATCCAGCGATCACCGCCTGCTCACCGGCGTTTTTGCGGGCTACAACTATGTGCTCAGCCCCAACCTGATTGCCGGTGTCGAGGTGGAACTGGATGCTGGTTATGCCTGGGCAACGCCCCAGGCCTTTGGCTATAACGCCTTTGCACTCGGGCGGATCGGCGTGCTGACGGCCCCCGATTTCATGGTCTACCAGACCGCGGGTCTGGGCGTGATCAACTCCACCCCCGCCTTCGCGGTGGGTCTCGGCATCGAACAGTCGGTCACCGACAATTTCTCCCTGCGCTTTGAATCCATTGCCCATGGGCAGATTTCCGGTGTGAGCCCCGGCACCTACTACGGCGGGTTCACCTCTTTGAAGATGGCGGCAGGCGCCCTGTGGTATCTGGATGGCGATACCGGCCGGTCCGGCTGGCATATGGGTTCAGGCACCGATGCGCCCACCGATTTCGTCGGGCCCTATGCCGGTTTTTATGTCGGCGGCATCGTCAATCCCGACTACTCGTTCTTTCCGGGCAACCCGCTCAATGGCTGGCATCTCAGCCATTTCAACCAGGGCGCCATGGCCGGATACAACTTCGAGGTCGCCGGGCCTGTCCGCGCCGGCGTGGAAGTCCAGGGTGGCATGCATTTCGACACGTCGGGTGACGCCAATGTGGAGGGCCAGTTGCTCGGCCGACTCGGTTTGGTGCCTCTCGATGGTCTGATGGTCTATGGCAGTGCCGGTGTTGGCGCGCTCAACGGGTTCGGCGCCTATTCGCTGGGCGGCGGCGTTGAATATGCCGTGTGGGGTGATGCTACCTTGCGGCTCGATGCCCAGGCGCTGGCCATGATGCCGCCGGGCGCGACGGCCGGCCAGTTCTCGACCGCCAAGGTCACGGCCGGCACCATCTGGCACTTCGACTAGACCAGCCGGACACCGAAGCCATGAGCGACGAAAAGGTCAAGGGACCGGAGTCCTACTTCCCCTAGATCGAGAAGAAGTACGGACAATCGATTGAACACTGGAAGGCGCTGGTGCGCGCCGCTATGCCGGCCAAACATATGGAACTGGTGGCCGTGCTGAAGGACCAGCACGGCATGGGCCACGGCCACGCCAATGCGATCGTGGCTCATACGCTGGCCGAAGACAAGAAAGCCTAGAGCCTGGCGATGATCGCGTCGCCCATTTCCGCAGTGTTCACCTGACGACACCCGTCCTGCATGATGTCTGCCGAGCGCAGCCCGTCATCAAGCACCCCGGCAATGGCGGCCTCGACCTTGTCAGCCAGTTCGACCATGCCGAATGAATAGCGCAGCGCCATCGCGAACGAGGCGATCATGGCGATGGGATTGGCAAGGCCCTTACCCGAGATATCCGGTGCCGACCCGTGTACCGGCTCATAAAGTGCCTTGCGCTTGCCTGTCTGGGGATCTGGCGCCCCCAATGAGGCGGAGGGCAGCATGCCCAGCGACCCGGTCAGCATCGCCGCCGCATCAGACAGGATGTCACCGAACAGATTGTCAGTGACGATCACATCGAACTGTTTGGGATTGCGCACCAGTTGCATGGCGCAATTGTCGGCAAGGATGTGCTCGAAGCGAATGTCCGGATAATCCTTCGCCGCCTGCCGGGCCACCTCGTCCCACAAGACGCCCGACTTCATCACGTTCTTCTTGTCCGAGGAATGCACCAGCTTGCCGCGCGTCTTGGCGAGGTCAAAAGCCACCCGGCAGATCCGGTCAATCTCGTAGCTTTCATAGACCTGGGTATCGACGGCCCGTTTCTGGCCATTACCGAGATCAGTGATCTCCTTCGGTTCGCCGAAATAAACGCCGCCCGTCAGTTCGCGCACGATCAGGATGTCGAGCCCCTCGACCAGTTCCTTTTTCAGCGACGAGGCGTCGGCCAGCGCCGGATAGCAGATTGCCGGACGAAGATTGGCGAAAAGCTGCAAATCCTTGCGCAGGCGCAACAGCCCGGCCTCCGGCCGCACGTCATAGGGAACATTGTCCCACTTCGGGCCGCCGACGGCGCCGAAGATCACCGCATCGGCCTTGAGCGCCTTTTCCATGTCCGCATCGGAAATCGCCGCACCATGCGCATCATAGGCGCAGCCGCCAACCAGCCCGGTATCTGTCACGAAATCCGTCGCCCCGGACGCATTGAGATGGGCAATCAGCTTTTCGACCTCGGCCATGATTTCGGTGCCGATGCCGTCGCCGGGCAACAGGAAAAGGGAATGGGACATGATGGATCCTGAACTGGAAAGAATTGCGCGTCGGACTTAGCTTTATCTGGCTTGGCTTGTCCAGTTCCGGTGAACAAATCCGCGACTGCGATATTGCGCCCGTCCCGTTTCGCGCTACCTATTCCGCCATGACCCAATCCATTCCCCTTTCCGTCCTCGACCTCGCCCCCATCTCCGAGGGCACCTCCACCCCCGAGGCGCTGGCGGAAACCGTCAAACTGGCCCAGCATGCCGAGAAGGAGGGGTACACCCGCCTGTGGTTTGCCGAGCACCACGGCATGCCCTCGATCGGTTCGGTCTCGCCCGAGGTTCTGATCGCCAGCGCGGCCGCGCATACGTCAAGGATCAAGGTCGGATCGGGCGGCATCATGCTGCTCAACCATCCGCCGCTGAGGATTGTTGAAGCCTTCCGCACCCTGGAGGCGCTGTATCCCGGCCGCGTCGACCTCGGCATCGGCCGCGCCCCCGGCGGCGACGGCTATGCCATGCGGGCGTTGAGGACCGGCGGCGGCGAGGAATTCTCGCACTATCTGGCAGAACTGCTGGCCTTCGAGGAAGGCACATTCCCTGCCGATCATCCCCTGTCGCGGATCAATGTCGCACCGGGCGGCGTGAGCTTGCCGCCGCAATGGATGCTCGGCTCGTCAGGCGGCAGCGCTGATGCCGCCGGCCAACTGGGCATGGGTTATGCCTTTGCCGCGCATTTCTCGCCCGCCCCGGGCGGACCGGCCATTAACGCCTATCGCCGCGCCTTCCGTCCCAGCGAACATTTCCCCGAATCGAGGGCCATCGTCTGTGTCTCGGTCATCTGTGCCGAAACCGACGAGGAGGCCGAGTATCTCGCTTCCTCCCAGGCTGTCTCCTGGGCGCTGTTTCATTCCGGCGAACTACGCCGCCTGCTGCCGCCCGAAGAAGCAGTCGCCCACGAGCTCAGCGACCACCAGCGCCGCATCATAGAAAAGCAGAGCGCCACCTGGATCATCGGCGGACCGGACAAGGTCAGGGCGGCCATGGAGCAAAAGCGCGCCGAAACCGGCGCCGACGAGATCATGGTCACCACCACCATGCATTCCTATGAAGCCCGCCGAAAAAGCTTCTCGCTGATCGCCAGGGCGTTCGGGCTCGACCGCTAGTCGTCCTCGACAAACTCAAGCGTATTGCCGAACGGATCACCGACCCGAACAACTTCGCCTCCGCCGATATAGGGTTCGATCCCAGGGCGGGCGTACTTGTATTTCCTGGCCAGCAGTCCCTTGTGATAGTCGCGCAAGCCGGTGACGCGGAAAACCACATGTGCACCCGGGCTGCAGTCGCCGTGGTGTTCGGTGATGTAGAGCCGCATGCCGTTAAGCCTGAGCCCCATGAACAGCGGCAGGTCCGGCTCGAACCGGTGTTCGAAATCGACCGAAAAGCCCAGAAAATCGCAATAGAACTCGCGCGCCTTGGCCTCGTCGAAACTGCGCAGCATCGGAATGGTCTCGACGTGCTTGATCATCGCGAAGCGCCGCGCCGGGCCGTAACCTCGATCTCCACCTTCATTTCAGGTTCGATCATCTCGGCAATCACCATCGTCCCGGCGGGCCGGATCTCGCCGAACACCTCACCCAGCACCGGCCCGACCACGGCAGCGAGATCACGCGAGGCGATGTAGGTGCGGATGCGCACCACGTCCTCAATGGTGGCACCCGCCTCTTCGAGCACGCCCGCAATCGTGGCCAGCGCATTGCGCACCTGCTGGGTGACGTCGTCGGGCATGGTCATCGTGCCGTAATCATAGCCGGTGGTGCCCGCGACATAGATCATGTCGCCATCTACAACGGCCCGCGAATAGCCGATGGTCTTTTCAAACGGCGATCCGGACGAGATCAGCCGGACCATGGATCAGATCCAGGGCCGCGCTTCGGCACTTTTCTGCTCATAGGCAGAAATGCTGTCGCCCTTGCCCATGGTGATCCCGATGTCATCGAGCCCCTCAAGCAGCGCATGTTTGCGCGACGGGTCGATGTCGAAATGGATCTCGCCGCCGTCCGGACCCTTGATGGTCTGGCTGACCAGATCAACAGTCAGCGTGGCGTTGGCGCCGCGTTCGGCATCGTCCTGCAGCATGGCCAACTGTTCGGGTGTGACCACCACCGGCAGGATGCCGTTCTTGAAACAATTGTTGTAAAAAATGTCGGCGAAGCTGGTCGAGATGACGCAGCGGATGCCGAAATCCAGCAAGGCCCACGGCGCATGCTCACGGCTGGAGCCGCAGCCGAAATTATCGCCGGCGACAATGATCTTGGCCTCGCGATAGGCCGGCTTGTTCAGCACGAAATCGGGATTCTCTGACCCATCTTCCGCGTACCTCATTTCCGAAAAAAGTGCGGTCCCCAGACCCGTGCGCTTGATGGTCTTGAGGTACTGTTTGGGGATGATCATGTCCGTGTCGATATTGATGATCGGCAGCGGCGCGGCAACGCCGGTCAGTGTGGTGAACTTGTCCATGATCCAGTCTCCGAAAAGGGCTGCCGGTTAAATGGCGGATTGGACCGCCAAGGTCAAGAATTACAGTCCGGCGTGCGGATCGGCGCCGATCATCAGGTTGAGGTTCTGCACCGCCGCCCCCGATGCGCCTTTGCCCAGATTGTCGTAGACCGCCAGCAGCAAGGCCTGACGCCGGTCGTCATTGGCGCAAACGTATAGCCGCATACGATTGCTGCCGTTCAGGGCTTCCGGTTCGATTTCGGCCAGCTTGGCGGCATCGCTGAGCGGCGCCACTTCGACGAACCCATCCTTTATCGCCGCGTAGTGATCGGCAATCGCGGCATGCAACTGCTTGCCCGACGGCGCGTCCTGAAGTGGCACCGCCACCACCATGCCCTTGTAGAAATGCCCCACCGCCGGCTGGAACAGCGGCGCCCGGCCGAGGCTGGAGTAAAGCTGCATTTCGGGCAGATGCTTGTGCTGGAAGGTCAGCCCGTAGGGAATGAACTGGGGCGCCTTGCCCCCTTCATACTCGGCAATCATCTGCTTGCCGCCGCCCGAATAGCCCGAAATGCCGTTGACGGTAATGGCGGTGTCGGCAGGCAACAGACCTGCGGCGATCAGCGGTCGCAGATGCGCAATAACCCCCTGCGGCCAGCAGCCCGGATTGGCGACGAAGCGCGCATCAGCAATTGCCTTGCCCTGCGCCTGGTCCATTTCCGCGAATCCGTAGGCCCAGCCATCGGCCACCCGGTGCGCCGTCGAGGCATCAATCACCCGCGTCGTTTCGTTCTCGATCAGCGCCACGCTTTCCTTCGCCGCATCATCGGGCAGGCAAAGGATGGCAACGTCAGCGGCATTCAGCAGGTCACGCCGCGCCGACAGTTCCTTGCGCAGATCATCCGGGATCGACAGGAGTTTCAGATCATGACGGCCGGCCAGCCGCTCGCGGATCTGCAATCCGGTCGTGCCTGCTTCGCCATCAATGAAAATCGTCGTGGTCATATGCGGTCCCTGCCGGTTGCGCCGATCTATGTGCGCCGTTCCATACACCTCAAGGCTCCCCTTGTCATGGGTTTGGTCCGGTGACTTGTTTCATCTCGCCAAACGAGGAACGGCCCGCTACTGTTCCGGGCACAGGGGACACATCAATGAAGCTTCTTGCCGTCGCAGACCTTCATTATTCATTGCGCCAGTTCGACTGGGTCATTGACGTTGCCGGGGACTATGACCTCGTGGTGCTGGCCGGCGACATGCTCGACATCGCCTCCGCCGTCGACCCGGCGGCGCAAATCATTGTGATGCGCGAAATCCTGCGCAAGCTGCGCTCAAAATGCCGCCTGCTGGTCTGCTCAGGCAATCACGATCTGGATGGAGACGACAGCGCCGGGGAACGGCGCGCCCGATGGCTGAATACGGTGCGGTCGCTCGACATCCCGGTGGATGGCGACACGATCCACATCGAGGATACGAGTTTGACGCTTTGTCCCTGGTGGGACGGCGAGGCCACACGGGACGCCATCGGCACCCAGCTCGAGGCCGCTTCCCGGGAACGGCGCGAACACTGGGTCTGGCTCTATCACGCCCCGCCCAGCGATTCCCCCATCGCCTGGTCGGGTCAGCGCTCGTTCGGCGACCCGGCGCTGACCGGCTGGGTCAATCAGTATCAGCCCGACCTGGTGTTCTGCGGCCATGTCCACGAGGCACCGTTTCAGCGCGACGGCTCCTGGATCGACAGGATCGGGGAAACCTGGCTGTTCAATGCCGGGCGCCAGATCGGCGACATTCCGACCAGCATCTCGCTCGATACCGAACTGCACAAGGCGGCATGGTTTTCCTTCGAAGGCGCAGAGACCGCCGATCTCGACCAACCGCTTTCCCGACCCCTGCCGCCGCTCGAAGAGCGCCCGGACTGGCTGCCCTGATACGCGGGTTAGAGACGCGGATCGGCTTTTTCGGTCGGACCGGACCTGATCCGCACCTTCTGCTTTTCGACGAGCGCTTCCATGACCTTGTCGACCATGCCCAGATGGTCGGTCCGGTCCGCATATTGGGCCTTCACGTCCGCCAGATAGGTGGTGGCATCCCGCAGCCGCTCGGCCAGCAGGCGGGCAATGTAGATGCCCAGCTGCGGCCGCTCATGCAGCAAGGCCCGCGCGTCGGAAATCTCGTGCGCCCTGACGGCGCTGGCCGCCTGCACGGTGGCCGTATGCGGCCCGTCCAGCAGCACCGACATTTCGCCGAATATCGCTCCCGGCTCGCTGGCCGAGGCTACCTCGGTCTCGCCGCGAAGCACGACAATCTCGCCCGAAATCAGCACAAACAGCGTGTTCGAACCCGGCCCTTCGGCCAGCAGAATATCGCCCTTCGACAGGGTCCTGACGGGAAAGTCAGCGCACAGCTGAAGAATGTCGTCGGTGACCTGCATGCCGCCCGACCTCTGGATTGTTTGCACCAAGGGTTATCTTGCGGGCAATTTCCGGACCAGTCAAAGCCCAATTGCACATTTGCCTGTTCCCGCTTGCAGACCTCTTGTGGTGATGGCAGGGTCGCGTCCAATCATAACAATCAATGGCGAGGAGAACCCATGACCCCCCATAACGAGGCCAAACCCGGCGATTATGCCGAAACCGTGCTGTTGCCGGGGGATCCGCTGCGCGCCAAATGGATCGCAGAAACCTTTCTGGACAATCCCAAACAGGTCAATGCCGTGCGCAATTGCCTCGGGTTCAGCGGCTCCTGGAAGGGCCAGCCGATCTCGGTACAGGCGACCGGCATGGGTCAGCCGTCGACCGCCATCTACGTCAACGAACTGCTTGAGGTCTACAAGGTCAAGAAGCTGATCCGCGTCGGCACCTGCGGCGGGCTGAACACCAGGGTCAAGGTGCGCGATCTGGTCATCGCCATGACTGCGGCGACCGACAGTTCGATGAACAACAGCTTCGCCCCTTATACCTACGCGCCCTTCGCCGACTACGGTCTACTTTCCGCGGCCGTCGAACTGTCAAAACAGCGCGGCTACAATCATCATGTGGCGAGCGTCGTCTCCTCCGACATCTTCTACGTGCCCGATGGCGCCAAGAGCTACGGCGCCCTGCCCGACCACGGCGTGCTGGCGGTGGAAATGGAAGCTTCGGCCATCTACACGCTGGCGGCCCGTTTCGGGGCAAAGGCATTGGCCATCTGCACCATGACCGATTGTCTGATCACCGGCGACCAGATCGACGCCGGACAGCGCCAGACCTCGCTCAAGGACATGGTCGAGCTGGCCCTTGATACGGCCATCGCCAGCTAATCGTCGGCGCGCCACTCAAGAGGCCCCACCTCAAGCGCAGCCTTTGTCGCCTCCAGAAAGGCCAAAAAGCGCTGCGCCTTTTCAATGGTGCGCGTCACCTCGGCGATCTTTTCATCAAGAAACGCCTCCGCATCGAAGGCTTCCGTGGCGCTGCGATCAATGTGCCGCGTAAGCTCGGCGAGATCAGCAACACTCAGCCCCGCTTCCCGCGCCTCCCCGATCATCGCCAGTTGTTCAACCAGCGCCTCGGGATAGTCCCTGTAGGTGTTGGTCGGCTCGGCATCCGGCACCGATTCAATCAGTCCATGCTTTTCGTAAAAGCGGATCGTATCCCGGCTCAGTCCGGTGCGTTTGGCCAGTTCGCCGATGCGCATGGGCGGGTGGATTCCAAAACCGTTGACAATACTCCACGGTTTTTCTATCACATCCGGACGGCACGTGCAGACATTTTCGCATTTGCCCCCAGAAGATGGAGGTTTGAATGGCTAAGGTCTGCCAAAGCTGCGGCATGCCGCTCAACAGGGACAAGCATGGCGGTGGCACCAATGCCGATGGCTCGAAAAGCACCACATTCTGCTCGCTTTGTTACGTCGACGGCGCATTCACCCAGCCAAACCTGAACGCCACAGAAATGCAGGCGTTCTGCGTGGAAAAGCTCAAGGAACAGGGGTTCCCCGGCGTCATGGCCTGGCTGTTCACCCGCTCTATCCCCAAACTCGACCGGTGGCAAAAGACGTGAGCATCGCCGGTCGCCTCGCCTCGGCCCTGGAGCGCAATGACGAAGCGCCGAACATCGAACTGGCCGAGGCGCTGGCGAGAACAGGCAACAAGGACGAGATTGCCGAACTGGCCGGCCTGCTGACGGCAGGACCAAACCCCGTTCGCCACGATGCCATCAAGTCTTTCTACGAACTTGGCGAACGGCGCCCGGACCTGATTGCGCCCTACCTCGATCAACTCGTTGACCTGCTCGGCACTAACGACAACCGCATGTTGTGGGGCACAATGAGCGCCCTGGCCGCTCTGGCGCCCACCCATGCCGAAGCGCTGATGCCGCACCTCAACCATATTCTCGATGCCGCCGACCGCTCGTCTGTGATCGCCAAGGACAAATGCATGGTCATTCTGGCCGCGCTCAACAGCGACGACCGTTTTGCCGGGATAATCACGCCTGTGCTTCTCGACCGGGTCCGCCATGCCGCCACCAACCAGACCCCCATGTATGCCGAAATCGCTGCCCCGACCATTCGGCCGGCGGACAAGCCAGCGTTCCGTGAAGTCGTCGAACAGCGCCTTGCCGCCATGTCCTATCCCGCCAAGCGCAAGCGGCTGGAGAAGGTGCTGAAGGCGCTGGGCTGAGCCCAGCTTAACCGTTCCCGCATCGCGCCCGTTTTTTGCCGCGATCTCAATGTTAAGCTTTGCTTCACACTTGAGACGCCGGGAAGCAATCTCCATGATGAGCCGCACCAATGCCGCGCAATTGCGCGCGACGACCGCCAATATTCAGACCATGACCCGTTTCGCCCTCGCCGTGCTGGCGCTGGCCTCGGGCGTCTATACCTATCTCGGGGTGCGCTCGCTGCTCGACGGGTCGGCGACTTTCGTCTTCTTCGCCGCCATCATCTATTCGGCTGCGGTATCGGTCGGCATCTATGCCTTCTGGTCCTATATGCTGCGCTTCGTGCCGCTGGTCCGGTCCATGGCCAAGCGCGTGTCGCTGTTCGTCATCATGGCCATTGGTTCACTTATGATTGTCGCCATGTCCTCGTGGCTCAATGCCGCCGCACTGGCCGGTTCGGCGGCGCTGGAACAGCACCTTGCCGTCACCCTTGAAGGCTACGCCCAGGACCTCGATGCCGCCCACGCCAACGCACTTTCCGCCCAGTCGCTTCTGCCTGACGTCGACCGGGCTTCCGACCGCTTTGCCCGGTTGGCCGAAAACGAACGCAGTGAAGGCGCGCTGACCGGCTCCTCGGGCTCCGGTTCGGTGGTGCAATTGCTGACCCAGATGTCGGCGCAAATGCGTGAACTCAGAACCTCGATAACTGACAGCCGCGAAACCGTTGCCGCGCTGTTCGAAGAAGGTTCGGCCCATATTGCGGCCATGCGGGAACTGGTCTCGGCGACCGGCTCCGTCCAGCCAAGGGCTGACCAGTTCTCCGCCGAAGCCGTACAACTGTCAGGCGTGATAGCCGCCCTGCAGGAAACTTCGGTCGCCCCCTCGGTCAAGCGCGCCGCCGAAGACCTGTCGCTGGGCTTCATCGCACCGGTCGCCGACGGCCGTTCGGCAGATCTCGTGTCCCGGCAGGATCAGGTGATGGAAACCGTCCGCGCCTCGGTCGCCGCCCAGTCCACCGCCCTCAGCCAGGCCGCCGATTCCATCCTTGCCGAACCGCGCGTACCCACCCGCCGCTTCGTGCCCCTGTCGAGCGCCGAAGCTGTGCTGCGCTATTACACCGATTTCATCCCGTCATGGGCCGGCGCCATCTCGATCGACCTTTTACCCTTTGTCATGGTGCTGGTGCTGATGGTTGTGCATGACGCCATGCGCCGCGAAAGCGATGTGCTCGAGGATGCCGAAACCATCACCGCCGCCGACATGCTGCGCGCCGTCGCCATCTACCGCGAAATGAATGCTGAGGAGCAGGCACCAAGAAGCCCGGATCCCGAACCCGAGGCCGAGCCGAAGCCCGAAGAAGAGCAGCCTGCAGAACCCCAGCACGATGCTACGGTCACCCCGCTGAAGGCCTCCAGCCGCTCGGGCGGTGGCGACAAGTCCGCCTGACGAGATGACAACCACGACCCGCCGCACACTCGGACAGCGCATCACGCACTGGTTTACCCGTGTCGACGACGGGCAGATTCTGCGCGGTGCCTTCTACATCCTGCTGCTCGGTACGGCGGCGGTCATCGCCATCGATTTCGTCGAAATGAGCGATGCAGAGGTCAACACCTACGACCCGGCCCGCTCACCAATCCCGCCCAGCGTGGACCGTCCGGAGATCGATCCGGCCAACCCCGCCTACAACCCGGGGATCGAACTGACCGGCGATCCCGATCAATTGCGCGAACCGCTTTCCATCTCGCTGCAGCCGGGAGGCACCCTGCTTCTGGAAGGCACGATCCAGCCCGGTTCCGCCGAACGGCTGGCCGCTGAGCTTTCATCCCGCGGCGAATATGTCGAGGTGATCGCGCTCAATTCGCCCGGCGGCGTGGTGCAGGAAGCCATGGCGATGGGTGAAATGATCCGCGCCGGCGGCTTTGATACCTCGGTTGCCTCCGGTGCCCTCTGCGCCTCGTCCTGCCCGCTGGTGCTGGCGGCGGGCACCGAACGGCTGGTCGAACCGGGCGCCGCGGTGGGGGTTCACCAGATCTATACCGGCGAGATTTCCGCCGGTCGTTCCGCCCAGGCCATGTCGGACACCCAGGCCACCACTGCCGCGATTGTCCGCTATCTCGACGACATGGGCATCGGCCGAGACGTCTGGCTGCATGCGCTCGAAACCCCGCCGGCGCAGCTCTATTATTTCACGGCCGACGAAATGGCCGAATATGATCTGGCCACCCGCGTCGAGTGATCGCGAAATCGTGCGGAACCCCGCCCGTTTTTGGTGATAGTCTGAGGGTACTCCCACTTCAGATATGAAGGAGGAAGATTATGCAGACCATTCTCAAGACCTTCGCCGCAATCGCACTGGCGGCCCTGATGGCCGTGCCCGCTGCCGCCCATCACGGCTGGGGCTGGACCAGCGATGAATGGTTCGAACTCGAAGGCACCATCACTGAAATCTATGTCGGCAATCTTCACGCGACCCTGACGGTCGAGGCTGACGGGCAGCTCTGGGACATTGACCTGGCGCCCCTGTCGCGCACGCTCAACGCCGGATTTGACGAAGACGTGGCCGCGGTCGGCGACGCTGTCATTCTGATCGGGCATCGCGCCACGGACCCGGACGAGTTTCACATGAAGGCGGTGCGCGTCATCATCGGCGATCAGACATATGATGTTTATCCCGATTTTGCCGCCGACTACGATGCACAGGCCAACGCCTGATCAACATGCTGGACTGGATTGAGGCCACGACTGTCGCCACCTTCCTCAGGCGATCAGTCTGGGCCTATCCGCTCGTCAACGCGCTGCACATTCTCGGGCTCGGCGCGCTGGTGACCAGCGCTCTGCTCATGGACCTGCGTATCCTGGGAGTGATCCGGCGGATTTCGATCGACGATGTGGTGCGCCTGCTGCGTCCGGTGGCGTTTGTCGCCGCGGCCCTCGCCGTCCTGACAGGCGCGCTCTTGTTTTCCGTCAAACCGCACGAATATTGGGCCAGCCCGGTCTTTGTCACCAAACTGACCCTGCTGGCATTGGCCCTGTTGAATGCCGGCATCTTCGTGCTGACCTCCCGCCACACCTATCCCGGCCAACCCGTGACCCGCCTGATGGTGCTTGCCTCGCTGTTCCTGTGGCTTGCCGTGCTTGCCGCCGGGCGGCTGATTGCCTTTTTCGACTAGCCACGCCTCAAAACTGGCGAAAATATCTTGCCTGATGGTTCAGGCCGCGATTGATCCCGATCAATCCGGACGGGCTCAAGCCGTGCGAGACTTTGAGCAATTCAACACTGGAGACTGGTATGTCAAAGCTACTCACCGATCATGACGAAATCCGCGCCTGGGTCTCTTCCCACGCCGGCACACCGGTGGCGACCTCGGTTCCCGATGGCCATGGCGGCTATCGCACCAATCTGCATCTGCAGTTCGGCCAGCGCATGTTCGGCGACGACAATGACGAATCCCGCGACCAGCTGGGCGGCGTCGAAATGATCACCTGGCAGGAATGGTTTGAAACTTTTGAGAAGGAAAAGCTGGGCCTGCGCGTCTCCACCCCGGACGACAATTGGCACGATTCCGCCTTTGCCCTCGAAAAGCGCCCCTGAGGCCGGAGGGTCAGCGGACGGGGCGCAGCTCGATCACATCGTGAAAGCTTTCGAACTGCGGAAACGGCAGTTCGAGCACGAAATGCTGATTGCCCTTGGTGACGGCGCTGAGACAGCCGACCTGGTTGCGTTCCGGATCGTCACCATAAAGCCGGACCTGCTCCTCGTAGCCATATGTGCCGGCGCCCTGATAGGCCCAGACGGCACCTTGCGGGCGCAACACGCCGAAGAAATTCTGTGAACCCGTCACCTTGCGGATCGTATAGACCGCTTCTTCCGGCCGGATCTCGCAACGGAACCAGTCATAAACGACAAGCGGGGAAATGCCGCCCATCTTGATCGTCCGGCACTGGTAATCCCCGGCCAGCAGGTCTTCTTCGGCCTGCGCCAGACCGCTCTCGAACAGGCCCGATACAACCTCCCGGTCAGCGGCGTTCTCGCCCTCCATCGCCGCCGCCAGCCCGCGCGTGCGCGAGGTGAACAGATTATCGAGTTTTGAGGCATCGGCTTCGGTGATGTCCAGATCACCGGCAGCACACAGCATGGAAAGCTGCGCCTGCGCCGGTGCGACCGAGATCAACAGCGCCAGCGCGCCAGCGGCAATCGGATGCATCCTCGTCATGGCGTTTCTCAATCCTCTTCCGCGGCGTCGGCTTCCGCCTCGATCCGCTCCATGTCCTCGTCACTGAAACCGAAATGATGTCCGATCTCATGCACCAGAACATGGGTGATGATTTCGCCCAGACTAAGGCCCTCGTTCTCGGCCCAGTAATCAAGAATGGGCCGCCGGTAGAGCCGGATCCGATTCGGCATTTCACCCGTCTCTGGCACCACCCCGCGCTCGGTCAGCCCGCGCCCTTCAAACAGGCCGAGCAATTCGTAGGCGCTTTCCATCTCGAAATCGTCGAGCACCTCGTCTGAAGGAAAATCATCCACGGAGAAAGGCACGCCGACAATCAGGTCACGGAAATCCTGGGGCAGCGCGGCAAAGGCCGCCGCAGCCATCTCCTCGAAATCATCGAGGCTGGGGGCGTTCATATCCTTGAATTCGGATGCCCGGACCATGCCCTAAGCCTCGCCGCGGGCGACATCCGCAGCTGCGAAATGCTTGAGCTGGTCATCACGCGCCTTGAGAAACGCCGGGCGAGAAGTCAGCCGCTCGACGAAGGACTCGGACGCCGGCCGGTCACCATGGGCCCGCACCCGCGGGACCCGCAGCACATCCGCCATCAACAGGTCGGCAACTGTGAACCGGTCCGCAACCAGCCACTCCCGGTCGCTCAGAACGGTCTCGACATGAGCCAGCCGGCTGTCCAACCAGCCGGTCAAGCCATTGTCCTTGGCACCAGTGACCTCCAGAAACCACCACGGCACCGACACCATCTCCACCGAGTTGAGGGCTGCAACGACCCATTGCAGCACACCCGCCTCTTCCGCGGGGGATTTCGGCATGAGCACATCGCTTTTGCGCGCAAGGTGCAGCAGACACGCACCGCTTTCGCTGAGGGTTACATCCCCATCGGTAAGGAACGGCACCTGTCCGAACGGCTGGCGCTCAAAATGCTGTTCGCTTCGATCCTCGAAAGGCGTGGTGCGGACCTCATAGTCGAACCCCGCCTCCTCGGCTGCCCAACGCAGGCGCACATCGCGGACCAGACCGCGCGGCCCCTCGGGCACCCAGTCATAGGTCCAGATGATCAGCCCGTCAGACAAAAGTACCTAGCCCTTCGGCCACTCGCGGATGTCGACGAAGTGCCCGGCGATCGCCGCGGCAGCCGCCATTTGCGGCGACACCAGATGGGTGCGGCCCTTGAAACCCTGACGCCCCTCGAAATTGCGGTTCGAGGTCGAGGCGCAGCGTTCTTCCGGCTTCAGCTTGTCGGGGTTCATGGCAAGGCACATGGAACAGCCCGGCTCTCGCCACTCGAACCCGGCATTGATGAAGATCTTGTCCAAACCCTCTTCCTCGGCCTGTTTCTTCACAAGGCCCGAGCCCGGCACCACCATGGCCGACACGCTTTCATGCACCTTGTTGTCGCCGATGAGGGCGGCGGCGGCGCGCAGATCCTCGATCCGGCCATTGGTGCACGACCCAAGGAACACCTTGTCGATGGTGATTTCCTCGATCGGCGTGCCCGGCTTCAGGCCCATATATTCCAGCGCCCGCCATTTCGAGGCGCGTTTGTTGGCATCGGCGATATCGTCGGGGTTGGGCACCACGCCCTTGACCGAAATGACGTCTTCGGGCGACGAACCCCAGCTGACGATCGGCGGCAGCGCGCTGGCATCAAGCGTCACTTCACGGTCGAACTTGGCGTCCGGGTCCGAGAACAGCGTCTGCCAACAGGCCTTGGCCATCTCGAACGCTTCGCCCTTGGGCGCCCGCGGCCGGCCTTTGACATATTCAAAAGTCTTTTCGTCCGGCGCGATCAGGCCGGCGCGGGCACCGCCCTCAATCGACATGTTGCATACGGTCATCCGGCCTTCCATCGACAGCGACCGGATGGCTTCGCCCGCATATTCGATGACGTGGCCGGTGCCGCCGGCTGTGCCGATTTCACCGATGATGGCGAGGATAATGTCCTTGGCGGTCACGCCTTCGGGCAGTTTCCCGTTGACCGTGACCCGCATGTTCCTGGCCTTGGACTGGATCAGCGTCTGGGTCGCCAGCACATGCTCGACTTCCGAAGTACCGATACCGTGCGCCAGCGCGCCGAAGGCGCCATGCGTCGAGGTGTGGCTGTCGCCGCACACAATGGTCATGCCCGGCAGAGTGAACCCCTGCTCGGGCCCCACGATATGCACGATCCCCTGCCGCGCGTCGTGGGCATCGTAATATTCAATCCCGAAGTCGCGCGTATTGGCGGCCAGTGCATCGATCTGCACCACGCTTTCCGGGTCCGGGTTGGGCAGGCTGCGGTCGGTGGTGGGCACATTGTGGTCCACGACCGCCAGCGTGCGCTGCGGCGCCCGCACCTTGCGCCCCGACATGCGCAGGCCCTCAAAAGCCTGCGGACTGGTCACTTCATGGACCAGATGCCGGTCAATGTAGATAAGCGAAGTCCCGTCGCCATTGTCCGCGACCAGATGGTCATCCCAGATTTTGTCGTAAAGGGTTTTTCCGCTCATGAAAGGCTGGTTCCGTTGGGCTGAATGAGGTTTGGCCGGTTCTAAGCCCCCCTCGAAGTGCGGTCAAGCAATCCCGGAACGTGAGGCCTCAACCCCGGCCGGGCAGCAAAGCGCCCAATCCGAACAGGCTGGTATCGATCCCCGCATGCCGCCGGGTCCAGACCGCAATCGCCACCTGCGCGACGATCCGTGCGCCCGCGTTGACCAGCGCCGCCCCCACGATCCCGAACAGCGGGATGACCACCAGTTGCAGCACAAACCCGGCCAGCATGATCGAGCCGAAAATCTTCACATACTGCCGTTCATGCCCGGTCATCATCATCACGATGCGGGTCGGTCCGGTCGCCGCATCCATCAAAAGACCCACGCTGAGAATGATGAGCACCCAATAGCCCTCGGCATAGCTCGCCCCGAACAGCGACAGGATCGGTTCGCCGAAGACAACGAAGCCGGCAAACACCACCAGCGAGAACAAGAACCCCGCCCAGGCGCAGAAGGCCGTGATCGCCTGCGCCTGGCGCATTTCGCCGGCGTGATAGTGCCGCGCCACCATCGGCGCGATCACCAGCGTGATGGCGAACATGAACAGGGTCAGAAGCCCTGCCGTGCGGAAAGCGTTGAAATAAAGCCCCGAGGCCTCCACCGCCACAAACAGGCCGACCAGCACGATGTCGAAATTAAGCGCTGCACTGTCGAGCACAGTGCCTGCAAGGAACCAGCGCGACGCCCCGCCGCGCTTCTGCCAATAGACTTTCAGCCCCGAAAATCCGATCGCGTTGCGATAGTTGCGTGCCCGCGCCGCAACCACCTGCAGAACCAGTGCCAGCACCAGCAACGCCGCGGTCAACATCAGCGCCTGCGAACCACCCAGCGATGTGCCGCTGATGAACAACAGCCACACCAGTCCCGGCACCAGCGACCGCCAGATCACGTCGCGCGGCAAAAGCGCCGTCCACACCGAGCCCTGGGCCCGAAGTGCCGACGAGCCGTATTCGCCCGCCGCCATCGGCAGGATCAACAACGAGGCCGCAAACAGGTGCAGCACCTGACCCATATCCGCTGTCACCAGCCCGAACACCAGCGCCGCCGCACACAGCATCAGGCTGAGTACCACGGAGGCGATCAGGGTCAGCGCCCAGCCCGACTTCAGGGCGTTCATCGCCCCCGCTTCATCGCCCTTGCCCATATCCTCGGGCCAGTAGCGCAAGATCGCGGTCTGCTGGCCCATCGAGGCGCCGATCGCCAACATGGTCGCCAGCGAAAAGCCGAAGGCGAAATGGCCGTAATGTTCGGTGCCCATGCTGCGCGCCAGCACCACGAACATGAAATAGGTCAGCCCCGCCGTTGCCACCTTGATCATCAGCGAGGCCACGGACTTGCCCAGCCCATCTCGGACGACCGATCCAATTCCGATTTCCGCCGGCTTGTTCATGAGGTTCCGATCAGTAATTTGCGCGCGCCATTATGGGCCAAACTCGCTACCCGGGTCTTACCAGCCGGAATTTCTGGCCATGGACATTTGCCTGTCGCGCAAGCATGCTGGCTGGCGGGAAGCTGAGCAGAATCAGAGTCGGTTGAGGGCCACATGTCGACGAGGAAATACCACTCCGGTGTGGAGCAAGCCATGCTCGACGAGGCCGGAAAAATCCGGGATGCTGACCAAAGCCTCTACAATTTCCTCTCGCACACCATTCAGGCCACCGAGAACCAGGACCTGGCAGGCTTCAAACCGGAAGCCTTCATAGACCTGCTCAAGACCTCCTTCGCCAAGCTGGGCAAACGCCCCACCGGTGGCCACACGATCAACATGTGGACGACCGAAGACACTTCCGCTCCCCGGCTGATCGTCGACATTTTCCTCAACGACATGCCCTTCGTGGTGGACTCGGTGCTGGCCGCCATCCGCGCCACCGGCGGTAACATATTGATGTTCACGCACCCGGTGCTGCCCATCAATTCCGAGGTCGAGCCCTGGCAGGTGCTGGAACAGGGTGGCCGCGGCGTGCGCGCCGAAAGTTTCCTGCAGGTCCACCTCGACCTGATTGCCGACCAGGAAGTGCTCGATGCCATGCGCACCGAGATCGACGGTGTGCTCATCGAAGTCCGCCGCACCGTACGCGGCTGGCGCGCCATGCTGGAACGGCTGAAATCTCTGATCTCCTCCTACCGGGAAAATCCACCGGATGTGCCGGCGGCTGCCATGGCCGAAACCCTGCATTTCCTTGCCTGGCTGGCCGATCACAATTTCACATTCCTCGGCATGCGCGAATACCGGCTCAAGGGCGAAGGTGACAAGGCCAATCTCGTGCCCATCGACGGCAAGGGACTGGGGGTTCTCGAAGACCCCAAGTACCTGTTCCTGCGCGACGGGCCGAACTATGTGGAAATGACCCCGCAGCACATCGAGTTCCTGCAGACCGCCGAACCGCTGATGGTCACCAAGGCCAATGTCCGCGCCCGCGTTCACCGCCGCAGCCACATGGACTATATCGGCGTCAAACTGTTCGGCCCGGAAGGCAAGCTGACCGGTGAACTCCGGATCATCGGCCTGTTCACCTCCATGTCGCTGGCCACCCCGCATACCGAGGTGCCGCTGATCCGCAAGAAGATCGCCGAAGTCATGCGCCGTTCGGGTTTCGAGCCCAGTTCCCATGCCGGCAAGGCACTGATGGCCGCCCTCGACAATTATCCGCGCGAGGAGCTTTTCCAGATCGGCGAAAACGAACTGTTCGAATTTGCCACCATCATCGCCGGCCTGCCCGACCGGCCGCAGGTTCGAGTGCTGCCGCGCATCGACCGGTTCGACAATTTCGTTTCCATTCTCACCTTCCTGCCCCGCGACCGCTACGACAGTGATGTGCGCGCCCGCATCGGCACCTATTTCGCCCGCAAATACGACGGACGCGTTTCCGCCTACTATCCGCATTTCCCCGAAGGCGACATGGTGCGCGTCCACTTCATCATCGGCCGCAACGGCGGGGTGACCCCGCGCCCGCGCCGATCCGATGTCGAAGCCGAAGTCACCGACCTCACCCGCACCTTCGGCGACCTGATCCTCTCCGCTGCCGAGGACCCGGCCAGCGTCAAGGACTATTGGGATGCCTTTTCCCCCGGCTACGAAGCCCGCAACACCCATCATCAGGCGCTTGAGGACATCTATATCCTCAAGGGCCTCGGCGACCGCGGTGACATGGCGGTTCGGCTGGAGGCGGAAGGCGACAGCGGCGCCCTGCGTCTCAAGGTCTACCACCCCGAGGTCCCGATCCCGCTGAGTGACCGGGTGCCGATGCTGGAGAATTTCGGCTTCCGGGTCATTGACGAAACCACCTTCAACGTGGAACCCCGCTCCGGCCGCAACGCCTGCATCCATGTCATGCAGGTCAGCCTCGCCGCCGAAGAGGTCGACGTCGACAGTCTCGGGCCGCGTCTGGAGCGCGGATTGAAGGCCATCTGGGCCGGCAAGGCGGAAAGCGACGGGTTCAACCAGCTTTGCGTGACCGCCGGAATGGAATGGGATGACATAGCGGTCCTGCGCAGCCTGTCACGCTACATGCGCCAGATCGGCACCACCCATTCCCAACATTACATTTGGACGGTCATGTCCGGTTGCGGCCCCATCGCCAGCGACCTCATCGCCCTGTTCCGCACCATGCACGACCCGGACCTGTCGGGTGACCGGGCCCGGCAGACAAAGGACATTCAGGCGCGTATCGACCAGGCACTGGAAGCGGTCACTTCGATTGATGAAGACCGCATCATCCGCAACTTCCTCAACCTCATCACAAGTTCGCTGCGCACCAACTATTTCCAGCGCATCGACGGCGAACGGCGCCCGGCCCTGGCCACCAAGTTCGATCCCAAAAAGATCGACGGCATGCCGGCTCCCCGCCCGTACCGCGAGATTTTTGTTTATGCCCCAAGGGTCGAAGGCATCCATTTGCGCGGCGGCCCCATCGCCCGCGGCGGCCTGCGCTGGTCGGACCGGCCGGAGGATTTCCGCACTGAAATCCTCGGGCTCGTCAAGGCGCAGATGACCAAGAACTCGGTGATCGTACCTGTCGGTGCCAAGGGCGGTTTCGTGCCCAAGAAAATGCCGCCGTCGCCGGACCGCGAGACGTTCCTCGCCGAAGGCACAGCCTGCTACAAGATCTTCATCGGCGCCCTGCTCGATATCACCGACAATCTGGACGGCGAGAAAGTTTTGCCCCCGCCCGATGTCGTGCGGCATGACGGCGATGATCCCTATCTGGTGGTCGCCGCCGACAAGGGCACCGCAACCTTTTCCGACACCGCCAACGCCATTTCGCAGTCGCGCAATTTCTGGCTCGACGACGCCTTCGCCTCTGGTGGATCGGCCGGCTACGACCACAAGAAGATGGGCATTACCGCCCGTGGCGGCTGGGAAGCCGTCAAGCGCCATTTCCGCGAAATGGACCGCGACATCCAGACCGAACCCTTCACCGCTGTCGGTGTTGGCGACATGTCCGGCGACGTTTTCGGCAATGGCATGCTCCTGTCCGACAAGACAAAGCTGATCGCCGCCTTCGACCACCGCGACATTTTCATCGATCCCAACCCCGACCCGGCATCGAGCTTCGAGGAACGCAAGCGCCTGTTCGAAATAGGCCGGTCGAGCTGGCAGGACTATGACAAGGAACAGCTCTCCCCCGGCGGCATGATTGTCTCCCGCGGCCAGAAGGCGATCAAGCTGAGCGACGAAGCCAAGTATGCGCTGGACATCCAGGCCGACACAGTCACCCCGCAGCAGCTGATGACGGCAATCCTGTGCGCCCCGGCCGACCTCTTGTGGTTCGGCGGCATCGGCACTTATGTGCGCGCCACCACCGAGAGCAACGCCGATGCCGGCGACCGGGCCAACGACGCCATCCGCATCACCGGCAAGCAGATCCGCGCCCAGGTGATCGGCGAAGGCGCCAATCTCGGCATCACCCAGTTGGGCCGGATCGAATATGCCTCAACCGGCGGCCGCATCAACACCGACGCCATCGACAATTCCGCCGGCGTCAATTCCTCCGACCTTGAGGTCAACATCAAGATCGCGCTGGGCGCGCTGGTCCGTGATAACCAGATGCGCATCGACGAGCGCAATGATTTCCTTGTCGAAATGACCGAGGAAGTCGCTGAGCTCTGCCTGAGAAACAACTATCTGCAGTCCCTCATCCTGTCGCTCACAGAACGGCGCGGCATGGACGCGCTGCCGGACCTGACCAGCCTTATGCAGGGTCTCGAGAGCGAGGGCGAACTGGACCGGGCGGTCGAATATCTGCCCGACGACGTGGCATTGGCCGAACGCGCCAACACCAACCGGCCGCTGACCCGGCCCGAACTCGCCGTGCTGCTCGCCTATTCAAAGAACACGCTGTTCGACGACCTGCTCAATTCATCAGTCCCGGACGATCCCTATCTTGGCCGTGAACTGTTCCGCTACTTCCCGGACAGGCTGGCCGAGAAATATCCCGAGACCATCGAAAGGCACCGGCTGCGCCGTGAGGTGATTGCCACGGTGCTGGCCAACGCCATGATCAACCGCGGCGGCCCCGCCTATGTCAGCCGCATGACCAGCGCTACCTCCGCCGACGCCGGACAGGTCGCCCTCGCCTATGCCGCCGCCCGCGACAGTTTCGGGCTGACCGAGTTGAACGCCCAGATCGACAAGCTCGACAACAAGGTCAAGGGCGACGTGCAACTGGCGCTCTATTCGGAAGTGCAGACCCTGCTGGTTGAAAAGACCCAGTGGTTCCTGCGCAATGTCTCGTTTGAAGGCGGGCTCGAACCGATTGTTCAGCGCTACAGCGAGGGCCTGGGTGAAGTGCGTTCGCAACTGGCCAGCCTGATGACACCCTTCATCGCCGAAAGCACCGCCCGCCAGGCCAAGGGGTTTGAAAGCGGCGGCACGCCGGCCCCGCTGGCCCGCCGCATCGCCGAACTCTCGGTCCTCACGCTGGGCACCGATGTCGTGCTTCTGGCAGAGCAGACCGGCAGCCCGGTCAAGCTGGCAGCCGAAGGCTATTTCGCCGTGCTTTCCCGCTTCAATCTCGGACGCATCACCGAACTGTCGAACACCATCATCCTTTCCGATCACTATGACCGCATGGCCCTTGACCGGGCGCTGGCCAATCTGATGCGCGCCCAGCGCGACATTTCCGAGGATGTGCTGGCCGCCGATGACGGGCCGGTCAACAAGCGTATGGAGGCCTGGGATGGGCTCTATGCCGCCGAAATTGCCCGTATTGAAAAGATGGTCAAGGATCTGACCGAGGGTGAACTGACCGTCTCCCGCCTGTCCGTCGCCGCCGGTCTTTTGACCGACCTGGCACGTCACTGACCCCGCCGGGAGGGACCTGAAATGACTGACGCCGCCGCGCCCCGCTACGCCGACCGCCGCGGCGTCATTTCCTGGATGATGTTTGACTGGGCCGCCCAGCCCTATCACACGCTGCTCATCACCTTCATCTTCGCCCCCTATTTCGCCGCCAGCGTTGCCGCGACCCCGGCCGACGGCCAGGCCATGTGGGGCTGGGCCACCGGTATCGCCGGCCTGATCATCGCCGTCCTCGCGCCGGTCCTCGGCGCGGTCGCCGACGCTTCGGGTCCACGCAAACCCTGGATCGCCATTTTCTCCCTGCTCGCCATCATTGGCGCCGGCCTGATGTATTACGGCGGTTCGGAATCAGGGCTGGTTGCCACCTTCATACTTGGCGCTTTCGTGGTGGCGCTGGTCGGCATCGAATTCGCCGCCATTTTTGCCAATGCCATGATGCCCACCCTCGTGCCCCGCGCCGAGATGGGGAAGCTTTCCGGCTCCGGCTGGGCCCTCGGTTACGTCGGCGGCGTGGTGTCGCTGATCTTCGCCCTCGGGTTGATGAGCGCCGATGCCGAAACCGGCAAGACCCTGATCGGGCTTGATCCCATTCTCGGCCTCGACCCCGCCCAGCATGAAGGCGACCGCGCCTCGGCGCCCTTCTCGGCGCTCTGGTATCTCATTTTCGTGCTGCCGCTGTTCATGTTCACCCCTGACGTCGCCCGCTCAAACACAGGTTTGCGGGTCGGCGAGGGGCTGAAACAGCTGGGTGAAACGCTCAGGACCCTGCCACAGCGCCGCTCTTTCTTCGCCTTTCTGATCACCTCGATGCTTTACCGCGACGGGCTCAATGCGCTCTATGCCTTTGGCGGCATCTACGCAGCGGGCGTGCTCGGCCTCTCCATCATCCAGATCGGCATATTCGGCATTCTCGCGGCCGTCACCGGCGCCATCGGTGCCTTCATCGGTGGCCGCCTCGACGCCCGCTTCGGGCCACGCCCGGTCGCCTTCGCCTCGTGCTGGGTGCTGGTCCTCGCCTGTCTGACCGTCGTTTCGACAACTCAGGACGTCACCCTGTTCTTCGTGACCGTCGAAAATGAAAGCCTGCCGCTGATCACTTTCTATGTGGCAGGCGCCCTGATCGGTGCCGCTGGCGGCTCGCTGCAGGCCGCTTCACGCACCCTGCTCATCGACCAGGTCCACACCGGCGAGGCCACAAAAGCGTTCGGGCTGTACGCCCTCACCGGCCGCGCCACCGCTTTCATCGGCCCCTTCGCCATCGCTGCCGTCACCGCCATGACCCAGAGCCAGCGCATCGGCATCCTGCCGATCATCGCCCTTCTGGCACTCGGGGCGATTGGGCTTATGTGGGTGAGACAGACGGGCGATTAATACGCCCCACCAAACCCGAGGTCGCAGGAGCGATGAAGGACGAGGCGAAGCCGAGGACCCCGCCGGTCATCCGGCGCCCCGTCGGAGCCGCAGCATTGTCGATAGCGACCCGCGTCATCGACAATGCGGTGCGCGGCGTGAGACAAATCTAGTGCCTGAAATGCCGCATGCCGGTGAACACCATGGCAATCCCGGCTTCATCCGCCGCCGCGATAACCTCGTCATCACGAATGGATCCGCCCGGCTGGATCGCCGCGGTCGCTCCCGCCTCGACCGCTGCCATCAGCCCGTCGGCGAACGGGAAATAGGCGTCCGAGGCCAACACCGATCCTTTGGTCAGCGCGTCCTTTTCACCCGCCTGTTCGGCTGCGTTCTGCGACTTGCGGTGGGCGATCACCGATGAATCAATACGGCTCATCTGTCCGGCGCCGATCCCCACGGTCGCCCCGTCCTTGACGTAGACGATGGCATTGGATTTGACGTGCTTGGCTACCTTCGCCGCCAATTTCAGGTCGGCCATCTCGGCCTCGGTCGGCTGGCGCTTGGTGACCACCCTCAACTCGCAATCATCGACATTCTTGTTGTCGCGCGACTGCATCAACAGCCCACCAGCCACCGACTTGACCATGATCCCGTCGCGCTTAACATCGCCCAGCGCCCCGGTTTCGAGCACGCGCAGGTTCTTCTTCGTCGCGAACACGCCGAGCGCACCTGCCGAAATCGCCGGGGCGATCACCACCTCGGTGAACAGGTTGACGATCTCTTCGGCCAGCGACTTGGTGACTTCCACATTGACCGCCACGATCCCCCCGAAAGCACTTTGCGGGTCGCATTTCAGGGCGCGTTGATAGGCGGTTACCGCGTCCGGGCCGAGGCCCACCCCGCAGGGATTGGCATGCTTGATGATCGCCACGGCTGCCCCGTCCGCCGGGTCGAACTCGGACACCAGTTCGAAGGCGGCGTCCGTGTCATTGATATTGTTGTAGCTCAGTTCCTTGCCCTGCAACTGCTTTGCTGTTGCGACGCCCGCCGCCGCGCTACCGTCGACATAGAACCCCGCCCACTGGTGCGGGTTCTCGCCATAGCGCATTACCTCGGCCAGCTTGCCCGAGGCTGACCGCCATGGCATGTCATCATATTCGAGTGTCCTAGCGAACCAGTTGGAAATCGCCGCGTCATAATTGGCAGTGCGCGCATAGGCCTTGGCCGCCAGTTTCTGACGCAATGCAAACGGCACTTCGCCATCATCGGAAAGCGTTTCGACTACCGCTTCATAGTCCGACGGGTCGACCACCACGGTCACCGAGGCGTGGTTCTTGGCCGCCGAGCGGATCATCGCCGGTCCACCGATATCGATGTTCTCGATGGCGGTGTCGTAGTCGGCGCCTTTCGCAACCGTATCCTCGAAAGGATAGAGATTGACCACCACCAGGTCGATCCACGGGATCTGGTGAATGCGCATCGAGGAGCGGTGCGCATCCTTGTCACGTACGGCGAGGATCCCGCCATGCACCTTTGGATGAAGCGTCTTCACCCGCCCGTCCATCATCTCGGGAAACCCGGTCAGTTCGGAAATGTCGATGACCGGGATATTGGCTTCTTCCAGCTTCTTGCGGGTGCCGCCGGTGGAGACCAGTTCCACGCCCAGTCCGGAAAGCGCCCGGGCAAATTCTTCGATGCCCGCCTTGTCGGATACCGACAAAAGGGCGCGGCGGACTTTTGTCCGGCCATCGGCTTGGCTCATCTGGTGAGGCTCCAGCTACCTGTGTTGCAAGCGCGATAGCACCTGCGGACCGCAGTGGAAACAGCCCGGCCCGCTTTATCCCGTCTGCTTTGTGAAAATCCAGGCGACTTCCGCATCCGCCGCCACTGCCGCGGTCAAAACGATCTGCTGCGTCCGGTAAAACCCGATATGGCTCGACTGACGCACGCTATCCTCGATATGCGCCGTCGCCGCCTCCCATAAAAAGCTCCAGCGCGCACCCGATCCCAGTTGAATGAGGATCATCTCGCCGCCTTCCGCCCGGCTCGCCCGCGCCCCCGGCGCCAGATGGAACCTGATGGTCAGTTCGCCCTTGAGGTTTCGGCGGCCGCCGGGGCTGATCAGCTTGTCCTGGCCGACCAGTGTTTCGCCCGAGCTCATCAGCGTCACACGCCGCTCGATCTGCACGCCGAACCGCGAGCGGAAACCCGAGGTGCGTGCCAGCATCGAGGCCTCGTCACGATCAACCTCGATATAGGGCTTGTCGCCATAATTGAGCAGCGCACCGGCGCGTCCGAACCGGGCGCTCGACTGGTCATCGATGGTCGGGCCGGAATGGGTGGACCCGATTCGGAACAGTTGCCGATTCTCTTCCAGTTCCGCCGGCGCCGGTCCGCAATTGCCGAACACCAGCTCCTTGCCATGGCTGAATTCCAGCGCCAGTGCGCTGGCATGCGCCTCACCGGAATAAGCGGCAGCCGGCACCCGCCCGGAATCCATGATGGCCAGGCTTTGCCCATCAGCGATTACCCCGTAGCCACCCACCAGCGCATTGCCCTGCCGCCGGCCCGAACCTTGCGTTTGCACCGCAAAGATGATCTCGACCGGCAATTGTCCAGTGCCGTTGAAATAACCCGGCTCCCCGCTGGACAGCGTGATACTGTCGAGAGCCAGGTGCATTTTTTCCACCAGCGGCCCGATCTCGCGCACCAGCTCCACCGAGCGTTGCGACAGCGCTTGCCGGACGGTCACCAGTTCGGTCAGAAGGATCAATTGCTGGCGGGCGCTGCGCCCGCGATAAAGCCCGCTGTCGTCGACATGCTTTTTCAGCAAGCCCACCAGCCGTTCGACGGCCTGCGCCACATGCCGGTCATCGCTGGCGTCGCAGAGCGAAACGGCAACCGGCAAAATGGCGGCCATCAATTCATCCAGCGGATCGGTCGCCAGTCCACCACGCAACCGCACCGACTGCGCCTGCATGCCGATGGAGCGCGAAATTGCTTTGACCTGCTCGGCGCTCGCTCCTTCCGACAAAAGGTTGAAATGCCTCAGCCAGTTCATCAGCCGCTGGGACGTCAACGTCAGCGACCACGTGTCGGGGTCGAACTCGGCAAACCGGCTGACCCAGTCCATCACCAGCGTCCGCGCGAAATAGCGCTCGTCGGTGTTGCGGGCATCGCGGAAATGTCTCAGCCAGGAAAAACCATGCAACTCGTCATGCCAGTCGCGATGATCGACATCGACGGCGAACGGCGAACCGCCATCCGTATCCACCAGCTTCGAAGCCAGCAGATAGCGCCCGCTCATCATCTCGCGCACGGTGTCGCGATCCATCGGGCGGAACTCATTGAGCGCCGGCGAATAGACATCCTGCGACAGCCCAAGCCACGTCCAGCGCACCATGGGCGATGTGATCACCCGGTCCGCCAGACTGCGGCTGGAATGCCAATGTCTTGCCCGCGAAGGCTGTGCCACTCGAATACCCCACACCACCGGTCAGCCTGCCCGCCCGCGGAACCGGTGCTTCCATGAACGCACGAGATCCGCGCGCTACCCGCTTTTTGTCAGCTCAATCTGCCAGCAATTCTCTGACCGGTCATCCCCGCCGGAAGCTGGCAGCGAAGAATCCGTCAGTTTTCCCGCCCTTTGGCAGCGCCAGACCCGGATGCGTCCTGAACCAGCCCTGTGGCGAGATTGAGTCGGCCCAATTGTCGACCTGCTCCGGCCGCACCGGCACCGGCTGCAACTCGCTGAATTGCGCAGCGATCCATTCGGCTTGTTGCTCGCCCTCCTCGGCCTGCAGCGAACATGTGCAGAAAACCAGCTGACCGCCCTCAGCCAGAAGCGAGACCGCCTGACCGATCATCTGCCGCTGCAGCGCGACAAGCTGTGCCACATCCTTGAGCGTCCGATGCCAGATGACTTCCGGATGGCGCCGCAAAGTGCCCGTCGCGGTACAGGGCGCGTCAATCAGTACGGCGTCAAACTTATGACCGGGATCGAAGCTGCGGGCATCGCCTTCGATCAGGTCTGCCGCAAGGCCCAGCCGCTGCAGATTCTCGCCCACCCGCTTGAGCCGCTTGCCGTCCTTGTCGAGCGCCGTCACCTGGTAGCCGGCCGCGCAAAGCTGCGCGGTCTTGCCGCCAGGCGCCGCACACATGTCGAGCACCCGCGCGCCCTTTTCGCAGGAAATCAGCCGCGCCGGCACCGCCGCTGCGGCGTCCTGCACCCACCAGTCGCCGCTCGCATATCCCGGCAAATCACTGACCGGGCGATCGCGGTCAGCAATGCGGACGCTGTTGCCCAGAACCTGTTCACCGCCGAGCGCGACGATCAAGGCCGCATCCTTCCGTTTCAGGGTCAAATCGAGCGCCGGACCCTCAAGCAGCGCTTCCGCCGCCGCCGGCACCACGTCCGGACCAAACGAATTCGTCCAACCGGTCTGCAACCATTCCGGAATGAGCAGGGAAGGATCGAGCGACTCGAACCGGCCGGCATCCCGCTGCGCCTGCCGGAGCGCCCCGTTCAACAAGCGGTCAAACCGGCCGCCCCGCCTGTCGCGTTTCAATATCTCGACGGCGAGGTTGAGCGCACTGTGCGCGGCCTGGCCCTCCATGAACAGCAATTCGCTGAGCCCGATGCGCAAGAGCGGTTCGAACAGACCGGAACGCGGCGGCACGCCTTTTTGCAGCAACGCATCAATGATCTGATTGAGATGTCCGTGCCGCCTTAGCGCCACGGTGATCAGCCGATTGCACAGCGCCACATCGCGCGGATCGTCGAACGCATCGGCGCTGACCGGCTGAAAGCTCTGGCCGCCAAGCACATCCTTCAAAACAAGCGCTGCCATCCGCCGCGCTGCCAAACCCGGTTTCGCTGCGCGCCCGTCAGATGTGGAACCTGTCATGAAACGTCTTTCTAGCCCCAGGGGCCGCGCCTGCCCTGATCCGCACCGCCGCCCGTGGGCGGAATACGCCAGCCGGCGCCCCTTGTCGAACCATTGGTCACCCGCCGCTCCATCGGCCGCCGCGACCGCGTCACAGGCGTGCGCAGATCGCCACCCATTTCTCCGGCCAGCTTTTCGAGTTCCAGCACCCGATTGTCAACGGCGGGGTGGGTGGCAAACAGATTGTCGCCCGGCCGGTGCCCCAGCGGGTTGATAATGAACATATGCGCCATGCCCGGCGTCCGCTGCGCCGCCACATTGGGGATCTGCTCAGCCGCCCGCGAAATCTTGCGCAGCGCCGAAGCCAGGGCCAGGGGATCACCGCTGATTTCGGCACCGTCACGGTCCGCTTCATATTCCCGCGTGCGGCTCACCGCCATCTGCACAAGCATGGCAGCCAGCGGCGCCACGATGATGGCAACGATTGCGCCCAACGGCCCCAGGGGACTGTTGTTCGAGCGGCCGCCGAAGAACAGGCCGAACTGCGCCAGCATGGAGATGGCGCCGGCCATGGTCGCCGTCAAAACCATCAGCAGCGTATCGCGCGAGCGGATATGGGCGAGTTCGTGAGCAATCACCCCCGCCAGTTCGCGCCGGTCGAGCATGCGCACCAGCCCCGAAGACACGGCCACAGCCGCATGGTCCGGGCTGCGCCCGGTGGCAAAGGCATTCGGCTGTTCGGCCTCGATCACGTAAAGCTTGGGCATGGGCAGCCCGGCCCGATCGGACAGATCGGACACCATGTCAAACAGTTCAGGCGCCTGCTGCCGCTCGATCCGTTTGGCACCCTGCAGGCCAAGAACCATCTTGTCTGAGTTCCAGAACCCGATGGCATTGGTGACCACGGCAATGCCAAAGGCAATCAGCATGCCATTGACGCCGCCCACGACAAGGCCGACGGCCATGAACAGGCCGGTCATCGCCGCCAGAAGGACCGAGGTCCGCACGAAATTGACCATTCGCTTTTCCCGTTTTGACTTCAAACTGTGTGGTCAATAAATGGGAACGGGCAGGACCGGAGTCAATTCAACTTGCCGCAAGACCGGATAGGGCCATGACCGCCGCTGACAAGCAAAAGCACAATGCCGAGCAGGCGCTGAAGGAAGCCGAGGCCCGTCGCAGGGCCGCCGAGGCAGAAAAAAAGCCCACGCCGGTTGAAAAAGGCGGCCGAAATGGCCCCGACCCCGCCCGTTATGGCGACTGGGAAAACAAGGGTATCGCCAGCGATTTCTGAGGCGGTGGGCCTTACCCGAACAGCCCGATCACCAGCCCCTGCACAACCACCACGCCGAGCAGATAGCCGCCATCGATCAGCGTCAGGTTCCAACTCATGTTCTGGTAGCGGTGATTGAGCACCATTGAGGTCAGGATGAAACCGAACCACATGTGCACGCCCACGATGATCGCGCTCATCGCGGTGGTTTCTTCCATTAGCGCCGGCGTCAGCATGGCAATGAAATAGGCCATGATCAGCTGGCAGACCGCGGCGAAGGCGAACGGCGCGGTGCTGCCGCCCGAACCCATGAGATCCTCAGCTTTTTTGCCTGTCGCAGCCACCCACGGCTTGGCCAGGCCCATGTACCAGCCCATGCCCAGCGCCATGGACGCCACGGCGGCCAGAACCACTGCGATCCAGTTCACATCAAAATGCGACATCGAAAATCCCCCTCGCGATTCCGCCGCCACACCGGCGGCAAGTCAGTCTAGTCCACAACCTCGCCCATCTTGCAGATCAGCTTCCATTCCTTGTCGGTCACCGGCTGCACGCTCAGCCGCGAATTATTGACAAGGATCATGTCCTTGAGCGCCGGTGTCGCCTTGATTTCGTCTAGCGTGACCGGCCGCGGCACCGGCTTGACCGCCTCGATGTCCACGCATTCCCAGCGCTCGTCATCAGTGGTCGAATCCCGGTGCGCTTCCGCCGCCACCCGCACGATCCCCACGATGCGCTTTTCATCGACCGAGTGATAAAAGAACCCCAGATCGCCGACCTTCATGTCGCGCATGAAATTGCGCGCCGCATAATTGCGCACCCCGTCCCATTCCTGCGGGGCCCCTTTTTTCACCTGATGGTCCCAGCCCCAGGTGTTGGGTTCGGATTTGAACAGCCAGTAGGCCATGCTCATGCCCCTTCCGGATTATTCAGCGCCCAGACCCAGGGGCGGATTTCAACCTTTTCGAACAGACCCGCCTTCGCATAAGGGTCTTCTGCGGCGACCGCTTCGGCGCCTTGAAGATCATCAGCGACGATCACTACAAGCGAGCCATTGGGGTGCCCCGCATCGTCGGTGAAAGGTCCGGCGAACGCCAGCCGGTCGCCCAGCCCTTTCAGAAACTCCAGATGCGCCGGACGGGTTTCCTGCCGGATGGGCAGCGCGCCGGGCTTGTCGTTACAGATCAGGGCGAAATGCATCACTCATCTTCCTTTTTCAGCGGGCGGGTCATCAGCATATGTACCAGATCGGCGATCTTCATACGCCCCCCCAGCAACAGATTCACAGCTTCGACAAGCGGAGCGTCAACGCCCGACTGCCGCGCAAGCGCCATCGCCACCGGGCTGGTGGCCACCCCTTCGGCGAGCCCCAAACCCTCGGCCTCGACCTCGGCCACACTCTTGCCGCGCCCCAGCTCGATGCCGAACCTGTAATTGCGCGATTGTGGCGAGGTGCAGCTGAGCGCCAGATCCCCGAGACCTGCCAGCCCCACCGTGGTTGCTGCCTGCCCGCCCCGCGCCAACACCAGCCGCGTCAATTCCGCATGCGCCCGCGCCATCAGGGCCGAACGCGCCGAGAGCCCAAGCCCTGCCCCTTCGACCGCGCCGCAGGCCAGCGCATAAACATTCTTCAGCCCGCCCGCCAGTTCCACCCCAGTCAGGTCTGTCGAAACGTAAGGCCGGAAAGTCCCGCTCGCCAGGGTCTCGGCAACCTCCCGCACCCTCGATTCATTGGCGCCCGCCAGCGTCACAGCCGTCGGCCGCCCCGCCGCGACATCGACGGCAAAGCTCGGGCCCGACAGCACCATCGGCAGCGCGTCCGGCCAGCAGGCGGCAATGATCTCGCTCTGCAGCGCCAGCGTCTTTGTCTCGAATCCCTTGGCGGTGGCGGTCACGGGCACTTGCCGCTTGAGATCCGCTTCGATGCCGTCCAGCACCCCGCGGGTCGTCTGCGCCGGCACCGCCGAAAGCACCAGATCGGCGGCAGCCAGCACCTCAAATCGAGTTGTCGCTGAAAGCCTCGGCGACAGCCCGATCTCCCCAAGGTAGCCCCGGTTCATGTGCTGATCGTTGATCTGGTCGACGACCACCTGATCGCGCCCGATCAGCACCGCGTCATTGCCGGCCGCGGCAGCCGCCTGCGCCAGCGCAGTGCCCCAGGCCCCGGCCCCGATCACCATCACACGCCGCCCGCTCATGCCGCACCCCCGATGCGCATGCCTGCCTCATCCAGAGGCCAGCGTGGCTTTGCCACCGCATCAAACCCGTCAACCTGTCCAAGCGCCAGCCGCTCTGCCCCGGCCCACGCCACCATCGCCCCATTGTCCGTACAAAGCGTCGGTGGCGGCACGATCAGTTCGGCTCCCGCCGCATCTGCCGCCCGCTTCAGCGCCGCCCCGATCGCTTTGTTGGCCGCAACGCCCCCGGCCACCACCAGCCGCAACAGACCTTCGGTTTCCGACGCCAGCCGCTGCAGCGCCGCCCCGGCCCGCACCTCGACAATGTCGGTCACCGCCTGCTGGAACGCTGCGCAGATATCTGCCGCGTCCTGGTCTGTGACCGGCGCCACTTTTTCCGCCGCCAGTCGCACCGCCGTCTTCAGCCCGGAGAACGAAAAGTCCAGCCGGTCCTGATTGAGCAGCGGGCGCGGCAGGTCAAATCGCGATGCATCTCCCTTCGCCGCCAGCCTCTCCACCTCCGGTCCACCCGGATAGCCCAGGCCTAAAAGCTTGGCGACCTTGTCAAACGCCTCTCCCAGCGCATCATCAATGGTCGAGCCCCAGCGCTGATAATCCCCCACACCGCGCACCAGAACGAACTGGCTGTGCCCACCTGACACCAGCAGCAACAGATAGGGAAATTCGATCCCGTCGGTAAGCCGCGCCGTCAGCGCATGGGCTTCCAGATGATTGACCGCAATCAGCGGCTTGCCCGTCGCCGCCGCCAGCGCCTTGGCGGTGGTAAGCCCCACCAGCACACCGCCGATCAATCCCGGTCCCGCTGTTGCGGCAATCCCGTCCAGGTCTTCAAGACGCGTTCCCGCCTGCGCCAACGCCTCGGCGATGATCCGGTCCAGATGCACCACATGTGCCCGCGCCGCCAGTTCCGGCACCACACCGCCATAGGGCCGGTGCTCATCAACCTGCGAACGGATGACATTGGACAGGATTTGGCCCTGTCCTGCCGTGTCCCGCAGCACTACCGCCGCCGCGGTCTCATCGCAGCTGGTCTCGATGCCAAGGATCCGAAGCGGTGCTTGCTCGATTGCAGTCAACTGGTCTATGCCCATCATGCCTGCCCGCAAGCGGGCTTTGTTATTCAAGTGCCTAATCAGGATGGTCCCCAATTGCAATCGCCCGCCCCGTTCCTGACCCTTGGCACGCGTGGTTCGCCGCTGGCGCTGGAACAGGCCACCCATGTCCGCCGCCTTCTCGCTGAACATCATCAGGTGGCCGCCGACCGCATCCACATTGAGGTGATCCGCACCGAGGGCGACCGGACCCAGGCCGAAAATCTGTCGCTCAAGGATATTGGCGGCAAGGGTCTGTTCTCGCGTCAGATCGAGGATGCGCTGCTCTCCGGCCGCATCGATGTCGGCGTCCACAGCGCCAAGGACATGGCCACAGTGCTGCCAGACGGGCTGGTGATGCCGGTCTACCTCGAACGCGAGGATGTTCGCGACGCCTTCATCTGCCTCAACGCGCCAAGCCTTGACGATCTGCCAAGGGGCGCCCGCATCGGCACATCATCTCTGCGCCGGGCCGCGCAGATGCGCCATCAGCGGCCCGACCTTCACGTGCTCGAATTCCGCGGCAATGTCGCCACCCGCCTCAGAAAGCTGACGGACGGCGTGGCCGATGCCACCCTTCTGGCGCTGGCCGGATTGAACCGGCTGGGCATGGCTGACGCCGCAACCGCCATCCTCGATCCGGTCCTGTTCCCCCCGGCCCCGGCCCAGGGCGCCATCGGGCTGGAATACCGCGAATCCGATCACGCCACCGCGGAAAAAATCGCCCCGCTCAACCACGCCCTCACCCACACCGCGATCAGTGCTGAACGGGCCATGTTGCGCACCCTCGACGGCTCCTGCCGCACGCCCATCGGTGTGCTGACAACAACAAGCAACGGCCAACTGACCCTTAACGGCCAGGTACTCAGCCCGGACGGAGACCAAAGTTTCACCGGCACCGTTATCGGCCCCGCAGAAAATGCCGAGGCTCTGGGCCGGCAACTTGGCGAGAGCCTGATCAGCCAGGCCGGAGAGCCTTTCTTTGCTGCCCTCCGCCAGCAGGCAGCCATGTAATGCGGGTGTTGGTGACGCGCCCGGAGCCGGGCTGTTCTGAAACCGCCGAACGTCTCATCAGCCTCGGTCACGATCCGGTCAGACTGCCGCTGCTTGAGTTTGCCCTGTTCGGCCCCTCACTCCCCGACCCGGCGCGCTTTTCCGCCATCGCCTTCACCAGCACCAATGCCATCAAGGCCATCGAACAGCGGGGCGAAATCGAAGCGCTCACCCGCCTGCCCGCCTTCACCGTGGGCACCAAGACCGCCGCCGCCGCCCGCTCCGCCGGTTTTGCCAATGTCACCGACGCCGAGGGCACCGTCGGCTCGCTTGCCGACACGATCCTCGCCGCCAGGATCAACGGCGAACTTCTGTACCCCGCCGCCCGCCACCGCGCCGGTGACCTTGAATTGCTGCTCGAACGCGGCGGCCAGCGTGCCGAGACCATTGAGGTCTACGAAATGAAACCTGCCCGCATCTCCGAAACAGTATCGCAGGACGCCCACGTCGCGTTTTTTTACTCTCGCCGCACCGCCGAAGTCTTTGCAAGCCTGCCCAACCGGCCCGAAATCAGGGCTTGCCTCTGTCTTTCCGAGAACGTCGCACGGCCTCTTCGTGACGCCGGCCTCGGCCCCATTCACATCGCCGGCGCCCCCAATGAAGACGCAATGATGGATGCCCTCTTGTCATTCGGATCGGATGACCGCAAATCAGACTGAACGTGGAAATTTGCTGCCGGACATGAAAGGATGGCCCCATGGCAGAAAAACAGTCCGGTCCGGTCAAACCTCCCACGCTTGACATGCAGGCGCGCCGCACCTCGCCGCGCACCCCCAGCAAATCCGCTGACGCGCCCAGGTCGGGCAGCGAAACCGCAAGCTCGTCGTCGGCAAGCGCCGCGTCAGGCGGCAGCGCTTCAAGTTCCTCTGCACAATCCGCGGCGCGCCCGCATCCGGCCGCCAGCCATCCGGCCAGCCCGGCCTTCCCGCTGATCCCGGCCGCGCTCAGCGCAGCCGTGGGCGCCGTGGTCGCCATTCTCGCGGTGCTGGGCCTTGCAACCAGCGGCATGCTGACCGCCCTGATGCCCGAGCAGGCCGGCAATCAGGCCGAACGCCTCACCTTCGCCGAGGAACAGGTGTCGGAAGCACTCGTCGGCTTCAACGCGCTCAACCGTCAGGTCACCGATCTGCAATCCCGGCTCGACAACGCCGTCACCCGCTCCGACAATAATGATGACCTGATCACCACCCGGCAGGACGAGTTGGAAACCGCCATCGCCGACCTGCCCGCCCCCGCCGAAGCCGCCGACGTCGATCTCAGCGGCATCGAAGCGCGCATCGATCAGCTCGACAGTCGCATCGCCGCCTTGCAGTCCGGCGCCTCTTCGGAACAGGCCGAAACCCTCTCCACCGAACTTTCGGACCTGCGCTCCGAACTGACGGCGCTCAGCCAGCAGGTCACCGTATTGGATACCCGCGTCGGAGACATTGACACTAACCTGCAGGTCACCAGCGAAGGGCTTCTGTCCGAAGGCGAAGTGATCACGTCATTGCAGGCCCAGATCGCCGAAATGCAGGCCGAACCGTCCCTGCCCTCGTCCGACACGCAATTGTTGCGCCTGCCCCTGGCCCTGTCTGGTCTCGAGACAGCCCTCGAAGCCGCGCGTCCGTTCAGCGCCGAATTGCAGAGCCTGCTCACGCTGGTGCCGGACCTCAACGCCTCTGATGAATTGTTGGCTGCCGCCGAAACCGGCCTGCCCGCACCCGGCCGGATCGTCACCGATTTCTCGCGCGCCGTGCCGGTCATCATGGCGGCGCGGCCGGCTGACCCTGACGCCGGCATGTGGGACAATCTCTGGTCCCGCGCCCGGGCGCTCCTGGCCATCCGCCCCACCGGCGAAACCGGTGAAGATCCCGTCATTGATACCCTGGCCCGCGCCGAACAGGCCGTTGCCAACCGCCAGTTCGGTCCCGCCGCTGATGCGCTTGCCGAATTGCCGACCCCCATGCAGCAAGCGGCCGGTGACACCGGCAACCAGATCGCGCTGATGGCCGAAGCCGAACAGCTCCTGTCCTCGGCCCGCGCCTCGGTGCTGGCCGCCAGCGCCACATCACCAGACCCCGCAACTGAAGAGGCCGCCGAGTGATCCGCCTCGCGCTCTATATCCTTTTCAGCCTCGCGGTTGTCGCGGGTCTGGCCTGGCTGATGGGGCTCGACGGCTCGGTCACCGTCGATCTCGGCGGCTGGCGCCTGCAGCCGGGCATCGGCAGCGCCGCCGTTGCCCTCGTCATTCTGGTGTTCCTGACCTCGATTGTCTGGTCGCTGATCAGCCGCCTGTTCAACGCCCCGCGTGCCCTCGCCAAGGGTGCTGCCCGGCGTGGCGAACGGCGCGGAGTCGAGGCGCTGAGCGACGGGTTCATTGCCCTGCAGGCCGGCGACGCGGCAAAGGCCCGCCGCCTCGCCCGCGAGGCCCAGACCCGGCTGCCGGGCAATGATGCGGCCCTGTTGCTCGAGGCCCGCGCCGATCTGGCGCTCGGCGAATGGGGCAGCGCCCGCGAGGAGTACCGCGCCCTCATCGACAATCCCAAAACCTCGCTCGCCGCCCTGTCCGGGCTCTACGAGCAGGCCATGGCGCAACACCGGCCCGACGCCGCGTTGACCTTTGCCCACAAGGCCTTTGCCATCTCCCCGGCGCTCGGTTGGGCCAGCACCGCTGTCTTCAATGATCTGGTCAATCAGCGCGATTGGCCCGGTGCGCTCTCCATGGTCGAGGCCGAACCGGCCCGCCAGACCGAGGATCGTGCCGCAAAGACCCGCAAGCAGGCGGTGCTGCATGCCGCCATCGCGGTCGACGCCGAATCCACCGATCCCGGTACCGCGCTTGATGCCGCCAACGCCGCCCTGAAGCTCGAACCCGATTTCGTGCCCCCGGCGCTGGTTGCCGCCCGCATCTACGCCAATCGGGGCGAAGTGCGCCGCGCCACCTCACTGCTCAAACGCGTCTGGCGCGAGACCAGCCATCCTGATCTGGCACTGCTCTATGCCAATGCCCAGCCCGGCGCCTCGCCCGAAACCCGGTTGAAACGGCTGGGTGAACTGGTGCCCACCCCGCCTCCCGACGCGCAGAATGCCGCAGTGGTCGCGCGGCTGGCCATTGATGCCCGCGACTGGGTCCGCGCCCGCAACACCCTCGCCAATTTCGCGCCCGGTCACCCGACCCGCAATATCTGCCTGTTGATGGCCGAGATCGAGGAGGGCCAGGACGCCGATTTCGGCCGCGCCCGCCAGTGGCTGAGCCGCGCCGCCCATGCCCCGCTCGATCCCACCTGGACCGCCGACGGCGTCACCGCTCCCGAATGGGCGCCCGTGTCGCCGGTCACCGGCCGCTTCGACGCTTTCGAATGGCGCCCGCCAGTCGCCAACGGCCAGATTGTCTCACCGGCGGAAAGCACCGAACTGCCGCCCCGCGACGTCCCACAGCAACCGCCTACCGCCGCCGAAAAGCCTGCGCAATCTCTACTTGCACAACCCGCCACCCGCCAGTAAAAGCGCCCCCTGAGGGCCAGACCCTCGCGGGCGTATCGTTGCGGTTCAACCCGCCCCCCGATCCGCCCCGGCAGTGCCGCTTTAGCTCAGTTGGTAGAGCACATCATTCGTAATGATGGGGTCACGTGTTCGAGTCACGTAAGCGGCACCACTTCCTTCTGCCCAAAGAATGACGCTTGAGTTGTCACCTTGTGCCTTTCCCGGTAAGATTAACGATAACACGTCTCGTTCCTGCCCTTGGCACTCGTGCCGCATCCATGCAGGATCACCCGCAAACCGGAGGAGAATTCATGGCTGAGAAGCTGATCGGCACCATTCCGCAAATGGGTTACGGCACCTGGAACCACGAGGGCGACGAGGCCTACAATGGCGTGATATGGGCGCTCGAAGCCGGCTGCCGGCACATCGACACCGCCCAGGGCTATCGCAACGAACTGGAAGTCGGCCGCGCCATCCGGGACGGTGGCGTGCCGCGATCCGACATTCACATCACCACCAAAATCGCACCTGAGAACTACGGCCTCGGCCGGGTCATGGAAAGTTCAAAGCAGAGCCTTGAAGACCTCGGCGTCGATCAGGTCGACCTTTTGTTGTTGCACTGGCCCTCGCCGCACAATGAATATCCGCTGGAAAGCTACATCAGCCAGTTCGCCGAAGTCTTTGATCAAGGGTTGGCGAAAATGATCGGCGTGTCGAACTTCACCATCCCGCTGTTGAAAGAAACCAAGAAGCTGCTCGGCGACCGCCCGATCACCACAAACCAGTGCGAAATCCACGTCTTCATGCAGAACCGGCCGATCGTCGATTATTGCCGATCCATCGGCATGCCGATGACCGCCTATTGCCCGCTCGCCCGAGGCGCGATCAAGGATGATCCCACCCTCCTGGAGATCGGCGCTGCCCACAATGCGACCGAGGCCCAGATTGCCCTGGCGTTCCTGATGGCGGAAGGACACATCACCATCCCCTCGTCTTCAAAGAAAGAGCGGATTATCGAAAACTTCGAGGCCCGCAACATTACGCTCTCCGAGGAAGAAATGGGTCGCCTGCGCGGTCTCGAGCGCGGCCAGCGCCTCGTCAACGGCGCCTGGGTCCCGGTCTGGGACACGTGATCGGCGCTAGAGCGTTTTCAAAATAGGTGGGGCACCACTTATTAGGTTTGGAAGCGCGCCAAAAAAGACTCAGAGCTCATGATTTGATTCTTTCAAATCATGAGCTCGTGCCTCACGTCACCTTGGGCAATTCGCTCTCATCCTCCTGTGCGGCCCGCGCCGTGGGCCGTACGGTACCCAGCTTCACGCCCTCGGGCGCATCGATGAACATCGTTTGGCGCTCTTCGGCAGTCGACATGAAGAAGGGAAAGCGCGTCGCCACGTAGTCGCGCATCTCGCTCAGCTTGGCGGCATAAAGGTGCATGGGGAAATCGATCCCCGGATAATAGCCCACCCCGGGCAGCCGTTCCGAGTTGAACACCCTTCTGTAAAAGGCGGCATGCTCGGTGCGCACCGACGAGACGCAATAGTCCACCCCAAAATGCTCGGAGGCCATCGCCACGATCCTGAGGGTCAGGAAGGGCAGCGCCGGATAGGCCAGCGTCATTTCGTGGTCGGCCGTGAACCGGCTGGGGTCGATATAGGTTGTCCCCTCATCCAGCATCCGCCCCAGCGTTTCGGGAAACACCACCCGGCTCGGCGAAACCCGCTGCTCGGGCGTTACATGATGAAAGCGGATGGAACTGGCCAGTTGCCCGCTGATATAGACGCCATAGCAGTAAACGTTCGGCGCCTGGTCGTGCTCGTCGTAAACGGTCGAACTGGCATTGGGCGCGATGAACCCTTCACGCCGGTAGGCCTCATAGCGCAGCCGGTAGACCGGGTCGAACTGGTCCCTGAACGGAACGCGCCGGTACTCCACCTCGTCCAGCACGTCCAGCAAAGTCGTCGAAAATCGGGTTGCCGCCACCCCAAACCTCAAAAAACGCGGCGCGCGTCCAAACGCCCAATTATGTCCGATGGCCCCGCGCCACCGCACCTTTAAGTATCATGTCCGGGCCGCGCATGCGCGGCCAATATTCTGTCGGTCAGGCGGTTTGACCTTCAAGGAGCAGGCTTTCACCACTGCTTGAGCGCAGCAATTCACCGATTTCCCTCTGCGGGACGGGAACCCCGAACAGGTATCCCTGAACCTGGTCGATCAGCCCCAGACCGGCGATAGTGCTCAGTTGCGCATCGGTTTCGATGCCCTCGACGGTCACCTCCATATCCATTTCCTTGCTCATTTGGGCAATATTTCTGAGCAATTTCAAGGCCCGTTTGTCCTCGGGGACATTAAGGGCAAAGGTCCGGTCGATCTTGAGCTTGGAAAACGGCATGTCGTGCACATAGGCAAGCGAAGAATATCCGGTGCCGAAATCATCAAGGGCAATGCCAACGCCGAGGCCCCGCAACTCCTCGAGCGCCTTCGCCGCGGCCTCCAGTTCCTGCATGAACACGGTCTCGGTCACTTCGATTTCAAGCCGTTCGGCCGGCAGGCCCGAACCCTGTAGCGCGCCCGACACCATGCGCTGCACCGCCCCGTCGCGGAAGTCACGCGCGGAAATGTTCACCGCCACGCGGATATCGTCCGGCCAGTTGGCGCACTCGCGCGTCGCCGTTTTCAGCACCCAGTCGGTCAATTCCGAGATGGCGCCGATCTCCTCGGCGATGGGAATGAAAATGCTCGGCGGAATGGTGCCGAATTCGGGGTGGTGCCAGCGCGCCAGGGCCTCGCAACCCACGATCCTGCGGCTTCGCACATCGACCACGGGCTGGTAGGCCAGCGACAATTGCCCCTGCCGAAGCGCCTCGCGCAACGCGGACTTGAGCAGCTGCCGGTCCGAATATTCCTTGTCCATGCGACCATGGAATTGCGCCCACTGATTCTTGCCCGCGGCCTTGGCCGAATAAAGCGCCAGGTCCGATCGCTTCAGCAGCGTGTCGAAATCACTTTCACGCCCCGATGCCAGCACATAGCCGATCGAGGCATGCATCTCGATCCGCTCTCCATCCACTTCCAGCGGCTGACGCAGCGTCGTCAACAGCCGCGCCGCCGTCGCCTCGCAGCGCTGGCGCGACACGTGCCGGTCATCGAACACGATATATTCATCGCCGCCGAACCGCCCGACCAGCACATGCCCGTCAAGGCAATGCCGGATGCGGCCTGCAACGGACTTCAGCACCGCATCGCCAACCGGATGGCCGAGGGAATCGTTGATATGCTTGAAATCGTCGAAGTCGATCATCATCAGCATGACCGGCTGATCCGTTTCTTCCTCGCGCAGCTTTTCCAGCCGTCCGGCCAGCTGGTCGCCAAAATAGCGCCGGTTCGGCAGACCGGTCAGATCATCGTAGCGCGCCAGGTATTTGATGCGGTTTTCCGTCGCCACCCGGTTGGTAATGTCCTCGAACACCAGGGCGATCTGGTTGCCGCCCGAACTGATCGAAACCTCCGACTGCGTCCCGTCGCTCAATTGCAGAACCAGCTTGCACTGGTCCTTGTCAGCCAGCGCCGTCTGCAGCCGTTCGGCCGACAGTTTGGTCAGTTTGCCCTGTCGTTCGGCCTTGGCAATGACATCGACAAATCCCTGCCCCACGAATCCGTTCGAGTGGCCGAGCAGCATTTCGCTGGCCCGCGGGTTGGAAACCGCCACTCTGAGATCCGCGTCGAGCAGGCACAGCCCGTGCGACATGGTCGTCACCGCCGTGTCGAGTTCCTCGGCCAGCCGCGTCGCCTTGACCCGGTCATGCACTGCCGCCAGCAGCACCCGGCGCACATCACCCGCCACGGCGCGGAAGCTCATCAACGTCGGCGCGAACAATAGCGCCAGCAACACATGATAGGCATCGCCCTCGAGCATCAGCCCGGCACACATGGGCACACCCAGAAGCAGCGATTGCAGCGTCACCAGCCGGTCCAGCCCGAAATTGCGCGCCGCAATGCCCACGGTTGCGGCTATGGTCACGCTGACCGAGCTCAGTTCGGCGAAACTGTCGTCGACCAGAACCAGCGATGAAAAGCACCACATGCCATAGTTGATCGCCACGACGCCGCCGGCCACCATCGCCCGGAATTCCCAGCGCTCGGCTGCATCGGCATCCTCCGGGCCGATCCTGGCCCGCTCGAACGCCACCGATTCCCGATAGCGCACCAGCGCCAGCAGCAAGAAGATCAGCGCATGCACGAAAAGAATGAATGACCCGGCGCGCAGCCCCGCCGCCGACGCCGCAACGGCCGTCGCCACGGTGCCCAACAGCATCGCGGTCCTGTCCTTGTAGACGGAGCGGACGATCGACACATAGTCGATGGCCGGCATTCTTCGACGGGCAGAATGAAACATATGCGCCAGTAACCAATGGAACCAGCGTCACTTTTCGCCCGAGGCGGGTTAAATTGACCTTTCGGCGCCCCGGATTCGGCCCGAACGGTAAACCAGCCCCTAAGCGGTTTCGTCCAATTTTCTTAAATAGGTGATCGCATCGCGCGCCAGCTGCACCCAGTCGGCCGGATTGTCATGCTCGACCACCAGATATTCGACGCCCGTCGCCCGCATCAGCGGCCACAAGGCGGGCCAGTCCAGAATGCCCTTGCCCGGTGCCGTCCAGCCTTCTTCTTCCCGGGTCCCAAGCGGCGCCGTATCCTTGGGCTGCAGCGCCCAGATCCGGTCCTGATGGTCCTTCAGCGCCTGTGCCGGATCGGCCCCGGCACGCGCCACCCAGGCCAGATCCAGTTCCAGCCCCACCGCATCGCCTACCGCCCCAAACATATGGGTCAGCGGCATGGAGCCGTCATCGAGCGGCACGAACTCGAAATCATGATTGTGCCAGGCAATCCGCTTGCCGCTGCCCGAAATCGCATCAGCCGCACCGGCCAGCTTCTCGCCGATCCTTTTCCATCCATCCGCCGTTCGCGGACGGTCCTGCGGCGCCAGCCAGGGCGGAATGATCAGGTCCGTGCCCAGCACGTCGGCGAGATCCACAAAGCGCTGAGGGTCGGCCACAAGGTCATGATAATGCGCATGAAAACTCGAACACTTCAGTTCCGCACCATCGATCTCGCGGCGGAATTCCTCCGGCTCGTCCAGAAGCGGCATGAACGGTTCGACCGCCTCATAGCCCAGTTCCTTGAGTACCGGCAGCTGCGCACTGAGCGGCGGGAAGAACCGGGACGTATAGAGCTGGAAGGAATATTTGAAGGCCATAACAAATCCGTCTTTCGGTTGCGGCGGCAAGCCCGCCAGTGTTCACTCCTGCGGCTCCATGTCCGCATTGAATTCGAGCAGTTCGACCATCACGCCGAGCGCTGCGACGCTGTCATAATAGGCATAGCGCCCGTGCCCGCCATCGAATTCACCGCGCTGTAGCAGCTTGTGCCCCTTCTGTTCGAGATAGGCGCCACGCTTTTTCATGTTGCGGGTCTTGAAGGCAATATGGTGGCACCCCGGCCCTTTCTCCTCCAGCAGGTCACGCCAGGCGCTTTTTTCCGGGCCCGGCTCCAGAAACTCAACGTCAATATTGCCGAACTTGAACATGCGGATCCTGCAGCTCACCTCCGCCGGTTCGCCCTTGTAGATCGCTTGCGCTTCGTCCGGCTCCGCCGCCCGGCCCAGCCCAGGCATCGGCTTGCCCGTCAGGTCCGCAAACCATTGCGCCGACTTGTCCACATCGTCGGTAACAAAACAGATCTGCATCACCGCATCTTCGTCCAGCAATCTCTCGTCCATTCGCATTTTCCTCTGTCAGTCAAAAAGCCGGCCCCGGAATGGCTTGCACCAGACCGGAGCCGTCCTTGGGAGTCCGGGGCGCAGAACCCCGGCCGCCGCACCTAGCGGCAGTTCGTTTCGCGATCAGCCAAATATCGCATCATACTCGTCGCGCAGCATGTCGATGACTTCGGAAGACTCCATCGACGGATCGCTCTGGTATTCGAACAGCGCATTCCAGATCGACATGTGCCAGTCACCGTCAGAGATATTGAACGGGTTCTGCACGCCACCGATGGTCTCAAGGCCGTTCAGCACCACAGTGTTGCACTGGTCCATCGCATCGGTCGGCGCATCGGAGCGGACCGGCGAGGAACCCTTCTGTGCGGCAAAGGCGGCGTTAATTTCCGGATCGACCACGATGCCGGCGAAGTCCAGTTCGGCCTGCAGCATCTCGTCACTGACACCGCCCAGGATGCCGAAACTGTCGACGGTCACCGACAGCGCCTGCGTGCCCGGGATATTGATGCAGCCGAAATCCTCGCCCGGCACCTTGCCGGCCGCACGCCACTGGCCCTTCATCCAGTCACCATGCAGGTGCATCAGCGCCTCGCCGGTGATCACGGTGTTGGTGGTATCCGCCCAGGAGCGGTTGATCGACCCGTCGCCGGCCTGCGAGGTGATGCGGCGGTGCATCTCGATGACCTCGGTCAGGGCCGGCTCGTCGAACACGGTCGGATCCGGCTCTTCGCCATACATGCGGTAGTAGATGTCCGGCCCGGCCATCGCCGCGACCAGCGCATGGAACAGGTATCCGGCCTGGAACGTGTTGCCGCCCATGGCCATGAACGTATAGCCGGCGTCCTCGACCTTTTGCTGGTCGGCCCACATGTCCTCAAGCGAGGTCCACGAGGCCGGATCGACGCCCGCGGCTTCTGCGACGTCCATGTTGTAGTAGATCATGCCGTCGATATGCAGCGCCGTCGGCACTTTCATGATTTCGCCGTCGATGGTGATCGACTGCAGGACGGCTTCCGGCAGATTATCGGTAATACCGTTTTCACTAAAATAATCGGTCACCGGCTGTGCCATGCCCATCCGCTCGAGGTCGCGGTAAAGGCCGGGGCTTGATTCAATGAACACGTTGGGCGGATTGCCTCCGGTGATCAGGTTGATCAGCCCTATATTGCTTTCCGATTCATGCGGAATGGCGATTTCAGACCAGGTGTGGCCTTTTTCCTCGAGTGCCGAGATCAGAACGTTCAGCGCGTTGATCTCGCTGTCTGCCGACCAGGAATGGTAGGCAAAAATTTCTGCCGACTGGGCAGAAAGCGGCGTTGCCGCCATCAGAACGGCGGTGCTGATTCCCGCCAACACATGTTTATTCATCACTTTCCCTCCTCCTTTGGGCCAGGGCCCTACATCCGTTGCCCGGACCGGGCATCGAAAAGATTGATCCTGCTGGCCGGAAAACTCACCGCCAGGTCGCCGCCGCTTTCGAGCGCCGCTACCAGGGCCGGGTCCACCCGAACCGCAAGAAGTCCATTGTCGCTTTTGGTGTTCAAAAAGGCCGTGGCATCGCCCCCGGTCTTTTCCGTGTAGCGCACCGGCAGCGCAAAACTCGTGGCTTCGCTCTCTGCTGTCTGACCAACGCTGAAATGTTCCGGCCGCAGCCCGGCGACGATCGGCGCCCCGTTCTCCGGCGCGCTTGCGAAGGCATGGCCGGACAGGTCAAGCTCCGCACCTACCTCGTCGAGTTGCGCCGTCACCCGGTCACCCGCCACTTTCAGCGTGCCCTTCAACATGTTCATCGCCGGCGCGCCGATGAACTGCGCCACGAACAGGTTGGCCGGCGTCTCGTAAATCTCGTCCGGCGTGCCGATCTGCTGGATCACCCCGCCGTCCATTACCGCGATGCGGGTAGCCATGGTCATGGCCTCGATCTGATCGTGCGTCACGTAAACGATGGTCTGGTGCAGTTCATTGTGCAGCCGCTTGATCTCCAGCCGCATTTCGGTGCGGAGCTTGGCATCAAGGTTCGACAGCGGTTCGTCGAACAGGAACACGCCGACATTCTTCACAAGCGCCCGCCCGATGGCGACGCGCTGCCGCTGCCCGCCGGACAATTGCCCCGGCTTGCGGTCAAGCAGCGGTTCGATCTGCAAAAGCTTTGCCGCCCAGGCCACCCGCCGGTCGACCTCCGCCTTGTCCAGCTTTTGCGATGACAGGCCGAACCTGAGGTTTCCGCGCACCGTCTTGGTGGGATAAAGCGCATAGCTTTGGAACACCATCGCCAGCCCGCGATCCTTGGGGTCGGCCTCGGTCACGTCGCGCCCGTCGATGGTGATGGTGCCGGCGGTGGTTTCGATCAGGCCCGCCAACAGGTTCAGCAAAGTCGTCTTGCCGCAACCTGACGGGCCGAGCAGCACCAGGAATTCACCGTCCTCCACCGTCAGGTCGAGTTCATCGAGAACCGTGACCCGTCCATATTGTTTGGCGATGTTGCGAAATTCGACGCACGGCATGGTCTAACCCTTGATGGCCCCGGCAGTGATCCCCTGAACGAAGAACTTGCCGAGCACGAAATAGATGAGAAGCGGGGGAATGGCGGTCAGAAGTGCCGCCGCCATGTCCACATTATAGGTGACCTCGCCGCGCGAGGTGATCACCGAATTGGCCAGGATCACCGTCATCGGCTTAGTGCCGATACCGCCAAAGGTCAGCCCGATCAGAAAATCGTTCCAGATCGAGGTGATCTGCAGGATCAATACGACAATCATGATGTTGCCTGACATGGGCAGGATGATCTCGCCGAAAATCTTCCAGAACGAGCCTGAATCCATGATCGCGGCATTCATGATCTCGGACGGAATGTCCTTGTAGTAATTGCGGAAAATCAGCGTCAGCAGCGGCATGGCCAGAACCGCATGCACGATCGCCACGCCCCACACGGTGCCATAGACCTTGATGATGCCCGACATGATGATGAGCGGGATCATGATGATCTGGAACGGTACGAAGGCTGCCGTGAACAGGATGAACAGGAAGGTCCCCGCCCATTTCACGTTCCACAGCGCCAGCGCATAGCCGGTCACCGCGCTCAGTCCGATGGAAAGAATGAGCGAGGGGATGAGGATCATGATCGAGTTGAAAAACCCGATCTTGACGCCCTCGCAGGTCACCCCGGAACACACCTCGTCCCAGGCCACCCGCCACGGCTCCAGCGTCCACACCTCGGGCAGCGAGAAAATGTCGCCGAACCGGATCTGCGCCATATCCTTAAGCGACGTGACAATGATCACGTAAAGCGGGATGGCCACAAAGGCCGCGCACATGGTCAAAAACACCAGAATGGCGATCGATGACCCCGTCAGCTTCCGCGGCTTGGGCGGGTAGGATTTGAACTCCCGGACTTCCGGGTTGCTGGCGACGATCTCGGTCATACCTGCTGGGCCTCACGCCGCCGCGTTTGCCAGGCCGTGACCAGTACCAGCGGAATGAAGATGGCCGCCGTGATCAACAGCATGATCACCGCCGCCGCCGAGGCATAGGCAATGTTGGAACGGCCGGCATAGGCATTGATGGTGAAAAAGGCCGGCATCCAGGTCGACGAACCCGGCCCGCCATTGGTCATGGCGACGATGATGTCATAGGCCTTCACCACCCCCAGCGACAAAAGGATCGCGCAGGTCAAAAAGGTGAACTTCATCATTGGAATGACGATTTCGATATAGAAGCGCCAGAAGCTGACCCCGTCGAGCTTGGCCGCACTCCAGATCTCGGTGTTGATCCCCTTGAGGCCCGCCAGCATCAGCGCCATGTAAAAGCCCGAGCCATGCCAGATCGAGGCGAGGATGATCCCGTACATGGCCGTGTCGGGCGCCGCCAGCCAGTTGAAGCTGGCATTCTCGAAACCCAGCTGCTGCAGGAAATTCTCGATCCCCAGATCAGGATTGAACAGCCAGCGCCAGACAATGCCGGTCACGATCAGGCTCACCGCCAGCGGGTAGAGGAAAATCGTGCGGAAGAACCCTTCACCGCGTTTTTCGCGCTCGATCATCGCGGCAAGGATGAACCCCAGAACAATCGCCAGTGCGCTGCCGATGCCCAGCACCAGCAGGTTCTGCAGCGAGGTTTCCCAGGCGCCGTCATTGAACAGGCGCTCGTACTGCCGGCCCCATTCGGAAAAATCGATTTCATATTCAGGGAAGCGCCGCGACCGGGTGAAGGAAATGTAGATCGTCCAGCAGATCGCGCCCACAAAGGCCACTGCCGTGATCACCACTGCCGGAATCAATGCGATTCTCGGAGACCATTTGCTCCAGCGCACCTGCACGTGCGTTCCTCCCCAGTCAGACAACCTTGCCGCCGTTTCGCGATCTTGCCGGTTGTATTATCGTTAATCTAGGCGCATAATCGCCGGGCCGTCAACAAAAATTTATGGGCCTGTTTACTTGGCGCGCAAAACAGGGTGGCTTTTACCGGTGACGAAATCAGCATGAACCCCCACCACTCAATCGGGTGGCACATCAAAGTTCACCCGCTGCAGGAAGGTGCGATATGAGCAAATTCGCTGACCATGAAAGCTACATCGCAGCAGCGCCCGACGCGCACCAGCCGCTGTTGAGGCACCTGCGCGCCCTGCTCGCCACCGCCCTCCCGGACGCGGAGGAAATCATCATGTACGACATGCCGGGCTTTCGAATCGGCAAGGACATCATCGCCAGCTACGCGGCCTTCAGCAAACAGTGCGGTCTTTACGTCAGCAAGGGCGCAATCGAAGCCCATGCGGACCAACTCGCTGCCGCCGGCCTCAAACCCACAAAGACCGGGGTGACCTTCACCCCGAAAAAGCCCATTCCCGACGCCTTGGTTACATCACTTGCCAGGGCGTCTCGAAAAGAACTTGAAGGCTGAGCCAATCATTCTGTCAGCCGGACCTCGGAGGAAATTGCAGTCATGACAACAAGCCCGAACACCGCCGACGGCATAATGCCCCTGATGGGCCTTGGCACCTATGGTCGGCGCGGCAAGGAGGGCCAGGCGGCGATCGAAAGCGCTATTGAGATCGGATATCGCCATCTCGACACCGCGCAGGACTACAATACCGAGGATTCCGTTGGCGCCGCCATGAAGGCTTCCGGCCTGCCGCGCAGCGAGTTCTTCGTCACCACCAAGGTTGCCACCGGCAATCTCGGCGCCGGCAAGCTGATACCCTCCGTCGAACACAGTCTCAAGACGCTCGGCGTTGACCAGATTGATCTGTTGCTCATCCACTGGCCCTCGCCGCGCGGCGAGGTTCCGCTTGAAACCTACATCACCCAGATCGCCGAAGCCTTTGACAAGGGCCTGGCCAAACATATCGGCGTCTCCAACTTCACCATCGATCTCATCGACAGGACGCTGGAGATGCTCGACGGCCGACCGCTCGTCACCAACCAGGTTGAGGTGCACCCCTATTTGCAGAACCGCAAACTGGTCAGCCACTGCCGGGCGAAAGGCGTCGGCATCACCTGCTACATGCCGCTGGCGCAGGGCCGCATCGGCGCTGATCCGACCATGCAGGCAATCGCAAAGCAGCATGGTGCCACCTCCGAACAGGTGTCGCTCGCCTACCTGATGGACCAGGACATGCCGGTGATCCCCTCTTCCGCCAACACGGATCGCCTGCGCCAGAATTTCGCGGCGCTCAATGTCCGGCTGACCGAAGAGGACAAAGCCAAAATCGACGCGCTGGAGCGCGGCATGCGCATCATCAACCCGGCCTGGTCGGAAAAGTGGGACTAGCTGCACGAGCCGTAACCGCGTGGTCGAAGTGCCGAAATGAGTGGCATTTTGTGTCAATTTGGGTTTAGTGCAGCGCTTGAAACGGGGGTTCTGGGGAAATTCATGGGCAAGGCGATCGTTCGTTTAAAGGATATCGCGGACGCGACGGGCTTTTCGACCAACACCGTGTCGCTGGCCCTGCGCAACTCGCCGCGCATCCCCGAAACCACCCGCGAAACCATCCAGAAAGCCGCCCGCAAACTCAACTATCTGCCCAACGCCATCGCCAAGTCGCTGGTCTCCCGCCAGACCATGACCATCGGGCTGGTGCTCACCCAGATCACCAACCCGGCGCTCACCGAAACTGCCCAGGCGCTGGAACTGGCACTCGGCAAACTCGGTTACGGCACGCTTTTGGCCACGTCCAACAACACGCTCGAGGACGAGATCCGCGTCCTTGAACTGTTCCGCTCGCGCCAGGTCGACGGCATGCTGATCTACCCGACCAGCCCGCAGCACATCGAGCACATCCGGCCCCTGCGCGAGGCCAACTATCCGGTGGTCCTTTTGATCAACGATCCCGCCGGCACCATCGATTCGGTTTCCATGGACGACCGGCTGGGCGCCGAAAAGGCCACAGCCCACCTCATTTCCCTCGGCCACAGCCGCATCGGTATCCTTGATGGCGCCGACCCCAACCGTAACCGCGACAAGCAGAACGGCTATCGCGAGGCGCTCGAAAAACACCGGCTGAAGTTCGATCCGGCGCTTTGCGCCGATCCCGTCGGCCCCACTTCGCACGACGGCTACCGCGCCATGGATAGGCTGATGCAGGCCTCCAATCCGCCCACCGCCGTCTTTGCCTCCACCGACACGCTGGCCTTCGGGGCGCTGAAATGGGCCATGGAGCGTGATATCAATGTGCCCGGCGATGTCGCCATCATCGGTTTTGACGATATCGAGTTTGCCGAGTTCTCCGCCATCCCGCTGTCCTCGGTCGCCTATGAGGCCGACACTGTCGCCGAAAAAGCCATCGAACGGCTGATGACCCTGATCCGCGCCGGCGAAACCCTGCCCAAGCCCGAACAGACCCTGATCGACCCGAAACTGGTCGTCCGCCAGAGCACCGTCGCGCAATAGGCTGGCAAGGCGACCACAGGCTCGCCCCATTCACCTGTTGTGCTTCACCTCACCAAAAGGGGGATCCGCCATGGCCGATAAACTGTCACCATCCGACCGCGATACCGCACTCGCCGGCCTGCCGGGCTGGACTTTCGATGCGTCAGCCGACGCCATCACCCGCGAACTGAAGTTCAGGAATTTCAGCGAAGCCTTCGGCTTCATGTCCCGCGTCGCGCTGTTGGCCGAAAAGGCCGACCATCATCCCGAATGGTCCAACGTCTACAACAAGGTCACCATCACCCTGTCCACCCACGACGCCGGCGGACTGACGCAGAAGGATGTGGACCTGGCGCAAAAGATCGACGGGTTGTTGGGGTAGGTACTGCGCCAGCACTCCCTGTCCCCGTCGGGGAGTGGGTGGTGTGAGGGGGCCTCGTTGTTCGTGCCCCGGCCAATCGCCATCGTGACCCTTCGAGCGGAACTCTCAGGGTGTTCGCCGTTCAAATCAATCCACTGGACTGATTTGTCCCTGCGGGCCACGGCTCACTCAGTGAAAGTCCCGGCTCTTCGGCCAGCCCATCGAGCGCGGATGATGAAAGCCGGCCTTGGCCATCTTCTTGGCCTTGAGGATGTTCTTGCCGCGTCCGGCCTGCCGCTGGTCCATGCCCGGCCGCCGCACCTCGTCGGCATTGGCCAGGCCGCCATCACCGATGTCCAGCCCGTCAGCCAGATCGACCAGTGCCGGGGTCAGATCGAAAACTTCCTGCGCGATCAGATGCACCACCATCCCCTCGCGCTGCACCTGTCCCTTGACGCTGATCAGCCGTGATCCCAGCACCTTGCGCCGGAATTTCTCGAACACTTTCGGCCAGATGATCACATTGGCCGCTCCCGTCTCATCCTCCAGCGTCACGAAAATCACCCCGCTCGCCGTGCCCGGCCGCTGCCGCACCAGCACCAGCCCCGCCACCTCGCCGCGCGTATTGTGCTTCGCCTCGAACAGGTCCTCACTCGACATCACCCCGCCCCGTTTCAAAGAGTCCCGCAAAAACGACATGGGGTGCGCCTTCAGCGACAGGCTGAGGCTTTGATAATCATGCACCACCTGTTCCCCGAGCGGCATTGGCGGCAGGTTGGCCTCCTCCTCTTCCGCCGCATTGAGCGGTCCCGAGGCGGCAAACAGCGGCAGCGTTTCCGCCCCGTGCACGCCTTTCAGCCCGCGCACCGCCCACAGCGCCGCCCGCCGGTCGAGCCCCAGCGATGAAAAGGCATCCGCCTCCGCCAAAATCTCGAGCACGGGCACGCCCAGCCCGGTCCTCAACCACACATCGCGCACGCTGTCATAACCGGCGCCCCGCCGCGCCACGATCAGCGCCGCATCGTCAGCTTTCAGCCCCTTGATCTGGCTCAGCCCGAGCCGCACCGCATGGGTGGAATAGATGTCCTTTTCCATCTCCCTGTGCCGGTCCCAGATATGTTCGGCGGCCCGTTCCCCGGGTTCCAGCGCATTCTCCATGTCGGAGAAATTGACGTCCGCCACCCTGACCTCCACCCCATGCTCCCGCGCATCGCGCACGATCTGGGCCGGAGCGTAAAACCCCATCGGCTGCGCGTTCAAAAGCGCCACCGCGAACACATCCGGATAATGGCATTTCAGCCAGCATGAGACATAGACCAGCAGCGCAAACGAGGCCGCATGGCTCTCGGGGAATCCATAATCGGCAAACCCCTCGATCTGCTTGAAACAGCGTTCGGCGAAATCCTGCGCATAGCCGCGCTGCAGCATGCCCCGGATCAGCTTGTCGCGGAATGTGCCGATCGTCCCTGCCCGCCTGAACGTCGCCATCGCCCGCCGCAACTGGTCCGCCTCGCCCGGCGTGAACCCGCCGGCGACAATGGCGATCTGCATCGCCTGTTCCTGGAACAGCGGAATGCCCAGTGTCCGCTCCAGCACCGCGTAGAGTTCGGGCCGCACCCGTTCCTCGGGCGGCACCCCTTCGCTGCGCCGCTTCAGATAGGGATGCACCATCCCGCCCTGGATCGGCCCGGGCCGGACAATCGCCACCTCGATCACCAGGTCATAAAATTCCTTCGGCTTCAGCCGCGGCAGCATCGACATCTGCGCCCGGCTTTCGATCTGGAACACGCCCACCGTGTCGGCCCGCCGCGTCATCGCATAGACCCGGTCATCCTGATCACGCATTACCCCGGCAAGCGTCAGGTCCACATGATAATGCTGGTGCATCAGGTCAAAGGCGCGCCGGATGCAGCTCAGCATCCCCAGCGCCAGCACATCGACTTTCAATATGCCCAGCGCATCAAGATCATTCTTGTCCCATTCAACCGTCGTCCGGTCTTCCATTGCCGCATTCATGATCGGGATCGAGTGATCAAGCCGGTCCCCGGTCAGAACAAACCCACCCGAATGCTGGCTGAGGTGTCGCGGAAATCCGATCAGTTCCCGGACCAGAGCCAGCACCATGGCGATTGTCGGATCGGCCGGGTCGATCCCCGCTTCCTTCACCCGCTCTTCCTTCAGCCCCGATGAATGCCAGCCCCAGTCAAGCCCGTTGAGCGCCGTGATCATGTCGTCGGAAAGCCCGAACACCTTGGAAACCTCGCGCACCGCCCCGCGCGTGCGATAGGTCACCACCGTTGCCGTCAACGCCGCCCGGTGCCGCCCGTATTTGGCGTAAAGATATTGCATCACTTCTTCGCGCCGCTCGTGCTCGAAATCGAGGTCGATGTCCGGCGGCTCATCGCGCTCGGTCGACAGGAACCGCCCGAACACCAGATTGCCCACCATCGGGTCGACCTCGGTCACCCCGAGACAGAAACACACGGTCGAGTTGGCCGCCGACCCGCGCCCTTGGCACAATATCCCCCGCTCCTCGCGGGCAAAGCGCACCATGTCATGCACGGTCAGGAAATAGGGCGCGTAGCGCTTTTCCTCGATCAGCCTGAGTTCGGTCAGAACCCCGCGCCGCACCTTGAACGGCACCCCGCCTGGATAGCGTTTCTTCGCCCCCTCCCAGGTCAGCCGCACCAGCGTTTCCTGCGCCGTTTCGCCATTGCCCACCGTCTCTTCAGGGTAATTGTAGCGAAGGTCATCAAGGCTGAATTTGATTCGCTCCAGAAACCTTTGCGTCTCTTCAATCCCCTCGGGATGATCGCGCTGGATGCGCGCCATTTCCTTCGGGCTCTTGATGTGCCGCTCGGCATTCTGCTCCAGCCGCCGCCCGGCTTCGCTGAGGGTGAAATGCCCGCGGATACAGCTCAGCACATCCTGCAGGGGCCGCCGCTCCGGCGCATGATAAAGCACATCATTGCTGGCCAGCATCGGCACCTGTGTTGCCTCCGACAACCCCGCCACTTCATTCAGATGTGCCCGGTCCCGGCCCTGATAGGTGCAGCATCCCGCCACCCACACATGTCCCGGCGCCAGATCACGCAACGCTTCGAGTGGCGCTTTCATGCCGGTCACATCGGCCCGGTCCGGCACCAGAATGAACAATTGCCCTTCAGCAAATTCGGGCAGATCGGCGAAACGAAGAATGCAGTCGCCCTTCTCCGCCCGCCGGTTGCCGACAGTGAGCAAGGCACACAACCGCCCATAGGCGTCACGGTCGGTGGGGTAGGCCACCACGTCCGGCGTCCCGTCCGAAAACTCCAGCCGCACGCCGACCACATAGCGGAAATCCGGATAGGCCTTGCCCACCTCCCGCATGGCCACATGCGCCCGGACCACCCCGGCAAACGAGTTCCGGTCACAAAGCCCCAGCCCCGTCAGCCCCAGCGCCGCCGCCACCTCCACCAACTCCTCCGGATGCGACCCACCGCGCAGGAACGAGAAGTTCGAGGTTGCGATCAGCTCGGCATAGTGGGGTTCAGCGTAAGTCATCGCCGCTCCACCCCCTCCCGGCCTCCCCCATCAAGGGGGAGGTGCGGTCAGAATGGGCCGCACTGCTGCACCACAAGCACCGCTTCCACCCTCCCCTTGATGGGGAGGGTCGGGGTGGGGTGGGGCCGCTTGTTCCACACATGAATATGCTCATCACGAAAACAGCCCGTGCAAAAACCAGCGCGGCACCGCCGTCTCGCTTTCATAAAGCCCCTCGCGATAAAGCCAGAAGCGCCGCCCGTCGCCGTCCTCGACCTTGTAATAGTCCCGCGTCAGCCCGCCTTCGCCCGGCTGCCACCATTCCACCCCGATCCGCTCCGGCCCCGCCGCCCTGGCGATCCGGTAGGTCAGTTTGCGCCACACCATTCTGAGCGGCGGTCCGTCCGGCACCTCGGCCATCACCTGGATTTCCTCGGGCACCGGCAGCAACCGCTCCGGCCGTTCCGGCACGCCGGACAAATCAAGCGCCAGCGCATCATCGAGCGTCCGGGCAATCACCGGTTCCAGTTGCACCGCCCGTTCGGGCACATGCGAATTGAAATATTTCGTCCGCTGCACCGCCTGCGGCCCCAGCCGGCTGGCCATCCGGTCATAAAGCCGGTCGAGATCCGCCGTCCCGTCGCCCGCCTCAAACACCCCGGCCTGTTCGGCATCGAGTCGCGACACCGAAGTCACCGCCAGCCGCACCGCCTCGATCCCGAACCCGGCATCGAATTCCCCGCTCAGCCGCTCCATCCGGTTGGCGAACAGGCGTGTCAGGTGTTTCGCATCACGCATCGCCCGGGCACCATTGACCGGCAGATGCATCAGCTGATGATCGACCCGGTACAGGAACAGGTGAAAGGTCTGCGCGCCCAACCCCTCGCTTTCCAGAAGCGCCTGCATCTGCACAGACAGGTCGCTGACACTGGCCATCACATCGTCCAGAAGCCCGATCGGATCGGCAAAGCGCCGCTCCACCTGCCGCTCGGGCAGCGGCAGCCGCGCCACCAGTTTTTCCGTCCTCAGCCCCAATATCTGGTCGAGCCGCGCCATCAGCACATCGCCGAAGCGCGCCTGCAGCGGCTTGCGGTCCCGCCCCAGCACCTGCCCGACACGTTTCAGCCCCATCTGCCTGAGCCCGCTCACCCGCATCGGGTCCAGCCTCAGCGCCTCCACCGGCAGGGGCGCGAGAATATCGGCAAGAGACTGGCGGTCAGGCACAGCATCCACACCCCCTCTCCCCTGGGGGAGAGGGTTGGGGTGAGGGGGCCTTGCGTCAGGTTCGGAACCAAAGGCCCCCTCACCCGCCGCTTCGCGTCGACCTCTCCCCCAGGGGAGAGGTGAGCCTTCGTCCGCAATAATCACCCCCGGGGCATAATGGCTGAGGGCCCAGGCGGCGCCCACCGTCCCGGCCAGCCCCGCCTGCACGGCAAATCCCAGCCGGGTCAGCCGCCCGGTGACATGGGCGAGCATTTTTTCCTCGCCGCCGAACAGGTGAGAAACCCCGGTCACATCGATCATCAGATCACCATAGGGCGCCATGTCATCATGCACTTCGACGATCGGGGAGGCATAGGAATGCCAGTCGGCAAACTGGCCAAACAATTGGGTCAGCCCCATCTCGTCGATCTGGCGCGCCACCAGTTGCGGGCAAAGCGCCCGCGCATCCGACAGGCTCTGGCCTTCGAAAAGCCCCAACTCCGTAGCCCGTGCATCAACCGCCTTCAGCCGCATGGCCCCACGCTCCGGCGCGTAAAGCACCAGCGGCGCCCGGACCGCGATCAGTTGCTCGGCCAGGTCCCCGTCATGCCGTTTCAGACAATCGGTAGCCCAGCGCGGCAAATGCAGCGCCAGAAAGCGCCGCCGCCCGGCCTTCGCCCGGCTGGCCGTCAAGCTTTCCATCTGTGTCGCGTTCAAAACCATGGTCAGTCCAGTCTAAAATCCAGTTCCCGCTCCCCTGTTTGAGGCCCATCAGCGCCTCGCCCTTTTCCAGCGCCACCTCGAACCGCGGCACTCCCGGCGCCCGCGCATCGAACGGCGCCGCCCCGCTGAGGTGCGGCATCACCCGCCAGCGCAATCCCGCCGCGCTCGCCTCGCGGCCGGTGCCGTAGCGCACCATGAAAATCGAAATGCCCGCCGCTTCCGCCCGCATGCTGAACCGCCGCGACGCGGTGAAATCGAGCGCCTTGCCCGGCTGCACCACATCGCCGATCACCGCCGCCACCGCCTGGCAGCCCGCCGCCTCTTCGACCGCCCACAAAAATTCGGTGACGTTCTGCACCCGGCAGATCACCAGCGCCTCGGGATCAAGCCCGAACCGGCGCAGCCCGGGTCCATAAGGCAGCCCGGTCTCCTGCCCCTCATGGGCAAGCTGCACCCACAGGATCGCCGGCCGCTGCCGGTCCAGAAGCGCCCTCGCCTGACCCAGCGCAAAGCCCAGTGCTGCCCCGGCATTGCGATCCTGATCGGTCCAGACCTCGTGCAAAATCCCGGCCGGTGCCGTCCGGAACCCCGCCGCCCCTTCCGCCGCCTGCCCGTCTCCGGCTCGCTCCGCCTGCCCGTGCCGCTTCTCGATCGCGGCAATCTGGTCCCGCAGTTTCGTCACCAGCGCCAGCTTGCGCGCCGATGTAGACGAACCCGATTCGCCGCTGATCCTTTTTCCCGGTTTCACCACGGATTGGGCCATGATCCCGTCGCTCCCTGCCGTTCCGGCAGCCTGTTCTGTCATTAGAACAAAAAGTGAACATCAGAATCGCGTCAGGAGTCAAGAACAGAGTCGCGCGACCCTTCCTCCCAAGGGCTGCGCCTGTCACGACCCTGTGCAAACCACTTGACCCGGCCCGATGCGTCTCTAGGTTGGCGGCAAACAACGCTCCGCCGGAAAAATCCCTTCATGTTCGACGCCATCTCCCGCCTGTTCGCAAAACCCGAAGCTGAAATCGAAGACGCCATCGACACCAAGCTGGCGGTCGCCGCCCTGCTGGTCCATCTGATCGGAGTCGATGGCGAGGTCGAGGAGAGTGAGCGCGAGGCGGTCAAGGGCGTGCTGCAGGATCATTTCGATCTGAGCACTTCGGAAGTGAAAGCCCTGATGGAAAAGGCCCACAAGAAGGACGCCGAAGCCGTCGACTTCTACGCCTTCACCTCGGGCATCACCCAGCTGGAAATGGACCAGCGCCTCGAAATCATCCGCATGATGTGGGCCGTCGTCTTCGCCGACAAGACCAACCACGAGATGGAAGACAATATGGTCTGGCGCGTCGCCGAACTCATCGGCGTCTCCACCAGAGACCGCACCATCCTCCGCTCCCAGATGAAGCGCAGCTGATCAGCGAACCCGCTCTGAGTGAGTTGCCCCACCCCACCCTGGCCCTCCCCATCAAGGGGAGGGGAGCACTCCGAGTTTGCCGCAAAGGCATCCCTCCCCCTTGTGGGGAGGGAATGAGGGTGGGGGTCGCCCGGAGGGCATTCAAAATGCAAAATGCAACGCGCCTCGCATTCTGCAACGCAGCCTGAGGCAACCTCCGCTTAACACCTGCTCCTGCCCCCCCCAAAAACCCCAGCAAATCCGGCTCTCCCGCCCCGCACGCAAAACTGGCACGCCGGTTGCAATCCTCAATTCGTCCGGATCAGGTTTTGCGTACCGGACATGTTCAAAAGGTCCGCCTCCGCGTTTTTGGAGCGGGCCTTTTACTTTACGGCTCCTCCACCACCTTTTGCGGCATGATCTTGCCCCGCGCCCACCAAGCCCCTAGATAAAGCCAGCACATAAACAAGGGCTGCCAGCGAAAGTGGGAACCGGTTTCGCGGTTCGGCAGCCCGAATGCAAAAGAAAGCCCGCCCCATGCTCTTCGGCCTCCTGCAATTCATTGACCTGGTCCTGTCGCTGGTCATCTGGATCATCATTGCCCAGGTGATCGTCAGCTGGCTTCTGGCCTTCAACATCCTGAACATGTCGAACCGGTTCGTCGCGACCATCGCCAATGCGCTCTACCAGATCACCGAACCGGTGCTGGGACCGTTGCGCCGCGTCATTCCCTCGTTCGGCGGGCTCGACATTTCCCCGATCGTTCTGTTCCTCGCCATCTATTTCATCCGGCTGGTGATTCTCTATCCGCTGATGAATTCCATCCGCTTTGGCTGATCGGGCGCCGCCCCTCCACCACAAGCAATCTGATGGCCTGTTGCTGAGCGTCCGGGTTACGCCCGGCGCTGCCGCTGACCGGATCGACGGCATCATTGCCCGCGATGACGGTAGCCGGCATCTGGCGCTGAGAGTCCGTGCCGTGCCCGACAAGGGCGCGGCCAACAAGGCCGTTTGCACCCTTGTCGCCAGGGCCTTCGGCCTGCCCGCCTCCTCGGTCACCCTCGCCGCGGGCACTACCTCCCGCCAGAAGCGCCTGCACCTGGCCGGCGATCCCGAGACCCTCGTCAAGCAACTGAACCGGCTCTGACCGGCACCGAAATCCCCAGTCCCTTGGGGTTTCGGGCGCAAAACATTTGCTCATGCGACATTTTGGCCCTAGGCTCCGCGCCATTCCCAGGGGGGAGAGGCCGGGGGGCGGGTTTTTGCGCGCCGGATTCCGGTATCTCTTGGGGGAGATTGGAACCAAAATAGAGGGTTGAATATGAGCTTAGCACTCTGGCTGATTGTCATCTGCGGGGCGCTGTCTATCGTTTACGGTGTCGTCACCACGCGGGCCCTGCTCGCTGCCGATGCCGGCAATGAACGTATGCAGGAAATCTCGGCCGCCGTCCGCGAGGGCGCGCAGGCCTATCTCAAACGTCAATATACCACCATCGCCATTGTCGGCGTGGTCATCACGGTTCTGGCCTGGTGGCTCCTGGGCATTTATGCCGCCATCGGCTTTGTCATCGGTGCCGTGCTTTCCGGTGCCGCCGGCTTCATCGGCATGAATGTCTCGGTGCGCGCCAACGTGCGCGTGGCCCAGGCCGCCACCACATCGCTGGCCAGGGGGCTCGATCTGGCCTTCAAGTCCGGTGCGGTCACCGGCCTGCTGGTTGCCGGTCTCGGCCTTTTGGGCGTCACCCTCTATTTCATCTACATGACCTCCGTCGGCGGCTTTGAGGCCACCAGCCGTGAAGTCATCAACGCGCTCGTGGCTCTCAGCTTCGGCGCTTCGCTGATCTCGATCTTTGCCCGTCTCGGCGGCGGCATCTTCACCAAGGGTGCGGACGTCGGCGGCGACATGGTCGGCAAGGTCGAAGCCGGCATCCCCGAGGATGATCCGCGCAACCCGGCCACCATCGCCGACAACGTCGGTGACAATGTCGGCGACTGTGCCGGCATGGCCGCCGACCTGTTCGAAACCTATGTGGTGACCGCTGTTGCCACCATGGTGCTGGCCTCCATCATCCTGCCCGAGGCGATCAAATATGCCGGCATGGTCCTGCCGCTGGCCATTGGCGGCGCCTGCGTGTTGACCTCGATCATCGGCGCCTTCTTCGTGCGTCTGGGTTCGGACAACAACATCATGGGCGCCCTTTACAAGGGCATCATCGCCACCGGCGTTCTGTCGCTGATCGCCCTGTTCCCGGTGATCTCCTACATCTTCGGCGGCATGGACGTGGCCATCACCGTGGGCGAACGCACGTTCACCCCCATGGCCCTGTTCTGGTGCGGCGTTACCGGTCTGGTCATCACCGGCCTGATCATCGTCATCACCGAATATTACACCGGCACCAACAAGCGCCCGGTCAACTCGATTGCCGAAGCCTCGATCACCGGCCATGGCACCAACGTCATCCAGGGTCTGGCCGTCTCGCTTGAATCGACCGCCCTGCCGGCCATCGTCATCGTCGCCGGCATCATCGTCACCTACAATCTGGCGGGCCTGTTCGGCATCGCCGTGTCGGTGACCACCATGCTGGCCCTCGCCGGTATGGTCGTTGCGCTCGACGCCTTCGGCCCGGTTACGGACAATGCCGGTGGCATCGCTGAAATGGCCGGCCTGCCCGACGAGGTCCGCGCCAACACCGACGCACTCGACGCCGTCGGCAACACCACCAAGGCCGTGACCAAGGGCTATGCCATTGGTTCCGCCGGTCTCGGTGCGCTGGTGCTGTTCGCCGCCTATACCGAGGATCTTCGGGCCTACTTCACCGACATCACGGTGACCTTCGACCTGTCGAGCCCCTATGTGGTGGCCGGCCTGTTGCTGGGTGGCCTGTTGCCGTTCCTGTTCGGCGGCATTTCGATGACCGCGGTGGGCCGTGCCGCCCAGTCCGTGGTGGTCGAGGTCCGGCGTCAGTTCAAGGCCGATCCCGGCATCATGAAGGGCACATCCAAGCCCGACTATGCCAAGGCGGTCGACATGCTGACTAAGGCGGCGATCCGCGAAATGATCGTGCCCTCGCTGCTGCCGGTCCTCTCGCCCATCGTGATCTATTTCGTGATCAACTGGATCGCCGGTCAGGCCGCCGCCTTCTCGGCGCTTGGGGCCATGCTCATGGGCGTGATCGTCACCGGCCTCTTCGTGGCCATCTCCATGACCGCCGGCGGCGGCGCATGGGATAACGCCAAGAAGAGCTTCGAGGACGGCTTCACCGACAGCCAGGGTGTCAAACACGAAAAGGGCGGCGAGGCCCACAAGGCCTCCGTCACCGGCGACACCGTCGGCGACCCCTACAAAGACACCGCCGGCCCGGCCGTGAACCCCATGATCAAGATCACCAACATCATGGCGCTCCTGCTGCTGGCGATATTGGCGCACTAGTCAGCGCCAGCGGCAACCACCGCACCCCTCATCCTGAGCCTGTCGAAGGGCGGGGGGATAAGGAAACGAAAAGGCCCGGGAGCAATCCCGGGCCTTTTCTTACGATGAACCTGCAGTCTATAAGAGTTCGGTGAACCCCCGCAAGGCGTCCACCGATAGAGTCAGCCCCTGTGCATCCATCGACGTGATCAATGAGTTTGGAGTCACTTCCGGCTTTTTGAAGCGCTCACGCATTCTTTTGATCGCAGCCGCCGCTCGAGCCGCGTCGAGTTCAATTGTATCAGCGATGAAGCTGTCAGCCGTTCGGATTTCGATGCCAAAACTGCTGACGACTTCTACGGGAAAGTGCTTGACGTTTTCCGTGACTAGCGTGTCCGCTCTGGTCTTCAAGGCAGCAGCGAGCACGTGGCGATCTGTAGGGTCGGGCAAAGCGGAACACACCTCCACATAGGTGTCATATTCCGCGACCATTGCATCTTCGAATGCCGCTTCCATCGCTTGACGAGATTTTTGCGCTCTTTTCCTCGAGTCAACCAGTCCACGACTGGCGAGCATCCGTTCAATTGCGACTTGCGTTTCATCCAATATCTCTTTGGACCATCGAACCCGAAAGAATTCAGCCTCCGCTAATGAAAGCAGTAGATTTCGTTTGAGCACACCCGCAAGCGAACACGCGTCAACCAGAGCTGTGTAGCGGTTGGCAAACAAATTCTACAAGAGCTCCGCGTCATCTTGAGCAAGGCTGGAAAGAGCGTTGCTCCGCTTTGCGTTTCTCGTGGCTTTGTAGGCGAATAGGTCTTCGGCTCGTATTCTGCGATGTCGCCCAACGCTTTCAAATGGAAGAACGCCGTTTTCAAGCAGGCCAATAAGAAAAGGCCGAGAAACATTCAAGATGTCTGCAGCTTGTTGCGTTGTGAGCATTTTACCCACTGGCACTAATGTGACTGCGTCGCCACGCCCAATGTGGCGAAGCAATTCCATCAAGAGGTCAGATATGCCGGGCGTCAGAACGATATCCGCAGACTTGTGAGTTACCCTATCGGTGATCTGGAACCTGGACTCCGAGGATTTTTGTGAAGCCAATAAAGTTCGAAGCTGATTGGCAGTCGCCTTTTCCAGCTCGGAAGGCAGCCTTCCGCCGAGGTTCTGGGCGCTTGCTGGAACAGTCATTTTTTCTCCTACTCTCTGATTCGCACCTGCTAAGCCATATTCGAAATAAACGCAATAAATGAAATAAGTGTAATCGCTCTTGAGAACAAGGGCATATGTTTTTTGTCGGGTCCGCACCCCCAAAACTTATCCCCGCCCCCACCCCGTCTGCCATACTCCCCTCACCTCTCCGGAGCGAGGCGGAACGGAGCGTCGCGGAGGGGGTTCGTTTGGAGGCGGGGCCGCCCGCTTTCAGGTTTCGGGATCACCTTTGCTCAGAGGCCCCGGAATAAAAACGCGTTCGCGCCGGCGGGACTCGGCAGCGACCGCGCGAAGCGCGGGCAAATCAGTCCAGTGGACTGATTTGAGCAACGAGGCCTTGAGGCCTATGGCCGAATGGCGTCCCACCTTTTATCGCGGACTACCGCATCGGGACGAAGTCCCGCCGCGCCGCTTCCCCTGATCGGGAGGCAAAAGACTGAAGCAAACCCCGGAGAGGTTCTCTGCCGGGCATTTCGGGGTGGGCGAAATTTTCATCTCACGTCTGCCCCGCACTTGATGCGGGAGAAAGGGGCGACACAGTGCCCCATTCAGCGCCCGAAAGGGACGGGACGATCCCGCGAAAAGCGGGTGAGGACCCCGCGCGACAATTCGCGCGCGCCGTCGCAGGGCCAGCGATGGACATAGGCGCGGTCTTAGCGCCGTCATGGCCAGCGCGGTGCGGCCCGTGAGACAGAAGAAGAGCTCCCCAATCATCTGGACTTCCCCGCCCCCAATGGTGAACATGACGCACCATTGATCCGGGGGACGTGCCGTGACCGAATTCCTGCTCCTGTCGTTCATCTTCCTTGTCGCCGGCATCGCCTCTGTCCCCATCGCGGCCTGGCTCGGCCTGGGTTCGGTCCTTGGTTATCTCATCGCCGGCATCGTCATTTCGCCGCTGCTGGTGGCGCTGCATGTCGACATTGTCTCCATCCAGCATTTCGCCGAATTCGGCGTCGTCATGATGCTGTTCCTCGTCGGACTGGAGCTCGAACCGCGCCGCCTCTGGCAGATGCGCGGCCGCCTGCTCGGCCTCGGCGGGCTGCAGGTTGGCGGCACCGCTGCCCTCGTCATGGGCGTCGCCATGCTGTTCGGCCAGCCCTGGTCAGTGGCGCTGACGGTCGGGCTGGTGCTGGCCCTGTCTTCAACGGCCATCGTGTTGCAGACCCTGCAGGAAAAGGGGTTGATGAAATCGGACGGCGGCCAGTCCAGCTTCTCAGTCCTGCTGTTTCAGGACATTGCCGTCATCCCCATGCTGGCGCTGATCCCGCTGCTCGCCATGCCCGAGCTGCTGCATGCGGTTACCGGCCACGCTGCCGAAACCGGTGACCACGGCATCTCCATCAGCCTCGTCGAGGGCCTCGAAGGCTGGCAGGTGGCGCTGGTCAATGTCGCCGCCATCGGCGCGGTGATCCTCGGGGGCGGCTATCTCACCCGCCCGCTGTTCCGCTTCGTTTCAAAGGCCGGCTTGCGCGAACTGTTCACCGGCGCTGCCCTGATGATGGTCATCGGCATTGCCTTGCTGATGGTCCTTGTCGGCCTCAGCCCGGCCCTCGGCGCCTTCCTTGCCGGGGTGGTGCTGGCCAATTCCGAATACCGCCATGAGCTTGAATCCGACATTGATCCGTTCAAGGGTCTGCTGCTCGGCCTGTTCTTCATCACCGTCGGCGCCGGCATCAATTTCACCCTGCTGTTCGACAATTTCGCCGTCATCGTCGGGCTGGCCGTCGGCCTGATGCTCCTCAAGGTCGCCGTGCTCTATGTCCTCGGCACCATCTTCCGCATCGAAGGGTCAGACCGCTGGCTGTTTGCCCTGTCCCTGGCCCAGGCCGGCGAGTTCGGCTTCGTGCTGCTCAGCTTCACCGTCGCCAACTCGGTCATCCCTGCCGCCCTTGCCGACCAGCTGCTGCTGGTCGTCGCGCTCTCCATGCTGCTCACCCCGCTGCTGTTCATCATCTATGACCGGCTGATCGCCTCCCGCTATGCCCTCGCCGAAGAGCGCGAAGGCGACGCCATAGACCAGCAGGGCGAAGCCATCATCGCCGGGCACGGCCGCGTCGGCGGCATCGTCAACCGCATGTTGCGCGCCGCCGGGTTCACCACGACAGTGATCGACTATTCTTCCGCCCAGCTCGACATGCTGCGCACTTTTGGCATCCACGCCTATTTCGGCGATGCCTCACGCCCTGACATGCTGCATGCCGCTGGCATCGAACGCGCCAGGCTGCTGGTGGTCGCCCTCGACAATCACGAACAGACCCTTGAGATCGTGCGCCACGTCACCCGAAACTATCCGCATGTCCACATCATCGCCCGGGCCCGCGCCCGGCACGATGTCTACCAGCTCTGGGCAGCCGGTTGCCGCGACATCATCCGCGAGACCTATGACAGTTCCATCCGCATGGGCCGCTCCGCCTTTGAGGCCATGGGGGCCACCCGCGAAGCCGCCGACAAGATGGCGGCCGCCTTCGAGGAAATGGACCGTGCCAGCATGATCGAAATGGCCGAGCTTTATCGCGACGATATCCCCGCCACCGAGAACGAGCCCTATGTTAAGCGTGTCCGCGAGCTCAACGAGGAACGCGGCGAGCAGCTTCTGGGCCGCATGCGCGAGATGATGGCGGCCACCGGGGGCAAGGACAGCTAGACCGTGTCCGCCACTTTTGAGATCGGCCCCCTGATCGGCAAGGGCGCGGACGCCGAGGTCTTTGCGTTCGGCCAACACGTTTTGAAACTTTTTCTCGATCCGGCCAAAAAGGCTCCCGCGTTCATCGAGGCGCAAAATCTCGTCCTCGCCGCAGCCCATGGCCTGCCGGTCCCCGCCGTGCATGCGGTCGGGCAATATGTCGGGCGCTGGGGACTGGTCATGGAAAGGGTCGAGGGCGAACCGCTGGCCGACCGTGTCCGCGAGGTGCCGGACTCACTCGACGAAAGCCTTGAGGCAATGGCCCGCCTTCACATGCGCCTGCACGGTGCGGCCGAACCCCGTCTGCGCCCGCTCAAGCCAAAGCTCGCCGCCGCCATCGACGCCACAGCACTGCTCGGCAAGGACCTGAAAGCCCGCCTGGCCGAGCGGCTCGCCGCCCTGCCTGATGGCCGGGCCATCTGCCATGGCGATTTCCACCCGTTCAACCTGATCGGCCCGCCCGGCCAGTTGATGATCATCGATTGGCTCGACACCACCTCTGGCCCCGCCGCCGCCGACGTCTGCCGCTCGGCAGTGATCCTTTCCACCGTCAGTGACGACCTCGCCGCGGCCTATGTCTCCAAATATGCCGCCCTGTCCGGCATGCCCGAATCCGAAATACTCGCCTGGCGCCCGGTCATCGCCGCCGCCCGCCTGCGCGAGAACACGCCGGATCAGCAAAGGCTCTTGCAGATGGCTGAGGAGATCTAGCCGTCGACAATGTCCGCAAGCGTCGCCAGCAACTGCTCCCGCTCCGCCAGCAGCCCCTTGTAGGCCAACTGATCCGCATCCAGCCCCGCCACCTGTTGGGCCAGTGTCGCGGCAATCCGCGGCCCGTCGTCATGCGCCGCAAGCGCTGCAAAAGGATCGACGTGGATGCCGATCGTGAAAACGATATCGCCGCTCACAGGCAATTTGCGTAAGGTCTGGCGCTCCACCCTCAAAAAGGCACTGTCGGCCCGCGCCCCGTCCCCAAACCGACGTCGCGACGGGTTGGCGCTTTCGGGATGATGCAGGTCAGCGTCTCCGTAGATCGACCAGTTCCACCGGATCATCGGGCTGTCGGGCCTGAGATTGTCGAACATCCGGCTGATCAGTTCCGCGTGCCGCGTTCCGGCGCCAAACCCCGGCACCGGGGCATGCACCTCATGCATCGGCAAGCCGAATTTCTCCCTGAGCGACCAGGATGAGGGAAAGCAAAGCGACCCGGCCACCAGCCGCCAGCCGGTCTCGCTCCGGCGCATAAGGATCAGGTCGTCCTCAACAAGTTGCGCCGCCGTCCACAGGGGTGGCTCTCTGTTTGAACTTATCCTCACGCGCCGGTTGGCCGGTATGATCTCCATGACATCACCGGATAGCCGGTGGGTGGCGGAGTGGCGTTCGTTGAGATGGGAAGTCAGGAGTGACAGGAGTTCAGCCTGCGCCGTGTCTGTGTCCTTTTCCGCGACGAACACCCCGTCAAAATGCAGCGCGGCCAGGCGATGCTTTTCGGCCAGATAGAAATCCAGCCGCTCATCCACCTCGATCCAGTCCGCGAGATCGAGCGGTTTCAAGCCGATACGGAACGGTTGCGTGGTACCCGAAAAAGGAACAGCGAGGTGGTTCGACATCGGCTGACTTCAGCCCGCCCGCAATCCCCGGGTCAAGACTTCAACCCGGCCTATTCGGTGCCCTTGGCCCTTGTGATGGAATCGACGATCACCTGCCGCGCATCTGCAACATCGCCGATCCGCTCGATCTTGGCCCACTTGTTGGGCTCCAGATCCTTGTAGTGTGTGAAGAAGTGCTTCACCCGCTCCATCTGGATGTCCGGCAAATCTGTCACGTCCTGAATGTGATCATAGTTGCGGGTCAGCTTGTGCACCGGCAGTGCCAGCACCTTTTCGTCACGCCCGCCATCATCTTCCATGTGCAGCACACCCACCGGCCGGCACTTGATCACCGCCCCCGGCACCACCGGCCGGGTATTGAGCACGATCACGTCCAGCGGATCGCCATCGCCACACAGCGTGTGCGGCACGAACCCGTAGTTCCCCGGATAGCGCATCGGGGTGTAAAGAAACCGGTCGACGAACAGCGCGCCGCTGGCCTTGTCCATCTCGTACTTGATCGGCTCGCCGCCGATTGGCACTTCGATAATGACATTGATGTCTTCGGGCGGGTTGTCGCCAATGCTGATGGCGTCAATTCTCATTTCGGGGTCATTCCTTCGGGGAGGCTCGATTTTGCCGCCTTCATGCCTATGATGCGGTGCATTTGCAACTCAATTGGCCCGCCCGTGCGCGGCAAAAAGGACGCACCATGTTCTCAAAACTGAAGGCCGCCGCCGCGATTGCCGGGTTCTCGGCCCTGGTCCTGCCGGCCGCCGCCGCAGATATCCAGTCCGCCTACACCACCATCAATCTTGATGAATGCATGATCATGCAGGCCGATGATTTCGGCGCCAGTTTTGCCTGCCCCGGCTATCGCGGTTATCCGCTCTACGTCGCCGAGGGTGATCTTCGCTTTTTTGTCTCATATGGCTGGAACGCTCCGGACGAGAAGGCCGCCCGTCAGACCCTGCCCCAGTTCAACTATGTCAACGACACGCTGGAGTGGCGCCTGACAAATGAAAGCGGCGATTACAGACCCTTCGCCACCATTCTCAGGTGGATCATCGACGTGTCCGATGATGAATATGACAACGAAATCCTCGTCGTCACCAAGATCGAGCCGGGCAACACCTGCCACGTCGCCTATATCGATACCAGCCTGATCAGCGACGCCAATGCCATCGCCCGGCAGTGGGCCGACACCACCGCACCCGAATTCGATTGCGAAACGGACGAAGTCCACCTGATTCCCAGTTGATGAACCAGATCTTCGCGCCCAAACCCGTGGGCCGCCACTCCATTCTCTATGTGATGGCGGTCGACAATGAATATGGCCAACACCTTCAGACCCGCTTCACCCCGCTGTTCACGGGGGTGGGACCTGTCGAAGCGGCGGTGAGCCTGACCCGCACGCTCTCCAGTCTCGATTCAGCCGCCCAACTGCCCGACCTCATCGTGTCACTGGGGTCGGCCGGTTCACGCACGTTGCCCCAGGCCGAAGTCTTTCAGGCCTCAACTGTCGCCTATCGCGACATGGACGCCTCGGCACTGGGATTTGCAAGGGGCGAAACGCCGTTTCTCAACCTGCCCGCCGTACTGGACCTGCCGCTTCAGGTGCCCGGCATCCCCGCCGCCAGCCTCTCGACGGGCGCCAACATCATCTCCGGCCCGGCCTATGACCTGATCGACGCCGACATGGTCGACATGGAAACCTATGCGGTTCTCCGCGCCTGCCAGCAGTTCAACCTGCCGCTCGTCGCCCTGCGCGGCATATCCGACGGCGCCGCCGAACTGCGCCAACTGTCCGACTGGACGCAATATCTGCATCTGGTCGATGAAAATCTCGCCGAAGCAGTCGATCGGCTGGAAAATGCCGTCCTCAATGACCATTTGACCGGCTGAACTGAGCAGAACAGGCGAAACCCGTGACCGAACAAGACCTTGTAGTCTCCTCCGGCGACATCAGTCTCGCCGGGACGCTGACCTGGCCTGACGGGTCGGCGCACGTGCCGCTGGTGTTGATGATCCATGGTTCGGGCCCGCTCGACCGCGATGAAAACATTCCGATCCAGAAGTTGAACATCTTCAACGCACTGGCAAAGACCTTTGTTGAGAATGGCATTGCCTCGTTCCGCTACGACAAGCGCGGCTGCGGCAAATCCTTGGGCAAGTTCATCGAAGCCGGTTACCTGGACCTTGTTGCCGACGCCGAGGCCTGCCTGGCCCATCTGCGGGAAAACTTCGCGGATCGCGCGAACGGCATTTATCTGCTCGGTCATTCCGAGGGCACTTTGATTGCAGCCGAAATTGCCCTCCGCCAACCCGTGGACGGGCTCGTCCAACTCGCGCCATTTGTCGAGGACATGGAAAAAATCCTGCGCGATCAGGCCCGAAAGGGCGACGAGATGATCGACCGGATGTCCGGCTTTCAAGGCAAGCTGGTCCGCTTCATCACCAGACTGACCGGCCGGCCTTCACAACAGCAGGACCGTATCATCGACAAGGTCAAATCCACCAACGACCCGACAATTCGGGTGGGTCTGCAAAAGCTCGGCGCCAGATGGCTGCGCGAGCTTTTCGCCGCGAACCCGCCGGAAATCTATTCAAGCGTGAATGCACCCACTCTGCTCATCGGCGGCGGCAAGGACCTGCAGTGCAATCCGGCCGATAGCGCCCGTATCGCGGAAATCCTCGGCGATCGCGCCACCGTGCACATGGTCGACGATCTCACCCATATCCTGCGGCGCGACCCTGACCACCACACGTTCGAGTCCTACAAGAAGCTGCTCAAGCAGCCCATGGACGAGGGCATCCAGCAGGTTGCGGCGGCCTGGATTCTCAAACAGGCCGCCACCAGATCGGCAGTCGCTTAACTGGCCGCCTTTTCGGCCCGCATGGCCCGCTTGCGGTCATGCGGATCGAGAAACACCTTGCGCAGCCGAATGTGGTTCGGCGTCACCTCGACATATTCATCGTCGGTGACATAGCCGAGCGCCTGCTCGAGGCTCAGTCTTTTCGGCGTCGTCAGACGGACGGCTTCATCCTTGCCGGCGGCGCGGATGTTTGTCAGCTGCTTGCCCTTGAGCGGATTGACCTCAAGGTCATTGCCCTTGTTGTGCTCGCCGATGATCATGCCTTCATAGACCTGGACACCCGGCTCGATCAGCATCGCACCGCGCTCCTCGAGATTGAACAACGCGAACGGCACGGCCTGGCCGGTCCCGTTCGAGATCAGAACCCCGGTGCGGCGGCCCGGCAGCGGACCCTTGTGCGGCGCATAGGAATGAAACACCCGGTTGAAGATCGCTGTGCCGCGCGTATCGCTCAGCAGCTCCGGCTGATAGCCGATGAGACCGCGCGTCGGCACCAGAAGCTTGACCCGGGAGCGTCCGACACCCGACGGACGCATCTCGATCAATTCGCCGCGCCGTTCGGTGAGCTTTTGTACAACCGCGCCGGTATACTCGTCATCGACGTCAATGGTAACTTCTTCGATCGGCTCGACGGTCTGCCCGTTTTCCTCACGCATCAGCACCCGGGGACGCCCAACGGTCAGTTCAAAGCCTTCGCGTCGCATCGTCTCGATCAGCACGGCCAGCTGCAATTCGCCCCGGCCAGCGACTTCGAAACTGTCGCTGTCTGTGCCGACGGTGACGTGGATGGCCACATTGCCCTCGGCCTCGCGCAGCAGCCGTTCGCGGATCACCCGCGACTGCACCTTGTCGCCATCGCGGCCCGCAAACGGGCCGTCGTTGATGCGGAAGGTCATCGACAGGGTGGGCGGATCGATCGGCTGGGCTTCAATCGCCTCGGTCACCGACGGATCGCAGAGCGTGTCGGCGACGTTGGCTTCTGCGAGCCCGGCAATGGAAATGATATCGCCGGCTTCGGCGATATCGACCGGTGCGCGCTCCAGTCCGCGGAACGCCAGCACCTTGGTGGCGCGGCCATTCTCGACAACCTTGCCATCGCGCGACAGAACCTTGACCGGATCGGTCGGCTTGATCGAGCCGGAAAACACCCGGCCAGTCAGCAACCGGCCAAGGAACGGGTCACGCTGGATGGTGGTGGCCAGCATGCGGAACTTGCCCGGCTCCACCTTCGGCGGCGCGACATAATCGACGACCAGATCAAGCAGCGGACCCACAGATTCCTTGGGGCCGGTCGGTTCCGTGGCCATCCAGCCATTCTTGGCCGACCCGTAAAGCACCGGGAAATCCAGCTGATCCTCGTGGGCATCAAGCGCCACGAACAGGTCGAACACTTCGTTGAGCACTTCCTCGTGCCGCTCGTCCGGCTTGTCGATCTTGTTGATCGCCACAATGGGACGAAGCCCAAGCGCCAGCGCCTTGGAGAGCACGAACTTGGTCTGCGGCATCGGGCCTTCAGCAGCGTCGACCAGCAGCACCACGCCATCGACCATCGACAGAATACGCTCGACTTCACCGCCGAAATCGGCGTGTCCCGGCGTGTCGACGATATTGATGCGCGTGTCATGCCACTGCAGCGAGGTCACCTTGGCCAGAATGGTGATGCCGCGCTCGCGCTCCAGATCGTTGGAATCCATTGCCCGTTCGTCAACCTTCTGGTTGTCGCGGAACAGGCCGGACTGTTTGAGCAGCACGTCGATCAGCGTGGTTTTGCCATGGTCAACGTGTGCGATGATCGCAATATTGCGCAACTTCATAGTGCGTTCCGGTCATGTCGGGATGTCGAGTTGCGCGCGTCCTATCCGAGAAGTGCCGATTTCACAAGCCACTTCGCCGCATGGCGCCTCTCACGGCGGCGCATGGCTGGCGCGGAGTGGGGCACCCCGCGCCGCAGATTCACTTCAGCGATCGCGGCAGGTCTTCGGACTGCCAGAGCCCCAGACCAAAGCCATCCGGATCCAGAAAGTCGGCGCTCCATCCACCCGGAGCTTCAGAAACAGGGGTGACGATGGTCACTCCGTTGGCGGCCAGTTCCGCCACCACATCGTCGATCCCGCCCTCCTCGACGGTGAAGATGACGGCCGGCGTATTGCCGCGCTCGCCCTCCATCTCGAAGAAAATCAGGTCCAGCCCGCTTTCGAGACTGGCCTGTAGCCAGAACGGCTCGGCGCCCTCCATGCGTTCGACGCTGAGACCGATCGTGTCCCGGTAAAACCGCTCCGTGCGGGCGATGTCGGAGACATAATAAACGATGCTGGCATTCTTGGGTTTGAAGCTCATCTGTGAGCCCTCCATCTTGTCGACACCATCCTATTGCCGCCGGTCTGCGATTTGTGAGCGTCTCACCACAAATAAATGTCCATCCGGATCGTGGCTGGCGAAATGGCCCTTTTGCCTGTGCAGTTCCGGCAGCAACACGTCCCGGATTCGGCCGTAGTCGAGACCAAGGCTGAGCCCGGTCAGTTCCGATGGTGCCACAAGCCCGCGGGCGCGCAGGGCACGCTTGAGGGCCGAAACCCGCTGGCGCAGCGCGGTATCGCTGAGATCGAGCAGCCAAGAGATTTCCCGCCGCGAATGACCGGTCATCACAAGGGCGGCGAAGCCACGCAGCGCCGGTGAAAGTCCCTGCATGACCTCGTTGAGGCTGGCCCCGGTCTCGGTTGCATCGGCAGGCGGCAAGGCGCCAAATGCCTGCTCCCGCGTCCTGCGCCTGCGGTCCGAGCGCAACTGCATCCGCGCCCGGTTGCGCACCACACCGCGCAGCCAGCGGCCGGTTTCCGGCGAACTGATGTCCAGCCGTCCGGCTTCCACGGCAATGACCAGTGCCTCCTGCACCACATCCTCGGCCAGATGCGGCCCGCATTCCCGGCGGGCGATGGCAAGCAGCTGATTGAGGATCCGGGGTCGCATCACATGAGACTGGCAGAGCCCCTTCCGGGCGGCAAGCAAATCCATGCGGCCATGGCCATGCCGGACGCGGTCGGCTAGTGTTTGCGCCAATCCTGAATCAGCAGCAGAGAGAGTGACCCGATGCTGGAAGTCTTTGCCCCCGGCCGCGTGGCCGTTATCACCGGAGCCGCCAGCGGCATTGGCCGGGCCGTGGCCACCGAACTGGCCGGAACAGGCATGAAGATCGTTCTTGTCGACACCAATGCCGACAAAATGCCGGCCGCCGAATCCGAAGTGATCCGCGCCGCCGGCGACAATGGGCAGAACGTCATGCCGGTGATCTGCGATGTCGCACACGCCGCCGACATGAACGATCTGGCAAGAGACGTGACCGAACGCTGGGAAGCCCCGACTTTCCTGATGAACAATGCTGCAAAATTCGTTCACGGCTCCTCGGTCGGCGCCGTCGGTGAGGTCGATGAATGGCGCAAGCTCTTTGAGGTCAACCTGTTTGGCGTGCTCAATGGCGTGTCCGCCTTTGCCCCCGCCATGCTGGCGTCCGGCCGCCGCGGGGTCATCGTCAACACCGGCTCCAAACAGGGCCTGACCAACCCGCCGGGCAACCCGGCCTACAATACGGTCAAGGCGGCGGTGAACGCCTATACCCAGAACCTCGCCCATGAGCTGCGCAACACCGGTGCCGGAAACGTTTCCGCCCACCTGCTGGTGCCCGGATGGACCACCACCGGCGACAATGAACACAAGTCCGGCGCCTGGCTGCCCGACCAGGTCGCCGACTATATGTTCAAGCGCCTGCAGGACGAAGATTTCTACATCATCTGCCCGGACGGCGAGACGTCCAGCGAAATGGACAAGAAGCGCATCCTCTGGCAGGCCCGCGACATGATCGACAACCGCCCCGCCCTCAGCCGCTGGCACCCCGACTACAGCGCCGCCTTTGCGGCATTCATGGAAAAGCCGCTGGATTGAGGGGGGTTGTTCTGTCTCACGGTGCGCCTTGTTTTGTCTCACGGGCCGCACCGCGCTGGCCATGACGGCGCTAAGGCCGCGCCTATGTCCATCGCTGGCCCTCCGACCGGGCGCGCGAATTGTCGCGCGGGGTCCTCACCCGCCTTTCGCGGGATCGTCCCGTCCCTTGCTGACGTTGAGATAGGCACTGCATCAGCCTACCCTCCCGCGTCACCCCCGCGCATGCGGGGGTCCAGTATACGCTGCGCTGGCTGGGTGCCGTGAGCAAGTGACCCTGGTGGTTACTGGTTCCCCGCTTTCGCGGGGATGACAGTGGGGGTTTGGATTTGGCGCATGCGAAATCATCTCCTCCCGAAGGGTGAGTGGTCACAGGCAGAGCAGGCGCGGGGCGGTGAACACCTCGATCCTAAGTAGTAAAAAGTGAGGCGCACAACGCCCCGCGCAACCGGGATTTGAGAGCTATGACGAACAGGCCGGGGCCCTCCGGAGCCCCGCGGATGCGCCATGCCCCTGATTTGTCCAGTTGCCGGATTCTAGACCGGCCTTCCAGACGGGCATGTCCTTCGCTTTCTTGGTGGTCGGGTGGTCGAACCGAAAAACCGGTTCCCACTTTTTCTGACCACCCTCCGGCGAAACACGCGCAACCCATATCAGACGGCTGCGCAGCGTCTTGCACTTGCCCCCTGGCCGAGGGCTACCTGACCGCTTTACCCTGCTGATCGGCGACCCGACCAACACACCGGCCACCCCGCACCGAAAGCTCGTATGCATCCTTGCTCTTGGTGCGGCGTTGAGGGGAAGTCTCTCACGGGTTCAGAGGGCGGGGATAAGTTTTTTCAGCGCCCGCCTTCCCTCCCCTTGTGAGGAGGGTCAGGGGGGGGGGTGGCCCGCAAGGGCCAACTCAAGATGGCAACCCGGAAGAGCATTTTTGATTGCGCTTCGCGCGACCCCCACCCCCAACCCCTCCCCGCAAGGGGGAGGGGAGCAAGGCGCTGCGACCCTACTCTCACCGGCGACACAAGCGGGTTTAGGAAACCCCTACTCCAGCCCGATGGTGAGCAATTCGATCTCGCGCTGCAGCCGTTCGATTTCCATTTCGTAGAGGCGCGAGCAGTCGAGGCGATTGGGTGGGGTGCCGAGGGGGATGACGACGCGGGCGTAACCCAGGGTTGTGGGTTGGGCGTTGAGCGAACTGGTGCCCAGGTTCAGGCCGCCGCCGGCCGCGACGCCGACGTCGAGATAGCCGGCACTCGAGTTGATCGACTGTGAGCATTTCACTCCTTGCGAGGTGGTGATGGAATCCTCGCCGCCCGGTCCGATCGGTGCAGGCGGCAACAGGATGCCGTCAGCCGCCTCAACGGGTGAGCAAAGTGCCAGTGTAAGTGCCACAAACACGGGGCTGAACCGGGCCCTCGATGTTGGTGGGAACGACGCATAGGCCAATGGTCCTCTCCATTTGCGATGCTGGAATTCTGAAGGCCAGAATGATGGTGCGGCGCACGCCGGGCGCCAGGATCAGTTCGGCCGGGGTAACACTGGCGTCGCCGACTTCGCGGGTGAACGAAGGGTCCATGGCAATAAGTGCGAACCTCATTCTGGTTGAATAGGGATTGCCGACCTCCAGCCGGAAGCCCTTGATCTCGCTCGGCGTCACCCCCTGATGCCGCATGGGTGACAGCGACTGCGCCTCGGCGTCGCCTGTCGCCAGCCCCAGCGCCAGCCCGAGCACTGCCCCGGCCAGTACGCACAGGGTGAACCTGATGCTCAACTGCATGTCACCACCACCCGCACGGCATAATTGCCGGCCGCGAATCCGGCGCTGTTGGTGATCCGGCTATGAATATTGAGCACCGAGAGCGGAACCACGCCCGGGCTGAACTGCGTCACCGATCCCGTGTAGGGCTGGACAACGCCCGACAGCACGCCGAGCCCGGAATAGGCGACCTCCAGAACCTGGCTCACCTGTTGGTAGCCGGCGGGGGCCGAGATCAGGGTAGGGGCGCTGATCGTCACTTCGTCGAAAAGCCCCGTCACCAGCGTCAGCGACGCGGGCGCGCCCACACTTTCCTGCGATCCCAACACCGTACCGTCCATTGAAAGTCCAAGGGTTCCGCCCGATCCGAGCGCCAGCGTGCAGGCACGGGAGGGCGCGGGGAACAAACCTGCCAGTAGCACCAGGATCAGGCGGAGAACGTTTAACTGCATGTCACCACCGTGCGGGTGGCATAACTGCCCGCGGCAAACCCGTTGGCATTGACGATGCGATTGTGAAGCGTGAGCAGCGACAGCGGTATGTTGCTTGCGGCGAAATCTGTGTCCGCGCTCGTATAGGCCTGCGACACCCCGCTGAGGCCGCTGGCACCGGAGTAGCTGACTTCCAGCACCTCTCCCGTCGAGACATAACCCGCCGGATCGGCACCGACCCGAACCGGCGCCGCGACATCAATCGTATTGCTGCCGATCGAAAGGATCAGCACCGCACCGGCCAGCCCGCCGCTTTCCTCCGACCCCAACACCGTGCCGTCGGCGCTGAGCGCCATTGTGCCGTTGGTGCTGAGACTGAGACTGCACACCGAACTGACGGTGCCGTCAAAATCCACATCCAGGGACTGCGCAGCGGCGCAGCTCAACAAGTAAAAGACGGCAGGAATTATTGAAGATACTGCAATATGGCGCATGATGTTACCCGAACAATTTCGCTCAGGCTGGATCAACATGCTTAACAGGGTGTTAAATTGAGTTCGTCGCGCAATTCTCGTGGGCACTACCTAAGTAATGCGGCAAAGAAATTCTGCGTAGGGGGAAATGCGAGAGTCGGCGCTAGTTGCGCGAGGACCCTTCCTTCTTGAGCACACCGGCCATTTCGGCGGCGCGGGCCTCGGTGACCTGCAACAGTTCGGTGGCCGCCGAAGCGGGAAGCGGCGGCGAGAACAAAAAGCCCTGCACTTCCGAGCAGCCATTTTCGCGCACGATATCGAGCTGCAGTTCGGTTTCCACGCCCTCGGCAGTGGTCATCACGCCGAGGCTCCTGCCCAGCCCGATCACCGCGCTGACCAGGTCATTATTGTCGCGGCTGGAAATGTCGCCGATGAACGAGCGATCGATCTTGATCTTGTCGAATGGGAAAGAACGCAAGTAGCTGAGCGCCGAATAGCCGGTGCCGAAATCATCCATGGAAATGCGTACGCCCATTTTCCGCAGTTCGTGCAGCACCTTGAGATTGCCCTCGGCGTTCTGCAAGAGCAGGCTTTCGGTGATTTCCAGTTCCAGCCGGTCGGCGGCAAGCCCGGTGGCCTCCAGAATGTCGGCGACGGACTGCACGAGCCGCTTGTCCTTGAACTGGGCCGGCGACAGGTTGACCGCGACGTGGACATGTTCGGGCCAGTTGACGGCCACTTCGCAGGCGGTGCGCATGACCCAGCGCCCGAGCGGCACGATCAGCCCGGTTTCCTCGGCAATCGGAATGAATTTTGAAGGCGGCAACACGCCCAGTTCCGGATGCGTCCAGCGCAACAGCGCCTCGAAGCCGCTGACCCGGTTGCTGTTGAGATCAAGGAGCGGCTGGAAGGCCAGGGTGAAATCCTGCTTGGCCAGAGCATCGCGCATGCCGCTCTCGAGCTTGCGGCGTTCCTGCATCTGGGCATCCATGCCCTGCTCGAAGAAACAATAGTTGCCGCGCCCTTCCGCCTTGGCACGGTAGAGCGACAGGTCGGCGTTGCGCATCAGCGTTTCGCCATCGGTCCCGTCTTCGGGCGCCACCGAAATGCCGATGGAGGTGCCGATCGAAATCAGATGACCGTCCAGTTCGATCGGTTCGCTGATCGCGTCGATCAGCCGTTGCGCCACCGTGGCCGCGTGCTGCGGTTTTTCCAGCGGGCCGAGCAGCAGCATGAATTCGTCACCGCCCATGCGCGCCGCGAATTCGCTTTCGCGCTTGGTGACATTGATGCGCCGGGCCACTTCCTGCAGCACGCGATCACCGTAACTATGGCCGAGCGTATCATTGACTTCCTTGAAGTGATCGAGGTCGAGGCAGACCAGAGCCAGGATGTCACCGCGCCGGATCTGCGCTTCCGCCCGCTCCAGCCGCTCGGAGAACGACAGCCGGTTCGGCAGGTCGGTCAGCGGATCATGGTGGGCCATGTGTTCGATCAGTTCGGCACTGTTGTGCTCTTCGGTAATGTCTTCATGGGTGGCCAGCCAGCCGCCGTCGGCTGTCGGCTGATGCAGTACCTGCATGACCCGGCCATTGACCATGCGCACCGGCCCGCGCACCGGCTTGGCCTCGTTGATCACATCTTCAAGCACCCGGCGGCGCTCGGCGGCATCGGCGATGGAAACCATGCCGCTTTGCGCGCCATGATCGAGCATGTCCCAGAAACTGGTGCCCGGCCGGGTCAGTTCTACAGGCAGACCGTAAAGTTCGGCATAGGCCTCGTTGCAGATCACCAGCTTGCGCTCGGCATCAAACATGGACAACCCGTGCGTCATGTTGCCGACCGCTGCGGTGAACCGCATGTGCTGGCGCTGAAGTTCGGCATTGCTTTCCGCGATCAGCTGTTCGCTGCGCTTCTGTTCGGTGATGTCCTGGTGGGTGGCGACCCAGCCGCCGTCCGGCAGCGACTGATGGAGGATGTCGAAAATCTGCCCGGTCTTCATGTGGATCGTATCGCGGCGCATCTCACCGGCAGCGATCACCTTGTCCAGCTGCTCGATCAGGGGCTCGATTTCAGCATCGTCGCCAATCATGCCGATCGAGGCGCGGTGGCGCAGGATATCGTGGAAATGCGTGCCCGGCTGGCACAGGTGGTCGGGCAGGTGGTAAAGCGCGCCGAACGGCTCGTTGCACACCACCATGCGCTTTTCGCCGTCGAACATGGCCAGCCCCAGGGCCATGTTGTTGATCGCCGCCTTGAAGCGCTGATTGTGCAGTTCGAGTTCCTCGGAGCGCCTTTCGACCAGCGCCTGCTTGGCACGCAGTTCCGACACATCCTGATGGAACGAAACCCAGCCCCCGTCCGAGGTGGGGTGATGACCGACCAGGATCGACCGGCCGTCGGTCAGTTCGACCTGCGAGATCACCGGCTTTCCAGCGGCGATCGCTTCGGCCCGGGCCTGGAAATACTGCTCGCTTTGGCCGGTAGCGGCAAAGCCGTTCTTGTTGGAATTGGCAATCAGGTCGTCGCGCCTGGCACCGGGGACCGCCAGTTCCGCATCGAGCCGGTTGATGTCGATGAACGCATCGTTGCACACCACCAGCCGGTGCTCGGCATCAAACATGGCCAGCCCGTGCGGAATGGCGTCGACAGTGGCGTCGAGCCGCATGTGCTGCTGTTCGATCTCGGCCTGCTTTTTCGCCTTGTCGAGATTCTGCTCGACCTGGTCGGTGATGTCGAGATGCGTGGACACCGAACCGCCATCCGGCAAGGTCTTGATCAACACGCGGATCAGCCGCCCGTTGACCCGTTCGACGAAGCAATTGTCGGCCTCCGGGTCGCAGCCGAGATTGACCTGATGCGGCTGGTCGAAGAAATCCTCGACCGGCTCGATCACCACACCGCGCTCGGCTTCCGTGCCTTCGATCTCGGCAAACCGCGTGCCGCGGACCATCTGGTTTTCGGTCAGATTGTAGAGCCGGGCGAAATCGGTATTGCACACCACCACCCGCCGGTGCCCGTCGAGCATGACCAGCCCCTGGCCGATGTTCTCCACCGCCGCCACCAGCTGGGCCTCATTGCGCTTCGAGGTCACCTCGTCGAGCTGTTCCTTGACGAACATCCAGATCAGCCCGTCGGTGCCCACCGTTTCGATGATGGTCTTGCGGCCGTTGATCCATGTGGCGAAATGCCGGCGCGGGCCGACTTCCACCCCGGCAAGAATACCGCGCAAATGCTTGGTGATGCCGCCGGCATCATTGCTCTGGTACGTGTGTTCGGCCAGCTGCGCCCCGAACTCGTCGGTCGACATCGGCACGCGGGCCAGCGTTTCGGGCAGGTTGAGCAGGCGCAGGAAATCGGCGTTGCACACGACCGTGTCGCGCGCGGCATTGATCAGTACGGCGCCCACCGGCATGGCCGAAAGCGCGCGCACCAGATTGTCGTCGATTATCTGTGTCTGGCCGGAAGGCTCTTGGTTGCTAGACACCCGTTCCCCGAAGTACCCACTGCAATTGGTGGAAACATAGTGCGGGAAAACACCTTACCCGGCATTGAACGGGCCTGGAATTGCACACCAATCTCGGCTTACGGCAAACAAAGTGTTAACGCCGTCCGGGCTTGATTCAGCGTCTGATTTTCGACCGCGCTGCATAGGTGCGCAACCGCAATCCATTGAGCCGGATGAAGCCCTCGGCGTCGTGATGATCGTAGGAACCCGACCCTTCTTCGAAAGTCACCAGATCCTCCGAATAAAGCGAGAACGGCGAGGTCCGCGACACCAGCGCCACCGAGCCCTTGTAGAGCTTCAGGGTCACTTCGCCGGACACGAATTCCTGGCTCTGGTCGATCATGGCCTGCAGCATTTCGCGCTCCGGCGAGAACCAGAACCCGTTGTAGATCAATTCGGCGTAACGCGGCATCAACTCGTCCTTGAGATGGGCCGCACCCCGGTCGAGCGTGATCGATTCAATGCCGCGGTGGGCGGTCAAAAGAATGGTGCCACCGGGCGTTTCATAAACGCCGCGCGACTTCATGCCGACGAACCGGTTCTCGACCAGATCGAGCCGGCCGATGCCGTGTTTGCCGCCCAATTCATTGAGCTTTGTCAACAACATGGCCGGCGACAGCTTTTCGCCATTGACCGAAACCGCGTCGCCTTTTTCAAAGCCGACCGTGATCACTTCCGGCATATCGGGCGCCTGTTCGGGATCAACCGTGCGCTGGTAGACATAATCCGGTGCCGCCTCACCCGGGTCCTCCAGCACCTTACCCTCAGACGAGGTGTGCAAAAGGTTCGCGTCAACCGAGAACGGCGCTTCGCCGCGCTTGTCTTTCGGAACCGGAATCTGGTTGAGCTCGGCGAATTCGAGCAGCTTGGTGCGACTTTGCAAATCCCACTCGCGCCAGGGCGCAATCACCTTGATCGACGGATTGAGCGCCATGGCCGACAGTTCGAAACGGACCTGGTCATTGCCCTTGCCGGTGGCGCCATGCGAGATCGCATCGGCCCCGGTCTCCTCGGCAATCTCGATCAGCCGCTTGGAAATCAGCGGCCGGGCAATCGACGTGCCCAACAAATAGACGCCCTCATAAACCGCATTGGCGCGGAACATGGGGAAGACGAAATCGCGGACGAACTCCTCGCGCAGATCCTCGATGCGGATATCCTTGATCCCCATCATCTCGGCCTTCTGGCGCGCCGGTTCCAGTTCGCCACCCTGCCCCAGATCAGCGGTAAAGGTGACCACCTCGCAGCCGTACTCGGTCTGCAGCCATTTCAGGATGATCGACGTATCCAGCCCGCCCGAATAGGCCAGCACAACCTTGTTGATGTCTTTGCTCATGACGCCTGTCTTGCTTTTCGAAATGCCCGCCGGGCCAAAATCGCGCGCACACTATTCAAGCTGTCATTGGGATGCAATTGCTGCACACTAGGAACATGGGGTTCCGCGACATGATGGCAGCAAGGTGAACACACAAGAACCCACAATCCCGGCCCCCGGCTACGGCGAATTGTTTCGCGTCTGGTTCCACATCGGCTGCGTCAGTTTCGGTGGGCCGGCCGGGCAGATCGCGCTGATGCATCGGGTTCTGGTCGACGAGAAGAAATGGCTCGACGAGGACCGCTTCCTGCACGCGCTCAGTTTCTGCATGCTGCTGCCCGGCCCCGAAGCCCAGCAACTGGCGACCTATTCCGGCTGGTTGCTGCGCGGCTGGCGCGGCGGGTTGATCGCCGGCGGGCTGTTCGTGCTGCCCGGCTTCCTGGTGGTGCTGGCGCTGAGCGCTGCCTATGTGCTGTTTGCCGAGATCAGCTGGTTCGAGGCCCTGTTCACCGGGTTGAAGGCGGCGGTGCTGGTGATCGTCATTGACGCGCTGATCCGCATCGCCAGACGGGCGCTGAAATCGTCCCTCGATTATGCGCTGGCCGGACTGGCCTTTGCCGCCCTGTTTGTCTTTGACCTGCCCTTCCCGCTGACCGTGCTCGGCGCCGGGTTGATCGGGTTCTTCTGGCACCGGGAAAGCGCAAGGCCCGCTGAAAGCGATGCCGCCACCCTGCCCGCACCTGAACGCGGCAACTGGCTTTTGACAAGTGCCGTCTGGTTGGCGGTCTGGGCCGCGCCATTCGGATTGATCCTGGCCTTGACCGGCCCATCCGGCACCTTCTGGCACATCGCCCGCTTCTTTTCGCAGATGGCGGTAGTCACCTTCGGTGGCGCCTACGCGGTGCTGGCCTATGTGGCCCAACAGGCGGTGGAAAATTTCGGCTGGCTGTTGCCCGGCGAAATGCTGGACGGGTTGGGGCTGGCGGAAACCACCCCCGGGCCGCTGGTGCTTGTTTTGACCTTTGTCGGGTTCCTCGCCGGATTTCGCGATGGAACCTTCATCGACCCGATGTTGAGCGGGCTGGCCGGGGCGGCGCTGGCAACCTGGGTAACCTTTGCGCCATGCTTTCTGTTCGTCTTCGCCGGGGCACCGCACATCGAAAGGTTGCGAAGCAACCGGCGTCTGTCGGCGGCGCTGGCGGCCATCACTGCCGCCGTGGTCGGCGTCATTCTTAATCTGGCCCTGTGGTTTGCCCTGCACGTGCTGTTTGCCGAAACCGTCCGATTTGAATTCGGCTTCGCCGGATTCGACCTGCCCGTTCCGGCAAGCCTTGACGGAAAGACCGCGGCGCTCGCCATTCTTGCGGGCCTTGCCTTGTTTGGCCTGAGATGGTCTGTGTTGATACTGCTTCCCCTCGCCGCGCTGGCCGGGGTGGCGCTCGACCTGTTGCTGCCGGGGAGCGGCACAATCTGACCTTCGGGGCCCTCATGCCAAGCTTTGTTCCTGACCTGCCCGTAATGCTGGCCTTTGCCGTGGCCGCCATTGTGCTCGCCATCACGCCGGGGCCGGACATGGCCCTGTTCATCTCGCGTACCGTCAACTATGGCCGCGCCCATGGCATTGCCGCGGTGCTGGGGGCCCTCTCCGGGCTGGTCGTTCACATCAGCCTCGCCGCCTTCGGGATTTCGCTGTTGCTGGTCGCTGCCCCCGCCGCCTTTTTCGCGCTGAAGGTTGCCGGCGCCCTGTACCTGGCCTTTCTCGCCATCCAGGCGATCCGCGCCAGCGGCGGGCTGACCATCGCCGAAAAGGCACGGCGGGCACCGACGGTCACCCAGTCCTACCTGACAGGGGTCGGGATCAACCTGACCAACCCCAAGGTGGTGCTGTTTTTTGTGACCTTCCTGCCGCAATTCGTGTCGCGCACCGACCCCGCCGCTTCCGGCAAGCTGTTGTTCCTTGGTGCCGAATTCCTCGTCCTGTCGCTGCCGATTGTCGTGGCGATCGTTCTGGGCGCCGAGTGGATCGCCGGCATTCTGCTCAAATCGGAACTGGCCCAGCGCCTGCTGAACTGGAGCTTTGCGGCCGTCTTTGCCGGTTTTGCCGTGGCGATCCTTGCCGTCGAGGGTCGGCGTTAGACGGCGAACGGGTCGACACCCGCCCGTTCCAGCGCCTCGATCAACGGCCGCGCCGCCTCGCCATAGCGCCCGGCGATCCCTTTTGAGGAATCATAAATCGGCTGGCGGACCTGATTGATCGAGGCGGTATGGACCGGCCGCTCGGTTTTGAAAAAACGCATCGCCTCGTCTGTCCAGTCCAGCCCGCAATGTGCGTAGAGCGCTTTGGACTGGCCTTCCTGGTCGGCGACCATTTGCTCGTACTGGACCGTGTGCACCACCCCCGGCATGACGTTGTCCCAATGCGCCATCAGCCGCTGATAGGCGGCGTAGGTCGCCGCCAGCTCATCCAGATCATAGGAGAAGAGCTGGCTTCCGGCTGAAAACCTCGTCTTGAAGATCGACAGGCAGGTATCGGCCGCCGCCCGCCTGCAATGCACGATTTTCGCCTTCGGCAGGCTGAGATGGATCAGCCCGACATAGCGGTAATTGGCCGGCACCTTGTCGATGATCCGCGCCGCCGCCGGGCTGTACTGGCGCAATAGGCCCGCATAATCCTGCCCGATCCGCTTCAACTCCCCGGCATCAACGCGCTGCATCAGTTCGGTCAGGGAACTGGCGCCGACCCTTATGGCAGCGGCATCGGCGACAGACCGCATGATGCCCGGCTCTCCCGCCCCGAACACGCCTTCATGGGCACAGAGGATCTGCTCGGTCAGCGTCGTGCCTGACCGCGGCATGCCGACAATGAAGATCGGCGTTTGATCCTCATGTCCGCCGGAAAGTCGCGCGAAGGTTTCCACGCCGAAAGCGTTCCTGGCGTCCGTTTCGATCGCCCCGGTGGAGGCGGGATCACGGCGCAACCTTGTGTACATCATCTTGTTGGCACTGACGAAACGGGTAAACGCGTCGTCGTAATCCTTGCGCTTTTCAGCGGCGCGGCCCAGCACGAACCCCAGCGGGGCCTTGGTGGCCTCGGGCAGATCGGCCCGGTTCCACAAGTCATCCATGTGCTGATAGAGCGCCGGGTCTTCATCCTCGTTCACAAGGCCGGCGATTTGATTGAGGGCTGCGACATTGTCCGGGTCATTGGCCAGAACCGTCCGCAATTCGGCGATGGCCTCTTGCATGCGCCCATACCCGGCCAGCGACGAGGCGTAGTCGAGGCGGATGGCACTGTCCCCGGGCTTGAGCGCCACCGCCGTCTGATGCGCGGCAACGGCTTCATCAAGCCGCCCCAGCCGGTCGAGCGCCGCGCCAAGACGGCTGTGGCCGAGGGCGTTTTTCGGCGCCAGGTCGATCAGACGGCGGGCCAGTTCAAAGGCTTCCGCCGCCTTGCCGGACGACAACAGGATCCGCGACAGGTTGAACAGCGCGGCGCCGAGCCGCGGGTTCAACCGCAGTGCTTCGCGAAAATGCTTTTCCGCCCGCAACTGCTTGCCCGTCTCGGACAAAAGATTGCCGAGGTTGAGATGGGCCGCCGCCATGTCCGGCGCCAGCTCGACCGCCCGCATAAGCGCCGTTTCCGCCTCGTCGCGGCGGCCGGCAGCCTGCAGCATCATCCCCAGGTCGCTCAGCCCCTGCGCATGGGACGGATTGATCTTGAGTGCACCTCGCAACCTGTCGATTGCGGTCTCCGGCCTGCCCGACTGGTAGGCGATCACCGCCCCGAGATGGTGCGGTTCAAACCGGTTCGGGTGCATGCGGGCGACCTGCTGGATCTGCGCTTCGGCTTCGGTCAGCCGTCCCGATTGCAGCAGTTGCACCGCTTGAAGAAATTGCCTGTCCTGAAATGCGGGTTCGGCCACGCTAGCTGACCCCGGCCCTGTTCAACGCATCAAGCAGCGGCCGCGCAGCTTCGCCGTAGCGGGCGAGCAGGCCCACCGATCCTGAATGGATGGGCTGGCGCACCTGGGCGATCGAGGCCGTATGGACCGGGCGGCTCGATTCATGGAAGCGCAGCACCTCGTCGTGCCAGTCGAGCCCGCACCAGTCGAGAAGCTTGCGGCTCTGGGCCTCCTGATCGGCGACCATGGTTTCGTAATCATTGGTGAAAAACGCATCGGGCATGACTTTCTCCCAATGCGCCATCAGCCGCTGATGTTGCGCCAGCCGATCGGCGATATCGTCGAGGTCGAAGCTGAACGGCATGTGGCCGGCCACGAAATTGGTCTTGAAGATCGACAGCGCATTGTCCGTAATGTTGCGGCGGCAGTGAATGATCGACGCCTCGGGGAACATGCGCTTGATCATGCCGATATAGGAAAAGTTCGAGGGCGCCTTGTCGGCAATCCGCATGCCAGCGGGTGCCAGGGAACGGGTGCTCGCCAGATAGGCCTGAGCGGCCTCCTCGAAATCCTCATCGCCCAGATCGCGCATGATCTCCACATGGGTGCCTGAGCGGGTCTTTGACAGCAAAAGCCTCTCGCACTCGGTGATCGCCCCCAGTTCGCCCGCGCCATAGACAGCCGGATGCTGGCCGATGATCTGTTCGGTCAGCGAGGTACCCGAACGGGGCAGCCCCAGAATGAAGATCGGCGCCCGTTCCGCCGGTCCCTTGCCCCCTTGCCCGGCATCGGCGCGATCATAGGCCCTGATGATATCGTCGACCAGTTCCCGGCCGGGACCTTGTGCATAGCGGATGGATTTGCGCGCCGCCTGGTTGCCGGCAAGAAAGCGGCCGAACGCCTCTTCATATTGCTTGCAGTCCTCGAGGGCCTTGCCGAGGGCGAAATTGACCGCCCGGGCCTCGTCATTGTTCAACCCGTCGCGCCCGGCGATTTCGCGAAGCGCCAATATGTCCGGATCATTGATGTCGGTGAATTTCTTCAGCCGGGTGATCTGGGTCAGCGCGGCGACACGTTCCGGGTGGTTGGCGGCAATGCTGCGATAGGCGGCAATCGCCTCGTCCATATGCCCGAACTGCGACAGGCTGCGGGCCCGATCCATACGGATCTGGATTGACTCCGGCGCCAGTTCCTCAGCCTTTTTGTGGGCGGCCAGCGCCCCCTGTTCGTCCGCCATCCGGTCAAGCGCCAGCGCCAGCTTTGAATGATGCCGTGCATTGCCCGGCTGCAGGCTGATCGCCTTGCGGGCCGAGGCCGCCGCCTCGACTGGCAGGCCGAGTGACAGTTGCACAAAGCTGAGATTGCCCGCTGCTTCCGCCATCTTCGGACCGAATTTGAGCGCCTGCTTGTAGGCCTTTTCGGCATCGCGCATCCGGTTGTCGGACAGATAGACATTGCCCAGGTTCAGCCAGGCCCCCTCCATGCGGGGCTTCAGCTTGAGCACATCAAGCAGGTGACCCTCGGCATCCTTGAACTGTTTCAGCCGCCGCAGCACTTCGCCGAGATCGGTGCGGGCCGCGACATGGGCCGGGTTGAGCTTGACCACCTTGCGCAGCAATTGCGCGGCAGGCTCAAGTTGCTGGCGGGCGATCATCACCGCGGCCATCAGATGCATGGCATCGAGGTGCAAGGGATCGGCGGCAAGTACCTGACGCAAGATCGCTTCGGCCCGCGCCGGGTCGCCGGATCTGAAGCTGCGCTGCGCGTCACCCATTGCCTTGTTGAGCGCGCGCTGCCGGGTTTGGGCAGCGGCGCCGGCCACCGGTTTCTTGCTTGCCGCCCCAGACATCCGCTAGCCCGCCGCTGCTTCCAGGGCGTCGCGCTCTTTGCGGCTCAGCCGTTCGCTTTCCGACTTCAATTGGCCGCAGGCCGCGAAAATGTCGCGGCCACGCGGTGTGCGCACCGGCGAGGCATAGCCGGCCCGGTTGACGATGTCGGCGAACTGTTCGATGCGCGCCCAGTCCGAGCATTCGTGGGGACTGCCCGGCCAGGGATTGAACGGGATCAGGTTGATCTTGGCCGGGATCTTGGCAAGCAAGCGCACCAGTTCGCGGGCATCCGCATCGCTGTCATTGATGCCCTTGAGCATCACATATTCAAAGGTGATGCGGCGGGCATTGTTGAGGCCCGGATAGGTCCGGCAGGCCTCGAGCAGTTCCTTGAGCGGCCACTTCTTGTTGATCGGCACCAGTTCGTTGCGCAATTCGTCATTCACGGCATGCAGGGAGATGGCCAGCGACACCCCCATCTCGCGGCCGGTCGGCTCGATGAAGGGCACGACGCCTGAAGTCGACAGGGTGATGCGGCGTTTCGAAAGCGAAATGCCGTCACCATCCGAGGCAATCAGCATCGCCTTTTTGACGTTCTCATAATTGTAGAGCGGCTCGCCCATGCCCATCAGCACCACATTGGTGATCGCCCGCGTGCCGCCCGCCGGCACCAGCCCGTCGGTAGGGCGTGAACCGCCCGGGAAATCCCCCAGTCGCTCGCGCGCCATCAGGATCTGCGACAGGATTTCCCCGGCGCTGAGATTGCGCACCAGTTTCTGGGTGCCGGTGTGGCAGAAGGTGCAGGTCAGCGTGCACCCGACCTGCGAGGAAATGCACAGGGTGCCGCGATCCGCTTCCGGAATGTAGACGGTTTCAACGTCCACCGGCGGCATGTTCGGATGTTCGGGATCGGTGAAGCGGAACAGCCACTTGCGGGTGCCGTCGATCGAGACCTGTTCTGTGACGATCTCCGGACGGCTGAGCGCGAAATGTTCGGCGAACAGGGCGCGCGCCGGCTTTGAGACATTGCTCATCCGCTCGAAATCGGAAGCGCCGTTGACGTAAAGCCAGTTCCACAATTGTTTGGAACGCATGCGCACGTCGCGCGCCTCCAGACCCAGATCGATGAGCTTTGCCGCGATCTCCTCGCGGTCGAGCCCGATCAAATCCTGCCGGGCCGGTTGCGGCGCCGGTCTGTGGCTGATGTCAAGCGCATGCGTCATGGCGTGCAAGTCCAGGGCGGTTCCAATGGTCAAGAAGGCGTGGTCCTATCACAGGCACAATATAAGTGCCAATGCGCTTTGCGACAGGTCTCCGGCGGCGTCAGCAGGCCTGGTCGACGGCCCGCGAAGCGGCGGTGACGCCGGAAAGCGAAAAGGTCTGCACCACGCGGATGCCCCGTGCCGAAGTGCCTGAAACCGTAAGCACGGTTCCTGCCCGCATGCTGCCGGCAAGGTTTTCGCCCAGCGTGGCATCCTGCAGCCAGGCACCGTCGGCCTGGGTGAACAGGTCATAGACCTGTCCGCCCACTTCAAGCTGGGCAACACTGTCCGGCGCAAATTCATAGCCGGCGATCAGGTTGAATTCATTGCGCACCCCGTCGGCGACCCGCGTCGACAGGTACATGTAGGCTTCTTCAAACCCGTCGGGCACGGGTTCGGTGCTGGTCGGCTGCGACATGGCAAAGCACAAGCGCCCCGAACTCTCCGAGGCGGTGTAGGCCGACCAGTCGCGGTAGTCGCCCAGAACCTGCACCGATTGCGCGATTGCCGGTCCGGCAAGCGCCAGCGACAAGGCAACCGTTCCCAAAAACAGGCCGGACTTCATGCGCATCAGATCAGGTTTCCCGTGGCTCTTCGTATGCGAGTTTGCCAAAGACCTGGCCCTACTGGCAAGCCTCATCGATCTTGGCGAGGGCGGCGGTCACGCCCAGAAGCGAATAGGTGTCGGTCGTGTCCGTCCCCCGCTGCGAGCGCCCGCGCACCACCATTTCGGTGCCCGCCTTCATCGCCTCGACAAAGGTTGGTTCATCGCTGCCACTGGCCAGCCAGGCGGCAGACCCGTCCACCACCATGTCAAAGCCGCGCCCGTCGATGCTGACATTGGGGGTCGATCCGGTCTCGAGCGGATAGCCGACAAGCGTCTGCACTTCATTGGTCGTGCCCAGACCCTTGCGGTGAATGACAAGGAAATGAATGGGGTCGCGATTGACGTTGGACGGAAGGGCGGTTTGCGGCTGGCTGGAAATGTAGCAGATCACCCCGGTGGCATCGGTGCCCTTCCATGGCGTCCAGAACCGTTCGGTGCCCAGGTTTTCGACCTGCTGGGCATTGGCCCCGGCGACACCGGCGCCCAGCACCAGCACTGCGGCCACGACAATCGACCCCATAGCGCGCGTGAACATTTGCATTGGCCAACTTTCCTCTCTGACAGGCATATTCATGCGCCCATCTTGCCAAATTATGGTTACCAAGGCGCAAAGACCCACCCGCATTTGAGCCAAAGGCGACACTAGTTGGAAATTTGTCGGCAATTTGGCGCGGAACCGCCTTTCGCGATCGCTTTTGAACCACGCTCAAGTCATTGGCAGCGCATGCTAAACGAAGCGTTAACGCCAGCCCCATTCGGCCAGGTCATCCACCAGATCTTCCTCGTCTTCGGCATAATCGTCGAGTTCGTAGACCTGCTCGAGCGCATAGGGGCCACCGCCCATCGACGGCTTGGAGGAAAACAGCACGAACCGTTTGGCCAAAAAGCGCAGCGGCGCGACGTTGGCATTGCCTTCAAGATAGTCCGCCACCATCAAGGATGAAGCGCCGCGCAGCCGCGCCAGAGTGACGTGCGGCACATATTTGCGCTTTTCCGGCTGCACCCCGGCCCGCCAGATGGCCGCATCGAGCGCGCCTTTCAATTCGTTCAATTCTTCGTTGGGTTGCACCCGCGCAAAGATTGAACGCGGCTTGTCGCCCCCGAACGCATCAAGATGTTCAAGGCAGATCGGGATCGGTTCATGCCCGCGCACATCCCCCAGACTGTCGGCAATTTCGCGCGCTGTGCGCGTCTCGACATCGCCGATGAAGTTCAGGGTAATGTGATAGTTTTCGGGATCGATCCAGCGGGAGCCCGGCATACCGCCGCGTTTCAGCGACAGGGCCAGGGCGATTTCGCCCGGTATTTCCAGTCCGGTGAACAGGCGCGGCATCTTGGAGCCTCGCTGGCTGGTTGCGGTGGCCGCCATCCGCAAAACGAATCACGGTCACCTCCCATTTGGAACCCGAACTGCACGGCTTTTCAAGCAAGCGATTGGCCTCAAAGACAAATCGGTGGCGAAAACCGCGTGTTGAGGCCATGCACAATTCCGCGAACCCCTTGTATTCACTGTGTCTCATCGCCATATTGCCTCCGAAACCTGTGGCCACTCTGGCCGCAGCGCAATGGATCGGAAGGATTTGACCATGGCAGAATATGACCGTCAGACCGTTGACATGCGGACAGGCTCCGCCGCGGTCATCGACGAAGGCCTGCGCAGCTACATGCTCAAGGTCTACAACTATATGGGCGCTGGACTGGTAATCACCGGCCTTGTTGCCTTCTTCACCAGCCAGTGGGCCGTTTCGAGCCCGGAAAACGCCCAGCTGCTCTACGGTAGCCCGTTGGCCTGGGTGATCATGCTGTCGCCGCTGGCTTTCGTGCTGGTGCTGAGCTTCGGCATCAATAAATTGAGCGCCTCGAGTGCGCAGTTGATCTTCTGGGCCTTTGCCGCCGTCATGGGGCTCTCGCTCTCGTCGATCTTCCTCGTCTACACCGGCGCCTCGATCGCCAAGGTGTTCTTCATCACCGCCGCCACCTTCGGTGCGATGAGCCTCTACGGCTACACCACCAAGCGTGACCTGACCGGCTGGGGCAACTTCCTTTTTATGGGCCTGATCGGCATCATCATCGCCTCGGTGGTGAACATCTTCCTTGGCTCGTCCATGCTCGACTTCGCCATCTCGGTGATCGGTGTGCTGGTCTTCGTCGGCCTCACCGCCTATGACACCCAGAAGATCAAGGAAAGCTATTCGGATGCCTTCGGTGCCGAAGTGCTGGCCAAGGGCGCCATCATGGGCGCGCTGAGCCTCTACCTCGACTTCATCAACCTGTTCATGATGCTGCTGCATCTGTTCGGGAACCGGGAATAGAATCGTTCTCAGAAATAGTGCGTAGCGGTTTTTCGGTAAGAGAACGCCACCACTAATTGAGAGCAGTGAATTGCCAAACCCGCGGACTTCGGTCCGCGGGTTTTTTCATGCCGGGTGCTTGCGAAGGCCGAGGGGTTTGACCATCGGATAGCCCCAGTCCTGGCTCCCTTCCCCGGCATAGGCGTAGCCACGGGCAAGGTAGAACTGCTGCGCCGTCACCGTGCTGGTGAGCTTGACTTCAAAATGACCCGCCTCGGCCAAATCTGATTCCATGCGGTCAAGGAGTGCGGAACTCACGCCCGCAAACCGGTGCGCCGGTGCGACATGGTTGAACAGCACCATTCCCTCGGAAATCGACAGGGCGCCGAACCCCGCAACCTCATCCGCGACCAGCGCCACGTAGGCCCGTTTGTCCGGGTCCATGATGATGGACCGCAGCCGTTCCGGTGAATTGTTGCTCAGCCAGTCGGCAATGCGTTGTTCGTCATTGAGATGGTCGGCAACGCAAAGCTCACTGATCGAGGCGCGGCGCACTTCACTGAGCGCTTCCGCATCAGCAGCCAGCGCCACCCGAACTTTGACGGTCATGGGGCGTGACCTACTTCACCACGGCGATCTGCGCGTCGAGCACCCGGAGCACCTGCGCCAGCTCCTGGCCGCGCTTGAGCACCCGCCCCTGCTGGTTGGTGACCATGAACTGGCCCTGCTTGTTTCGCAGTTTGGGATTTTTCTCGACCACAAACATTGGCCGCTCCGAATTGCGCTGGTAGATCGAGAACAGCGCCCTGTCTTTCAGGAAATCCATCGCATAGTCGCGCCAGTCGCCCGAGGCGACCTTGCGGCCATAGACATCCAGCAAGGTGGTGAGTTCGGACCGGTTGAAGGTGACGATTTCCGGAGCGGTTCGGCGGGGACCGCCGGATGTGTTTTGTGGCTGCGGGGTGGAATGGACCAGCGAAAGGCCCGGGTTTGCTGTAGCCAGCTTTGCCTGTTCCGCCAAAGAACCAACCTTTACTTGCCTGCCAACCAGGCCATGATTGCGGCGAAATGCGGTTCTGGCAAGGGGCGCGGCGCTAAAATGGGGCATCGGGGTCCGCAAAATTCCCCGATTTTGTCACATTGTCCCCCTCGTTCGGCCCGATTACCCGTCAATAAATCTACCATTGCCTCCAGCGGCCGGCTCCAGGGTGGAATTTGCCCCCAAACCATGACGCCCGAAGAGCCGGCCACCCCTAATCTCCAAAGTCCCGATAACCCCCGGTCCCAGAAGCCGGGGGTTTTCATTTGTGGGTCTGGAAAATGGAACCGCTAGAAGTCGACGGCAGCGGCCGCCAGCACCCGGCCCGGCAGACCGTCTTCTTCCTGCTGCAGCACCAGCGCCATGCCGTCGCTGTCGTCACGCATGACGTCCTTGACCGGCAGCTTGAGCACAAGGCCCTCTGTCGGGTCCCAGACCCCCACCGCCCTGCGGTCGGTGACGATCTGCGTATATTCAAGCGTCCGTCCCCGGTTTTCACCGCGCTCGATGTCCACACTCGCCCGGCTCTGATAGGTCACCAGCCACACCACCGCCTCCCCGTAGGCCGGGTTGGCCGCAATGCGGGCGTGCATCAGTTCATCATCGCAGTTCATATCGAAGCTGAGCGGCAGGCTGGCTGAAGCCAACGCACCGTTGACCTCGCCGCGTCGCGACCCCACCACACCTTCGGTGCCGTTGAAGATCATTTGCGGCGTGTAGATGCTGCCTTCGTCAAAAGCACGCGCATATTCGCGCTGATAATCGGAATGGGCCGCATCGGCGAACGTGTCGGGCCAGCCGATATAGTCCCAGTAATCGACGTGATAGGCCAACGCCAGCACATCGTCGCGCTCCGCCAGTTCCGACAAGATGGCGTCGGCCGGCGGGCAGGAGGAACAGCCCTGCGAGGTGAAGAGTTCAACCACAACCCGTGTATCGCCCTGCATTTCCTGCGCCGAAGCCGCATGAAATGGAGCCAATCCCAGAGCCGCCAGTAAGATTAGGGAATGCAATTTCATGGGCATTTTAATAGCCGCGACTGCCCATCCGGGCGAGTCAATTCGCAGTGAGGCTTAACGGGGGGCCTGTCACCTTGACGTGAGCCGCGTGGAGGAAGCCGGGTTGCGGGACGCGCGAAGCTCTCCCATATTCATTTTCCAATCGGGTAAAGGGGCACACATGGCTGAAATGAGCAGATTCTGGGACAGGCTGGCGGACAAGTACGCCGCCCAGCCCATCGCCGACGAGGACGCATACCAGCACAAGCTGGAAGTCACCCGCAGCCATTTCTCCCCGCAAAGCCAGGTGCTGGAATTCGGCTGCGGCACGGGTTCGACAGCCGTGCTGCACGCCCCGTTCGTCAACCACATCCATGCCATCGACTTCTCCGCCCGCATGATCGAGATTTGCACCAAAAAGGCCGCGGACGCGGGCGTTTCAAACGTCAGCTTCGAACGAGCCGACATCACCACGCTTGATGTGGCTGACCAAACCTATGACGTGGTCATGGGCATGAGCATCCTGCACCTGCTCAAGGACCGTCAGGCGGTGATCGCACGCGTGTTTGACCTGCTCAAACCCGGCGGCGTTTTCATTTCCTCGACGGCCTGTCTCAGCGACAATGTCGGCTTCCTCAAACCCATCGCCCCGCTGGGCAAGGCCATCGGCCTGTTGCCGCAACTCAATTTCATGAGCCGCACCGAATTGCGCCAGAGCCTGCTCGATGCCGGTTTCGGGGTCGAAACCGACTGGCAGCCTGGCGACGACAAGTCGAAAGCCGTATTTATGGTGGCGCGGAAGCCGGGCTGACCGGCAGCAAAAGGCCCGGGTGCCTTGCAGAACCCGGGCCATTTCAGTTCACGATGACGCGCGGTCTCAGGCGACCAGATTGCGCAGTACGTAGTGCAGGATGCCCCCGTGGCGGTAGTAATCCAGCTCGTTCTCCGTATCGATCCGGCAGAGGGTGTCCGCGACCTTTTCCGTACCGTCAGCGAATGTGATCTTGACCTTGACGTTGGCGCGCGGGGTGATGTCTCCGATGCCCTCGATATCGATCACTTCGTCGCCGGTCAGCCCCAGGCTCTTCCAGCTGTCCGAACCGGTGAACTGCAGGGGCAGGACGCCCATGCCGATCAGGTTGGAGCGGTGGATGCGCTCGAAGCTTTCGGCCACCACGGCGCGGACGCCGAGCAGGCGGGTGCCCTTGGCGGCCCAGTCACGCGACGAGCCGGTTCCATATTCCTTGCCAGCAAACACGACCAGCGGCGTACCCTTTTCCTGATATTCCATGGCCGCGTCATACATGGCCTTGGTCTCGCCGTCCGGCCCCTTGGAGAAACCGCCTTCGGTGCCCGGCACCATCTGGTTGCGGATGCGGATATTGGCGAATGTGCCGCGCATCATGACTTCATGGTTGCCGCGCCGCGCCCCGTAGGAATTGAAATCCTTCGGCGCCACCTGGCGTTCGCTGAGATACTTGCCCGCCGGCGTATTGATCTTGAACGAGCCGGCCGGGGAAATGTGGTCGGTGGTGATCGAATCAAGGAACAGCGACAGGATGCGCGCACCCTTCACGTCCTCGACCGGCTTGGGCTCCATGGTCAGCCCTTCGAAATAGGGCGGGTTCTGCACATAGGTTGAGGTCGAATTCCAGTTGTAGGTTTCCCCGCCGGTCACCTCGATTTCCTGCCAGAGCTTGTCACCCTTGAACACGTCGGAATAACGCGACTTGAACATTTCAGGCGTGATGTGCTGGCGCACCAGATCGGCGACCTCGGCATTGGTCGGCCAGATGTCTTTGAGATAGACCGGGTTGCCGTCCTTGTCCTCGCCCAGCGGGTCCTTGGCGACATTGACCTTCATCGATCCGGCCAGCGCATAGGCGACCACCAGCGGCGGTGAAGCCAGATAGTTGGCGCGCACGTCAGGATTGACCCGGCCCTCAAAGTTACGGTTACCCGAAAGCACCGAACAGGCGACCAGATCATTGTCATTGATGGTCTTGGAAATCTCGATCGGCAGCGGACCGGAATTGCCGATGCAGGTCGTGCAGCCATAACCGACAAGGTTGAACCCGAGCGCGTCGAGATCATCGGTCAGCCCGGCAGCGTCGAGATATTCGGTCACCACCTGCGAGCCGGGGGCCAGCGAAGTTTTCACCCAGGGTTTGGTCTTCAGGCCCAGCGCGTGCGCCTTGCGCGCCACCAGCCCGGCGGCAATCAGCACGTTGGGGTTCGACGTGTTGGTGCAAGAGGTGATCGCGGCGATCACCACATCGCCGTCGGCCAGCCCGTGATCATAGCCATGCACCTCGAAACGTGCTTCTTCGGGAATGTCGTCGGCCCCCGAGGCACCTTCGTCAACATAACGGCTTTCGCCATCCGGTGTCGGCAGCGAGGTACGATCCTTGCGGCCGCCGGCGAGGTCATGCATCGCCTCGGCGAACTTGACATCGGCCTCGGCCAGCATCACCCGGTCCTGCGGACGCTTCGGTCCGGCCAGCGACGGCACCACCGTCGACAGGTCGAGTTCCAGCGTTGAGGTAAACACCGGGTCCGGTGCATTGGAATCTCGATACATGCCCTGCGCCTTTGCATAGGCTTCGACCAGCGCCACCCGCTCCGGATCGCGGCCGGAGGTGGACAGGTAATCAAGCGTATCCTCGTCAACCGGGAAAAAGCCGCAGGTCGCGCCATATTCCGGCGCCATGTTGGCGATGGTCGCCTCGTCTTCCAGCGACAGCGCATCCAGTCCCGGTCCGTAGAATTCGACGAACTTGCCCACCACCCCGTGCGCACGCAGCATCTGGGTTACGGTCAGCACCAGGTCGGTTGCCGTGATCCCTTCGTTGATCTTGCCGGTCAGCTTGAAGCCGACAACCTCGGGGATCAGCATCGTCACCGGCTGGCCAAGCATGGCCGCTTCTGCCTCGATGCCGCCGACGCCCCAGCCCAGAACGGCCAGGCCATTGACCATGGTGGTGTGCGAATCAGTGCCGACCAGCGTGTCCGGATAGGCGATGGTCTCGCCACCCTCTTCCTTGGTCCACACGGTCTGCGCCAGATATTCGAGATTGACCTGATGGCAGATGCCGGTGCCCGGCGGTACCACCCGGAAATTGTCGAACGCCGACTGGCCCCAGCGCAGGAACTCGTAGCGCTCGCCATTGCGCTGATATTCGAATTCGACGTTCTGGTTGAACGACAGCGGCGTGCCGAAACTGTCGACCATCACCGAGTGGTCGATGACCAGGTCGACCGGCACCAGCGGATTGATCTTTTGCGGATCGGCGCCGAGCTTGGCGGTAGCGTCGCGCATCGCAGCCAGGTCCACCACCGCAGGAACGCCGGTGAAGTCCTGCATCAGCACGCGGGCCGGGCGATAGGCGATTTCATGATCGGAGGTCTTTTTGGTCAGCCAGGTGACGAACGCCTCGATGTCTTCTTTTTTGACCGTACGTCCGTCTTCGAACCGCAACAGGTTTTCAAGCACCACCTTGAGCGAATTGGGCAATTTGGAAATGCCCGGCAGACCGTTCTTTTCGGCCTCGACCAGCGAATAGATCACATAGTCCTTGCCGCCTACGGTAAGCGTCTGTTTGGCATTGAAGCTGTTGGGAGAACTGTCGGTCACGTCGCGCCGCCTATCTATTGGGTGTCACGGTTCACCCCGGCTCTGGCGCGCCAATGTGGCAGCCCCGGACCGGAGCAGGCGATGAAAAGGGCCGCTCGGGCCGAATTCACGCGCCTTATAGTGCAATCATTTCAGGCTTGCCAGTGGCCCCACCGCTTGAATATCACCTAATTCATGACCCAGCCGGCAAATTTCCCGCAAATCGAGCTCAAAGTGTCGGCACTTGAGTGCACGCGCGGCGAACGGCTGGTCTTTGTCGGGCTCGATCTGGCCTGTTCGGCGAGTGGGGCAGTTCTGCTCACCGGCGCCAATGGCACCGGAAAGTCCTCTCTACTGCTGGCGCTGGCCGGCCTTATTCACACAACGGGAAATGTTGCATGGTCGGCCGGAGGGCAGGTGATCGAAGAGCCGCAGACCCTCATCCATTTCTCCGGCCACCGGCACGCCATCAAGCCGGACCTCACGCTTTCTGAAAACCTGAACTTCTGGGCCCGAATGTTCGGCGGTGACCCCGGCCGGGTGGAACGGGCCCTGAACTCGGCGGGGCTCGAGGGGCTCGGCGCCTACGCCGCCCGCAACCTGTCGGCTGGCCAGACCCACCGGCTGGCGCTTTGCCGTCTTCTTGTCGCCCCGCGCCCGGTCTGGTTGCTGGACGAACCTTCATCGGCCCTCGATGCCCAGGGCGATAACTGGGTGGCCGGTCTGATTGATACCCAGCTTGCTGCAGGGGGACTGGTGATTGCCGCAACCCACCGGCAGATTCCGCTCAAGTCGAAACGCACGCAGACGCTAGACATGGGAGCCGGCGCATGAGCGCCTTTCTGGCTCTTGTCCGTCGCGATTTGACCCTCGCCATGCGTTCCGGCGGGTCGACGCTGACACTGATCGCCTTTTATCTCGCCGTCGGCACGATCATGCCCATCGCCATAGGCCCGGACAAACAATTGTTGGCGCAACTGGCCCCGGCCCTGATCTGGGTCGGGGTGCTCCTGTCGATGCTGCTGGGGCTGGACCGGCTGTTCCTCAACGACCATGAAGACGGCAGTCTGGCGCTGATGCGGCATGCGAACCTGCCGCTGGCGGCGATCTGCCTCGGCAAACTGCTGGTTCACTGGCTTGTGACCGCCCTGCCGCTGATCCTGATGACGCCGGTGATGGCCATGCTGTTCACCATGGACGGCGCGGCGCTTTGGCGCACCGTGCTGGCATTGCTCGCCGGGACACCCGCCGTCGTCGCCCTCGGTGGAATTGGCGCGGCGGTCGCAGTATCCCTGCGCGGTGGGGGATTTCTCGCCCCGATCATCATATTGCCGCTGACAATTCCAGTGTTGATTTTCGGCGTTTCGGCCATCGCCCCGGCGGCGGGTGCGGGCACATCCTCGGCGGCCTTTCTGTTTCTTGTGGCAATCAGCCTGCTGGCCACCGCCTTTTCACCCTTTGCCATCGCCCTTGCGCTGAAACTGGCTGAGGACTAGATCAACCTCATCCCCCAACCGCAAAGCCCGATGACCGACGCCACCCAACCGACAAACTGGTTTTCCCGCCTCGCCCATCCAGGCAGCTTCATGGCGTGGTCGCGCTTTTTCATCTGGCCGCTGGCCGCGATCAGCGCCTTGTTCTTTGCCTTGGGGGTCTGGTTCGCCTTCTTCAACTCGCCCGCCGACTACCAGATGGGGGACACGGTGCGCATCATGTATGTGCACGTACCCAACGCCTGGCTGAGCCAGATGGTCTATGGTCTGATGGCGGTAAGCGCCGTGGGTTCGCTGGTCTGGCGCCACCCGATGGCCGACGTGTCGATGAAGGCTGCCGCGCCGCAGGGTGCTGCCTTTACCGCCATGGCCCTGTTCACCGGCGCCCTGTGGGGCCGCCCGACCTGGGGCACCTTCTGGGAGTGGGACGGACGGATGACCTCGACCCTTATCCTGTTTCTGATCTATCTCGGCCTGATTGCCCTGTGGCGGGCACTCGAGCATCAGGCCAACGGCCCGCGCCTGATCGCCATCGTCACGCTGGTCGGCGCCGTCAATATTCCCATCATCAAGTTCTCCGTCGACTGGTGGAACACGCTGCACCAGCCCGCTTCGGTGTTCAGGGCTGACGGGCCGACCATGCCCGGCTCGATCCTGATGCCGCTGTTCCTGATGATGTTTGCCTTCACCTTCCTGTTCGCATTGCTGCAGACCCTCCGCATGCGCACCGAAATCGAGCGCCGCCGGGTGCGCAGCCTTGAACGCCGCCATGTTGCCGAAGGGGCAACGGCATGATCGAACTCGGCCAGCACGCGCAATATATCGTCGGCGCCTGGAGCGGGGTCACCCTGGTTACCCTCGGCCTCATCCTTTGGACGCTGCGCGACGCAGCAAACCAGAAAAGGCGCCTCGAAGAGCTGGAAAGCCGGGGCGTCCGCCGCCGCAGCGCCAAAACGGACAGCCCCTCGTGAAGCGGCTGATCCTTTTCTCGTTTCCGCTGCTGTTGCTGGTCGGACTGGTGGCCCTGTTCGCCACCCAGATTTATCGCGATTCCTCGCTGATCCCTTCGGTACTGATCGACAAGCCGGTGCCCGAGTTTTCGCTGGGTCCGCTTGAAAGCGAAGGCTTCCCCCTGCCCGGCTTCGGGACTGAAGACTTTCAGGACCGGCCGGAAGGCGAGGTGACCGTGGTCAACGTCTTTGCCTCATGGTGCATCCCTTGCCGCGATGAACACGAGTTCCTCGTTCGCTTGACCGAAGAGCAGAACATCCGCCTGTTCGGCATCAACCAGCGCGACGCCCCGGAAAACGCCCGTACCTTTCTGCGTGAACTGGGCAACCCCTATGAGGCGATCGGGGCCGACACCAACAACCGCGCCTCCATCGAATGGGGTGTCTATGGTGTGCCCGAAACCTTTGTGGTCAATGCCGACGGCATCATCACCTACAAGCACATCGGCCCGATCAACGCCGAAAGTTATGAACAGTCGCTGGTGCCCGCCATTGAGGCGGCGCGGGGTACCTCGGGTTAGAACATCCCGTTCTCATGAGCCATTTCGGACGGGATGATCTGCAGCACATCCCAATGTTCGACGATCTTGCCGTCGGCGTCACAGCGAAAGATATCCATCGAAGCGTAATCGTCCGAGCCCTGCCAGACCTGGTGGGTGTGCACCATCACCAGATCACCTTCGGCCATCGTGCGCACGAAGCGGATGGACTTGTCCGGATACTCCTTGGCCATGCGCTCGAAATAGGCGATGAAACCTTCGGTACCGTTGGCCACATGCGGATTGTGCTGCGTATAGCTGGTGCCGACATAACGCTCGACCGCTTCACGCGGTTGCCCGCCGGTGAAGGCCAGTTCGTAGAACGCCTTGACGTTAGCCTTGTTGCGCTCGAGATCAGCCAAGCGACTATTCCGCCGGCTCGGCTTCGGGCGAATAGGCGTATTTGTTCAGCAACGGCAGCTGGAAGAAGGAGAAGACCAAAGTCAGCGGCATGATACCCCAGACCTTGAAGGCGACCCAGGCATCGGTGGAAAAATTCCGCCACACCACTTCGTTGAGGGCCGCGAGGACGAAAAAGAACACGCCCCAGCGCAAGGTCATCAGCCACCAGCCGCGTTCCTGCAGCTTGTAGACTTCGCCGAACACATATTTGAGCAGCGACTGGCCGAACACCATGCCGCCCAGTAGCACCGAGCCGAACAGCACGTTAACGATGGTCGGCTTCATCTTGATGAACGTGTCATCCTGCAAGTAAAGCGTCAGCCCGCCAAAGATCAGCACCACGACACCTGTGACCAGCGGCATGACCGCGATCCGCTTCATGATGAACCATGAAAGCGCCAGCGACAGCACCATGGCGGCCATGAACCAGGCGGTGGCGGCAAAAATGTCGGCGCGGGCGTTGACGAGGAAGAACACCACCAGCGGCCCCAGTTCCAGCGCCAGCTTGATCAGTTGCGGGCGCAACTCGTCCCAGTTGACCTCGGGTTCCTTGGCTTCGGTGGGGTTCGGGTTCTGTTCGCTCATCATCTCACTCTGCCGCTTTCGGGGCCGCGGCTGCGCGTGTCATCTCAATCAGACGTTCAATATGTGCCGCCCAGGTGGCGGCATCAAGGCTCATCGCCGCGGTGCCTACTTCGACATCGAAACAGCACTGGTCCTCACGCGCCATGGCATAGAACCCCGGCCCGATCCAGATGCCGCTCTCTTCGGTCAATTGCAGAAGCGCGGCCTCCGCGGTTTCAGGGTCGCATTCCATCCCGATCTGGAAGCCGTTGGTGTGCGGGACGGCGGGGATCGTGAAGGCGCCTTCGACCCGGTTGATCGCCGCCGCTATCTCACGGGCCCTGTCGGCATAGTCCTTGAGATGCGGAAGATGTTTGGCCAATCCGTCGAGCGCTGAAATCGCCGCCGGGAATTGACGGAATGGAATGCCGCCATGCCGGCTGATCCAGGTATCGGCATCGGCGATGAAAGCGCTGTCGCCGCAGAGCACACAGCCATAGAGCCCGCCCAGCTCCTTGTAAAAGCTGAGATAAATCGAATCACAAAGTGCTGCGATATCGGCGAGGCTTTTGCCGTAGGCGACGGCAGCGCCCCAGGCGCGGGCGCCGTCGATGTGAAACGGCACACCCTTGTCCCTGCACCAATTGGAAATGTCGACCAGATCGTCCCACGGTGTCAGCTTGTAGCCTGAATTGCGCAGGGGCAATTCAACCGAGACGACGCCGGGCAGCTCGCCCAGCTCGTCAAGATGCTTGACAGTGAACGGGCCGGAAAGTTCGCCGCAACGCAAAAGCGTGATGCCGTGCAGCCGCTCGATGGCGCCCATTTCATCCTGGTTGAAATGGCTGAGTTGATGCACCGCGGCTGTCGGCCTTTGTGAACGGTCACACCAGACCCGGATCGCCGCCATCTGCGCAATCATGCCCTTGGCCACGAAGCGGGCGGCATCGCGTCCGGTGAGGTCCGCGCACCGCTGCTCCAAAAGCGTGGTCGCCCCGCCTTCGCCATAGCGGTCCGGCGGCAGCTGCGCATGTTCACTCGCGGCGAGCGCATTCAACTGGTCGGAAACCGACTGGGGCGCATGACCGCTGATGTACGTATGGCATTTTGCCATTAGGGCGCGGTCGATCACGTCGCCGCCCCGGAAATGGCCGCCGCGAAATCCTTTGCCGAGAACGGCTCGAGGTCTTCGGCACTTTCCCCGACGCCGATGAAATGCACCGGCAGTCCGTGTTTCTTGGCGATGGCCACCAATATGCCGCCGCGCGCCGTGCCGTCGAGCTTGGTCATCACCAGTCCGGTCACCCCGGCCCGCTGGCCGAAAATCTCGACCTGGCCCATGGCGTTCTGCCCGGTAGTGGCATCAAGCGTGAGCAAAACGGCATGCGGCGCGGTCTCGTCGACCTTCTTGATGACCCGGACCACCTTTTCCAGTTCCGCCATCAGTTCGTCGCGGTTCTGCAGCCGCCCGGCGGTGTCGATGATCAGCACGTCAGACCCGGCGGCCTTGGCTTCGGTCACGGCATCGAAGGCGAGACCGGAAGCGTCGGAGCCGGTCGGGCGGGTGACGACCGGCACACCGGCACGCTGGCCCCAGACCTGCAATTGTTCGATGGCCGCGGCGCGGAACGTGTCGCCCGCGGCGAGCATGACCTTCTTGCCTTCGCCCGTAAACTTCTGCGCCAGCTTGCCAATGGTGGTGGTCTTGCCCGAACCGTTGACTCCGACCATCAGGATGACGAACGGCCCGCCGTTTCCGGCCACGTCCAGCGGTTGCGCGACGGGCGCCAGCACTTTTTCCACTTCGCCGGCCAGCACCGCCCGTACCTCTTCGGTGCTCACTTCCTTGTCGTAGCGGTCTTTGGCCAGTGCCTCGGTGATGGCCATCGCCGTGTCGATGCCGAGATCGGCCTGGATCAGCACATCCTCGAGTTCCTCGAGCGTTGCATCGTCAAGCTTGCGCTTGGTGAAGATCGCCGAAATGTTGCCGGTCAGATTGTCCGAAGTGCGCTTTAGCCCCGAGGTCAGGCGCGAGAACCAGCCGCGCTTCGGTTCTTCGGCAACCGGCTCTGGCTCTGGCTCTGGCTCTGGCTCTGGCTCTGGCTCTGGCTCTGGCTCTGGCTCTGGCTCTGGCTCTGGCTCTGGCTCTGGCTCTGAAAGAGCCTCGGCTTCCGCCTCAAGTCCAGCCAGGTTGACCGCATCGGCGGCGTCTTCCCCCGGCAAAATATCGGGTTCGGCTTCCGCCTCTTCCTCATGATGCGCGGGATGAAAGGTCGCCTCCGGCGGCGCCGGCGATTCGTGCGGATGTTCCTCGCGGGCAGGCGGGAGAGGTGTGTCCTCACTCTGGGACAGTTCCGACTTCAGGCTCTTTTCAAGCTCGGTCCATTCGGCACTGGTTTCCGGCGGACCCGGCTCCAGATCATGCTCCGGAACTGCATTATCGGGTACCTTGTCCTCAACCTGTTCTTCAGGCTTTTCCTCGGGCTTGCCGCGCCCGAACAGGCGCCCGAAGAACCCCGGCTTCTTCTCCGTCATGCCGCAGTCCTGACCGGCGCGCCGACAAGCCTTCCGTCCGCCACGTCAGTGATTTCCAGCCGGACGATGTCACCCGCCCGACCGCCGTCCAGCGCCACCGGGATGAACTGCTCGGTACGTCCGATGCCGTTCTGCTCGACAAGCACATTCTCCAGGTGCCCGAGCCGCGACCGGCAAAGCTTGTCGAACTGACGCTCGCCGGCTTCGCGCAACAGGGCCGCGCGCGCCTTGGCGATCTTCTTGGGCACCTGGTTGGGGATTTTCGCCGCCGGCGTGCCTTCCCGCTTCGAATAGGGAAAAACATGCAGATAGGTGAGTTCGGCTTCCTCGACGATCCTCAGCGAATTGGCGAACATTTCGTCCGTTTCAGTGGGGAAACCGGCGATGATGTCAGCGCCGAAAACCATGTCGGGCCGGATGGCACGGGTCTTTTCGACGAACTCAAGCGTATCGGCGCGCAAATGCCGCCGCTTCATGCGCTTCAAGATCATGTCGTCGCCCGACTGCAGCGACAGGTGCAGATGCGGCATCAGCCGCGGATCGGCGATGGCTTCGAACAGGGCTTCGTCAGCCTCGATGGAATCGATCGAGGAAATCCTCAAGCGAGGCAGGTCCGGCACGTATCTCAGGATCTGCTGCACCAACTTGCCGAGGCTCGGCGCGCCCGGCAGGTCCGGCCCGTAGGAGGTAATATCAACACCCGTCAACACCACTTCCCGGAACCCGTTGCCGGCCAATGTCTTGATCTGGTCGACCACGACTCCCATTGGCACCGAACGCGACGGTCCGCGACCGTAGGGAATGATGCAAAAGGTGCAGCGGTGATCGCAGCCGTTCTGTACCTGCACGAAGGCGCGGGCGCGACCGTCCATCCCCTCGATCAGGTGGCCGGCTGTCTCGGTCACCGACATGATGTCATTGACCTGCACCTTTTCGGTGGCCGGAACGTCGAGCGAAAGCGTCCGATAGGTCTCGGGCTTCAGCTTTTGATGATTGCCGATGACAAGATCGACCTCGTCCATCACCGCGAACGTCTCAGCCTCGGTTTGCGCCGCGCAGCCGGTCACAACGATCTTGCGGTCCGGGTTTTCGCGCCGTGCCTTGCGGATCGCCTGCCGCGTCTGGCGCACCGCCTCTGCGGTGACCGCGCAGGAATTGACGATCAGCACATTGTCCATGCCCGCCTCGCCGGCCAGGTCGCGCATGACCTCGCTCTCGTAGGCGTTCAGCCGGCAGCCGAATGTCAGGGTTTCGACAGCGCTCATTCCGCCGCCTCAGGCGCCAGCAGTTCGGCCGGCAACTGCCCCTCACCGTCCAGCGTCCAGTCGCCGGTCATCAGAATATGGTCGTCACTTTCGCGCCAGTGCATGTCGAGCGTGCCCCCGGGCAGGTCGATCTGGACCTCACGCGGCACCAGCCCCTTGCGCGCTGCCGCCACCGCCACCGCACAGGCCGCCGTGCCACAGGCGCGGGTAAGGCCTGCCCCGCGTTCCCAGACGCGTACCTTGATCCTGTCCGGCGCAACGACCTGGGCCAGTGAGATATTGGCCCGCTCCGGGAACATCGGATGATTTTCGAGCAGCGGCCCGAACCGGTCGAGCGCATATTCGTCCGGATCGTTCCTGACCCAGAACACCGCATGCGGATTGCCGACGTTGACCACCGAAGGCGTATGCAGCACCGGCGCGTCGATGGGGCCGACCTGCAGTTCGATGCCGCGGGTATCGTGAAATTCCTCACTCAGCGGAATCTGGTCCCAGCCGAACTTCGGCACGCCCATGTCGACCGTCACCACCTTGCCCGAGACGGTCGAAGGCAAAAGACCGGCATTGGTTTCGATGACCACCTTGTCGCGGGACAGCTCCTCGGCCACCAGCGCCGCCACGCAGCGCGAGGCATTGCCGCAGGCATCCACCTCGCCACCCTCGGCATTGTAGATGCGCATGAAGATGTCGGCGCCCTGATGGCTGGGTTCGAGCAGGATCAGCTGGTCGCAGCCAATGCCCTGCTCGCGGTCGGCAATCCAGCGCACCTGATCGGCATTGAGCGCAAGCGGACGGGTGCGCACGTCAATGACAACAAAGTCGTTGCCGAGCCCGTTCATCTTCAAATAGGGGACCGCGTCAGCCATTTCGCGCTTTCAGTTCTCGAAGTTGGCCCTATATGGCGCACAATGACGGGTTTTTCTAGGCATTCCCGCGCATGACCGTTCTGCGCCCGCACAGCGCCGCCGCCGGCGCCTTCTATGGTTAACCAAATCTTTTGGGTTGCTCCGTACTAATCCGCAAGGGAACCAAGTGGAGGAGCGCGATGTCGGCACTCGAAGTGCAGCCACCGGCGCAGGACAATTTTGACTACCAATCCCGCGTTGCCGAACTGGCCCAGCGCATCGAGCGGTTGAGCATCGACATTGCCGACGCCACCGGTCTGGTCGCCGATCTGCACGCCATCGGCGAAGACCAGATGACCCGCATCCGGGCCGCCGGGCAGGCCACCCGCACCATGCGCGAAGCCAGCCAGAGCCTTGAAAAATCTTTGCAACACGCCCGCGAGGCCGCCGGCAACAGCCGCGATGTATTGGCCGAAAGCACCGACATTATCGCTAGCGCCTTCGAACATGCCTCCGTCGTCATGACCACACTGGGCCAGGGCGCGCTTGACCTGCATGCTTCCCTCGATCAGGTCTCCGCCTATGTCAAATCGGTACGCAACGGCAGCGCCGCCATTTCCTCGATCGCCCGGGAAACGCAACTTCTGGCGCTCAATGCCAGCGTCGAAGCGGCCCGCGCCGGTGACGCCGGCCGGGGCTTTGCCGTCATCGCCAATGCGGTCAAGGGGCTTGCCGACCAGATCGAGAATTTCACCGGCGAGAATGCCCAGTCGCTGACCGGGCTGACCGACACGCTGGAAACCCTGCGTGCCACCGCCCAAAGCAATGCCGAAACCGCCGAAAGCGCCGCGCACGACACCGAAACCGTGAACACCGCCACCACCAACCTGCGCATGCTGGCCGACACGGTGGGCACGCTGGTCAGCGAAATCGAGGCGATGAGCGCCCCCGTCGACCAGTCGCAGGCCGCTTTTGAACAGCTTGGTGCTGAACTCAAGGCTGTCGCCGGCGGCGTCCGGCAAAGCCATGAAAAGCTCGATCTGGCCCACCATCGCACCGATGCCATTCTCGATGTGTCCGAGGAATTGATGGTGTTTGTCGCCGACAGCGGCGTGGAAACCGCCGATGCGCCGTTCATCCGCATCGTGCAGGACAAGGCGGCCGAAGTGGCGCAGCTTTACGAACAGGCGCTGGCCAGCGGCGAACTCAGTCAGGCGGACCTGTTTGACACGAGATACCAGCCGATCCCGGGCACCAACCCGGAGCAGATGACGACCCGTTATCTGAACTTTACCGACAAAAACCTGCCAGCCATCCAGGAGCCGGTGCTGGAACTCGATGAACGCATCACCTTCTGCGCGGCGGTGGACATCAATGGCTATTTGCCGACCCACAACAAAATCTACTCTCAGCCGCAAAGCGACGATCCGGTCTGGAACGCCGGCAATTGCCGCAACCGCCGGATTTTCGGCGACCGCACCGGCCTGTCCGCCGGACAGAACACCAATGTGTTCCTGCTCCAGACCTACCGGCGCGACATGGGCGGCGGCAACCATGTGCTGATGAAGGACGTTTCCGCCCCCATCTACGTAGGTGGCCGGCACTGGGGCGGATTCCGCATGGGCTACAAGGTTTGATCGGCGCCGCCCTTTAGAACCCGCGCAAATTTGACTAAAGCTTTCCGGCACTGCAACCGCCGGATTCTTCATGACCCCCAACGCGCCTGCCCAAACGCCCAGCCAGATGCTCGAACGGGCCATCGCGCTGCATGACGACCGGCGCTATGACGAGGCCAAGAGCCTCTATCTCAAGGTGCTCGAGGCGCATCCCCATCATGCCGGCACACGCCACATGCTCGGGTTGGCCGAACATGAATCCGGCCAGTTCTCGGCAGCCATCCAGCATCTGAAAAAGGCCGCTGCCGCCGAACCGCGCAACGCCATCTATGCCGGCAATCTGGGTGTGGCCTACAAGGCAAAGGGCGATCTGGAACGGGCGGTCACCGCCTACAAGAAAGCGATCGGCATTGATCCCTCGATCGCGGCCCTGCATCACAATCTCGGCGTGGCGCTGGCGGAAAACGGCGACCACCATGGCGCCGCCGCCAGTTTCGAAAAGGCACTGGCACTTGATGCCCGTTATTTCGAGGCGGAAACCGGGCTCGGCATGGCGCTGATGCATCTCGGCGAAATCGAAAACGCCATCGCCCGATTCCGCAAGGCGCTGACGCTGAACCCGGAACACGCCCCCGCCCACCGGCAGCTGGGTCTCGCCTATATCATCAGCGAACGCGACAGCGCGGCGGCCGAAAGCCTCGGACGGGCGGCGGCCCTGTCGCCGGACCCCGATACGTTCACCCGGTTGGGCGAGACCCTCTATCGGCTGACGCGCTTCGATGAAGCCATCTCGGCCTTTTCCGAGGCGCTGGCGCTAAAGCCCAACGACCCCGATCTGCTGTGCCTGCTGGCGCGCAGCGAGGCGCAGCGCGGTCAACCGGATCAGGCCGAACAATTGTATCTGGCGGCCATCGGCGGCGGCGACAGTCGGGCGAGCACATTTTTTGCGCTGGCCGAAATCCTCGACCAGCAGGGCCGGCAGAATGAGGCAATCGCCAACTGCCGCCACGCCATCCGGGCTGACCCGGACTTTGCTCGCGCCCATCTGATGTTGTCGCGCATCCACAAATTCACCGCCGACGGTGACGACATCAACCTGATGCGCGCCGCCTTTGATCGTGCCGAACCGGGCAGTCCGGCGCGCATGTATCTCGGCTTCGCGCTGGGCAAGGCCGAAGAGGACCTGGGTAATTACCGCAAGGGGTTTGGCCACCTGACCGAGGCCAACCGCCTGCGCCGGCAGAGCGTTGCCTACGACGCCTACCGCACGCGGCACTGGACCGAATCGATCATCGCGCTGTTCGACGCCGGCCTGTTTGCCCGGAACGAGGGGGCCGGACAGCCGGATGCGGGACCGCTGTTCGTCATCGGCCTGCCGCACTCCGGCGCCAATGAGGTCGCCCGGCTGCTCTCGGCTCATCCCGCCATCCACGGGGCGGGGGAACTGCACCTGATCTCCGATGCCCTCGATGAAGCCGGGCTGTCGGACCCCGAAACGCTGTTCTCGGACCGGATCGCTGCCCTGCCCGCCGAGCGCTTTGGTGAACTGGGCCGCACCTATTTGTCCCGCACCAAACATCTGGCGCCCGGTGCCCGCTATATCCTCAACCAGCTGCCGGGCAATTTCTGGCGGGTGGGAATCATCAGGCTGATGTTGCCCAACGCCCGCATTGTGCATTGCAGGCGCAACCCCGTGGACAATTGCCTGTCGATCTTCACCACCCACTTCGAGGGCGGCACGGCCGCCTTCGGCTACGACCTTGGTGAGCTTGGCACCTATCACACCAGCTACCGGCGGCTGATGGCGCACTGGCACGAGATGCTGCCCGGCTGGATTTACGACCTCGATTTCGAGGCGCTCAGGGCCGACCGGGAAGCCGAATGCCGCAAGCTGCTCAACGCACTGGGGCTGGAGTGGGACGATGCCCTTTTCAGGGTACGCCCTTCACCGACCGCCAACCTGCAGCCTGCCGGCCCCGAGCAGTACGGCGAAGCCCTTCGCCCGCTGCTCGAGGCGCTGGCGGATAAGGGTTAGCTCGCCCATTCACCCTTGCGGAACACCGGAACGGTCGAGCCGTCCTGCTTGATCCCGTCAATGTCGATCTTGTCCGAGCCGATCATCCAGTCGATGTGAATGAGGCTTTCATTGCCGCCGGAAGCCTTGACCTTTTCCGGATCGGTCTTGATCGCATTATCAAAACATTCCGAATAGCACTGGCCAAGCGCGATGTGGCAGGCAGCGTTTTCATCGTAGAGCGTGTTGTAGAACAACAGGCCCGATTGCGAGATCGGCGATGAATGCGGCACCAGCGCCACTTCGCCGAGGCGGGCTGCGCCTTCGTCTGTTTCCAGCACCTTCTTGAGCACCGATTCGCCCTTGGTCGCCGAAGATTCAACGATCCGGCCATGCTCGAACCGCACGGAAATGTTCTCGATCAGCGTGCCATTGTAGCTGAGGGGCTTGGTGGCCGAGACCGTACCATCCACCCGGTCCTTGTGCGGGGTGGTGAACACTTCCTCGGTCGGGATATTGGCGATGCAGCGCACGCCGTTGCGCGCCACCTTGGAACCGCCCACCCACTTGTGGCCGTCAGCCAGACCGAGGGTCAGGTCGGTGCCCGGTCCGGTATATTTCAGCGCCGAGAAATTCTGTTCGTTCAGCCAATCGGCCCGCTTGTGCAGGGCCTCGTCATGCTCCGCCCAGGCCGCCACCGGATCCGGCCCGTCAACCCTTGAGATCTTGAGGATGGCGTCGGCCAGTTTTTGCATCGCTTCGTCCTCGGACACATTCGGGAAGACCAGCTTCGCCCACTCCACGTGCGGATAGGAGATGATGTTCCAGTTGGTCTGGAAGGTCACGATCGGCTGCATCGCCGGCTTGGCCGCAATCGACTGGGCCTTGTTGGCGCGGCTGACCTTGTCGGCATCCATCTCGGCCAGTAGCATCGGGTTGGAGGCCGCAACCGCCAGGCGCGCAGCGCCGTCGGTAAACGCCTTGCCCAGCCCCTCGAACAGCCAGCCCGGCGCCACATCAAAACTCTCGTCGCTGCCGTACTGGTAGCGCGCCAGCGTGTCGGCTTCGTCCGTATAGATGGTGGTGACCAGCGAGGCGCCGGCCTTGTAGGCCTGTTCGGTCAGCTTGCGGACCAGGGGCTGCGCATTGAGCGGCGCAGTGATGACCAGCGGCTGACCCTTCTTGAGATTGAGCCCGGTATTAATCGAGACCGCGGCCAGCTTTTCCAGATTGGCATCCGAGATGGGGGATTTCATGAAACAACCTTCAAACGAGAAATGTTGGGCGATGGCTTAACGCGGCAGCAACATCACGGCAACTGCGCTCATTTTGCGGCGGACGGCAGGTTCCGGATCAACGCCAGCACCGGACCGGGCAGGTCGGACGCCCAGATTTCGCTGATCGGCTGTTCGCCCTCGCCCCGCGCGAAGACGTGGGCGCTTTTGTCGGCCACCCGCCAAAAGGCGCTCACCTCCTGCCGGTAGATTTCGTGCGGGTCATAACGGATCGTGTCGCGGCGAAGCGTGCACTCGGTCGCGTCGTGTGCCTCCGATGAGAAAACCGCCACTTGCATTACATGTGTCGAAGGACCGGACTGCATGCCGTTCCACTCAGTGGTCATGCTGTCTGTCGAACTGGTTTTCCAGGCAGTGATTTCAAATCGCCCACCCCCAAGCAGGCCAAGAATGTCCGGTGTTATTTTCTTCAGGTGGCTTTCGAGTGCCGCGGCGGAAACCGGCGGGATCGGCGAAGCGCTGGATTTGGCGGGATCGGAAACAGGCACCTCAGCCATATCCTCGAAGTGAAAAACATGGGCGCCGGTTCGGTGCGCTTCTATTTCCAACAACCGAAACTTTTTGCCGCCAAGCCTGAGCTTATCGCCAATACCGATGATCTGGTCGCCGCCCTCCAGCACCAGCTGCCCCGACAGACCACCCGGCTTTTCATCCCGCGCATAGACGTTGACGATGCCCAGTTCCACGCCGCCCAGTTCGTCGCGCGTGCCCGAAAGAATGCTGATCCGCTTTGACATGATATTCTGCTGTCCTGTCTGTCGGCGAGCGTGACATCCGCCCGGGAACGGTGCAACATGCATGCATGGCCTTCGAAGATATCAAAGCCCGGATTTACCTGTTGCTCGACCAGATGATCGAGCAACCCGAGGACGAGCATGAACTTGCCCGAAACGTCCACGAGCAGATCGCCGAATTGCGCGCCACCGGCATGCCGGTGCCTGACGATCTGACCGAGCTGGAACAACGGCTGGAAAAGCGGTTCGGGCGAAAGCGCTGACCGCGGGGAGCCTCCTCGAGATTTGGGTGCCAACGGCCCACCCCGACTGATACGTTGACTCTCACCCCAAATTCCCCCATACACCGCGCACTCTGTCAAAGAGCTGAGACACTGAGCCACTGGTGCGTCCGAGAGATGCACGGTCACCACCCGCCAGCGCGATGCGCCCGCGGGTGTTAATTGGCTTTGGCCCTGCCCATATGGGTTGGGTCGGGTTTTGAAGGCGATTTGATCAGAGGCCGCAAGGCCCCCCTCACCCCGGCCCTCTCCCCCAAGGGAGAGGGGGTAGGTGGAACAAGCGGCAAGACAAGCGCCCCGCGCGCAAAGGAAAACAGATGTTCGAGACCCTCAGCGATCGGCTGGGCAATATATTCAAGGGCCTGACGGGCCGCGGCAATCTCAGCGAGGCGGATGTTTCTGCCGCGCTGCGTGAGGTGCGCCGCGCCCTGATCGAGGCTGACGTTTCGCTGGAAGTCGTCCGCGCCTTTGTCGAACAGGTGCGTGATCGCGCCACCGGCGCCGAGGTGACCCGCTCGGTCACCCCCGGCCAGCAGGTGGTCAAGATCGTCAACGACGAACTGGTGCGTGTGCTCGGCGAGGAAGATGCGCCGATTGATCTGCGATCTACGCCGCCGGTGCCGATCCTGATGGTCGGCTTGCAGGGCTCGGGCAAGACCACCACCACCGCCAAGATCGCCCGCCGCCTGAAGCAGCGCGAAAACAAGAAAGTGCTGCTGGCTTCGCTCGACACCCGCCGTCCCGCGGCGATGGAACAGCTCAAGGTACTGGGCGAACAGGTCGAGGTCGATGTGCTCGAGACCGTCGCCGGCCAGACCCCGGTCGAGATCGCCCGGCGCGCCAGGGACACCGCCAAACGCGGCGGCTATGACGTCTATATTCTCGATACCGCCGGCCGCACCCATATCGATGAAGAGCTGATGGCCGAAACCGCCGAGATCGAGGCGGTCGCCGAACCCCACGAAACCTTGCTGGTCGCTGACGCGCTGACCGGCCAGGACGCGGTCAATCTCGCCCGATCGTTTGCCGACCGGGTGGACCTGACGGGTATCGTTCTGACCCGCATGGACGGTGACGGACGCGGTGGTGCGGCGCTGTCGATGCGCGCTGCGACCGGCGTGCCGATCAAGCTGATCGGTGTGAGCGAAAAACTCGACGGACTGGAGAATTTCAGCCCCAAACGCATCGCCGACCGCATTCTGGGCATGGGCGACATTGTCTCCTTGGTCGAAAAGGCCTCGGAGCATGTTTCGGCCGAAGAAGCGGCCAGGATGGCCAAGAAGCTGAAAAAGGGTCAGTTCGATCTCGAAGACCTGAAAAACCAGCTTCTGCAGATGAAAAAAATGGGCGGCATGAACGCCCTGATGGGCCTGATGCCGGGCATGGGCCAGATGAAAAAGGCCATGGCCGGGGTCAATGTCGATGAAAAAATGTTCGACCGGCAGGTCGCCATCATCGATTCCATGACCAAGAAGGAACGGGCCAGGCCGGAACTCTTGAACGCCTCGCGCCGCAAGCGCATCGCCGCCGGGTCGGGCACCGAAGTCAGCGAAATCAACAAGCTGATGAAACAGTACAAGCAGATGGCCGCCATGATGAAAAAGGTCGGCAAGGGCGGACTGGGTGGCCTTGGCGGACTGCTGGGCGGCAAGATGCCGGGCATGGGCCAAATGCCCGACATGGAAAACATGGACCCCCGCGAACTGGGGCGCATGGCGCGTGAAATGGGGATCGACCCCAAATCGCTGCCGGCCCGGGACGGGGCATCCGCGCAACCGGAGCCCAAACAGCTCCCTTCCGATTTCTCGCAACTGACAAAGAAAGCCGGTCTCGGCAATCTCGGCGGCAACCCGCAGTTCCCCGGCCTGCCCGGGCTCGGCTCCGGACCGTTGCGGAAAAAGTGATCAACCCGAATTCGACCCCATTCAACTCAAGGAAAACCTGAATGACCCTGAAACTTCGCCTTGCCCGCGCCGGCTCCAAGAAGCGCCCCTATTACCACGTCGTCGTTGCCGACGTCCGTTCGCCCCGCGACGGCCGCTATATCGAGCGCGTCGGCTCCTACAACCCGATGCTGCCCAAGGAAGGCGGCGAGCGCGTCAAGCTCGACGTCGAGCGCGCAAAGCACTGGCTTGAAGTCGGCGCCCAGCCGACCGACCGCGTGGCCCGTTTCCTCGATGCCGAAGGCCTGCTGAAGCGCGAAGCCCGCAACAACCCCGAAAAGGCCAAGCCGGGCAAGAAGGCCCAGGAGCGGATCGAAGAAAAGGCCGCTGCTGAACAGGCCAAGAAGGATGCTGAAGAAGAAGCGGCAGCCGCGGCCAAGGCCGCAGCCGAAGCCCCGGCTGAAGAAGAGGCTCCCGCAGAAGCTCCGGCCGACGAGGCCCCTGCTGCTGATGAAGAGGAAGCCAAGGCCGAGTAATCGGTCTTGTTCCCATGGCCATTGGTGCCAAAGACAAACTGATCCTCGTGGGCCGCATCGGCGCGGCCCACGGGCTCAAGGGCCAGGTTCGGCTGCAAAGCTACACCGACGCGCCGCTTGATATTGCGGACTACAATCCGCTGCTGACTAAAAAGCCGGACCTTTCGCTCACCATCACCAGGGCACGTGTTCAAAAGAACATGCTGATCGTTTCGCTTGAAGGCGTGACCGACCGCAATTCGGCCGAAGCGCTGAACGGCACAGAACTGTTCGTGCCGCATGAGCGTCTTTCGGAAACGGTTGCGGAAGATGAGTTCCTGCAGGCCGACCTGATCGGGCTGAAGACCGTCTGGTCAGACGGGTCGGACCACGGCGAAGTCGTTTCGGTTGCCAACTATGGCGCCGGAGATGTGCTTGAGGTGCGCACCTCAGACGGCGAGACCTCGTTCCTGCCCTTCACCATGGCGGTGTTTCCCAGGGTGGATATTGCCAGTGGCACCGTGACCATCGTGCCGCCGGATGAGGTGCTCGGTGAGGAACCGCGATGAGCTTTCGCGCCGACGTCATCACGCTGTTTCCCGACCTGTTTCCCGGGCCGCTTGGTGCATCGGTGCTGGGCCGCGGGCTGAGCGAGGGCCTGTGGTCGCTGAACGCCACCCAGCTGCGCGACTTTGCCCAAGACAGGCACCGGTCGGTGGATGACACGCCCGCCGGCGGCGGTGCCGGAATGGTGCTACGGGCTGATATTCTGGCGGCGGCAATCGATGCCACTTCGCCTGAAGGTGACCCGCGGCCGCGGCTGTTGATGAGCCCCCGCGGCACACCGCTGACCCAGAAAATGGCGCACGATCTGGCAGAAGGGCCCGGTACGGTCATCGTCTGCGGGCGATTTGAAGGTGTCGACCAGCGGGTCATCGACAGCCGCACCCTCACCGAGGTTTCCATTGGCGACTATGTGCTTGCCGGCGGCGAAGCGGCGGCGATGGTGCTGCTCGAGGCCGTGGTGCGGCTGATCCCGGGCGTCCTCGGCAGTGCCGAAAGCCATGCCGACGAGAGCTTTGAGAACGGGCTGCTCGAATATCCGCACTACACCCGCCCTCAGAGTTTTGAAGGGGTCGATATTCCCGAGGTGCTGACCTCGGGTGATCACGCCAGGGTGGAGAAGTGGCGGCGGGCGGAGAGCGAAAAGCTCACCCGCCGGCGCCGCCCGGATTTGCTCAAGCCCTAGTGGCTTGAATGGTCCATCTGCATCGGGGCCACGCTGGCCCCGATCGCCACGACCGGCATCACCAGGTCGACCGGACCTTCTTCACGAAAGTGCAGGGTCACTGGAACCTCGTCGCCTTCGGCGAACGGGGTTTCGACCTGCATGAACATCAGATGCAGCCCGCCCGGTGCAAAGGTCACGCTTTCTCCGACGGGGATGACAAGGTCGCCCTCGACCGGACCCATCTGCATCATGTCATTGACCATGGTGGTTTCGTGGATCTGGACCTCACCGGCCAACGGCGAGGTGACCATCAAAAGCGCATCGTCGGCCTGGCCGTCATTGGAGATGACCAGGAACCCGCCGGCGTTTTGTGCGGCGGGCGGCATGGCGCGGATGAAAGCACCGGAGAGGCTGATGGCGCCATGCATGTGGCCTTCATGGGCGATGGTGATGGCGGGGGTGAAGACGAGGGCAAGGGCCGCAAGGGCGGCGCGAATGAGATTGTTCATGTGAAATTTCCAATGTCGTTGATCTGGGAGGCGCGCTGCAGTTCGGCAGCGCGATTGGGGGATCAGACGGCAAAGGGTGGCGCGCGCGGGCCGGACGGGGGACCCGTGGGATCGCCGGGAACGAACAGTCGCTGTTCGGCAAGCGGGGCCGGCACAAGAGCGGTGAAAGCCGGTTCGGCCGTGCATGGCGCGGGCGGCAGCTCCACCGCATCGACCCGGCAAGCATGACAGGCGGTTGCATGATGATCCGCGCCGCCCTGGACAGAACCACCGCACCAGCTTGCCGAGACCGCCGATAGTTCGGACGCCGTGGCGCTGGACAGCACCGAATTGGCAGGGGTGACCGGCGCAAAACTCAGGATCAGGATGGCCAGCATCGCCAGCGCGGCGAGGAACTCGCCCGCAAGCGGCAACAGGTTTCTGGCGCGTTCTGAACTCATGACGCGTGGACCTATAAGCACATCTGTCCAGTCAGGCTATGCGACATCTGCAACAGTTTTTGGAAATCGCCCAAACGGCGGAAAAGATTGGACTCTTCGCACCCGCTCATGTATAGCGCCCGCGACGATTTTCCGTCCAACCAAGACCGGGTGACATGGCAGCGCAGTGCTGCCGGGAATCGCCCCTTTGAAAAGATCAAACGGAACAGAGACATGAACATTATCCAGCAGCTCGAAAAAGAGCAGACGGAACAGCTTTCCGCCTCCAAGAAGTACCCCGAGTTTACCCACGGCGACACCGTCAAGGTGTGGGTGAAAGTGCGCGAAGGCGAAAAAGAACGCCTCCAGGCCTATGAAGGCGTGGTCATTGCCCGCACCGGATCCGGCCTGCAGGAAAGCTTCACCGTCCGCAAGATTTCCTATGGTGAAGGCGTGGAACGTGTGTTCCCGGTCCTGTCGCCGAACATCGACCGCATCGAAGTTCTGAAGCGCGGAAAGGTGCGCCGGGCCAAGCTCTATTACCTGCGCGATCGCCGCGGCAAGTCGGCCCGTATCTTTGAAGCCACCAACGCCCGCACCAAGCGCATCCGCGAAGGTGAACGCCTCGAGGCTGCCGAGGCCCGCGCCCAGCGCGAAGCCGAGCGCGAGGAAGCCGCAGCGGCTCTTGCCGCCGAGCAGGCTGCCGAGGAAGAAGCCAAGAAGGCCGCAGAAGCTGCAGCAGCAGCCGAAGCTGAGGCACCGGCTGAAGAAGAGACCAAGAGCGAATAAGCTCCCCGCTCAGCGACCAGCATTTTTGAAGCCCGGTACCGCGAGGTACCGGGCTTTTTCGTCCCCGAACGTGATAACACCCGAAGGTTTGTATATCTTACGATATGTTTCTTGACAGTGTTGGTCCTGAGGATTATCCATGTCGCAACGTAAGATATATCGTAAGGACGATTCGATGCACAGACATCATTCTCACCATGGCGGCGGCTGCCACCATCACGACCACCATTTCTCCGGAAGACGGCGCTTTGCCAGTTTCATGAGCCGCATGGCGCAAGACGATGATGGCGCCGGGTTCGGCGACCATTTTCGCGTCGGCCGCCTGCTTGGCGGCGGCGACCTGCGCCTGGCCGTTCTGTTGTTGCTGGCCGATGAGCCGCGCCACGGCTATGACCTGATCAAGGCCATAGAAGACAAGTCGGCCGGCGTTTACAGCCCCAGTCCGGGCGTCATCTATCCGGCCCTGACCTTTCTCGAGGAAGCCGGCTATGCCGAAAGCAGGATCGAGGGCAACAAGAAGACATACGCCATCACCGAGGCGGGCCGCGCCCATCTCGATGAAAACCGCACCGACGCCGAAGCCATCCTGGAAGGGCTGAGCCACATCGGAAAACGTGCCGAATTCATGCGCTCCAAACTCCGCGAGCGCCGTGAAAAGCGTGGCGACCGGGACATCCCGGGCGTGCTGCCCGAAGTCAATGAAGCCCGCAAGGCATTGAAGAGCGCAATCGCTGGCGCCATCGACGGCGACGAGGACACCCAGAAGAAACTGGCCGACATCCTCAAATCCGCAGCCGATCAGATCGGCCGGCTCAACGTCGACCTCGGCTGAACCACATCCAACCCGGACGCCAGTGAACCGGCCCGGCCCTTGATCAGGGCCGGGCTGTTTCGTTTTCAGAATTATTTTTGCCACAAGAGGGAATAATATCGTGGCGGGGGGTGTCTAACCCATATCCGGCACATTTGCCGGATCGTTCATATTCACGAGGAACTGTCCGCATGATGCGGGCAAAAGGAGACGATAATGCAGAAATTCCTGGGCGCTGCTGCTGTTCTGATGGCCAGCACGACATTTGCCATGGCCGCTCCGGCAATGATGAGCGAAACCGACATCGGTTCGGTGCTGACTGACGAAGCCGGTTACACACTTTACATTTTCGACCGGGACGAACCCGGCGTCAGCAACTGCTATGAGCAGTGCGCCATCAACTGGCCGCCGTTCTATGCCGCTGATGACGCCCAGCCTGAGGGCGCCTTCACCATCGTGCAGCGCACCGACGGCACCCAGATGTGGGCTCACGACGGCTGGCCGCTCTACTATTGGAAGGACGACGCCAACCCCGGTGACACCACCGGCGACGGCGTTGGCGACGTCTGGCACGTGGTGATGAACTGAATGATCCACTGACCCGCTCAGGGATCGAAAACCGGATGCGCCCACCGCCATTGGCGCATCCGGCACTCCTGATGATGCGAGAGCAACTCGCCCAACATATGCCGTCACTGCGCCGCTATGCCCGGGCGCTGACCGGCAACGCGCCCGATGCAGACGATCTCTTCCAGGATTGTGTGGAGCGGGCGCTCGCCCACGAGCAAAGCTGGCGCGGCCAGAATCTCAAAGCCTGGCTGTTCACTCTGATGACCAATCAGCATCGCAACCTGTTGCGCAACAGACGCGCCCGGCCGCAGACCGCGCCGATGGAAGACGCCGGCGAAATTGCCGATCCGGCGCCGGTCGCTGATCCTTTGGAGCAGGATCGGCTGGTCCGCGCGCTCAACCTGATTTCCGAGGAAGGCCGCGCCGTGCTGCTGCTGGTGGCGCTTGAAGGCTATAGCTATGCCGAGGTGGCGCGCATTCTCGACATTCCGCTGGGCACCGTGATGTCGCGACTGTCGCGTGCCCGCCGCAACCTTGGCGAAATTTTGAGCGGCGACAATATCCTGCCGCTCAGGGTGAGATGACCATGAACCACGATCAAAAGCACATTTCCGAGGACGACCTTCACGCCTACGTCGATGGGCAGTTGGATGACCAGCGCCGCGGGGAAGTGAAGGCCTTTCTGGAGACCCATCCGGAAGCCGCCGCCGACGTGGCCGACTGGCAGGCCCAGAACGAGGCTTTGCGCAATGCCTTTGCGTCCGAAACAAGTCTAAGGCCCGAAGACCTGACCCTGCTGAGCGCCGCGCCGGTGGTTTCACGCACCCCCTGGTGGCGCAACGTGGCGGCGGCCGTCGCCCTTTTGCTGCTGGGCGGCATGGCCGGTTATGGCCTGCATTGGTCGATTACCCCGGTACCCGCCGAACGCCCTCTGCTCGCCGCCTTCACTGATGAAGCCGCCGACGCCTACCTGACCTATGTCAGCGAGGAGCGCCATGCGGTCGAGGTGGGCCCGGACGAGACCGAGCACCTGAGTTCCTGGCTGGGCAAGCGGCTCGATTGGGAATTCGTCATCCCCGATCTCAGCGAGGAAGGGTTCCAGCTGGTGGGTGGACGGCTCTTGCCGATTAACAGCCAGCCCGGCGCCATGCTGTTGTTCGAGGACGCGACCGGCCAGCGCGTCTCGGTGATCATCGCCCGCAACAACGGCATGAGCGATACCGCCTGGCAGCTGGCAAGACACGAGGACCTCGGCACCTATTACTGGATCGACGGCCCGCGTTCCTATGCGATTTCCGGACGGCTGCCCGATCCGGAATTGCGGGCGGTCACCTCAAGGGTCTATGCCGCCTTCGGGGAATGGCCGGAGAATTATCGCTGAAGCGTTTCCAGAACAGGTGGGTCCCACCTGTTCGGTTCGGAAACGCGACAAAAACAAGAATCTGGAGCTTTTGTTTGCGGGACTTTTGGCTAGTCTGACGGATCAGCCGAGGAGAAGCCCCAATGCCTGACACCCTGCACCCCTGGATCTGCGTGACTTGCGCGGCCGAATTCACGCCCTCCGCCTCACCGCCGGCATCCTGCCCGATCTGCGAGGACCCCCGGCAGTATGTCGGCGCCAATGGTCAGCAATGGACCCATGAAGCAGAGCTCTCAAAGGACCGCAAGACCATCTGGCACGAAGAAGAGCCCGGTCTTCTGGGTATCGGCGTCGAGCCCGGCGTCGCGATAAATCAACGGGCGCTCTTGATCGAGCACCCCGAGGGCGGGGTTCTGTTCGACGGTTTCCCGCTGCTCGATGAGGCCGGTGTGGCCGAGATCAATCGGCGCGGTGGCGTCCGCGGCATCGTCGCCTCGCATCCGCATCTTTACGGCACCATCGTCACCAATTCGATCAAGCTGGGCAATGTTCCCATCTACCTGCCCGAGGCGGACCGTCAGTGGCTGATGTATCCGCATGAAAACGTGCAGTTCTTTTCAGGTGATTTCCTTGATCTCGGTCATGGTGTGACCCTGCATGTCACCGGCGGCCATTTCGACGGCTCGGCCCTGGTGCATTGGCCGGAAGGCGCAGGCGGCAAGGGCGCGCTTCTGACCGGCGACACGATCTTCACCGGCAACGACAAGAACTGGGTCTCCTTCATGTGGTCGACACCCAACCGGGTGAACCTCGGCCCGCGCGCCATCAACAAGATCATCGCCATGACCGAAAAGCTCGACTATGACCGGCTGCACGATGGCTGGTGGGGCTCGGGTGTGATGGAAGGGGCCAAGGCAAAAGTGGCTGCTTCTGCAAACCGCATCCTCAACATCCAGCAGAACGGCTGAAGGTCAAACCAGCTGCAGGGCGATCGCGACGGTGATCACCGACAGGATGGTTGAATAAAGCACCGCGCGGGCAATCTCGCCTGTCGGTTGTCCATATTGCAGCGCCAGAACGAACGGCATCAGCCCGACCGGGCCGGCTGCCACAAGAATGGCCGGAGCCACCCGCTCGACCTCCATGCCGAAACCGAAGACGTAGATCAGGTATCCCAGCGCCGGCAGCACCACCAGATTGGTGCCGACCAGTGCCCAGGGCACGGCCTGCCGCCCGGCGATCCGCTGCTGGCTCATGATCAGCCCCAACGCAAACAGCGACAGGGGCGCCGCCGAACGCCCGACAAAATCGGTGAAGGTGCCCAACCCATTGTCCATCGGCAGACCGATCGCGGCTGCGCCCAGCGCCAGGAAAGTGACAATGATTTGCGGGTTTTTCAGAAGATTGAGCCCGATGCCGGCGAAATTCACCCCGCCTTCACGGGCGGTCAGGAACTCCAGCCAGATGATCGAGCCGACATAGAAAATGACGGCGTCGATGGTGACGAAGGTGATGATTTCGAGCCCGATTTCCTGCCCGTACTCGGCGATGGCGATCGGCAGCACGTACAGCAGGTGATTGGCAAAGAAAGTGCCCATGGCGAGCACCACCGATTCCGCCGCGCCCCGTTTGAGCCCGTAGCGAAAAATCACGAAGGCCAGCGCATAGATGAAGAGTTCGAGTGTGAAGTAGGCGCCGAGGAGCGGCCAGTCGTACGACCCAAGATCTGTGCGGGCCAGAAAGCCGAACCCGAGCGCTGGCAGCCCCACCAGAAACAGGTACTTGTTGATGACCTGCGCCGCCGAAACCTCCATCACCCCGGTGCGGGCAAGAAGGACGCCGATCCCCACTATGGCAAAGACGGGCAGGACCGAATTAAACAGGGCTTGAAGCATGGACAGATCCCGGGAAGGTGCCCCCGGGGATAGACGTCGCCGGTCGGCCTGTCCAGCCTCGCTTAAGAGTTCAGCGCCAGGCGCCGAGGATCAGCCCCATGACGAGAAACGCCACCACCAGATAGCCGCCGTTGATGGCGATGTAGGAAAAGCTGCGCCGCTCGAACAGCGCTACGATGCCGAGCCCCATGCCGGCAAAGCCAAGGCCCGAAGCCAGCGCCGCGCCCACCGCAAACCCGAGGGTGACCCCCTCGAAGTTCAAAAAAGCCGCCAGATTGGCCGCCATGATCAGCGCGAAAACGCCGGACAGACCGAAAATGATCGCCGGGCTGCCGCGTTTCAGATCTTCATCGGTGTAATTGTTGGCGCGCATCCAGGCCTTGCCGAACAGCAACGGCGAATACCAAAGCCCGCCGATGACAAAGGTTGAAAGCGCTGCGGCAATCACCGCCAGCCAGTTAATCCCGTCCATGGAAATATCCCCCGTTTCGATCCTCGGATCATGCCGGAACCTGTTCCGCCGGTCTTGCAAAAATCGGCAATCGGCGGTCGTCAACCGGATCTTGCGGCACATGGATGGGCAGGAAATTCTCCTGACCGGCATAGAGTGCCGCATAGCGGCCCGGCGACATGCCGACAAAGCGGCGGAACTCGTGGGTGAGATGGGACTGGTCGGCATAGCCGAACTCCGGCGCCAGCGCCGCCCAGTCCGGCACCTTCGACCGGTCGGCGGCAAGGTGGGCAACCAGCTGCTTGAAGCGGCTGACCTGCAGGAATTGCTTGGGGCCAAGCCCCACCCAGGTGTGAAACAGGTTGCGCAGCTGCCGTGTGGAATAGCCCAGTTCATCGGCCAGTTCAGCAACCTGCAGGCCGGGTGCGTACCGGCGCGCGGCCAGGTGCGCGATCACCGGAGGCGGACCGGAAAAATCCATGATCCGGCCCAGCAGCCAGGCCTCGACCGATGCCAGCTTCATGGCCGCGGTTTCCCCTTCCAGAACCCGCTCGCGCAATTCCACCGCCGCGCGATCCAGCACATCCTCGAACGGCTCGACCAGTCCGTTCAGCCCTTCGCTTGAAAACCCGAGGAAAGGCCGCGCCCCGCCAGGGCGGAAGCGGATGATCAGCAGAGACGCCTGTTGCTGGGCCTCGATGATGACCGGCGCCATCTGCATGCCGGCAATCCACGAGCGGGTGAAGCTGCGCCCGCTTTCCCCATATTCGCTGTCATACTTCTGTTTCGACCGGTCATGCAGATCGACAATGATCTGGATCGCCCCGTCCGGGACGATCTTTTCCCGCTGGTGAGCGGGCATGTATCCTTCAAAAAAGGTAATGTGTTCGACGAACAGGTCGAGGGGCGGACGGGGCCTTTGCGCGGCAAACAGCATGGGGTCGAATTTGTCCACTTGGCAGGCGCGCCGTCAATATGACAGCATGGCTGCCTGAGCCGGGGCGACACCGGCGCGGAGGAATGAATGTCCGAAAGAACTGCGGCGGGTAAACGCGCGGCCGAGCGGCTGAAAGCGCTGATTGATCCGGCCCGGCTGAAAACCGATCCGCTTTACACCTATGCCTATTCCGGCGACGCCAGCTATTTCCGTCTGGTGCCGGCACTGGTGGTGATCGTCAATACCGAGGACGAGGTGCGCGCGGTGATCGAGGCGGCCCGGGCCGAGGGCCTGCCGCTGACCTTCCGCGCCGCAGGAACCTCCCTTTCCGGGCAGGCGGTGACCGACGGCGTACTCTGCGTGCTCGGAGACGGCTGGCGCTTCATCGACATTCAGGACGATGGCGAAAAGGTCCGCCTTGGTCCTTCGGTGATCGTCGCCAATGCCAATGCGGCGCTGAAAAAGCATGACCGCAAGATTGGCCCCGACCCGGCCAGCCAGGCCACCTGCAAGATCGGCGGCGTGGTCAACAATAATTCGTCCGGCATGTGTTGCGGTGTGATCCAGAACACCTATCACACCATGGACCGGCTGCGCCTGATCCTGACCGACGGGACGGTGCTTGATAGTGGCGACGAGGCGTCCCGCGACGCCTTCCGCATCAAGCGGCCCGACATTATCGAGGGGCTGGAAAAGTTGCGCGATGACGTCCAGCGCGACAATGAACTGGTCGACCTGATCCGCCGCAAGTACCAGATCAAGAACACGGTCGGTTATTCGCTGAATGCGCTGGTCGATTTCAGCGACCCTATCGACATCCTCATCCACCTGATGGTGGGCTCGGAAGGCACGCTGGGGTTCATTTCCGAGATCACCTACAACACGGTGCCCGACCATCCGCACAAGGCGACAGGTCTCGTGCCCTTCGACACCAACCACCGCGCGGCGCAAGGCGTGGAGGCGCTGCACCATGTCGGCGTCGCGGCAGCCGAATTCATCGAGCGCAAGGCTCTGGCGACCGTTGAGGACAAGCCGGCGATGCAGCCCTTCCTGCATTTGCTGACCGACACATCGCCGGCCGTGCTGATCGAACTGATGGCGGAAAGCGCCGAGGGTCTGGATCGCGAGATCGAGAAGGCCACGGTGGCGCTGATGGAGATCGGCACGCTTTCGCGACCCGAATTCACCAGGGACGTCGCCCTGCAACAGGGCATGTGGGATGTGCGCAAGGGTCTGTTCGCCTCGGCCGGGGCCAGCCGCCCCAAAGGTACGGTGATGCTGACCGAGGATGCGGCGGTGCCCATCCACCGGCTGGCCGATGCTGTCGACGATCTCCGCATCGTGCTCGACCGGCACGGCTATCACGAAGGCATTATTTTCGGGCACGCGCTGGCCGGAAACCTGCATTTCCAGATGCACGCCGACTTTTCCAACCCAGCTGAACTGGCCCGCTTCGAGGCCTTTTCCGCCGATCTCGCCCAGATGGTCTCCATCGATTATCAGGGTTCACTGAAGGCGGAACATGGCACCGGCCGCGCCATCGCGCCCTTCGTGGAACTGGAATGGGGCAAACGCGCCTATGACATCATGGGCCATGTGAAGTCCCTGTTCGATGGCGAGCGCCTGCTCAACCCCGGTGTGCTGCTCAACGATGATGAAAAGATCCACCTCAAGTCCACCAAGCATATGGTGGAATCGGACGACATCATCGACCTGTGCATCGAATGCGGTTTTTGCGAACCGGCCTGCCCGTCGGCCGGCCTGACCCTTTCGCCGCGCCAGCGCATCGCGGTGACCCGCGAGAAGAAACGGCTGGCCATGGATGGCAGCGACGATGATCTTTTGACCGCGCTTGAACAGGGGTTCGTGCACGCGGGCATGGATACCTGTGCCGCTTGTAACCTGTGCTCGACCCGCTGCCCGGTCGGCATCGAGACCGGCACCATGATCATGGGCAACCGCGACCGGAAACGCTCGGGCTTTGCCGATTCCGTAGCCGGAATGGCGGCGGGAAATCTGGGGGCGGTCGAAGCCTCAATGGGTCTCGCCGTTGGCGCGGCTGGGCTTGCCCGTAACGTGGTGGGTGACGGGGTCATCGATGCGCTGACGGGCGGACTGAACGTCTTCTCCGGCCACAAGGTGCCGAGGCCCAACCGCAGCCTGACCAGGGGTCCGGGCGCCCCGAAACCCGTCAGCGTCGCCAACGCGCCGCGCGGGCGCATCACCTATTTCCCGGCCTGCGCCTCACGCATGTTCGGACTGCCCAAAAACGTACAGCAGTTGACCGGGCTCGACCTGTTGCCCGTGACAGACGCGATGATGGCGCTGTTGCAGCGGGCCGGCTTCAACCCGGTGCTGCCTGAAAAGCTCAGCGGCCAGTGCTGCGGCCAGCCTTTCCAGTCCAAGGGCTTCCCCAAAGAAGCTGAAAAGGTTGGCGGCAAACTGCGCACCGCCCTGACAGCCATCAATGGCGATGGACGGTTCGACACGGTCACCGACATGTCGACCTGTGCGCTGCATCTGCAGCATGACGGCGCCAAGGTGCGCGACAGTGCCGAATTCCTTCTGGCTGACGTGCTGCCGCACCTGACCATCACCAACGCCATCGACGTGGTGGCGGTGCACCACAATTGTTCGGCCCAGCGCATGCACGAACAGCCCATGACCGAAGCGCTTGCCGCCGCCTGTGCCACCGAAATCGCCGTTTTGAAGTCGGTGACCTGCTGTGGATACGCGGGAGACAAGGGCATGTATCAGCCCGAACTCAATGCCCACGCCCTGCGCTTCGCCAAAAACGACGTCCCGGACAACTGCCGGGTTGGCGTGTCGACGGTTTCCACCTGCGCCGCAGGGCTCAGCGATCACCTCGGCATTCCCTTTGTGCCGCTCGCCAGCCTTCTGGAATATGTCAGCCGGCCTGCGAACTAGCCCCGCACCTTCACCCCTGCCCGCTCCTCATAATACTGGATCAGGCCGCCATGGTCGTCCGACTGATGGCCGTGTTCGGCGAGGTTCTTCATCATGGTGATCACCTGCGCCGAAAGGGGCAGCGGTGAATTGACCATGGCGCCTGTATCGAGGGCGTTGTTCAGGTCCTTGATGTGCAATTCGATGCGGAAACCTGGCTTGTAATTGCCCTTGAGCACCATCGGCGCCTTCATGTTCAACACCGTGCTGCCCGCAAGACCGCCGGAAATCGCATCCACCACCTTGGCCGGGTCCGCACCGGCCTTGGCGGCAAGCGTCAGGGCTTCGGACATGGCGGCGATATTTACCCCCACAATCACCTGATTGGCCAGTTTGGTGATATTGCCGGCGCCAACCTCGCCGACATGGACCGCCGAGGCACCCATGTTCAAAAGGATCGGCTGGACCTTTTCAAAGGCGTCTGCCGGGCCACCCACCATGATCGCCAGCGACCCGTCGATCGCCTTGGGCTCGCCCCCGGAGACCGGTGCGTCGAGCAAGGTCACGGCTTTTTCCTTGGCCAGTTTGGCCAGAGATTGCGCCACACCGGGTGCGATCGAAGACATGTCGACGATGATCAACCCTTCACGAGCACCTTCCAGAACGCCGTTTTCGCCCTTGATGACCTTTTCGACATCCGGTGAGTTCGGCAGCATGGTGATCAATATGTCGACCTGTTCAGCCACCGATTTTGGATTGGGCGCCGCTGTCGCCCCGGCTTCCACCAGTTCGTTCACCGGGCCGGGGCTGCGGCTGTGCACCACCAGCGTGTGCCCGGCCTTCAAAAGATTATGGGCCATGGGTTTGCCCATGATTCCCAGCCCGATAAATCCGATCCTTGCCATTTCGATCTCCTTGCGTCCCCTTAAGATGTCTCTCAACCGTCAAAATGTGCCTTGAGCCCCGACAATGCCTTGGCCATCAACCCGCCATCGCCGCCCACCACAAGGAAGGTGAAACCCTTTTTGTGCCAGGCGTCGGCGAGCTCCAGGGTTGGCGTCAAAATGCCCGCCGCCTTGCCGTTGGCCCTGCAAGCCGCCAGCACCCGATCGAGCGCAGCGACGAAATCAGGATGATCAAACTGCTTGGTCAGCCGCATCGATACGCTGAGATCGAATGGACCGACGAACAGGCAGTCCACCCCTTCGACCGCCGCGATTTCCTCAACATTCTCAACCGCCTCGGGCGTTTCGATCTGCACTACGGTCAAAACGTTTTCGTCCGCCACCGGATAATAGTCGTCAAAGGCCAGACCAAACTGGGCGGCGCGCGTGGATTGGGCAATGCCGCGCAGTCCGTCGGGCGAATAGCGGCAGCATCTGGCGGCATGGGCCGCCTCTTCGGCAGTATTGACGTAAGGCACCATCACCCCGGCCGCGCCGAAATCGAGCGCCTGTTTGAATTGCTGCAATTCATTGGCGGGCAACCGGACCACGGCCGGCATCTTGTGGATGGCCGCCGCCTGCAGCTGCGCGAGCAGATCGTGGGCGCCGGAAACGCCATGTTCGTGGTCGATCCACACCCAGTCGAACCCGAGCTTGCCGATCAGTTCGACCGCCATCGGCGACCCCAGCATGGCCCCCACACCCAGGCAGCGCTCACCCGCCATGACCCGCTGCTTGATCCAGTCCATTCACTTATTCCCCAAACCTATTTTGCAGAGATTGGCATATTTGCCGCTGCAATCATATTGTGCGGCAGATTCAACAAGCTGCAAGTCTGAAAGTCCGCCATGATCCATTATTCCGCCTGTATCGAACTGCTGTTCAAGCAGGAAGGCGATACGATTGCCGACCGCATCCACCGCGCCAAGCAAGCCGGGTTCGACACAGTGGAATTCTGGGGCTGGATGAGAAAGGACGTCGCTGAGATCAGGCAGGCGCTTGACCAAACCGGCGTCAGACTGGCCGCGATTGTGGCCGAGCCGATGGTCTGGCTGACCGATCCGGAAAACCATGAGGCATTCCTGATGGGGCTGGCCCAGTCGGCCGCAACTGCAAGCCAACTCGGCGCACCAGTGATGATTGCCCAGGCCGGCAATGCGCGCGAAGGGGTTTCCCGTGAAGAACAGCATCAGGCAATTGTCGCCTGCCTGAAACGGGCGGCTGATGTGCTGAAGGATACCAGCGTCACACTGGCGCTCGAACCGCTCAATGACCGAGTCGACCATCCCGGTTATTTTCTGACGTCAACCAAAGAGGGGCTGGACATTGTCGATGAAGTGAACCGGCCCGAAGTGCGGCTGCTCTACGATCTTTATCATTCCTTCGTCATGGACGAGGACATCGCCGAGGTGCTTGAGGGCCGCGTCGACCGCATCGCACACGCCCATCTGGCCGACCATCCCGGGCGCAATGAGCCCGGTACCGGCAGAATGGACTGGCAAGCCTGGATAAGCTGGCTGCGGGCCAACGGCTATGACGGGCTGATCGGGCTGGAATATCGGCCAACCGGAGCGCCCGTGACCGCCTACCCGTCCGGCACGGCGAATTGATTGTCACGCCGCCGACATATTCGGCATGCTAACGACGCCTTTTACACCTCAGTCGAGTTTCTCTCCCGATGGCTGAACGCTTCGCAATCTATTATGCGCCCCAACGCACAAGTTCGCTTTGGCGGCTGAGCGCGGAATGGCTGGGCCGTGACGCCGCGGCGGAGACCTTTCTGAAACAGCCCACGTTCAAGAAGATTCCGGCCGACGAGTTCATTGAGGCCACCCGCTCGCCACGCCGGTACGGGTTTCACGCCACGCTGAAACCGCCGATGCGGCTGGCGGCTGGCGTCGACCGTGCACGGCTTGAGGCCGTGGCGCGCGCCCTGTCGGCACGCCTCAAACCCGCGCCCATCGGCAAGCTGGAACTCAAGATTATCGATGGCTTTCTTGCCCTGGTGCCCGAGAACCAGAATGAGACGCTGACCGAACTGGCGGCTGACTGCGTTGACTATTTCGAGCCCCTCCGGGCGCCGCTTGAAGTCGAGGAACGGCTGGTGCGCATGAGTGCCGGATTGAACCCCGAGCAGGTGCAAATGCTCGACCAGTATGGATATCCCTACGTCAAGAACCAGTTCCGCATGCACCTGACCCTGTCCGGGCGGCTGGAAGTCAGCCAGCAGGACGTTTTCATCAAGGCGGCCCGCAAATGGTTCGCGCCGGCTCTTGACGAGACCTACGCCCTCAGCGCCATTTCCATCTATCATGAACCCGAAGCGGGCAAACCTTTTGTCCGCATCGGTGACTATCAACTATTCGGAGACGCCTGATGGCTCCGCTTCCATCCGGTACATTCAAGAACGCCCGCCTGATCCTTGCCGACGAAATCGTCGACGGGTCGGTTCATTTCGACAAGGGCCTGATATCCGGGATCGATGCGGGGACGTCGGCAACGCCTGCCGAGGATTTCGAAGGCGATTTTCTGCTGCCGGGACTGGTTGAACTGCATACCGATCACCTCGAGAGCCACTACCACCCGCGTCCGCTGGTGTTCTGGAACCCGATGGCCGCACTGCAATCCCACGACGCGCAGGTTGCCGCGTCAGGCATCACCACCGTGTTCGACGCGCTGCGGCTCGGTTCCGACCCGGACGACAAGGGCGATCTGGGCGAGCATGCCGAAGTGCTGCTGGGCGCCATCAAGACGGCTCGCGCCGATGGCCGCTTGCGGGCGGAACACTTTGTGCACCTGCGCTGCGAACTGTCGGCCTCGGACGCGCTCAGCCATTTCGAGACGTTTCATGGCGCCGAGCCGGTGAAACTCGCCTCGCTGATGGATCACACGCCCGGCCAACGCCAATTCGTGACCATGGATCTCTATTACGCCTACTACCAGGGCAAGACCGGCCGCTCCGATGCGGAAATGGAGCGCTTTATCGAGGCACGGCTGGAAGACCAGCGCCGCTATGCCGGGCGCAACCGGCGCGGGATTGTCGACATGGGCAAATCGGCCGGGCTGGCACTGGCAAGCCACGACGATGCCACCGCCGAACATATCGAAGAGGCGCGAGCTGACGGCATTGCCATAGCCGAATTCCCCACCACCGCTGATGCGGCGGCGGCGGCACGGGATGCCGGACTGGCCATTCTGATGGGCGCGCCCAACGTGGTGCGGGGCCGCTCCCACTCCGGCAATATTTCAGCCGCCGAGCTGGCCCGGCAGGAGCACCTCGATGTGCTGAGTTCGGACTATGTGCCCTTCTCTTTGATGCAGGCGGCCTGTGCCTTGCCGAAAGCTGCCGAGAACATCTCCCTTCCCGAAGCCGTCGCCAAAGTGTCGCGCAATCCGGCGAAGGCCGCCGGTCTGGAAGATCGCGGAGAGATCGCCGTCGGCAAGCGCGCCGATTTCGCCCGGGTAACCCTGATTGACGGCATGCCGGTGATTCGCGCCGTCTGGCGTCAGGGCCAACGCGTGATCTGATGGGTGAAGGCAGGGGGCGGCTGGTTCTGGTCGTCGGCCCGTCAGGCGCCGGCAAGGATACGCTGCTGGCCCGTGCCGCCGAACAACTCGCCGGCGATCCGCGTTTCGTCTTTCCCAAGCGGCAGGTGACCCGGCAGGCTGATCAGCAAAGCGAGGATCACGACACGCTCTCCCGCGAAGACTTCGAACGGGCACACTCGGGTGGCGAATGCACTCTTAGCTGGGAGGCGCACGGGCTTGGATATGTGATTCCGCTGTCGATTCTGGACCAGGTCAACAATGGACTTGTCGCGGTGTGCAACGGCTCCCGGCGCATCCTGCCCGAGGCGAAGCGGAAATATCCTGAATGCAGGGTGATCGTTATTGGCGCGGACCGTGACGTACGGGCTCAAAGACTGGTGGCACGTGGACGGGAAAGCGCTGCGGAAGTCGCCTCCCGTTTGGACCGGGAAGTAAGGATCGACGAGCCGGGTTTCGAGGCAGTGCACATCGACAATTCAGGCGATCTGAAAGTCAGCACCGCCGCCATGCTCGAAGCGCTGCTGGCGATCGCGGAATCCATGTCGGCAATCGGTGGCAGCGCCCAACGCTAGATGAACTTCCGGAACAGCTTGGTCTGGTCGAACAGCCGCTCCAGCTCGTGCATGCGCTCCTTGGAATCTTTCCAGGTCTCGTTCTGCACGGCGGCAATCAGCGCCTCGACAATGAACAGGCTGACCATCGAGGAATCCCACGCCGAGGGCGCCTCGATGCGGGCGTGAAAACTGTGATCTGCCCCGGACGCTGCCGGCGAGCCCCAATGGTCGGTAAACACCACCAGTTTCACTCCCCGTTCCCGGGCCATTTCCGCCAATCGCAGGATATCGTGTTCGTAGCGCCTGATGTCGAAGGCAACCAGCACGTCACCCTTGGCCATGTTGAGCACATAGTGCGGCCAGGTGTTTGAGTTCGAGGCGATCAGCGTCACGTCGTTGCGGATGGCTTGAAGGTGGGTAAACAGGTAATCGGCCAGCGCCCGGGTGATGCGCCCGCCAACCACATAAATCTTGCGCTTCTCATCGGCCAGGAGCCCGGTCACCGCGTCGAACTGGTCCGGCTCGAGCTGGTTGAGGGTCAACCGCATGTTTTCCATCGCCGCTGCCGCGAACCGGTTTAGAATGTGCGTATCCGGCGCGTCCTGCGCCCAGTGATCATGTTTGACGATCGGGTTGGAAATGGTGGCCTCAAGCTCCGCTCTCAGCGCTGCCTGCAACTGCGGAAAGCCGGCGAAGCCGAGCTTTTTGGCCATGCGCACCACGGTTGGTGTCGAGACTTCTGCGGCTTCCGCCACCGTGGTGATCGAACCGAGGCCGGTCACGGGATAATTGCCGAGCATGGTGCTGGCCAGCTGCCGTTCGGCGCGCGTCAGGTCGTCGAACCGCTGGCGCATGCGTTCGGCAACGGTCAGGTCATCGCTGGGCACGGCTGTGTTTTTCATCCCACCAAGTCTCGCCCCTTGTCCGGGCACAAACAAGGCCAGCGTCGGTTTGTGCCCGATGAAAGGATGATTTCAGAAATCTCCTTGACTGTCTCGCAGATTCTGAAGAGTTTGTTTCAGAACGCGCATCAAGGGACGGGACGTGGTGGCCACCGGGGCACAGATCACCGCCGACGATCAAAGGCACACCGGCACGGTGAGCGTACTCAATGCCGCCGGTCCGCGCCAGTTGATGCTGGTATGCGAACACGCCTCCAATCACATTCCGCCGCAGTTCGCCGACCTGGGTCTCGATGAGAAGGCGCTGCAAAGCCATATCGCCTGGGATCCCGGCGCACGCGGCGTATCCGAGCACCTATCAGCCCTGCTGGATGCACCGCTGGTGTCCCAGAACGTTTCACGGCTGGTCTATGATTGTAACCGCCCGCCGGAAGCGGAAGCCGCCATGCCGGCGGTCAGCGAAGTCTATGTCGTGCCGGGAAATGAGGGATTGTCAAAGGTCGAGCGGGACCTCAGGACCCTCACCTATTATGTGCCATTCGCCGATACGCTCTCCGCGCTCATCGAAAAGCGGATCAACGAGGGCCGCCCTCCGGCACTTGTGACCATTCACACCTTCAACCCCACCTATGCCGGTGTGGTGCGCAACTATGACATTGGTATTCTGCACGACGAGGACGCGCGGTTGGCCGATGCGCTGCTCGGTCAGCTTCAGCACCAGACCCGCTATGATGTGCGGCGCAACATGCCGTACGGCCCCCAGGACGGCGTGACACACACGTTGAAAGTGCATGCCCTTCCGCACGGGTTGCCCAACGTCATGATTGAAATCCGCAATGACCGGGTCCCGACCCCTGAAAGCGAACGGGACATGGCGGAATGGCTGGCGCCGTGGCTGGATGCGGCCTTGCTCGAGGTTTCGGCAAGAGAACCAAGCGGGGCCGGCCATGCCTGAATTCCTCAAACTCTATGTCCGCGCCATCGACGGCTTCAACTATTATGTCGGCCGCATCGCCATGTACGGCATATTCGTGCTGATGGGCATCCTGCTCTGGTCGTCGATCTCCAAGACCTTCTTCAACCCGTCCCTGTGGACGCTGGAAATGGCCCAGTTCACCATGGTTGCCTATTATATTCTGGGCGGGCCCTATTCCATGCGCGGCGGCGAGGACGGCCATGTACGCATGGACCTGTTTTACGGCGGCTGGACACCGAAGCAGAAGGCCTGGATGGACGCCTTCACCGTCATCTGCCTGATGTTTTTCCTCGGCGTCCTCATCTACGGCGGCATTGGCTCGCTGACCTATTCGCTGGGGCACTGGGGGCTCGACTATTTCGCCTATCTGTGGAGCCTGATCGTTGCCTTCTTCACTGGCGGCCCCGCTGCGGTGGGCGAGTTGATCGGCACGCTGGAACGCTCCAGCACAGCCTGGCGGCCGGTCATGTGGCCGATCAAGCTGATCATGAGCTTCGGCTTTTTCCTGATGCTCTTGCAGGCGCTCAACGAGTTCATCAAGGACATCGCCACCATTCGTGAGGTCGAGATCTGATGCCTTACGAATATATCGCCATCTTCATGTTCACCTCGATGATGATGCTGCTGTTCACCGGCCAGCGCGTCTTCGGCGCCATCGGCGCCGTCGGCTCGCTTGCCGCGGTGCTGCTGTGGGGCGTCGGCGGGGCCGATATCCCCTTCTCGGCCGCCATCGGCCTGATGAACTGGTATCCGCTTTTGACCCTGCCGATGTTCATCCTGATGGGATACGTCCTGTCCGAATCCAAGATCGCCGACGATCTTTACAGGATGTTCCACGTCTGGATGGGTCCGCTCAACGGCGGACTTGCACTGGGAACCATCGGGCTGATGGTGCTGATTTCGGCGATGAACGGACTGTCCGTGGCCGGCATGGCGATCGGCGCAACCATCGCCCTGCCCGAACTGCTGAAGCGCGGCTATGACAAGATCATGGTCACCGGCGTCATCCAGGCCGGTTCCTCCCTCGGCATCCTCGTGCCCCCCTCCGTGGTGCTGGTGCTTTACGCCATGATCGCCCGCCAGCCGGTCGGCCAGCTGTGGCTTGCCGGGGTGGTGCCCGGGCTGATGATGGCGGCCATGTTCATGATCTACATCGCCATCCGCTGCGCCATCCAGCCGCAACTCGGCCCGGCCCTGCCCGAAGAAGAACGCAACGTGCCGCTGGCGGAAAAATTGCGCCTTCTGTCCGCGGGAATTCTGCCGCTGGCCATCTTTGCCGCCATGATGGTGCCTTTCGTCAACGGCTGGACTTCGCTGGTGGAAAGCTCGGCCATCGGTGCGCTCACCGCCATTCTGGCGGCAGTGTTCAAACGCCGCATGACCTACGAGGTCTTTGAAAACTCGATCCGCAAGACGCTGTTCATTTCCTGCATGTTCATGTGGATCATTCTGGCCGCGCTCGGCTTCGGGGCCGTCTTTGACGGGCTGGGCGCGGTCAAGGCCATCGAAAACCTGTTTATCGGCCAAATGCACCTCGAACCCTGGATGGTACTGGTGCTGATGCAGCTCTCGTTCTTGATCATGGGCACCTTCCTCGACGACACCGCCATGCTGGTGATCGTCGCCCCGCTCTATGTGCCGCTGGTCGCCCTGCTGGGCTTCGACCTGATCTGGTACGGGGTCCTCTACACGATCACCACCCAGATTGCCTACATGACCCCGCCGTTCGGCTACAATCTGTTTCTGATGCGCGCCATGGCGCCGCCCGAGATCGGGTTGCGCGACATCTACCGCTCGATCTTCCCCTTTGTCGGCGTGATGATCCTCGCACTCGCAATCGTCATGCTGTTCCCCGAAATCGCACTTTGGCTGCCGGGACAAGTGTATGGGAACTAGGACAAAATACCGGCGAAGAGTGGGACGCGGAAGTGCTGTGCCGGCACTTTCTGCAAGGGGCAACCCCCCAACGCGAACTTCAACCAAGGAGACGTCATCATGACAAACAGACGTGATTTTCTGAAAAAGGCCGGTCTGGGTGCCACCGCCGTCGGAGCTTCTACTCTGGCCGCACCGGCGATTGCCCAGTCGACCATCACCTGGCGCCTGCAGACCTATGCAGGACCGGCGCTGGCCGAACATGTGATCAAGCCGGCCATCGATCAATTCAACGCTGTGGCCGGCGACGAAATGCAGATCGAGCTCTATACCGCCGATTCGCTGGTGCCGACCGGTGAATTGTTCCGCGCCATGCAGCGCGGCACAATTGACGCCGTACAGTCGGACGATGATTCAATGGCTTCGCCCACCGAAGTCACCGTGTTCGGTGGCTATTTCCCCTTCGCCTCACGCTATTCGCTCGACGTGCCGGTACTGTTCAACCAGTACGGGTTGGCCGAAATCTGGGCGGAGGAATATGAAAAGGTTGGTGTGAAGCACATTTCCGCCGGTTCCTGGGATCCTTGCCATTTTGCCACCAAGGACCCGATCAATTCGCTGGCCGACCTGCAGGGCAAACGGGTCTTCACCTTCCCCACCGCCGGCCGCTTCCTGGCGCAGTTCGGCGTCGTACCGGTCACACTGCCCTGGGAAGACATCGAGGTTGCCGTCCAGACCGGCGAGCTCGACGGCATTGCCTGGTCGGGCATCACCGAGGACTACACGGTGGGCTGGGCTGACGTGACCAACTACTTCCTGACCAACAATATCTCGGGTGCCTGGGTTGGCTCGTTCTACGCCAACATGGACCGCTGGAACGAACTGCCCGATCACCTAAAGACGCTGTTCAACATGATGGCTGACAGTTCGCACTATTACCGCCAGTGGTGGTACTGGGGCGGCGAAGCCAGCCTGCGCGTCAACGGCACCAAGATGGCCCTGACCACCATCCCCGATGCCGAATGGCAGACGGTCGAGGATGCGGCACACGTCTTCTGGGACGAAATCGCCGCGGAATCCGAGACCAAGGCCCGGGTGGTGGAAATCATCAAGCGGTACAACGCCGATATGGCGGCTGCCGGCCGGCCCTATCGCTACACCTAAGGGTCAAGCTCCTCCGACTTGACAAAGCGATCCCCGGGCGGCGCATGCTGGCCGGGGATTTCCGCGAAAGAATATTAAGGGCGTGACACGCATGGCAGGCAATCTGAGTTTTGACGGGCTGAAGAAGCTGGTGAAATCGGGGGAGATCGACACGGTTATCGCCGCCCAGATCGACATGCAGGGCCGGCTGATGGGCAAGCGCTTTCACGCCGACCATTTCGTCAAGCATGCCCACAAGGAAACCCATTCCTGCAACTATCTTTTGACCGTGGACATGGAAATGGAACCGGTCCCCGGTTTCAAGTCGGCCAGTTGGGAACAGGGCTATGGCGACTATGTCATGACCCCGGACCTCGACACGCTGCGGTTGATCCCCTGGCAGGAAGGCACCGCGCTGGTGCTGTGTGATGTCGCGGACCATCACGGCGGCGCCGTGACCATGTCGCCGCGCAACGTGCTCAAGAAACAACTCGCGCGCCTCGCGGACAAGGGCATGGTCGCCAAGGCGGCAACCGAACTGGAATTCTATCTGTTCAAGGAAAGCTTCGAGGAAGCCGCCGACAATGGCTATCGCGATCTGACGCCGATCAGCGCCTACAATGAGGACTATCACATTTTCCAGACCTCCAAGGAGGAACATGTGATGCGCGCCCTGAGGAATGGGCTGTTCGGCGCCGGGATCGAGGTTGAGTGCACCAAGGGCGAAGCTGACGCCGGTCAGGGTGAAATCAACGTTGTCTACTCCGACGCGCTGACCACCGCCGACCAGCATGTTCTGGTCAAGCAGGCCACCAAGGAAATCGCCGACCAGCAGGGTCATTCCGCCAGTTTCCTCGCCAAATGGTCCTATGATTTTGCCGGCAGTTCCTCACATATCCATCAGTCACTCTGGAGCACAGATGGCAAGCCGCTTTTCTTCGACCAAAAATCGGAACATGGCATGTCTGACCTGATGCGCAGCTATATCGCCGGCCTGCTGCATCATGCCGATGCCACGACCCTTTTCCTGGCGCCCAACATCAATTCCTATAAACGCTTCGCCGCCGGCACCTTTGCCCCGACCAAGGCGGTCTGGTCGATGGACAACCGCACCGCCGGCTACCGGGTGTGCGGGGAGAACTCAAAAGCTGTGCGGGTGGAATGCCGCGTCGGCGGCGCCGATCTCAATCCCTACCTGGCACTCGCCGCGCAGATTGCAGCGGGACTCGACGGGATCGAAAAGGGTTTGAAGCTTGAGAACGAGTTCCGCGGTGACGCCTACACGGCGAAAAACATCCGCGAGATCCCAAAGACCCTGCGCGATGCCGCCGCAGCTTTCGGCAAGTCACAGATGCTGCGCGCGGCTCTGGGTGATGATGTGGTGGATCATTACGTCCACGCCGCCGAGTGGGAACAATTCGAAATGGACCGCCGCGTGACCGACTGGGAAGTCAAACGCGGCTTTGAAAGGAACTGACGGTCAAATGAATCTGACGGGCAACTGGAGTTATCCCACCGCCATCCGTTTCGGCGCCGGCCGGATCAGCGAACTGGCCGAGGCATGCAAGGCGGCCGGGATCTCCCGGCCGCTGCTAGTCACCGACAAGGGACTGGCCAATCTGCCGATCACCCGGGCGGCGCTCGATCAGCTCGACGGAGCGGGGTTGGGGCGCGCGCTTTTTTCCGAGGTCGATCCGAACCCCAATGAAAAAAATCTTGCTGCGGGTGTCGCTGCCTACAAGGCGGGCGACCACGATGGCGTCATCGCCTTTGGCGGCGGCTCGGGCCTCGATCTGGGCAAGCTTATCGCCTTCATGGCCGGCCAGACGCGGCCGGTCTGGGACTTTGAGGACATCGGCGACTGGTGGACCCGCGCCGACGCGGCCAAAATTGCCCCGATCATTGCGGTGCCCACCACGGCGGGGACCGGCTCGGAAGTCGGACGTGCCGGGGTTCTGACCAATTCGGCAACCCACGTCAAAAAGATCATCTTTCACCCCAAGATTCTGCCGACGATTGTCATCTGTGATCCCGAACTGACGACGGGCATGCCGCGCATCATCACAGTGGGCACCGGCATGGACGCCTTCGCCCATTGTCTGGAAGCCTATTCCTCGCCCTTTTATCATCCGATGAGCCAGGGTATCGCGCTCGAGGGCCTGCGGCTGGTCAAGGACAATCTGCCAAGGGTGGTGGCCGACGGAGCCGACCTAGAGGCACGCGCCCACATGATGAGTGCGGCGGCCATGGGGGCGGTTTCGTTCCAGAAGGGGCTGGGAGCTATTCATGCGCTCTCCCATCCGATCGGCGCCATCTACAATACGCATCACGGCATGACCAACGCAGTGGTGATGCCGCCGGTGCTGCGTTTCAACCGGACAGAGATTGAGGATCGGATCGCCCTGGCGGCCGCCTACCTCGAGATCGAGGGCGGCTTTGACGGGTTTTATGCCTATGTGCTGCAGCTCAGGGAAAACCTTGGTGTGCCCGACAAGTTGAGCGAAATGGGAGTGGGCCGCGACCGCATCGATGAGTTGGCGCAAATGGCCATCAAAGACCCCAGCGCCGGCGGCAACCCGCGCGAACTGTCCCTGGAGGCGGCGAAGCGCCTGTTCGAGGACTGCATCTGAGGGCCGCGCAAATAAAAAGGGCCGTTGCCGGCCCTCGTGCGTCCTGATGCTGTTCCCGTAAATCCCGGCCTAGGCCAGAACCTCAATTCTCACACTGGCGGTGCCGTTCTGAATCATGTCGATCCGCTCGGCGGCGGCGCGTGAAAGGTCAATGACCCGCGACCCGTGGTAGGGCCCGCGATCATTGATGCGGACGACGACCGAGCGGCCGTTGTTCAGATTGGTGACCCGCACCTGGGTGCCGAAGGGCAGCGTCTTGTGAGCGGCGGTCATCTGGTTGGTGTTGAACACTTCACCGCTTGCAGTGGTGCGGCCGTGAAAGCCGGGGCCATACCATGAGGCAACGCCGTCGATGATGGTTGCAGAGTAGGAAGGAAGGGTGGAAAGGGGCGCCGAAAGCGCCAGCAGGGCCGCAAGCAGGGCAGCCTTGGTCAGTGACTTCATGTTGGTGTTTACGCCTTGAACGTTGGGAGAAGTCCGGCGTTCTAGGGCGGCTTGTGACGAGAGTTTGGACAGGGTGCGGCCAAAATGGGGCAATCACCCTGACATAACCAATACGGCATTGTTCCTGTGGAACTGTGGCATTTTAGTACCACTAAAATTAACGGCGCGTTTACGATTCCGTTCGCCGCCAACCATCACCTATCAAACTCAATACATTGACTTGAACCCATGAACTGGCCTTTTCTGGACATCAGGGAAATGAAACTGGTGGGGGCGCATGGACCAGCTTGATGCTTTGCGAAAGGTCGGGTTTGGCCTTGGCGTTGGTGAAACGCCTCCCTCAGACATCAACACATGGTTGAATGAGCAGCTGACCGGCGACTTCCCGGCCGTGGGCTACGCAAATGTATCATCGGCAATTGTCGAGCCCTGGCCGCAGGCGCTCACCTTCGACCTGCCAGAGCGGGTGACGCGGTGCCAGGATTACTGGGCCGAAAAGATCCGGGTTGACGAAAGCGATCTGCAGGGCGCGGAGAGAAACACCGCCTACATGCAGGCCAGCCGCGACTACAAGGTCGCCGAGTGGGACGCGATCAAGTTTGCCCAGCAGCCCGTCCTCGGTGCAAATCCAGTCCGCGAACGGTTCAAACACTTCTGGCTCAACCACTTCATTGTCGGGTTCTCCGACATCTCGAGCCGGGAGATCACCGGGCACTACATCGACGCGGCGATCTACGGCAGCCTCACCGGCTCGTTTGCCGACATGCTTTACGGCGTCACCATTCATCCGGCGATGCTCTATTACCTCGACAATATCTACAACATCGGCGAGCGTTCGCAGCGAAATCTCAGGTGCGAATGCGGCGGGCTGAATGACAATCTGGCCCGCGAACTGCTGGAATTGCACACCGTGTCGCCGGAACGCGGCTATCTGGAGGCCGATATCCGCGACGCGGCCAAGGTGCTGGCGGGCTGGGGCGCGTTTTTCAACGAAGGCTGGCCCGAACCAATAGATGACCCCTGGACCGACGCCTACTTCCCCAGCCGCGAGGAACCGGGACCAAAATCGGTGCTCGGGCAAAGCTTCCCTTCAGGCAAGGGGGCACTAAGACAACTGACCGACATGCTGGCCGCCGATCCGTGGACGCCCCGGCACCTTTCGGCAAAACTGGCGCAGCATTTCATCGGAGAGTCTGCAAGCGACGAGGACCGCGGTGCGATCGAGGACGCCTGGATCGCCTCGAATGGCGATCTGCCCACTATCCATCGCGCCGTTGTCGATCGAGCCCTGGTTTCCGGAGGCAAGAAATTTCTGTGGCCCCTGACCTGGCTGTCGCAGCTCTTGCGCATATCCGGGGCATCGCTTTACGCGGGGCACGACGAGGCCTGGAACTATTTCGCCGAGGCCACCCGCCTGCCGCTGCAGGTGTTGGATGAAATGGGCATGAATTTCTGGGGCATCCACCAGCCCAACGGTTTTTCCGACCGGCGAAGGGACTGGATCTCGACTGAACATCTGGAGCGCCGTGTCCGGTTCTCGCAGATGGTCTACCAGCAATGCCGGCCGCAGCGCAGCGTCGATGAAATCATCGACATCCTGCAGCCCGGCGAGCGGACGAAATCGGCGGTGGCGCAGCAGTCGAGCGGGCGGGACAAATTCGTTGTCCTCGCCTGCAGCCCCGAGTTTCTGGAGGTATGACCATGGATAGACGAACTTTTCTCGCATCCACCGGAGCCTCGGCCTTTTTTGCCGGCTTTCCCGTACATGGCTTTACCCAGGACCTGCCTCCCGGTCGCATCGTAATGGTGATCCTTGAAGGCGGCATGGACGGGCTGACCGCCGTGCCGCCCATCGGCGACGACGACCTGATGCGCCAGCGCCGCAACCTCGTGGCGACCGCGGCGCTTGAAATCAATCCGTTCTTCGGGCTCCACCCTGCCTTGAAAACACTTGCCGGCATGCTCTCGCGAAACGAAGCAGCAATCGTTCATGCTGCCTCGTTCCCTTATACCAGACGCTCGCATTTCGAAGGTCAGAACATCGTTGAAAGCGGCGTGTTGACGCCGTTCTCCTCGGCCACCGGCTGGCTCGGCCGTGCCATGGATCTGGCCGGCATTGCCGGTCGGGCGATGGCGCTCGATACGCCGCTGGTTATTCGTGGTGCAACCGGTCTCGACAATTTCTACCCTGCTTCCATCGTCGGCTCATCGACCCCGGCTTCCGGCCTGCTGCAAACTCTCGCTGCGGTCCATTCAGGAGACATCGCCGAGACCTTCAGCGCGCTTGAAGATGTCTCATCGGAAAATGCCGGCCTGCCCCGGCTGCGCGATCCCAAGGGACTGGCGCTGGCTGCCGGCAAGGCGATGCGCGAGGAAAATGGTCCCCGGGTCGCCGTCATCCGCGTTCCCGAGTTCGATACCCACGCCAATCAGGGTGCCGACGACGGTTTTCACGGCCAGCTTCTGGGCATTGTCGATGACGTGTTCAAGAACCTGAAGGCGGGCCTTGGCCCGCTCTGGGACAATACAATCGTCATGACGGCCACGGAATTCGGCAGAACGGTGCGTGAAAATGGTTCGCAAGGCACCGATCACGGTTACGGCTCGGTCGGGTTTCTTGCCGGCGGCCTGGTGAAACAGGCAAGCGTCCTGGCCAACTGGCCCGGCCTGCGCAATCAGGATCTGTTCGAAGAACGGGACCTGATGGCCACCATGGACTATCGCGCCATCTGCGCCGCCTGCATTGAGGCCGCCCTCGGGCTTGATCATGGCGTGATTGCCGAACGGGTGTTCATGGAGCCGCATCTGCTCCGTGTGCACGATCTGGTTTTCTGAGCCATGCTGCAGCGTGTTTTTCTTGCCCTGATGGTACTGTGCTGGCCGGGTCTTGCCCTCGCTGACGACAATGTGGCTTGTGTTCAGGCCTTTCTGGCCGACACGGCATTTGATCCCGGTCCGGTCGATGGGCAATGGGGCCGGAGGACCGCCACCGCTGTCGAGGAGTTTTTCGCGCAGGCGGGCCGCAGCGTCGAGGGCGGGCTGGACCAGTCGAACGTCGCCGAGATTTGCAGTGTCTTCACCGCCGACACAGGCGGTGAACTCAAGGCAATGGGCATTTACCGCCGCTACGCCATTACCATCGACGAAGACCTTCTGGCCGACATCGATCCCACCTTCTTCGATTTTGCGTCCTATGAGATCGCGTCAGACGCCAATTACAGCTGCCGTTTCACATTCTTCCGTATCGAACCTGCGCTCAACAATGAGACAATCAGCCGAGCGCAGGGCAGCGTGAATATTGTCGGCGGCACGCTGAACTTTGGCACGCATTTCTGGTCGACGGGCGGGCTGGATGGTCCGGAATTCCTTCAGGAACAGTCCAACCTGAAACTGACAGCCTCCGGCATGGTGGTGGGCCGTACCCCTTATTTCTGGCGCGGCATACAGCAGGGCGAAGTGGCGCTTGAGCCTTCAGACGCTGTTTTGTCCGATGAGTACCAGCCGAACGAAACCGCAGGATTTCCCCTTGGACGCAGCCTGTTTGATGTTCCCAACGAGCCCTTCAGGGGCGCGCTGGAACTGTCCGGATGCCGCGAAGTTGACGCTAATGCCGCCCCCGCGCCCCAACGCGTCGCCACCGAAGGACGGCCGCTTCCGCTGGTTGTGGGCGTTTCCGAAATCGTCGGCGGCAACCGAGACAACGCCCTGAACATTGACGGCAAGGCCGGCGACATCGACCTGAACTTCATCCTCATCGGCCACTTTGACTCGTCGGGCCGCACAAACTGGCTGACGTTCCTGTTCAGGGACAACCTGTCTCGGGACGAGGCCGAGGCGGTGGCGCAATGCCGCAGTGCCAGAACCCAGACCTGGAACGATGGCAGCATCCACGCCGAACTCGCATTTTTCCGAAGACCGGTGGGAGGATGGGGCGCCAATGACCCTACCTGTCTGCAGGAAGCTCTTCCGCCGGGTATTGCTGAAGAGTTCACATATCTGTTGAACAGTTTCCAGGATATTGCCATCGCACTCGATGCCGACGGCTTTGGCGGCGAGGAGCATGAAGGCTTGACCGCCTTCCTCAAACAGGTTGCAGCGGGCGACCTGTCGGTCGGCAATTCCTAGCCCACGGCCAGGAATTGGGTCGGGCACTGAAATCTGCTTGTTTGAAGAGAATTGGAGCGGGCGATGAGATTCGAACTCACGACCCTAACCTTGGCAAGGTTATGCTCTACCCCTGAGCTACGCCCGCTCGAGCGATCGCCGGTTTTTTGAGGTTTCCATGCCCGGGGCGGGCTTGGCAGTCCGGCAACGGGCGCTTATATGCCCAATGAACAGAGCAATTGCAACCATAATTCGTGCACCTGTTGCCTCAAGGGTGAGCAAAGGCTTAGCCTTGGGGAAATGTGCCGAACAAGGCGTTGCATCCAACCGGAGCTGGTGTGGAAATGGATACGATAGTGGGCGCCAACGGTGCGCCGAATACGGTGCCGCAGGGCGCCTTGATCAAGGATGCCTCTACCGCAACTTTTCAGGCCGACGTGCTTGATGCCTCCCGGCAGGTCCCGGTTCTGGTCGACTTCTGGGCCCCCTGGTGCGGTCCCTGCAAACAACTTGGGCCGGCCCTTGAACAGGCCGTGACCAAGGCCAACGGCAAGGTCAAACTGGTCAAGATCAATGTCGACGAAAACCAGGAACTTGCGGGCCAGATGGGCGTGCGTTCGATTCCGGCCGTGTTCGGTTTCTCCGGGGGCCAGCCAGTTGACGGGTTCATGGGTGCCATTCCCGCCAGCGAAATCGACAAGTTCATTGCCAAGTTGACTGCCAATGCACCGGCCAACGGTGGCGGCGAAAGCGAGTTCGACAAGCAGGTACAAGCCGCGCTTGATACCGCCACTCGCGCGCTGGAAGCCGGGGAGGCGGGCCAGGCAGCACAGATCTATCAGATGATTCTTGAGCAGTTGCCCGACAATTTGAAGGCGCTTGCTGGTCTGGGCACCGTCTACGTGCAGTCCGGCGAGATCGAAGCTGCGCGCGAATTGGTGGAGTCCCTGGACGATGAGACCCGGGCCGACGAAAGCATCGTCGCCCTGATCAAATCGATTGAATTGGCGGAACAGGCTGCCACGCTCGGCGATGCCGCCGACCTGCAAAAGCGGATCGAAGAGGACCCGTCCGACCATCAGGCGCGGCTTGATCTGGCCGTGCTGCTGAACTTCAAGGGAGAGCGTCTGGCGGCCGCCGAAACACTTGTCGCCAGCATCAAAAGGGACCGCGACTGGAACAATGGCGCGGCCCGCGAGCAGCTGCTGGAACTGTTCTCGGCCTGGGGGCCTGCTGACCCGGCAACGGCCAAGGGCCGCCGCATGTTGTCGGCTGTCCTGTTTTCCTGAGTACGCCACTCGTGAGCAAACGCCCCAAACAGATTAAGGACCTGCCGGAGACTATCCCCGTCTTTCCCCTGAATGGGGCGTTGCTGCTGCCCGGGCTGCAGCGGCCGCTGCAGATTTTCGAAAGGCGTTACATCGACATGATTGACCATGCCCTCGCCGGCAACCGGTTGATCGGCTTGATCCAGCCCAAACAGGCCGGAGAAGAATCGCCGGAGGGTCGCGACATCGCGCTTCGGCAGGTCGGCGCGCTCGGTTATCTCACCCAGTTCGAGGAACTGTCTGACGGCCGCTACATCATCAGCCTTGAGGGCATATGCCGGTTCAACCTCCTGGACGAGCAAGAAGTGGAGACAAGCTTCCGCCAGGCCCGGATCGATGCGACTTCGTTTGCTTCCGATTTCCAGCCGGCCAGTGGGGAAAACGCCGTCGATCGACCGCGCTTCATTGCCATGATGCACAGCTATGCCGAGTTTGCCGAACTCGACTTTGACTGGGAGGAGATCGAGCAGACGGCCACCGCCGACCTGGTAAACATGTGCTGCATGCTGGCCCCATACGGTGCGGCGGAAAAGCAGGTTCTGCTGGAAGCCGGCAGCCTGCAGGAGCGTGCCGAGACCCTGATCGCGCTTGCCGAACTGGAAATGGCCCACGCCGCGGCGGGCACCGTATTGCAGTGACCGCACCTGACGCACCGGTGAGCCGCGAAACGCTGGACCGCAAGGTGCTGGAACTGCTGGTCTGTCCGATGACCAAGACCGAACTGGTGCTGAGCGACGACAGGAACGAACTGATTTCGCGGGCGGCGCGTCTGGCCTACCCGATCCGCAAGGGCGTCCCGCTCATGTGTCTTAGCGAATCGCGCAGCCTGACCGAAGAAGAACTCGAACGTCTGCGCTAGATCACTTCGCCGCGCGAAAGTTTGCTGCCGCCGAACCCGACTCCGGCGGCCTGCCGGATCAGCGCTGACTTGAGGATAGGCAGCCGGTCGACAACCCCCAGCCCAAGATCACGCACCGCCCGAAGCGTGGCGCTGTCGTTGGAAAACAGACGATTGAGCGAATCCGTTGCCATGACCATCAGCGCCGTATCCGGCCGCCGCAGCCGCTGATAGCGTTCAAGCACCGCAAGACTGCCGTGATTTTCGCCCAGCCGGATGGCGTCAATGATGGTCTCGGCCAGGGTGGCGACATCCTTCAGCCCCAGATTGAGCCCCTGTCCCGCGATCGGGTGAATGACATGCGCGGCATCCCCGATCAGGGCCAGCCGCGGCGCCACCAGGTCGCGGGCCAGCCTGAGACTGAGCGGGAAACTCTGGATCGGTTCTTCGAGCGTCACCTTGCCGAGATTGTGGCCCATTGATTCAGCGATCTGTCCAGCCTGTACGGTTTCGGGCTGCGTCTTGATCCAGGCCGCCTGCTCATGGCTCTCCGTCCACACCAGCGAGGACCGGTTTCCCGACAGCGGCAGGCTGGCGAACGGACCTGCGGGTCGGAAATGTTCCCAGGCTGTCTGATTGTGTGCCAGTTCGTGACTGATGGTCGTCACCAGTCCCGCCTGACCATAATCATGAAAGATGGTGTCGATGCTGGCCAGGCCGCGCAATGCGGATTGACCTCCATCGGCGGCAATCACCAGGGCCGCTTCAATCCACGTTCCGTCGTCAAAACTGACTTTTGCGGTGGACCCGTCGACATCCAGCGAGGTCGTGGTCACCGGGGAGACAAACTCTATTTTACCCTCGAGCGCAGCAAGCAGTGACGCTGTCAGCACCCGGTTTGGCACCATGTGGGCATAGGGCCGCCCGGGGACAACATCTCCCTCGAACGACAGGAACAGCGGCCGGGAAATGTCGCCCTTGCCGGAATCGGTGATTTCCATGCGGCTGATCGGCGCCGCTTCGCTTTGAACCGCGTCCCAGGCACCAAGCGTTTCCAGAACCCGCGTCACACCCGCCCCGAGCGCAAAGGCACGGGCGTCGTTCGGCACGGTGAAGGGACGGCGATCACAAATGGCCAGCGACAGGTCCGGCATGAAGCGCGCCAGCGCCAGCGCCATGCTGAGCCCCACCGGCCCGCCGCCGACAATCAGCACATCGTAAGTCGTTCGCTGGTCGGCCATCGGGTTTCTGATCCTTTAAGCAACGCTGGCTCCCAGATAGCGACAAGCGCCCACTCGGTGCAAGTATCGCGAAGTTGCCTATATTGTAATCAAACCCGACGAGTCTGATTACTATTTGTGCAATTATGACCAACCGCGTTCGCCATGTCCGGCGCAGTCTCACCGAAAAGCTTAACAGATTCATAAGTTTGAGACCTGCCGGCGCAGTTTGGCACAGCATTTGAGTCTGTCTGGGCAACCTAACGCGCTTAGGGGATCAAGAAAGGAGCACCAATGAAACTGGTGGTTGCAATCATCAAACCGTCGCGGATCGAAGATGTCCGTCAAGCGCTCAATGCGCTCGACGTGCACGGCATGACCGTGACCGAAGTCAAGGGATATGGCCGTCAAAAGGGTCATTCCGAAATCTATCGCGGCACTGAATATGCGGTTCACTTCCTGCCCAAGCTCAAGGTCGAAATCGCCGTCGACACCAATCAGGTCGAAGCGGTGACCAACGCAGTCAAGGATTCCGCCCAGACCGGGCGCATCGGCGACGGCAAGATTTTCGTCCTCGATCTCGATCAGGTCACCCGTATCCGCACCGGCGAAACCGGCGCTGCCGCGCTTTAGGTCGCGCGCCGCAATCTTCTGGAGAAACAACATGAAAAATCTCAAACTGCCTCAACTGGCCGGCGCGGCCCTTGTGGCGACCGCCGCACTGGCGCTCCCGGCCTTCGGCCAGGATGCTGAACCCGTTGTGGAAGCCGTAAGCGGGGAAGTGCCCGAGCAAACGGTATTCATTCTCAACTCCTTCCTGTTCCTCGTGTGCGGCTTCCTCGTCATGTGGATGGCGGCAGGCTTTTCCATGCTGGAAGCCGGCCTCGTGCGCCGCAAGAACGTTTCCATGCAGCTGCTCAAGAACATCGGCCTGTTTTCGGTGGCCGGCATTGCCTACTACCTGATCGGCTACAACCTGATGTATCCGCTCGGTAACTGGTCCATCGGCACGGATGACACCGGCGGCTACCTCGGCGCCTTCGGCATTGCCATTCTGGAAGCCGTTGGCATCGGTGCCGGTGAAGCTGATGACCTCAGCTATGCCACCACCGGGTCTGACTTCTTCTTCCAGCTGATGTTCTGTGCCACCACCGCCTCGATCGTTTCGGGCGCCCTGGCCGAGCGCATCAAGCTGTGGCCGTTCATGATCTTCATCCTGATCCTGACCGCCATCATCTACCCGGTTCAGGCCTCCTGGAAGTGGGGCGGCGGATTCCTTGATTCCCAGTTCGGCTTCCTCGACTTCGCCGGCTCGACCGTCGTGCACTCCGTGGGCGGCTGGGCGGCTCTCGCCGGTGCCATTCTGCTCGGTTCGCGCATGGGCAAGTATGAAAACGGGGCCGTGAACCCGATGCCCGGTTCATCCATGCCGCTCGCCACGCTCGGCACGTTCATCCTGTGGCTTGGCTGGTTTGGCTTCAACGGTGGCTCCCAGCTGGCCCTGGGCTCGGTCGGTGACGTGGCAGACGTCTCCCGCATCTTCGCCAACACCAATACGGCCGCTGCCGGTGGTGCGGTCGCCGCCATGCTGCTCACCCAGCTGATCTACAAGAAGGTCGATCTGACCATGGTGCTGAACGGCGCCCTGGCCGGTCTGGTCTCGATCACTGCCGAACCCCTGACACCGGGTCTGGGCATGGCCACCCTGATCGGTGCCGTTGGTGGTGTGATCGTGGTCTTTGCAGTGCCTCTGCTCGACCGCCTGAAGATCGACGACGTGGTCGGCGCCATCCCGGTCCACCTGTTCGCAGGTGTCTGGGGTACCCTGGCCGTGCTTTTGACCAACCCCGACGCGACCTTCATCGGTCAGTTGATGCCCATCATTATCGTCGGCATCTTCGTCTTCGTGGTCAGCTTCGTGATCTGGTTCATCCTCAAGGTCACCATGGGCATTCGCGTCAGCGAAGAGGAAGAAGCCATGGGTCTCGACAAGGCTGAAGTTGGCGTCGAAGCCTACCCCGAGTTTTGACACTCCTCCCTTGAACTTGCCTCCGGACGCTTCGGCGCCCGGAGGCAGCACTGCCGCAAATGGATCGCGCCGATCCGAAATTGCACGCGGCGTGCAGCCTGCGAACTCCTCTTGGCCCACCCTTGAGGCTTCCCACTCGCAAACCTCGCAGGCTGCACACCCCGTTCAATTGCCCGCCCGGAAAGGTTAACGCCGTTCCGGCGCTTTTGCGCATTTCGTGTGCAATTCTACAAATTTTGCTGCCGTTTTGGGCAATCGGCCGACGCGCTGTCACCAAAGCCTCACCGAACCACGCGCCATATCTTAACGGAATCATGGACTTGCCTGCCGGTTTTGCCAATTGGCACAGGACTTGAGTCCGAAAGGGTCAGCCGCCATTTCCTTGCGCGTTGGGGCGCACCGGCGGACTGAACCATGGAGGGGTACAATGAAACTCTTGGTTGCCATCATCAAACCGTCACGCATCGAAAATGTACGGCAGGCGCTGAACGATCTGGACGTGCACGGGATGACCGTGTCCGAGGTCAAGGGCTATGGCCGGCAAAAGGGCCATTCCGAAATCTACCGCGGGGCGGAGTACGAAATCCACTTCCTGCCCAAGCTCAAACTCGAGATCGCTGTCGATGACAGCCAGGTCGACAAGGTGACCCAGGCCGTCAAGGACGCAGCCAACACCGGCAAGATCGGCGACGGCAAGATCTTCGCGCTCGACCTCGAGCAGGTCACCCGTATCCGCACCGGTGAAACCGGTGCCTCAGCGCTTTGACGCGCCCGTACCTTTGGAGACAACAATGAAAATCAATTCTCTTGTGGCGCGTCTGGCCCTGCCGGCGCTCTTCACTCTGGGGGCGGCCCTGCCGGCCTTTGCCCAGGACGCAGCCGAGGAGGTGGCGCCCGCCATCAATGCCGGTGACACGGCCTGGATGCTGGTGGCCACAGCGCTGGTGTTGCTCATGACCATTCCGGGGCTTGCCCTTTTTTATGGCGGCATGGTGCGCAAGAAAAACGTGCTGGCCACGATCATGCAAAGCTTTGCCATCACCTGCGCCATGACCATCGTCTGGTTTGTGATCGGCTATTCGCTGGCCTTTTCGGACGGCGGTACGCTCAACGCCTTCGTCGGCGGGCTCGGCAGCATCATGCACAATGACGTCGGCGTCGATTCGGTCTCTGGCACCATCCCGACCTATGTCTTTTCCATGTTTCAAATGACCTTTGCCATCATCACCCCGGCGCTGATTGCCGGCGCCTTTGCCGAGCGCATGAAATTCTCGGCCATGCTCATCTTCATGGTTGTCTGGTCGATCGTCGTCTATGCGCCCGTGGCCCACTGGGTCTGGGGCGGCGGCTTCCTGTCCGATGCGGGCGTTCTCGACTTCGCCGGGGGCACCGTTGTGCACATCAACGCCGGTGTCGCCGGTCTTGTCTGTGCGCTGATCATCGGCAAACGCAAGGGCTATGGCGAAAAGAACATGGCGCCGCACAACCTGACCTACTCGGTAATCGGTGCTTCGCTGCTCTGGGTCGGCTGGTTCGGCTTCAACGCCGGTTCCGAGTTGGCTGCTGACGGCCTCGCCGCTGCTGCGATGATGAACACACAGGTCGCCACCGCCGGTGCGGCCCTGGCCTGGATGTTCGCCGAGTGGTTCGTGGTCAAGAAGCCGTCGGTTCTGGGCATCATCTCCGGTGCGGTCGCAGGTCTTGTGGCGGTCACCCCGGCCTCCGGCTTCGTCAATCCGTCAGGTGCCCTTGTCATCGGCATTATCTCCGGTGTCGGCTGTTATTTCGCCGCCGCCAAACTGAAGCAGGCCCTTGGCTATGACGACAGTCTCGACGCCTTCGGCGTGCATGGTGTCGGTGGCATCATCGGTGCTTTGCTGACCGGTGTATTCGCGGATGTGGCCATCAATGGAGCGGGTGAGGGCGCCAACATCATCACCCAGGCCTATGGTGTCATCGTCACCATCGTCTGGACTGCCATCGCCTCGGCAGTCATCCTTTATGTCATCAAGCTGACCATCGGCTTGCGGCCCACTGATTCGGAAGAAGAAGAGGGTCTCGACATCACCCAGCACGGCGAAAGCGTCGCCTGACGCCGAACGTTGCACCGGCAAAACAACGAAGGCCCGCGCCATCCCGGTGCGGGCCTTTTGGTTAGTCTGCGATTAACCACAAAACGCTAGCATGCCGGTTCATGTGACCGAGTATCGAGCGTTTGACGTATGGCCGCGCGCACCCCGACCCTTTACGAACCCAAAATCAGCGACGATGAAACTGCCTCCGCCTTCGTGGCGGTACGTATTCCTCTGCGCCTCATCGGGCTTATGGCCTGCCTCGGCGTCGCCCTTGTTCTGGCGGCCCTGATCTCCTGGACGGTGGGTGATCCCAGCCTCAGCTTCGCCAACGACAAGAGCCCGCAAAACTGGCTTGGCCTGCCCGGCGCCACCCTTGCCGATCTGGCCATGCAGTTCCTTGGGCTGGCCTCGCTCGTCGCAATCGTTCCGCCGGCCGTCTGGGCGTGGGGCCTGACCAAAAAGCGGGTTCCCTCCGCTTTCGTCTTGCGGCTCCTCTCTTATGCCGGAGCGCTCCTCGTATGGGCCGGTCTCTTAGCCTTCATCGCGCCACCCGCCACCTGGCCGCTACCAACCGGCTTGGGTGGCCTTGTCGGCGGTCTGTTCTCCGGTATCGCCACCGCCGTCACCGGTCAGCCGCCCAGCCCGCTGATGGCCACGGTCTACGCGCTGATTCTTGGCGCCCCGGCTTTGGCCCTGTTGTGGATTGCCATGGGTCTGCGTTCACTGCATGCACCGGGCGAACCCGAGACGTTCGAGGAGGACGACTCGCCCAGCGCCGACCCGCGTCTGCGGACCGGCTTTTTCGACATTGTATTTGGTGGCTTGATGCATATGGGCCTGAGTGCCCGAACCGCCTGGCGGCGTGCCCGCGAGGCTGCTCGGCAGCGCGCTCGCGATGCCGAGGAAGCGGAAGCCCAGACCTGGCGGCGCGAAGCCATCGAACCCAACCTTGACGGCGCAATCACCGGCGAACGCCGGGAGCCCGCGCTCGACGACAATTCTGACCTGGTGGCGGACACAGACCGTTTCGCGGCCGGGTCTGAAGACGATTACGCCGACTATGACGAGGTGGACATCTACGAAGATGACCAGATCGCCCGCCATATCGTCGAGCAGGGTGGTATCGTTGAAGACCCGCGTACCGTGAAACGCGTTGCCCGGCCCCAGGCCAAGATCCGGCCCGGCCGCCGCGTGGCTTCCGAGGCGCAGGGCTCGCTGCTCGCGGAGGAAGGCTTCCAGCTTCCCGAATTGTCGTTGTTGGCCGAGCCGACCAGCGAAGGCGTGCGTCCCGAGCACCAGCCCGAACAGCTTGAGGCCCGCGCCCGTCAGCTTGAAGGCGTACTGGAGGACTTCGGCGTCAAGGGCGACATCATCAATGTGCGTCCAGGTCCCGTGGTCACGCTCTACGAACTGGAGCCCGCGCCCGGCATCAAGTCGAGCCGCGTCATTTCGCTGGCCGACGATATCGCCCGCTCGATGAGCGCGGTCTCCGCCCGTGTCGCTGTCGTGCCCGGCCGCAACGCCATCGGCATCGAACTGCCGAACCAGACCCGCGAGACCGTGTTCCTGCGCGAGATGCTGGCCTCCTCCGACTTCGAAAAGATCAAGGGCAAATTGCCCATCTGCCTCGGCAAGACCATCGGTGGCGAACCGGTGATCGCCGACCTGGCGCGCATGCCGCATCTGTTGATCGCCGGCACCACCGGTTCAGGCAAATCGGTGGGCATCAACACCATGATCCTGTCGCTGCTTTATCGGATGACACCGGAACAGTGTCGCCTGATTATGATCGATCCCAAGATGCTCGAACTCTCGGTCTATGACGGTATCCCGCATCTGCTCAGCCCCGTTGTGACCGATCCGTCCAAGGCGGTGACAGCACTCAAGTGGGCGGTACGCGAGATGGAAGACCGCTACCGCAAGATGTCCAAGATCGGTGTGCGCAACATCGACGGATTCAACAATCGCGTCGCCGAGGCCAAGAAAAAGGGCGAGATCATTTCGCGCACCGTGCAGACCGGCTTCAACCGCGAAACCGGCGAAGCGATTTACGAGAGCGAGGAATTCGATCTCGAACCGTTGCCCTTCATTGTTGTCATCGTTGACGAAATGGCGGACCTGATGATGGTCGCCGGCAAGGACATCGAGGGCGCCATCCAGCGTCTGGCCCAGATGGCCCGCGCCGCGGGCATCCACCTGATCATGGCCACCCAGCGGCCTTCGGTGGACGTCATCACCGGCACCATCAAGGCCAACTTCCCGACACGCATTTCCTTCCAGGTCACCTCTAAGATCGACTCGCGCACCATTCTGGGTGAACAGGGCGCCGAACAGCTGCTCGGCATGGGCGACATGCTCTATATGGCCGGCGGTGGACGCATCCGTCGTTTGCACGGTCCATTCGTGGCGGACGAGGAAGTCGAGGATGTAGTCGCGCACCTCAAGGAACAAGGAACGCCCGACTATCTCGAATCGGTCACCGAAGAAGCGGAACTGGCCGCCGAGTATCCCGACAGTTTTGACGGCGGCAGCAGCACCGGCGACGAACTTTACGACAAGGCGGTCAACATCGTTCTCAACGACAAGAAGGCCTCAACCTCCTATATCCAGCGCCGCCTTTCGATCGGCTACAATCGCGCCGCCACCCTGATTGAGCGCATGGAAAACGAAGGGGTGATTTCACCCGCGAACCATGCCGGCAAACGCGAGGTGCTGGTCGGCGACGGTGTGGACTGAGCAGGCCAAAGGATTCACGTGAAACGTTCGGCTGGTTCGCCGTTTGCCCAACGTTTCAATCTTCTCTGTCTTGCCGCATTCTTCAGTCATAGGGTCCACGAGGCACCCGGAGAAAACACATGATTCGCCGCACATTCCTGCTGATTGCTGCCCTGTTCACGCTCACCGGTCCTGCGTTCGCACTGGATCGCCCCCTGACCGAGGAAGAACAGCAGCTCATTCGCGAGATCGGTGAGTACAATTCCCAGATCCGCACCATGGCCGGCCGGTTCCTGCAGATTGACGGAGCAGGTAATCGTGTCGAAGGCACCTTCTTCCTGGAGCGCCCCAACAAGGTCAACTTCCGCTACGGTCCGCCGTCGCGCGAAGAGATTGTCTCGCAGGGGGCAGGCTTCTATGTCCTCAATCGCGAGGAAAAGACCAAATATGCCTATCCGCAGGAGACCGTTCCGCTGCGCCAGTTTCTTGGTGACCAGATCAACCTTCTCGAAGCCAACCTCTCCGACGTGGTGACCACGGACACATTCATCGCCATCTCGCTGGTCGATGAAAGCCCGATGGGATCGGTGGAAGTCACCCTGATCTTTGAAAAGGAAACCAAGGATCTCTGGCAGTGGACGCTGACCGAACCGAGCGGACAGGAGCTGACCTTTTCGATCTACGACACAGTGACGGACGTTGAAATTCCCCGGGCCTTTTTCTCGATCCCGGCCGACTACACTTCCACCACGTCACAATAGCTGATCAAACCGGGTGGACTGAAAGGCGGCGCTGCCGCATAAATCCACCCTGTTCATTTCCAGCCCGCGTGACCCATGCCCCTAAGCTTTGCCACCTGGAACATCAATTCTGTCCGCCTGCGCCAGCCGATGGTGCTTGAATTTCTTGACCGCGCGCAGCCCGATGTGCTGGCGCTGCAGGAAATCAAATGCACCAACGACCAGTTTCCCGGCGCCGAGTTTGAACGGCTCGGCTATGTGCATCAGGCGGTGCATGGCCAGAAGGCCTATCATGGCGTCGCCATCCTCTCAAAGTTCCCGCTGACGGAAATCGCGCCCCGCACCTTCTGCGAGATTGACGAGGCGCGCCATGTCTCCGCCAAGCTCGACTACGGCCGCGGGCCGGTCACCCTCCACAATTTCTACATCCCGGCGGGTGGTGATGAACCCGACCCGACCATCAATCCCAAGTTCGATCACAAGCTGAAATTTCTCGCCGAGATGAGCGCCTGGTTCGATGAGAAGGATTTCGACAAGGGACAGTTGATCGCCGGCGACTTCAATATCGCGCCGCATGAAATGGATGTTTGGGGACACAAGCAGCTGCTCAAAGTCGTCTCGCACACCCCGCTCGAAAGCGGCCTGCTGGACGATCTGCGCGACCGCCGCGGCTGGGTCGACCTTGTGCGACGGCACGTTCCCTACGATCAGCGGATTTATTCCTGGTGGTCCTACCGGGCCAAGGATTGGGATGCCGCAGACAAGGGCCGCCGACTTGATCATGTCTGGTCGACCCCGGATGTCGCCCAACACTCCTCAGGCGCCGAGATCCTCAGGCCCTATCGCGGCTACGCCGAAAAGCCTTCTGACCACGTTCCGGTGATCGTGCGACTCGACTAGTACGCTACTTGCTGGAGAACTTCGGGCCCATGCTTTTGACCGAGCCGATATAGGTCTGCAGGTCACCCTGCACCTTGGCAGCCGCCTTGGCCGCCAGATCGGGGAATTGCTGCATCAGCTTTGAGAAGGTCTCGCGCGGCACCAGCAACAGTTCGACATCTGTTTTGGCGGTCACCGTCGAGCGCCGGGGGTGCTTGGCGATCATCGCCAATTCACCGATTACCGTTCCGGGCTGGTCGATCTCGACGCTATGGGCACCGGCTTCCTTGGGATGCTTGTCGCGCGAAACCAGCGCACCGGAGATCAGAACGTAGGCACCGGGCGTCACGTCCCCGATCCGGAACAGTACCTCGCCCGCCTTGAGCACTTGACGGTCGCTGCCAAAGGCCAGCATGCGCCGCTGCTCAAGATCGCAGATCGAAAAGAAATCGGCGGCTCCCAGAATATGTGCCGCTTCGTCCAGCTGCATGTGTGCCCCAACCTGGCCCCGCCAAAGCTCGACCGAATCTTAGGCCAATCCCGGCCAAAGGTCACGCCTCGCAATTCGAGCGCATAAGCCACGCGCCCGAACGATGCAAGAGTGCTCAGGGGGTATTCCTAAGGGACCAGACGGTAGCCACCCTCTTCGGTGACCAACAGACGGGCATTGGAGGGATCCCGCTCGATCTTCTGGCGCAGCCTGTAGATGTGGGTTTCAAGCGTGTGGGTGGTCACCCGATTGTTGTACCCCCATACCTCCTGCAACAGCACATCACGCGAGATGGTCTTGGGGCCCTGCCGATAAAGATACTTCAGGATCGAGGTTTCCTTGTCCGTCAGCCGGACCTTGGACCCGTTCTCCCCGGATTCCAGAATCTTGGCCGCCGGCTGAAACGTGTACGGCCCGATGGTGAAGACCACATCCTCGCTCTGGTCATGCTGGCGCAGCGCCGCCCGGATGCGGGCAAGCAGCACCGAAAAGCGAAACGGCTTGGTCACATAATCATTCGCGCCCGATTCGAGGCCGAGGATTTCATCGCTGTCCGAATCATGACCCGTCAGCATCAGGATCGGGGCATTGAACCCGTTGCCGCGCATGATCTTGACCGCCTCGCGGCCGTCCATGTCGGGCAGCCCGACGTCGAGGATCATCAGATCGATGTGCGCATCCTTGACCTTGTTCAGCGCATCGCAGGCTGTGCCTGCTTCCATGATATCGAATTCGCGATAGTGAGACAGCTGATCGACCAGCGTCTTGCGCAGGTCTTCATCATCATCGACCAGAAATATGTGACGTTTATTCATTTCCCTACTCCGCAAGGGTCTGCACTTGACGGGCCCGATGCCCGCCAAAACGACTGGCTGCAAAATAGGCTCTGCACATCAACGTTCCAATCAAATGGACGTGACAGGCGCGTAAAGGTTAACCCCGGCTTGTGCTTAGCCGAGCGGCGGCCGCGACCCGAACAGTGCCGAGCCCACTCGCACATGCGTGGCCCCCACGGCTATCGCTGTTTCAAAATCGGCGCTCATGCCCATCGACAAGCTATCGACCTGTGCCAGTTTGGACAGTTCTGCAAGTTGGGCGAAATAGGGTCCGGGGGCATCGTCCACTGGTGGGATGCACATCAGCCCCACAATGTTGAGCCCATGTTCGTTCCGGCACCGGTCAACAAAGGCAACAGCATCGCCCGGCGCGATACCCGCCTTTTGATTTTCCCCGCCGATATTGACCTGGACGAAACAAGGCAGGCGACTGCCCGTCTTTTCCATCTCGGCCGCCAGAGCCCTGGCCAGTTTATCGCGATCGACCGTTTCGATGACATCGAACAAGGCGACAGCATCCTTGACCTTGTTGGTCTGCAGCGGACCGATCAGATGCAGTTCGACGCCTTCGAAGGCCGACTTCAGTTCAGGCCACTTGGTCTGCGCTTCCTGCACACGGTTTTCACCGAACTGGCGTTGCCCTGCTTCGAGCAGCGGCAGGATGTCCACTGCGCCAAACGTCTTTGACACGGCCACCAGGTCGACCTTTTGCGGCGGCGGTCCGAAACGTTTTTGCGCCTTGGCCATGCGCGACCTGATATAGTCGAGACGGGTGAGAGCAGAGTCAGCGGATTGATGTTCAGTTTGCGTCATTCTCGACCCCGGCATACCGCCTGAAAAGTGCGGTTTGCATTGACCTTATGATTGTTTTCTGTTGATGGTCGCACCTAACTCAACTTCACCCGACAGCACAAGTTCAGGACAGTTTTGACGTGAGCGGCAACGACCAGCCCAACGGCAGCGCAACCGAGCGCTACAACATCCGCGAAATGGAACCCCACTGGCAAAAGGTTTGGGCGGACAACAAGTCCTTTGAACTCGCCGAGGATGATCCGCGCGACAAGATGTACGTCCTCGAGATGTTCCCCTACCCGTCGGGCCGTCTGCACGTCGGGCATGTGCGCAACTACGCCATGGGCGATGTGGTGGCGCGTTATCATCGGGCCATGAACAAGGCCGTGCTGCATCCAATGGGGTGGGATGCGTTCGGCCTGCCGGCCGAGAACGCCGCCAAGAAGTCCAATGTCGATCCGCGCCAGTGGACCTATGACAATATCGCCGCCATGCGCAATCAGCTGCAGCAGATGGGGCTGACGCTCGACTGGTCGCGCGAGTTCGCCACTTGCGATCCGGAATATTACGCGCATCAGCAAAAGCTGTTCCTCGACTTCCTCGAGGCAGGTCTGGTCACCCGCAAGAAGTCACGCGTGAACTGGGACCCTGTCGACCAGACCGTGCTGGCCAACGAGCAGGTCATCGATGGCAAGGGTTGGCGCTCCGGCGCCGAGGTTGAACAGCGCGAACTGGTTCAGTGGTTCTTCAAGATCACCGACTATGCCGAGGATCTGCTGAGCGCCATCGACACCCTGGACGGTTGGCCGGACAAGGTGCGCATCATGCAGCGCAACTGGATCGGCAAGTCCGAAGGCATGCTGATCCGCTGGGAAATCGATCCGGCAACCGCCATCGGTGGCATTGAGGAGCTCGAGGTCTATACAACGCGGCCCGATACGATCTTTGGGGCCTCCTTCATGGCGATCGCCCCCGATCATCCGCTGGCCACCGCTGCGGCCAAGGACAACAAGGACCTGACTGCCTTCATCGAGAAATGTCGCCGCATGGGAACCAGTGCCGCCACCCTCGAGACGCTCGAAAAGGAAGGCGTTGCCACCGGGATTCACGTGAAACATCCGTTTGACCCGGACTGGACCATTCCCGTCTACATCGCCAATTTCGTGCTGATGGACTATGGCACCGGCGCCATCTTCGGCTGCCCCTCCGGTGACCAGCGCGACCTGGACTTTGCCCGCAAGTACGACCTGCCGGTCGTCCCCGTCGTCATGCCCAAGGATGCTGACGCGGCAAGTTTTGAGATCGGCGCCGAATCCTATGCCGACCCAGGCATTATGCTGAACTCGAAGTTCCTCGATGGCATGGCGAACTCCGAAGCCTTTGACGAGGTCGCACGACGGCTGGGTAATGCCGAGGTCAATGGCCGGCCACAGGGCGAGCGGCGCACCAATTATCGATTGCGGGACTGGGGCATCTCGCGCCAGCGCGCCTGGGGCTGCCCGGTGCCGATCATCCATTGCGACAATTGTGGCGTTGTGCCTGTGCCGGCGGCCGATCTGCCCGTGGAACTGCCGGACGAATTCGACCTCAGCAAGTCCGGCAACGCCCTCGACCATCACCCGACCTGGAAATATGTGACCTGCCCAAGCTGCGGCGCCGACGCGCGGCGTGAAACCGACACGATGGACACGTTCGTCGATTCGTCCTGGTATTTCGCCCGGTTTACGGCACCCAAGGCATCGACGCCGACAGTTCCCGAAATCGCCAACGCCTGGCTGCCAGTCGACCAGTATATCGGTGGCGTCGAACACGCGATCCTGCACCTGCTCTATTCGCGCTTTTTCACCCGCGCCATGCACAAGACCGGGCATCTCGATCTCGATGAGCCGTTCAAGGGCATGTTCACGCAAGGCATGGTGACCCACGAGACCTATCAGAACGATAAGGGCGTCTGGTTGGCCCCGGATCAGGTGCAGGTTGACACGGTTGACGGCGACCGGGTGGCGACCGAGATCGCCACGGGCAAGCCGGCCCGCATCGGTTCGATTGAGAAAATGTCGAAGTCGAAGATGAACGGCATCGACCCCGAGGATATTCTCAACACCCACGGCGCCGACGCCGCCCGCTGGTTTGTGCTGTCTGATTCGCCTCCCGAGCGCGATGTGCAATGGACCGAGGCGGGCATCGAAAGCGCGCACAGGTTCGTCCAGCGGATCTGGAAACTGGTGAACGAAGGCCAGACCCTGTTCAGCCAGTCGCCGAGCGAAGTGGACACGGATACCGCTGACGCCGATGCGTTGCGCGCCAAGGTACACCGCACCAGTGCCGCCGTCGGCGAAGAAATCGCCGGTCTGCGCTTTAACCGCGCCATCGCCCATATCTATGAACTGACCAACGCCATGGCGAAGTTCGTCGCCGAGACCCATGAAGACCCCGACGCAGCGCACCTGGCGGCGCTGCGGGAGGCGGTGGATCATCTGGTGGTGATCATTTCCCCCTTCATGCCGCATCTGGCCGAGAGTTGCTGGCAAGCCCTGGGCAAACAGGGCCTGGTTTGCGACGCGCTTTGGCCCGAGGTCGATGAGAGCCTGTTGGTTGATGACAATGTGACCCTGCCGGTTCAGGTGAACGGCAAGCGCCGGGGCGAAATCGTCGTGCCGCTCGATGCGCCGCAATCCATGGTGGAAACGAAGGCCTTGTCACTTGATGCAGTTGCCCGCATTCTGGGCGGCAAGCCGCCGCGCAAGCTGGTCATTGTCCCGAACAGGATCGTCAATGTCGTTGCCTGATCTCAAGCCACTGCATCTGTTGCGATCGCTGGTGCTAGCCGGCGCCGTTCTGGCGTTGGCCGCCTGTTCCTTTGCCCCCGTCTACAGCAACGGCGCCCGCAGCTACAATCTTCAGTTCGCCTCGCCTGACACACGGCTCGAACAGATCGTTTATCAGGATCTCGTGACGCGGTTCGGCCGGTCAACCTCACCTGACGCCCTGCTTGTAACCGTGGACGTAAATTCCTCATCCCTGCCCGGCACCAGTCTTGAAGGGGTGCTGACGATCACGCGGCCCGATCCGACCGGGGTCACGGCGGGCGAAGAGCTCTATCGCGTCACACGCACGGCAACTGCCACGCGCGGAGATGCCGAGCAACGCCTGGCCGCCCAACAGGCCAATGTCGACGCTGCAGAACGTGCCGCCCACCAACTGGCGGAAACCATCCGTCTGACATTGCTTGCTGTTCTCACCGAAGACGGCGGCGTTGCCCCCGTGGCGCTCGCCGCGCAATGACCGCGCTCAAGGCGCAACAGGTCGACGCCTTCATCCAGCGCCCGGACCTTAAGGCCGGATTTATCCTGGTCTATGGCCCCGACAAGGGGTTGGTCCACGAGCGGGCCACCTTGCTTGTGAAACACTTCTCTGGCGCCGACCCCGATCCCTTGGCGCAAATCACCCTCGACATGAGTGCCTTGACCTCCGAGCCTGAATGGCTGGCCGTGGAAGCCCGCACACCCTCGCTATTTGGCGGACAGCGGGTCATCCGCATCCGCGAAGCCGGCAACAATCTGACACCTTTGGTCGAAGAACTGCTGGGCGACTGGCCGGCAGCCGTGGTCATTGCCGAAGCCGATAATCTGACACCACGTGACAAATTGCGCGCGCTCGCTGAGAAATCCGCGCTCGCCCGCGCCCTTCCCTGCTACGCCGACAACGAGATGGACCGTGTGAAGCTGATCGGCCAAAGCTTTGCTGATGAGGGGATCGAGCTGGAAAATGGTGTCGCGGCGGCGCTCGCCGATTTGTTGGGCAATGACCGCGAGGTCACCCGGCGTGAGATCGAAAAGCTCAAGCTCTTCGCCCACGAAACCAAACACCTCAGCATTGCCGAGGTCACTGATCTGTGTGGGGACAATACCGTGCTGGCGCTCGACCTGATTGTGGACGCAACAGCGACGGGCCATGTTGCGCGTATGGAAACAGCGCTTTCGCGCGCCCTGACTGGGGGCATCAATCCCAACCAGATCATGACGGTGACTCTGAACCACTTCAATTTATTGCGTCAGTGGCGCGCTGCAATGCAGGGCGGCGTCAGCGCGGCAGATGCCATGAAGGCGGCCTGGCCGAAACCGCATTTTTCACGAACCCGCAGTATCGAGCAGCAATTGCGCCTATGGAACGATGCCGCGCTCGCCAAAGCCAGCGAACGGCTTTACGAAGCCACACGTGAAATGCGCAAGACCGGCCAGATGGCCGATACGCTGGCTCGTCGCGCCCTGCTGGCCATCTGCATCACGGCAGCACAGAAATAAATAGAGTTATTTCAATGCGTTAGGCGACGGCACACGTCGTCAAGCTGCTCAAGGGTCGTATAGCGAATTTCCAGCTTGCCAGCCTCGCCTTCCGCTCCGCCACTGCGGCTGAGCGCCACCTTGAGCCCCAAAGCATCACTCAATTGACGCTCAAGCGCCAGGGTGTCCGCGTCCTTGGGTGTCGGCGCAGGACGCGGCGCCTGCATGTCGCGCTTCTGACTCAATGCTTCAGCGGCCCGGACCGACAGCCCGTCCTTGACAATCCTGCGGGCCAGCGAGGACGGATCGGAGGCGGTAATCAATGTGCGGGCATGGCCGGCGGTCAGTTGACCCTCGGCCAGCAATTTGCGGACATCCTCGGGCAATTTCAGCAGGCGCAACGTATTGGCCACGTGCGAGCGGCTCTTGCCGATGACCTGAGCAAGATCATTCTGCGTATAGTTGAACTCATCCATGAGTTCGCCGTAGCCCAGCGCCTCGTCAACAGCATTGAGGTCAGCACGCTGAACATTCTCGATGATTGCCAGTTCCAGCGCCTCGCGGTCGTCGACTTCGCGGATGATGACCGGCACTTCGTGCAAATTGGCGATCTGGGCGGCACGCCAGCGCCGTTCGCCGGCAATCAGTTCGAACAGATTCGGGTCCTCGCGTGACGGCCGCACCAAAAGCGGCTGCATCACACCCTTTTCGCGGATGGAACTGGCCAGTTCCTGCAATTGATCGGGATCAAAATCGTGCCGGGGATTGCGCCGGTTCGGAATGATGAAATCGACGGGCAATTTCTTCAGCCCCGTCGATTCGACCACGCGCGGGCCGTCAATCGGTGCCACATCACCGATCAGAGCGGCCAAACCACGGCCCAGACGATTGGATTTCTCGTTCATGTCATACTTCCCTAGGCCGCGCTCAATTGCCGTTCGCGGCGGATAACTTCGGTGGCCAGCCGCAGATAGGCCTGGCTTCCGGCGCACTGCAGATCATAAAGCAGCGCCGGTTTGCCGTAGGAGGGAGCCTCGCTTAGGCGCACATTGCGCGGAATGACGGTCGAATAGACCAGATCTCCCATCTCCGAGCGCACATCGTTCAGCACCTGCTGGCTGAGATTGTTGCGCTGATCATACATGGTCATCACGATGCCCTGGACATGCAGCGCCGGGTTCAGCGAACTGCGGATCTGCTCAATGGTCTGCAACAACTGGCTCAGCCCCTCGAGTGCAAAGAACTCGCACTGCATGGGCACAAGAACGGCGTCCGCAGCCGCCAGAGCATTGATCGTCAACAGGTTCAACGAGGGCGGACAATCGATGAGAACATAGGAAACCGGTTGGCCGTTGATCCGCAATTGTCCAATATCTTCAAAGGCTTGGCGGAGACGAAAGGCCCGATCTGCGCTGCTGGAGATGACCATCTCGACACCAAGCAGATCCATGGTCGACGCCACGATCGAGACGTTGGGCACTTCGGTCTCCAGTGCGACGTCGGCCAGCGTGGCCTCGCCAACCAGCACGTCGTACGACGACATTTCCCGGTTCTGGCGCGAAATACCAAGCCCCGTCGAGGCGTTACCCTGCGGGTCGATGTCGACAATCAGCACCCGCTCCCCGATCGCCGCCAGCGCTGTCGCCAGGTTGATCGTGGTTGTCGTTTTGCCGACGCCGCCCTTCTGATTGGCCAGGGTCAGGATTCTGGGCTTCAAAATGGCCTCCTCGGGCCGTCGCGCCATTGCCGCTGCGCTAAGCCGATTTGTGCTTTAGATGGCGAATGTCAAGGACAACCCCTTCGGGGTCCGTCAGACTCGGCAAGACTAGCACATCGGCGTCCCATTGCGCAGCCGATTCTGACCATTCTTCCCCATGTTCGCGGCCCTTGTGTACCAGAATCCTCGTAGCCGGGCCGGTCAACGGACACATCCATGTCAGCAGCGTCTGCAGCGGCGCCGTTGCTCGGCTGGTGATGACATCGGGTGTTCCAAGCTCCGCCGTATTCAGCGATTCTGCCCGTAGATCCAATACTTTGACCGCAAGTCCCAACTCCCGAGCCACGGTGCGGAGGAAACTGCATTTGCGCTTGTTGGATTCTACTAGGGATAACCAAACAGGTTTCTCTTTAAGAGCTATCGCCAACGGTAGCGCCGGAAATCCACCGCCGGAGCCGATATCCAGGACAAATCGGGTTTCCGGCGGTAAGTGGGGCAAAAGCTGCAGGCTGTCGCGCATGTGCCGCGTCCAGATTGCGTCCAGTGTTTCACGTGAAACAAGATTCTGGGCCGGCTGCCATTTTCGCAAAAGATCAGCAAAAGATTCCAGATCGGCCCCCACCTCAGCTGCTGGTCGACCCAGTTGAGGTTCCAAACCGGCAAGAACCTGCGCGCCGGCACCTTGCATCGATTAGCTGGCTTTCCTGAAGGCAATTTCGCGCTTGAGGGCCGCCAGAATCAAAAGGATAGCGGCTGGTGTCACACCCTCCAGGCGTTGGGCCTGGGCCAGGGTCTGCGGACGCGCCTCTGAAAGTTTGGCTTTGAGCTCGGCCGACAGGCCCGGAAGCACCTGATAATCAAACGTATCCGGAATTGCCCGGCCCTCGTCCCGTCGCACCGCGTCAATGTCCGCCTGCTGCCGGTCGAGATAAACCGCATAACGCGCATCGACCATGAGCTGCTCGAAGATGCGGGGTTCTATTGCCGCAAGCGCCGGAAACAAGCTGATAATCTTCTCCGGCTCCGCATCAGGATAGGACAAAAGATCCGCTGCCGATCGCCGTTTTCCGTCGGAATTGACAGCAATACCAAAGGCATGGGCCTCATTCGGCGTCGCGACACTTTCTGCCAGTAGCGTCCGTCCCCTCGCCAAGGCCTCGCTGCGCGCCGCAAAAAGCGCCTGGCGCTCTTCCCCAACCAGGCCCCACTCGCTGCCCAGATCCGTCAAACGCTGGTCCGCGTTGTCCGCCCTCAAGTGCAAACGAAATTCGGCCCGCGAGGTAAACATACGATAGGGCTCAGAGACGCCACGCGTCACCAGATCGTCAACCATTACCCCGGTGTAGCTGTCAGTGCGCGACAGGTGCAAAGGCGAACCACCGTTGGCCCTTTGCGCCGCATTGGCGCCTGCAAGCAGCCCCTGCGCCGCAGCCTCTTCGTATCCGGTAGTGCCATTGATCTGCCCGGCAAGGAACAGGCCGGGCAAGGCGCGAAGCTCCAGACCGTGGGTAAGGCCCCGCGGATCAACATAGTCATATTCGATTGCATAGCCCGGACGCCTGATCTCGACCTGTTCCAGACCGGGCATGGTGCGCAGAAACGCCAGTTGCACATCTTCCGGTAGCGATGTCGAAAGCCCATTCGGATAGATGGTATCGTCATCAAGCCCTTCGGGCTCCAGAAACACCTGATGGCTATCCCGGTCCGAAAAACGAACGATCTTGTCCTCGATCGAGGGACAATAACGCGGCCCCTTGCTCTCGATCCGACCGGAATACATCGCCGACCGATGAATATTTTTTTCGATAATAGAGTGAGTTAGCGGCAGCGTGCGGGTGATATGGCAAGCAACTTGTGGTGTCGAAATTGCCGACGTCAACTGCGAAAATGGCTCAGGCACATCGTCTCCGGGCTGTGCCTCAAGCTGCGAAAAATCGATGCTTCCCCCATCAAGTCGCGCAGGCGTACCGGTTTTCAATCGCCCCAGCGGCAAACCAAGCGCCTCCAGACGCAAAGACAGGCCCAACGCCGGCTTTTCACCCGCTCGTCCCGCCGGGAAACTCTCTTCACCACGATGTATGAGACCCCGCAGGAAGGTCCCGGTAGTCAGTACCACAGACCTGGCAAACAAATGGCGCCCCTCAAGGAGCACGACACCCCGAACAGCGCCTTCTTCAACAACGAGATCATCGACTTCCGCCTCGATCACAACGAGATGGTCCTGCTCGGATATGGCCGACTGCATGGCCGCCTTGTAGAGCTTTCGGTCAGCCTGAGCACGAGGGCCACGGACGGCGGGACCCTTGCGGCGGTTCAGGACCCTGAATTGTATCCCCGCCCGGTCTGCGACACGGCCCATCAAGCCGTCCAAAGCATCCACTTCCCGCACCAGGTGGCCCTTTCCAAGGCCCCCGATCGCAGGATTGCAGCTCATTTCACCAATAGTATCAAACCGATGGGTAATCAGCGCAGTCGGAACACCCATTCGCGCAGAAGCCGTTGCGGCCTCGCAGCCTGCGTGCCCGCCTCCGACAACAATGACACCAAAATCGTTCATAAGGACCTGTTCCGTTTCGCGGGCTGTTTAGGCCGATGTTTCACGTGAATCAATCCGTGATGCCGCCGCGCAATGTTTCACGTGAATCATTTTCCGATGCAGAAGCCCGCAAACAGCTGGTCCAAAACCTGCTCCGCATCAACACGACCAACGAGCCGCTCAAGTTCGAGCACCGCCCGTCTCAGGCACTCAGCGACCAACTCGAGCTCATTCATGTTCGATCCGGCCCGCTCCAATTCCACCAGACAGGCGCTCAGGGCCCGCTGATCCCGCAAATGGCTGATACTGAGGTCGCCCCCGGCGTCTCGCCTTTCAGCTATCCGTGCCCGAATAAGCGCCAACAACACCGGAATTCCTTCGCCAGAAGTGGCCGAAATGGCAAATGGACCGGCCTCGCCCCGGATATCCGCTTTGCTCTGTATCTCCACTACGTGGGGACCAGAAACCGGGCAGGATTGGTCCTCCTCAATGTCGGGAGCTTTCAGCCACAAAACCAAATCGGCGTCTTCGAGCATTTCCAGCGCGCGGCGCACACCTTCTGCCTCCGCCTTGCTTTCGGTATCCCGGATGCCGGCGCTGTCGACGAGCAAAACCAATTGCCCATCGAGGTCGATCGCAACCTCACGCAAATCCCGCGTGGTGCCCGCCTCTTCAGTGACAATCGCAATCTCGGACTGCGCCAACCGGTTCAAAAGACTGGACTTTCCGGCGTTCGGCAAACCACCAAGTCCGACACGAAACCCGTCTTTGACAATTCGCCCATAGGCGTAGGAGGAAAGGCCCTCGCGTAGTGAGGTCCCAAGCTGCGCAAGTCCGTCATTCAGCGCGCTTGAGGCGAAGGCGCCAACATCGCCTTCGTCGGAAAAGTCCAGCTGCGCCTCAACTTCCGCCATCAGGCCAATGATATGATCCCGCCAGCCGTCGATCTTTCTGGTTATTCCGCCCGACAGGCGCGCCATCGCCTGCGCGCGCTGACCCTCGGTATCGGCCGCAATGAGATCACCCAACGCGTCGACCTCAATCAGGTCCAGCTTTCCGTTTTCAAATGCCCGGCGCGTGAACTCGCCTGCCGTGGCCAACCTGACACCATCCACATACGTCAGGGCCTGCAGCAAGCTGTTCACGACTGCACGGGAGCCATGAACCTGGAGTTCGGCGCAGTCCTCACCGGTAAAGGAATTGGGGCCGGCGAAATGCACGACCAGACCCTGGTCGAGAACCTCTGACGTCGCCGGATCGATCAAAGACCTGAAACTCATCACACGGGGCGCTGGCAGGTCACCCGACAGCAATTCGAGGCAATGCCGCGAATTGGGTCCCGAGAGACGGATTACTGCAACGCCGGCCGGCACAGACCCCGAAGCAAGCGCAACGATGGTGTCAGTTCCGACCAAGGCGCGGTCAGGTATTCATCGAATCGAAAAAGTCCGAGTTCGACTTGGTTTGCTTGAGCTTGTCGAGCAGGAACTCCATCGCGTCGATCGTACCCATCGGATTGAGAATGCGCCTGAGCACATACATCTTCTTCAAAACGTCCGGCTCAACCAGCAGTTCTTCCTTGCGGGTACCGGACTTGGTGACATCCAGGGCAGGGAACACGCGCTTGTCCGAAATCTTGCGATCAAGGACGATTTCCGAGTTACCGGTGCCCTTGAACTCTTCAAAAATAACTTCGTCCATTCGGCTGCCTGTATCAATGAGCGCCGTGGAGATGATGGTCAAGGATCCACCTTCCTCGATATTGCGTGCCGCGCCGAAGAACCGCTTCGGCCGCTGCAGGGCATTCGCATCGACACCGCCGGTCAGAACCTTGCCCGAACTGGGCACCACAGTGTTGTAGGCACGTCCCAAACGCGTCAGCGAATCCAGCAGAATCACCACATCACGCTTGTGCTCGACCAGCCGTTTGGCCTTTTCCAGCACCATTTCAGTAACTTGAACGTGCCGCGACGCCGGTTCGTCGAAGGTGGAGGAAATCACCTCACCCTTCACCGAGCGCTGCATGTCGGTTACTTCCTCGGGCCGCTCGTCGATCAACAGCACAATCAGATAGCATTCAGGATGATTGATCGCGACCGACTGTGCGATATTCTGCAACAGTACCGTCTTACCGGTGCGTGGCGGCGCAACAATCAAAGCACGCTGGCCTTTTCCCAGCGGCGCCACCAGGTCGATGACCCGGGCGCTCCGATCCTTGACGGTGGGATCGTCTACTTCCATCCGCAACCGCTCGTCAGGATAGAGCGGCGTCAGATTGTCGAAATTGATCTTGTGGCGGACGTTGTCCGGATCTTCGAAATTGATCGAGTTAACCTTCAACAGGGCAAAATACCGCTCACCCTCTTTCGGAGACCTGATCTGCCCCTCCACCGTGTCTCCGGTACGAAGGGAAAAGCGTCTTATTTGTGAAGGACTTACGTAGATATCATCTGGACCAGGCAGGTAGTTGGCGTCTGGCGACCTCAAAAACCCGAACCCATCCGGCAGAACCTCGACAACGCCCTCGCCCGTGATGTCGAAATCACTCTCCGCCAGCTTTTTCAGGATCGCAAACATCAATTCCTGTTTGCGCAGAGTGGAGGCGTTCTCCACGTCATGATCCTCGGCAAAGGCCAGAAGTTCAGCGGGAGTCTTGGCTTTGAGTTCGCTCAGTTTGAGACTTTGCATCTCGGGAAAATACCTTTGGTATCAATAAGTCGGGGAGGGGAAGTCGGCCAGATGCCGGAAGCTGCTGAAAAGCGCTTGGGAAGGTGTGCGGTCAAATAGCCCGAAACCCGAGCCCGTTCAAGAAAATTCTCTAATATGCACCGGGCACAACAAGCTTAGAAGGGACGAACGATCACCATCACCACGATGACGATCATCAAGACCGTCGGCACTTCGTTGATCTGCCGGAAGAACTTGGCTGGCCGTTCATTCGTATCACTGGCAAACCGACGCAGCTGTCCGCCCATAAACCCGTGGAAACCGCTGAGCAACAGCACAAATAGCAGCTTCACCCACATCCAAGCATCTGAAAACTGCACAAAACCTGCCCAGATCACCATTGCAAGCCCGAAAACCCAGCTCGCGATCATCGCCGGCGTCATGATGCCGCGATAAAGGCGCCGCTCCATGACCTTGAACGTTTCGGACTGGACCGATCCCTTTTCGGCATCGGCGTGATAGACAAACAGCCGCGGCAAATAGAGCGAAGCCGCCATCCAGGCGATCACGGAAATCACGTGCAGTGCCTTGAGCCATTCCATCGCCTATCTGCCCTTCACGAATTCAACCAACTGACCGACATGCTCTATCGGGGTTTGCGGCACAATGCCATGTCCGAGATTGAACACGTGCGGACGGGATCCAAAACCGGTGATGATCTCCTCCGCCCGTTCAAACATCTGCGAACCTCCCGACACAAGTCGTAGCGGATCAAGACTTCCCTGCACCCCGGCACCTTCAGGCAGAACACCATTGATGAAATCGAGCGGCGTTGCTGTATCAACGCCCAACATAGAAACACCCGTCCGGGCGTGATAAGCACCCAGCATGCCCGCCGCGCCTCTCGGAAATCCGATGATCGGTGCACTCGGAATCTCAGCCCGCACGCCCTGCACAATCCGGCGGTTCGGCTCGATCACATAGTCGGCAAATTGCTTCTCATCCAGATTGAGCGCCCAGCTTTCAAAAAGCTGAACCACATCAGCTCCCGCTTTTAACTGCGCAACCAGGTAATTGACGCTCGCCTCAACCAGAACATCGATCAACGCCCGAAACGCCGCAGGATTTTCCAGGGCAAACAACCGCGCGGCTGCCTGATCGGGTGACCCTTTGCCGCCGATCATATAGGTCGCCAGGGTCCAGGGCGCACCGCAGAACCCGATCATGGTCTTTTCCAAAGCCAGTTCAGCCTTGATACCACTGAGAGCCTCAAGAACAGGGGATAGTCGGTCCAGAAAAGTATCGGATTGCAGCGTTCCCACAGATTCCGGCGTCAAAGGATCAAGCCTCGGCCCCTCGCCGGGCTCAAACCAGACCTTTTGCCCGAGTGCGTCAGGTACCACCAGAATGTCTGAAAACAGGATCGCTGCATCCAGATCAAATCGTCTCAGCGGCTGCAGACTGACTTCAATAGCCCACTTTGGTGTGTAACAGAGATCGAGGAACGAACCCGCTTTCGCCCTGACCTCGCGATACTCAGGCAGATAGCGGCCCGCTTGGCGCATAATCCAGATCGGCGGCCGCGCCTGTCGGTGGCCATTCACGGCATCAAGAAGGGGCTTTCCAGTCATCATCCGTACAAGAAACCACGATTCGGCGGGGCGGGGAGATCAATTAAGATTCTGATTCAAAATGGATTATCATTATGCCTGTGTGTTGCACGAATTAACGGCCATCCACAACGACAAGCCGTGCCCGGATGATCTTGTGCAGCAATCTGACGCAACCACCAAGAACAAGTTCGCCACTGTGCAAAAGTTAACCAAAAGTTAACGCACCTAGCACCTTAACCAATCACTAACCCAACCTGGTCTGTGCACTGGCTGGGAAAAAACCCGCTCCACCGCGCCCCGCTCACCCGGATTATCCCCGGAAATATCCACAAGTGAACAAACAAGCGATCGCGGCGCGCCTGTGCATAGTCCTCGCGCCATCGGGCATAAATCTTAACCTTTCATTCACGCTGTTTGTTAACCTCCCCTTAACCCTGATTCTGTCGACAAACCTGTGAGTATCGCACGTGTTCATTCTGGCCTCAGCAAGCCCCGCACGGCGGCAAATGCTTGAAAACGCAGGCTTTGACTTCACCGTGGTTCCCGCTGAAATCGACGAACGGCACCTTGAGGAAGATGGGGAGTTTACGCCCGACGCGGGCGCAGGGGCGGCCTTGTGGCTGGCCAAAGCCAAGGCCCGTTCCGTATCGGCGCGACATGCAGACACCCTGGTTGTCGGTGCAGACCAGACGCTCATCCACAACGGCCGACCCCTCCACAAGCCCCACGATCTCCAGGACGCGCGCCAGCAACTCATCACGCTTCGCGGACAGATCCACCAATTGCACGCCGCCGCCGTCATTGTGCGCGACCAGAAGGTTTGCTGGTCGCACGTTGAAACCGCTAGCCTGACGATGCGCAACTTCTCTGAACCTGAACTGGATGAAGTGCTGCGGCTTGAAGGTGGCGAAAATCTCAAATCAGTGGGCGCCTACAGGCTTGAAGGACCGTCCGTCCGCCTGTTTGAAAAAATCGATGGCGACTATTTCACCATTCTCGGCCTGCCGTTGCTGCCTCTGCTTGAGGGATTGCGCGCGATGGGGCTGAACCCCTAAAACCGCGCCATGAACCAGTCCCCGCCTCCCCGCCGCGCCTTTGTCCTTGGTCACCCGATCAGTCATTCACGATCGCCGCGGCTACACATGTTCTGGCTGGAACAATACGAAATCAAGGGCACCTATGACCCGATCGACGTGGCCCCGGAAGACCTGCCGGCCTTCATCAACCGGGTGCGCGCCGGCGAGTTCGGCGGCGGCAACATAACGATCCCCCTCAAGGAACAGGTGGGCGCCCTGTGCGACACCATCGATGAGGCGGCGACAAGCATCGGCGCCATCAACACAATCGTCCAAACTGAAGGCCGGATCAGCGCCACGAACACTGATCACTATGGGTTCCTGGCCAATCTCGACCAACACGCACCCGGCTGGAGCGCCCGGGCCGCAGGAACCCTGCATGCGGTAGTGTTGGGGGCAGGGGGCGCGAGCCGCGCCATCATTTATGCCCTGCAGCAACGTGGTTATGACCGCATCACCCTGCTCAATCGGTCCGTTGACCGCGCCGAAACACTGGCCCGCGAGTTTGGGGCCCCCATTGATCCCGGACCGCTGAATGAATTCAGCCGGCACGCACAAGGCGCCAACCTGCTGGTCAACACCAGCTCCATCGGCATGCACGGCTCGGCATTCGAGCGGCTTGACCTGTCGGTGCTCGCTGAAGACGCCATTGTAACCGATCTGGTCTATACCCCGATCATGACACCACTTTTGCTCGAAGCCAGGGCGCGGGGCCTCAAAACGGTCGATGGTCTCGGCATGCTCCTGCACCAGGCCGTTCCGGGCTTTGAACAATGGTTCGGCGTCCGGCCGGAAGTCACCGCGGAATTGCGCCAACGTATTGAGCAGGACCTGTGAACCGCCCGCCCTTTGCACTCGGCCTCACCGGCTCGATTGCCACCGGCAAGTCGACCGCCCTCGCCGCATTCGCAGATTTGGGACACCCCACATTCTCCAGCGACGAAGCCGTACATGCTCTTTACCAGGGCGAAGCCGTCGGACCCGTAGGCGACCACTTTCCGGAAGCCTCGGATGGAACTCGCATTGACCGGGCGATCCTCGCTGCAATTCTGGTCCAACATCCCGAACGCCTGAAAGAGCTCGAGACAATCGTGCACCCGATGGTGCGCGACAAGATCAGCCAGTTCCGGCACTCTGCAGAGACCGCCGGTGCCGAATTGATTATCATCGACATTCCCCTGCTGTTTGAATCCGCGCACGACTATGATCTCGATGCAGTGGCAGTCACCTTCTGCGATCCCGAAGAGCAACGAAGACGGGCATTGGCGCGGCCCGCGATGACTCCGGAAAAGCTGGATGCGATCCTCGCCAAACAGATGCCGCAGGACGAAAAAAAGCGCCGCGCCGACTTTTTGATCGACACCAACCGGCCGATTGCCGAAACCGGCGAACAAGTTGCCGAAATCGCAGCGGAATGTTTGCGCCGCAGGTCGGCTTTGGCTAAACCCGACGGATCATGACCCGCGAAATCGTTCTTGATACCGAAACCACCGGCCTCAGCCCGCAAAACGGCGACAGGGTCGTTGAAATCGGCTGCGTTGAACTGTTCAACCATGTGCCGACAGGCAAGAACTATCACGCCTACATCAATCCAGAACGCGACATGCCGCCCGATGCCGAACGCGTACACGGGCTAAGTGCCGAGTTTTTGGCCGACAAGCCGGTATTCGGGGCAGTTGCGGGCGAATTCCGCGAGTTCATCGCTGATCACACGCTTATCATCCACAATGCGCCGTTCGATATGGGTTTTCTCAATGCCGAAATGGAGCTGGCCGGTCACAGGCAGCTGGCCAACCCGGTGATCGACACAGTGCAACTGGCCCGCCAGCGCCACCCGGGTGCCCGGGTCAGCCTTGATGCCCTGTGCAAACACTACGGGATCGACAATTCGCGCCGCACGCTGCACGGCGCGTTGCTCGACAGCGAGATTCTGGCCGAGGTTTATCTGGAGTTGATCGGCGGGCGCCAGGTTGCGCTGATGCTCGGCGCCGAGCAGGCCGAGGCTGAAGTCGCTGATGGCCCGCAAGTCGCCTTGCCCCAGCGCCAGCGGCCCGCCCCCTTGCCGCCACGGCTCAATCAAGAGACCCGGGAGGCGCACGAAGAACTCATCCGGGCACTTGGCCCGGATGCGCTCTGGTCGCGCTATTCGTGAATTTGCGGTCTAGTTGACCGTCTTGCTTTCGTCGGCCTTGGCTTCGCCATCTGCGGCGGGGGCAGCTTCGCCCTCCGCCGGCGCTCCGCTCTTGGAAGCGGCCTGCATGCGTTGCAGGTTCTGCCGGTAGATTGCCGCAAAATCAACGGGTTCCAGCATCACCGGCGGAAAGCCGCCGGACTGCGACACCGCCGCCACCGTCTGGCGGGCGAACGGGAAAATCAGGCGTGGGCACTCAATCATCAAAACGGCGGCGATCTGGTTTTCCGCCACGTTCTGGATCCGGAACAAGCCGCCATAGATCAGTTCGATATTGAACAGCACCTTGCCGTCCCGCTCCGCCTTGACATTGATCGGCGTTTCAACGGCGTAGACATCGTCGGACTGTTTCTTGACCGAAACATTGATCGCCACGTTGAACGTGGGGCTGGCGCCACCGGCCATGATAGAGCCCGGCGCATCCGGGTTCTCAAAGCTCATGTCGCGCACATACTGGCCAACGATATTGATGGAAGGCGCCGGCGCCTGCTGGCTGCCTGCTGCGGCCTGATTGTCTTCAGCCATGGATCAAACTGTCCTGATTGGTTGGTCGAATGGGGTGGGGCTGGCTAACATCTTTGCTTGTGCCCGTCTAGCGCGGCCGCCAGTGATCATCGTCGAGGTCCACCACCCCGTCGTCGCGAGGCGGGTCGTTGCGATAACCACCACGTGAGGTCTGAACCGTTGCCACCATGCCGATCCGTGTCTTGACGAAATCATAAAGCGCCAGGCGCAGGGCGGGGACAAGCAACAGGAAACCGATCGTGTCGGTGAAATAGCCGGGGGTCATCAACAGGGCACCCGCGACCGCAAGCATCACCCCGTCGGCGATTTGCCGGGCCGGCAACTGACCCTGCCTGGTCAGGCGCCGGATCTCCTCGATCAGGGAAACGCCCTGCAGCCGGATGATGAACGAACCGATCAGCGCGGTCACAACCACGCCCAGCAGCGTCGGCCACAGGCCGATATTCTGACCCAGCACGATAAAAAGGCCGATTTCGATCAGCGGCACCAGGAAAAACAGTGCGAAAAGGACTCTGCCCATTGCCAACAACCATCCTTTCGAAACGGAGCGGCCCGTATTAGGCATTTCCGTAACAATATCGTCAGCCGCGGGTGTTCCGGCGGCCAGCTTTTCCTATATATAGGCCTTGCACCGCTTGGTTACGACCTCTAGCACTGAAACCAGCCAACATCAGGGCCAAATATGACCGAATTTCTCGATCTGCCTACACTCATTATCATCGGCGTGGCGATTGTCGTTCTGTTGCGGTTGCGCTCGGTGCTGGGCACCCGCACCGGCAATGAGCGGCCCCCCGTGCCCCGTGTCCGCCCAACGGAAAGCTCTGACGAGGAAGTTGTGGTGCCCCTGCGCCCGCGTGCCGGCGAAATCGACAATGATGACGACCGCGCCCAGCGCAAGTTCGAAGCAGAACTGGACCGCTATATCGGCGACAACAAGGAATTGCGTGAGGGCATTATCGAAGTCAACGCCGCTGATCCCTCGTTCACCCCCAAGAGCTTCCTTGATGGCGCCACCCAGGCCTACGAAATGATCGTTACCGCCTTTGCCGCCGGCGACCGCAAGACCCTGCGCGAACTTCTGGACAAGGAAGTCTACGAGGGCTTCGACGCCGCCATTACCGAGCGCGATGCCCAGGGCCATAAGGTCAAGTTTACCTTCGTCGGCCTGCCCGGCATCGAGATCACCGACGCCGGCGTCGACAAGAAGACGGCCAATGTCACCGTCAAGTTCGACGCCCAGGTCGTCTCGGCCACCAGGGATGCCGAAGGCAATCTCATTGAGGGCCACGAGGAAAACACCGTCGACATTTCCGACGAGTGGACCTTTGCCCGCTCGATCCGCTCCCGCGATCCCAACTGGAAGCTGGTCGCCACCAATCAATTGTCGTGACAAGGGCTGATGGCCAAGCGCAGGTCTCACCGCAATCCGGCCCTGTCCGACTGGCACCTGTGGTCTGAGGTCACCCGTTCGGTTTCCCCATTGCCGGGACGTCCGGTACGGGTAATCCCGCCGGTGGGCGAATCCCACGATTTGAGCGACAATCCGCCTCTGCAGGCGGCCAAGACCGGCGGCGTGAAATCAACCCGGATACCCGGCGACGGTGGCGCCCTGTTCCGCAATGCGCCACGTTCCGCTTCGGCGCCGGCTTTTCACCCCGGCGCCCACGCCCGGCCGAAGCACAAGCAGTTCGGTCCCGATCCTTCAGGCATCGAGCCGCGCCTGCACCGCAAACTGCGGCGCGGTCAGATGCCCATCGACGGCACGATTGATCTGCACGGCATGCACCAGCCGCAGGCGCGTGCTGCGCTGCACCGATTCATACTGGCGCGGCTGGAACAGGGCGACCGCACAATTCTGGTCATCACCGGCAAGGGCCTCAAGAAATCCGGTCACGGCCAGATCAGCGAACAGGGTGTGTTGCGTCACATGCTGCCGGTCTGGCTTTCCGAGCCCGCTTTGTCCCCCTATATCGCGGGCTGGCAAGTGTCCGCCCAGCAACATGGAGGCGAGGGCGCCTATTATGTCCGGTTGAAGGCTCCGGCCAGATGACCCCGCTCGGCGCCAGGATCCGGGCCCTGAGGGCCGAGCGCGGCATCACCCTTAAGCAGATGGCCGAAGCGCTTGATGTTTCAAGCGCCTATCTGTCAGCGCTGGAGCACGGCAAGCGCGGCAAGCCGACCTGGTTTTTGCTGCAGCGCATGATTGCCTATTTCAACGTGATCTGGGACGAGGCCGAAGAGCTCCAGCGCCTCGCTGAAGTCTCCGACCCGCGCATTACCATCGACACGGCGGGTCTCACCCCGGAAGCCACCGAACTGGCCAACCGGCTCGCTCGCGATATCGCGCGGCTGACGCCGGAGGACCTGAAGGCCCTGCAGATCGAACTGGTTCGGCGCGCTTCGCGTTAAAGCACGAACTTGCTGAGATCGGCGTCGCCGGCCAGCGCCGCCACCTTGTCGCGCACATAGTCGGCGTCGATCTTGATGGTTTCGCCACTCTTGTCGGGCGCAGTGAACGAGATTTCCTCGACCAGCCGTTCCATGACCGTCTGCAACCGCCGGGCGCCGATATTTTCGACACTGGCGTTCACCGAGACGGCGATGTCGGCAATCGCCTCGATGGCGTCCTCGGTGAAATCGAGGGTGACCCCTTCGGTGCCTAAAAGCGCCACATATTGCTTGATCAGGCTGGCATCGGTCTCGTTGAGGATACGGATGAAATCATCCCGGGTCAGGGCCCGCAATTCAACGCGGATTGGCAGCCGGCCCTGCAGTTCGGGCAGCAGATCGGAGGGTTTGGAGACGTGGAAGGCCCCTGAAGCAATGAACAGGATATGGTCGGTATTGACCGGCCCGTACTTGGTCGCAACCGTCGTGCCCTCGATCAACGGCAGCAGATCGCGCTGCACACCTTCCCGGCTGACCGAGCCGCCACCGCGGCCTTCGTTCATGGCGATCTTGTCGATTTCATCAAGAAAGACGATGCCGTGGTTCTCCACCAGATCTATGGCTTCGGACTTGATGGCTTCCTGATCGAGCAGTTTTTCCGATTCATCGTTGAGCAAAAGCTTGTAGCTGTCGCGTACCTTGACGGTGCGCTTGACGCCGCCCTGCTGGCCGAAGGCCTTGCCCAGCATGTCGGAGAGATTGATCATCTGGCCGCCGCCGGGCATGCCGGGGATCTCGAACATGCCGCCACCCGCCTGCTGGGCAGAGACCTGGATTTCGATATCCTTGTCATCAAGCTCGTTGGCGCGCAGCTTGCGCCGGAAGCTCTCGCGGGTCGAGGGCTGGGCGGACGAACCGACCAGCGCGTCAAGGACCCGTTCCTCGGCCTTGGCATGCGCCTGGGCACTGACTTCCTTGCGCCGCTTTTCCTTGAGGATCGAAATGCCAGCCTCGACCAGATCGCGGATGATCTGTTCGACGTCACGGCCGACATAGCCCACTTCGGTGAACTTGGTGGCTTCGATCTTGATGAACGGCGCATCGGCCAGCCGCGCCAGCCGCCGCGAAATCTCGGTCTTGCCGACACCGGTCGGCCCGATCATCAGGATGTTCTTCGGGGAGACCTCACGCCGCAGGTCCTCGGGCAGTTGCTGGCGCCGCCAGCGATTGCGCAGGGCGATCGCCACCGCCCGCTTGGCGTCCTTTTGCCCGACGATATAGCGGTCCAGTTCGGACACGGTCTCACGCGGCGAGAAAATCTTTTCACTACTCATGTTTGTCTTCTTGTCTGTCCAGATACTTGACCATCAGATGTTCATCGATGGGCCGCTGTTCAACCATCAGCCCGCGCGGCTCGGTGCCATAGATCTCAAATCCTGCCGCCTGATACAGCCTGAGGGCAGGCAGGTTGGTCGCCCCGACTGTCAGGTGCACCTGCAGCACACCCACGTCACGTGCGTGTGCAATCAGCCTTTTAACCAGCGCCGCAGCGCAGCCGGTGCCGCGGCCTTCGGGCCGCACATACATGCCCAAAAGTGAGCCCCGATGCTCAACCTTGACACCCGTCGCGCGCAGGAAATTCACCGAACCGATCAACTGGTCGCCCGCATGGGCACCGAAAAAAGCCCGGTCGCCGGACAGCTTTTCACGCCATTGCGCCTCGGTCGTGCCCACTTCCTGCTCGTAGGACGAACCAAACGCATCCGGAGCGCTCTTCAGCCCTTCCAGCCTCAGGTCGCGATATTCGGCCCATTCTTGTCCGGTCAGACGCCGGATGGCAAATTCCATCAGGTTGCCGGAAGGCTTTCCAGCGTGATCTGATCGTTGGTGAAGACGCAGATGCGCCCGGCGATCTCCATCGATTTGCGGGCCACATCCTCGGCGTCCATGTCGGTACCGGCCAGCGCCAGGGCTGCCGCCAGCGCATAATTGCCGCCCGACCCGATGGCGACGACGCCTTCGTCGGGGGTCAGCACGTCACCGGTGCCGGTGATTACCAGCGATTCATTCTCGTCGACGACGATCATCATCGCTTCCAGCCGCCGGAGATAGCGGTCGGTGCGCCAGTCCTTGGCCAGCTCCACCGAAGCCCGCATCAATTGGCCCGGATATTGTTCCAGCTTGGCTTCCAGCCGTTCGAACAGGGTAAAGGCGTCCGCCGTCGCGCCGGCAAAGCCTGCAACAACCTTGCCGCCTGCCAGTTTGCGCACCTTTTTGGCGGTGTGTTTCATGACCGTATTGCCCATCGACACCTGCCCGTCGCCGGCAACAACGACCTTGTTGCCCTTGCGCACCGAGACGATGGTTGTGCCGTGCCAGCTTTCCACGAGGCTTGTCCTTTCGGGACTGATTTCTTGTTTCATGCGAGGTCACCCTATTTAGGACGTTGCAGGCCAATTGCAATGTCAGCCCCGCTTGGCCTTTCGCAGGCAAAGGGAAGCTGGTATGAGCCGCCACGAGACATTTCGGGATCACGATGATGCGCAGCGCTGAAATCACCCGCAAGACGGGTGAAACCAACATCGCCGTTTCGGTCAATCTCGATGGCAAGGGCAAATCCGCCATCGAAACCGGCATCGGCTTTCTGGATCACATGCTCGAACTTCTGGCCCGCCACAGCCTGATCGACATCACTGTCAAGGCCAAGGGCGACCTGCACGTTGATTTCCATCACACTGCTGAAGACGTTGGCATTGCGCTCGGCCAGGCCGTCAAGCAGGCGCTGGGCGACAAGAAGGGCATCCGCCGCTATGCCTCGCTGGATATGCCGATGGACGAAGCGCTGACCCGCGTGGCGCTGGATGTCTCCGGCCGTCCGTTTCTGGTCTTCAAGGTCGAGTTCTCGCGTGACAAGGTCGGCGAAATGGACACCGAACTGTTCCAGGAATGGTTCCAGGCTTTCGCGATGAATGCCGGGGTGACCCTGCACGTCGAGAATTTCTATGGCGACAATAACCACCATATCGCCGAGAGCGCCTTCAAGGCACTGGCCCGGGCCCTGCGCCATGCGCTGGAGATCGACCCGCGGGCCGCCGACACTATTCCCTCGACCAAGGGAACGCTCTAACCTTGCAACCGAACTCACGTAACCGGTGCGCAGATGACCATTTTCAATGCCTATAAAGACGCCGACAGCGGCGAACTGGCTTGCCTGCCGGACCGGTTCAGCTGGCCTGCCTTTCTGTTGCCACCGGTCTGGGCACTCGCCCATCGGCTGTGGGTGGAACTGGCGCTGATCCTTGCCGCCATCATCGCTCTGGCGATTGTGGCCGCGCTGCTCGATTTGCCGTTCCTCGCCCTTTATCTGACCGGTGCGGTTTGGCTGGGCTTTGAAGCACATCAACTGCATGGTCGCGCCCTTCTCCGCCGCGGCTGGCACCCGGCTGGCACGCTCAATGCCCGTGACCGGATCGATGCCGAGACCGAAACCGGCCGACGCGCAGCGAGACCCGCGTAATGGCTCAAAAAATCGCCATCATCGATTATGGCTCCGGCAACCTGAAATCGGCGGAGAAGGCCTTTGTCCGTGCCGCGCGCGAGGCCGAGGTCGACGCCAACGTGACCGTCACCGCCGATCCGGATGAAGTGCGGACCGCGGACCGCATCGTGCTGCCCGGCGTCGGCGCCTTCGGCGATTGCCGGGCCGGGCTTTTGGCGGTTGAGGGCATGCGCGAAGCGCTCGAACAACGGGTTGTCGCCGATGCCGTGCCCTTCCTTGGCATTTGTGTCGGCATGCAGCTGATGGCCAGCCGCGGGCTGGAGAAAGGCGCACACGAAGGGTTTGGCTGGATCCCGGGTGACGTTCAACTGACCACCCCGCACGATCCGGACCTCAAGGTGCCGCACATGGGCTGGAATACGCTCACCATCGTGGGGTCGCACCCGATCTTTGCCAACATCGAGACCGGCGAACACGGCCTGCACGCCTATTTCGTCCACTCCTATCATCTGGACTGTGCCGACGAATCGCACCTGCTGGCGACCACCGACTATGCCGGCCCGGTGACGGCAGCCGTTGGCCGCGCCAATATGGTGGGCACGCAATTCCACCCCGAAAAGAGCCAGACCCTCGGGCTGACCCTGATCGGCAATTTTTTGAAGTGGGCGCCATGATCCTGTTTCCCGCCATCGACCTCAAGGACGGCGAATGCGTGCGCCTGCAACTGGGCGATATGGACAAGGCCACCGTGTTCAATTCATCGCCTGCCGACCAGGCGCAAAGTTTTGAAGCGCAGGGCTTTGAATATTTGCACGTCGTCGACCTCAACGGCGCCTTTGCAGGGGAAAGCGTCAACGGCGCAGCGGTCGAAGCGATTCTGGACAGCGTCTCGTTCCCGGTCCAGCTGGGCGGTGGCATCCGCACGCTCGCCCACATTGAGAACTGGCTCGAAAAAGGTTTGGCGCGCGTCATTCTCGGCACAGTCGCAGTCCGCGACCCCGATCTGGTCATCGAAGCCTGCGGGAAATTTCCGGGGCAGGTCGCGGTGGGGATCGATGCGCGCGGCGGCAAGGTCGCTGTTGAAGGCTGGGCCGAGACCTCGGAACTGACGGCCATCGAACTGGCCAAACGGTTCGAAGGCGCTGGCGTCGCGGCGATCATATATACCGACATCGATCGGGACGGGGTGCTCAAGGGCATCAACTGGCCCTCGACGCTGGAGCTGGCACAATCGACCTCCATGCCGGTGATCGCGTCGGGCGGGCTCGCCTCCATGGACGACATCGAGATGATGACCCGGCCCGAAATGCAGGTGCTCGAAGGCGCCATTTCCGGGCGGGCGCTCTATGACGGGCGCATCGACGTGCCGCAGGCGCTTGAAAAGCTGCAGGGGCTGGCGGCATGAGCACGCAGCGCGACCAGCAGCCATTGGTGATCGACAGGATCAGGCTGCGCTGGTGGGGCTGGATGCTGCTGCCGCTGATCGCCGGGTTCGCGCTGGCCAGCCAGGGCTGGTTGCCGGTGGGTCTGTTGATGGTGCTGGTCTTCGGCACCGTGTTCTGGATCATCTCCCTGTCGGTAGCGCTGGTGATCCTTCTCATGAACCGGCCGAAAAAGGAGCCGCGGCAATGAGCCTCAAGACCCGCATCATCCCCTGCCTGGATGTGAAGGACGGCCGAGTCGTCAAAGGCGTCAATTTCGTCGACCTGATCGACGCCGGTGACCCGGTCGAGGCGGCGATGGCCTATGACGCGGCAGGCGCCGACGAGCTTTGTTTCCTTGACATCACCGCCAGCCACGAGGACCGCGACACGATCTTTGACGTGGTATCCCGCACCGCCGAGCATTGTTTCATGCCGGTGACCGTGGGCGGCGGTGTCCGAACGACCGAGGATATCCGAAAACTCCTTCTGTCCGGGGCCGACAAGGTCTCCATCAATACCGCGGCGGTACGCGACCCCGAGTTCGTCGCCCGGGCCGCGGACAAGTTTGGCGACCAGTGTATCGTGGTTTCGGTGGACGCGAAGAAAGTGGGCGACCATTGGGAGATTTTCACCCATGGCGGCCGCACCGCGACCGGCATCGATGCGGTGCAGTTCGCCATTGATTCGGTGGCCCGGGGGGCAGGGGAACTGCTGGTCACCTCGATGGACCGGGACGGCACAAAGTCCGGCTTCGACCTTGAGCTGACCCGCACCATTGCCGATGCCGTGCACGTGCCGGTGGTGGCCTCGGGCGGGGTCGGCTCGCTCGATGATCTGGTCGACGGGGTGATGAAGGGTCACGCCAGCGCGGTGCTGGCCGCTTCGATTTTCCACTTCGGTACCTTTACGATCGGCGAGGCCAAAGCCTATATGGCCGCCAACGGCGTGCAGGTCCGTCAGGACAATTTCGCCTGAACCCGCCAAGCGGAGACGATATGAGCCTTTCCCTTGAAGACCTGAACGACCGCATCGCGGCGCGCGCCGATGTGACCGACGGCTCGTCCTATACGGCTGAACTGATCTCGAAGGGCATTGAGAAATGTGCCCAGAAACTTGGCGAAGAGGCGGTGGAAACAGTGATCGCCGCAACCGCCCGCGACCACAAGGGCACGGTGGGGGAAAGTGCCGACCTGCTCTATCACCTGCTGGTGCTCTTGAAAGCCGCTGATGTGCCGCTTGCCGAGGTAATGGCCGAACTCGAATCAAGGACCGCGCAGTCCGGGCTCGAAGAGAAAGCCGGGCGGGCAAAGCGCTGAGATGAGCCCGCACCGCACCATCCACGAATATTCGCCCTATCACAGGTTCACCAAGCAGCAGTGGGCCGAGCTGCGGCACGAAGAGCCGATGACGCTGACGGCAGAGGATGTCGACCGGCTGCGTTCGCTCAACGACCCGATTTCGCTGACCGAGGCCGAACAGATCTATCTGCCCCTGACCCGGTTGCTGGCCTTTTACGTCGAGGCGGTGCAGGAGCTGAACCACGCCTCCACCCGGTTTCTGGGCACCAACGGCGACGTGCGCACGCCTTTCATCATCGGCGTCGCCGGTTCGGTGGCGGTGGGCAAATCGACCACCGCGCGTATCCTTCAGGCGCTGTTGCAGCGCTGGCCGGCCTCGCCCAAGGTCGATCTGGTGACCACCGACGGGTTTTTGCATTCCAACAAGGTGCTCGAGCAGCGCGGGCTGATGGAGCGCAAGGGCTTTCCCGAAAGCTATGACAGGGCGCGCTTTGTCGGTTTTCTGTCCGACGTGAAATCGGGCCGCGGCAGCATTCCGGTGCCCACCTATTCCCACCTCGTCTATGACGTGGTGCCCGGCGAGGAAATTATCATCGACCGGCCCGACATCCTGATCGTCGAGGGGCTCAACATCCTGCAGCCCGGCGAACTGCCCGCCGACGGTAAACCCATTGTTTTTGCTTCGGATTTCATCGACTTCTCCATCTATATCGATGCCGCCAACCAGGACCTGCTCACCTGGTTCATCGAACGCTTCCAGCGCCTGCGCGAAACCGCCTTCCGCGACCCGACCTCGTTCTTTCACCAGTTCTCCAGACTGACGATCGAGGAAGCAGAGGCCATGGCCACCAAGGTCTGGAACGACATCAACCTGCCCAACCTGGTTGAAAACATCCTGCCCACCCGCGGCCGCGCAGACCTGATCCTGACCAAATCAACAGATCACTCGATCGGTCAGGTATCGCTCAGGAAGCTGTAGGAAGCTCTTGTTTTGCCTCGCGGCGCGCTTTGTTGTGTCTCACGGGCCGCACCGCGATTGTCATGACGGCGCTAGAGCCACGCCTATGCCAATCGCTGGCCCTGCGACGGCGCGCGCGAATTGTCGCGCGAGGTCCTCAACTTCGCTTCGTCCCGTCCCTTTCTGATGCTGAAATAGGCACCACATCGCCCTTCACTCCGCGTCATACTCGGGCTTGACCCGAGTATCCATGCAGCGGTGCAGCGCGATGAGGGTTCGTGGGGACACACGAATGACTGTGCCCTGTGCGACCTCATCATGGACCCTCGGGTCAAGCCCGAGGGTGACGCTGAATTTTTGGCGGCCGAAGGCGCCACACGGAGACTCCTGTGGTTATGCTAGAAGAACAGAGCAGGCGCAGGGCGGTGAACACCTCGATCCTAAGTAGTAAAAAGTGAGGCGCACAACGCCCCGCGCAACCGGGATTTGTGGGCTATGACGAACAGGCCGGGGCCCTCCGGAGCCCCGCGGATGCGCCATGCCCCTGATTTGTCCAGTTGCCGGATTCTAGACCGGCCTTCCAGACGGGCATCTGTTCTCCAATGGTCCGGAAAACAGGCGCAACCCATATCAGACGGCTGCGCAGCGTCTTGCACTTGCCCCCTGGCCGAGGGCTACCTGACCGCTTTACCCTGCTGATCGGCGACCCGACCAACACACCGGCCCAAACCATGGATTGTCAGGTCGGTTGGCGAACCGGAAAACCGGTTCCCACTTTTCCTGCCAACCTCCGCAAAGTGCTCGTGTACACCTCAGCTCAACGCGCGGCTTGTGATGAGGAGTATGCGGGAGGGTTTGAGGGCGGGGATAAGTTCTTTCTCACCGCGATGGGGGTTTCACTAGACCTTCAGCCCGTGCTCGGCGGCGAGGGCTTTGAGGTCGGCTTCAGGACGGGCGCCGACGTGGGAGATGACTTCGGAGGCGCAGAGGCACCCCAGTTTCAGGGCCTCGGACATCTCCTGGCCGCGGGCGACGCCGAGCAGGAAGCCGGAGGCGAACAGGTCGCCGGCGCCGGTGGCGTCGACCACCTTGTCGATATGATAGGCAGGGACGGTCACCACTTCGCCATCCTTGATCGCCATGGCGCCTTCGGCCCCCATGGTGACGGCGGCGATCTCGACGTCTTGGGCGATCTGTTGAACCGCAGCACCCAGGTCATCGGTCTGATAAAGCGATTTCAGTTCCGCGAGGTTGGCGCAGACATAATCGCAGGTCTTTGATTTCAGCAAATCGAGGAATTCGGCGCGGAACCGGCCGACACAAAACGGATCGGACAGGGTGATGGCGGCGGCGCGTTCATGCTTGTGGGCATAATGGGCAGCGCGCACGAAGGCGCGTTTGGCTTCGGGTGGATCCCACAAGAACCCTTCCATGAAGGTGATGGCGGCGGAGCCGATCTGGTCTTCGAAAATATCGCTTTCGGTCAGATCGTGGCAGGCGCCGAGATAAGTGTTCATGGTGCGCTCGCCGTCCGGCGTGATCATGATCATCGAACGGCCCGACCCGGCCCCATGTTCCAGCGCGGCGGTGGTGAATTCCACGCCGGCCTTGGCGATGTCGCGGGTGTAGAAATCCCCGATTTCGTCGTTCGCCACCTTGCCGACGAACGCCGCATTGCCGCCGAGGGCCGCAACCCCCACGGCGGTGTTGGCGCAGCTACCGCCGCCAACCCGCTTGCGGTCGCCGGGCATCTGGCTGAGCAGATAGTTGGACCGGTCCATCTCGACCAGGTGCATGATCGATTTGGTCATGCCTTCCTTTTCGATGAACGCGTCGTCGACATGGGCGAAAATGTCGGTGATGGCGTTGCCGATGGTCAGCACGTCAATCGGGGCATTGCTCATGGAGGTTTTTCTTGGGTCTGGCGGCGGGACGCGCCGAACCTAACGGGGTTCGGGCAGGAGGCAAGGTTTTTCGGCCCGATCAGGCGGTTTTTGCCGGGTACTTGCAGTATTTTTCAATGAGACAGCGGCCGCATTCGGGCTTGCGGGCCTTGCACACGTACCGGCCGTGCAGGATCAGCCAGTGATGGGCATGCAGCATGTAGCGCTGGGGGATGCGGCGTTCGAGACCGCGCTCGACCTCCAGCACGTCCTTGCCCGGCGCCAGTCCCGTGCGGTTGGCGACCCTGAACAGATGCGTGTCGACCGCGATTGTCGGCTGACCGAAGGCGATGTTGAGGACCACATTGGCCGTCTTGCGTCCCACGCCGGGCAGCGCTTCCAGCTGGGCACGGTTCTGCGGCACGGTGGAATTTTGTGTTTCGATGAGTTGGCGGCTGAGCGCCAGAACGTTTTTCGCCTTGTTGCGGTAAAGCCCGATGGTCTTGATGTGCCGGGTGATTTCATCAAGCCCCAGCGCCACCATTTTCTCGGGCGTATCGGCGATCCTGAACAGTTCTGCGGTTGCCTTGTTGACCCCCGCGTCCGTGGCCTGGGCGCTCAAGACCACCGCCACCAGAAGCGTAAAGGGATTGACGTAATTCAGCTCCCCTTTCGGTTCGGGATCAGCCGCGGCGAAGGCGGCGAACATCGCCTCGATTTCCTGTTCAGAAAGTTTTGATCGCGGCAACCGCCTGGCCATTTTCCCATCCCTTTGATTTGCCTATATTGAAAGAAACCCGCCTTGACCGGAACCGCAAACAAAGCCAACCCACATGCAATCCGCCCCGCTTTTTTCCGCTGACCTGCGTCCGCACCGGGCCCTCGGGCCGCAGGGCATACGCAATGTCATTTTGTTCACGGCGGTTCTGATCTCGATTCCGGGCATATTTTTCTACGCAATCGGCGCCTGGCCGGTGATCGGCCTATTGGGGCTGGACCTGATCGCCCTGACCTGGGCGCTGACGGCCTCGTTCAAATCCGGCCGCATGTTTGAAACCGTCACCTTGTGGCGTGACAATCTGGAAGTGCGGCACGTCTCGGCGAGGGGCGAGGAGCGCCGGCATCAATTCAATCCCTTCTGGGTGCGGCTCGACGTGGCGCGGGATCTTGAGGGGCGGGTGACGAACATCGCCCTCAGAAACCGGCAGGACCGGCTGGAGATTGGCGCCTTTCTGACCCCTGACGACAAGAAGAAATTCGCTGACGGGTTTGGCCTGGCGCTATCAAAGGCACGGGCCTGAACGCCTGTCAAAATCGGGTCGCAAGGCCATTTGAGGCAACATAGGATGCGGTCAATTCCGATGGAGTGACCGTCATGAACCAGATGATTTCGATTGCCCCGGCCAGCGACTATCAGCGCGTACAGGCCGCCATTGCCCATATTTCCGACCATGGCCCGGAGGCCGACATTTCCGGGTTGAGCCGGGCCATGGGCCTGACCGAACGGCAAATGGTCGACCTGTTCCGGCGCTGGTGCGGGCTGACCCCGAAAAGTTTTGCGCAAGCCGTCGCGCTCGATCACGCCAAGCGGCTGCTCGCGGACAGCGCAAGCGTGCTCGACACGACGTACGAGGTGGGGCTGTCGTCATCTTCGCGCCTGCATGACCTGTTTGTCACCCACGAAGCCATGCCGCCGGGCACCTGGGCCAGCAAGGGGGCCGGACTTGAAATGTTCTGGGGCGTCGCGCCCTCACCGTTCGGCGAAGCGGTGGTGTTTGCCACCGAATATGGTGTGGCCGGCATCGGCTTTGTCGATGAGGCCGGATTGGACGCGGCCTATGCGGATCTCGCCAACCGCTGGCCAAACGCCGGCTACACGCGAAACGACAAACGCATTGCGCCGCTCGCCGCCAGGATTTTCGACCCGACGCGCTGGAACCCCGAGGACCCCGTGCGCGTGGTGCTGATCGGCACCGACTTTGAGGTCAGGGTCTGGGAACAGTTGCTGACCATCCCCATGGGCCGCGCCACCACTTATGGTGCGCTGGCCAACCGGCTGGACAAGCCGACCGCCTCGCGGGCGGTGGGGTCAGCAGTGGGCCGCAACCCGATTTCCTTCGTCGTGCCCTGCCACCGCGTGGTCGGCTCGACCGGCAAATTGACCGGTTATCACTGGGGCATCGCCCGCAAACGGGCAATCCTGGGCTGGGAAGCCGGGCAGGTGGCCTAGATCGCTTCGGACGACAGCACCTTGCCGTTCTCGTCGATCTCGTAGATCAGCGGGTCGCCGGTGCCGATTTCACGGGCGACGATTTCGTCCGGCGACAGGCCCTCAAGCTGCATCACCAGCGCGCGCAGCGAATTGCCGTGGGCGGCGACCAGCACGTTGCGGCCCTTTTTGACCAGCGGCAGGATCGACGCCTCATAATAGGGCAGGACACGCTCGGCGGTACCTTTCAGGCTTTCGCCGCCGGGCGGCGGCGTATCAAAGGACCGGCGCCAGACATGCACCTGTTCTTCGCCCCACTTGTCGCGCGCATCATCCTTGTTGAGCCCGGACAGATCGCCATAGTCGCGCTCGTTCAGTGCCTGATTGCGCACGATGGTCATGTTGACCACGCCCATCTCCGCCAGCATCAGATCAAGCGTATGCTGGGCCCGCTTGAGGGCGGATGTGAAACAGACATCAGGGGAAAAGCCGCGCTTTTTCAGCGCCTTGCCGGCATTCTTCGCCTCTTCCTTGCCACGCGCGGTCAGGTCCGGATCGCGCCAGCCGGTGAACAGGTTCTTCAAATTCCATTCGCTCTGGCCGTGCCGGACCAGGATCAGCGTTCCCGCCATAGTCATTCCCCGTCATTGAGGCCGAGTACGTCGGCCATTGTGTAATATCCCGGCTTTTTGTCCCGCGCCCATTGCAGTGCCTTGACGGCGCCGTCGGCAAACAACGCCCGGTCCTGGGCCTTGTGGGTCAGCTCAATCCGCTCGCTGCCGCTGACCAGCATCACCGTGTGATCGCCGATGACGTTGCCGCCGCGCAGCGTGGCAAAGCCGATCTCGCCCTTTTGCCGCGCCCCGACCTGGCCCTCGCGGGACAGCACGGCCTTGTCGCCAAAATTGACACCGCGTCCTTCGGCGACGGCGTGCCCGAGCATCAGCGCCGTGCCCGACGGCGCGTCGACCTTCTTGTTGTGGTGCATCTCGAGCACTTCGGCGTCGAAATCCTCGCCGAGCGCGGCAGCAGCCTTTTTGACCAGCGAAACCAGCAGGTTGACGCCCAGCGACATGTTGCCGGACTTGACGATGATCGCGCCGTTCTGGGCGGCCTTGTGAAATTCCGCCTCATCCTGATCGGTGCAGCCGGTGGTACCGATCACATGGATCAGCCCACGCAACGCGGCTTTTCCGGCCAGCTCGACACTGAGCGCCGGTGCGGTGAAATCAACGATGGCATCGGCGCCTTCAAGGGCCACGTCAATATCATCGCCGATCAGCACACCGGTTTCACCGGCATGGGCGAACAGACCGGCATCCTGACCGATGACATCGGTTCCAGCGCGGTCAAAGGCAGCGTGCAGCGCCAGGCCCTCGGCCCTGACGATGGCGGCAATATTGTTGAGTCCCATGCGGCCCCCGGCGCCGGCGACCACGACCTTGAGGTCGGACATGGATTTACCCCCAGTTGGTTCGCCCTGCTGATAGCAAAGCAGCGGCTGGAAATGAAGCGGCCCGCCTCAGGCGGCGCCCATACGCATTTCGGCAAAGATCGCCCCGGCCGCCTGGACCGGGCTTTCCGCCTGGGTGATCGGGCGGCCGATGACGAGATGGCTGGCGCCCTGCGACAGCGCGTCTGCAGGGGTGACGATGCGCTTTTGGTCGTTGCTGGCACTGCCCTTGGGGCGGATGCCGGGGGTGACCACGGCCATTTTCTCGCCGACGAACTGGCGGGCAAGCGCCGCCTCGTGCGCCGAACAGACGACCCCGCCCATCCCGGCCTCTTTCGCCTGATGGGCGCGGTAGGCGACAAGACTTTGTACATCCCGGTCGTAGCCTGCTTCCTCAAGATCATCATCGTCCATCGAGGTGAGGACAGTGACGCCCAAAAGGCAGAGGTCGGACCCTTCGGCGGCCGCTACTGCCGCCTTCATCGCCTGCGGATAGGCGTGAATGGTCAGCATGGCAGCGCCGGTTGCCGCAAAGGCCTCGACGCCCTTGGCGACCGTATTGTCGATGTCGAGCAGCTTGAGGTCGAAGAAAACCTTCTTGCCTGCCGCAATCAGGTCCTTGCCGAGCGCATATCCGTCGCCGCCGTAGAACAGCTGGTAGCCGATCTTGTAGAACGTGCCGCTGTCACCCAGCCGCTCGACCAGCTTCTCCGCCTCGGCGCGAGTGGAATAGTCCAGCGCGACAATCAGCCTGCTGTCCGGATCATGCATGAGCGCACCCCCAATGTTGGATGGGCATCCCAGTCGCACAAAGCGCGGGACCGCGCAATCCCTCAGCCGCGTTGATTGCATCAGCTTCGAGCGCGTGTTCCTTTTGCGCGATTCGATGTGAAGGTCGCCGCAACCCGGAACTTCAACGCACGGTCCTGAAGCTGCTAGGATTGCTGAGTCCACGTGACGGTGTAACTTTTGGGTACAAGACGGAAGAGTCGCTCAACCCTCAACGTTGTGTTAGGGAACAAATGAACAAATTCGGCCCTTGTCAGAATGTTTATACCTTCTACTTGCGTTCTGATTTCATCTAAATCCATGACTCGAAACCGCTTTCTCAGCCGAATGATTTTTTGTCGCACGGGCGCGCTGAACCAGTGCACAAACGGCAATCTGTAATGAGGTTCGATTGGGCACTCCCACGCCGGGGTTTGGACCCAACCAGCACGACCAACACGACGGATTTCTGTGGCCATAGCCTGAATCGACCGCCAGTCCCCAACGTGCTCAATGACTGAGTTGGAGTGGATCAGGTCAACCGATTGATCGGGGTAGTCGTGAAGGTTTGTTGCGTCACCGATTACATACTCGAAAAGACTTTGATCGGTTTGAGATTTCCGATTCAGTTGATCTGATTCAATGTTCAGCAGAAGTATCTTTTCAGTATTCCTGAGCGGCACATTGTCCCAGTAATCGGGCCTTCCTCCAACATCAAGGATGCGCAAATTACGCCCTATCGTTGAAGCTATCATGTCAATGTGATTCTGAAGAATTATTCCACGCCGCTTTCGAAAACCGTTCACAGTAACATCTTTCACGAAATATCCACTTCTCAGAACTTGACCTAATAAATACTACTACTGTCGAATAATGACATAGAATAAATAGATGGGTAAGGAAACTATGTAAATGCCACGCTGCACATCGAAGTGTGAACTGAACGGGTAATACCATGGTGGTTTCTGTGCCCCGACAAGTCAGCAGCAGTTTTTCTGCATCGTGCATCAACTTCTTGCTGTTGTTTTCTCAGCCGCGTTTGACCGAGATGAGGTCCTTGATCAGGGCGTCGACCTTGTTCCTGATCGCCGGTTCCACCGGATTGCCATTGTCGTCGAAAGCGCCGTCGGACGGGCCGATGCCCAAAAGGCCGGGGACGATCAGACCGCCGACCTTGGAGAGCGAATCCCTGAGGTGCGACAGCGACCAGATGGTGCCGTACTTGCCCGAACTCACCCCGCCGATACCGATCACCGGCTTGCGGAACAAGCCGCCCGGTTTCTGCCGGCTGAGCCAGGTGATCGTGTTGAGCAACAAGGGCGTCATGCCGCCATTATATTCGGGGCTGGCGATGAAAATGATGTCGGCTTCGCGCCAGAGGTCGGCGAGCCTTGCGGCGCTTTCCGGCATATTGTCCGGTTCCAGATCCTCGTTGAAGATCGGCATCGGATAGTCGGCGAGATCCACGTCGGTGACCTCGACGCCCGCATCGCGCAGCCTTTTGCCCACATGCAGGGCCAACATCTGGTTATACGATCCCTTGCGGATCGAACCGGACAGGGTCAGGGCTTTGGGCATGGAGCAATCCTTGGGCGAGAAACGTCAGCCCTGATTGCGGGATGTGGGCCCCGGGATCAAGTCCCGGAGCGACACGTTGCTGTTATTGCGGGGAAATCGCGGAGGCGGTCAGCCGCCCATATGGTCGAACAGGCCCTTGAGCTTCTTGAAAAAGCCGGACGAGGAGGGATTGTTTTCCTTGGTGGAAATCTCGTCGAATTCCTCGAGCAGTTCGCGCTGGCGTTTGGTCAGGTTCTGCGGCACTTCAACGTCCATCTGAACGAACAGGTCACCGACCTGGCTCGAGCGCAGCACTGGCATGCCCTTGCCTTTCAGACGAATGCGCTGGCCGGCCTGTGTGCCGTGCGGCACCTTGACCTTGGCGCGGGTGCCGCCGAGCACCGGCACCTCGAATTCACCGCCAAGCGCCGCCGTGGTCATGGCGATGGGGACGCGGGCGTAAAGATCGGCACCATCGCGCTGAAACAGTTCATGCGGCCGGATTGAGACGAATATGTAAAGATCACCCGGCGGCCCGCCGCGCAGTCCGGCTTCGCCTTCGTTGGCGAGGCGAATGCGGGTACCATCCTCGATGCCCTTGGGAATATCGACGGAAAGCTTGCGGCTTTCCTGCCGGCGGCCCTGGCCTGAACAGTCCGAACAGGGCTGGTCCATGGTCTCGCCGCGGCCCTGACAGGCCGGGCAGGTGCGTTCAATGGAGAAAAAGCCCTGCGCCTGCCGGATCTTGCCGTGCCCGTGGCAGGTCGAGCATTCGCTCATGCCCGTGCCCGGCTTGGCGCCTGAGCCGTCACAGGTCTCGCATTGTACCATGGTGGGCACGTCAACCTCGACGGTCTGGCCGGAGAAAGCCTCTTCGAGCGAAACCTCGAGATTGTAGCGCAGATCCGAACCGCGGAAATTGGCGGCCCGGCCGCGCCGCGCGCCACCGGCGGCGCCCATGAACTCGCCGAAAATATCCTCGAACATGTCCGACATGGAGGACGAAAAGTCCGGCCCGAACCCGGCGCCCCCACGCGGACCGCCCCCGCTGCCATTCTGGAAGGCGGCATGGCCGAACCGGTCATAGGCGGCGCGTTTCTGCGGGTCCTTCAGCGCATCATAGGCTTCCGAGACTTCCTTGAAACTGTGCTCGGCATCCTTGTCGCCCGGATTGCGGTCCGGGTGATACTTCATCGCCAGCTTGCGGTAGGCGCTTTTCAGCGCCCCGGCATCGGAACCGCGGTCAACGCCCAGCACTTCATAATAATCGCGCTTGCTCATGGCTGGCCCCAGATGCGCAAAACCGCCGCCTTGGTTGAGGCGGCGGGATGACAGGGTTCAAATCTTTCCGGAGAATTCTGGATCGGCATGACTGTCCTGAAAACTGACCGGCGCCGCACCCTTTTGGGAACGGCGCCGGGAAAAAGGGTCGGTTTAGGCCGACTTCTGGTCTTCGTTCTCGTCTTCGTCGCTGACTTCCTCGAAGTCGGCGTCGACCACGTCGTCGTCGCCATCATCGGCAGCGTCCGCGGCGGCTTCGGCTTCAGCCTGCGAGGCCTTGTACATGGCTTCGCCGAGCTTCATCGAGGCCTGGGCCAGTGCGTTGGTCTTTTCGGTGATCGCCTCGGCGTCTTCACCTTCCAGAACCGACTTCAGCTCTTCCAGAGCGGTTTCGATGGCCGACTTGTCGTCGTCGGCGAGCTTGTCGCCATATTCGGACATCGACTTCTCGGTCGAGTGCACCAGCGATTCGCCCTGGTTGCGGGCTTCGACCAGCTCGCGCTTCTTCTTGTCTTCCTCGGCATGGCTTTCGGCATCCTTGACCATGCGCTCGATGTCATCGTCGGAAAGACCGCCGGAAGCCTGGATGCGGATCTGCTGCTCCTTGCCGGTGCCCAGATCCTTGGCCGAGACATTGACGATACCGTTGGCGTCGATGTCGAAGGTCACCTCGATCTGCGGCACGCCGCGCGGAGCGGGCGGAATCCCGGTCAGATCAAACCGGCCGAGCGACTTGTTGTCCTGGGCCATCTCACGCTCGCCCTGCGAGACATTGATGGTCACCGCGGCCTGATTGTCCTCGGCGGTCGAGAAGGTCTGCGACTTCTTGGTCGGGATCGTCGTGTTGCGGTCGATCAGGCGGGTGAATACGCCACCCAGCGTCTCGATGCCCAGCGACAGCGGGGTCACGTCGAGCAGCAGCACGTCCTTGACGTCGCCCTGCAGCACGCCGGCCTGAATGGCGGCACCCATGGCCACCACTTCGTCCGGGTTCACACCCTTGTGCGGTTCCTTGCCGAAGAATTCCTGCACGGTCTGCTGGATCTTGGGCATACGGGTCATGCCGCCGACCAGCACCACTTCGTCAATGTCGCTGGCCTTGACGCCGGCGTCTTTCAAAGCGGCCTTGCACGGCTCGACGGTGCGCTTGACCAGATCCTCGACCAGCTGCTCGAACTTGGCGCGGGTCAGTTTGATCTGCAGGTGCTTCGGACCCGAGGAGTCAGCAGTGATGAATGGCAGATTGACTTCCGTCTGGGTGCCCGACGACAGCTCGATCTTGGCCTTTTCCGCAGCTTCCTTGAGGCGCTGCAGGGCCAGCTTGTCGGAGCGCAGGTCGATGCCCTGGTCCTTCTTGAACTCATCGGCCAGGTAATTGACCAGAACGATGTCGAAATCTTCACCGCCCAGGAACGTGTCACCATTGGTCGACTTCACCTCGAACACGCCGTCGCCGATCTCGAGGATCGAGATGTCGAATGTACCACCGCCAAGGTCATAGACCGCGATGATGCCGGTGTTGGATTTGTCGAGACCATAGGCAAGCGCAGCGGCGGTCGGCTCGTTGATGATGCGCAGCACATCAAGACCGGCGATCTTGCCGGCATCCTTGGTGGCCTGGCGCTGGCTGTCGTTGAAGTAGGCAGGGACCGTGATGACGGCCTGCTCGACCTTTTCGCCGAGATAGGCTTCAGCGGTTTCCTTCATCTTGGTCAGGATCATTGCCGACACTTCGGAAGGGGACATGGCCTTGCCATTGACCTCGACCCAGGCGTCGCCATTGTCGCCCTTGACGATCTTGAAGGGAACGATCTTCTGGTCCTTCTTGACCGTGGGATCGTCGTACCGGCGGCCGATCAGCCGCTTGACGGCGAACAGGGTGCCTTCCGGGTTGGTCACGGCCTGGCGCTTGGCGGGCTGACCCACCAGCCGCTCGCCATCGTCGGTGAAGGCCACCATCGACGGCGTCGTCCGGGCGCCTTCGGAATTCTCGATAACCTTGGGATTCTTGCCGTCCATGACGGAAACGCACGAATTGGTCGTGCCCAGATCGATGCCGATCACTTTAGCCATTGGTACTACCTCTTTCACAGCAGGCCCGGGAGTGAACCCTCATCAAGCGGCTCTTTGCCTTGCGGCCCCGCCAGGCCCCTTTGGGGATGAACAATGCGCTTATCTGCGCGTTGGCGCGTATATAAGGAGGGCTTTTGCACCCTTCAAGCGCGAAACGTCACAAAAATGCGGGGTTTTGGCCTGTTCGGAACCTGTGTTAGACGACAGTTTGCCCGCCATGTCCATTGTCGCCAGATCGCTTTCGGAAAACGACCAGTCCGCCCTGCTGGCGGCTGTAGCCGGCTGCCTGAAAAAGGCGCCGTTTTTCCGGCCGGTGCTGCCGCGCTGGGGCACGCCGTTCTCGGTGCAGATGTCCAACGCCGGGCCGCTCGGCTGGGTCGCCGACAAGTCCGGCTATCGCTATCAGCCAATCCATCCCGTGACCGGCAAGGCGTGGCCCCCTATCCCGCAAATGCTGCTCGACCTATGGGGGGAACTGACCGACTACCCCGCCCCGCCCGAGGCCTGCCTGATCAATCACTACGCACCCACGGCCAAAATGGGCCTGCATCAGGACAAGGACGAAGAGGATTTCAACGCGCCGGTGCTCTCGGTGTCGCTGGGTGACGAGGCGCGGTTCCGGCTGGGCGGGCTGGAGCGCAAGGGACCGACGACTTCAACGCTGCTCAAATCGGGCGACGTGATGCTGCTGGAAGGGGAGACCCGGCTAGCTTTTCACGGGGTGGACCGGATTTATCCGGGCACCTCGGCGCTGCTGGATGAGTTTGCCGAAGTCTTTCCCGGTGGCGGGCGGGTCAATCTGACGCTTCGTCGTGTGACGGTGCCGCAAAACAAATAGGCCCCGGGATCAAGTCCCGGGGCGACACGGAAGGTTTTGTGTTTGGAAATGCGAAGCGAGGCCGCGCGCCTAGACTTCCTTGTCCACGTGCTCACCTTCGGGCGGCAGGTCATCGGCGGCGGTGTCATTGGCCGGTGCTGGCTGCGGCGCGGGCTTTGGACCGCCCTTGGCGACGCCGACCATGGCGGGGCGCAGGACGCGGTCGCCGATCTGGAAACCGGTCTGCATGACCTGCACGACGGTGCCGGCGGGCACCTGATCATTGGGCACCTCAAACATGGCCTGATGCTTGTGCGGATCGAACTTCTCGCCCTCGGCCATGATCGGTTTGACGCCGTTTTTCTGCATCAGCCGCTGCATTTCGCGCTCCGTCATCTCGATGCCCTCGATCAGCGATTTCATGGCTGAATCGGCATTGTCGCGGGCGTCCTGAGGTACGGTCATGAGGGCCCGCTCAAGATTGTCTGTGGCCGTCAGCATGTCGCGGGCAAAGTCGGCAATCGCGTAATTGCGGGCGTCGGTTACCTCGCGCTGGGTGCGCTTGCGCAGGTTTTCCATTTCGGCGACGGCGCGCAGGGCGCGATCCTTCATGTCCGCGACCTCTTCGTTGAGGGCGGCGATGATCTCGTCCTTGTTGAGCGCCGGCTTTTCGGCGCCGGTGGCCGCCTCGAGCTCTTCTTCCAGCTCGTTTTCCAGATCCTCGATATTGTCGAATTCGCTGTCTGGATTGGTGGGGTCGCTAGGGGTCATGGTCGAACGATCCTGGCCTCTCGAATTTTCGGGTTTTTGCTGGCCCTTGTACCGGGCCTCAAATCTGTGCCCCGCATATCGGCCAATCCAGAGGTGAATTCAAGCCTTGTGGTGGGGTTGAGCGGTGCCGGTCAGAGTTTGCGCTGCACCATCCGCCCCACGACATGGGCAGTATAGTCAACCACCGGCACGATGCGGGCATAGTTGAGCCGGGTCGGACCGATGACACCGAGCACGCCCACCACCTTCTGGTTGGCATCCTTGTAGGGGCTGAGGATCACCGACGAACCGGACAGGGAAAACAGCTTGTTTTCCGAGCCGATGAAAATGCGCACACCCTCCGCCGTATCGGCTTCACCCAGAAGTTCGATCAGTCCGCGCTTTGATTCCAGTTCGTCGAGCAGCTCGCGCAACCGTTCGATATCCTCGGAGGCCAGCGCATCGTCGATGAGGTTGGCCTGCCCGCGCACGATGACGGTGGGTGGCTGATTGCCGCCGGGCCGGCTGAGCGTGGCAATCCCCGCTTCGACCAGCCGGTTGGAAATCTCGTCGAGCTCGGTCTGCTGATGCGCTTCGGCCCGCTGCAGCTCCACCATCGCCTCGCCCAGCGTGCGCCCGACAATATGATGGGCCAGATAGTTCGAGGCCTTGGTCATCGCACCGGTTTCGAGCCCCGGCGGCAGCGGCACGATGCGGTTTTCAACCGTGCCGTCCTCCCCGACCAGGATCGCCATAGCCGTGGCGCTGTCGAGCCGGACGAATTCAACATGTTTCAGCCGCATGTCGGTCTTGGCGGCGATCACCACCCCGGCGCCGCGGCTGAGACCGGACAGCATCTGGCTGGCCTCGGTCAGAAGATCTTCGGGCGTGCCGGAGTGGGCGCTCTGGCCGATCTGTTCGGCAATCCGCTGCCGCTCGGTGTCGTTGATCGTGCCCAGTTCGAGCATGGCGTCGACGAAAAAGCGCAATCCCTGCTGGGTCGGCGCGCGGCCAGCCGAGACATGCGGCGCGCGGATCAGCCCCAGTTCCTCAAGGTCCGCCATGACATTGCGTACCGAGGCCGGGCTGAGACTCAAATCGAGCATCCGCGACAATTGCCGCGAGCCGACCGGTTCGCCCGTATCCAGATAGCGCTCGACCAGCTTGCGGAAAATCTCCTGGCTGCGTTCATTAAGCAGCGACAGGAACTCGGACTGTTTGGGGCCGGCAGGCGTCGTCATCAAGCAAGCTCGATCATCAGGGTCGCTTTCACATTTAGGGCCAAACGCCCGAGATTCAAAGCCGGGGCCGCCCCCGAATCACCTATGCTTGTGATCGGGGTGCCGAGGGGCTATGAGGCGGCCAGCTTGAAAAACCAACCCCGAGGAGAGGTCATGCGACCTTCTGGACGCGCGCCCGACGAAATGCGCGCCGTAAGCTTTGATATTACCGCCGCGCCGCAGGCCGAAGGGGCCTGTCTTGTGACCTGCGGCAATACCCGTGTCCTGTGTACCGCAAGCGTTGAAACCTCGCTGCCGCCCTGGCTGCGCGGACAGGGGGTGGGCTGGGTGACCGCCGAATATGGCATGCTGCCCCGCGCCACCGGCTCCCGCACCCGCCGCGAGGCAACCGCCGGCAAACAGAGCGGCCGCACCCAGGAAATCCAGCGGCTAATCGGCCGTTCGCTGCGCGCGGTGGTAGACCGCAAGGCGCTGGGCGAGGCCCAGATCACTATCGATTGCGATGTGCTGCAGGCCGACGGCGGCACCCGCACCGCCTCGATCACCGGCGCCTGGGTGGCGCTGGCCCGGGCCGTGGAGTGGATGAAGGCTCGCGACATGCTGAAGGGCGACGTGCTGCGCGATCAGGTTGCCGCCATTTCCTGCGGCATCTTCCGCGGCACGCCGGTGCTCGACCTCGACTACCCGGAGGATTCCGAAGCCGACACCGACGCCAATTTCGTCATGACCGGCAACGGAAATATCGTTGAGGTGCAGGGCACCGCCGAGCAGGAACCTTTCTCGAAGGACCAACTGCTGGAACTGATGGCGCTGGCCGAAAAGGGCACCTCGGAACTGATGGCGCTGCAGCGCGAGTCGCTGGGCAAGTGACCAACGAATTGACCCTCAAACGCGGCGACCGACTGTGCATTGCCACCCACAATCCCGGCAAGCTGGCCGAGTTCAAGGACCTGTTCGCCCCGTTCGGACTCGACTTGGTTTCGGCGGGGGAACTGGGTCTGCCCGAGCCCGAGGAAACCGGCACGACCTTTGTCGAGAATGCGCGGCTGAAGGCGCACGCGGCCGCGAAGGCCTCCGGGCTGATTTCATTGTCCGATGATTCGGGTCTTTGCGTCGAAGCGCTGAATGGCGATCCGGGCGTCTATACCGCTGACTGGGCTGGCGTGCCGCGCAATTTCGACTTGGCCATGCAGCGGGTGGAAGACCTGCTGCAAGAGGCCGGCGCTACCGAACCGGCCAACCGCCGGGCCTCGTTCAACGCCACCTTGTGCCTCGCCCATCCCGACGGCCGCGACCGGCTGTTTGTCGGCAGCGCCGAGGGTACGATGATCTGGCCGCCACGCGGCAAGCTCGGCTTCGGCTATGACCCCGCCTTTATTCCAGATGGACACGACCGGACATTCGGGGAAATGCCGGCCGAGGAAAAACATTCCTGGACCCCGGGCCGCGAGGGCCTGTCGCACCGCGCCCGCTCCTTTGCCCTGTTCGCCGAGGCCTGCTGTGAACTCTAGCGCCACCATTCTGGCGAAAGACGCCCGGCCGCTTGCTCCGCAGGTGAGCGGCGAGGGCCTGTTCGGCGTCTATGTGCACTGGCCGTTCTGCGCCGCCAAATGCCCCTATTGCGACTTCAATTCCCACGTGCATCGCGGCCCGTTCGATGAAGCGGGATTTGTCGACGCCTACCGCGCCGAGATCGCCCACTTCGGTTCGCTGAAGCCGGGCGAGACCGTGCGCTCGATTTTCTTCGGCGGCGGCACGCCTTCGCTGATGGACCCCTCGTCGGTGGAAGCCATTCTCGATGCGATCGCCGGACAATGGACCGTGCATCCGGACGCCGAAATCACCCTTGAGGCCAACCCGACGAGTGTCGAGGCCAACCGGTTTCGCGGCTATCGCGCGGCTGGGGTCAACCGGGTTTCGCTGGGCGTTCAGTCGCTGCGCGCGGAACCGCTGGCGGCTCTGGGGCGTGTTCATACGGTCGAAGAAGCCAAGCTGGCGGTGGGGATCGCCCAGTCGATTTTTGATCGCTCGAGCTTTGATCTGATCTATGCCCGCCCGCACCAGACGCTGTCGGAATGGGAAGATGAACTGGCCGAGGCCATCAACATGGCGGTCGGGCACATCTCGCTCTACCAGCTGACCATCGAACAGGGCACGCGCTATTTCGATCTTTATCAGAAGGGCAAACTGATCATGCCCGACGGGGATCTCAGCGCCGACATGTTTCATTTGACCCAGGACATGACCGCGGGCGCCGGCATGCCCGCCTATGAGATTTCCAACCACGCCCGCCCCGGCGAGGAAAGCCAGCACAATCTGACCTACTGGCGCTATGGCGAATATGCTGGCATCGGTCCCGGCGCCCATGGCCGCATCACCATCGACGGCGTGCGCCACGCCACCGCCACCGAGAAAATGCCGTTCAAATGGGCGGAACTGGTAAGCCAGAACGGCCATGGCGCAACGGTGGACGATATCCTGACCTGGGAAGAACAGGGCGATGAATATCTGGTCATGGGCCTTCGCCTGCGCGAGGGGATTTCACCCGACCGCTACCGCAAACTGTCCGGCCGCGATCTTGACCCCAAACAGGCCGAAGAATTGATTTCGATCGGCTTTGTCGAACGGCTGTCCAACGGCAATATCCGCGTCACCGACCAGGGTTGGCCGGTGCTCGATGCTGTGGTCGCCGATCTGGCGATGTAGCCAGTCTGAACCCTAAGGAATCTTCGGGCCGTCAACCTGCTGCGAGGCGCCGATGGTGATCTGCCGGATCGCCAGCGAATATTGCGAGCGGCCATCGGGCAGGAACCGGAACAGTCCGTCACGCCCGCCAAAGCCGGAAGGCCGCGTCAGCTGGGTCTGGTCATAGCGCGGCAGGCTCATCGACAGCGATGACGTGTTGGCCAGCAGCACAGCCGTGTAGGCGAGGGTCGAGAACGGATGCGGCTCACCGCCGAACCGGGCCTGATATTGCGGGCGCAAGGCCGCCAGCCCCGCCTGATCCACCGCCGGATAGATGGCCCCGGCAAGGAAAGTGGTGTTGGGAATGGTCGTATCGCCGCCCCAGTCCAGCGAACCGATGAACATCAGGTTGGATTTGTCGATCCCGGCCTGTTCAAGCAGCACGGCAATGGAGGGAGCCGTCGCCCGGTCGGGCAGGAACAGCGTGTCGATCGAGCCCTGCTGCAGGAACGGGGTGATCTGCGCCACCGCATTCCGCGCTTCGGTCTCGTTGGAATATTGATAAACGGCGCGCACTGTCATGCCCAGTTCTGCGGCGGCCTGACGGAAAGCGCCTTCCTGGATCTGGCCGTAGCTGGTCGCCGGCACGATCGCGGCGACCGCCTGTTTGCCCTGGGCCTGTGCGTAGGAAAGTGTGCGCTTGACCTCGACTTCGGGCAGGACATTGAGCAGGTAGACGCCGGCCGAAGCCGCGCCCGAATTGTTCGAAAAGCCGATCAGCGGCACCCCGGCGCCGCGTGCAACGCCGCCTGCGGCCTGCACGCTTTCCGCCTTCAGCGGCCCAAGGATCAGGCTGGCGCCTTCGCTGATCGCTTCGCTGGCCTTTTGCGCCGCGATCTGGGCATTGCCGCCCGTGTCCTTGACCACGACGGTGATGTTGAGCTGCTGGCTGGACTGCGACTGGATGAAATCAATCGCCAGTTCCGCCGCATTGGCCATGGAGGTGCCGACGGTCGCCACATCGCCGGTAAGCGGCAGCAACAGCGCCACCCGCACCGGCCCGTTGCCGAGCGTGCGGCCGGCCACCGTCGGCAGGGTCTGGTCGGACTGGGTTGTGGGGCCGCCAAAGCCGCCAAAACTGGGAATGGACATGCCCGAACAGCCGGCGAGCAAGGTCAGGGCGCCGACGCCAAGCGCCGCCATAGCGCCTCTGGCCACCTGCCAGAACCGGTTCGTGCCGCCGCCAGTCCGCTTACTCATTGCTTCAGCCAAGATCACTTTCCCAATTCAATTCCGCATCAGGATGTGCGCCATGCTTAACCCCGCCCGGGGCCATTCGTATACAAGCACGTCACATATCATTAAACACTTGTGTTAAGACATTCCCAACCAGCCGGATATCCCGCTTGTCCGTTTCCCCCGACACGACTCGTACATTTGCCGTCGCCGGACACCAGCTTTTGGCGCCGGAACTGGCGCCCGGCCTTTACATTGTCTCCACCCCCATCGGCAACCTGCGGGACATTACCCTCAGGGCGCTCGAGACCCTTGCGGCGGCCGATCTGGTCTTGTGTGAGGACACACGCATGAGCGCGCGGCTGCTCGATCACTATGCCATTCGTGCCCAGCGCAAACCCCTGCATGAGCACAATGAAAAGGCCAAGATCGGCGAAATCATGTCTTTGCTGGCCGAAGGCAAAGCCATTGCCCTGATTTCCGATGCCGGTACGCCGCTGCTCTCCGATCCCGGCTATCCGCTGGTGCGCGCGGTACGCGAAGAAGGGATCGAGGTCTTTGCGATTCCGGGCGCGTCGGCGCTTCTGGCGGCATTGGCGACGGCCGGGCTGCCGACCGATCGCTTCACCTTTGCCGGGTTTCTGCCGTCGAAATCCGCCGCCCGCAAAAAGGCACTAAGCGAACTGCGGAGCCGCACCGAAACCCTTGTCTTTTACGAATCACCCAAGCGGTTGGCCACCAGCCTGTCGGCGATGGCTGAAACTCTTGGACCCGAGCGCCAGGCTGCGGTGGCGATGGAATTGACCAAGAAATTCGAACGCATGCTGACCGGATCGCTGTTTGAACTGGCCGGGCGGCTGGAGGCCGAGCCGCAACGGGGCGAGGCGGTGATTCTCGTCGCGGGCGCCGATGAAACGGCCCAAATCGATCCGGACGCCTGGCAGGCCGAGCTTGCCGACGAACTTCGATCAAAGAGCCTGCGCGATGCGGTGGATGAGGTAGCCCAAAGACATGGGCTGCGCCGCAGGCAGGTCTATGAACATGCCCTCACCCTCCAGAACTGACCGGCAACGCGCCGAACGGACCGGGCGGCGCGCCGAGCTGCTGGCAGCGCTATGTTTGATGGCGCAATTCTTTCTCATCGTGGCGCGCCGGGTGAAAACACCGGTCGGCGAGATTGACCTGGTCGCGAAGCGGGGAAAGCTGACCGTTTTCGTCGAGGTCAAGCAACGCCGGGCGGGAAGTGACGAAGAAACCGCGCTCGAAAGCGTCAACCGGCAGCGCATCGTCCGGGCCGCCTCCTACTACATTTCCCGTCACCCTGAACTGGCCGGGCGCGATCTGCGCTTTGACGTGATTTTCCTTGCACCCTGGACGTGGCCGCGCCATGTCAGGGATGCATTTGCCGCCGACTGACCTTCCAACGAGTGCCGCATGTCAAAACTGAATATTGCCGTCCAGATGGACCCGATCGAAATGATTGAGCCGAAGGGCGATTCCAGCTTCGCCCTGATGCTGGAGGCGCAGGCGCGCGGGCATGACGTGTCCTATTACGTCCCCGGCACACTGGCACTTGAGCGCGGCAGGGTGACCGCACAGGTGGCGCAGGTCGAGGTCTTCGACAAGCCGAAGGGCGAACATTTCAAACGGGGCGAGTTCGTCGAAACGGACCTGTCGACATTCGATGTCGTGCTGCTGCGGCAGGACCCGCCGTTCAACATGAACTACATCACCTCGACGCATATCCTCGAACGCATCCACCCCGGGACGCTGGTCGTCAACGATCCCGCCCATGTGCGCAATGCGCCGGAAAAGATCCTAGTGACCGAGTTTCCGGACCTGATGCCGCCGACCCTGATCACCAGAGACCGCACCCGCATCCGCCAGTTCCGCGACCAGCATGGCGACATCATCATCAAGCCATTGTTCGGCAATGGCGGGGCCGGGGTCTTCTTCCTGCGCGAGGGCGACCAGAACCTGGTGTCGCTCATTGAACTGTTCGAGCAGAGCTTTCCCGAGCCCTTCATGATCCAGCGTTATTTGCCCGACGTCAGAAAGGGCGACAAGCGCATCATCATCATCGACGGTGAACCGGTGGCCGGGCTCAACCGCATTCCGTCGGAAAGCGAAGCGCGTTCCAACATGCATGTCGGCGGACGGCCCGAACTCAGCGACCTGACGCCGCGCGAACTGGAAATCTGCGCCGCCATCGGCCCCGCCCTGAAGGCGCGCGACTTCATCTTTGTCGGCATCGACGTGATCGGCGACTACATCACCGAAATCAACGTCACCTCGCCCACCGGCCTGCGCGAAATCAAGCGTTTTGGCGGCCCCGACATCGCCCCCATGATCTGGGACGCGATCGAAAAACGGCGCTGACACTTTCGTCAACGCGCCTCCCATTGGCAGGGGCGCATCGGCACGTTAGGTTGGCGCATCCGGGGCGGGGGATTTCGATTTGAATGCCTATCTGGTGGCGGTTGCCACCCTGTTTGCCACTGTGGGTGTGGCTGACATTGCCTTTATTTTTGCAGCTCTCACGCGCACAAATACGTCGCGCGAGCGCTTCGTGTTTGCGACCCGCGGCACGATAATCGCCACAGCCATACTTTTGTTCTTTGCCTTTCTGGGCACCCAGATTCTTGACGTGTTCGGCATCACCATCCCGGCACTGAGAACCGCCGGCGGCATTTTGCTGATGCTGATCGCCATCGACATGGTGTTTGCCCGCCACTCCGGTGCCACCGGCACCACCAGCGAGGAAACCGCCGAATCACACGGGCGGCACGATATTTCCGTGTTTCCGCTGGCCATGCCCCTGATGTCCGGGCCGGGTGCCATAAGTGCCGTCATTCTCCTGACCACGGGCGCAGGCACTGATTCCGGCTTCTGGCTGGTGGTGGCGGCCATTTTCACCACCATGGCGGCGGCCTATGTCACCCTGTTGCTGGCCATTCCCATCCAGCGCCTGCTGGGACTGACCGGCCTGTCGGTAGTGACCCGAATAATCGGCGTACTGCTCGCCGCCCTTTCTGTTCAATTCATATTCGACGGCATCAAGTCCTCGGGACTGCTGCCCCTGTAATTTCAGAAATTGCCCATGAGGGATCAACGTGACGAGCGAACTGTTTGACACCCATCTGACCCACAAGGAAGCCGAGCGCTGGATGCAGGGCTACAAGCGTGCCTGGGAGGAACGCGATGTCACCCAGGTGCTGGCCCTGTTCACGCCCGATGTCGATTACCGCGAATGCCGGTTTGGCCCGCCGTTACGCGGTTTCGCTTCGCTCGAGGACTATTGGCGGGCAAGGGTGGCCGAGTACCAGCGCGACGTGCATTTCCGTTTCCAGATCTGGGCGGTCAGCGGCATGGAAGCCTATGCCGGCTTTCAGGCCGAGTTCACCTGGCTGCCGATCAACGGCATCATGGAACTGGATGCCGCCTGCCGCCTCCGCTTCCATCGCGAACCGGACGGCCACATCCTGTGCACCCATTTCGAGGAATGGCTCGAACAGCGCGGCATCTGACACGGCCTATTTGAGGCTGCCGCACCGGCCCATCGGGCCAAGCCGCGACCAGGCGCGCGGATCGCAGCCCGTGAGCAGGAACTGCACCCATTCGTCCTCGGAGCCGAAATAGACGTTGCGGTCCACCTCGCCACGGATGCCGGGCATGGTGCCCGTCTGCGTCCATTGCCAGAAGGTCCACATGCGATTGTGGTAGCGGTGATGCGGTTCGGCGGCGACCGAGCGCAGCCAGAACGTATTGTCCAGATGCAGGCCTTCAAGAACGTCGCGGTGGAAATTCATGTCCGTGTAGATGATCGGCAGCTTGCCGGTATGCTCTTCCATGGCCAGGAGCATGGTACGCACCATGGCCAGCGCCTCGCCATCCTCAAGATCGGGGCGGCAGGAGGAATGATTGTTCCACTCGAGATCAAGCACAGGCGGCAGCGCATAGGGATCGTTGGGCACATTGGCCTTGAACCAGTTGGCCTGTTCGACCGCCGGGCGGCACCAGGTCATGAAGTGATAGGCCCCGCGGGCCAGTCCCGCCTCATGCGAACGCCGCCAGTTTTCCCTGAACATCGGATCAAGATAGTCGCCGCCTTCGGTCGCCTTGATGAAGACGAAACGCGTGCCGGCGGCCCGTGCCGCGGCGAAATCCACCTGCCCCTGATAACGGGCAATGTCTATGCCCTGCACAGGCATGGAATGGGCGCGCCGCACACCGGGGTGCGGATCATTGTCGCCAACCACAATGCCGGTGCCGCTGCAGGCGGCCAGAAACGTCAGGCCGAGCACCAGGATTGCTGAGCGCCACAGGTGTATTTGGCGGCGAAAGGCGGACATGGCAGACTTTCAAATGCATGAGAATTTCCGGGCACTTGCCGCCCGTTCGATGGCATTTGATTCAACATGTCGCGGTTAACAGGTGCTTGCTTCGCCCGCCCTGTCGATCAGGCTGGTTAAGACTTGATTAAGACGCGTTCGGGCGCCTCGTCATAGCCCCACGCCGCCATCAGCGGACGCCAGCGCCGGGCAATTTCCGCGGCCAGTTCGGCGTCGAGATGATAGCTACCGGCGACATAGTCCGCGCGCTCGGCAAAATAGCGGCGGATGGCGGGCTCAAGCTGGTCGAATCCGTTGAGGTCCAGTTCCGAATAGACCCGTTCCAGAGCAGTTGCCGGCCGGTCCAGCAGGTCCTCGTAGTGCAAATGGGCAAACTGTCCGGCCGGGATCAGGTCCACATCTTCGTTCAACGCTTCGAAAAGCGTCTCGAAATCCACAAGCACCTTGTCCTTGAGCCTCGCCGGATCGGGATGCTGCAGGCCCTGTGACATGTTAAGCGCATGCCAGAGCTTGACGGTCGAGGCGAAAACCGCCTCCGGCTCGCGGGTGATCAGGATGAACCGTGCCCCCGGATACATCTCAAGGAGCGTGCGGATGCGGGCGGTATGGGTGGGCGATTTGAGCAGCAGGATCTTGCTCCCATGCCCAAGGCTGACCCGCCGCAGAAAGCCGGAAAGTGTGTTCTTCCATCTCGAACGGGCGGCCGGGTCCATGTCCCTGAGGGTCAGGCTTTCCGGGGCCTGCCGGCCCTCAAGGGGGAAGGCCATGTCGAGATAGGGCGATGGCTGACCCAGATTGACCAGCGCGAACTCGTCTTCCTGCGGCAGGTCCCAGCCGGTCTGCATGTCGTCCATCGGCCGTTTTTCCGGCAACAGGAACCCCAGAAGGCGAATGATCCAGCCGGTCAGAAGAAAATGATTGGGGTTCATGCAGTGAAGGGTGCTCGGCGCGCGGAACCGCGGATCGTGCAACAGCAACTCGTGCAGAAGGGTCGTGCCTGAGCGCCAGTGGCCGATGATGAATACCGGGGGCTGGTTGACCTTCGCCAGTGATATGACCGGCCAGAGCACAACCTCCTGCACCCAGCGCGCCACTGTGTTGACGATCGAGATCAGCGTGATGCCGAGCGCCAGGGGAATTGCCCCGGGCGCGACGCGGAACCCGTTGCGGGCCAACAGCCTGATCCACGTCCCGAACCGCATGCCGTGCCAGAAGCGCAGATGCCAGGGTTTGGGCCGGTAGGTCGCGGCGGCAATGAAGTCTTCGATCTGATCGGGCAGGGGTGGCTCCCAGGGCACCAGACGGCGGGCCGTTTTCCGCAACTGTCTGGCGGCGGCGCGACAGCGTCAAGCCGCCGACTCGCATGTTCACTAAATGTTCTTGCGCTTCCCGCCGACCTGCGGCAAACTGGCGACGTAATTTGAGCCAAAGCGAAGGACCAGCCCATGGTCACCCGCGTTCAGACCGTTGCCTTTCAGGGCATTGAAGCCGTTCCCGTCGATGTGCAGGTGCAAATCGCTCCCGGACTGCCGCAATTCAATATCGTCGGGCTGCCGGACAAGGCGGTGGGGGAAAGCCGCGAACGGGTGCGCGCCGCGCTGACGGCTTCGGGTTTGGGGCTGCCGCCCAAGCGCATCACCATCAACCTGGCCCCCGCCGACCTGCCCAAGGAAGGCTCACACTATGACTTGCCGATCGCACTCGGTCTGATGGCCGCCATCGGCGCCGTGCCTTCTGACGCGCTCAGCGGCTTTCTGGTGCTGGGCGAACTGGCGCTGGACGGGCGGCTGGCCCCTGTGCAGGGCACCCTGCCTGCCGCAATCGCCGCCAATGGCCGGGATCTGGGTATTATCTGCCCGGCTGCCTGCGGCCCGGAAGCGGCCTGGGCCAGTGAGGATCTGACCATCGTGGCCACCGAAAGTCTGCTGGCTCTGGTCAATCACCTGGCCGGGCATCAGCTTGCGGCACGGCCCGTCGCCAAACGCTATGAACCCGGCGCGCTGTTGCCCGATCTCAGCGAAATCCGCGGCCAGGCCGTGGCGCGGCGGGCGCTGGAAGTCGCGGCGGCAGGGGGCCACAATCTGTTGATGATCGGACCGCCAGGCGCTGGCAAATCCATGCTGGCGGCCCGTTTACCCTCCATACTGCCGCCGTTGAGCCCGCGTGAACTGTTGGACATTTCCATGATCCAGTCGATCGCCGGGCAATTGCCGGGAGGCCGGATTTCCGACCGGCGCCCGTTCCGCAACCCGCATCATTCCGCCTCGATGGCAGCACTGGTCGGCGGCGGGTTGCGGGTCAAACCCGGGGAAGTCTCGCTGGCGCATAATGGCGTTTTGTTTCTCGATGAATTGCCCGAATTCTCGCCGCAGGTGCTCGACAGCTTGCGTCAGCCGCTGGAGGCGGGCGAGACGGTAATCGCCCGCGCCAATGCCCGCGTCTCCTATCCATCGCGTTTCCAGCTGGTGGCGGCGATGAACCCGTGCAAATGCGGGCTTGCCGGCACACCCGGCCATACCTGCCGCCGGGGCGATCGCTGTGCCGGGGATTATCAGGCCCGAGTCTCCGGCCCGTTTCTGGACCGGATCGACATCAGGATCGATGTACCTGCCGTCTCCGCCGCCGAAATGATGCAGGCGGGGGGCGCCGAGGCGAGCGCGGATGTCGCGGCCCGGGTCGCCAACGCCCGTACCCGCCAGCTCGAGCGATACCGTCAGCTCGGACAGCCCGGCGTCTTTACCAATTCCGGCGCCAGCGCCAGCCTGATCGAACAGGTGGTCAACCCGGACAGTGAAAGCCGCGATCTGCTGCTCAAGGCCGCCGACCGGTTCGCCCTTTCCGCCCGCGCCTATCACAGGGTTTTGAAGCTCGCCCGCACCCTCGCGGACCTTCAGGGGGCCGACAAGGTCGCCCGCCCGCATATCGCGGAAGCCCTGGGATACCGGCTCGACATGGCTGCCGCATGAGGCGTTTGCCGACCGCCGGAATCTCCAAATCTTCTTCCAATCGCCACAATTTGGTGACCCGGCATTAACCGCTCGGCACGCATAAAGAAGGGGTTGGAAGGAAGACCATGTCAGCGCGCGTCGAAGCACAATTGGTGGACTGGGATGATACCCGGGGGTTTGGTTTTGCCCGTCTGCCCGGCGGCACCGAACGCGTGTTCGTGCATGTCAAATCCGTCAATCCCAACATGCCCCGCCCGCAGGCCGGCGACCAGATCGAATTCGAGATCGTGCCGGGCCGCAACGGGCGCCCCGCAGCAAAACGCGTTGATATTCTGGGCACCGAAACGGGGCTGATCCCGCCCCTCTCCCTGCATCTGGCGACCGCCGCCATTCTTTTGATCGTGCTGCAGGTCGACATCATGCTGGGCAAGGTGCCGCTATGGTTTGCCAGCGTCTATGTGCTGATGGGCGGTTTCGCGCTCGTCACCTATTCCTGGGACAAGCGCGCCGCCAAGCTGGGTATCTGGCGCATCAGCGAGAACACGCTTCTGGCCATCGACCTGTTTGGCGGCATTGTCGGCGGGCTTCTGGCCCAGCACATGTTCCGCCACAAGCGCCATAAATCATCCTATCAGGCCGCTACGCTTTGTGTTGTGCTACTGCATGCCGCCCTTCTGGGGGCGCTCGGGGCGGGGCTCGTGCCGTTCCCGTTCATGGTCAGCTGAGCCGGGTATAGCCGCCCCGTACCCCTGGCTTCGACAGAACCACCTGCCAGAGCTGCATCTTGCGGGCCCGGAAGGCGCCGGCGAAGCTGAGCAGGTAATAGCGCCACATGCGGCGGAAGCGATCGTCGAATGCCGGCGCAAGTTCCGGCCATGCCGCTTCGAAATTACCGTGCCAGGCCAGAAGCGTCCTGTCGTAGTGGGTCCCGAAATTGTGCCAGTCCTCCATCACGAACAGGCCCTCTATGGCGGCGCCGATCTGCCGGACCGAGGGCAGCATGCCGTTGGGAAAAATGTATTTTTCCGACCACGGATCGCCATGGGTCTGGCTGAGATTGCCGCCGATCGTGTGCAGAAGGAACAGGCCGTCGTCGGCCAGCAACTCATGCGCCTTTTGCATGTAGGCCCGGTAATTCTTGTGGCCGACATGCTCGAACATGCCCACAGAGACCAGATGATCGAAGAGACCGTCGAGCTTGTGATAGTCGAGCAGTTTCATCTCGACCGGCAGGCCGGAAAGGTTCTTTTCGGCGAACCGGGCCTGCTGTTCTGAAACCGTGACACCAACGCCCGTGACGCCATATCGCTCGGCGGCGAACCGGAGGAAACCGCCCCAGCCGGCGCCGATATCCAGCACACGGTCCCCCGACTTCAAACCGATCTTGCGGCAGATCAGGTCGAGCTTTTGCTCCTGCGCCTCATCAAGGTCTGCGGCATCCTGCCAGTAACCGCAGGAATAGATCATGCGCCTGTCCAGCATGGCCGCATAAAGACTGTTCGACAGGTCATAATGCTGCTGGCCGACCTGGAACGGCCGCCAGCGCTGCAGGTTGAGCAGCGAACCGCGCAGGTAACTCCACAACACCGAAAAATCGAGTGAGGCGATGCTGGCCGCATCGACAGACAACAGCCGGCTGACCAGTTCGTCGATGGCGTCGCAATCCCACCAGCCCTGCGTGTAGCTTTCGCCGAGGCCGAGCGTACCTTGCGTGATCAGCCTGTCGTAAAGGCGCCTGTCATGCACCTGAACGTCGAACGGACGATCACCGCCGATGCGGACGTCACAACGTTCGAGAACTTCGCGGACGATCTTTTCTGACTTTGCGGTCATGGCGAGACAGCAGCATTGAATTCGAAAATCAGGACGAAAAGCCTGATTTTAGAACCCGGATCTTTCCCAGGGCAAGCCCGCCGTCCGGCAGTGTCCGGTCAGAGCGGTGCGATCTCGATCTCGCACCAGTGCCGGTAGGGATTGTCCGGATCGTGAATGATCGAGGGGAAATTGGCGTGATTGAGCGCGCCCGGCCAAGCCTGGTCTTCAAAGCACAGGCCCGAATAGGGACCATAGATCTTGCCGCCGAGGCCCGGCACTTTCGCATCGGTCCACACCCCATTGTAGAACTGCACGCCGGGGCGGTCGCTCCACAGTTTCAGCCCCAGCTTGCCGTCCGGACCCGTGACATGCACCAGCGGTTCGGCGAAATCCCGCCCCTCCGGCAGACAGAGATTGATGTCATAGTTGAGCGGTTGGCCGGCCTGATCGCGTAATATGCGACCATCGCGCAGATCATAGATTGTGCCCGCGACCGGCAGCACTTCGCCGGTGGGAACGAGGTTTTCCGAAACCGGCGTGTAGCGGTCGGCGGAGATGGTCACATGATGATCAAGCACATCCGTGCCGGTGCCGAGGTTGAAATATTGATGCTGAACCAGGCTGATCGGCGTCCGTCGGTCGGGGTGAGCAAAAAGCTCAAGCCGCAACCGGTTGTCCGACAGCGTGTAGATCGCTTCGAAGCTGACATTGCCGGGAAAGCCCATGGCGCCCTCCGGGCTGAAATGGGTGAAACGGGCGCGTTCCGTCGTGCTCTCCGGATCAAGCTCCCAGACCTGGAACCCCAGGCCCTCCGGCCCGCCATGCAGACAATAGTCCCCTTCGTTGACCGGCAACTCAAAGGTCTGGCCATCGAGGTCGAACCGGGCCATTGCGATGCGGTTGGCAACACGTCCGGCCAGCGATCCAAAATGCGGGCTGTGCTCGGGGTAGGGCTCAAAACTCTCGAACCCCAGAACCACCGAGCGCATGCTGCCCTCAAGCGGCACTCGCCAGTCGCGCACCACCACCCCGTAGTTCATGATGTCGACTTCGACCCCGGTCACGCTGACCAGCGTCACCTGTTCGACGGCCCGCCCCTTGTGCGTGCCCATCTGCCTGACTTTCAAGAGCCTCTCCATCGCCGCGCGTCAGCGCGCATGTAAGGCGAAAGATCCCAACCCGCCAAGCGCACCGCCTGAATTATCACCGTCAAATCCCATTCGGGTGCTGGCGAAATCGAAATGCGCTGACTATGATTTGTGCGTTGCGTGAGGAGGGATGGTGCGAGTGGCTGCGCCGGTTCAACACAGAAAGCCGACCGTCAAGGACGTGGCGCGGGCTGCAAAAGTCTCCCTTGCCACGGTTGATCGCGTGCTCAACGGGCGTGATGGCGTACGCCCCTCAACGGTGGAAAAGGTGCAAAAGGCGGTGGCCGAACTCGGCTATCAGCGCGACGTGGTGGCGTCGCTATTGGCCCGGTCACGATCGGCCAAGCTGCACTTCCTTTTGCCCGACGGCAATAATCCCTTCTTTGCCAATCTGGCTGACGCCATCGTCCGAGAAGCGGGGGACCTGGCCGGTGCGCGCACCGACATCAAGCTGTCGCGTTTCGCCGCCCTCGACCCCGAAGCGCTGGCCGGCGCCATCAACTCAATCAAGAAGACCGACTGCGACTGCGCCATCATTGTGGCCAGCGAGGACGGCGCGGTGCGAGAGGCCGTCGCCCGGGCGCAGAACCGCAAGGTGCCGGTGATGACGCTGGTTTCCGACCTGCCCGAATCCAAGCGGCGACATTTCGTGGGCGTGGACAATATTGCGGCTGGCCGCACCGCCGCCTCGCTGATGGGAAGGTTTGTCGGGCCGCGCGCCAAGGTGGCCATGATCGTCGGCTCCATGGGGCTTCGTGACCACCGTGAGCGCTTCATGGGTTTTCACGAACTGTGCCTCGACGAATTTCCCTCGCTCGATCTGATCGGCCCGATCGAGGGTTTCGACGACGGGCATGAAACGGCCAAACGGGTCGTTGAACTTTTGACCCATGATCCGGACCTCGCGGGAATTTATTCCATGGGGGCCGGCAATGAAGGACTGTTGCGGGCGCTGCAGCAATCCGGCAAGTCACACCGCATTCGCGTCATCGCCCATGAGCTTTCCGCCGAAACCCGGCAAGGCCTGAAGTCCGGCGCCATCGACGTGGTGCTCGATCAGGATCCGGAAGGCGAGGTGCGCGCCGCCATCGCCGCCGCCCAGCAATTGGCGCTGCAGCCGGATATGCCAGTGGAAACCAACCCCATTGAAATCGGAATTTTTTTGCGCGACAATCTGATCTGACCTCTGGGAGGGGGATCACACATGCCCGCACGACCAAAAATGACCCGAAGTCGGTTACTCACAATCTGTAATGAGGTACGTACCTCATGACGGCGACCTATCTGGGAATTGACGTCGGCACTTCCGGCGTCAAGGCGATGCTGATCGATGAAAACGGCAAACCGATTGGCGACGCGACGGCGCCGGCCATCGAACCGGTGCGGCCAAAGCCCGGCTGGTCGGAGCAGAACCCGGCCGACTGGTGGACGGCCACCCTCAATGCCATCGATGCGCTGAAGCAAAGCCACCCGCGTGAGCTCGCTGCGGTCAAGGGCATCGGCCTGTCCGGCCACATGCACGGTGCGGTTCTGCTGGGTGCCAACGACGAAGTATTGCGCCCCTCGATTTTGTGGAACGACGGGCGGTCATTTGCCGAGTGCGCCGAGATGGAAGCCGCGCTCCCCAACCTGCGCGATCTCGCCGGCAATATCGCCATGCCCGGCTTCACCGCCCCAAAGATCGCCTGGGTCAGAAAGCACGAGCCGGACACATACAAAAAGATCGCCAAAGTGCTGCTGCCCAAAGCCTATGTGCGCCTGCTGCTGACCGGAGAGCATGTGGAGGAAATGTCCGACGGCGCCGGAACGCTCTGGCTGGATGTCGCCAAAAGGGACTGGTCCGACGAACTGCTCGGCGTCACCGGCCTCACCCGCGAGCACATGCCGCGACTGGTCGAGGGCTCGGAAGTCTCCGCCGAACTGAAACCCGAGCTCACAACGCGCTGGGGCATGACCGGCCCTGTCGTGGTCGCCGGTGGGGCCGGGGACAATGCCGCCGCCGCATGTGGCATCGGTGCTGTCAAACCGGGCGAAGGTTTCATTTCGCTGGGGACCTCGGGCGTTCTGTTCGTTTCCAACGACAAGTTTCGGCCCAATACCGAGGGCGCGGTCCACGCGTTCTGCCACGCCATTCCCAACACCTGGCACCAGATGGGCGTCATCCTGAGCGCCACCGATTCGCTGAACTGGTTGTCGCGCATGACCGGCAAGTCGCAGGCCGACCTGTCTGGCGAGGCCGAAGCCGGGTTCTCCGGCCCCGGCGAGACGATTTTTCTGCCCTATCTCTCCGGCGAACGCACCCCCCACAACAATGCCAATGCCCGCGGCTCTTTTGTGGGGCTGTCGCAATCAACCAGCACGGCGCAACTGGCGCAGGCCGTCATGGAAGGTGTCACCTTCGCCATGCGCGACTGCCAGCGGGTTTTGGCCGATGCCGGCACCGAGATCGGCCGGCTGATCGCGGTTGGCGGAGGTTCGCGCTCGCAACTTTGGCTGAAGATGCTGGCGACCAATCTCGATACCGAGATTGCGCTTCCGGCGGACGGTGATTTCGGCGGCGCGCTGGGTTCGGCCCGGCTGGGCCTTTGCGCCGCGACCGGCGCCGACCCGCTTGAGGTGATGGCCATGCCGCCGATCCGCCAGACCATTTCACCCGATCAGGCTCTCAAAGGGGCCTATTCCGAACAATATGCGCGCTATCGCGCCCTTTATCCCGCCATTGAGGAGGCACGTTCATGAGCGATTTTTTCAAAGGAATCGACAAGGTCAAATATGAGGGGCCGGAAAGCACCAATCCGCTGGCCTTCCGCTATTACAATCCCGACGAAGTGGTGCTGGGTAAACCGCTAAAGGATCATCTGCGCTTTGCCATCGCCTATTGGCATTCGTTTGCCTGGGAAGGCGGCGATCCGTTCGGTGGCCGCACGTTTGGGCGTCCCTGGTTCGAAGATGGCATGGATGCAGCCCGTTTGAAGGCTGACGTCGCCTTTGATCTCTTCTCGCTGCTTGGCGCGCCCTATTTCTGCTTCCACGACGCCGACGTCCGTCCCGAGGGCGAGATTTACGCCAAGTCGGTCAAGCGGCTGAACAAGATCGCTGACCTGTTCGAAGAGAAGATGGCCGAGACCGGCGTCAAGCTGCTCTGGGGCACGGCAAACCTCTTCTCCAACCGGCGCTTCATGGCCGGTGCCTCGACCAACCCTGACCCCGATGTGTTTGCCTATTCGGCGGCGACCATCAAGGCCAATATGGACGTGACCAAACGGCTGGGCGGCGAGAACTACGTCCTCTGGGGCGGCCGCGAAGGTTACGAGACCCTGCTTAACACCCGAATGGGCCAGGAAATGGACCAGATGGGCCGCATGCTGTCCATGGTCGTCGACTACAAGCACAAGATCGGCTTTGAAGGCACCATCCTGATCGAACCCAAGCCGCAGGAGCCGACCAAGCACCAGTATGACTATGACGTCGGCACGGTCTACGGGTTCCTGAAGAAATACGGACTGGAGAACGATGTGAAGGTCAACATCGAGGTCGGCCACGCCATCCTCGCCGGCCACACGTTCGAGCACGAGGTGGCGCTGGCCGCGGCTCACGGCATTTTCGGTTCCATCGACATGAACCGCAACGATATGCAGTCGGGCTGGGATACCGACCAGTTTCCGAACAATGTGCCCGAAGTGGCGATGGCCTATTACCACATCCTCAAGGCGGGCGGATTCACAACCGGCGGCACCAATTTCGACGCCAAGCTCCGCCGGCAGTCGATCGACCCCGAAGACCTGCTTTACGGGCACATCGGCGGCATGGACACCTGCGCCCGCGGCCTCAAGGCAGCTGCGGCGATCATCGAGGACGGCTCCTACGACCAGTTCCTTGAAGACCGCTACGCAGGCTGGAAAGGCGCGGAAGCCCAGGCCATGCTCAAGGGCGAACGGTCGCTTGAGGATATCGCGGCGCGGGTCGAAAAGGACGACATCAACCCCGAACCGCGTTCAGGCCGCCAGGAATATCTGGAAAACCTGATCAATCGTTTCGTTTGATTGGATTTGCGCGCATTCACCTCTCCCTTTGGGGAGAGGTCGGACCAAAGGTCCGGGTGAGGGGGCCTTGCCGCGAGCACTGAGTTTGCCGCAAGGCCCCCCCTCACCCCATCCCTCTCCCCCGGGGGAGAGGGAGCAAGAGGAGACACCACCGCAGATGCCAACCGTGAAAAATCCCATCCTTCCCGGCTTCAATCCGGACCCCTCGATCCTGAGGATCGGCGATGATTATTACATCGCCACCTCGACCTTCGAGTGGTTCCCCGGGGTACAGATCCATCATTCAAAAGATCTGGCCAACTGGGACCTGCTGACCCGGCCGCTGACCCGCAAGGCGCAACTCGACATGCGCGGCGACCCGGACAGCTGTGGCATCTGGGCGCCGTGCCTGACCCATGATGGTGAGAAATTCTGGCTGGTCTATACCGACGTCAAGCGCAAGGACGGCTCGTTCAAGGACGCCCACAATTACATCGTTTGGGCCGACAATATCGAAGGCCCGTGGTCCGACCCGGTCTATGTGAATTCGTCGGGCTTTGACCCCTCGCTTTACCATGATGACGACGGCAAGAAGTACTTCATCAACATGCTCTGGGACCATCGGGTCCGTCCGCTGCTGTTCGCCGGCATCGCCTGTCAGGAATGGGACCCGGTGACAAAGAAGCTCGTCGGCGAGCGCAAGAACATCTACAAGGGCACCGATCTCAAGCTTGTCGAGGGACCGCACCTCTACAAGCGCGACGGCTGGTACTACCTGCTGACCGCGGAAGGCGGCACCGGCTACGAACATGCCTGCACTTTCGCCCGTTCCCGCGATATCTGGGGGCCATACGAAACCCACCCACAACAGCACATTATCACCGCCAAGGATCATCCGCTGAACGAAGTGCAGCGCTCGGGCCACGGCGACATTGTCGAAACGCCAGATGGCAAGACCTACGTCGTCCACCTGATGGGGCGCCCGACGACCCAGAAACGCCGCTGCGTTCTGGGGCGTGAAACCGGCATCCAGGAAGCCGAATGGCGCGACGATGGCTGGCTTTGGGTCAAGAATGGGCCGGTGCCTTCATCAACGGTCGACCTGCCCGCTGCCCGCGACGAGGAAAAATACTGGGAAGCCAAGCACTACGACTTCTCGAAGGGCGACCTGCACAAGGATTTCCAGTGGTTGCGCACGCCGGAGCCGAAGCGCATCTTTTCATTGACCGACAAGCCGGGTGTGCTGCGGCTCTATGGCCGTGAGAGTATCGGCTCCTGGTTCGAACAGGCGCTGGTCGCACGGCGTCAGCAGCATTTCAATTTTACCGCCGAAACGGTGATTGATTTTTCGCCTGAGGACGAGCGGCAGATGGCCGGCATCGCGCTCTATTACGGGCGCTACAATTTCCACTATCTGGCCGTCACCGCCCATTCGGACGGGCAGCGCGAACTGCTCAACATGTCCTCCGAAGCCAGTTTCCCGGACGGCAAACTGACCTTCCCGGGTCAGCCCGTGCAGATCCCCAATGAGGGCAAGGTGCGCCTGCGCATGCATGTTCAAAATTCTGCCCTGCAATTCTCCTATGCTCTGGGCAGTGACAATGAGTTTATCCCCGTCGGGCCGTCGCTCGATGCCTCGCTGATCTCCGACGAATGCGGCGGGCATGCCGAACACGGCTCGTTCACCGGGGCATTCGTGGCGCTGTGTGCGCATGATTTGAACGGTTCGGCGGCACCGGCGGATTTCGACTATATGACCTATGAGCCGCGCAAATAGAGATTGGCCATGCTGAAACGGATTGCAGTGACGGGTGGATCAGGCTCTCCGGAACGGGGGGTCGGCGCCACCATCGTCAAGGCGCTGAGCCAGCAGGGCTACAAGGTGGTCAACCTCGACATCCAGCCACCCCGCCAGAGTGTCGGCGAGTTCCGCCATGTCGATCTCACTCACTATGGTGACACGTTTGCCTGTCTGTCGGGCTGCGACGCGGTGGTGCATCTGGCGGCCAACGCCAATCCCGACCGCGATCACTTCACCGGGGCGCAGCGCTTTCACACCAATACGCTGGCGGCTTACAATGTCTTTCAGGCCGCCATCGCGCAGGGCATGAAAAAGATCGTCTGGGCCTCTTCGGAAACCGTTCTCGGCTGGCCCTTCGACAAGCATGTGCCACCGGTGATCCCGACCAATGACGACGACCCGGCCATTCCCACCGGCTCCTACGGTATCTCCAAGGCTGTGACCGAAACCCTGGCGGAGCATTTGTTCCGCATGCACCAGATCCCCATCATCGGGCTGCGGCTTTCGAATGTGTTCTATGATATTCCCGGCCATGAAACCGGCTATGACAAGCTGCCGGCGGCCTGGCAGAAGCCGGAAACCAAGAAGGTCAATCTCTGGGGTTACGTCGATCACCGCGATGTCGCCCAGGCGGTCAACAAGGCGCTGCAGGCTGACATCCGCGCGGCGCGCAATTTCACCATCGCCGCCGCCGACACATGCATGCAGCAGACCAATCAGGAACTGATCGACCTGTGCTTTGCCGGCACGAACCTGCGGGAAGGAACCGGTCCGCATGACACGCTGATCGGGATCGACCGGGCGAAAGCCGAACTCAATTACAAGCCCAACCACTCCTGGCGCGACTATATCTGAATTTTGCGCAAAACGGCGGCACCGGCTGTTGGCAGCACCGGGCAAAACCCCTAGTCTCGCGCCACTTTTTGTCCTTAACCGCCCGCCGGGCGCTTGATGGTGCCGATGAGCCCAACTCAAACCGCTGTCAAATCCGCGCGTGAACCGGCCGAAAAGCCTGCCGCCATCACCCCGATGATGGCGCAATATTTCGAGATCAAGTCGGTCAATCCCGGCTATCTCCTGTTCTACCGCATGGGCGATTTCTACGAACTGTTCTTTGACGATGCCGAGGTGGCCTCAGCCGCGCTCGGCATCGTGCTGACCAAGCGCGGCAAGCATCAGGGACAGGAAATCCCCATGTGTGGCGTGCCCATCCACGCCGCCCAGGACTATTTGAAAAAACTGATTGCACTCGGCCACAGGGTCGCCATCTGCGAGCAGGTCGAGGACCCGGCGGAGGCCAAAAAGCGCGGCTCCAAATCGGTCGTGAAACGCGACGTGGTGCGGTTGATCACCCCCGGCACGCTGACCGAGGATGATCATCTCGAGGCACGTGCCAATAACTTCCTCGGGGCGCTGGCCCTTGTGCGGCACGGCGAAAAGGATTTCGCGCTGGCATGGGCCGACATTTCGACCGGCGAGATGTTCGTGGCCGACTGCGGGATCGAAAATCTGCTTGATGAACTGACAAGGCTCGATCTGGCCGAACTGATCGTGCCGCAGCAGGTGCGTGACGAACTCGAGGTTTTGCATCTGCCGGAAAGCCTTTCGAGCCTGTTGACGGTCCGGGATGACGTAAGCTTTCAGTCCGAAACCGGCGCACGTCTTCTGGCTGAGAGTTTTGACGGTATCGATCCCAGCGCCTTCCCTCGCGCAGGACGCGCGGCGCTGGGCGGGTTGCTGGCCTATGTCGCCGAAACCCAGAAAAACCCGGATACGCCCCTCAGCCCGCCGCGGCTGGATGCCGCCTCCCGCCACATGGCGATTGATCAAGCGACCCGCAATTCTCTGGAATTGATCACCACCAGCAAGGGCGCACGGCAGGGCGGACTGCTGGCCGCCATAGACCGGACGGTCACCGCACCGGGCGCGCGTCTTTTGGCAAGGCGTCTTTCGGCGCCGCTGCTCGACCCCGACGAAATCAACGCTCGGCTCGACATGGTCAGCCATTTTGTGGCGAGCCACACCGGACGGGATGCGTTGCGCAAGCTTTTGCGGGCCACTCCCGACCTGACCCGGCCGCTCTCACGGCTCGGGCTCGGTCGCGGTGGCCCACGTGATCTGCAACAGATTGGCCAGACGATCGTGGGCGCCACGCAACTCGCCGAAGCTCTTGAAGAAACGGAAAACCTGCCGGAGGGTCTCGCCGCGGTTGCCGGGACACTCAAGGCAGCGCCAACCGGATTGGCGGAGCATATTGGAGCGGCTTTGGCCGATGACGTGCCGTTGCTCGCACGAGACGGCGGCTTTGTGCGTGAGGGCTTTCATGCCGAACTGGACGGTGAGCGCAAGCTGGGCACCCAGACTCGCGCGGTGATCGCCGAATTGCAGGCCGACCTTGCCGAAGAGACCGGGATCAAGAACCTTCGGATCAAGCACAACAACATGCTGGGCTTTTTCATCGAGGTGCAGGCTGCGGCCGGCCAGAAGCTTTTGGCTGAACCGTTTCTGGGCAAGTTCATTCACCGCCAGACCATGGCCAATGCCATGCGCTTCACCACCAAGGAACTGGCCGAACTCGAGGGCCGCATCGCCCGCGCCCAGGACAATGCGGTCGGGCTGGAACTGGCAATCTTTGCCGAGCTTGAGGCCGAGACAATCGGCCTGGCGGAACCTTTGCGGGAGGTGGCGGCCGCCATTGCCGAACTCGATGTCACCGCTGCGCTGGCGCACCTGGCGGCCAACGACAACTACTGCCGCCCCACCGTGGACGGGTCCCTCGATTTTGCCATCGAAGGCGGCCGCCATCCTGTGGTCGAGCAGATGCTGGCCCGCCAGCACCAGACCTTCGTGACCAACGATTGTGATCTGAGCGGCAGCGAGGGGGATCAGCCCGGAGGATGCATCTGGCTGGTCACGGGCCCCAACATGGGCGGCAAGTCGACCTTTTTGCGCCAGAACGCCCTGATTGCGCTGCTGGCCCAGATCGGCAGTTTCGTGCCGGCGTCGAGTGCCCGGATCGGCGTGGTCGACAAGCTGTTTTCCCGGGTGGGGGCCTCCGACGACATTGCCGAGGGCCGTTCCACCTTCATGGTGGAGATGGTCGAAACCGCAGCAATCCTCAACCGCGCCACCTCGCGCTCGCTGGTGATCCTCGATGAGATTGGACGCGGCACCGCAACCTTTGATGGACTGTCGATTGCCTGGGCAGCGGCCGAGGCGCTGCACGAGGCCAACCGCTGCCGCACCCTGTTTGCGACCCATTTCCACGAATTGACCAGCCTGTCGTCCACCCTTGAGCGGCTGACCAATCACACGATGAAAGTGCGCGAATGGCAGGGCGAGGTCGTCTTCCTGCATGAGGTGGCGGCAGGAGCCGCCGACCGCTCCTACGGCATTCAGGTGGCCAAGCTTGCCGGATTGCCCGAACCGGTGCTGGAACGGGCCCGGCAGGTGCTCACCCATCTCGAAGAACAGCCTACCGGGGTCGGTTCGGGCGTGCTAGAGGATTTGCCCCTGTTCACGCATCGGCCGGCCCCTGAAAAGAGGGCGCAGGGTCCGGATCCGGTGCTCGACATGATCGACCAGTTGCGGCCCGATGATCTCACCCCGCGTGAGGCCATCGAGTTCGCCTATGAATTGAAGAAGGCGCGTAATGCCGGCCGCCGCGACTAAATCCGCACCCCTCCCGCCTGCGTCCAAAAGGCCGCCCAGGGTTTTCTCGCTGATCAAAAGCGACGAGATTCTGGAAAAGGTGCTGGAAGAAATCGGCGACAAACGCCCCAATGCCCCCGAAAGCCGGGCAGCGCTGCTCGCGGTGTGCAAACAGGTGCTGGCCGAAGCGCGTCAGCAGGCCGAAACCGACCTGATGAATCACGCCCAGGGTCTGCGCTGCGCCCAGAACCTGTGCCGGACCGAAGATGAACTGATCCGCGCCGTCTACCGGTTTGCCACCGAACAGGTATACCCGGTCGACAATCCGTCCCGCGCCGAAACCCTGGCGCTGGCTGCCGTCGGCGGCTACGGGCGCGGCACGCTGGCACCGGGTTCGGACATCGATCTGCTGTTCATCCTGCCCTACAAGCAGACGCCCTGGGGCGAGTCGGTCACCGAATATATCCTCTATCTGCTCTGGGACCTCGGTCAAAAGGTCGGCCACGCCGTGCGCTCGGTCGACGAGTGCCTGCACATGGCCAAGACCGACATGACGGTGCGCACCGCCACGCTGGAAGCGCGTTTTCTGACCGGCGACGAACAGATGTTCCTCACCCTCGAAAAGCGCTTCGAAAAGGAAGTGGTGGCCGGCACGGGCCCCGAATTCATCGCCGCCAAGCTCAACGAGCGCGACGAACGCCACGAGGCGATCGGCAACACCCGCTACGTCGTCGAGCCCAATATCAAGGAAGGCAAGGGCGGTCTGCGCGACCTCAACACCCTGTTCTGGATTGGCAAATATTTCTACCAGGTCAAGGCCAACCGCGACCTTGTGGACAAGGGCGTCTATTCAAAAACCGAATTGCGCGTGTTCGAAAAAGCCGAGAACTTTCTGTGGGCGGTGCGCTGCCATCTGCATTTCATGACCGGACGCGCCGAGGAAAAACTGCATTTCGACCTGCAGCCTGAAATTGCCCAGCGTCTCGGCTTTGCCAACCGCGCCGGCATGTTGTCAGTCGAACGGTTCATGAAACGCTATTTCCTTGTCGCCAAGGATGTGGGTGACCTGACGCGGCTGTTCTGTGCTTCCCTCGAATTCCATCACGCCAAGCCGGACATTCTCGGCCGCGTGTTCAATTTCGGCAAGGGTATCAAGAAGATCCGTGGCGAGACCGATTTCGTCATCGAACGCGGCCGCATCAATGTGGCTGACGAAAAGGTCTTTACCCGCGACCCGCTCAATCTGATCCGCATCTTCTGGGTGGCGGGCCGCGAGGATGTGCTTTTTCACCCCGATGCACTGCGCCTGATCACCCGTTCGCTCGGGGCCATCGACAAGACGGTGCGCAACAATGAACAGGCGAACGCCTGGTTCCTCGATATCCTGACCAGCCCCAGATCGGCCGAACGCATCCTGAGGCGCATGAACGAGAGCGGCGTTCTGGGCAAATTCGTCACCGAATTCGGCCGCATCGTCGCCCTGATGCAGTTCAACATGTATCACCACTATACGGTTGACGAGCACCTGATCCGCGCCGTTGGCGTGATGGCCGGCATCGCCAATGGCGAGTTCCGCGATGAACTGCCGCTGACCCATGAGTTGTTGCCGACGCTGAGCGACACGCGCCTGCTCTATGTCACCCTGTTCCTGCACGATATTGCCAAGGGCCGCCCCGAAGACCATTCAATTGCCGGGGCCAAGGTGGCCCGGCGCCTGTGCCCGCGGTTCGGCCTCAGCCCTTCGGAAACCGAGACCGTGGCCTGGCTGATCGAATATCATCTGCTGATGAGCGAGATCGCCCAGTCGCGTGACATCCAGGACCCGGAAACAGCAAAGTCCTTTGCGGATATCGTGCAAAGCCCGAACCGGCTGGCGCTGCTGATGATCCTGACCGCCTGCGACATCCGTGCGGTCGGCCCGGGTGTGTGGACCGGCTGGAAAGGCTCGCTATTGCGGGCGCTCTATTATGCCACCGAGCCGTTGCTCTCGGGTGGACATTCGCAGGTCTCGCAGCGCGAGCGGGTCGAGGAGGCCAAGGAACAACTGGTCGAGCAACTCGGCGACTGGACGAAGAAACAGATCGACGACTATGTCGACCGCCACTATTCGCCCTATTGGTTGCGTACGGACCCCGGCCTGATGGTGCGGCACGCCCGCATGGTGAAAAAGGCCGATGATCAGGGTCAGAAGTTCGCTGGCGAATGCGGGGTCAACGCCTTCGAGGCGATTACAGAGGTCTCGTTCTACACCACCGACCACCCGCGGCTCTTGTCGCTGATCGCCGCGGCCTGCACCATGAACGACAGTTCGATCATCGGCGCGCACATTTCATCGATGCGCGATGGCTATGCGCTCGATACATTCCGCCTGCGTCGTTCGTTCAGCGTTGATGAAGACGAGCGCATTCGTGCCACCCGCATCATCGAGACGGTGCGTGAACTGCTGGCCGGAACCCGCCGGGTCAAGGATCAACTGGGCGCCGACACGCGCCTCAACCGCCGTCTCAAGCCGTTCAAACTCCCGCCTGACGTGCAGATCTCCAACGCCCTGTCGTCCAAGTTCACGGTCGTCGAGGTTTCCGGTCTCGACCGCACCGGGCTCCTGTATGACCTGACCCGTGAACTCTCCGACCTCAACCTGTCCATCGGCTCGGCGCATATCGGCACATATGGCGAAAAGGCCGTCGACGTTTTCTACGTCACCGACCTGACCGGCGGCAAAATCGAATCCACCGCCCGCCAGAACCGGATCCGCGACCGCATGATCGCCGTTTTCACGCCCGACGCGGACACCAAGCAGGCTAAGGCAAGTTGAGCGCGGAGCCGGTCCGGTGAATCTCTACCGGAACTTTTTCTCGGTCGGCGCCATGACGCTTTTGTCCCGCGTCACCGGTTTTCTGCGCGACATATTGATGGCTCAGGTACTGGGCACGGGACTGGCTGCCGATGCGTTTTTCGCCGCGTTCCGCTTTCCCAACCTGTTCCGCCGGCTGTTCGCCGAGGGCGCCTTCAACGCTGCCTTCATCCCTCTGTTCTCCGGGGCGCTGGAAAAGGAGGGGACCGAGGTGGCCCGCGCGCTTGCCGGCCGCATCATTTCCTGGCTGGCGATATTTCTGACCGTACTGACATTGCTGGCTGAAATATTCATGCCGCAGGTCATCACCCTGTTCGTGCCCGGATTTGTCGAGAACGCTGAAAAATTCGAGCTGACCGTGCTGCTGGCCCGGATCTGCTTTCCCTATCTGGCCTGCATGTCGCTGATGGCTTCGTTCGGTGCGATTCTCAATTCTCTCGACAGGTTCATCGCCGCCGCATTCGCGCCGGTGCTTTTGAACATCGTATTGATCACAGCGCTGGCCGGGCTGGTGCTTTTGGCCCGCGACAGTGAATTCAACGCGCTTGTCCTCGCAACGGGTGTGCTGACCGGCGGCGTCGCCCAGTTCGTGCTGGTCTTCATCTTCCTCAAACGGGCCGACTTTCTGCCCGACTTCCGGATGCCGGCGTGGGACCGCACCATGCGCCGCTTCTGGGCATTGGCGCTGCCCGCCATGCTGACCGGCGGCATTACCCAGATCAATATTTTCATCGGCACCATCATCGCCTCGGGCGCAGCGGGCGCCATCTCCTATCTCTATTATGCCGACCGGCTCTACCAGTTGCCGCTGGGGATTATCGGAATTGCCATTGGCGTGGTGCTGCTGCCTGAATTGAGCCGTCACCTGAAAGGCGACCGGCTGGACGAGGCCAAACTTGCCTTCGACAATTCGCTGCTGATCGCCATGCTCCTGTGCGTGCCGGCAGCAGTGGCGCTGTTTGCGCTGGCTCAGCCGATCATTCACGTGCTGTTCGAGCGAGGCGCGTTCGGGCAGGAAGCTAGGCTTGAAACCGCGCACGCGCTGATGGGTTTTGCCTGGGGCCTGCCGGCATTCGTGTTGATCAAGGTGTTCCAGCCGGGTTTCTTTGCCCGCGAGGACACAATGACGCCGTCGGTGCTTGCCGGTGTGTCCGTTGCGATAAACGTCGGCACGAGTCTCGCTCTGTTTCCCGTCTATGAGCATGTCGGCATCGCCATCGCGACCAGCCTTGCCGCCTGGGTCAACGCGCTGGGACTGGGGTACCTGCTCTGGCGGCGTGGCTATTTCGATCCGTCGCCGGTGCAGATCAGACGGTTGGGCATAATTGTCCTGCTCAGCCTCGTGATGGGTGCTGCGGCCTGGTGGGCCGCGAACCTGATTGCGCCATGGCTCTACGGAGATTCGCTTGTGCTCAAACTGTCGCTTTTGGTCATGCTGGTTGTTGCAGGTGGTGGTGCCTATTTCGCGCTCATTCATCTCACGGGCACACTCAGGCTGAACCGGCTCGTCAGCCAGTTGCGCCGCGCCAACTGAGACTTGTCATTGGCGCATGGTTTGGGCGATAAGCCGCCACCAGCCTCTTCCGCCGTTTCAGGAAAATACCAATGAGCCAGTTCAAACCGCGCGTCTTTTCCGGCATCCAGCCGTCCGGCGACCTGCACCTGGGCAACTATCTGGGCGCCATCAAGCGTTTTGTCCCGCTGCAGGACACCCACGACTGCATTTATTGCGTCGTCGACATGCACGCCATCACCGTCTGGCAGGAGCCCGAAGACCTGCGCCAGTCGACCCTTGAACTGACCGCCGCCTATCTGGCCGCCGGGCTCGACCCGAAAAAGTCGATCATTTTCAACCAGTCCCAGATCAAGGAACACGCCGAACTGGCCTGGGTGTTCAACTGCATCGCCCGCGTGGGTTGGATGCAGCGCATGACCCAGTTCAAGGACAAGGCCGGCAAGAACTCCGAAAATGTCTCGCTGGGCCTGTTCGCTTATCCCTCGCTGATGGCGGCGGATATTCTCTTGTACAAGGCGACGCATGTGCCGGTGGGCGACGACCAGAAACAACACCTGGAACTGACCCGCGACATCGCGCAGAAGTTCAACAATGATTTTGCCAAATCAATCAAGGCCAATGGCCACGACGAGGAGTTTTTCCCGATCACCGAGCCGCTGATCGCTGGGCCGGCCACGCTGGTCAAATCGCTGCGCGACGGATCGAAGAAAATGTCCAAGTCCGACCCTTCGGACATGTCGCGGATCGTGCTGACCGACGATTCCGACACGATCGCCAAAAAGATCAAGAAGGCCACCACCGATCCCGAACCTCTGCCGTCCGAGGCCAAGGGGCTGGAAGGGCGGCTCGAGGCGGCCAATCTGGTCGGCATCTACGCCGCCCTGTCGGGCAAGGGCGTCGATGAGGTGTTGGCCGAGTTTGGTGGGCAGGGTTTCGGCGCCTTCAAGCCAGCTCTGGCGGAGCTCGCGGTCAGCGAACTGGCCCCGATGAACGCCGAAATGCGCCGCTATCTGGCTGATCCGGCCGAAATCGAGAACATTCTGCGCGACGGTGCCGGTCGGGCCCGGCCGCTGGCTGTGCAGACCATCGATCAGGTCCGCGACATCATCGGCTTCGTGCGTTAGAGCGCTTCCGCCAAATGGACGCGGGGGCAGGGTCTTGCCCCGCCTCCGCCCAGATGGCAGCATGCCGGGCCAAGGCCACTTCAAACGGACAACGGGTTTGAACGAATCCCGGACCAGTTTTACCGGACCCTACCAGCGCAAGTTTCTCGTGATCATCGATGATACCGAGGAATGCGCGCGCGCCGTGACGTTCGCGGCCCACCGCGTGTTGCGCACGGGTGGCACCGTGGTGCTCTTGTCCATCATCACCTCCGAAGAATTCCAGCACTGGATCGGGGTGGAGGACGTCATGCGCGCCGAGGCCTGGGACGAGGCCGAGCGGCTGTTGGCCGAACGGGCCGAAAGCATCAAGCAGATTGGCGACATCAAGGTGGAGCAGGTGGTGCGCGAAGGCCGCATGGCCGAGGAAATCGAAAAGCTGATCGAGGAAGACAAGGCCATCGCCATCCTTGTTCTCGCGGCCGGCACCTCCTCGGAAGGACCCGGCCCGCTTGTTTCCGCCTTTGCCTCGCGCGGCGCCAACGCATTGCCGATCCCCGTCACCATCATCCCTGGCGGGCTGAGCGACGAGGACATTATCGCGCTTTGTTGAGGGGCAGAATCTTGCCGCCGCCCCTTCACAAAACCCCGCCAAGGGCCTAAATTGTGGTCAATCTGGAATCATTCTAAAGCGATCTTTCGCTTTGATCAGGCCGGCAGACCGGCACGAGGACCTCATGTTCATTCAGACAGAAGCCACGCCCAATCCCGCGACGCTGAAATTCCTGCCGGGTCGCGATGTGCTGGAAGGTGAACCGCGCGATTTCCGCACGGCGGATGCCGCGGCCATTTCACCGCTCGGCGCTTCGCTGTTCGAAGTGCAGGGTGTGACCGGCGTATTTCTGGGCTCCGACTTCATTTCGGTGACCAAGGATGACGCCGACTGGGCCCATATCAAGCCGGCCATTCTCGGCGCCATCATGGAGCACTTCATGTCGGGCAAGCCGATCCTGTCGGACGGCCCGGCTGCCGCGGCGTCGGATGACGACGAATTCTACGATGAATCGGAAAGCGAGACCGTCGAAGTCATCAAGGAGCTGCTGGCCACCCGCGTGCGCCCTGCCGTGGCCATGGACGGCGGCGACATCACATTCAAGGGCTACAAGCAGGGCACCGTGTTCCTGCACATGCAGGGCGCCTGCTCCGGCTGTCCGTCATCGACGGCCACTCTCAAGCACGGCATCGAAAACCTGCTTCGCCACTTCGTGCCGGGCGTCACCGGCGTCGAGGAGGTTTAGTCGCGGGTCAGTTCGCGGCGACCGACCTCTTGCCGTTGCGACAGGTGCGGCCTAAACCGCTCGCACCATGTCCGTGACCGCAGCTGAAACCGTTCTGGCAATTGACACGTCCGGCCCGCGCCTGCAACTGGCGCTGGCCGGTGACAGGCTTGCCGTGCGGGCGGTTGAAGAGATGGCCAAGGGCCATGCCGAGATCCTGTTCGACAGGATCGGGCGGCTTCTGGCTGAAAACCAGATTGCCTATCACCAATTGACCCGCCTCGCCGTCACAACCGGACCGGGCTCCTTTTCCGGGCTCCGGATTGGCATTTCGGCCGCCCGCGGGCTCGGCCTCGCGCTCAACCTGCCGGTGATCGGCGTGCCCAACCTGCTGGCCCTGTCGCTCGGCGCGGAACCGGGGCAGCCTGTCGATGTTGTTCTCGATGCAAGGCGAAGCGAGTTCTACGTGCAAAGCTTTTCAGCGCCAGGCAAGCCGGAAACACCGCCGGCGCTTTTGCCCGGCGAAGTCGTGCTGGCCAACTATCCTGCAAAGGGGACCGGGATGGTCTCCGATCCGCAGGTCGACATTCTGCGGTTGGCGGAATTCGCGCTTGAGGTTGACCCAGCCGCATTTCCGCCCGACCCGGCCTATGTGCGGGCGGCGGATGCCAAGCCGCAAACGACAAAGCTGGTGGCAAGGGCAGGGCACTGAGATGAAAATCTGGATGGCCCCGGCGGGGCTGCATATCGAACCGGCCATGCCGGCGGACGCCGAAACCCTGGCGCGCCTGCACGCTGCGGCCTTCTACCGCGGCTGGCCGGTTGAGGACTTCACCCGCTACATCAACGACCCCAAGCACACCCCCATCTATGTCGCCTGCGACAAGTCCCGCCGTATCGCCGGTTTCATGATCCTGCGGCTGGCCGGGGACAGCGCCGATCTGTTGACCATCACGGTGGACAGCTGGAAGCGCGGCAAGGGGCTGGGCGCGGCCCTGCTGCAAGCCGGGATCGAGGATCTGCGCATGAGCCCGGTTACCCACATCATGCTGGAAGTCGAGGAAACAAACGCGGCGGCCATAAGACTTTACCGCAGCAATGACTTTACCGAGATTTCCCGGCGCGAAGGCTATTATCCCCGCCCCGATGGCGCCGCCGCGGCCGCGCTTGTCATGCGGCGGGAACTGAATTAGGCCATGAAGCTCACGGCACAGGCGAGGCGCATGGGCGACAAGACCGACTTCGAACAGACGCTGGAAGAGCAATGCGCCGCGCGCGGCATGCGCATGACCGACCAGCGCCGCATCATCGCCCAGGTCATGGAACAGGCCGTCGACCACCCCGACGTTGAAGAACTCTATCGCCGCGCTTCCGAGATCGACCAGCGCATATCTCTGTCGACTGTCTATCGCACCCTGCACCTGTTCGAGGAAGCCGGGCTGGTCACCAAGCACGATTTCAAGGACGGCCGCGCCCGCTTCGAGCCGATCCCCGACGAGCATCATGACCACCTCATCGACATTCGCTCGGGCAAGGTCATCGAGTTCCGCAACGAGGAGATTGAGGCCATCCAGGACCTGATTGCCCGGCGGCTCGGCTACAGGCTGGTCGATCACCGGCTGGAGCTTTATGCTGTGCCGCTCGACAAGGCCAAGGCGGACAAGACCGAATGATCCTGCGCCTGCTGTTTTTGATCTTTGTGATCGTGCCGTTCCTGATCGTTGCGGTGCCGTTGCAGTTTTTGATCTCGCGGTTCAACCTGCCGGGCTGGAACATCCTGCCGCGCGCCTTTCACATTCTGGGCGCACGTTTTCTCGGCCTCACCGTCAACCTGATCGGTGAGCCGGAGACCGGCAAGCCGACGCTTGTGGTGGCCAACCACATTTCCTGGACCGACATCATCGCCATCGGCTCGGTGGCCGACGTGACTTTCGTCGCCAAGGAAGAGCTGGCGCGTTGGCCCGTCATCGGTTTCATGTCGTCGCTGCAAAAAACCATTTATGTCGATGCGGATCGCCGCACTGCGGCGAGGCATGCACCCGGCGAAATGGCCCGCCGCATGGCCGACGGCGGCGCTGTGTGCCTGTTTGCCGAAGGCCGTTCGGATGTGGGCACCCACGTCATGCCCTTCCGCTCTGGCCTGATCGTTTCGGCCCAGCAGGCCATGATCGAGGCAGGCGCCCCTTATGTTTCGATCCAGCCGGTCACCATCGCCTACACCAAGCTGCAGGGCCTGCCCGTCACCCGCACCGAGCGGGCGCTGATCGCCTGGATCAAGGCGAAGTCAGTGGCCGAGAATCTCTGGGATATCCTGATTTCGGGAACCCGTGAGGTCACCGTCGCGTTTGGCAAACCGGTGCCGCTGGCCGAGGGCACCAACCGCAAGGCCATCACCCAGTGGGCCGAGAACGAGGTCCGCCGCAAGCTTGTGGCCCTCAACCGCGGCGAAAAGCTGGATGCCTGAGGGTGCATTTTGCGCGGTAGCGCCGCCCCTTTCAGTTTGATATGACCCGCCAATGACCGAGCACAGCGCCCAAAATCCCAAAAAACTGTTCATCAAGACCTACGGGTGCCAGATGAACGTCTACGACAGCGACCGTATGGTCGATGCGCTGGTGCCGCACGGCTATGTCGAGACCAGGGATCAGGACGATGCCGACCTGGTGCTGGTCAACACCTGCCACATCCGCGAAAAGGCCACCGAAAAGCTGTTTTCGGACCTCGGGCGGCTGAAAAAACTTCGCGACGCGCGCGCCGCCGAAGGCAAACAGACCATGATCGGCGTTGCCGGCTGCGTGGCCCAGGCCGAAGGCGACGAGATTCTGGCGCGGGCGCCGGGTGTGGATCTGGTGTTCGGCCCGCAATCCTATCACCGTTTGCCGCAGATGCTGGACGCGGCCCGGTCTGATCGCATTGTCGACACCGAGTTTCCAGAAGAAGACAAGTTCGCGCACCTGCCGCGCGCCTCGAAACAGGCGACCATCTCGCGCGGCTACACCGCCTTTCTGACCGTGCAGGAAGGTTGCGACAAATTCTGCTCTTTCTGCGTGGTGCCCTATACGCGTGGAGCTGAAGTCTCCCGGCCCGTGGCCCAGGTGCTTGAGGAGGCCCGCAATCTGGCGGCTGCCGGGGTGCGTGAAATCACGCTGCTTGGCCAGAACGTCAATGCCTATCACGGGGTCGACGACAAGGGCCGTGCGGTGGGTCTGGGCAAACTGTTGCACATTCTGAGCGAAATCGACGGGCTCGACCGGCTGCGCTACACCACCTCGCACCCCCGCGACATGGACGATGCGCTGATCAAGGCGCACCGCGATCTCGACACGTTGATGCCCTATCTGCACCTGCCGGTGCAGTCCGGTTCGGATCGCATTCTGAAGGCAATGAATCGCAGGCACACGCGCGATGACTATTTGCGCCTGATCGACCGTATCCGCGCTGCCCGGCCCGACATTGCGCTCTCCGGCGACTTCATCACCGGTTTCCCCGGCGAAAGTGATGCCGATTTTGCCGACACGATGAAAATCGTGCGCGAGGTCGGCTACGCCTCGGCCTTCTCGTTCAAATATTCGCCGCGTCCGGGCACCCCCGGTGCCGAACTGGACGATCAGGTTGAAGAACAGGTTTCAACGGACCGCCTGGCCGAACTGCAGGCGCTGATCCGCGAGCAACAGGTGGCTTTCAACCAGTCCTGCGTCGGCCAAAGCTTTGATGTGCTGCTGGAAAAGCCCGGCCGTCAGCCGGGACAACTGGGCGGACGTTCGCCTTACCTGCAGGCGGTGCATCTTGATGCGGACAGCGACCTGATCGGCACGATCCAGCGCGTTCACATTACCGGTGTGGGATCAAATTCACTCAATGGTGAACTTGTCGCAAAAAATCCGGAAATCTCGGTTACACTTCAACATGGCCGCGAATCAGTCGCCGCCACCCGGACCTGAAGAAAGGGCATATCTGTTTGAGCAAGAAACTGACCGGTTCCTTCCCGCCCCAGCCGGATGCCGCCAGCCAACTTGAACTGGCCTTTGACGACAACCGTCACGTTTCACAACTTTACGGCGATTTTGACCAGAATCTCGCCCTGATCGAACAGCGCCTGAAAGTCCAGATCACCCCGCGCGGCAATCATGTGCTGCTGACAGGCGGCGCTACCGGCGTCGACCAGGCGCGGCGCGTGCTGGAATCGCTTTACGACGAGATCGAAAAGGGCCGCGCCATCGAAATTGCCGATGTCGATGCGGTAATCCGCATGATCGAAACAGATGACAGCCAATTGTCGCTGCCCACGCTTGAGGGCAAGGGCAAGGTGCGCATGGCCTCGATCGCCACGCGCAAAAGCACCATCGTGGCCCGTTCCCCAGCCCAGGATTCCTACATCCGCGCCATGGAACGCAATGACCTGACTTTCGGCATCGGCCCGGCCGGTACCGGCAAGACCTATCTGGCCGTTGCCTATGCCGCCTCCCTGCTCGAGCGCGGGGATATCAACCGGATTGTCCTGTCACGTCCGGCGGTGGAAGCCGGCGAACGGTTGGGGTTTCTGCCCGGTGACATGAAGGAAAAGGTCGACCCCTATCTGCGCCCGCTCTACGACGCGCTACACGACATGATGCAGGCCGAAAATGTTGAACGCGGCATGACCTCCGGGATCATCGAAGTGGCCCCGCTCGCCTTCATGCGCGGCCGGACCCTGGCCAATGCGCTGGTCATTCTGGACGAGGCACAGAACACAACGACGATGCAGATGAAAATGTTCCTCACCCGCATGGGCGAGAACTCCAAGATGATCGTGACCGGTGACCCCAGCCAGATTGACCTGCCGCGCGGCGTCAAGTCGGGGCTGGTCGAAGCGCTGGATCTCTTGAGTGGCGTCGAGGGCATTCACATGGCCCGCTTCACCGAGCGCGACGTTGTGCGTCACCCGTTGGTGGCAAGGATCGTTTCCGCCTACGCTCGGGGCGAGGCCGCGGGCCGGACGGACTGAGCCGGTTGAACGCCGCCGAAATCGACATCGACATCACGCGTCATGATGACGGCTGGCCGGAGGATTCCGAGGCATTGATTGTGAGGGCGATCCGGCGCGCCGCGGTTGCGCTGGAGCTGGCACCAGAGGGTCCCGCCGAACTCAGCGTACTTCTGACCAACGACGCCGAACAGGCGGAACTCAACCAGCAATGGCGCGGCAAGTCCGGCTCGACCAATGTCTTGTCGTTCCCCCAAATTGACCCGTTTGGCGCTGTTGAGGGCCTGTTGGGCGACATCACAATTGCCCGGGAAACCGTGCAGCGCGAAGCCGAAGAGCTCGGCAAATCATTTGCCGATCATTTGACTCATCTTGCAGTTCACGGATTCCTGCATATTTTGGGATATGATCATATTGACGAGGCCGAGGCCGAAACAATGGAACGCCTCGAAACCGACATATTGGCCAGTCTTGAAATCGATGACCCCTACGCCGACACTTAGGGGACGGATTCATTTGCGAAAAGGAAGTACACCGCCCGAGGGCGGAACACCCCGATGAACGACAGCGATCATTCTAGCGCCGCGGCGTCCCGGCCGCATCGTCCTGAGGACGACAGCGCTTCTTCCACCGCGCCCGCAGCCCCCGCACAGGGGGCCGGCTTCTGGGCCTGGGTCCGTAATCAGTTGAGCAATTCCAGCTCCAACCTGCGCGACAATCTTCAGTCGGCGCTGCAACAATCAGGCACTGAAGACGAACATTTCACGGCCGGCGAGCGCACGCTTCTGACCAACGTTCTCAAACTCGGCGAAATGCGGGTCGAGGACGTCATGGTGCCCCGCGCCGACATCGACGCTGTCGACATCGACGAATCGTTGGGCGAGGCGATCGAGACCCTGCGCGACAGCGGTCATTCCCGCATGCCGCTTTACGATGACAACCTCGACAACGTTTTGGGCATGGTCCACATCAAGGACGCGCTGGAACGGGTGACCGCCCCGGTCGACAAGCCCAACGGCTCGCCGATCAAGCTTGTGTCCACGGTGCTCAAGCAAAAGCTCGGCAAACTCGATCTGGCCCGCAAGGTGCTTTTCGTGCCGCCCTCCATGCCCGTGTCCGATCTCTTGCAGTCAATGCAGGCGACCCGCGTCCACATGGCCATCGTTGTCGACGAATATGGCGGCACCGACGGCCTCGTGACTATCGAGGACCTGATCGAAGCCGTGGTGGGCGACATTGAAGACGAGCACGACGACGAGGACGCCGCTCTGGTCCACAAGGAATCCGAGAACGTGTTCCGGGCCGATGCCCGCGCCACGCTCGAGGAACTCGAGGAAGTGATCGGCGCCGATTTCGACACCAGCGCCATCGCCGGTGATTCCGATACGCTCGGCGGGCTGATCGTCTACCTGATCGACCGGGTGCCGGTGCGCGGCGAAGTGATCACCCGTATGAAAGGGTTCGAGTTCGAGATCACCGCCGCCGATCCGCGCCGTATCCGCCGCGTCCGCATCACCCGCCGTCCCCGCGGGCTGAAAGTGCGCGCCAAGCCGCGCGGCGAAGCCCCGGCTGAAACTGGAAAGAGCGAAGCCGCCGAGTAGGGCGGCGTGTCCCTCACCTTGACGGCACCGGTGGCTGGCCCAAACTGGCCCGGCGGGCGATTCGGCCCCGTTTGACAATCCGGGGCGGCTTTTCCATGCGGGCTCATCAAACGCCATGAATTGGCTCGCCGGTCAAATCATCCTCAGTTACGGCTGGCGGCGCGGGCTGATGTTGCTTGCCGCCGGGCTTGTGGCCGGCACTTCGGTGCCGCCGCTCTTCGTGCTGCCGGCGCTGTTTCTGGCCATGCCCATCTGGGTGTGGGCGCTCGACGGGGCAGAGACCGAAACCGGCTGGCGCCGCCTGTTTGGCGCAGCCTTTCAGATCGGATTCTGCTTCGGGCTTGGCTATTTCAGCTTCGCCCTGCACTGGCTGGGATCGGCCTTTTTCGTCGATGGCGGCTTCCTGCTCGTCGTCATGCCGTTCGCGATCCTGGCGCTCGCCGCCGTGATGGCGCTTTTCTGGGGATTGGCGAGTGCCGCCGCCCATCTGGTCTGGAGCCATTCGCCGCTACGGTTGCAGGCGCTGGCCACAATTGTCGCCGCCGCCGAGTTCATCCGCGGGCACATCCTGACCGGCTTCCCGTTTGATCTGGTCGGCTATGCACTGACGGCCAACGAGCAGATGATGCAGGCCGCGAACCTGTTCGGCATTTATGGGCTGACCTTCGTCGCCATCCTGATTTCAATGTCGCCTGCGCTGATTTGGCCGGCCGATGAAAGGTCGCTGACCACGCGGCTTGCCCCCTTTTTCGGGGCGCTGCTGTTGATCGCCGCCCAGGTTGGCTACGGACAGCAACGCCTGCAATCCACCGAGGTGCCATCGCGCAACGATGTGCAGATCAGGCTGGTGCAACCCAATATCGATCAGGCCGTCAAATGGCAGGCGGAAAGCCGCGAGTTCACGGTCGACCGGCTGATTTCCCTGTCGGAGACCCAGCTCGATCCAACTGACAACGGGCTTGAGGACGTCTCCATTCTGATCTGGCCGGAGGCGGCGCTGCCGTTCTTCCTCAGCGAATATCCCGAAGCGCTGGCCCGGTTCGCGCGCATGCTGCCGGACGATACGCTGTTGCTGACCGGCGCGCCGCGCCGCGACACGCTGGCCCAATCAGATTTCAATTCGGTGATGGCGATCAATGGCGAGGGTGAGGTCATCGCTGCCTACGACAAGCAGCACCTGGTGCCGGTCGGCGAATTCCTGCCTTTCAAGAGCTTCTTCGCACAGTTCGGGCTGACCCAGTTCGTGCCCGGTCTGGCCGGCTGGACCCACGGCACGACGCCCCGGCTGATGATGCCCGAAGGCAGCCCCGCCTTTCTGGCGCTTGTGTGCTATGAAGCGATCTTTTCAGGCGACCTCGGCGCCAATGCCGAACAGGCCGAATATATCCTCAACGTCACCAACGACGGCTGGTTTGCCGGCTCGATTGGTCCGGCGCAGCATTTCCACCATGCCCGCCTGCGCGCGGTTGAATCCGGATTGCCGATGATTCGCGTTGCCAATACCGGCATCACCGCTCTTGTCGATCCGCTGGGGCGTATTCTCGGGCAAGTGGTGCCCGATCAGATGGGCCTGCTCGACGGGGCACTACCCGAACGGCTGGAGACCACGCTTTTTCAGCGTTGGCAACATTGGCCGTTTTTCATAGCGCTCATGCTTTCTGCCGGGCTGGTACTTGTCGCAAAACGCTTCTCCGGAAGGCGGCGAAGCTGACATAAACCTTTCTTTATATCCGCCTTGACCAGCGCCGCCGCCGCTGGCAAAAACTGGGCGCACCGTCTGCAGCGGCTCACTATTGGGGATTACCTTGGCCAGATCATCCTACTATTTCACCTCCGAATCCGTGTCCGAAGGCCATCCGGATAAGGTGTGCGACCGCATCTCCGACGAGATTGTCGATCTGGTCTACAAGGAAGCCAAAAAGACCGGCACCGATCCGCGCGCTATTCGCGTCGCCGCGGAAACCATGGCCACCACAAACCGCGTGATCATCGCCGGTGAAGTGCGTGTACCGCCCTCGCTGATCAAGAAGAACACGCACGGCGAGGATGTGATCAACCCGTCGCGCTTCAAGTCTGCGGCCAAGCGCGCCATCAAGGCCATCGGCTATGAGCAGGACGGGTTCAACTGGAACACGGCCAAGATCGACGTGTTGCTGCACTTCCAGTCTGCCCACATTGCGCAAGGGGTCGACAAGGCGTCCGACAATCAGGGCGCGGAAGGTGCAGGCGACCAGGGCATCATGTTCGGCTTCGCCTGCCGCGAGACCCCCGACCTGATGCCTGCCCCGATCTATTACGCCCACAAGATCCTCGAAACCCTGGCCACCGCGCGCAAGGCCGGTGAGGGCGACGTGGCCCGGCTTGGCCCGGACGCCAAGAGCCAGGTCACGGTCCATTACGTCAACGGCAAGCCCGACGCAGTGACCCGGATCGTGCTCTCCACCCAGCATATGGACGCCAGCTGGGACTCGAAGAAAGTCCGTTCGGTTGTCGAACCCTATGTGCGCGAGGCGCTGAGCGACATACGCATCGCCGAAGATTGCGTGTGGTACGTCAACCCGACCGGCGCCTTCGTCATCGGCGGACCCGACGGCGATGCGGGCCTGACCGGCCGCAAGATCATTGTTGATACCTATGGTGGGGCAGCCCCGCATGGTGGCGGCGCCTTCTCCGGCAAGGACACGACAAAAGTCGACCGTTCCGCCGCCTATGCCGCACGCTATCTGGCCAAGAATGTCGTGGCAGCCAAACTGGCCGACCGCTGCACCATCCAGCTTTCCTACGCCATTGGCGTTGCCCAGCCGCTATCCATCTATGTCGATACGCATGGCACGGGGGCGGTCGACGAGGCGCTGATCGAAAAATCGCTTGGGGACGTCATGGACCTGTCGCCCACCGGCATCCGCAGCCATCTCGACCTGAACAAGCCGATCTATGCCAAGACGGCGGCCTACGGCCATTTCGGCCGCAAGCCGGGCCGCGACGGCTCCTTCTCATGGGAAAAGACCGATCTGATCAAGGCGCTCAAGGACGCCGTCAAGGCGCGCCAGCTCGAGGCGGCCTGATCGGGTGGGATGATTGCGCAGACGGGCCGAAGCCTGTAAGCGGCAGCCATGTCCAAACCCGGCAAGCAACCCGATCCCGAACACCGCGCCTTTTTCGGTCGCAGGTCTGGCAAACGCCTGCACCGCGGCCAGAAAACGCTGTTCGATGATCTGTTGCCGGACCTCGAAATCCACCTTCCGGAACAAGGGGTGATCGATCCTGCAACGCTATTCGCCGGTCACCCGGACCGGTTGACCATTGAAATCGGCTACGGCGGTGGAGAACATCTGGCGCGCAAGGCGGTAGAACAGCCCAAGACCGGTTTCATCGGCTGCGAGGTTTTCACCGGCGGCATCGGCAAACTGCTGAAGGCGATCGAGGCGGACAATCTCCAGAACATCCGCCTGTTCGCCGAAGATGCCTATGATCTTTTGACCCGGCTTCAGCCCAATAGCCTTGATGAAGCCTACTTGCTTTACCCCGATCCGTGGCCGAAGACCCGCCATCACAAACGCCGGTTCATTTCGCCCACCACCCTTGATGCCCTGGCGAACGTGCTGAAACCCGGCGCCCCCTTTCATTTCGCCACCGACATCGAGGATTATGCCAACTGGACCCTGGCGCACATTTTGCGCCACCCGGATTTCTTCTGGCCGCTGACCGAACCGGGCGCCTGGCACGAGCCCTATCCGGGCTGGCAACCGACCCGCTATGAGCAAAAGGCCCGCAAAGAGGGCCGGCTCAAAAGTTTCTATTTCACCTTCCTGAGGCGCTGACGCTAGGATTGCCCGCAGCGCAGGTTTGCGGAGGCAGGGGCCGTGGGCGACTTCCCGGAGCAATCCGTCATCGATTGGTTGCTGGAAGGCGATGTGGCCATTCAATACGCCACCCGGCGCGACCTGCTCGATGAAGAGCGGCCGGACCTGAGAGCCCGTATCGCAACGGAAGGCTGGGGCCAGCGCCTGCTTGCCGCCCGCAACGCCGACACCAGTTGGGGCCGCGAGTTCTACCAGCCGAAATGGACCAGCACCCACTATACGCTGCTCGACCTCAGGAACCTTGGCATCGCTCCGGACAACGCTGTGATACGGGAAAGCATCGCGCGTGTGCTCGCCACGCAGAACTATCCAGATGGCGGGGTCGGCCCTGGCAAGACGGACCGCAGGTCCGACGTCTGCGTGGCTGGCATGTTTCTCAACTACGCCAGCTACTTTCAAACGCCAGAAACGAAGCTCAAACGCATCGTCGATTTCATCCTCGGGCAGCGCATGCAGGACGGTGGGTACAACTGCCTGTCCAATTCAGCCCATCCGCATCATTCCTCGCTGCACACGTCCGTCTCGGTGCTGGAGGGCTTTCAGCAGTTCCTCAGCGAGGGAAATACCTATCGGTCCCCGGAGATCAGGACTTCGTTGAGTGCGGCCCGTGAATTCATCCTGATGCACCGCTTCTACCGCTCCGACCACACCGGCAAGGTGATCAGCCCGGCCTTTCTCAAGTGGCCCTATCCGTTCCGCTGGAAATACAATGTGCTGCGCGGTCTTGATCATTTCGCGATGGCCCGCATGCCGCTTGACGAACGGATGCACGATGCCCTTGATCATCTTGAGGCAAAACGGCTGCCCGACGGCCGCTGGCGGGTCAACAGCGCCCATCCCGGGCAACAGCATTTCATCATGGAGCGCGCGGGACAGCCTTCCCGCTGGATCACCCTGATCGCCAGCCGGGTTTTGCGTTTCTATTCCCGATAGGGGAAGCTGGCCGCCATTTCTCCGTACAGGGAATCTTCAATGCGTTTCATCATTTACGGTATCGGGGCCATCGGGGGCACGCTGGCGGTGGGCCTGTCGCGCTCAGGTTTTGACGTGCTGGGCATCGCCCGGGGCCCCCAGCTTGACGCCATCAAGGCCAACGGATTGCGTTTGCGCACACCCGAAGGCGATCTGACGGCGAAATTCCCGGTCGCGGCGCATCCCTCTGAAATCAGTTTCAGCCCCGGCGACATGGTGCTGTTGACCATGAAGACCCAGCACACCGAAGAAGCCTTGCAGGCCCTGCGGTTGGCCGGTGTGCGCCACCAGACCATCGCCTGCATGCAGAACGGGGTGGCCAATGAGCGGCTGGCTTCGCGCTACTTCGGCAACGTTTTGGGTGTCACCGTAATGATGCCGGCAACCTACCTCGAACCCGGCGAGGTCACCGCTTTCGGCACGCCGAAACATGGGCTGTTCGATATCGGGCGCTTCCCGACCGGGACCAGTGCGGAGGTAGAAACGCTTTGCGACGCACTGAATGCGTCGGGCTTTGCCGCCTTCGCCCATGAAGACGTGATGCGCGCCAAATACGGCAAGCTGCTCATGAACCTCAACAACGGCATCGATTCAGCGCTGGGCGCGAAGGCGCGAGATGGCGAATACGCGCAACAGGCCAAAGCCGAAGCGCTGGCGGTCTATGCCGCTGCGGGCATCGCCTTTGATGATGTCGGCGTGGAAAATCCGCGCCGCAAGGAACTCATGCAGGATGGCGACGTCCCCGGCTCGCCGCCCGTCGGCTCCTCGGCGGCGCAGAGCCTCGCGCGGGGCGCCGGTTCGATCGAAACCGATTACCTGAACGGCGAAATTGCCTTGCTGGGCCGGTTGCACGGCGTGCCAACCCCGGTCAATGCGTTTTTTGCCGAGCTTGCGGCCGGATTGTCGGCACAAGGCAAGGCGCCGGGCAGCCTGGGTTTTGACGAAGTCGAACGTCTGCTGGCAGAATACAAGGCTCAGTCCTGATCGCGGGAACGGCTTGGCCCCATCCCGCGTTATGTGTCGCGGAGGTGCCGAATGCACAAAGTCGAGATTAATTCGATCAAGCAACTCACCCATAATGTCCGCCGCTACCGGCTGGCACGGCCCGAAGGCTACACGTTCGAGGCCGGCCAGGCGACCGAGATGGCGCTTGATCTCGAAGGCTGGCGCGACAAAAAGCGCCCCTTCACATTTGCCGGACTGGCCGAACAGGAAGACCTCGAGTTCGTCATCAAGTCCTATGACGACCACGATGGGGTCACGCACCGCCTCGGCACCTTCGAACCCGGACAGACCCTGCTGCTGGACGATCCCTGGGAGACCATTCCCTATCATGGCCCCGGAACCTTCATCGCCGGCGGCGCCGGCATCACGCCATTTCTCGCCCTGCTTCGCCGTCAGCAGAAAGACGGCAAGCTCGATGGCCACCGCCTGATCTTTTCCAACAGCTATGAGAAGGACATCATCCTGCGCGACGAACTCGAAGCGATGGAGGGGCTTGAGTGCCTGTTCACCGTCACAAACGAGAAGGGTGACGGGCTGCTCAACGAGCGCATCGACGACGATTTCATCAAGGCTCACGTTCCCGACAAAAGCGGCTACTTCTATCTCTGCGGTCCCGACCCGATGACCGAGGCCATCAAGAAGGCGCTTGTCGCCCAGGGCGCTGATCCCGGAAAGGTGGAAATCGCCAACTGAACTTCACCTTGCACCCGGTCCTGTTCAGCGCTATATAGTCTCCAACATCTCAGGGTAACCTAGAGAGTGGGTGCCAACCGGCCCCGCTCTTTTTTGTTATCAAAATCAAGTCGGCCAGCGCCTGAAAGGGAAAAGGCGGACGAGCAAAGCGAGGACCCCGGCGCACAGTTGCGCCGCCCCGCCGGAGGGCCAGATTGCCAACGGCAATCGGTGCGGCCCGCGAGGCCAAAGAGTAATGAGCGAAGCCAACAACAAGCGCTACATTCGCGAAACCGGGCAGGAAACCCGGATTGCCGCGATCATCGCCCCGGTGGCCGAGGACCTCGGCTATCAGCTGGTGCGCGTGCGCGTGCTTCCGCTCAATGGCTGCACCTTGCAGATCATGGCTGAGGATGAGGATGGCAACTTCTCCATCGCCGATTGCGAGAAGTTGAGCCAGGAAATCAACCCGATCCTTGATGTCGAGGATCCGATCGACCGGGCCTATCATCTGGAAGTCTCTTCGCCCGGCGTTGACCGGCCGCTGGTGCGGGCCCGCGATTTCGAACGCTGGGCCGGGCACGAGGCCAAGATCGAACTTTCCGACATGGTCGGTGGCCGCAAGCGCTTCCGCGGCACCATCGAAGGCATGGAGGGCGATCAGATCGTGTTGAACCTGCCCGACGTGCCGATGGGCGCCGATCCGATTGTGCGCCTGCCACTGACCAGCCTCGCCGAGGCCAAACTCGTACTCACCGATGCCCTGCTCGAAGCGGCGCGCATCGCCCAGCAAGATGACCCTGACCTCGATGATCCGGATGTGGAGACCATCGAAATCTCTCAAGAGGAGAACAACTAATGGCCGTTTCAGCCAACAGGCTTGAGCTTTTGCAGATTGCCGACGCGGTGGCCCGCGAAAAGAGCATCGACCGGATGATCGTCATCGAGGCCATGCAGGACGCCATCGCCCGCGCCGCCCGCGCCCGTTATGGCGCTGAGACAGAAGTTCGCGCCGAGATCAATCCCAAGTCCGGTGAATTGCGGCTGTGGCGCTTGCTGGAAGTTGTCGAGGATGTCGAGGAAACCGGCCGTCAGATTTCCCTGCCCGACGCCAAGGCCAAGAACGCCGAAGCCAAGCTCGGTGACTATGTGACCGAACCGCTGCCGCCGATCGAATTCGGCCGCATCGCTGCCCAGTCCGCCAAGCAGGTCATCGTGCAAAAGGTCCGCGACGCCGAGCGCGAGCGCATGTACGAGGAATACAAGGATCGCATCGGCGAGATCGTCAACGGTTCGGTCAAGCGCGTCGAATATGGCAACGTCATTGTCGACCTCGGCCGTGGTGAAGCCATCATCCGCCGCGACGAACTGATCCCGCGCGAACAGTTCCGCTACGGTGACCGCGTCCGCGCCTATATCTACGAAGTCCGCCACGAACAGCGCGGCCCGCAGATTTTCCTGTCGCGCACCCATCCGCAGTTCATGGCCAAACTGTTCATGCAGGAAGTGCCCGAAATCTACGACGGCATCATCACCATCCGCTCGATTGCCCGCGATCCGGGTTCGCGCGCCAAGATCGCCGTGACCTCGTCGGATTCGTCCATTGATCCGGTCGGCGCCTGCGTGGGCATGCGCGGCTCGCGGGTGCAGGCCGTTGTTGGCGAACTGCAGGGCGAAAAGATCGACATCATTCCCTGGACCGAAAACATCGGTGACCTGGTGGTCTCGGCCCTGCAGCCGGCCGAAGTCGCCAAGGTGGTGGTCGACGAACAGGCCGAGCGCATGGAAGTCGTGGTGCCCGACGAACAATTGTCGCTGGCCATTGGCCGCCGCGGCCAGAACGTCCGCCTGGCCTCCCAGCTGATCGGTTGGGATATCGACATTCTGACCGAGCAGGAAGAATCCGAACGCCGCCAGAAGGAATTCGTCGAACGTTCCGAACTGTTCATGGAAGCGCTCAACGTCGACGAGATGGTGGCCCAGCTGCTGGCTTCCGAAGGCTTCTCCTCAGTCGAGGAAGTTGCCTATGTCGACCTCAATGAAATCGCCACGATCGAGGGCTTCGACGAAGATACCGCCACCGAAATCCAGACCCGCGCTACCGAATACCTCGACGCGATCGAACAGGCTCATGACGACGAGCGCAAGAAACTTGGCGTCTCTGATGATCTCTACCAGATCGAGGGCCTGACCGCCGCCATGCTGGCCGCGCTCGGCCGTGACGGCATCAAGACCGTTGAGGATTTTGCCGGTTGTGCCGCTGACGATCTGGTCGGCTGGACTGAACGCAAGGATGGCGAAGTGACCCAGTTCGAGGGCTCCTTCTCCAACATGCCCGTCAGCCGCGAGGAAGCCGAAGTCATGATCATGCAGGCCCGCCTGATGGTTGGCTGGGTGACCGCCGATGAACTGGGCGACGAAGAACTGGCCGAAGGTGAAGAAGCGGAAGCCGGTCAGCCGGCCGAAGCACTGTGACCCGGCTTCACGGCAAAAAACCCGCTGCCTGCCCGCTGAAAGGAACGAATGCCCGCCCAGAAAGTCCTCACCCGTGAATGTGCGCTGAGCCGCCGCGCCCTGCCCGTCGATGACCTCATCAGGTTTGCGCTCGGGCCGGACGGGACAATTGTGCCCGACGTGGATGGCAAGGCGCCCGGCAGGGGGGTCTGGGTTTCCCTTTCTTCAAGAGATGTCGACGGGGCGGTGGCCAGGAAGGTCTTCGCCCGCAGCCTGAAACAGAATGTGACGGTTCCCGCTGAACTTGCGGAACTGACCCGGGCGCGGTTAGAACAGCGCCTGACGGGCTCCCTGGGGCTGGCGCGCAAGGCCGGGCAATTGCTGACCGGCGCCACCAAGGTCAAATCAGCGCTCGAATCGGGCAAGGCGCTGGCGCTGCTGACGGCAACCGATGCAGCGCCCGATGGTCTGCGCAAGATGCTGCAGGCCCGCCGCGCCAGCGGAGCGGAAGAAACCCTGCCCCATTTCCAATTGCTGTCCTCGGACCAAATGGGTTTGGCATTGGGGCAGGAAAATGTGATACACGCGGCGCTAATTGATGGCACTGCGGCGAAATCAGCGCTATTGCGGGCCCAAAGGCTGGCCCGCTTCATAGCGCAACCGGATGAATGAGACGGACAGGTATGACAGATAAAGACGATACGCGCAGTGATTCTGGCTCGAACGAAGGGGGCAAGCGCACCCTGTCGCTCAAGCCTGGCGGTGGCGGTTCCGGCCGTCCCGGCATGACGCGCTCCACCCGCTCCGTTGTGGTGGAAAAACGCACCCGCCGCGTTGCCGCGCCGGGCACGTCCGCGCGTCCGCATGGCGCCAATGCCCCGCAGAGCGCGCCGCAGCGCCGTCCGTCCCCGTCGCCCCAGCCGGCCGGCGGCGCCCAGCGTGGTGGCCAGCGCCCGACGCCGGGTCTGACCCAGGAAGAAGCACACGCCCGCGAACGCGCCCTGCGTGAAGCGGCAGCCCGTCAGGCCGACGATCAGGCCCGCGCCGCTCAGGAAGCCAAGCGTCTCGAGGAAGAAGCCACACGTCAGCGCGCCACCCGCGAAGAGCAGGAACGTGCTGCTGCTGCCGCCGCTGAAGCTGCCGAAGCGGAAGCCGAGATCGCCGAGACCCAGCCTGCGGCACCTGTTGCCCGCAAGAAGCCCGGCCAAACGGCGAAAAAGCCGGCAGAACCCGATATGCCGCCGCCGCCGCCTCCGGCCGAGGATGACAGCGGCCGCGCCCGGCGCAGCTCGCCTGCTGCCGAAAAGGCCCGGGACGAAAAGGATGAAGAGGCCAACGCCCTGCGCCGCACCACGCGCCCGCAGCCGGAACGCCCGAACCGCAAGCCCGGCGACGGCGCCGGCCGCAACCGTGGCCGTCTGACCATCACCACCGCGCTGAACGAAAACGACCGCGACCGCAGCCCGTCCCTGGCCGCGCTCAAGCGCCGCCGTGAAAAGCAGCGTGGCGGCAAGTCCCGCGAGGCACAGCCGAAAATCTCGCGCGAAGTCATTCTGCCCGAGGCCATCACCGTTCAGGAACTGGCCAACCGCATGGCCGAACGCGCCGTCGATGTGATCAAGATCCTGATGCAACAGGGCCAGATGGTCACCATCAACGACGTGCTCGACGCCGACACCGCCGAACTGATTGCGACCGAACTCGGCCACACCGTGCGCCGCGTGTCGGAAGCCGATGTGGAAGAAGGCATCTTCGAGGACCTGACCACCGAAAGCGACGCCGACCGCAAGCCGCGTCCGCCGGTTGTCACCATCATGGGTCACGTCGACCACGGCAAGACTTCGCTTCTTGACGCCCTGCGCGAAGCCAATGTGGTGGAAGGCGAGGCCGGTGGCATCACCCAGCATATTGGCGCCTACCAGGTCGAAAAGAACGGCCAGATGATCACCTTCCTCGATACCCCGGGCCACGAGGCCTTCACCTCGATGCGCGCCCGTGGTGCCCAGTCAACCGACATTGCAGTGCTGGTGGTGGCCGCCGACGACGGCGTCATGCCGCAGACCATCGAATCGATCAAACATGCCAAGGCGGCCGAAGTGCCGATCATCGTGGCCATCAACAAGATGGACAAACCGTCCGCCGAGCCGAGCCGCGTGCGCAACGAACTGCTGCAGCACGAAGTCTTCGTCGAATCCATGGGCGGTGAAACCCTCGACGTGGAAGTCTCCGCGCTCAAGAAAACCAATCTCGACAAGCTGCTTGAGACCATCCTCTTGCAGGCCGAACTGCTTGAACTGAAAGCCAAGCCTGAGGGCCGGGCCGACGGTCTGGTTATCGAAGCCAAGCTCGACAAGGGCCGCGGCGCCGTGGCCACCGCCCTGGTGCAGCGCGGTGAACTGGCCATCGGCGACATCGTCGTTGCCGGCTCGCAATGGGCCCGCGTCCGCGCGCTGATCAATGACAAGGGCGAGCAGATCAAGAAGGCCGGCCCCTCCACTCCTGTGGAAGTGCTCGGCTTCTCCGGCGTGCCCGATGCCGGCGACAAGTTTGCCGTGGTGGAAAGCGAAGCCCGCGCCCGCGAAGTCACCGAATACCGCCAGCGTCAGCTGCGCGAGAAATCCGGTGTCTCCTCGGTCACCTCGCTCGAACAGATGATGAGCCAGTTGAAAACGGCGGAAACCGCCCGCTTCCCGCTGGTCATCAAGGGTGACGTGCAGGGTTCTGTTGAAGCCATCGTCAATGCGCTGGAAAAACTGGGTACGGACGAAGTCGCTGCCCAGATCCTGTTCTCCGGCGCCGGCGGCATCACCGACAGCGACGTGACGCTGGCCAAGGCCTCCAACGCCATCATCATCGGCTTCAACGTGCGTGCCAACAAGCAGGCCCGCGAGAGCGCCGAGCGCGAAGGCATCGAGATCCGCTATTACAACGTCATCTACGATCTGGTGGATGATGTGAAAGCGGCCATGTCCGGCATGTTGGCCCCCGAAATCCGCGAAACCTTCATCGGCTATGCCGAAATCCTGGAGGTGTTCAACATTTCCAAGGTCGGCAAGGTCGCAGGTTGCCGGGTCACCGACGGCACTGTGGAACGTGGCTCCGGTGTGCGCCTGCTGCGCGACGATGTGGTCATCCACGAAGGCAAGCTGTCGACGCTCAAGCGCTTCAAGGACGAGGTCAAGGAAGTCCAGTCCGGCCAGGAATGCGGCATGGCTTTCGAGAAATACGAGGACATGCGCCCCGGCGACATCATCGAATGTTTCCGCGTCGAATCGGTGACCCGGACGCTTTGAACTTGATCAATCAGGCGGACTTCAACCTGCAAAAGGAGAATTGCGCCATGTTGAACCTTGTACGGATTACTGTCGCCTCGGCCCTGCTAGTCCTGCCGTCTGCAACCGCGCTGGCGCAGGATGAAAACGCCCGCGTTGGCCAATCAGGCGACCAGCTTGTCTATGAGGCCGAGGGCCACCGGTTCACCACGGCCCTTCCGGCCTGGATCGCGGTCGATGAGGATCTCGGGCTTGAGGACGCCGAGGTGATCATCACCGGCGACGACAATTCCACCCGGTTCGAGATCGTGCCCAAGGGCGAGAATGCCGATACCTGGACGCACATGTTCGGCGTGCGCATCGTGCTCGAACCGGAACGCGACCTGACCGTCTATCGTCAGGCGGCCGCCTTCGGTTACGCGATGAGCTGCGACGGGTCGACGGGCCAGTTCTTCCTTACCGATGAGGACACGCCGACCGAAGTCTCACCGCTGGTATTTATCTGCGGAGAGTTCGTGCCCGAGGCGAACCGGCCCGGGGAAGGTCAGGTCATGGTGCTGGGGTTCCGCCGCACCGATGAAGGCATCGCCGTGGTTTATGAGGAATTCCGCACCCCTGAATTCGACGGCAAGGATCAGGCCGACTGGCCTGTCGCCGGCACGGCGCTGGTTGAGCGCGGCCGTGATATTTTTGCCCAGTCCGAACTGACCCTGATCGACAGCAACTGACATGGTCCGCAAAGCCACCAAAAGCGCGCCGTCCCAGCGCATGCTGCGCGTGGGAGAACTCGTCCGCCACGCCCTGTCGAGCTTTCTGATGCGCGATGAAATCCGCGATCCGGTGGTCGAAAGCCACACGATCACCGTGCCTGAAGTCCGCATGACCCCGGACCTCAAACATGCCAATTGCTATGTCATGCCGCTGGGGGGTGGCGATGCTGCCGAAGTCGTGGACGCACTGAACCGGCACCGCAAGTTCATCCGCGGCCGGATTGTGCCGGAGATCAATCTCAAATACGCGCCCGAATTGCGCTTTCTGGTCGATGAGACCTTCGAGGAAGCAGGCCGGATTGATGCGCTGTTGCGCTCCGACAAGGTTCGTCAGGACCTCGAGGATGACGAGGACGAGGGCTGAACAGGCCCGCTACGAATTCTTTTTCAGATGCGTGAGATTGTAGGTGATCGCCCGCTGAATGAGGGCAGTCCAGGCGGCCTTGTCCAGCGCCTCACCCTCGAAAATGTCGATTGAACGGCGCGTGGCGCCGGTGTCCTTGCCGTTGAAAAGTTTATCCGGGTCCGGAAACTTTGCCCCGTGCGCAAAGGTGACCTTGACCTTGCCCTTGTGCCCGTTACCGACTGCGATCAGCCCGCCGCGCTCCCAGACCGGGCTGCCCATCCACTTGAATTCTTCTATCATTTCGGAATCCGCCGACAGCATCAGCTGGCGGACCTGTTCAAGCGTCTCGCTGCGCCAGTCGCCCAGTCCCTTGATGTAATCATCGACCTTCTCGGAGGGCGTCTTTCCGGCACTTTCGCTCATCCGAACTTTTCCCCGGGCAGCACCGCCGCCTGTTTCACCCAGTCGCGGAACTGGTCAGCGTCGAACTGGTCTTCATAGATGTCGTAGTAGCGCACATTGGCCTGCTTCGAGGTGCCGGGCGGCTGCGGTTCAAGCGATGTGCCATCCGGAAAGGAGACTTTGACGTATTTGGTCATGCAGTGAAAACTGACGAACCAGCTTTTCGGATCGGTGCCGTAAAAGGGCGTGTTCCATTTCACCGACATCGCAGCGCCCGGAAGTTCCGCAAGGATGATCTTGTGCATCGCTTCGCCCACACCCCGCTGCCAGCCCAGCATGGCGTGGATGTATTCGAGCACCTTCTCCTCGCCGTCGCCCTTGGCGATCTGCGGGTTACCGCCTGAAAGCCGGACGATCCCGTCCGGTCCCGGCTTCAAGGGCGGCCGTTTTGCGCCGCCTGATTTTGACGATGTCTTGTCAGCCATTTCCTGGTCCTAACCTGCCCTGCGTTGCGTCCGCCACTTTGTGGCGTAATGCAGCACAAACATGATCAACCCGGAAGCCATCAGGATGAACAAGGGCAAAAGCGGCAGATAGAACAGCACGCTGCTCTGGTCCTGTCCGCTGGCCGCGGCATAGGTCGCCAGCAGTACCGTGACGATGAAAAGGGCCGAAACCCAGCGGTGAATGATCCTGTTCCAACCTGTCCAGTTCATGAGAAAATCTCCTCAGTTATCGGTTCAATCAAGCGTGTCGAGCAGCGCGTCGAGATTGGCCAGAAAGCCTTTCCAGCCGGCATGGGCGCCGCCATAGGCCTGTTTCTGGTCGGGCCGGAATCCGCTTTGCTCGACCTTGAGATGAGTGCCGTTTGCGGTTGGCGTCAACATGAAAGTCACTGTGCTTTCAAGGCTATAGAGCGGATCGTCATTGGAAAAATTCCATGAGTAGCACAGCTTCCTGTGTGGCTCGATGGCCAGCACCTCGCAGTCCATGACCCCGCCCCATTCGCCCTTGAGCTGGAACGCGTGGCCCACTTCCGGCTTGAAGTCGTTCTTCATCAGCCATTCCTCCATCAGGTGCTGCTGGGTCAGCGCCCGCCACAGTTTTTCCGGCGGATGCGTGAACTCGCGCTCGATGGTGGCCGTGCGTTTGTCTTTCGGGTCGCTCATTGATCCATCCTTGTCAGCAAGTCTTCCAGCCTGTCGAAGCGGGCTTCCCAGAAGCCGGTCATCTGTTTTGTCCAGTCGATCAGCGGATTGAGCGCCGCCGGATCGGCCCGGTAGTGGGTCTGGCGCCCCTCGACCCGCCCGACCACAAGTCCGGCCTGTTTCAGGACGCCCAGGTGCTTGGAGACCACGGGTTGGGAAACCCCGGCGCCATCGGTGAGCGCCCCCACTGTCACTTCACCGTCCCGGCACAGCCGTTCGAATAGCGCCCGCCGTGTCGGATCGGAAAGCGACCGGAAGATCTGATCCTGTTGCGTGGCCATTAAACCCATACCTCGTTGGCTATAAGTAACTGATAGCCGAACAGCTATGGATATGTCAATCCCGGTGTGGCTTGACGAACGGCGTGCGTTCCAACAAACACGGCCGCACATCCAACAGTCACGGCAGGCACTCCACTTGGCTCAGTTCAAACGCCAGAAACGCAACATTTCCGGCTGGCTCATTCTCAACAAGCCGTTCGATGTCTCCTCGACCGAGGCGGTCGGCAAGCTGCGCTGGCTTTTCTCGGCGAAGAAAGCCGGGCACGCCGGAACCCTTGACCCGCTGGCTACGGGCATCTTGCCGATTGCTTTCGGGGAGGCGACCAAGACCGTACCCTTTGTTCAGGACGGGCTGAAAACCTACCGGTTCTCGATTGTCTGGGGCACCGCGACCAGCACTGAGGATGCCGAGGGCGAGGTGATTGGCACGTCCGAGGTGCGGCCATCAGAAGCCGACGTGCTGGCGCAGCTGCCGCGTTTCACCGGCACAATCTCACAAGTGCCCCCCGCCTATTCTGCCATCAAGATCGACGGCGCACGCGCCTATGACCGGGCCCGGGCCGGCGAGCAACTTGAAATGCCGCCGCGCGAAGTGACCATCGACCGGTTTGACCTGATCGAGCAAGGCGCGGCGCAATCCACCTTCGAGATTGACTGCGAGAAAGGCACCTACGTGCGCGCCCTGGCCCGCGACCTTGCGGAAGCGCTGGGCACCAGGGGTCATGTCGGCAAACTGCACCGGGCGGCGGTTGGCCCCTTCACAGATGAAGATGCAATCGACATCGCCGATGTCGAGGCCTTGGCCGCAGAGGCCCGTGATGACCTGCTGATGCCGGTCAGCGCCGGCCTGACGGGGCTGGCTGAAATCACGCTCGACGAGCGCCAGACCAGTGCCGTCCGGCACGGCAACCCGGCGCTGTTGACCGGCGCCGGCGCCCCCATCGCGCTGGACGAGTGCTGGGCCAGCCATCGCGGTCAGGCCGTTGCCATCGGCTTTGTCGAGAAAGGCCAGTTCAATCCGACCCGGGTGATCCTGCCGGGCACCTGATCAGGAGCCACCCTGTTCCTTGAGGCTGGACAATAGCGTGGCGTAGGCGCTGAACACCGCTTGTTCATCGATCGCCTGATCGCGGTTGAGGGTGAAGCTGACGCAGAACTGCTCCCCGGCCCCACTGGTCAAGTGGGTGGTGAGGTTCATCACCCCGGTCTCGCTGCCGCCCTTGAAGGCGACATTCTCCCAGTCCGCGAAACTGGCGATGCCGGCGTTGATGTCGAACACGTCGAGACCCGCCAGCGGCGCAACAAGCTCGCACAATTGGCGCGTGCTCATGTACCACTCCACTCCCTCGGCATGCTGGCGGCTGGCGGCGGCGGGATCAGGCGGTGAAGATGCGGCGAGTTCAGCAAGCACATCGCGTCTGGCTGCCTCATCGCCCGCTGTGAAGGCCGCGCGCAGGGCGTCATTGCCCTTCAGCTGGAAAAATTCCCGTGTCGACAGAACCAGAAATCCAAGGCGATCACTGACCGCATCGCGCCCGACGAAATCGAGCAACAGGTCGGTCGCCGTATTGTCGCTCTGCGAAATCATCAGGCTGGCCGCCGTATGCACGGTCACCGGCGCACCGGTCGGAAACCGGCGAAGATCGCCACTGGGAAGTGACTTGTGCCGCTCCTCGAGCCGCAGCACCTGGTCCCAACCGGCTTCTCCCGCTTCGATCTGCGCGGCAAGTTCGGCAAGGATACCCAGTTTGAAAGCCGACCCGACGGCCAGCGGCGCATCTGTGTTTTCGGCGACAAGATCCTCACCGCCGCGGGTCACCAGCAGGCTCACCGTGCCGTCCATGGCCAGAAGTTCGGCCGCACCCTCGTCAACGCTGAGGGCAATCGGCACCGGTGGCGCAAAGAACAGGCCCGAGATGGCGCCGTCGCCGGCAAGCGTGATACGGACCTGCACCTTGTGGGAAGGGCCTCGCACTTCGTAGCCTTCGCCGTGCGGTTCGATGGTGAAGGGTTCGCCGATCCGGTCCGCTACCTGGGCGATGACCTGGTTCACCTCTTCAAGAGGAACGGCGTTTGTGAACTCTTCGGTGAACCGCAGCGGCTCTGCGGAACCGGCCTCGAGCATGGCCGCGATCGCGTCTCTTGCAGGGTCAGCGGATTGGGCGAGGGCCACTTGAGTTGTCACCATCATAATCAGGGCCAGTACAACGCCCGGCAGGTGGCGGAAAGCAGACATGTCGCGCCTCGCTCGTTGTATCGCAATGAAATTGTGGCGCGATGCAAGGGGACAATGAGGGCGGTTTTATGCCGGTCCGCCAAAAGGCGCGAGAATCTTTGCAATTGGGTTCATTTTGCCCTATAGGAGCGCCAACTTTGGGACAAGTTCCCACTGTGAAAGGCCCCGTGCTGGACGACATCCCGGACGTGGGCGGCCAATCCCCTTGTTTTTGAAAGGAAATTCGATGTCGATTACCCCTGAGCGCAAAGCTGAGCTCATCAAGGAATACGCCACGAAAGCAGGCGACACCGGCTCCCCGGAAGTCCAGGTGGCTATCCTCTCCGAGCGCATTGCCAATCTCACCGAGCACTTCAAGGGCCACGGCAAGGACAATCACTCCCGCCGCGGTCTGTTGAAAATGGTCTCCACGCGCCGCCGCCTTCTCGACTATGTCAAGAAGGGCAATGAAGAGCGCTACAAGAACCTGATCGAGCGTCTCGGTCTGCGTCGCTAGTCTAAAGGAGCGTTGTCAGAAAAAGTGGTCTTCCGGTTTTTCGGTTCGACAACGCGACCATAAAGAAAAGCGAACGTCAACTTCGGGCTGGCGCGGTTGGATGGTTCTGACTGCGCCCCCGGCATTTCCCCACATCACGCAATAGGGCTGATCGGGAGATGCAAATGAACTGCCGGCCCCGCGGGGCATGGCAGGATCACCAGTTGCTTGGTTGGGAACTTGTTCGCCGAGCAACTCGTCGTCTTGTCCATGTTCTGTCCGGCCGGACATCCGGTTTGAGATGCGCCATCCGGGCGTATCCGCCGGGGCGGTGCCTTAGGGTCAAGGGACCCGGACCGCCAGAACGATGAATGGAAAGATGCATGTTTGAACATCACAAAGTCGAATTGAACTGGGGCGGCCAGCCGCTCACCCTCGAGACGGGCAAGATCGCCCGCCAGGCCGATGGCGCCGTGTTGGCGACACTCGGCGAAACGGTGGTTCTGGCCACCGTGGTCAGCGCCAAATCCGCCAAGGCGGGCGTCGATTTCTTCCCGCTGACTGTCAACTATCAGGAAAAGGCCTTTGCGGCTGGCAAGATCCCCGGCGGCTATTTCAAGCGCGAAGGACGTCCGTCCGAGCATGAAACGCTGGTCTGCCGGCTGATCGACCGTCCGATCCGCCCGCTGTTCCCCGATGGCTATCGCAACGAAACCCAGGTGATCGTCACGGTGCTGCAGCACGACATGGAAAACCAGCCGGACGTTCTGGCCATGGTTGCCACCTCCGCGGCGCTGACGATTTCCGGCGTGCCCTTCATGGGCCCGATCGGTGCGGCCCGCGTCGGTTATATCGACGGCGAATATGTGCTGAACACCCCCATCGACAAGCGCGCCGACAGCCAGCTCGACCTGGTCATGGCCGGCACCGCCGACGCCGTGCTGATGGTTGAATCCGAGGCCCAGGAACTGAGCGAAGAAGTGATGCTGGGCGCGGTCATGTATGGCCACGAACAGTCCAACAAGGTCATCGATGCGATCATCAAGCTCGCCGAACTGGCCGCCAAGGAACCGCGTACGTTCGAGCCTGAAGACCTCAGCGAACTCGAAGACACGATGGCCGGTCTGATCACCGACGAACTGACCGCCGCCTACAAGATCACCGACAAGGCCGCCCGCTACGACGCAGTCGATGCCGCCAAGAAGAAGGTCTACGAGACCCTGCTGCCGGAAGGCGCGGAAAACCCGGCCTGGACCGATAATCAGATCGGTGCCACCTTCAAGCATCTGCAGGCCAAGGTCGTGCGCGGCAACATTCTGGACACCGGCACCCGTATTGACGGCCGTGACCTGTCCACGGTTCGCCCGATCCTTGCCGAAGTCGGCGTTTTGCCCCGCACCCACGGCTCGGCCATTTTCACCCGCGGTGAAACCCAGGCTCTGGTTGTCGCCACACTCGGCACCGGCGAAGACGAGCAGTATGTGGACAGTCTAGAAGGCACCACCAAGCAGAACTTCATGCTGCACTACAACTTCCCGCCCTATTCGGTCGGTGAAGCAGGCCGCGTCGGCTTTACCTCACGCCGCGAAACCGGTCACGGCAAGCTGGCCTGGCGCGCCATCAACCCGGTGCGTCCGTCGGTTGAAGAGTTCCCCTACACGCTGCGTGTCGTCTCGGAAATCACCGAATCCAACGGTTCATCCTCGATGGCCACGGTCTGCGGCACCTCGCTCGCGCTGATGGATGCCGGCGTGCCCATGAAGTCGGCGGTCGCCGGTATCGCGATGGGCCTCATTCTCGAAGGCGACCGTTTCGCGGTTCTCTCCGATATCCTGGGTGATGAAGATCACCTCGGCGACATGGACTTCAAGGTGGCCGGCACCCGTTCGGGCGTTACCTCCCTGCAGATGGACATCAAGATCGCCGGTATTACCGAAGAGATCATGAAACAGGCGCTGGCGCAGGCCAAGGGTGGCCGCGAGCACATTCTTGGCGAGATGGCCAAGGCGCTCGATACGGCCCGTGACGAAGTCGGCGAATTCGCCCCGCGCATCGAAACGCTGAAGATCCCGGTCGACAAGATCCGCGACGTCATCGGCACCGGCGGCAAGGTCATCCGCGAAATCGTGGAAAAGACCGGCGCCAAGGTCAATGTCGAAGATGACGGCACCATCAAGGTCGCCTCCTCCGACGGCGCGTCCATCGAGGCTGCCGTCAAGTGGATCAAGTCGATCACCGACGAGCCGGAAGTGGGCATGATCTATCAGGGTACGGTGGTCAAGACCGCCGATTTCGGCGCCTTCGTCAATTTCTTCGGCCCCAAGGACGGTCTGGTTCACATTTCCCAGCTGGCCAATGAGCGCGTTGGCAAAACCACCGACGTCGTCAAGGAAGGCGACAAGGTCTGGGTCAAGCTGCTGGGCTTTGATGACCGCGGCAAGGTCCGCCTGTCGATGAAAGTCGTCGACCAGGAAACAGGCAAGGAACTGGAAGCCGCGGAAGACTGAGCACTAGTCTTGCAACAAGAATGATGAATAGGCCCGGACCTCAAGGTTCCGGGCCTTTTCTTTGTCCCAAGCCGGGGCGATAGATATTCTTGAGATTTTTTTTCGACCCGTTTGTCGATCTGGCCGTTTCCCGTTCGACGTATGTGTACCAGCGGGAGAATGGGTCAACCGCCAACACGAGGAAACTCAAGATGCGCTACATGATGATGATTATGGGTGATGCCGATTATGAGGCCGGCGGCAAAGCTTCTGCGGAACTCGAAGCCCTGATGGGCGAATATATCGGCAAGACGGCGGCGGAAGGCATTTTCGTCGACGGCGCCGGGCTGCTGCCATCGAGCAAAGGGTTCAAGGCCAGTTCGCGCGGGCCTGAGATCACCTTTACCGATGGCCCCTTTACCGAGGCCCGGGAAATCATCGGCGGCTTCGCCATCGTGGAAGTGCCGGACAATGAGGCGGCCCGGAAGGTCGTGCGGGACTTCATCGAGGTCCACCACAAGGCTGGCGTGATGAACGTCGACTGCGAAATCCGTCCGATGGACAGCTGAGCCCGGACACACACCGATTCAATCAAGGCTGCCTTGGTGCAGCCGACCGACAGGAGAATTCAAAATGCGTTTCATGGTAATTGTCAAAGCCACCCCTGAGAGTGAAGCAGCCGGAGCCATGCCCTCCAACGAGATGTTGCTCGCCATGGGTAAATACAACGAAGAACTGGTCAAGGCAGGCGTCATGCTCGACGGTGCCGGACTGCACCCGAGCAGCGCCGGAGCCCGCGTCGAGTTTGATGGCGGCAATATTTCCGTCATCGACGGGCCGTTCACCGAGACCAAGGAATTGGTCGCTGGTTTCTGGATGTGGGAATGCAAGTCGCTTGAAGAAGCGATTGAATGGGCCAAGCGTTGCCCGGCCGAGCCAAATGACCCAAGTTCCCATCTTGAAATCCGCCGTGTTTTCGAGAACGAGGAGTTCGAGCAGGGGACCGGCATCGACCAGCACGAGAAAGTTGCCGAAATGCTGGCCGAGCGCAAGGCCAGTCATTAGGTCCAGACGGTGTGGCGGGGCACTTACGCCCCGCCAACTGCACTGATGTCCCGTTCGATCAACGCCACGATAGATGCGCTCTGGCGCATGGAGGCGCCGAAAATCATCGGCGCCCTGGCGCGTCTGGTGCGCGATGTCGGGCTGGCCGAGGAACTGGCCCAGGACGCGCTGGTGGCCGCGCTACAGCAATGGCCCGAAGAAGGCATTCCCGCCAAACCAGCCGCCTGGCTGATGATGACGGCAAAACGCCGGGCCATCGACCGGTTCCGCCGTGACCGGATGATGCGTGAGAAGAATCGTGAAGTCGCACGCGAACTCGATGCCCGTGAGGATGTTTCCACAGCCATGATCGAAGCCCATCTGGACGATGATATTGGCGATGAACGGTTGGCGCTGATCTTCGCCGCCTGTCATCCCGAACTTGGCCGCGAGGCGCGTGCGGCGCTGACCCTCCGGTTGCTCGGCGGCCTGACACCGCCGGAAATTGCCCGGGCCTTTCTGGCCTCCGAAACCACCATCCAGCAGCGGATTGTCAGGGCCAAAAAGACGCTTCGCGACGCCGACGTTCAATTCGAAGTGCCCCACGGAAAGGGTCGCAACGAACGCCTCGCAGCGGTTCTGGAAGTGGTCTACCTGATCTTCAACGAGGGCTATTCGGCGACCTCGGGCAGCGACTGGATGCGCCCGCAATTATGTGGCGAGGCGCAGCGCCTCGGCCGCATTCTGGCGGAACTCATGCCGGAGGAAACGGAAGTGCTAGGGCTCTTGTCGCTGATGGAGTTGCAGGCATCCCGGCTGGGCGCGCGCGTCGATGCTGAAGGCAATCCCATCCTGCTCGGCGACCAGAATCGGGCGCGCTGGGACCGGTTGTTGATCCGCCGGGGGCTTGCCGCCCTCGATCGTGCGTCAGCGATCAGCAAAGGCCCGGGTGGGCCTTATCAGGTTCAGGCCGCCATCGCCGCTTGTCACGCACGGGCGGCGGCGCCCGAGGACACCGACTGGCTGAAAATCGCTGCGCTTTACGCAGCCTTGATGCAGCAGACCCCGTCTCCCGTGATCGAGTTGAACAGGGCCGTGGCCATTTCCATGGCACTCGGACCGGAGCACGGACTGGCAATCGTTGACGATCTGGTCGAAGAACCGGCCCTCAAGTCCTATCACCTGTTGCCCGCCGTGCGTGGAGACCTTCTGGAAAAGCTGGGCCGCATGCCGGAAGCCGCGGCCGAATTCGAGCGGGCCGCCGATCTCGCTGCCAATGATCGCGAGAAGCAGATGCTGCGGGAGCGTGCCCGGGCGGCGCGCGGAATGCTGAACTAGCCTGCGGCCCGGTCCGGCAGCACCCGGTGCGGTGGCGATTCGCCGTCCATGAAGACGCGGATGTTGACGATCACCGTCTCGCCCATTTCCAGCCGCCCTTCCAGCGTGGCCGAGGCCATGTGCGGGGTGAGGACCACCCGGTGCTCGCGGGCGAGTTTCAAGAGCCGCGGATCGATGCCGTCACGCTGCTCGAAAACGTCCAGACCCGCCCCGCTCAGATGCCCGCTTTCGATGAGCGAAATCAAAGCTTCTTCATCGATAAGTTCGCGGCGGGAGACATTGACCAGAAATCCGTCCCGCTTCATCCGTTTAAGCCGGTCTTCGTTCAAAAGATTAAAGGTCTGGTGGGTGTGCGGCGTGTGCAGCGAGACGATATCCACCGCTTCCAGCATGTCCTCGAGGACCGGCCACCAGGTGGCACCAAGCTCTTCCTCGATACGGTCGGTTTTCCGGCTGCGGGAATAATAATGAATGTCGAGCCCGAATGAGCGTGCCCGCCGCGCCACCGCACTGCCGATCCGGCCCAATCCGACAATCCCGAGCGCCTTGCCGCCGATCCGCCGGCCCAGCATCCACGTCGGTGACCAGCCTGGCCACCTGCCGGTTTCTGTGATGATTGCCGACCCCTCGCCCAGCCGCCGCGGCACGCTGAGGATGAGCGCCATGGCCATGTCCGCCGTATCCTCGGTGAGCACGGACGGCGTGTTGGTCACCGTGATGCCGCGCGCCTGCGCCGCCGCGAGATCGATATTGTCCACGCCATTGCCGAACTGGGCGATAAGCCGGATCTGGTCGGGCAGCTGCGCAATCAGGGCAGCGTCCAGCGTGTCCGTGATCGAACTGACCAACACGTCGGCACCTTTGGCAGCCTCAATGATCTCGTCTGCGGCAAGCGCTCTGTCGTCCGGGTTGAACCGCGCCTCGAACAGCATGCCCATCCGCTGCTCGATGGCGTCGGGCAGGCGTCGGGTCACCACGATGCGGGTACGGGTACCTGTCATGTGCGACAGGTCCGCCCGGCGGGTTCAGCCGTGCAAATCACCGGTTTTTTGATGGCCCACCTCACCTGGACTTACAGCGCATTAATCAGTTTTGACTATGTGATAGAAAATTACCACCATCGTGGGAACCCATGACGACGCCTGCGCCCATGTCATTGCCGCTTAGAAGCCTGAAAAAACTGCTGATCGCCGGCCTCTGCGCCCTGTTGCCGCTGTTCTTCGTGGATGTGGCGGTGGCCCAGTCGAATGCCAATCCCTCCGGTCTGCCGCTGCCGCGCTTTGCCTCGACAAGAGCGCAGCCGATCAACGTGCGCGTTGGGCCGGGCACCCGCTATGACATTTCATGGGTGTTTGTGAAGGCCGGCCTGCCGGTGGAAATCATCCAGGAATTTGACACCTGGCGGAAGATACGTGACCTCGACGGACAGGAAGGCTGGGTGCACCAGAACCTGCTGGTCGGCAATCGCGCCGCCTACATCACTCCCTGGGTTGCCGATAATAAGGTCGCCTTGCGCGCGGGACCGGAGGCGGATGCGGGTGTCCGGGCCTGGCTGACCAGCCGCCTTTTGGTGCAGATCGAGGAATGCGACGGCGCGGTGTGTGAAGTATCCGCACGGGACGAGGGTGGACGCGCCTTTTCCGGCTACGTGGGACAGTCTGACCTGTGGGGCGTTTATCCGGACGAGCAGTTCAACTGAACGGCTGCGGCCCGATCACTTCTGCGTGTCGGCGGCGCGGCGCACCCTGATCACCACATCGACATGGGAAATCTCCATGCCGCGTGGCGCGTCGGGCAGGCCCTGAATGCTGATTGAATTGGAGGGAACGTCCACCACCCGCTCTTCATCCTCAATGTAGAAATGATGGTGGTCGGATGTGTTGGTGTCAAAGTAAGAGCGCGCAGCGTCTACCGTGACTTCGCGCAACAGGCCTGCTTCGCGGAACTGGTGCAGCGTATTGTAGACGGTGGCAAGGGAAACGCCGACGCGGGCTTCACCAGCCTCGGCATGCAGTTCCTCGGCACTCACATGCCGGTGCGGCCCTTCGAAAAGCAGCTCGGCCAGGGCAATCCGCTGGCGCGTCGGGCGCAGTCCCGCCATGCGCAACACGGCCATCAGACACGGGCGGCGCGAAGGCGTCGAGCGCTGGATGGAATAGGGTATCGGCATAAGGCTACGGAACTTCAGTCTTTGGCTCTGAATAAACTATAGTGATGGCGTGCCGCCGAAACAAGCGACACAGCATCGCAGGGGCGGGTTGAGACCCCTGACCCGGGCTCACTAGCGCTTTTCGACGTGCACTGCAATTATCCCCGTCACCCTGTGGTGAACGGGGCAATCGAGTTGACCCGCCCCGCCCCGCCCTATACGAGAAAGCCTCGATTTGACCTTTGAGGCAGGCTGATGAACGACACCAGCGTCACCCGCAGATCCAGCTACGGTTATGAGGACCTTCTGGCGCATGGCCGAGGCGAGCTGCCGGACCAAGGTGACGCCCGTCTGCCCGCTCCGCCCATGTTGATGTTTGACCGTATCACCCATATCGGGGACGACGATGGCGAATTCGGCAAGGGGTATGTGACCGCTGAACTCGATCTCAATCCTGATCTCTGGTTCTACCAGTGCCACTTCATCGGCGACCCGGTCATGCCCGGCTGCCTCGGGCTGGATGCGCTGTGGCAGATGGTCGGTTTCTACCTCGGCTGGTGCGGTTCGCCCGGGAAGGGGCGGGCGCTCGGCGGCGAAATCAAGTTCACCGGTCAGGCGACCACCGACAAGAAGCTGCTCGAGTATCGCGTCGACATCAAACGGCACATGCGCTCGCCGCTCCCGTTCGGTATCGCCACGGGGTCTGTGAAAGCCGACGGCGAGACCATATATCATGCCAACAATCTCAGGGTCGGACTGATCCCGGTCAATCAGACCGAAAAGTGAACCGGAACACCTAGCAAAGAGGCCCAGATGAAAAGAGTCGTCGTAACCGGGATGGGCATTGTTTCCTCCATTGGAAACAACCTCGCTGAAGTGCTCGACAGCCTGCGCACGGCAGGGCCCGGCATCGTCACCGCCGACGACTATGTTTCGCACGGGTTCCGCTGTCAGGTGCACGGCGAACCTAAACTCGATCCGTTCGAGGTGCTCGACCGGCGCACCACACGCTTCATGGGCAAGGGCGCAGCCTGGAACTACATTGCGGCGCTCGAAGCCATCGAAAATGCCGGACTTGCCGAAACCGACTATCGCAAGAACCCGCGCACGGGCATCATCATGGGCTCCGGCGGCCCGTCCACCAAGGCGGTGGTCGAAGCAGCCCAGATCACCATCGAGCGCGGCGGCACCAAGCGGATCGGCCCGCTGGTCGTGCCCAAGGCCATGAGTTCGACGGCTTCGGCAACCCTGGCAACGCCGCTGGAAATCCACGGCGTCAACTATTCCATCTCCTCGGCCTGCGCCACCTCCAAGCACTGCATCGGCAATGCCTACGAGACCATCCAGATGGGCAAGCAGGACATCATTCTGGCAGGCGGCCACGAGGATCTGGACTGGACCATGTCCAACCTGTTCGACGCCATGGGTGCCATGTCCACCAAGTATAATGACACCCCGTCCACCGCCTCGCGTGCCTACGACAAGGATCGCGACGGTTTCGTGATCGCCGGCGGCGCCGGCGTGCTGGTGCTCGAGGAACTCGAACACGCAAAGGCGCGCGGCGCCAATATCATCGCCGAAATCGTCGGCTATGGTGCCACGTCGGACGGCTATGACATGGTTGCCCCGTCAGGCGAGGGGGCAGTACGCTGCATGAAAATGGCGCTGGAAAACGTCAAGGCGCCGGTCGATTACATCAACCCGCACGCCACTTCGACCCCGATCGGCGACAAGCGAGAAATCGAGGCGCTGCGTCAGGTTTTCGGCAATGAAGACAAGTGCCCGCCGCTTTCGGCCACCAAGTCGCTCACCGGTCATTCCCTGGGTGCGACCGGCGTCTGGGAATGCATTTTCTCGCTTCTGATGATGCAGAACCGGTTCATCGCCAAAAGCGCCAATATCTTTGAGCTGGATCCAGAGTTCGAGGATATGCCGATCGTTCAGGAGCGCCGTGATGATGTTGATCTCGGCGTGGTGCTGTCCAATTCTTTCGGCTTCGGCGGCACCAATGCGACGCTGGTCTTCCAGCATCCCGACGCCTAGCGGCGACGCCCGTACGTCATCTCGGTGAATTTGGCGGCGCGCCCGTCATAAAGCAGCAGCCGCCCGATCAGCGGTTCGCCAGTCCCCACGATCAGCTTGATGGCCTCCATGGCCATCAGTGTGCCGATCACACCGGTTGTGGCGCCCAGCACACCTACTGTTTCGCAGGCGGGCAGGTCCGTTTCATCAGGCGCCGATGGATAAAGGTCCGAGAAACGCGGATTGCCTACACCCATGTGCGGGGCGAACACGGTAACCTGGCCGTCAAACATCACAACCGCGCCGCTGACCATGGGTTTGCGCGCCTGCTCGGCGGCAGCAGCCAGAAGCTGCCGGCTGGAAAAGTTGTCGGTACACTCGACGATGAAATCATGCGCCCCGGCCAAGGCCAGCGCCGCTTCACTGTCTTTGATCTTTTCGCGGTGCACCGTCACACCGACGTGCGGGTTGAGCGCGGCCACGAATTGCGCGGCGCTGTCGGCCTTTGACGCGCCGACATCCGAAGTATCATGCACCACCTGGCGCTGCAGGTTGCTGAGCGACACGCTGTCGCCGTCTGCGATGGTCAGCTGCCCCACCCCGGCGGCGGCGAGGTACTGGATGACGGGGCTTCCCAGCCCGCCGGCCCCCACGATCAACACGCGCGCCGCTCTCAGCTTGTTCTGGCCCGGACCGCCAACGCCCTTGAGCACGATGTGGCGGGCATAGCGGTCGCCTTCATCCGCGCCGGACATCAGCGGACCGCCCGTCCCGAGGTGCCGAGCGGCACCGGTACGAAACCGCGTTGCGGCCCTTCCGCAGTGATTGTGCGCATCGACACCAGCGCAACTGCATGTTCCATGTCCAAAGCCTCGAACGGCAGGATCACCGCCATCAGCCGGTATTGTTGCGGGCAGTCGCGCGACCGGGGCAATGGCCCGTCGGCATAGATCGCCGAATTCTCGCCAAAGCTTTGCATGTTGAGAGAAAAGCCGAGAGGCGAACCTTCCATGCGGGTTTCGCACGGTGCAGTGGCTGCGACATCATATGAGGCCAGCTGGAGTTCAACCGCAGCCGCGACCGGCCCACCATCAGGCTGGGGAACGCCGAAACTCAATGTGTGTGGGTCAATGCCTGCTGCCCCGTCGCCTGCCATGGCCGCCAGAACTGCAGGGCGAGTAATCCTGAGATCCTCGATGAGAAAGCGTGACCGTTCCCTTGCCTGCTGGCGCAGGTCGGCAAGACCGAGATCGGGATTGGTGGCTGCGGCCTCGATCGGGCTGCCGATCACCCAGCGCCGTTCGATCAGGTCAAGCACATGCACTGTGGCGCGGGCCAATCCCTCGGGGCCGAAAAGGCCAAAGGTTTCGTAGGCGAGGTAGCGCCCGTTCTCAGAATATCCGATCAGCTCGAACTGGGCTTGCACGAGCGGCCCGTCATGCTCGGCGCAGGCGCTGGCCACCAGCATGATCAAGGCGACCATGCCGAGGCTGAGCCTCCGCCAGAGGCGGTATATGAAATATGTTGCCCCCAATTGCGATCAGCCCGTGCCCGTTGATCCAAAGCCGCCTTCGGCCCGTTCAGTTTCGTCGAGTATCTCGACGCTTGTGAATTGCGCCTGCACCATTGGCGCGATCACCATCTGGGCGATCCGGTCGCCCCGCTTGATCACCAGCGGTTCTGGCCCATGGTTGATGAGCAGCACCTTGACCTCGCCGCGATAGTCGGCGTCGATAGTGCCCGGAGCGTTCAGCACTGTCACCCCATGGCGGGCGGCAAGTCCGGAGCGCGGGCGCACCTGCGCTTCGAACCCGTCCGGCAATGCCATGGCAAAGCCGCAGGGCACGGCGGCATATGTTCCCGGCTGCAATACAAAATCTTCGATGACGGCGGCAGAAAGGTCCGCCCCTGCCGCCCCGGCAGTTTGAAAGCGCGGGGCACTCAGCCCCACGCCATGTGGAAGCCAGCGCAACGCAATCTTTATGTTCTGCGCAGTCACTGGCCGGGTTCCATCAATTGAGTCGGATGATCGCAAAGGCTTCGTCGGGCACGTCCGCCTCGCCGGTCATCAGGCCGAGGAAGGGAATTTGCAGTGAAGCGGACATCCCATCATCGGCGATCACCATGTTGGTGTCGACGACTTCACCGCCCGATGCTTTAAGCGTCATGAACTTGCCCTCAAAAAAGCTCTGCATCATGGCAAGGGTCTCGGCGTCCATCTCGTCTTCCGCCATGTCCTCAGCCAGCGACGCCGTCGGGAAGGTCACCCGCACCGTACCGTCGCCCTGCGCCACCACCGTCGGCACCGGCTCGTTGGGATCGTCGCTGTCGATCAGGTCGGCATAGGCACCCTCCGTTACTGAAACGCAGGTCGCTTCGGTCTCGGTGACCGTCAGTTCAGCGTCTTCCTCACAGAATGGCTCGTCGCTTTGCTGCGTGCTCATGTCGTAGAATTCACGGTCCATGACCATGGTGACGGTGCCGCGGCCGTTGGCCTCGTCAATCACTTCAATTTCCATCGTGACGTCGATACAGCCCGCGAGGCCAAGCGTCAGAACAAGCGCACCAGCCGCGCGAATAGCAGTCGAATGAAACATCGTCCTCTCCAGTTGCGACACCGGAAAGGCCCGGCCGTCGTTCAAATGAACACTAGGAGGTTCCGCACGGGCCGACAAGCAAGCCCGCTTCGCCGCCTGCGATGATAATCAATAAAGTCAAAAGATATGTGACGCTTAGCTGATATATGCCGCGCCAAGCACCACCAGCGCGGCCGCCAGGCCGAGGCTGACATAAAACCAGCCGCGTCGCGGACGGGCTGCATCCTCTTCGTAGTGCTGCAGCAAATCATCGGCACGCCGGACCAGCCCGGGCACCCGTCCCAGCGTATCCACGAGGGTTTCGACATGTTCTTTCGCCGCATCAAGCCGACCCTTTGGGCCGGCCTGTTCGCGCACCCAGTGGCCCACCACCGGCTCGGCCACTGTCCAGATGTCGAGATCGGGATCGAGCATGCGCCCCACCCCTTCCACGAGCACCATGTTTTTCTGCAAAAGTACCAGCTCGGGCCGCGTCTTCATGTCAAACAGTTCGGTGACCGCGAACAATTGGCCCAGCACATTGGCCATTGAAATGTCGCTGGCCCTTCGTCCGTGCATCGGCTCTCCGATGGATCTCAGCGCCAGGGCGAAATCGTCCACCGACTGGGTGTCGGGCACATAGCCGATCGCGATGTGCAGTTTGGCCATGCGGCGATAGTTGCGGGTGATGAAGCCATATAGAATCTCGGCAAGGAACCGGCGCTCTTTCGGACCGATGCGGCCCATGATGCCGAAATCCACTGCGGCAACGCCACCGCTGTTGGGGTCGCCGTAGAGATTGCCGGGATGCATGTCGGCGTGAAAAAAGCCGTCGCGGATCGCATGACGCAAGAAGCTCTGCATCAGGTGTGAGGCCAATTTCTTCCGGTCGATGCCTGCCTTGTCGAGTGCCTCGATCTGACGGATGGGGACGCCGTCAACCCAGCTGGTGGTCAACACCCGTTGTGCGGTCTGTTCCCAGCGTACTTCCGGGATGCTGAACCCCTCGTCCTCAGCGATGTTCTCGGCAAATTCGGAGATCGAAGCGGCCTCGAACCTCAGGTCCAGTTCCAGCTTCGCAGACTGGTCGAGCGTGCGGACCACTTCGACGGGGCGCAGCCGTCTGAGAGCCGGGAGCAACCTCTCGGCCATCCGCGCCCCTGCGTAAAAGCTCTCAAGGTCGCGCCTGAACCGGCCCTCGATACCGGGGCGCAACAACTTGACCGCGACAATCTCAGTGCTGCCATCCGGTTTTGTAAGAGTGGCCCTGTGAACCTGGGCGATCGAGGCGGCGGCAATGGAGGGCGAAATGTCAGACAGGGAACCCGCTTTCTCCCCCAACGCCGCTTTCAGGAGGCCGGGCACCAATGCCGCATCGAACGGCTCCATGGCGTCCTGCAAGCCGGAAAGATCTGCAGCCACTTCTGCGCCAACGATGTCCGGCCGGGTGCCCAGGGTCTGGCCGAATTTGACGTAGGTCGGCCCGAGCCGGTTGAGCGCCCGGGTCAGCCGTTCAACCCGGCCCGTCCGGCGAACCGAGCGGCGCTCGAACAGCCTTGCGACGCCAATGCCGAAGCGGGCAGGGCCGGGCAATGGTGCCGGATCAACAATCGAGAACGCCCCTTCACGTGCCAGCACAAATCCGGCGCGGGCCAGCCGCAAAAGCGCAAACACCCCCATCAGCGCCTCAGATCTTCCAGCCGCCATGCAGCGCCGCCACATTGCCCGTCATCGGCGTGTGGGTGACGCGCTTGAACCCGGCCGCAGCGATCATGGCGGAGAATTTCGCCGGATCAGGAAACTGCCGGATGCTTTCGACGAGGTACTGGTAGGACTCACGGTCGGACGCCACCATCTGCCCCATGGGTGGAATAACCCGTTCGGAGAACAGGTCATAAAGCCGGTCAAATCCGGGCACATCGACCTTTGAAAACTCAAGGCAGAGGAACCGTCCCCCGCGCTTGAGCACGCGGTGGGCTTCCTTCAGCGCCAGTTCGATACGGGGTACATTCCGGATTCCAAAGGCGATCGTGTAGGCATCAAAGCTTTCGTCCTCGAACGGCAGTTCTTCGGCATTGGCAAGCGTGAACGCCGCCTGATCGGGATAGCGCCATCCCTTTGCGCGTTCCGCACCGACACGCAGCATGTCCTCGTTGATGTCGGAAACCACGACTTCGACGAACCCGTGCGAAGCATTGACGATACGCTCGGCCACGTCGCCGGTGCCGCCCGCCATGTCCAGCACCCGATAGGGCCGGCTGCCTTGGCGGGGCGGCGACAGGCGCGCCACCATCGCGTCTTTCCAGAGCCGGTGGACGCCGCCGCTCATCAGGTCATTCATCAGGTCGTAGCGATCGGCGACCCCGTGAAACACCTCGTTGACAAGGCCCTGCTTGTCCTCTAGCGCGATGGTTCTCGCGCCGAAATGCGTGGTTTGAGAAGGCTGGGTCATCGTGCGGTACCGCTCAAAATCTGACAGGGCCAAAGGCCCGCGGGCCTTGTGCTCGCCTGTTTGGATGGTGCGGCAGCATAAAGCAAGTGTTGGCCTGCCGCACCCGGTTTTGACCGTTAATGCCTGAGCTTCCCGAAGTCGAAACCGTGCGCCGCGGGCTGGAGCCGTTCACCACCGGCGCGCGCATAGAAGCGGTGCGGCTCAACCGGCCCGATCTGCGCTTTCCGTTTCCGCAAGGCTTTTCCGATCGGCTGACCGGTAGACGCATCGAGATGATGGCGCGCCGCGCCAAATATCTTCTCTTCCGGCTGGAGGGTGGTGGCACCTTGCTGGCGCATCTAGGCATGACGGGCAATTTCCGTTACGGCACCGGTGACCCGATGGAAAAGCATGATCATGTCGTGTTCGCCCTTACCGGCACTGACGCACCCGCACCATACCTGATCTATTCAGACCCGCGCCGGTTTGGTTTCATGGACATTCTTGAAGACGAAGAGACCAGCCGGTGGTTGGGGCATCTGGGGCCGGAGCCGTTGGGCAATCAATTCGATGCCGTTCACCTGGCCCGAAGTTTTTCCGGGCGCAAGGCCCCGGTGAAGGCCCTGCTGCTCGACCAGAATGTGGTGGCCGGTCTGGGCAACATCTATGTGTCCGAGGCGCTGCATCGCGCCCATATCCATCCCGAGACCCCGGGCGCGCAGCTTGTAAAGCGCGGTGCAGTGCCGACGCCGCAACTGGCCGACCTCACGGCTGCGGTGCGCCAGGTGTTGGAGGAGGCGCTGCTTTCTGGCGGATCGACCCTTCAGGATTATCGCAATGTCGACGGCACGACAGGCTATTTCCAGCACCGGTTTGCGGTCTACGAGCGGGCCGGGCAGGCCTGCCTGACGCCCGGTTGCGCAGGCACTGTCACCCGGATCGTCCAGTCCGGCCGCTCGACATTCTTTTGCCCGGCGTGTCAGACAACAAAACGCCGCAGGGGCGGCAACAAGAAAAGCCGCTGAATCCGGTTGACGGCATGGGGCGGCCCCACTATAACATCCCAACTTGGCGGCATCAGTGCCGCCGCTTTCTTTTGCATTCCGGCCTGCGCTTTCCATTTGCCAACCGCTGATGGACATGAGGCGGCCGAGCCAGAGGCTGACAAATGGCAAATACACCTTCGGCTAAAAAGGCCGTTCGCAAGATCGCCGCACGCACCGCGGTCAACAAGTCGCGCCGTTCGCGCGTACGCACCTACCTGCGCAAGGTTGAAGAAGCGATCGCTTCGGGAAACCAGACCGGTGCCGCTGAGGCCCTCAAAGCCGCGCAGCCGGAACTGGCCCGCGCAGCCCAGCATGGTGTCTGGCATCGCAATACGGCATCGCGCAAGGTTTCGCGCCTCGCCGCCCGCGTCAAGGCGATGGCCTGACCAACCGGATGCGCATTTTGGTGCACTGATTGAGGCCCCCGGAAAGGGGGCCTTTTTTGATGCCCGGCTGCCAGCTAATGTACGCTCTTCAGGGCGACAGTTGAGTGGTCGCGAGGCACCCGAAACTGCCTGAAAATTTGGCTCTGATTTTAGGGTATTTCGGGCCGAAAAATTTTTTCCAGCAGCCCGCCATACCGGGCTTTCAGCCCGGGGCTCAAGATTCTCCAAGGAGTCACAGAGCGTTAATACAGCGACAGCATAGCGCAAATTTTCGAGCGAAATTCTTAACTCAGAGTCAAGCGCGAAATTAGCGAATCTGATGTTGATCGGCAGATTTTGCCTGTCTATTATGACCCTCGCCGACTAAGAAAAGCGGCGCTTGGACGCAGTTGTTTTTGGTCTGAATCTGATGGGGGTTTGCATTTTTTGACGATAGTGGCGAGCGGTGAAGTAGCCGGATCCTCCCTATGCGTCACCCGGCAGTTCTTGAACCGGGATTAGTTGGCGTAGCACATCTATCTGTTTGATGGTTCGTGCGAAATCTGGTCAGTTTTGACCATCCAGTCTTTTATATTTGCGTTTACTTGTGGCGACACGTCGTCATGAGCGCGGGGAAGCTATGTGTGCGCTGCTTGCGGTGCTGGCGTGAATGATCGGCTCAGGCGGCGGCCGGGGGCGGTAGAAATGATGACCCTGTTAAGGGGTTGAAAACAACGGTGGGGGCCGGTGGACGTGTTCGTCCTTTGCCCCTCCGGAACAAATTGGGGCTCAGAAATCAATGAAACATGCAAATGCGCGCCTGGTGGAAGGGGGAAGCCACATGTCCGGCGCACAGGAATTCAATGCAGAGAATAGAGGCGGAAAATCCATTGGGGGTGACAGGTCGATGAGCGGGGGCAAATCGGACAATGACAGGCTCGAACAAATCTGGACGCGGGTGCGGACGCGGTTGCGCGCCACAATGGGCGAAGATGTCTTCACCAGCTGGTTCGCCCGGCTCGAGCTCGAGGAACTGCTTGATGATGTGGCGCACCTTTCCGTGCCCACCCGATTTCTGAGTTCCTGGATCCAGTCCAACTACACCCAGCCCATCCTTGATGCCTTCAATGCGGAAAAGACCAAGGTCGAACGCCTGCATCTGACCGTGAGGGTCAACGGCCAGGCGCGTCCCCGGCTCGCCGGCGACGAACAGCCGCAACCGCAGGTGCGCGATGAGGAGTCGAAGCCGGGTGAAAACCTTTCAGTTGCGCCGCGCCCGCAGCGTGCCGACGCCCTTTCCGGCAGTTCGCTCGACCCGCGCATGACCTTTGACACGTTCGTACCCGGCACCGCCAATGAAATGGCGCTGGGTGTGGCGCGCCAGGTGGCGAGCGCGGTCGCGCACAAGAGTGTCGCCTTCAACCCGGTCTACATTCATTCCTCGGTGGGACTGGGCAAATCGCACCTGCTCAATGCCATTGCCCGCGCGGCCAGCGAGGCTGACGATCAGCTCAAGATCGTCTATCTGACCGCCGACCATTTCATGTATCACTTCATCAACGCCGTGCAGCGCCAGACCGCCATCGGGTTCAAGGACTGGCTGCGCCGGATCGACCTGCTGCTGATCGATGACATGCAGTTCCTGCAGGGCAAATCGGCCACCGAATTCGGCCATACGCTGGGCACGCTGATTTCCGGTGCCAAGCAGGTCGTAGTCGCCGGCGACGTGCCGCCCCGCGATCTGGAAATGCTCGACGAGCGCGTACGCTCGCGCCTGTCCGGCGGGCTGGTCGTGCCGATCAATTCGCTGGACCTCGATCTGCGCCGGGCCATCGTGACGCGCCGCGCGGAAATGGCCTCGACCCGCTTCGCCGGCATGCATTTCCCGGCGGCGGTGATCGACTATATCGCGCTGTCGGTGACCTCGCATGGACGTGACCTCGATGGCGCCGTCAACCGGCTGGTTGCCGCCAACCAGCTGACCGGCGAAATGATCACTGTTCAACTGGCCGAAAAGACCCTCGCCGACCTGATAAGGGCCCGCGAGACCCCACTGGTCCGCATTGAGGACATCCTCAAGATCGTCTCGCGGCACTACAAGATCGCCAAGACGGATCTTTTGTCTTCCCGCCGCTCGCGCGACGTGGTTCGTCCGCGCCAGATCGCCATGTATCTGGCCAAGTCGCTGACCACCCGTTCACTGCCGGAAATAGGACGCCGCTTCGGCGGCAGAGACCATACAACAGTCCTTCACTCGGTCCGCAAGGTGGAACAGCTGATGAAGGATGACCGCGAGCTCTGCCAGGAGATCGAGCTGCTCAAGAGAATGCTGGAGGAGTAATCCGCCGGTTGCCTTCGGGAGGCGGATTACGGGATGCTCCTGCCTCGATTTGAGCGGCGATCATCCAGAGAGCTATCCTCGGCGGGCGCGTCTCCGCCACCGCCCCTTGCGTTCCGCTGCACACTCAGGCATCCACTGGCGCCACGAACCCTGGTGCCTGAATGCCCGCTCCCGTCCTGTCGCTCAAAAACATTGCCCTGACCTTCGGCGGCACGCCGCTGTTGACGGATGCCGGCTTTGACCTGATGCCGGGCGACCGTCTGGCTTTGGTCGGGCGGAACGGCTCGGGCAAGTCAACCCTGCTCAAGATTGCCGCTGGTCAAATCGAACCCGACGCTGGCGAAATTTTCGTTCAACCCGGCACCACCCGGGCCTATCTGGCTCAGGAGCCCGACTTTGGTGGGCACGCGACGGTTGAACAGTTCATCATGGCTGGACTGGGTGAACACGACAATCTCTACCGCGTGCCGCTCTTGCTGCAAGACCTGGGGCTCACCCCCGATCAGGACCCCAGGAGCCTGAGTGGCGGCGAGGGCCGGCGGGCGGCGCTGATCCGGGCGCTTGTTGCCGAACCCGACATCCTGCTGCTCGACGAGCCGACCAACCATCTCGACCTGCCGGCAATCGAATGGCTGGAAGGTGAGCTGAAATCGCTCAAGTCAGCACTGGTCCTGATCAGCCATGACCGCGCTTTTCTGAATGCCCTCAGCCGCGCCACCCTGTGGCTGGACCGGGGCGAGACCCGGCGGCTTGAACAGGGTTTTGAGGCGTTCGAGCCCTGGCGCGACAAGATTTTGGAAGAAGAGGAACTGGCGCACCACAAGCTGGGCCGCAAGATCGCTGCCGAGGAACATTGGTTGCGCTACGGCGTGACCGCACGGCGCAAGCGCAATGTGCGGCGGCTGACCGAAATGCACGCGCTCAAGGCGCAGCACAAATCCCGCCGGGGCCAGCGCGGCTCCGTCCAGTTCACCGTCGGCGAAGCGGGCCGGACGGGGGCAATCGTCATCGATGCCAAAGCCATCTCGAAGAGCTTTGGCGACAAGCAGCTTGTCAAGCCACTCGACCTCCGGTTGATGAAATCGGATCGGCTGGCCATCGTAGGGGCAAACGGCACCGGCAAGACGACGCTGATCAAGACCCTTCTGGGCGAGATTGAGCCTGATAGCGGCTCGGTCAAGATTGGCGCCAATGTCGAACCCGCCATGCTTGACCAGTCCCGTGCTGCCCTTGACCCTTCCACCGCATTGGCCGATGCGCTGACCGGTGGCGGGACGGACACCGTGATGATCAATGGCCAACCCCGGCACGTTGTTTCCTACATGCAGGATTTTCTGTTTGCGCCCGAGCAGATGCGTACCCCGCTCAGCGAACTGTCGGGCGGCGAGCGGGCCCGGCTGATGCTGGCACGGGCGCTGGCGCAACCGTCAAACCTGCTGGTGCTCGATGAACCGACCAACGATCTCGACATCGAAACGCTGGACCTGCTGCAGGAACTGGTTGCCGACTATCCCGGTACGGTAATCCTGGTCAGCCACGACCGTGATTTCATTGATCGCGTGGCCACCACCACGTTGATTGCCGAGGGGGATGGGCGCTGGACCGCCTACGCCGGTGGCTATGCCGATATGGTTGCGATTCGGGGCCACGGTGTTCGCGCAGTTGGTGCCGAAGCGCCATCGCCGCCCACGACAAAGCCCACGCCTGAAAGAGTCGCGGCACCGGCCCCCAAGTCGCGCCAGAAACTGTCGTTCAAACAATCCCACGCGCTCAAGACCTTGCCGGGCGAAATGGCCAGACTGGCCAGCGAGCAGGAGGAACTGAACAAGGCCCTTTCAGCGCCTGATCTCTACCGCAAGGATCCCGAAAAATTCGCCACCCTGTCGCGCCGTCTCGATGAAGTCATTGCGGCGCACGAGGCCCGGGAAAACGAGTGGCTCGAACTGGAAATCCTGCGCGAGGAAATCGAGGGCGGTTGAACCTTGATGGGCGAATGGCCATTCTGTGAATAAGCAGCGGCCACACCCCTGCGAAAGCAGTCAAACCCTTGCCTTTTGGCCTGCAAAAGGCCAGTTTCTCCTCCCCGCTGAAATCGCAGATTTGAACTGAAAAACCTCAACGAGGATCGACCCGATGAAAGTCACCCTGGAACGCAATCACCTGCTCAAGTCGCTGGGTCATGTTCATCGTGTCGTCGAGCGCCGCAACACCTATCCGATCCTCGCCAACGTGCTGATGACGGCCAGTGACGATGGGCTCGCCCTTCGGGCTACCGACCTTGATATCGAGGTGACGGAAACAGTGCCGGCCATGGTGGGGACCAAAGGCGCCACCTCGGTGCCTGCTCACACGCTCTACGAGATCGTGCGCAAGCTGGCGGACGGGTCCGAGATCAACCTTGAGACCGATGGCGCCGACCAGATGCAGATCACCTCGGGCCGCTCGCGCTTTTTCCTCTCCTGCCTCAGCGCCGATGGGTTCCCCGATCTGAAATCGGGCGAATTCAGCCACACATTCTCAATGAAGGCATCCGAACTGGGCGAACTGATCGAACGCACCCAGTTTGCCATCTCCAACGAGGAAACCCGCTACTATCTCAACGGCATCTTTTTCCACACGGTGGAAGAGGGCGGCAAAGGCATTTACCGCGCGGTGGCGACCGACGGTCACCGGCTGGCACGCGCCGACATGGATCAGCCCGATGGCGCGAAGGGCATGCCCGGCATCATTGTACCGCGCAAGACCGTCGCCGAGGTGCAAAAGCTGCTTGATGGTGTCGACGGCGAGGTTGATGTCGAAGTGTCCGACACCAAGATCCGTTTCACCGTCGCCGGCGTCGTGCTTCTGTCCAAGCTGATCGAAGGCACATTCCCTGACTATGAGCGTGTAACGCCGAAGAACAATGACAAGGAAATGAAGGTCGACAAGGCCACTCTGGCCACCGCAGTTGACCGCGTTTCCACCATCGCCTCGGATCGTGGCGGCAAAGCCGTCAAATTGTCGATCTCCGATGGCACCCTCGAACTCAGCGTCACCAATCCCGACCACGGAACGGCCAATGAAGAGCTGCCGGTTTCGTTTGAGGAAGACGGGTTCGAGATCGGCTTCAACGCCCGCTACCTGCTCGACATCGTCAGCCAGATCAAGACCGAGAACGCCATCTTCATGTTCAACGACAGCGGTTCGCCCACCCTCGTCAGCGAAGATGGCGAAGCCCGCGCGCTGTTCGTGCTGATGCCGATGCGGGTGTGAGACACAACTTGCAGCAAGGTCCGTTAGGCTCCTGAGTGGGCCGAATGCCCCGGGCACTTCGCGCGCAGGGCCAAGTTGGACTGCCAACCATGACCGCCAGCCGCTACATTTCTCGCCTGCGCCTCTCCAGTTTCCGCAATTACGGCACGGCGGCGCTTGATCTCGACCAGCGCCATGTTGTGCTGACCGGTGCCAACGGCTCGGGCAAGACCAATCTCATTGAGGCAGTATCGCTTTTGTCGCCGGGCCGGGGTCTGCGCCGCGCGCCCTTCGATACCCTCGCGCAGCAGGGTAGCGAGGGCCGTTGGGCGGTGGCGGCAACCGTTGAAACGCCGGACGGGCCGGTTGACCTGGGTACCGGCAGCGCGCCCGACGAAACTGGCCGGAAGGTGCGCATTAATGGCGCCAATGCACGCGCCGTCGAAGACCTGAGCGCATGGTTGCGCATATTGTGGCTCACGCCGGCCATGGACGGGCTGTTTACCGGCGGAGCCAGCGACCGCCGCCGCTTCCTTGATCGACTTGTGATGACCCTCATTCCTGACCACGGAACCGCGGTCAGCGGGTTTGACAATGCCATGCGCCAGCGCAACCGGCTGCTGGAAGAAAACGCCGACCCTGACTGGCTGAACGCCATCGAGGCGCAGATGGCAACCCATGCCGCCGCGCTCTATTTCGCCCGGCTCGATTCCCTCCAGCATTTGCAGAAGCTGGCCAACACCGGACTAGAAACGGCCTTCCCGGCAGCTGATCTTGCGCTCGATCCCCTGTTCGGGCCGGATGAGAATTTTGCATCCTCGACAGCGCTTGAACAGGAATTGCGTCGTCACTGGCAGGGTTCACGCCGCGAGGATACGGCCGCACGGCGCACGCTCACCGGCCCGCACCGCACCGACCTGATCGTCGTGCATGCGCAAAAGTCCATGCCGGCCGCCTTGTGTTCGACCGGCGAGCAGAAGGCGCTTCTGATCGGCCTCATTCTGGCCCACGCCCGGCTGGTGGCAGAAATGACCGGGATCACCCCCATCCTGCTGCTCGACGAGATCGCCGCACACCTTGATCCCGACCGGCGGATGGCGCTTTTTTCCGCGCTGGATGCGCTTGGCACCCAATGCTGGATGACCGGCACCGACACCATGTTGTTCGACGGGTTGGGGGGCAATGCCCAGCGCATCACCGTCAGCGCCGGACGCCTTACAATCCGCGCCTGAAATCCCCATATAATGCAAAGCGGTGAGCGGGCCAGCGGCCCCTTGGAAAAGCGCTGCGCCGCTTGGGAAATACCCCCTTTTCCGATAGAACAGATTGAACGAAATCAGCACTGATTCGGAGCCTTATGAGCGACGACACACAATCCGGCGAACTACCTGAAAACAATCAGGAATATGGCGCTGAATCGATCAAGGTCCTCAAGGGTCTGGATGCGGTGCGCAAGCGCCCCGGCATGTACATCGGCGACACCGACGACGGCTCGGGTCTGCACCACATGGTCTACGAGGTCGTGGACAATGGGATCGACGAGGCGCTGGCCGGTCACGCCGACCTTGTCACCGTCACTTTGAACGCCGACGGCTCGGTCACTGTGATCGACAACGGCCGAGGCATTCCGACCGATGTGCACAAGGGCGAGGGCATCTCCGCCGCCGAAGTCATCATGACCCAGCTGCATGCCGGTGGGAAGTTCGACCAGAACTCCTACAAGGTCTCCGGCGGGCTGCACGGTGTGGGCGTTTCGGTGGTCAACGCCCTGTCCGTGTCCCTGCAGCTCAAGATTCGCCGCAACGGCAACGTGCATGAAATCAGCTTCACGCATGGCGTGTCCGATGGCCCGCTCAAGGTCACCGGCAGCTACGAGGAAAACAAACAGCCCGGCACATTCGAGGGCCGCAGCGGCACCGAGATCACCTTCACGCCGTCATCCGACACGTTCACCATGGTCGAGTTTGATTACGAGACCCTGGAACACCGGCTTCGCGAACTGGCGTTCCTCAATTCCGGCGTGCACATCGTGCTTTCCGACAACCGCCATGTCGAAAAACGCAGCGTCGATCTGTTCTATGAAGGCGGGCTCGAAGCCTTCGTGCGCTATCTGGACCGCACCAAGACGGCCCTCATCGATCCGCCGATCTGCTTCAGTCATGAAAAGGACGGGATCACTGCCGAGGTCGCTCTTTGGTGGAACGACAGCTACCACGAAAATGTCCTGTGCTTCACCAACAACATCCCGCAGCGCGATGGCGGCACTCATCTGGCCGGTTTGCGTGGCGCCCTGACCCGTCAGGTCACCACCTATGCCGAAACCTCGGGCATTCTGAAGCGCGAGAAGGTCACCCTCACCGGTGACGATTGCCGCGAAGGGCTGACCTGCATCCTGTCCGTGAAGGTACCGGACCCGAAATTCTCCTCGCAGACCAAGGACAAGCTGGTGTCCTCCGAGGTCCGGCCGGTGGTCGAGAATATCGTCAACGACAAGCTTGGCCAGTGGCTCGAAGAGCATCCGCAGGAAGCACGTGCCGTGGTGACCAAGGTCGCCGAGGCCGCAGCAGCCCGCATGGCTGCCCGCAAGGCGCGCGAACTGACCCGGCGCAAGTCGGCGCTCGACATTTCATCGCTACCCGGCAAGCTCGCCGACTGTCAGGAACGCGATCCGGCCAAGTCCGAAGTCTTCATCGTCGAGGGTGATTCCGCTGGCGGTTCCGCCAAGCAGGGCCGTGACCGGGCGACCCAGGCGGTGCTGCCACTCCGTGGCAAGATCCTCAACGTCGAACGCGCCCGGTTCGACCGCATGTTGTCTTCGGATCAGGTCGGCACGCTGATCACGGCGCTCGGCACCGGCATCGGACGCGAGGAATTCGACATCGAAAAGCTGCGCTATCACAAGATCATCATCATGACAGATGCTGACGTCGATGGCGCCCACATCCGCACGCTTTTGCTGACCTTCTTTTACCGGCAGATGCCCGAGATCATCGAGCGCGGGCACCTCTATATCGCCCAGCCGCCGCTCTACAAGATCAAGCGCGGCCAGTCCGAACAGTACCTGAAGGACGAACGGGCGCTGGAAGACTATCTGCTGGCCACCGGCACCGATGACGCGACCCTAACCACCGCCGACGGACAGGTGCGGGCGGGACAGGACCTTCTGGCCGTCGCCCACCAGGCCCGTGATCTCGTCCACACGATTTCTGCACTCAACACCCGTTATGACCGCACCGTGATTGAGCAGGCCGCCATTATCGGCGCGCTCGATGCATCGCTGATCGCCGAGGACAGTCAGGCCGCGCCGCTGGCGCAGAAACTGGCTGAACGGCTGGACCTGCAGTCAGACGATGTGGAGCGCGGCTGGCAGGGCCAACCCGATGGTGAAGGCGGCCTGCGCCTGTGGCGCACCGTACGCGGCGTCGAGGAAAGTCACGTGCTTGATGCCAATCTTCTGGCCTCCTCGGATATCCGCAAGCTACGCCAGATGATCGACGGACTGGATTCGCTCTATGACGGCGAATCGAAGCTTTCACGCAAGGATGTGGATACCCAGATCTTTGGCCCCTTCACCCTGTTCGATGCTGTAGCCGCGGCGGGACGCAAGGGCGTTTCCCTGCAGCGCTACAAGGGTCTCGGCGAAATGAACCCGGACCAGCTTTGGGAAACCACTCTCGACCCGTCCGCCCGCACCCTTTTGCAGGTCAAGGTCAAGGAAAGCGATGCCGCCGACGAAATCTTCACCCAGCTGATGGGCGATCTTGTCGAGCCGCGCCGCGACTTCATCCAGTCCAACGCGCTCAACGTCGCCAACCTCGATATTTGATCCGCCCGATCTATCGACACATCCGTGTGCCAGCGTGGCAGAATCGAATTGCGGAGAAGAATATGGCACTTGGAATCGCAATCGGCGTGGGCGTGGGTGCAGCCTTCGGCGTCGCGATGGACAATCTGGCGACTGGAGTTGCGGTGGGAATTGCCATCGGAGCTGGAGTTGGCGCGGCGCTGGAGGCGAGAAACAAGCGCAGGGATGGCGATCAGGACTGATCATGGTCCTTTACGTCACATAAACCGGCCACATTTAGGCTCAATAGCAGTCCGGTTGCGGCATTTTGGTGAGCAATGCGGCGACCGGCCCGTTCCGGTGGGGCAATCAGCCGGCTGACAGGACGTTCATGGATTTCAGGGTTTCTCAAGACGACCGCATTGGGGGTCCGTCCGGCCGCAAGGGCAAAAAGGGCGGCAGAACCTCAAATGCGTCCGGAACCCGCCAGACCCGTGCCGCCAGCTCCCGCAACCAGAACAACTCGCGCCGCTCCTCTCGCCGGGCAAAACAGCCCTGGACCTTCTGGGGCATCATCGGGAAGCTCTTTTACTGGGGCCTCGTCCTTGGCGTCTGGGCCGGCATCGCACTGGCCGGTGTCGTTGCCTACTATGCCCTGCAACTGCCCTCGTCCGACAGCTGGGCCGTGCCGGAACGTCCGGCGAATATCCGCATTGTCGCCGCCAACGGCCAACTCCTCTCCAACCGCGGTGAGATGGGCGGCGAGGCTGTCGCCATCCACCAGCTGCCGCAATATGTGCCAGCCGCCGTGGTCTCCATCGAAGACCGCCGCTTTTTCGATCATTTCGGGCTCGATCCGATCGGCATTCTGGGTGCCATTCGCATCAACCTCAGCGAGGGACGCGGACCCCTGACCGGCCACGGTGGGTCCACCATCACCCAGCAGGTCGCCAAGAACCTGTTTTTAACCCCCGACCAGAACCTGCCGCGCAAGATCCAGGAAGCTGTTCTCGCCATCTGGCTGGAGAATAACTACTCCAAGGAAGAAATCCTCGAACTTTATCTGAACCGTATGTACTTCGGAGCCGGCCAGTACGGTATCGAAGGCGCAGCGCAGCGATACTTCGGAAAGTCCGCCCGCAACCTGTCACTCGGCGAGGCCGCGATTCTGGCCGGGGTTCTGCAAGCGCCCTCGCGCCTTTCACCGGATACCCATCCGGAACGCGCTGCGGCCCGGGCACGCGTTGTTCTCGGCGCCATGGCCGAAGAGGGTTACATCACCGACGCCGAGGAAGACGCAGCAGCTATCGACCCTAATCAGCGAATCCGCACCCGTGTGGCGGGTGCCGAGTACTATGTCGCCGACTGGGTCGAATCGCTGATGCGGTCCTACATCGGCGAAGTCACCGAGGATGTGATCGTCACCACCACCATCGACTGGGACCTGCAAAAACAGGCTGAATTCGATGTGCGCGAAGAAGTGGCGCTATACGGCGAGGAGCATAATTTCACGCAGGGCGCGCTGGTCTCCATGACACCGGACGGCGCCATCAAGGCCATCGTCGGCGGCGTCGATTATTCCGACAGCCAGTACAACCGCGCTGTCACCGCCCGTCGGCAGCCTGGTTCGTCGTTCAAGCCCTTCGTTTATCTCACCGCACTGCAGCATGGCGCGACCCCGGACACACACACGCTCGACGCCCCCTTCACCTACGAAGGCTGGAGCCCAGCCAACTACAATGACCAGTATGTCGGCGATGTCACCTTGCGCCAGGGGCTCGCTCATTCGCTGAACACGGTTGCCGGCCGTCTTGCCATTGAGGTGGGACCGGAGGCCGTGATCGAGACCGCCTATCGCATGGGCATTTCATCACCGATGATGGCCGTGCCCTCCATAGCGCTCGGCACCCAGGAAGTCTCGTTGCTCGAACTGACGGCCGCCTACGCACCCTTTGCCAACGGCGGCAATGGCGTCATTGCCCATGTCATCACCCGTATCGAAAGCGCCGATGGGGAAGTGCTCTACCAGAATATCCCTGCAGGTCCGGGGCAAGTGATCGAGCCGCAGCACGTGGCCATGATGAACGACATGCTCTCTTCCGCCGTGGAAATGGGTACGGCCAGCCGCGCCTCCGTGCCGGGCTGGCCCATTGCCGGCAAGACCGGCACCACCCAGAACAACCGGGACGCCCTCTTCGTCGGTTTCTCGTCGCGCCTTGTCACCGGCGTCTGGCTCGGAAACGACAATGGCGACCCGATGCGGGGTGTGGGCGGCGGCAATTATCCCGTCGAGATCTGGTCCAACTTCATGCAGAAGGCTCACGCCGGCCTCACTCCGTCCGACCTGCCGGGCGCCTATGGCGTGCCCTTTGGCGCCGAGCAGCCCACCGTCCAGCAACAGCCCCAGCAGCAACGCACGTTGATCGATCTGATCAACGGGCTGTTCGGCAACGGCTAAAGCCCGTAGACCATCAGTTCTGCGCCGTGCGCCTTCAGCCACGCCCGGCCACGCTCCATGTCGGGCAGGGTTTCGCTGACCCGGGCCCAGAAGGCCGGGGAATGGTTCATTTCGCGCAGATGGGCGACCTCGTGGGCAGCCACATAGTCCAGAACAAACGAGGGGGCGAGGATCAGCCGCCAGTTGTAGTTGAGATTGCCGCGGGTCGAACAGGACCCCCAGCGGGTGGATTGGGCTTTGAGGTTGATGGTCCGCACTTTCACGCCGAGTCGGGCCGCGTGAAAATGCGAGCGCTCGGTCAGGTCGGCGCGGGCTTCCAGCTTCAGCCAGTCGGTCAACCGGCGCGCCATATGCTCCGGGCTCCCCGGTGTCAGCAACTTGCCATCGTCAACCTGAACCTTGCCGCGCAATGCCCCCGTGGCCTCGATGATATGCGGCACGCCCCGCAAGGGCACCTCGGCTCCGTCAACAAAGGCGATGGGCGTCGGCGCACGTTTCAGGCGCGCCGCCAGCCAGTGCCGCTGCTTGTTGAGAAATGCCTCGGCTTCGCTCCAGCGCCCGTTCAGCGGCAGGGTCAGCACCGGTTCACCGCTGCGTGAGATTGACAGCCGGTAGTTGCGGGCCCGCGCATGGGTGCGTACTGCGACGGAGACAAGCGCCCCGTCCAGTTCGATCCCGGTACTTTCCGGCAAGGATGTGCGTTTGAAGATCATTCAGGGCCAGCCTTGAGTCGCATCAACGACGAGCATAAAGAAAAGCGCTCCATTTGGGGAGCGCTCGTTAAGTCAGGAGGTCTCAAAACCGATCGGCCCGCGTGCGGGCCGACCTTCAGGTCAGGGGATCAGTCCCTGTTGCGGTTCTCGTCAGAGCCGTAGCCCTGGTAATGGCCGCCTTCTTCATTGTCGGTGGTCGAATGGCTGTCGCCATTGCGGCCCCGGTTGCGCATGAACCGGTCAAACTCTTCCCGGTCACGAGCCATGTGCAGGTTGCGCATATATTCGTCGAACTCCTGCACCTCTTCGTCCAACCGGCGGCGTTCTTCGTCCAGGCGCTTCATCTGCTCGGAACGATATTCATCGAACGCGGCATTGCCGCTGGAGTGGCGTGAATAGCGGCGGGACTGGTGACGGCAGTTGCGCGCCCATTCCTTTTGCTTGTTCACCCAGCGTTCCGCCTTTTCGGACGAGCCGCCGAAGTTCTCACCCCAAAGGATATAGGCTAACATGGCCAGACCCAGGGGCCAGAAGATGATGAAACCAAGTACCATCAAGGCGATGGTGACAAAGCTCCATTGAGGTTTGATAATTGCTGTACTCATTTGTTCTCTCCCAGTCTCGAACGGGACTGATATGGGAGGGGCGAATTGGCCCTCAAGACTGAAAAATCGGAAAATCGGTACTTGAAAATGCGGTTTCGAGCGCCAATAAGCCGCAAAATCGGGCGCAAATAACCGTCAAATTCCCTGAAAAGAAGGGCCCAAATGGCAAATCTGGCGACCGACTGGACCCAAAACTTCACTGGCCAGCGCCCCCTCAGGCTGCAAACCCTTGTACGCGTGCGCTGGCTGGCGCTTGCCGGGCAGAGCGCCGCGCTGCTGATCGTTGCCTTCTGGCTCAACTATCCGCTGCCGGTACTGGCCTGTTTCGCGCTGGTGGCCCTTTCCGCCCTGTTTAACCTGGGGCTGATCGCCCGGTTCGGGGCCGCACATCGCCCCACCAACCTGCTCGCCGCCGCCCAGTTGGCCTTCGACTGCCTGCAACTGGCCGGATTGCTGTGGCTGACGGGCGGCCTGCAGAACCCCTTCTCGCTGCTCATCCTGGCGCCGGTCTCGGTTTCCGCAACCACCCTGCCGCAACGCGAAACCCTGATCCTGGGGCTGCTGGCGGCCTTTACGGCAACGGTACTTGCGGTATCGCACCTGCCGCTTCCGTCAGACCCGGCCAGTCCGATCGTCCTTGATGGCACCTATGTGGTCGGCATCTATGTTGCGATCCTGTCCGGCATCGCCTTTGTCGCCGCCTATACAAGCCGGGTGGCGGGCGAAGCCCGGCAGTTGACCGACGCCCTGACCGCCACCGAACTGGCGCTTTCCCGCCAGCAACAACTGTCGGCGCTCGATGGTCTGGCCGCCGCGGCCGCCCATGAACTGGGTACCCCGCTCGCCACCATCGTGCTGGCGGCCCGTGAAATGAAAGCCGAACCGCTGTCGGGGCATACAGCCGAGGATGTCGACCTGATCATCGAACAGGCCGCCCGCTGCCGGGAAATCCTCGCCAAGTTGAGAAAACTCAACCAGGAAGGCGAGGACCCGTTTTCCGCCGTACCGCTGGCGGACCTGCTTGGCGAACTGATCCTGCCCTACGAGCGGACAGGCAAAACCATCGAAATCGATTTGCCTGAAGATGATGCCGACCAGCCGGTGATCATTCGCAATGTCGGACTGCTCTACGGCCTCGGCAATCTCATCGAGAACGCCGCCCAATTCGCCCGCACCAAAGTTCACATGAGGGCCGGCTGGGATGCGCGCACCATTCGCATCCAGCTGACCGACGACGGGCCGGGTTTCCTGCCTGAAATGCTGGCCCGTATCGGCGATCCCTATCTGACCAGCCGGCCGCGTGAGAACAGCGATGCGGCAAGTCCCGGCGGTCTTGGGCTCGGCGTCTTCATCGCCAAGACATTGCTGGAACGGTCGGGCGCCACGATCCGCTTTTCCAACTCGCATGCGGAGGGCCATGCAAGGGTCGATCTGTCCTGGCCGCGCTACATGATCGAAAAACCGTTACCGGCACCTGTTTTGACCTCTTGATCAACCGGGAGTAAAAGCCGCCCTAGAGTGGAAAAGAGTACATGACAGACGAACCATTGATTGAAGGTGACGACCTCAGCCTGCTGCTGGTCGACGATGACAAACCGTTTCTGACCCGGCTTGAGCGCGCCATGGCCCGCCGCGGCTTTGATGTACGGATCGCCGATTCCGTCGCCGCGGGTCTGGCCCAGGTCAAATCCAGCCCGCCCGCCTTTGCGGTCGTGGACATGCGGCTTGAGGATGGCAACGGGCTGGAAGTGGTCTCGGCCCTGCATGAAAACCGGCCCGATGCCCGCGCCGTGGTCCTGACCGGGTATGGCAATATTGCCTCCGCCGTGACGGCGGTAAAACTCGGCGCTGTCGATTACCTGTCCAAGCCCGCCGATGCCGAAGACATCATCAAGGCGCTGATGGCGGAGGAAAGCGACAAGCCCGAACCTCCCGACAATCCCATGTCGGCGGACCGGGTGCGCTGGGAGCACATCCAGCGTGTTTATGAGCTCTGCGACCGCAATGTCTCGGAAACCGCGCGCCGGCTCAACATGCACCGCCGTACCCTGCAACGCATTCTGACCAAACGCGCGCCCCGCTGAGCCGACTTGCCAAAAGCGTTGGTCCCGGACTTGTGTTCAACCCGGCCCCTTTCTAGGGTCGAGACGACTGTTGGTGCCCGCCGAAAGGCCGTTTCATGACCGTAACCCTGCATTTTCACGGTGCCGCTGGCACCGTTACCGGCTCCTGCTATCGGGTCACGCATCCCGGGGGACAGTTTCTGGTCGATCACGGCCTGTTTCAGGGCAACAAGACGGTCCGCGCACTCAACGCGAAACCCCAGCCGTTCGAGACCGGAAACATCGATTTTGTGCTTCTCACCCACGCCCATATCGACCACGTCGGGCTGGTGCCGCGCCTCTACAAGAACGGCTATACCGGCCCGCTGCACTGTACCGAACCCACTGGCGGGCTGATTGAGTACCTGCTCGAGGACGGCGCCGGCATTCAGGAGAGCGAGGCCGAACGCGAAAACCGCCACCGCGCCCGGCGCAACGAGGAACTCGTTGAACCGCTCTACACCAAGCGCGATGCCGCCAGGGCCCTCGATCATCGCGCGCCGCATGGATACGACGAGTGGTTCGAGCCCGGGCCGGGCGTCAGGGCCCGTTTCTGGAACGCCGGACACATTCTGGGTTCCGCTTCGATTGAAGTGGAAGTCAACGACGAGAACGGCGAAACCATCCGTCTGTTGTTTTCAGGCGATCTGGGGCCGGACGAAAAGGTCTTTTACAAGGAGCCCGACGCCCCCACCGGCTTTGACTACATTCTTTGCGAATCCACCTATGGCGGCCGCAATCGCGACGAATATACGCTTGAGCAGCGCCGCGACGCGCTGGAACAGGAAATCAACGCAGCCTTGGAGCGTGGCGGCAATCTTGTCATTCCCACCTTTGCCGTCGAACGCAGCCAGGAACTGCTGCACGACATCGGCACGCTGATCAAACAGGGCGCCATCAACCCGCAGCGCGTCTTTCTCGATTCGCCGTTGGCCAGCCGCGTAACCAAGGTCTACATCGAACATGCCGACATGTTCCGCGATACCGAGTTGAGCGCCGACGAATTGTTCCGTGACGAACGGTTCCGGATCGTGGAATCGGTCGAGGAATCCAAGGCCATCAACGCGATTCACGGCGGCGCCATCATTCTGTCGGCCTCCGGCATGTGCGATGCCGGGCGCATCAAGCACCATCTGCGCGCCAATATCGCCCGCCATGACGCCACCGTCCTCTTCGTTGGCTTTCAGGCACCTGGCACCCTCGGCTCGGTGATCAAGGGCGGCGCCGACGAGGTGCGCATCCACGGTGCGGAATACCCGGTGCGGGCCACAATCCGCTCGATTGGCAATTATTCGGCCCATGCCGACCATGACGAGCTGATCGCCTGGATCAAGGAGCGGCTGCCGGCCCATGGCGCTCTTTTCCTCACCCATGGCGAGGACGACAGCCGCGAGGCCATGCGCGCCGACCTGATGAAACTGGGCCTCGGGTCCGACCAGATCATCGCCCCGCTGCTGGACGATTATTTCGAGCTGCGCGCTTCGGGGATCGAAAAGACAGTTGTGCCCGAACGCCGCCGCATCGATCCGCGTCAGTTCTCCCGCGACTGGAACAATGAATATGCCGCCTTTTCCATTGCGCTAGGCAACAAGCTTTCGTCGGCAAAATCGGACCGCGAGCGGCTGGAACTGATGAAAAAGCTTCAGGAGGCTTTGGACGCCTGATCGCCATCCGAAGTCGCGTCGCGCGGTTTGAGAAACCGGCTGAGCACGATGGCCAGCACCAGAAACGGCAACATCACTGCAAACGCCATCCTGATTCCAAGGGATTCGGCGACCCAACCCAAAAGGCCGGGAGCCATCAGCATGGTGAAAGTGGTGACCATGGTCACAGCCGCGACATTTTCCGACGAGGGCCGGTCACCCAACCGTGCCGCGGCGCTGAGGGTCAGCGGGAACGACACGCAAACCCCGAACCCGATCAGCCCGAACCCGGCGATCGCCAGATAAAGGTTTGGCGCGGTCACCACGACAACAAGACCGACAGTGGCCAATCCGATCAGAACGGCCGCCACCCGCACCGGTCCGAACCGCTCGATCCAGCCGTCGGCCAGAAAGCGGCCCAGCGACATGGTCAGCAAAAAAGCCGGAAGCGTCAGCGTCTCGACCCAGGCCGGGGCGTCGAAACTGTCCCGCATGAAAATCACCGACCAGGTGCGAACGCCCCCTTCCATCAGCACGCCGCCGATGCCGAAACCGACAAGAGCCAGTGTCAGCAGGGTTGGCACGGCGAAAATCCGCTTCCTTGCCGCCCCGGCAAAAGCCCGGGCCGGAAAATTCTGCATGGGCCACACCAAAAGCAGAACGCCGACCACCGCGACGGGAATGACCAGCCCCAGGTGCCAGACCGGCGGCATGCCGACACCCCGCGCCAAGGTGCCGAACAGCGAGGCCAGCAAAAAGCCGATGCTCCACAAACCGTGACAGCGGTTCATGACCCGCGTACCGGTGCCGGCCTCGACGCGATCGGCTTCCACGTTCATGGTCACATTGGTCAGCGCAAAGCTGACGCCGAACAGGAAAAAGCCGGCGGCCAGAACAGCGAAATGAGGTGCCAGTGGCATCACCAGCCCGCTCGACGCCAGTACCGGAATGCCCATCAACAAAATGGGCCTTGTGCCGAACCGTTCGACGAACCGGCTGGCAAACATCTGGGCGGTCAGCGCCCCCACCGGTTGCGCCATCAGCGCCAGCCCCAGCGCGCCCTCGCTCAGGCCGAGCCCGGCCTGCAGGTCCGGAATGCGTGTGAACACGCCGCCGTTGGTGAGCGACTGCAGCATGAATATGCCCATGATCGTCCACTGCGCCGGCAAAAGGCGGCCCCGAACTGGCGTGTCTGTTACTGATCCCGTCAACGGAAGCGCTGTCCGAGGCCAATACGCGTCAGGGCTTTTTTCACATCCCGCTTCAGCCGACGCTGAATCCGCCGTGAAAGGGTCATTTCTACCTTGTTTTTTTCCGCTCTGGCCCGCCACTCAAGCGCAAGCGCATCAAGTGCGGGCTGGCTCAGGAACTCCGGCCGGACTTCGCCCTTCTGCCCGGCCGCGCAAAGGGCTTCCAGCCCTTCCCGCACATCGGTGAAGATGATCTGTTCTTCCTCACAGGTGGTGACAAGCAAGCGGCCGTCGGTGGTCAGGTCGAGTCCCTTTGGGCCGCCTTCTTCCTGGTTGATCGCACCTCGGAAGTAGGCTGCATCGTCAAGAATGCGCAGCCTGACGCGTGGTTCGCGTTCGCCGGCCCAATTGCCGTCTTCGGCGGCAAAGACGTGAACGCACGGTGCGCCGGCATCGGCGACGAGGCAGAACTTTCCGTCCGCGGAGAACCGCAGACCGTGTGCAAAACTGATGCCGAGCAACTTGCCTTCCGGTTCCCCCGCCGGGTCGAGCGCCGGACCATTCCGGTAGACAAAGACGCTCCGGTGATTGTGGTTGGAGACCGCTATCCAGTCCCTGTCGCTTGTGGTGCAGATCCCGTCTGGAATGCTCAATCCGCTCGCCAGCAGCTTTTCGCCGGAGACGGGCGTGAAGTGCTCATCAAGATCGACAATGTGACGGGCGACATTGTCGACATAATTGTTGCACACCAGAATGCTCGCCTGGCCATTGCCATGCGGCAGGCAGCACACCGAGCCGGGAGACTGGATCAGTTCCCCGTCGGCGGGCAAATGACGCCGGGCATTGACCCGTACTTGCCGTGCGCCTTCTTCAAGTTCCGGCACGTCGACGATGGTCACGCCACCTTCCCGGCTGCCCACGACAAGCGTTTTCTCGTCCAGCCATGCCAGCCCGTGCGGGTGGTGGAACTCGCGGCAGGACATGGTCACACAGCGGGTGAATATGACCGGATGGGGCGCGCGCGCCAGATCAATGTCCACCTCGGCGACCAGAATGACGTTGTGGCCGAAGCCGGCCACCGCCAGCTGCTTGTTCGAGGGTGAAAACATGATGTCTTCCGTGCGTCCGATCGCGGCCAGGGCAAACCGGATTTCCGGATCGGCGTGGTAGGGAAGTTTCATTGCGGCCCGGGATCCATCAACGCATGTACCCGGTCAGCGCCCAGCCGCGCCAGCTTCAGCATCATCGCCTTGCGCCGCGCGGCGGGCAGGGGATCATCATCGGCTGGCCGGATCACCTCGGCGCTGAACCCGTCGGCCACAATGAGACCTTCGGTTTCAGGGAAGATTTCCGCGCTCAATTCCGGAGGCTTGGCGAAAAAGAACCGGTCACAGAAATCCTTGTATTCGTGCCACTTGCGGTCGACCCGGAAATCCTCGAGCGAGGACTTGATCTCGACGATCCACAATTCGCCCCGCCGTCCGACGCCCAAAAGGTCCGCCCGTCTGCCATTGGCCAGTGGCACTTCGGCGAAAACGCAGAAATCCAGTTGCTGGCGCATCATGCGCATCGCGCCGCGCTGCACCCTCAACGCGGTTTCCGACTGGCGCCCGTCGGTGATCAGCGGCTCGAGCGGCGGAACGGAATCGTCAACCATCGCTGGCCTCCGGCGGCGCCTTTTGCGGCAATACCTGTTTGACCAGCAGCAGGCTGATCAGCACCAGGGGAATGCCGACACCGAATGACCAGCGGATGCCGAAATGTTCGGCAATGAACCCGAGCGCGGGCGGCGCCACGAGGAAGCTGACGAAGCTAAGCTGCGCCAGAGCCGCGACATTGGTGGCCGCTGGCCGGTCGGTGCGTTGCGCCGCCGCCGACATGGCCAGCGGGAACACAACCGAGGTTCCCATCCCCATCAGCGCAAAGCCCAACAGCGCCACGGCCGGATGCATGGCGAAGGTCACCAGCACCGCGCCCACACCAAGCGTCAGCACCAGCACGCGGGCCACGTTGACCGGCCCGTGCCGCTCGACGAACCCGTCAGCGAAATAGCGCATCAATGCCTGGGCCAGCGCCCCCAGCGCGAAGGCGGTCGTGTTGATGGCCGGGGAGACCTCGAACACGTCGCGCATGAAAATCACCGACCAGTCCGCGCCCGCCCCTTCAAGGATCATCGCCGAAAGCGTGAAACTGACCAGCAGCAGGATGCCGGTGGTCGGCAGCACGAAACGCGGCTTTTCGCCATCCTCGGCGACACGCGACTTGGCCGGGGCAAAACCGCGAAACAAGAGGAAGGATGCGATCCCGGCGATGATGGCCATGATCAAAAGATGCATCGTGGGCGAGATGTCGAGCGCCTTCATGGCGATGCCGACGGCTCCCGCGCCAAAAAAGCCGAAGCTCCAGAAGGCGTGCGAGCGGTTCATGATGCGTTTGCCGATCGCGTGTTCGGTCCGGTCCGCCTCGACATTGACGATGATCTCGATCACCCCGATCGCCATGCCCGCCAACATCAGGAAGAAAAAGAAGAACCACGGTCCGGTGGCCAGCGTCGCCACGGTTTCGGCCAGCCCCAGCAGCGGAATCGCGATGATCAGGCAGAGCCGATAGCCGAACCTTTCGATCATCGGCCCGGCAAACATCAGTGAAATCTGTGTGCCCAGCGCCGCCCCCATCAATGCTGCCCCCAGCGCCCCTTCGCCCACGCCCATCTGCAATTGCAGATCGCCGAGTCGCGGGTAGATCTGCCCCATGGTCAGGGCATAGATGAAAAACGCGGCATAGACCCGGTACTGCGCCGGCATGGCAACCTCCACAAAATACCGCCCGGCCCCCGTGCGGGGTGAGTCGGACGGCGAACATGAGTTTGCTTACAACGGCTGGGCGGGATGGTCCATGCGCGAGGGCGGCACGCGGGTCAGTCGAGCAGCATCATTTCGCTGGATGCCGGGACAGTTGGCGGCTGGACGGGAAGGGTTACAGATCCGGAGCGGCGCTTGCGCACATTGATGCCCACCCTCAGGTCACGCCGCACTTCCATGATGTCGCAATTGCCGCCGGTGCCGCGCCGTTCGTTGACCGGATCGCCCGGCCTCTCGAGCCGCCGCCGGTCCGGCCCGAAATAGGTGTCGGTGCGGCAATAGATCTTTGTGGCGCCCAACTGTGCCCGCAGCCGTTCGGTCAGCCGTGCCGCGGTGAATGGCGGAGCGACAATATCGTCGAAACCGGACTGCATGCAGAAGCTGATGGTGCGCGGCGAAGGATCTTCGCTGAGATAGAGCATCGGTGCGTATTTGAGGTTCGTATCACTGTGCAGGCGAATTTCCGTGACAAAGTCCGAAATCTGCGTCTTGGGCACCGATGAACTGACCAGGAAAAAGCACACCGGCGTCCGCCGGCTTTGCGCCAGAACCTGTTGCGGGCTGGCATAGAAGGCGACGGTTTCGAACCCGACCTCAGAACCCAATTGTACTAACGCATCGCCCGCCCCGTCCGGGGGGCCGACGACAAAGGCGGCAGACTGCATCCTCTAGTCCCGCTGATAATGTTCCCGCCCCCAATCTGCGCACCGCTGCTAAACAATCGGTGAAGCGGCGCGGTTAACCGGAATTTAACGCGTTCAAATCTTGATTTTTGACCAATTGATAAAAAAACAAAACTGCGCTAGCGTTTTCGTCTGGCAGCAGAGGACAGCGGCCAAGTGGCCTTGAGGGGAGGACATAAATGTCGGCAGATTCGGCGTCCGGGATGCTGAAACAGGGAATCGCAGGGAACCGGTTGCCCGCGGAAGCGTACAAGGGCAACTTCGCCGACCTGCATCCTCCCCTCAATGATCACGAAGCGGTGGTCGAGGCCGAGCGCTGCTATTTCTGCTATGATGCCCCGTGCCAGAACGCCTGCCCGACCGAGATCGACATCCCGCTGTTCATCCGCGAGATTTCGACCGGCAATCCGATGGGCGCCGCCAGAACCATTTTCAACCAGAACATCCTGGGTGGAATGTGCGCCCGGGTCTGCCCCACCGAGACCCTTTGCGAAGAGGTTTGCGTGCGCGAGGTGGCCGAAGGCAAGCCGGTCAAGATCGGCCAGCTGCAGCGCTATGCCACTGACGCGGCCATGCAGGCGGGCAAACAGTTTTTCTCCCGGGCCGAGGGGACAGGCAAGAAGATCGCGGTGGTCGGAGCGGGCCCCGCAGGACTTGCCTGCGCCCACCGGCTTGCGGTGCATGGCCATGATGTGACTATCTTCGACAGCCGTCCCAAGGCCGGCGGACTGAACGAATATGGTATCGCCTCCTACAAGACCGTCGATGGTTTCGCCCAGGCCGAGGTCGACTACGTCACCGCCATCGGCGGCATTTCGATTGAACTGGGCAAGGCGCTCGGTAAGGGGCTTAACCTCGACCAACTGACCAGCGACCATGATGCGGTCTTTGTTGGTATCGGCCTCGGTGGCGTGAACGCACTTCGCGCCAGGGGTGAGGATTCATTCGGCGTTCGCGACGCCGTCGATTTCATCGCCGAGTTGCGCCAGTCCAACGACCTGTCCAAACTCGAGATCGGCCGCAGGATTATCGTCATTGGCGGCGGCATGACCGCAATCGATGCCGCGGTGCAGGCCAAGCTTCTGGGCGCCGAGGAAGTGACCATCTGTTACCGCCGCGGTCAGGATCACATGAACGCCTCCGAGTTCGAACAGGACCTTGCCGCTTCAAAAGGCGTCAACATCCGCCATTGGTTGCAGCCACTGGAAGTCCTGACCGAAAACGGCAAGGTCTCCGGCCTGAAGCTGGAATACACAAAGCTGGAGAATGGAAGGCTGGTGGGGCAAGGCCACACGCTGACCCTTGAAGCCGACCAGATTTTCAAAGCCATCGGCCAGACGCTGGAAGAAGAAAATGTCGAGGGGCTGACGCTGACCGGCGGACGCATCACCATCGACGATGAGGGCCGTACCTCAAACCCCAAAGTGTGGGCCGGCGGCGACTGCGCAGCAGGTGGAGATGACCTCACCGTAACCGCTGTCGCCCATGGTCGTGATGCCGCCGAAAGCATCCACCGGATGCTTCAAGGATGAGTGGGCAAAGTGGCACGTGACGCAGTTCCTGGCGTTCGAAACCTTCCGCCGCTCGCGGAAGCCCAACGATTTTCTGGCCGCGCCCCCGGGCCTGACAAGGGCGAAGGCGGATATGGTCACGCCGGAATACCGGCTGTCACCCCAGGAACTCTTCGACGCGGTGGTTTCCGATCTTGGAACCGAGGGAAGCTTTCAGGATATCAAGACCGACCCGGAAAACACACAGCTGCACGCCGTGGCGGTCACCCGCCTGTTGCGGTTCAAGGACGATTTCTACGTTCGGGTGCTCGGGGTGGAATCGGGATCGACGCTGGCGATCTATTCGCATTCGCGCATTGGCGGCGGCGATCTGGGCGCCAACCGCAAGCGGGTGCTGCGTTTTCTGGACCGGCTGAACCAGCCGCATGCGACCTGAGCAGAAGACAGGAGGAGGGAAATGGCGGTCACACGCATCAATTTCCAGTCCATACCCGTCGTTGACCAGGACCGCGCGCTGGCTTTCTACACCGCGAACCTGGGGTTCAAGGTGCATACGGACGTACCCTACGGCGAAAACTGGCGCTGGATATTTCTGACCCTGCCCGGCGCCGAGACGAGGCTGCAATTCGCCAGCACTTCGGACATGCAAATCAACGACAAGCCGGCGCTATGCCTCGTCTGCGACAGTGTCGACGAAGAGGCGGAAAAGCTGAAGGCCGCAGGGGTTACCATCACCGACGGTCCAGCCGACGCGCCCTGGCAACCCGGCGTACGCTGGCTGATGATCCGCGACAGTGAAGACAATCTGGTTCTGCTGGAGAGCCTCAAATCGTGACCGAACTGATCGCCAAAATCGGGGGGCTATATCTGGTCGTGACGGGCATCGGCTTTCTCGTGTCGAAGCCCTTCTACGAGCGCATGGTCATGGGTAACGCCAATGCTGATCCGGTGCTGCTCAACTTGTCGGGCGCCGCCCATTTCATTGTCGGCATGGTCATTCTGGTCAATCATTTCCGTTGGTCGAATGCTCCGGAAATTGCGGTCAGCTTGCTGGGCGTTGCGGCGGTCGGCAAGGGCGCCTCGCTGATCGCCATTCCGGAAATGACACTTCAGACACCGAAAACGGTCGGTCGCACGCTGTTGTTCAGCGCCGCCGGGTTTTTGATTTTCGGTCTTTATCTTTGCTTTGTCGGTTATGCGCCGCTCGTTACCGGCACGTCCTGAGGAGGATCAAATGGCAGACCTTTCTTCGAATTTCCTCGGCATCAAGTCCCCCAATCCGTTCTGGCTCGCTTCGGCGCCGCCCACCGACAAGGCCTACAATGTCGAACGCGCCTTCAAGGCAGGTTGGGGCGGCGTGGTCTGGAAGACTTTGGGTGAGGAAGGTCCGCCGGTGGTCAACGTCAACGGTCCACGCTACGGCGCCATCTGGGGCGGTGACCGGCGCCTTCTGGGTTTGAACAATATCGAACTGATCACCGACCGCGAACTGCAGGTGAACCTCAGGGAAATCAAGCAGATCAAGAAGGACTGGCCGGACCGCGCCGTCATCGTCTCGCTGATGGTGCCCTGCGAGGAGGACGCCTGGAAGGCCATACTTCCGGTTGTCGAGGAAACCGGTGCCGACGGGATCGAACTCAATTTCGGTTGCCCGCACGGCATGTCGGAACGCGGCATGGGCTCGGCCGTCGGTCAGGTGCCCGAATATGTCGAAATGGTCGTGCGCTGGTGCAAGCAGAACACCCGCATGCCCGTGATCACCAAGCTGACCCCCAACATCACCGACATTCGCAAGCCGGCCCGCGCCGCCTTCAATGGCGGCACCGATGCGGTTTCGCTGATCAACACGATCAACTCGATTACCTCGGTGAACCTCGACAGTTTCTCTCCCGAACCCTCGATCGACGGCAAGGGTACCCACGGTGGCTATTGCGGCCCGGCAGTCAAACCGATCGCCATGTCCATGGTCTCCGAGATCGCCCGCGACAAGGAAACACCGGACATTCAGATTTCCGGTATCGGCGGCATTACCACCTGGCGCGACGCAGCCGAATTCATGGCGCTCGGGTGTGGCAATGTGCAGGTTTGCACAGCGGCCATGACCTATGGGTTCAAGATCGTTCAGGAGATGGCTTCCGGTCTCAGCGACTGGATGGATGAAAAAGGCCACAAGTCGTTGGACGATATCATTGGTCGCGCCGTGCCCAACGTCACCGACTGGCAATATCTCAACCTCAACTATGTCACCAAGGCCCGCATCAACCAGGATCTGTGCATCCAGTGCGGCCGTTGCCATATTGCCTGCGAAGACACCTCGCACCAGGCAATCACCAGCAGCAAGGACGGCAAGCGCTGGTTCGAGGTGATGGACGACGAATGCGTTGGGTGTAACCTGTGCGTCAACGTCTGCCCGGTTGATGACTGCATCACCATGGAACCCATGGCGGCCGGACTGGTCGATCCGCGCACCAAAAAGAAGGTCGACGCCGACTACGCCAACTGGACCACGCACCCGAACAATCCGGGCCGCGTGAAGGAAGCGGCGGAGTAGCTTCCCGCTCAACAGGTCAGAACAAGGGCGCGCCGTGACATGAGCTGTGCTAGTTCACCGGCATGACCGACGCGCCCGTGCCCTCCCACCAGATCCACGCCACCGGCATTGACCGGTTTCGCGGGCATCTGGCCATGTTCACCTTTGCCGCACTGATCGCCGGATCCTTCTCGTTCGGACGGCTCGCACTGCCCTATGTTGATCCGGCCCCGCTGAATGCTGTGCGTTACATCATCGGTGCGGCGGTGATGGGCCTTTATGCGTTCGGGTTGCGCGGTCACCGCTTCCAGTGGCCCGAGGCCCCGTGGCGCTTTGCCATTCTCGGCGCGCTGATGGGCTTCTACTTTGTCGCCATGTTCGTGGCGCTGACCATGACCTCGCCGGTCTCCACAAGCGCGGTCTTCACCCTGATGCCGCTGCTCACGGCTTTCTTCGGCTATCTGATTTTGCAGCAGGTGGTGCGGCCGCTGGTTGGCGTCTCGCTGATCTTTGCGGCAGTCGGCTCGGTCTGGGTGATCTTTCGTGGCGATGTCGATGCCATCCTGCGCTTCGACATCGGGCAGGGCGAGGTGATCTATTTCCTCGGATGTATTGGCCACGCTGCTTTCGCGCCCCTGCTGCGCAAGTTCGACCGGGGTGAACCCTCTTCGGTCTCGACCTTTTTCATTCTGGTGGCCACCGGCTTCTGGATCAGCCTTTACGGGGCGCCGGGGATTATCTCGACCGACTGGACAGCCCTGCCACCCGTCGCGTGGATGGCGATTGTCTATCTGGCCCTGTTTTCCGGCACCATCACCTTCCTGCTCATGCAGTTCTCGGCCCAGCGCATGCCGGCCTCCAAGATGTTGGCCTACGGCTACCTCGTGCCGGTGTTTGTGATCTTGTACGAGGGATTGCTGGGTAACGGCTGGGTGCCGGTCAGCGTGATGATCGGCGCATTTGTGACTTGCCTCGGACTGGTCGTTCTCTACTTTTCCAAGGATTCCTGAAACGGATTGGGGCGCGAAAATGCAAAAGGTCCTTGGGATTGGCGGATTGTTCTTTCGTTCAAGCGATCCGGACGCCCTGGCAAAATGGTACGCCGATCACCTTGGCGTTGACCTGGTTCCCGACAATTATGACGACCCTTGCTGGATGCAACAGGCCGGCCCGACGGTATTTTCACCGTTCAAAAGCGACACGACCTACTTCCCGGCTGACAAACAATGGATGATCAATTTCCGGGTGGCAGATCTGGACGGCATGGTCGCGCAACTGCAGGGCGCGGACATCGACGTCAAACGCGATCCGGAGACCTATCCCAACGGCATTTTTGCCCGGCTGCACGACCCGGAAGGCAACCCGATCGAGCTCTGGGAAGAGCAGGATAACCGGACATAGGGTCAGGCGCGGAACTAGCCCTTCGGCTTCAGCCCATGCACGAACAGTTGCTCCAGATAACGCGCCGCGTCCTCGAACCGGCCGTCTGAATATTGCTTGCCGAGCACGGCCTTCACCTGCACGTCGAAGTCGGCGTAGTGCTGGGTGGTGGCCCAGATGGAAAAAATCAGGTGGCGCGGGTCGACGCGCACCAGCTTGCCTTCGTCCATCCAGCGCTCAAGCACCTTTGCCTTGCGGTCAACCAGTTCCTTGAGCTCGCCTTCCAGCAGATCGATGATGCGCGGCGCACCCTGCAGGATTTCATTGGCGAACAGCCGGCTTTCGCGCGGGTAGTCGCGGGCCATCTCGAGTTTTCGGCGAATGTAGGAACGGATTTCCGGGATCGGATCGCCTGACCCGTCCATTTCCTCCAGCGGCGCCAGCCAGGTGTGCAACAGCCGCTCGATCAATGGCTTGTGGATGTCTTCCTTGCGGTTGAAGTAGTAGAGCAGGTTGGGCTTGCTCATACCGGCGGCTTCGGCGATCTGGTCGATGGTCGAGCCGCGGAACCCGTTGGCGGAAAACACGTCCAGCGCCGCCTCGAGAATGATCTCGCGCTTTTCGCGCTGGATGCGGGTTTCCCCGCGGTCCGGTGACGCTCCGCCAGCGCCCTCGGCCGTTACCAACGCTCGATCCGGTTCTGTGCCATTGCCCCTCTCTTTCATCCCGAAAGCTAGCAATATTTGGTCTTGATCGCCCCCATCAGAATGATAACATTTTTCCAAATGGTCAAAAATCTGGCAACACATATTTTCTGAGGGGCGGATGCGACGCAAAAACTGCGCACCCGCGAGGGAGGTCTCGTGACAAATCCGTCAAGCGTAACACCAAATGACCTGAGCGCCTTCTGGATGCCGTTCACGGCAAACCGGCAGTTCAAGAAACAGCCGCGCATGTTCGTCGGCGCCAATGACATGCATTACACCACCTCCGACGGTCGCTCGGTGCTTGATGGCACAGCGGGCCTGTGGTGCGTCAACGCCGGTCACTGCCGTCCGAAAATCACCGAGGCGATCCAGAACCAGGCGGCGGAACTGGACTATGCGCCAGCCTTCCAGATGGGCCACCCCAAGGCGTTCGAACTGGCCAACCGGCTGATCTCGATTGCGCCCAAGGGCATGGCGAATGTGTTCTTCACCAACTCGGGCTCGGAAAGCGTGGAGACCGCGCTCAAGATCGCGCTCGCCTATCACCGGGTGAAGGGCAACGGTTCGAAATTCCGGCTGATCGGACGTGAGCGCGGCTATCATGGCGTCAACTTCGGCGGCATTTCGGTGGGCGGCATCGTGCCCAACCGCAAGATGTTCGGCACGCTTTTGACCGGCGTCGATCATTTGCCGCACACCCATTTACCGGCAAAGAACGCCTTCTCAAAGGGCGAGCCCGAGCACGGGGCCGAACTGGCTGATGAACTTGAGCGGATTGTGGCGCTGCACGACGCCTCAACCATCGCCGCCGTCATCGTTGAGCCGGTGGCCGGGTCAACAGGCGTGCTGATTCCGCCCAGGGGCTATCTGAAAAAGCTGCGCGAGATCTGCACCAGGCATGACATTTTGCTGATCTTCGACGAAGTGATCACCGGCTATGGCCGCCTCGGCAAACCGTTTGCCGCCGACTATTTCGACGTGCAACCCGACATCATCGTCACCGCCAAGGGCCTGACAAACGGGGTCATCCCCATGGGCGCGGTGATGGTCACAGCTGACATCCACGACGCCTTCATGACCGGCCCCGAACACGTCATCGAGTTCATGCACGGCTACACCTATTCCGGTAATCCCATGGCTGCTGCTGCGGGCCTCGCCACCCTCGACACCTACAAGGAAGAGGGCCTTCTGGAACGCGGCACCGAACTGGGCTCGTACTGGGAGCAGGCGCTGCATTCGCTGAAGGATGCCCCGCACGTCATCGACATCCGCAATATCGGTCTGGTCGGCGCCGTCGAACTGCAGCCGATTGCCGGTGAACCCACGAAACGCGCTTTCTCTGCCTTCGTGAAAGCCTTCGAAAACGGCCTTCTGATCCGCACGACCGGCGACATCATTGCCCTTTCGCCCCCGCTGATTGTCGAAAAGACCCACATCGACCAGATTGTCGACGGGATCCGCACGGTCCTCAAAGAGGTGGCCTGATGTATACGCTCGACAATGCGGTGGACGGCAAGCGGGTCCGTTCCACGTCCAGCCGCACTTCGCCCGTCTTCAATCCGGCCACGGGCGAACAGATCTGCACTCTGCCGCTGTCGACCAATGCCGAAATCGACGCTGCGGTTGCTTCCGCCAAAAAGGCGCAAGTCGCCTGGGGCGAAATGCCTTCGGCCCGCCGCGCCCGCGTCATGTTCAAGTTCCTCGAACTTCTGAACAAGAATGTCGATGACCTCGCCCGCGAGATCTCGCGAGAGCACGGCAAGACCCACGAGGATGCGCTGGGCGAATGCGCCCGTGGCTTCGAGGTGGTGGAATTTGCTTGTGGCATTCCGCAGATGCTCAAGGGTGAATATTCCCGCAACGTCGGCCCGGGCATCGACACGATTGCCCAGCGCCAGCCGCTGGGTGTGGTCGCCGGCATCACCCCGTTCAACTTTCCGGCCATGGTGCCCATGTGGATGTATCCCATGGCCATTGCCACCGGAAACGCCTTTATCCTGAAGCCTTCCGAACGCGATCCCTCGGCTTCCATGCTGGCCTGGGAACTGTTCATGGAAGCAGGGCTGCCGGACGGCATTCTCAACGTGGTTCATGGCGACAAGGAAGCCGTCGACCACATTCTCGACCATCCCGATATCGCCGCCGTCAGTTTCGTGGGCTCCACCCCCATCGCCGAATATGTCTACCAGCGCGGCACCAAAGCGGGAAAGCGCGTACAGGCGCTGGGTGGCGCCAAAAATCACATGGTGGTGATGCCTGACGCGGATATGGATCAGGCCGCCAACGCGCTGATGGGCGCAGGCTTCGGCTCCGCCGGTGAACGCTGCATGGCGATTTCGGTCGCCGTGCCGGTCGGCGAGGAAACCGCCGACAAGCTGGTCGCCGCCCTCAAACCGAAAGTCGAAGCCCTCAAGATCGGCCCATCAACCGATGCGTCGGCGGAAATGGGACCCGTCATCAACAAGGCCGCCTTTGACCGCATCAACGACTATATCGATCAGGGCGAAAAGGCCGGCGCCGAGCTGGTTGTCGACGGCCGCGGCTTCAAGTTGCAGGGATATGAGAACGGCTATTTCGTCGGCGGCACCCTGTTCGACAAGGTCACGCCCGACATGTCGATCTATCGTGACGAGATTTTCGGCCCGGTGCTATCGGTTGTGCGCCGCGACAGTTTTGAAGACGCAGTCGACCTGATCCACGGCCACGAATACGCCAACGGCACCGCCATCTTCACCCGCGACGGCGACACGGCCCGCTCCTTTGCCGACCAGATCGAGGTTGGCATGGTCGGCATCAATGTGCCCATTCCCGTGCCGGTCGCCTTCCACTCCTTCGGCGGCTGGAAGCGCTCGATCTTCGGCGATCATTCCATTTATGGCCCCGAAGGCGTGCACTTCTACACCCGTCTCAAAACTCTCACCACGCGCTGGCCCACCGGCGTCAAAGAGGGCGCGAAGTTTACCTTCCCGAGCTGATAAAGGCATGATTTTGTCCACCACCTCTCAAAAAGGCACCGCCCCCACCTCGCCCCTTCGGGGAGAGGTCGGCGCGCAGCGTCGGGTGAGGGGAGCAGCGCCCACAACATTCACTGAAGCCAGAGCCAAAAAACTCCGTCGCGACCCGAGTGATGCCGAAAAAGCCTTCTGGAGGCTCGTCCGGAACAGTGGCGTAAACGGAAAGAAATTTGTCAGACAGTTCCCGATAGGTTCGTATGTTGTGGATTTCGCGTGCCGTTCGGAGTTGCTGGTTGTCGAGATTGACGGTGGCCAGCACGCGGAATCCAAAAGAGATAAACGTCGAACGGCCTACCTGAATGGTGCCGGATACTCGGTGCTTAGGTTCTGGAACAATGAAGTTCTCGAGAATCTTGAGGGCTGTTTTGAAACTCTTGTTTCGGTGTTTCACGGCAACCCCTCAACCGACCTGCGCTTCGCTCCGGCCACCCTCTCCCCAAAGGGGCGAGGGGACGGGACCGCAACCGCTGATCAAGGCCACTAAGGAGATAGATCATGGCAGCACCCGGCGAAAATCTCAGGATCAACGGCGACCGGCTGTGGTCATCGATTCATGAAATGGCCGAGATCGGCCCCGGAGTCGCCGGCGGCAACAACCGCCAGACTGTCACCGACGAGGATGGCGAGGGGCGCCGCCTGTTCCAGAAATGGTGCGAAGAGGCAGGCATGACCATGGGTGTCGACCAGATGGGCACCATGTTTGCCCGCCGCGAAGGCACCGACCCCGATGCACTGCCCGTCTATGTTGGTTCGCACCTCGACACCCAGCCAACCGGCGGCCGTTATGACGGCGTCCTTGGCGTTTTGGGTGGGCTGGAACTGGTCCGCACGCTCAATGACCTCGGCATCAAGACCAAACATCCCATCGTTGTGACCAACTGGACCAATGAAGAGGGCACCCGTTTCGCTCCCGCCATGATGGCTTCGGGCGTGTTCGTGGGCGTACTCGACCAGGAGGATGTCTACTCTCATACCGATGCCAAGGGCCTGAAGTTCGGCGATGAACTGGAGCGCATCGGCTGGAAGGGCGATGAAAAGGTCGGCGACCGCAAGATGCACGCTTTCTTTGAGCTGCATATCGAGCAGGGCCCGATCCTCGAGGCGGAAGGCAAGGACATTGGCGTGGTGACTCACGGGCAAGGTCTGCGCTGGATCGAGTGCACCATTACCGGCAAGGAAAGCCACACCGGCTCCACGCCCATGCCCATGCGCAAGAACGCGGGGCGCGGGCTGGCCCAGGTCACCGAATTGGTCCACGAGATCGCCATGAAATACCAGCCGATCGCAGTCGGCGCCATCGGCCATATCGATGTCTATCCCAACTCCCGCAACGTCATTCCCGGCAAGGTGGTCTTCACCATCGATTTCCGCTCGCCGATCCTTGAATCGCTGACCGCGATGGAAAAGGAACTCTACGAACGCGCGCCGGGCATCTGCGAGGCGCTGGGCCTGACCTTCGAACACAAGATTTCCGGCCAGTTCGATCCGCCCGAATTCGACAAGAACTGCGTCGCTGCCATCCGCAACGCCGCCGAACGGCTTGGCTATTCACACCGCGACATCGTCTCCGGCGCCGGCCACGACGCCTGCTGGATCAACCAGGTCGCGCCCACCGCCATGGTCATGTGCCCTTGTGTGGATGGCCTCAGCCACCACGAGGCGGAAAGCATTTCAAAGGAATGGGCCACGGCAGGCGCCGAGGTGCTGCTGCACGCGGTGCTGGAAACGGCGGAGATCGTGGAATAGGCGGCTTGTGAGGGCACGGGGGAACTGAATTGGACGGACTGCTTGAAAGCGTCGTCAAGTTTTCAAACTATATCACCGCGCGGCTGATCGTGGCGGGAGCCGTGTTCTATGTGCTTGCCGGTTTCTTCAATCTCGGCAATCCGGCCGAGGGCTTGCTGCCCAACCTCGAGCTCATCCAGTCCATCATTCAGAACTATCAGGCGATCTTCGACATTCTTGGCGTGTCGGACTTCGCGCTGCTCCTGATCTTCTTTCTGTTTCTCACTGCCATCCACATCACCTTCGTCGCCTTTGACCGGATCGGGCACTACATTCCGCCCGCCATCATCCCGCTGCCCGGTTGGGACGCCATCGAGGACATGGCCGGCTCGGCCTTCGACATCTTGCGCCGGGCCCGGGGCCGGGCGCATAGCGAGGCGGAAAACCAGCGCCTGTTCGAATTCCGCCGCAAGCTGGAAGCCATCGACGCCGCCAACGAGAAAAAGCACCTGGAGGAAGTGACGGCGATCAACACCGCTTTCCGCATCTCGAAAACCTTCATCGTCTTCACACTGCTCACCATGCTCTGGGCGCTGGTCTCGCAGGACTATACGGGCGATGCCATGCTGCTGTTCGTCATCCTCGGCGCGGCAGTGGCCACCGCCTTGATCACGACGCTCGCGATCAACCGCGCCCACTACGAGCGCATCAACGATCTGCGCACCGAAGTGACCCAGCAATTGCTCGGCTTCACCTCGATCTGGTGCCCGTCGGAATATCAGGCCGAGATGCAGGCCGCCTGCGCCCCTTCCGGTGATCTCAAGCCAACAAGGTTCGAGGTGCTCATGCCGGTGTATGGAACGCTTGGGGCGTTGGTGAACGATGTGAAGCGAATACGGAACGGACAGCCCCAGCCATCAGCCGCCGCAGCAACTGCGGCCGGCGCGGCCATCACACCGCTGGTCGACGCTGAACCGCGCGACATGCCGGAACCGGCAAACGAAGAGGCGCCGCCCGTCCGGGTGAAGCGCAAGAAACGCAAGAACTGACAAAGAGGTAGACCCATGGCCAGCAAAGTCATCAAGAACGGCACAATCGTTACCGCCGACCTGACCTACAAGGCAGACGTCAGGATCGAGGACGGGACGATCACCGAAATCGGCCCCAACCTTTCCGGCGATGAAACGCTCGACGCGACCGGCTGCTTCGTCATGCCGGGCGGCATTGACCCGCACGTGCACCTCGAAATGCCTTTCATGGGCACCTATTCCTCGGACGATTTTGAATCGGGCACCCGCGCCGCCCTGTCCGGCGGCACGACCATGGTGGTCGATTTCTGCCTGCCCTCGCCCAACCAGTCGCTGCTGGAAGCGCTGACCATGTGGGACAACAAGTCGACCCGCGCCAACTGCGATTATTCCTTCCACATGGCCATCACCTGGTGGGGCGAACAGGTGTTCAACGAGATGGAAACCGTGGTCAAGGACTACGGCATCAACACGTTCAAGCACTTCATGGCCTACAAGGGCGCGCTGATGGTACAGGACGATGAAATGTACGCCTCCTTCCAGCGTTGTGCCGAACTGGGCGCCATGCCGCTGGTGCATGCCGAGAATGGCGATGTGGTCGCCGACCTCTCCGCCAAATTGCTAGCCGCTGGCAACAACGGCCCCGAGGCCCACGCCTATTCGCGCCCGCCGCAGGTGGAGGGTGAAGCCACCAACCGCGCCATCATGATCGCCGACATGGCCGGTGTGCCGCTTTATGTCGTGCACACCAGTTGCGAGGAAAGCCACGAAGCCATCCGCCGCGCCCGCCAGTTGGGCAAGCGGGTCTATGGCGAGCCGCTGATCCAGCACCTCACCCTCGATGAAAGCGAATATTTCGACAAGGACTGGGATCATGCCGCCCGCCGCGTCATGTCCCCGCCATTCCGCAACAAGCAGCATCAGGATTCGCTGTGGGCAGGGTTGCAGGCCGGTTCCCTGCAGGTGGTGGCGACGGACCACTGTGCCTTCACCACCGAGCAGAAGCGCAACGGTGTCGGTGATTTCACCAAGATCCCCAACGGTACCGGCGGGTTGGAAGACCGCATGCCGATGCTTTGGACCTATGGCGTTGAAACCGGCCGGCTGACGCCCAACGAGTTCGTGGCGGTCACCTCAACAAACATCGCCAAGATTCTCAACACCTATCCAAAGAAGGGTGCGATTCTGGTCGGCGCCGACGCCGACATCGTCGTCTGGGACCCCAAGCGCGAGAAAACCATCTCTGCCAAAACCCAGCAGTCGGCCATCGACTACAATGTCTTTGAGGGCAAGCACGTGAAAGGCCTGCCCCGCTTCACCCTGACCCGCGGCCAGGTGGCCGTTGAAGAAGGCACGATGAAGAATCAGGAAGGCCACGGCAAGTTCGTCAAACGCGAACCCTACCAGGCCGTCAACAAAGCCCTTTCGACCTGGAAGGAACTCACCGCGCCCCGCAAGGTCGAACGCACCGGCATTCCGGCGACGGGGGTTTAGGGGTTGAGACAAGGGTCGATAACACTGATTGCCGTCCCAGCCCTGAGCCGGGACGTCAAGTTCGTTTCTGGTGAGGGGCAATGACCACAGTCGTCTCCGCCAAAGAGCTCTCGCTCACCTTCGAGACCAATGACGGGCCGGTTCAGGCCCTCAGCGAAGTTTCGCTCGACATCAACAAGGGCGAGTTCGTTTCCTTCATCGGCCCGTCCGGCTGCGGCAAGACCACGTTCCTGCGCGTCATTGCCGATCTCGAGCAGCCCACTGGCGGAGCGATCTCGATCAACGGCAAGACGCCGGCCGAAGCCCGCCAGAACCGGGACTATGGCTATGTTTTCCAGGCCGCGGCGCTGCTGCCCTGGCGCACTGTGGAGCGCAATGTCGCGCTGCCGCTCGAGATCATGGGGCTTTCGACCGCCGAGCAGCAACATCGCATCAGCCGCACGCTGGAGATGGTCAACCTCACCGGCTTCGAGCAGAAATATCCCTGGCAATTGTCCGGCGGCATGCAGCAGCGAGCCTCCATCGCCCGGGCGCTGGCGTTTGATGCCGACTTGCTGCTGATGGATGAGCCGTTCGGTGCCCTCGACGAGATTGTGCGCGATCATCTGAACGCGCAACTGCTCGAACTCTGGGCGAAGACTGAAAAGACCATTGCCTTTGTCACCCACTCGATCCCCGAGGCGGTCTACCTGTCGACCAAGATCGTCGTCATGTCGCCGCGCCCGGGCCGGGTGACCGATATCATCGACAGCCCGCTGCCGAGAGAACGACCGCTCGATATCCGCGAAACACCGGAGTTTCTTGAGGTCGCTCATCGCGTCCGCGAGGGTCTGAGAGCCGGACATTCCTATGCAGATGAGTGAGCCGAAACCCCTGTTCGGCGGCCTCTTCGCGCCGCGCCCGATGGCCCGCATCGAATATGGGCAGGGTGAAACCACCATTCACCTGCGCGTGCCGCGCAACTTTCTGGTCATTTTCACCCATGCGCTGATACTGGTGGTCGGCGGCGCTGGCAGCCTCTTCGTGGCGCTGATGATGAGCGCCGGCGCCGGCGATCCGGCTTTCTACCGGGTCTGGCTTACGCTTTGGACGGCTGCGTTGGTTTTCGTTGTCGTCCGGCTTTTGTGGTTCCTTTTCGGGCGTGAAAGGCTGATTGCCCGCAACTCGGGGCTCATGCTGGCCCGCTCGATCCTTTTTGTTCCATGGAACAAGACCTACGCCACAAATGACGTCGGCCCGATGCGCTTTATCGCCGATGATCCGACGCGCAGCGTCAGGATCAACAACCGCCGCATCCCGCAATCGGCAATCGGCATCACCGCCAACGGACACGAACTCAAGCTGGCGCATGGCATTTCAGAGGCTGAAGCCAAAAGCGTGATTGAAGCGCTCAAGCAGCGGCTCGTCCCGCAGGGGCGACGCCGATGATCGCGCGGCTCTGGCACGGCAACACACTTCCGGTCCTGATCGTCGTCGCGGCGATCCTGGTGTTCTGGTACGCCATGGCGGTGCACATGAATTCGCCCTGGCAGGAGCGGATGAACGCCCGCGCCGAACTGGAAAATGTGCCCTTTACCGAGTTTGCGAGCCAGACCTGGGCACAGGCCAAGCCGTTGCTGCCCGCCCCGCATCAAATCCTTGGCGAAGTATGGAAAGCGACCATCGAGGAGGAAATTACCTCCCGCCGCTCGCTGGCCTATCATTCATGGATCACCCTTTCCGCCACGCTTCTCGGCTTCGCCTTCGGCACATTGCTGGGGATCGGGTTGGCTGTCGCCATCATTCACAATGAGGCATCGGACCGTTCGCTGATGCCCTGGATCATTGCCAGTCAAACGGTTCCCATCCTCGCCATCGCGCCGATGGTGGTGGTGGGTCTGGGGGCCGTTGGTGTCACCGGCATGGTGCCCAAAGCGCTGATCTCCATGTATCTCAGCTTCTTCCCGGTGGTGGTCGGCATGGTCAAGGGCCTGCGCTCGCCCGAACAGATCCAGCTCGATCTGATGGCCACCTACAATGCCAATGACTGGCAGATCTTCACCAAGCTGCGCTGGCCGTCGGCCATCCCGTTCCTGTTTGCCTCCATGCGCGTCGGCATTGCCATTTCGCTGATCGGCGCTGTGGTGGGTGAACTCAGCAACGCCGCCGGCGGCGGACTGGGCGTGCGCCTGCTCACTGGTTCCTATAACGGCCAGACCATCCAGATATGGGCTGCTCTTTTGCTTGCCGCGGCGCTGGCCGCTACTTTGGTGGCGCTGGTCGGTGTGGCGGAAAAAATCGTACTGAGGCGCATGGGGGTGGCGACATGAACCCCCAACTCGTCATTGGCGCGTTGCTTTTCTGGGTCGCCGCATGGGCGCTCAACGAATATCTGGTGCGCCGGCATGGTGCCTCGCGCATTGCAGGCTTTGCCGTTCCCGTCATCTTCGGGGTCACCCTGCTCGTCTTGTGGGAGGGCCTGACCCGCGGCCTCGCCGTGCCGCAGGTTCTCCTGCCGCCGCCCTCCGCCATCTGGGAAAGGCTGGTCAATTCGGTCCCCATGCTTTGGGCCGATTTCCAGCAGACCTTCAAGGCAGTGCTGGCAGGTTATGCCATCGGCTGCCTTTCCGGATTCGGCGTGGCCGTGCTTGTCGACCGTTCACCGTTCCTCAAGCGGGGGCTTCTTCCCATTGGAAATTTCGTCTCCGCCCTGCCCATCATCGGTATCGCCCCGATCATGGTCATGTGGTTCGGGTTCGACTGGCCCTCCAAGGCGGCGGTGGTGGTGGCCATGACCTTCTTTCCCATGCTGGTCAACACGGTCGCCGGGCTCAACGCCGCCGGGTCGATGGAGCGTGACCTGATGCGCACCTACGCCTCTCCGTGGCTCACCACCCTGATCAAGCTGCGTCTGCCGGCAGCTGCGCCGTTTATTTTCAACGCGCTCAAGATCAATTCCACTCTGGCCCTGATCGGGGCGATCGTGGCAGAATTTTTCGGCACCCCTATAGTGGGCATGGGGTTCCGGATCTCGACCGAGGTCGGCAAACTGGCCATCGACCTGGTCTGGGCGGAGATCGCCGTCGCGGCGGTGGCGGGCTCTGCCTTTTACGGCCTCATCGCGCTCATCGAACGCGCGGTGACCTTCTGGCATCCGTCTGTCCGTAGTGGACGGGCGTAACAGGGAGTGCATTCAAAACCGGCGCACCGGTTGGAATGCGCGACTAACAAAGAGAGAAAAGGACGTTACGACATGCACAAGAAACTCATAGCGCTGGCCGCAGGTGTCGCCGCAATGGCGGCGTCGCCCATGGCCATGGCACAGGACGCGCTGACCCTGCAGCTCAAATGGGTGACCCAGGCGCAGTTCGCCGGTTATTTGGTGGCTGAATCCAAGGGCTTTTATGACGAGGCCAACCTCGACATCACCATTCTGCCCGGCGGCCCCAACACCGCTCCCGAGCAGGTGATCGCCGGCGGCGGCGCCGACATCATTGTCGCCTGGATGGGCGGCGCCCTTTCGGCCCGTGAAGCCGGTGTGCCGATCGTCAACATCGCCCAGCCGTTCAAGCGCTCGGGCCTGATGATGATCTGCCCCGAAGAAGTCGGCATCACTTCCGAAGCCGACTTCCCCGGCCACACGCTGGGCGTCTGGTTCTTCGGCAACGAATATCCGTTCTTTGCCTGGATGAACAAGCTGGGCCTGGCCACTGACGGCTCCGAAGGCGGCGTCACGGTGTTGCAGCAGAGCTTTGACATCCAGCCCATGATCCAGGGCCAGGCGGACTGTATTTCGGTGATGACCTACAATGAGTACGGTCAGGCCCTCGACGCCGGCTACGGCCCCGACAATCTGACCATCTTCAACTATACCGAAATGGACAATGATCTGCTCGAGGACGGGCTCTATGTCATGGAAGAGGATCTCAGCGATCCGGCCATGGTCGACGCCTATGTCCGCTTCGTCGAAGCCTCGATGAAGGGCTGGCAGTACGCGCTCGACAATCCTGAAGAGGCGGCCCAGATCGTCGTCGACATGGATGAGACCGGCGCTGCCGAGTACGATCATCAGCTCTATATGGTGGGCGAAGTCTCCAAGCTGGTCGACGCCAACGACCCGGCCCTCGATCTGACCACTTACGAGCGCACCAAGCAGGCACTGCTCGACCAGGGCATCATCGAGAACGAGCCGGAAGGCGCCTACACCACCGCGATCACTGACGCCGTCGGCATGTAAGCCCAAGGCTCTTCGAACATTGCGAAAGGCGGGTCGCTGACCCGCCTTTCTTTAAATGAGGTAGCCGAAAGGGGCGAGTTACATCGCACCCATGCTGCCACCGCCTGTGAACGGCTGCACGTAGGGTGCGTCTTCCGCGTTCAGGGCCGGGCCGTCGACATCTGTCATGCCTTCGCCGAACGAGTAGACACCATCTTCGTCGGTGTCATAGTGCAGCATGGCGATGAAATCCTCGCCTTCTTCCAGCGGATAGTCGACGGTGATTTCAACGTTTTCCGTGGTGCCGGGCTGCAGATAAGTGTGACCGATCGAGGCGGGAACCACCACTTCGCCGTCAACCACGGCATGAATGACAATGAAGCCGGCCTTGTCGATCAGAACGGACGGCACGCTGATGGCGGCGCCCTTGTTCCAGATGCCATCGACTTCAATGTTCAAATGGTCGGCCAGTGCCGGCGACGCGGCAGTAGCGGCGACAGACAGAGTAAGTGCGGCGAGTATCTTTTTCATAGCGTTTCTCCTTTGCTTTTCAGCACAGCTTCAACGCTGTCACTGGCCGTCTGTTGAGACGGACTTGTAAGGAGCTACGCGGTTCTCTCCGGATAGTTTCAGATTGATTTCGTTGCGTATGCTGGAAACTTCGAGCCGTGCGGACCTATCACTTCTGCACTGCTGGTTCCGCCGCGGCCGCAAAGATGGCGGCCAGTGCGTCTTGCAGTTCCTCGTCGGAATAGATCAAGGGATCATCGACACTTTCCACCATGCCTTTCATGGTCAACACGCCGAGAGCCGAAACCTGCGCCAGAAAGGCCATCAGGCGCGGGTCGACGCCGGCCCGGTTTGGCCCTTGCGCCGCCAGACGCTCCGCCGTGCCGGCATAGGCAAGTGTATTGAGCGGCCGCACCCGCTCCAGCTGTTCCGGGGCAACCTTTACCGATCCGGGGCGCAAGACCTGGCCCGACAGATAGGCCAGCCGGAAGTCGTCGATTCTCTTGAAGAACCGGCCCAGCGTAGCGGCAATAAGCGCCCGCACCGCGCCGGTCCCGTTTTTTTCTCGTTCGACCGCAGCATGGGTCTGTTCTGACAAGTCCGCGAAGATGCCGTAGACAAGATCGACCAGCATGGCGTCCTTGGACGGGAAGTAATAGTAGAGCGCGGTTTTCGACATACCCACCTCAACGGCGACCGCTTCCAGCGTCGTTTCGGCTACGCCTTTTGCCAGCACCACCCCGCGCGCCGCCTGAAGGATTTCCTGCCGGGCACGCTGGCGCTTCAACCGCTGCCGCTCGAGGCGCCTTTGTGCCGCAAGACTGCCGTGTTCCGGGCCGGGAGTCCTCTGGTTGTTGCTCATTTCCGTCTCCACTGGTTCACCCGAACCTAGCGCTCGATCGAGCATTTGTCGACCGGGGGTTGACATTTTGAACAAGAGTCGAAAAATAGTCTGGAGATCACTTTTGGTGTGGCGCTTGTCACGCCGGGGAGGGGAACATGATCGAATTCGCAAATCCCGTATTCGCTGCTTTTGCCATCGCCGCCAGCCTGATGGTGCTCAAGACCGTCGCCATGTCCTGGCTCACCGTGGCGCGCATGACGGCGGAAAAGGCCGGTTATCGATCTCCCGAAGACCTGAAAAAGACCCGGCTCAATCCGGATCCCAATCCCAACCAGCTTGAAATCAACGACAGTGTGGAGCGCGTCCGGCGCATCCAGCATAACGATCTGGAAAACGTCCCCTTCTTCATCGTCGCAGGTTTTTTGTACGTGCTCACCGCACCGCCGCTGTGGCTCGCCCAGGTGCTGTTCTACGGATATGTGGTGACCCGGCTGCTGCATTTCGTGGCCTATTACACGGCCCAGATTCACGATATCCGCGCGGCGCTCTGGACCCCCGGATCGCTGATCATCATCTTCATGGCTGTGCGGGTACTGTTCTATCCGTTGGGAATCTGATCCTGCCGAGGGAACCAATTCCGGGCTGAACGCTTATCTTCCTGAACTCCGCGCCATGACGCCGGATGTGATCAAGGAGAGAAAAATGCGTGCCATCGGACTTTGGTTGATCGGTATCCCCATCCCCCTGATTATCCTTTTGGCCCTGCTCACCGATTTCATCTGAGCAAGGCATCAACAAACGGGCCGGCATTCCCTGTCCGGCCCGTTTGCCAATTTGAAAGGCGCCTAGCGGCGCACGATCACCTGCTGTTCCCATTGCGGGTTGGGCATGTCTTCCAGATCGAATTCGGGCACCACGTAGAGAATCTGCGGACCCTTTAGTTCATCCGGGATCTCGACAGCGGTCACCGGGCCGGCGGGATTCTTGATCTCGTAGTAGCGATCCACAAGAATCGGCAGGTCCAGCTGCAGCTGCTGCGGAGCCGCCTGCACCACGGTGCCGGAAGCGGCGATGGTGGCGGCGACGAGAGTGAGGGCGATGGTGTTTTTCAAAAAGGTCATGTCAGTATCCTTTCTTGTGTCCGGCCAGAGCCGGACCTGAAGCATGGAGTCGCGGGGGGCGACGACTGAATGTGAGACGCGGGGAGGCCGGGCCGCACATCAGTTCCGACGCAGGCACGTCCCATAAGGTTCAAACTGAACCGACAATCACCTATCTGCACAACAATTAGGCAAAACCGAAAGATCGCCGCAATTTGCTGAAATCAATGGCAAAAATAATGTTTCCTTAAGCCCTTCAGGTCACTCTCCCGCCGGGACGGAATGCACGACGGGGACGCATCGTGATGACCAAACGGCTGCTGTTTTTCATGCTCCTGCCTGCACTTGTGACTTCCCCAATTTCGGTTGCCGCCCAGGATGCCGCCGGCACCTCCGATCTCGGCCTGCGCCTCGACATCGTCTGGATACTTGTGGCCGCCGCCCTCGTCTTCATGATGCAGATCGGCTTCATGCTGCTTGAAGCAGGCATGGTGCGATCGAAAAATTCGATCAACGTCGCCCAGAAGAACCTGCTTGATTTTGTTTTCTCCGTTCTGGTGTTTGCCGGATTCGGTTTCATGCTGGCCTTCGGCACCAGTTCCGCCTTTGCGCCGGTGGGTTGGGATATGAACCTGCTCGGCCTCGCGGACCTCGATAGCTGGACCATTGCCTTCTTCGTCTTCCAGGTGATGTTCTGCGGTACCGCCGCCACGATTGTTTCAGGTGCCGTTGCCGAACGCATGAAGCTGCCTGCCTATGTGCTGGGCACCGTCGTCATGGCCGGTCTCATCTATCCGGTCTTTGTACACTGGTCCTGGGGCTCCGCCCTTGGCGACGCTTCCGGCGCCTGGCTGGCCCATCTCGGTTTTGTCGACTTTGCCGGCTCGACCGTGGTGCATGCCACCGGCGCCTGGATGGCGCTGGCCGCCTGTATCGTGCTTGGCCCGCGGCTGGGGCGTTTCACGCCGGAAGGCAAGCCCGTGCGCATCGCAGGGCACAGTCCGGTCTTGGCGACCTCCGGTGCTCTGCTGTTGTTCTTCGGCTGGATCGGCTTCAATGGCGGCTCAACTGTTGCCGCCAGTTTCGACATTGCCCACATCATCGCCAATACCATGCTGGCCGGCTCCGCCGGCGCGGTCGCCGGATATTTTCTCGGCTACTGGCAGGACAAGGTGATCCTGCCCGAAAAGGCGGTGGCCGGCATGCTCGGCGGACTGGTCGCTGTTACGGCCGGGTGCATGGTGCTCGACGGACCGGGGGCGACCATTATCGGTCTGCTCGGCGGACTGAGCGCCGTCTGGGGCAACAGCCTTCTTGAAAAGTTCGGCATCGATGATGCCGTCAACGCCATCGGTGTGCACGGGTTTGCCGGTGTCCTCGGCACGCTTGGGCTGGCTGTTCTGGCGCCTGCCGGGAATCTTCCCCTGGGCAACGCATTCGCGCAACTGCAGGTGCAGGCCATTGCCGTCGGCGTCAACTTCGCCTGGGCTTTCTCGACCGGCTTCATCTTCTTCAAGCTTCTCGACACGTTCCTGCCCGTGCGTGTCAATTCCCGGCACGAGGAACGCGGCCTCAACGAAACCGAACACGCGACCCGACTGGGCATCGGCCATGTCGAACAGGCCATGCAGGCGCTCGCCAGCGGAACAGCGGGCCTCGACACCCGTCTGGCGGTCGATGCCGGCGATGAGGCCGAACACTTGACCCGAATATTCAACGAACTGATGGAGCGGCTGCAAAAGGGTGAGATCATCCGCTCCCGCGAAGTCGAACTGCAGCGCTCCGACGAGGAAGCCGAACGGTTGACGGCCCTCGCCGACGCGACTTTTGAGGGCCTCTGCATCTGTGTCGACGGGGAAATCATCGATGGCAATGGCGCGCTCGAAGACCTGTTCGGGCTGCCTGTGGCGGCGCTCAAGTCACGCCGCATCGTCGATTTCATCGCTCCAGAGGACTATGCGGCGTTTTCCCGCCACGTCGCCGACGGCTCTGGCACACCGCAGGAAATCAGCGTCCGGCACAATTCAGGCGATGTTACCCCGGTCGAGGTGCGGGGCCGCTCGATCATCTACAAAGGCCGACGCGCTGAGGTCATCGCCATTGTCGACCTGCGCGAGCGCAAGAAGGCCGAACAGCAAATCCGCTTCCTCGCCCAGCACGATCCGCTGACCAATCTGCCGAACCGGGCACTCTTCAATGAGAAACTGTCGGCCATGATCAAGCGCACCATTGCGGCCGGAGTTTCATCCTCGGTGGTGCTGATCGATCTCGATCATTTCAAGGACATCAACGACCTGCATGGCCATCCCGCCGGTGACGAGGTGATCAAGGTCACGGCCGAACGGCTGCGCCGCAATGTTGCCCCCGGCGACATGGTCGCCCGTCTTGGCGGGGACGAATTTGCGGTGCTGCAGATGACAGTTGAGTTCGCCTCCCAGGCGGAAGACCTCGCCATGCGCCTGATCAACGAGTTGAGCCGCCCCGTCGAGGTGGCGCAAGGCCTGCGCATCCACCCTTCGGCCTCCATCGGCGTTGCCATTTGTCCGCGCGACGGACTGCAGGGCGAGCAATTGATCTCGCGGGCAGATACCGCGCTTTATCACGCCAAGAATTCCGGCCGGAACCGCTACTCGATCTTTGAACTGGGCATGGACCAGGAACTGCGGCGCCGCCAGATGCTGGAAGCAGACATGGCCGACGCCATCGAGCAGAACCAGTTCGAGCTCTATTTCCAGCCGCGGCTTGATCTGGCCAGCACCTCGATAACCGGCTACGAGGCACTGATCCGCTGGAACCATCCATCCAAGGGTCTCGTCTCGCCCGCCGACTTCATTCCGGTTGCGGAGAATTCCGGCAAGATCATCGCCATCGGCAACTGGGTGATGGAAACGGCCTGCCGCATGGCCGCCGAACAGTTTGGGGGCACCGTTTCGGTCAATGTCAGCCCGCGCCAGTTTGCTGAAAAAGGCTTTGTCGAAACGCTCGAACTGCTGCTCGACAACACGGGGTTGGCACCCGAACGGCTGGAGATCGAGATCACCGAAAGCATCCTGATCGAGGATGACCGGCTGGCGGTGGCCATACTCAACAGGCTGAAAGCGCTCGGCGTCCGCGTGGCGCTCGATGATTTCGGCACCGGCTATTCTTCGCTCGCCTACCTCAGCCGCTTCCCGTTCGACACCATCAAGATCGACAGGTCATTTGTCGAAAACCTCAAGAACGAGGAAGACGCCGTCGCCATCGTCGATACGATCATACGCCTCGGCCGGGCGCTCGACATGCGGCTGGTCGCTGAAGGCGTCGAGGAAGTCGCGGAACTCGAAATCCTGGCTGCCCGCGGCTGTCATGAAATCCAGGGCTATCTGCTGGGCCGGCCCGCACCGTTCGAGCACCTGCAGGTTGAAGTGCCTTCCGAAATCCGCGCCTGCCTCAAGGCCGTGCCGGTTAAACCCACGCTCGAGGGCATCAGTGCCCGTGCGCTCAACCGGGCCGCTGAACGGTTGCGGGATAGTGTCTCAGGCGAAGCCGGCTCCGCGCCCAAGCGGAGGACGGGGACCGGCTAGTCGGCCTGATCATCGCGCGAGTGCAGCATGTCCCTGTAGACCCCGGGTTCCGACCCGGGAATCTCAACGACATCGAGATACTTCCTGTAAAAGCCCAGCGCATCGCCAACGCCGCCGATAACTCCATAGGCATAACCGGCCTCACGCAGTCCGTTGAGGGCCGCGAACAACAACGCCACACCCACACCCTTGCCCTGCCAGTCTTCCGCCACGCCGGTTGGGCCAAAGAACCCCTTTGCCGTCGCCTCGACACAGGCAAAGCCGATGACGCGACCCCGATGGGTGGCGATCCACACCGGTACCGGCAGGCTCGAAAAGGCAAAGCCGCATTCAGACCCCCAGCCTGCAAAGAAGCTTGCAGCAAAGTCCACCACAACATGCCGCTCAGGCGGGATGGCCCGCCGGATGGTGATGCCCTGTTTTGCCAGCGCCGCTGCACCGTCGAATTCCGGCAGATCGTAGAGCCGAACCAGCAGGTCAACCATTTGAACGTTTATCCTTGCCGTCTGTTCCAAACATCAAATGTGCGGGCGGCTGTGGACCTCCCGGGTCGCTGGCGAAAAAGCGCTCGGGCATATCAAACTCCGCCGATTCCGTCTCGACCCGACGCCCCTCAAGAAACCGCTTGTAAAAGCCGAAACCGGCCGCATAGCGCCCCCGCATTTTCAAATAGTACCAGCGTTTTTCAAGCTTCGCGCCGACATGAAGCTTTGTCGTGTAGCCCAACTGCCCCATGCATAGCCATTGAAGGCCCCGCGCAGTGGTCAGTTCGATCCCCTCCAGCAGGTTGCGAAAATATATCTTGTGCTCCCGCGCCTCGGGATAGTGCAGGCCGATCGTCTTGCCGAACACCTGTTGTGTGTCCACCAGCATCAGCGAAAAGCCGACCAGCCTCTCGTCCAGCCGGTAGAGCGCAAAGACCGCCTGTTCGCCCGCCTTTTCCGCCAGAGCCTGAAAAAATGCCGGTGAACTGCCTTCAAGCCCGCCGAACTGGGTATCGGCGCGCTCCCGCGTTTCGTCAGCCAGTGCGTTGAGCTGGTCCGAAAGGCCCGCGATGTCGCCGGGTATTTCGGCCGAAACATCCCCGGACTTCGCATGGTTGCGCAGGATGTCCTTGCGTTTGCGGTGGCTGAACGCCTTCAGCCACGCCTCGGCACTGTCGAATGGCAGATGCAGATAGGCCAGAGGAGGCGCCACCATGCGCACATAGCCTGCTCGGCGCAGGATGGGATCGGCAACGCCCACGTCCCGGTCGTTGACATCCTTGACCAAAAGCATGTGGGCATCCTCGTCGGCGCCCCACATTTCCAGCCCGTCAAGCAATGCTTCAAAGACCGCTTCACGATCCGGCAAATCCAGCGCGTCATCAAGGCGTACGCCCAGTTCATTGGCATGTGGCGATCCGATTGCGGCAAGGCGGATACTGCTCAGTTCTTGCACCCAACCCGGCCAGTTTCGCCCTTTCCCGGGGTTGGGAAGCCACTGAAACGGAGCCACAAAACACGGAGCGAACCCGGCGGGTCCCGCCGGTCCGTCGACGCGCAGTGAGGAGAGCTCAATGTCTCCGGCCGGCGCAGCTTCACAGGCTTCCAGATAGGCCCAGCCTTCGGCGCCGTCGCCGACCAGCCCGGCCAGCCTGCCGTCCGCGTTGGCTTCCTGCAGCCGCCTGAAATGAACCGCCGCCCGTGAACTCATTGCGCCGGTTCAAACTGCTCCTGCGCGGCAGCCGGTTCGGGCTGCCCCAACGGCTCACCATTCCACTCCATGTCATAGGTCGTGGCTTCGAGCACCGAGATTTTCTTCTTCCGCGCCAGCTTGAAATATTCGTCCGTGCAGCGCGACTGGCCGATCCACAGCGGCCCTTCGCCCGGAAACTTCAGCGCATCATCGCAAGCACGATAGTAATGCAACCAGCGCTGGCGGGGCAGGAAGCCCAGAGCGCCCAGAATGCCGACCAGCGCCACCGTGCCCTTGATACCGGTCATCCGCCGCGACGGCGTGGCGCTCTCCTTGGTTCCCAGGATCGCATCGACCAGCCCGTCTTCCGGCAAGAACAGGGTGATACCCATGGTCGCCCGTGGATTGGCTTCGATTACCACCAGCCGGCCATCCGGCTGGCGGATGAAATCGAATGAGATCTGGCCGTGCCAGCCGGTCTTTTGCGCAAACGCGTCCAGGAACTCTTCCACGTCCGGCGCCATGGCCCGCTCAAACACAATCGAAGTGCCTTGCCCCACCCGCATCAGGTTGTGATAGGGCGCAGAGGCCACGATCCTTCCGTGCCGCGCCACCGCATAGGCACAGATTTCCCGGCCCGTGATCCGGCTCTGTGCCAGCCAGGGATCTTCTGGCGTGGGGACCAGATCATCAAGTTCTGCGGGCTCCGGCCCGACAAAAACCCGGCTGGCAAAGCGGGAATAGACCGCCTTGAACACGAACTCCCGCGTGTCGCCGCGGAATCCGTCGATGTCCTCGCGGCTGGTCAGCAAGTGGTTCTCGTGCGGCGCATAGCCCATTTCAGATGCCAGTTGGGCGAAGCTCGCCTTGTTGTGCATTTGCACGGCCAGATCGGTCTTGGGTCCGAAGTAGATGTCACTCTTGCCGAGCCGTTCCAGAAGACTGCCAACGTAAAACAGTTCCTCGCAGCTCGGTACGATCAGCTCGGGCTGGACCTTCTCGAGCAGCGCGCTGAAGTCTTTCTCGAACTGCGCCCGATCAAAGCGTGGGCTGGCGGTCTGAACGAAGGCCGACTTGAACTTGGTGAACCGCGACAGGGCATCGCGCTGGCTGTCGGTCACGGTCACCTCATGCCCCGCGGCGTGAAACAGCCGCGTCAGATGCAGCGCAAAGGGCGTTCGCCCGCCGGTAATCAAAACGCGCATGAAAGGCCCACCCTCAAATACCCATTCCGATTAGCTTAATTTTCCGCGCGCCGCCACATCGACGCTGTCCACCAGCCGCCCGCGCCGGGTCAGATGTACCCGGTCGTACAAGTTGGATACGGGACAGGCATGATTGGGCACGATCTCGATCTGCGCGCCGATCTGCGGCCGCGCCGAAGGTGAGGGCAGTTCAATAATGCCGTGCTCTTCGCTCAACGAGGTGATGATGGCGTGCGGAAACTCGGGGATATGGCCGTAGCCGACCTGACCGAGAAGATCCGAGGTCAGTGCCTTGGAACCGGCATCAATGATTACTCGCTTGTCCGTGGGGCGGCTGACCACAGTTGCCAGTACCGTAAGCGCGCAATCCTCAAAAGACGCAGCCCCCACCGCCACCTGCGAACGGTCCATGTAAACGTAAGTGCCGGGCCGGTACTCGGTGACAAGGTCACTCGGCCAGTCCAGCCACATGTCGGGCGTGCCGCCCATCGAAACGACTTCGGGCTTCAGTCCCAGTTCGCTCAGCGTCTCCACCGCCTGGCGCAGCCACGCAAGCGCTTCTTCCGACCGCCCCTGGGGCGGATAGGACATCAGCCCGGCGAAATGCAGCCCCTTGTGCTGGGTGATCAGCCGCGCCAGGGCAACAGCGCCTTGCGGTGACTGGACGCCGCATCGTCCGGCGCCCGTATCGCACTCAACCAGCACATTGATCGGATCCCTGGCCTTTTCAAAGGCCTGGGCATAGCCGGCCACGGTTTCCGCACTGTCCGCACAAAGCGTCAGCTTCACCCTTTTGCTCAGCGCCTTGACCCGCTCCAGCTTTGCCGGGCCGATGATGTTGAACGGGATCATGATGTCATTGAGCCCCGCGTCTGCCATCACCTCGGCCTCGCCCACCTTCTGGCAGGTAATGCCGATGGCCCCCAGTTCCATCTGGTTGCGGGCGAACAGGGGCAGCTTGTGGGTCTTGATATGCGGCCGCAGCGGAATGCCCAATTTGTCGAAATGTTTTTGCGCCCGCACCATGTTGCGCTCGACCTTGTCCAGGTCGATCAGAACGCATGGCGTATCAGGCGCGTCGGGGTGAGGCATCAGCTTTCCTTGGTCCGGCAGGTGCCGGTGAACATGGAACAGGCTTACCACAGGGTAAACGCCCGCATAGCCAGTTTCCGCAGATTTGGCTGCGGCCTTTACGCATTCTCTCCAGATAGAGGCGCGCGCCCGCTGCCTGTACAATTTGCCGGTAAGTTTACGGAGCAGATCCATGCTGCCCGAAGTATTGCGTACAAACCGACTTCAGTTCTGCCGTGCTACCGCAGCCTCGTCGGCTGTTGAGTTTGCGCTGATCGCGCCGGTTTTTTTGCTGCTCACTTTCGGGCTGATTGCCTACGCCATCTATTTCGGCGCGGCTCATTCGGTCCAGCAACTGGCGGCAGATGCAAACCGCACGGCCATTGCCGGTCTGACCGATCAGGAACGCGACCAACTTGTCGGCACCTTCATTGAAAGCAATGCCGGGCTCTATGTGCTGCTCGATGCGGCGCACATCACCTATCAGGTCGGCAATTCACCCGCCGATCCCAACCAGTATCAGGTTCTGGTCGCCTTCGATGCCCGCCAACTCCCCATCTGGAATCTCGGTGTGCCGCTGCCGATGCCGGCGCGGGCCATCCGATTTGCCTCGACCATACGCAAAGGCGGCATCTGATGAACCGCATCCGCCAACTGCTGCTTCGGCTCTGGCGCAACGAAGATGCCAACATCGCGCTCACATTCGCTCTCATCCTGCCGGTGCTGCTCGGCTTCGGCGCGCTCGCGGTGGACGAAATTTCGCTTTATCAGGAACGGCGGCTGGCCCAGTCCGCCGTCGACCTTGCGGCGATCACCGCGGCCCGCGATCCGGAGCGGGCTGGCGTGATCGTGCGCGAAGTGCTTCAAGCGCATGGGTTGGAAACCTCAACTGATCCCGCCGGCAGCGGCCAGGTCCAGGTGATCCCGGGGACCTACATCGCCGACCCCGATCTGGCACCTGCCGAGCGCTTTGACCAGGACGGTGCCCATATCAACGCAGTGCAGGTGACCTACCGGCAAACCGGAACGCTGTTTTTCGCCGGATGGTGGTCAAGGCCGCCGCAAATTTCAGTCGCCGCCACTGCCACGACCGTACCCGAGGTTGCCTTTTCTGTCGGCAGCCGCCTGGCCTCGCTGCACGGCGGCGTGCTCAACGCCGTGTTGGGCGACCTGTTGGGCACAAGTCTCAGTCTCGACCTGATGAGCTACGAGGCGCTGGCCTCTGCCGAAATAGACCTGTTCCGCATGCTTGACGCCCTGGCCATGGAGATGGATGTCGATGCAGTGACCTATGACGAGGTCCTTGCTTCGCGCATCGAAGGCGCGGCTTTGGCCCGGGCGCTTGAGGCGCTGCTTGCCGATGATGCGGCCCATGCAGCGGGTCTGATCGCCGATGCTGTTCCGGCGCAAAGCCTTGATCTGCGTCGTCTGTTTGATCTCGGCCGCTACGGATCGATTACCCTGGGTACAGCTCCTTCGGGTCTGGCGGCAGGTATTTCGGCTCTTGAAATGCTCTTGGCCGCCGCAGCCGTCTCCGATGGCACCGGACAAGTCGCCCTCGATCTCGGGCTTGGCGTGCCCGGCATTGCCACAACCACCGTCCGCTTGGCGATCGGCGCGCCACCCGCGCACGCCTGGTTCGTGCTGGGTCAGCGCTCGGCCGTGGCCCGCACCGCACAGCTGCGGCTGCAACTCGCGGTGCGCCTTTTGGGCAACCCGGCCACCGGCAACGGCAGTATCAACCTGCCCATCTACACCGAGATGGCCTACGCCGAGGCGCGGGTGGGCCGGGCCAGTTGCCCCACCCTTTCCAGCCCCAACGGCAGCGCCGACATTGACACACGACCCGGCATCGTCCGCGTGGCTGTGGGCGAAGCCGCCGATGAGAGCTTCGCTGTGTTCAATGCACCGCCACAGCTCCGACCTGCCGACGTTCTCAACTTGCCGCTGGTCCGGGTCACCGGCAGCGCGGCGCTTGATGTCGGTGCGCTACACCCCGAGCGGCTGCGCTTTTCAAGCACCGACATTGCCAACGCCCGAGTACACACCGCCGCAACGGACACGGCGCTGCAAAGTGCCGTCTCTTCACTTATGCGCAACCTCGACTTGCGGGTGGAAACCCTCGGGCTGGGTCTCGGCACCGCGCTGATCGGCCCTGCGATCGAACGGCTCATCGCCCCCGTTACCCCGGCTCTGGACAACCTCATCAACGTGCTGCTGCAGACCCTCGGCCTCAGCCTCGGCGAAGCCGATGTCCGTGTTTACAAAGTCCTGTGCACGCGCTCCGTTCTGGTCGGATAGAGCGCAGGCCATCCGGCACTCCGTCGACCCCGGGCCCTGCGGAACAATCGAAAGCGTTGTCCCTCGGCACAATGTCCTCAATGACTGCGTCGTGTACAGGGTGCTCCGGGACATCGGCAGACCGCTCCTCCCGAAGCCCAAAGGTCTATCCCGCAAGACTGCGTCCTAAATTCCCGCGAGTGACCATGGGTTCCGGGTGAGAGCAACCGCTCGGGTTGACACCTTGGGTTACCGCTTCACTCTACCCTCCCGTGGACGGTGCCACATTACCCAAATGGGTATGGTATTTCGCGCCAAGCCATGAATTGTTGCATGAGGACGCAAACAAGATGCATTGGCAGCCGGGATGAACGACAGGATCGAAAGCGATCTCGACGCGGCATTTTCGCTTTTGCCCGAAGACAAGGCGCGTGATGCCAAACAGCGCGTGCTCGCTGCCCGCTCTCGGGGCGGCCGGCTGGCGCTGGATCTGAAATGGTCCGATCATCGTCCCGACGGCACCTTCTTGAGGGGCGGCGCCACCGACCTGGTCAGCCGCGCCACCCGTCTATTGCCGCACAGCCAGGACGATCCGGACGTCCAGCAACTGACCCAGATCGCTGCCCGTCACTCCCCGCTGGAAGGGGCGCTGTCCATGCTGCCGTCCGGCACGCGCTTTGCCTGGTTCCTGCCGTTCACGCCCACCCGTGCGGACCGCGAGGTGGGCCGGCAGGTGCGCGGGCTGATGGTCACCGAACCCCTGTTCAACGAGATGCTGGACCTCATGCAGCCCGACCGCCATTTCACAGCGGCTGAACAAAGGGTGATGTTTCAGATCGTCGGCGGCCTCACCCTGCGCGAAGCGGCCGAAAGTGACGGTGTCGCCTTCGAGACCAAGCGCGCCCATATCAAGGGGGTCATGTCCAAGACCTATAGCGCCGACCAGAAAGACCTTGTGCGCACCATGCTGGGCCAACTGGTGCACCTGCTTTCACTCAGCGAGGGCGAAACGGCCCATGCCGGTCCCGCCGAGGCATTTGTGGCGCGCTATCTTTCCGAAGACGCCAAACTGATCGTCAGGCGCCTGCCAAATGGCCGCGTGATGCGGCTTTTGACCTGCGGTCCCGACTCCGGCCGACCGCTTGTCATGATCCATGGCATGATGTTTCCCATCACGCTCGCCGGCGCGGCCCGCCACGTTGAGGCCGCCGATATCCGGCTGACCATTCCCATCCGCCCCGGTTTCCTAGAATCACGGACACCCGGCGATCTGGCCCGGCAAAGCGGCTTTATCGAGGAAGGATTTGCGGACCTGGCCCTTTGGCTGGAGACCGAGAGCGATGGCCCCGTCGCCCTGCTGGGCCAGTCCCTCGGCGGTGTTCTGGCCATCCGTTTCGCCAACCGCTATCCGCACCTGGTCTCGAAACTGATCCTACAGTCGGTCAATCTGACCAGCGGCCGTGGCGAACGTGATACGGCCGGCCACTTCTATCGCGGTCTGAAACAGCTCACCGGCGATCCGGAGATTTTCCGGCAGGTGAACTGGCAATATTACAAATATTATGCTGACCGCAGCACCTGCCGTACCATTCTGTCCCGCCTGTTCGACAATTGCGCGATCGACATGCATGTGCTCGACGGGGAAGCCACGGGTACCGAAGCCTACCGCATGTTTGCCGATCTCTACGCCAGTTCCGTTTTCGGCATGAGCGGCGATTTCGACTTCGTCATGAACGAGTGGGAAGCCGAGGCCAAGCGGCTGGACAGGCCGATCACCTTCATCCACGGCGCCGAAGACCCGCTGACCAGCCCCGACGCATTCTCGCGATTCACCACCGGCAGCGACCGCTATGCCGAACACATCATCCCCGGTGCCGGCCATTTCGCCGCCGCCTCCCACGGCAACCGTACGTGGCAGCTGGTCGCGGCAGAACTGGAAGCGGCCGCAGACGAGTGATGCCGGGCCAGGCTCAGTCGAGGTAGATAATCGAGGGACTGGTCTGCGTGATCTCCGTGCCGCCGCCCGAAACCGCCGCATTCGCGGTATTTTGAGCCGGGCCGACTTCAATCATCACAAAACTTCCAGAGACCTCGATACGCGTATCAAGGGGCGCGGGGACCTTGATCTTGACCGCGGCAACTTCCGTTTCGGCAGGTTCGGCGACATCTGCTGCCGGAACCAAGGGCGCGACGGGAGGGGCAACCGGCTGGATGGGATCTGCCACCGGCTCGGGAACAACAGGTGCTGCCGGGATATCTGGGCGCGAGCGGGGGACGGGGACCACTTCGATCTCGGGTTCCGGTTCAAGCGCCGCGACACTGATCGGTGGCTCCGGCGCACCTGAAGGCACACTGACGGGAGCCTCCTCCAGCGCAGGCCTGCGGTTTATCGGAGGAGCGATAACAGGGGGATGCAAAGGATCGACACCCATGGCCGTCGCCACCCGGTCCGGGTCTTCAAAAAGGTCCTGCGGTCCGTCCAGGTCGCTATCGCATTGGTTGACCAGAAACTTGATCTGCACCTCAGGCATTGTGCCATCCACTGGCTCCACCGGGCCGCCGGGAGCGGAACTGTCCACCGCCAAATCCGCGTCCGTGCGGGTGGCGTCCTGCAGCCAGTCGACAATGAAGTTCGGCCCGTTCTGCTCCAGCGCTAACCCGGGAACTGTCAGAAGCACCAACACAACGGCGGAAACGGCCAGTCTCCTCGAGCGGTTCCTCATGCAGGCCTCCCTGTCATGCCGACCAGTTTCGATCTGACCAGCCTGTAGTCGCGCCAGGCGCGGATTTTCCAACTGTCGAGGGGCGGCGAAACACGTTCACCCCGGCCCCGGACCAGCCGGGCCAGTTCGGAATCGCTGGTCTGTTCGGTGACGATGATGCGCGAGAGCGCAAGCGGATCCTCGCCCGGTCGGCTGAGTGCGTCGGCGACCCGGCAAACTGCAGTGAACCCCATCCGGTGCACCATGCCGCGGATCGCCGGTGTCGAATAACCGTGCGGGTAAGCAAACGAAGTAATCAGCCGGCCCGTGTGCCGTTCAAGCAATTGGCGGCTGAGTGCGATTTCGCGCTCTGCTTCCTGCACTGGCAAGAGGTCCAGCTGCGGATGCGTATGGGTGTGGGCACCCAGTTCCACCCCGAAATGTTTCAGCGCCGAAAGCTCAGCCCAGTCCAGCATCTTGCGATCGCCTTCGCCCAGTTCGGCGAGCCATTCGGCCGTGCCGCCCACATAGCCGGTGGCGACAAACAGCGTGGACGGAAACTCGAACTGGCGCAGGATGGGCAGAGCGTGGCGCGCAAAATCCGCCAGTCCGTCATCGAACGTGAGGGCAATCGCCCGTTCCGGCAGCGTGCCGGCGCGCATGCGCGCCACCATGTCCGAGATCGTGAAGGGCGTAATGCCAAGGCTTTTGAGACAGGCCAACTGACCGGCGAACCGGCTCGGGCTGACGGTCCAGCGCCGGTAGGCCGGGGCGCATCTGGTGTCGATGCTGTGGTACATCAGGATGGGAAAGGGCGCCTGCATGGCTACTTCCCCTTCCAGACAGGCTCGCCCGTCAACAGATTTTCCGGCCGGCGCGGCGTTGCCGTTACCGCGCGACGGCTGCGCAGATAGGCCAGCGGCCCCATCAACATGCCCCACCGCTCCCGCCAGACCAGTTCTTTTGGGTAGTCGGCTGATAGCCGTTCCAGCTTAGCCGCTTTGGGCCCGAACATGTGCGCGATGGCGGCGGGAAAGGCGCGGACAAAATGCCAGAATGCGCCGCGCCGCGTCATTACCGATTTCGTCAGGTGGGCCGCGAGACCAACACCATAGCCAAAGGCCTGCCGCGCCATGCCGTCTTCCGAGCGCCGGTGATAATGCCATACGATGGCGTCAGGCACGTAGGCCAGCGTGAACCCCGCCTCGATCACCGAAACGAAGGCGTCAAGATCATCACCGCCGCGCGCCAGCGTTCCTGCCCCCAGTGCCGGATCGAAAGGCCCCATGGCCTCAAGCGCCGCGCGCGAGAAGGCCATGTTGGCACCGGACCCCATCATCCCCGCTGCATAGGGAAACAGCGGCGAGGTGGGCCGGTTTTTGCCCAAATCGAAATAGTGCCGTTTGGTGTCCTTCAGAAATGCGCCGTGCCGCTCTGTCCAGTATTGGGCCCGTGTCTGAAGCTCTGCCGGCAGGATTCCGCCCGTCACCGCCCCGACCCCCGGCTGCGATGCAAACCCCTCGGCAAGCGTGCTCAGCCAGCCGCGGTCAGCCACCACGTCGTCATCGGTGAAGGCGACAAAGTCCGCGTGGCTGTTCTGAAGTCCCAGATTGTGTGCCCGCGCAAGCCCCGGCCGTTCCTCCCGCCTGTAGTGAAGGCGCGGCACGCCGGCATATTTGCCCGCCAGAAGTTCCCGCGTCTCCGGACCGTCAGAGGCACTGTCGACGACCACGATCTCGAAGTCGGAGTGGTCCTGTTCGAGAATGGAGGCAAGGCAACGGTCGAGCATGTCAGGCCGGTCGCGGGTGGCGATAACGACGCGTGCCGAAAGATGGAGGACCGATGCTTCCGGCTTTGCATCGCCGTCGATCGTATCAACGGCAGACCCGAGGGCCCGCTGAAGGGCCAGCGCCGGGATTGGCGTGCCGTAAAGCGGCACTTCCCGGACGGCCAACAGCTCCTTGTCCTGCCTGATAACGCATAGTGCCGCGCCATAGGCGCTCCCATCCGCATCAACACCCGGCAAAAAGGGTTCACCACTGTCCGATTTTGCGTGTTCCAAGAGAGTCGACCAGTCAATCTCGGTCACCTGCACGGGCAGAAAAGCGGTCGCGCGCTCACGGGGCCTTGTTCCCGACAGTCTTGACCACAAGTACGTTGCGCCCGCGGCGCCGGTTCCGATCACAATGGCTGCAGCCCTTTGCAGGCCGTGGCGCTCCCGAAACGTCAGACCCGCCCAAATGTTGCCGAAAAAGGCACCGGTCAGACGCTTCAGGACGAAGTCGCGCTCCCGCGACAAACCGTCAGCGAGCAGCGCCTTTGAACGGCCCTCGGCGAGGCATCTTTTGACGAAATAGGAAAACCGTGTGCGGTGCGTCTCGATCACGTGCCGGACTTCCGCTCCCGGTGCATGCGCCAGCCACGACCCCGGAAACATCGCCAGCAAACGCCGGGCGAGGTCGGTTTCCTCGCCGCCTGCACCATTGTCCCCATTGCGTCCCAGGTTCTCGTCGAACAGGCCGGCCAGGAGCAAGGCCTGGCGGCGGAAGGACATGTTGCAGCCGATCAGGTTGCGGATTTCGCCGGGGTTCAGGTTCTCACCCTTGTAGGAACAGCCCAGCGTCCAGTCGAATTCGGCCGGCAGCCAGCCCGGACGGTTTTCCGGCCATTGAGGAATGATCGGTCCGCCCACACCGAGCACATGCTGGTCGGCATAAGCCGCCGCAAGCGCCTGAAGCCAGCCCGGTTCGGCAATCGCATCATCGTCCAGAAAGGCCACCACATCACCGGTGGCTGCTCGCACCCCCGTGTTGCGGGCGCCCGACAGCCCCTTGGCCGCCGCGTTCTCGATCAGCTGGATGGCGTAAACCCGCCTGGCAGTCTCCCGGAGCAGTTCGGGATTGTGATCAATGACAACGATCAGTTCATGCGCTTGGAGGCTTTGCTGCTGCACGGAATGCACCGCAGCAACCAGCGCGCTCAGGCGCTGGCTGTTGCTGGCGCAGATAACGACGGAGATCGATGGTCCATGGCCCATGGCCGGCTCCTGCCAAACCTCAGGACGCCGTCTTTTGCTGACGGGTCGAGCGAACCGGCGCGCTTGTCCGGCGCGGTTGCGGCGCGCGCTGTACTGACATTCTTGCGATCGTCTTGAGCACCCTCCAGCCGTCCGGAATGGTCCTGAGGTTGGAGGTGCCGTGAATGCGCAGGTGCTCGAAGCTCGGCACCTCGGCCAGCCGCAAGTTGCTGCGCAGCGCCTGAATATTCATGCTGGTCTCGATTTCGAACCCGTCGGATTCCTCGAGCGCGAACTGCTCCAGCGTGTCGCGCCAGAAGGCCGCATAGCCGTAGCACAGGTCGCTGAAATTGCCGCCAAACCGCCACTTGACCAGTTGCAGGAACCCCCAGTTACCCAGTTTGCGATACCATTCCATGTCCGCCGTACCGCCGCCCTGCAGGAAGCGCGACCCCTTGACGAAATCGGCCCCGGACAGAAGGGCGCCAACAAAGGCCGGAATCTCTGCCGGGTCGGTCGACCCGTCCGCATCCAACATGACGATGATCTCGCCCCTGGCGGCCTGAAAGCCGGCGCGCAGGGCGGCGCCTTTTCCAGACCGGTCCTGATTGACGACGATGATATCGGGCAGGATCTCGCGCGCCACTTCGACCGTGCGGTCCTTGGAGTTGCCGTCCACCAGGATCACTTCCTGAACCCAGCCGGGAATGCGCGGCAGCACATGCGCGAGGTTCAGTTCCTCGTTCATCGCCGGCACAACCACGCTGACCCCGACAATATCGCCCGGTGTCTTGCCGGTCTGCTCCGCTGAACGTGCCGGTTGGGCTTTGATTTTGGCTGCTTTCAACTCAGTGGGGTTCATACTGTTTCCAGCGGGCAACTGACCCGCGCCTTCCTGCTCTTGTGGCCCGCGCACCAAATAGATACAAATTTAATCAAATGTTATATTTGTATCGAGTTCGGCTATTCGCAGAATTCTCAACTTGTTTCCACAGATTTACCTATTGTTAACCGAGGAACAATGATGAAGATTTAGATTGGTTTACGCAGATAGTTAACTGCGCCGGTTTGAGTCGTTTGCGCCCAAAATGCCGCCCGGACAGATTGCCGGTTTCACCCGCGGCGAAACTCAACTACGGTGTGTTGGGACATTTGATCCGGCCGATTTCCTGCCGGGTTCAGAAAACGGGACAGCCCCAGATCGGGGTTGAGGCTGCATGAAGCGCGGTGATCTGGAGCATTGGCAAAAGCTCATGGCAGCATGGGACGCCAGCCGTGACCGGCGGGATGCCGCAGGCGACGAACCCGCCAGAAGATCTGCCGAACTGAAAATGCAGGAACAGCAACGTCAGATCGCAGAATTCATCAAGGCCCGCGCCAAAAAACGCACTCGCCCGGGCCCGGACGTCCGGCTGGGTCTGCTGTACCCGCAGGGCTAGATCAGCGAGGCGGTCCGCCCGGCCACCAGCACGATAGAAGCTACCCCCAGAACCAGCACCGTCAGACTGACCAGATGCCGCTCGAACCCGGCCCGCCCACGCCGATTCGCCTGCAACAGCAGGCCCGCGACAATGGCCAGAAGGGTCAGGCCGAGAACCGTCATGCCCTGGATTGAACTTTTTTCATCAAAGCCGATATCACGGGACAGCCGCGCCCGGGCCTCAAGTGCAAACCTCGTTTCGTCCAGTGCGACAAGCTCCAGCCGCGCCCGCCTCGCGTCCGGCATGTTTGTCACTGCTTCGCGAAACGCATCGAACTTCCTTGATGAATAGGCATCTCCGATCTCGAACGGATTGGCGGAGACAACGCGATGCACCAGGTCAGGCGCCACATCGTCGATCCTGACTTCTGCGAGATGGATGATCGCGCCGGTTTCAATCCTGATAGAAACATCGGCCAGCGTACCTTGCGCCTGGGGGCTGATCTCAAACTCCGCGATTTCAGCAAATCCGTAGCCGGCCTCTCCCAACTGCCACAGACTGTCCGACTGCAACCTAGAAAGAACGTCTCCACTGGCAATCTGGTCCCCGGCAACCGCCGCGACATCGTCAAGCACATCCAGAAGGGCCGGAAGGGCACGGCCGCCAAATGCGAAGGTCACCGTGCCGACCCGAAACTGCGGTCCGGAATCGATCCGCACGCGGACATCCGCCGGCGCACTTGCGCTGGCTGGCTCAATGTCCAAAAGGACTTGCGCCCGCAAATAGCCAAGCGACACGAGAAGTTCCTGCAGCCGCGCCCGTTCGCGTTCCACCGGTTCGGGAACATCGCCGCGCCCAAGCGCGCTGACCACCGCCGGCGTTTTTAGAAGTTGCGGCAGGTTGGTGCCACTTTGCAGCGCTTCGGCAATATCGGGCGAAGTGCCCTGCAAAGTGGTGCCTTGCAAAGTGGATTGCGCTGATCCCGGCGCGACCGTCAGCAGCACCATCAGCACTGCTGCAAGAAACCTGGCCACGATGATCTGAAGCCGGCGCATCAGCCCAGATCCCTGAACCCGATGAGCCGCTTCACCGCCGTGCGCGCCATCTGGTCGATCCGGGAAACCGGCAGCCGTTCAAACCGGTACTCGGCATATTTGACCGGCTTTGCCCCGAATTTTTCCTTGAAGCGCGACAGCGTCTCCGAATTTCCGGATTCACCCATGTGGTAGAAATTGCAGCCCGTTTCCGCCGCATGCTGAATGGCCTGGCTTTGCAGCAACTCGTTGATCCCCAGGTTACGCACCAGTGCCTGATCCATCACGGCCCGGGAATAATTGGCATTGCCCGCCTCGAGCACCATCATGGCGGCGGCGGGTTCGCCCTCGAGGTAGGCGACGCCGATCCTGCACATCTTGCCCATGTGACGGGCAATGGTCTGCAGTTTTTCCAGCGGGTCACGCCGGTGCCCCCGCCAGCGGGCCAGCCAAACCGGCTCGTTCTGCGCCTCCGCCCAGCGTTCGAGCGACTTGTCGAACAGTGCGTAAAAGATCGGCAGCAACTTGCCGGATGTGTCGAACTCGGTGGTTACGCCCCGCCGCTCCGCTTTTCTGACGTGGTTCCGCGTGCGCCCGTCGAACTCGTGCAGCCACACATGTTCGAACCCTTGCCTGAGGTCGAGAACATGCGCCCGGCGGCACTTCGCGGCGAAAGAAGCCGGTCTCGCCTCGGCCCAGATCTCAGCCTGACGCGGGTTGGGGCGGATGCTGATGCTCTGCAGACCCAGTTGCCTCAGATCGTCAAAGACAGCCCGCACCAGTTCGGTGGTTGCCGGTGCATTGCCAATCAGCCCGCCCATTCCCCAGGCCGACGGCATGGAACTGGCGCTGGAAAAAGCCTTCAGGAAACGCCTTTTGAGCAGGAGCGGAAGCACATGCTCTTTGCCGTCCGGAGAAGTGTAAGTCCGGCTGACGTTTGCAGAACCGGTCGCCGCGCATGCCGCCTCGATCCACTGGGGGGATTGGTAGGGCAGCGCTTCCGGGTCGGCACGCATCAGGTCCTGCCAGAGCCCCGGCCGGACATCCGGACTGACGCGAAATCCGCCCGGCAACGACGTCTCACGCCTGTCCGCGAAGACGTCCCGTTGAACTGATGAATAGCGTTCGGCAGTTGTCGAAAGGGTCACTTTCACCGCCCCGGTTTACCATTGGTTTACCATCTGCTTGTCGCGCTCCCGGCCCGCCGCTGTAAATTCAATCCGCGCGTTAAGGTAAACAGCAACCGGTCCGCACAAACCCGCCGCATTCAGACTATGTTTACCCTGATACCCCTTCAGCACATTGGGTGATGCGGACCCGAATGGACATGACGCAGGCCGAACAGTTCATCGATCAGACTTCTCAGAACGGCTGGCGCAACCTGTGGGCCCAGGCGGCACCAGCCGGTTCGCGCACCGCGCTCGGCTGGGTGCTGACCGGCATGGCCATCGCCACAATCGGCATTGTTACCGTTGCGGGTCTGGTCGCCCTGATCTGGCTGATCGCCTGGCAATCCCAGCCCAACCGGCCCATGAGCGAAGGCGTGGTCTGGACGCAGGTTCTTTCAGAAGAGTTCGATGGCGAGGAACTCAATCGCGAACTGTGGTCGACCTGCTACTGGTGGGGACATGGCGGCTGCACCAACCTGTCCAACAATGAACTGCAGTGGTACCGCGACGGCAATATCACCGTCGCCGACGGCGTTCTGACACTCGAAGCCCGCGAATACGACGTCGACACCCCCGAGGGCGAGTACAACTACATTTCCGGGCTCATCAACACCGGCCGCTACTATGATGAAGAGCAGGATGCCTTCAACCTGACCTACGGCTATGTCGAGGTGCGGGCCCGCATACCCAGCGGCCAGGGGCTGTGGCCGGCCATATGGATGCTGCCGTCCGATCATGAATCAACGCCGGAAATCGACATCATGGAAGTCCTCGGGCACGCGCCCGACGTGCTCGAGATGCATTATCATCACGAACTGACTGATCAGGAGGTGAGCTTCGGCAGCGACCTCGTTGTTTCCGACATGTCCGAAGACTGGAACGTCTTCGGTCTCGAATGGACCCCCGATGCCATCATCTGGTTTTTCAACGGCGAAGAAGTCTGGCGCTTTACGGACCGCAGACTGATCTCCAACGAACCCATGTATCTGATCCTCAACCTTGCGGTCGGCGGCGACTGGCCGGGCGACCCGGACGAAGACACCGAGTTCCCCGCCCGCTTCGAGGTGGACTACGTCAGGGCGTGGGACTGGAAAAGGCAATGACGGCGGGTGCCGCGCGCCGCGATCCTTCCCGCTTCGCTCACTTTGCGGGGTGGGTTGCCCGTTTGCGCGACATGGCTGGCAGTTCGCTCGGCGGCAATGGTCTGGCGCTGGTCGCCGGCTCCGCCATCAGCGCGGTTCTGGGTCTGGCCTTCTGGCTGGTCACCGCCCGTGTGTTCACCCAGGAACAGGTGGGTCTGGCGGCAGCCCTGATCGCCGCCCTCGGCGCGCTCAGCCATGCTGCCCAACTCAATCTGCGCAATCTGGTGCACCGGTTTGTGCCGTTCGCGGGCAATGAGGCACACACCATCATCTTTAAGTGCTTCCTTGGCGCCGCCGCCGCCGCCGCCCTGCTCGGCGCCGGTTTCGTGCTGCTGGTTCCCCTTGTCTCATCGGAGCTTGGTTTCCTGAACCAGTCAGCCCTCGGCGGCTCACTGTTCGTTGCCGCTCTGGTGATCTGGACCCTTTATGCGCTGCAGGAAGCTGTGCTGACCGGCCTGCGGCTTTCGCGCATCGTGCCGGTGCAGACCCTCGCCTATTCCATTGCCAAGATCGTTCTGGTTCTCGCTGCGGGCGTTGCCGCCGGCACTTGGGCCTTCGGAGGCGAAGTCGTCGTGGCCATCTGGGTGGTGCCCGCGGCGTTGATTGGCCTGATTGTGCACGTCCGCATCCAGCAGGAACTCAATCAAGACCACTGGGCCGCCGCCGCGCCCGGGGAAAAGTTGGACCGGCAAAAATTCCTGCGCTTTTTTGGCTGGGACTATGCTGGCTCGCTGGCCACCAGCATCGCCCATGGCCTCATTCCCATACTCGTATTGTCGATGACCGGCGCCGCCGCCAGCGCCCAGTACCAGATGGCCTGGACCATTTCCTACACGCTTTATCTCGTCGGCAGGCACATGGGCGCCGCCATGCAATCTGAAGTTGGCCGCCACCCTGAAAAGCGGCGGGCCCTCTATGCCGCCACCCTGGTCTACACGCTTTTGCTGGTGGTCCCCGCCGCACTTGTCGCCGTGCTGTTCGCGCCGCAGATCATGTTGCTGTTCGGCGAAAATTACGTGGCCGAGGGTGCGCCGCTGCTGCGCCTTTTTGCTCTGTCCGTCATCCCGCTCTCCATCGTTACCGTTCTTCTGGCCATTGCCCGTTCAGAGAATTTCTTCGCAGGCGTCGCCGCCGTACAGATCGCCACTCTGCTGCTCGCGGTTGCTCTCGGTGCGTTGGCCCTTGTTCGGATGGGACCGGTCGGCATGGCGCTGGCGTGGCTGGTCACCCATTCGCTGGTGCTGGCAGCAAGCCTTCTCGTCATGGTTTACCGCACCGACAGGATCGTTCTGCGCGCTTTTGTCTTTGATCTGACCTCCGCCCTTTCCCGCACCCTCAATTTCGCGCGGCAGCTTTTCGGCGTGACCCTGTCGCCGGTGTCGCTCAGCGACGCGCGTACAGCGCTTGGACGAAACGTCACAAAGTCCGGCGCGACCGCCGCCGGGCGCGAGGCGCTCTTGGCCGAACATGATGCGCTGACCTATCTGTCGGCGGACCGGAGACTGAGGCGTTTCCGCCATTTGCTGCCACGCATCGAAAGCTTCGACCCCGCGGGGGAGTTGCGCATGACGCGGCTGCTCGGCAGGGAAGGGCGGCAATTCGCCTCAAATCAACATATGGCGGCGCAACTGGCCGCCGAAACGCTTGCCGAAATGCATGCCGCGATCGCGACCGAGCAGATGATCGACAGCCAGTGGCTGGCCGAATGGATCGATCAGCCGCTGGAATTGATATCCGCTGCCGACATCTCCACCCCGTCGTTGCGCGAAACCCTCGTTGATGCCTTCGCCGGCAGCCGCCAGATGCTGGGCCTGGGGCACGGCGACCTCTGTCTCGACAATGTTCTGTACGAGACCGACAGGAGCCGGATCAGGCCGCTCAAGGTGACCGGCATCGTCGATTGGGGTCAGGCCCGTCTCGACTCTCCGGCCTTTGTCGATCCGCTGCACCTCGTGCTCACCCAGCGCATGCGCGGCGCCGGACGGGAGCTTGGTCCCGTTCTGGTCGATCTGCTGAACCGACCCGAACTGTCTGCTGAAGAAGAGGCCCTTGTGGGCGTCGTCTGGCAGTCGGGACCCGAAGACCTCAGACGGGCGATGCTGTTGCTGGTCTGGCTGCAGCACGTCTCCAACAATGTGCAAAAGTCCGAGCTCTATCGTCCGGGCACTTTCTGGCACGCCGCCAACGTCAAACTCGTGGTTGGCGCGGTCAATCGGAAGCCGGCTGCGGCGGAGCAACCGCATCCAAAACCGGAAAAAGTCCGCCGTCCCGCCCCCGTCAGCAATTCAGAGATCGAGTCTGCCGCTTCCGCCGGTTCAACGTGGAGGACCGTTGCCGCCTCGGCGTTGCTGCTGGCGGGTCTTGCGTTGTGGTGGATCACCTTGCCGCAGATCGAGCCGGGCGAAATGGGCGCCTTCGGCCTCATCTCGGTGCTGCCCAACCAGATATTTGCCGCCTATGGGCTGGTAATCATGGCTTTCGTGCTCTCGCTTTCCGGCAAGGCATCTGCTCGGCTTGTGCCTTTGGCCTGTCTGGCCGCAATGGTGCTGCTGCTGCATGCGACCCCCGCCATTTCATACGAAACGCTGCGCTATTCCTGGGCCTGGAAGCATGTCGGCGTCATTGACTTCATCATGCGCACCGGCGAACTGGACCCGACCGCCCAGTTCCTCTCGGCCTATTTCAACTGGCCGGCTTTCTTTCTCGCCATGGCCGGCATCGCCAACCTCTTCGGGCTGGACCCCCTCGGCATTGCCGATCTGGCGCGCTTCTTCCCGGTGCTGCTCAATGCGCTTTACGCTGTCGCACTGCTGGGCATTTTCACGAATCTCGGGGCGGGTCGGCGCACGGGTCTTGTCGCCGCCATGCTCTTCCTTCTCGGAAACTGGGTCGGGCAGGACTATTTCTCGCCGCAGGGCACGGCTTTCCTGTTCTATCTCTGCCTGATCTATCTGGTCACCGGCCCGCTGGCGCAGCGCGCTGAGGGATGGCGCGGCACCCTGCTCGACAGGATCCACGAGAAGTCCGGCTTTGAAATCCTTCCCGACGACAAGCCACTGGCCGGCAGGTTTCAGGTGTTCAACATTCTGGCCGCCCTGGTCCTGACCCTCATGATCGTTGCCACCCACCAGCTGACGCCGCTGCTCATGCTCAGTGCGCTGTTCGGCCTGTTCGCGATCGGGCGCCTGCGGTTCGACTATTTCCTGTTCGGCCTCGTCGCCCAGCTCCTGTGGCTGTTTTACTTCGCCGACAGTTTCATGGCCGCCCAGCTGGTCGGCATTCTCGAAAGCCTCGGCAATGTCGGCCAAGACACGGTGGGCAAACTTGTCGACCTGACCCAGGTCAGCGACAGCCAGCGCATTGTTGCGCTCGCTTCACGTGGTCTCAGCGCCGCCATCATCCTACTCGGGTTGCTCGGCGGCCTGGTCCGTTTGTGGGGCCGGCGGCTCGATCTGTCAGCACTGGTCCTGCTGCTCGCGGCGATCCCCCTCGCCATCGTGACGCCCTATGGCGGAGAAATCATCTTCCGCGCCTATTTCTTCGCGCTGCCCTTTGCGGCGTATTTTGCAGCCCATCTGTTCACGTCGGTGCGCGGCATGGGTTTTGTTCGGGCCGCCGCGCTGGCGCTGGTCATCGCTGCCGCGGTGCCCACCTTCATCCTCGCCAACAATGGCAAGGATGAGCAATATAGATTCACCCCCGAGGAAGTCGCGGCCAGCGACTGGCTCTACTCACGTTCGGAACCCGGCGAACTGCTGATCGAAGGCACCCGCAGTTACCCCTCGCAGTTCCGCAACTACGAGAACTTCATCTATGTGCCGCTGTCCGAGGAACTGCCGGGCATCGCCGAAGAATTGGCAACTGATCCTGCCGCCATGGTCACCCGATGGCTGCGGAATGCCCCCAATGGCGGATACGTCATTGTCACGCGCAGTATGAAGGCCGTGTTCGACAGTCTTGGCCTGTTGCCGGCCGGCGGACTTGAGCGCGTCGAACAGGAACTTCTTCGCGCCCCGCAACTGCAGGTCGCCTATTCCAACGAAGATGCGGTGATATTCAGCCTGAGAAACTGAGCGTGCTTAGCGCCGGAACGCTTCAGGTGCGGCCGTAGACATCATCCAGCCGGACAATGTCATCCTCGCCCAGATACGACCCCGACTGCACTTCGATAATCTCAAGCGGAATCTTGCCCGGGTTTTCCAGCGAATGAACTTCGCCCAGCGGGATATAGGTCGACTGGTTTTCGGTCAGCATGATGACCTCATCACCCCGGTGCACCCGCGCCGTGCCACGCACAACCACCCAGTGTTCGGCCCGGTGATGGTGCATCTGCACCGACAGTTTGGCGCCCGGATTGACTGTAATCCGCTTCACCTGGTCGCGGTCGCCATTGTCCACAGAGTCATAGTGACCCCAGGGCCGATAGACCTCGCGGTGGTTGATATGTTCCTTGCGCCCCTTGCGGCGCAGGTCATCAACGATCGATCTAACGTCCTGCACGCGGTCCTGTTTGGCCACCAGCACGGCATCCTTGGTTTCGACCACCACAAGGTTTTCCACCCCGACCAGCGTCACCAGCCGGTGATCGGAAAAGGCCAGATTGTTGGAGGACCCGGACTGCAAGACGTCGCCCCGGAAGGCATTGCCGGACAGGTCCTTTTCGCTGACTTCCCACAGCGCCACCCACGAACCCACATCATTCCAGCCCGCGTCGAGCGGTATCACGACGCCGTCTCGCGTGTTTTCCATGACCGCGACATCCACCGAAACCGATTCCGCCGCGCAGAACGCCGCATCATCCAGCCGCAAGAAATCCAGGTCGCGATGCTTGCCCGCCAGCGCCGCCTCACAGGCCTGCAGCACCTCAGGACGATACTTGCCCAGTTCCTCGATCAGCCTGCTGGCGCGGAACATGAACATGCCGCTGTTCCAGAAATAGTTCTGCGACTCCACATAGGATTGCGCCGTCTCAAGGTCAGGCTTTTCGACAAAGGCGTCGATGGTGAAAACCGAATTGGAAAGACTGTCGCCCTTGCGAATATAGCCATATCCGGTTTCCGGCGTCCGCGCCGGAACGCCGAAAGTGACCAGTTTGCCGGCCTCTGCCAGCGGCGTTGCCACCCCGACAGCGGCCTGAAACGCCGCGACGTCAGTAATCACCTGATCGGCAGCCAGCACCAGCAGCAGCGGGTCGCCGCTCTCCAGCGCATGCAGCGCCGCGACCGCGATGGCCGGGGCCGTGTTGCGGCCTTCGGGCTCAAGCACCAGCGTTGCGTCATCAACTTCGATCTGGCGCAATTGCTCGGCTGCCAGAAACCGGTGCTCCTCATTGCACACCACGATCGGCGCCGCCGCCCTGAGGCCGTTCAGCCTTTGCAGCGTATGTTGCACCATCGAGTGCTGGCCAGTCAGGGTCAGAAACTGTTTCGGCCGCTGGTGGCGCGATACCGGCCACAGGCGCGATCCGGATCCTCCGGCGATGATGACGGGTTGCAGCATATCTGTGAACTCCAGCGGTTCCCACGCTGTTGATAAGGTTAAAGTCCAGATTTGCCCGCGCCAATCCCACGGACAAGTTTAACTGCTTGTTAAGGTAAACGCGGCCGTCGTCTCAGGGCGTCCCGGGGGTCCGGAATCGCCACCGCTTCGAGCCGCCGCGTCACTTCCGCCAGCAACTCGGATGCCGCCAGATCATTCTCCGCCTCAATATAAATGCGTAGTTCCGGCGCATTGCCCGAAGCCCTGAAGTGAACGATCCGGCCGCCATGAAGGCTGCACCGCAGCCCGTCAGTCCGGTTGATGCTTTCTGTCCGGCCCAGCCCGTCGAACAGAGCATCGAGCGTCCCATCTTCACCGTCCAGCCGCTGCATCAACCCCTGCAGCCCTTCAAACGAAAACCCGCGGAGCAGCCCCGAAAGCGAACTCGTCAACCCCAGATGGCCGTGCAAACCCGAAAGCGCCAGCCTGTTTTGCGCCGCATAGCCCAGCACCGAAAGAATTGGCAGCACGGCGTCGCGCGTCGGCAAGGGCGCAAGCTCAGCGTTGCCGTGACGGAATGCCGAGCCAGTCAGAACACCGCCGTTGGCCTCGAACCCCAGCACCGTCCCGTCCTTGGCCGCTTCAAGCATCGCCTCGATCACAAAGGGCGAACCGATTCTGGTCCGGAACACTTCAATGCCGAACCGGGAATCGATCGCCGAATTGCTTGAAACCGGCGTCACAACCGTTTGAGGCTGCAGCACCAGCGCTGCGACCAGTCCGATCAGACCGCCGCGCAAAACTGCGCCCTTTTCATCGGTGATCAGCGGCCGGTCCCCATCCCCGTCCGTCGAAACCACGCCGTCCAACCCGTGCTGCCGGGCCTGCATTTTGAGCTCAGCCGCGATGTCGCTCGAAAGTCCCTCGGTATCCACCGCCACGAAGGTCTCCGATCGCCCGAACTCAATCGTTTCCGCCCCGAACTCCTCGAGCAGTGGCCCCAGCAGATCGCGCGCCACGCTGGAATGCTGGTAAATGCCAAAACGTTTCCCTTTGAGGGCGTCAGCCGCCAGAAAACCCTCAAAGCGGGCCAGGTAAGAAGTAAGCGCATCAGCGCTCCGGGAGGTCTGATTTTGCGTGTCCGGCGTCCCAATGACGCCCAGCCGCCGCGAAATCTCGGCCTCATCCGCTTTGGTGATTTCACCACCCGGCGTATAGAACTTCAGCCCGTTGCGGTCGGCAGGAATATGCGAGCCGGTGATCATGATCGCGGCGCCCTGTCCCTGCGCCAGATTGGCGAGGGCCGGGGTGGGCACCTCGCCGCAATCAACCGGCACAAAGCCGCACGCTGAAATCGCCGCGCAGCAATCAATCAGGATCGCAGGAGAAGACGCTCGCAAGTCGCGCCCTAGGAACACCGGCCCTCCCGGTTCAATACGCCGGGTCGAGGTCAGATGTTGGAGGAATGCAGCGACATGTTTCCGGGTAACCGGCCCGGCAAGCTGATCCGCCAGCCCCCGCAACCCCGAAGTGCCAAACCTCGGCGCCTCTGCCATTTTCCCTCCTCAAGTGCCGGGTCGTGGCCCGGATTTGGATGTTTCCTGCGATCACGGCAACACCAGGCGATAACCCCGATCAATTCATCAGGACAATTGCCAGGTTCACGATGGAAAGAAAGGCCAGCCAGACGAAATTCGGCGTCAACAGACCGCTGGAAAACGCGTCCAGCTTGAAAGTGGCCACCATCAGACCACCCAGCGCCGCCAACGTCGCCATGATCACGGCCAACGAAAACATCGCCATGCCCATGGCAAAAAACACCATGGCCCAGACCCAGGTCAGCGCAAGCTGCATGAACCAAAGAGCCATGGCCAGGCTCTTCGGCTTTCGCATCCACACCCGCCAGCCCACAATCCCGAGACAGACATGCAGCGCAAACCACACCGGTCCGAACATCCAGCCCGGCGGACTGAACGAGGGGATGACCAATTGCATCGTCCAGACGCTCTGTCGCGCCATCATCCCGATGCCGTAGCCGGTGCCCAGCGCCAGCGCCAGGAACAGGGCGAGCCACGCCATCGATTGAGTCTTGAGCAAAGGAAATCGCGCCGCCTGAGTCATAACAAAGATCAAGATTGAACCTGCTTCTAGCAAACCTGTGACCCCGGCTTTGTCAACCAGCGAGCCGCCGTCAGTCGATGGGCCTCCCTTGAAGACTGCTGTGCACCAGGAACGCAAGGAAGCCGGCATCTGCCCGGCACGCAAACCTGTTGCCTTGCCGCTGCAAATGGTCAGAACTCCCTGCATGTCCTTCACCCTGAAGCAGATCAGATACTTCATTGCGGCGGCCGAGCACGGTTCGGTCAGCGGCGCATCCCAATCGCTTTCCATTTCTCAAAGTGCGGTAACGGCATCGATCAAGGATCTGGAAGCCGCACTGGGTGTGCCGCTTTTCGAACGGCATGCGCGCGGGCTGAACCTGACGGTCGAGGGTCAGGAATTTCTGCGGCATGCCTTGTCGATCCTTGCCGAGGTCGCCAACGCGACCCGGGTTTTGGCGGACGGGGTCAAGCGCGTCAGTGGTCAGCTCAATCTGGGTGTCACCGCGCTGACGGCTGGCTACGTACTTTCCGACATTCTATCCAAATACAGGCGCCTCAATCCGGATGTGGACGTCTCCGCCATTGAGGACGTTGGCGAATATCTCGAGCACTTGATCGTTGGCGGGGAGCTCGACGTCGCGGTGATGGTGACATCGAACCTGAAGAACCATCAGTCCCTGCAGTATGAGATATTCGAGGTGTCCTCGTTCCGCCTCTGGCTGCCTCTCGATCACAGGCTGGCTCGCCAGCAGAGCATCACCCTCGAAGAAGTCATCAACGAGCAACTCATCGTGCTTGATGTCGACGAGATGGAAAAGGAAGCAATCAAGCTTTTGTCCGCGCTCGGCAACCGACCCAGGATCGCCTTTCGCACGCGTTCGGTGGAAGCCGTGCGCTCACTGGTCGCGACCGGAGCCGGCGTGGCGCTGTTACCCGATCTTGTCTACCGGCCCTGGTCGCTGGAAGGTGACAGGATCGTCAGCCGTGATGTTTCGGGCGCGTTGCCGGTTCTGCAGGTCGGCCTTGTCTGGCGCAGGGGCTCGAAGATCTCCGAGGCAGCACGGGAATTCATCGCCGTAACACAGGCGCAGCACGCTGCCCGCGGACGGTGAGATATCAGTTTTTTCGATATCAAATCTTCTGACAATTGAATTTGTGATAGGTCCTGATTGGGCAGATAGTCGAACCGGATTATGGCGTTGAAACGGGGAGACTCTCAATGAAATCGATCCTGCGATCCTGCACCGCGCTCACCATGGCCCTGTCCATCGCGGTGCAACCGGCATTCCCGCAAATGCTGACTGAAATCGGTCCCGGCGAGGGTGCAGTAAGCATCGTCGCCTGGGCAGGCTATATCGAACGCGGCGAAACCATGGCCGAGTTTGACTGGGTCACCGGGTTTGAAGAAGCCACGGGCTGCATGGTGCAGGTAAAGACCGCCAACACGTCCGACGAAATGGTTGCCTTGATGAATGAGGGCGGTTTCGATCTCGTGACGGCGTCGGGAGACGCGTCGCTACGCATGATCGCCGGCAATCGGGTCCAGGAAATCAACACCGATCTCATTCCCAGCTGGAGCGAGATTGACGAACGCCTCAAGGAAGCCCCGTGGCACTTTGTTGACGGCAAGCATTATGGCACGCCCTACATGTGGGGCCCGAACGTGCTGATGTATAATACCGAGGTATTCGGCGACAATCCGCCGACATCCTGGGATGTCGTCTTCGAGGAACAGACCCTGCCTGACGGCCAGAGCAACGTCGGGCGTGTGCAGGCTTATGACGGTCCGATCCACGTCGCCGACGCTGCCCTCTACCTGATGTATCATCAGCCTGAACTGGGGATCGCTTCGCCTTATGAGCTGAATGCTGATCAATACGCGGCGGCCCTCGACCTGCTGCGCGAACAACGCAAGCTGGTCAGCCGCTACTGGCATGACGCCTTCATCCAGATCGACGATTTCAAGAACGAGGGCATGGCGGCATCGGGGTCCTGGCCCTTCCAGGTCAACCTGCTGCAGTCCGACGGTGCTCCGATCTCCAGCGTCGTCCCCGTGGAGGGTGCTACCGGCTGGGCGGATACCACCATGATGCACATTGATTCCGAGCATCCGAACTGTGCCTACATGTGGATGGAGCATACGCTGAGCTCGAACCTGATGAGCGATCTCAGCGTCTGGTTCGGCGCCAACCCGGCCGTTCTGGCCGCCTGCACCGACGGCAGAGGCATGCAGACCGCGGAAGGCTGCACCGCCAACGGTCTCGATGACTTCGAAAAGATCGCATTCTGGCAGACCCCTGTCACCCAGTGTGAAAGTCAGGGTGAATGCGTGCCCTATTACCGCTGGGTATCGGACTATATCGGCGTGATCGGCGGCCGGTAATTCTGTCCAACTCGGTCCGCCGCCCCAGGGGGCGGCGGACATCTACTGAAGAGAGTTCATGACCCCAGCAGTCAGATTTCGCGGCGTCTCCCGGCACTTTGGCGAGGTGCGGGCCGTCGACAATGTGGACCTCGACGTGGCGCCCGGTGAGTTCTTTGCCATGCTGGGGCCTTCGGGTTCCGGCAAGACCACCTGCCTGCGGCTGATCGCCGGGTTCGAAAGGCCGACTTCGGGCAGCATCGAGATATTCGGTGAACCTTCCACCAACATTCCGCCTTACCGGCGGCCGGTGAATACGGTGTTCCAGGATTACGCGCTGTTTCCGCATCTCAACGTGACCGACAATGTCGCCTTCGGCCTGATGGTGGCCGGGGTCGGCAAGGCCGAACGCGAGCAGGAGGCCCAGAAGACCCTTGAACTCGTGGCCTTGCCCGGATTTGGCGACCGAAAACCATCACAACTCTCGGGCGGCCAGCGCCAGCGTGTCGCCCTGGCGCGCGCACTGGTCAACAAGCCCAAAGTCCTGCTGCTCGACGAACCGCTTGGCGCGCTTGACCTCAAGCTGCGCGAGCAGATGCAGGAGGAACTCAAGAGCCTGCAGCGAAAGCTAGGCATCACCTTCATCTTCGTCACCCACGACCAGGGCGAAGCACTCTCCATGGCCGACCGGGTTGCAGTGTTCGATCACGGCCGCATCCAGCAGGTGGGAACGCCTGAGGACATTTATGACCGCCCGCAGACCCCGTTTGTCGCGGATTTCGTCGGCTCCTCCAACGTGCTCTCCCCGCAGCTCGCCGAACGCCTGGCCGGTGTCAGGGCGCATGCCAGCCTCAGGCCGGAATCGATCCGGCTCGATGCCGGGGGCCATGCCGCCACCGTCGTCACGCGCAACTTCCTCGGTGCCGCGACGCGGCTGACGCTGGATCTTGATGGCGAGAAAGTCTCGGTGCTCTTGCCAAAAGGCGCCGATGTGCCCGCCACCGGTGACCGGGTTCATATTTCATGGGACGCAGACGCGCTTCACGTCATGGACACAAGAAATGACTGAAACCGATCGCGTCAGCCTTGCCGGACGCCTGTCCGACCAATTGTGGCGCTGGCCCACCCTGCTGGTCGTTCTCCTCATCGCGCCACCGGCCCTGTGGCTCGGTATCATCTATCTCGGCTCGCTCTTCGCGCTTCTGGCCCAGAGCTTTTTTTCGATCGACGAGTTTTCCGGGCTCATCCGCTACGAATTTACCCTGAGCACCTACGCAGAACTCTTTCGCCCGTCGAACTTCGACATCATCGTTCGAACAGTGGCCATGGCGGCCAGCGTAACCCTTGCCTCCGCCATCATCGCCTTCCCCGTTGCCTACTACGCGGCCCGCTATGCCCGCGGCAGGTGGAAGGCGCTCTTCTACCTGGGTGTGATGCTGCCCCTTTGGTCGAGCTATCTGGTCAAGGTCTATTCCTGGAAACTCATCCTTGCCAAGGAAGGCATTCTCAGCTGGCTTTTCCAGACACTGCACCTGACCGGGCTGCTTGAAGCCTATCTGTCCATTCCCGTTTTGGGCGGCAATTCGCTGTCAGTCAGCTGGACCGGGACATTCCTGGTTTTTGTCTATGTATGGCTGCCTTTCATGATCCTGCCCATTCAGGCCTCGCTGGAACGGGTACCTGTGTCGATGCTCGAAGCCAGCGGCGACCTGGGCGCAAATCCGGGCCAGACCTTCCGACATGTCCTGTTGCCGCTGGCCCTGCCGGGTCTGATCGCCGGTTCGATCTTCACCTTCTCGCTAACCCTGGGCGACTACATCATCCCCCAGATAGTCGGCACCTCGGCGCGCATGATCGGGCAGGCGGTCTACCAGTTCCAGGGTACGGCCGGAAACATCCCGCTGGCCGCGGCCTTTGCAGTCGTTCCCATCCTCATCATGGGCGTCTATCTCTACATCGCCAAGCGGCAGGGGGCTTTCGATGCACTCTGACCGCGCTTCGCTGGGGCTCAGGATAGCGGCGGCGGCAGGCCTGTTGTTCATGCACCTGCCGATCCTGCTGATCTTCGTTTATGCCTTCACCACCGAGGACAAGAGCTACCAATGGCCCCCGCCGGGCCTGACACTTGAGTGGTTTGCGGTCACCTGGAACCGCCCAGATGTCTGGGAGGCCCTGTCGCTCAGTCTGCGCGTGGCCGCCATTTCAACCGCGATCGCGCTGGTGCTGGGCACCTTATGTGCTGCCGCGGTCGCCCATACCCGCTTTTTCGGACGCGAAGTAATTTCCCTTCTGGTCATTCTGCCGATCGCCCTGCCGGGCATCATCACCGGCATTTCCTTGCGCTCGGCCTTCAACCTCGCCGACATACCGTTCAGTTTCTGGACGATCTTACTCGGGCACGCCACCTTCTGCGTGGTTGTGGTCTACAACAATGCAGTGGCCCGTTTCCGGCGGATGAGCGGCAGCCTCATCGAGGCCTCGATGGATCTGGGCGCCAACGCCTTCCAGACCTTCCGCCATGTCATCCTGCCCAACATCGCCACTGCCCTTCTGGCCGGCGGCATGCTGGCATTTGCCCTCAGCTTTGACGAAGTGATCGTAACGACCTTTACGGCCGGGCAACAACAGACCCTGCCGATCTGGATGCTCGAGGAACTGGTTCGACCGCGCCAGCGGCCGGTCACCAATGTGGTGGCCATGGTCGTGGTGCTGGTGACCTTCCTGCCCATCCTTGGCGCCTTTTACCTCACCCGCGGCACCGACACCGTTGCCGGCCAGGGCAAGTAGAACCGGAGGAACTTCATGCAAACCAAGATGCTCATCGGCGGCGCGTTCGAAACCGGCAACGACAAGGTGGAACGGGTTCTCAATCCGCGCACCGGGGAACTGATCGTCGACATTCCCGAGGCCGATCTCGGTCAGATCGAGCGCGCCGTTGCCGCTGCACGCGCCGCTTTCAAATCCTGGTCCCGGACCACGCCAGGCGAACGTTCGGCGAAACTGCTCGAGATCGCCGATGCCGTCGAAGCGGAGGCAGAAAACCTCTCCCAACTTGAGGCCCTTAATTGCGGCAAGCCCATCAATGGTGTGCGCGATGACGAAATTCCGGCTGTGGCCGACTGTTTCCGCTTCTTTGCGGGTGCTGTGCGCAACATGCACGGGCCGGTTGCTGGCAGCTATCTGAAAGGGTTCACCAGCATGGTGCGGCGCGACCCTATCGGCGTCGTGGCCTCGATTTCACCGTGGAACTATCCCATCATGATGATGGCGTGGAAGTTGGCCCCGGCGCTGGCTGGCGGCAACACCGTGGTCATGAAACCATCCGAACAGACACCGCTCACCGCCCTGGCGTTCGCAAAGATCCTGTCGGACATCCTGCCCGAGGGCGTGGTCAACGTCATCGTGGGACAGGGTGCCTCGGTCGGGAACGCACTCATCAACAATGACGGCGTCGACCTCATCTCGATCACCGGTGACATAGCGACGGGCAAAAAGGTGCTCACTGCTGCCGCAAAGACGGTCAAACGCACGCATCTTGAGTTGGGCGGCAAGGCCCCGGTCATTGTCTACGATGATGCAGATCTTCAGGCCGTCGTCGACGGACTGAGGGCCTTCGGCTTTTACAATGCCGGCCAGGACTGCACCGCCGCCTGCCGTGTCTATGCCGGGTCGAAAATCTATGACCGGCTCGTCGCCGATCTCACCGGTTCTGCCGCGAGCATTGTCTTTGACAACGCCGACGATACATTGAACGAGATCCCGCCCCTCATCTCACAGCGCCAGCGTGACCGGGTCTCCAGCTTCGTGCAGCGCGCTTCCGAACTCAACCACATCGAAATCACGACCGGCGGTACCAATGCAACGGGCGGCGGGTTCTACTATGCGCCCACCATCGTCGCCGGCGCCCTGCAGCAAGACGAGATCGTCCAGCGCGAGGTCTTCGGCCCGGTGGTTTCGGTCACCCGTTTCACCGAGGATGACCCCGTCATTGACTGGGCCAATGACAGCCAGTACGGCCTCGCTTCGTCCGTCTGGTCCGGAAACATCGGCAGGGCCATGCAAACCGCCGCCGAGCTTCAGTACGGCTGCACCTGGATCAACACCCATTTCATGCTGGCCAACGAAATGCCCCACGGCGGCATGAAACAGTCCGGCTACGGCAAGGACATGTCCATGTACGCCCTCGAGGACTACACCGCAGTCCGTCACATCATGATAGCGCACTAGCTCTCCGGGCAGCATACCGACGCTGAAAAGCTGGGCCAGCATTATGGCTTCAACGGCATTTTGGCTCAGCTATGCAGAAGACTTGTCTGCAAACGGTTTGCGATGGCATGAGCCAACGCGTCAAAAATGACCAAAAACCTGCTACCTATGTGCTGCCTGCGCTGAAATACGGGTAGTTAAAAAACCGACTAAGTTATTGATTTTATTGGCGCACCCGACAGGATTCGAACCTGTGACCTCTGCCTTCGGAGGGCGGGGTCCAGAGAATTTTCTACATTTCTCAAGATTCTGTTCGTGCACTTATCTATATGAAAAATCACAAATAAGTGGCTGTTCGGCGGACCCACGTTCCTTGACGTTCCTTCTGCGGTGGTTACTATGTGGTTACTTTTTGGACCATCGATATCTGGGCGGCGCTCATGTCAGGAAAGTTGACTAAGGCAAGAGTTGACGCGGCGACTCCACACGATCGCGATTACTTCGTTTGGGACAGTGAACTGAAGGGCTTCGGCGTCAAGATCGCAAAAGGCGGTCGCAAATCGTATGTCTGCAAATACCGTGTGGGAGGCGGCCGTTCCGCACCAACACGACGCCTAACTATTGGCGCCCACGGTTCACCTTGGACAGTAGATCAAGCGCGTCTCGAAGCGAAAAAGATGCTCGGCCGAGCGGCAATCGGTGAAGATCCTGCGAAGGAAAAACAGGACAACAAAAAGCAGATCACGGTCTCTCAGCTGTGTGATTTGTATCTTAGAGACGGCCTTGGCACCAAAAAGCCAAGTACGATTGCGACCGATCGCGGACGCATTGAACGGCATATCAAACCACTTCTTGGGCGGAAGAAGATTGGAGAAGTAACTCGCGTCGACATTCAGCGCTTTCTCCAGGACGTGGCAAACGGCAAGACGTCAACAGACTTGAAAACCGGCATGCGCGGTCGGGCAATTGTGCGGGGCGGCAAGGGAGCGGCCACAAGGACTGTTGGGTTGCTTGGGGGCATCTTCAGATTTGCAATTGACGTGGGTCTGGTTCAGTCGAATCCGGTGCACGGCGTGAAAAGATTCGCCGACAAGAAGGGCCAACGCTACCTTAGCGACCAGGAACTGGTGGTATTGGGCAAAGCAATTGTTGCCGGGGCGGCGGCCGGTCTCAACCTGCAGGCCATCTCAATTCTCAAGTTGCTGGTTTTCACGGGCGCGAGGAAAGGTGAGATCGAGAGTTTGAGATGGGATGCCGTCGATCTCCCGCACGGCTATTTGAGACTTGACGATTCCAAGACCGGGCAAAAATCCATCCCACTAAACTCGGGGGCGTCAAGCATTCTCAACAAGCAGACTCGAACTGTAGGGTCTCCGTTCGTCTTTCCCGCGCACAGGGGAGACGGATACTACAAAGGCACTCCGAAGGTATGGCGGGAGATACGCAACAAGGCGGGACTTGCCGACTTGAGATTGCATGATCTGCGTCATAGCTTCGCAAGTTTCGCTGTATCCGGAGGAGCAAGTCTCCCCATCATAGGCGCGCTTCTTGGGCATTCGGATGCGTCGACAACTCACCGCTATGCCCACCTTCACGATGATCCAGTCAGAGCTGCCAGTGAGGCTGCCGCAGCAACCATCTCATCGGCTTTTGCTCCAGACAGCCAAACGTCCGACTGACCGGTATGTCCTTGTTCCTTGTCGCAAGAAGAACCTTGAGCATCCGACAACCGCGCGTTCTGCGCCCGATTGCTGTCCGGAGTGGGTGAGCAGAATTGGTTGAGCAAATCGGCGCCTAGTTCCCGAACCGGAAAGCAGTGACTGCTCCGCGAAGCTCTGCCAATCCGCGCAACCTTCCAACATACGGGTATCCAGGATGATGTGTCGGGTCGAGAAGGTCGGGTCCAATGGATTGACCATGGTCTGGTCGAAAAACGACCTCCCAATCTTCTCTCCCTGCATCGCGTCGTCGGCGTTCTTCGGCCAATGCAAGGGAAATGACTTCTATCACTTGGCTACGGCCGCCGAGATGGACGTCTTCAATAAAGGATCCGTCTGCGTCCACCGACACGCTTCGCAGATGGAGGAAGTGAGCGCGCTGGGCATGCCGTCGATACAAGTCGGGGATATTGTTGCCTATTCTGGCACCAAGGGCACCCGTGCAGAAGTTGAAGCCATTGGCCAAGCTCGGCTCTTGCTGCACGATCCAATCCAGATCGTCGGCGGTTGAGACTACTCGCGGCAATCCAAGCAAGGGTCGAGGCGGATCATCTGGGTGTGCACACAGGCGAATACCCAACTCTTCCGCGGTCGGAATTACCTCGAACAGAAACCGGGAAAAGGATGCTCGCAGATCATCAGCATCGAAACCCTCCCATTGCTTCAGGACCTCGCGAAGACTTTCGATGTCGTATCGATTAAATGCGCCGGGCAAGCCGTTCATGATCGATTTCAGCAGGCGCTCGTGTTCCGCCTCGGAGGTTGAAGCGAACCAGGCGCGACCCGCGTCGCAAGCCGCTTTTCCATAGTCACTTTCAGCGTCAACCCGTTCAAGCATGCAAGTTTCGAACGCTGCCATTTTGACTTCGCTGAAACGTACGGCTGTGGCCCCTCCACGTGTAGGCGCATCGAGGTCGGTTCTTGTCCACCCGAGCAGGGGCGAGAAGTTGTAGCATACGGTCTTAATGCCCGCTGCCGCTAGGTTGGCAAGCGACCGCCGATAGTTGTCGAACAGCCGGGTCAGGTTGCCTTCACCACGTTTGATCGCGTCTGGCACCTGAAGGCTTTCCACCACAGACCACTCTAGCCCCAGCCCGGATCCATGAATCAAAGCTTTTCGCTTTTCGATTGCTTCAAGGGTCCACTCTTCTCCAAAGGGAATCTCGTGAAGCGCGCTGACGATTTCTGTCGCGCCTGCCTGGGCGATTTGAGGCAGAGTAATCGCATCAATTGGGCCAAACCAACGCCAGCCTTCCTTCATGATTTGTACCTTTCAAAGATGCAACGACGCTGGCCGTTTGGGTCAGCCGTGGGTCTTTGGTCGAACGCCGCTCAGTTCTTCGTAGCGACGTTTGGTCTCCTCGCTGGGCGGGTAGATGCCGAAGATGGAACTGCCGTCACGAATGTTTTCGAGAACGAAGTCTTCGAAAGCTTCCTGGTCGGCGGCATCAGAAGCGACCTCGCCGGCCAGATGTTTGGGAATGACCACCACACCTTCGGCGTCGCCCACGACGATGTCGCCGGGAAATACTGGCACGTCACCGCACGAGATGGGCACATCGATGTCTACCGCATGATGATGGATGAGGTTGGTTGGCGCCGCTCCTCCCGAAGCGTAGACGGGCCAGTCCATCTGGGAAATTGAGGGCAAGTCTCGCAAGCTGCCATCAGTTACGACACCTGCGGCTCCTCTCAGTTGCATCCGGGTGAGCAGGATGTGTCCTGCCGAAGCTGCGCGCGCGTCACGCCTCGCATCAATGACTAGAACATGGCCCGCAGGAATGTCCTCTACGACCCTTCGCTGCGGGTGCGACGTGTCTTCGAACGCCTCGAGTCTGTCGAGATCCTCACGCGCCGGTATGTAGCGGAGCGTTGTCGCGACGCCGACTAGGTTCGAGCGAACACTGGTCTGCAGCTTTACTCCCTGCAGAAACAGGTTCCGAAACCCGCGCTTGAACAGCTGGGTTGTCAGAGTCGCGGTCGACACGGAGCGGAGCTGGGCGAGAGTTTCCGGCTGGAGTGCCTGAAGAGGGGAATGCATACAAAAGCCTTTGCCTAAAGTTGTCAGACATAAAGACTAATCATGCAAAGTTGTAAAAGTCTAGCGGGCTAGGCTTCACCGTCGAACATGCGCTTGCGTGCGCCTTCGATGTGGCTGCGCATGGACGCTGCAGCGCCTTCTGAATCCATCACTCGAATCATTTTGAATATGTCTTCATGCTCGCGCTGAACCACGGCCAATCGATCGCTTGGGCGCATCAGAGAAAGGCTGCGATTCACCGCAATTGCCGCCGCGGCCGCGCTCTCGAGCGAGCCCATGGTGGCTTCGAAGAAGGCGTTGCCGGAGGCCTGTGAAATTGCAAGGTGAAATGCAAAATCGGCCGCAGCGCCTAGCTTGCCATCCGAGGCCGCATCTTCGAGATCTTTCAAAGCATTGTGCAATCGGTCCAGCTCTTCTTCGCTTCGCCTCTGTGCCGCAAGCGCTGCTGCCTTGGGTTCAATAGTTTCCCTGAACTCGAAGCAACGTTGAATGTCCGCAATACTGCCAAGCGGTGCAAACTTGAGTACTGCCGCGCTGGGCCGCTTGATGACATAGCTACCTGATCCCCTGCGGACGTTGATCAGATTATCGTCCCGAAGCTGAGCCAGTGCCTCTCGCACAACTGGCCTCGACACGGAGAAGCGATCGGCCAAATCGCTCTCTGTGGGCAATTTGTCTCCGTCGGAGTACATGCCCCCTAATATGTCTGACAGCATGCTGTCGTATACAACTTTACTGAGCCGCTCCCGCGGAGATCTCTGCGGTACCCGAAGGTTCTCGCCAGCGTCGCTCACATCACCTGGGTTATCGTCCACTTTGCTCAACTGGAAATCCTTGCCCGGCCTTCTGAAATCTGGGTGAACTGAACATAGTTCAGACTCCCTCCAACATACAAATTGCCTTGTGCAAAGATGTTGTCAGACACGGCATGACAACGACAGAGTCCGTCGGATTTGCCGCGTCCGCCCAAGTTGGCTGCGTTTGTCGCTCAGACCTTATTTGTTTTGGTACCGTCGAACGCAGCGAACGGCACTGCGAGTCTTCGATTTTGCGGGCTTTGGAGCGCCCGAGTTCACAGATACTCCTGGCGCAACCGGAATGGCGGCATCCCATAGGCCCTGCCAAAGTGCAGATAGAACTGGCTAAGGGAGGAAAAGCCGGAGGAGAACGCAATGTTCTCCATAGTCAAATCGCTGCTGAACAGAAGTTCCCTCGCCCGGATGAGGCGCATGCGAATAACAAATCGATGCATAGAAATGTGCATGACGCGCGTGAACAGGTTAAGCGCGTAGTTGGGATGCAGCCCAACCACCTCAGCAACCGCTGCGCTATCCAAGGGCTCGTCGATGTGTTCAACGATATGGCGGATCATCGCAACTATGTGACGTATCGGCGTCGATCGATGTGCGACATTCTCCCCGTCGCCAATCCACGGCTCCAACAAAGTGTCCCAGCCTACCAGGCTGACCCTTCGCAACATCAGTCCAATTTCTGTCTTTAAGAGATCTGTGCGATCAGCATCGCCGCTGCGATAGTCTCGGTACCAGCGTCTCAGCGTAGCCACATCCATGAAGTCCGGTGGAAGTGAAACAACGCCACCACCCATGATGACTTCCGTCAGACTGCCAAGCTTTGGCTGATAAAGAAACGTGTCGAGGGGCAGGTAGATGTTGCACTGACGAACAGGGTCCACTGATCGGGGCGGCACACTAACGGCTTGATGTGAAACGCCGGCCCAGAAGAAAACGATTTGCCCAGAGGGAGCCCTAACATCCCTCCCGTCAAATTTGTAAGCAAGCGAACCTTGCTCAAGCCAGTTGATTTCAATGTGGCCATGGGTGTGCGGTGTGGACATGACTTGAGGGTGAAACCAGCGCATTCCGAACCGCCCAAAGGCCGATCGAGAATCGTAAAACTTTCGGTCGGGAGGGGCCACTGGAGGCCTGGATCTTACAGGTGAATTGACAGCATCCATATTGCACCAGAGCTTGTTTCTGCATGGCCCTAGTTAGCCTATTGCTCGACCAGAGAGCATCCTCAATCTTCAATATCCTTTATTTTCCGGAAGAGTTCAATCGGATCACGGATTGTGTATCGGGTGGTGGTCTGTACGTTTGAAAGCGTCGCCGAGGGCAACCCAACAAGTTGAACCTATAAAAAAGGGTCCCCGGCGTGCATCCAAAGCTGGTTTCACCAAGCGCAGCGAGGGCATGGAGCCCGACGTGGAGGGCGTAGCTGCAGCTGAACGACGCCAATCCAGTTCATCAATGTAAGCGCCTGATTTCAGGATGCGCATCACTTAATAGGCATCAGAACACCAATGTCAGCCAGTAAATCGAAAACCAAAATCACTTTCATCGGCGCCGGTTCGACGGTGTTCATGAAGAATCTGGTTGGCGACTTTCTCATGCGCCCCGCACTTGCGGATGCAACGATTGCCCTTATGGACATAAACCCAGTTCGACTTGAGGAAAGCGCGATCATTGCCGGCAAGTTGGCTGAATCTGCTGGCAGCAAGGCGACGATCGAAACACACGCAGATCAACGCGGTGCCCTAGCGGGCGCCGATTTCGTCGTCGTGTGCTTCAATATCGGCGGATATGATCCTTGCACGATAACGGACTTTGAAGTTCCGAAAAGCCACGGGCTGCGTCAAACGATTGCCGACACTTTGGGCGTCGGAGGCATCATGCGAGGGCTTCGCACCGTGCCTCATCTGTGGAGCGTCTGCGCCGACATGCTTGAACTATGTCCGGACGCAATCCTGCTCCAGTACGTCAACCCGATGGCAATCAATACTTGGGCGATTACGGCAAAGTACCCTGCCATTCGGCAGGTTGGCTTGTGCCACTCGGTCCAGGGGACGGCAGAAGAACTGGCGCACGATCTCGGAATTGATCCGACAACTCTTCGCTATCGCTCCGCTGGCATCAACCACATGGCGTTTTATCTCGAGTTCGAGCAGCGCATGGAAGACGGTACTTATAGGGACCTGTATCCCGAGCTGCTGGAGGGCTACAGGTCCGGCGCTTTCCCGAAACGCCCGAAGAATCCCCGGTGCCCCAACAAAGTGCGCTACGAGATGCTCACGAGGCTCGGTTACTTCGTGACGGAGAGCTCCGAGCACTTCTCTGAGTATGTGCCCTACTTCATCAAGGAGGGTCGAGAAGACCTGATTGAAAAGTTTGGTATCCCACTCGATGAGTATCCTAAACGATGTATCGCCCAGATCGAACGTTGGCAGACGCAAGCCGAAAAGCTCAAATCTGCTGAGAAGTTGGAAATCAAGGCCACCCACGAATATGCATCCGAGATTATCAACTCGGTATGCACCGGCGAACCCAGCGTCATCTACGGCAACGTTCGCAACACTGGCTTGATCACGTCGTTGCCAGACGGGTGCGCCGTCGAGGTACCGTGCCTGGTCGACCACAATGGATTGCAGCCAACCTATGTTGGCGAGCTTCCGCCCCAACTCACCGCACTGATCCGAACCAACGTAAATGTGCAAGAACTCACGGTGCAGGCGCTGCTCACAGAAAAACGGGAGCACATCTACCACGCCGCCATGATGGATCCGCACACAGCAGCCGAGTTGGATTTGGATCAGATCTGGGCGCTGGTCGACCAATTGATCGCAGCACACGGGGAGTGGCTCCCCGAGTGGGTTCGAAACTGATCTTTAACGAGCAATTTGACATGTCCGAGTCCGACCAGAACCCGTTCAACTATCCGTTCCGCTCAATGACGGACTTCTCTGACGAGCTCTACGAGCCGAATACGGGAGTTGAGCTTGAGGTCATGCCTACGGGTATCGGTCCGACTGTCGACGTTGTTGTTGCGGAGGGGCGGGTTTATGCCTTGCTGGAAGCTGGGCTGGCCGTTCTTGAAGCAGAAAGTCTCAAAGAACTCGGTCGGCTGGATGGGCTTTTAAGTGCGAGGCAGGTCGCGGTACTTGGTTCAATCGCGATTGTCACGGCGCGCGAGTGCGGCGTTTACGTCATCGACGTTTCGGATTCAGGAAACCCCAAGCTCCTGTCTGCCTACGACCCGGTAGAGTTCGCAACCGGAGTGCACTTGGCGCGGCCCGATCTCGCGATACTCACCAATCGCCACTACGGGTTGGAATTTGTCGATCTCGCTGTTCCTTCGTCTCCGCGCTTCATGTCAACGATTTTGGTCGGCGAAGCCCAGTCAGTATTCAGTTTGGGAGCTATCGCCTATGCCGGTGTTTGGTACGAAAAAGAACTCGTACTCGTCGATTTTTCAGATCCCAGATCGCCGAAGATTGTTGGACGATCGGCACTCGATGGCTTTGGCGATGGAGTTCAAGTTCGCCAGGAATTGGCATTTGTCGCAACCGGCCATCATTCAGCGCTGCAACGTGATCCCAGGACGTTTGAGCAAGCGAGGCACATCACGCTTGATATGCTTGAGCGCGGATATGGAAAGGGGCATGGGGTTGAAATCCATAATGTTTCTGATCCGAAAAACCCTCGATTGGTCAATGTCGTCAAAAGCCCACCGGGATTTTGTTCGCCCGATACCTGGCGGCTGACGCTGCACGGACAATGGCTCGTACAGACAGACTCGGGGTCCGGGGCCTTTGTATATGACATCACAGATCCTGCACGGCCGGTCCCGACAGCCTTTGCGGTGCTTCCGCCCTTCGAGAACCATCGCCAACCCAGGACTCTTTCAATTCAACGAGACCGACACCCTGTCACCGGTGCTGCCATTGTCGGAAACACCCTACTGTTGGCCGGAAAGACGTCTGACCTGTATCGTTGTGACCTGTCTCGGTTAGAGCGGGAGGCGGCGAGGCAAGAGCAGCCAGTGTCTCCGTTTTTGCTCGAATACCCTGAGCCGGACACGCCGCAACCATCAAAGGCACTCAACCTGCTTGATACGACAGGGCAGGTGCACTGGGTTGCATCCGACGGTGAAGTTCTGTTCGCGGCGGCCGGAGAAGACGGCCTCTACGTGCTGGACCCCACCAGCCGCAGCGTTCTCGCCCATCAGCAGATAGATGGCTCCTCCCAGCATGTATTCTGCTCAAGAGGGTTGGTTTACGTGTCACAGGTGACCGGTGGGCTGACCATCTGGAAACGCGGTGACACGACGCTGCGGCAGGTGGGGTCCTGGCACGATGGCCCTGGCGTGCGGCAAGTCATGATACCCGAGAGCTTGCCATTGGGATTGGCAATCGTCGGTGCCGGCGAGTTCGCAGTTCTGGATATATCAGACCCTGCTGAGCCAATTTGCGTGGCAAGGCACCAGCTGATCGGGCATGCCTATGCGAGGCTGTTGGCAGACAGGCTTGTCGAAGACTCCTACGCCCTTGGCGCGACTCAGGGGTCTGGACTCAACTGGTTTGACTTGTCCGGACTTTCTGGAGCCCGCGCGCTGCCCCCAAGTTCCGGTGCCCGGCTCTGCCCGATCACGGAAGGGTTTACGGTACATCAGGGTCGAGCCTTGGTGGTGCAGGCGGGAGGGTACTATTTTGCATCCCCCGATAATCCGCAATTGCACGGCGAAGCCTCGCACATCCGCGAACCCAATTGCTTCTTCAGCGGCAATCCGCAATCGGTCGGACCAGATCGTATTGTGTTGACAAACCGTGCCACCGGCAGTGCGCGTGTGCTCGACGTCTCTGATGAATCGGCTCCCAAAACCATTTCCTATCTCCAGTTGCCCGGAAACCCGGACCGCCCCATCCGCGTGGGGGATCACCTTGTCTTTCCCTGCGGAAGAAGCGGCTTGTGCGCAGTAGCCTGCCCATAGTCGTCTTCACCAAACCCATCTACAAGGAGGAGAAAGCATGAAAATGTTCAAGACCACGCTGGCAACAGCGACTTCGCTCGCGACGTTCGCTGCCTTGGCGACTCCCGCCCTGGCAGAAGTGACACTTCGCGTTTCGATCTGGGATGCCAACCAGCGACCGGCGCTGGAAGAAATTGCAGCCCAATTTACTGCGCAGAACCCGGAGATCCTGATCTCGGTTGAAGTGGTGCCGCGGTCCGACTACGTGACCAAACTTGAAACCTCGATCGTGGGTGGTAGCGGCCCGGATATCTTCTGGAATGCCCTGCCAGATCGCTTCCTGGATCTGGCACGGCTTGGGCTCATCGAAAACCTCGATGAGTGGATGGCGGATGATCCGATCGACCTAAGTCCGATTGCGCCGTCGTTGCTCGAGGCCTTCACCTATGAAGGCTCGTTGTATGCCATACCCAAGGACTTCGACACCGTTGGCCTGTGGTACAACAAGGCGTATTTCGACGCGGCGGGGATCGACTATCCGGATGAGACATGGACTTGGGAGACACTTCGCGAAGCTGCTATCGAGCTCACAGATCCCGAAAACAATGTCTACGGTTTTGTGGTGAATCCGGGCACACGCCAAGGCTACTACAACTTCATTGCCCAGAACGGCGGGCAGGTCATCACCGATGATCACCGCTCAGGTTTTGACATGCCGGAAACGATCGAGGCCTTGCAGTTCATGCACGATCTCATTCACGTCGATGGCGTTTCGCCGACGATCCAACAGACCGAGGAAGTCAATCCTCAAACCCGCTTTCAGACTGGGCAGGCGGCTATGATCTATGATGGTTCCTGGCGCACAAGCCAGTTTGCTGGGGACCCCTACATGCTGGAAAACGCTCGAGTTGCAGTGTTACCGCAAGGCAAGGAGCGAGGCAGCAGTTCCGGAACGCTTGGCTATTCAATCTACTCTGGGTCTGATCATTTGGAGGAATCTTGGGAATTCCTGAAATTCCTCGCCGGACCAGAAGCGGCTCTGATCCAGGCGGAGTCTGGCACTGTGATTCCTTCCCATCTCGACGAGGCGTCAGTTTGGGTCAATGCGGTTCCGGAGTTTGGTCTCCAGCCGTTTGTCGACATGGCTGACTATGCTGTCGTTGTTTCGCATTCATTCAACACACCGGGATGGGACCAACCGACACGTACTCTTGTCAAGAATGCACTTGCAGGTGACATCCCCGTTGAGGAAGCGGCTCAGCAGATCGCCGATCTGATGAACGAAGTTCTAGCTGCGGAACTCAACTAAGATGACTATGCCAGCGGCCAAGCGCCGAGAGCGATACGACATGAACGTGGTCTTTTGGGCCTATGTCTTGATCGCGCCAATTGTTATCGGTGAGGCACTCTTTGCGCTTTGGCCGCTGGCTCAATCCATCTATCTCAGCTTCACGAGCTGGGGCGTGTTTGGGCAAGTACGCTGGACGGGGTTGGAAAACTACTCCCAACTGCTCGAAGATCCGGAAGTCTATTCTGCGCTACGGAATACCATCGTAATAGCCGTCGCTTCTGTCTTCGGAAGCGTTTCCATCGCCACCTTCTTGGCAGTGCTACTAAACGTTGGCGTGCGGGGTACAAGCGTCTACCGGGTTCTGCTCTTTTTGCCGGTGGTAACGATGCCTGCTGCGTCCGCCATGGTCTGGAAATGGCTCTACAACAGCGACATTGGTCTGCTCAACAGCGCTTTGTCGGTCGTTGGAATTGACGGCCCCGCCTGGCTGACGGACAAGTCATACGCTCTCTGGTCTGTGGTGATCGTAACGATTTGGAATGAAATCGGTATCGGTATGATCATTCTTCTGGCCGGGCTTCAGGGTGTCCCCAAGTCGCTGCACGAGGCTGCCCACCTGGATGGCGCAGGGCCAGTAGCTACCTTTTTCTTCGTGACGCTGCCTCTGCTGACGCCAACTTTGTTCTTTGTTGTCGTCACGTCGACCATTGGCGCGTTTCAGATGTTTGATGCCATCTTCCTTATGATCGGTCCGGAAGGCTACGCCCTCGACAGCGCCCAGAACCTGATCTTCCTTTTCTACAAACAGGGATTCATTATCGGTGACAAGGGATACGCCGCCGCGATCGTGCTGGTCCTTTTCCTCATCATTGCGCTGGTTACCGCCCTGCAATTCTGGCTGCAAAAGCGTTGGGTACACTACGAATGACTACAGCAAAACCACCCGTCAATTATTCGCACTTGCTCGTGCATATTGTGCTTATCCCTGTCTGCATCATCATGGTGATCCCCTTCATCTGGATGGTCCTGACAGCATTCAAGACGCTCGCAGAGGCCACGGCAATTCCAGTGCAAATCTTCCCCTCGAGTTTACGTTGGGAGAATTTTGTGCGGCTATTTGAGAGCTTCAACTTTGGCACCATGTATACGAACTCGATCGTGGCGACTGTGCTGCGGGTGACCGCTCAGGTAAGTTTCGCGGCAATGGCGGGATACGCGTTCGCCAGGCTCAGATTTCCGGGTAGGGACATTATTTTTGCGGTTCTACTCTCGGTAATGATGATCCCACCGGTGCTATATCTGATACCGAAGTTTCTTCTGATGGCACAACTTGGTTGGGTGAACACACTTCAAGGTTATGTGGTTCCTGGCTTTACAAGTGCGTTTGGAACCTTCCTGCTTCGACAGTTCTTCAAGACTTTGCCTGAGGAATTGAGCGAAGCGGCCAAACTCGACGGCTGCGGTCCTGTCCGGACCTTCTTCTGGATCATGCTGCCTTTGGCAAAGCCTGGACTCGTTGCTTTCGGAATCTTTTCGATTCTTTGGTCCTGGAACGAGCTGTTGTGGCCGCTGATTATCCTGAACTCGCCGGAAAAGATGACGCTGTCGGTCGGACTGGCAACAATGGAAGGCGAATATGTCAGCGACTATCCGGTGATGATGGCAGGCGCTGTTCTGGCTGTCATGCCTATGATCGTCATGTTCTTCATATTCCAACGACAATTCATTGAGGGCATCGCGCTCACCGGATCCAAAAGCTGAGGATGGGCGACCGACGAAACGCAAGCTGCGCCTCGATTTGAGGGCATAGCTGCCGGAAAGTCGCCGGTGCGAAATAATCACTAGTCAAAGAAGCCGGCAATCGGCGAGGGATGAGGAAATCATGGCAACGGTCACCATCAACAAGGTCGGCAAATACTACGGTGAGTTTGAAGCGCTGAAACAGGTATCTGTCGACATTGCTGACTCCGAGTTCGTGGTGCTCGTCGGACCGTCAGGTTGTGGCAAATCCACACTTCTGCGAATGATCGCTGGCCTGGAGTCCATAAGCAGTGGCGAAATCTCCATTGGGGGCCGTGTAGTGAATGACGTGCCCCCAACCAAACGAGATATTGCCATGGTGTTTCAAAACTATGCGCTATATCCCCACATGACAGTGGCCCAGAACATGAGTTTCTCGCTTCGGTTGAAGCGGCTTCCCAAGCTGGAAATCAAATCCAAGATCGACAACGCTGCGAGGATCCTTGGATTAGAGACTTTGCTTGATCGTTACCCGCGCCAGCTATCTGGCGGGCAACGCCAACGAGTTGCGATGGGGCGGGCGATTGTTCGCGACCCACAAGTGTTTCTGTTTGATGAGCCATTGTCCAATCTTGACGCGAAGCTGCGCGTTCAGATGCGAGCCGAAATCAAAGAGCTGCATCAGCAACTCAAGACCACAACCATTTATGTGACGCACGATCAGGTAGAGGCCATGACAATGGCGGACAAGATTGTTGTAATGCGTGACGGAGTGATCGAACAGGTGGGTTCGCCCCTTGATCTCTACGATCGCCCCGCAAACACGTTTGTCGCTGGGTTTATCGGCTCCCCGTCCATGAACTTCTTTGAAGGTGAAATGACTACAGACGGGTTCAAGACCACTGACGGGATTCTTTTGCCTGCGTCTAAAGGTGCACCCGAATCCCAAATTTACGGAATCCGACCCGAGCACCTCCGTCTTGACCCGAATGGGCTCGGTCTGGAGGTCAATGTCCTCGAACCGACTGGTTCGGAGACTCAGGTAATTGGCAAGCTAGGCGCTCATGCGATCAATGGATTATTCCGTGAACGCATTCAGGCGATCCCCGGCTCCAACGTAAATGTGACGCCGGACCTAGATCTGGTTCATCTGTTTGACTCGAAAGGCAAACGAGTGAACTGAAAATCGACCGGTATCGCCTTGAAGGAGCGAGTTGGCGGGGCCAACTCGAGGGATATGAGGTCAGCCGCTCGGGAAGAAACGATCAGCTTCGATTCTCACTGCGACATGAATCCGTTGATCCGCCCCAGGCCTTGGTTCAAACTCTACAACCGGGGTAACGCAGGCAGGCGACCGCATTACGCCTTGCGTGTAGACGCTACGACAAGACCGCTTTGGGTTCACCAGTTTCACTGGGCAGAGAGTAGGATTGGTGGTGCCACTCGGAAGGGTCTTGTTTCGATGCAAGCATGACTCGGTTGCGTCCACCTTGTTTGGCTCGGTAGAGGGCAGCATCCGCTCGTTTGACGAGTTGGTCGAATGGCTCGTTTTCCAGTTGCTCAGCGACGCCAAAACTGCATGTCACGGCATGATCAACAGGCAACCCAGTCACTCTTATGGTTTGCACACACAGCCTAAGTCCCTCAGACAACAAATGCGCAGAAGACTCCGTGGCCCGCGGGATTAGCAGATAGAACTCCTCGCCCCCCATCCTCGAAACAATTACGCCGGTAGCTTCAGCAGACTGAAACAACTCTGCAATGGCCAGAAGCAAGTTGTCGCCGACGTAGTGCCCGTAGCTGTCATTCACGTTCTTGAAGTGGTCAATATCGCAAATCGCCAAGGCGGTACCGCCTCGTTCAACGTGGCGAGCGATCCGTGTGTCAAACCCGCGTCGGTTTAGCAAACCGGTAAGCGGATCCGTCATGGACTCCATGGTTTTCTTGTTCAGCATATCCAGGAAATGAGCAACCAGAACGGTAAGGCCCAGTGCCATTGCGACGAGGCTTCCAGTCATCTGCGACCAGGCAGCAAACTGTGAACTCAAGTACGCGTCCGGCTCCGCCCCCGGCATTCCGACAAATAAGGTGACAAGCGGGATCGTGAAATATTGCACCGCAGATAACGCGAACAACCCGCCCAGAAGTTGGTCAATCGCTGCAACTTGTTCTCTTTGGCTGAAAGCGCACCAAGCCCCGGCGCCAAAGCTTAGCGCAAATGGAAGAAAATGCACCCAAAGCTGAAATGGGCCATCCGACCTTACGTTCATGCCGGACTGCTCAGCAACCAGTGCGGCGACCAAGACTGCCAACAAGAACTTCCATTGTGTCTGTGACTTGAGCCTGTACGCAATGCCGACAGTCTGGAACATCGCCCCCAAAATGTAGCCTGCGTATCCCGCTACCTGAAAAAGATGTAGCGCATCGCCCGTGTAGATGCCGCGAGAAAACAGCTCAATTGCCACCGCGAAGCCGCCAACGGCAAAGGATGCGGCAAACCATCTAGCTGATCGAGGGTCTGGAGACTTCTGACCAACCCAGAGCAGCAGGCCTGCAAAAAGACATGCCAAACCCAGATTGATCAAGAGCACGAAGCTGGCGCTCGACATCGCATTCCCTTCTGCGCGTTTGGGCAAAACCTATCAGGTGGAAAGAAAACGATTTGCTAATACGTGCAGTGCCGGCAGATTGGAACAACGAGTAGGGTAGTGAGTGCTTCTGCGCCAAAACCTTGGTCGAGCCATCCGTCACTTGAGCCACCCAGAAAGCACGCCAACAATCCATCGCTGATCACGAACAGAGCGGCGCCTGGAAACCTTGGTTGAACCGCCCAAATGAGCAGCCCTGGCGTCACCCCCAATAAAAGCTGACAAGCAACAACTAGTTGAGGCCTGATAAGTACATACAAACAAAGAATATATTATCGCACCTGACAGGATTCAAACCTGTGACCTTTCCCTTCGGAGGAAGTCATTCATCCTGCCACCCCTCAGGTGAGTTCCACCACTGCGGCATTTGAAGTGCTGCGCGACCTGTATAACCGAATGACAGGTAGTCTTCTGGCGCCAAGGTCGCGTGGCAATGGGCAAAGTCCCGCAAAAATGCCAGCCTTGATCTTGCGGGTGCGTTTCCCATTCAACAAATTGGGGTTTGGCCCAGGGTGCTCGCGCGGCTGAGCAATCGAAACACGTAAAATCGATTACCTGATCGATGTAGATGGCGTAAAGAATGTCCGCCCAACCGGCGCGAAGCTGGAAAGCTCCCTTTCTTTGCCTCGAGTAAGCCCCCGCCGGGCAGCGTCAGAAACTGGTGCTCTTGGAGTGGACCTGCCCTCAGTGTTCGTTCGGATCATTCTCGGCATCAGTTTGAGTAGCGTGCACCGTGCCGTGGAGATGATCTGCCGGACCATAAAGCGCGTAAAGCTTGAGCGGCTCGGTGCCAGTGTTTGTCACATTGTGCCAAGTCCCGGCCGGCACAAGGATTGCCCAGTCACCGGCCACTTCGCGCTCGAAACTCAATTGGTCTTTGGAGGGGCCCATTTGAACGCGTCCCTGGCCCTGTTCAAGTCGCAGAAACTGATCGACCTCTTCATGAACCTCCAAACCAATGTCACCACCAACGGGGATTGTCATGAGTGTCAACTGCAGGTGCTTGCCTGTCCACCTTGTCGTTCGGAAATTGGCGTTCTCCAGTGTGTCCTTTTCAATGTCTGCGACGAAGGGGTCGGCTCCATAGTCTTTCGTGTCGGTCATCCATCCTGCCTTAGTGTTTAATTAGATGAGTCTAATATAGTTTTGTACCTCAGGCTTGCCACCTGTGAAAACTGCGACATACTGTGCAGAGGCGCAAGATTGCGTTCAGCTACACAAAAGTAGCGCCTGGTGGGTCAGTCTCTGAGCACCGCAAAGCGGCGGCCACGCCATACGAGCGTTAGATCGTCTGACCGTGCACAACCGGAGGATGTCATGCCACGGAACTATCTTCTACCTTGGTGGATTGGCCTTGCGATTATCGCTGCCGCAGTCGCCTATATTGCCTACCGCTTCTCCTGCATGGAATGCGGGCACCCTGGGGGGGTGGCAGAGTTCATGGTCTTGGGCATAATACCAATCGTCTACTTGGCCCTCATGTATTTGACACTCAAAAGCCAGGCAGACAGCGAACGTCGCTAGGCCTGCCTTCCAAGACCTAGCTGAGGCTCTGTGCTTTCGCATCCATCAACTTGCGGGTGATACCCAACCGAGTAGGTGCACAGATCCACAGTGTTGTCGTTGCACAGATAACCGCCGCAAAATCCGCTCGCTAGCGTGGCGCCCTAAACGTACATGTGGGGCAAGATTCTGTTGAGTGCACAAAACCCAACGGGAATGTGGGGCGGTTGAGCGGGCTGCCTGCAAGCAAACATTGAGATTTTCACCGAGAGACCCCTCCCTGAGGCGTGGCGATCGAGGGGTGTGTTACGCGCCTGCTACAAAACTGCCCCGGAGGGTGTGCTTGCCGAGTAGTCGACTTCGTCAAATCAAATGGGCAGGAGGAATTGCCCATGTTTGGGCGATATCAGATCTGACTGGGGCCATACTCCATGGCTCAGCAACAGGCAGAAGCATGTCTTCGAGGTGGCGCCCAGCAGAGGAAAGGCTTCCTAACCCGTTGTCAGCCCGTCACATTTGCATTTCACACTTGAATTGCGAATACTCCCGCAGTGATCACTAAGGGGGACAAGTGTCGTGCGTTGGATAATGGTCGGGATTGCATTGACGGGCTTCTTGTTGCCGACTTCGGCACAAGCGGTAGACCCTCTTGTCATGAGGGCTCAACAGGCACTGAATGCGATGGGCTATGAACCGGGGCCCGCAGACGGTCTGATCGGCCGGCGCACCGAGCAGGCTGCCGTCCGCTTCTTTTCGGATCGCGCTGGAACATTCGACGGCACCTTTGATCTTGCGGATATTGAAGCCATGGAAGCGGCAGAGAGTTCGTACGTGCTGGAGTTGCGCTTTCCAGGACGCCTCTTCGATCGCAGCCACGGTGAACAGACCGCCTGTAACGCTCTGACACCGGGCCGAATAGTCGCAGCTGCGGTCGATCCGGCCAACTACCCTCCCGAGCCAAAGCTCGACGACGCGGTCTCGATTGGAGAGTCCGAGATTTGGGACCGAGTCCAACCTTGGGTGAAGGCGATTGTGACGCTAGCCGCACTCTACGATACGACTGGCGATCAGACCTCCGCGGACAAGGCAGTTTCTATGCTCACTCAATGGGCCGAAGCCGGGGCCATCATGGCTACCCCAGTCGACACTTCGTACACAGGTTCGGGCAATCGTGGCGCCTATCGGCCATCTGCGACCGCGCCAATTCTCGACATGGAAAATGCGGCCCAGCTTGGCTACGCGGTGTTCTACGCGATAGAAATGCTGGACGATTCCCTTCCCGCCGAAACCCGATCCCAGGTTGCTCAATGGGCGGATAGCATCGTTCGCAAGTATGGTGCACCCATTGGCGACGCGGTCTTCCAATCAACCCACACCGGCATATGGCGGCTAGAGGGCAGGCCCATGCTGGCCCGCGCAATCCTTGCAGGCGATGAGGCGTCCTATCGAAGCTATGTCAACGCCTACTTCGGGATGATCCGCGAAACTGTTAACGATGATGGGGCCATTCTCAGAAACGCAAATCGGGGTGATCGCGGGCTCCACTACCAGAGCCAGGGAATCCTATCGATTACGGCAATCCTCGATCTGGTTGAGCAGCAAGGCAGCCTTATCCCCGCTGACATCGAGGCTAGCCTTCACGCCGCGGTGACGTTCCTTCTTGACGCGGACCGCGACAACGCGGTCATCCTGCCCTATGCCAGCCAAGGCTACAACAATCCCGGCGACGGCACGCAGCCGGTTCGTTTCTATCGTGAGAGCGCCGAGCACTACTGGTGGATGATCTACTACCTCTCGCGCTTTCCCGACCATGACAACAGCCTACGGCTCAGGGACTTCCTTGCGCGAAATGATTCGTTCGTACGGGTCGATCTGCATCCGATGTCGACGGTTTGGGTGCCCTATCCCATCAACTGCTACCGGGCGTACGACTTAAGCGAAGAGGCCGTTGCTGCGGCAACCGCCTATGTCGACGCCAACTTTGCCCCGATTGTGGAGACGGTGACAACGAGAGCCATGGACAACATCGCCGTTCAAAGCGACGCCAAGCTCGATTTCGGCCTGGTTTCGGTCCGCGAGAAGTTCCGCGATCGGAACTTCGTGGAGTACGGACTGAGCATCCGCGGCGCCGTAGTCGATGGTAGTCCATACCGCTTGCCCAGCCTGTCAGTCTTCGCGGACTATTCCGGTGGCACCGAGAGTGTCGCGAACATCCAGCTACTCAGGCTCGTGTTCTCTCGCGCGTCACTGAACGATGCCGAGAGCCGGGGCGCCAACTATCTGCCCTGCGGCGACCTTGCTGCTCAGAACCGCGACACAGACCAGCAGTTGCGGCTCCACTTTGGCAATGAATCGGACCACAACGAGTGTATCCTCTCAAGAATGGGCGCTGCTGATCGTCAAGGTCTTTCGGCCATTATGGCCAACATGGGGGAACTGCTCGACAGCGCGACGGAATCGCAGGCGGCCGAGCGCCTTCTTGAACTGCACTCCTTCGCAGTTGGGAACTAAGTTTGGCCGGGCGGGTCCCGACGGATCGCCACCAGCGGCACACCGTCTTCGCTCGGCTTCAAAATGAACACCTTCGGCGCGTCCAAAACTTCGATGCCTGCATCGCACTCCCCACTTTCTCAGAAAGGGAAATCCAAGCGGAGAACTCAAACCAAAAGCGATTAGTGTTCCGGGGGCGGAGCATGGTTCACTATGCGGAGCGGACGAAAAGCCGACCGTAATGTAACTTCTAATGGCTAGTCTTTGGGATCTCTTTCGCGTTCCCTTGGCTCAGCACCAAGGCCGATGCCGCTAAACGTTGCCGGGCGGTCCAGTCTGTGCATCCACGCACAAACAAACGTGACCGGCAGTCGAAAGTCGTGCCGCAACCCGCGTTGTGACCAAACGTATGGGAAATCGCTGGTCGAGAGAACCATGTCGCTGCTTTCCGGCTCAAAAAGCATCGGGTCGAAAGCCGGTGACAGGGCACCGAAACTGCAAAGTTCTTGGAGCAGAACGCATTCACCGTTCTGGTCGCAGATTTCAGCCGCCCCATCCAACATCCAGACGACTTCATTCCCATTCACAGGATCAATGTAAAAATCAAAAGCCCCGACCAAGCCGCGTATTCCACCGACCGGCAAGTTGATCACGTAGGCGCCAGCCTCACTTTCTCCTGCAATGAACCGAAAAGTTCCCCGCAATGCACCCACCGCGAATGATACTACGGAGTTGTCAGCGCGCAGCAAATATTCTTCCAACTTGAGTTGGGAATTGGGGCCAATGACCATTTTGGTTTGGTCCTTGAACAAGATCTGGACCTGACCATCGGGACCGGTGGTGATGATCTGACCTGCGTAGAGATCATCGCCCGAAAGGAAAGTGAGGTGAGCGGGCAGCGGCTCAATCGTGGAAACCTGGTCGACATCTATGGCCTGACCCATCGGATCCAGCCCGAATGCTGCTTGAGATAATGAAATAAGCCCAAGAAGTGCGGCCACTACTAGCGACCACATACGGTTATTCGAATCTGGCCGCCTTATGAATTGCATGTTGATCTCGCCTCGCGACAAATCGGCTGCAACGCGCAGAGTTTTGCATTTTGACCAAAACTCTCGATTTTCAAAACTCTACTGGGCAAGAATTGTGTGTCAACAAGAGTGTAGAGATCGGCGCTTCTTGAATAGCCCTTCAGTCTCGAGTGGTGCCGAGACGCATGCTCTCGTTCAAACATCTGCATTGGTGCGGACGACATATGGAACGGATTGCGTCCTCAGAGTTCTGTCACACTACTCGAATGCGGGTAGCTGAGTGCAATTGCAGGCCATGATCGGAGTTCTGAACTACGGCCCTTTATGATCCCGCGCCGGCGAGACTTCTCCCGGCGCAGATCGGAATACGACGGGCCACGGTGCCTACCAGGTTACGCTCGTCGTCGCCTGTTAGGCTGAACTTCCTACTCGGCTGTCCGGCAGACTGCAAAAGTCGAGAAGCCGCCGATTGGGCGGCTCCCCGCTCTTGTGTGAGACTCTGCGGCTCAGGGCATGTCGAAGTCGTAGTTCAGGATGGAGTAGCCTGAGCCCGTTCCGTCAGGATGGAACAGGATCGTGTACCCCACAAAGGTGCCGCCTCCGGTCATTCCTTCAAGGGCACCTGTCGCGCCGGTCACGGTCAGGTCACCGACGCAGCCGCCCTGGCCCAGAGGATAGGGTCCGGCACCGGTCCCACCTTCTAGAGAGCCTTCGCAATGCCACTGGACGTAGTATGCATCGCCAGTGGTGAGCGTTGTCGTGCAATGGCCATCTGCGGTCAGACGCTGAGTAAGAAAGTTTACGTCGAACGAAGCCGGACACTTCGTGGCCGCGTGATCGAACATCGCTCCCGCCCCCATGTCCGAATTGATGCCACTGAACTCACCGACGAAGAAAATATGCCCCTCGCGGATCACATGAGATGTGCCAACCGACAGCCAGCCGAAATGGACATCCCCTTTGCCGTCTTGCGCTGAAGCAGCGCCTACTCCTGCAAATACCAATAGTCCAAGGACCAACATAAGTTTCTTAAACATCAATCCCTCCCTCATTTGGATTGTGATCTACTTCTTCGGATTGCGATCTATTCTGATCGCAAACAAATTAAGTACACCTCCGCTGTTATTGAAAAAGCAATGTTTCACATTGAAGAAATGCTCGCAGCTCTGCTCCGGTCGCAAAGGCGGGTACTTGCACCGCATAGTCTGGGCCGAATAGGTGAGGTCGGCCGCACATTTCTGATAGCACTGGACAAGGTGTGGGGGGGTCTGCATAGCTGCCCGGATAGTATTCGTCGGTCTTTTTTACTGGTCGCAGGATTGGCGCGTGCGGGGGCGGCTTTCGCTGCAGTTGATGCGAGAAATTTCGATGAATAAGGCTTTCGGTGCTGTTCTAGTCGTGTTGGCGGCCATGTTGGTGGTGCTGCTTCTCGTGGCGGAGTTCGTCCTTCCAAACTACGTCAGCCGGCTCGGACGCCAGCTGGCCAAGGACTTGTCCGTTATCTCCGGAGATGCTGAGGCCACCCCAAGGATTCCCGCAGAAGCCGTGCGCTCCAACGAGTTCGCTTTTGTGTTTCATCCGGTCCCCGGCGCAGAGACCACGAAGGTCGCGGGCGTGATCGGCCCGGACGCTACCGGCGGTTTCCTGGTCGTAGAGCAAACCGACACCAGCTTTGCCGGCGGGGACTTGCTGCCGTTGTTGGAATCCCGCGGTATGAAGATACCCGCCGATCCCCATGGGGGCATCCGGCAACTGATGGAAATCGACGGCGCATTGATAGGCTTGTTCGGCCTCGCCCGCGACAACTGCATTTTTGCTGCCCTGATTGATCTCGACCGGCTCGAATTTGTGGACGAGTTCCCGTGCATGGACACGAGTCAAGGGTATATCGGACTGAACAACATGGGCGGCGGGTACGCTGTGCAGGATGACTTCCTGCTTATGGCGCTGGGCACGGGAAGTGATGTCGCCTGGTCGGCGCAGGGTACCACATCACAAGACCCGCAAAGCCCTTATGGCAAGGTTCTGAGGTATGACATTGTTCGGAGCGGTCAAGGCGTGACCCTGGCCAACCGACGCATATACAGTTCCGGAGTGCGCAATCCTCAGGGTTTCGCGATGATTGACGGACTTGTGCTTGAGGTGGAGCACGGGCCGATGGGTGGCGACGAGATCAACTTGATCCAGGAAGACGCCAACTATGGTTGGCCGCTATATTCCGCAGGAAGCCAGTACAACCAGGGTGACCTTAACTCTTTTGCGCCACCAGACAGCTCGTTCAGCAATCCAATGGCGACATTTGTTCCCTCCATCGCACCCAGCGACATATCGGAGTGTCCGAGCCTAATCGCCAATCGGTATGACACCGCGGACTGCGTGATCGTTTCTGCACTTCGGGGCCAAAGCATATTCATCGTACTGGGTGACTTTGCCCAAGAACGCATTTGGTCAGTTGAGAGGATTGAACTCGGGATTCGCTTGCGCGAAGTTTTTGTTCACGACGACACACTCTACCTTGTTCCGGACGACGCACAAGTTCTGCGTACTGAAATCCACGCACTCGCCTGCAATCGAGATTTTCCTTGTGGCCGTGAATGACAAAATTCACTGACCGGGACATGGCGAGATTGTGCCTGTGTGCGGCGAAAGGTGAAGACATCACCGACAGCGTCGCGCAGGCAATCAATGGAGGCAAATCAATTGCATCGTTTGTGGAGGATGCAATGATTCATCGCGTCCTGGCCCTCTTGGCGAAACAGCTTCTGGCTTTGGATGCTGGACCCGACGAGTTGGAATCAAGACTGACGCCACAGTTCTTTTTTTCTCGGAATTTGCGGCTGAAGTCTCAACTGGTGCAGCTCGACGAGGCGCTTGGTTCTATCGGATCGAGGATAGTGCTGCTGAAAGGTGCAGTGCAGCTGTTTGAGCCGATATACCCGCACATCGGCATGAGGGACATGGCGGATCTCGATTTCTTGGTAGATGATCCCAAGGCTTTCGAAGCACTCGCCACATTGGGATATCAACCCCAGGATTCCAGCGAGCGTATGCCCTCAAGTCTAGAACTGGAACCCGGCAAGAACCACTTGCCGCCAGTATGGCGTGAGCGCGACCTCGTCACGCTGGAGGCGCATGTTTCTCCGGTGTCGCGCCTCTACACACATCTGATTTCGCCAAAGTTTGCCGAGGATGCGCGGCGCGTACAATCGACCAAGGCGCTCTTTGTGCCGAGCCCGGTTGATCAGCTGCATGTGCTGCTCGTGCATGCACTGTTGCATGATCGGGACTCCATGCACGGGGCCTTGTTCCTGCGTTCCCTGGTCGAGTGTGAACTGCTGTTCGACTCGCTGTCTGCAAGCCAGCGCGCAGAGGCAGAACGGTCGTTGTCGCAAAGAGGCGGTGGGGGTCTGTGGTCCTCTTGGCGCGCCTTCGCCGACTGGTGCTTCAACGGAGATGACCGGGCTCTTTTGCGAAGTCCCGGTGCCTGGATGCTGATAACCGAGTTCCGGATCCGGGGGGCAAGGGAAGCTGGCGTGTTGCCGGTCGCTCTGTTCGCGCGACTGGCCCGACTGTTCCAACCGCGATACTGGACAAGCGGGATTCTTTCCGTACAGACGAAAAAACTGGTTGACCCGGCATTCTGGCAGCGCTTCAGCACAAAATTGAAGATGGTGTTCAGGAATTGAGTTGTCGCGAAATCTGCTTCTGGTGGCTTGGAGGCGGTTTTGCGTCGGAATGATGTTGGGTGTCAGGTTCGATTTGCGCTGCTGAAAAACTTTCACCTCAGGCTGGAAGAAGCTCCCTCGTGTTTGCTAAGTGAACAAATACTTGGACAAGGACTGAACTATTGATGACGGTTGAAGGGTTTGAGCTTGCCGCTCCGGAGGTTGTGTCGGAGAGATTTCAAGAGGGCCTGGTTGTCCTGAATCTTGACAGCGGGGAGTATTTCGATTTGGGGGCGCGCGCCGCACCTTTGTTGGAAGCTTTAATGGAGGGCGTTCCATTCGAGGCACTGAAACGTGCGTTGGAGGATCTGGAACCGGGTGCTGCGGATCAGGCGCACAGGGCGGTTATGGAGATGCTTGGTCATGGCATGATCCGTCGCGTCAATGTTGCGGTACAGGAGGTCGCAAAAGGGCAATGCAAAAGTATTCTCGCGGCTGGCGACGACTTTCAGATCACCTGCCACAGCGATCTCGCCGAATTAATTGCCGCTGACCCCATACATGATGTGGATCCTGAGACGGGAAAGCTGAAGCGCTAGTCCGGAGTTCCATGGCATGTCGACGCTGAACGCGGCGCTGGAAGATTTTGTACTGGCTGCATTTGCCTTCGGTAGGTCGAGACTTGCCGATTTGGACCGGAACCGGAGCTTGCAGCTTCGGTTGGGGCAATCGTCCTTCAGTTTTTCCGAGTCCTTGCCGCTTTTAGGCAGGGCTGCCGAGAAGTGTTTTGGCTTCGCCGACGGCGCTGGAGAGACACACACCCTGGGATGCATTTACGCAGACTACAGTGGTTGGCATATTCGAAACGGGTTTGCCGAAATGGTTAAGCGCCCAGAGAACCTCATTGAACTTGACGCACAGTTTGCGAGAAGAGGCTGGCGGGTATCCTATAGTATCGACCGCAACAGCTGGGATATCTTCCATTTAGGCGAAGGATTTGGCGTCAGGCTACTACCTTCTCCGCATCATCAGGCAGAATGGGAACAAACCGCCCCGCTTGCTCATTTCTGCAAATGGCTCTCGGAATCCGATGGGCAGACTATGGTCCACGCCGCATCGATTGCCCACTGCAATCGTGGAGCTTTGCTCGTGGGACCTGGCGGATCTGGAAAATCGGGCACGACCCTCGGTGCCTTGAAACATGGACTGTCGTCGGCCGGAGACGACTACGTTCTGCTCTCGCCGCAAGGGGCACAAGCGGTGTATTCTACGGTCAAACAGGAACCCTCGGGATTAAAGAGAATCGGACTCGATGTGCAGGCAGATCTCAACTGGCAGGGAAAGGTTGTGTTTCGACCCGAAGATCATTTCGAAGCCTCAATCTCTAGGCATGTTCCTGTGAATGCAGTCCTTCTGCCGAGAATCGGCGCTGACCGCACTAGTCTGGCTCCCGTTGATTCATCGCTTGCTTTCAGGATTTTGACTTTCTCTACCTTGAAGCAGCTTGGATCGGGATATGCGGAACTGTTTCGCAAGTGCGGACCGCTGATCCGCAGACTGCCCTGTTTCCAGCTCAACCTTTCTGAGGACTCTCAAGAGACTGCAGCTGTGCTCAAAGACTTTTTCGAAAACCGACTATGATCAGCATACTGATTCCAGCTTTCAACGCGGAAAAATACATTGCTCCAGCAGTGGCTTCAGCAAGCCAGCAGATTCATCAGACCGAGGTCGAGATACTGGTTTGCGACGACTGTTCCAGCGATGGAACGGCGGGCGTTCTCGAAGAAATAGGGTCGCAGACCCCCGGACTGCGCGTGTTCACACATTCCCGCAACCAGGGTGTCAGTGCGGCGAGAAACACCTTGCTTGCCAACATCAGCCCGGGTTCGCAATTTGTGGCTTTCTTTGATGCCGATGACGTTTACGTGGATGGAGGGCTGGGAAAGCTGTGGTCGTTGCTACGCGACAATCCTGAACTCGACATGGCTCATGGCAAGATGCAGGTAGTACCCTCGAGTGTCCTTGAGACAGGAGATCCTATCGGTGACGAATGGCCATCGCTGCATGGCGTGACCCTGTCTGCCAGCATGTTCCGCCGACAAGTTGTTTCAAGGGCTGGCATGTTCAACACCTCGCTATCGCATGGCGAAGACCTCGACTATCTGCTCCGCATCGCGGAACTCTGTCGTGGACGTTTGCTCGTCGATGACACCATTTTCCACTATCGCCGGCATGGCGCGAATGCGACCAACAACGCCCTGCAGACGCGCCGTGGTACCATGCACGCCTTGCTGCTGCACTCCAGACGCCTCGCTGCAAACCCTAACCTGCAGGATGTGCGCGGCCTGGTCTCGAAAATTGATCCGGAAATTATGGCAAGGATTGCCGAGATACATGACTGACGTTGCCTACTCCGTGGTTATTCCGGCCCACAATGCAGAAAAGTTCATCGGCTCCAGCATCGAGTCGGTGTTTGCCCAATCCGTGCCGCCCGAACTCGTCATTGTCGTCGACGACGGTTCGACAGACGGCACCTCAGCGGTGGTTCGGAGCATAGACGCACCGGTTCGACTGCTGAACACGCCAAACCGCGGGGCCGGGCCAGCGACAACGACCGGGGTCGAGCATGTCAATTCACTGATCGTTGCAATGCTTGATGCCGATGACCTGTGGCGCCCCAACAAGATGGAAAGGCAACTTTCATACCTTGCCGAAAACGCCGGTCAGGTTGAGGCGATTGTCGCGAGAATGGAGCCGTTTGGCGACACGCACTTGAAGTCCAGCGATGCCGAAAAGTCGGGCTGGCATCGTTCGACACTGGTCATCCGAACCCAGGCCTTTCGTCGAGTCGGTCCTGTTGAAAACCTGGGCAACGGCTACGGTGATATGGTCGACTGGTTCGCCCGAGCCAGGGACGTCGGTGTAGGGTTTCACGTTCTCGACGAGGTTCTGGCTGATCGGCGCATCCATCCGCACAGCCTGTCGTTCCAAGCTGGACGGGAACGGGAGAAGGATTACCTGCATGCGGCCATACGCGCGCTCCAGCGGAAAAAGCAGCAGGGCAAGTGAGAGCTTTTCTCTATCCCCACACGCTCCTTGCGGGGCAAGCCGCTTATGTTGCCGCTCTGCATCGAGACAATCGACTGGCGCGCCATGCGCTTCGGGACTGGTTGTCTATTTGCGATCCGGAAAGTCTCAAGTTTGCAGAGCACAAGCTGATTGGCACCTCGGTGGACCGGTTTCCTGATCTGCTTTCGGGGTCACCAAAGGGCGGCGTTTTTGCCAATGTCGCCCGACAGGCAAGACTGCGGGCGCATTATGCAGAGCGAAGCTTGAATACGCTGTTTCAGGTGCCGCCACTGTCCGATTTCGAGTTTATCGCGGTTGGCGAAACCCACGAACGCCTGGTGCTTGCCGACGGCATGCAAAGCCAGATGGAAGCTCTCGAGTTTGCCGTGAACGATCGACAACTGGAACGAATCCTCCAGAGTTTGAAAGCGGTTGGATTCACGCCTGCATTTCCGCCCCGTCGGGCTTGGGGGCGGCGCGCGCGCCTAGCATTTCTCACCTCATCCGCGTCCACACTTGGGATCCGGTTGTTGTCCTTGGAAGATCCACCGCATTCGGAAACGGGCGTCGGCGGAATCGGACGGATGAGTGCCGATGCTCATGCGCGCTTTATGCGCTCGAGACTTGTCAGTCTACTTGGGCGTCGCGACCAGGTTCTCTTCGACATTTGGCATTTGCGGCACGACGGATCGTCCACACTCGACCTGATCCGCCGCTTGGTCCCTCCATACTTCCGACGCACTGCCGCGGCGGTGCTAGGATGAACGGCCCGATACCTGCGCAATTTGCTGTAATGCCAAAGGGCCGCAAGTCAAATGGGTGCTCGTCAGTGAAGTAGAAGCTGCTCATGAGAATGTCTTGGTCCGACACAGCGGAAATCGCTCAAACGCTCAATAGCCACTCAGCGGTGCATGCCAAGTCGCAGTTACTATTGCAGAGCAGAAGGCGGATTCCTCATTGGACCCCTCCGAAGGTCGTTCGGCACTGCATTGAAGGAAACCGCGGTGTTGTGGGATATCCCGAACAGCCTTGGTTAGCGCTCGCCGAAAATCATGGTAGTCTTTCCTGTCGGTTCGTCGGTTGGTCTTTCGGGGGAGGGATTCGAAGATGAAGTCGGAAACGTCTGGCGGGGGACACCTGCTACTCTTCTTTGCCATTGCATTTGGTTGGGCGTGGCTGTTTTGGGTGCCCGAAGCACTCAGACAGGCTGGTCTGATCGAGATACCTGCCGCTCTCGTCACTTTGCACGCTGAGGGCCAACCCGCAGCGTGGGGCCCATTGATTGGCGCTATCGTTGTGGCGCTGCTTCAGAACGGATATCAGGGGCTCAAGGACCTGCTGGCCAGCATGGTCAGGGTGCGTTTCTCGAGCTGGTGGTATCTGGTTGCAGTCGCGCTTCTGCCGGCAATAGTCGGCCTTGCGCAACTGGCTGCGCTACTGACAGGCGAGGAGGTCCCGGCTTCGCCAGCACTCGCAGAGCCCATAAGCATTCCTATTGCCTTTATCTTCATCTTCTTCCTTGCCGGACCACTTCAGGAAGAGGCGGGGTGGCGCGGCACAGCCACATCGGCGCTGCAAACTCGCATGAATGCCTTGTTTGCGAGCCTTGTGACCGGTGCAGCTTGGGGATTGTGGCACCTCCCGCTCTTCTTCATGACGCGTGAGGACATCTACTACAATCGCCCGTTCTGGGGACTTTTGATCTCGGCCATCCTGCTCTCGGTGTTGTTCACCTGGGTGTACAACAACACCCGCCGCAGCCTGTTTGCCGCCATGCTGATCCACACTTCATGGAACTGGTCGAACTATCTTTTCACGGGCCTTTTGACTGACACCGGCGGCCTGACGTTCATGGTGCTGCTGACGGCAACTGTAGTCATTGTGGTCTTGGGCTTCGGACCGAAGACCCTGACAAGACCGTCCGTCACTTGAGCGACTGACTCGATATTCGGGCGCGGCGTGGTTTTGGTTGTGAGCAGTTTTGCAACGTTCATCGAGAAATTCGGAATGACAGTCGGCAAAAGCAGCAATACTATCCCTTGAAGGCGGTTCGTCGGCCCGCCGTGCAGTCGCTCAAATTGGCCCTATCCCGTGCATCGCGATTGACCGATGCCATTCGCAGGTCTGTGAATCGTGTCACCCACGCTTCGACTTTCGGACGAACACATACGGCTTGTACACCGAGCGGTTGCGGATTCGGGCGCTTGGCCTGGCCAGGACCATTTCTCCGAAGACCAATATGACGAACACCTGCAGGATTTCCTGCTCGGCAGGCCAGATGCCCCGCTTGGCGTGTTTGCCTATGGCTCACTGATATGGAAGCCGGCATTTCCGCCCGCGAGCACCTATCGGGCCACTGCAATGGGATGGGAAAGAGCCTTTACGCTTCGCCAAAAGAGATTCAGGGGCACGCCGGACTATCCGGGATTAATGATGCAGATCGATCGCGGCGGAAGCTGTGAAGGGGTAGTGCAACTGATTTCATCTGAAGCAGAATGGGCAGTGCTTTCAGATCTGTGGCGGCGTGAGATGACGGTGCGACCACCAAGCAACTATCCCCGCTGGATCGATGTTTCCGCTGATGGCGCAGTGCGAAAGGTCATAGCATTCACTGCCAATCCCGACAGTCCGAACTATGCTGGCCGCCTGGAACTTGAGGAAGTCGCCGTCTGCCTATCGCAAGCATGCGGGCACTGGGGCAGCGGAGCCGACTACCTCCTTCAGACGACCAGGGCACTGGAGTCAGTCGGAATCCATGACGCCTATCTTTGGACACTGCAGGATCGTGTTGCATCGCTGATCGAGGAGCGCTTTTCGCTTGTCCCAAGCGATATGAAATGATCCATCCGCTTTCACTTACGCCAGAATTGGTCGCGCTTGTGGAACGGGTCGAACCTGACCCCGGACCAGAGCCGCACATGCGAGACCCGACCGACCTGGAACTCGATGAAATGGCTGAAAAGCTGTTGGCCGAGCATAATCCCGAAACGCTTTGGCTGTTCGCCTATGGATCGCTTATCTGGAATCCCGATTTTGAAAGCGTTTCGTCGGTCAGAGCACATGCTCTGGGGTGGCACCGTTCATTTTGCTTCGTGGTGAAACGATGGCGCGGCACGCGGAAGACGCCAGGTTTGATGATGGCGCTTGATCGAGGAGGGTCGTGCGTCGGCATCGCCTACCAATTGCCTGATGCCAGCCTTAAGCAGCAAATAGTCAGATTGCTGGATCGGGAAGTTGATGCCATGCCGCCAACGAACGTGGCCAAGTGGATCTGGGTGAACTCAAGCACGGGCCGCATCAAGGCGCTGACTTTCGTCGCCGCAAGGGATGGGCCCGCCTATGCTGGCAAACAACCACCTGCATCAACTGCCGCAGCTATTGCAAGGGCAGCCAGACACTGGGGGTCGTCGGCAATCTACCTGCAGCGCACAGTCGAAAAACTTGAAGAGCATGGGATCAGGGACCGCAATCTTTGGACACTTCAGCACCTGGTGGCTCAAGAGATAATCAAAAACACGGCCACAGAGGGCTAGTCGATGATCATCCAGCCAGAGCGATCAGACTAGTTCCATCTGCCGCGTGTCTGACCTTAAGTTCCCCTGATAGACACGTGCCACACCGTCACATAAATATTTAGGTCGCCAAGCTGTCTTGGCAAATCGTCAGCGCGGAGTTTGGCGATGACACTGGAGTTGCAGAGTAGCGACGACCCGGCTGGCATACTCACACCTGATGAACGGTTGCGGGTCTTCGTCAGCTCGACGCTTCAGGAACTGCAAGACGAGCGCAAAGCTGTTCGTTCGGCGATCGAAGCCCTTGGACTGGCGCCGGTCATGTTTGAGCTAGGCGCGCGTCCGCACGCTCCACGCACCCTTTACCGAGCATATCTGAACAAGAGTCATATCTTTGTTGGTATCTATTGGAAGAGCTACGGCTGGATCGCGGCGGACGAAACCATCTCCGGATTGGAAGACGAGTATCAGCTGTCGTCCAATCTGCCCAAGCTGATCTATCTGAAAAAAGCGGACCAGCGTGACGCACGACTCGAGGAACTGTTGGCACGGGTCAAGGCGGATGATCGGGTCAGTTACAAGAGCTTCTCGACCGCCAGGGAACTGAAGGCGCTGATCAGAAACGACCTGGCTCTGATGCTCAGTGAAAGGTTTGAATCCAACAAGCCAAAACAAGGAGCTGCAAACACTTTGCCCTGGCCGGCCACGCCTATGATTGGCAGGCAGAACGATTGCACTCACCTTGAGGAACTGCTTCTTCGTGAAGAGGTTCGTCTCGTCACGATGACGGGGGCCGGCGGCATCGGCAAGACGCGACTTGCCATCGGCCTGGCACACGAACTGAAAGATCGCTTCTCGGATGGCGTTCACTATGTGACGCTTGCAGCGATCACCAATGCCGAATTGGTTCCGGACACGATCGCGCGCGCGATAGGGGCATTCGAGACGGAGCGACTTTCCGCATTGGACGCCTGCAAGGCAAGACTCGGCAATCAGAATTGCCTGCTCGTACTGGATAACTTTGAGCAGGTGCTCGAAGCTGCGGATATCGTCGCTGACCTGCTTCGTGCAGCGCCCGGTCTCAAGGTCCTCGTGACCAGCCGCGCGCCGCTGAACCTGTCCGGTGAATGGGAGTATCCGGTCTATCCACTCACCTTGCCCCAAATGGACCATGCAAACACACCTGAAGAGGTGGGCGAAGCGAAAGCTGTGGAGCTGTTCGTGTCGCTGGCAAGGGCGATCAGGCCGGAGTTCGAACTAAATGAAGACAACGCAGCGGATATAGCCGAGATCACGCGACGTCTTGACGGATTGCCGCTCGCCATCGAATTGGCCACTGCGCGTCTTCGCGTTCTGACCCCGAAGGCACTGTTGGCGCGACTTGAGAACCGGCTGGCATTGCTGACAGGCGGATATCGCGATCTTCCCGAACGACAGCGAACGCTTCGACGAACCATCGACTGGAGTTTCAATCTCCTCGAGCCGGCCGAGCGTCATCTGTTCGCCAGCCTCGGTGTGTTCGTGGGAGGGTTTGACCTGCTGGCCGCGGAGACCCTTTGCAGGGACTCGATCGAAGGCGATGTTTTTGAGTTGCTTCAATCCCTCGTCGACAAGAGCCTGATCGTGACAATCGACGCCGAAAGCCGATTCGGTTTGCTTGAGACAGTGCGGGAGTACGCGATCGAAAAGCTTGAACAGCTGGAAGACGCCGCTGACATCCGCAAACGACATGCTGCTTACTTTCTGGAGTTGGCTGCGTCAGCCCACTCCCATCTGCATGAACCAGGTCAGCTCGAGTGGCTCAACAATCTGGATCGCGACTACACGAACATCCGCGCGGCCATTGACTGGGCTCAGGATCAAAACGACCTGGAAAGTGTGGCGGCCTTTGGTTCGGCACTTTGGTATTATTGGTATGTACGGGGCAGAACCTCGGAAGGATTGGCATGGATGCTGCGCGCGCTTCCTGGTGCGAGCGGGCAAAGCGCCCGCATGCAGATTTTGCTCACTGCGGCCGTGATGCTTGGCAGGCAGGGAAAGCACGATGAATCGCTAAGCCATGTCGAGCTGGCACTGCCGATCATAAGGGAGCTCGAAGACACCTTTCGCGAGATTGTGGCGCACATCACCATCGCATTCGCCTTCGCGGGCTTGTCATGCCCAGATCAAGCGCGACATGCGCTTGAAAACAGTCTCGAACTTGCAGAAACTCACGGTCCGGGCTGGATCGTGCCTCATGTCCTGGCTGGCCTGGCGCGGGTAGAGGCCAGCCAAGGCAAGCTTGACAGGTCGGTGGACCTGGCAGAGCGCGCGCGCTCACGCCAGCCTGCTGAAGGCGACCCCAGCGTCGCTTCGTTTGCGCTTATTACCCTTGCCACAATCAGGCTGCTGCGACGCGAAATCGACGAAGCAGAGCGGTTGTTTTTGGAGGGCCTTGCGTTTGCGAAGTCCACCGAGAACCCCAACTTGGAAGCCTCGTCTGTCGAAGGGCTGTTCGCTGTCGCAATGGCACGAAATCAGACACTCAAGGCCGCGACCCTTTGGGGGACGGCGGAACGATTGCGTGAGACCGTCAGTGTGCCCTTGCTGCAGATGGAAGAACGCATCTACCTGCCTTTAGTGGCTGATGCGCGATTGAAATTGGGCGAACAGGCATTTACTCAAGCTATCAACGAAGGGCGAAGACCATCCGTCGATTGCGCGACAAGCTATCTCGTTCTTTGAACGGAGCCTGAACTGGCAATAAGAGGGTTTTGCTCGGTCAGTTGGCGGCGAGGGCCGTTCCGGTCAGCGCATCGTCATATCCAGCCATGACTGGACTGCTACAATTATTTCCGAGCAATCCGGCTTTGGTCAGTGCTATTGTGACTTCAATCACCTGATGTTCAGGGGGATCAAAGATGGAGTTGACGCAAGCCAGCCGGTTCGGCTTTGCACGCCAGGACTACGGCCCTATGGACCGGTATCCTCATCATGTTCCCGACAGTAGAGGACTTGCACTACTGTGCACGTATGATCCCGCAGCCGTGCGCGAGCTTTTGCCCATCGGTGTTGAGCCCACGAAGGACAGCTTTGGTCCGATTGTTTGGCAGATCAATCCAGCTGTTGGCCGACGACCCGCCCACAGCCAGTTCTACGTCGGCATCGAGGTTGAGGGACATTCGAGTCCAAACGAGACGCCTGGCTGCTTTGAAGTTGGCACTCTCATTCCGCCCAACCTGCGTCCTCATTATGCAAAATCGTACAATGGGCGAGCCGAACCCGGCGAAGCCCTGATTGAGCACACCTCGAATGGCCGCAGCGTGACGGCGCGGACCTCCAACGGCCTCGTCCTGCGGTGCGATGTATCCGAAGAAGTTCACAGGCAACACTTCGCCGGGTTCACAAACTATCTGACCGAGGATCTCGAGGGCGGTTTACAAAAGTTTCCAGTTCTTTGCGACTATCAAGTCGGGCAGGCTGATATCGTCAACGTCGAGTTTGGTCCAGCCGCGCCGGCTTGGCTTCTTGCGCTGAAGCCGGTGTTTCATCATGCGATAACTCTGGACCATCTTTCATACACCTTCGGCGAGGTACGTCCGATTGCTGCGCCTGCCGACGACATAATGGCTGGTCATGCACATCTAGCGATGCGACGGCTTTTTTTCCGGATGGGTCGTGCAGCGGTGATTGTCGACGCCAAAGGTGTTGTGCATTACGCAAATCCATCAGCGATGCGGCTTTCTGGTGTGCGGGTTGAGGAAGGGAAACCATTTTGCCTTGGAACACCAGACGAGCGCGGCACATTGATGGCCGCAATTCAGACGGCAAGCGGACTTGCTGATGAAAGGCCTTTGGACGAGGTATTTCCACTTTCGCGAGCCGAATCTTCACCCTACCTGGCGCGGGTGTTGCCAGTTTCGGGAAGGGGGGATTCCGCACTCATCACGCTCACCGACCCGACTGCCCAAGAGCAGGCGGACGCCAAGGGGCCGCTACAGCTGCTGGGTTTGACGGACGCAGAGGCGAGGATCGCGAGCTGTGTGGGCTCGGGATGCCCACCGCAACAGGCAGCAGAAGACCTTGGCCTAAGCACGGAAACTGTCAGGTCTGCGCTCAAGATCGCCTACAGTAAACTTCGGATAAGCCGCCAGGCAGAACTGGCACGTTTGGTTGCCATCTTGACTATTTCCTGAACGGCGAAACGCGTCGATTGCCATCGAGTCTCAGTCCGGAGAGCTTTTCAACGCGGCGCCAAGTTGGCGCACGCACCTGGCAGGGAGAGGACTATATGTCTGATAGCAGCACGCTGGCTTTGAAACGCGCTCTGCCGACGCTAAACCTGACGCTGTTCGGTCTCGTCGCCATCGCACCAATTGCTGGAATCACGCTGTATGGTTTCGTTTCGACGGCTGCAGAAGGTGCAGTTTTGCCGGCCTACATCACCGCCGCGCTCTGCGTCTGTCTGACTGCACTGAGTTTTGCGGCGATGGCCGACGTGGCGCCAGGGGCAGGTTCTGTTTACGGCTACACTGCCAAAGCGTTCGGATACCGGCTGGGGTTCTTCGGGGCCTGGGCGATGCTGCTTGACTACTTGCTTCTCAACGCTCTCACAATCGTCTTCGGCGCACTTTATTTGACAAGTGCCCTACCATGGTTACCGCTCGGCCCCACCGTTGCCGGCTTTGTGCTTGTTGCCGCGGGGATGGCGTTTCTTGGCATCCGCTGGTCGGCCCGGGCCGACGTGGCACAGACGGTTTTGCAGGGGGCGGCCGTACTCGTCGTCGTGCTCTGGGCGGCGGCGCTGCTTGTCGGTCCAAGTGAAACTGAGTTTGTTCCGACCGCGTTCTGGCCGCAAGGCGTACCGCTCAATGCGATGATTGCTGGAGCGACAATCGCAATCATTGCCTATCTCGGCTTCGATGCAATCTCGACCCTCGCCGAAGAAGTAAAGCATGAAGCTCCGGGTCGGGCGATCGGCATCGCAACAATCTCGGCCGTTCTCTTGATGACTGCAGTCTTTCTCGCCACCGGCTGGGCGCTTGGCGGTATGACGGGAGATTTGGAGAATCTCGACCCTGCGACGGCAGGTTTCCAGATCATAGATGCGCGGTTGCCGGTGCTTTCTGTACCATTGGGGATCATCACTGGGTTCGCCCTCGGTCTCGGCGTCAACCTTGCCTGCATGACAGGCGCCTCGCGGGTGCTCTTCGCCCTTGGCCGAGATAGGCACCTGCCATCTGCGCTGGCACGTGTCCATCCGGGGTTCGGCTCGCCTTGGGTCGCAACTCTGGCGGTCTTCGTTGTCGTTGGCAGCGTTTCACTGGTCGCGCTTGAGCAGGCCGACCTTCTCGCAAACCTGGTCAGCTTGGGTGCACTGACGGGCTTCCTTCTGGTGAATCTGTCGGTAATTGGACATTTTGGACTACGGCATCGTTCCACAAAACTCTTGCGCCACTGGCTGCTACCAGCAGCCGGCGCGGTAGTCGTGCTGTTCATACTCTTCAGTATTTCAGCCAACGCTCTGCAGCTCGGCGCCGTCTGGTTTGCGGTTGGAATCGGAATTGCCTTGGTGCGCAGAGGTAGGGTGCCGCAGGACTAGAACGTCCAGGTGCATAAAGCCTTCGAAGATGGTGCCCTTTCTTAGACAACAAGAACGCGGCTTGAAATGCAGCGCTGCACGGCAAAGCTGGGACTTTCGAGACGCTGAATAGGTCGATTTGTCGAACTATCGTGTTTGGAACTTAAGAGAGCCGAACCACAAACACACCGGGGCAGCGTAGAGAGGGTCGCCGATCTGAGCCGAGAATCTGCTACCTATGTGCTGCCTGCGTTGAAATACGGGTGGCTGGAAAACCGACTAACTCATTGAAATCATTGGTGCACCCGACAGGATTCGAACCTGTGACCTCTGCCTTCGGAGGGCAAATGTTGTAGCATTCTGGCTGCTTCCATCGTGCTCCAACAGTACCGCAAACCCTTGAAAATAAGGTAATTTGAGCGCACATTGGTTTCTGGGTGTTTCCTAAGATGGCCCCGTGCGTGTTACCCCGGTGTTACCCCGGTGTTACCCCAAGGGCCAAAGCGCGACCGGGAAGGCGGATATGGCTGAGGGACGGATAACTAAGCGGACGGTCGATGCGCTGAACACGACCGGCAGAGAATATGTGCATTGGGATGGCGAGTTGACCGGCTTCGGGGTGCGGGTGCGGGCGACCGGCTCAAAGTCCTACATTGCTGTGTACCGGACTGGCGGCCGGAACGCGCCGCAACGCCGTGTGACAATCGGCGCGGTCGGCAAGATCGAAACGGACAAGGCTCGCGAGGAAGCCAAAACCATCATTCGAGAAGCGGAACTTGGGCATGACCGCGCGGCCGAGCGGGCCAGAGCGCGCAAGGAAATGAACGTCGCCCAACTTTGCGACCTCTATCTGGAAGAGGGCTGCGACACGAAACAGCCAAGCACCATCGCCACGGATCGCGGCCGGGTCGAACGCCATATCAAGCCCCTGTTGGGCAAGAAGCGCGTAAGCGAACTGCGGCGCGCGGATGTCGAGAAGTTCCTTCGGGATGTTGCGGCAGGGAAGACCGCTGTCGACATCAAGACCGGATCACGCGGCAGGGCCATTGTGGAAGGCGGCAAGGGCACCGCGTCGCGCACTGTGGGCCTTCTGGGCGGAATCATGTCGTTTGCTGTTTCACGTGACATGCGCGGCGACAATCCGGTTCGCGGTGTGAAGCGCTACCCTGACAAGAAGGGTGAAACCTTCCTGTCGTCCGCCGACCTCGCCAGACTTGGCGACGCCATGGAGCGCTTGGAAAAGGAAGGTGCCAATCCCTCGGCGCTCGCGATTATTCGACTTCTGGCCCTGACTGGCGCGCGCAAGAGCGAGATTGCGACACTCAAATGGTCAGAGGTTGATCTGGAACGCGGATATCTTCGGCTCGCGACCTCAAAGACGGGGGCCAAGGTGCTGCCGCTCGGCGCGCCTGCATGTCAGGTACTTGCGGAGGTGCCAAGGCTCGACGACAGCATTTATGTCTTCCCTGCATCGACCGGCACCCGCCATTTTCAGGGGACTGAGCGGGTGTGGGCAAAGATCAAGCAGGCAGCAGGCTTTCCAAACCTGCGCCTGCACGACCTGCGTCACAGTTTCGCGTCAGTCGGTCTTGCGCGCGGCGACGCGCTGCCGGTTATCGGTGCGATCCTCGGGCACAAGGACGTGAAGACCACAGACCGCTATGCGCATCTGGCGGATGATCCGGTGAAGCAGGCAGCGGATGGGATCAGCGACGCAGTCAATGCGGCGTTGGGCGGGGCCAGAGGCGGAACTGTGGTGCGACTCAAGGTCCAGTGACTGCGTTGCTTCTGTCGCCTGAGCCAACGTTGCCAAGCTTGCCGATTGCGTCCTGCCGATAAGTCAAACAACTTTCGGAAGAAAACGTCCTGTTCTGGCAAAATACTCCACGTATGTGGAGCCGAACTTGCCTTTCAGGACGCGCTCTTCGTGCACGGCGGCGTACAGGTAACATACAAGAAATCCTGCAAGAAATAGGAGAGATGCTGCCGAAAATTGGGTTATGAACACCCACGACAGCCAATACAACAGGTATGAGAGGTACATTGGATTTCTGATATTGGCGTAGATTCCAGTCATCACAAGTTCAGACGGGGAACTGCCCGTAAATGCCACATCGAGGTTACGTGATCTGGTCTCTCTGACGGAGGCAAAAAATATCACTGCAGCCAAACACAGTATGCCAATTGCGGCGACTTGCAGTTGCACCGGCAGCAAGAAATTTTGTGAAAACACAAAGATCATAACGACGACCGCAGCAAGACTGCATACTCGAATGAACGTGTTTCCCAAGGACCGGCCATCGGGATTGAAGTGTCTGAACGAAACCCGAGAAATCCATGCAAAGAACAGCAGGTTCACAAAGATGGCAGCCAAAACTCGAATCCTCCCGTGGCTCTGAGTCTTGATCGAACAGATTCATTCCAGTGCGGGTTGGCAGCGGCAAATTCCGCCACAATTTTTGACGGGAACCGCTTGAGTGCCTTGTGATAGTTGTCATCAAGATTAGATGCGAGAAGCTGGTAGTCGTAGTTGAGTCCAGGCATTCGCCGCTCCGATCCGATTGGCTTCATCAGTAGAAGACGCTCATAGAAGTTCAGATGCGTGCCTCTTGCTGTCGCAATTCCCCACTGAGCGCCCGTCGCCTGCGCAGCTTGGATTTGTGCGAGCATCAGTAGAATTGATATCTTTGATCGTTGCTTGTGGTCATGGCGAATCGAGAATCGGGAACCAGACGCAATCGGTCGGTCATCCGCAGACAATTGCTGAAGTACTTCAGAAAATATCAAGAACTCGGGACAACTAACTGTCTGGGCGCTATCGTGGGAAGGCGGAGGCTGGACGGAGAATCGGAGCGAGCCCACTACGGTATCGGATTCTTCGGTAACGGCGATCAGAATGGAAGTTGCTAGATCATCGTACTGATCGGTAAATGTCTGTTCTTGATTTGGGTCAATTGCTCTCTCGTGGGCATAAGCATCATACCTCTGCCGGTATACATCCTCTCGTTGCTTTGGGGATGAGGCAATTATGACACTTAGTTTCAAACGACCCGAACCACATTCCTTACATTGTAATGAAACTATGAGGCTAAGTTGATCAGAATTGCAACGCCTTCGGGGAGAGATGAATGTGGCGACTGGGTGGGCACATTTTCGACCATTCCTCCTCGAGACTCCTCGCCATATCCATTTCCTTTCAGTTTCTTGCGAAGCGCTACTCTCTCGCCACGACCGTATCGTAGAGACCATAGTGGGTGAGCCCTTCGTGGCTCTCAATGCCCGTGTAGCGCAAGGACGCGTCCTCGTAGCGTCGGAAGGCAAAGACGGCCTCATTCATCCGTTCGGTGTTAAACACACGCAAACGCACCAGCAGGTGAAAATCGGCAACGGTCAGGCCGGTGACGGTAAGGAACAGGTCCGGTTCCAGTCGCGTGATCACGTCCTGAAGCGTGTTCTCGCGAAAGTCGGTCAGATACATGAACGCTGGAATGCGGGTGGCGAACTTGATGAGCTTGTCCTGAATCTGCTTCCGCTTGGATTTGTATTCCTTCTCCTCGGCGCTCAACTCTTTCTTTTCCGCAGTCGTCAGGTCCCGTTCCTTGGCCTTGTCCTTGAGGTCTTTGACGGCTTCGCTCTTGTTGATGATGGTTTCAATCACGTTGTCACCTAGCGCCCGCCAGCCCTCGATGCGTTCCACGGCGGCCATAGCCTCCGGGTTTCCGAGAATGCGGCTCAATGTTCCATTGTCGACATTTACAAGCAGTGCGGACTCCCACTTGCGCGCAAGGAGAGTGGCAGAGGTTCCGGCCATAGCAATGTCCAGAATTCCGCCCGCGTCGATCTGCGTCATGTTGGCCCCGTCAAAGGCGAGAACCGGCAAAAAAGAGACCAAGTCCTTCACCGCGTTTTCAGGGTTTGGCTCTGTGGGTGACAGTCCAATCCCGTACTCTGAGAGCTGCCTTAACGCCCGCGTTGGTGCAAAATCGAAAACGAAGCAGACAGGCTTGAGAATCTCTTCTTCGTTTGGATCACCGCCGTTGGGGTTTCTGATCGACCATGGCGATTGCACACGAAAAGCGGCCTGAAAATAGGTTTCAGGAGACTTCAGATTGCGCAGCATAAGGATCGACGACCATTGCGGCACTGTCACCCCGGTCGTCAACTTGCCGCAAGAAAGCGTGATGGTCTTTGTGTCGAACCCGCTGCCGATAGCCTCTCGCACAGGAGGCAGGGCCTCTAGGCCGATGCCTGCATTGGCGCCTGCCGCAACAAGCACCGAGTAATCGCGCCAGAAGGCGTTTTGACGTTCTGCCAACAGGTTCTTCATCGCGTGACAGGCAGCAACGTTTGGTAAGAACCAGAATGAATGTTGCAGATAGGGCAGCAGGCGAACATCGGAATAAGGAAATGGCGGGCGGGTGCCGGTCCTTAGGCTTTCGACGGACTGTGAAAGATGCCCGCCACGAATAATATCGAGCCATTTCTGCACATCTGACTTGTGCCTGAACTCGGCAGATTTGCCGTTCCCGGTAGCGGCAAAGAAAGCGTTGAGATCGAATTCGTCAAACTCACCCGCGCGAGCGACCGCGATCAGTTCGTCTGGCATCTGGTAGGTCAACAACCGCATTTGCGGAAGCGATCCGTATGGATTGCGCAGTTCCGGGTTTTGCCCAGCGAATTCGGCTTTCGCGCGTTGCTCGTCCGTGTAAGTCCAGTTGAAGATTTGTTCTTCAATGAATTCGCCGGTTGCCAGTGCTTTGAAAGGCGTGCCCGAAAGGTAAAGGAAGGCCCGTGTCGTGATCGGCAGGAACTCAGCTTCGTTGGCGGACAGAGTCCCCAAGTCTTCGTTCACTACGTCAAGGTCGGGAGTGTATTCGAAACTGGTTTCCTCTGCGGCGACGGCTGTATCCTCGCCTTCGAACAGCTCCTTTGCGGTCTCGCGCCATGCGCCAAAATGATACTCGTCGAAAACTACCAGATCCCAATTGGTGGTGTGCAACCACTCGTTTTTGGCCTTGATATTGCCGAGTCGATCGCGTCCCAAAAGGTCCTGAAAAGAGCCGAAGTAGACCACCGGTTTGTTGTCTGCAATCTGGCTCGGGTCGTGGCCCGAGCTTCGCGACAGGTACTGCCAGCCGTCAAAATCAACATGAGTCTCTAGGTCAGTTTGCCAGGCGTCCTCTACGGCAGGTTTGAAGGTAACGACCAGAACACGTTTTGCCTCAAGCTTCTTTGCCAGTTGGTACGCTGTAAATGTTTTGCCGAAACGCATTTTTGCGTTCCACAAAAAGCGCGGAACCGAATTGGCGTCCTGATACCAGCGTGAACGGAAATAGTTGTAGGTCACTTGAACCGCTTCCACCTGTTCGCGGCGCATCGGGAAGTCTTCGTGGTGGGTGCCGGTGAAAACCCGCCCGGTGCGCAACTCGGTCAGCGCTGTTTTCACATCAGCCAGCGAACATCGCATCCATTCGAGCTCGGGGTTGGCGAATCCCTTGCGCTTCAGCGCCTCGCGCAATTCATGATCGGTGATGATACGGCCGTCATCCATTTCGGCTTTCTCGTCGAGCTCTATTGAGTAGTTTTTGATCGCCGCTGTCTTGAGCTGCTCCGATACGCGAAGTTGCACATTTCGCGTTGTCTGACCGATCTTGAGCAACCCAGCATGGGCTTCGTCCGCAATGGAATACGCATAGATACGTGGTCGAGCGTCGGGCTTTGGTGAGAGAATTTCCTCGATTGTGGGCTTATTCACCGTTGCCCTCCATCGGGCGGATCATTCTCTCGATGTACGCGGCTTCGTCCGGCTCAATACCGTACTTGCGATGCAGCGCTTCGTCGGTCCATTGCTGGTTCCATGGCTGCTCTGGCACCCAAGAATAGGTTGAGCGCAACGCGTGTTGAGTTATCTTTCTGAGGGAGACAAGAAAACGGAACAGTCGAGTGCGATAATAGCTTTCAAAGCTGCGCGCCGCTGCCTCCGACTCAAACGGGCCAGCGACAAGGTAGGTCTGTGTGCAAACGGAATCTGGTGTAGCGACGATTGGCGGGCCAAGAACCATCGCAGGTATGGCTCCCCTTTCGCCATATGCCTCAGGCAAAAGAACTTTCCAACCAGATATCAGTTGGCGGTTCTTTTTGATGGCCTTCTCGTCTACCCAAGCGATTTGGCGGCGACCTTTCACGGTTAGAAAGATTCGCAAAGAGCCATCAGCCTTCGACGATGAGTAATCGGAGAAGTTTGTGGCGAGTCCGAACGGAGTATCGCCACTAACCAAGTTCTCGAGTGTCGCTTCTTTCTTCGACAAGACCTTTTCCAGAATTGCTAACGCTCTGGTGTCGCGAACAAAAATGTCGTGCTCGTCCAGCTTTCGATCCACTGCGGCAAGCCGCTCATCGCCTTGAAAAAGGGTGTATCTGCATGGTCCTGAGGTTTCTCGGTCCCACAAGAAATAGCCAACACCTCCCTCGAAATCGACGCCGGGAAACGCGGTGCTCATCTTTGTATAGTCTACCAACTCTCGCACATGGCCGTTGGTGAACATTCGCCGCCGAAACTCGCCCATGTCTCGGCCGCCTGCAAGCCAACGCGAGGGAATGACCATGACGAGGAAACGCGGCTCCAAGTCCATCGCCTGCTCCACGAAGAGTTGGTAAATAGAGGAATCATTGGTGCCGCCGCCTCCGCCTTTCAGTTGATATGGCGGGTTCCCGATGATGATGTCGAACTGCATTTCGGCTCCGAACAGCTCGCGAATGCGAGCACTAGCGTCGTTAGTATGTATGAAGGCGTAGGCGTGGTTTTCGAGTTCTGGCCCGCGATCGAATAGCGCCCGGGGTGCGCCGCAAAACACGCACTTCCCGTCTTGCCATGAATGCTCCGTGCGTTCGAACCACACATGGCCAGCATCCGTGTCAAAGTTTTTGGAGATAGAGTTCCTGCCGGTGGCGTGCTTAGAACAATACAGGCTGCGGCGGGCCAATAGGCTGGTCAATTGAGTGACGGCAATTCCAAATACCTGCTGGCCCAGAATATGATCCACTCGAGCTTGCAGGTCCGGAATTTCTTCGTCTAGTCCATCAATCAGTCGTTTCGTGATCTCTCTCAAAAACACGCCAGACTTGGTGAACGGGTCAAGAAATTTTATCGAGCTATCTGCCCAGATATTTGCGCCGCCGTTGCTGGCGGCCCATTTCTCGGCCAACGTGTCGAGCATCCGATCTGCAAATTCGGGAGGCGTGAACACCTCATCGTTCGACAGATTGGCGATGCATGTCAGAACGTCGGGGTTGCGACCGCGCAGCGAAAATCGTGCCTGCTCACTCACGCTGCGTCTCCAGATCGGTCTTCGTCATCAGCTAGAGCCAGATCACGGGCTGTCATGGGCGGATACGTAAATGTTGGACGAAAAATCTCATGCGCGCTCATGTGAGCGAAGAGCGAGCCCTCTTCGGCGAAACCGGCCATGCCCGTCAGGACATCAAGTCGAAAATCGCGGCGCTGAAACAGTCCCTTTCCGCGATAGCCCCACTCGACCACACTGATAGGTGATCCGTTGTCCTCGCGCATTGTCCTCGCGTCGCCATGGATCAAATTGAGCGACAGCACATGTGAGCCTGCGCGAAAAAACTCGTCAGATTGTTCAAGCCGCAGATACTCGGAGAAAATCTCAAGCATGTTCGCGCGACATTCCGCAATGTTGTCGGCTAGCAGTTCGATTCCGTAACAGCACATCAGGCCAAGCAGCGCATAGTTCCGCTTTTCGAACTCGGATTTGCCGAACTTGGTCTCCACTGCCGCTAACTTCCGCTGCAGAACCGGCACAAGAAAATTGCCGCTGCCGCAGGCCGGTTCCAAGAACCTCGAGTCTATCCGCTCAGTCTCGCCTTTGACCAAATCGAGCATCTTTTCCACCAACCAGGGCGGCGTAAAAACTTCCCCATGATCAGCGACGCGTTGCTTGGATCTGATGAGGTTCATCGTTCGACACTTCTTGGCAGAGCGATTGTTCCCGGTCACGGTTGAGGGGCCATCTCGCTTTTCAACAATTTCTTTCAGTTTCCACCGGGCTCTCCGGATTTTCTACTCAAACCAAATTCATGCTGTTAGCTTCAATTAATCAAATTCGCCGACGAATGTTGTCGGTAGCTCAATGTTTCCGAAGAGGCGAAACAGGCAGCGCATATGAGCAGAGATCACAAGGACACGCAAACCCGTGACGAACTGATTGATCTCGTCAGTCGTGGTCAGATGAAACCGGAAGAAGCGGAAGCTGTGGCGGCCAGAAAGGGGTTCGAGCCGTTCGAACGCGCGCCGGAACCTGCGGACTTCGACCCTTTGACTCAACGCGACTGGACCCTTCCGATGGCAGTGGCGTGGATCGCCTATCGGACGGTCGATGCGGTTCGAGAAGCTTGGCCAGCCTATTGCGAAGAATGCCATTATTGGTTCTGGCAGCGTTGGCGCAGCGGACCGGACGGACCGATCCACGAGGGGTGGACCCTCAATCAGCGTCATTACCCCACGATGTTGCACATCGAACTGGCTGCGATCGTACAGCACGCCGAAGGCGAGGCGGCAGGTCAGTTGATGACAGTCAGGGAAGCGCGTGAATCACTCTGGACCGCTCTCGGTGAAGACATGCTGTCTGCCACCGGCGTCTCGCGTCTAGGAGGTGGCCGGCAACGCATTCCAGCAGACGAGTGGCCGGAGTTGCGTGCAAAGGACAGCGATCATCGAGATGAGCTTTGCCGCGAAGGCGGACTGCTGGCATATGCTGATCCGCTGGTGCCTGCGCGCGCCGTCCAACAACTGTGGGGTCATAGAAAAGAAAAGCTTGTTCTTCCTCCGATGATGCGGCCCGAGGGTGACGGTTACATGCCGCTCTACTGCGCGGCGCGGTGGATCGCCTCTGAAGGTGCGTTTGTGGATTTTGATCCCGAAGACGGCAAAGTCTGGAACATGGCGTTCGAAAAACTACTCAATGCCATTGCCTCAGAAAAGGTCAAAGTGACCGGGCTTAGGAACGGCGCTCGCGAAATGGTTCCGGGCTATCGTTTCGCCGGATGCGAAGTGGACTACCCGCATACGGAGCCGCACGGCGATCTCCTGTGGAGCGGCAGGTCATACCTTCGCAGCTATCCCTACATCGACGACCAGCACTGGAGAAGTGGATTCGACGACTCCTTGGTCTGTCGGCATGAAGACCTTGTTAGTCAGCTAATGGTCGAAAAAGGGGACGTCCGGACAAACTGGCCCTTTGAAATTGAATCTCAGGGCGTCAGCACTGGGCTTCCCGGCCGACCCGGGAAAGCAAAACATCTGATTGAGGACGAGTTTCTCAGAAGGGCGGGCAAAGGGGAATTGGAGGCATCGCTATCGCAAGAGGCTAAGGCACTACTCAATTGGCTTCGGCGCGAACACCCCGAAACCCCAAGGCCAACCATCAAGACAATTCAGAACAATCTTCGCGACGAGTTTCGGCGTTTCCTGCGCCCGAAATAATCGACCCTCCGCATTTCGGGTCTGGTTTTTCGGGCGCAGCCAAACCACCAAAACCATCTCCAGAAACTGCCAGTAGCCCTGTGCAGCAAATGGAGACTTGGAATGAACCCCGGCAACATTGAAAGCAAATATCTCCGCCGCTCGGCGGCTGCAAAATACGTTCGTGAGAAATGGGGTATGCCGTGCTCGGCGAAATGGCTTGCCAAGTTGGCGGTTGTTGGCGGTGGCCCCGTTTATCGCAAGGCCGGGCGCTTTCCCCTCTACAGCCCGGAAGATTTGGACGATTGGGCGGAGAGCCGCCTTGATCCGCCGCGTCGGTCGACTTCGGTCTTGGCCTAGTCGTCGATGTCTCGTCGCCACAATCCCCGTATCGCTAAGACCGCACGCTGCTACACGCCGGAAGAGGTCGCAGAGCTGTACAGTTGTCATCTCAACACGGTCTACAATTGGCTGAGGTCAGGGCTGCGGCCGATCGACTCTCGGATACCGATGCTCATTCACGGCACGGAGCTGAACCGCTTTCATAGACTGAATCGTGAGAAGTCGCGTCAGAAGTGCGGCCCGGCAGAAGTCTTCTGCGTGTCGTGCAAGGCGCCCAGGCGGATCAATCCGGCGACCCTCAAAATCGAGTTGCGCCCAACCGGGAGCGGCTTGGTCACCGGGCGTTGCGAAGTTTGCGAAACACGCGTGCGTCAGGCGGTTGGAGCGAAAAGGTTGCCCGCATTCCACGCGAACACTTCGGACGTCTGCAACGGCGACAAGTCAACCTAGAAGGGCAAGCTCGACCCCGTTGCAATTGTGAATGGATCGCAAAGGATCTGAACAAATGACTATCAATCCCTCAAATGAACGTATCAAACATGCTTATTTTGGCTGGCTGAGTGCTGCGAAGCAGTTGCATACGACAACCATCGACATGATCGCCCGGGACATCGCAGACTTCGAAACCTTCACCGGCGGGCTCGACTTTAAACGGTTCAACAGCTCTTCGGCGCTGGGATACAAGAAGCAACTCCTGAAACGCGTCGGCTCGAAGGGCCGCGAACGTCTGAGTTATTCGACCATCTATTCGACACTGCGGAACCTTCGGTGCTTCTTCTTCTGGTTGGCCGATCAATCCGGGTACAAGTCACGCTTGCGGCATGCCGACAGTCAGTACTTCAATCTTTCCCGCAAGGAATCTGCCGCCGCCAAAGTAAGCAGGCAGCAACCCGTTCCGAGCTTGGATGAGGTTTTGACGGCATTCGATGCCATGCCAGACGGGAGTGATATTGAAAGGCGTGACCGCGCCATCATTGCGCTGATTGCTATCACCGGCAGTCGCGACGATGCTGTTGCGTCGATGCGTTTGAAGCATGTGGATTTGGAGAAGGGCGTCATTCATCACGATCCGCGTGAAATGCGCATCAAGTTTTCCAAGAGCTATCCGACCTACCTGCTGGATGTGGACCTTCGCCTGCGCGCGGAGTTCGAATCTTGGGTAAAACACTTGATCAATGACCTTGGATATCCTCCGGATGCGGCCCTTTTTCCCAAAACGCGCGCTGCCTTTGGTGTGGATGCCCTCAAGGCGAATTCACATCTCTCTCGCGAATGTTGGGCGAACGCCGAGCCCATCCGCAAACTGTTCAAGAAGGCATTCGCAAGAGTCGAACTGCCAGACTACAAACCGCACTCGTTGCGGAAAATGCTAACACGCATTGGCATGGAAAAGTGCAAGGCGCCCGAAGAGTTCAAGTCGTTTTCGCAGAACCTTGGGCATGAAGAGGTTCTGACGACACTCATGAGCTATGGACGTGTGCCGGATCATCGTCAGGGGGAGATCCTCAAGCGGGTTATGGAGCGCAGCGACGACGATGGCAGGGCGTTGGAACTCGGGTGGAAAATGTTGGAGACCATGCGCGGGGACAAGCAACCCTGACGCCTTGCACTAGTTCCAAGGCCGGGATCGGGCCTTGGAATTTGAAGTCGCTCGGCGCCACTCCGTCGATTGGACCGAGAGTCCTACCGGGCCGACGAAAGTTCCATTGCCTCCAAAACTGCGATCGCGCGCTGGTATTTCTCAGTTCGTTGATAGTCTTTTGGCGTGGGAGAAGGTAAGCGCGAAAGGTCGCTGTTGTCACGCAGATCCGCCAGCTTCACGTTGCGCGCAATGGAATTCTGCCCGGCGCGCAAGACAAAATCTTCATAGCTCTCTCCTTCGCGCTTGGTGACGGCATCCAAAGCGTCGAGAACTTGTTCGGTGAAACCTGCTTGCAAGAGTTGCTCGCGGCTCCAGTCCGGGCAGTCTTCAATGACATCATGCAAGACGCCGACAATGCGCTCTTCGTCGGTCCTACCCATCATCATGACGCGTATCGGGTGGAGAATGTAGACCTGTCCTGCTTTGTCCAGTTGGCCCGCGTGGGCCTTTGCTGCAATCTCGATTGCCAATTCTAAGGTGCTCACTGTGTCCTCCGTTGCGAGGCGCTTTGGTCTCCGCTTCAACTTTGAATGGACTGCGGTTGATGCGAACAGGTGACCATCAACCCATCAAACGAATACATCAAGCACGCCTTCTGTTTGGTCAGCCCTTTAACCGGGAGTTGCGACCTTCTTTGGCAATCCAAAAGGCGCAACGGTGTTACCCCGGTGTTACCCCGGCCAAGATCCTACGTATGCGAATGACGGGCGGCGCCCATAAAATATTGAAATATTGATAGTATTTGGCGCACCCGACAGGATTCGAACCTGTGACCTCTGCCTTCGGAGGGCAGCGCTCTATCCAGCTGAGCTACGGGTGCGTGCGCGGGGTGGGGGCGGCTGGAACGGTCCCGGCCCGTGCCGCTTGTTAGCGGAGTTCGCCTGTCCGTGCAATGTGCTTTGCGGGCGCCAAAGATGAATGCGCTAGCGGTGCCCGCCGCCCCGGCGCTCGGTCAGGCGCCTGATCTGCCGCCGCACGGCGCGCACCGGGGGGCGCAGACGGCGCCATAGCCAGCTGCTGCGCAACCCGCCCAGCCCGCTCGGTCGGGCCGCGATCAGCGCCAGATGCGCCACCACGTCTGCGGCGCCCTGCCTGAGTTCAGACACAAAGGCGTCGCCGCCATCACGCATCGCCTGCCAGATCACCGCCTGTTCCAATGCGCCTCGAACTTCATATCTGAGCGCTTCCGGCCACCAGGCCGCATGTTCCGCCAGCCCGGCCAGCACCTTCACCGACGGCATCGCGGCAAACCGCGATTTCTTCCACACGGCACTGAAATGCAGCACCGTCGGCTGGCGCAGATGAACAGGCCCCTTCGCCGACGCGGCCAGCATCCGGCGCCATAGGTCCCAGTCCGCGGCAAAGGGCAGGTCCTCGGGCCAGTAACCGGCCCTCTCCAGGGCCTCCCGCGTGTGCACAATCGCGGCGGCCGGGATCGAATTGCCGGCGCTCATGAACTGCGCATATTCGTCGGCATTTTCGAGATTGGTGAAGAGCGGCACCACGATCCCGTCCGTTGTCACCCACAGCGGCTGGCTATGCCCCCAGTCGGCGCCGGTCTCGTCCATCAGCCGGCCCATCAGCGACAGATGATCGGGCAGCCACAGATCATCATGTGCAGCGAAAGCGATCAGCCTGCCACGCGCCTCCCGTAGCGCCACATTGCGGTTGGCATAGCCAAAATACGGCGCCTTGGGCAGGTCAAAGAACCGGATCCGCGGGTCGTCAAATCCCGCCACCACCTCCGCCGTGTCGTCCGTGCAGCCATCGGCCACAATCAACAGTTCAAAATCAATCTCGTCCTGGGCCAGCACTGATTGAATGGCAAAGCCGAGCACATCGGCCCGGTTATGGGTCGGCAGCAGCACCGAAAATTTCGGCGGCGTCATCCGCCGGTCACGCCGGACGGAAACCGGTAGGGGATGAGGTCCGTGTCGATCGGCAACCGGTATTTGTCCGGGTTGGCGTGGTCATACTGCATGGTGGGAAAGTTGACGACCACGACGTCCTTTGACCCGATGTTGTAGTCCGCATGCCAGACATTGCGCGGCACGTTGACAATGAACCTGTTGTCTTCCGACAGAACCAGCTTGCACACCTCGCCTTCCGTCGGGCTGCCCGGACGCGGATCATAGAGCACGAGTTCCATGGTGCCGCTCAGAAGCGCGTAACGGTCTTCGTGGATTTCGTGCAGGTTCCAACCCTTCACCACGTTCGGTTTGATCGAGAACGTATAGGCAAACACCAGCGGCTCATCGTGATAGTCCCAGCGCGGATCATAAAGCTCGGTCACCGATCCGCGTGCGTCCCTGTGGGTGGGCAGCGGCCGGATCTTGACACCGTCGGTCAACCGGCGAAGCGGCTTGCCTTCCGGCGTGACCGTCGCTCCGTCTTTTTTGGCGGCGGCCAGAGTGGTAGCCAGTATGCTCATGGGTCTGCATTCCCGATTGCACGACAAGGGAACGTGCGGTGACGTTCGCAAGTGTCGAGCCATTTCAACAGTTTCATTTTCTGACGCCAACGATATTGCGGTGACTGCTTGTGTCAACGCCACTGAGATCAATCAACAGCTAGATTTCCGCCTCCGCCCCTCCCTGCCGCATGACAGGCCGCCATTGGCACCCTATAAAGCCCTGCGGCATGCTTGTTGCGGGGAGGAAAGATGCACAGCGGAGCTGCGCTTTTGCGCCGCCATCGGCGCACCCTGATGCTGATCGTGGCGGTCACCGGGCTGGCGGCGCTCGGGCTCGGCGCCTTTGCCACCGCCTGGGCGGGCAATGCCAAGCGCGCCGAATTGCGAACCGCCGCAGGCGAAATCGTCGCCGTCCAGGCCCAGGCCCTTGACGGTCTGATGGAAAAATTCCGCCTGTTGCCCAATCTGGTCGCCCGCTACGCGCTGGTATCCGAAACCCTTACCGGGCCTGGGCCAACCGAAGCCACCGGGCGCCTGCTTCAGCAGGTTGCTGCTCTTTCCGGCGCACTCGATGTTGCCCTGCTGGAACCCGATGGCAGCCTGTTGGTGGGCGCCCGCAACCTGTTTGCCGGAAACATTTCGGCCAACCAGGGTCTGGCCAACGTCGTCGCGCAGGGACGGCTGGCGCGCGGCGTTCGCCAGTTCGGCGAATGGGGTCCCGCCTATGTGCGCGGCCGTGCCTATGTCTTCGCTCACGGGGTGCGGGCGGAAAACGGCGATCTGACCGGCATCGTCGCCGTGATGTTTGATTTGAGCGTGCTCGAGCAGGTCTGGTCGCTCAGTACCAATCCGGTCTATGTCGCCGACGCGGTGGGTACCATACTGCTGTCCAACCAGACCGAGTGGCGCATGCAGCGCATCGAAACGCTGCAGGCCTCCCCCTTCGCCAGCGGCGAAATCGACGTCGCACGCACCCTGCCGCAACTGGGCTGGACGCTGCATGTGCTGGCCGATTCCGCGCCCATCGCGGAGGCCCGTACCCAGGCGGGGCTGGCGGTGGCCATTCTGGCGGTGGTGGTTGCCGCCGGGTTGATCGGGCTGGCCAACCGGCAATTGGCACAGCAGCAACGCCAGCGTCGCGACCGCGCCACCGCGCTCAGGCTCGAACGGCTGGTCCGCGACCGCACCTCGGATCTCACCCGCACCAATCAGGCCCTGGAAGTGGAAGTCACCCACCACAAAAAGACCGAGGCCGTTCTGCGCCAGACCCAGACCGAATTGATCCAGACCGGCAAGCTTGCCGCCCTCGGGCAGATGTCGACGGCATTGAGCCATGAATATAGCCAGCCCCTCGCGGCGGCAAAATCATACGCCGACAATGCCATCCAGCTTTTGGACCGGGGGCGCACCGACGAGGTCAAGCAGAACCTGACCCTGATCTCGCAGCTGACCGACCGTATGGCCTCCATTTCCCGCCACTTGAGGAACTTTGCCCGCAAGCCCAATATCGCCTTCGGGTCGGTCCCGCTCGCAACCGTCATCGACGATGCGCTGGCCGTGCTTTTTGCCCGCATCCACGAGACCAGCGCCGAGATCGAGATTACCGGCGCTCTCGAAGGTGTCTGGGTGCGCGCCGGCCAGGTGCGCCTGCAGCAGGTCATGGTCAATCTGGTCGCCAATGCGCTCGACGCTTCAAGGGATATCCGGCACCCGAGCGTTGAGATCACCGTCGAAGCGGAGGCCGACACCGTCCGGATCAGCGTGCGTGATTTCGGTCATGGCTTGAGCGAACAAGTGCTCGAACAGATATTCGATCCGTTCTTTACCACCAAGAAACCGGGTGAGGGGCTCGGGCTGGGCCTGTCCATCTCCTACAATATCGTCAAGGATTTCGGCGGCAGCCTCAGCGCCGCCAATGCCGAACCCGGAGCCGTGTTCACCGTTTCATTGCAGCGCGGCGAACCCGCGGCCCAGGCGGCTGAATGACAAAGCCGGCCGAAGTTCTCTTCGTCGATGACGAAGAACATCTGCGCCGCTCGGCGCTGCAGATGTTCGATCTGGCCGGGCTCGACGCGCGCAGTTTCGCCGCGGCCGAAGATGTGTTGCCGCTGATCTCGCGGGATTTGAGCGCCGTGCTGGTCACCGACATCCGTATGCGTGGCCAGTCCGGCATGGACCTTCTGAGCCACATCATGGAAGTGGACGCCGACCTGCCGGTTATCCTCGTCACCGGCCATGGTGATGTGGCGCTGGCCGTCGAAGCCATGCAGCGCGGCGCCTATGATTTCATTGAAAAGCCCTTCGCCTCGGAACGGCTGCTCGATTCGGTCAGCCGGGCGCTTGAAAAGCGCCGGCTCACGCTTGAGGTCCGCAACCTGCGCGACACCGTCGCCGGCCGTTGGGACAATCTGGAAGCCCGCCTGATCGGTCGCTCCGAGGCCATGCTTGCCATTCGCAACCAGATCCGTGCCATCGCCCCGGTCAACACCAACGTGCTGGTCACCGGCGATACCGGCACCGGCAAGGAAGTTGTGGCCCGTGCCATTCACGACCTGTCGCATGGCTCCGAGCGGCCCTTCGTCGCCATCAATTGCGCGGCCCTGCCGGCGGAAATGATCGAAGCCGATCTGTTCGGCTATGAGGCAGGGGCCTTCCCCGGCGCCGTCCGGGCCCGCTTCGGCAAGTTGGAGCATGGCCGCAACGGCACGATCTTTTTCGACGGCATCGATTTTCTGCCGCTCGATGTGCAGGCCACCCTGGTCCGCATCATCGAGGAAAACCGCATCACGCGCCTCGGCTCAAACGAACCCATCGATCTCAACGCCCGTTTCATCGCCTCCTCGGCGATCGATCTGGAGGCCGCCGCCGCTGCGCACCGGTTCCGCCGCGATCTCTTGTATCAATTGTCCGTCGTCACCCTGCGCTTGCCCAGTCTGGCCGAGCGCGCCGAAGATATTCCGGCCCTCTTTGTCATGCTCGCGCGGGATGCCGCCGCCCGCCATCGCATTGCCCCGCCCGAGGTGCCCCAGCACCTGCTCGACCGGCTGCAGACCGCGCAATGGCCGGGCAATGTCCGCGAACTGCGCAACGCCGCCGAACGGCTGGTGCTCGGCGTCGATCAGCCCCACGATGGCGAAGCTACGGGCGAGACGTCGCTGGCCGACCGGGTCGCGGTCTACGAACGTCAACTGATCGAAGCCGAACTGATCGCCCACAAGGGCCGCCTCAAGCCTGCCTACGAAGCTCTCGGCCTCAGCCGGAAGTCGCTCTACGAGAAGATGCGGAAATACGGATTGAGCCGCGACACCTATCGCGACTGAGCCGAAACGTTCCCGTTCGGGAACATGCCTCGGGCAAAATGGGTGGAAATCCACCCAATATTCCGCCATTTCTGTCAGTTTCCCGGATTTCCCGCGCAAATCACCTTGCTTGCCGGCCCTATTCCGCCTTCATCACCGCACGCGACGCAGCAAACTGCGCGCTGAACGGAGGAGATACTCATGAAACTTTTGTCCACGCTGGCGCTCGCCGCCGGCCTTGTGGCCGCAACGGCCCCTGCCGCCCTCGCCAATTGCGATGACGGCGAAATCGTCATCAAGTTTTCCCACGTCGTGGCCGCCACCGGTCACCCCAAGGGCGACGCCGCCACGCTTCTGGCCGAACGCGTCAACGACGAGATGAACGGCACGGCCTGCATGGAAGTCTATCCCAACACCACGCTTTACGATGACGACAAGGTCATGGAAGCCCTGCTGCTGGGCGACGTGCAGCTGGCCGCCCCCTCGCTCTCCAAGTTCGAGGCCTACACACTCAAGTACCGCCTGTTCGATCTGCCCTTCCTGTTCTCTGACCTTGATGCGGTCGCCCGCTTCTCGGCCAGTGACGAAGGCGTCGGCCTTTTGACCGCCATCAATGATGTCGGCTATCAGGGCCTCGGCTACTGGTCCTCGGGCCTCAAGCAGTTCTCGGCCAATGTGCCGCTGATCGAGCCGACCGATGCTGACGGGCTGAAGTTCCGCGTGCAGATTTCCGACGTGGCCGTAGCCATGATCGAAGCCATCGGCGGCTCGGCCCAGCCGCTCGCCTTCGCCGAAGTCTATGGCGCCCTGCAGACCGGTGTGGTCGACGGCCAGGAAAACTCCTGGTCCAACATCTACACCCAGAAGTTCTTCGAAGTGCAGGATGGCATCACCGAGACCAACCACCAGTTGCTGGCCTACTTGCTGGTCACCACCACCGACTTCCTCGATTCGCTTGAGCCGGATGTGCGTGAGCAGTTTCTGACCATTGTCGACGAGGTGACAGTCACCGCCAACGCCAATGTGGCGGCGCTGGAAGCCGGCAACCGCCAGAACATTCTGGATGCTGGTGGCGAGATCCGCGAACTGACCGCTGAACAGCGTCAGGCCTGGGTCGATGCCATGGCCCCTGTCTGGGATCAGTTCAAGGATGATATCGGCCAGGACCTGATCGACGCCGCCGTTGCGTCCAACATGTAATCTCACTTAAATCGCGATCCGGGGCGTCCGCGCCCCGGGTCAAACTTGGCTTGCTGCAGTTCTGGTCCGGGGAGGGACCACAACCAGCGCATCAAATCATTTCCGGTCCGGCACGGACAGGAATATCGGGGGGCAGTCGTGGATACATTTATCGGCCTCTGGCCTTATGCGGTGCTGATCGGCCTGTCGGTCATTATCTTTTTTGCCGAACGGGCCGACCGCGATCGTGTCACCCGCATCGAGGAAGCCATCCTCGCCATCCTTCTCGCTTCCATTACCCTGGTATCCTTCTCCCAGGTGGTCGCCCGCTACGGTTTCAACTCGGGCTGGACGGGCGCGCTGGAATTCACCCGCATTCTGTTCGCCTGGCTGATCCTTTTCGGCATGTCCTACGGCATCAAGACCAACACCCATCTCGGCGTTGATGTCTTCGTCCGCATGCTGCCCAAACCTGCTTTCCGCATCGCCGCCCTTTTCGGCGCGCTGGTCTGCTTCCTTTACGGCTTCACCTTCCTCTTCGCCGACTGGCTGCAGGCTTTCGGCGCCAATGCCCGCGGCGGCGCCGTTGCCTATTGGGATCGCATGTTCCAGCTCGGCATCGGCCTCGATGGCATCCGTTATCCGGAATGGATGCAGGACATGTTCGGCATGCAGGACCGTGTCCAGCGCTGGATCGCCTATCTGATGCTGCCGATCGGGCTCACCCTGTTCGCCTACCGCAGCGCCGAAGCGCTCATCGCCATTGCCACCGGCAAACGCGAACTCATCATCGCCAGCCATGAAGCCGAAGAGCTCGTGGCCGAGCACAAAGACGCGCTGAAGGAGTAGGGCAAATGGAATCGCTCATTCTCTTCGCGCTGGTCCTCGCCCTGCTTTTCGCTGGCGTACCCATTGCCGTCTCGCTCGGCTTTGCCAGCCTGATGATCATCTCGTTTTTCTCCACCGATTCCATTTCGTCGGTGGCCCTGCAACTGTTCACCGCCTCGCAAAACTACACGCTTCTGGCCATTCCTTTCTTCATTCTGGCCTCCACTTTCATGTCCACCGGCGGCGTTGCCAAGCGTATCATCCGCTTCGCCATCGCCGCGGTCGGGCATTTCCGCGGCGGTCTCGCCATGGCCTCGGTGCTCGCCTGCATGATGTTTGCCGCCCTCAGCGGCTCATCTCCGGCGACGGTGGTCGCCATCGGCACCATCGCCATCGCCGCCATGCGTGAGGTCGGCTATTCCAAGAGTTTTGCCGCCGGCATCATCGCCAATGCCGGCACGCTGGGCATTCTCATCCCGCCCTCCATTGTCATGGTTGTTTATGCCGTGGCGACCAATGTCTCGGTCGGCCGCATGTTCCTCGCCGGTGTCATCCCCGGCATCGTCGCCGGCCTGGCCCTGATGGCCGCCATCTACATTTTCGCCCGCCGCCGCAATCTGCCTGCCGAAGAGTGGAAAGGCTTCGGTGAATTCATCGCCGCCGGCAAACATGCCGGCTGGGGCCTGTTCCTCATCTTCATCATCATCGGCGGCATTTACGGCGGGGCCTTCACCCCCACCGAAGCTGCCGCGGTCGCCGCGGTCTATTCCGCCTTCGTGGCCCTGTTCATCTACCGCGACATCGGCCCGCTCAAGGGCACCACCTGGGTTCCGGAGGACGCCCCCACCGCGGCCCGCGTCGGCTTTTCCGCCTCGGTCTACGCGCTGGCGCTGTTCATGGTCTTCATGCTGGTGTCCTTCTTCTTCATGCGGGAGGTCGACACAGGCTCGCGGACATTGATCGGACTGCTCATCGCCGCCGCCGCCCTGTTCGGCTATCCGTTCTACAAGCGTCACAATAATCCGCTGGCCTTCATCTCCGGCCTGCCGCTGTGGGGTCGCAATATCTGGCTGGTCATCTCGCGCTTCTTCCCCGCGCTCTTCCACGAAGATACCCGCACCACCATGGTGCAAAGCGCCAAGACGACGATCATGCTCATGTTCATCATCGTCAACGCACTGCTGTTCGCCCACGTGCTGAGTTCGGAACGCATTCCCCAGACCATCACCGACTGGATGCTGGGGGCCGGCTTCAACTGGTTCACCTTCCTGATCGCGGTCAACATCCTGTTGCTGATCGGTGGCCAGTTCATGGAACCCTCCGGCCTGCTTCTCATCGTGGCGCCGGTCGTCTTCCCCATCGCCATGGAACTGGGCATCGATCCGATCCACCTCGGCATCATCATGGTGGTCAACATGGAAATCGGCATGATCACGCCGCCCATCGGGCTCAACCTGTTCGTGACTTCCGGCATCACCGGCATGAGCCTGTTGCAGGTGGTGCGCGCCGCGCTGCCGTTTGTGGCGGTGCTGCTCGCCTTCCTGGTCCTGGTCACCTACTTCCCGCTCATGTCGACCTGGCTGCCCACCATTCTGATGGGTCCCGAACTGATCGTGGGCAGATAAGCGGGACCGCCGAACGCAACCGGCCGTTTCCGTCTTCCTCTTGCCGCCGGATTGGCCCAGACTTGCAGAATTGATTCTGCGGGCGTTGGACCGCCCCGAATGAGTGTGTCGTGCCTGAACTGACCGGACCAAACGACGGGCCTGAAAGCACCGAAACCGGCGAAGCGCTGCTTGAGCGCTGCCGGGACCTGTCGGGTGCCGGACATTTCGCCGAAGCGCTCGCCGATCTGTCCCAACTGTTGCGCCGCGCCACCGAGGCGGGTGACCTGCCGCTCAGCGCCGCCACGCTTTATCTCACGGCCTGGTGCTGCATGCGTCTGGGCAAGACCGATGCCGGGCTTGACTGTGCGGGCGAGGCCCGCCGCCAGTGGGTGCGTCAGGGTCATGTGGGGGAAACCGCCCGCACCATGGCGCTCGAAGCCCTGCTGCTGCTCGATATCGGCCTTGCCGACGAAGGCTATGAAGAGGCCGAGCAGGCCATCTCCGCCGCCGAAATGTCGGGCGACACCGACATCCTCGCCTTCGCCCGCAACGTCAAGGCCTGCATCCTGGCCGTCTGCGGCCAGCCGCAACTGGCTCAGCCGCTGTTGCAGTCGGCCATGGACGCGGTGACGCGCACCGGCGACCGGCAGGCCCACGCCTTCTACCACCTCAATATGGGGTTCGTGGAATACAAGCTGTTCGAGGCGGCGGAACATGCAGGCGAAGTTGAACAGGGCATTGCCCATCTCGACAAGGCGGTCGACCTGTCCGAGCGCGCCATGCAACTGGCCCACGAGGCAGGAGAAATGTGGGTTCTGCGTTCAGCCATCGCCAATGCCGCCGAACTCAATGCCCGCGCCGGCCACCTGACAAGGGCCCGCAACCTGATGGCGGACTGGGAAGAAGTGCCCGGCGATCCCGGTGCCTCCGCCAATATCCATTACCTCTACACCTTGGCCGACATCCTCATCCGCCAGGGCGAACTTGAGGAGGCAAGGGCGGTTTGCACCCGCGCCCTCGACCTCGCCCGGACCAACAACCAGATCGATCATCTGGTCAATGTCACCAGACGTCTGGCCGAGATCCATGCCGGTCTCGGCGACCACGAACCGGCTTTAGAGATGCACCGGCAGTTCCATGCCCTCTACGTCAGGCAGACCGGCGAGACCGCCCGCCGCCGCGCCAACACAAATGCGGTGCGCTGGCAGACGGCGCAATGGCGTCAGCGCGCCAACCACTATGCCGACGAGGCCATGCGCGACCCACTGACCGGCATCGCCAATCGCCGCCGTTTCGATCAGGAATTGGCGAACCTGGCCAGCAGGCCCCTGGCCCTCGGCATTGTCGATCTCGATCACTTCAAGTCGGTCAACGACGCCCACACGCATCTGGTCGGCGACGAGGTGCTCAAGCGCGTCAGTGCCCTGATGGAAAAACATATCGGCAGAAAAGGGCTGGTCGCCCGGCTCGGCGGCGAGGAGTTCGGCCTGGTCTTTCCCAATGCCCGGATCGAGACCGCCATCGCCCATGTCGCCAGCCTGCGTCAAGCCCTGGCCGCCACCGACTGGTCGGATCTGGCCCCGAACCTGAACATAACGATAAGCGTTGGCCTCGCGGCGGGAGAAGGGCAGGCCGACACCGGCGTGCTGATGACCACCGCCGACCGGCGCCTCTACGCCGCCAAGAACCGCGGCCGCGATCAGGTCGTGGCCGCAGATGACCCCGCCACCAGCTCCCGCGCGGCCGGCTAGGTCCGGTTGTTTCAGTCGGCTTCGAGAACCTCGTTCAGCGGTCCCAGCCAGGGTTCATAGTTTTTCCAGCGCCCCACCGAGCGGCTGTTGATCGACTGCCGCGCCTGAAACACACTCGATGTCTTGATCTGGTTGTCCCCGCCCTCGGGATGGAGACACGAGGCCTGAAACTCCAGCCCGGCAAAATCCAGCAGACGCCGCACCTGCGGCTCGGGATCGCCAACCAGTTCTTCATAGTTGATCTCCAGAAACCGGATATCGAGCATGTCCCGCCAGGTTTCGATGATCTGATAGTAGGTCTTGGCGTAGTGACCGAACCAGTCCAGCCGTTGGGTATAGGTGTAGGCATTCGGCAATAGCGTGAACAGGCTCGAGATCGCGCAATCCCTGAGGTCGCGGCGCAAGAACACGATGCGAGCGTTCGGGAACAGGCGGGCCATCAGCCCGAGGCGAAAGCCGTTCGTCGGCATCTTGTCTGTGAACAGCCGGTAACGGCCTTTCCCCAGCCCTTGCACATGCTCGAGCATGTGCTCCGCATGCGGGCGCAGGTCTTCCGACGTTGCCATAACGGTCGCCTGCAACTCGGTCAGGCTCTTTCCAGCGCGCTGGCTCATCTCATCGGTCAGGGCCTTTTCAATGTCCTGCAGTTCAGACAGTTCGCCGCATGCCCGCACGTCGCGATGCCGCCCCAGGATTGTTTCCACCAGGGTGGTGCCGGAACGGGCCAGCCCCACGATGAACAAGGGCTTCTCGCTGCCATTGCCGCTCGGCGGCAGGTCTCGGAAACTCCCGGTGGCCCCAAGGTTTTGCAGCGAGGTCAGCCGGTCTGTCATGCTCTGGCTGCTATAGCTGCCCTCGCATCGCTTCTTGGCTGCCAGCGCATGTTTGAACGCCAGTTCATATTCCGACAGGTCCGAATAGACCTTGGCGATGCCATTATGCAGCGTGCGGCCATCCGCGTCCGAAAGATCACCGCGCCTTGCCGTTTCGATCATCCGTTGCGCCAGCGGATCGATGCGCTCGTATTTTGTGATCCACGCCAGCCGATGAAAAGCGCCGAAATGATTGGGCGCCAGTTTCAGTGCCTCCCGAAACGTGTTCCGCGCCTCCTCCATCTGACCCGCATAGGCGTAAAGCGTGGCGAGGTGATACTGCACGATGGGGAACTGCGGCGCCTGTTTTTGCAGCTTCTTGAGCGTGCGCAACGCCAAATCCAGGTTGGCGTCCAGCCAGTAGCGGCTCATCGCCCGCAACACTTCCGCCTGTATTCGCACCACCGGCCGGTGCGTCTGCGCAACCGTCAACACAGCTTCAGCCGAGTTCAGCGCCTTGCGAAAATTGCCGTGCGCGAATTCCTCCCAGCCCTGCTGCACGTTCGCGTTCTTCAAGTGCCGGTTCCTTCACCCTTTTCAAAGCGGCTGAATCTAGCCGCCGTCCGCAACGGGTCAATCCCCGTTCCCTCTGTGTTCACTTTGTCCTAAGCTGGTCCTCGGGATTCTCAAAAGCATCAATCGGGCCAACAGCATGCATCTGGTACTTGTCGACGGATCGACTTTCATTTTCCGCGCCTATCACGCGCTGCCGCCGCTCAGCCGCAAGTCAGACGGCCTGCCAGTCGGCGCGGTCGCCGGGTTCTGCAACATGCTGTTCAAGCTCACCGAAGACTTGAAGGGCGACGACAAGCCCACCCACATGGCGGTGATCTTCGACTATTCCGGCAAGAGCTTCCGCAATTCCTTTTATCCCGAATACAAGGCCCACCGCCCGCCCGCGCCCGAGGATCTCGTCCCGCAGTTTCCGCTGACCCGCACCGCCACCCGCGCCTTTTCCGTCATGTCGATCGAGCAGGAGGGCTTTGAGGCCGACGACATTATCGCCACTTATGCCACCCAGGCCCGCGAGGCCGGTAGCCGCGTCACCATCGTCTCCACCGACAAGGACCTGATGCAACTCGTCGACGATGGCAATGTCCGCCTGCTCGACACGTTGAAAACCCGCTGGATCGGCCCCGAGGAAGTGCACGAAAAATTCGGCGTCACCCCGGACAAGGTCATCGAGGTCCAGTCCCTGTGCGGAGATTCGGTCGACAACGTCCCCGGCGTCCCCGGTATCGGCGTCAAGACGGCGGCGCTCTTGATCAATGAGTACGGCGATCTCGAAACGCTCCTCAGCCGCGCCGACGAGATCAAGCAGCAAAAGCGCCGCGAGAGCCTCATCGAGTTCGCCGAACAGGCACGCGTCTCCCACGCCCTCGTCACCCTCAAGACCGACGTTCCGGTCGAACATCCGCTCGACGAACTGGCCATCCAGCCGATGGACCCCAAGACGCTGATCCCGTTCCTCAAGGCCATGGAGTTCAACACGTTCCTGCGCCGCGTCGGGGCCCTGCTCGAGGCCGATGTCAACGCCTATGAGGCCGATCCAGAGCTTGCCGCATCCGGCGGCGCCGCCGAAAATGCTGAACCGGTCGCCAACCATGGCGTCGCCTCGGCTTCCGGCGATGGCCCCGCTGCCCACGCCGAAAAGGTGCTGGAAAACATCCGCGCCATCCCGGTCGTTTACGACGCCTACGAATGCGTCACCTCTTTGGACCAGCTCACCGCCTGGATCGACCGCATCAAGGCGATGGGCCACGTCGCCGTCGACACTGAAACCACCGGCCTCGACAACCAGCAGGCCGATCTAGTCGGCATTTGCCTTTCCACCGAGCCGGGCAACGGCTGTTACATTCCCGTCGGCCACACCGCCGGCGATGGCGACATGTTTGGCGGCGGCAAGTTGGAGGGCCAGCTCGACATCGCCGATGTCCTCGCCGCCCTCAAGCCGATCCTTGAAGCCCCCTCGATCCTCAAGATCCTGCAGAACGCCAAATACGATCTCGGCATCTTCAACCGCTACGGCATCACCCTTGCCCCGCTCGATGACACGATGCTCATCGCCGCCGCCATCCAGGGCCCCGGCAACAACGGCATGGATGCCCTGTCCGAAGACTGGCTCGGCCACCAGCCGATCTCGTTCAAGGATGTCGCCGGCACCGGCAAGGCCCTGCGCACCTTCGACAAATGGGACCTTGCCGAAGCCACCCGCTACGCCGCCGAGGACGCCGACATTACCCTCCGCCTCTGGCACGCACTGAAACCGCGGCTGGTGCCCGAAGCCGCCACAACGCTGTATGAAACCCTTGAGCGTCCGCTCGTCCCCGTGCTTGCCCGCATGGAGGCGCGCGGCATCATGGTCGACCGCCAGATCCTCGCCCGCCTCTCCGGCGATTTCGCCCAGCGCGCCGCCGCCCTTGAAGCCGAAGCCCAGGAAATCGCCGGCCGCCCGTTCAACCTCGGCTCCCCCCGCCAGCTGGGCGAAATCCTTTACGATCCGGCAGACGGGCTCGGCCTTGACGGCGGCTCGAAAACCAAGTCCGGCCAGTGGGCCACCGGCGTCTCCGTCCTCGATGATCTGGCCGGCTCTCCCGAACATGAAAGCGACCCGGACAATGTCAAAAAGGGCAGGGCGCTCGCCCGCACCATTCTTGATTGGCGCGGCCTCACCAAGCTGAAATCCACCTACACGGACTCGCTGCCCGAATATATCAATCCGCACACCGGCCGCGTCCACACCTCCTATCATCAGGCCTCGGTCGCCACCGGCCGCCTCGCTTCGTCAGATCCCAACCTGCAAAACATCCCCGTCCGCACCATGGACGGCCGCAAGATCCGCACGGCCTTCGTCGCGCCTCAAGGCAAGAAGCTCATCTCCGCCGACTATTCCCAGATCGAGTTGCGCATCCTTGCCCACATCGCCGACATCAAGGCGCTGAAACAGGCCTTCGAGGACGGGCTCGACATTCACGCCATGACCGCCAGCGAAATGTTCAACGTGCCGGTCAAGGACATGCCCTCCGAAGTCCGCCGCCGCGCCAAGGCCATCAATTTCGGCATCATCTACGGCATTTCCGCCTTCGGGCTGGCCAACCAGCTCGGCATCGAACGCTCCGAGGCGGGCGATTACATCAAGGCCTATTTCGAGAAATTCCCCGGCATCAAGGACTATATGGAAGCCCAGAAAAAGACGGTGAAGGCTCAAGGCTACGTCTCCACCATCTTTGGCCGCAAGATCCTGTTCCCCAAGGCAAATTCCTCAAACCCGCAGGAACGTGCCTTCGTCGAACGCGCCTCGATCAACGCCCCCATCCAGGGCTCGGCCGCCGACATCATCCGCCGCGCCATGATCCGCATGGAACCCGCCCTCGCTAAAAGGAAGGTCACCGCCGACATGCTGTTGCAGGTCCATGACGAACTGATCTTCGAGGTCCCCGAAGCCGAGGCCGAAACCGCCATCCCGGCCATTTCCGACATCATGGAAACCGCCGCCGAACCCGCCCTCAAACTCACCGTCCCCCTCCAGGTCGACGCAAGAGCCGCCAACAACTGGGACGAAGCGCACTGAAAGATAACGGTGCAAGCCGCCCCACCCCACCCTGGCCCTCCCCACAAGGGGGAGGGAAGCATTCTGAGTTTGCCGCAAGGGCTTCCCTCCCCCTTGTGGGGAGGGATTGAGGGTGGGGGTCGCCCGAAGGGCGGGAAGAGATACAGACTTTTCCCGGCCTCCGCCACAAAGTCCTCAGCCTGAGCCTGTCGAAGGACGAAGCCTGAAGGACTCGCCCTGCGCCCGGCAATTTCTTTTCGAAAATGTCGACTTTGGCACTCCCCGCTCGACGTCAGGGTAGAAACGCGCACATCATGTCGCGTCCATCACGCCAAGGACCTTTGAAAAATGCCCCAATTCCTCGTCGCCATCCATCACCCCGCCGGCTTCAAGTCAGACTCGGTCGACGCCGCCACCCGCGCCGACATCGACGCCCTCAATGCCGAAATGAAAGCCAAAGACATCATCCGCTTCGTCGGCGGCCTGCAGTCCGAGACCCTGGCCAAGAGCATGTGGAAACACCCCGACGGCCGCGTCCGCGTCACCGACGGCCCCTATCTCGAAACCAAGGAATTCATCGGCGGCTTCTGGGTCCTCGAATGCCCCTCCATCGACGAGGCCGTCGAATGGGGCCAAAAAGCCGCCACCGCCTGCCGCACCCCGGTCGAAGTCCGCCCGTTTCATTAATACATGGAGCCCTTGTAATCCGCCTCCAGCGCCGCATCCTTCTCCCGCATCACCGCCTCGTCCTTCGGCGCCCCCACCGTCTGGTCCATCAGCATCTTCATCAGCGAAGGCATTTCGCCCCGGTCCTGATGATGCGCCGGATCCCAAAGCTTCGACCGGCGGAACGCCTTGGCGCAGTGCAAGAACACCTCGCGCACCCGCACGAGGATGCAAAGCCGGGGCGCCCGCCCGTTCACCGCCATCCGCTCCAGCAGCGCCGGATCGGTCGAAAGCTGCGCCTCCCCGTTGATGCGCAGCGTCTCGTCAAACCCGGGGATCAGGAACAACAGCCCCACCTCCGGGTTGGCGATGATGTTGGACAGGCTGTCCAGCCGGTTGTTCCCCGGCCGGTCCGGAATCGCCAGGGTGAAATCGTCGAGCATCAGAACAAACCCCGGCGCATCCCCCCGCGGGCTCACATCCGCCGCCCCACCAGCCCCTTGCGTCCCCAGACACAAAAACGGCGACCGCGAAACAAACCCCCGCGCATGCCCATCCAGCCGATCCAAGCTCTTCAGCCCGGCCAGTTCATGCACCGCCGGAAACAGCGCCCGCAGCGCCGCTTCATCGGCAATGAGGTGGGCGGGATCGGGTGAATAGGTGGTCATGGCGGTGCCTCCTGCGGTTTGAGGTACGTACCTCAAACATTAATCTAAGCCGTTTCAGTGGTATGAGCAAGTTTTGTTCACAAAACCAAGGTCAGGTAGAAACCGCTTGAAGAGTTGATTTCACAGCCTCTAAGATCAATTCTATGCGCGGAACAAAATTTACACGGTTCGAAAGAAATATATGAACAATTCAAAACTATTAGAGACTATCAACTACGTACTAAGTTTGGAAAAAACCAACGCGGTTCAAACTCGCTTAGCCGAACTGCATGCTGCGCTTGCTAACCTTGCGAGTCAGCCAACGCAGCCGAGTCACCAGTCTGCCGTCGCCACCGCGCTAGAGGCATTGAACTCGGCCGTGACGAAAATGCGGGACCAACTGACCCCTACGCAACAAAGGTACGTTTTCGAGATAAACGGTGAAGAGTTCTTCTCGAATGACATCGCGTCAGATACTGGGAAGTCTATCGCTCAGAATGCGGCCACTCCTACAGTCGCAGCCGAACAACTGAAGTCGCACCTGGACGAAAGAGAGAAGTATCTTGCGAGATTGCGACAGCTCCAAGGGGATTTGAAAGCGATAGGCGTTACCACGACGAAACTGGAGGTGGGGGAAGCAGAAATTGGGTTCCTGCTGCCGCGTAAGATATTTGAGAACGATTTAGACGGGCTGATCAAGGAACTGAGCACTGTCAAAAGGGTAGTGAGGGCGTTCTCCGAGGTGAGTATTGGAACGGCGGAGAAAATTGAAATCCGCCAGATTTCCACGACTGATCCAATCTTCACCTTTCTGTTGGCCCCGGCAACGATAGTCGCAATTGCGAAATCGGTGAGTTGGGCGCTCGAAACATGGAAGTCGGTCGAAGAAATCAGACACCTTAGAGCTCAAACTGCTCAGCTTTCAGTGTTTGACGGATCCGACGTGGAAAAGCTCTTTGACGAAAAGATCGAACAAACAATCGACGAACGCATCGATGCAAAACTGAATGAGCTGTTGTCAAAAGTTCCTGACCGAAATGGCCGAAAAAACGAGGAACGGAACCTGTTAAGCTGGTCGCTGCGCTCACTTCTTGCCCATATCGAACGAGGGGTCGTAGTTGAAGTAAAAGTTCTTCCTCCACCCACGCCAAAGGCAGAAGAAGGGAAACCACCTCCACCCGCCGATCCTGTTTACTCTGACCTGACCCAGATTTCCAAGAACTTGGAGTTTCCAAGGATTGAGGGTGATCCTATCCTCAGTATTGAACCGCCTCCGCCCGAAAAAGCAGAAAGTGGAAGAAAATCCCCGCCGCATGTACCAAAGAAGTAACTCATGCGTACCTGTGTGTTGCAGAGCGCCATTTTTGGAATTGGTGACATGCACAATGTTAAGAGTGCATTGCAGCGAAACTAGACGACTTATCCTTGCCCAAACTCTCCCGTATGCTGTCACACAGCGCCCCGCACTTGAGCACGGTTGCAAACGGCAACTAGCTCGTTCCTATCAGGGCAACCTCCCGGACGAGTGAAACGAGGACCCCGGCGAACAATTTCGCCGCGCCGTCGCAGGCCCGAGCGCAGCGAGGAATAGCCGTGAGACAGCCATTCGAGCATAGCTCTCACGGCCTTTCTGCGCTCTCGAATGTCCACCGGACATTCTCCCCGGCTGCGCCGAACGCTTGGAAGTTATCCCCGCCCCCAAACCATCCCGCATACTCATTCACAGGTGCCCGCACTTGAGCACGGTTGCAAACGAGTGATTGGCGGGGATCGGCCGGTGTGGAACGGGAGTCGTCCCGTTGCAGGGTAAAGCGGTCAGGTAGCCCTCGGCCAGGGGGCAAGTGTAAGACGCTGCGCAGCCGTCTGATATGGGTTGCGCGTCATTCTCATTCTTGAGAGTGGCATGCCTGTCTGGGCTGTTGCCGTCGAACGAGCGAACGGGGCAGATCTGGACAAATCAGGGGCATGGCGCATCCGCGGGGCTCCGGAGGGCCCCGGCCTGTTCGTCATAGTCCACAAATCCCGGTTGCATGGGACGCGGTGTGTTTCCCATACAAAAAATTAGGACTGAGACGCCCCGCGTCCCATGCCTGCTCTGCTTTGAGGTGAATCCTGTCGTGGGAGAAAAGTTGTGCCTGGATTTCAAATCTCTGCGTCACCCTCGGGCTTGACCCGAGGGTCCATGATGAGTTTGCACCCGGCACTGTCGTTCGTGTGACGCAACGAACCTCCATCGCGTTGCACTGCTGCATGGATACTCGGGTCAAGCCCGAGTATGACGCTGGAGAGTGGCGTGATGCAGTGCCTATCTCAACGTCCGAAAGGGACGGGACGATCCCGCGAATAGCGGGTGAGGACCCCGGCGAACAATTTCGCCGCCCCATCGGAGGCGCAGTGGAGGGCATAGGCGCGGCCCTAGCGCCGTCATGCCCGCAACGGTGCGCGCCGTGAGATATTAATAGTGGAAAACCCCCGCCCCACGCCCCGCACGGGGCGAGCCCGGGCCCACAACTTGCCATAAGGGAGGTCAAAACCTGCCGACGGCAAACAGACAGGCTGCATGAGCACACCACAACTCGACAAGGACCTGAAAAAGGTCGTCAGCCTTGAAACCGCCACCCATGATCTGTCGGTCAAGCTGGCCGCGCCGGGGCTGGCGCTCTTGTTCCTGCTTGCCGCGCTGGTCTGGGCGCTGTTTTCCTTCACCGAGGGGCCATATTCCTATCTGGTCGTCACCGCCGCGGTGATCGCCGCCTATATGGCGCTCAACGTCGGCGCCAATGATGTGGCCAACAACATGGGCCCGGCGGTGGGCGGCAAGGCGCTGACCATGGCCGGGGCGCTGGCCATCGCCGCCGTCTGCGAGGCGGCCGGGGCGCTTCTGGCCGGCGGCGACGTGGTTTCCACCGTGTCCAGCAAGCTCCTGATTGGCGACCTGCACCTGTCGGCCCGCGATTTCATCTACGTGATGAGCGCCGCAGCGCTGGCGTCCGCCATGTGGATCCACATCGCCACCGTGCTCAACGCGCCGGTCTCCACCACCCATTCGGTGGTCGGCGGTGTGGTCGGCGCCGGCATCGCCGCCGCCGGCTTTTCGGTGGTGGCCTGGCCGGTTATCGGCACCATCGTTCTGTCGTGGATCGTCTCCCCGGCCCTCGGGGGCGGGCTTGCCGCCGTGCTGTTGATGATCGCCCATTTCACCATTCTCGACCGGCCCGACAAACTGGCCGCCGCCCGCCGCTGGGTGCCGGTGTTTGTCGGGTTGATGATCGGCGTTTTTGCCATGTATCTGGCCACCAAGGGGTTGAAGCGCATCTGGTCGCCCGGCCTGCCCATGGTGCTCGGCCTCGGGCTGATCGCCGGGGCGCTTGGCTACTGGGCCGCCATCCCCTGGGTCAGCAAGCGCGTGCCCGGGCTCGAGAACCGCACCAAGCACGTCTCCGGCCTCTTCCGCCTGCCGCTGATCCTGTCCACCGGCCTGCTCTCCTTTGCCCACGGCGCTAATGACGTTGCCAACGCCGTCGGCCCGCTCGCCGCCATCGTCGCGGCGGCCGAGACGGGTCTGTCCAGTCCGGAGTCTGTCGCACTGCCGCTCTGGGTGCTGGCCATCGGCGCCATCGGCATTGCCGTCGGGCTCGCCCTGTTCGGGCCACGTCTCATCAAGATGGTCGGCTCGAAAATCACCAAGATGAACGAGATCCGCGCTTTCTGCGTCGCCCTGTCGGCGGCGGTCACCGTGCTCATCGCCTCGGCGCTCGGCCTGCCGGTGTCCTCCACCCACGTTGCCGTCGGCGCCATTTTCGGCGTCGGTTTTCTGCGCGAATATTTCTCCAACGACGCCATCCGCAATCCCCCGCTCAAGGTCGAGGTCGAAGGCGCCCGCAGTGATCAGTTCAACCAGACCGCCGAACAGGCTGTCGATGCGCTCAAGGGCCGTGTCGACCGCCGGCTCGTCCGCCGCCAGCACGTGCTGGCCATCGCCGCCGCCTGGATCATCACCGTCCCGGCCTCGGCGCTGGTCGCTGCCCTGCTTTATGGCCTGATGCGATTACTGCCGGGCGGCTGAGCTAGTTGTTGACCAGCCGCCGGTGCAGGTCCACCGCCAGCCGCGCCGCCTGCCGGCTCGCCAACAGCTTGCGGGTCTGTGGCAACAGCGCCCAATGCCGGAAGCGCTCCTGTTCCTCCGGCCAGCTCTCGGCCTGCTCGGTCACCAGCATCGGAAACAGCCGCACCCGGTCCAGCAGCGAGGCATCCTTGTTTTGCGGATGCACATAATGGCCGATGGGTTCGTCCTCCACCTCGCCCTTGACCCCGGCCTCTTCCCAGGCCTCCTGCGCCGCGGTCCCCACCGCCGACAGCCCCTTGATCGGCGATCCCTTGGGAAACACCCAGTTGGCACTGCGCCGCGACGTGATCATCAAGAAAACCACCTGTTCCTCAACGATCCGGTACGGGATGACGCCATACTGCGTCCCCTCAGCGTCCTTTTCGGAGGTGCGTTCGGAAGGCAGGATACGCCGGGCAAAATCAGTCAGGCTCATGGGTCGCTCTGCAATGTGGGACGGTGAGTCTAGGGTGATTTGGGTCTACCGGTAAAGCAGGTCAAGCTGCACGAAAAAACGCCGGCCCGTGAGCCGGCGTCCTTCCTCTTTCTCGTTGGCGGCGATCAGGCTGTCTGCAGCTTCCGCTGACGCATCCCGAACAGCAAAAGCGCGATGCAGAAGGCGCCTTCGGCAAGGATCGTCACGAAATAGGCCGACGAGAAGGCCTCGAACAGGCCCGGTGCGAAGAACCGCAGGCCGCTGCCGGTCAGATAGACCGCTCCGGCAACCGCCAGTCCGATCCCGATGCTCTTGTGCACCAGCCCCGACCGCCAGATCAGCGCCCCGGTCATCAGCGAATTGATGCCGAAGAACACCAGTCCAAGGTCGTAGCCATGGGCGTGCAGGTTGATCAGGAACAGCGCCAGCACTTCCGCCAGATCCGGCGCCATTCCAGTCATGTCCTGTCCTGCCGTCAGCAGCAGCAACGCCCCCTGCATGTTCATCAAATTGGCTGCGATCAAAACCGCCTGCACCAGCCGGAAGATCATGGCGGCGAGGGCCAGATGCGGCGCAAACGGCCGGAACAGGATGAACAGCAGGATGCCAAGTCCTGCGTCGGCGATGGCCATAACCAGGTCCACGGCAATCGACAGGCGCCAGGACCCGATGTTTGCCGCCACCGCAGAGGCCGTGCCGCTGGCGCTGGCGAAATCCACCAGCGGTCCACGTAGCGCCACCTCCGAGGTGATGCCGAAGATAATGATGATCAGATAGAGCAGTCCCGCGAACCGGGCGCTGTTGATTTCAAAGGGTGAGAAATGGGGTTTCATGATGGGTCTCCTCAATGGGTGTTTCGGGAAAGGAAGGGGCGCCGGACCCACGAAGGCCCGGCGCGCTTATTACTGCTGGAGGAAGCTTGTGATCGCCGCGGCGAACTCCGGCGACACAGGCGCTGTCAGGTGATCCGCGCCGTCAATCACCAGGACCTCGAAATCGCTGACAACCTCTGCCAGCGCCTCGACGTTGGCCCGCTCGGGGTCCTCGGCGCCGGCAATGCCGAGCACGGGGACGGAGACGGTGGCGAGTTGGCTGGCTTCGATCGAGATGATCTCGGGCAGGGCCGCGGACAGGACAGCGAGAGGTGCCGCGTCCTGCATGGGGTCAATGCCGTGGGCACCGAGCAGCTGCATCATCATTTCCGCGGCTTCCGGCGGCAGTTCCTCACCCGGCGGGGACATGGCGCCCATGAAGTCGGCGAACGTGTCGGCCTCGGCAAGCGCCCCGGCGATGAAGCCATAGGCCTGGGCCTCTTCCTCGCCGGACCAGCCGGAGCCGGCGGCAACGACGGACAGGACGCGGTCGGGATAGGCGGTGACCAGCGCCAGGGCGGTCTCCGCCCCCATCGAATAGCCGACGAGGTGCGCGGCTTCGATGCCGCGGTCATCCATCAGCCGGATGACATCCTCGACCAGTTCCTCACCATAGGCTGAAGCGTCGAGCGGCTTGCCGCTGATGCCGTGGCCGCGGGCGTCGTAGGAAACGGTGCGGAAGCCCTCGAGCGGCAGCAGGCCAACGGCCGACCACATGTCGGAGGACCCAGCGAACCCGTGCAGGTAGATGACGGCCTCCCCTTCGCCCTGATCGGTATAGTGGAGGGGCACGCCAGCTGAATCAAACGAGCCGGTTTCCGACGACGCCTGGGCGGCATAGGCCAGCATCAGCGTGACGGGGATGGCATAGACCCAGCGGCTGGTCTTGCAGCGGGCGGGGCGGGTGTTGGACAGGGATTTCATTTGCGTTCTCCTTGGTTGAGTTGATGCCCAAGGAATAGGCGGCAAGACGCCTGTCAGTATTTGCCGAGGCTGCCATGCTTTTGGCCGACCCTGCCAAAAGCAAAAACAGCGGTCAGGCCGGTTGCGCCTCCTTTCTGAAGGCGCCGGGGGTCTGCCCGGCCCAGCGCTTGAAGGCGCGCGAGAAGGTGGACTGTTCCGAAAAACCGGTCAGAAACGCCACCTCGGCGATCGAGAACTGGCTCTCGGACAAAAGGCTCTCGGCCAGCGACTTCTGCGTGTTTTCCAGAACCTCCTGATAGGTCAGCCCGGTCTCCGCCAGCCGCCGGAACAGGGTGCGCTCGCTGACCCCGACCGCCCGCGCCACCGCCGCCGCCTTGGGGATGCCATTGCTCAGCCCCTCCGAAATATGCTCGGCCAGCGCCCGCTCGAACGAGGGCGCCGGCTGCAGCGCCTCCATCTCCTTGTCCAGATGCGCGGTCAAGAACCGGAACACCGCCGGATCCCCCAGCCGCATCGGCAGATCAAGCATCGGCGGGGCGATGGCGAGCCCGTCATAGGGCGCCTCGAACCGCACCGGACAGCCGAACCAGGCCTCGTAAAGCTCTGCCTTGTCAGCGGCCGGATGCCGGAAGCCGACATGCGCGTAGCTCAGCTCCTCGCCGACCAGCAGCTTGAAGACCCGCCCGAACCCGGCCATCGCACATTCATTGCGCAGGGAAAGCGCCGGGTGCGCCTCGCCGCGCACCGTGTGAATGAACAGATGCGGCACTGAGGTCTGATCAAGCGTGTAATCAGCGGTGTCGGTCAGCAGCAGGAAATAGCGCTCGACCCGCAACAGCGCATCACGCAGCGTCGGCGCTGTTTTGACGGCCAGGCCCAGCGCGCCGAGATTGTCGATATCAACGGCCTCGGCATAGTTGAACACCAGCTGCGCCCGTTGCGGCCGGTGCTGGCGCAGCCAGTCGATGAGGGTGACATAATCCTCGTACGGCAGATTGCCGCCGCTGGTATCCAGCCGCAGCATCAGTTCCGCCCCCTCAAACAGCCGCCCGTCCTCGGTCAGCCGCAACCCCGCCGCGCGGGCAAACGCAAAGGCGAATTGTGTGGTCACCGTTCCCATTGTTTTATGCCGCCGTTGGTCGCTGCGCTCGTTCTCACTTCAAATCAGTCCACTGGACTGATTTGCCCCTTCGGGTCAGAGCTCACCCCACGGCACCCCCGCCCATTGCCCGTGTCCTTTCAAAAGCTAGCATGTGTTGCCGGGCTTGTCCCACTTGGTTCTGTCTCACATGGTTCTGTCTCACGGTGCGCACCGCTCCGGGCATGACGGCGCTAAAACCGCGCCTATGCCCTCCGCTGCACCTGCGACGGCGCGCGCGAATTGTCGCGCGGGGTCCTCGGCTTCGCCTCGTCCCGTCCCTTTCGAACGCTATCAAGGGTACCTCGCGGACGAGCGGAGCGAGGACCCCGGCCGACAATTCGGCCGCCCCGTCGGAGGGCCAACAATCGACATAGCGACCAGCGTCATGGCGATTGTGGTGCGGCCCGTGAGACAGAACAAATCCGTCATGCCCGCAACGGTGCGCGCCGTGAGACACAACAAACCAAACCAAAAAACCGCACAACTTTTCTCCCACGACGGGATCCTTTCCAAACAACGACAGGCGGGCATGGGACGCGGAACGTCTCAGTCCTTATTAGTTATGGGAGACGCACCGCGTCCCATGCATCCGGGTTTTTGGGCTTATCCTGCGCAACCTGGGGAGCTTACCCTTTTATCCCCTAACCCGCGCCACACCGCCGTTCATGGCCGCCACTGGGCTGGGCCTTGTCGGTGCTGGGATGGCCGAACGAAGACCACCGGCGACTTACGGATGACCTCGGTGTCAGCCGGGTCACGCAGCTTGGCCTGAAACAGGGCGCCCCCTGCTCCACCCGAACCGGCCCCACCCAAACGTACGTAAGCGCTTGCGCCCATCAGCGTGGTGCCGTGAGGGGATTATGCGGGAGGTTTTAGAGGCGGGGATAAGTTGGGCACGCCTTCGCGTGCCCAACTTCACTTTTTGCGATTTGGTCGCTGCGTCAGCGCCGATGCTGCCGCCGTTTTGGCTGCTTTCGACGACCGAGGGTTACGCAGCACCCTTGAAGCTGCCGAAGCAGCTTTGGCGCTAGTGACTTCACGATTGTGACTGCGCGATATTTTCCTCACCTCCTTCCACGTCTTTGGATTCATCCGAAACGGCATACTCGGGCCGCTTCAGATCAAGAGGGCGAGAAAACTTCTGTTTCCCTTGGTGAATGCTGTGGAGGGTCCTGGGCCGATACGGCTCAAAGTTTTTCTCTTTGGTCTCGAACTCCAAACGATCCAAGGTGGAATTTGCCAGTTCGGAAGCCCGTTGTGGTCCGACTCGAGCGCCGCGCCGATAAATCCGCTCAATAAGACCGCCGGGTTTCGACACATTCTTGAGCGCAGCCGTTGGGTTGATGTCCTCGCGAAGTGCGTCCATTCGAAACTTGTCGACGGCCAATCCCTGCTCAATCGCTCCTTCGAGAACCCACAACAATGCATCATGTGAAAGCCCGACGACGTCGCCACCACCGCCGACGGATCCATGGTCGCCCGGGAACCAAAGTTGTTGGTAAGGAGTGCCGTCAAACCGCCCGTTCAGATCATCAAGGTTGTCCCAAAGCGAGGGCGCAAAGCTCAGACGATCTTCATCTACTGCAACAGCATGCCGCGCTGATTTGACGGTGCTGGAGAGCTTTTGATCGTGGAACGCGTACTTCTTCTTCGTCCCAGCCAAACGGCTAATCAAAAGATGCTGAGGTACACCCAGTGCGCCAACCGTATCCCAAACGCCAATGTATTTGACACATAGAATTGGAAGCTGGTTGGTCTCATCGTGCGAAACTCCGTGCAGGAGCCGCCACTCCCGGTCCCGGTCTTTCAGGACGATCTGCGGCGAGTGCTCCATGCGAAATTTCTGCGCCTGGTCGCTGTCAGGATGTGTTGCTGCGTCTTTGTAGAATTCAAAGACTCGGTCCAACTTCTTGATCTGGGACTTCGGAACGACGCCGCATTTGCGGAGCATTCCTGCGAGGGACCGCGCCGTGAACGCGCCACGCGAAAACCCAAAGATGAAGATCTCATCCCCGGGTTCATAATTGAGCACGATGAACCTGTACGCGTCGGCGACGTTGTCAAACAGCCCCCATCCGAATGCGCCCGCCAGCCGAGTCTCGATTGCCTCGTTGATCAGATGGGAAGTCCCGACGCCTTGATCGTAGAATACGACTTGCGGCACCCCATTCTCATCATAAGGCGCGATCAATTGTGCCGTCAGATTCACATTCGTTGGGTGCTTGGCGGATGCCTTGTTCCACGTGCCGTCGCAGCAGATGATGAGGCGCTTCATGATCGTCTCCATGCAAGTTTGAGTTTGCGATTTCAACTCACAATTGCTAGATTGCAATTCCAACCCTTGTCACACAGATTCGGGAGAGTTGCAATAGTCAAATTGGAGGTCACATGTCGAATTCACGTTTCGATGCTGAAGGTTTCTACTCAGCGCTAGATAGCGAGCGACGATCACGTGAGATTACTTGGAAGCAGGTTGCCAATGAGGCGGGCGTTACCGCATCGACACTTACTCGGATGGGTCAAGGAAAACGGCCGGATGTTGACGGTTTAGCCGCTCTCGCCAGCTGGTCAGGGTTAGAAGTCGACTTATTCTATCGACCACTTTCCGAAACCAGACGTAAACCCGAGCCATTGGCCGAGATTACCGCGCTACTCAGGGCCGATAGAAATCTCTCGGGAGAAAGCGCTAAAGCACTGGAATCAATGCTAAAATCTGCGTACCAACACATGAGGAGTCAGCGTGCCGAAGAAGAAGAATAGGTTTCGGAGAGGTTTTGTCAAAGAAGCGGAAGAATACGCCGAAGACTTCCGTTTCGAGATGGACCGCGCCTCGCATGAACCATTGTCCGCTTTGGATTTGGCCGATTTTCTGGACATCCCTGTCTGCGGATTATCCGATCATCCCGCAATTGCCGAAAGCGACAAAGCGTTTTTTCGGGGACCGGGAAACTCCCTTTTTTCCGCCGCGACGTTGCCGCAAGGGACCTATCGTTCGATAGTGCACAATGACTATCAGCACCCAAACCGACAAAACTCCAACGTTATGCACGAGATCGCGCATATCTTACTCGGGCACCCGACCAAGCCACCTCTTCTTGAAGATTCATGTCGAAACTTCGATGCTGATGCGGAGAAAGAAGCCAATCACCTCGGCTTCACCTTGCTAGTCCCCAAACGAGCTGCGCTTTACGCCCACGAACAGTTTGCTACAGTAGAACAGGCAGCAAAGTATTATGGAGTCAGCGTGCCGCTTTTGCGACATCGCATACAAATTACTGATGTAAGGCGATGGTCAGAGAATAGGGCGCGAATTGGTACGCGCTAAATCGTAAGCCACTGCTGGCGAGGAAACCCGCTGCCGTCGGCAATTCCCCGGCGTTCGAAACCTGTTCGGCTTGCTGGCCCTCGAGCATAGCTCTCCGGGCGTTCGGACCTAAAATCGCTCCACCGGAGCGATTTTGCTCAAGAGCCGGTCCTCACTCCCCCATCTTGAGCGCCTGAATGAACGCCTCCTGCGGGATCTCCACCTTGCCGAACTGGCGCATCCGCTTTTTACCCGCCTTCTGCTTCTCCAGCAGCTTGCGTTTACGCGTGGCGTCGCCGCCGTAGCATTTGGCGGTGACGTCCTTGCGCAGGGCGGAGATGGTTTCGCGGGCGACGACGCGGCCCCCTATTGCGGCCTGGATGGGGATTTTGAACAGGTGCTGGGGGATCAGTTCCTTCAGCTTTTCGCACATGACGCGGCCGCGCGCCTCGGCGGCTGAGCGGTGGACCAGCATGGCCAGCGCATCAACCGGTTCGGCATTGACCAGCACCGAGAGCTTGACCAGGTCGCCCTCGCGATATTCGTCGATGGAATAATCGAAACTGGCGTAGCCTTTGGAAATGCTCTTCAGCCGGTCGTAGAAATCGAACACCACCTCGTTGAGCGGCAGCTGATATTCCACCATGGCGCGCTGGCCGACATAGGTGAGGTTGGTCTGGATGCCGCGGCGGTCCTGACAGAGCTTGAGGATGGCGCCCAGATGCTCGTCCGGGGTGAGGATGGTCGCCTTGATCCACGGCTCGCGGATGTGATCGATCTTGACCACGTCGGGCAGGTCGGCCGGATTGTGCAAGAGCAGCTCGGACCCGTCGGTCATCGCCACCTCGTAAACCACCGAAGGGGCGGTGGCGATGAGGTCGAGATCGAACTCGCGGCTGAGCCGTTCCTGGATGATTTCGAGGTGCAACAGGCCGAGGAACCCGCAGCGGAAGCCGAAGCCGAGGGCGGCGCTGGTTTCCATTTCATAGGAGAAGCTCGCGTCGTTGAGCCGGAGCTTGCCCATGGCGGCGCGCAGGTCTTCGAAATCATTGGCATCGACCGGGAACAGGCCGCAGAACACCACCGGCTGCGCGGGCCTAAAGCCGGGGAGCGCCTTCTGGGTGGGGCGTTTGACGTCGGTGATCGTGTCGCCGACATTGGTGTCGGCCACTTCCTTGATCGAGGCGGTGATGAAGCCGATTTCGCCCGGGCCGAGCTCGTCGGTGAGCACCAGCTTGGGCGTCATGACGCCGACGCGGTCGAGCTCATACTCGGCGCCGGTGGCCATCATCTTGATCTTCTGGCCCTTTTTGATGGTGCCGTCGATCACCCGGATAAGCACGATGACGCCGAGATAGGCATCGTACCACGAGTCAACCAGCATGGCCTTGAGCGGCGCCTTGATGTCGCCCTCGTGCGGGGGCGGCAAGCGCTTGACGATGGCTTCGAGCACCTTGTCGACGCCCACGCCGGTCTTGGCGGAAATTTCCACGGCGTCAGAGGCATCGAGCCCGATGACATCCTCGATCTGCTGCTTGACGCGGGGCACGTCGGCGGCGGGCAGGTCGACCTTGTTGAGGACGGGGACGATCTCGTGATCGACATCCAGCGCCTGATAGACATTGGCCAGCGTTTGCGCCTCAACGCCCTGCGAGGCATCCACGACCAAGAGTGAGCCTTCACAGGCGGCGAGCGACCGGGAGACTTCATAGGCGAAGTCGACATGGCCCGGCGTGTCGATGAGGTTGAGCACATAATGCTCGCCATCCTCGGCGTGATATTCGAGCCTGACGGTCTGCGCCTTGATGGTGATGCCGCGCTCGCGCTCGATATCCATACTGTCGAGCACCTGCTCCTTCATCTCGCGCTCACCCAGCGCCCCTGTCATCTGGATCAACCGGTCGGCAAGCGTCGACTTGCCGTGGTCGATATGGGCCACGATGGAGAAATTGCGGATGTTTTTGAGCGGTGGTGTCGGCATGTCGCGCGGCGTTTACCAGCATTTGGCGCGGGTTCAAAGGGGAATTGCGGCAAGCGCGGGAACCATCCGCCGCGCGCCGACTTTACCCCTTGCAACCACCCGCGGGGCGGCAACGGGTGTCGGGCGCGAAAGGCAGGGCGGAATGACGAAGCGGTGGATGATTCTGGCGGCGGTGCTGTTCATTGCCGCGCCCGGCGCGGCTCTGGCGCAAAGTGCAGGCGAGCTGATCGACCGGGCCGTCGAGGCGCTGGAAGAACTCGTGCCGGAAGAAGCCGTTGAAGCCCCCGCACCACCGCCCGAACCGGTGGAGCCGCCGCTCCCCCGTCCCCGCCCGGCGGACTGGGATGCAGAACCTGACCCGGTGCCGTTGCCCGACGAACGGCCGGAGGCGGCGCCGGAACCGGTCGCGGCGGAAGAGCCGACCGCTGGCCCGGATCGCGTTTATCAGGCCGCCTGCCCGGCGGTTATGAGCGGGCTGGTGGAAGCCGAAATGATCGCCCCGATCGAAGAGGGCCCGGAATGCGGCCTGCAGTCGCCACTGGACGTGACCGCGCTGACCATCGCCGGGCGCCGTGTGACCCTCAGCCAGCCGGCCACCCTCAACTGCGCAATGGCCGGCGAACTGGCGCGCTGGGCCGCGCGGATTGATGCCTATACAGAGGCGACGCTCAACTCAGGAGTGGCGGAAGTGTTGAGCGGCACCAGCTATTTCTGCCGGGCCCGCAACAATGTCGAAGGCGCCGACATTTCCGAACACGGGTTCGGCAACGCACTCGATGTCACCGGCTTCGTGCTGGAAGACGGCACCCGCATCTCCCTGCCCGACGATTGGGATGACGACAGTGCCGAGGCCGGGGCCATGCAACTGGCCCACGGCACCGCCTGCGGCTTTTTTACGACGGTGCTCGGCCCCGAAGCCAACGCCCTGCACCGCGATCACCTGCATCTCGATCTCGGCTGCCACGGAAGCACCTGCACGGCACGGCTGTGTGAGTGAGCGCGCCGGCGCTCACTCCTCGAAGGTCAGCGAGATCAGTTCGCCGGTGTTGAGCATGGGCACGAGCAATGTGTTGCCATAGGCGGACATGTCGGCTGTGCCCGGGCTGATGGTGATGGCATCGTCGGCTGGCATGGTGCCATAGCCCCACGCGTAGACCGTGCCGGTCGGATTGTCGTTGACCAGGATCATGTCGCCGATCTTCGCGACGCCATCGAGGCCGCCGAGACCGGAGGCGCTTTCCGCAGCGGTGACGGCGCCGGATTCGATGTCGATCAACACGATCCCGCCCGGTATCTCTGCGGAAAATGTCTCCATGTTCATGTTGGCGCCCATGGAACCAACGATCAGGTTCGATCCATCGGCCAGAATGCCGTTGGGCAGGGTAAGGGCCGGGTCGGTGAGCCAGCGCTCAGCGGTGCCGTCGACCACGCGATAAATGGCTTCGCCGAACATGTCGGTGACGTAGATCGTGCCGCCGTCATCGACCGTGACGTCATTGGGGAACTGCGCCCCCTCAAGCGTGATGGTCTGGACAAGGCTGCCGTCAGCGAGGCTGATTTCGTGCAGGCCGATGGCGTCGGCGACGTAAAGACTACCGCCCAGGATCGCCATGCCCTTGGGATCCATCAGCCCGGTCACCCATTTCTGTTCGATGAGTTCGCCATCCGGGGAGACCAGAGACAAATAGCCGTCCATCCCCGTGTCGGGTCCGAACCCGGCGATATTGCCGACAATGATCCGGTCGTTGGCCGGATCGTAAAGGGCTGATTCCGGCAATTCGAAACCGGCGAGGCGCCAGTTCTCGACAAATTCGTCTGCCAGCGCCGCTGGCTGGGCCAGCGCCAGGGCAAGACCGGCGCCCATGACATGGATCAAGTTCAAACGCGACAACATGTGCTTATGTCCTCCTCAGGCAATGTTGGCAGCGACCCTATCAGGCCCGATTGGCGCAAGGGCCAATATGTTGCATTGTCGCCGGAATTGACCCGCAGGGAGATGCAGATGCTGAGCCGCTGGCTGCAGGCGAACAGGCGCGAATTCACATCGCTCGACATCAGGGAAATCCTGTCGCTCGCCGTTCATTCCGAGGAAGAGGACGGCCAGATCTATGCCGCCTATGCCGACCGCGTGCGCGCCAAGTTTCCCGCCTCGGCCAAACTGTTCGAGGGCATGGCGGCCGAAGAAAACGAGCACCGGCGGCAATTGCTTGATCTCTATCAGCAACGGTTCGGGGAAACGCTGGTGCCGATCCGGCGCGAACATGTGCGCGGCTATCTCTCCCGCAAGCCGGTCTGGCTGATGGCCGAACTGAGCATCGAGACGGTGCGCCAGCAGGTCTGGGAGATGGAGCGGGCCGCCTACCATTTCTATCTCGAGGCCGCCAAACAGGTGGCTGACGCCGAGGTGCGCAAGCTGCTCGGTGACCTTGCCGAACAGGAAAAAAAGCACGAGTACACCGCCGACAGGCTGGAGGCCGAGCATTTGCACGGCGATGCAAAGGCGGAAGAAGCCAGCGAGGAACACCGCCAGTTTGTACTCACCTACGTGCAGCCGGGCCTGGCCGGGCTGATGGACGGATCGGTTTCCACCCTGGCGCCGATCTTCGCGGCGGCTTTTGCCACCGGCAGCACCTGGGAGACATTTTTGGTGGGCCTTGCCGCCTCGGTGGGCGCAGGCATTTCCATGGGCTTTACAGAGGCCGCCTCGGACGACGGCAAATTGACGGGCCGCGGCTCGCCGGTGCGCCGGGGCTTTGCCGCCGGCATCATGACCGCGGTGGGCGGTCTCGGCCACGCGCTGCCCTATCTGATTACCGATTTCTGGACCGCCACCGGCATTGCCATCGCCGTGGTCTTCGTCGAGCTTTGGGCCATTGCCTTCATCCAGAACCGCTTCATGTCGACGCCGTTCTGGCGTGCCGTGCTGCAGGTGGTGCTGGGTGGTTCTCTGGTCTTTGCGGCGGGAATACTGATCGGCAATGCCTGACTGGCCGCCGCCTCTGTTTGTGCAAAGGCCGGGCGGCTATCGCTCGGCCTGGTTCAGTGCCGGGCCTGAGGACGGTGTGCCGCTGATGCTCTGTCACGGGCTGGCCGCCAGTGGCCTGCAGTTCGTGGCTGATGCCGCGTTCTATGCGGCGAACGGGTACAGGGTGATTGTGCCCGACCTGCGCGGGCATGGCAGGTCGACCTGTCCGGAGGAGCGCGCCGACGCGGACTTTTCAATACCCGCGCTGGCCGGTGACCTGATTGCCATTCTCGATGCAGAAGGGCTTGGCGCAGTGCACTGGGTGGGCAATTCGCTGGGCGGCATTCTGGCGCTTGAGATTTTGGGCCGTACACCGGAACGGCTCAAAAGCCTTGTGACCTTCGGCACCGCTTATTCTCTCGACCTGCCGACTGCGCTGGTGACTCTGGGGGCGGCGGGCTACCGGCTGCTCGGCACCAAAATCACGGCCATGGTGGGCGCGCCGATGACCTGCCGTGACCCCGACGCCCAGGCCATTGTCAGGCAGGTGCTCGAACAGGTCGACGTCGATGCCGCCATTCGGGTCGGCGCCGCCGTACACCGCTATGACCTGCGGCAGAACGCGGCCGGATATGAGGGGCCAATCCTGATGATCCGCGGCGAACGCGACCGCGCCATCAACAATGCGCTTGGGCCAACGCTTGAGGTGATGGTTGACCGGCCGAACTTTCAGCTCATCGACCTGCCGGAAGCAGGACACTGCGCCAATCTCGACCGGCCCGGCGCAGTGCGCAAGCTGGTGGCGGACTTTGTGACTGCGGCCGGGGTCTAGCTGGCAGGCGGGGTCAGTTTCCAGATCGTGCCGCCCGTATCGTCGGCGATCAGGATTGAGCCATCGTCCATGAGTTCGAGATTGGCCGGACGTCCCCAGACCTGGGCGGTGTCGGTGCCCGAAACCCAGAAGCCTGTGACGAAATTCTCGTACCAACCGAGGGGCTCTCCATCCTCGAAGGGCACGAAGACCAGTTTGTAGCCGCCGGGGTCGGCACGGTTCCATGACCCCTTCAGCGCCGCGATGACGCCGCCTCTGTAGGGTTCCGGCCAGCTATCCGGCACAAAGACAAAGTCCATTGAGGACGAATGCGCCTCGAACAGCACGTCGGGCAGCTTGGTGCTCGCGACAAGGCCAGCCGGCGCCCTTTCGGCAAAACCCGGTTGCGGGAAACCGCCGGTATAGGCATAGGGCCAGCCAAGGAAATCACCCTCCTCGACCGAGGTCAGATAGTCCGGCACCAGCTGATTGCCCATGCCGTCCCGCTCCTGGGTGACGGTCCAGAGCACGCCGGTATCGGGGTGAAAGTTCATGGCGATAGGATTGCGCAGGCCGGACGCGTAGGTGCGCTGGTTTTGGCCGTCTGCGTCGAATGCCTGGATAGAAGCCTTGACCTCGGGTTCGACCTCGATGTTGCCGATCGAGCCGACGCCGACATAAAGCGTGCCGTCATCCGGATCGACCAGCAATGAGCGGGTGGTGTGCCCGGCCTCTGTGCCAAACACCCCCCGATCGGTCAGCCGCACCCAGTCGCCGGCGGGGGCGTCGCCGCCCTCATAGGGAATGCGCCAGATGGCCCGCAGGTCGGCCACCAGAATGTCGCCCTCATGTTCACCGGAAGGCACCAGCGCCATGCCGTAGGGCGAGGAAAAACCGGAGGCGAAACGCTTGATCGTGTCGGCAGAACCGTCGCCATCCTCATCCTTGAGCCGGGTGATGAACCCCGGTCCCTGTTCGGCGAGCAGCACTGCCCCGTCCGGCAACACCTGCAACTGGCGCGGATGCGTGAGACCTTCGGCGAACAGCGCGATGCCGAACCCTTCCGGCACGATCGGTTCGGCACCGTTGCGGGCGACCCGCTGTGAGCCATTGCCCACCGAAGAACTGGCGTAGGGCTCGGGCAGACTGTCGGCGGTGATATGGAAACGCTTGCCCATCTGCTGATCATCGAACGGCGTCTGCGCCGAAGCGGGCAGGCCGAGACTGATGGCGAGGGCAGAAGCGAGAACAAGGGCGCGCATGAGAACCTCCGTTTTCACGAAGGCTAGCCGCCAGTGTTGCCGCAATCGAGGCGCACTGCCTGACAATCTCGTGAGCGGCTCAGGCGGCGTTGCGCAGGCGCCAGTAGAAGATGCCGGACATGCCAAGCGAAACCGCAATCACGGCACCTGACATCAGCCAGCCCATGCCGATCGCCTGATCGGCGGCACCGAAGAATACTTCATACATGCGGCGGCCCGGCAGGAAGGTGAAGGCCCCTGCAAGGATCAGGGCACCCAGATAAAGCCCCTGCATGGCACCACGGTGCTTGTCGACATTGCCGCGCCGGATCTGGGTGATCCCGTCATAAAGGCCGGAATAGGTCATCAGCGCAAAGATGTGGATCGGGCTGAACGGACCAATCAGCTGGATTTCATTGATGAACCAGGAACTGGTGGCCGTGATGAACATCAATACCGCCCAGGTGCGGCCGAGCAGCTTGTGAAGCGCCGTGCCCTTGCGGCGCCAGAGAACAAAGGCGCCGATGAACAGTGCGGCAATCGCGGAATAGGCGTGGATCTGGATGGCCGGATCAGCCGTCAGAAGCGGGGTCAGGTTCATGTTTCAGTGTCCTCAGCGCGCGGGTACGAATGCTCGAAGGTGGCTTGCACGGGTGAGATGACCGGCTAGATTGACGCGGGCAAATTCGAATTCGTGGACGGGGTTCTGGCTTCGTGGCTGACAGCTCTTTGCAACTGGCGCTTCGTGAAATGCGCAGCATTTTTACCTCGATCAGGGCCTGGGCCGTGATGGTGGGCGTGGTGCTGGTGCTCGGCCTGTCCGGTCCGTTCGGCACCTTCGAGGCGCTCGAACTGCCGCAGCGGCTGGTCTACTGGGCCGTGATCGGCGTGACGACATTCGGCGCCGGCGCCTTCGTCAGCACCTGGGGCGCCGAGGCCCTGAAGAAGCGCAATGCCCCGGTCTGGGTACACCTGCCGGTCAACGCGCTGACGGCGACATTGCCTGTGGTGCCGATCGTGATGGCCATCAACCTCATGACCTTCGGCCGCTATGAGGTGGACACGCCCACCTTGGTGCAGATGTTTTTCTATGTTTTCGTTGTGGCCTTTGCGGTCTCGACGCTCTTTTTGATCTTTGAGATCTCGCGGCCTGAGCCAGAAAAAACGGCACCGCGGGCTCCGAAACTGCTCGAGCGGCTGGACGTGACCCGGCGCGGGCCGCTGATTTCGCTGTCGGTGCAGGATCATTACGTCGAAGTGGTCACCGCGAAGGGCCGGACGCTGGTGCTGATGCGTTTGAGCGATGCCATCAGCGAGACCGCGGGAGCCGATGGCGTACAGATTCACCGCTCGCACTGGGTGGCACTCGACGGGGTCGCCGCGATCAGAAAACAGGCGGGGCGCACCATGGTGGAAACCAGGGGCGGCGACCTGCTGCCGGTCAGCCGCGGCTTTCAGGAAGCGGCAAAGGCGGCGGGGCTTATTGCCTGAAGCGTGGCGCCCGCATAATGAAGGCGCGGTGCATTTTCCCGAGACCCGCTCCATGATCATCCGCGACGCCACCGAAGCCGACCTGCCAGCGCTTCTCGACATCCACAACCAGGCAATCCGCACGCTGGCGGGCATCTGGATCGATGACGAGGAAAGTCTCGACCAGCGCGCCGCCTGGATGGAAGACAAGCTGGCACACAATTTCCCGGTCATCGTCGCAGAGGACGAGACGGGCAAGGTGGTGGGCTATGGCGCCTATGGCACCTATCGCGGACGCGGCGGCTATCGGCTGACCGTGGAACATTCCGTCTATTTGCTGCCCGACGCCCAGGGCAGGGGCGCCGGCAAGGCGCTGATGCAGCGCCTGATCGAGATTGCCAAACAGCGCGGCATGCACGCCATGGTCGCCGTGATCGACGCGGAAAATACCCTGTCGATCCGGCTCCACGAAAAGTTCGGCTTCAAATCCGCCGGCATGCTGCCGCAACTCGGTATCAAGTTCGGCAAATGGCGCGACCAGTATCAGATGGTGCTGCTGCTCGACGACCGCGAGACACCACCCGCCCGCTGAGCCAGCCGACACGGCATATGCGGAGATCGTCGACAAAAGCCGGTGTCCGGCCTTCCTCAATGGCCGAAAACCCGAACCGAATGAGTGAACAACAGATCTGCTGGACGCGCGCTAGTCGGCGGGCGGCAGCTGGAGCGGTTCCAAGCGCAAGATCTGCGAGGTCATGCCGGGGGTCACGACGACGAAACCTGAAAGCGTGAAAGTGGTTGCGCCGCCCTCGGCGATCGAACCGGTTACAACCGGGTCAATGATCTGTTCTGGCACGGCGGGCGAAGTGCAAGGAATGACCGTCGTGAAAGCCCCTTGGGTCCACCTGCAATCTTGAGGTGATGCAATCTCGCGGCTCGCGGCGCTCTGCGGCATGCTCAACGAAGCGAAGGCCAGTATGGCTGGCGCAAGAAGCGATCTCAACATGCGGTCACCCGGCGTCATCAATGCTCAACGCCTAGGACCTCATGGTTAACGTTTGGTTAACTTCGGAAGCTATTGGCGCCCCAGCGCGATAATATCTGTGGGCCGGACAATGGTATCGACCATCTGGCCCGAGATGTTCGCCGCGTTTGACGAATTATGCAGTGTACCGCGGCTGGCGGAAAACAGTTGGCATTGCCGGAACTCGAGACCTGGCAGGTAGGAGAAGGCCGAGCAATTCTCGTCGTCGTCACAAGCCAGGATGCATGCTTGGTAGTCGGGGCGTGTGAGAGAACGAATGGCATCTCCCGAGAAGACGCTGCCATTTTCGATCTTCCACCTGACCGGGAATGCGGGCGTTGCCCCCTGTTCGTCTGAGGGAAAGAACAGCCCGGATTGCGCGTCCGGATGGCTTTGCGCGAACGTGTAATCCTGCTTGATGAAGCAGATGTTGTATCGCGTGTTGTAGGTGTAGAGCCGACAGTCTGGATCACCAGCACACAAGCGCTGACACTGGTCAAGTGAGGCGACTTCGTCCCCCCTGGGGTTGATGTCGCCCCCATAAAAGTCCAGACCCGCAAAAGTTGCCAGATACCACTCTGGTCCCGATTGTTCTGGCATTGGTTCAACTTCCTGAATGTCGGCGGTCAGGTTGCCGTCGCTGGCTGCTTCGTGTTGATGGCAAAGGATCGGCACGACCCCGCGCTGCACTTCCGTTGGCAGGCTGCCATCGGTGTTGGGCTTGATCAGGTCGGTCCGGAACGAAATTTCGAGGTCGGACAGAAAATCACGCAGCACATCGATCTTGATGGCCCAGTTGATGTTTTGTGGCGTAAAACCTTGTTCTGAGACAAAGTGCGGAACGTTTGCTGTGGCGGCAGCCACGCCTACGACCTGAAAGTTCCGGTCGATGATTGGCCCGCCGGAGTTTCCGGGCTGAATGGGGGCGGTCAGCGTGAAATGATCATCGTTGTCTCGCAAACCGGTCAGCGCGCTGACAACGCCCTGGGTAAAATTTAGCTGGCGATTGAGCAAACCATAGAGCGGGTAGCCGAGGGCCGACACGGTTTCGCCCAGATTGACGCCCCCAGTCGGGGAAATGGACAGAACGTTTGGCGAGGCACCGTCATAATAGAGCAGCGCGAGATCTTCTGCGCTTCTGATGGAAACCAGACTGAGTTCGTCGCCGTCTCCCAATCGCAAAGAAGCGCATCCGTTCACTACATGTGCGTTGGTGACGATGTGGGACGGCGTAACGAAGAAGCCTGTCCCTGAGCCGACGACTGCAGGGTTGGTTTCGCGGTCAAGCGAGGGCTCGGGAGTGGCTTCCCCGTAGTCCGCAACTTCGTCGAATAGGGCAACCAAGTTCTCAAGATCGCCATCATTCACATCGAAGTCAGCCGAGGTGTCGAACGACGAAGTGACGTAACCGAACAGGTCACGCGCCTCGCTGGTTCCTTCGATCTGAAGAGTGACCCATGTCCCCTGTACGAAGTCAGAGCGGGAATAATAAAGAAGCAGCCCGTTCCGCACCGACGTCACATAACGGTCCTGACGCCGCACCTCATAGGCGCCGACGGCTTCACCCTGTTGCATCAATCGGCGATGGTGCTGTCGAACCTGAAAGACGTTGCCGTTCCAGAGTCTTATGAGTAGTTGAGGACCCTCGAATTCAACATTTTCGCTGTCCTCGACGAATTCGACGTGTTTTTCAGGGATGCCAAATGAGACTCCTGCCGATTCAACCGGAAATTCGGTCCAACCGACTGCCTCGGCAACTTCGAGTGCTTCGAGAATGGCCGCGACCACTACGGCGTTGATCGGCGTCCGGTAACCACTCAACGACTCAGCATATTCGGCCAAAGCGTTCTGTGAAACCGGTCCCCATTCCTTATCCCACAAGCCCTGATAGTGGCCCAGAAAGGTCAACGACCGCTGTAAAATCCGGATTTCCTGCGGCGTGAATTGGTTTGGGTCGAACTCGTCGGACAATCTCGGGGCAGAGAGCGCCACGAGCGGCGTGAGACAAACGACCACAATCAGCAGCAACCTTTTGAGTACGGAAATGCCCATGCAAAAAATACTTCAACGCCCCCATTGACCTTTGACATTAGCAAGGAGACTTGGAACGGTCGATAGTCTTGGCCACGCGCGTCTTGAGCGAATCTTCCTATTCGGCATCCTGCCTCTCCATTGCGAAGGACGTTTTCGCGACACCGCCCACCCGCTAGATCTGCAGAACCGACATCGGCTCCATTGCTTCGACCTTGACGTTCTGCACCGCCTTGACGAATTCGTCGGCGTTGGGGGCGAGAACGCCGAAGGTGGCGTAGTGGCAGGGGATCACGCGCTCGAATCCGAAATAGCGGTCGCAGGCGAGGGCTGCGGTACGCGCGTCCATGGTGAAATGGCCGCCGATGGGGACGATGCCGATGTCCGGGTCGTAAAGCTCGGCGATCAGCGCCATGTCGCCGAAGATCGCCGTGTCGCCCATGTGATAAACGGTCTGCCCGTCGATCTCGATGATCAGCCCGGCCGGCTGGCCGCCGAACACCGTACTGCCGTCTTCATTGGTGAGGCCGGACGTGTGCCAGGCCGGGACCAGGGTCGCCTTGATGCCCTCCAGATCAACCGTACCGCCATAGTTGGAGGCAACGATATTGCCGCCCTGCTTGCCTTCGACATAGTCGGCGATCTCGACCATGGCGAACAGCTTGGCACCGGTTTTCTTCAGGATATCGGGGGTATCACCGAAATGGTCATTGTGCATGTGGGTCAGGCAGACATGGGTGACCCCCTTGATGGTCTCCTCATAGTCGCCGGTGAATTTCGGATTGCCGTTGAGGAACGGGTCGATGAGGACGGTGGCGTCCTTTCCGATCAGCTTGAAGGCCGAGTGGCCGAGATACTGGATTTGCATGTTGATCCTCGTTCTTGTTTCGTTCCATTGGTAGTGCGGATTGCCGCGCCGATCAACGCCTATCCGGCAATCAGCTCGGCCGCCTTCGATCCGATGGCCATGGCGGGTGCGTTGGTGTTGCCTGAGGTGATTTGTGGCATGATCGAACAATCGATGACACGCAGTCCGGCGACACCCCGCACCTGCAGCTGCGCGTTGGTGACGGCGAACGGATCATCTTCGGGCCCCATGGGGGCGGTGCCGACCGGGTGATAGTTCGTCTTGACGGTCTGGCCGCAGAACCGGGTCAGATCCTCGTCCGATGTGACTTCGGCGCCCGGCAGAAGTTCGGCCCTGATCTTGTCGCCCAGCGGCGCGGCGGCTAGCAATTCACGCCCATGCCGCAACGAGGCGATGGACAGGCGCAGGTCGTCGGGATGGCCAAAGAAATTGGCATCGACCACTGGTTGATCGGCAGGATTGGCAGAGCGAAGGGTCACCTTTCCCCGCGCCCTGGGGCGCAGCAGGCAGGAGGTGAAGGTGACGCCCCAGGTGGGTCTGGCGTCGGAAACATCGCGGTCGAGATAGACGATGGGCGCACAATAAAGCTGGATGGTCGGGCGATCGCCTCCATCCGGATCATAGAACAGGCAGGATTCAATGCCGGTCGTGGTGACGGGGCCGGTGCCGAACAAAAGGTACTGCAGCCCGTTGCGCAGCATGTTCCAGCCGCGGTCCTGCCCAAAATAGCCTGACTTCCCTTTGGTCGCAGCGATGACCGGCACCTCGTGATGATCCTGCAGCCGCTGGCCGACGGGCAGGTCGGCGACGACATCGATCCCGTGTTCGCTCAGGTGATCGGCGGGGCCGATGCCGGAGAGCATCAACAGCTTGGCCGAATTGTAGCTGCCGGCGGCAACCAGCACTTCCGCTTCGGCCATGACGCGATGGGTCTCGCCATCGCGCCGGTATTCGACACCGACGGCCCGCCCGCGATCGATGATGATCCTGTCGACGTGCGCATTGGTAATGATGGTCAGCCGGTCGTCATCTGCCAGCGGATTAAGGAAACAGGTTTTGGCGTCCGACCTGACCATGCGGCGGCCGCGCAATCCGAACGTATGCTGCATGATGCCGACGCCGGTCTGCCGTTCGCCGTTGAAGTCGGGATTGAAGGCATGGCCGAGTGTCTGGGCGGCGCGCAGGAAATCGCGCGTCGTGTCACTGAGATGGCCCGGATCGGCCACGGGCAGTGGCCCGGAGGTGCCATGCAGCGGCCCGGCAAACTTCTCGTTGGCCTCGATGCCGGTGAAGTGCGGCAACAGGTCAGCAAAGGACCAGCCGGAGTTGGAGCCCATGTGCCTGGCCCAGCCGTCATAATCTTCCCGCTGCCCGCGCATGTAGACCATGGCATTGACCGAGGAGCCGCCACCCAGCGCCCGCGCCACTGGCACAATGGGTGCCCGGCCACCTAACTGCGCCTGCGGAACGGTTTTATGCATCTCAAGGAACTGGTCGCTGGCCAGGTATTTCATGTAGCCGGCCGGCATCTTCATCAGCCGGGTGGTGTCGGCGGGACCACGTTCGAGGATCAGCACGCGCTTGTTGAAATCGCGGACCAGCCGCATGGCGGCAACCGATGCGGCCGACCCGCCGCCGGCAATGACATAATCATATTTTGGCCCGGCCACCTCAGGGCCCCGCGTTGCGGGCACGATCTGCGGCGCGGCGCTGCTTTTTCGCCTTGTGCCGGGCCCGGGCGGCGCTGACGGCGGCATCGCCCAGATGCGCGATGCCGCGCGCTTCGGCGAGCACCATCTGGTGCTGGCGCTCTGCAGCGGCGGCGCGAGTGGCGGCAAATTCGGGCCCTGAACAATGCGGGCACTGAGTGCCTTCCTGATAGTCCGGGTGCGCCCGGTCGGAAGCGGTGAGCGGGTGCCGGCAGGCGCGGCAAAGCGTGGCGTCACCGACTTCCAGACCGTGTTTGACGCCGACCCGTTCGTCAAAGACGAAACATTCCCCCTGCCATTTGCTGTCGCTCTCAGGGACTTTCTCGAGATATTTGAGGATTCCCCCCTTGAGGTGGAACACCTGCTCGAACCCCCGGGACAGAAGGTATGACGACGCCTTCTCGCAGCGAATGCCGCCGGTGCAGAACATGGCCACCTGCCTGTCGCGGGCCGGATCGAGATGTTCGGCAACATATTGCTTGAACTCGGTGAAGTTCTTGGTGGCCGGATCGAGCGCCCCCTCGAAGGTGCCGAGACCCACTTCATAGTCGTTGCGCGTATCGACCAGCTTCAGACCGGGCTGCGCGATGAGTTCGTTCCAGTCTTCCGGCTCGACATAAGTGCCCGCTTTCAGCGCCGGATTGGCTTCCGGCGCCCTGAGGGTGACAATCTCGGGCTTGAGCCGCACCTTGAGGCGCAGGAAGGGCATGGCCTCTGCTTCGGATAACTTGATCTCGGCACCCTGAAACCGGCCCTCGAAGGAATTCGTCCCGGTCAGGAACTGAACGAACCCGTCAATCGCTTCCGGTGTGCCGGCCAGGGTGCCGTTGATCCCTTCCTCCGCCAGCAACAATGTGCCGCGGATGTTGCGTTCACGCAAAAATGTCTCGAACCGCGCCTGCAATTCTGCGGCGTCGGGCAGGGACACGAACTTGTAAAGGGCAACGATCCTGAACATTGCGCTGCTCTAGCATTGTCGCAGCACGTGCGCCAAGCGGGGACGCACGCTCGATTTGCAGCCCTGCAGATTCAGTTTGACCGGGCAGGCGGCGCTCGGCAGGTTTGCGCCATGCCCTACGATTACGAAAAACTCTACCACGAGACGCCGGACGCGCTGGGGGAACCCAACCGCGAACTTGTGGCGTTTTTTGAAAAGTCCATCCAGGACAAGGCGCGCATTCTGGATGTCGATTGCGGGCAGGGACGGGATGCGCTTTTCCTCGCCCGCCGGGGCCATGAGGTTGTGGGGGTCGACCTGTCACACAGCGGCATCCGCGACATGCTGGCTGTAGCGGAAAAAGAGGGGCTGCCGATCGAGGGATTTGTGGCGGACATCACTGCGTTCGAACCGGAAGGCGAATTCGACGTGCTGCTGATCGACCGCACCCTGCACATGCTCGACGAAGAGGCGCGCCATGATGTGCTGGACCGGTTGCTCGATCAGGTCGCGGAGGCCGGCCGGGTGCTGATTGTCGACGAGAAATCCAACATTGAAGGGTTCAGGCGTGTGCTGGCGGCACATCATTTCGATTGGGCCGAGGACGTGGCGAAGCGCGGCTATCTGTTTGTGCGCCGGTCAGGCTGATCAGTGAAACAATCCCGTCCCACCGAAATCCTCACGCTCGATCTGCGCCTTTTCGAGGATGAACGGATCGAGCAGGCGCACATTGACGCCGATCCTGTCCCGGGCGGGGTCTCGTGGCATCCAGTGTGTGACGCACCCGCACTCCCGGCAGCGGTGGAAATCGACATGTTTGCCGTTCCAGGCATAGGTGTCGGTGGCGCCGCTGCCGATCTTGACCTGCGACAGCGGGTAATACGCCCACAGGGTGCCGTAACTGCGGCACAGGGTACAATTGCAGTGGTTCACATATTCCGGTGCTGCAGGCAGCTCGATTTCGACCCTGCCGCAATGGCACCTGGTCGAGACTTGCATTTTGTTTTCCGCGCTGGACATGTTGACAACCTGACTGCTGGAGAGTGGATCTTGAAGGGAACGTGTTGGGGATGACGGATACACAATCGCCAAAAACCATGAATCTGCAAGTTGGCATCTGGTACAACAAAGACAGCGGTCACATTCACATCTCCCACCGGGGCGAGAGTTCGTTCATTTCAACTGTCAGCCCTGATCCGGAGAGCAAGCGGGGCAACCCGAACCTCTACAACAAGTTGGCCGAATGTCTTCGCAGGGCTGGACGATCTGCACCGGACAGACTGAGCGGTGCCGGAAGCTGAGTTTGAATTGGCCCCAATGCCTGCCATAAGTACGACCACCTTAAAGATGATTGGAACGAGACATGACCTATCGGGCGGCGCCGGGGCGCTATGAGGAAATGCAGTACCGGCGGTCGGGCCGGTCGGGGCTGAAGCTGCCGATTGTTTCGCTGGGCCTCTGGCAGAATTTCGGCGGCACCCGCGACCACAATACGGCGATGGAAATTCTCGGCTACGCGTTCGATCAGGGGGTCACCCATTTCGATCTGGCCAACAATTATGGACCGCCCGCCGGTTCGGCGGAGGAACTGTTCGGCAAGGTATTGGCGCGTGAATTTCACCCCTATCGCGACGAGATGATCATTTCGACCAAGGCGGGGTACGACATGTGGCCTGGGCCCTATGGCGAATGGGGCAGCCGGAAATATCTTCTGGCCAGTCTCGACCAGAGCCTTGACCGCATGGGGCTCGACTATGTGGATATTTTCTATTCGCACCGTTTCGACCCGGAGACGCCGCTTGAGGAAACCATGGGCGCGCTGGCGACTGCCGTGCACGCCGGCAAGGCGCTTTACGTCGGCATTTCCTCCTATCCGGAGAAAGAGACCCGAGCCGCTCACCGGATCCTTGCGGACATGGGCGTGCCCTGCACCATTCACCAGCCGAGCTATTCCATGCTCAACCGCTGGATCGAGGACGATGGTACCATCGATGCTTGCGGAGAACTGGGAATCGGCGTCATCGCCTTCTCGCCCCTGGCCCAGGGCGTTCTTTCGGGCAAGTACAACAACGGCGCGGCCAGCGGCACCCGTGCGGATGAGAAGAATTCCTCACTGCGCAAGATCGAGCCGCGTGTGCTCGAGGCGGTCGACAAGGTCGGCGAAATCGCCCGCTCCCGCGGCCAGTCCATGGTGCAGCTGGCGCTAAGCTGGGTGCTGCGGCGCAGGGAAATGACCTCCGCGCTGATCGGGGTCAGAAACCTTGAGCAGCTCAAGGACAATCTCGGCGTGCTCAACAATGTCGATCTGAGTAATGACGAAATCGCCGCCATCGATGAAGCGGTCAAGGGCGGGTTGCTGGACAACCACCCCAACCCGGGGCGGTGGACATTCAAAGGCTGACCCGATCAAGCGCAGCAAATGTGATCGACTGTTGATCTGGATCAACTACATTAGATGAACCTAATGTAGATTTCTGGACATGGCCCATGCACGGGCCAGGTCAAGGAGACAGAATCATGTTCAAGAACAATGTCGGCACCATCGATCGCGTGATCCGGGTCGTGGCTGGCGCACTGCTGCTGATCGCATTTTTCATGCTGCCCGACGCGGGATGGCGCTATGCGTTGCTGATAGGCATCGTGCCGCTGGTCACCGGCTTGTTCGGCACCTGCCCGATCTATTCAGTGCTGGGCATCTCGACCTGTCCGGTCAAGCAGAACTGAGGCGCGGTGGGGCAGCGGCGGGCCGGACCTATTTGCCCTTTCGGTTCATGACCCCTCGAGCATAGCTCTCAGGGTGTTCGCACCAAAAATTGGTTCACCGGACCAATGTTGAGCGCTAGCGCCGCCGGAGCTCACTTGACAAAACTAGTTTTATGGTTATGTTTCCCACATGACCTATGACAACAGGATTGCAGCTTCTGCCCTTTCCGCGCTCGGACATGAGATGCGCCTGCACATTTTCCGGTTGCTGGTGAAATCGGGTGACCGGGCGCTGAGCGTGGGGGAAATCGGCGCGCATGTCGGTGCGCCGCCCTCCACGCTGGCGCATCACCTGACCGCGCTGGTACAGGCCGGGCTGGTCGAACAGGAACGGCAGGGCCGCACAATATTGAATCGGGCCAGTTTTGACAGCATGAACCGGCTGATCGCCTATCTTTCCGATGAGTGTTGCGCCGGTGTGGACGAATTGCCTGAAGCCGGAACGAGTAACGACAACGCCGCCTGAGGCCCGAAAGCTGGCGATGTCTTGCGCCGTTAAATAACGACCCTTCTAGGGATATGGAGAAAACTAATGGCCGATACTTCCCTCGATCTGAACCGGCGGCCCGACTGGTGGGCACTGCTGCTCAAGCTGGACCGGGTTGTGCTGACGATCCTCGGCCTTTTCGCGGTGCTGGCTCTCTTCAGTTGGCCGCTGGCCCTTTCGACGGCCGAATTCACGGCCGAAAGTGTCTGGGAAACCGCACCCTTCATATTGTTCTCGGTTCTGATTGCCGCCTATGCGACCGCCAGCGGCGCCAACAACCTGATCGCCCGCGCCTTTGTGGGGCGCACCGTGCCGATGATCTTTCTCGCCGCCGCCTTCGGGGCGCTATCGCCCTTTTGTTCCTGCGGGGTCATTCCGATCATCGCGGCGCTTTTGACCATGGGCGTGCCGCTGGCGCCGGTCATGGCCTTCTGGCTGGCCTCACCGGTGATGGACCCTTCGATGTTCGTGCTGACGACCAGCGTGCTGGGCCTCGACTATGCGATCGCCAAAACGGCGGCGGCGCTGTGGCTCGGGCTGCTTGGCGGCTTTAGCGTCTATTTCATCACCAGGGCTGGCGGCTTTGCCGATCCGCTGCGTGAAGGCATCGGCGACGGCGGCTGCGCGGCTTCGAGCGTGCGCAACCCCAAGCCCGTAGCCTGGACATTCTGGACAGACGAAACCCGGCGGGGAAAGTTCCGCAAGAGCACCCTCAAAAATCTGTTCTTCCTCGGCAAGTGGCTGACCCTCGCCTTCGTGCTGGAAAGCCTGATGCTTAGATTCGTGCCCGCCGACTGGATCGTGACCGCCGTCGGCGGCGAGGGCCTGATGCCCGTGGCGGTGGCGACGCTGGTTGGCGTGCCGGCCTATCTCAACGGCTATGCAGCGCTGCCGCTGGTCGACGGATTGCTGGGACAGGGCATGCAACCAGGGGCAGCGCTGAGTTTCATGGTGGCCGGGGGCGTGACCTGCATCCCCGCTGCTATCGCGGTCTATGCGCTGGTCAAGAAGCCGGTGTTCGCCGCCTACGCGGGATTTGCCCTCGGCGGATCGCTGGTCGCCGGACTGGTGTTTCAGGCCATCGCCTGATTGCACCTGCCGCTCTGCGGTGACAATCTGCTTGCACGAGTGGGTTTCTGATTATATAAACCAAATAGTTTATATAATATCTTGCGAGTGAATTGTGACGCCTGACCTCAGCTATCGCGCCGTCGTGCGCGAACGCGGCTTTCCCTATCTGCTTTTGCTGTGCGGCGGCGTCTGGCTGTTCGCGGCCGACCGGCTGATGGAAGCCACGCTTCTGCCTGACATCGTTGCCGATATCGGCGGGGCCGTGCTGATCAGTTGGGGCCGCACGCTCTTCGAGGCGGCCTCGATCATGACCGGCATGATTGCCGCCTTTCTGGTGCGGCGCTGGGGCGTGCGTACCTCGTTCTCGGTCTGCGGGGCCGGGTTCGTGGTCGGCTGCCTGATCAGCTATGGCGCCCACGACATGCTGACCTTCCAGGCCGGCCGGTTTTTCCAGGCGCTCTCGGGCGCGGCCTTCGTGTCGCTGGCCTCGATCTCGGTGGCGCGCATGTTCCCGCTGCCCCTCATCGCCCGTGCCGGCAGCGTGATTGCCATCGTCTGGGGCTTTGCCGCTTTCAGCGGGCCATTGGTTGGCGGACTGTTCTCGGAGTTCGCCACCTGGCGCGATGCCTTCATCTATCTGACGATCTTCGGCACCATCCTGACCATCCTGTCGCTTTTGCTGCTTGGAAAGCACCCGGCATTGGCTTCACCGCTCAAGCTCGGCAAGGCGGAGAACTTCCCGGCACTGCGCATGGTGCTCTTGCTGGTCGGCGTCATGCTGATCGCCAGCGCCGCCATCGAGGTCAACTGGACGACGACCCCTGCCATGGTGGCCGGAGGGCTGGCGTTGCTCGGCCTGTTCCTGTGGCTGGACGCCATCTCGGGCGAGCGGCGGCTGTTGCCGCTGGGCGTGACCAATCCAAGGACGCGAGTCGGCGCCGCCTCGCTGATGGTCGTCACGCTGTCTGCGGCAGTGATCGGCATCTCGACCTTCGGGCCGGTGCTGTTCGTTCTGCTTTACGGCATTCCGCCCGTGCAACTGGGCTTCATGATGTTCACGGCCTCGCTGGGCTGGACCCTTTCTGAGGTCATCTTTTCGGGCACGCCGGCGGAACGCGAAGGGCGGATCATCATGCTCGGCGCGGCGCTGGTGCTGGCCGGGGTCAGCCTGTTCAACGTCGCCATCTACACCGACCAGATCTGGCTGTTGGGTGTGGGCTTCCTGCTCGACGGGGCCGGGTTCGGTACGGCCTGGAACCTCATCGCCCGCCGTCAGATCGCCGACAGCCAGGGGTTGGAAAAGGACCGGATCGCCGGTTCGATCCATACCATGCAGCGCATCGGCACGGCATTGGGCGCGGCAAGCCTCGGCATTCTCGCCAATGCCCAGGGGTTTTCGGAAAGCATGGGACCGGAGACGGCGCGGTTGATTTCGCAGTGGCTGGTGGGGCTCGCGGTGCCCACCACGCTGATCGGCATGTGGGCCTGCTATCTGTTCATCGACCGGCGCCACGACCTGGCCGTCCCGGAAAGCCGGGATCAGGCCGCGCCCGTTCAGGTGCCGGGCTGAGAATTGGGAACTTGGGCTTCGTGCACGGTGAACGTCCCCGCAAGGATGGCGGTCATCATCACGAAGGTTGAAATGCCGGTATCGAAGCCGAACATGGCGTCAAGCACGCCAAACACGGCATAGGTCGAGATCAGCAGGCCGGCCAGATAGGCACGGTGCCAGAACAGCGCGTCGCGATGCCTGAGACTGTAAAGCGGCGCCAGCATCATGGCGAAAAAGCCTGCAAGGCCGATGATGCCGGCCCCGGCGGCAAAACCCAGAAAATCATTATGCATGTGCCGGAAGGTGCGGGCGATATCGAGCACCCGGCCCTCTTCGATACCGGCAATCGCGGCCGGCACCGCACCGGCCCAGCCATGCCCGATCAAGGGGGACTGCAGGAACGCCTGCCAGGCGCCGGCATAGACCTCGAGCCGCGTCTGTGTGCCGGTTTCCGAGGAAGCGCCGGTGCTGATCACCTCCGAAATGGTCTCGGCCATGCGCGAGACACGTTGCAGGGCCCCGTCGAATTCAACGAACAGGACCAGCCACGCGCCGATCGCCACAATCGCGACGACGAGCACGCCCAACACCCAGCGTCGGGCAGAGGGCTGTGTCAGAATATAGGCCAGCGCCAGCACCGCCGCGACGGGGACGGCAAGCAACGTGCCCCGCGAGCCGGACAGCACCGCCCCCGCCACACCAAGAACCGGCCCGGCCAGATAGAGCCAGCGCCAGTTGGAGCGGGTCAGGAACAGCGCCGGCACGCACATGAACCCCAGGATCAGGATGATGTGGCCATACATGTTCGGATTGTTGAACAGGCCAACCGCGCGCGGGAGGCCCCCGACCAGCACTTGCCACGCCCCGAAGCCGGTTCCGAGCAACGCCCCGATGAAGGCCAGGGTGATGATGGTCAGCGGCCAGTTTCCGCCGGAGTGACGCCGGGCCAGCAAATAGACGGTCGTCGCCACCGGCAGCGAGGTGAAATTGAACCAGTAGATCATGTCGCGCGGCTGGTCGGCATTGATCGCAAACACGATGCCGAGGGCGGCAAAAAACAACGGGAACACCAGAATGTCCCACTGCCCCTTTAGTTGCGCCTGCATGTCCGGATCGAGCAGCATCGGCAGGCAAATGAGGGCGCAGATCACCGACAGGATCGAGCCCACCGTGCCGATCACGCAGGTTGAGGCGAAAGCGAAAATGATCAGCGGCCACCACAGCCGGTCGAACCAGCGGACCCGGTCAACTTGCGCGGATTGGGCCGTGTCTGCGGCGGTCATTTGGTGGTCCTTTTGGTGAAAAAATCCCGCGCCGCCAGCAAATCGGCGGGCTCGCCGTGCCTAAACCAATTGGGCTCAAGGTCAATGCGCCGCTTCGACTTCCAGTTCGAATTGATACCCTTGAAATGCCAGAACTTCCCGCGAACCGGCTTGGTGCCGGAGGGCGGATGTTTGACATCATGCATATAGGCAAAGACATCCGGCGCCTGCAGCCAGCTCTTTTTCGGATCGATGACCCATTTGGCCGGGCTGAGGCGGCTGAGAAAGGTGCGATCGACATGGGTGTAGGCGAAATGGCTGCGCTGCTCCGGCGGGAAGGCGGTGGCCCCGGTGTGCGTTTCCACCCACGTCCCCGCAAGGTGCGCATAGCCGATGTCGGACGTGCGCAGGAGATCGAAGACTGTGCCCGTGGCGGGAAGGGCCACCAACTCGTCCACGTCGCAATTGAGAATGCCTTCTGCCATGCCCCCGAACCGGCGGAGCACAAGATTCATCGCGGAAACCTGAAGGAACTGCGCCCAGAACCGGTGCATGATGACGCCTTTGTCGGTGGCCCCGTAACGGTAGGGCCAATCGATCATCACCAGTGTCTTCAACCCCGGCACCGCGGCTAGGCAGGCTTCGACTGCCACCGAGTCCGGGTTGGAGGACCCGTTGTCAAAGAAGATGATCGTGTCGACCTGATGCGCTTCGACATGCCAGCGCGCCCAAGTCTCGATCCAGGCCAGCGCATTGTTTTTGCTCATGGTGAACATGAGGCGCGATCCGGCAAGCTCGGCGGCAAAGTTGGGTTGCACGGGCAAAGTGAATTGCTGGTCTGCAAACGCGATACGGATCTCGGTGGTGCTGGAGGGCGCGCCGGACAGCACCGTCAGCATTGTCGACCGGGACCGATATCGGGAAGCGGTCAAGACCTGCCCTGACGGCAGGGCGGTGAATGTTGCGCCATCATGCTGCGCCGCGAGATTGAACGGCGGTGGTCCGATCAACAGGATGTTTTCTCCGGCCGCATCCCAGAAGCAGTCATAAAAGATGATCCGGTCTTCATAGCGCGAGGTGAAGACCTCGCTGCGGCGGCGGTCAGGCGCGCGCGGCAAACGGCGCAACGGGTTATCCTCCGCAAGCACGGCCAATGAATGAGCGGGGCGCAGGACGCGCGCAGTGGATGGCGGGTTCGATTGCCCTGAAGTCTTGTTGCCCATCAGTAGCCAAACGCCTCGAAATCATCGGCGTAAAGCTCTTCGATCCGCCGGCGTTGGGCGGCGGTTGGTGCGAGCGCCTCGCGGACGTCATCCGTGTGATTGTGGCGGCGGGACAGCAAATCGATCAGACCGTCGTTGATTTTGGCCCGTTCCAGGACCTGCTTCATGTCGTCAACCAGAGTTTCCATACGCCCGATCACGTCATAGCTCACATCCGGGAAGCCGATATTGTGCACCTGCTTGCGCCAGTGGCGGTCAGTGTGCAGCTCATCGGTCTCGAACGAAAGTGCGATATAGTCGAGGAAGACGTCGAGATTGGCCTCCGGCGACTTGCCGGGCGCGTAGCCCATCTGCCGCATCTGAAGCGCGTGCCGCCAGCCCCATGAGTGCGAGCGCGCCACGTAAAAATTCCGGAAGCCGGACATCAGCCGGTCGTAAGGGTTGCGAACGAGGCAGAAAATCACCGGCTCCCGCGACGTGAGCGCCTCGTAGCAGGCACGCCAATTGTGAAAGCCCCGGATGACACCTTCGAATTTCGTGTTTGTTTTGCCCTGAAATTCCTCGCCGGCCGCGTAGCTGTAGATCATGCGCACAATGCTGGTGCTGCCCGCTTTGGCGTTGCGCACGAAATGCAGCCGCCGGTCGGCCGTCAGCACGGAAAAACCCACCGCATTGCGAACCGGCACCGGCAGATGCCGCATTTCCTCGAGATTCCGGTAGCGATCAAGGACCAGACCAAGCGCCCTGACTTTCAGGGAGTCGGCGTCGCTTTCGAGCCTGACCTTGGTCATCTGAAAAGGGTCCACTTCATTCTCCGGTCGCCCCGCCGGGGTGCCGGCGCCAACAATGGACCAGACCCCTAAACGGTCTCAAGTCCGGTCAGGCGCCCCAACGGCGTGCCTGAAATATCGGTACCTGCCGACCACCGGTGGTTGAACTTGTGGACGGGAACAAGATTGTCTTCAACCAGTTTCCAGACGGCATCCGCCACCTTTTGTCGATCATGACTTGTGGCAACGACGAACGAGGGGCGTGCGGGCAGTTTTGGCATGTCCTGCCAGGCCCGCATGACGTTGGCGTCGCGGGTGGTGAGGTATTCAAACAGGTAATGCAGCCAGAAATAATGGTGCGGCTTGTCGAACAGACGCCAGTTTTGCACCACCAGATCCCACCAGGCGGCCATGGTCCGGCTGCCGGCGGGCGCGGCAATGAACCAGCTCGCCACCATGCGATGGGCCCTGGGGCGGGAGAAGGTGAAAAAGTCGGATTGCATCAACCCGGGCAGCCAGGCGTCGAGCGGTCGCGCACACCAGGTGGTGGCATCGACCCAGATGCCGCCGAATTTCTGGATGAGGGCCATGCGCACCAGGTCGGATCGGCCGGCCCGGCCCATTCTGACGTGGTCGAACTCGGCCAGCTCCGGCACCAGTTCGGCGACCTGTGCATCATCCAGCTTGTGGATCTGCCATCCGCGATTGAGCTCCTGCCAGGTCTCGGCACAGGCCTTTACGAGTGGTGGAGCTTCTTCCCAACCCTGTTGCCAGAGCGTGTAGATGTGACGGGGCACGTCGTATCGCGGCTCGGCCTTTGCCGCGACGGCGAGCCCTTCGGCAAGCGGCGCGCAGACTGCCGCAATGCCTTCATCCTGAGTGAGGTTGTGGCGCGGGCGTTTGAAATCCAGCCGGGACATCAACGAGCCGATGCGCTGGCGGACGAAAAACGACCGGATTTCCTGCGCGGTATATTCGGTCAAGGCTCCACCGCTCCCTCAGTAGCTGAAGGCTTCGAAATCGTCTGCGTAGAGTTCTTCGATGCGCCGCCGCTGCTGGGCGGTGGGCTCGTGCCTGTCCCTGACCGAGTCGGTGTTGTTGTGACGTTCGTTCAAGATGTCGGTCAAACCGTCGTCTGGTATGTTCGCACGCTCAAGCACTTCCTTGATTGACGCCGTCAGGTTCTCGGTCTTGCCGATGACGTCGAAATCAATCGCGCCATAGCCGATATTGTGGATCTGCTTGCGCCAGTGCCGGTCCGCATAGCGTTCGTTGGTGGCAAAGGACAGTTCGACATAGTCGAGGAAAATGTCGAGGTTCTTCTCAACGGAGTTCCGCGAGGAGTAGCCGAGCCGCATCATGTGTCCCATATGCCGCCACCGCCAATCATGCGACTTGGCGACAAAGAAGTTCCTGAACCCGGACATCAGCCGGTCAACCGGATGGCGGACCTGCGAGAAGATCACCGGTTCATGAGACATGATCGCCTCATAACATGGCCGCCAGTCGCGAAACCCGTGCAGCACCTCAGGGCAATCCCTGTCGACCATGCTGGGGCCGATGTCACCCATCGCGTGCTTGTAGACCACCCGGATGACGCTGGAACTGCCGACCTTGGAATTGCGCACGAAAAGCAGCTTGCGGTCTTCGGTAACCACGGCATGGCCGAGCGCGATGCGGATGCGTTCATCAATATCGCGCATCGCCAGGATATTGCGGTGACGCGCTGACACCAGAGCCAGTGCGCGAACGCGGAGTGTGTTCGCATCCGACTCCAGTTTGACCTTGGGCAGCATATCTAGTTTTCCCGTGATTGAGGCTGACGGTGATCCTGCCGTATCAGCCAGCGGCAGGGAACCGGCGAAAGGGTCATAACCTACGCAATCCGGTCAATTTCCCGACCGGCGTGCCTGACAGGTCACCATCGAAGCGCCATTTGTGGCTGAGCTTATGGACCGGGACGCTATTTCGGTCAATCAGGTCGAACACTTCGCGCTGCGTCTGTTGATTGAATCGGTTGGCCGCCACGATTTCGGACGCATGCGGGCCGAGTTTGACCACCTTCTGCCAGACCGCAGCGGCTTCCGGATCGGTATCAACGAGATAGCCGAGCAGGAACTCCATCCAGTAGTAGTGATGCGGGCGTGAAAAGTGACGCCAATAGGCCGCAACCATCTGTTGCCAGGCGGTCAGCAGGCCGTTCTGGGGCGCGGCCGCCATGAACCAGATTTCCGCCAACCGGTAGGGCCGGGGATAGGAAAAAAGGAACAGGTTGGGTCCGGCGACCTGCGGCAGCCAGTCATCAAGCGGGCGAGCGCAGAACAGTGTCGCATCGGCCCAGACGCCGCCATGACGCTGCAGCAAGGCAAGCCGAACGATGTTGGACTGCGTCGTGCGGGCGGCGCGTTCTGGAATGTTGGGAAGGGCCGGCAAGAACTCCGCGATACCCTCGTTGTCCAGCAGATGCAGCTGCCAGTCCGGATTCTGCCGTCGCCAACTTTCGGCACAGGCGCGGACCAGCGGCGGGGCCTTGTCCCAGCCCTGCTGCCAGAGCATGAAGATCTGGCGGGGGATCGCCGTATCGGCAGGGGCAGGACGCGAGAGAACCTTTTCCAGTTCGCCGAGCAAGCCGGTGATGGTGGCCGCGTCCTTGTAGTCAGGACGCTTGAAACCCGGCGTGAACAGCCCCTTGAACAGACGCCAGTGGACGGACCGGAAATAAGCCGAGAACCCGGCCCGGCTGAAAGCCATGTCCGCCGGGGTCCCGGGATCGATCATCTTAACGGCGCAACTCGCCGCCGGTCGCCTTGCTGACGGCGGTGACGATGGCGGAGGAGACCTGTTCGATATCCTCTTCGGTCAGCGTCTTGTCGCGCGGCTGCAGGGTAACCTCAATGGCGACGGATTTCTTGCCCTCGCCAACATTGGCACCTTCGTAAAGATCGAAAATGTCGACGCCGGTGATCAGCGACTTGTGCGCGGACTTGGCGGCCTTGAGGATTTTCGCCGCTTCCACGTCGCGGTCGACGATGAAAGCGAAGTCACGGCTGACCTGCATGAGGTCGGAAAGGGCCAGCGCCGGCTTCGCGCGGGTGGGTTTTTGCTTCGGCTCGGGCAGGGCATCGAGATCGAGCACCAGCGCCACCACCGGACCATCGAGATCAAGCTCGGCAACGATCGCTGGATGCAGTTCGCCGAACCAGCCGATGATCCGCTGCGGACCGAGCTGTATGCGGCCGGCGCGGCCCGGATGCGCCCACTCCGCGGGTTCAGCGACCAGCTGCACATTGTCGATCGGCGAGCCAAGGGCGTCGAGCAGGGCGGCAAGATCCGCCTTGACGTCAAACACGTCGACCTTGTCGGCCTTGCCGGACCAGTGACGCCCGGTGCCGCCAAACCCGGCGGTGCCGGTGCGGATGGCGGCAGCATGGGTGCGCTGGCCTTCAGGCTCATCAGACAGGAACACCTGGCCGACTTCGAACAGGGCGAGATCGGCGAAGGCGCGGTTCTGGTTGCGCTGGACGGCGGACAAGAGGCCTGGCAGCAGCGAGGGCCGCATGTCGGTAAGGTCCGTAGAGATCGGGTTGGCGAGGCGCAACCGCTTGTCGCCGCCGCCGAATTTTTCGGCCAGATCACTGGACACGAATGACCAGGTTACCGCCTCGTCAAAACCGCGCGCGCTGAGGGCGCGGCGGGCAATGCGGCGGCGGTTCTGGATCGGGGTCAGCATCTTTTCGGCGACGCCGGTGAGGCGCGGCAGCGGCTCGACCGGCACCCGGTTGACGCCAACGATACGCATCACTTCTTCGACCAGATCCGCCTTGATCGTGACGTCAGGCCGCCAGGACGGCGCGGAAACCTTGACCGTGTCGCCGGTCCCGGCGACCCAGAAGCCAAGCCGCGACAGCACGGCCTTGGTTTCCCCGAGCGGCACATCCAGCCCTGTCAACCGTTTGGTTTCCGAGAGCGGAAAGTCGATGATGGTTTCGGGGGCGGAGACTTCACCGGCGTAGGTGGGTTCGCAAGGCTCGCCGCCACACAGGTCGAGGACCATTTTGGTGGCCAGTTCCAGCCCCGGCTTGACAAACTCGGGATCGACGGTGCGCTCGAACCGGTAACGGGCATCGGAGACGATGCCGGTCTTGCGGCCGGTGGCGGCGATCACCAACGGGTCGAACCAGGCGCATTCAACGAGAACATTGGTGGTTTCATCTGTACACGAGCTCTCCTCGCCGCCAAGGATACCGCCGAGCCCGAGCACGCCATTGTCGTCGGCGATGACGCACATGTTTTCGTCGACCTCGTGATGCTTGTCGTCGAGCCCGTTGAACTCTTCGCCCTGGCGGCCCATGCGGGCGTGCAGCGTGCCCTTCAGCTTGTCGGCGTCGTAAACGTGCAGCGGGCGGCCGCGGTCAAGCGAAATGAAATTGGTGATATCGGCCAGGGCGTTGATGGGCCTGAGACCAACGGCGCGCAGACGCTGCTGCAGCCACTCCGGCGAAGGGCCATTTTTGACGTTCCTGATCAGCCGGCCAGCAAACATGCGGCAGGCTTCCGGTTCGCCTTCGCCAAAGCGTAACTCGATCGGAATGGGCGTCGGGCCGGCAGTCGACTTGACCGCGGCCACCGACCCATCCTTCAACTCGCCCAGGCCCGCGGCATGCAGTTCGCGGGCGATTCCATGGATGGCGGTACAGTCACCCCTGTTGGGGGTAATCTCGATTTCGAGCACAACCCCATTCAAATTTGCATAGGGTGCATAAGGCGCCCCGACCGGCGCATCATCCGGCAATTCGATGATGCCGTCGTGATTGTCGGAAAGCATCAGTTCGCGTTCCGAACACAGCATGCCGTTCGATTCTTCGCCGCGAATCACGCCCTTCGAAAGAGTGAAATCGGTGCCCGGAATATAGGTGCCCGGCGCCGCGAAGACGCCCTTTATGCCTGTGCGGGCATTTGGCGCACCGCACACGACCTTGACCGGATCACCCGCGCCCGTGTCCACCAGACAGACTTTCAGCTTGTCGGCATTGGGGTGCTTTTCCGCGGAAATCACATGGGCGATGGTGAAGGCGGAAAGCGCCTTGCCCTGATCCTCGACACCTTCAACCTCGGTGCCGGTCATGGTCAGGGTTTCAACGATCTGGTCCACCGTCGCATCGGTGGTGAGATGGTCTTTGAGCCAGTCGAGGGTGAATTTCATTTCGTATTCGTCCGGGGTTCAAAATGGCAGATACCGGTCAGGACCGATTTGGGTCCGACACCGGCAAAACGCATCGGCTCGCCTTCAAGCCGGATGCGCAGGGTGAAAGCATTGTCTGTACGGCGGGCCACAAGCTCGGGCCGGCCATTGGGGCGAAAGTCGAACTCGAATGTGCTGTCGAGTGAAACGGTCTCGCCGAATTCCATGATGTGGCAGTGGCCGGTCTCGGTATCGAGACGCAACTCGTATTCGCCCGGCTTGAGCGTTTCTGTCTGGCCAAGTTCCTCGCCGTGCCAATGGGTCACCTGCTCTGTGAAGCAGGAATAATGGCCGCGATCGGCGGCGTGGGCGTCCGGCGTGCCTTTGTCGAACAGGCGCATCAATAAGCCCCCATTTCGTTCTCAATGGCCGGCAGGGCGGCGTTCATTTCAAACAGTTTGACAAGCACGTTGGCAAAACCACGCGCATCATCGATGGCCTTGTGGGTGTGCGGGATATGCCCGTACCACTCTTTTGGCGCGCGCTGCATGCCCCAGTTCAAATAGTCCTGTCCGCGCATCGTGCCGGCCATGGTGTAAAGGCAGACGCCGCCGCCGCGGAACAATTGCCGTCCCGCGTAGGGGCCACCGACGGCACGCGTTTCGGCGAACGTATCAAGATAATGATCCATCCACGGCCCGTCGAACATGATCGGCGCGGCGCAGAAGACCTTGTTGCTGGCGATCGCTTCGAGCCAGTCCGCATAACGCAGCATCTCGGCCCGCGGGTCCTGCGGGTTTTGAGTGGCGGCCGCGTAGGCTTCGGGGAAGCCCTGCCACCATTCCATGGTGCGTGGATCGGGTTGCCGATCCGGCCGGCGGGCCAGCACGCTCTCGAATTCGCCGTGCACCGTGCCGTCATAAGTCACGGCCACCGAGGCAAAGCTGAGCATGGAATTGCGCAGCGGCGAATGGCCGTCGGTTTCTATATCTGTAACGATGAAGGTCACGGGTTCGGCGGAGGAGTGGGTCACTGCACAAGTTCCCCGTCGATGTAGGTGTCCTGACCTGGATCTATGCACAGCCCGGTCTCTATGGCTTGTCCGCGAAGCACACGGACATAGGGGGACGGCTCCTGGCGCAGATTGATCCGCATCATCTCGGCCAGTTCCGGAGTGATTCCAACCCAGTCGGCGCGATAGCCGGATCCGTCATTGAGGACCTCAAAAGTACCGCCGTCAGTATAAAGCGCGCGGCTGCCGATGAACCGCTGCCGCCAATCGCCGGTGCTGGTATTGAGCCAGATTTCGCTGCCGCCCCAGTCGCCCTCGGCATTGGCAAAGGCGATGGGCGTGCCGTCAGCCCAGTTCACGTGGCCTGTCTGGCGACAATAGAGTTCCGCAGCCGTCCCCGATGAGACAGTGCAAGCCAAAAGCGCTGCGATGGGTGCGGCACGCAGAGACATGGTCAGGCGCTGAGCCCCCCGAAAAGGGTCGGCAGATCAAGCGGGCGGAAGCCATAGTGATCGAGCCAGCGCTTGTCGGCGTCAAAGAAGGCGCGGAGGTCCGGCATGCCGTATTTCAGCATGGCGAGCCGGTCGATGCCCATGCCCCAGGCGAAGCCCTGGTATTCGTCCGGATCGAGCCCGGCCATGCGAATGACATTGGGATGCACCATGCCGCAGCCGAGGATTTCCAGCCAGTCACTGCCTTCGCCGATCTTGACCTCGTTGCCCGAGCGGTCGCACTGCACGTCCACCTCCATCGAGGGTTCGGTGAAGGGGAAGAAGTGCGGGCGGAACCGGGTTTTGACGTTGTCGACCTCAAAGAAGGCCTTGAGGAATTCCTCGAGCACCCAGCGCAACTGGCCGATGTGCGAGGTCTTGTCGATCACCAGCCCCTCGACCTGATGGAACATGGGCGTATGGGTCTGGTCGCTGTCGCAGCGATAGGTACGGCCCGGCGCAATGATGCGGATCGGCGGCTCCTGGGCCGGGGTCATCCACGGTGCAGCGGGCGGCTCGTTGGTCTGCTTCATCGTGCGGATCTGCACCGGCGACGTGTGCGTGCGCAAAAGCTTGCGCTCGCCGTTCTCGTCCGGTTCGAAAAAGAAAGTGTCGTGCATCTCGCGGGCCGGATGGCCCTCGGGGAAATTGAGCGCGGTGAAATTGTAATAGTCCGTCTCGATGTCGGGTCCTTCGGCAATCGCAAAACCCATGTCGGAGAAAATGGCGGTGATCTCGTCCAGCACCTGCGAGACCGGATGCACGCGACCCTCGGCCAACGGACCGGGACGCACCGGCAGGGTGACGTCAACCCGCTCGGCGGCCAGCCGGGCGTTGAGTTCGGCGGTCTTGAGATCCGCCATGCGTGCATCGATGGCAGCGGCGAGATCGTTCTTCAGCCCGTTGATGGCGGGGCCGGCGACCTGGCGTTCTTCGGGGCTCATCTTGCCGAGCGTGGCCAGAAGCGCGGATACCGAACCCTTCTTGCCCAGCGCGGAGACCCGCACCGCGTCGAGCGCCTGCAGGTCGGCGGCGGTCTCGATTTCAGCGCTGATGGTTTCGCGCAAATTTTCGATCTGGTTCAGGTCTGACATGGTCCGGTCCGGCGGTTTCGATGGAAGTGGTTATAAACGCAAAAAGCCCTGCGCCAATCCCGTCAATTTCGGGTCGGCGCAAGGCATCTGTTCGGGCCTCAGTTTGGCTGAGTTGGAACGCTTCTGGAGTTAAGCGTTCACGCGGGCGTGGGTGGTGGCTTCCACTTCGCCGAGATAGCCGAGGGCCTGCTTGGCCTGGGCCACCAGGGCAGCGAATGCCTCTGGCTCGCGGACGGCCAGATCGGCCAGCACCTTGCGATCCACCGCAACCTCAGCCTTGCTGAGGCCGTCGATAAATCGGCCGTAGGTCAGGCCATGCTCGCGCACGGCAGCGTTGATGCGCTGGATCCACAGGGCGCGGAAATTGCGTTTGCGGGTCTTGCGGTCGCGATAGGCATACTGGCCGGCTTTTTCCACGGCCTGAACGGCGGCGCGGAAGACATTCTTGCGGCGGCCATAATAGCCCTTGGCCTGATCAATGATCTTCTTGTGGCGGGCGTGGGCGGTGACGCCTCTTTTTACACGGGACATTTCTGTGCTCCTTCAGCTCAGCGTCAGCGGTTGTACGGCATGTAGGACTTCACGATGCGCGCATCGGCATCGGAAAGCACCTTGGTGCCCCGGTTCTGACGGATGTACTTGGAGGTGTGGGAGATGAGGCGGTGGCGCTTGCCGGCGACGCCGGCGACAACCTTGCCCGTGCCCGTGACTTTGAAGCGCTTCTTGGCGCCCGACTTGGTCTTCAGTTTTGGCATTTCGCTTTCCTTTGGATTCCCCCGCAAAAGCGAAGGATTGGAGCTTTGATCAAGGGCCAACTCGGCATGCCATTTTCGCCGGAAGACCCGTTTGAAGTGGCGGTTTATAGGGGCAGAAGCGCGGGATGGCAAGGGGGCTGGTTCGGGCCCGATTGACGCGGCTCTTGCGGTCTAGGATCAACATGCCGCACTCCAGTTTCCGCCAAACCGTTTTGAAATGTACCAAGCCTATGGCAGTCTCGAAATTGGCGGCTGTTGTATGAATTACTTGAAGTGACACGAGTGGGTCGGGCTTTTATGGGGGACGAACAGGACTGCGAAACCGATCCGTTCGGCGATGTGCTGAACAGCGGCCTGACCGCACAACAGGCGCTGACGCTCAATGAACTGAACCTTGCAGCGGCGACTGTAAAATCCTATCCCAAACTTGTGGAACTCGTTATGGGCTTCTATGAGCAGATCGGCGCCGGGGCGGCGAACTGCGCCATTTTTGACAACCGCAACTACGATCTGGTGGGCTTCAGCACCTCGATGCGGGACGGTCCATTGGACCAGGTCGAAGAGGAGGGCATAGGCCCGCTCGATCCTCTCGTCGATCGTATTTCGAAACGAACCGACCCCGCCCTCGTCGGTTTCGGTCTCGGCGTGACCAGTGAATGGGACAGTGTTCCAGGACGCCGTCTGGTCGACATCATGGATGCACATGGCTATTTTGGCCTGCTTTATCAGCCGGTGCGGCTTGAAGGCACCAGCTATTCGGCGGCGATTACCATTGCCACCGAACTGCTGCCCGAAAAGGCGCTGGTCTATTTGAAACAGAACAGCACCCTGATCCTTCTTTCAGCCCGGACACTCGGGATGAGGGCAACGCAACTTTTCCAGCCCGATGCCATTGATGACAGCTGGCGCCCGCGCCGATCGGCGATTCTTTCGGGACGCGAGTTGCAGGTCGTCAGGGCGTTGAGCCACGGCAACCGGCCGGAGCAGATTGCCCATCAGCTGAACATCAAGACGGTGACCGTGCACATGCATGTCGCGTCCGCGCGCCAGAAACTGGGTGCGCGCACCCGCGAACAACTGGTCACGACCGCCATGAAGCTGGGACTTCTCTAGGCACGCAGCGCGGGTTCCGTACTTCCACCTATCAATATTGATATGTCGACACTTCAATAGATTAGCGCATACTTACGTAAATTTTTACCAGCGGAATGAGGGACGCAAACTGCAAGTTCCGCCGGTCGTTGGGGGTTGCCGGACCTTTTCGCCGAGGTTGCCGGGCGTAGATGTGACAAATTTCAGGAATGCCTGCTCAAAAAATTTCTGACGATGACGATGACCAGATTTCAAACTGGAAGGGCGGCGCTGCCGAAGTCAGCAGCGTGCTCAAGGCCATCGGCAATGAACGCCGGCTGATGATCCTTTGCCATCTCGCCCAGAGAGGTGAAATGTCCGTCGGCGCACTGGTTGAGGAAATCCGGCTCAGCCAGTCGGCGCTATCCCAGCATCTGGCCCGCATGCGCGCCGATGACGTGGTGGTGACCCGGCGCGATGGCCAGGTGATCCACTACAGGATTGCCGACCCGCGGATTGAGGCGCTGATGGGAAAGCTTTACCTGCTCTATTGTGAACCGGACGGCGCCTGACCCTTGCCGGGCCAGACGCCGCTGCAATTCATTCTTGCAGCTTTGGGGGAGCGCCTAGCGCTCCATGGGGCCGCCGGCCCGTGACCAGGCACCGATGCCGCCCATGATATTGGCAACTTTCGTATAGCCCATGCGGACCAGCTGTTGGGCCGCCGCGCCTGAGCGGGCACCCGAGGCACAGACCAGAATGATGGTCTTGCCGGCATTCGCCGCAGGAAGGCTGCCGGCGCCGGAAGGATCGGCGTGACGGGCGAACTCGGGGAGCGGGGCGCGGATGGCACCACGAATGGTGCCAGAATGGGCAATTTCGCCCAGACCACGCACATCGACGAACACCGTGTCGGCATCGCCATGGAACTGCACGGCGGTTGAGGCAGACATGTCCTCGGCACGCGCGCCGGAGCCCTGGGACCCGGCGAACAGGGTTTTGATCGTATCAAAATTCACGTTGGTTTTCCTTATGTGTGAACGTGTTGGTCAGCGCGGCAATGCCACGCCTTCACTCTTGGGTTTCACCGGCACCAGCAGATAGGTGACGCCGTTGGATTGCGCTTCGGGGAACCGCCCGGCGCGGATGTTGACCTGAATGGAGGGCAACAAAAGCGTGGGGGCGGAAAGGGTTGCATCGCGGCTTTCCCGCATCTCGACGAATTCGTCTTCGGTGACGCCGTTGACCAGATGTACATTGTTACGCGCCTCGGCGACGCTGGTCTGCCAGGCATAGGTGTCGCGGCCCGGCGCCTTGTAGTCGTGGCACATGTAAAGCTGCGTCTCGTCGGGCAGGGCCAGCAGCCGCTGGATCGATTTGTAGAGCTTGTGCGCATCGCCACCCGGGAAATCGGCGCGGGCGGTGCCATAATCGGGCATGAACATCGTATCGCCGACAAAGATATTGTCGCCGATCTTGTAGGCGATGTCCGCCGGAGTATGGCCGGGCACATACATGACCTCGACATCCAGCTTGCCGATCTGGAAATGTTCGCCGTCGGTGAACAGATAGTCGAAATCCGACCCGTCGGTCTTCAGGTCCGTCGCGTTGAAGAGCGGCCGGAAGATGGTCTGCACGTCGGTGATATGTTCGCCGATGCCGATCTTGGCGCCGGTACGGCCCTTGATGTACGGCGAGCCGGACAAATGGTCTGCATGTGCGTGTGTCTCAAGGGTCCAGACGACCTCTAAATCACGCTCGCGGGCGAGCTTCAGAAGCGCCTCGACGGATTCGGTGTCGACGGTGCCGGATTTCTGGTCAAAATCCAGAACCGGATCGATAATGGCCGCCTTGCGGGTTTCGGGATCGGCGACCAGATAGGAAATGGTGTTGGTGGCCTCGTCGAAACGGGCCTCGATAATCGGTTGGCCTGTCATTGTGAAAGTCCTGACCTGTTCGAGTTTGTGAAAGGCACGTGCATGCGCGCCTGTTGACAACTATATTAGAGTTTTCTAATGTAGTGTCAAGAGTGAGGTCAAAAATGAAACTGGACGAACTGGATCTTGAGGCGTGGCAATCAGGCGCCAGCCAGGTCAGCACGGTGCTCAAATCCGTCGGCAACGAGCGCCGGCTGCTGATCCTGTGCCAGATCGTGGCGCACGGCGAAATGTCGGTGGGTGGACTGGAAAAACAGCTCGACCTCAGCCAGTCGGCGCTGTCGCAGCACCTGGCCCGCATGCGCGCCGACGGCATTCTGGAAACCCGCCGCGACGGGCTGACCATCTATTATTCGATTGCAGACCCACGCATCGAGGACCTGATGTCGACGCTTTACGGGCTTTATTGTGGACGCCCCGAATGACCGCTGAACTGATGCTCTCGCCCCTGTCCGGCGCCATCGTCGGATTGATCCTGGGGCTGGTGGGCGGTGGCGGTTCGATACTTGCCGTGCCGTTGCTGATCTATGTGGTTGGGATCAGTTCGACCCATATGGCGATCGGCACCAGCGCCGTTGCCGTCGCCGCCAGCGCTGCGGTCAATCTGGTGATCCAGTGGCGCCAGGGCCGGGTAAAATGGCCTTGCGCAATCGTGTTCAGCCTCGCCGGTGTCGGTGGTGCGCTCAGTGGTGCAGCCGTGGCCAAATCGGTTGACGGTCAGATCCTCCTGATCGCCTTCGGCATCCTGATGCTGGCGGTGGGCATCTCCATGGCGCTGAAGAAAGCGACCGAAGGCAAGCCCGACGTTCATCTGGACATGGACAACCTGTTTTCCATGGGGCCGCGCCTCGCGATTATTGGCTTCGGTGTCGGCGCCCTCTCCGGGTTTTTCGGCATCGGTGGAGGCTTCCTCATCGTGCCGGGACTGATGCTGGCGACGGGCATGCCGCTTGCCTATGCCATCGGCACCAGCCTTGTGGCGGTCACTGCCTTCGGCGCCGCGACCGCGTCGAGCTACGCATTGTCCGGGTTGGTCAATTGGCCGATTGCCGGCCTGTTCGTTCTGGGCGGCGCGATGGGCGGCCTGGTCGGCGCTTTCATCGGCCAACGGCTGGCGAAGAAGGGCCGCGCCCTGAACCTTGTGTTCGCCGCGGTGGTACTGGTCACCGGTGCCTTCATCACCTTCGACGGCGCCCGGCTGATCTGGCCGTTCTAGGGATCAGCGCTGCAGAGCGATCTGATGCCGCATCAACAGGCCCAGCCGATCACGCCATGCGAACCTCAGGGTCAGGGCAATTGCCACAAACGCCAGTCCCGAAGCCAGACCCAGCCAGATGCCCACCCCGCGCAGCCCGAACTGGAAGGCGGCGATGTAGGCGATGGCGATGCCGATCAGCCAATAGCCGACCAGCGCCACCAGCATGGGTACGCGCGTGTCCGACAGGCCGCGCAAGCTGGCCGCTGCGGAGACCTGCGCCCCGTCGACAAGCTGGAACAGGGCGGCAATGGCCAGATAGGAGGCGGCGAGCCTGAGGCTTTCCGCATTCTCCGGCCGCGCCGGGTCGAGGAAGATCTGAACCAGTGCCGCCGGCGCCAGCAGGAACACCATGCAGGTGATCGACATGAAGGCGAGGGTCAGCCCCATCGAGGTCCAGCCAGCGCGGGCGACACCATGATGATTGCGTGCACCGAAGGCCGTGCCGACCCGCACGATGGTCGCCTGGCTCAGCCCCAGCGGCACCATGAAGGCGATGGCCGCGCATTGAAGTGCAATGGCGTGGGCGGCCACTTCATTGGTGCCGAGCCAGCCCATCATGATCACAGCGACGCCGAACATGCCGACTTCCGACATCAAGGTCGCCCCGATGGGCAAACCGATACGGAACAGGTCAAAAAAGCGCGGCCAGTCGGGCTTCCAGAGGCGCACCAGCACCATGTAGCGCTTGTAGCGGCGGTGAAAGACCACAAAGGCCAGCGCCAGAAGGAACATGACCGTGTTGACGAAGGTCGTCGAAATTCCCGCGCCAACCAGTTCCAGCCGCGGAAAGCCGAAATTGCCGAACATCAGCGCGTAATTGCCGAGCGCGTTGACCAGCACACCGGCGACCGTGATCCACAGGATAACGGCCGTGTCGCCTCGCGCCTGCAGCAGCGAGCGCAGGCCGACGATCAGCAGCCCGGGCAGCGTCGCGCCGACGGCAAAGTTCAGATAGGTCTGGGCAAGCGCCGCTGTCTCGGGCACCTGTCCGAGCAACAGGAAAATGCGTTCCGAATTCAGAATGATCGGCACGATGATGGCGGCCAAAACGAACGAAGCCCAGAAACCCTGACGAACCGTGCGGCGCACCGACTTGGATTGGCGGGCGCCGATCGCCTGGGCGATCATCGGCGCGGTGGCGGTGACCGTGCCCAACCCGCCGAGGAACACCGGGTGCAACAGTCCGGTCGCCAGTGTACCGGCGGCCAGATAGGACGGGCCGAGCCAGCCCATCATCACCACGTCTGTGGTGAACAGCAGGATGCCGGCCACCTGCGCAATGATCAGGGGCCAGGCCAAAACCGCAGTGGCACGTAGTTCGTCCAGCCAGGGGCCGATACGTTGGGTATGCATTGTACTTGTCCAAACAGGGGTGCACGGCTCGCTTCCGCGCAGCCGCACAGAATGGTTCAGAGAGGGGGATTCGGCAACCCGCGCAGCGCTATTTCGGCCGGGGTGTGGCCGATTGGCTGCTCAGACTGAATTCAGTCTTTGGTCTCAATGGGTTGCGCACCTGGTGCCTTGGGCTGAAAACCGACACCACGCATGATTCCATATGTAACGGCCACAGCGCAGGCCAGAACGATGACAGCGCCTGCACCAAAAACAATGCGGCAAGACAGGCCCGAAGCCATGCCTTCAAAACTGACAGGACCGAAGCTTCCCGAAGCGGTGCAGCCGCTACCGTCCGAACCGAAAGCGATCCAGAGGCCGGGGACGGCCAATCCGTAGATGACGCCAAGGGAAAAGGCCCGCGCCAGCCGCAGCTTGCCATAAGCCTGGGCGATGATGCTGGCGCCTGCCAACGCAAAACAGGACGCAGCCGCTTCGGCGACCCACAGCGGGACATGCAGCCCCGATTGGTCGGTGGCCATCATCACCATCATGCCGATGCCGACAACGACGAAAATCGCTCCAAATCCTGTGCCGGGCGGAAAATTTTTCATGCGCCTGCTCCACAAGTTCGGCGGGCATTCTGCGCGGACCGGTTTGACCGAGGGTGAACGGTCGCACCCAAATTGGGCAAAGCGTTAACGAATGCTTGCCGCCGCCTAGTGGAACTTCTCGCCGCGGGCCAGCATGGCAATGAAAGTCTCGATCTTTCGCTGGCGGGTTTCGACGCGCTTGACGGTATGCAGCCGGTAGTAAATGGCGAACAGGTTCTGTCGGCTGAGCGTTTCAAAATGCGCCTTGGCGGCCGGGTCCTTTTCGAGTTCGCTCAGAAAATCGGCGGGAAGCTCGAACCCTGATTGGCCGGCGTAGGCTTCATCCCAGCGGCCGTCTGCCCTGGCGGCTTCAACCTGGGCCAGTCCCGCCGGCTGCATGTGGCCCTCGGCGATCAGCCGTTCGGCGTGCCCACGGTTCTTTTGCGACCATTTGGATTTCGCGCGGCGGGGCGTGAACCGCTGCAGCCAGGATTGCTCGTCCAGCGACTTTTTGACCCCGTCCACCCAGCCCCAGGCCAACGCCTCTATCACTGCCTGTTCCCAGGTGACCGACGGAATGCCCGACTTGACCCGAAACAGCCTGATCCAGAGTTCCTGTCGGCCAGCGTGATGGGCCGCCAACCATTGGGCCAAATCCTCAGGCGTGGCAAAACTGATGGGGTCCGACTCGGTCATCCCAAGAGCCTAGACGGGTTCGTCGAAACGAAAAAGGCGGCCCTGACGGCCGCCTTTGGTCCGGATGTGGTTTGCCTCAGAATTCCTGCCACTCGGCGTCAAGAGCAGCACTGCCCTGGCTGAGATAGGTCTTCTTCGCAGCAGCAGCGGCTTGTCGCGGCGGCACCGGGCGCTGCATCGCCTCCTGCTGACGCGGGCCGGATACGGTGAACACGTCGATGGCCGCGTCGAGTTCATTGGCCTGCACTTCGGTTTGCTCGATGGCCGCATTGGTTTCTTCAACAAGGGCCGCATTGTGCTGGGTCATTTCGTCGAGCTGTCGCACGGCGGCATTGACCTCATCGATCGAGCCCGCCTGTTCGCGGCTGGTGCCGGCAATCGCCTGCATGATCGAGGTGTTTTCGCGCACTGACGCCAGCATGGTCTGCAGCTTGTCAGCAGCATCAGCCACCAGCTTGCTGCCGTTGCCGACATCACCTGCGCTCTGCTCGATCAACACCTTGACCTCCGATGAGGCTTCGGCAGCGGACTGGGCCAGCCGGCGGACCTCGACGGCGACCACTGCAAAGCCCTTGCCGGCCTCGCCCGCCCGGGCCGCCTCGACCGAAGCATTGAGCGCCAGAAGATTGGTCTGGAAGGCGATATCGTCGATCAGCCCGATGATGTTGGAAATTTTCGCGGACGAGGCGGTAATCCTCTCCATCGCCAGATTGGCTTCCGACATGACCTCGCCGCCATTCTCGGCCAGCTGCGCGGTTTCCCGGGTGCGGGTCGAGGCTTCCTCGGCACGGCCAGCGGTGTCGCGCACCGTGTTGGCGAGCTGCTCCATGGTGGCCGAAGTTTCCTCGACGGTCGCGGCCTGTTTGGTGGTGCGTTCCGAAAGATCGTTGGCGCCGCTGAGGATTTCCGAGGTGGCGATCTTCAGGGCACGCGAAGTTTCGCGAAGGTTCGAGACCAGTTCGGACAGTTTCTCGGAAACCGCATTCGTGTCATCCTTGAGCTTGCCGAAAGCGCCCTGGTAAGTGCCGGTCATCCGCTTGGTCAGATCGGCGTCGGCAAGAGCCGACAGCACTTCGCCGGTCTCGGTGATGCCGAGGTCGACGGTTTCGATCAATTCGTTGACACTGGCCTTCAGGCTCTCCAGTTCCGCATCATCATATTGGCCAGTGATGCGCAGCGAAAAGTCGCCGGCAACGGCGGCGGCCACGACCTTGGTCAATTCGGCCTGTAGCGCGTTGCGTCGGGCCTGCTCTTCGGCCTCCAGCTTGCGGGCGGCTTCCTTTTCGGCATCCATGGCTTCCATCGCCTTGCCATTGTCGCGGAAGGTTTCCAGCGCCTGCGCCATCTGCCCGAGTTCATTGCGGACATTCGATCCATAAAGGTCCAGATCAAGATCGCCTTCGGCCAGTTGACGCATGTTGGCGGCCATGCCGCTGATCGAACGTGACAGCCAGCGTCCGGTTGCTATGCCGATGAGGGCCCCGACCAGAACGGCGAACAGGCCCGAGCCGATGACCACCATCTGGGTGATTTCGGAGGCGATTGTGGCCTGCTGTCCCAGTTGGCCCTGACGCGTGTCCACAATCTCGGTAAGCCGGTCGTACCCGGCGGCGAGACCGTCGCGCAGCGGCATCAATTGTGTGCTGACGATTTCGGCGCGGGCATCAGTGGCCTGCTTGACCTCGGCGAGGGCGGTCAGATTGTCTGCCACAATGGTCTCGATGGCGGTGAGCTGCTGTTGCAGGCCGAAAGTGAAGGTCGCTCGGCGGATGGCAGCGAGCCCTTCCAGCGCTTCCGCGCTGAGGCTCGCAGCGGCGTCGTAATGGGGAGCTTCTCCGGTGGCGACATAGTCAAGAGAGCTTTCGAAGATGCGCATCAGCGTATGGGTCTGCTGACCGGCGCGGATCGCCACGTCGAAATTGCCGTCAGTACGCGCCTGATCGAACAGTGTGTTGATTTCACCGGTCAGCGCTTCTTCGCCAGCAGCGACTTTCGCGGCCGCCGCGGCGTGCTGTTCATTAAGGGCAATGACTTGCTGCAATGCGCCCTGAAGGGCGACTGCGTCGGTTTCGATCCTCGCGATCAGGTCCATGGCTTCGGGAAGATTGGAGAATTTGGCGACGCCTTCGGGGTCGTTGGTCGCCACATCGTCGATCCAGAACAGGGTTGTTTCCGCGCCTTCCGCGGTTGGCGTGTTCAGGTAATCGCGGGCGGCGATTTCCATGGCGTTGAAGTCCGCGACATAGTCGCCGATCTCGCCCTTCTGGAAGGTAGCCAACTGGTATTCATCGAAGGTGCCGGAAAGGCTGCGCATGCCGAAATAGGCGCTGCCAGCGAGAAGGACCAGCAAAATGGTGATAGCGGCAAAGCCGCCATAGATGCGTGCTGCCACGCTGACATTCTTGAAAAAGGAGAACATGTCTGTCCCGTGTTCTGAATTTGCCCCATGCGTGCCCAACGTGCTTATGGCTTCAGAACGGTTAAAATTTCTCTTCTTGCGCCGGTTTTCCGCCACTTGCGGCAATAAAAAAGACGGGCAAGAAGCCCGCCTTTTCATGCAAGGTGAATTGAGGTGGCGTCAGCGCGGCGCCAGCACCATGACCATCTGGCGGCCTTCGGCACGCGGACTGGATTCGACCTTGGCCTTTTCCTCGACCTCGTCGCGCACCTTGAGCAGCAATTGCAGGCCGATTTCCTGGTGCGCCATTTCGCGGCCGCGGAAGCGCATGGTCACCTTGACCTTGTCGCCTTCGTCCAGGAATTTCTCCACCGAACGCATTTTGACGTCATAGTCATGCGTGTCGATGTTGGGCCGCATCTTGATTTCCTTGACCTCGATGACCTTCTGCTTCTTACGGGCATCGGCGGCCTTCTTCTGGGCCTGATACTTGAACTTGCCCAGGTCGAGGAACTTGCAGACCGGCGGATTGGCGTTGGGGGAAATCGCTACCAGATCGAGTCCGACATCCGCTGCCAGTTCGATGGCGCGGGCGGTGGGCATTTGGCCGAGGTTGGTGCCTTCGGCATCAATTACCTGAACTTCTGGAGCTGTAATATCTTCATTGGCAGGCGGCCCATCTTTCTGGGGCGCTACGGGTCTCATGGGACGGCGAATGTTGACGTGTCCTTTTGCTGTTGGTCGAAACGGTTGAATTGCGCGCTAAAATCATGTGTGAAACGGGCAAAGTCAACTGCCAAACGCCGAATGGTGCGCTTGGGTTGCAGGCCGGTCACATCACGTGCGGGCAAGCCACAAGATCGGGTTGAATGACGCAAATTCAAGAGCATAGGCTGAAGCTGGCGGTTGGAACCGGTCCGGGTGCCCGCGAACTGGCGGTGCTCAAAAGGGCCGGCTCGGCGCCCGGATTGTTCTGGCTTGGCGGTTTCAACTCCACCATGGACGGGGCAAAAGCGACGGCGCTGGACCGATTGGGAAAGGCCCACGGCATCGCGGTGACGCGATTCGATTATTCGGGATGCGGGGAGACCGGCGGCGATTTTGCCACGGGGACCATTTCGCGATGGCTGGAAGAAGCAGAAGCGGTTTTCGCCGAGGTTACCGAGGGACCGCAGGTCGTGGTGGGATCATCGATGGGGGCATGGCTGGCGCTGTTGCTGCAGAACCGGCTGCGCGATCGGGGGGACGAGCGGGTCAGGGCGCTGGTCTTGATCGCTCCGGCGGTGGACATGACCGAAGACCTGATGCGCCAGAGTTTCAGCGAAGCAGAACAGCAAGCCCTGGAACGGGACGGACAGGTGTTGCGTCCGTCCGCTTATGGGGATCCGCTGATCATTACCAGGACGCTCATCGCGGATGGGGTGCAGCATTGTTTGTTGGGTAAACCGGTAAGAACCCGCTGCCCGGTGCACATCATCCATGGCGCGCTTGACCCTGATGTACCCCGTGAGCATGCGTTCAGGCTGATGAGCCACCTGCTTCAGGACGAGGCCAGTTTCACCCTGGTGCCGGACGGCGATCACCGTCTGAGCCGGGACGAGGACCTGCGTCAGATCGAACGGATCGTGCTGCTGGCGGCGCGCGCCGGCTAGGCGGTTGCCGCCTCGGCCGAAAAGATCGCTTTCAGCCCTTGCCGGTAGGTGGGGAACAACAATTCGATGCCCAGCGCCTTCTTGATGGCGGCATTGGAAACCCGTTTGTTGTCGGAATAGAAGGAACGGGCCATCTCGCTGAGTTCGGCCTCCTCGAAGGGCACTTCAGGCGGTGCTTCCACGTCGGCCAGTTCCGCCGCAAAGGTCACCAGATCCTGGGGCGGCGCCGGTTCATCATCTGTCAGATTGAAAGTGCCCTCAAGCCGGTTGCGGGCGGCGAGCGCCGTGACCCGACCGATATCGTCGACATGGATGCGGTTGAACACCTGCCCCGGTTTGATGACGCGGCGCGCCGTGCCTTCACGCAACTTGTCGAAGGTCGACCGGCCCGGCCCGTAGATGCCGGCAATGCGCAGGATGGCGAGGGGCAGTTTGCGCGCCTTGGCATAGTCGCGCCATTGCTGTTCGGTCTTCACACGCAGCACGGAACGTTCATTGGCTGGATGGCATTCAGCCTTTTCGTCGATCCAGGCGCCTTCGGCATCGCCGTAGACGCCGACCGTTGAAAAATAGCACAGCCATTCAAGATGCTCTGCGGCGTCCAACTCCTTCTTGTGATGCAACAGAACCGGGTCACCCTGTTCGGTCGGCGGGATCGAGGAAACAACGTGGGTGGATTTCAGCAGATCACCGGCGAGCATCAGACCCGGAGCGCGGCCATCGAAGGCGTGCGCCTTGATGCCGCTGCGGATCAGGTCTTCGGCTTTCTTGCGTGAACGTGTCGTGCCGTAAACCGGCATGTCGCGATCCACGATCTCGTGTATGGCCCGGGCCGTCGCCTTGGACGAATAACCCATGCCGAAGAAGAACACACCCATCACACCGCCCTTTGATGCTGCGCCTTCACTCTTGCGGTGAAGGTCGCGTCAGTTTCCATTCTTCGAGAACCGTGGCGTCCTTTTCTCTGCTCTCATATGTCTGGCGAAACGCAAAGAGTTCCGCGTTGCTTCCGGTCAGGCGGGCAAGCGCCCACACAGCTGTGGCGCGGATCACCGGGTCTCTGTCCGATAACCGCGCCTCGACCAATGGCTGTAGAGATTTATCCCCGCTGTTGCCCGTTGCCACCAGCACATTACGGATGAATCGGGCATGTCCAAGGCGCTTTACCGGACTTCCCCGAAAAAGCTCGCGGAACTGGTTATCATCCAGTTGCAGCATTTCCGCCAATTCCGGCAGGCTGAGATCGTCGCGGGCCCTGAGCTTCTTTTCCCGGGTGGCGCGGGCAAATGAGTTCCACGGGCAGACCGCGAGACAATCGTCGCAGCCGAACACGCGGTTACCCATAGGGGCCCGGAATTCGCGTGGGATGACGCCGTGATGCTCGTTGGAATAATAGGCGAGGCATTTTGAGGCATCGAGCTTGAAAGGGGCCGGGAAAGCATCTGTGGGACAGATGTCGAGGCAGCGCGTGCAGGAACCGCAGTTCTCGGCGTGCGGCGTGTCCGCCGGCAGGTCGGCACTTGTAAAGATCGCGCCCAGAAACAGCCAGGACCCGAACTCGCGCGAGACGAGCGCCGAATGTTTGCCCTGCCAGCCGAGGCCAGCCGCTTCGGCCAGCGGCTTTTCCATCACCGGTGCGGTGTCGACAAACACCTTGACCTCGGCACCCGAACGGCGCGCCAGCAATCCGGCAAGTTCCTTGAGCTTGCCCTTGATGATCTCGTGATAGTCGCGGTTGCGGGCGTAAACCGAAATATTGGCGCGCGACTTTTGCGCCAGATCGGCGATCGGGTCGCTGTCTGGCCCGTAGTTCAGCCCCAGCATGATGACGGATTTCACCTCCGGCCACAGGTGTTCGGGAGCTTGGCGGCGCTCTGCCGTTTCTTCCATCCAGTCCATGCCGGCGTGCCAGCCCTGATCGAGCGCATGCCGGAGCCGTTTGGGCAGGTCGGGCCGGGCGTCCGCGGATGTGACCCCGAAAGCATCAAAGCCAAGGGCAAATGCCCGCTCAGACAGAAGGTTTTTGAGATCGGTGCCGTCAGGCGTCAAAAATCAAGATCCGCGTAGGTCTTGGACGGCGGCATGGAAACCAGCCGGTCAGCCAGAAGCGGCCGGAATGAAGGCCGTGACTTGATGCGCGCATACCAGTCACGGGTTTCTCCAATCTCGGACCAGTCGATATCGCCCAGATAGTCGAGCACCGAGAGATGGCTGGCAAGCGCCAGATCGGCGAGGCTGAGACTGTCGCCGGCCAGCCACGAACGGCTGGCAACCAGCCAGTTAAAATAATGGACATGTTCGACAAGGTTCGTCTTGGCGGCCCTGAGCGCGCTGACATCGGGAGATTCGCCGCCCCGTTCACGCCGCCCCACCTTTTCCTCGAGCACATAGCGGGTGACCTCGTCATTCAGCTTGCCCTGCACCCACTCCAGAATGCGCCAGCATTCGTAGCGGTGTGCCGGATTGGACGGGATCAGCCCCTCAACGGCGGCAGGAGCGAATTGCTCTTCGATCACCGCGATGGCAGCCAGCCAACCGACGACGGGGGGCAAACCTTCATCAATGAGCACCGGCAGCGATCCCGCCGGAGAAATATCCATGAACTCGGGCTTGCGTTTCCAGGGACTGACTTCCTCGAATGTCAGGGTCACCGAATATTCCGCTGCCATCAGCCGGATGAGGCGCGAGGAAGGGTCGAGCTTGTGATGCAGGAGTTTGGCCATTGTGCTTTCCGGGTGTCCCACCCCTGAAATCAGAACTCAAGTGCAGCGCAATTAGGAGACGCCATATTGGCGGCAATATCCAAATCAGTCTAGAAGCCGGAAGTGGCCCCGCCCCGGACTGATCCCTCATCCGCCGATCCCAGTTAGGTGACCCCATGGAACTCGATCAAGGCATTTTTGCAGCGCTGGTGCTGGGTATTCTGGAAGGGTTGACCGAGTTCTTGCCGGTCTCGTCCACCGGTCACCTGTTGCTCGCCGATCATTTTTTCGGGCTCGAGCAGCCCGCCGTCTTCTTCGTGCTGATCCAGTTGGGCGCGATCCTTGCAATCATCACCGTCTATTTCCAGAAACTGTTTGAACTGATCCGCGATGCGCTGAGCGGCAAAAGGGGCGCCTGGCTGTTTGCACTCAATGTTGTCCTGGCCTCGTTTCCCGCCGCGCTGGCGGGGGTATTGGCGCATGATTTCATCCAGCAGGTGATCTACGAAACACCCATGGTGATCTGCGTCATGCTGCTGGTGGGCGGTATCGTGCTGCTGATCGTCGACCGGCTGCCGTTGCAGCCCAAGTACACCGACATCTACACGTACCCCTGGCATCTGGCGCTGATCATCGGCCTGTTCCAGATGCTGGCGCTGGTGCCCGGCGTGTCGCGCTCGGGTGCGACCATCGTGGGTTCGCTGCTGTTTGGCACAGACAAGCGCTCGGCGGCCGAATTCACCTTCTTCATTGCCCTGCCGATCATGGCCGGTGCCTTCGGCTACGACCTCTACAAGTCGCGAGAAATGATGGACCTTGGCCTCGGCCTCGACATTGCAGTCGGCTTTGTCGCCGCGCTTGTGATCGCGATCTTCGTGGTGCGGTTTCTGCTCGATTTCGTCTCGCGCCACGGCTTCGCGCCGTTCGCCTATTGGCGCATTGCCGTCGGCGGCCTCGGCATCATCGCGCTGTTGATCTGGGGCTAGGTCAGCCGTGTCCCGTTGAGATCGAGGGCATGACCGGCCAGATGCAAGCTGCCGCAAATGACCACGCGGGCATTTTTGATTTCTGCCGCACGTTTCAGCGCTGACTTGAGCCCGCGCGTGGCGCGGGCGTCCAGCCCCTCAGTCTGGGCCAGCGCCGCGAGTTCAACGGGTTTCCATGCCGCGCGTTCGCCGGGGACGGGAACGGTGAAGACGCGGGGCTTCAATGATTTGAAATGGCGCAGGTAACCCGCCGCATCCTTGTTGGCGAAAGTGCCCTGAATGAGCACCAACGGGCGGCTGCGTACCTCGTTCTGCGCGACGAGGGCCTTGGCCAGCACATGGCCACCCGCCTCATTGTGTCCGCCGTCGATCCAGAGCTCGTGGGTTTTCGGCAGGAGGCCGCGCAGCCTGCCCTGGGTGATCGGCATCAGCCGCGCCGGCCAGTTGGCCCGGCGCAGGCCTGCGGCGACCAGATCTTCGGTAATCGGCAAGTCAAGATGTCTGACCGCCGCGATGGCGACCCCGGCATTTTCGGCTTGAAATGGCCCCGCAAGCGCCGGCGGCGGAAGATCAAGCAAGCCTTCACCGTCCTGATAGATCAACCGCCCGTTCTGCAAAAAGGCATCGAAATCCTGACCTCCCCGGAATGGTTCGACATTCAGTTTGGCCGCTTCTGCGTCAATAGCTGCGGTGGCCTCATCCCGTTGCCGCGCCACGATCGCCTTGCTGCCGCGTTTCAATATGCCGGCCTTCTCGCGGGCGATGCCGGCGAGTGAAGATCCGAGGAAATCCTCATGGTCCATCGAAACCGGTGTGATGATCGTGCCGAGCGGATGGGCGATGACATTTGTGGCATCGAACCGGCCGCCCAGGCCCACTTCCAGCAACAAATAGTCGCCAGGGTTTTCCGCAAACAATAGTATCGCTGCTGCGGTCGTGATCTCGAAATAGGTGATTGGCCGCCCGGCATTGAGCTGTTCGCACCGTTCGAGCGCCGCATTGAGCTTGCGGCTCGACACCAGCTTTCCGGCCAGCCTTATGCGCTCGTTGAAACGCACCAGATCGGGCGACGTGTAGACGTGGACACGTTGCCCGGCAGCTTCGAGAAAGGCGCGCAGGAAGGCGATGGTCGAGCCTTTGCCGTTGGTCCCCGCGACATGGATCGTTGGCGGCAGACGCTCTTCGGGGTGCCCCAATTCGGCCAGAAGCCGCTCTATCCGGTCAAGCTTGAGGTCAATCAGCTTGTTGGGATGCAGCGCCAGAAGGCGCTGCAAAATCGCATTGGTGCGGCTCACTCGGCGTGCGCGGCCTCAGGCGGATTGGCCAGAAGGTTTTGCTCATTGCCGGCATCGGGCTGATCACTATTGGCGGCAATCTTGCGGGTGGGCTTAGCGAATTGTTCCAGCGACGGCACCTTGGTGAGGATACCCACAAGCGTGCCCACCGTGTCGCGCATATTGTGGCGATGGACGACCATATCGACCATGCCGTGGTCGCGCAGATATTCGGAACGCTGGAACCCTTCGGGCAGTTTTTCGCGGATGGTCTGTTCGATCACGCGGGCACCGGCAAAGCCGATCTGCGCCCCCGGTTCGGCCAAGTGAACATCCCCCAGCATGGCGTAGGAAGCGGTAACGCCGCCGGTGGTCGGATTGGTCAGCACAACGATATAGGGTAAGCCCGCTTCCTTGAGCTTTTGCACCGCCACCGTGGTGCGCGGCAATTGCATCAGCGACAGGACGCCTTCCTGCATGCGGGCGCCGCCCGAGGCGACAAAAAACACGAACGGCAGTTTGCGGTTCACCGCCTCGACCATCGCCGCGATGATCGCTTCGCCCGCTGCCAGCCCGAGGGAACCGCCCATGAATTCGAAATCCTGCACCGCAACCACGACCTTGTGGCCGAGCACATGGCCTTCCGCCGCTGTAACCGAATCCTGGTCGCCGGTCTTGTTGCGGGCTTCCCTGATCTGGTCGGTATATTTCTTGAGGCCGCGAAATTTCAGCGGGTCCTGAACCGGGGCGCCGGGCAGCTTGATCTCGTCATAAATACCGCCATCGAAGAACGCGGCCATGCGGTCGGCGGCCTTGATCTTCATGTGATAGCCGGAGGCCGGTACCACCCACTGGTTGGCTTCAAGGTCCTTGTAAAAGACCATTTCGCCCGACTCGGGACATTTGACCCACAAATTGTCCGGCGTCTCTTTCTTGTTCAGAAAGGAGCGGATTTTCGGGCGGACGATATTGTTGATCCAGTTCATGACGTTCCCCGGATGTCTGTTTGCGGCCGCTGCCCTCAAGGCGCGGTTTTCAACCTATATAGTCAAGATTGCGGTGTTTGTCAGGCCGCTGGCGAACGTTCCGGTGGATGGACCGGATCAGGCCTCGGCGTGTTCGAACTGTCCATGCTTGCGGAACCGCCACATGTAGTCCGGCAGAACCTCGCTCATCGGCGTTCCCGTGATGTCGAGCCCGGCCAGCGTCCGCTTGTCCTTGATGGCCGCGTCGGAGACCACATTGTCCAGCCCCAGTTGCACCACCTGATCAACGGTCAGGATCGGACTGGGCAGAATCTGGGTGAACCAGGCGCCGAATTTGGCCAGCGGGGCGGGGACCGGAATCAGCGGCTTGTTGCGGTGCGCTTCATGCAACACGCGCTGCATCAGCTGTTTCATGGTTTCGACTTCCGGCCCGCCAAGTTCATAGACCTTGCCCGGCTTGGCCCGGCCTTCGGCGGCAGCCACCATGGCGGCGGCCACGTCACCGACATAGACCGGCTGGAACTTCGTCTGGCCATGAATGACCGGCATGAACGGAGACAGGCGCGCGATCATGCCGAAGCGGTTGAAGATCGTGTCATCCTGCCCGAACACCAGCGAAGGACGGATGATGACCGCCTTCGGGAATGCCTTGAGCACTTCTTCTTCGCCCATGGCCTTGGTGCGGAAATAAACGCTTTCCGAGTTGGCATCGGCGCCTAGCGCCGACATTTGCACAAAACTCTCAACACCGGCCTCGGCCGCCGCTTTGGCAACGTTTGCTGCCCCCATCGTGTGCACGGCGCGGAAACGCTGCTTGCCGCTTTCGTGGCCGATGCCGACCAGGTTGATGACGTAGCGGGCGCCGTTCACGGCGCGGGCCACAGACTCATAGTTGCGGATATTGACCTGAACCGGGTGAATCTGCCCGACAGCGCCGAGCGGGCGAACATGACCGGCCAGATCGGGGCGGCGGACGCCAACGCGGATGCGATAACCCTTGCGAGCCATTTGCTGCACCAGTTGCGTGCCGATAAAGCCCGACCCGCCGATGATGGTCACCAGACCCTTGTTATCCTGCTGCTGCATCAACGGCCGCTCCGGAATTGCCATGAGGTTGCGCCGCGCTGGCACGGCTGTGGAGTTTGCCCGTTCTTAGCCGCTTGGTTTCCCCGTGTCGAGTGTCCGGGCACCTGCTCAAAAAGCCGGTTTCCACCGCGTTGCCGCAATCCTGTGCGGCAAGTTGCACGAACTCGCAAACACTGATTGACAAGCCTTGCCGCGCACCGTAACACGTGCCCGCCTTGCCCAGGTGGCGGAATTGGTAGACGCGCTAGCTTCAGGTGCTAGTTTCCGTATGGAAGTGGAAGTTCGAGTCTTCTCCTGGGCACCAAGCACTTTTCCCTTCAGACACAAACGATCCAGGCTGGTCATGCAAATTTGATCAGCGGGGACAGGTGCGCGCAGGTTATGGCGAGCGGTTTCTGAAGTTCAGGCTGGCGTCCGGCCTAGACGATGCCGCCGCCGCCTGCCGCAGATGCCGGACGCACTTCGGCGACCTTCTGGCGGTAGCCGGCTTTGCGGTAGGCCGTGACCGGGTTGATCGCGCCGCCGGCCTCCAGCCGCGCCATGGCAAGGATCGGCTCGACGTCGGTGCGGTAGCCCTGTTTCAGCGTCTGGGCCGCCATCAGCGCATCATTGCTGTTCTGGTAACCGGCCAGGGCCTTGCGGTCGACGATCAGCGCCTGGGCGTAGGCGCGCTGCACCTCGACGGCGCTGGTCATCAGGCTTTCGATCGGGTCGGTAACATTGTGGCTCTGGTCGAGCATGTGAGCAGGATTGAAGCCCGGCGCCTCGCGCAATTCAGCGCTGACCAGTTCGTTGAACACCAAAAACAGCTGGAACGGGTTAATCGATCCGGCGTCCAGATCATCATCGCCATACTTGGAATCATTGAAGTGGAAGCCGCCCAGCTTGCCGAACTGGATGAGGCGGGCGACGATCATCTCGATGTTCACGTTCGGCGCGTGGTGCCCGAGGTCAACCAGGCAATAGGCGCGGTCGCCGAGTTCCTTGGCGATCAGGTAGTTGGTGCCCCAGTCCTGCACGACGGTGGAATAAAAAGCCGGCTCGTAGATCTTGTGTTCGGTGAACAGGCGCCAGTCTTCGGGCAGGTCGGCATAGATCTGCTTCATGGCGTCGAGATAGCGCTCGAACTGGGCCGTCATGTCGACCTGGCCGGGGAAATTCGAACCGTCACCGATCCACACGGTCAGTGCCTTCGAGCCGATGGCCGTGCCGATCTCGATACATTCAAGATTGTGCTCGACCGCCTGCTGGCGGGTACCCGCATCGGTATGGCTGAGTGAGCCGAACTTGTAAGATTTCTCCTGGTCCGCGGCATCCGAGAACGTGTTGGAATTCATCGCATCAAAGCCGAGGCCCAACCGTTCGGCCTGCTGGTTGAGGTCGCGCGGATCGGCCTTGTCCCACGGAATGTGGAGGGAAACCGTGGGGGTGGCACGGGTCAGCTGCTGGATGACGGCGCAATCCTCGAGCTTGTCGAAAATGTCACGTGGCTCTCCGGCACCGGGGAAACGGGCAAAGCGTGTGCCACCTGTGCCGACCCCCCATGAAGGGACCGCGACGTGAAAGCGTTTGACCTTGTCCTTGATTGTGTCGATGTCGACGCCGCGCCGGTCGAGTTGTTCCCCGAGCGCTGCATAGTCGCTCTTGAGCGCGGCGTGCGCGGTCTCGTTATTCTGGTCGACCACGGACTGGTCAATCATGGCTTCGGCCATTGAAAACTCTCCCCCTCGAAGTGTGTCAGACTAGCGGCCCGCGCTAGCGCGTAAAGGCCTGCGCGTTGCCGGCGTCGACATTGAGAATGTTGCCGGTTGACTTGGCCGAACGTTCCGAAGCGAAGAAATAGATGGCCTCGGCGATATCCTCGGGAAACACCGACCGCTTCAGCATTGAGCGCTGGCGGTAATGCTCTTCCAGATCATCGGTCGACATCTTGTAAGCGTCGGCGCGCTGCTGCTTCCACTCGCCCGTCCAGATTTTCGAGCCGCGCAACACTGCATCGGGATTGACCGTGTTGACGCGGATCTGGTCAGTCGCCCCTTCCAGCGCCAGGCAACGCGCCAGATGAATTTCGGCCGCCTTGGCGGTGCAATAGGCCGAGGCATTGGGCGAAGCGGCGAGTCCGTTCTTGGAGGCAACAAAAATGACGTTGCCGCCGACTTTTTGCGCCTTGAACAGCTTGAAGGCCTCGCGGCTGACCAGGAAATAGCCTGTGGACAGGATGTCCATGTTCTTGTTCCACAGATCAAGGCTGGTCTCTTCGATTGGCGCGGAGGAGGCGAGACCGGCGTTCGACACCAGAATATCGAGTCCGCCAAATTCAACGGCAGCGGAGGCAAAGCCGGACAGCACCTGGGCCTCGTCGGTGACGTCGATCCTGACCGAACGGACCATGTCGGCGCCGAACCGGGCGGAAAGCTCTTCCTGGGCGGAACCAAGGGCCGTCTCGTCAATGTCCGCAAGAACGACACAGGAGCCTTCAGCCAGAACCCGCGCGGCGGTGGCACGCCCAATGCCGCCCGCGCCGCCGGTGACGAGCGAAACCCGGCCGGCCAGGGATTTCGGTTTGGGCATGCGCTGCAGCTTGGCTTCCTCGAGCAGCCAATATTCGATGTCGAAGGCCTCCTGTTCGGGCAGGCCCTGATAGGTCGACACGCCTGACGCGCCGCGCATCACATTGATGGCGTTGATGTAGAATTCTGCCGACACTCGGGCGGTCGCCTTGTCATTGGCGAAGGTGAACATGCCAACGCCCGGCATCAGATAGACCACCGCGTTCGGATCGCGGATCGCCGGCGAATTGTCGCGTTTGCAGCGCTCGTAATAGGCCGCGTAGTCCTCACGGTAGGCGGCAATGTCGGCTTCGAGTTGCGCCACAACAGCGTCGACATCCGGATGAGCGGGGTCGAATTCGATCACCAGCGGACGGATCTTGGTGCGCAGGAAATGGTCCGGGCAAGAGGTGCCGAGCGCCGCCAGCGGGCGCAGGTCTTTGGAGTTGACGAACTCGAGCACGGCGTCGGAATCATCGAAGTGCCCGACCTTGTGACGTTCGGCGGAAACGAAACCGCGAATGTGCGGCATCAGCTTGGCGGCAACTTCGCGGCGTTTTTCAGCATTGAACGAACTGGTGGCAGCACCGCCGAAAGACGGTTTGCCGGCGGTTCTTTCATCAAGCCAGGCGATCGCCTTGTTGATCGTTTCGATCGTGGTTGTGTAGCACTCTTTCGGCGTATCGCCCCAGGTGAACAACCCATGGCTTTCCAGCACGACACCCCTAGCATCGGGATTTTCAACACAGAATTTTTCCAGCCACAGGCCGAGCTCAAACCCGGGCCGGCGCCAGGGCAGCCAGCCGATCTCGTCTCCGAAAATTTCCTGCGTCAGCGCCTTTGAATCGACCGCTGCTGCGATCGCGATCAGCGCGTCAGGGTGCATGTGATCGACGAATTGGCGGGGGACATAAGCGTGCAGCGGCGTATCGATGGATGCCGCGCGCGGATTGAGATTGAACGTGGCGTGGGGGAGATAGCCGACCATCTCGTCTTCGTGGTCGGGGCCGCGGTAAAGGCCCTTCAGGGCCCGCAACTTGTCCATGTAGAGCGTGGCAAAACCGTCGAGCTTGATGGTACCGACGTCGCCGCCCGACCCCTTGACCCAGAGCACCTCGACATCCTCACCGGTCAGCGGATCCTTCAGGGTGACCTTGGAGGACGTGTTGCCGCCACCATAATTGGTGACCCGCTTGTCAGAGCCCAAAAGGTTGGAGCGATAAACCAGCCGTTCCGGCTCGCTCATTGCGGCCGCCTTGGCATCGTCCCAAAGGTTTTTCAGCAGTTTTGATGTGTCGTGGCTCATCCGCTCTCTCCCTTAGTCCCCGGTGCTACATCATGAGGCACGGCGAAAGTCAATCAATATCAGTCACAATCAATCATTTGAAGCACGTACCTCAGCAAACATGAGTGGAATTTGATTGACAATGATCAAAAATGACGTGATCAATGCACGCAGGGAGGGAATGACACGCTTTTGCCTGCTGCGTCACGCAAGACGCCGGGTTTCAACCGGATGTTCCGGAAGTTGCGATGGCGTGTCCGGCTCGACCGACAGAATACCAACGGGAGGATATCCAAATGAAACTACTCAAAGCACTTGCCTGCACGTCACTGCTGGCTGCCGCCACCTTTGCGGCTCCCGCCGTGGCTCAGGAGCGTATCGCGCTTGTCGTCAAATCGCTGGGCAACGGCTTCTTTGATGCCGCAGCTCGCGGCGCTGAAGCCGCCGCTGCAGAAATCGGCGGCATTGAAGTCATCTACACCGGCCCGACCTCGGCTTCGGCAGAAGGTCAGATCGAAATCGTCAACTCGCTGATCGCCCAGAACGTCGATGCCATTGCCATCTCCGCCAACGACCCGGACGCCCTCGTGCCGGTTCTGCAGCGCGCCATGGATCGTGGCATCAAGGTTCTGTCCTGGGACTCCGGCGTGGCTGAGGAAGGCCGCATGCTGCACCTCAACCCGTCCGACACCGCCCTGATCGGCGAAACCATCATCAAGCTGGCCGCAGACTATCTGCCGGACGGTGGTGATGTCGCCATCCTGTCCGCCTCTTCCACAGCCACCAACCAGAATGCCTGGATTGCCGCTGCTGAAGAAGCCCTGCCCACAATGTTCCCGAACATCAATCTGGTGGCCGTAGTCTATGGCGACGATGACTCGGTCAAGAGCACCAATGAAGCCCTCGGCCTGCTGCAGACCTATCCGGATCTGGACGCGATCATCGCCCCGACGACTGTCGGCGTTGTGGCTGCTGCCCAGGTGGTGACGGACGAAGGCCTGATCGGTCAGGTCAACGTGACCGGCCTTGCCCTGCCGTCCGAGTTCAAGCAGTTCATCGACAATGGTGCCTCGCAGGCCGTGGCCCTGTGGAACCCGATCGATCTCGGTTACTCGGCGGTTTACCTGGCCCACGCACTTGTCGGCGGCCAGGAAGCGGCCCCCGGTGCAACTTTCGGCATCGGCAGCGTCGGTGAAGTCACGCTTGACGACAGCACCTCGGCTGCCATGGCTGCGCCGTTCACCTTCGATGCTTCGAACATCGAAGAGTTCTCGCAGATCTACTGATCCCTCCCAGCCTTGCCGGCGGCATCCTTTCGGGTGCCGCCGGTTTTTTTGCCCTTTCCGGTGAACTCCTGAGGCGGACAGGCTCGGGCAAAACCTGTAGTGTGCCGATATGAGCGATCCCAAACTCACGCTGAGCGGAATTTCAAAGAGCTTCCCCGGGGTCCGGGCGCTGAACAATGTTTCACTTGAGCTCTATCCGGGTGAGGTCACAGCGCTGATCGGTGAAAACGGCGCCGGAAAATCGACCCTGGTCAAGGTTCTGACCGGCATCTACCAGCCCGACGAAGGCGACATCCGCATCGGCGGCCAACAGGTTCACTTTGCCAATCCGCATGCCGCTTCTGGCCATCGCATCACCGCGATCCACCAGGAAACCGTGCTGTTTGACGAGTTGAGCGTTGCCGAAAACATCTTTCTCGGCCATGCGCCGCGCACCCGGTTCAGGACGATTGACTGGCAGAAAATGCACGCGGACGCGCGCACCATCCTGAACGAGATTGGCGCCGGCCACCTCCATCCCGAAACGCCGCTGAAACAGTTGGGCATTGCCTCAAAACACCTTGTGGCGGTGGCACGGGCCATGTCGATCGACGCTGAAATCGTCATCATGGATGAACCGACCGCTGCCCTGTCGCACAAGGAAATCGAAGACCTGTTCGAACTGGTCAACCTGCTCAAGGCGCAGGGCAAGGCGATCCTTTTCATCTCGCACAAGTTTGACGAGATTTTCGCCATCGCCGATCGCTACACCGTGTTCCGCGACGGCGAAATGGTGGGGCATGGCGAACTGAAGGACACCAACCAGAGCGATCTGGTGCGCATGATGGTTGGCCGTTCAGTCGAGCAGGTGTTCCCGAAACGCGAGGTCAGCATCGGCGAGCCGGTGCTCGAGGTGAACGCGCTGGGTTATGCGACCGAGTTCGCCGATGTGTCGTTTACGCTGCGGCAGGGTGAAATCCTGGGGTTCTATGGTCTGGTCGGCGCGGGACGCAGCGAGGTCATGCAGGCGCTGTTCGGCATTTCCCGGCCGGACGCAGGTGCGATCATGCTGGACGGCAAGCCCCTGTCGCCGCGTTCACCCGCTGATGCGATCGAAGCAGGCATCGTCTACGTGCCTGAGGAGCGCGGCAAACAGGGGGTGGTGGTCGACTTGCCGATCTTCCAGAACATTTCCCTGCCCTCGATGGACAAGACTTCGCGCAATGGTTTTTTGCGGCTGGCAAAAGAGTTCGCACTGGCGCGCCAGTTCTCCGAGCGGCTCGACCTGCGTGCGGCTTCATTGAGCCAGCATGCCGGGACGCTCTCGGGGGGCAATCAACAAAAGGTGGTGATCGCCAAGTGGCTGGCGACCCAGCCGCGCGTTATCATTCTGGACGAACCTACCAAGGGTATAGACATCGGCTCTAAGGCCGCCGTCCACGAGTTCATGGGCGAACTGGTGGCCGAAGGATTGAGCGTCATCATGGTCTCATCAGAACTGCCCGAGATTATGGGCATGAGCGACCGGATCGCCGTGATGCGAGAGGGGCGTCTGATCTCTATTGAAGAGAACAGCGATCAGTTGAACGCCGAAACACTGGTGCGGCTGGCGGCGGACATCAAGGCGGACGCGGCATGAAGAAGCTGATTGCCGCCCGCGAGACCTGGCTGGGACTTGCCATCATCGCCATGATCGTGGCCACCGATTTCCGCTCGTCCGGTTTTGGCTCGCCGGGCAATCTGGCCTCGATTTTCAACAATAGCGCCATGCTGATCATTCTGGCTCTGGGGCAGATGATGGTAATCCTGACCCGCTCGATTGACCTCTCCATGGCCTCGAATCTGGCGCTGTCCGGCATGATCGTGGCGCTGACCAATGCCGCCTTTCCCTGGATCCCGGTGCCGGTGCTGATGGTCATGGCGACGGGGTGCGGGCTGATACTTGGCGCCTTCAACGGCGTGCTGGTCTGGCGACTGGGCATACCCGCGATTGTGGTGACACTCGGCACACTGACCATCTTCCGTGGCCTGATTTTCGTGATCGCCGGTGGGCAATGGGTCAATGCCGACGCCATGAGCGAAGACTTCGTCCAGTACACCCGCATCGAGTTTCTGGGCCTGCCGATGTTGAGCTGGTACGCCATTGTGATCGTTGCAGCGCTCTATGTGCTGATGACCCGCACCTCGACGGGCCGCGCCATCTACGCCAGCGGCGTCAACCCCACGGCCTCAGTCTATGCCGGGATCGACGTGGGCATGACCAAGTTCATCGCCTTCTGCCTTTCCGGCGCCCTTTCCGGTTTCTGCGGCTATCTCTGGGTGTCGCGCTATGTCATCGGATCGGTGGGTGTGGCCCAGGGCTATGAACTGACGGTCGTTGCGGCCTGTGTGATCGGCGGCATCTCGATTGCCGGCGGCGTCGGCACAGTGGCCGGGGCCGTGCTGGGGGCACTGTTCCTTGGCGTCATCAATTCGGCGCTGCCTGTTATCAACATCTCGCCCTTCTGGCAGATGGCGATCTCGGGTGCGGCGATCATTCTCGCGGTGATCCTCAACGGGCGCAGCGAAGGCGGACGCGCCAAGGTGATCCTCAAACAGGCGGAGGTGACCTCGTGAGCGAAGAAGCCCGCACGACCCGTTCCATTCCCGACCGTCTCGACGGACGGCTGAAATCTGCCGTCCTGTCCTGGCCGAGCCTGCTGCTGGCGGTCGCTGTCGGCGTGTTCATTCTCAACAGTTTTGCCTCGCCCTATTTCCTGTCGGCCTGGTCGCTGAGCGACGCCACGTTCAACTTCACGGAGAAGGCACTGATCGCGCTGGCCATGGCGCTGCTGATCATATCCGGTGAGATCGACCTGTCGGTCGCCGCGATCATCGCGCTGGCTTCAACCATGATGGGGCTGGCCCTGCAGTTCGGGGTCGACACGCCAGGACTGGTCCTGATCGGGATCGGGACGGGGCTCCTTTGCGGCATGTTCAACGGCGCACTGGTGACCGGCCTAGGACTGCCCTCGATCGTGGTGACCATAGGCACGATGAGTTTCTTCCGCGGTATTTCCTTCATTGTTCTGGGCGACCAGGCCTTCAAGGGCTATCCCGCCGACTTTGCGTTTTTCGGGCAGGGTTATGTCTGGTGGGTGATTTCGTTTGAATTCACCTTCTTTTTGTTCTGCGCCGTGCTGTTCTATTTCCTTTTGCACCGCACAACCTTCGGGCGGCAGATTTTCGTCATCGGCAACAATCCGACCACTGCACGCTTCTCCGGTGTGCGGGTGGAGCGGGTGAAGTTCATCCTCTTTTGCCTGACGGGGCTGATGTCGGGTCTGGCTGCCGTGGCGCTGACCTCGCGTCTGGCCTCGACACGGCCCTCGATCGCCATGGGCTGGGAACTGGAAGTGGTGACCATCGTCGTGCTCGGCGGCGTCAGCATTCTGGGCGGCGCAGGCTCCATCCAGGGGGTCGTCATCGCCGCCTTCATCATGGGCATGGTCACCTTCGGGCTGGGGCTTCTGAACGTGCCGGGCATCGTCATGTCGATCTTCATCGGCGCACTGCTGATTGCCGTGATCGCCCTGCCCATCCTGTTCCGCATGATCCGGGAGCGCCGCGCATGACGCATCAGAACATGGAAAAATACGCCTTCAAGATGAACCTCAATCCCGGCATGGCGGCTGAGTACAAGAAACGCCACGACGAGATCTTCCCTGAGCTTTTGGCGCTTTTGTCAGAAGCCGGAGTGACCGACTATTCGATCTATCTCGATGAGGATACCCATATCCTGTTCGGCGTGATGTGGCGGCGCAAGGATCACACGATGGACGACTTGCCCAACCATCCGGTGATGCAGCGCTGGTGGGCCCATATGGCGGATGTGATGGAGACCAACGCAAAGTCAGAGCCGGTCTCCATTCCGCTCACACCGATGTTTCACATGGACTGAGGCCGATCCTCAGTATCTGGCGTCTTCCAACCCGCAGAACGGATCAACCGGCGATTTCCGGTTCCACTCACCATTGCCCACCAGCAGGTCGGCGACAGCGGATTGCATCTCGTCCGGCGTGCACCAGGCGTTGATGTAGGTCGGCGCCCGCGGCGCGTCATAAAGGTAGTAGGGATAGCCGAAAGAGATCATGACCGTCGGCACCTCGTGCCAGGGCCGCGTCATCGACGTCATGAAATTGCCCGTCAGCCGGAGCCAGTCGAGGAAGATGCGGCCCCGGGTCAGAAGCGTTTCCTCGCCGAACAGGTAGAGCACCAGATCGAAATCCGCCGGATTGTAGAAACTGCCCTTTTCCAGCCGCGTGATCTCAAAACCCTTGTCAGCCAGCCTGTCCGGCAGGCTGAACGGGGTGTTCTCGAAATGCATCGGACTGATGATCCCGTCGGAGATGAGCAATACCCGCCTGTGTGTCGCCGGGTTGAGCGGCAACGTTCCGTTGACATCCTTGACCAGCGTCGGCGCACGTCTGAAGCTTTCCTCGGCGAGAGCAACGGATGTCGGTGAACCGAGCCGGGAAAGCGCGTCGGGCTGGGGAAGGCCGCGCCCTTCATGCAGGCCCAGCGACGCTTTGAGACCGAGGACCCTCAGCACCGCATCGTCGAGCCGCTCGGCGGAGATCTGACCGTTCTCCACTGCCTGTTTGACCAGCGCCATTTCGCCTGCCGGATCGCGCGAGAAAAGGATCACGTCGCAGCCACTGGAGATCAGTTCCGCCTTGGCGGCGCGCGGCTGTTTCCATGACCCGAGACCGGCCATCTCGCTGGCATCGGAAACGATAAGCCCGTTGAACCCCAGTTCCTCACGCAACAGCTTCTGATTGAGCAATGCGCTGATCGATGCCGGCCGATAGGCTTCAATGCCGGCATCCGGATCGATGCCGCGCACATATTTGGGAAGCGCAATATGCGCCGACATGACCGACTTGACCCCCGCCTTGATCGCAGCGCGGTAGAGGGTGCCGAAAGTCTCTTCCCACTCGCTTTCCTTGAGCGGGTTGATGGTGGTGACCAGATGCTGGTCGCGGTCGTCATACCCCTCGCCCGGCCAGTGCTTGGCGGTCGCGGCAACGCCGGCCTTCTGGAATTCCTCGATCTGTGCCAGCGCGTGGCGCTTGATGGTGTCGACATCGGCGCCGAACCCACGGGTGGCAACGATGGCGCTGCGGAACGCGGCATTGATGTCGAGAACCGGTGTGAAGCTCCAATTGACGCCGAGGATCAGCGCTTCCTCGGCCATCAGCCGCGAAATCCTGCGGGTCACATCGAGATCGTCGATGGCCGCCAGCGCGATCGGGTTAGGAACCGTCGTGCCGAACGGCATGCTCATGCGCGAGCCTTCGAGGTCGGCGCTGACCAGCATCGGCACCTTTGCACCCTCCTGCATGGCGATCAGCCGGTGGCATTCCGCTTTCGCGTCCGGCCCGAACCGGCGGGTGATGCCGCCTGGCTGCAACCTGCCGAGTTGCCCAAGTTCCTCAGGGTCTTCGCCATGGGAATTGAGCACGAAAAGCTGGGCGACCTTTTCGTCCAGTGACAGCGAGGCGTGGGTCTTTTTCACCCAGTCCAGTGCCTTGTCGTCAAGATCGAACGGGCTTTGGCGGAGGAAGTCGGTCATGCGGTCTCTCTGTGTCGGAAGCGCTGGCACGTTACGCGGTAAGCGCCCACATCCCAAGCGCTGCGTCAAATTTTCCCGCCCTTCGAGCGCCTTCCGGCTTGCCTCGACAACCAGGCCTGTTCATGAGTTGTGCCAACGATCCCGGGAAACAGGGCGGATGAATGGAGACGGGAACCCAGGCTCCGGAAGGACAGAACGCTGATACGGCGCCCAAGCTGCGACGGGTAGTCAGCCTGCCTCTGCTCATTCTCTACGGCCTCGGCATCACCATCGGGGCCGGCATCTATGTGCTCATCGGCTCGGCCGCCGGGCAGGCCGGCGCCTTCGCGCCATCTGCCTTCCTGTTCGCCGCAGTGGTTATGGGCTTCAGCGCCCTCAGCTTTGCAGAGCTCACGGGACGTATTCCGCAAAGCGCCGGTGAGGCCGTCTATGTGGACGCGGGCTTTCGAAAGAACTGGCTGACCCTGTTCACCGGCCTGCTGATCGTCTTTTCGGCAACTGTCGCTGGAGCCGCCATTGCCATCGGCTGCGCGGGCTACATTGCCGAACTGGTGCCGCTGCCAATGCCCGTGATCACCGCCGTACTCATTCTGGCCATGGGTGGTGTCGCAGCGCTCGGCGTCCAGTCCTCGGTGACCTTCGCCGGAGCCCTGACCGTGATCGAGATTCTGGGTCTCGCCATCATCGTCGTGGCCGGGTTCGCGCACGACCCGTCAATCGTTTCGCGCATGCCGTCCGCGTTTCCGCCGCTGACCGATCCCGTGTCCCTTTCCGGGGTGCTGGGCGCCAGCCTGATCGCTTTCTTCGCCTTCATCGGATTTGACGATGTAGTCAATCTGGTCGAGGAGACCAAAGACCCCGAGCGCACCATGCCCGTCGCCATCATCGCCTCGCTGCTGGCGGTGACGGTCATCTATTTCCTCGTCGTCTTTGTCGCCGTGCAGTCGGTCGCCATTGATGAACTTGCCGCCTCCAGCGCACCCATTGGCCTTCTGTTCGAGAGACTGACCGGGTTGCCGCCACTCGGGATCACCCTGATCGCCATCGTGGCCACCATCAATGGAGTGGTCATCGAGATCATCATGGCCTCCCGGGTAATCTACGGGCTGGGCAAGAAGGGTCGGCTCCCCGAACTGCTGGCACGGGTGGATGCGCGCAGCCGCGTGCCGCTGAATGCCACCGTCCTGATCACCGGGACCATGCTGATCTTTGCCCTGCTGGTGCCACTTGATGAACTGGTCGAATGGACCTCGCAAATGATTCTCGTGGCGTTCATCCTGGTGAATGCATCCCTGGTCATCATCAAGCTCCGCGGTGATCCCGCACCGGCCGGAAATTTCACAGTGCCGCTCTGGTGCCCGGTGGTTGGGGCGATGACCTGCGCATTTCTGCTCCTCGGTCCGGTGTTGATCTAGGATGCGCGGGACACGGATGTTGACCCGACAAATTGGGGCGCACAGACATTGACCGCTTGCCGAGCGGGCCGGGATTGTCCATCACTCGTTGGACCGACTCTCTCCCATAGGACAATTCAATTGCCCCACAATCTGGCCCGGCACTTCTTGCTGCGAGACGACGTGGTCTACCTCAATCACGGATCCTACGGGGCATGCCCGAAACCTGTCTTTGAATCCTACCAAAACTGGCAACTCGAACTGGAGCGCCAGCCGGTCGCCTATTTCGAGCCGGATGGCGTGTTTTCGGCGCGCATGAGAGCGGTGCGTGAAGCTCTGGCGGGTGAACTGGGGACAGACGCCACCAACATCGTCGGTCAGGTCAATGCGACCCAGGCGCTGAACATCGTCGCGCAATCACTGGACCTGAAGCCGGGCGATCAGATTTTGACGACCGATCACGAATATGCCGCGCTCAACAAGACCTGGGCGTTCGTGGCGCGCCGGACAGGCGCGGAGATTGTCACGGTCGAAGTGCCGCTGCCCCTGACCGAAGAGAGCCAGTTCACGGACACAGTCCTGGCCGGCATGACCGATCGCACCCGGGTGCTCTTTCTCAGTCATATCACCTCGCCCACCGCGCTGACCTTTCCGATCGAACGGGCAGTCGCTGAAGCGCGCTCGCGCGGCATCTACACGGTCATTGATGGAGCGCATGCGCCGGGGCACATTCCGCTCAATCTCGACGCGCTGGGCGCAGATTTTTACGCCGGGAATTGCCACAAGTGGCTAATGACGCCGAAAGGCTCTGCCTTTTTGTATGTGCGCCCGGACCTGCAGGCGCTGATCGACCCGCTGGTGATCAGCCACGGCTGGACGCTGGACAACAAGCAGCCGGGCGTAACCGGCCCGTTCGGCAATTCCGCCTTCATCGATCAATTGCAGATGCAGGGAACCCGCGATATGGCCGCCTGGCTGGCGGTGCCGGATGCCCTGGCTTTTCGCAAGGCGCACGACTGGACAAGTGTCAGTGCGGAATGCCGGCGCATGGCGCAGGATACCCTCGCCCGCATGTGCGCGATCACCGGCATGGGTCCGCTGAGCAGCCCTGAATTCTGTGCCCCGCAAATGGTGACCATACCCATCCCCGATTGCGATGTGGTCGGCATGCACAAGGCGCTGATGGAAAGGTTCCGGATCGAGATGCCGGTGCTCAACTGGAAGGGCCGCAGCTTCGCGCGCCTTTCGGTCCAGGGTTACAATGACCAGCACCAGATGGACCTGCTCGTCGAAGCGCTTTGTGACCTGTTGGACCTGCGCCCGGAAGGCAGCGCCGCGGCCAAGTGAAGGAGGCGGAAGCAGGTCAGTATGCTTGACCTGTTTTGCGCAAAACTTGTCAGAAACCGCCTATAGTTGTTGCCCGACTCATAACTTTCTTCACCCCATTTATGAGATTTGACGCGAGTTGGACCGATACTTTCGTCAATTCTCATTATCTATTGCCTGCAATCACTTACGTCAGTAGCATTCGGCCAGTCATGCGGATGGAGGAGCATCCGTGCGGCTCATCAAAGGGAGGAAACTCATGTCTGACATGAAGACTAAACCGGTTAGCCGGCGTTCATTCCTGCGCGGCGGTGCAGTGGCCGGTGGCGTTGCCGCCAGCACGCTGGCCGCACCTGCGGTCCTGGGCCAGAGCCCGATTGTAATCAAGATGCAGTCGTCCTGGCCATCATCGGATATTTTCCATGAAATGGCCGGCCAGTACGTGGAACGCGTGGAGGCCATGTCCGGTGGCCGCCTGACCATCGACCTGACGCCTGCTGGCGCCATCGTCGGTGCTTTCCAGGTGCTCGACGCGGTCAATGACGGCGTGCTCGACGCCTCGCATACCGTGCCGGTCTACTGGTACGGCAAGAGCAAGGCAGCCTCGTTCTTCGGCACCGGTCCGGTGTTCGGCGGCTCGGCGGCCACAATGCTCGGCTGGTTCTACCAGGGCGGTGGCGACGAGCTTTACCGCGAACTGACCCAGGATATCCTGGGGCTGAACGTCTACGGCTTCTTCGGTTTCCCGATGCCTGCCCAGCCGTTCGGCTGGTTCAAGGAGCCGGTGACCGGCGTCGAAGACGTCAACGGCCTCAAGTACCGCACTGTCGGCCTTGCCGCCGACCTGCTGCAGAACCTCGGCATGTCCGTGGCTCAGCTGCCGGGCGGCGAAATCGTGCCGGCCATGGAACGTGGCGTCATCGACGCGTTCGAATTCAACAACCCGACTTCTGACCGCCGGTTCGGCGCCCAGGATGTGGCCACCAACTACATGCTGTCGTCCTACCACCAGGCTTCGGAATCGTTTGAATTCCTGTTCAACAAGGACTTCTTCGACGATCTCGACGAGGACCTTCAGGCCATCCTGAAGTACGGGGTTGAATCCGCCTCGACCGCCAACTCGGCGTTTGCCTTGAATCAGTACTCGACCGACCTGGCCGAGTTGCAGGAAGCTGGCATCAACGTGCTGCGCACCCCGCAGTCGGTGCTCGACGCCCAGCTGGAAGCCTGGGATGTGCTGATCGCCGATCTGGGTCAGGACGAGTTCATGGGCCGTATCATGGACAGCCAGAAAGCCTGGGTGGACCGCGTCGTGTTCTACGAACTGATGAACTCGCCGGACTACGCGCTGGCCTACGAGCACTACTTCCCCGGCAAGTTGAGCATGTAACCGGAGACGTATAAAATCTGCCGGTGGGGCCCCAGGTCCCACCGGTGCCTTTCCCTCGGGCTTCAGGGTTGAAATGCTCACATATATCAGGTTCGCCGACCGCGTGTCGGGATGGTTCGGCAAGGCCTTCGGCTGGCTCATCATGGTGATGGCCTTCGGGGTCGGCTACGAAGTTTTCATGCGCTACGTGCTCAACAACCCCACCAGCTGGGCACTGGACGTGACCTTCATCATGTATGGCACGCTGTTCATGATGGGCGGTGCCTACACATTGTCGCGCGACGGACATGTACGCGGTGACTTCTTGTACCGGCTCTGGAAGCCCAAGACCCAGGCGGCCGTTGAGCTTACGCTCTACATCATCTTCTTTTTCCCGGGCATCATGGCCCTGATCTTTTCGGGCTGGAAATATGCCTCGCGTTCGATCGGCTACCAGGAAGTCTCGATCAACTCGCCGGCCGGCATACCCATTTTCCAGTTCAAACTGGTGATCGTAGCCGCCGGCATCCTGCTCTTCATTCAGGGACTTGCCCAGGTCATGCGCTGCATTCTTTGCCTGCGCGACGGCTACTGGACGCGCGCCGAAGCCGACATCGAGGAAACCGAGGTCGCGCTGGCACGGCAATATGCCGAACATGACGAGCCTTCCAAGCACGCGGAGGCCAAGGAATGACCGATCCGCAAGTCGCCCTTTTGATGCTGGGCCTGTTCCTTTTCATGATCTTTCTGGGGTTCCCGATCGCCTTCACGCTGATGGCGATGGGCCTGGGCTTTGGTTACTTCGCCTATTTTGATCCGTCGCGGCAGTGGCGGCCGCTGGAACGATGGCTTGAAGACGGGGGAGGCGGCTGGTTCGAGCATGCCGAGCTCTGGGTACAGGGCCTGTTCAACAACCGAATATTCGATCTTTTCATAAACCAGACCTATTCGGTCATGGCCAATGAAGTGCTGACGGCTGTGCCGCTGTTCCTGTTCATGGGCTATATTGTCGAGCGCGCCAATATCGTTGACCGGTTGTTCTCCACGCTCTCGATCGCCGCCAAGCGCGTACCCGGCTCCATGGGCGTTGCGGCACTTATCACCTGCGCCCTTTTCGCCACCGCAACCGGCATCGTGGGGGCGGTGGTAACCCTGATGGGTCTGCTTGCGCTGCCAGCGATGCTCAAGGCCCGCTACGATTCAAGCTTCGCCTCTGGCATCATCTGTGCCGGCGGAACGCTGGGCATTCTCATCCCGCCCTCGATCATGCTGATTGTTTATGCGGCCTCATCCGGCGTCTCGATCGTCCGGCTTTATGCCGGGGCCCTGTTCCCCGGCTTCCTGCTGGCCGGACTTTATCTGGTCTATATTGTCGTCCGCTCGATCCTGCAGCCTTCGGTGGCACCGCGGCCCAGCGATGACGAAGTGCCCGACGTCCCGATCGGCAAGCTGATCATCATGCTGCTGACCAGCTTCTTCCCACTGGCCGTGCTGATTGTCTCCGTGCTCGGGGCGATCCTTTTCGGTCTGGCCACCCCGTCTGAAGCGGCCGCCGTGGGTGCGCTGGGCGGCATGGCGCTCGCCGTCGCGTACCGGGCCATGACCTGGCAAAGGTTGCGCGAAAGCGTCTATCTCACCGTCCGTACCACCGCCATGGTGTGCTGGCTGTTTGTCGGCTCGTGGACCTTTTCCTCGGTCTTTTCCTATCTCGGCGGCGAACAGCTGATCGGCGAGTTTGTGACGAGCCTTGATCTGTCACCGTTGATGTTCCTCATTCTGGCGCAACTGATCATCTTCCTGCTCGGATGGCCGCTGGAATGGAGCGAAATCATCATCATCTTCGTGCCGATCTTCCTGCCGCTGCTCGACCATTTCGGTATAGATCCGCTGTTCTTCGGCATTCTGGTGGCGCTCAACCTGCAGACCTCGTTCCTCACCCCGCCCATGGCCATGTCGGCCTATTACCTGAAAGGCATTGCGCCCCCGCACGTGCAACTGATGCACATCTTCAAGGGCGTCATGCCGTTCCTGGGGCTGGTGTTCCTGGCGATGATACTGCTCTACCAGTTCCCCGAGATCGCCTTCTGGCTGCCCCAGCAGATCTATGGACGTTAGTATGTCGGCGACCAGCCAAGCCGAAACAGCGTTGGCATTGCATGAGAATATGAAGTCCGGCGCACTGCGCGTGCCGGACCTTGCTGCTGCGCTCATCGCGCACATTGAGGCAAACGAGCCGGACATTTCGGCCTGGGCCTGGTTTGACCCTGATTTCGTCAGGGCTCAGGCCGAGGCGCTTGAAAAACACCGCACCGAGGGCCGGACCGTGGGCCGGCTGCATGGCGTGCCGGTGGGCATCAAGGACATCATCGACACCAAGCGCATTCCGACAGAGAACGGTTGCGTGCTCGACAAGGGTCGGGTGCCCAAGGAAGACGCGTTTGTTGTTTCAAGGTTGAAGCAGCATGGCGCCTTGATCATGGGCAAGACGGTCACCACCGAACTGGCCTTCATGGACCCGGCACCGACACGTAATCCGCACAATCTTGAGCACACGCCCGGCGGTTCCTCTTCAGGCTCGGCCGCAGCCGTGGCCGCCGGCATGGTGCCTGTGGCGATCGGCACCCAGACCGGCGGTTCGGTGATCCGGCCTGCCAGCTATTGCGGGGTGGTGGGCTACAAGCCGACGTTCGGCCTGATCCCCCGCACCGGCATCCTCAGTGAGGCGCCCAGTCTTGATACGGTCGGCGTGTTCTCCCGCAGCGTCGAGGATGCGGCGCTGCTGGCCGAAGTGCTGATGGGCCATGATCCAAAGGACAGGGCGACCAGCGATTTGCCGGTCCCCGGCCTGCTTCAGACCTGTCTCAGCGACGTCCCGGTCAAACCGGAGTTCGCTTTCATCAAGACCTCCGCCTGGGCAGAAGCAGACGAGGATACCCAGAGCGCCTTCGAGGAACTTGTGGAGCATCTGGGCGGGCAATGCGTCGAGATCAATCTACCGTCTCAATTTGGCGAAGCGTTGCAGGCGCGGGGCACGATCCATGTCGCGGAAATGGCCAAGGCCTACTTTGCCTATGCGAACCGCGGGTTCGACCAGCTGGGACCCGAACTGCAAAAGGCAATCGAGGCGGGAAACCGGACACCGGCCCGCGACTATATTTCTGCCCTCGACTGGCCCCGCGTGCTCGACGGGGCGCTCGACGAGATATTCGGCCGGTTCGACGCCATCCTGACCCCGGCGGCCACCGGGCCGGCGCCCAAGGGGCTTGGCTCAACCGGTAACCCTGCCTTCAACGGGCTGTGGACGTTTCTGGGCACGCCGGCGGTCTCGCTGCCCCTGCTGACCGCCTCGAATGGAATGCCCATGGGCGTGCAACTTGTCGGACAGGCCGGCAATGATGCGCGCCTGCTGCGCACGGCGCGGTGGCTCTTCAAACATCTGGGCGGACCTGAAAAAGCGGAGTAGAGTGAAATGATGGACAGTCGAATAGTCGATCTGCTGATCGCCCTGGTGGCGCTGGCCACATTCAGTGCCGCGCTGATCACCATCATGGTGTTCGTGCCGCAGTTCGATCTGATAGCTGTTCTGGGTCTCGGCATCGCCATGGCTGGCTATGATCTGTTCCGCACCTTTTTTCGCGGACAGGACCGGAACGGCGACTGACGGCGATCTGCCCGCGCTGGCTGCTGCCTTCCCTTTGCCCCATGCGTGTGGCATCACAGGATTTCGATTTGCCTGAATCTTGAGGAACTGATGACCATCCGCCAGCATGTGGGCGATTTGCCCGATCTTTCCGCCTATGGACGCGAGGTGGCCATCGATACGGAAACCATGGGCCTCAGCACCCGGCGCGACCGGCTGTGCGTGGTGCAACTGTCGCCGGGAGACGGCAACGCCGACGTGGTGCGCATCCCCAAGAACGCCGACGACGCGCCCAACCTCAAGAAGCTGCTGACCGATCCGAACGTCACAAAAATTTTCCACTATGCCCGCTTCGATATTGCCGCGCTGCTGAACCGGTTCGATGTCGTCACCGGCCCCGTCTATTGCACCAAGATCGCCTCGAAGCTGGTGCGCACCTACACCGACCGGCATGGCTTGAAGGATCTGGCGCGCGAACTGATCAATGTCGACATGTCCAAACAGCAGCAAAGTTCAGACTGGGGCAGCGATGAACTCAGTCAGGCGCAGCTTGAATATGCGGCTTCCGATGTCCTTTATCTGCACGACATCAAGCGGCATCTCGACCTGATGCTGATGCGTGAAGGGCGCGAGGAACTGGCGCGCGCCTGTTTCGAGTTTCTGCCGACCCGGGTTGCCCTCGATTTGGCGGGTTGGGAAGAGACCGACATTTTCGCCCATAGCTGATGGCGGTCACCGCGGACAGGTTCGACCGGCGGGCGCTGATCTACGGCAAACTCGACCGGCGCAACCGCATCATTGGCCTTCTACGCTGGGCGGTGCCCATTGCCGGGTTGGCTCTTGCGGCGGGCCTGATCTTTGAAATCGTCATCGCCAACCTCGGCAGCAACTACACGATCGAGGGCCTGACCATCGAGGATGGCCGGGTGGTTATCGCCGACCCGCGCTATGGGGGGCAGTTCGGCGACAACAACAGCTATGAGGTCGCCGCGGCAGAGGCGCGGGTGGCCATGGACAATCCCGAATTGATCGAGCTTCAGTCAGCCACCATCACGACCGTTGGCCAGAACGATAGCCGCATGGAAGGCGTGGCGCCCTTCGCCATCATCGATGTGCGCGCCCAGACCGTGACGATCGACGGCGAGCTGACCACACTCGACAGTTCCGGCGTCCGGGCCGAGCTCTACAGCACGCAGATCGACTGGCAGAACCAGTCAATGGTGTCGCAAGGACCGGTTCGGATCGACTTCCCCGATGGCGGGCAGATCCTGTCTGAACGGCTCACCTATTCCGCCGAAGATGAAGTCTGGCGCTTCGCCTCGGCCCAGTTTGACCGTCCGGCGACCGAAGAGGATGCGGCAACCCGGATCACTGCCGACCAGTTGAACTATGATGCAAATGCCGGCACCGCGGCATTCACCGGCAACGCCCGGGCGGAACAGGACCAGACCGTTGTAGAGGCGAACACGCTTGCAGTTCAGTTCGCTCAAGGCGACAGCGCCGAATTTGAGCGGGTCGAGGCCAACGGCGCCGTCAATGTGCGTTCCGGCGGGCAGACTGCAACCGGTGATCGCGGGGTCTATGACCCGGTCACGGAGACCATGAATCTGACCGGCAATGTGCGTGTGACCGGCGAAGAGGGCGCGATTTCCGCGGACCAGCTGTCCATCGACATCGCTGCCGGTTCGAGTTCTTTCACCGGTCAGGGTGGCAATCGCGTTACAGGCGATTTCAGCCCGCCGGGCGCCGACCGGACCCGGATCGAGGCCAACAGGCTGCTGGATCTGCGGGAAGACAACCGGACCGAGTTTTCCGGCAATGCCGTGATCCGCATGGCCGATCAGACCGTATCTACGGACCGCTTCATCGTGCACTACCAGCCGGAAAATCCGAACCAGATTGCCTATTATGAAATGCTGGGTTCAGTTCGCGTGCGCAGCCAGGATCAGAGTGCCACGGGAAATCGCGGCATATATGATCCGGATACCCGCTATCTTCGGCTGACCGGCGATGTGCGGGTGACCAATGCCGGCGGCACCGTCAGTGCGCCTGAGCTCAGGGTAAACCTTGCTACCAATGTATTCGAATTTTCCGGGCCTGGTGACGGAAGCAGGGTAACCGGCGTGTTTTCGCCGGACAATCCGCCGCAAACCCAGTAACAAGGACGAAACGAAAGAGAGACTTCCCGCGTGGCGTCCCGAATTGATCAACAGGGTTGGCTGGTGGCCCATGGGCTGGCCAAGAGCTTCGGCAAGCGGACCGTGGTGCGCAATGTGTCGATCGCTGTCCGGCGCGGCGAGGCGGTGGGCCTGCTCGGGCCGAACGGCGCCGGCAAGACCACCGTCTTCACCATGATCATGGGTCTGGTCAAACCCGACGCCGGCCAGATCCTGCTCGACGGGCGGCCGATCGGCCATCTGCCTTTGTTCCAGCGTGGCCGCTTGGGCATCGGTTACCTGCCGCAGGAACCCTCGATTTTCCGGGGCATGAGCGTGGCGGACAATATTCTGGCCATTCTCGAGGGACATCTGCCGAAAAAGGCCGACAGGCTGCGGCGGATGGATGAACTGTTGGCAGAATTCTCCGTCAGCCATCTTAAAAACGCCAACGCGCTGTCGCTGTCGGGTGGCGAACGCCGCCGCGTCGAAATCGCCCGGGCGCTCGCCGCCGACCCGGTGATCATGCTGCTCGACGAACCATTCGCCGGCATTGACCCGATTGCCGTGGCCGAAATCCAGCAACTGGTCCGCCAGCTCACTCAACGCGACATCGGTGTGCTGGTGACTGATCATTCGGTGCGCGAGACCCTGGGGCTGGTCGACCGGGCCTATCTCATCCACGACGGCAAGGTGATGATCCAGGGTACTCCCGATACCATCACTTCGGACCCCGAAGCGCGGCGGGTCTATCTGGGCGACACGTTCTCCATCTAGCTGCTGGTGCCGGTCGTGGCGAATTTACCGATACTTGGCATAAAACTTGTATGCGGCCGCCAAATCATGCTTTGGTCGTCCCGCTGAGTGGGGGCTGAACCATGGCGCTTTCGCCACGACTGGAACTGAGACAGGCGCAAAGCCTGACACTGACGCCGCAATTGATGCAGTCGATCCGGCTGCTGCAATTGTCGCATCTGGAGATCAACAGTTTCGTCGAGGCCGAACTGCTGCGTAATCCGCTGCTGGAGAGTGACGAGAGCGGCGACCGCGATGCGCCCGAACCCGAAGCTCGGGAGACCGCTTCCAGCGCCTATGAAGACGTGGTCGACAATGGCGGTCATCTGGACAGCGCGGTCAATGTCGCCGGCGCATTGGATACCGACGTTGAGAACGTCTATCCCGAACAGGTCGCCCAGGATTCAGTGCGGGCCTCGACATTGTCACGCCAGCCGGGATCGGTCGGCGCCGGCGAGGACGCCCCCGACCTTGACCAATATGTCTCGGCCAACATTTCGCTGACCGATCACCTCAACGAGCAGGTGGCCTTCCTGATCCGGGATCTCGGGGAGCGGCTGATTGCACGAAATCTGATCGATAATCTGGATGAAGCGGGGTATCTGGCGGCTGAACTTGAAGTGATCGCCGAGCAGCTGGGCACCGATGTCGAGCATGTTGAAACCGTGCTGAAAAAGGTTCAAGCCTGTGAACCTGCAGGGCTTTTTGCACGGAATGTGAAGGAGTGCCTGGCGCTGCAACTGGCCGACCGCGACCGGCTGGACCCGCTGATGGCGGCGCTTCTGGATCATCTCGACCTGCTGGCGGGGCATGATTTTGTGCAGTTGAGCCGCAAAATCGGCGCCACCCTGGAAGATATTACCGACATGTTGGCGGAAATCCGCCAGCTTGATCCGCGCCCCGGCCGTGCCTTTGACGGTGCCCCCGTGCAGGCGATTGTCGCGGACGTTTTTGTGCGCCAGCGCCCCGACGGATCGTGGGCGGTGGAACTGAATTCGGATGTGCTGCCCAGGGTGCTGGTCAACCGCACCTACTATGCCAGCGTTTCCAAAAAGACCCGTTCGGCGGAGGAAAAGAATTTCCTCGTCGACTGCCTGCAGACCGCCAACTGGCTGACCAAGAGTCTTGATCAACGCGCCCAGACCATCCTGAAAGTGGCAACCGAAATCGTCCGCCAGCAGGACGGGTTCCTTCAGCACGGAGTGACCCGGCTTCGCCCGATGACCCTGAAGATGGTGGCCGAAGCCATCGACATGCACGAGTCCACAGTCAGCCGGGTGACCGCCAACAAATATCTCAGCACCCCGCGCGGCCTGTTCGAGATGAAATACTTCTTCACCACCGCCCTCGGTTCTTCATCGGGCGGCACCGAGGAACATTCGGCCGAGGCTGTCCGGCACCTGATCAGGCAGATGATCGATGCCGAGGACCCCCGCAAGATTCTCAGCGATGACACGATCGCCGAGCGGCTGAACGAGGGCCATGGAATCGACGTGGCCCGGCGCACGGTTGCCAAGTACCGCGAGGGCATGAATATCCCGTCATCGGTCATTCGAAGAAGGCAGAAAAAGCAGTTGGCAACTGCGGGATAAGAAACGGCAAGCTGTTGTTTTGCAGACATTTTTAGCGCACCACGCTGCTGTCAAGCCTTGCAAAAGGCGCTCGCCCCCACCATATCCATTGCAAGAGCATGAGCCGGAGCGCTAGACTCGGGTTCAGCTTCGGTTCGACGCCGGTAATCTTTTTTGAAAGCGGGAGGTCAGAGAATGGCACTACGTGTTTCGGGCAAGAATATGGATGTCGGAGAAGCGCTCCGAACCAAGGCTGAAGACCGTTGCGACGCGATGGTCGATAAATATTTCGATGGCGGATATGACGGCCATCTGACCGTTGAGCATGAAGGCTCCGGCTACAAGTCCGACGTTGTGATCCATCTTGATACGGGCGTGATTCTGCGCGCCCATGCTCTGGCCGGCGACGCCACTTCCGCGTTCGAGGAAATGGCTGACCATATCGAAAAGCGCCTGCGCCGTTACAAGCGCAAACTCAAGAGCCATCGCAATAAAGGCGATTCCAACGAGGCCAAGATGCAGTCCTACGTGCTGGCCTCGCCCGAAGGGGATGATGAGGTCGCCGAGGATTTCAATCCCGCGATTGTGGCCGAAAGCGTTTCATCGCTGCGCACCATGAGCGTCGGCGAGGCAGTAATGGAGCTGGATCTTACACAATCAGATGTGCAAGTCTTTTTGCACGCTGGACATGGCGGCATGAATGTGGTTTACCGCCGCGCCGACGGCAATATCGGCTGGATCGATCCGGCCCTGGCGACGAATTGAACGCCGAGCATATTGCCTTGAACCAGTTAACTTCAAAGGTCCATTGATGGAACTTTCAGACATCCTGACCAAGGATAGCATCATTCCGTGCGCCAAGGTCACGAGCAAACGCCAGCTCCTGCAGTTGCTGGCCGAAAGGGCCGCCGACGTGGCCAAGATTGACAGCCAGAGCGCATTTGAAACCCTGATGAGCCGCGAACAGCTTGGCTCCACCGGTCTGGGGAATGGCATTGCCATCCCGCACGGCAAGATCAAGGGATTGGGCCATGTCGTGGCGATTTTCGCCCGGCTGGACCAGCCGATTGAATTCGATGCAGTTGATGATCAGCCAGTCGACATTGCCTTCATGCTGCTCGCTCCCGAAGGGTCGGGCGCTGATCACCTGAAGGCGCTGTCTCGCGTGGCGCGCTGCCTGCGTGCAGAGCACATGGTGGATGAATTGCGCGCGACGCGCGACAAGGAACGGCTGCTCGAGGTGCTGTCGACCCCGGCGGAACATATCGCTGCCGCCTAGTCGTCGAATTGGATCAGTGCCGCTCGGCGACCTCGACCTCGTTCTCGCCGATCCACTCATTGAGTGCCTCGATCGAATCCGAGACCATCATCGGCACGCCATTTGCGGCCATCACGAGATGGAAGGTCGCATCTTCGGGCATCTGTGAAGCCTCGGGGATCAGGGTGCCGAGTTCGCTGCCGGAGATGGGGCGCACAAACACCACATGATTGCCGCCGAGCGCGGCAAACTGCTGCGCGTTGATCAGTTTCAGGGGATGCACGAACGGGCTGCCTGAAACCTGGGCCGGACCCGAATTGTCCTTGGTCGCAATCATGTTCTCACCTACTCACTTGCCTGAATGTCGATGCGGCGCACCGACTTTTCGACTTGTGGCCGCTCGACCGGGATGACCAGAAGACCGTCCTTGAGGGCGGCGGACCCCACCTGCATGCCGTCAGCCAGCAGGAACGCACGCTGGAACTGGCGGGTGGCAATGCCGCGATGCAGATATTCCTTTCCCGGCTGGTCCACGTGCTTGCCGCGTACGACCAGCTGATTGTCCTCGACGATGATTTCCAGCTCACCGGAGGCAAAACCGGCCACAGCAATGGCAATCCGATAGGATTCTGCACCATTCTCGCCGGAAATCCGCTCGATATTGTAGGGCGGATAGCCGTCGGCAGACTTGGCCATGCGGTCGATACGTTCTTCGACATTGTCGAAGCCGAGCACGAAGGGCGCGGTAAAAAGCGAAAGGCGTGACATGCGCGTCTTGGGTCCTTGTTCACAAGCAACTCTAAGCGAAACCGGCCCTGAACGCGGCACCGGCTGTCGTGTGGATGAGATATGGGATGCAACCCGGCACTGTTCAAGCTATTGATCTCAGCGCCAACCTGACCGGGACCCACCATGCCGCAATATTCGGTAATCACGCCGGCCCACCGGGCGAAAGACACGATTGCGGCGTCGGTCAACAGTCTTTTGCGGCAGGACTTGCAGGACTGGGAGTTGCTGGTCATTTCCGACGACGGCACCGACTATGCCGAGGTTCTGGAAGCGTCGGAGATTGCAGATCCGCGCATCCGGCATCTGGATACCGGTGCAATCGGGTCTGGATCGTCGAACGCCCGAAACACCGGACTCGAAGCCGCCAGCGCCGACTGGATCGCCATACTCGATGCCGACGACCTGATGCTGCCGGGCAAGCTCACGGCGCTGCAGATTGCTCTCGAAGCTCATCCACTGGTCTCAACCGGGCTGAGCGTGATGGATGCGTCCGGGCACCAGTTGCGCACCGTCGGGATCGGTCCGGACCAGATGCTGAAACCGGCGGACTACAAGTTCACCTGCTTTTCCATGGATTCCATGATCGCCTATGACCGGCGCCAGGGCGATCCGCGATACGACGTGGACCTGCCGTGCCTGACGGACCTCGACCTGATCCTCAAACTGTTTGCCGGCCGCGACCATTGCCTTCATCTCGGTGGCGCCTGGCACGCCTACGTCAAACAGCCGGTATCGATCTCCAACGGACCGGGCACCAGCAAACGCATGGTCGAAACCAAGCTCAAGATGCTGGAGCGTCTGAAATCCGGCCAATACCCGATGCTCGATCCCGAAGGACCGGCAGGCTTCATCCGGTTTCTTGAATGCTCGCTTGAGGCTGAACGCAGCTACGAGCAAGAGCTCAAGGCCAACCCGTCACTTTTGTTCGAGGATCATATCGAACCTTTTCTCAAGGCGTCCGTGACTTCCTGAAGCGTCGGGATGGCCGGCTGGGCGCCGGGCTTCAGACAAGCCAGGGTGGCCGCAATGCCCGCCCGCGTCAGCGCCGTTTCGAGCGGCAGCCGCTGGTCGAGGGCGGCGGCGAGATAGCCACAGAACGTGTCACCCGCCCCAACTGTATCGACCGGTGTGATCGGTAGTGCCTCGATGCGGATCGCCCCTTCGGGCGTGGCGGCGATGGCGCCTTCGGCGCCGAGCGTGAGCACGAGAATCTTGTTGTGCATTTCCGCCCACGACGTCGCCACCTCCTCGAGGTCCTCGGTCACCGAGGTTTGCCGGATCAGCTGGGAAAACTCGTGCTCGTTGGCGACGATGATGTCGGCAAGCTGGCAGAGGTCGGCCTCGTCGGTATCGAACGGGGCAATGTTGAGTACGGTGGTGATCTGGTTGTCCGCCGCCAGTTCGAGCGCAGTGCGCACCGCGGACAGCGGGATTTCCTGCTGCAGCAGCAGTATGTCGCCGGGCTCCAACTCAGCGACACACTCCTCGGCAATCACCTCGTCGACCATGCCATTGGCCCCGGCCACCACGGTGATCGAATTCTCGCCGGCATCATCGACAAGGATCATGGCGATGCCGGTGCTTTCATCTTCGTGCCCGACGCTGTCCAGATCGATCCCGGCCGCATCCAGTTCCTTGAGCGCAGGCGCCGCCATCAGGTCATTGCCAACGCAGCCGAACATGCGCACCACCGCCCCGGCCCTTGCCGCCGCCAGCGCCTGGTTGGCTCCCTTGCCGCCCGGCGCCGTGCTGAAACTGTGTCCCGAGATGGTTTCCCCTGGCTCGGGAAGGCGCGGTGTGGTCGCGATCAGATCAAGATTAATGGATCCGAGAACGGCAATCATGTTTTGCTCTCTTGCTTCTGCGCGGCCTTGTCGACCATGCGCAGGATGGTGTTCCAGTTTCGGTTGGTAATGGTCAGATCGCGGAAAAGTTTCTCGAAATCAACGCCGAACTGAGTGTAGCGCCCGTCGTCGCGGCGGTAGCCGATGAAAAAGAACTGATCCTCGTCGATCCGCGTCAGATCGAAGACCCCCGGTTCCGCCTGCACTCCGTCCAGCCGGTCGCCTATGGACTCTGCCACGAAAGTCACAAACAGGTGCTGGTCATCATTGTGCTCTTCGCCGTTGAATGGATCAGAGGCAATCATGTCCTGCAACTCTTCAAGGCTGCGGATGATCGTGGGAATGGCAAAGCCGAAATGGGCTTTCATTCCCTTCTCCAGCGCTTCAACGTCAGGCTCTTTGTCCGATTTAAGCAATACATTGCCGCTGGCGATCAGCGTCTCGGCGCCCGAATAGCCGAGATCTGCCAGCACCTTGCGCAACTCGTCCATCTTCACCTTGCGCTTGCCCAGATTGATGCCGCGCAAAAAGGCTACGTAGTACATAAAGAGGGCCTCCTAGCCCGGCTTCTTGCGGGTGGTGCGGCGGGTGCGGGGTTTGGTCGCCGGCTTTTCAGCCGGCTCCATTTGCACCCGCACAGGCTGGGTAAACTCCAGATCGCGGCGCGGATAGGGAATGGAAATGCCGGCCTCCTTGAGCGCGTACCAGAGGGAGATCAACACCTCGGAGCGGATGTTGACCACGCCCACGCTGGGATCGGAAATCCAGAAGCGCAGCACGTAATTGACCGAGGATTCCCCGTATTCAACAAGGTGGCAGACCGGATTGGGCACGGCAAGCACACGCTTGGGCTGGGCCGCCGCCTCGATGGCCAGTTTGCGCACCGTCAGCGGATCGGCCTCGTAGGAGACCCCAAACTCTACCTCCAGCCGGACCCGCGTGTCTGAATGCGACCAGTTGATGACCTGGTTGGTGATCAGGTCTTCATTCGGGATCAGATACTCCCGGCCATCCCGCGTGACCACGGAGACATAGCGCCCGCCGAGGTTATTGATGGCGCCGAATGTGTCGCCCACCTCAATCACGTCACCGGGTTTCACCGACTTGTCGAGCAACAGGATGATGCCCGATATGAAGTTGGACACCACCTTTTGCAGCCCGAAGCCAAGCCCGAGACCGATGGCGCCGGAAAACACCGTCAGGGTCGTCAAGTCGAGCCCGATCGACTGCAAACCGATCACGGCAGCGATGGCGAACAGGCCGATGCGCACCGCCTTGCCGGTCAAAACCCGCATCGACGGCGACAGGTCCGTCATGGCGCCAACCCGCTGCTCGGTGAAGCGGGCGAGGAACGAGGCCGCCACCAGAAGGGCGGCAATCAGGCCCGCCGATTTGACCAGCGTCAGCATTGAAAGGCGGAACTCGCCGAACGAAATCGCCGCCGAATCGAGCACGGTCAGCGCGATCTCGGTCATCCCCAGAATCTGGACGATGGCCACCGACCAGGCCGCGATCACCAGGGTGCGCGAGATCAGCGGATTGGCCACCAGCCGTCCGGCGACCGACACCACCAGCCACACGGTGGCAAGGCTGGCGGCCACGCCGATGAGATAGGAGCGGCTGGGCCATGTGACCGCCTGCATGATCCACAAGGTGACCCAGGTCGCGATAACGAAGAAAATCCGGCGCAACCGCCTCAGCAGCAGCGCCAGCAGTTTCAGCCGCCGCCGGGTCGTGTCGAGCGCCCTGATCCGTTCCTCAAGGCGCGGCGCCACCAGCCGGTCAGCCCAGACCGCACCACCATAGAGCGCCAGAAGAATGAGGATCTGGATCAGGCCCCAGGGGTGAAACAGTGCCGAGACGAAGCGGATCTGCACAAAGGTGAATGCGGTCTGCAGCTCAGACCAGAAATCCATCCAGCTGACCATGATCAAGCCGCCGTCCACCTGTCGCGTCTCCCTTGCCCTTTCCCTGGTCCCACCACCCTAGCACGCGACGGGCGGCACTGGACAAGCGCTGCACAATTGCCAACAGTGGTCCTGTGCCGCATGGCACCAGGGAGGACGCAGTGAAATCCAAATCAATCTGGGTGGCCGGTGCCGTCACCGTGCCCCTACTTTTACTTTTGCCTGCAGCGGCCCAGGACCAACTGTCCGGTGCCGTGCGCTCGAACGCCATGGTTCAGATGTTTGCTGAACGCGGGCTCGAATGCGAATTGCTCAAACCGTGGGAATCCGCGGCGCTGAGTGGCATGGTGGCGCAGGACATGGCCGCCCGGTCTGCCGACCAGATGCAGCTGATGACGGCCGAAGCCGATCGGCTAGGGGCGGAAACCACATGTGATGACGAACTGCTCAATGCCTGGATTGAAGGATCAGCCCGCGGATTTGAAAGTGAAATGCTGCCGCCTTTCCTCGTTGCCTACGCGCAGATGGCGCAAATGCAAAACCCGCCTGATGTGTTTGTGGAAACATCCGGGACCGGGGAACTGTCCGCAGCGGTCGCCGCCATCGAAGCAAAAATCGCCGCACTGCAGGCGGATGGCGTGATGCCCGAGGGCGGGCAGAGCTGGCCCGAGTTTGAAGCGCGCGTGGGGGAATTCATCGCCGGGTTCTCGGCGCTTCTAGACAGCGGGGATGCTGCAAGTGCCGAAGCGGAAGAGGCGCGGACCATGATCCGGCAGACGGTCGAAATCACCGAATTGTGGCTGTTGGACCCCTAGAATGTGCTTGCGGATCTGGTTTTTCGCGCTTTTGACCGTCCTGTGGTGCGGGTCCGCAGTGGCGCAAACCTGCAGCCCCACAACCGCAATGCATGCGGTCCCCGTCACCACACCGGAAGGCGACACCAGCATCGAGGTGGCAGGCAACGCCGGTTTTGGCTTCGAACTGGACAACGGCTGGACTTTCGAGCTGGTCCGCGATCCCGCCGGTTGGTCGATCCGCCTGTTTGATCATGCGACGGACGGCACGGTCAGTGATCTCACCTCCTTGACCCCACCACATGGCGGCGCGCCCAATCCGCGTGACATTCTCGGTTGGCACTTCCGCAACGCCGCCAACACCGGGCCCAATGAGGGGGACGTCAACGCGCCCCAGCACCTGCGCGGCTTCGTCATCTCGCCGGGTCTTGCCGGTACGGGCGGCTACAAAGCATCGACTGATCCGGGCGAGCCGCGGCTGATCGAACCGGGGCCGGATGACGGAATTGGCTGGCTGCGCGTCGAGGATATGGGGCTGTCCAACCTTGTGGCGGGCGAACAGGCGACAATGAATTATCTGAAGTTCTCCGCCTGCCTGTCCTGGCCCAAATCCGAAGCCGAGCAGATGGCCGAGGCGGACGCGGCGAGCCTTGAATTCAACGTGCTCGACCGGGGCTTGTTTACCGGTTGCGGGTTGGATTTCACCGGGTACGAACTCAATGCCCAGTGGCTGCCCCGCCGGTTGACGATCGATATCGACGGCAACTCGGTTTCGGACGTGGTCGCCCAGGTGGTGCGTGTGTCCGACGGGACGCGCGGGCTGGCGCTTTGCCGGAATGCGGCGGAGGTCCAGACATTCGGGTTCGACGAAGCCGATGCAGGTGACGGGCTGCGTCCGGGATATGTGGGGCAAACCGAAGCCTGGCAGTGGATCACACCGGGCAGCGACAGACCCATGCATCTTGCAAACATCGAATTGCCCGAAGCAGCGGCCGGCTTGTTGGTGCTGGAGCGGGTGGAAAAAGAGGCGGTTGCTGTCTATTGGCAAAGTGGCCGGCTGCACAGCCGGCAGCTTAATCGCTATGTCGAACCCTAACCCCTGAAACGGCCCAAAAGGTTCAGCAGTTCGTCGCGCCCCACTTCACCGCCCAACTCGGCGATGCATTTCTGCTCGAACCGCGCCTGAACCTGATCGGCGCGTTGGCGAACCTGCTGACCAAGTTCCGTCAGATGCAGGCTGAAGGAGCGTCCGTCGGATGTCGACTTGCGCCGCTCCAGCCATTCGCGCGCCTCAAGTCCGGCCACCAGGGGCACGAAATTGGCACGTTGAATGCCCAGTGCCTCGGCAAGTTCGGACGGCCGGCGTCCCGGATTGTCGCCGATCAGGACCAGCGTCGAATAATCCGCAGGGGTCAAGCCCAGCGGGTCGAAATGCGTCTTGAACTCCTGGAACACATAGGCCTGCGCCCGGCGCAGCCTGTAGCCGATGATCCGGTCGATGCCGCTGGTGTCGAGCGGGCCTTTTCGGGAACGATCGCTCATGCGCTTTCCGTCACCTGTATGGGTGCGGCAATGATATCGCGAACGTAAGTGGCGACAATAATTGCGGCCGCTAAATTCCGTGGCGTCGGAAGGAAATTTGGTGGAGCCAAGCGGGATCGAACCGCTGACCTTCTGCATGCCATGCAGACGCTCTCCCAGCTGAGCTATGGCCCCATCATTGGGATCGCCGGGTCTTATCCCCCTAGCGAACGGCGCGCAACCTATTCAACTCGAAAGATTGGCGCAAGTAGTTTTGGGCGGGATTTTTGAGCCCGCCCGAAACAGGCAGAAATCAGTCGTCGTCGTCGCGGGAAACATCGAACTCGATGTCGTCCTCATCCTCGTCATCGTCCTCGATGAAGGAATTGTCGACTTCGCCGCCGATATCGTCGACGTCTTCGTCATCGTCAAGATCGGGAATGACGTCGTCGCCGTCCTCATCCTCGTCATCATCGTCACTGTCGTTGACCGAGGCTTCGGCGTCTTCAAGCGAAACCACTTCGGCACCGACTGCTTCGGCGGCCTCGTCGACTTCAACCTCGTCCACGTCGTCATCGTCGTCCCGGACTTCCGGCTTTTCCTTGGACCGGACTTTTTCCGCAGCTGTCATGGCAGCGACAAAAGGCGCGCCACAATTCGGGCAGACAATGGGATCCTTGTTCAGATCATAATATTTGGTCCCGCATTTCAGGCACTGCCGCTTGGTTCCACGTTCAGCTTTGGACACCGGTGCTACCTCTTGATATCGCTTGATTGAATGGCCGTCGGTTCGGGGCAACGCCGGGCTCGAGCCATTGTTTCCGGCGGCTCCGGCGCGCCTGTCCGGTTAATCAAAGCAAGTGCGCCTGTCAAACGCAAATTTCGACCGTGGCACACGCGTGTGGATTGACCCTTGCCCGGTCGGGCCGCTAGGTGAAACCTGAGCCCAGTGAGTGTCCGGAGCGGCCGCACATGATCATTGCCATCGACGGTCCCGCCGCCTCCGGAAAGGGCACCATCGCCGCCCGCCTGGCCCGGCACTTCGGATTGCCCCATCTCGATACCGGCCTGCTCTACCGCGCTGTAGGACTGAAGATGATCGACAGGCTTGACGATGAGGACCTGCCGGAACGGGCTATTGCAGCGGCAGAAGCGCTGGACAAGTCGGACCTTGATCCGGAGAAGCTGGATGCGCCCGAGGTGGCCATCGCAGCCTCAAGGGTCTCCCGCATCGAGGGCGTGCGGGCCGCATTGCGTCAATTCCAGCGTGACTTTGCCCTGCAGCCGGGCGGTGCCGTGCTTGACGGAAGAGACATCGGCACCCGGATTTGTACGGACGCCGACGTCAAGCTCTACATCACCGCCGACCCCGAGGTGCGGGCCCGCCGCCGCACCGAACAGCTGCAGGCAAAGGGCAGGCCGATCCGCTTTGAGGACATGCTCGCCCAGATTGAGGCGCGCGATGAGGCGGACCGCAACAACCCGGCGGGGGCCTTCTATGTGGCCGAAGATGCGCACTTGCTAGATACAAGCGAAATGGATATAGAAGCCGCATTCCGCGCTGCCCTTGCGATTGCAGAGGCAGCCTTGGACGGCAGGTCCGGCGGCTAGTCCGCCAAATCCAGAGCCCGCCGCCATGCGCTGCAGATGACGCCGGGCACCGGTTCAGCCCCAGGGCTGGACAAGACCCCGAACGGCACGCGGACAAATCTTAGTTGCATCGATCGGATCCGAATATCCGGCGCGCCGGGTTCTGCCGCCCTCTTGGGGTTGGAGAACCGGGATATTGTTTTTGGCGGTGCGGCCCATTCAAACCCTTAAAGTCACGGCGCCATTGGAGAGTAAATGTCACTGCAGGATGTAACCAAAGACGATTTTGAATCCATGTTGCTGGATTCGTTTGTCGACAACGAGCCGCTTGAAGGCACCGTTGTCAAAGGCAAGGTGATGGCCATTGAAAAAGACCTCGCCATTATCGACGTCGGTCTGAAGACCGAAGGCCGCGTGCCGCTGAAGGAATTCGGCGCCGCCGGCAAGGACGGCACGATTGCCCCGGGTGCCGAAGTTGAAGTTTACGTGGACCGCGTCGAGAACGCGATGGGCGAAGCGGTGCTGAGCCGTGAAAAGGCCCGCCGCGAAGAGAGCTGGGTCCGCCTCGAGAAGTTCTTCGAGAACAATGAAAAGGTCGAAGGCCAGATCTTCAACCAGGTCAAGGGCGGCTTCACCGTCGATCTGGATGGCGCTGTCGCCTTCCTGCCGCGTTCGCAGGTCGACATCCGTCCGATCCGCGACATCGGCCCGCTGATGAACGTGCCGCAGCCTTTCCAGATCCTGAAAATGGACAAGCGCCGGGGCAACATCGTTGTTTCCCGCCGCGCCATTCTGGAAGAAAGCCGCGCCGAACAGCGTTCCGAAATCGTCCAGCAGCTGGCCGAGGGTCAGGTTGTCGACGGCGTGGTCAAGAACATCACCGATTATGGTGCATTCGTTGATCTCGGCGGCATCGACGGTCTGTTGCACGTCACCGACATCGCATGGCGCCGGGTCAATCACCCGTCCGACGTGCTGTCGATCGGCGAGACCATCAAGGTGCAGATCGTGCGTATCAACCACGACAGCCACCGTATCTCGCTGGGCATGAAGCAGCTGCAGGCTGATCCGTGGGAAGGCATCGAAGCCAAGTATCCCGTGGGTGCCAAGTTCACCGGCCGCGTCACCAACATCACCGACTACGGTGCATTCGTCGAACTGGAGCCGGGCATCGAAGGCCTGATCCACGTTTCCGAAATGTCCTGGACCAAGAAGAACGTGCATCCGGGAAAGATCGTCTCGACCTCCCAGGAAGTCGAAGCGATGGTGCTGGAAGTGGATCCGGAAAAGCGCCGCATTTCGCTTGGTCTCAAGCAGTGCATCGACAATCCGTGGGCCCACTTTGCCGAGACCCATCCGGTCGGTACCGTCGTCGAAGGCGAAGTCAAGAACAAGACCGAATTCGGCCTGTTCATTGGCCTTGACGGTGATGTGGACGGCATGGTCCACCTGTCCGATCTCGACTGGCAGCGTCCGGGCGAAGACGTGCTCGAGGAATATGAGCGCGGCGACATGGTCAAGGCCCAGGTGCTTGACGTCGACATGGAAAAAGAGCGCATTTCGCTTGGCATCAAACAGCTGTCCACAGCTGGTGCTGCCGCTGAAGGTGCCGGCGATTCCGGCGGCCTGAAGCGTGGCTCCGTGGTCACCTGCACGGTGACCCAGGTCAATGACGGCGGCATCGAAGTCACCGTTGGCGACACCGAAATGACCGCCTTCATCCGCCGTTCGGACCTTAGCCGTGATCGCGGCGATCAGCGTCCGGAACGTTTCGCCGTCGGCGAAAAGGTGGATGCCCGCGTCACGCAGTTCGACCGCAAGACCCACAAGATCGGTCTGTCGATCAAGGCGCTGGAAATCGCCGAGGAAAAGGAAGCCGTCGCGCAGTACGGTTCTTCGGACTCCGGTGCTTCGCTTGGCGACATCCTGGGCGCCGCCCTCAAGAAGAACGAAGAAGAATAGGTCTTCAATCTTCGGATTTGACGTATCAGGCCCGCGCTGCTTCGGTGGCGCGGGCTTTTTGTTGGGACCCTGGACGGAGGGGCTGATGACAGTCGAATGGCAGAAGATGCAGGACGCGGACCTGGTTGACGTCTCCCGTATCGCGGCTGAAGTGCATCCGGGCTTTCCCGAGGAAGACGCCATATTTGCCGAAAGGCTCTCGCTGTTTCCCGACGGCTGCCAGCTGCTTCGGGTCGACGGTGATGCGTCGGGTTACCTGTTTTCCCATCCCGTTGAGTTCGGAAAGGTGCCGCGTCTCAACAGCTTGCTGGGCGAGATCGCAGCGGGCGCTGACAGCCTGTACATTCACGACCTTGCCCTTTTGCCCCAGGCGCGCGGCACCGGCGCGGCGAAACAGATCGTCAGCCAGATGTCATCATGGGCCCGGACGCGCGGATTTGCCTCCATGAGCCTTGTGGCCGTCAACGAAAGCCAGCGCTTCTGGGAAAGCCAATGGTTTATCGTCACCAACCGGCCCGAACTCGCAGCCAAGCTTCAAAGCTACGAGCCGGATGCCCGCTTCATGGTGCGGCAACTGGACTGAGCGGCGCGCCTTGTTTTCACTCGATTGAGGTTCTAAGCCTTTGGGCAGATTGAACGGCGGCGGCTCAAATTGACGGACACTACTTCACATCCCGACGAAAAACCGATCGCCCGTGCGCTCAGCCGGTCGCGGTCGCGCTGGCGGGCACTGGCATTCATCGCGGTGGCGCTGGTGCTGGTCACCCTGACCCTGCGCATCGCCGGCGACCAGTCAGGCGCGGCTGAACAGGATCATGTCGGCCGTCTGGTTCTTGATGGCGTGGTGACCACCAACCCCGCCCGGCTCGCCGCCATCGAACGCATGGCCGAGAACGACAGGGTCAAGGCGGTGATCGTGCGCATCAATTCGCCCGGCGGCAGCACAGCGGGCGGCGAAGAACTCTATGAAGCCCTGATGCGCCTCAATTCAGAAAAGCCGGTCGTTGCGGTGATCAACGAACTGGGGGCCTCGGCGGCCTACATGACGGCCATTGCCTCGGACCGCATCTTTGCCCGGCGCCTGTCGCTGGTCGGCTCGGTCGGCGTGCTCTACCAGCATTTCAATGCATCCGGCCTGATGGAGATCATCGGTGTCGACATCGACAAGGTGGCCTCCGGCGAACTCAAGGCCGAGCCGGACAGCGACGAGCCGCTAGAAGGCGAGGCGCGCGCCAGTTTCCAGCGGTTGGTGGACGACAGCTTCGTATGGTTCCTCGAAATCGTGACCGAGCGGCGCGGTCTGGACGATGAAACCATACTCACGATCGCCGATGGCCGCATCGTCAACGGCCGCGACGCACTGGACCTCGGGCTCATCGATGAATTCGGCGGCGAACTGGAAGCCGAGACCTGGATCGCCAGTGAAACGGGGACCGAAGATCTGCCCGTGCACACCTATTGGCCGCCGCCGCAATCCGACATCGAGCGCTGGATGGAACTCATTGGCGCCGAGGCCCGTTCAGCGGTTGGACTGGATCGCGCGGCGCTGGCGTCGCTTGACGGTTTGGTCTCGCTTTGGCAGGCTGGCCAGTGATATAACTCATTGGCACTGAATGCCTTGGGTTCCCTTGGGGGTGAACATGATCAAGTCTGAACTGGTTCAAAAACTGGCGGACGAGAATCCGCACCTGTTTCAACGTGACGTCGAAAATATCGTAACGGCCATCCTGGACGCCGTCGGAGATGGTCTGGCCAATGGGGACCGCGTTGAATTGCGCGGTTTCGGTGCGTTCTCGGTAAAGAACCGGCCAGCCCGCGTGGGGCGCAATCCGCGCACCGGCGAGAAGGTCGATGTCTCGGAGAAATATGTTCCGCAGTTCAAGGCCGGCAAGGAAATCCGCGAGCGGCTGAATAACTAGCAAGGGTGCCACGCGGACCATCAGCCTGACGTGAGCTTGAATGAAATGACCAAAAAATTGATGGGCTGGTTCGTGCTTCTGCCGCTCTGCGTGGTGCTGGCTCTGTTTGCCTTGGCCAACCGGCATTCGGTTGAGGTGCGGCTCGACCCGTTCTCTTCCACCAATCCGCTGATTGGCCCGCTCGAAATACCACTGTTCTTGGTGATCTACGCACTATTGATCGCCGGCGTCGTGCTGGGCGGTATCGCCAGCTGGTTTGCGCAAGGCAAGCAGCGCAAGGAAAAGCGCCAGTGGCGCAAGAAAGCCCGCGAACTCGAAGCCGTAAACCAAAGGTCCGCAGACGCATCGTCGCGCGGTTCGTTCCCGGTCATTGAAGGGCCCTGACATCTTCTGAAAGCCATGCCCCAGAACATCATCATCAAGATTTGCGGTCTCCGCGACGCTCAAATGCTCGAAGCGGCCATTGCAGCCGGTGCCGACATGGTCGGTTTCGTCAATTTCCCCAAAAGTCCCCGCCATGTGCAGATGGACGAGATGGGCGAACTGATTTCACTGGCCCGCGGAAGGGTGGAAATCGCCGTGCTGATGGTCAACCCGGATAATTCCCGCGTCGCCGAAGTCGCGGCGTTCGACCCGGATTTCATCCAGCTGCATGGTTCCGAACCTCCCGAGCGGGTGGAAGCGATCCGCGCCGAAGGCGGTATCCCGGTGATGAAAGCGGTGGCCATCGCAAGCGCCGAGGATGTGGCGCGCGTTGCCGAGTTCGATGCCGTTGCCGACCGGGTATTGCTTGACGCCAAGGCCCCCAAAGATGCCGACCGGCCCGGGGGCCTCGGCTCGGTGTTCGACTGGAACCTGCTCAAAGACCTTGACCCGGCACTTGAGTTCATGCTTTCCGGTGGCCTCACGCCGGACAATGTGGCGGACGCCATCGCCAAGGTCTCGCCGTGGGGCGTCGATGCCTCTTCGGGCATGGAAACCAGCCCGGGTCAGAAGGATCCGGCGCTGATGCAGCGTTTCGTTTCGGCGGCACGCGGCGCCTAGACTTCATCATTCCGGCTCGCCGGACTTCTGGCAAGGGCATTGAACATGGCTTCGCACGGCATAAATTCATTGCGCAACGGCCCTGACGAACAGGGGCGTTTCGGCAATTTCGGCGGGCGCTTCGTCGCCGAAACCCTGATGCCGCTGATCCTCGATCTGGAACAGGCCTACAGGGACGCCCAAAACGATCCCGAATATGGTGCCGAACTCGGCGATCTACACACCCACTATGTCGGTCGTCCGTCGCCGCTTTATCATGCGCGGCAGATGAGCGATGAACTGGGTGGCGCGCAGATTTATTTCAAGCGCGAGGACCTCAACCACACCGGCTCGCACAAGATCAACAATTGCCTCGGGCAGATTCTTCTGGCCAAGCGCATGGGCAAGACCCGCATCATCGCCGAAACCGGCGCCGGCCAGCATGGCGTGGCGGCCGCAACGGTTTGTGCGCGCTTCGGCCTGCCGTGCACCGTCTTCATGGGCGCCACTGACGTTGAGCGGCAAATGCCGAACGTCTTGCGCATGAAGATGCTCGGCGCAGAAGTACGGCCGGTTACGGCCGGTGCGGGTACGCTTAAGGACGCCATGAACGAGGCGCTGCGCGACTGGGTGACCAATGTCGATACCACCTACTATCTGATCGGCACCGCAGCAGGGCCGCATCCCTATCCGGAAATGGTCCGCGACTTCCAGTCCGTCATCGGCAATGAACTGCGTGAGCAGATCGTCGAGATGACCGGACGGCTGCCGGATGCGCTTGTGGCCTGCATTGGCGGCGGGTCCAATGCCATCGGCACTTTCCATCCCTTCCTCGATGACGCGGACGTCAAGATTTACGGCGCGGAAGCCGGCGGCTACGGGCTGGACGTTGAAGACGGCCACGCCGCCTCGATGACCGGTGGACGCCCCGGTGTGCTGCACGGCAATCGCACCTATCTCTTGCAGAACGAAGACGGGCAAATTCTCGAGGGTCACTCGATCTCCGCGGGGCTCGACTATCCCGGAGTAGGGCCGGAACATTCGTTCCTGCGCGACAGCGGCCGGGTGACCTATGTGCCGATCACCGACAAGGAAGCCCTTGATGCCTTCCAGGCCTGCACGAAACTTGAAGGGATCATCCCGGCGCTCGAAAGCGCCCACGGGCTGGCGCAGCTGATGAAGCTGGCCCCGGACATGGGCAAGGACCAGACCATTGTTCTGTGCCTTTCGGGACGTGGCGACAAGGACGTGGAATCTGTCGGCAAGGCACTGGGGATGAACCTGAAATGAGCGGCTCCCGCATTTCGCAAAAGTTTTCGGCCTGCGCCGCCGAGAACCGTCCCGCACTGGCCGCCTATTTCATGGGCGGTGACCCGGACTACCAGACCTCGCTGGACATCATGAAGGCGATGCCGGCGGCAGGTGCCGACATCATCGAACTGGGCATGCCCTTTTCCGATCCGATGGCGGACGGACCGGCGATTCAGGCGGCCGGGTTGCGGGCGCTCAAAGGCGGTCAGACCCTGATCAAGACACTGGCCATGGCCAAAAGTTTCCGCGAGACCGATCAAACAACGCCGATCGTGCTGATGGGCTATTATAATCCCATCTACATCCACGGCGTGGAGCGCTTTGTGGCGGATGCTGCTGACGCCGGGATCGACGGCTTGATCATCGTCGATCTGCCGGCCGAAGAAGATGATGAACTTTGCCTGCCCGCACAAACGGCCGGGATCAGCTTCATCCGGCTGATCACGCCCACCACCGACGACCGGCGCATGCCGACGGTGCTGAGGAACACCTCGGGCTTTGTCTATTACGTCACCATGACCGGCATTACCGGGGCGACGCTCGGCAATGCCGATAGCGTCGGCGATGCGGTCAAGCGCATCAAGACCTATACCGACTTGCCCGTGGTTGTCGGCTTCGGCATCAAGACCGCCGACAATGCTGCGGCAGCCGGAAAACATGCCGACGGCGTGGCAGTGGGCACCGCCCTAGTCAATGCAGTAGGCGACAGCCTCAAGCACGGCAAGGCGACCGATGCCACGCCCAAAGACATCCTGACGCTCACCTCTTCATTGGCCGAAGGTTGCAAGCGGGCCCGCGTCTAGGGTTTTCATCTTCCGCATTGCCGGACAAAAAAACACCGCCGAAATTCGGCGGTGTTTTGCATTTCAGTTCTGGCGCCTCGATCAGGCGGCGTGGCTTTCCAGCCATTTGCTCATGCCTGCCTTGGGGGTGCCGGCACCGACCTTCATGTCAACCGCTTCGCCACCCTTGAACAGGATCATAGTGGGGATGGACCGCACACCATATTTGATCATGGTCTCGGGGTTCTCATCGACGTTGAGCTTGACGATCTTGACCTTGCCCTCAAGTTCGCCGCTCAACTCTTCAAGCATCGGACCGATGGCCTTGCACGGGCCGCACCATTCGGCCCAGAAGTCCACCAACACCGGTTCCTTCGAGCCCAGCACTTCGGTGGCAAAATCTCTGTCGGTAACTGCGGATGTCATCGCATCTGCCTTTCTTTGGGAAACATCAGTTGCCTAATAGCTAGAAAGAGTCGGAGCCAGTTTCAAGCGCTTCACTCGAGCGTGTAGGCCGCGATTTCCGCCTCCAGCAGCTTTTCCGGCATTTCCATCAGCGATTCAGTCTGCGTCCAAAACAGCGCCGCGCGAATCTGTCGGCCGGGGAAAAGTTTTTTTCCCGCCAGCACATATAGTCCCAACTGGGTGCGATAGGCGGCGCCTACCTGTTCCGGCCTGGTGGCGGGCAGGGCATCGGATTTGAAATCAACCAGCAGCACGTCCGTGTCCGTCACCACCGTCCTGTCGATGCGCCCGGTGATCTGAACCGGCTTGCCATTGCGTTGAGCGCTCAAAAGGAACGGCAGTTCAGCCCGGCTGTCAGGCCCGAACAGCAGGTTTGCGTGGGCCCCTGCATAGATGGCAAGCGCCTTGGCAGCCAGTTCTTCGTGCAGGTCCGGGGCTTCCGGCAACAGCACCTGCAGGGCACCGAGTGCGACTTCCGGGCGTTGGGTGTCAGGTACCTTTTCCAGATGCTGCAACAGCGCGTGCAGTACCGTGCCACGCCTGCGCGCCATCTCGGGGTCGAGCGCCAAAAGGTCCTCGTCACGGCTGAACTCCGCAGACGTCAGGCGCGGCTCCGCTGCGCGGGGGCCCTCATCACCTGCGCGCGACGGGGAGATGGTCTCGAAGCGGGTGGCCGGCGACGGTGGAGCCATATCAGGGCTTTCCGCAACATCGGACGGCAGTGCCGCGGCGTGTGACTTTACGGGAAGGGGCGCTGGAACGACCGCGGGGAAGCGCAAGGCCTTGGCCTCCTCACCGGCCAGATCAACCTCGATACTGTCCGGCGCCAGCGCCTGCTGGACCTTTTCGAACCAGGTGCCATCGACCTTGCTGCGCTTGTTGAGATAGCCGGCGACGTGCAACTCGTCCTCGGCGCGGGTCATGCCGACATAAAGCTTGCGCCAGTACTCCGCCGTCTCCGCGACTTCACGAGGCGCCAGCAGTCGTTCGGTGCTTTGCTGCGTGTGCGCCCCTTTGTTGGGTACATAAGCCAGAAGCGGACGGGGGCCATCTTTGATGTAGACCGGCCGGGACTGCGCCGGAAGGCTTGCGGCGTCTGCCAGAATGACGATGGGCGCTTCCAGCCCCTTGGCGCCATGTACTGTCATCACCCGGACGCCATTGCCACCCTCGGCCAGTTCACGCTTGATCGCGAGGTCGCGCGCCCGCATTTCCGCAATGAAGCCCAAAAGGCCCGGTTGCGCGGAGCGTTCATGTTCCAGCGCCAGATCGAGAAAGGCACTGACCACATCGTCTATCTCGGTCCCCAGCCGCTGATGGAACAGTTTCAGACCACTTTCGGCAAACAGCACCTCGGCAAAGAACTCGTAGGGCCGTTCGAAATCCAGCCGGTTGCGCCAACTTTCCAGCCGGTCAAGCGCCGTCCCGGCCCAGCCTTCGGATCGGGCCAGCGCTGAAAGCGACCGCCAGAGGCTCTTGCTGCCGCGGTCCATTGCGATCGACTGCAACTGATCCTCGCTGATCCCGAACAGCGGCGAGCGCAGCACCGCGGCCAGCAGCAGATCATCCTCGGGATTGAACAGCACATCGGCCAGCGCCATCAGATCGGCAGTAACGATATGCCCGGTCACCGAAAGCCGGTCAGCTCCCGGCGTGGGCAGGTTGGCACGTTTGAGCGCGGCAATGATGGCGGCAAACAACGGCCCGCGCGACTGCACAAGAATGAGCACATCGTCCGCTGTGACAGCCCGTTCGCGGAAAGCCAACGGGCGTTTCTTTTCGATCCAGTCGCTGATCTGCGCGACGATCCGGTCCGCCAGCTGGTTGGGCGGCGACTTTTGCATTTCGAGCGGACGCGTTGGCCATTCGCCGTCGCTCTCATTTTCGTCGAGGGGCTCGCAAAGCGGCCAGAGCGTGACCGATCCGCCCTTGTGATCGCGGGCGCTCTCATGGCCCGTGTAGCTGTCGTCGAGCATCAACCCGGCGGCAACTTCGGGGTCGGCGGATACCCTGTCGACGGCGCTGAGCACATTATCGAGCGTGCGGAAACTGGAGCGGAAGGGCCGCTTGATGAAGGGCAGGCCGGCCTGGCTTGCCCTGAGCGAGATGGCGCTGCCCGTGTCCGCAAACAGCGCCGGATCGGCCCCCTGGAACGAGTAGATCGACTGCTTTTCGTCGCCCACCGCAAAGACCGAGCGGTTGCGCCCCACGATGCCCTCTCCGGCAAAGAACTCCTCGGTCAATTGCGTGACCACCTGCCACTGGTCGGGATTGGTGTCCTGGCTTTCATCGACAAGGATGTGGGTGATGCCGCTGTCGAGCTTGTAGCGCACCCAGTCGCGCGCCTCACGATGGTTGAGCAGGGCGACGAGCCGGGTGATCAGATCATCGAAATCGAGCCGGTTGCGCGCCAGCTTGGCCGCCGTATAGCGCGTGTCGATGGCCTTCAGCACGGTGACCAGTGCCGACGAGATGCTGAGAATGTCCGCAGCCTTGCGCCGGTCGTAAAGTTGTTCCAGTCGCGCCGCTTCATCGCTCAGAAGTGCGCTCAGGTCCGGATGGGCGGCTACAAATCCCTTTACCGGGAAGCTGGAAGGAACCAGGCCGTCTTTCTTGAGGAAAGCCTCGAAGAACATGTCGGCGGTCGGCGCGTCCCAGTCGATTGCACAGAGGCCGTTGACCACCCGCTTGCCGGCGGCATCCCCGAGATCAAGCACCGCCTCCGCCTCGGCACGGCCGAACACACCGCCGCCCAACACCTCCATTTCGACCGCAGCGCGCGTCAGGTTCTCGGGCACATCAAGCAGGGCGGCCAGATTGGTCTTGGCCCCGGCCGGATCGGCAAGCACGTCGCGCAGCTGACGCGAATTGGCCAGCGCCTCGCTGATCGCCTTTTCGATGGAACTGTCACCCAGGGCGCCGAACAGCAGCGCCACCGCATCGCCCACTTCGGGGTGACCGGCCAGCCCTTCGGCCATCACGCTGTCGCGCGCGGCTTGTACCATCTGCTGTTGTTCCGGCTCCTCCAATACCGAAAAGCCCATTGGCACGCCCGCTTCGAGCGGGAAGCGCTGCAAGACGGATTCGCAAAAGGCATGGATCGTATTGATCTTCAACCCACCCGGCGTCTCAAGCGCATGGGCGAACAGGGTGCGGGCGCGTGCCAGTTGCGTGTCGCTGACCGGCGCATTCTGAAGCCGCGTCAGCTTATCCGTGAGCTCCGCATCGCTGCAGATCGCCCATTCGGCCAGCCGTTTGGCAACGCGGTCCTGCATCTCGGCGGCGGCAGCCTTGGTGTAGGTGAGGCAGAGGATGTTGTCCGGCGCGACGCCGGTCAGAAGAATGCGCAGCACCCGTTCGGTCAGAATATGCGTTTTGCCTGACCCTGCGTTTGCCGACACCCAGGCCGATGTAGCCGGATCACCTGCCTCGTACTGATTCCTGACGGTATCCGGGCTGGGGGTGGCGGGCCGTTCGTTCATTCCGCCTCCTCCGCCGAAACGGTCCATTCCTGCAATCGGGCGAGATGGTCGTATTCGCCTGCGAACTGCTGATTGGGCTTCGGATAGAGCGCTGCCATCATCGGCTGGTCATCATTGAGCAGGAACTGGATGATGTGACGCTGCAGCCGCGCAAAGATCTCGTCGCTTGCCTCCATCAGCCCGACACCCTTTTCAACTACGAATGGCTTCTCCTCGAAGGCGCTCGGGTTGGCGCCGAGCCGGATGTAGGTGAGGGCGCTTGTGTTACAGGCGGCGACCTTGCCGGCGTCCTCTCCAAACCCGGCCTTGCCGACGATCAGCGCCTCGAGCAGCAATTGCGGGGCGAGATAGGATTTCATCTCGGTGGCCGTCGGTACGCCGCCGGTCTTGAAGTCGATGATCTCACAACTGCCGTCCTTGAGCAGGTCTATCCGGTCGGCCCGGCCATAGATGCGGAAGCTCTCGCCTTTCACATCGAAGCTCCAGTCGAGTTTTTGCTCGGCATGACGTTCAGCGATGCGCGGCGCCCGTTCACGCTCGAACAGCAGGTATTTTTCTGCTGACGCCTCGAACCGCTTCAGCCAGATGTCCCGCCGTTCCGGCATGGTTTCGAGCGCGGCGAATTCCTGTTGGGCCAGCTCCAGCAACTGCGAACGCGCGTCCGGTGCCAGCGGGTCATGCCCGTTGATGACGAAATCGGCGAACACCTGGTGAATGAAGTTCCCTCGTTCGCGGGCGCCCACCTCTGCGCCAAGCGGTTCGATCTGATGCAGCCTCAGCGTCCGGTTGGCGTAAATGTCGTAGGGCGAGCGGATGAGCTTTTCGACCTGGGTAATGGACAATTGCCGGGCGCGCTTGGCAGCTGGCGGCTGCGGCGCCGGACGCGCAGCCGCAGCGACTGGCGTTGAGCCTTGGTCAAGCATCCTGGCCTGACGCACCCATTTCTGCCCGCGCGATTTGAGACCGTCGGCCGCCTGATTTCCTACGTAGCCGAGGAGCCGCTGAACCAGGCGGGAGGGCGTCACCGGACTGTTGCCCGACCGCTCGGACAGGGTCAGCAGAACCTCCGGTGCTCCGAGCGCCATTTCAAAATCGTGCGCCGCAAGGCCGTGCTGGCGTTCGGGCGGTTCGAGCCCCACCGCCAACCGCATTTGCCGGTTGAGCCAGGGGCCGGGATCGGCCACCTCCGGCCAGCTTCCCTCATTGAGCGCCGTCAGGATCATCAGGTCGGCAGGCTGCAGCCGGGCCTCCAGCCGTCCCCAGATCGCGATGCGCGGATCGCCGGAAACCCGCGGCCGCACTGAATGCCCCGCCATCAATTGTTCCAGCCCCGCCTCGGCACTGTCGAGATCGAACAGCGGACCGGGGCGGCCGGTCTTTGACAATGAGCCGGCCCAGCTCCGGAAGTCCAGTTCACCGGACAACTCGGGTGCCACCTGGCCTTCAGCGGATTGCCGCAACAGATCAAGACATTGCGCCAGCGCATCGGACAATGCGCTTGCCGGGAAAGACTTTTCCGCAAGCACAATCAGCGGCGTCACGGCGTCCCGCAGAAGCTCAAGCAGCCTGGACACCTGCGACCCTTCGGCGGTCGTCAGCTTCCGCGCCGTGCGGATGTCCTCGTTCAGATTGATCTCAAGCATGCGGCGAAGTCCATCGATCCCCGGCGCGGGGCGCTGGCCGCGCAGCAAGCCATATTCGAGCGCGCTGGCCACCTCGGCCAATTCGGCACGGCTCATGCCAAGGCAGACATAGCGGTTGCGCAACAGAACCATGAGGTCGACCGGCGCGAAATTGCCGCGTGCGACCGCCAGGGTCTGCCGCAGCAGGCGGCCCGTCCGCGACTGGAACAGGGGTGCGCCGGCGCTGTCGTCAACCTCGATCCCGAAGCGGCGTAGCTCGCTGGAAATCCGCCGGGCCAGATTGCGGTCCGGCGCGATGATGCCGACCTGCTTGCCTGCCCGCAGCGCATCGACACCAGCCAGGGCCACCGCCGCGGCCTGCTCCTGCTCGTTGTGCGCGACGGCCAGTGCAACCTGTTCCAACGCTGATTCTGAGGCGTTCTCATCTGCGACTTGACGGCTTTCGTGCCACTGAGCCGTTTCCTCGGCAGGAACCAGGGCCCGGCGCACGATGCCGGTGCGCGGGGCGGACTCAGGATCCGCCAGTTCGATGACCTGTTGCGGCTCTGCGCCCAGCCGGTCGAGCAGTTGCACGAGTTGGTATTGCGCGTGGCCGTGCGGTTGTTGGGCCGGGTCGCGCAAAATCCTGAGGCTGGCAGCGGAAACCGAAGTGTCGAGCCCGGGCAGTACCAGCGCGCCCCGCGGCAAACCGGTGATCGCCTTCATCAGTTCGGCGGTCGCGGGAACCGAGCCAGTCGATCCCGCAGCAATGACCGGGCGTTCGCCGAACACCAGCGGAGCGGTTTCGGCTTGGCGCATCAGCCTGAGATTACGCGCTTCCGCCTTGTCGATTTGGCCGGCCTCGGTCAGGGCCTGGGGCCAGTGCTCGAACGCGATCTCCAGAAAGGCCAGACAATCCCGCCAATAGTCGGCCAGTTCCTTGTCCTTGAGGTCGCGCAGGCTGGCCGGGCCGACCTGCTCGACATGGAAATCGTCTATCAGCGTCGCCAGTGAATCGGCGAGGCTGAGCACCTGCACGGGGTTCGGCGCTCCCCCTTCAGCCAGCGGGGACCGCGGGTGGATCCGGATCCAGGCCTCCACCAGTTCAGCCAGAATGAGGCGCCGCTGTTCGGGCGGCAATTGGGCGGGCGGGGGCGGCGCATCATGGGGTGGCAGGAAAGGTTCCTCGTCTTCTGCCTCGCCCCCGAAGGTGCGGATATCGGGAAGTAGCAGACCCCCGCCGCTGAGCTGGAGAAACTCCTTTGCCAGCGCGTCTGCCGCACGGCGGGTGGGCAGGATGATGGTGACGTCGGACAGCCAGAAGCTGCCCTCGCGTGCCCAGTCGCCCAACAGTGTCCCGTCGAGCACCCGCGCTGCCAGCAGTTTCAGGAACGGGGCATGCGGGGCAATTGTGAACAGTCGGGAAGTCATGCGCCGGTCCGGAATGAAGAAGGGTTCACCATGACACCGTACCCGGCGAATGCAAGGTCACGGATCGGCAGCAAATCCGGACAAGGCGGATTGGAAACCGGCGAGACGCTTTTCGTCCGAAGGCGTACCGAGCGAAATGGCTCGACCGTTGCCGCCTGTCGCTACCGCGAGCTTGATGAAGAGGTCAGCGCGGGACGAAAGCTCCGGCGCCCGGTTGGGCCATTCGACCAGAACGATGGCCTGCGGGTCGTCAAACAGACCCAGTTCGTCGAGTTCGGCAGCCCCGGCCAGCCGGTAGAGATCGGCATGCAATATGGTCTGTTCGCCCGTTTCATAAGGCAAGACGAGCAGGAAGGTTGGGGACTGGACTTCCAGTTCCGGATCGCCGGAAAGACCACGGATGATCGCCCGAGCCAGTGCGGTCTTGCCCGACCCCAGGTCGCCGTCGAGCAGCACCAGGTCTCCGGGCTGAAGCAGCGGGGCGATCAGTTCGCCAATGGCGTTGGTGGCCGCATCATCCGCGGCAAAGAGCGCCAGCGTGTCAGGCACTCAGTGTGCCCGTCCGGGCCGCGTTCGGAGCGATGGCTTTCGAAGCATCCTCGGGCAGCGCGACAATAACCTTGGTGCCCCGCGGCAGGCGCGCGTCGGCACTGACCGTGCCGCCGTGCATTTCGACAAACGCCTTGACGATGGACAGGCCGAGCCCGGCGCCGCGCTGCCGGCCCTCGACGGCATGGCCCTCGAACCGGTTGAACATGGCGGCCCGGATTTCCTCAGGCACACCGACGCCTTCGTCCTCGATGATGAAACGGATCCAGCCGGCATGGGCTTCAACCGAGAGAATGACTTCTCCGCCCGGATCGGAGAATTTGGCGGCATTTGACAAAAGATTGTAGAGCACCTGCACCACACGCTTGCCGTCAGCAATGAAGGGCGGCAAGTCATCCTCGATCCTGACCACAAGGTTCAGCGGTTCCTGCTCACCCGTCCCGGTCAGCGTCGCATGAAGACCCGCCCTTGCCCGCTCGATCAGGGCCGGAATGCTTTGTTCCTCAAGGTTGAGCTCGGCGATGCCCGCGTCGACATGGGTGAGGTCAAGAATATTGTCAATCAACAGCCCCAGCGTGGCGCTGGAGGCCTGGATATAGTCCGTGTACTGCTTCTGCCGCTCATTGAGCGGGCCCACGGCGCCCGAGGCCAATAGGTCGGCAAAGCCGATGATGTTGGTCAGCGGCGAACGCAATTCATAGCTGACGTTCTGCACAAAGGCGTCCTTCAGCCGGTCGGCGGTCAGAAGCGCATTGTTGCGTTCTTTCAGCACCCGCTCGAAATTCGCGCTCTCGGTGACATCGATGAAGGTCAGCATGGTCTGCCCGTCCGGAAGCCGCACCGCCGAATAGTCGATCAGCCTTCCATCGGAGCGTGAAAGGCGGCCGGAGGTGTCCGCCCGGTTTGGCGACAGGTCCACCACGGCCCGCTTCAGCTTTTTCCAGATGGCCGCCCCGTCTTCGGGCCACTCGTGGGCGCAAACCTCACCAATCCGGTCGATATGCGGCCCATCGCCCAGCTGGTTGATCGGCAGTTTCCAGATCTCGCTGAGCCGAGGATTGTAGAGCCGCAGCCGGCCATCGGTGAAGAACACGGCTACCGCTTCTGAAAGTGCGTTCAGTGTTTCGCGCTGCACATTGACCAGCGCCTTGTTGGTGCTTTCCAGTTTCAGCCGGCCTGTCACGTCCTCAAAGACGTAGATGACCCCGCCTTCACGGGCCGCCGGAGCCGAGACCAGATTGATCGAACGACCGTCCGGCAGGTGCCAGGTTTTTTCCTGCGGTTCGGTCAACTGATAGGACTTCAGATGCTCCAGTCGCCAGGCCTGATAGTCGGGCGTCACCGGCAACTGCTCGTCGGAACGTAGCCGGTCAAGGATTTGCCGTTCGCTCATGCCCACCTTCAGCCAGCCCGGTTCGAGGCGGAACAACTGCGCGTAGGCCGAATTGAACTGCTGCAGCCGCGCCTCCGCGTCGAACACCGCAACAGGTGTGGCCAGCGTGTCGATGACGCTGAGCAAATGGCTCGGGTCCGCCGGCCGTGCCGGGCGGATGAGGGCTTCATCAAGGCCGAGATAGCCGGCGGTGCCGTCGGTCAGGCTGAACAGGATCAACTGATATTCAGGAATGTCCGGCAGCGGTTCCTGAATCTTGACCGCGCGCTCACCGCCGCCGAGCGCCGAAAGATGGCGCTTGATCTCGCCCGGCGTGAACAGTTCCACCGGCGAGCCGTCAGCGCTTGTTTCCACCTCGAGCCGGTGCGCCAGCGTACGATAGGCGGCGTTGGTGTAAATCAGTTTGCCCTTGGCATCGCGCACCCACGCCGGCTTTTGCAGTAACGATAGAATAGCGCGGGCCGCCTGCTGGTCGGCCCCGGCGCTGGCAGGTTCGGTTTCCGCCGGGCTTTCAGTTTCGAGCGGTTCCACATTGTGCTGGGTCAGCCGCAATCTCAGTGCTACCCCGCTGCCGATCGGCCGGCCCAGCGCACGTACGCCGCGCCCCTCACGGGTCGACAGGTTCAGGCTGAACGGCTGGCCCGAAATGCGCAGGTGGCTGAGCGCTTCGGCCAGAACGCCGGCGTCGTCAGGCGCCAGCCAATGCGGAAAGCTCAAAAGGTTCCGGCCGTTGACCTCGATGATTTCCGGGTCCCCGAAGACCCGCGGCGGCGTGTCCTGATCGTTCCAGACGATAGTGACTTCGGGCATGGCGGAAAGCAATGCCTCGAGTTCATCGAGATCTGCCCGTGCGCCTGCCAGTTGCGCTTCAGTCTGATCGTTCAGTGCCGCGTAGCGGTGGCGAAGCCCGAAGGCGGCAAAACTGGCGATCACCCCGAAGGCGACGGCCCCGACCGCGATGGCCATCGGCGCGGCACCGGAAAGCAGGGAGGATTGGAAGGTCTGGGCGGCGGCGGGTGAGGCGGAAAAACCAAGGCTGGCTGCAGCCCCTGCTGCGAATCCCCAGCGTTTCCGGAACCAAGCCGGTCTCATGCCCCTGCCTTTAAGTATCTGTTGCCGCCGATCGGGTGCCGTCGCTCCACCCGAATCACTTCAACATAGCGGGCGATGGAATCGCGTTGAAGAGTCTAAATCGCCCGCTGTGGAATCAGCGGGCGATTTTTTGATTTGACCCGGCCTAGTAGCGGTAGTGATCCGGCTTGAACGGCCCTTCGGCGGTAACCCCGATATAGGCCGCCTGTTCGTTGGAAAGCCTGGTCAATTTGGCGCCCAGCTTGGCCAGATGCAGTTCGGCAACCTTCTCATCCAGGTGCTTGGGCAACACGTGCACGCCGTTTTCATACTGGTCCGCCTTTGTCCACAGTTCGATCTGGGCCAGCGTCTGGTTGGCAAACGAGGCGCTCATCACGAACGAGGGGTGACCGGTCGCATTGCCAAGGTTCACGAGCCGGCCTTCACTGAGCAGCACCAGCCGCTTGTCATCGGCCAGATGCACGATGTCGACCTGCGGTTTGACGTTGGTCCACTTGAAGTTCTGAAGTTCGGCGACCTGAATCTCATTGTCGAAATGGCCGATGTTGCACACAATCGCCATGTCCTTGAGCTTCTTCATGACGTCGAGTGTGACAACGTCCTTGTTGCCTGTGGCCGAAACCACGATGTCGGCGCGATGCGCGGCCTCTTCGAGGGTCACCACTTCATATCCGTCCATGGCCGCCTGCAGGGCGCAGATCGGATCGACTTCGGTGACAAGCACCCGGGCGCCGGCGCCACGCAGCGACTGGGCAGAGCCCTTGCCGACGTCGCCATAGCCACAGACGATGGCGACCTTACCGGCCAGCATCACGTCTGTGCCGCGGCGGATGGCGTCGACCAGCGATTCGCGGCAGCCATACTTGTTGTCGAACTTGGACTTGGTCACCGAGTCATTGACATTGATGGCCGGGAACGGCAGCGCCCCCTGTTCGTGCAGCTTGTAGAGCCGCATGACACCGGTTGTGGTTTCCTCGGAGACACCGCGAATGGCGCTGCGCACTTTTGAAAAGAAACCCGGCTCGGCAGCGAGGCGCTTTTTGACCTGAGCGACGAAGTAGGTCTCTTCCTCGGACTTGGGGTGTTCGAGGATCGACGGGTCAGTCTCGGCGCGGGCGCCGTTGATCACCAGCAGGGTCGCATCGCCACCGTCGTCGAGGATCATGTTGGCGGTTTCGCCATTGCCCCAGTCAAGGATCCGGTCGGCGAAGTCCCAATATTCTTCGAGTGTTTCACCCTTGTGGGCAAACACAGGAATGCCGGCGGCGGCGATGGCGGCGGCGGCGTGATCCTGGGTGGAGAAAATGTTGCACGAGGCCCAGCGGACCTCGGCGCCGAGTGCCACGAGGGTCTCGATCAGCACCGCGGTCTGAATGGTCATGTGCAGCGATCCGGCGATGCGCGCGCCCTTGAGCGGCTGGCTGGCGCGAAATTCCTCGCGGATGGCCATCAGGCCAGGCATTTCGATCTCGGCCATCTCGATTTCCTTGCGGCCATAGTCAGCCAGCGAGATGTCCTTGACCGCATAGTCGGTGAAGTTTGTTTTCATTGCGTATTGCTCCGCAGAAATGGGGGAGGCGGCGGGCCGCCGTTGGCCGGCTTTATAGGCCAGGCAGATGGCCCGAGACAATGGGGATATAAAGAAATGTTTATATGACGATCAGCCGTCACGGCGCGCCGGACTGGCGGCGCGGCCGGTTCGGCGCATCCGCTTTGCCCCGGCAAACAGCCCGGCAACGGCCCCGTATCCACCGATGAGGCCAAGCCCGGCCCAGATGAATCCTTCGGCTGTCACCGGCACCGCGGGCTCATAGTTTTCCAGCGCCCGGCTGCCGATTTCCGCATCATAATAGCTGGCGAAGGCAGTGACCTTTTCGACCGGCCCCGCCGTTTCGAGAGCATCAAGGTGTGCGGACAATTTCTCGAACCGTGCAAAGGTCGCCTGCATATCGCGGCTGCGGTCGGCGAGAAACGGCTCACCTGTTTCGTCGTAGGTCTGCAGAGCTTGATCCCGGCTCAACCCCGCCCGGGCAGCGCTGGCATCGAAATCGGCGACCACCGCGGCAAGCTGGTCGACGGCGCCTCCCAGCCGCTGCTCATACTGCTGGGAATATTCAGGGAACTGCGACAGGGTGCCCGCCATCAGCACGCCACCGATCAATCCTGAGATGCGCATGTGATGCTCCGGGCAAACTAGGCTGGCGGGCCGGCCGCGTCGCTGTCTTCGTCAAACCCGCATTCGATCAAGGCCGACAGAGCCTCCAGTGCTTCGCGCGCTTCCTTGCCGCTGGCCTTGACCAGAATGGAGGATCCCGGCCCCGCGGCCAGCATCATCAGCCCCATGATCGAGGTGCCGCCAACCGTTGTGCCGTCGCGGCTGACGCTAATCTCGGCATCAAAGCTTTCCGCGGTGCGCACGAACCGGGCCGAGGCCCTGGCATGCAGGCCGCGCCGGTTGCAGATCCGCATGCGCTGCGCCAGCACTTTGTCGGTGGGCATGCTCTTGTCTGCGGAAGTGGAAATCGACACGGATAGCTTCCCTTTTCCGGTCAGGAGACGCCCAGGACATCGTTGGCGACATTGATATATTTGCGGCCCGCATCCTGCGCCTCGCGGACCGAATCGCGCATGTCCTTTTCAGCCCGGACCCGCGCCAGCTTGACCAGCATGGGCAAATTGACCCCGGCGATCACTTCCAGGTTGCGCCCCTCCATCACCGAAATGGCGAGGTTGGACGGAGTGCCGCCGAACATGTCGGTGAGGATCACGGTGCCCTGGCCCGTGTCCACGTCATGAACAGCTGTCAGAATATCGTTGCGCCGCTCTTCCATGTCATCATCCGGCCCGATGCACACGGCGGCGCATTGTTCCTGCGGGCCAACAACATGTTCGAGGGCCAAGCGAAACTCCTCGGCCAGCTTGCCGTGGGTCACCAGAACCATTCCGATCATCGCCAATCCTTACATTGCGGGACGCAGGTCGTTGAGGGCGGATTGTGACTTGTGCGGACTTGGCTTGTCCAGAGCCATTTCCCCCGGGCAAAATCAATCCACCGCGTGCTCGCGCAGCGCCTCGATCACCAGCAGCCGCTGGTGGATCGGGTCAATCAGCTTACGCTGCGGCACCGGGCAGCGGGCAACTTCGATATCCTTGATTTCGGTGACCAACTGGTCCTCTTCAACCAGCCGTTCCATTTTCTCGACCAGATCGACCACCAGGTCGATGGGCGCAATGGCGATGTGCGGGCGGGAAACGATGCCGCGGCCGCGCAGTTCAACCTTGCCGGCAATGGTCGGAGGCGCCTGCATGAACAGTGTGCCGTCGCGGGCCGAAATCTCCAGACGGTCGTCTGCCACGAGGAAGGCGTCCTTTCCACGCGATACCGCCCAGTCCAGCAGATCCAGCAGCAAAAGCGATTTGCCGGCCCCCGACGGTCCGCGTACCAACAGCCCTATGCCGTCGATCATCAAACCTGCGGCATGCACATTCTGATTGGCAACCATTGTCTCTCCCAAAACTCAGTCTCGTTCCCTTTTTTCGGCGCGCGGGAGCCTGACGGTGAACGAGGCCCCCGAACGGTCGGAACGGTTTTCGGCCGTGATCGTTCCCTTGTGCGCTTCTATGATCTGCCGTGAAATCGACAGGCCGAGACCCGAATGGTCGCCAAAATGCTCACCATCCGGCCGGTCTGTATAGAAACGCTGGAAAATGCGATCCGTGTCCCCCCGTATGCCGCCCCCCTGATCGCGCACGGACAAATTGACCATTTCGGCGTCAGTTTCAAGCCGAACTTCCACCACGCCGCCTTCGGGAGAGAAGGAGACGGCATTGTCGATCAGATTGGCGACCACCTGGGCCAGCCGGCTGTCCTGCCCGAGCACCAGTGGCGGGCGGGCGCCGGACTTCTTGTAGTCAATGGTGACCTTGCGCTCGGCGGCCACGTCCTCGTTCATCGAGATCATGGCGCCGACCACATCGTTCATGTCGACCACATTGGAGGCATCGCGGGCCAGTTCGGCATCGAGCCGCGAGGCATTGGAAATGTCCGAGATCAGCCGGTCGAGCCGGTGTACATCGTGCTGGATGATTTCGGCCAGCCGGTCTCGGTCCTTCTGGGTCTTGACTAGCGGCAATGTTTCCACGGCGCTGCGCAACGATGTCAGCGGGTTTTTGAGTTCATGCGCCACGTCGGCGGCAAAACTCTCGATCGCTTCGATACGGCTGAACAGGGCGGCGGTCATCGCACGCAGGGCGCCGGACAGGTGGCCGATCTCGTCGGTGCGTTCGCTGTAGTCGGGGATTTCGGTACGCCCGCTCATCGAGGTCTGCACCCGTTCCGCCGCCGCTGACAGACGCCGCATCGGATCGGCGATCGTGCCGGCAAGGAAGAAGGACAAAATGATCGTCACACCAGCGGCGACCAGCGCGATGCGCAGTACGCCCAACCGTTCGGTGGCAATGATATTGTCAATGTCACCCGGTTCCGTCGACAGCAGCAGGGCACCCACGGTGGCCCGCACCCGCTGCACGGGGACAGCGACAGACACCACCAGTTGCCCCGAGGCATCGAGCCGGACGACATCGGCGGGGCGGCCCTCCAGCGCCGAGCCAACCTCCGGATATCGTTTGCCCTCATCGCTGTCATATTCAACGTAAAGCGGGAATTCGTCGCCCGGCACCCAGGTCATCAGCCGGTTCCACCATTCGATCAGAAAAAAGGTTTCCGCCGGAGGTGTTGCTGAAGAGTTCAGGACTTCCCCGCGCATGTAGATCGATGAGGAATCAAGGATCAGAAATCCGTCCCGGTCATAGATACGGGCCCGGGTGCGGGTGGGGGTCACCAGATTGCGCAAAAGCGGCGCAACCCTTTCCGGGTTGATCGGAAACTCCAGCGTCGGGTCGAAGAAACTGAGCGGAGAGACGGGTGCGTCGCCCTGCAACTGCAAGAGCCGGTCCGGATTGACCGAGATGACGTCACTGTCGACGGTTGCCGAAGCGGCGATAGCCGCCGCGATGATCTCGCCCTGTACCCTCAGGCTCTGAACCCGCGCGTCGATCAGACCGGCACGCCACTGATTGAGATAGAGAATGCCGACCACCAGCACGGCAAGGCCGGCAAGGTTGATGAAGATGATCCGCCTTGAGACCGAGGAAAAGACAGTGACGTCCAGCGCCCGGCGCAGCCAGCGCCAGCCGAGCCGCAGACGGGCCTGGATCGAATGCGCCGATGAATCGGCCTTTTCCCGGTCCGGCTTGGCAGCCGGGGCCCGGGCGGGCTCGAGATGATCATCGGAAACGGCCAAAGGCTTCTACTGCTCCTTGAACCTGTAACCCACGCCGTAAAGGGTTTCGATCATGTCGAAATCATCGTCGGTGACCTTGAACTTCTTGCGCAGCCGCTTGATGTGGCTGTCGATGGTACGGTCGTCGACATAGACCTGGTCGTCATAGGCGGCGTCCATGAGCGCGTTGCGGCTCTTGACCACCCCCGGGCGCTGGGCCAGCGAATGAAGAATGAGAAATTCGGTGACGGTCAGCGTGACATGCTTGCCCTTCCAGGTGCAGGTGTGGCGCTCGTCGTCCATGACCAGATGACCGCGCTCGAGCACTTTCTTCTCCCCGGCGGCGGGTGCGGCCGTCGAGCCGTTTCCAGAGGAACTTGTGTCCTTGCTCTGGGCGCGGCGCAGAATTGACTTCACCCGTTCCACGAGCAGGCGCTGCGAGAACGGCTTCTTGATGAAGTCGTCGGCACCCATCTTGAGGCCGAACAGTTCGTCGATTTCCTCGTCCTTGGAAGTCAGGAAAATCACCGGCACGTCGGACTTCTGGCGCAGGCGGCGCAGCAGTTCCATGCCGTCCATGCGCGGCATCTTGATGTCGAGAATGGCCAGGTCCGGCTGATCAGAAGTCAGCCCTTCAAGTCCTGAGGCGCCGTCCGTGTAGGTGGCAACGGCATAGCCCTCGGCTTCCAGAGCCATGGACACCGAAGTCAGAATATTGCGGTCGTCATCAACCAGCGCGATTCTTGGCATGAATGATCCTTTCCGGCGCGGCGTGCTTCAGCCGCCGAAATCATGAACAGATATAGTGAGTTTCAGCTTCTCGCGCCATAATTGCGCGCAAAATATGTCACGCGGGCGGGCGGTCACATGCGGCCCGAAGGCACCGAATCAGAGTGAAGCGTAGAAAATATGTCCGCCGATGCGGCCGACGGACTGCATGCGCGAGGCCCAGGACGGGGACACCGTGCCGTTGTGATAGTAAAGGGCGTTCTCGGGCAGTTCCGTCAGATAGTCACCGGTCTCGAATCGCTGGAACGCGGCTTCAGCGATGACGTTGGCCCTGACCCAGCTCTCACGGATGATGCGGTTGCCATCGCCACCACCATCCGGCTGACCGTCGCAGGCGAACGAGAACTGGCAGCGGTTGCGCAGGTTGGCGTTCTGATAGACGACCCCGCAGATCGTGTTGGGGTAGCGGGACGATTTGACCCGGTTGAGAATGACTTCGGCCACTGCCCACTGGCCGCTTTCGGGTTCGCCACGCGCCTCGTGATAAACGGCCTGCGCAAGACAGGTGCGTTCGGCCCGCATGTTTTCCACCAGCGTTGCCGTCGGCACGTAGCTGGACTGCACGTAGTTCTGCAAAAGCTGCGGGGTGAGGCGGCGCGTCGCAGGCTGTGGCGGGATCAGCGGGAAACCACCGACCGCCAGGGCGTTGGCCTGATCGAGCGCGGCGGAATTGAGCCGGGCGGTCTGCCGGTTGGCGATATAATTTGACAGGAGTTCCGGGGTCAGTTCGAGGCGGACGGTGCTTGCGCCAAGCTGGGCGAAGGATTGTGCGGTGAAGGTGGGATTGACCTGTTGGGCGCTTGCCTGAAGGGCACCTGCCGCGATCAGAAACGCGCTGAAACCAAGCGCACAGATCGCCCTCAATGCCGCGGTTGCCCGAACCCGCATACTCCGCCTCTCGACACTCGCCCCGTAGCCGCCGCCATTTTTGGCGTGCGTTCCGGGAACCCGTTAACGGCAGTTCCCGGTGCCAGGACCGAGACCTAACCGGCTGAAGCCGATTATCAAAACCCAACGTTGGGAAATGGTTAACCACATTTGATAAGCTTTTAGCAAGAGTTTAGGCAGGTTGTTCGCATTCGGTTAACCACTGTGTTTTCAGCGTGACAGTGCCCGCGCATTGGCCTATTCCAGCTAACATGTCAGTCCTCGCGCCTTCTTCTTCTCCTCCCCTCCGCTTGCTCACACCGACCCAATGGCAATGGATCGGGGCCGGTTATCTGATGACCTTTTCCTCGATGCCGGGGCAGACGATTTTCATCGCCCAGTTCAATGCGGCGCTGAGAGATACGTTCGGATTGAGCCATGGCGAGTTCGGGCTGATCTACACCGCCGCAACGCTGGCCAGCTCTTTCGTCCTGGTTTTTGCAGGCGGACTTGCCGACCGCTATGCCCCGAAACCCCTGGCGATTCTGTGTCTTGTGGGGCTTTCTGCCATGGCGCTGGCCATGAGCCTGATCAACTCGGTGTTCCTGCTCGTGCCGATCATTTTCGGTCTGAGGTTCTTTGGACAGGGCATGATGGGGCACATCGCCATGACCACCATGTCGCGCTGGTTTTTCCGTTTTCGCGGCCGGGCGCTGAGCTTTGCCCAGATGGGCTTTCCGACGGGCGAAGCGATCCTGCCATTTCTGGTCACCCTCGCCATAGTCGCCTTCGGCTGGCGCAGCGTCTGGGTGGCCGCCGCCGGTGTTCTGCTGCTCATCATTTGCCCGCTGATTTACTTTTTTCTGCGCGACCCGCCGGACGGAAAACGCGCTCTTGCACGCGGCGCCGTTAACCCCGATGGCGACACCGCGACCGCCCCGATCGGGGCACAATGGACCCGCCGCAAGGTGCTGAGCGATCCACTGTTCTATTTGTTGATTCCCGGTTTCATGGGGCCGCCGGCGATCGGCACGCTCTACATTTTCCACCAGGCGCATCTGGCCGAACTGAAGGGCTGGGACATCACCACCTTCACTGCCTTTTTTCCCACCCTGTCGCTGACGGTTGTGGCGGTGGCCATCAACTCCGGCATTCTGGTCGACCGGTTCGGGGCCTGGCGCATCGTGCCGTTCATCCTCATCCCGGAAGGGATCGGCTGTGTGCTGCTCGGCGTGCTCGATCCGGTCTGGGTCATCCCCTTGTTCTTCATGACGTTCGGGGCGACCGGCGGCATGATGAGCCCGGTGGTAGGGGCGTTGTGGGCCGAAATGTACGGCACCGTGCACATCGGCAAGATCCGGGCCCTGGCGAGCGCCGCCTTTGTTTCCGCCTCGGCGATCGGGCCGGGCATTTCCGGCGTGCTGATCGATGCCAATGTGGAACTGGAAGTGCAAAGCTTCGGCTACGCCGCCTATTGTTTCTTCGCCGTTGCCGGCTATTTCGTCCTGCAGCCTTTCTTCCGCTCGCGCGTCGAAGCGCTGGCGCTCGAACGGGCGGCTGTTTCATAACCCAGCCTAGCGGGAAAATTCAGTCCGGGGATTTCTCGAACCGGGCGCGGATCTCGTCGAGGTGGTCGAGCACCGCAAGGCAAAGCGGGGTGATCTCGTCGTTGGGGGCCAGCATGTCGGGCACCATGATCACCTGCATGCCCGCCGCATGCGCCGAACGCACACCATTGTAGCTGTCCTCGACCGCAAGGCAGTGCGCCGGGTCGACACCCAGTAGCTTTGCCGCCGCCAGATAGGGTTCGGGATGCGGCTTGCCGTGGGTCACATCATCCCAGGTGACCACATGGGTGAAATGCCCGCGCAGGCCTGCGTCGGTCAGATGCCGTTCGGCCGGTTCGCGCTGGGTCGAAGTGGCAATGGCGAACGGCACCTGCCGCGCCTTCAACGCTTCGATCAATTCAACGACCCCCGGTTTGACCGGCACATGCCGCGACAGTTCCTCATGCATCCAGGCCCGCCAGCGCAGGTCGAAATCGGCGTAGTCAAAACCGGCGCCCAGCCCCTCCTGAACGATGGCCACGGCCGCATCGCCCGGCACACCCACGGTGCGCAGATGAATTTCCTCGGTCATCTGGTAGCCCATCGCCTCGGCGGCCACGTAAGCCGCCTGCTTGTAGAGCCGCTCGGTATCAAGCAGCACCCCGTCCATATCGAAAATGACGGCGGCGATCTGGTCAGGCTGGAACGGCATGTTTGTCTCGGTGTGATGGGTGAGGGCGGTGTAGCAGGTCAGCCCGAGAGCGCAAGGGCAGGCGCGATGGAACCAATTTGAATCAAATGCGTTTGGCTTCAAGATTCAAACTGGAACCGACGGGAACGCTCGACATGGCCCACACGTCCAAACCCCAGGCCTCTTCCTCCGCCCAAAGCACGCTGGCCCTCATGCTGGCCCTGGTGAATTCCCGCCGGTAGTGGTGGGTTTGTTATGTCTCGCTTTGTTTTGTCTCACTTTGTTTTGTCTCACGGGCCGCACCGCGATTGTCATGACGGCGCTAAGACCGCGCCTATGCCAATCGCTGGCCCTCCGACGGGGCGGCGAAATTGTTCGCCGGGGTCCTCGACTTTGCCTCGACCCATCCCTTTCTGATGCTGAAATAGGCACCACATCGCCCTTCACTCCGCGTCATACTCGGGCTTGACCCGAGTATCCATGCAGAGGTGCAGCGCAAATGGGGTTCGTTGAGAGTCACGAACGACAGCGCCGAGTGCTGAGTCGTCATGGACCCTTGGGTCAAGCCCGAGGGTGACGCTGGAGAATTGGGTGGCCGTAGGAACTCCACCGCTCGCACCACGTCGGTTTGTCGTCCCAACATCCAAAAAGCAAACCCTCTTGTTCACGCACATATAGTGTGCTACCAAACTAGTACACTATTATTGCAATGCAGCTGGAGGGGACGAGATGACGGTTTTGCCGATGCAGACGCGGGTGCCGATGCGCGCGCAAAAACAATTCACCCGGGCGGACTGGCTGGTTCCCCTGTTGCTGATTCTGTTCAGCCTGGTGCCAGTCATTGCCGGGGGATTGCGGCTGACTGAATTGATCACGGGAGTCGAAATCATGGGCAACGGCGAACGTTTTCATGCCGATCCGTTGCCGGTCGTTCTGCACATCATTTCGGCCAGCGCCTACACGATGCTGGGGGCCTTTCAGTTCTCCAAAGGGATACGGCAGGCGGCGCCCGGATCGCACCGGATCGCCGGGCGGGTGCTGGTGCTGGCCGGATTTGTGGCGGCCGGGACCGGCATCTGGATGGTGCAGGTTTATCCGCACGCGCCCGAGGGCAGTGCGTTTCTGGGACCGGCGCGGATGGTTTTTGCGAGTGCGACTTTTGTCGCGCTTTACCTGGGGCTGCGCGCCATCCTTCGCCATGACGTCACACGCCACAGGGCCTGGATGATCCGCGCTTATGCAATCTTCATCGGAGCGGGCACGCAGGTGTTCATCACCATTCCCTACCTGATCCTGTTCGGCGAACCGGACCGGGTGACGGGTGACGTGCTGCTGATCGGCGGCTGGCTGATCAACATCGCTGTGGCCGAATGGATTATCCGCGCCCGTCCGTTCGGCAAACGCCGGATGGCTGCAGCCTGAGGGCCCGTCCAAACTTGCAACCGGATTGATTTTCCCGCACACAGTGCACGCGTGAATCGGGGCCCTTGGGGCCCCAAAGTCCCGAAAGGTTCTGTCGTGCTTTACTGGCTGCTGCTCATTGTCCTTGCCGTTGCGTTCGCCCTGTTCTGGTATTTCTGGCTGCGTCACCGCATCGGCACGCCCAAACACCAGGCCTTCGGTCAAACCCCCGACATTCCCGGCGCCCGTCCGCAGGGCATCGTGCCGACCCTCAAGATGCCGACGGCCAAGGGCTGGGAACCGGGCACCAAGCCGACCCCCGCACCAGGCCTCAAGGTCGAGATCTTCGCCGAAAAGCTCGACCACCCGCGCATGGTCCATGTGCTGCCCAATGGCGACGTGCTGGTGGCGGAAAGTTCGACCGAACCCTGGGGCGAGGCGACCGGCATCTACGAAAGGTTCATGCAATATACGATGCGCCGGGCCGGGGCCATGCGCAAGAGCGCCAACCAGATCACCATCCTGCGTGACGCCGATGGCGATGGCGTACCCGAACTGCGCGAAATCTTCATCGAAGGTCAACGCCAGGTCTTCGGCATGGCACTGGTCGGTTCGACGCTCTATCTGGGCAATTCCGACGCCGTGATGGCCTTCCCCTATGAAGAGGGGCAGACAAGGATCACCGGCGAGGGCCGCAAGATCATGGACCTGAAACCGGGCGGTCACTGGACCCGCAACCTGATCGCCTCCAAGGACGGCAAGAAGCTCTATGTGGCGGTCGGGTCGCTCTCCAATATCGCCGATCAGGGCATGCAGGCCGAGGAGGGCCGGGCCTGTATCTTCGAGATCGACCTTGAGACCGAAGAGCACCGCATCTTTGCCGGCGGCCTGCGCAATCCGGTCGGCATGGCCTTCGAGCCAAACACCGACAAGCTTTTCACCGTGGTCAATGAGCGCGACGGGCTGGGGGACGAGACCCCTCCTGACTATCTGACTTCGGTCAAGGATGGTGGATTTTACGGCTGGCCCTACGCCTATTGGGGCCCGACGGTCGATGACCGCGTGCAGCCGCAGGACCGGGACCTGGTCGCCAAAATGACCAATCCCGACTATGCGCTCGGCGGGCACACGGCTTCTCTGGGCCTGTGCTGGGCACCCAAAGGGACGTTGGGCGACATGCCCGAAGGCATGGTCATCGGCCAGCACGGCTCGTGGAACCGCTCAAAACTCTCCGGTTACAAGTTCATCCTCGTGCCCTTCGAGAACGGCAAGCCCTCCGGCCCGTCCCATGATGTGCTGACAGGCTTTCTGTCACCGGATGAAAAACATTCCAACGGCCGCCCGGTCGGCGTCGCCATCGCCAAGGATGGTGCGCTGCTGGCGGTCGACGATGTGGGCCATATCGTCTGGCGTGTCACCCCCGCCTGAATATGAAAACGGCCCGGATCGCTCCGGGCCGTTTTGTTCTGAGTGTGAGACAAATGAGCCTCAATCGCCGGGGATGGTCAGCACCATGCCGGGCTGCAGCATGGTGGCGCCGCCGAGCACGGCTTGATTGGCCGCAATGATCTCGGGATAACGGTCGCCATCGCACAGATAGGTTTCCGCGATCTCGAACAGCGAGTCGCCGACCTGCACGGTATACTGGCCGTCCATCATGGCCTCACCCATCATGTCGTCATCATGGGCCATCTCGTCGCCCATCATGTCGTCTTCGGCCATCATGTCATCTTCGGCCATCATGGAGTCCTCCTCCATCATCGCATCGTCCTCGGACATCATGGAATCCTCTTCCATCATGCTGTCATCCTCGGACATCATGCTGTCGTCAGCCATGGCGTCGTCTTCCGACATCATGGAATCTTCCTCCATCATGTCATCGCCTTCCATCATGTCGTCCCCCTCCATCATGGAGTCGTCGGACATGTGCTCTTCCTCCATCATGGCGTCGGAACTGGCCATCATGCCGTCCGAGCACATGGTGCTGGCCGCCAGCGCCGGCGTGGTGCCGGCAAACGCCAGCGCCGCTGCGGCACATCCGGCCAGGGTCAGATATCTGGTTCTCAACATCTCTCATCCACCTGTAATTGTTCGGTTCGCGTGCCCGTTCTTGATCGGCACGGCCGCACTCTTGTGGATCGCGCCAAAAGGTGCACGTCACACCTGATCAACAGGCCCGCAAGGCCCGTGAGCAGCGGAGAGGCGGCAGGTCGCCCGCGGGAACCAACTGTCTGGAATCGGTGCGCAATTTTCTGTCGCGCCGGTGTGAACGCGGCTCGTGGCAACAAACGTTGCCCTGCGTTCCTCTGCAAAACACGGGAGAAATAGGCCGCTAAAGCTAAGATTAACGGGTTTCCTGTAAGTCCCTTTCTGATGTGCCGGCGTACTTTCGGCGAAAGGAATAATAGTGAACCGTTCTGGACCCCTTCTGCAGCAGTTGCGTGCGCAGATGTTCCGGCCCGCCAATATTCCGGCGGCCATTGCGCTGGTCGTCGTTCTGGTGGCCTTCATGTTCTCCGAACAGCAGAACCAGCTGGTCCATCACCAGGCGCTTCGCGCCGAGGTGCTGAACGAGGTCAGCCTCGTGCGTTCGCGGCTCGAGGGCAATGTCACCGCCAATGTGCAGCTGGTGCGCGGCCTTGTCAGCGTCATCGCCGCCGAACCCGACATCACCCAGGCGCGCTTCGCCGAACTGGCGGGCAACCTGTTTACCGGCACCAACCAGGTGCGCAGCGTCGCCGCTGCGCCCGATCTCATTGTGGAAATGGTCTACCCCGTCGAAGGCAACGAGGGGGCGATCGGCCTCAACTACATGGAAAATGACGCCCAGCGCGAGGCCGCGCTGCGTGCCCGCGACACGGGCGAACTGGTCATCGCCGGCCCGGTCAACCTGATCCAGGGCGGCGTCGGTTTCGTCGGGCGGTTCCCGGTGTTTTATGAGACGGAAAGCGGCACTACCGAGTTCTGGGGCCTGGTCGCGGTCGTCATTGATGCCGAACGGCTCTACGCCGCCAGCGGGCTTTACGATCTCGACCATCTCGACATCGCCATCTCCGGCAAGGACGGCACCGGCGCGGCGGGACCAACCTTCTTCGGCGATCAGGCCGTGTTGGACCGCGATCCCGTGCTGGCCGATATCATCCTGCCCACCGGTTCGTGGCAGATCGCGGCAACCCCGGACGGCAACTGGGGCGGACTGCCCGACAATATGTGGACCGTGCGCTTCTTCATCATTGCTGCGGGCCTGCTGGTGGTCGTTCCGATCTTCATACTGGGTCAGATGTTTGACGAGCGCGTGCGCACCCGGCGTCAGCTGCAGATCGTTTCGCGCCGCCTCGAACTGGCGCTTCGTTCCTCTGACATCGGCGTCTGGGAACGGGTGGTCAGCACCGGCGAACTCTACTGGGACCAGCGCATGCGCCGGCTTTACGGCGCCCCGCTCGATGGCGAGGTCAACTATGAAACCTGGGCCGACCGGCTGCATCCCGAGGATGCCGGCCGCGCCACCGAGGAATTCCTCAATTCGATCGAGCAGCTGCGCCCTTACCAGTCCAATTTCCGCATCGTCATGCCCGATGGCACGGTCAAGCATATCCGCGCCATGGGCTCCTTCTCGCAGGACCGCGAGGGACGCACGCGCATTGTCGGCGTGAACTGGGATGTGACCGCCGACGTCACCCTCAACGCCGAACTGCGCCACGCCAAGAGCATGACCGAGGCGCGCAACCGCGAACTCGAAGCGGCCAAGGCCGACATTGAGCAGATGGCCCTGCACGACGCGCTGACCGGTCTGCCGAACCGCCGGGCGCTTGATGACTATCTGTCTTCATTGGCCGAATATGCACGCGGTGAATTCGGCTTGCTGCATATTGACCTCGATCGGTTCAAGCAGATCAACGACACGTTGGGCCACGCGGCCGGAGATGCCACGCTGGTCCACACTGCCAACGTGCTGCGCCGCCACGTTCGCGAGGGCGACTTCATGGCGCGGATCGGCGGTGACGAGTTCGTGGTCGTATGCACCACCGACTGCACGCCGCGCGGCATGGACCAGTTGGCCGAACGCATCGTGACCACCATGCGCGAGCCGCTGATCTACAAGGGCCGCCCCTGCCGTTCCGGCGTCAGTATCGGCGTCGCCATGTCCTCGACCAGCAATGGCGATCCGCACCAGCTGCTGATCAACGCCGACATTGCGCTCTACCGCGCCAAGAACCATGGGCGCAACACGCACCAGTTCTTCTCCAACGAACTGCATATCGCCGCCATCCACACCAAGAATGTCGCCGACGAAATCCTGACCGGGCTCGATGAAGACCAGTTTGTCGCATATTATCAGGGCCAGTTTGACGCCAGGACCCACAAGCTCAACGGCGTCGAGGCGCTGGTGCGCTGGAAACATCCCGAAAAGGGTGTGCTGCCGCCGGCCGAATTTCTGCACATTGCTGAAGACCTCAACGTGCTCGCTACCATCGACGCGCGCATCCTCAATCAGGCGCTGAAGCAGATGAAGACCTGGAAGCGTGCCGGTCTCAACGTGCCGCAGGTGGCCGTGAACGTCTCGGCTAGGCGCCTGCATGAACCCGATCTGGTGCAAAGCCTTGAGGAAATGGACTTCGAACCGGGCACGCTGACCTTCGAACTGGTGGAATCCACCTTCCTCGACCAGCATGAGGACCAGGTTGCCTGGAACCTCGACCGCATCCGCGACATGGGGATCGGTCTGGAGATCGACGATTTCGGCACCGGCTATGCCTCCATCGTTTCGCTGATGCAGCTTCGGCCCAACCGGCTCAAGATCGACCGGCAGCTGGTGCTGCCGACGGTGGAAAGCGGCGCCCAGCGCGATCTGGTCCGCTCCATCGTCGACATCGGCAAATCCATGCATATCGAGGCGCTGGCCGAAGGCGTCGAAACGCTGGAACATGCCCGCATCATGTATGAACTGGGCTGCACGGCGCTGCAGGGCTATGCCTTCGCCAAGCCGATGCCGGGCCGCGCCTTCTCCCGCTTTGCCCGCGAACATGCGCAAAAGCGGTCGGGCCGGAAAAAGGGCGCTGCCTGACACGGGCCGCATGGCCGGGGTCCTTGCCTTCGGGCGCCTCCCCACAAAATGATCACATTTGCCTGTGCAACCCGGAGGCCACCTATCCGTTGTCGTGCTCAAGGGGCGAACAAAACTCCTGAGAACACACAACGGAGACTATCAAAATGTTGAAGAAGATCCTGATGGCCACCACCGCAACCGCGCTGCTGGCAACTGCCGCCACGCCTGCCATGGCCCAGTCCTCGGACCCCAATGCCGCGGTCGAGACGACCATTGGTGTCGGCGCGGGCGCCACGACCGGCGCCATCACCGGCGGTATCCTCGGTGGCCCGATTGGTGCCGTGATCGGCGGTTTCGCCGGTGCCACGCTGGGTGCTGCGGCGACCGTTCCCGAACCGGTGACCACCTATGCGGTGAACAACCCGGTCGACCCGGTCTATTTCGACACCGAGGTATCGATCGGCACGCAGGTCGGCACCGACGTCACGCTTTATGACGTGCCGGAAAACCCGGACTATGCCTATTTCTATGCGAATGGCCGCGCCTACATCGTGGACCGCGCCTCCATGGAGATCGTTTATTCGCCGGGTTACACCATCCCCGAGGAAACCCTGACCTACGTGTCGGCCAACCCGACCGCTTCGGTGAACTATTCTGAGGGTGATTTCACGGTGGGTATCCAGCTGCCGGCCGAGGTCCAGCTGGCCCAGGTGCCGAATGATCCGCAGTACTCCTATGTGTACTACCAGGATCGCCCGGTGCTGGTTGAAACCGACACCCGCACGGTCATCTGGGTGGCTTCGTAAGTCACACCCAAGAGCTGAGAATATGAACCGCCCGGTCTCTCTCGCCGGGCGGTTTTTTTTGCCTGCATAGCGGCGTTGCATGGGCGCGGCTTGCTCCTTTTGACGAAACCCCTTAAGCACCGGTCCACCAATTGACGCCACTCCAGCGTCGGTCGCCCTGCGGCGCTCAAAACCAACTGGACCGATAATTTGTTTGACCGACTTCTCGGCCAAAGCATTGATGGCTTTGCCGTTCCTTCTTCCGCGCAGTTGCGTATCGACATTCTCTCAGGACTGACCGTTGCTTTGGCCCTTGTGCCCGAAGCCGTCGCCTTTGCCTTTGTGGCCGGTGTTCATCCGCTGGTCGGGCTCTATGCCGCCTTTATCGTCGGGCTGATCACCGCCCTGATCGGCGGAAGGCCGGGCATGATTTCCGGGGCCACTGGCGCGCTGGCCGTGGTCATGGTGTCGCTGGTCGCCCAGCATGGCGTCGAATATCTGTTCGCCACCGTCGTGTTGATGGGGCTGATCCAGATCATCGTCGGCGCCATGCACTGGGGTAAGTTCATGCGGCTGGTGCCGCATCCGGTGATGCTGGGCTTCGTCAACGGACTGGCCATCGTCATCTTTCTCGCCCAACTGGGCCAGTTCCAGATCGCCAATGATGCGCCGGGCGCCGAAGGCATCGCCGCAGCCCATGGTATTGGCGGCGGCGAATGGCTGACCGGCATGCCGCTTGTCATGATGCTGGGACTGACCTTGTTGACCATGGCCGTCATTCAGTTCGCCCCGCGGGCGATCACCCGCATCATCCCCGGACCACTGCTGGGCATTCTGGTGGTGTCAGCCATCGTCATCGGTTTCAATCTCGACGTGCGTACGGTGGGCGATCTGGCCTCCATCGAAGGAGGGCTGCCCACTTTTCACATCCCGATGGTGCCGCTGACTTGGGAAACCCTGACCATCATCGCGCCCTATGCCGGCATCCTGGCCGCGATTGGTCTGATAGAATCGCTGCTCACGCTCAATCTCGTCGCGGAAATGACCGATACCCGCGGCGGCGCTTCGCGGGAATGTATCGCCCAGGGCACCGCCAATGTGGTGACCGGGTTTTTCGGCGGCATGGGCGGCTGCGCCATGATCGGCCAGTCGATGATCAACGTGAAATCCGGCGGCCGCACCCGCTGGGCCGCCATTTCGGCGGCGCTCTTCCTATTGGCGTTCATTCTGTTCGCCTCCGGGCTGATCGAGCAGATCCCGCTGGCGGCGCTGGTCGGCGTCATGTTCATGGTCGTCATCGGCACCTTTGCCTGGCGCTCGATCCAGATCATGACCCGCGTTCCCCGGTCGGACGCTCTGGTCATCTTGCTGGTGACCATCGTCACTGTGATGACCGATCTGGCGACCGCAGTTGTGATCGGTGTGATCATTTCAGCGCTGGTCTATGCCTGGAATGCCTCAACCCGCATGCGGGCGACGACCGTCAACGAACCGTCTGACCCTGAGGTCAAGGTCTATCGGCTGTTCGGCCCGCTGTTCTTCGGATCGGTGGACAGTTTCAATCAGCTGTTTGACCCGAAAAGCGACCCTGAGACCGTGGTCATCGATTTTATGGACAGCCGGGTGGTTGACCATTCCGGCCTGCAGGCTATTGAAGCCCTCGCAGAAAAATACCGTCAGAACGGCACGGTGCTCAAATTGCGGCACCTCTCGCAGGACTGCAAGCAACTGCTGACCCGTGCCGGCCAGCTGATCGAACCGGACAAGGACGACCCCAGCTACGGGGTGGCGGTCGACTATGACTTGCGCCTCGGCCGGCTGGGCAGCGGCCACTAGAAATTCCGCATCTGGCACACCAGATGGAACAAACATCGAAGAAAGGACGAAGACTGAATGCGAAATTCAAACCGGGGCAGTTTCACCGACCGTCAGAAGGACGCCGCCGAGGCCAAGAAGAAACTGCTCGAGAATTTGAAGAACCGCCACGTGCCCACCGCTGAGGAACTGGCTGAAAAAGCCGCTGCCGCGGAAGAACGCGCCGCCCGCAAGGCCGAGCGCGCCGAACAGCGCCGGATCGAAAAGGAAGAACAGGCCCGCATCGAAGCCGAGCGCGCCGAGGAAGAGCGCAAGCGCCTCAACGCCGAAGCCGTGGCCCGCAAGCGCCGCGAAATCGTCGAGGCCATGAAGCGCGCCGAAGCCGAACAGGCCGACACCCGCCGCCGCGCCTGATCCCGCTTGGCGGACGCCGGTGCGGTCACTAGACTGCCGACATGAGCGCCGCCAAACCTCTTCTCAGGATCACCTACTGCAGCCAGTGCAACTGGCTGCTGCGCAGCGCGTGGATGGCGCAGGAAGCGCTCTCCACCTTCAGCCTTGAACTGGGTGAGGTGACGCTCGCGCCGGGCACCGGCGGCATTTTCGAGATTCACCTCGATGGCGAACTGATCTGGGAACGCAAGCGCGACGGCGGCTTCCCGGATTCAAAACAGCTCAAGCAACTGATCCGCGACCGTATCGACCCGGACCGCGACCTGGGACACGTGGATCGTTAGGCGGCAACGAACGCCAACAGATCGTCGAGCGACCGTCCTTCGCCCTTGGGCTGCACGCCGAGTTCGTCGAGTACTTTGCCGGCGCGGTTGACCCAGAAGGTCTGGTAGCCGAACCAGGTGGCGCCGCAGACGTCCCAGCCGTTGGAGGAGACGAAACCGATTTCGGTGACCGGCATACCGAAGGCGTCGGGGCCGAGTTGATAGGCTTGTGGGGCGGTCTTGAATTTTTTCACCGTATCGACGCTGAGCACATGGTCGAACAGGCCCTGATAGCCGGCGGCCTGCATGGCATTTTCCAGCATGGCGGGCGTGCCGTTGCTGAGGATGGCGAGTTTGAGGCCGCTGGACTTCAATGCTTTGAGAACCTCGAGATTTTCCGGGAAGGCTTCAAGCCGGTCATACTGATCCATCAGCTGCTGGCGCTTGTCCGCGGTCAGGTCCAGCTTCAGCACCTTGCAGGCATGAACCAGCCCGTCTTCAGTGAGCAGGCGGAAATTGCGGTAGCGGCCGCAAAGCGTGAGGATGCGCGTATAGTCGATCTGCGCGACCCGCCAGATCTCGGCAAGCGCCTTGCCGCTGCCGGGGAAAAGCTGCTCGGCGAGGGCACCGACCGAATAGACATCGAACAGCGTGCCATAGGCATCAAAGGCGATGGCCCTGATTGTCATTTTCGTGCCTCCCTTGCCCGTCTCTCCCACTGGACCAGACGCTTGAACAAAGCATAAAGTGCCCGGCACCTCCGCGCAAAACCTCAGCAGCGGAGAACCAATTTCAGGGAGACTTCAGCCTCATGAACATGTTCACAAAATTTGCTGCCGCGGGCCTTCTGGCGCTGGGCGCAGCCAGTGTCGCAGTGGCCCAGGACCTGCCGGACCTGGGCGGACGCACCATCGTCGCGGTCACCGAAAACGCCTATACACCGCTCAACTTCGCTGACCCGGACACCGGCGAAGGCATCGGCTGGGAATATGATGCGTTCAATGAAATCGCCAAGCGGCTCAACGCCGAAGTGGACTGGAACCTGGCCTCCTGGGACGTGATGATCCAGGCGGTCAAGGAAGGCCAGTTCGAGGTCGGCATGGATGGCATCACCATCACCGAGGAGCGCGAACAGGAGATCGATTTCTCCGACCCCTACATGACTTCGCAGCAGTTCATGCTGGTGCGTTCCGACGAGGACCGGATTACCGGCCCCGGCGACTTCTCCACCCATGAAGACCTGCTGATCGGCGCCCAGGCCGGTACCACCAATTTCTATGTGGCCGTCTATGAAGTGCTCGATGGTGACGAAGCCAACCCGCGCATCAAGCTGTTCGACACGTTCGGCGCTTCGGTGCAGGCGCTGGCGTCAGGCGACGTCGACATGGTGCTGATGGATAATACATCGGCGCAGGGCTACATGGGCGCCAACCCGGGTGCCTTCAAGGTTGTCGGCGATGCGCTGGGCACCGAGCAGTTCGGCTTCATCCTGACGCCGGGCTCCGACCTTCTGGGCCCAATCAATGCCGCCCTGGCCTCGATGGAAGCCGACGGCACGCTCGCCGCGCTGAACCAGAAGTGGTTCTTCGACTACAACAACGCGCAGTAAACCGTTTCCGGTTCCGGCGGGTGAACGATCGCCCGCCGGAACCTTGATGCCGATGACCCATTCTCCCGCACAAGGCCGGCGCCGGTTGACGCGCCGCAGATTGCCCTGGTGGCTTTTGGCCATCGGGCTTCTGGCCGTGCTGGTGATCTGGGGGATTGTGGCCAACAATGACTATCAGCGCATTTTCCGCACACTGACTTCCGGCGTAGCCACCACGCTGTGGGTGACGGGTGTCGCCTTCGTTCTGGCCTCGGCGCTGGGCCTGTGTTTTGCGCTGATGCGCACGTCGCAAAACCGCGTGCTCCAGGAAGTGGCAAGCTTTTACATCGAGATCGTGCGCGGCATCCCGATTCTCGTGCTGCTTTTTTACATCGCCTTTGTCGGCGCGCCGTGGATGGTCACCGCCTGGAACTGGCTGATGACGCCGCTTATCGAGCCGGGCTGGATGGGGCCGCTGACCGTTCGCCAGTTCGATTTCACCTGGCGCGCCATTATTGCGCTGATGATCGCCTATTCGGCCTTTCTCGCCGAGATTTTCCGGGCCGGCATCGAGGCGGTCGACAAGGGCCAGATCGAGGCGGCGCGGGCACTGGGGCTGCGGCCCTGGCCGATCTTCCGGCACATCATCGCCCCGCAGGCGCTGCGCACCATCCTGCCGCCCTATGGCAATGACTTTGTCTCGATGATCAAGGATTCGGCGCTGGTCTCGGCGCTGGGGGTGCAGGACATCACCCAGTTGGGCAAGGTCTATTCGGCCTCAAGCTTCAAGTTCTTCGAGACCTATAATGTCGTCGCGTTCCTTTATCTGGTGATGACCATTTCCCTGTCGCTCGGCGTGCGCTGGCTCGAGTACCGTTTCAACCAGCGGGGTACGCATCCCGAGGGCTGACGCCCTATGTCAAATTTAATCATCGCCTTGCCAAGGCTGGAATCTTGGATAGGCTGAATTCATCACTGCCGAGGAAGGGGCAACACCACATGCACAAATTCAAGATCGTCGATCGTAAGGGCGGCCAGTTCGGCGTCCAGTTTTCCTATAATTCCGAAGTCATGGTCTGGTCGGAGAGCTATGCCAGCAAGGCGTCGGCCCAGAACTGCATCGATTCCATGAAAAAGAACTGCCCGAAGGCCCCGACGGCCGACCTGACCCGCGGCGAGGAAGGCAAGGGCTACCGGTTCGAGATCGCCGGCTCCAAGGACGGCCAGACCTTCGTCCGGTTCGTGGCGTCGAACGGGGAAACCATGGTTCGCTCGGAGACCTACAAGTCCAAATCCAGCGCCAAGAACTGCATCAAGTCGGTGATGGAACGTAGCGCCGGCGCGCCGGTGGTCGACGAGACCTGAACAAGCCCGCATTGCGGCAAAGCTTCCGGCCCGGGTGATCCCCGGGCCTTTTTTGTGCCTAACGGCCACATGCTGCGAATGTGAAACTCCCGAGCAACTGCCGGGTAAGGGTTTAACCTCTGCGTAACAGTCCGGGCGCACACTTGAGGCGGACGCAACGGGAGAATGCAAGTGCATCGGATTCTCCACTATCTCGAAACCAACGCCGTCATGCTGCTCTTCGCGGTGGCGGTCGTCATACTCATCTACACCGCAGGGCGTTTTCTCAAACTGCCCGAAGCGGTGGCGATTGCCCTGGCGCTGATGCCGTTCGGCCTCGCCTGGGCCTATTCCGCCGGCATGCTCAACGGCATTCTGACCTGATTGTCCGCTTTCAGCCGATCTTAACGCGGCGCGGCTAGCTTTTGTCCCCTGGCACTAGCTGCGGAACCAACCCCATGACTGCCGACCGGCACCGGATCAACTGGCTGATCGCCATCCTGTTCTGGCTGGCGGTGACCGCGCTTTACGCCGTGCGCGCCGTGACCACCGGAGGCGCCTCGCCGCTGATTGCCGACACTGACGATGCCATGCGGCTGGTGGTCGTCAACGACCTGCTGCATGGCCAGAACTGGTTTGACCACGTCCAGCACCGGCTGAACACGCCTTTCGGCGCCGAGATACATTGGTCGCGTTTCATCGATCTGCCGCTGGCCGGACTGCAGCTCCTGCTGACCCCGTTCCTGGGCGCCGATGCCTATTTTGGGGCTGCCGTGGTCTGGCCGCTTCTGCTGTTGTTCGTGCTGCTGGCGCTGAGCGCCGCCTTTGCTACCCATTTCACCGGCCGCGACGGCCTGCTGCCCGGCCTGGTGCTGCCGGTCCTGTCGGCGGTGGTGCTCGTTGAATTCGCCCCCGGCCGGGCCGACCACCACAATGTGCAGATCATCCTGTCGCTGCTGATGGCCTTTGCCACGGTCAGGAGCTGGTCGTCGCCGAACTTTGCAATTGTGGCCGGTCTGGCTGCCGCAACCAGCCTCGCCGTGGGGCTGGAAACCTTGCCGGTGATTGTGCCCGCGGTCGCCGCCTTCGCGCTTGGCTATGTGCTCGTCCCCGAAACCGCACGGCAGATGCGCCTGTTCGGACTGAGCTTTGCCTCAGGTGCGGTGGCGCATCTGATGCTGGCCTGGCCGCCTGCGCGCTGGTTGGAACCGGCCTGCGATGCGCTGTCGATCACCTATGTGGCGGCGGCCCTCGGCGTAGGGCTGGTGTTCCTGATCCTGCCGCTGCTGCCGAGGGGCAATGCCATCGTGCGGCTTGGCCTTGGCGGCCTGCTGGGTGCCGCGCTGGTGGCGGGTTTGGTCGCAGCCTTCCCGGCCTGCCTCGCCGGCCCTTACGCCGGCATGGACCCCTGGCTGGCTGAACACTGGCTGGCGCGCATCATCGAAGCCAAGCCGGTCTGGTATTCATTCGGCGGCCTGCCCGCCTACACGGTGGGCATCATGCTGCCACCGCTCGCTGCGCTGGTGGTGCTGGGTTTCATCCTCAACAGGACGACGGGCCTGCGCCGGGCCGAATGGGCAACGCTCGGCCTGTTTCTGTTGGTCGGGCTGATGATCACCGTGCTGCAAATCCGCGGCGCCCGGCTGGTCGCCCCGATGATCGTGCCGGTCGGCGCCTGGTTGATCGTTGCGGCGCGGGCCCGATATCTGTCGCGCCAGAACCTGGTGAACATTGTCGCGCTGGCCGGATCGTGGCTGATCTTTGCCGGGCTGGCGATTGCGCTCGTGACCGGCTGGATCGTGCCGAAGGGCAGCGACGAAATCGAACCGGTGATGGCCACTGCCGCCACCCAACCTGCGGGCAACCGCTATCAATGCCTGATGCCGGGGGCCTTTGAAGATCTCTCAGCCCTGCCGCCCGAACGCATCATGGCGCCGGTCGATCTGGGCGCACATATCCTGCTGTTCACCGATCATGCGGTGGTGGGCGCCCCCTATCACCGCAACCAGGAAGGCGTGCTCGACACGTTCAACTTCTTCAATCGGCCGCTGGACGAGGCACGAGAAATTCTCGACGAGCGTGGCATTTCGCTGGTGGTTACCTGCCCCTGGCTCAACGAAATGCAGGGCTTCGAGGACACGGCCGAAGACAGTTTCGTCAGGCGCGTAGCGCGCAATGATCTGCCCAACTGGCTTGAGGATGTATCGCTGCTAGGCGCGACACTGAAGACCTATGTGGTGACAGACTAGGCCTCAGCGAGCCCCAACTGTTCGCGCTGTGTCCGCGTCAGCTTCAACCCGACAAGCCGGTGCGCTTCGGTGATGTAGGCGCGTAGATCATCCTCGCTCAGCGGGGCGTCCGGCCCGACCTGCACCCACTTGGCCCGCGCCAGATATTTGGCCGGGCGGACATGATCCAGTTCCGGCAGCATGCGGAAACTGACCTCGGAACACTTGAAGCTGATCGCCGGGTCTTCTCCGCCATCCCATGACGACAGGATGGCGAAAATCTTGCCACCAATCTTGCCGACCGAGGCATCGCCCCATTGTTGAACGATATGGGCGGACCGAAGCCCGCCCACGAATGTTTCGAAATGCTCGCGATCGAACAGGCTCACGCCGCGGCGGTCGGGATCGGGCAGGAAACGCCGGTGCCCCGCAATCCGCAATAGCCTGCCGGGTTCTTGGCCAGATATTGCTGGTGATAGGGCTCGGCGAAATAGAACGGGCCGGCCGGCTTGATCTCGGTAGTGATCGGCCCGAGTCCCCTGGCTTTCAGTTCCGCCTCGAACATGTCGCGGCTTTTCGCAACCCGGGCTGCCTGGTCATCACTGGTGGTGTAGATGGCCGAACGATACTGCGTGCCGACGTCATTGCCCTGGCGCATGCCCTGGGTGGGGTCATGCTCTTCCCAGAACGTGCTGAGGATTTTTTCGAGCGCGATCTGTTTCGGATCGAAAACCACCATCACCATTTCGGCGTGGCCGGTCCGGCCCGAACAGGCTTCTTCATAGGTCGGGTTGGGCGTGTGCCCGCCCTGATAGCCAACCGCCGTGACATGAACGCCGTCGAGCTGCCAGAACAGCCGTTCGGCACCCCAGAAACAGCCCATGCCGAGATAAATGACTTCGCTGCCTTCCGGGTAGGGACCCTTCAACGGGGCACCATTGACGAAATGTTTCTCCGCCGTCGGGATCGGCGCATCGCGGCCAGGCAGGGCCTCCGATGCGGCGGGGATAGTACTTGGCTTTTGACGAAAGAACATGTTGCTCTCCTTTGTGCCGGTCAGGCGCGCCGGCGGGTCGGCGTGGCCAGCCGCCAAAACAGGCCGCCGAGCACAACGCCCAAAATGCCCACCACCATCAGACCCAGCCATGCGGGCCAGTTCAACAAGGTGGTGATGCCCGGATTCCACAGGGCCGGCATATTGAGTTTGCGTTCGAAAAAGACCTGGGCGAACTGGATCGAGGGATTGTTCAGAAGCGGCAGGAACGGATCATGCCGGAACCAGACCTGGCCCAGCGGCTGTTCGGCGAGGCTCGCATCCGGCACAAACACCAGGACCAGAAACACCAGCGCCCCGCCACCGACCACGGCCAGAAACAGACCCAGAAGCCCGCTGAAAACCTTCAGTATGAATTTGATGATGCCCATGTCCGCCCTTTTATGGTGCGTGCGCCAACGCGCCTAGATTTGTCCGATGTTCCGGATCTGGCTGGTGCGCGACCGCCCGAGAAACGCCAGCAGCAGCCCCGGAATGCCGACCACCAGAAAGCCCGGCCAGCCGAGCACGGTCGAATTGACGAAGGCCCAGATCGCCGACAGTCCGTTGGCCTCGGCCATGCTGGCGACGGTCGCAAAACTTTCAGCGTGCATGCTTGTCCACGTTTCCGCCAGTGAAGTTGTCATCAGCCCGTTGGCCGCCAGCGACTTGGTGCCATCGATGATGATCAGGATCAGGGCCGCACCCAAAAACCAGGTTCCGAATAACCGCATCAAAAATCGCATGACTGTCTTTTCCGGCGCTTCCGCAGGCAGTCAGGCCGCGCGGCCTTTCGTCCCTTGCGTGAGATGGGCGATGTCGTCGCCGATTGCAAATCTTCCTGTGTCACGTTGATTTACATGTTCGTGAACATGCCTGTCCAGCACGGCTTGCAGTGCGGCCCGCGATGAGTATAGTGCGCGCCGCTCGGTCCGGGTTTCGCCCGGTTGCCGGACTGCGGAGAGATGGCCGAGTGGTCGAAGGCGCACGCCTGGAAAGTGTGTAGGCGGTGATACCGTCTCGAGGGTTCGAATCCCTCTCTCTCCGCCACACCTGAGCCTCAAATTTCCCCTCCATTTTTGGGTAAAGCCTGTCACGCACAGGAAGCGGGCGGACGAAGTGTTCGCGGTTCGGGGAACCGGGAGATGGTCCAGGCGTCGGCCCCTGCCTTTGTGGACCAAGTCGGGGGAATGCCGTGACTTCAGTACTTTAGGGGCCAACAGCAAGAATCCTGGCGGCGCACTGCTGGTTGCTGTTGACTTCTCTGGCGATTCCATGATGCTGCCGCTCGAGCGTTCGCACGCTTATCAACACGGCGACCGGGCCCCTCTGGCAAGCACTGCGGCATACTTGTGATGTCGGCGCCAATCGTATGTCAGCCGCAGGGCTACGCAGCAAAATGCGTCAAGCATCGCGCCATTACCGGTTGCACTTCATGTGTGCGTGCCCGTTTCGGGCCAATCATGGAAACTAACTCCTCACGATCGAACCTTAGCTATTTTGGCTGGGCATTCCTGGTGACCGCGGCGGGTCTGGTGCTGGCTGCCTGGCTGGGTTGGGCGACCACGCAAACGCTGGGTGGCGTGCTTTCCGTGCTGGCGATATGCGCCATCCTGTCGGTCCTTGAGATCTCGCTGTCCTTCGACAACGCCATTGTCAACGCCAACATCCTCAAGCGGATGGAGCCCAAGTGGCAAAGGCGCTTCCTCACATGGGGAATTCTCATTGCCGTATTCGGCATGCGCCTGGTTTTCCCGCTACTGATTGTCATGGTCGCGGCAAAACTCAACCCTGTCCAGGCTGTCGTGCTGGCGGCCAGTCAACCCGAAGAATATGCGCGCATCATGCACGATGCCCATCCGGCCATTGCGGCTTTCGGCGGTGCGTTTCTGTCGATGGTTGCGCTGAGCTATTTTGTGGATGAGGCCAAGGATGTGCATTGGCTTCGTTGGCTGGAACGGCGGCTGGCCCGGCTTGGCGCATTGCGCGGGGTGGAGATCGGTCTTGTGCTGGCAATCGTGCTCACCATCGCTGCATTTCTTGGCGGTGAGGCCGCGGAGGAATTCATCGTGGCGGCGGTCTATGGTCTGGGCGCCTATCTCGCCGTCGATATCCTGGGCAATTATCTGGATTCACGTTCGGTCGCGGCCGGTGCGGCGCAAGGCGGCCTGGGCGCGTTTCTATATCTCGAAATGCTGGACGCCTCTTTCTCATTCGACGGCGTCGTCGGTGCATTTGCCCTGACGCAAAACCTGTTCGTAATTGCCATCGGGCTCGCTGTTGGCGCGATGTATGTGCGCTCGATGACCATCATGCTTGTGGAACGGGGCACGTTGAACCAGTTCAGGTTTCTCGAGCATGGGGCCTTCTACGCCGTGCTCATTCTGGCGCTCCTGATGTTCCTGCAAACAATCATCCACGTTCCGGAACTGGTCACCGGGGGCCTCGGCGTTCTGTTCATCGGCGCCGCGCTTTGGTCTTCCATCGTTTGGCGAAAGTCTGCTGAAAAATCATCGTCTGCCGACACGGACTGATGCACGACGGGCGAACGTCTATCTGTTTGAATTGAACGGGACATCCCGGGACAAGAGTAGCGGCGCCGGGCGCACGCCACCAAGCTGAACTGAACGACAAAGGACCCTGGTTTTCATATGCATCCGTATGTCGAGGCGTGTGTTGGGGGATTTGCGCCCTTTGAGTATCTGGACGATGCCCGGTCTGTCCTGACTTTCCTCGCCACACCGCTGACCTCCTCGTCACGCCGCCAAAATGCCGGGTCGCTGACTGATGGATGATGCGACGCCGATCATCGTGTGGTTCCGGCGCGATTTCCGGCTCGCGGACCATCCGGCGCTGGCCTGGGCAGCCGCAAGCGGACAGCCGCTGATCCCCGTGTTCGTGCTCGATGAAGTTGCCGAAACATACGGCGCCGCCCCCAAGTGGCGTCTTGAGCAGGCAGTCCGCCACTTTGCCGATCGGCTGGAGCAGATGGGGTCGCGGCTGGTCTTGCGCCGGGGGAACGCAAGGGATGTGCTGTTGAAGCTGGCGCGGGAAACCGGGGCGGGAGACGTCTGGTGGACCCGCGCCTATGATCCCGATGCCATTGCGCGGGACAAGGGCGTCAAGGCGGCGCTGAAAGACGCCGGCATCACGGCCAAAAGCCATCCCGGCCATGTGCTTTTTGAGCCCTGGACGGTTTCAACCAAACAGGGCGGATACTTCAAGGTCTATACGCCCATGTGGCGGGCGGTGAAGGATGTGAACGTGCCCATGCCTGAACCCGCGCCCGAGCGGCTGCAGGCGCCGGATGATTGGCCCCAAAGCGAAGCGCTTGCGGACTGGGCACTGGGCAAGGCGATGAATCGCGGCGCTGCTGTTCTGGCCGGTCACGCCTGCGTCGGCGAAACTGCGGCGAGCGCACGGCTGGCCGAGTTTCTCGATGGACCGATCGACACGTACAAGAGCCGCCGGGACTATCCTGCCGAACAGGCCACCTCGCGCCTGTCCGAAAATCTCGCCTGGGGCGAGATCGGGCCGCGCACAATCTGGCATGCCGGGATGCATGCGCAACTTGATGGGCGCAGCGGTGCGGAGCACTTCCTCAAGGAACTGGTCTGGCGCGAGTTCGCCTATCATCTCGTTTATCACACCCCGCAAATCACCACCGAAAACTGGCGTCCCGAATGGGATGATTTCCCCTGGTCCGGGGAAGAAGACGAAGCGGTGCTGCGATGGAAACAGGGCCGGACCGGCATTCCCCTTGTCGATGCCGCCATGCGCGAAATGTATGTGACCGGCCAGATGCACAATCGGGGCCGCATGATCGTGGGCTCATATCTGACCAAACATATGCTCAAGCATTGGCGCACCGGGCAAAAATGGTTCGAGGAATGCCTGACCGACTGGGACCCGGCCTCCAACGCCATGGGCTGGCAGTGGGTGGCCGGATCCGGACCGGATGCCGCGCCTTACTTCCGCATCTTCAACCCTGAAACCCAGGCCGAAAAGTTCGATCCTGACGGTGACTATGTTCGTCGCTTCGTGGCTGAACGCGCAACCGAGCCTGGTCCGGATGCGCTCGCATTCTTTGACGCCTGTCCCCGCTCATGGAACCTCTCGCCCGACGATAACTATCCCCAGCCGGTCGTGGGGCTCGCCGAAGGGCGCCAACGGGCGCTTGCTGCCTACGCGGAACGTTGATCCGGGTCGATGCGCAACGCGCCTCATGTCGTGCTCCGAATTCGCGGCCACCCATGCACCCAATTGGCGATTTTCGGCCCTTTGCAGCCATGCTAGGCTGTGAGGAAAGATCTGGCAGGAACGTGAACCGGTCTGCCCGGTGACCTGCTGCGGCAAAAGGGGGCGAAGCCATGACCGAGCTTCTCGCCGATATCGATCCTGCCCGCGACGACCGGCGCACCGCTGCGCTGGCGGGGTGGTCCGCGCAACCGGCGAGCAGCCGCGACGGGGACGGCACGCTGCACATCCATTCCCATGAGCTGGCGCGCGCCGTGCTGCGGGCACAGGAAGTCGAGCAGTCCGGGTTCGGCGCCGACATTACCCGCAACATGCGCTCGCTGATGCGCCTGCCCATGCTGTTTCTCGAAGGCGAGGAACATCAGCAGATGCGCCGTGGCACGGCACGGTTCTTCACCCCGCGGGCCTGCGAGGACAATTACCGGGAACTTATCGAACGCGAGACACAGCGGCTGATCGGCGACCTCGTTGAAAAAGGCGAGGGCCGGCTGGATGCCATGGCCATGGACCTGGCCGTTACGGTGGCCGCCGAGATAGTAGGGCTGACCGAGCACACGGCGCCGGGCATGCCGCGTCGCATTCTGACGTTCCTTTCCAACCCGCCGATCGACCTGCCGATGTCGCCGCGGCTCGTCTGGCGCATGTTCACCAGCCAGGTCAAACTCGGCATATTCTATCTGATGGACGTGCGCCCCAGCGTCAGAACGCGCCGCACCGCGCCACGCAACGATGTGATCTCGCACCTGCTTGCGCAGGGCTACAAGACCAATGAAATTCTGACCGAATGCGTGCTGTACGGTGCCGCCGGCATGGTGACGACGCGCGAATTCATCACTATCGCCGGCATTCATCTGATTGAAAATGCCGCGCTGCGGCAGCGCTTCCTTGCCGCCAACGACGCGGGCCAGCGGGATATCCTGGAAGAAATCCTTCGGCTTGAACCGGTGATTGGCCGATTGCGCCGTCGGGCTGTCGCCCCGTTCACCCTGCCGGATGGAGAATCGGTGGCGCCCGGCCAGGAGTTCACCGTCGATGTGCGTTCAACCAACGCCGATGAAGCGGCGGTGGGCAAGTGCCCCTTCCACGCCGACCCCGACCGGGTGCTGCCCGACCCAAGAACCGGCAGGCCCGCCATGTCATTCGGCGACGGCCGTCATCGCTGCCCCGGCGCCTATGTCGCCATACAGGAAAGCGCCATCTTCCTCGATGCGCTGCTCCGTCTCGACGGTCTCGGCATCGCCGGCACGCCGGAACTGGGCTGGAGCAACCTGGTGGGCGGCTACGAGTTCAAATCCTGCGCCATTTCCCTGAGAAAAACGCCCGCCGCAAGCTGAATGCCCGCGCTCCGGTGGGGTTATTCTGGCGCTTGGTGGCGGAATGCGCTGCCGAGCGCGGGCCGGATGCGCTGGCGTTCTTTGAGGCCTGTCCGCGTGCGTGGAAACTTTCGTCTGGCGATGACTATCCGCAGCCGATCGCGGGGCTCTCCGAGGGGCGCCAACGGGCGCTCGCGGCCTACGCGGAACGTTGATCCGGGCGAGGCGATCGTACTTGTGGTTACCACGCATGTTGCGGTCATTCCGCCGGACCTGACACGAAGAACGTTTCAATTTCACCCTTGCCCTTTACGCTGACGAGTCCGCGGGCCTCCAGATTGAAACTGCCCTGGAGCAGCCGGGCTGTTTCTGCGGTGACATGTACGCGGCCGGTTTCCCCGGTTTGCTCCATGCGGGCCGCAAGGTTTACCGCGTCGCCCCAGATGTCGTAAAAGAACCGCTTCGAGCCTACAACACCGGCCACCACGGGGCCGGAGGCAATCCCGATGCGGATCTTGACGCCATGCTCGAAATGTTCGGCCTCATCCATCATCGCAAGGGCGAGACGGGTCATAGCCTCGGCATGATCGGGCCGGGCTTCAGGCACCCCGCTCACGACCATGTAGCCATCACCACTGGTCTTGATTTTTTCCAGGTCATGCGCCTCCACCAGCCGATCGAACTTCGAGAACACGCCATCAAGAAAAACCACCAGCGCGTCCGGCGTCATTGTTTCGGTAAGCTTGGTGAACCCCGCCATGTCAGCGAACAGGACGGAGGCCGCATCGTACCGGTCGGCAACTTTTTTTTCGGGTTGCTTCTTCAGCCGGTCAGCGATCGCGGCGGGCAGCATGTTGCTCAGCAGCGCATCGGACCGGTCGCGCTCGAATGCGGCGACCATCTCGGCGCGGGCCAATTGGCGGGCACCGAAGAACGCCACCGCGAACAATAGGACCTGCGTCCGGCCAATATTGATCAACAGCGAGTAAAACTGGTCCTCTGGAGATTGAACTCCGGTTGCAGCCGGTACGGCCAAGTGTATGGCAATCGCTCCCACGCCACCGAGACAGGCGAGCAGAGCCGCAAGCAGGGGGCGGTCGGGGCCGATCAGCAGCACCGCCAGCGCACCGCCCACCACGTATGCCAGCCAGTAGCCACCGGCTGTTCCGCCGTCCGCCGTGACACGCCACGTATCGATGAAGGCCAGCACGATGAGTGTGAGCAGCGCCGCCGAGGAGCCGAACCGGTGTAACAACGGGATGGCGCCGAACACCAGCATACCAGTCGCCGCTTCAAGGCCCCAGTTCGGGTTGCCCTCCGCAAACCGGCGGATTGAAATCGCCATCAGCGAAGCGGCAGAAATCCAGCAGATCATGTTGACGACGCGTAACCTGCGCGCCACGCCCTCGGGGAAACGCTCCGTTCCGAAGCTGATAATCGACGAGAACGACATTCCTGCCAGAGTCCACAATGGAAACATCATTATCCGTCCGGCACCGCCAGTTTGCAATCGATCCGATGTGGATGATTGCATGGCGCGGACAAATTGGCGTGCTTGGATGACTGGTGGGCGGCTACGAGTTCAATTCCTGCGCCGTTTCCCCGAGACAAACGCCCGCCGCAAGCTGAATGCCCGCGCTCCGGCGGGGTTATTCTGGCTCCTTCGCGGGCAGGTTTGCGCGCCATCCCCAGCCATTGCGTTAATTTCTGCATCGCGAAAAATACGATTTTTCATAGAGTTAGCGGATCGGGCGTCAACTTGCGCAGCTAAAAAGCGCAAAATCGCGCAATGGAATGTAGATTTTTGCTCATTTGCCTGCTAGCGTGCCCTCAAGCATGCGGTCAAAGTCCGTTCAAATCACTGCTCTGGCTTTGTCAAATGCGATCAAAGGGAGAGATGACATGAATAAGCTGACCACTTCGAAACTTCGGGTTGCGGTGTCTGCCCTGGCGCTGACCGCCGCGGCCACCTCGTCCGTGTTCGCTCAGGACACCAAGACGATCACGATTGCCACCCACTATAATGACGAGCAGATCGCGCCGATCACCGCCTGCTTCGAGGCCTACGAGGCCGAACATCCGGGCATCGACATCGTCCACCAGCAGGCTTCCTACGGCGATTTCCTGCAGACCATCCTGACCTCGCGGGTTGGCGGCACCTCGCCGGACATCTACAACATCTATTCGATCTGGGCGCCGCAACTCGCTGCGGCAGGCGCGCTTGAAGTGCCGCCCCAGGAAGTGCTCGACTTCGTCAATGCCAACTATGCCGATGGCTCAGTTGGCGCCGCCACCATCGATGGCCAGCTTTGGGGCATCCCCACCGAACTCAGCGTCTACATGCTGACTTACAACAAGAAGCTTCTGGCTGAAGCCGGTTATGACGCTCCGCCCGCCACCTGGGACGAACTGCTCGAAATCGCCGCGGCGATCAGCAAGCGCAATGACCAGGGCAACCTGACCCAGGCAGGCTACGTTTACGGCACAACCGTCGCCAATGCCACGCACCCGTTCTACTCGCAGATGTATTCAGAAGGCGTTTCCCCGTTCAACGAGGACTATTCGGCGACCAACTTCACCTCGCCGGAGGCAGTAGCCATTCTTGAAGGCCAGCGCGCTCTGTTTGAACAGGGCATCACCGGTCCCGAAATGACGACCGATGACTTCCCCTCGGGCACCGTGGGCATGTACATCGCCGCCAACTGGCTCAAGAGCACCTACCAGGATGCCTTCGGCGACGAATTCGAGGAAACGGTCGGCATTGCCCCCATTCCCTCCTCGCGCGACGATTGGGGCACCATGCTCTATTCCTTCCTGTGGGCGGTCGACTCCACCTCTGACGTCAAGGCTGAGTCCTGGGAATTGCTGCAGTGGCTGAACACGCCGCAGGACGGCCTGTCTTGCACCGGCCAGATGCTCAACGGCATGGGTGCCCTGTCCGGCAATATTGCTGACCTGGGCATGATGGACGTGGACGACGAATTCTCCCAGGCCTACGTGGAGGCCATTGAATCCGGCGCCGCGCAGACCCAGCCGAACGTGCCCCAGGCGGCCGAAATCGACCGCGTGCTGCGTTCCTACATCGAGCAGGTCTGGGCCGGTAACTTCAGCGCCGCCGATGCCCTGGCCGAGGCCGACGCCGAAATTCAGGCCATCCTCGACGACGCCGCAATGTAAGATAGACTGGGGCGGCGCGGCCTGATGGCCCGCCGCCCTATTCTTTTCTCAACCGGGAACGGAAGGCCTGAAGACGATGATCAAATGGCTGGGTTCATCAAAAGCGACCCCCTTCTGGTTCCTGGCTCCCGTCATCGCCTTCGGGATCATCTTCTTCATCCTGCCACTGGGCTTTGCCCTGTTCACCAGCTTTACGCGCTGGGATTCGCTGCAGCCGCCGCGCTGGGTCGGGCTTGACAATTACCTCTATCTGCTGACCTCGGACCGCAGGTTCTTCCCGACACTGTTCAACACGCTTTATTTTGCCGCCGGCACGCTCGCCATCGGCGTACCGCTGTCGCTCGGCATCGCTTTTGCCTTTACCCAGTCGCGCTTTCAGTCCCTGTGGCGCTCGCTTTACTGGCTGCCCATGGTCACCAATGTGGTGGCGGTCGCCTATATCTGGATCTTTGTGCTGGCGCCCACCCACGGCCTTTTGAACCGGCTGTTGGCCATGGCCGGCCTGCCCGGCCCGGGCTGGCTGACCGATCCGAGCATCGCCATGCTCTCGGTCATCCTGGTTTTCGTGTGGATGCAGCTGGGCTCCAACATGCTGCTGTTCTCTGCCGGGCTGAACAATATCGACGAGAGCTACTACGAAGCCGCGCGTCTGGATGGAGCAGGCACCTGGCAGGTGTTTTCAACCATCACCATTCCGCTGCTGCGGCCCACGGTGATGTTCGTTCTGATCACCAACCTGATTTCCGGCATGTCCTATTTCACCCTGATGCTGGTGCTCACCGAAGGCGGTCCACTCGGGCGAACGACGGTCACCGCGCTCTACATGTACGAAATGGCCTTTGCAGACCTGCGCCTCGGCCGCGCCTCGGCGGTCGCCTACATCCTGTTTGCGCTGGTGTTCGTTTTGACCCTCATCCAGTTGCGCTTCTTCAGACAGGGAGGTGTCGATGCCCATTGATGCCGAACTCAAAGGCGGACGCCCATGAGTGGAATTGTCAAATCCCGCACCCCCGGAGGCCGGGCACTGACCGTGCTCAAATATGTCCTGCTGACGCTCGGGGCCATTGTCATGGTGCTGCCGTTCCTCGACATGTTCCTTGGCGCCCTGCGCACACCGGCAGAACGGCTGGCGAGCCCGCCGATCTATTGGCCCCGCGATCCGCAATGGATCAATTTCGTCCGCGTCTTCACCGAATTGCCGATGCTGCGCTGGACCTTCAACTCCATCGTCGTGACCACCACCATCACCGCCCTGCAACTGCTGACCAGCGCCATGGCCGGCTATGCGCTCGCCAAGTTCCGATTCGCCGGGGCCAACAAGGCGCTGCAATTCGTTATCGGCGCGCAGATGTTCCCCTTCTTCATCCTGATCATTCCGACCTTCTTCATCCTGCGCTATTTCCCGCTGGCAGGCGGCAATGACATCACCGGCACCGGCGGTTCGGGTTTTCTCAATACCTATACCGCGCTGATCCTGCCCTTCTCTGTCACCTGGTACGGTGTGTTTCTGATGCGCCAGTTCATGATGTCGGTACCGGGCGAATTGCTCGATGCGGCGCGCATCGACGGCGCCGGGGAAGCGCGCATATTCTTCACCATCGCCTTGCCGCTGGTCATGCCGGGCTTCGTGACGCTGGGCATTTTCGTCTTCCTTTATCACTGGAACGAGGTGCTCTGGACCATGACAGTGACCCGCACCGCGCCGGACCTGCAGACCATTCCGGTCGGCATCTACCTGCTGCGCGGCGCCTTCGTGGAGGAAACCACCAAGTCCCTGCAACAGGCGGCGGTGGCCGTTTCCGTCTTCCCCGTCATGATTCTTTTCCTCGCCTTGCAGCGCTTTTATGTGCGCGGGCTGACCGCCGGCGGCGTGAAAGGCTGACCCCCATGTCTGAAACCGACTATCCCGAAATCTCCGACGCTTTCGTCGACCAGTTGTTTGCCGACATGAAACGGCTGGGAGCGCGCGTCTATCCCGAAGAGGGCATCCCCATGTTCCTCGTCGCCGAGGACATGAGTGCATCAGCGGCGGAAACGGATGGCAGGACTTCGCCCAACGGCGTTTTGCTTGCCTCCGCCTTTGCGCAGATCATTGCCGGACTGAAACAGCGCAAGCCGGACCTCGACGCAGGCGATATCGCCAGCGCCGTGGAACTTCTGGCCGACCGCTATTTCCTCGCCTTTGCCGTGCCGCCCTTCAGCCAGATCGAAGACCTGCACCCTGCCGGGAGCAACAATTGACTTCAGAACTCCTGATGCCCGGCCCGGCCGGAGAGACCGTACGCTCCCTGGTCAAGGGACATGCCGAGGGCCGTGGCGTTTGCGTCGTCAACTTTCACGCCACCCCCAGCTATCGCGCCGACGAGTATCGGCGGCAGTTCGAGACCTATGCGCGCGCCTTCACCCCGATGAACGAGGATGATCTCGAACAGGTCTTCGCCGGCAAGGCGACGGGCCAAAAACCCGGGCTCATCCCCGTGCTGTTCGAAGGGTTCCGGGACAATCTGGACGTCATCATCCCGATCCTCGAGGAATTCGGCTTCACTGGCTGGCTCTTTGCCCCGTCATATTTCCTCGGCGTTCCGGCGGAGCAGCAGCGTGAGTTTGCCGCGTCGCATGTGCTCTATCCGGCCGAAAAGGATGAATATCCCGGCGAACGCATAGCGCTGACCTGGGACGAGGCCCGCGACATCGCCGCGCGCGGCCACGTCTTTGCCTGTCATTCCCGCACCCACAATGAATTGCTGCGCGATTCCAGTGAGGAGATGCTGGTCGACGAGATCGTCACCGCCAAGGCGGAGATGGAACAGCATCTCAACAAGCCGGTGAAGACCTTCTGCTGGCTGCACGGTGCGCCGATGCAGATCCACCCGCACGCCGACCAACTGATGCGCGAAGCGGGCTACAAGTACCTGTTCTCCAACTTCAAGATCCAGAAACTGCAATGATCGAGGCGCCGGACTTTCTGACCCGCGCTTACGCCGCGCAGTCGCCGGTCGTGGCGGTGAACTATCACAACACGCCTTCCTTCCGGCGTGACCAGTATGATCGTGAATTCGCAGCGATTGCCGAACGCTATGCCGGCGCAAATGAAGATGATCTTGCCGCCTATCTCAGTTCGGGCCAGTGGCCGGGTCAAAAGCCCGGCATCGTCCTCGCCTTCTACAATGGCTACCGCAACAATTTCGATGTCGTCCGGCCACTCCTCGAAAGGCATGGTCTGATCGGCTGGTTCTTCGCCGCGACGGGCTATGTGTCCTGTCCGCCGGAAGAGCAATTGGCCTTCGGCGCGACCCGCACGCTCAAGACTATCCCCAACGAATATCCGGACGGGCGCTATGCGCTCAGCTGGGCTGAGTTACGAGAACTGGATCGCGACCATGTGGTCGCCAGTCACACCCGCAATCATTCAAAGGTTTCGCTCAGCGACGGCCCGGCGCTGGAGAGCGAGATCATCGGCGCACAGGATGATTTCGAGCGCGAACTGGGCCACAAGGTGCGCAGCTTCGCTTGGTTGCTGGGCGGCGCCTATGGCGAAAACCCGCTGGCCGACACATGCGTTGACCGCGCCGGTTACGAGTTCCTGTTTTCCAATTTCAGGATCCAGCGCCTCAGGCGCTGACGGTCAGCACCAGGCCGTCGTTGGCGGCCCTCAGCCCGGCCCCTTCACCTGGCTCCAGCGCAAGGGTGGACCAGGCGGCATTCTTCGCGGTATCGGCGGTTGAGAATACAAGCGTTTCGCGCTCGCCAGACTCAAACTCCAGGTTCTCGTCCCGGCTGATCGCCTGCAGGCTCATGTGGAGCCTGTCGGCATGGCCGGGGTCGGCAAGAATCTGACTGCCAATGGCCGCATCAAAACCCGCTGGCTTGTTTGGGTGGACCGGCACTGCCCGGGCATAGGCAACTGAAGCCTCTTCGGTCAGCGAAAGCTGATAGGCGTGATGTGGGGGCAGATAGATGGCCCGCGTGCCTGTCTCGGATAGCAGGAAATGCGCATTGTCTGCACCACTTACCTTGACCGTCGCTGTTCCAGACAAGAGCACCATGTAGACCTCGTCACCTTCGGCTTCCCCGTCGATTACCGAGCCCTTGGCGAACGTGTAGATGCGCAGCGACACAAGGTCGGAAAAGCCGGTCACAGTTTGGTCGATGTCGACGGGGCGCGGGCAGGGGCCCACGCCGGGCAGGTCGATCTTGCGGTCAAAATCAGGGGCAATCACACGCATCATCAGACCTCAGGCGAACTGCGGCAGGTGCTGGCGGTGCGCATCGAGCAGATCCTTGCTCAGGTTGACCGCGAGGTCAGGGTTGGTCACCCCGCCATCGGCCAGCAGCGCCTCGACCATCAGGTCGCGGCTGCCGCTGAGGGCGGCATCGACGGTGATCTCGATCGCCGAAATCTTTGACTGCAGCTTGGCGACCAGCGCCGGCGGCAGCTTGTCGGCCACCAGCGGCGCAAAGCCGCCACCCACCGCCGCTGCGTTGCATTCGATGATCGCATCCTTCGGCAGGTAATCAGCCTGACCATCGTTAGGTACATTGACCGAGAATACGGCGCGCTCATCGCGCTGCAGCGAATGCATGATCTCCAGCAGCTGCTCGCTCTCGCCGGGCACATTCTCGTAATATTCCTTGGGCAGCGGTTCGCTGGAATTGGCGATCTCGAGCATGTCCGCATACCAGGTGTCGCCAAGCGCAATGCGCGCGTCGATCGGGAAAGCTTCCTTGCCCAGCCGGTGGCCGCAATAGGCCCCGCCCGGGAACCGTTCGGGATAGAACTCCACCGCGTGCCGGTCCATGGCGCAGGGGAACACCGAGTAACGGTCGAACATGCCCCAGGAGAAGGGGTCGTCCCAGTAGCGGGGCGCCCGTCCGGTGACGATATTGGCCCACTCGGTCTTTTTGGCCAGTTCGTCCTCGAGCATCGGCTTCTGGCTGTCGAGTTTTTCATGCAGCATCGGAATGGCGTTGGCGCCCTTGTAGCTCAGCCGCGTCAGAAAGGTGAGGTGATTGAGCCCGACACCGAACGAGGAAATGCTGCCTTCTTCCACCTCGAGGAACCGCGCGATCACCCCTTCGACGTGATGGACGCCGTGGCAGAGACCGATCACCGGCACGCCGGTCTGCTTGCGGATGGCCCGGCAGATCGCCGTCATCGGGTTGGAGTAGTTGAAAAAGAAGGCGTCAGGACAAAGTTCGGCAATGTCATTGGCAATGTCGATCATCGGCGGGATCATGCGCATCGCCCGCGAGATGCCTCCCGCCAGCGCCGTGTCGCCCACCGGCTGGAAGAGACCGTACTTGCGGGGGATTTCGATATCCTGCTGCCAGCCCGGCCGGCCGCCCACCGCAATGGTGGTGACCACGAAATCAGCGCCCTTGAGCACCTCGCGACGATCTGTGGTCGACGTGACGGGAATGTTGGCACCCTTGGCCACCAGCATCTTGGCGACCAGCTTGTCGACGGCATCGAGCGTCACCGGGTCGATGTCGACCAGCGCCAGTTCCCACTGGTCTTCTTCTCCGGCCAGAATGATGTCGGCGACCAGCCGCTGTGTGAAAACCGTACTGCCTGCGCCTATCAGGACCAGTTTGTGCCGCGTCATCTTTCCACCCTTCTTGCTTCCGGTTCGGCCTTGAAATCCAGTCTAGCAGGCAATATGATCAAAAGTCTACACAACAATGTTCATTTTTGCTCGTTTTGGGGTGGAAAATGGAACTGACCATAGCGCCGTACTCAAGACTCACTTAGAAAAAACCAGAACTTGCTGCCAGGAGACACCCGTTGATCAAAGCTGAGCGACATGACCTGATCGTGGCCGAACTTGCCAAGCGGGGCGCGGTGAGTGTTCAGAACCTGGCCGAACTGCTGAACGCCTCCTCGGCGACCATCCGGCGTGATATTGCCGAACTGGACGAACACAATATCGTTGTGCGCACCCATGGCGGCGCCATGCTGCAGGACCGCAATCAGGAACTGCCGTTCGATGCAAAGGTGATGGCCTTTCACATCGAAAAACGCCGGATCGGCGCCATGGCCGCTTCCATGCTCACCCCCGGCACGACGATTGGGCTGGGCGGCGGCACCACAGTGATGAACATGGTCACCGCCATGAAAAAACAGACGCTGCACGTGGTCACAACCGCCGTCAACGTGGCACTGGAATTGCGCGATGCACCCGATATCGATGTGCTGCTGACCGGCGGCGTCTTCCGCAAGCGTACGGCGGAACTGGTGGGGCATGTCGCCGAACGGACCCTTCAGGATGTCAATCTGGATGTTGCCATTATCGGCATTGACGGTATCGATCTGGAGCGCGGCCTGACCACCTATGACAGCGCCGAAGCCTTCGTGAACCGGGTGTTGATCAGTCGCGCCAGGGAAGTCTGGATACTCGCGGACCACTCCAAGTTCGGCCAGGTCCGCCCGGCGATCATCACCGAGGTCGGCGCCATCAGCAAACTGATCACTGACCAGAACGCGCCGGCCGAGCTTGTGGCGGGCATCGAAAAACTCGGTGTTTCCGTGCTCGCCGCCTGAATTCAGCCCTTTGCGGCGCCGGCGAGAATTGTTTCAACAGCATCGATGTTCAGCACACCTGACGTGCCGCCCACTGCGGCAACGGTCAGCGCGCCACAGGCGTTGCCACGGGCCAGCCGTTGCACCGGTGCCTCGCCCTTGAGCCGTCCAAACACATAGCCGGCATTGAAACTGTCGCCAGCACCCGTCGTATCAATCGGTGTGGCGGCAAATCCGGGATGCGTGTGCACCCCGTCGGGGCCCGAATAGACCGCACCTGCACCACCCAGTTTAAGCGCCACTTCGCGGACACCCCTTTCATGCAAAGTGGTGAAACCCTTCGTCCGGTCTGCCGTAGCGGTGATCCGTTCGAATTCAACTTCGTTGGGCAAAAGCACATCAGTTTCGGCCAGTACAGCGTCGAGTTCGGGACTGCCCCACGTCTCCTCCGGGTCCCAGCCCGTATCGAGCGAGGTCGAAATGCCCTGCTTCCTTGCCGCTTCAAACAGCGCCGCCAGCCCCGGCTGCAATCCCTTCTGGATGAAGAAGGAGCCGACATGGATGTGTCGCACATTGCTCAGCACGCCGGCATCCACCATGTCGGCGGTGAGCTTCGTCATCGCCCCATAAGTGGTCAAGAGCATGCGGTCTTTGGGATAGGCGAGGGAAAGGGTGACGCCGGTTGGCTTGTCCGGCAGCACCCGGACCTGGCCCACGTCCACGCCCTCGGTGACCAGCGCATCGCGGCAGAAGCGGCCATAGTCATCGTCGCCGATGCAGGCCGCCATGGCCGTCTGCAGGCCCAGCCTCTGCATGATCACGCAGGCAATCGCAGTGGAACTGCCTAATGTCAGCTTGATGTCCGAGAACGCCTGTTCCGTACCCAGCCGCGGCCCCTCGGCCCGGATCCCGGAAAGGATCAGGTCGGGATTGAGTTCGCCAAGGCAAAGAACATCGAATTGCGGCATCGCCGGATCAGAATGTCACGACTTTGCTGAGATTGGCAGGGGCGTCCGGATCATTGCCCCGGCGCAACGCGGTGGCATAAGCCATGATTTGCAGCGGCATCAGCGCCAGCAGTGACGCCTGCGCATCACTCAGGCCCTCCGGCGCAGCGATGCTGAGATCGGCGATCCCGGCATAGTCCTCCGCGCCCGCCCCGGTCACCATAAGTGTCGCACCCAGCGCCTTCAGGTCGCGGGCCAGCGGCAATCCGTAGTCGGAATCGCTGAGCGGCAAGAGCGCCACCAGCGTGTTCTGGTTGGCTGTCGCCTTGGGCCCGTGCCGGTATTCAAGCGAATGATAGGCCTCGCTCGTCGAAATCGACATTTCCTGGATCTTGAGGCTGGCCTCCACCGCGATCGGATAGAGCGGTCCGGAAGCCAGAAACACAAACCGGTCAAAGGCGCGGCGATTGGCAATCGCCTCGGACGCATCCGCAAATTCGCCGAGGATGCGGCGGCCCGCCGCTGGAAGTTTGGCCAGCGCTGCCCGGTCTTCTTTGCTGCCGAACAGGTACTGGATGGACAAGAGCATGCAGGTGAAAGACCGAAGCATGATCAGCCCGTCTTCGTGCCCTTCAGGCAGATAGAGGGTCTGGTCGGCAACTTTCATCAAAGAGGAATTTTCCGTGCACCCGATCCCGAGCGTCGGACACCCGGCACCCTTCAACGCCTGGAGGGCGATGATCAGCTCGCTCGATTCACCCGAGCGTGAAAAGCCGATTGCCAGCCGTTTGACGCCGGCCCGTCCCTTGATCTCCCGTTCGTCGAGGATCACCTCGCACGACGGCAGCGCCCGGAATTCCGGTCCCGCCACCCGGCGGCGCAGCCAGTCGGCAGCCGCCATCGCCAGATAATAGGAACTGCCTGATCCCAATAGCAGCACCTCGTCATATTTCTCAAACCCGAAATCGGGCACACCGTCACCGCGCTTGAGACGCGCCATGAGGTTTTCCCAGGCGTCGGGCTGCGAAATGAGTTCTGTCCAGGTGACTGTGCCGCCCATCAGAGTGTCCTTTGAGTATAGATTTCAGGATTGACGCAGCCCTTGGGCTGTTTGCCCGCAAGCGCATCCAATGCGTTGGTGACCGCGCCCAGCGCCGCATTCGATTTGGCCGAATTGGCCAGCCCCGCCTGGTGCGGTGTCAGGACCACATTGTCGAGCCCGAAGAGCGGGCTTTCATAAAGTGGTTCGGTCTCAAACACATCGAGGCCTGCCCCCGCGATCCAGCCTTCACTAAGTGCCCGATAGAGCGCCTTTTCGTCGATCAGTTCGCCCCGGGCGATGTTGATGAGATAGGCGTCGTCACGCATCAGCCGCAGTTCGCGCTCGCCGATCATGTGCCGCGTATCCGCGTTCAGCGAGGAATAGAGGCTGACGACATCGGACTGCTGCAAAACCTCGTCCTTGCTGACGTAGGTGACGCCGTACTGCTCGCCGAAGGCGAGGTCCGGCGTGCGGGTGTAGGCCAGGATCCTCATGCCGAACGCGGCGGCGCGGTGTACGGCCGCCTTGCCGATCAGCCCCAGCCCACAAACGCCCAACGTGGCCCCAAACAAATCGAGGCTGGACTGGGTCTTTGAGGCCCATTCGCCCTTGCGGATGGCAATGTCGCCGGTGCGGATCTGCCGCGTCACCGCCAGCATCAGCCCGATGGAAAACTCCGCACACTGCTCGGCGTTGACACCCTTGACCGTGGTCACCGGGATTGACCGGGCAGTGGCAATCTTCATGTCGACATTGTCGGAGCCGGAGGTGTGCAGCGCGATCACCTGCACATTGGGCAGAAGCGCGAGCGCTTCGGCATCGAGCCACATGACGCGACCGGTCACCAGGGCATCGATCGAGGCGAGATCAATCTCGCCCTTCGCCGCCAGTTCGGGAAGCGGGGTCAGGGCATTGACGTAAATGACCTCGTGACCGCACTGGTTGAGCGCGGTCACCGCTGCCGGTAACTCATGCAGGCTGTCAGAAAGGACCAGGATGCGTTTTGGCTCAGACATGGCTGTCAGGGCTTTCCTTCAATTCATCGTTTCCAGCCGCGATCCGCCGGCATCGAACACGTGCATGCGGGAGAGATCCGGCTTAACGCCAACCTTTGTGCCCGGCGCAATGTCGAACCGTTCGCGGGACATGACAGTCACCGGCATGTCTCCCATGTTCAAAAGGATCATGGTCTCCGACCCCATCGGTTCGACCGCTTTCACGGTGCCGGTCAGGCCCTCGGTTTTGCTCAGGCTGATTTCGATATGTTCGGGCCGCAGCCCGACGGTGCCAGCTTTTTCCGCCCCCGCCGGAAGCTCAGCCGCCGGAACCAGCACCTGCCCGCCTGGAATTTCAAAGCCTTTGGACGTCACTTCACCGGAAAACAGGTTCATCGACGGCGAGCCAATGAAGGTGGCCACGAACGTGTTGGCGGGCCGGTCGTAGAGTTCGAGTGGCTTGCCGACTTGCTCGATTACCCCGTCCCGCATGACGATGATCTTGTCGGCCATGGTCATGGCCTCGATCTGGTCGTGGGTCACATAGACCGAGGTGACGCGCAGGCGTTGGTGTAACTCGCGCAGCTCGGTGCGCATCTGCACGCGCAGCTTCGCATCGAGGTTGGAAAGTGGTTCGTCGAACAGGAAAACCTGCGGATCACGCACAATGGCGCGGCCGGTGGCGACGCGCTGCCGCTGCCCGCCCGACAATTGCCGCGGGTAGCGATCCAGAAGGTCCGTCAGACCCAGCGAAGCGGCGATCTCGGCCACCCGCTCCGCAATGACCTGCTTGCTCTGCTTCTGCATTTTCAGCGAATAGCCCATGTTCTGAGCCACTGTCATATGCGGGTAGAGCGCATAGTTCTGGAACACCATGGCGATGTCCCGGTCCTTGGGGGGTACGTCGTTGACGATCCTGTCGCCAATTCGGATTTCCCCGCCCGTCACATCCTCGAGCCCCGCAATCATCCGCAACAGGGTGGATTTGCCGCAACCCGAGGGGCCGACCAGAACCACGAACTCGCCATCGTCGATGGTGGCCGAAATGCCCTTGACCACTTCGACCATGCCGAAGTTCTTATGCAGATTTTCAATGCTCACACTGGCCATGGTCATTCACTCCGCGAGAGGTTCATGGGTTTGACAGGCGTCGGCAAAAGGCTCGAGCGCACGCATGATACTGCCCAGAACCAGGGATTTGGCATCCCCGGACATGCCGCCCGACTGGATGGATTGGACAAACTGCGGGAAATACTGGCTGATCAGCGGCAGCGGCAATTCCCGCCCGCCGAGGTTGGTCATCAGCCGCGTGTGGGCCGCTTCCACCCCCGGTTCGGTCCAATAGTAGCGCAGGCGATCGGAAAGGCTGAAATGCCGGAGATATTTCAGCGTTGCCGCGTCGCCCTGATAGTGGTCGGACCAGGACGACGGATCGGCCAGCATGGCCTCTTCCAGCGCGTCGCGCAGCCCCGATCGCAAATCGGGCGGTGTCAGTTCGGCCTCGATAAGCTCGAGCGCATAGAGCGCCTCCCGCAAGGCAAAGGTGGCCGCGGGACCGACCTTGAGAATGGCGAAATGCCCCGCGACCAGCTGGGAGTAGGCTTGCGGCTTTTGATAGTCGGTAGAGTGCGCTTCAAAGACCGCGCCATCCAGATCACCGACAGAGGCGCTTAGCGCTCGGGCCGGAGCTGGCTGGTAATCGACCACTTCTACATTTCCGAAATCGAGGCCCGGTTGCACCACCATGCCGATGACGCGGCTGAAGCCGTCTTTCAGACCAAGTGCCTCGAACGCCTTTTTGTGCAGGTCCCATGTCACCCGCACATGTTCAGGATCGGTGGGCACAATCTCGTGGCCGCTGCCCATACCACCCGGCGGCGGTACCTCGGTGCCCACAATGTAAAGGGGAGAAGCGCCGGTCTCGGCGGCAGCCTTTTCGGCGGCTGCCGCCAGCCGCGCGGCGCGGTCTGCAATTTCCTTCTCAGGCAGCGGGACGGGATCGTCCGCGCAGGACATCGAGCAATCCAGATGAATCTTGGTGAACCCGGCCCGCACAAAATCCGCCACCATCTCGCACGCCTTGTGCATGGCCGTTCCGGCATCGCCCTTGCGGAATGGCTGGGGGCCCAGATGGTCGCCGCCAAGCACGATCTCTGCGGGCGGGTGGGGCACCTTGGAAGCAATGTCGCGCACCAGCGCGACGAAGTCAGCCGGGCGCATGCCCGTATAGCCGCCGTCCTGATTGACCTGATTGCTGGTCGCCTCGATTACCGCGATCTGCCCGCGCTGCCCCGCCAGTTCCAGCGCCGCCTCAATGGCGAGCGGATGGGCACTGCACACGCTGAACACGCCACCGCGCCCATGCAACAGATTGTTCTGCAACACGGATGTCAGGCGCGGCGATGGGTTTGCGTGCGCGTTCATGCTGGCAATCTACGTCAATCTGAACAAAAGTAAACATGCTTGTGTTCATTTTTGATTGATTTATGCTAGGAGCGCGCACAATCCACATCAAAAGCGGGAGGCAACATGTCGAAAACCAAAGTGGCCATCATCGGTTCGGGCAATATCGGCACCGATCTCATGTTCAAGATCGCACGCCTGTCCGAGACCCTCGAAGTCGCCGCGCTTGTCGGCATCGACGAAAGCTCCGACGGGTTGGCACGGGCACGCCGGCTGGGCATTGCGACGACGCATGAAGGTGTCGCAGGCCTGGTTCGGATGGCCGGGTTCAAGGACATCTCACTGGTGTTCGATGCCACCAGCGCCAGCGCCCACATCACCAACAACCAGGTCCTGCAGGCGCATGGCAAACTGGTGATAGACCTCACGCCGGCAGCGGTCGGACCCTTTGTGGTTCCCTCGGTCAATCTTGCGGCGCAGCAGGACGCCGGCAATTTCAACATGGTCACCTGCGGCGGTCAGGCCACCATCCCGATCGTTGCGGCAGTCGCGAGCGTGGCACACGTCGCCTATGCCGAAATCGTCGCTTCGATAGCTTCGAAATCGGCCGGCCCGGGCACCCGCGCCAATATAGATGAATTCACCCAGACCACCGCCCGCGCCATCGAAAAGGTCGGCGGCGCCGAGCGCGGCAAGGCCATCATCGTGCTCAACCCGGCCGAGCCACCGCTGGTCATGCGCGACACGGTCTATTGCCTTGTCGATGATGAGAAGGCTGACCCTGACGCCATCGCCCGCGCCATCGAGGCGGCGGTCGCTGAGGTGCAATCCTATGTGCCCGGTTACCGCCTCAAGCAGAAACCGCAGTTCGAGCGGATCGGCAGCAATGCGCCGCTGCACATCGCCGAAATGGGCCGCGACTTCACCGGCCTCAAGGTCTCCGTGTTCCTAGAGGTGGAAGGGGCGGCCCACTACCTGCCGGCCTACGCCGGTAATCTCGACATCATGACGTCAGCCGCCATGCGCACCGGCGAAATGCTGACCGCAGACCGGGCAAAGGGAGAAGCCGCATGAGCCGTAAACTCTACATTCAGGACGTCACCCTTCGCGACGGCATGCACGCCATCCGCCACCAATATGGGCTCGATACGGTCAAAAAGATTGCCGCAGCGCTGGATGCTGCGGGAGTCGATGCGATCGAAATCGCCCATGGCGACGGATTGAATGGCGCCTCCTTCAACTATGGATTTGGCGCCCATACCGACTGGGACTGGATTGCAGCCGTCGCCGAAACCTGCACCTCGGCCCGCGTCACTACATTGCTTCTGCCCGGCATCGGCACGCTCGAAGACCTCGAACGCGCAAAGGATCTGGGCGTGCGCTCGGTCCGGGTGGCCACACACTGTACCGAGGCCGACGTGGCCCAGCAGCACATTGCCGCCGCCCGCGACATGGGCCTCGACGTGTCCGGCTTCTTGATGATGAGCCACATGGCCCCGCCACGGGAACTCGCGGCGCAGGCCAGGCTGATGGAAAGCTATGGTGCCCATTGCATCTACGTCACCGACAGCGCCGGGGCCTTGCGCATGGACGGCGTACGCGACCGCATCAACGCCTATCGCGATGTGCTGGACGCCCAAACCGAAATCGGCATCCACGCTCACCAGAACCTGTCACTGGCCGTCGCCAATTCAGTCGTTGCGGTCGAATGCGGTGCCACCCGCGTCGATGCATCTCTCGCCGGCATGGGTGCTGGTGCCGGCAACACCCCCATCGAAGCTTTCATCGCCGCAATCGACGCCACCGAATTGCAGCATGGCTGCAACCTGTTCGGGCTGATGGATGCCGCAGAGACATTGGTTCGCCCTGTGCAGGACCGGCCAGTTCAGGTCGACACGCGAACACTCAGCCTTGGCTATGCCGGCGTCTATTCCAGCTTCCTCCGGCATGCCGAGCGCGCCGCAGAACAATATGGATTGGACACGCGCGACATTCTCGTCGAACTTGGCCGCCGCGGCATGGTGGGCGGACAGGAAGACATGATCGTCGACGTTGCCCTCGACATGCTGGACCGCAAGTCTGCCTGACGGCATCGCCGCGCTGACTGAGGGGAGCCGTTTGACTGAAAGCTACGACGTCGCGGTGATCGGCCTGGGGGCCATGGGCAGCGCCAGCCTCTGGCAGTTCGCCCGGCGCGGCCTTCGGGTTGTTGGCATCGACAGGTTTTCGCCACCGCACGATCAGGGATCGACCCACGGGGAAACCCGCATCACCCGCCAGGCGATCGGCGAGGGCGCCAGCTACGTGCCTCTGGCGCTACGCTCGCACGAAATCTGGCGCGAGGTCGAGGCGCAAACCGGCGAATGCCTGCTGTTCGAAGTCGGCGGCCTGACCATTTCCCACGCCGGCCAGTCGGACACGCCCAAACGGCACGGCAATTTTCTGACGCAGGCGATCAATGCCGCAGAGCGATATGGCATCGCCCACGAAGTCTTGACCCCGGCAGACATCCGCCAACGCTACCCCCAGTTCCGCCCGGAAACCGACGAACTGGGCCTGTTCGAACCCGGCGCCGGCTACCTGCTCGCCGAAAAATGCGTCGCTGCCAACCTCGGGCTGGCCCGCGCTGCCGGCGCGGACCTTAAGCTCAGTACCGTCGTGCGTGGTCTCGAACCGGGCAATATGGGAATTCGTCTTGATACGGACCGAGGAAGTCTGGTCGCGCAAAAGCTGATTGTCGCGGCTGGCCCCTGGGCGCCCGCCCTGCTCGGCGAACCCTTCACCTCGATCCTCACCCCCACACGGCAGTTGATGCACTGGCTCAATTTCGATCCGGAATGGAAAGCGGATTGGACCACCTCACCAGTCTTCATGTGGCTGCATGAGGATACGCGGAAGGGCTTTTTCTACGGCTTTCCCAGCCGCGACGGCACGACCATCAAATGCGCCGATGAGATCGGCACAAGCCGCATTGACCCCGATGCGATGCAGCGTGAAATCCGGCCGGCCGCACAGGCGAATTTCGTCGCCAGCCATCTCGAGGGCCGGCTGCAAGGCATCGCCGGTGTTTCAACCAGCGTCAGCTGCATCTACACCGAAACCCCCGACAGCCACTTTCTGATCGACTGGCACCCAAAGCTCGAAAACTGCCTCGTCGTCTCCCCCTGTTCCGGCCACGGCTTCAAACACGCCGCCGCCATCGGAGAAGCCGTCGCACAACTGCTCACCGACGGCCGATCAAACATCAACCTCATCCCGTTTGCGTTGGGCAGGTTTGGGCTGCAGGGAGAGTAGATCGGGGCGCAAAGGCGTCGGCCGGAATCCCTATTCGTCAAAACCGAATCTTTCCAGCAATTCCGGCCGGGTAAACACGGTCTGTTGATCAGTCGGCCGATTGAATGGCACCATCAGACGGTAGGTCCCGTCCTCCTGCAACTGATACCAGGGAATGTCACGCACTGAGAGTTCCTCGAGGTGCGCCAGGTAGTCATCAAGTGATTCGAAATGCTCGCCGTAGGCAAAGGGAAGGGGGTCGTCGCGCATCACGGGGGCCTCGTTGGGTGCCGGAGCGCCGCCCGCCCGAACAACGGTGGGAAAGCTGAACCCGGCGCAAGCAATCAGCACAATGGCAACAAGCTTCGGCACGACCATTCTCCGGACAACGGCAGACAGCTCATGCAACTTGTCTCCAATTGTTAAACGATTTGTCCCCAAAATCGTGATGAAACTGGGACAGACTTTCACCGGATTTGATTCGGAACACCCTGCGAGCTTTTGAGTGACACGAAATGCCTGACAAAGCCCAACCATGACTCTACCGCCTGGCCCGCTTGAATCGATCGACTGGGGGTCTCAACTCGCCGGCAATACAGTCAAAGTCTATTTCGCCAACGCAGGCGAAGTGTTTGACGGCGTGGCCTCGCTCGCCTGGACAGAAACCCAAAAGCAGAATGTGATGGCCGCACTCGGTGATTTCACCAATGCCATCGACCTGACCTTTGAACTTACGACCAACTCCTCCGAGGCGACGTTCAAGTTCGCCATTGAGAACAATTCGGGCGTATCCTACTCAGCATACATGAGCCCTCCGGGCTACTCCAACTCAGGCATTGGCGTTTTCAACATCGCCAACATGGACCTGAATGCCCTTGTTCCCGGGTCCATCGATTATTTCATCGTTCAGCATGAGGTGGGCCACGGCCTGGGCCTGGCCCATCCCCACGACAACGGCGGCACATCGGACATCATGGATGGTGTGGCCAGTTCGGGCTCCCTGGGCGACTACCAGCTCAACCAGGGTGTGCACACCATCATGACATATAATCCGGGTTTCAGGGCCAAAGACCCCTACCCCGGAGACTTTGGCGCAACGCTGGGACCGATGGCGCTCGATATTGCGCTTCTGCAGGACAAGTATGGGGCTCCGGATAGAAACGCCGGCGATAGCACGTATTTGTTGCCGGTATCCAATGCCGTAGGAACCTATTATCAGACGATCTGGGACACTGACGGTGTCGACACTTTCGAATACACCGGCACGGCAGATGTCTTCATTTCATTGGTCGCTGCCTCGCTTGACTATTCGGCGACAGGCGGTGGCATGGTTTCCTACGCTGAGGGAACCCGGGGCGGCTTCACCATCGCCAACGGCGTTGTCATAGAGAACGCCAAGGGTGGATCGGGGAACGACATTCTCTTCGCCAATGGCGCGGCGAACGTGTTGAACGGCGGTCCGGGCGGCTTTGACACGGTATCCTACGAATATTCACTCGGCGGCGTGGAGTTGAGCCTGATTGGCGGCGGCTGGGGCGGAGATTCGGTCGGCGACACATACATCAGCATCGAGCGGGTGATCGGCTCCGCTTTTGCCGACCTCTTCCATGGCAGCGCCAGCGCCGAAACGATTTTCGGTGGCACGGGTACCGATTCCGCAATCTACGCCGGTTCACCAAGCGGTGTGACCATCAATCTGGCGACAGGTGTCAACACCGGTGGCAACGCGCAAGGTGATGATTTGTTCAGCATCGAGAATGTCGTGGGTTCCGGCCACGACGACGATATCACCGCAGGGATGGGTGCAAACGAAATCTGGGGCGGTGGCGGAAATGACAAGATTTCCGGCGGCGAGGATTCTGGCACCGCCAGCGGCATCTCGCTGGGCTCCGGCGTTTTCTTCAAGACAGCCGGTCTGGGCAACAACGCCATTTCCACCGCGGTCGACGTCAGCGCCATGTTCGCGCTGGATAATGATCCCGATATCGTCAACTCATCATCCACCCCGCACGTTACCGTCAGCGGAACCGGAGATGGCACCGCGGACTTTTACGCGATCAACATTCTCAACTCAGGCGCCGCAATCACGCTTGATATCGACCACACTTCGGGGTGGGACAGTTATGTCAACCTGCGCACTGCCGCAGGCACAGTCGTGGCCTCTGACGATGATTCAAACACCGGCGATGGCGCTGGCGGTAGCACCAGTGGCCTCGACTCCTTCTTGACCTTCACCGTCGTGACCGCCGGTCTCTACTTCATCCAGGTTGGCCGCTACCCTGCCGGTGCCGCAATTGCGTCCAGCGAGACTTATGAACTGCAAATTTCGGTCGCCAATGAGCTGCAATCAGTTGACGGAGACGACATCTTCCACGGCGAGACAGGTAACGACGAGCTTTTTGGAGGAGACGGCAACGATTGGCTTTTCGGCGGCGCTAACGATGACAGGTTGTTTGGGGGGGAGGGGGATGATCACCTGGAAGGCGGAGCTGGGTTCGACGTTCTCAGCGGGGAAGACGGAGACGACGTATTGTTCGGCGGAGACTTGGCAGACTCGTTGATCGGCGGCAAAGGCAATGACACGCTACATGGAGAACATGGCCACGATATCCTTTATGGACAGAATGGATTTGACGAACTGTTTGGGGGCGACGGAAACGACGTGCTGTGGGGCGGCGCCATGGCCGATCGCTTGGTGGGCGGAGCTGGAAAAGACAAGATAATTGCAGGTCACGGCAATGATCAAGCGTTCGGACAGGATGGCAATGACATCATCCACGGTGCTTTGGGGGCAGACTCGATATTTGGAGGGGCCGATCATGATAGCCTATATGGGGGCGCTGGAAACGATGTGATCAGCGGCCAGGAAGGGAATGACATCCTCTTTGGTCAAGAAGAAAACGATACCTTGATTGGCGGAGTGGGTATCGATGTGCTGTGGGGTGGGTCAGGGTCCGACAAGTTTGTGTTTGAGGACGGATTTGAGTCCGACACAATTCGAGACTTTGATCCACTTGATGACGAAGAATGGATTGACTTCAGCAATCTGAGCTCAATAACCGACTGGTCAGACTTGTTGACCGGCGGTCATATGACTCAAATCGGGAACGACGTCGTGATTGACAGCCTTGCTGGTGACGTGCTGACCGTTCAGAATGTGCTGATAACTGACCTGAACCAGAACGACTTCTTCTTTTGACGCCGTCCAAAACAGTTTGATCTTTTCGGACACAGTGCTTCAGATTGGCTATCCTTCACACTTAGCCGATTCTCAGACAAGCGGGCCGGATGTCAAACTTTGAAGATGAATTCGCCGAGTTCGCAAAGCGGTTCGGATACGAAAAAAAATCTGAATTCATGAACCCCTACTATTTGCGCGGCCTGAACTTTCAGGTGGTTAGCGTGATAGACGCGGGTGTACGCCAAGGAACGCCAAGTCTTTATCATGCATTTCCGGATGCAAACTTCTATTTGGTCGACCCTCAACGCGGTGGCGATACAATTCTAGCTCACAAGCCATCTCGCTACACCTTTATAAATGTAGCTTTGGGAGAAGAGTCCGGTACCGCCATGCTTACGGATGATCGAGCCAAATCGACCATCGCCAACCGGTCGGCTTTGACAGGCGGTGCTTCCACAGAAAGATACAAAGTTGCCGTGGCCAGCCTGGATGAACTGATCGAATCTCACAAAATAAGAGGTCCGATCGGCATCAAACTCGACATTGAGGGGTACGAGTTGAACGCCCTCAAGGGTTTGAACCGGCACCTCCCAAACATAGAGTTCATGATTTGTGAGGTTAGCGTTCGGAAGCGATTCGAAAACGGCTACACATTCTCAGAATTCTGCGCCGCCATGCTCGCAAAGGGCTTTGAATTCTACAATGTTCTGAATGCCCTGCAGCGCCGGCCATACTTCTACGACGTTCTCTACGTGCGCAAAAATAGCGCTTTGCTTGAGTAGTCCAGGTACTTGGATTAACCGGCAACGAGTGCGCCTTGCGCTTGAGCCTTGCCATCTGTATCGCTTGCACCGCCGGGGAATCGCCCGGATTCTGTAAAATTTGGAGTGCGGCCTTGCAGAGGGACCTCTCGATCATAATCAACGAAAAACTCGAATCTGCGAACGCCGATGAGCGGACATTTGTTTGCTTTGGATGTCCTCGGGGCGGGACTTCCATGGTCGGAGGTTTAATGCAGGCGCTGGGCGTCAACATCGGTCAGAACCTGCCCAACAACTTTGAAGACCCAGACTTCGTCGCAAAAGGTTACAAGCATCTAGTGGAAGCGGTGGAATCTCGCAACGCACGCTTGCCGGTTTGGGGATGGAAGTTTCCGAATGCTGCAAACTATCTCGATCAGATTCTGACCAAGCTGAGGAACCCTCGCTTCATCATCGTCTATAGGGATATGGTCGCGACCAGTGCCGCTCAAATGCGTTGGCACAATCGGAGTTTCGCCCACGCAATTTCTGAAGTTGCGCTGCAGCAATTGAGGAATACTTCATTCTCGGAGCGGCACGACTATCCGACGATGATGGTTTCCTACGAGAAGGCCATTGTGCACCCGGAGCGCTTCATTTCGGACCTGAGCGGCTTCTTGGGGATGCCTGAGCCTGACAACAAACAGGAACTTGTGCGCTTCATGGAGCCCGAATCCTACAAGAGCTTGCTTACATCCAACGGCTCAGACGAGGCGGACAAAACGGGATGAAAAGAGACGAGAAGATCGCGTTAGTCAAAAGTGTCATCGGCGGGACCGGCAAGGGTCTCGAGATTGGCCCACATGTTCATCCAATGGTGAGAAAGAGTGAAGGCTATGATGTCAGCTATCTCGAGACGAGAAGCACTGAGCAACTAATTCAGCTTCTGAGATCTGAAGGTAAAGACACAGCCAACGTCGAGCATATCGACTATGTCTTAAATCGAAATCAATCGTTGTTCGAAAACGTGGGTCAAAGCAAGTTCAATTGGGTGCTGACTTCCCACGTACTCGAGCACATTCCCAACTTTGTCGGGCACCTGAATGAAGTCTCTTCGGTGCTTGATGTTGGGGGGCGGTACGTCGCTTATATTCCCGATCGAAACCTTTGTTTCGACGTACAGAAACCCTTGTCGTCGCTTGGAGACGTTCTAGAGGCGCATGTCGAAGCACGCACGAGCGCAAGATTCGCGGCGCTTGTAGACGAACTGCGTTATGCAGTCAGACCGGAAGGCGTCACAGTTGGCGGCTGGGGGCCAGAAGAGGGCGATAGAAAACGGGTCGCAAAATACCCTGAATGGCGGCTTCAAATTAAAAAAATGATGAGGACTGGGGCGGCTGCAACAAAGAATTGGTTTGGTCACTCATGGCGGTTCGATCCGATTTCGTTTGCCGAGATAGTTGAATCCATATCTGAGTTGGAAATAATAGACATGGAATTGACCAAAATTATTCCAACATACAACATGGATTTTTTGGTCGTATTTGAAAAAGTTGAAACTATTGACCTTGAGTCTGTTGAAGAAATTCGCAGGAGTACTTCTGAATCCTACATGTGCAAGAGAATATGATTCGGGAAGAAACAATACAGGATTTTCTCGTTTTGCCGCTCTGGTTGCGACTCTGAGTCGAATTTGGCCGGGACCTTTCGAAAGAAGGCATTGAAACGTGAGTTGAAGAAATGACTGAAAACGTCTGCATCTTAGTCACGGGAATGCACCGTTCCGGAACCAGTGCTGTCACCAGGGTCATTTCGCTTTTGGGGGCTGGGTTGCCGACTGGGCTATTGCCTGCCGGTGAGGGTAATCAGGCGGGGTTTTGGGAGTCGGCAGATATTGTCGAACTCAACAATCACCTGATGGCCGAGGCGGGGAGTGGCTGGGACGACTGGCGCCGGTTTGATATCGGCGCGCTGCCGGCGGATGCCATCGAGCGCTGCCGCAGGGAAGCGGCGGATGTGATTTCACGCACCTTCGCCGGCACCGGCCTGATTGTTCTCAAGGACCCCAGGATTTCCCGGCTTCTGCCGGTCTATCTTGACGCGCTGTCCGATGTTGACGCGGCCGCCCACGTGGTCCTGATGAACCGCAACCCGCTGGCGGTGGCCCGCTCGCTGGCCGCGCGCAACAAGTTTTCCGTGCCCTTCGGCGCCATGCTCTGGCTGCGCTACATGCTTGACGCCGAACAGGGCAGCCGGCCGGTGCCGCGCACCATCGTCCGTTACGAGGACCTGATTGCCGACGGCCCCGCCACCGCCGCCCGGCTGACCCGCGAAATCGGGGCGCTGCACGCCCTGGGCCGGGAAGTCATCCCAGACGAGATCGCGTCCTTCATCTCATCCGGCCTGCAGCATCAGCAGGCCGATGCCTCCGAACTGGCCGCTGCACCCGATGTCCCCGATGTGGTGGGCGAGGCTTACGCCCTGTTCGAGGCGCTGGCGGACAAGGACAATGCCGCCAATCGCAAGCGGATTGATGAGTTGCGCCAAAGGTTTGACGGCGAGATGCGCCAGGCCGGCAATGTGGCCATGGGCGAGATCTACGAGCGGCAGCGCGAATATTCCAACCTGCACACTTACGTGTCCGATCGCCTCAAGGAACGCGAGAGCGAATTGCGGTCATTGCGCGGCTCGCTTGGTCACGCCCGCCGCGAATTGAAAACGCTCAATCTGGAATCCGCCAAGGTGCAGGAATTTCGACTTAACGAGCACTCAAAGTCCACCAGAATCATGCAAAAGCTCCTCGAATCCGAGAAGCGCGCCATCGCCCTCGCCGAGGAGAAATCCGGCCTCGAAATCCAGCTTGAAGAAGGCCGAGCCGAGACCGGCCGTCTCAATCTGGAACTCCAGCAAATCCGGGCGGAACTGGCCCGTCTGACCGGCCAGCCGTGGCGTCGGATTGGCCCCGTTTTGCGCCGCGGATTGGGCTCCGTGTCGCGGGCCGCGACCCGTACCGCCGGCACCGTCCGTGCCATCCGATACCTCGGCCTTAGAACCTCATTCACCAGGGCCCGCCAGATCGTCGAAGACGAAGGCCCGGCGGCCCTTTTGCGCAAGGTCCGCACCGTCTCGGATCGTCTCCATCCTGTTGGCGCAGAAGGCGTTTCCGTCTGGCACCCCGGGCCGCCGGAACTCATCGACGAACGCGCCGAATTCGTCGTGCGCCTCGCCGGCCGCGCCGCACCGAACCGGCCGGCTGACCCTTCCGTGCTCATCCTGTCCGACACCCAGCTGCCCCAGTGCTGGAAGTACAGGATCGAGAACAAGCTCGAAACCTTCCGCCTCAACGGCATCCGCGCCGAGGCAGGCGACCCGGGCGACCTCTACAAGTTCTTGTCGGAACTCCAGAATTATCGCTCGCTCATGTTCTACCGGATGCCGATGAGCGACCTGTTCATGATCTATCACGACGAGGCGCGCCGGCTCGGGCTCAACATATTCTATGACCTCGACGATCCCACGTTCGACCGTGTCGCTCTCGGCTCCAACGCCAATCTCAACATGATCGATCCCGTGCATCGCACCATGCAACTGCGGGATGCGCCGAAATTCCGCCAGGCCATGGAATCCGCCGACCATCTGCTGGCCAGCACGCCCGAGCTTGCGGCCCTCATGTCCGCCGCTGCCGGTAAAAAACCAGCGTCCCTGTGGCGCAACGTGGTCGATCAGGCGGGCATCCGCCTCTCCGGGCAAATACTCGCCGAACCCCCTCGACGACATGGCCAAACCGTCAGAATTGGCTATTTTTCCGGATCCTTGGCCCACGAGGCGGACTTCAACGAGGCACTGCCAGCGCTGGTTGAGCTACTGCGCGACAGTCACGATATCGAATTGATGGTCGCCGGCCACGCGGAACCGCGCGCGGAATTGCGGCCGTTTGCCCATAGAATGCGAACTGTCGGCTTTTCAGACTACGAGAGCTATTTGCGCGAAGTGGCGCAATGCGACCTTGTCTTGGTTCCGCTCGTCGACAACGCCTTCAACCGTTGCAAGAGCATCGTGCGCTACCTCGACGCCGCGCTTGTCGAGGTGCCGGTGGTGGCCTCGGCGGTCGGAGACTACAGTCTGATCGACAATGGCAAGACGGGCTGGGCCATTCAGCGCAATGAGTGGCTGCCCGTTCTGTCAAAACTCGTTGAGGACCGCAAGTTGCGCGAACACGTGGGCAAGTCGGCGCGCAAGTTCGTACTGAAGACATTCACCACCGCCCAGCGCCCGCCGGACTTCGCGCGAAACATCCGCGAGGAATTCTTCGGAAAGTCCCATGCGGCTGCTTAGCGTCAACATCTACTTCGACCCGGACAGTTTCGGCGGTGCCACCATCATCGCCGAACACATGGCCCAGGAGCTCGACGCGAAACCGGGTTTCGACATGACTGCGGTCTCCGCCCGCTTCGCGCATGTGCCGGCCGCAAGTGTGGTGCGCTACCGGACCAAACACGGATTTGACGGCTACAGCATCGGCTTGCCATTCGCGGTCAGGGATCACGATACCAAGCGATACGCCAATCCAATGTTCGATCACGCGCTGCGATCAATCCTCGAGACCCTGAAACCGGACGCGGTGCATGTGCACTGCGTTCAGGAGATCGGGGCGTCGTTTTTCGACGTGCTCTGTGAAATGCACATTCCCTTCGCCGTGACCGTGCATGACTTCTGGTGGCTGTGCGCCCGCCAGTTCATGATTGATTCAAAGGGACATTATTGTAACCAGACCAGGATCAATTATGCCCGATGTGCCGAGACCTGCGGCGAACTTGGTTTTATCAGCCAGCGCGGCGAATATCTCGCCCGGCAACTGAACAAGGCCGATCTGATCCTGACGCCCAGCGGTTTCGCAAGGGAAATGCTGACCGCCAACGGCATCAATGCTGAAAAGATCGTGGTAAACGGCAACGGCATCACCATGCCGGGACCGGCCTATCCGCAGTTGCGCAAGGATTACTCCAGCGAGAAGATCTGCTTCGGCTACATAGGCGGTCCGGGCCCCATCAAGGGTTGGGACATCATCAGGGCCGCATTCGCAGATGTGCGGTTCGAAGATGCAAAAGTGATCGCCGTCGATGCCGGGGAATTGATCGGACAATCCTGGCGTAACGACCTTGAACAGGGCTGGTCGGGCGCGGAACTCAAAATCCTGCCGGGGTACACCTCCGACACGCTCGACGAAATGTTCGCCCGGTTTGACGTGCTTCTCGCGCCCGCGCGCTGGAAGGAGACATTTGGCCTGGCCGTCCGGGAGGCCATTGTCCGCGGCATCTGGGTCATCGCTTCCGACGCTGGCGGGTTGAGCGAAGACATTGTAGATGGGCAAAACGGCCGGATCATCCCATTCCCGCCTGACGCACAGAGCCTCAGGAAGGCAATCCATGAGCGGCTGAGCGCGGATCGAGCCCCATTCAGAAACGGCCAAAAAATCAATACAATCGGCGATCAGGCCCTGCAGCTGGCAGGATTGCTGGAAGCGATGGTGATGCAGAATAACAGTCCCGGACCTGCGCTACGGAAATCCCAAGGTGATCTATTATGAAGGCATCTTCGGCAGGCAACTTGCTCTACCGCCTCAATCTCATACTCGAGTCTGCGTTGTGCGATGTCTACCAGACGTTTCAGAACCGTCGCATTTGGCTTGAAATGGCAAAGGAAGACATAGGTGACCAGCATCGGCGGACCTTGCTCGGGCCGTTCTGGCTACTAATCAACTATCTGCTGTTCGTCGGTGTGTTCATTCTGGTCTTCGGCCATTCGGTCGGCTTGCAGTTCTTCACAGCCTACGTTTCTACTGGCCTTCTGGTCTGGGTCTTCATAGCGGAGGTTTTCAATCAGTCCTCGACGTTGTTCAACCGCGAAAGCTCTTTCATCAAGGGAACGCCAATGCCACTGGCAACCTATATTATGCGGCTGCTAACCCAGTCGCTGATCAGATTTGGCTATGCGTCCCTTGGGTGCATATTGTTGCTGGTGCTGGGCGGAGTTGAGCTTTCGCCTATCGCGCTATGGGCGCTTCCTGGTGTGGCTCTGGTGGTATTAATGGCCCCGGCGGTGATAACGGTGGTGGCGTTTGTAGGCGCATATTTCCCAGATTTTCAGTTCGTTGTCAGAAACGTGATGAGAGTCGGTATGTTTCTGACACCGATTTTCTGGGGTTACGGTGAAATCAACGGAATTCGCGCTCAGTTGTACGCTTTCAATCCCTTCACCTATCTGGTGGAGGTAGTTCGCAATCCGGTTGTTTACGGGACAGTACCTTGGATGGCTTTCGCCGTTACAACGATTTTCGGCCTTTTGTTTTGGATTCTGGCGCTGGGGCTGTTGGGCCGCTTTCGCAAAAAAATCGCCTACGTGGTCTGATGGTTTCTATCGACGTCAAAAATCTCTGCCTTGAGTACAAAATCCCGAGAAGGTTCTCACTTTCGGAGGGCTCAAAACCGTTATCAGCCGGTGGTCGTATAGAGCAGAGCGCTGGACGAAGGGTTGTCGCTGCGCTGAGCGACGTCAATTTTTCACTTGGCTCTGGTGACAGACTGGGACTTGTGGGTCCGAACGGAGCCGGCAAGACAACGCTCCTAAAAGTACTATACGGGATCTATGAACCAACGAGTGGCTCTCTTGACGTTAGCGGACGGGTCGATGCGCTGTTCAATATCTCGCTTGGATTCAGAAAAGAGGTTACCGGACGGCGCAATATTGAGCTGCGCGGTTTGATCAATGGTTGGAGCATGGAGGAGATTCGTGCGCGGACTGATTCCATTATCGAGTTCAGCGAACTGGGCGAGTTCATAGACATGCCGCTGAAGACCTATTCCCAGGGGATGGCGGCTCGCTTGGCCTTTTCGGTATCAACTACATTCGAGCCGGAAATTCTTTTGATGGATGAGTGGATTGGCGCAGGTGATGCAAGCTTCCGGGACAAGGCCGCCGAGCGCATGAAGCAGATTTCTCAAAAGGCGGGCATCATTGTTCTGGCCAGTCACAACGAAAGCCTCATCGAAAAAGTGTGCAACAAATGCCTGAGGCTGGAGAACGGCCGGGCCGACCCGGTAGTGAACCTTGAGACAGACGGAGCGGGCAACGACTGAATCGGCGACTTTAGCGTTGGGCCGTGATTGGAGCGGCTTTCCTGCTGCAGGCTGCCGAAGACTGGTCGGAGATGGCCTACGGCACCGAGATTGTGTTCTTCACCACCGAGAATGGCACAAACGGTAGTGCCAGCGAGCGCTTGCGGGTAGCCAACGACGGCGCCCTGCAAATGGGGGGAGCCAACACGGTGATCTCGGTCGAACGCCACCCACAGCTCCGATCCTATGCGGTTGCCGGCCTGCCCTCGGCGGCAAATGCGGGCGAGATCATTTAAGTGCCCGACGAAACAGGCGGCGCCACAGTGGCTTTTTCGGACGGCACGGACTGGCGGCGAATGGCCGACCGGGTGATCGTCAGTTGATGGCTGGCGTGGAGCCTATGTTCGCCTGTTGAGAAACACACCCGACCAGTCGGCTGGCTCAAAACAGGCGGCGACGCCAATGGCTTCGAGAAAGGCGGGGATGATGTTTCCCCGCCTTTGGACCTCCTCGTCATAGTCGATGCAGGTGACATTCGGGGAACCAAATGTGTCGCGAAAGGGCGTGAGCCGGCCCTGCAGATCCAGCAACCAACTGTCATCGGCAAGATAGGACACAGAGTGAGGCTCGTCTGACTCGGCGAAACCGATTCCGTTCAGAGTATGGCGGTAGGCTTCCCGAAAGCCATTTCGCTCGCGCAGGCAGGCGATGACCTGCACCTCCCCGGGAAACTGCGCCTTGAGCCATTCCAGTTCGTCGGGATAGCGAAGGTAGGATAGGCCCTCGGCTGAAAACAGAACCGAGTCATCGGATGCGGCGGCAAGAAACGAATCGACCCGTCGCTGGACGTCCGTCCGATAACGCTCGTTCCGCTGCAATCTGCGCGCCAATTTGATTGGGCTCATGCGCTCGGCCCGCATGGCTGCGACGTGCAGTTCGACATGATTGGACGCAATTTCCGCGCCTTCGAACATGCGCACACCGGCGTCGGCCAACCGCTGCCTGTGGTTCCAGCAAAAATGTTGAATGGAAGTTGAGCCCGTCTTGTGAAATCCGATGTGCAGGAAGGTCCTGACGCTCACGCGGCAACCTGGCTGAGCAGTTCGGCTCTCAGGGCATGCAGGTGGCGTTCGTACCCGTGCATTTGCGCCAGATTGGTCCACTCATTCGGATCGCCGGAATGATCATAAAGTTCCTCGCTGCCATCCGCATATCGCGTATAGCGCCATGAGCCGCTCCTGAGGGAATGATTTCCCTTTTTCCATGTGGTGATGGCCCCGCCGGGCCGGGCAATCTCCTTGCCCTGGATGAGCCGGGTCAGGGACACGCCATCCCGACCGCTCGGGAGTGGCAGGGCCGCCAGGTCAAACAGCGTCGGGAACAAGTCCACGAGGCTGACCGGGACGTCTACGCGCGGCTCGCACTTGGTTCCAGCCGGAGGGCAGACAATAAGCGGAACCCGAGTCGCCTCTTCCCAGAGTACGAACTTCCGCCAATGCAGCTTTTCCCCGAGGTGAAAGCCATTGTCTCCCCAAAGCACGATCATCGTATTGTCTCGCGCTGGCGAAGCTTCGACGGCATCAAGAATTTGCCCGATCATCTGGTCGCAATATGAGATTGCAGCCAGATATCCCCGCACCGCGTGCCGCCACTGCCCGGCACCGGTGACGGTCTCGTGGTCGGGAGGCGTTTGTGCCCATCGGCGTGCAATTTCAGGAACATCATCCAGATCGTCTGCCTTGACGGGCGGCAGGACGATCTCCTCGAGGGGATAGAGATCGAAGAATCGCTTCGGCGCATACCAAGGTAGATGCGGCTTGTAGAGGCCGGCAGCGCACAGGAACGGTTCTGAAGGAGGTTCGGCAAGGAACGCCGACACGGCCGCAACGGACCTGGCATCTGGAATTTCGGGTTCCCGATCTTCCGGCAGGACGCCCCAGTCGAACAGGTGGTTCCACGTGGCAACCTCATCAAACCTGTCGAAATCAAACATCTGGTTGAGCGGCCGGGCCGGGGGCATCGGCTCGGGCGCAGTGACCTGAAAACCGTCCCAGAGCGGCAACCGGTTTTCCGTGTCGCGCCATTTGGCGCGCTCCGCCCGGGTACGCCCGGCTGTCGCATAGTCGAAAGTGCCGTGGAACACCTTGCCAGCCCCGAAACAATGATAACCGGCGTCCCGGATCAGTTCGAGATAGGTCTTGTGCCGCAGCGGCGCCTCCCAGAACGGCTCATTCTGATACACGCCGGTACGTTCGGGCAGGCAGCCGCTAAACACCGACATTCGGCTGGCATTGCAGTATGGCGCGGTGCAGTAGGCCCGCGAGAATACCGTCCCTTTTGCGGCCAGCCTGTTGATGTTGGGGGTCTTGACCTGCGGGTGCCGCCCCAGCGGCTCGATCCACGAGTTCAGGTCGTCGGCGACAATAAATACGATATTGGGTTTGCCGCTCGACACAAATTCTATCCGGGTATAAGTAAAAGTCTAATCAGCAGGAACACTTACGTTAGAATATGGATGCTCACGCGCCAATCGATTTTTTCATCGCCGGTGTCCAAAAGGCCGGAACAACGGCGCTGGCCCACTATCTTTCACAGCATCCCGGAATAGATTTTTGCCGCGTCAAGGAATCTCACCACTTTGACGATGAAAATCTGAACTGGTCACATCCGGACCGGACGGGCTTGCACCGGCATTTCGATTGGTCGCTGACCGGCATGCTCCGAGGCGATGCCACCCCGATTTACACGTATTGGCCGAATGCCCTTGATCGGATCCGCGCCTACAATCCTGACGCGAAGATCATCGTCAGCCTTCGTCATCCGTCTTTTCGGGCCTATTCGCATTGGCGCATGGAAACCGCGCGAAACCGTGAAACGCTGTCGTTTGAGGCTGCAATGTCCAAGGTGGGCCGACAGCGGGTGGCAGACGCGCCCGGAGGCGTTCATCGCACCTACTCTTATGTGGAGCGCGGCTTTTATGCCGGGCAGATAGAGCGGGTGCTGCGGTCCTTCCCGCGCGATCAGGTGATGTTTCTGCGCAACGATGAATTGTGGTCCGACCCGTTGGGGACGCTCAGCCACATCGAGGCGTTTCTCGGCCTGCCGGGTTGCCTCGCCGCAACAATCACCCCTGAATTCATCCTGCCGCTGAAGGGGTTCGAAGCCGGTCAGATGGAGGGGGCCGCCCGCGCACAGCTCGACGCCCTGTTTGCACGCGACATCGAGCGTACGGCCGAGTTGACCGGACTCGACCTGTCGGACTGGCTCTCGTCTTCCTATGCGGAATTTGCGAACGGTCAGCCGCAGGCTAGTCGCGTTGGTCTTCAATCACTGCAGTTCTGACGACGGAAACAAGCGATTTCCGCCAATCCGGCAGGGCGATCTTCATCTTGTCGGCCAGACGCCGGCAGGTCAGCGCTGAGCGCCTGGGCCGTGCTGCGTTTGTGGGATATGCAGAGGCGGGCACAGGTTTCAGGCTAGGCACAGGATGGCCGAGGCCCTGAAGGGCCGCAAAAGTGGCTTCGGCGACATCGAACCAGCTCGCAGCTCCCGACCCCGCGACGTGGTACACCCCCCACCCCGGATCGTGATCCGCAGCGGCATGCATAACGTCGGCCAGCGAAAGCAGGGCGTCGGCCAGGTCAAGTGCAGAAGTCGGGCTACCCCATTGATCGTTCACCACGGAGACCTGGTCACGTTCTCTCGCGAGGCGCAGCATGGTGGTGACGAAGTTCTTGCCCCATGGCGAGTAGACCCGGGCAGTTCGGGCGATGATGTGGCGGTGATTGGCGGCGGCCACGCGCCTTTCACCTTCCAGCTTGGTGTGACCATAAACGTTGATCGGCGTGGGTGCATCGTCTTCGACATAGGGCCGATCCAACTGGCCATCGAAGACGTAGTCCGTCGAAATCTGGATGATCGGCGCGTCAGTCGCTGCCGCCCCCATCGCGATCTGTTCCGCGCCAAGGGCGTTGATTGCTCGAGCGCGTTCCGGGTCGCCCTCGGCCCGGTCGACGTCGGTATGCGCGGCTGCGTTGATGACCACGTCCGGTGCGTGCGCCGCCATGATCCCGGACAAGTTTGACGGCGATTCCAGATCAAGTTCCGGGCGTCCGATATGGATCAGGTCCAGTCCGGGACGCATGCCTGCCCGGGCTGATAGGGCCCTGGCCACCTGTCCGCTCTTGCCGACAACGAGGATTTTCAAAACAACCGGCCCGGAACCCTAGATCGCGGCACGGACGGCCTCGCCCAGACGCTCGCCGGCGTATTTTTGTTCGCGCAAAGGACGCCACCAGCTCTCGTTGGCAAGGAACCAGTCAATCGTCTTTTCCAGTCCGGTCTCAAAGCTTTCCTCGGCACACCAACCCAGTTCGACCTCGATTTTTGAGGGATCAATCGCATACCGCCGGTCATGCCCTCGCCTGTCACTGACCATCTCGATCAGATCGGCGTAAGAGCCACCGTTTGCGCGCGGAACCTTGCGGTCGAGGATGGAGCAGATTGCGCGCACCACATCAATGTTGCGGCGTTCGGCGCGGCCGCCCACATTGTAGCTTTCGCCGATCCTGCCGCGCGTTGCGATGGCTTCGAGCGCTTTCGCATGATCTTCCACAAACAACCAGTCGCGTACATTTTCGCCGCTGCCGTAAACTGGAAGCGATTTTTCCTCGAGCGCGTTGAGCAGCACCAGCGGAATGAGCTTCTCGGGGAAATGATAGGGGCCGTAATTGTTCGAGCAATTACTCAAAACGACGGGCAGTCCATAGGTCGCGTGCCAGGCGCGGACCAGATGATCCGATGCGGCTTTCGAGGCGGAATAGGGCGAGGAAGGTGCATAGGCACTGTCTTCGGTAAACGTGCCGCTGTCAAACGGCAGGTCGCCAAACACTTCATCCGTCGAGACGTGATGAAACCGGAAGGCATTTTTGCGCGCACTGTCGAGCCCGAGCCAATAGTCGTAGGCCGTGTTGAGCAGGCGATAGGTGCCGACAATGTTGGTTTCGATGAAGGCGCCGGGGCCGTCGATGGACCGGTCGACATGACTTTCTGCAGCAAGGTGCATGACGATGTCGATCTTTTCGTCGCGCAACAGGGTGCCCACCAGCTTCTCGTCCGCGATATCCCCCCGTACGAACCGGTAGTTGACGAGCCGCTCAATCGAACCGAGCGATTGCAGGTTGCCCGCGTAGGTCAGCTTGTCCAGATTGACCACCCGGTTGACCGGGTTCGCTGCCAGCAGCCGGCAGACGGCCGAACCGATGAAGCCTGCCCCTCCTGTCACCAGAAAACGCATGCTCAGAATTCTCCAAACGTGAAGCCGGTGGCGATTTCAGTCAGGAGCGGTGCCTCTTGGTCCTTGTTGGAGAGGATGGGGGGCGTGTTGCCCAGTGGCCAGTCTATCCCAATTTGCGGATCGTCATACCGGATCGAACGATCATGTTCCGGCGAATAGGGTGCCGACACCTTGTACAGGAATTCGACCCTGTCCGTCAGTGCCAAAAACCCGTGCGCGAAACCGGCTGGCACGAAAAGCTGTTTCCAGTTCTCAGCCGACAGTTCCATGCCAACCCATTTGCCGAACGTCGGTGAACCGTGTCGGATGTCGACAGCGACATCAAACACCTTTCCGCATGTGACACGCACCAGCTTGTCCTGGGCGAAGGGTGGCTTTTGAAAGTGCAGGCCACGCAGCACGCCCCGCGAAGTCGACAGCGAGTGATTGTCCTGAACGAAGGTGCAAGTGATGCCGGCATCGGCATATTCATCCCGCGCGTAGACTTCCGAAAAAAAGCCGCGGTCGTCGCCGTGCCTGGTGGGACGGACCTCGAAGACGCCGTCTACGGCGAGGGGCACAAACTCCGTCATTGCGCCGATCCGGCAATCTTGCGCAGGTACTGCGCATAGTCGCCGTCGCCAAGCTGGCCGGCCCGGCAAAGTACGTCTTCGGCATCAAGCCAGCCGTTTTCGAGCGCTATTTCCTCGGGGCAGGCGATCTTGATGCCTTGCCGGTGTTCGATCGTGCGGACGAACGAGGCGGCTTCATGCAGACTGTCCGGCGTGCCGGTGTCCAGCCAGGCATAGCCCCGCCCCATGCGGGAAACGTTCAGGTCGCCCCGTTGCAGGTAAGCGCGGTTGACGTCGGTGATCTCCAACTCGCCCCGTGCGGACGGCTGCACCATCCGGGCAATCTCGACCACGTCATTGTCATAGAAGTAGAGACCGGTCACGGCCCAGTTGGATTTCGGCTCCCTGGGCTTTTCTTCGATGTCGAGGGCCAGTGACGTTTCCGGATCAAAGGTCACGACGCCATAGCGTTCCGGATCGTTTACAAGGTAGGAGAAAACGGTCGCGCCCTGCGGCCGTGCCGCAGCTGCCCGGCACAGCTTGGATAGCCCTGCACCATAATAGATGTTGTCGCCGAGGATCAGCGCGCAGGGGTCATCCCCGATGAAATCGGCTCCAATGATGAAAGCCTCAGCGAGCCCTTTCGGCGCGGGTTGTTCCGCGTAGGCAAAGTTGAGACCCAGATCAGAGCCGTTTCCCAGCAGGGCCTTGAAGACGGGCAGGTCCCGGGGCGTCGAGATCACCAGGATATCCCGGATCCCGGACAGCATCAGCACGCTCAGCGGGTAGTAGATCATCGGTTTGTCGTACACCGGAAGCGCCTGCTTGGAGATCGCAGCTGTCATGGGATGCAGACGCGTGCCGTGGCCTCCGGCAAGTATGATTCCCTTCAAAACGCTCTCCAAGAACTAATTCTTTGCTGGGTGCTCACGCCCTCACGTGAACTCCGGGCACGCCAGTCACTGGCTAAATCTTTCTGTGTACGATCGCGACGAGCAGTCCCAGGTTGCCCAAAAGTGTTTGACGATAAAGGCTCAAATTACGCAGGCCCGAAAGACGGGTCAGTAGTTTACCCGATCGGAACCGGGTGAACTCATCAATTGCCCGATGCGCGTCCAAAGTCAAATGGTCGCGAATTTGCTGCAGGGCATCGACATGCACCTGGTTCCAGTTCCGGTACCGCCCCCGGAACAGTTCCCTGATTCTGAAAAGCCTCTGGCTCCAGCGATCGTTGGAACCGATGATATTGGTGTCATGCAGCCGATAGCTGACGCGCGGCGTGCTGTCGTAACGTACGCGGCCGCCACAGCCGGTGACGATGATATAGGCCCACCAGTCGTGCGAGACGAACGGCGCGTTGAGTGACGATTGCCGGACGCAGTGCATTGCGGCGCTGTTCATCACCATGGTGTTGCCGCCGGCAAGGCTCTGGACCAGCGCGTTACGGATGTCGGGTGGCCGACCGAACAAGGGAGACAGCCTGAGAAAGCGGCCCTGTTCGTCCACATAGCGGGTTCTGCCGCAGTAAAGCGCCGGTGTGTCGTGCTGCGCCGAGAGCCAGTCGATTGCCACCTCCAGCTTGTCGCTGTCCCAGATGTCGTCCTGATCACAAAAGGCGACAAACTCATCAGGATCGTCGTGCGCCGTGATCAGGGAGCGAAAGTTCTCGGCAAAGCCCTGACAGGGACCATCGATGATCTCGAACGAGCCCTTGGTCCACTTGTCCTGCCAGACTGAAAGCATTTCACGCGTACGATCGGTCGAGCCGTCGTCGGACACGGTGACGTTGATTTGTTCAACGGTCTGCTCGGCGATCGAGGCCAGCTGTTCGTTGAGAAACGAAGCACCATTGTGCGTAGCCAGCAAAATTCGGACACGACTCAATTCAACCACCGCTTGTCGGGCCGACGCGCAGGGATGCGGCAGATAGAGTGGTTTCCCGCGTCCGGAAAATGACCTCTGCCGAATCGGCCCGTCAGTATCCGTCCTCCAGATGCCATACAAAGCAAAGTCTGGCGATTTGCAAGTCTTGCGGGCGAATGCGTGCCTGATCGCGGAATTTGTGACCTTATGATGCATTTGGCACACATCTGGCGCCGGGAATGTGCTTGGTCTAAATTCCCGAGGCATAGCCCGGACCCGGAACCTCTTGATGTCTCCATTTCACAACGTGCTGGCCAACAATCTTGTGGCCAACGTCACCAACTTTACCATCTGGTTCGCCCTGACTTTCTGGGTGTTCATCGAGACTCAGTCGGTCTTTGCCACCGGCATGATTGCCGGCTTTTTTCTGGTCTTCACCGCCGGGTTCGGCTTCTGGTTCGGCTCCATCGTCGATCACAATTCCAAGAAACTCGCGATGCTGGCGTCGAGCACCGTCTCGTTCTTTTTCTACGCCTTGTCGATGGGCATGGTGCTGTTCGAGCCGGAAGGGGCATTTGCCAATCCCTACGGTGCCTATCTCTGGATATTCGTGCTGTTGATGATGCTCGGTGTCATCGCAGGCAACATCCGCTCCATTGCCTTGCCGACGCTTGTCACCATTCTCATCCCCGAGGATGAGCGGGACAAGGCCAACGGACTGGTCGGCATGGTTTCAGGCATCGGTTTTCTGACCACCTCCGTGATCTCCGGATTTCTGGTGGCCTGGGGCGGTATCTACCTCACCCTGATATTTGCACTGACCATGACAGTGCTGGCCTTCGTGCATCTCTATTTCGTCAGGGTCGACGAGAAGCGGGTACCCCTTAATCCCGGCGAACTGCCGCAGCCCAAGCGCGTGGACATAAAGGGCACCATCCTTGTGATCGCCGCGGTGCCCGGCCTGTTCGCCCTGATTTTTTTCGCCACCTTCAACAACTTCCTCGGCGGCATCTTCATGGCACTGCTCGATGCCTACGGGCTGTCGCTGGTCTCGGTGGAAGTCTGGGGCCTGACTTTCGGCGTGCTTTCCGTCGCCTTTATCATTTCAGGGCTGGTGATCTCGAAAACCGGGCTCGGCAAGAATCCCCTGCGCACGCTGCTCGCAGTGAACCTGATCACCTGGCTGGTGTGCTGCGTGTTCACCGTGCAGTCTTCATTCGCGCTGCTGGTAGCAGGCTGTTTCGTCTGGATGTTTCTCGGCCCCTTCGCCGAAGCTGCCGAACATACAACACTACAAAAGGTTGTCCCCTTGGAGCGGCAGGGCAGGGTCTTTGGCTTTGCCCAGTCTGTGGAGCAGGCCGCTTCGCCCCTGACCGCATTTCTGATCGGCCCGTTGACGCAGTTCGTTGTCATTCCGTTCATGACCGATGGCGCGGGTGCAAACGCCATCGGCGCCTGGTTCGGCACCGGACCGGACCGGGGCATGGCGCTGGTGTTCACCCTCGCAGGGATGGTGGGCGTGCTGGTCACCCTGCTGGCCTTCAGTTCGCGGCAGTATCGCGAATTGTCGGAGTTCTATACCGGCCAGCCGGAAATCGACCCAGCCGCGGTGGACGGTTCAGGAACCGCCTAGCCGAGCCGCTGACCGGTCTGGACATCGAACAGATGCTGGGCGGCGGGATCGGCAACCAGGTGAATGCTGTCGCCCAACTCGCGGTCCACATCCATGACCGAGACAAGTGTCTGGCCGTCGATATGGCCATGCACCAGCCGCTGCGCACCCAGTTCCTCGACATAGGCCACATCGAGCTTCAGCGTGCCGGGTTGAGAACCTTCGGCGGGTGAGAAGTCTTCGGGCCGGATACCGACCGTCACTTCGGCGTGGCCGTTCAGGTCCCGCCCCGCAGGCAGGCGTGAAGCACCGATGACGATCTCATTGCCCTCGACCTTGCCGTTGAGCAGGTTCATGGCCGGAGAGCCGATAAAGGCGGCGACGAAGGTCGAGGCCGGCTTGCGGTACACTTCAAGCGGCGTGCCGATCTGTTCTACAAGACCTGCGTTCAAGACGACCAGCCGGTCGGCCAGCGTCATGGCTTCGAGCTGATCATGGGTCACGTAAAGCGAGGTTGTGCCCAGACGCTTTTGCAGCTGTTTGATTTCACCGCGCATCTGCACGCGCAGCTTGGCGTCAAGGTTGGACAGCGGTTCGTCGAACAGGAAGGCGGCGGGTTCGCGCACGATGGCGCGGCCCATGGCGACACGCTGACGTTGACCGCCAGACAGGTTGCGCGGCTTGCGGTCGAGATAATCGCCGATCTCGAGGATCTTGGCCGCCTCTGCTACCCGCTCGGCGATCTCGGCCTTCGGCGTACCGCGATTCTTCAAACCGTAGGCAAGGTTCTCGTAAACGCTCATATGGGGATAAAGCGCATAGTTCTGGAACACCATGGCGATGTCGCGGTCCGCCGGTTCGATCTTGTTGACCAACTTGTCGCCGATATGCACTTCGCCGCCGGTGATGGTTTCAAGGCCCGCCACCATGCGCAAAAGCGTAGACTTGCCGCAACCCGAAGGGCCGACGAGCACGATCAGTTCGCCATCCTGAATGTCGATCGAAATGCCTTTGACCGCCTCGACGCCGCCCGCATAGGTCTTGCGCACATCTGAAATCTGAATGGACGCCATGACTTATTTCTCCGTCTCGACGAGGCCTTTGACAAACAGCCTTTGCATGAAGATCACCACCAGCACCGGCGGCAGCATGGCCAGCACCACGGCAGTCATCACCAGGTTCCATTGCGGCACGGAATCGGCGACGTCAGCCATGCGCTTGATGCCCATGACGATGGTGTAATATTTCGGATCCGTAGTGATCAGAAGCGGCCACAGGTACTGGTTCCAGCCATAGATGAACAGGATCACGAACAGCGCCGCGATATTGGTCCGGCTCAGCGGCAACAGAATGTCGCGGAAGAACATCATGGGCGTCGCGCCGTCGACCCGCGAGGCCTCAGTCAGCTCGTCGGGCACCGTCAGGAAGAATTGCCGGAAAAGGAATGTCGCCGTGGCCGAGGCGATCAGCGGGATCGACAGGCCGGCATAAGAATTGAGCAGGCCGAGATCTGCGACAACCTTGAATGTCGGCAGGATGCGCACTTCGACCGGCAGCATCAGCGTGACGAAGATCGCCCAGAAGGCCAGCGTCCGGAACGGGAAGCGGAAATAGACGATTGCGAAGGCGGACAGGATCGAGATCACGATCTTTCCGATGGCGATGGTCAGCGCCATGATCAGTGAATTGAACATCATCGGCCCGAGGGGCGGCGCGCCGGAGGTCGAAACGCCGGACTGCAGCATGGCCGAATAGTTTTCCAGCATGTGCGGGCCCGGCAGCATCGGGATCACACCGGACATGAAGCTGTTCGGCCCCTGCGTGGAGGCAATGAAGGCGACATAGACGGGGAAGGCGACTGTCGCGACACCGAGGAGCAGAACCAGATGCGACAGGAAAGTCAGCAGGGGACGATTTTCGACCATGGCCCTGACCTCAATATTCCACGCGCCGTTCGATCCAGCGGAACTGGATGACGGTGAGAAGGATGACGATGCCCATCAGGATCACCGACTGGGCGGCGGACGAACCGAGGTTGAGGCTGAGGAATCCGTCCTCGTAGACCTTGTAGACCAGAATATTTGTGGACTGGGCTGGCCCGCCCTCGGTGGTGGCATGGATGACGCCGAACGTGTCGAACATGGCGTAGACCACGTTGACCACCAAAAGGAAGAAGGTGGTTGGCGACAGCAAGGGAAAGACAATGGTGAAGAACCGTTTCACCGGCCCCGCGCCATCAATGGCCGCCGCTTCGGAGAGCGATGCGGGGATCGACTGCAGCCCGGCGAGGAAAAACAGGAAATTGTAGGAAATCTGTTTCCAGCTTGCCGCGATCACCACGAGAATCATCGCATCCACGCGGTTGAGCGAGTGGTTCCAGTCATAATCGATCATGTCGAGCAGATAGGGGAACACGCCGATCGTGGGGTTGAACAGGAACCACCACATGATGCCGGCAACCGCCGGGGCCACTGCGTAAGGCCAGACGAGAAGTGTCGTATAGGCCTGACCCGCCTTCAGCATCCGGTCGACCGCAACCGCCAGCACCAGCGCCATGCCGATCGACAGAGCCGCGGTGGAAATGGCGAATATCCAGGTGACATTCAGCGAATTCAGATACTGCGGGTCGCCCATCAGTTTGACGTAGTTGGCCATGCCCACGAACGTCGTCCTGAGACCGAACGCATCTTCCTGAAGGAAGGATTGGTAACCCGCCTGTGCCGCCGGCCACATGAAGAAGACGAAGGTAATCGCCAACTGCGGCAGCAGCAGCAGATAGGGCAGCGTCTTGCTGCCGAAAATCGTGCGTTTGGTTTGCATTTTTGGCCGGGTCCCCCAATAGCCAACCGGCCCGCACCTTGAGGCGCGGACCGGAAACTTGCGCGAAGCGGCCTAGCTGTTGGCGGCTTCGAAGTCGCGGATCAGCGCGTTGCCCCGCTCGACAAGCGCGTCAAGAGCTTCCTGGGCGGTCTTCGAGCCGCTCAGAAGCTGCTGGAATTCCTCGTCGATGATGTCGCGGATCTGCACATAGTTGCCGAAGCGCAGGCCCTTGGAGTTGGCGGTCGGTTCATTGAGCGTGATCTGCTCGATGGCCACGTCCGAGCCCGGATTGGCTTCGTAATAGTTCTGCTCCTGACCCAGTTCATAAGCGGCCTGGGTGATCGGCAGATAGCCGGAGAACTGGTGCCAGTCGGCCTGGACTTCAGGTGAGGACAGATAGGAGAAGAAGTCGGCAACGCCGGCATTTTCTTCATCCGGATGACCCTGCAGCACCCAAAGGGTGGCACCACCGATGATCGAGTTCTGCGGCGCGGTGTCGGCATAGTGCGGCAGCATGCCGTAGCCCACCTCGAAATCCGTCGCGTTGGCGATAACGCCGGCACGGGAGGCCGAGGAGTTCATGTACATGGCACATTCCTGGGCATAGAATTTCGGCGGAGCATCAGCGCCACCGACCGGTCCGCCATACTGGAAGACGCCTTCTTCCTGCCAGCGGGCAAGGTTTTCCCAATGACGGACCTGCAGCGGCCCATTGACGGTCAGTTCGGTGCCGAGGCCGCCGAAGCCGTTTTCCATCGTGCCGATCTGTTGATTGTGCCAGGCCGAGAAATTCTCAAGCTGTACCCAGGAAATCCAGCCGGTGGTGAACCCGCACGGTGCCGCACCTGATTCCATGATCTGGTTGGAGAATTCTTCCATCTGTTCCCAGGTCTCGGGCGGCGTATTCGGGTCGAGGCCCGCTGCTTCGAAAACATCCTTGTTGTAGTAAAGGATAGGGGTCGATGAGTTGAACGGCATGGACAAGAGATTGCCGTTGGTGTCGGTGTAGTAGCCGACAACTGCCGGCAGGAAACCGTCCGGATTGAACTCTTCGCCGGTGTCTGCCATCAGCTGGTAGACAGGGTAGATAGCGCCTTCGGCCGCCATCATGGTGCCGGTACCCACTTCAAACACCTGCACGATATTGGGCTGCTCATTGGCGCGGAAGGCGGCGATGGCCGCAGTCATCGTCTCCGGATAAGAACCCTTGTAGGTCGGTGTAACCACATAGTCGGACTGGCTGGCATTGTAGCCAGCCACGATTTCTTCGAGCTTGGCACCAAGTTCGCCGCCCATGGCATGCCACCAGGCGATTTCGGTCTGGGCCATGACGGCCGTTGTCGACGCCGCGAGCATCAGGCCGCTGGCAATAATCCCTTTGATCATAACGTTCCCTCTCTTTTTGGGTTGGGGATGCGTCGTGACCTATCTGGACTGCGTGTCGCGTATGTTGCGCTTTGATTGCGCTTTTGTGACAGCAATCCGGCCGCGTTTGCTGCACCCCTCCTCTGGTCCCACAAAGCCAGCATAGGAACGCATTTTCGAAAATGTAAACCCGCTTGTACGGCGCTGTGATTTTCCTTTGGAAAACGTGATGGCGGCAGATTGCGGGCTGCGACCGGCCCCTTCGTTCAGGTGTGCCGGACGTCCCCAAAGGTTGGTGGTTGTCCCGCGCAATTTTGGAGGGTTTTGACCGAAACTGCGTGGCACCGAAGAACACGTGTGAAAATGTTCGAGGTGAGGAATCCCCCCCTCATCCAGGTTAATTCCATTGAAATTGCATGGGCTTGGTATTGAACCCGGATTCCTGATTTCCCCAGTGTTTGCAATGCATTGCGGATGTAACTAACTAGTCGGTTGACAGTTAATCGCGTGCCTGACACTATCCTCTGCCGACGTCGGAGGGCGTCGATCACGACGAATAAATGTCGAAGTTCGGAGGAGCAAATGACAAATCTAACACGTAGAAAGATGCTCGGCGTCATGGCCGCCGGCGCGGGTGGTGTAGCCGCCTCGTCGCTGATGGGCACGTCGGCATTCGCGCAGGAAATGCGCATCCGCCACTATTGGTGGGGCAACCCGTCCCGCGACGAACGCACCTTCAAGGTGATTGAACTGTTCCAGGAAAATAATCCCGGCGTTGAAGTGGCCGGTGAAACGGTCGGCTGGTCCGACTACTGGACGAAACTGGCGACCCAGACCGCCGGCGGCAACATGGCCGACCTGGTGCAGATGGACTATCGCTACCTGTTCGAATATGCCCGCCGCGGCGCCATTCAGCCGCTTGATCCCTACATCGGCAACTCGCTTGACGTATCGAACTTCGACCAGAGTGCGCTCGATGGCGGCAAGGTTGATGGTCAGCTCTATGCGCTGAACATCGGCTCGAACACCCAGGTGTCGATTTTCAACACCCGCCTGATTGAAGAATCCGGTGCTGAATTCGACCCCATCAACTGGACCTACGAAGACCTGATGCGCGTTGCGGTTGCAGTCGCTGAGAATACCGGCGCCACCTTCGGCACCGACGACCTCTCGCTGGGCTATGTGTTCTGGGAAGACTGGGCACAGCAGGCCGGCCATCAGTTCTATGCTGAGGACGGCTCGATCGGCGGACGTCCGCAGGATCTGGCGGACTTCTGGCAGATGTGGACCGAACTGCGTGACGCAGGCGCCGCCCAGGATGGCGAAACCGCCATCAGCCTTCTGGGCACCGGCATGAACGAAACCGGTCTCGTGACCGGTACGACCGCCTTCTCCTACATGTGGTCGAACCAGATCGTGGGCATGCAGTCGCTGATGGAAGACACCGTCGGTGCCGGCATGTTGCCGAACACCGGAGGCGGCAGCCTCGGCCAGTTCATCAAGCCGTCCATGTTCATGTCGCTGACCCGCGATACGGTCAACGCCGAACTGGCGACGCAGTATATGAGCGACTGGGTCAACCATCCCGAAGCCACCGCCATTCTCGGCCTGGAACGCGGCATTCCCGCCTCGTCCGTGGTTCGCGACGCGCTGGCACCTTCGTTTACCCCGGCCGAAAAGGTCTCGGTGGACTACTTCAGTGCCGTTCAGGGCAAGGTCGGCGCACTGCCGCCTCCGCCGCCTGCCGGCGCCGGCGAAGTCAACGACGCCTTCCAGCGCTGGGGCACGGAAGTGCTCCTGGGCAACATGTCGCCGCTCGACGCTGCCACCGCGCACTTCGACGAAGCCGACAGCATTCTCGCGCGCGCCTGATTGCGCTAGGTTGAAATTGCACCGGGCCCACGGGCCCGGTGTCTCCGGCTACGCCGCTTTCGAACAGGTCTGAGATGAAAAAGTTTCTGCAAAAGAACGCGCCGGGCTATGTGTTCCTGGCGCCCTGGCTGGTCGGATTCTTCTTTTTGGCCGCAGGCCCAATCCTGGCCTCGCTGGTCCTGTCCTTCACCAAGTACGACATGATCAGCCCCCCGCAGTTCGTGGGTCTTGATCAGTACATCTTCATGTTCGAACGCGACCGCCGCTTCTACAAGGCGCTGCAGGTCACCTTCAGCTTCGTGTTCCTCTCGGTGCCCGCCCGCCTGATCGTGGCGCTGGCCATCGCGATGATCCTCGACAAGGGGATCCGCGCCATCGGCATCTACCGGGCTCTCTATTACCTTCCCTCGATTCTCGGCTCGTCGATCGCCGTCGCCATCCTGTGGCGGCAGGTCTTTGCCGGCGAGGGCGTGCTCAACACCATTCTGGCCCAGGTCGGCATTGACGGCCCCAACTGGTTGGCCAACCCCAGTGTCTCGCTTTACACGCTGGTGACCCTCGCGATGTGGCAGTTCGGCGCGCCGATGCTCATCTTCCTCGCCGGGCTGAGATCGATCCCGCAGGACCTGTACGAGGCCGCCGAGATCGACGCGGCCAGCAAGGTCCGTCAGTTCTTTGCCATCACGCTGCCGCTGCTGGCGCCGGTGATCTTCTTCAACCTGGTGTTGCAGATGATCGACGCGTTCAAGACGTTCAACAGCGTCTTCATCATCTCCAATGGCCTTGGCTCACCGGCGGATTCGCTGCTGTTCTACACGCTTTATCTGTTCAATGAGGCCTTCAAGTTCTTCCGTATGGGCTATGCCTCTGCGCTGGCCTGGGTGCTGTTGCTCATCATTGCGGCCTTTACCTTCATCGCCTTCATGACATCCAGATACTGGGTGCACTACGAGAATGAGAGGGATTGATCATGACCGATTCCGTACTTGATCAGGGCCCGATCTCCGAAGCCAGGCAAGTCGCCCGCGATCTGCGCGCGGCACGCGAAAAGCGCGAGCGCAGAAGCCGGCTGCTAAAGCACATCTTCCTGTCGCTGTTCGCCTTCTTCATGCTCTATCCACTGCTGTGGATGGTGGCGAGTTCGTTCAAGCCCGACAACCAGATCTTCGGCGACTTGTCGATCATCCCAACCACCTTCATGTGGCAAAACTTCACCGAGGGCTGGTATGCGCTGAGGGAAAGCTTCACGCTTTTTTACTGGAACTCGACGCTCATTACGGTGCTGACCGTGATCGGGAACTTGTTGTCCTGTTCGTTCGCCGCCTACGCCTTCGCGCGTCTCGACTTCACGCTGAAGAACTTCTGGTTCGCGCTGATGATGATGACGCTGATGATACCGTATCACGTGGTGCTCATTCCGCAGTATGTGCTGTTTTTGAACCTGGGTTGGGTCGACACCTACCTGCCGCTGGTTGTGCCGAAATTCCTCGCTTCGGAAGCCTTCTTCATCTTCCTGATGGTGCAGTTCTTCCGGCAATTGCCGCGCGAGTTGGACGAAGCGGCGATGATCGACGGCTGCTCGCCCTACAAGATCTACTGGGCCATCATCATTCCATTGTCACTGCCGGCCATGGCCACGGCAGCCATCTTCTCGTTCATCTGGACCTGGGACGATTTCCTCGCGCCTTTGATCTATCTGAACGATATCGCCAACTACACCGTGCCGCTGGCGCTGAGACTTTTCGTCGACGCGGAAAGCCAGTCCGCCTTCGGCCAGCTGTTCGCCATGTCGGTGCTGTCGCTGGTGCCGGTGGTCGTGTTCTTTGTCGTGTTCCAGCGGTTCATCATTCGTGGCATCGCCATGAGCGGATTGAAATAGGCGGCGCAGAGCCGTCAGGAAAAGGGGTTTGTCGTGTCAGGCGTTTCTCTCAAAAGCATCCACAAGTCCTACGGGACCGTGAAGGTCATCGAAGACCTTAACCTTGAAATCCACGATGGTGAGTTTCTGGTGCTGGTCGGCCCCTCAGGATGCGGCAAGTCCACTCTCCTGCGCATGATTGCCGGACTGGAGGAAATCACCGACGGCACGATTTCCATCGGCGACCGGGTGGTCAACGATGTGCCCGCCTCCCAGCGCCAATTGTCAATGGTCTTCCAGTCCTATGCGCTTTATCCGCACATGAGCGTGCGCAAGAATCTCGCCTTCGGTCTGCAAAACCTGAAGATGCCCAGGGACGAGATCGAGCGCAGGGTCGCCGAGGCCGCCCAGATCCTGCAAATCGGCGAATTGATGGAGCGTAAGCCGCGGCAATTGTCCGGCGGCCAGAAACAGCGCGTCGCCATCGGCCGCGCCATCGTGCGCGAGCCGCAGCTCTTCCTTTTTGACGAGCCGCTTTCGAATCTTGACGCCGAACTGCGGGTGCAGATGCGCGTCGAACTGGCCAGCCTCTACAACAGGTTGGGCACGACCATGATCTATGTGACCCACGACCAGGTCGAGGCGATGACCATGGCCACACGCATCGTGGTGATGCGCCTGGGCGTCATTGAACAGGTCGGCACCCCCTATGAGCTCTATTCCAAACCGCAGAACCTGTTCGTGGCAGGCTTCATTGGCTCTCCCAAGATCAACATGATCAAGGCCGACGTCGTGCACTCCGACAAGGGCGTGGAACTCAGCCTGCCGGACTTCGGCAAGTTCACCCAGCCCGGCATGCAAACCTCCGACGGCAAGATGACGGTGTGCGTGCGCCCCGAAACCTTCAAGGTCGGCGATACCGGCGCGATCAAGGCCAGCGGCACAGTGAAGCTTGTTGAATATCTGGGCAGCGAGATTTTCGTCCACGTCGCCCTGAAGTCCGGTCAGTCGGTACTTGTCCATGCCTCGGGCAATCAGCATTTCCACGTCGGCGACGACATCACCATTTCCGTTGATCCCGACGAGGCGCACTATTTCGACGCGGCCGGCCTTCGGGTTGAGCGGACCGAGGTCGGTGTCGCTGCCTGATCCGGGATTGAAACCAACGCAACCACATACCCTCTGGGATGACCTGAATTGACTTCCGAACCGTTGAAAATGGGTGTTCTCGGCATCGACCACCGCCACATATTCGGCCAGCTCTCGAGCATGAAAAAGGCCGGGGCGGTGGGCACGAAATGGTGGACGCGCGGCGCCATCGTCGGCGAGTCGAACGACTTTGCGGAAGAGTTTCCAGAGCTTGCCCAGGTCGAAAGTCCCGACGATATTCTCAATGATCCCGAGATCGGCCTCGTGCTGATCGCCGCTGTGCCCAGCGAACGCGCCGACCTGGCCATCGCCGCCATGCGCGCCGGCAAAGATGTGATGACCGACAAGCCCGGCTGCACGACGCTTGAGCAACTGGAAGCCATCAAGCAGACCGTCAGGGAAACCGGCCGCATCTGGTCCATCGACTTCTCCGAACGGTTTGAGGTCGAGGCCGTCACCAAAGCCGCCGAACTGGTGCAGGCAGGAAAGATTGGCAAGGTGGTGCAGACCATCGGCATGGGCCCACACCGCGCCAATCACGCTACCCGCCCCGACTGGTTTTACGACGACAAGCAGTACGGCGGCATCCTTTGCGACATCGCCTCGCATCAGATCGACCAGTTCCTTTTCTTCACCGGCTCGACCGACGCTGAAGTTGTGGCCAGTTCGGTAGGCAATTTCGCCAATCCCGACCATCCCGGGCTGCAGGACTTCGGCGAACTGCTGCTGCGCAGCGATCAGGCGCAATGCTACGTGCGGGTGGATTGGTATACGCCTGACGGTCTGCCCACCTGGGGAGACGGCAGGCTGACGATCCTCGGGACCGATGGCTATATCGAACTGCGCAAATATGTCGATATCGATGGCCGGCCGGGCAAAAATCATTTGTTCCTTGTCAACGGGGATACCTGCCAGCACATTGACGCCAATGGCGCCGGTCTGCCTTATTTTGCGAATCTCGCCCACGACATTGCCCACCGGACCGAAACCGCCATGCCCCAGGAGCACACATTCAAAGTCATGGAATTGGCCATCAAGGCCCAGATGCAGGCGACCCGCGTCGGGCCGAACCGGGTGCCGGCATGAGTGACAAGCCCTTGCTTTCCGTTGCCGTGATCGGCGCTGGCGTCGGTGCATCCCATGTCGCAGGTTATCGCGCCCACCCGGATCGTTACCGTATGGCGGCGGTTTGCGACCTCGATATCGAACGCGCCCGGAAAGTGGCAGGCGAGGGCACCGGAACCCGGGCGATGACCGACATGGCCGAATTGCTGGCCGATCCCGAGATCGATGTGATCGATGTCAGCCTGCCGCCGCACCTGCACGTCTCGGCGACCATCGCCGCGCTGGAGGCGGGCAAGGATGTGGTGTGCGAAAAGCCCATGACCACTTCGATGGCGGACGTGGACAAGGTCGAAGAGGCGATGCGGCGCACCGGCAAGAAAGTGCTGCCTGTCTTCCAGTATCGCTTTGGGCCCGGCTATCAGAAACTGCTGCACTTGATGGACAAGGGACTGACGGGCAAGCCCTACATCTGCTCGCTGGAGACCCACTGGAAGCGCGGCGCGGCCTATTATGACGTGCCGTGGCGCGGCACCTGGTCGGGCGAACAGGGTGGCGCCATTGTTGGTCACGCCATCCACGTCCACAATCTGATGACCCGGCTGCTCGGGCCGGTCGTCGAGGTGGCGGCATTCCTTGACACCAAGGTCAACCCGATCGAGACCGAGGACTGCGGTGCCATTTCCATGCGCACGCAATCCGGCGCTCTGGTCACCTCGTCGATCACCCTTGGCTCGGCGACCGACATGTCGCGCATGCGTCTGTGCTTTGAAAAGCTGAGTGTCGAAAGCGGGCTGGAACCTTACACAATCGGCGGCGGCAACTGGACCTTCACGGCTGTCGACCCGGTGAACCAGGCCGGGATCGATGCGGCGCTGGCCGAGGTCACGGGTGTCGTGGAACGCTATGAGGGGCTTGCGCTGCATATCCACATGGCGCTGACGGGCGAAGAGAGCGCAGGATGCGCCACATTTGCCGAGGCGCGCCATTCTATTGAACTGATCACCGCAATATACCAAGCGGCGAGGAACAGGACCGTCGTGTCGCTGCCGCTCGAAAAAGCGCATCCATTGTATGGGGGCTGGGTGCCGGAGCTTGAGGGGGCGGCATGACCGACGGCAAGTCTGAAGCAAATCGGGACGAGCAGATCATCGATATCGGCCTGGCCGCGCCGGTGGACAATTCCAGGCCGCGCGTGGGACGCGACAGCGAGGGCACCAAGCGCGACATCCTGCTCGCCGCCATGCACGAGTTTTCCGAATATGGAGACGGTGGCGCCCGCATCGACCGGATCGCCCGCCGCGCTAATGCCAACAAGTCGCTGATCTACTCCTATTTCGGCAACAAGGAAGAGCTCTACGCCCGCGTGCTGCGCGAAGCCTATACCCAGATCCGGGCCGGTGAGCGCGAGCTCAATCTCGACAAGCTCGAGCCGCGGGAAGCCATCCGCGCGCTGATGAAATTCACCATGGAACACTATCTCAGGGCACCCTGGTTTCTGCGCCTGCTGGCGACGGAAAACCTGAGACGCGGACAGACAGTCCGGCAGATCGACAAAATCTCCGAACTGCAGTCGCCGCTGATCACCCAACTCAAGCAGGTGCTCGATCGGGGTGTCGCGTCCGGCGCCTTCAAGAACGACATGAACCCGGTCGACCTCTACATTCTCATGGCATCGCTGTTCTACTTTCCGATCTCCAATTCGCACACGCTGCCGGTCGTTTTCGGGGCCCAGGTCACCGATCCGAAGTGGCGGGAACACTACCTCAAAAGCGTGCAGGACATGGTCGTCCGGCACCTGGAGAACGCACCCGGCGGGGCTTGACCCGGCTGGAAAACACAAACATTCGCTTGATCTTGACGATCTAAACAAATAGTTAGTTACATGAGGTCGGCGCGCAACAAGCCGGCCCGCACCAGCGGGGGAGCAGGCAATGCAGCAGCAAAGAATTGGCATCATCATGCACGGCGTCACCGGGCGCATGGGCATGAACCAGCACCTCATCCGCTCCATCCTCGCCATACGTGAACAAGGCGGCATGCCCCTTGCAAACGGCAACCGGCTGATGCCCGATCCCATCCTGATCGGACGCAATGCCCAAAAGATCGAGGAACTGGCCAAAAGGCTCGGCGTCGAGCGCTACGGCACCGATGTGGATGCCGCGCTGGCCAACCCTGACGACACGATCTTTTTCGATGCCGCATCAACGCAACTGCGCACGGGCTTGCTGAAGAAGGCGATCGACGCGGGCAAGCATGTTTATTGCGAGAAACCCATTTCTGAAACGCTCGACGATGCCATCGAGATCGCCCGCTATGCCAACAGCAAGGGCGTCAAGAATGGCGTGGTCCACGACAAGCTCGATCTGCCCGGTCTGTTAAAACTGAAACGCCTGCGCGATGCCGGGTTCTTCGGCAAGATCCTCTCCGTGCGCGGCGAGTTCGGTTATTGGGTGTTCGAGGGCGACTGGATGCCAGCTCAGCGTCCAAGCTGGAACTACCGCCAGAAGGACGGTGGCGGCATCATCAAGGACATGCTGTGCCACTGGCGCTATGTGCTCGACAATGTCGTGGCGCCGGTCAAATCCGTGTCCTGCGTCGGCGCAACCCACATCCCAGAGCGCTGGGACGAAAACGGCAACGCCTACAAGGCCGATGCCGACGATGCCGCCTATGCGACCTTCGAACTGGAAGGTGGCATCATTGCCCACATCAATTCGAGCTGGTGTGTGCGTGTGCGCCGCGACGACCTTGTGACCTTCCAGGTCGATGGGACACATGGTTCTGCGGTCGCCGGACTGCACACATGCGTATCCCAGCAGAGGGTCAATACGCCGAAGCCGGTTTGGAACCCCGATCAGCCACAGACCCTCGATTTCTTCGAGGGTTGGGAAGAAGTTCCGGACAACCAGGTCTTCGACAATGGCTTCAAGGTCCAGTGGGAACAGTTCCTGCGCCATGTGGTGGAGGACACGCCCTGGAATTACACGCTGCTTGAAGGCGCCAAGGGCGTGCAACTGGTCGAATGCGGCATGCAGAGCTGGCGCGAGCGCCGCTGGGTCGATGTGCCGGAACTGGCTCTGTGAGCCATGCCGACACTCAACCTGCCCACCGCCAGCCGAACGCTTGAACCGCTTAATCTGAGGCCGGCAGCCACCTGGCCGGTCAATCCACAAAACTACAACCGAACGGTGTTCGCAGCGGCCCATGTCGTTGCGGATCCGCTTGCCGACAATGATCCCTGGCTGACCCCTGCGATCGATTGGGAGCGGACAATCGCTTTCCGCGAGCACCTCTGGGACCTGGGGCTGGGGGTGGCAGAAGCCATGGATACGGCCCAGCGCGGAATGGGCCTGACCTGGCAGGATTCGCTGGAACTGATCACCCGCTCCGTCGCCGCCCAGAAGGCACGCGGCAGCGGACTGATGGCCTGCGGCGCAGGCACGGATCATCTCGACCTGACGCAACAGCTGACCATCGATGACGTGATCGCCGCCTACGAGATGCAATTCGAAGCCATCGAGAAGGCTGGTGGCCGCATCATTTTCATGGCCAGCCGGGCGCTCGCGAAGATCGCCGGAGGACCTGACGACTACGCGCGCGTCTATGATCATGTGCTGAGCCAGGCAACGGAGCCGGTAATCATCCACTGGCTGGGCGAAATGTTTGACCCGGCGCTTCAGGGTTATTGGGGCTGTGCCGACCATGATGCGGCAATGGATGTTGCTGTCGATGTCATCAACCGCAACGCAGCCAAGGTCGATGGCGTCAAGATTTCCCTGTTGTCGGCCGAAAAAGAGATCGCCATGCGCCGCCGATTGGCCGAGGGCGTGAAAATGTACACCGGCGACGACTTCAACTACGCCGACTTGATCGCTGGTGACGATCAGGGCTATTCGCATGCGCTGCTAGGCATATTCGACGGCATCGCGCCTGCCGCCGCAGCCGCGCTGACAGCCCTCGGCGAAGGCCGTATGGACGATTACCGCGCCATCTTCGAACCCACGGTTCCCCTGTCGCGCCATATCTTCAAGGCGCCCACCCGCTTCTACAAGACGGGCATAGTGTTCCTGGCCTATCTCAACGGGTTCCAGGACCATTTCACCATGATCGGCGGTCAGGAAAGCACCCGTTCGACCCTGCATCTCGCTGACCTGATCCGGTTGGCAGACGCGGCCGGCGCATTGACTGACCCGGAACGGGCCGCAGTACGGGCAAGAACCGTGTTCGCGGCGCGTGGCGTGGAGATCTGACATGCCGGGTCCTGAAAAAATGTCGCTCAACACGGCGACCGTCAAACAACAGTGGGACCTCAAACAATGTATCGAAGGTGCCGCCCGCCACGGCATCGGCGCCGTGTCCCCCTGGCGCGACAAACTGCACGAATATGGCGCCGAAGAAGCCCGCCGCATGCTGGATGCGAACGGCGTTGCCGTTTCCGGCCTGTGCCGAGGCGGCTGGTACACGGGTGAGGGCTACCTCTCAGAGGCGGTGATTGACGACAACAAGCGTGCCGTCGACGAAGCCGCAACCATTGGTGCGGCTTGCCTGGTCATGGTGGTCGGCGGCCTCTCGCCCGACAGCAAGGACTTGGTAAGAGCGCGGTCCCTCGTCAGCGAAGGATTGGCGAAGACTCTCGATTACGCCCGGAATGCGGGCGTCAGGATCGCCATCGAACCGCTGCACCCGATGTATGCGGCCGACCGGGCCTGCTTCAACACACTCGGACAGGCGCTTGACCTGTGCGATCAGTTGGGGGAGGGCATCGGCGTCGCCCTCGACGTCTATCATTGCTGGTGGGATCCGGAACTGGAAAGCCAGATCAGGCGGGCAGGCAAGGACCGGCTCTATGCCTTTCACGTTTGTGACTGGCTGAACCCCACAAAGGACCTGCTGGAGGATCGCGGCATGATGGGCGACGGGGTCATCGATATTCCACGCCTGCGGGGTCTGGTTGAGGCGGAAGGTTTCGACGGGTTCAACGAGGTCGAAATCTTTTCGGCAAAAGACTGGTGGGTGCGCGACCCTGACGAAGTGCTGAGCATTCTCGTCGAACGCGGGCGTTCGGCGACCTGACCGCAAAGGGCGCGTCCGAAATGAACGACAGCCTGCATCCTCTGCTCGAAAAGCTCCGGCCCGCCTTCAAACACAGTCTGGGGTTCACGCCGGAATGGGACTTCGCTGGCTGGCAGGCCGCGGCCCGTGCGCTCTACCGCGACGCCGTGCCGGGTTGGCAGGAGACCGCGGTAGCGGAATTGACGGACACGGTCAGTCGCCCCACGGGGGGCGAACGCCGCACCTATCGCCTCGACTTCAGCCACGGTGACAGCGCCGAGGCGATCATGCTGGTGCCGGAAAGTGCCGGCAGCAGCCCGGCGCCTGCAATACTGTTGTTCCACGATCACGGCGGCGGGTTCGCCTGCGGCTGGGACAAGATGATCTCGCCCGAAGGCACCAAGCGCGCGGTTCACAGCGCGGAATCCTCGGCCTGGATCGAGCGCTACTACGGTGGACGGTTTTTCGGGGATCATCTCTGCGATCAGGGGTTCATTGTCCTGTGTGCCGACGCGCTCGGCTGGGGCGACCGTGCGCTGCCCGACGGCCCTTCCGGGCAGCAGCGGCTGGCGGCGAACGCCATGCAATTCGGGTTCAATCCGGCCGGTCTGGTCGCCGCCGAGGACGCCCAGACCTTGCGCTGGCTGGTCGCCCTGCCGGAAGTTGACACATCGAAGCTGACGGCAGCCGGATTCAGTTTCGGAGGTTATCGGGCCTGGCAACTCGCGGCGCTTTGCGACCAGATACGGGCAACCGCAGCGCTCGGCTGGATGTGCACCCGCGCCGGGGCCATGGTACCCGGCACCGGCATGCTGCTGGGACAGTCTGCCTTTTACATGCTGCACCCCAGCCTCGGGGGCAAACTGGACTTCCCCGACATGGCCGGCGCCGGTGCGCCACGGCCCATGTTCATGCGCGTCGGCGACCATGATCCGATCTTTCCCCGCCAGTCGGTATGCGATGCTTTCGAGCAGTTGCGTGCCATCTGGGAGGCTGCGGGCCATCCCGAAAATCTGGATGTTGAATTGTTCAACGGACCGCACGATTGCCCGCGCGCCGTCCAGGAACAGGCCGCGGCTTTCCTGAAATCCGCGATCGGCTGACGCCTACTCGAACATGTCCGGGAAGTCTTTTTCGACGGCCGGCAGGTCCTTGAGGATCGATTGAAGATGTTCCCGCATGATGGTTTCAGCAGCGTCGGGATCATGCGCGTCGATGGCGGACATGATCCCTTCGTGCTGCGCCAGAAGCGCCTCTCGCGCCTGCGGATACTTGAGCGTCAGATTGCAGGCCCGGTCCATATGCGCCTTCATGTCGGCAATAGCGGTCCATGCCATGTCGCAACGGGCCCCCTTGGCGATCATGATGTGAAACTGGCCGTCGAGGTGGCGGAACACTTCGGGCTGGCCGTTTTCGACTGCCGCGCGCTGCTGCGCCAGGTTGTCGGTGATGCGCTCGCGCACCCAAGGATCAAAGCTTTCTGCCGCGCGCCGCACGACGGCCACTTCCACCGCTTCGCGCACGAAACGCGCCTCCCGCATTTTTTCAAGCGAGATGCGCACCACCACTGTGCCGCGATTGGGCCGCACCTGAACCAGATGTGACTTGGCCAGCGCAATCAGCGCTTCGCGCACCGGCTGGCGCGACACTCCATAGCGTGAGGCAATGTCCTGCTCGGACAGCCGCGTGCCCGGCAGCAATTGCAGTTGCACGATGGCTTCACGCAATTCTTTCTCGAGCTGCGAGGCGGTCGTTTCGTCCGGAGCGATGGTCAAATGTTCGACTGACATAAAAAACATTCGCCTGAATTGACTCAAAAAGCAACCCACCATACGCTACCATACAATCTACCGGGACAGTACCTGTCCCGGATGGATTGCGCCAACTGGCGTGTGCCGGCGCGGGCTGAATTGATCCGGCCGGGACAAAGCATCATTGGGAGGAAACGATGTTCCATTTCAAATCTATCGCCGCGATTGCCGGCGTGGCGGCGCTGCTCAGCACCGCAGCCAATGCGCAGGTCCTGCGCTCGTCCGACACCCACCCGGATGGCTACCCCACAGTGGCCGCCGTCCAGTACATGGGTGACCTTGTCTCGGCCGCCACCGATGGCCGAATTTCCATCGAGGTGTTCCACTCCGCTCAGCTGGGTGAAGAGGCTGACACGATCGAACAGACCCGTTTCGGCGTTATCGATCTCAACCGCGTCTCGCTTGGTCCGTTCAACGGCCTGGTACCCGAGACCCGCATTCCCTCACTGCCGTATATTTTCCGGTCAACCGAGCATATGCACCGGGTGATGGATGGCCCGATCGGCGACGAAATCCTTGCCGCCTTCGAGCCGCATGACCTCATTGGCCTGGCTTTCTATGACGGTGGCGCCCGTTCGTTCTACAACTCTCAGCGCCCGATCCGGTCGATTGATGACCTCGCCGGCCTGAAATTCCGGGTGATGCAGTCCGACGTGTTCGTGGACATGGTCAATTCGCTCGGCGCCAATGCCACACCGATGCCTTATGGCGAAGTCTATTCGGCCATCCAGACCGGTGTCATCGATGGCGCGGAAAACAACCCGCCGAGCTACGACACTTCGGGTCACGCCGAAGTCGCCAAATACTACACCCTCGACCAGCACCTGATCGTGCCGGAAGTGCTGGTGATGTCCAAGCAGAGCTGGGATGCACTGAGCCCGGAAGACCAGGAGATCATCCGCTGGGCGGCCCGGCAAAGCGTGCACTATCAGCGCGGCGCCTGGGATAACCAGGAACAGGCCTCGATGGCGGCAGTGATCGCGGCAGGCACTGAAGTGATCACCGAGATCGACAAGCAGCCGTTCATCGATGCCATGGCGCCGGTCTATGAGACCTATGCCGACACGCCCGAACTGCGGGACCTGGTTGCCCGTATTCAGGCAACCCCCTAATCCTCTCGGTTAGGCTGAACAAGGGATGTGGCGCGGGCATCTGCGCCACATCCCGATGACCCCGGGGACGGCATGCGGACATTTCTGGAAAATCTGGCGGGATTGTTGAACCGCGTGAATAAGGTCGCGCTCTGGCTTTCGGGCATTTGCCTTGTCGCCATGACCATCGTGATCACCTACCAGGTCTTCGGTCGCTATGTGCTCAACGCCACACCAAGCTGGGCCGAGGCCCTCTCCATTTCATTGATGGGCTGGTTCGTCTTTCTCGGCGCTGCAGTCGGCGTTCGTGAACGCACCCACCTCGGGTTCGACGTTCTGCTCTATGTCTTGCCACCAACCGCCAAGGTCGTGCTGCGCATGATCGCCGACATCGCCGTTTTGGCCTTTGGCGTGGGCATGGTCTATTACGGCGCGGCGCTGGCCATCAAGACCTGGTCCGCTACCCGCCCCACTCTCGGTATCCCGGACGGGGTGAGCTATTTCCCGCTGATCGTCGGCGGCGTGCTGGTCTGTCTTTTCACCTTTACCCGCATCGTTGAACGGCTGGCAGGCATGCGGCCGGACGATGAGGAAATCACCCATTCGTCGGCGGGGGCCTGAGCCGTGGAACTCCTCATTCTCTTCGGCTCCTTCGTCGGGCTCTTGCTGATCGGCGCCCCCATCGCCTTCTGTCTGGGCGTCGCTTCCTTTGCCACCATTCTTTACATGGGCCTGCCGCCGGTCGTCGTTTTCCAGCGCCTCAATTCCGGTGTGTCCATCTTCGTTTTGATGGCCATCCCCTTCTTCATCTACGCCGGCGACCTGATGGTGCGCGGCGGTATTGCTGCCCGGCTGGTGGCCGTAGCCGGGGCGCTGGTCGGGCATCTGCGCGGCGGTCTCGGGCAGGTCAACATCGCCGCCTCGATGCTGTTCGGCGGCATTTCCGGTTCCGCGGTCGCCGATGCTTCCGCAATCGGCGGCCTGATGATCCCGCAAATGAAAGAAAAGGGTTACGGCGTCGACTATGCAGTCAACGTGACCGTGACTTCCTCGATCATCGCCCTGATGATCCCGCCCTCGCACAACATGATCATCTATTCGATCTCGGCGGGCGGGCGTCTGTCGATCGCCGACCTGTTCACCGCGGGCATCATTCCCGGCATGCTGTTGGCCGCCGCGCTGATGATCACCGCCTACATCGTGGCCCGGCACCGCGGCTACCCGACGGAAAGGTTCCCGGGGTTCAGAATGCTGTTGACGCTGCTGGTCGGCGCTGTGCCCGGCCTGATCCTCATCCTGATCATCTTCGGCGGCGTTCGCTCCGGTATTTTTACCGCCACCGAAAGCTCATGCATCGCCATTGTCTACGCGGTCGGGGTTACCGCGCTGGTCTATCGCTCATTGAGTTGGGACCAGTTCGTTGCCGCCACCCTTGGCGCGGTTCGCACGACGGCGATGGTGTTGCTCATCGTCGGCTGCGCCGCCGCCTTCGGATGGCTTTTGGCCTACCTGAAAGTGCCGGCGGCGATGATCGAATTCATGAGTTCGATCTCCGACAATCCGCTGATGATCTTCTTGATGGTCAACCTGCTCCTGCTGTTCCTGGGCACGTTCATGGACATGGCACCCCTGATCATCATTACCACCCCCATATTTCTGCCGGTGGTGCAGCATTACGGCATGGACCCCGTGCATTTCGGGGTGATCATGGTGCTCAATCTCGGTGTCGGCCTGTGTACGCCGCCGGTGGGCGCGGTGCTTTTCGTCGGCTGTGCCGTGGCCAAGATACCCGTCTGGCAGGCCATCCGCTCGATCTGGCCGTTCTGGATCGCCTGCGTCATCGTTTTGCTGCTTGTCACCTACATTCCCGCCATTTCGCTCTGGCTTCCCAGCCTTTTCCGCGCCTGATTGTCTGAAGGATCAATCTTATGAGTACGCTCAACTACACGTCCCGAAATGCCATTGATCCCGATGCAGGCGCCTTGATGGATACCGCGCAACTGCGCGAGAATTTTCTGATCGAAGACCTGTTTGTCAGCGGCGAGATCAATCTCACCTACACCCATTATGACCGGATGATCGTCGGCGGCGCCACGCCCGGCACCGGCTCTTTGTCGCTCGAAGCCATTCGTCCGACCGGCACCGATAGTTTCCTCGACCGGCGTGAGCTTGCCGTCTTCAATGTCGGCGAAAAGGGTTCGCTGAGCGTCGGCGGTACCGATTACCCGCTCGAACATCGCGACATGATCTATGTCGGCATGGGTGCAGGCGAGGTCAGCTTCGCTTCAGTCGATCCCGACCAGCCTGCCAAATTCTATCTTCTGAGCGCCCCGGCACATCGCGCCTGCCCTACAAAAGTGGTGCGCATTGATGACGCCAAACGGTTGGACCTCGGCGCCAAGGCGACCTGCAACGAGCGCTCGATATTTCAGTTTGTCCATCCCGAAGGCGTGGAGACCTGCCAATTGGTCGTCGGCATGACCATGCTGGCCGAAGGCTCGATCTGGAACACCATGCCCGCTCACGTGCACGAACGGCGCTCCGAGGCCTATCTTTATTTTGGCTTGCCCAACGATGCCCGGGTCTTCCACATGATGGGGGAACCTGACGAAACCAGGCATCTTGTGGTGGCTAACGAGCAGGCGATCCTGTCGCCGCATTGGTCCATCCATTCAGGCGCCGGAACCGCCAATTACACATTTATCTGGGCGATGGCCGGTGACAACGTCGACTATACCGACGTCGATATGGTCAAACTCGAGGACATGCGGTGACGGATCTGACCGCATTCGACCTTACCGGCAAACGCATAGTCGTCACGGGCGCCAACACCGGCATCGGACAGGGCATCGCCCTGTCGCTCATCCGCGCCGGCGCAATGGTAATCGGGGTCGGACGATCAACGATGGACGAAACGCAAACGCTCGCGGACAATGTCTCACCTTCATCATTCTTGGCGCATGCCTGCGATTTTGCCGAGATGCAGCGGACTCGCGATCTGATCGACACACTGTGGGACGCGCATGGCCCTCTCGACGGGCTGGTGAACAACGCCGGGATCATCCGGCGTGAGGATTCCCAAGACTATGCCGAGAGCGATTGGGACGACGTGATCGCCGTCAACCTCAAGGCCCCCTGGCTGCTTTGCCAGGCCTTCGGTAGCCGCGTTCTCAGCGAGAAGCGGCGCGGCAAAATCGTCAACATCGCCTCGCTGCTTTCCTATCAGGGCGGTATTCGCGTTCCGGCCTACACGGCCTCCAAACACGGAATCGAAGGGATCACAAAAATCCTGTGCAACGAATGGGCAGCGCGGGGCATCAACGTCAACGCCATTGCGCCCGGCTATATCGTCTCCAACAATACCAAAGCATTGCGGAACGACCCGCAACGCAGCGCTGACATCCTTGCCCGCATTCCCGCCGGGCGCTGGGGCGAAGCTTCGGATATCGGCGGCACCGCCGCCTTTTTGATGTCGGCCGCCTCCGACTATATCAACGGCACCACCATTGCCGTCGATGGCGGCTGGCTGGCACGTTAGGAAGGAACTTTCAGATGGCTGAAAGCGACGTATTTGTCGAAGGACAGGCGCAGGCCTGGGTCGATGCTGGACCCGGCGTGCGCCGCCGCATGCTCGGCTTCAATGACGGGCTGATGATGGTCGAGGTGGCCTTCGAAAAAGGCGCTGAGGGGGCACTGCATTCCCATCCGCACCTGCAGGTTTCCTATGTGGCTGAGGGCGCCTTCGAGATGAAGATCGGTGACAAGGTCACCACCCTGCGCAAGGGCGACAGCTACATGGTGCCTGCCGACGTTGTACATGGCTGCACCGCGCTGGAGCCGGGTACGCTGATCGACGCCTTTACGCCTGCCCGCGAGGATTTTCTCGGCTGAATCATGCCGGGATCAGTTCTGCAACGCAGGTAAATCCCGAAACAGTTCGAGAGCCTCGGGATTGGCCAGGGCCTCGACATTGTGCACGGGCCGCCCGTGCACAACGTCCCGCACGGCCAGTTCGGTGATCTTGCCCGACTTTGTGCGCGGGATATCGGCAACAGCAATGACCTTCGCCGGCATGTGGCGAGGCGAGGCACCCGTCCTGATCTTCTGGCGGATGCGGCCAATCAGATCGTCATCCAGCGCGATGCCTTCCGCCATCCGGACGAACAGCACAACCCGTACGTCATCATCCCAGTCCTGACCGATGCAAAGCGCCTCAAGAACCTCGTCAAACTGCTCGACCTGATTGTAGATTTCCGCCGTGCCGATCCGCACGCCACCCGGATTGAGCGTGGCATCTGATCGGCCGTGGATAACGACCCCGCCATGCGTGGTCCACTCGGCAAAATCGCCATGACACCAGATGTCATCGAAACGTTCGAAATAGGCGGCGTGATAGCGGCTGCCGTCCGCATCATTCCAGAACCCGATGGGCATTGAGGGGAAGGCCCTGGTGCACACCAGTTCGCCCTTGCCTTCGGATATCGGTTGTCCGGCCTCATCCCGGACGTCGACGGCCATGCCGAGTCCCGGGCCCTGGACTTCACCAGCGAACACCGGCAGCCATGGCACCCCGAGCACGAAACAGGAAACGATGTCTGTGCCGCCCGAGATCGAGGCGAGATGCACATCGTGTTTGATCCCGTCATAAACGAACCCGAACCCTTCCGGCGAAAGCGGTGAACCGGTCGAGCAGATCAGTCTGAGGGCGCTGAGGTCATGGGTCGTCGTCGGCTCCACGCCCTCCTTGCGCAGCGCATCGAGATATTTTGCTGATGTGCCGAACACGGCAAAATTTTCGGCTTCAGCAAAGTCCCACAGCACCTTGCCTTCGGGATGGAAAGGCGATCCGTCAAATAGACAAAGCGTGGCACCGGAGGCGAGACCGCTGACCAGCCAGTTCCACATCATCCAGCCGCAGGTGGTGAAATAAAAGAACCGATCGCCGGGTCTCAGATCGCAGTGCAGCTGCTGTTCCTTGAGATGCTGCAAAAGCGTGCCGCCGGCGCCATGCACGATACACTTGGGTTTGCCCGTCGTGCCGGACGAGAACAGGATGAAGAGCGGGTGGTTGAACGGCAGGCGGGTGAAGGCGACCGGTTGGGTCGCGTAAGGCGCGATGAATTTCTCAAATGAAACCCCATGGGTCACGTTTTCCGCGGCCGCTTCCCCATCGCCAGCATAGCCGATCACAATGGTGCGCTGAGCCTTCAGGCCATCGGCGATTTCAGCGAGTTTGCCGCTGCAGTCGACCGGCTTGCCCTTGAACCAGTAAGCCGCGACGCCAACGAAAATCTTCGGCTCGATCTGCTCGAACCTGTCGAGCGCGCCCTGCACCCCGAAGTCGGGCGAACAGGATGACCACACCGCACCGATTGAGGTGACGGCCAGCATCGTGGCGACCGTTTCCGGCAGGTTGGGCATCATGCCGGCCACCCGGTCTCCGGCCTGCACCCCCTCCGCCAACAAGGCCTGCTGCAGCCGCGAAACCATGGCGTGCAACTCGTCCCAGCTCCAACGTGCAGACGCCTTGTCCTCACCCCGAAAGACCAGGGCCGCGCCATCGCCAGTTCGGCTCAAAAGGTTCTCGGCATAGTTCAGCTTCGCTTCGGGGAAGAACCGGTCACCGAGCATCGTGTCACCGGCGAGAAGCGCCGTGCCACCTTTATTGCCGACTACGCCGCACTCATCCCAGACCAGCGACCAGAAGCTGAGTCGGTCAGTGATCGACCATTGATGCAACGCTGCGTAGGTCGAAAGGTCTTGTCCCGAAAGCGCCGAGGCTTTTGCAGCAAACGAAGTCAGACGGGTACCGGCGATACGATCAGGCGAGGGGGTCCAGAGGGGCATCTCTACACTCATCAGAAACCCGGTCCCTGCGTGACCGTGAAGACGGCGAAGGCCACGAACAGCACACCAATCGCGGCCATGTACGCCAGGAGCTTCCGGCGCAATCCCTGGGTCACGGGGTCACCGGCGACCTTGATGTTGAGTGCCACACCGATCGGGTTGGCATAGCGCAGCGGCCAGCGTTGAAAGCTTTCAGGATCGGACGTGCGTTCGACCTTGTAGCTGATGCGCAGCATCAAAATGAACAACGTCAACGTGGCAATCGCCCAAAAGGCACTCAAACTCGCAAACAAGCTCACCGCTATCTCCCTCGCCCCGCCATGAGTATTTTTTGCCGCTCGGCCGGGTCAGCATGGCATATTTGTTGCCGGACCGCACTTGCTCTTGGCACGCCCGGCATGCTTTGTCAGCCGTCAGTTTGAGCACAGTTTTCCGGTCAAATCAGCCACTTGGCTGAAAAATGGCGAGACGATCGAAATGAAAATCCTGGTGCCCGTCAAACGGGCGATCGACTACAAGGTGACCATCCGCGTCAAGCCGGATGGCAGCGGCGTCGACACCGACAATGTGAAAATGTCGATGAACCCGTTCGACGAGATCGCTGTCGAACAGGCCGTGCGCCTCAAGGAAGCCGGGCAGGCCAGCGAAGTCGTCGTCGTCTCAATTGGATCACCGAAGGCGGAAGACACGATCCGGACCGCCATGGCCATCGGCGCCGACCGGGGGATGCTGCTGACCCACGACACGGCTGTCGAGCCGCTTGCAGTCGCCAAGTTGCTGGTCAAGCTGGTCGAAGAGGAACAGCCGGGACTGGTGATCTTGGGCAAGCAGGCCATCGACAATGACGCCAACCAGACAGGTCAGATGCTCTCCGCGCTTCTGGGCTGGGGGCAGGCGACCTCAGCCGCCGAATTGGTGGTGGACGGGGATTCGGCGACTGTCACCAGCGAGATTGATGGCGGACTGCAAAAACTGCGCCTGACTTTGCCAGCGATTGTGACCACGGAACTGGGTCTCAACCAACCGCGCAACGCCACGCTCCCGAACGTCATCAAGGCCAAGAAGAAACCCCTCGACGTGCGCGAGGCCTCGTCCCTGGGCGTGGATCTGGACCCGCGGTTGAAGGTGACCAAAGTCACCGAACCTCCGGCCCGCAAGTCCGGGATTCAGGTAAACTCGGTCGAGGAACTCGTTGCGAAATTGCGCGACGAAGCTCAGGTATTGTGAGGCCCTTTCCATGAAGATTCTTCTGCTCGCCGAGCACGACAATCAAACCCTGAGCCCGCACACCGCACGCGCCCTCACCGCCGCCCGGCAAATTGGCGGCGAGGTTCATCTGCTTGTTGCCGGACAGGGGTGCGGGCATGTGGCAGAGGCCGCGGCGCGGCTCTCCGGAGTCGCAAAAGTGCTGCATGCCGACGCGCCCGCGTTGGCGCATCAGCTTGCCGAACTGCTCAGCGAATTGATTGTTTCAGTTGCGGATGGGTACGACACGCTTCTCGCCCCGGCGACCAGCACCGGCAAGAATGTCATGCCGCGGGTTGCAGCCCTGCTCGACCTCATGCAGGTGTCCGACATCATCGCCGTGGACGGCCCGAACAGTTTCCGTCGTCCCATATACGCCGGCAATGCAATCGAACACGTCGAAACCAGCGGCAAGCAGGTGATCACGGTGCGCACCACGGCATTTGTGCCCGCTGACACCGAAGGTGCGGCGCCGATCGAACAGATCAGCGTGCCCGACCTGGCGTCGCCGGCAGAGTGGATCGAGGACATCACGGTCACTACCGAACGGCCCGAACTTACCTCCGCCAAACGCGTGGTTTCCGGCGGCCGGTCGCTGGGATCGAAGGAAAAATTCGACGCCGTCATCCTGCCCCTCGCCGACGCGCTGGGCGCGGCAGTCGGCGCGTCCCGCGATGCAGTGGACGAAGGCTTTGCGCCCAATGACTGGCAGGTCGGTCAGACCGGCAAGACTGTCGCCCCGGAACTGTATATCGCCTGCGGCATATCGGGCGCCATTCAGCATGTCGCCGGCATCAAGGACGCCAAAGTGATCGTCGCGATCAATTCCGATCCTGAAGCGCCGATTTTCAAACTGGCAGACTATGCGCTGGTCGGAGACCTGTTTGAACTGGTGCCCGAACTGACCAGGGCCGTCAGCAAATAGTCACCACAGTGACTTTGCCGCGCGCGCTGGCCATTCCCGGTCGTAGCTCTCGCCGCCTATCGACCCGGCGCTGAGGTCGGCAAGGATTTGTCCGGCGGTGGGCAAACTCTTCGGATCCACATGCTTGTCCGGGTCCCATAGCGCCGCCCGTACGATGGCACGCGCGCACTGAAAATAGGCGGCTTCGATGTGTACCACGATCACCGAGCGCGGCGCCTGTCCGTCGACCGCAAACCGTTCCAGCAGATCGGCATCCGTTCTGACCTCGGCGGTGCCGTTGACCCGCATCGTCGTGCCTGACCCGGGGATCAGAAACATCAGCCCGACGCGCGGATCGCGGATGATGTTCTTCAGCGAATCGGCGCGATTGTTCCCGCGCCTGTCCGGCAGCATCAGCGTACGTTCGTCTGCGATGAAGACCACCTGACCCTGATCACCGCGCGGACTGCAGTCCAGCCCTTCTGGTCCGCAGGTTGCCAGCGCCACGAAAGGCGAGGCTTCGATCAGCCTGCGATATTCCGCGGTCAGAACCGGGGTTTCCTTGACCAGCGATGTCTGCCCCGGCAGCCCGTACAGCGCCTCAAGTTCAGCGACGGATTCAATGCGTGACACTTGCCAACCTCAAACTGGTTATGATATATAACTATTAAATCTGGTGCTGTTTGCTGCGCCAACACTGTTGCCCTGTCGCGTCCCAAATGGGAAGAGCGGCGCAACAATCTGCGAACCGGTTCGGGCCGGGTTTTGGCAGGGAGGACTGTCCAACCATGACGACGCCAGGTCAGCGCCCCGTACGTTTGGGCCAGATCAGCGCGCAGCTGAACAAGCGCGCCGATGGGTCATTTGATCTGAAGGCCAATGAGCCGCTGCCGCCCTTTCCGCGCACGCTGATGGACAAGATTGAGGAGTGGTCCGAAAAAGCGCCGGATCGTGACTTTCTCGTCGACCGTGGTCCGGAAGGTGCCTGGCGGCACCTGACTTTCGCAGAAGCCTGGGCACAGGCCCGCGCCATCGGGCAGGCACTGCTTGAACGACAGGTCAGCGCCGAGCGGCCGGTGATCGTTCTGTCCGGCAATTCCATTGAGCATGGATTGATTGCGCTTGGCTGCCAGATGGCCGGCGTGCCTTACTCGCCCATCTCCCCCGCCTACGCGCTGCGCTCGACCGACTATGCCAAGCTGCGGCACATTTTCGACCTGTTGACCCCCTCGTTGGTGGTCGCGGCGGATGCCACGCCGTTTGCCAAGGCACTGGATGCAGTGATGCCTGCCGACATGGAACTGATCGCTGCCCGCGGCGATGCCGGCCGGCCGGCGACCCCGTTTGACGACCTGTTGAAGACCGTCCCCGGCCCCGAAATCGACGCGGCCTTTGCCGCGCTGAACGGTGACACGATCGCCAAATTCCTGTTCACGTCCGGCTCCACCGGCTTGCCCAAGGCGGTGATCAACACCCACGGCATGATGGCCTGCAACCAGGTCATGATCGCCAACGCCCTGGCCTTTCTTCAGGATGAACCGCCGGTGCTGGTCGACTGGCTGCCGTGGAATCATACGGCTGGCTCTAACCACAATTTCGGACTGGTGCTCTTCAACGGCGGCACCATGTACATCGACGAAGGCGCCCCGGCGCCGGGCCGCTTCGAACAGACCGTGCAGAACCTCAAGGAAGTGGCGCCCACCGTCTATTTCAGCGTGCCCAAAGGCTACGAAATGCTGGTCGATGCCCTCCAGCGCGACGACCAATTGCGCCAGACTTTCTTTTCCCGCCTCAAGGTCATCCAGTATGCCGGGGCTGGCTTGTCCCAGCACGTCTGGAACGAGTTGGAACGGCTGGCCGTTGAAACCCTTGGCGAAAAAGTGCTGATCATGACGGGTTACGGCTCCACCGAAACCGCGCCCTTTGCCTTCACCACAACCGGCCCGGTGCCCGGCGCCGGATTTGTTGGTGTCCCGTCTCCCGGTCTTGAGGCGCGGCTGATCCCTGACGGCGACAAGATGGAATTGCGGGTCAAGGGCCGCTCGATCACCCCCGGCTACTGGCGCATGCCGGATGTGACGGCAAACAGTTTCGACGAAGAAGGCTTCTACAAGATCGGTGATGCCCTGCGCTTCGCCGATCCAACCCGCCCCGAAGAGGGCTTCATGTTCGACGGCCGCATCTCCGAGGACTTCAAACTGTCCACGGGCACCTGGGTCAACATGGGGCAGGTGCGCACCAGGCTGATCGGCGCCATGGCGCCATACGTGCGTGACGTGGTGCTGACCGGTCTCGACCGGTCGCACATCGGTGCGATGGTCTTTCTTGATGTCCACGCCGCAAGCCGGCTGCATCCGGACGCAACAAACGATGAGCACGCGCTGGCCAACCACCCGGACCTGCGCGCCGAATTGCAGAAGCGACTGAACGCCCTGGCTTCGGAAAGTACCGGCAGTTCGAACCTTGTCGCCCGCCTGATCGTGCTCGATCACGCGCCCTCGCTCGACCTCGGCGAAATCACCGACAAGGGTTCGATCAACCAGCGCGCCGTGATGCGCGCCCGTGCTGAACAGGTTGAAATGCTCTACGCTGAACCCATCCCCGAAACCGTGCTTGAAGCCCGAAGGACGTGACCAGATGAGAAACAAGAACGGCGGCATTCGCACGCGATTTGAAGACGCCTGGCTGCTCGACGGCGTACGCACACCCTTTGTGGATTACCGCGGCGATCTTTCCCCGGTCTCTCCGATCGATCTGGGCATCAAGGTTGCCCGCGAAGTCATCTCCCGCACAGGTGTCGATGCCGCGGATGTCGATACCACCATTGCCGGCTGCATGGCACCGGGATCATTCGATTTCTTCGTCACGCCCCGCCACATCGGGCTCTATGCTGGCGTCCCCATCGAGCGGCCCGCCCATCTTGTGCAGCGCATTTGCGGTACCGGCATCGAAGTCCTGTCGCAAGCCGCAGACCTCGTCTCCTCCGGCCGGGCAGAACTCGTGCTCTCGGTCGGCACCGAATCCATGTCGCGCAATCCCGTCGCCGCTTTTGAACACCGCAACGGTTTCAGTCTTGGCCAGGTCAAGTTTTACGACTTCCTGCTCGAAGCCCTGCTCGATCCGGCCGGACCCTGCACCATGGGCGACACGGCCGAGAACCTCGCCAAAAAATACGGCATCACCCGCGAGGTCACTGACGCCTACGCCAGCCGCAGTTTTGAACGGGCCATCAAGGCGCGCGATGAAGGCTTTCTGGCCGGTGAAATCGTTGAGATCACCAACGAGGAATTCGCCCTCGATGGCTACGTCTCGCGAGGCATCAAACTGGGCCGCAAAGTTGACGCCGTTTCCAACGACAGCCACATCCGCCCGTCGCCCATTGACATACTCAGCAAGATCCGACCGTCGTTCGGTGGCGTGCAGACCGGCGGCAATTCATCGGCGATCGTCGACGGCGCGGCCGGCGCGCTGGTTGGCTCCAGGGCCTATGCCGACAGCAACAAAATCGAGCCGCTGGCCCGCCTGCATGTGGGCGCTTCCGTCGGCGTGCCGCCTGAAATCATGGGCTTTGGCCCCGCACCCGCCATCCGGGCGGTGCTCGAGGAAAGCGGCATGAGCCTCGACCAAATCGATCTCATCGAAATCAACGAGGCCTTCGGCGCCCAGGTGCTGGCTTGCGCCCGCGACCTTGGGCTCGATGAGAACAAGCTCAACGTCAACGGCGGCTCCATCGCTATTGGCCACCCGCTGGCCGCAACCGGCATTCGCATCACCACCACACTCGCCCGAGAACTCAAGCGCTCCGGAAAGCGCTTCGGCATTGCTTCCGCATGCATCGGGGGCGGGCAGGGCATCGCCATGCTGATTGAGAATCCAGAGGCGGCCTCATGAAAATCGAGGGTGCATCCGCAATCATCACCGGCGGCGCGTCCGGCCTTGGCGCAGCGACCGCCCGCCACCTCGCAAGGCATGGCGCAAAGGTAGGCATCATTGATCTGGATGAGGAGGCCGGTGAGGCATTGGCATCCGAACTCGGTGTAAGCTTTGCCAGGGCGGACGTGGCCAGCGAAAGCGCGGCTGAGGCAATCTCAATCCTTGCCGCAGCGAACGGACCGGCCTCCATTCTCGTCAATTGCGCCGGTATCGGCGGGGGTGCCCGCATCGTGGGGCGCAACGGACCGATGCCGCTTGCCGATTTTGAAAAGATTGTCCGGGTCAATCTCACCGGCACCTTCAACATGATGCGGCTGGTCGCCGAACAAATGACCGGCCTTGATCCGGATGAAAACGGCGAGCGCGGGGTTATCATTTCGACCTCGTCCGTGGCCGCATTCGAAGGCCAGATCGGCCAGGCTGCCTATGCCTCATCCAAGGGCGGCATCGCCGCGCTGACCATGCCGGCCGCCCGCGAATTCGCTCAGTTTGGCATCAGGGTGCTGGCCATTGCACCCGGCCTGTTCATGACGCCATTGTTGGGCGAACTGCCTGAAGACATTCAGCAAAGCCTCGGCGCCGCCATTCCGTTCCCGAAACGGTTGGGCAAGCCCGAGGAATATGCGGCCCTGGTCGAATCCATAATCACCAACCCCTATCTCAACGGCGAAGTGGTCCGGCTCGACGGTGCGCTGCGCATGCAGCCGAAGTAGGAGCCAGCAACAGTGTTCAAGCACAGCCGTGAACTGGAAATTGAATGGGGCGATTGCGATGCTGCCGGCATCGTTTTCTACCCGCGCTATTTTGCCATGTTCGACGCCTCGACCGCCTATCTGCTCGAAGCGGCGATGGGCATGAAAAAGGCCGAGTGGACCAAGCACTTCGACATTCTCGGCATTCCGATGGTCGATACCGGCGCCAGCTTCAAGGTGCCCTCGAAATATGGCGACGTCATCCGCATCGAAAGCGAAGTCAGCGCCATCGGCCGCACCAGCTTCGAGATCCGGCACAAGGTGTTCAAGGGTGACGTGCTGGCCATCGAGGCGCACGAGAAACGCGTGTGGGTTGCGGGCAATCCAGAAGACCCGAAATCCATCGCCGCCAAGCCCTTGCCAGAAGACCTGATCGCCAGGCTCAGGGCCGAATCTCCAACGGAGCCGTCATGACCCATTCACCAAGCCCCGTGCGGATTGAACAGCGTGGCGCCATTGCGCACCTGACCTTTTGCCGGCCTGAAAAGCGCAACGCCATCAACGACGCGACGCTTGATGCCCTTCGGAACTTCTTTGCCGCGCCACCCGCGGACACGCGCTGCGTTATCATCAGCGGAGAAGGCGGGCATTTTTCCGCCGGGCTCGACCTGTCCGAGCATGTGGCCCGCACGCCGGAAGCCGTTTTCGCCCACTCCCAGGGGTGGCATCAGGTCATGGAAGTCATGCGGCTGTCCGGACTTCCTATTGTCTCGGTCCTGTCGGGTGCCGTCATGGGTGGCGGACTGGAAGTTGCGGCAGCCACGCATGTGCGCATCGCCGAAAGTGGCGTGAAGTTCCGGATGCCGGAAGGTAAGCGCGGCATCTTTGTCGGTGGTGGCGGTTCGGTGAACATCGCCCGCATCATCGGCGCTGACCGCATGACCGAAATGATGCTCACCGGCCGCACCTGTGGCGCCGAAGAAGGCAAGCAGATCGGGCTCGCGCACTACGCCGTCGGCGAAGGCGAGGGACTGGCGTTGGCCGAAAAGCTCGCGGCTGAAATCGCCACCAATGCCAGGGGCATCAACCGCACCATAATCACCGCCCTGTCCCGCATCAGCGACATGCCGCGCGCCGAGGGGCTCTACACCGAAAGCCTGAACGCGGCCATGTCGCAGACCTCTGACGATGCGGCCGAGGGACTGAAAGCGTTCCTCGAAAAGCGCCCGCCGAACTTTCGCTGACCATCTGCAATCGACGATCCCCCAGAATTGTGCCGCGGCAAACCCGTGGTTTGCCCTGCCTTCGCGCACCGTTAGGGCAACATGCTTGACCAATTGGTCAAATTCTTGGTTGCACCTATGCTAAAAAAGCGCTTTTGTATCCGCTAGTTCGCGGCACTCAACGCCGCGATCGGATAACCTGGAGGTATCATCATGAAATATCGTCTGCTGGGTGGACTTGCTGTGTCCGCTCTCGCTGCCGCTTTGGCAGGGCCGGCGGTTGCGTTTGAAGGACTGAGTGTTTCTGCCGGTGATTGTGATTACGGCGGCAAGCTCCTGTCCATCGAAGCGACTGCGGAGCACGAAGTCGTTTTCACCATGTGCAAGCCGGACCCGGCTTTTGAAGCCAAGGCGGCCTTTACGCCTTTCGGCATTCAGCCGTCCGAGCACATCGCAAGCGCCGGTGTTGACGGTTCGATCATCGAGAACCCGATCGGTACTGGCCCGTTCAGCCTTGAAAGCTGGAACCGCGGCGACTCTGTCATTCTCGCCGCTAACGAAGATTACTGGGGCGGTGCACCTGCCTTTGATCAATTGGTCATCCGCTGGAACTCTGAGGGCGCTGGCCGCCTGAACGAGCTGCTGTCCGGCCAGGTTGACCAGATCACCAACCTCAGCCCCGACGATTTCGCGACGGTTCAGAACAATCCTGACCTGCAGTTCCTGCCGGTTGCCAACCCGAACGTGATGTATCTGGCTATGACCAACACGTTCGAGCCGTTCAACGACGTGCGTGTCCGCCAGGCTATCGCCATGGGCATCGACCGCGAGCGTATCGTCAACAACTTCTATCCTGAAGGCTCGCAGGTTCCGGGCTACTTCACGCCCTGCTCGCTGCCGAATGGCTGCGAGGGTGATCCCTGGTACGATTTCGACCCCGAAGCCGCCAAGGCGCTTCTGGCCGAAGCCGGTTTCCCTGACGGGTTCGACACCGCCATCTACTATCGCGACGTGTTCCGCGGCTATCTGCCCGAACCCGGCGTGGTGGCCGTCGAGCTGCAGACCCAGCTGCGCGACAACCTTGGCATCAACGCCGAAGTGGTCGTGATGGAATCGGGTGAGTTCATCGACGAATCCACCTCCGGCCGTCTCGACGGCTTCTACATGCTGGGTTGGGGTGCCGACTATCCGCACGTCACCAACTTTCTCGACTACCACTTCACCCGTGGTACGGTTCAGTTCGGCGATGCTTTCCCGGAAATCTACGAGTCGCTTCTTGAAGCCTCGACGATCGCCGATGCGGAAACTGCGGCTCCGCTCTATGCGACGGCCAACAACGCCATTCGCGAACTGGTGCCGATGGTGCCGATCGCTCATGGTGCGTCGGCCTCCGCGGCCCTCGCCACCCTTGAAGGCGCACACTTCCGTCCCTTCGGCGCCCCGCGCTTCGAAGTCGACAATCCGGGCAAGTCGACCCTGGTGTTCATGCAGAACGCCGAGCCGATCAGCCTTTACTGCGCTGACGAAACCGACGGCGAGTCGCTCGCAGTCTGCCAGCAGATCACTGAAACCCTGCTGCAGTACGGCCTCGACAGTGGCGAGACCGAGCCTGCCCTGGCAACAGACTGCTCGGCCAACGAAGACTCCACGGTATGGACCTGCACCTTGCGTGAAGGCGTGACCTTCCATGACGGTTCGGCCTTCGACGCCGACGACGTCGTGGCCTCCTGGGCTGCTGGTATCGACGCCTCCAACCCGGCTCACGTCGGCAACACAGGCTCGTTCGACTACTACGCCTACCTGTGGGACGGCTTCATGAACGTCGAATAATTCGGCGAACCACAAACAAGGGGTGAGCGGTTTGCCGCTCACCCCATTCATATTCAGGACCACTCCATGCTCGGATACGCGGCCCGCCGCCTGCTGATTTCCATACCGGTGCTTTTCGGCATCCTGGTCGTGACCTTCGTCATGGCCCGCCTGATCCCCGGTGAACCCTGCAGGGCCATGCTGGGCGAAAAGGCCTCTGCCGCGACCTGCGAAGCCTTCACCGAGCGCTTCGGCCTCGATGAGCCGATCACCACACAATTCTTCATCTACATGACCAATGTCGCCCAAGGCGATTTTGGCGAATCCATCCGCTTCTCGCGCCCGGTTACCCAGATCCTGGTCGAGCGCTTCCCGCTCACAATCGAACTGGCGCTGCTGGCGCTGATCGTGGCCACCGTCGTGGGTGTCACGCTGGGCATTCTGGCCGCCCGCAAGCCGAATTCGCTCACAGACGTCGCCACCATGATCGTCGCCAACGTCGGCATCTCGATGCCCGTCTTCTGGCTGGGGCTGATGCTGGCCTACCTGTTCGGCGTACTGTTGCGCGGAACGCCGTTCTGGCTGCCGCCCTCCGGACGCCTCTCCGCCGGCATCATCCCGGTGCCCTTCTACGAAGTCTGGCAATGGCAGGTTGCCGCAGACACGACCTGGGCGAAATTCCTCGAGTTCTTGTCGAACTTCTACATCTTCAATGCGCTGGTCACCGGCGACTGGAAGACCTTCTCCGACGCGGTGCGCCACATGATCCTGCCGGTCATTGCGCTTGCCACCATTCCCATGGCGGTGATTGCCCGCATGACCCGTTCCTCGCTGCTCGATGTGCTGGGCCGCGACTATATCCGCACCGCCCGCGCCAAGGGCGTGCCGCAAGGCGACGTCGTGCGCAAGCATGCCCTGGGCAACGCCATGCTGCCTGTCGTGACAATCCTTGGCCTGCAGATGGGTGCGCTGCTCGGCGGCGCGGTGCTGACCGAGTCTGTGTTCGGCCTCGCCGGAGTGGGGCGCATGCTGGTGGAGGCGATCTATGCCCGCGACTATCCGGTGGTGCAGGCGTTCACTGTGATGATTGCCGTGTCCTACGTGATCATCAATCTGATCGTGGACCTTTCCTACTCCTACCTTGATCCCCGCATCCGGCCGCAATAGGAAATCTGAATGTCGACATTGGGCCGGGCATCGGCAAGCGTCAGCGAAGTCATTGCAGAAGAAGGGTTGCTGGGCGACCCGGTTCCCCTGTGGAAACGCGCCTGGGGCCGGCTTCTGCGGAAGCGGTCGGGGCAAGTGGGCCTCATCATGATCACCACCCTGATCCTGATCGCCATCTTCGCCCCTCTCATCGCCCCCTACGGCCCCGAAGACGTGCTGATCGGTGTCGAGGACGTATCGCGCCGCGAGGCGCCTTGCGTGCATATCCTTGGCTGTGATTCCTCTCGTCCCCAGCACCTTATGGGCGTTGACGGCAATTTCCGCGATGCCTTTTCCCGCGTGGTCTACGGTACCCGCGTCAGCCTGATGATCGGGCTGACCACGGTCACCGCCGCGCTGTTCTTCGGCGTGCTGCTGGGCTCGATCGCCGGCTATTTCGGAGGCCTCCTCGACAACCTGATCATGCGCGTCATGGACGTGATCCTGGGCTTCCCCTCGCTGCTATTGGCCATCGCCATCGTCGCCGTACTGGGCCCGGGTATCCAGAACGCCCTTCTGGCCATATCCATTGTCACCTTACCTGCATATGCCCGCGTCACGCGGGCCAGCGTCCTTTCGGTAAAAGAGCTCGATTTCGTCGCCGCCACCCGTGTGCTCGGCGGCTCCAAGTGGCGCATCCTGTTCCGCCGCATCCTGCCCAACGCGCTGACCCCGATCGTGGTGCTGGCAACCCTCGGCATCGCCACCGCCATTCTCGATGCGGCCGGGCTGAGCTTTCTGGGCCTTGGCGCCCAGCCGCCCACCCCGGAATGGGGCACCATGCTGGGCTCGGAGCGCAACCAGATATTCTCGGCGCCGCACCTGGTGTTCTTCCCCGGCATTGCCATCATGATCACCGTGCTGGGCTTCAATCTTCTCGGTGACGGGCTGCGTGACGCGCTCGATCCGCGCCTCAACTCATAACAAGGCTGGACATGAACCAACCGATCCTCGAAATCCGCGGGCTCGAAACGCGCTTTGACACCAGCGCCGGAACTGCCCAGGCGGTCGACGGCGTTTCGCTGAGCCTGCAGGCCGGTGAGACTCTGTGTGTTGTCGGCGAAAGCGGCTGCGGCAAGTCGATCACCGCCCTGTCGATCATGGGCCTGGTGCCGCATCCGGGCAAGGTCGTGGGTGGTGAAATCCTGTTCCACGGTCGCGACCTGCGCAAGATTTCGGAAAGCGAACTGGCCAGGGTGCGCGGCAATCAGATCTCGATGATCTTTCAGGACCCGTCCTCGGCGCTCAACCCGGTGCATACGGTTGGCGACCAGATCGCAGAGGTCTATCGGCTGCACAAGAACATGGGCCAGCGCGAGGCCGAGAAAGCCTCGATCGAAATGCTCAAGGCCACCGGCATTCCCGACCCCGAACGGCGCATGAAGGCCTATCCGCACGAAATGTCCGGCGGTATGGCCCAGCGGGTGATGATCGCCATGGCGCTGGCCTGCCAGCCCGAGGTGCTGATCGCCGACGAGCCCACCACCGCCCTCGACGTGACAATCCAGGCCCAGATCCTTGACCTGATGCGCGACCTGCAAAAGGACTTCGGGACCGCCACCATCCTGATCACCCACGATCTGGGAATTGTTGCGGAAATGGCCGACCATGTGGCGGTCATGTACGCCGGTCAGGTCGTTGAATTCGCCGATGTCAAAACCTTGTTCAAGTCGCCGCAGCATCCCTACACCCAGGCGCTGCTGCGCTCCATTCCGGTGATCGGCGAGAAACAGGAACTGCTTGAGGTGATCGAGGGGCGGGTGCCGCCCCTGACCAACCTGCCCAAGGGCTGTCTGTTCGCCCCGCGTTGTGTGCCCCGTCGTGAAAGCGACGAGCCCCGCTGCGAGACCGATGTGCCGCCGCTGTTTGACGTGGGTGGCGCACACATGTGCCGATGCTGGCTGCGTGAACACATGGCGGTGTCCGAGGAACGTCAGGTGGAACCGGCATGAACGCCCTGCTTGAAATGCACGAGATCAAGAAGACCTTCCCGGTGCGCAAGGGCATTTTCCAGCGCATCGTCGGACAGGTCGCCGCGGTCAACGGCGTCAGCCTTTCCATCGAACGTGGCCGCACGCTGGGGCTTGTCGGCGAAAGCGGCTGCGGCAAGTCGACCCTCGCCAAGATGCTGGTCGGGCTCTACCCGCCCTCCGACGGCGAAATCCTGTTCGAGGGCAAGGTTTTGGCCGGGCCGGACACCGGCGCCGAGTTTGACGCCACCCGCAAGATCCAGATTGTCTTTCAGGACCCCTATTCCTCGCTCGATCCGCGCCTGCCCGTGGGTGACTCTATCGCCGAGGGCCTGGTGATCCACGGCATCGGCGACAACAAGAGCCGCCGCAAGAAAGTCGGTGAAATCCTTGAACTGGTCGGTCTGCCACCGCAGGCAGGCGACCGCTATCCGCACGAATTCTCCGGCGGCCAGCGCCAGCGTATCGGCATTGCACGGGCGCTGATCATGGACCCCGAATTCGTGGTCTGCGACGAACCTACATCGGCGCTCGACGTGTCGGTGCAGGCCCAGATTCTCAACCTGTTGAAGAAGCTGCAGGCCGAACTGAACCTCACCATGATGTTCATTTCGCACAATCTGGCGGTGGTCAAACACGTCGCCGACGACGTGATGGTCATGTACCTGGGGCGGGTGGCGGAGGTGGCACCGGTCGACGACCTGTTCGCCAATCCGCGCCACCCCTATACCAAGGCGCTGTTGTCGGCGACCCCGATTGCCGACCCCGAGCGGCGGGGCGAACGTATCAAGCTGACCGGCGAATTGCCGTCGCCGATCAATCCGCCACCCGGCTGCCCCTTCCATCCACGCTGCCCGCTTGCCAACGACCGCTGCAAATCCGAGGTGCCAGCGCTGTTGCCGGCCGGTCCGGCGACCGTGGCCTGCCATGCCGTTGAAGAGGGCCGCGACGCCGCCTGAGCCAGTCGCAATTCCGCCTTGATCCTCCCCCGATAATCCGTGCAGCGGACGGGGCGATCTGCATGAGGGCGAAAACATGCGCATAATCTATCTCCTTTCGGCGGTCATTCTGGCTGCCGGCATTGCGGGCGGCGGCTGGTTTGTCGGCACGTCGCTGGTCGAGAGCCGGACGCCGGAACGCACTGTCACGGTCAAGGGTTTGGCCGAACAGATGGTCCGGGCCGATCTCGGCTTCTGGCCGGTCAAGTTCGTGGCCTCCGGGCCTGACCTCGAAACCGCCCGGGCCGGGCTTGAGGCGTCCGAACAGGCCGTGCGCATGTTCCTCGCCGAACAGGGGTTCGTCGCCGACGACATCCAGGTGCAGAACATCACCGTTGAAGACCGCTACGCCGGATACAATCCCGCCGCCGTGCCTGACGATACCCGCTTCGTTCTGACAGAAGACCTGCTGGTCACGACCACCGAGGTCGACCAACTGGCCGAAGCGGCGCGCTCGGTAGCCGATCTGTTGCGGTCGGGCGTCGTATTCTCCTCGGATTCCTATTCCGCCGGCCCCAGCTTCATCTTCACCGGCATCAATGATCTGAAGGGCGACATGCTGACCGAAGCCACCGCCCGCGCCCGCGAAGCCGCCCAGCAGTTCGCTGATGCCTCCAACGCCACCGTCGGCGACATCAAGACCGCCAACCAGGGCGTCTTCGAAATCCTGCCCGCCGTCGAAATCCCCAACGACCGGGCCGAGAAACAGATCGACAAGAAGGTGCGGGTTGTGACGACGGTGACTTACTTCCTGGAGGATTGAGGGGGCACTATTCGTCTCACGGGCCGCACCACAATCGCCATGACGCTAGTCGCTATGGCGATTGTTGGCCCTCCGACGGGCGCCGGACGACCGGCGGGGTCCTCGCTCCGCTCGTCCGCGAGGTATCCATGAGAGCGCCTGAAAGGGACGGGACGAAATGAAGCTGAGGACCCCGGCGAACTTTTTCGCCGAGCCGTCGCAGGTGCAGCGAAGGGCATAGGCGCGGCTTTAGCGCCGTCATGCCCGCAGCGGTGCGCACCGTGAGACAGAAAAAAACGGCATACCAAACCTCCCACGACGGGATGAACCTCAAAGCAGAGCAGGCGCGGGGCGGTGAACACCTCGATCCTTAGTAGTAAAAAGTGAGGCGGACAACGCCCCGCGCAACCGGGATTTGTGGGCTATGACGAACAGGCCGGGGCCCTCCGGAGCCCCGCGGATGCGCCATGCCCCTGATTTGTCCAGTTGCCGGATTCTAGACCGGCCTTCCAGACGGGCATCTATCCCTCCATCACTGGAGAAACAGGCGCAACCCATATCAGACGGTTGCGCAGCGTCTTGCACTTGCCCCCTGGCCGAGGGCTACCTGACCGCTTTACCCTGCTGATCGGCGACTCGACCAACACACCGGCCCAAACCCCGCAAAGTGCTCGTGTACACCTCAGCTCAACGCGCGGCTTGTGAGGAAGACTCTACGGCAGGCTCTAAGGGCGGGGATAAGTTTTTTTGCACGGCCCTATTTCCTTCTCCCCTTGTGGGAGAAGGTGGGCGCGCGCAGCGTGGTCAGATGAGGGGGGGCAGCGGCCCGGCCCGCTTGGCGATTGTGGCTCCACCCTCATCCGCCCCTTCGGGGCACCTTTCCCATCGAGGAAGAAGGGAAAGTGCTGCGAGCCCTGGCCTTTGCCTTAATTGTCCCCGCGGACCCTACCGGACGCGTTTGGCCAGCTGTCGCAACCAGTCGGGCATCTGGTGGGCGTGGACGGTGGCGGCGCGGACGAGGTCATCGAAGTGGCGCGCCATGAGCTGGATATAGCGCGGGGCGGAAAACGCGAGGTAGCGCTGGCCGACGTAGATGGCGACGCGTTGCTGGCCGTAGACCGAGAAGGGGACCGAGTAGCGCTGGCGCTGGTCGAAACCATAGAGCCGGGCTGAAGGGTAGAGGTCTTCAAGCTCATCGGCCATGCGCTGCAGCTGGGTGCGGCGGACCGGAGCGCTGAGCCCCTGCCACATGGCCTGCCCGAGCGCGAAGCTTTCGGCGACCTGGACCGGCAGGGCGATTTCCATGTCGGTCTCGGGGCGCCGTAACAGGTCCATCTGCGCCTGGGCGTCGGCAATCGCCTGCACCGGGGTGCGGCGCACCGCGTCCTCATATTCGAAGGTGAGGACTTCTTCGGTCTTGAAAATGTCCGGCAGACCGGCGGGGACGTGCCGGATCTTGGCGCCGGCTGCCTCTAGCGACCAGTCGAGCACCTGCGCATCGACCGGGTGCCGCTGCACTTCGGTCATCTGCACCGCCTGCTCGAGGATTTCGCTGGCGCCGCCACGATGGTTGGACAGGCCCAACAGCCAGTCGCTTGAAACCTGCAGCGTGCCGGCGATTTCACCCAGCGCCTGGCTGCTCGGCAGGCGGGCTGCTTCTCCACCCAGCAATTGAGAAACCGTGGAACGGTCGAGTTGCGCCTCGCTGGCCAGCCGGCTCTGGCTCCAGCCCTTTTGCGCCACAGCTTCCAGCAGGCGCTGGCGGAACAGGTCGGCACGTTCACGTTTGTCCATGCGTGAAGTTTCACACATATGTTCATCATTTTCAACAAACGGGGCAATTCGCTGAACAAGGACTACAGAGGTCACCAATCCCCCGTTGCGAAACAGGCGCTGTACCGGCATGTGGAGCGGTGAAAGGATATTGAATTTCCTATGGAAACCCGCACCCGCTCCATCGTCAAAGCCATTTCCTGGCAATTGATTGGCCTCGTCACCATGACGCTGCTCGCCTTTCTGGCAACCGGCAACTGGGGCTCGGCGGGCGGTCTGGCGCTGGGCGCGGCGGGGACAGGCTTTGTCTGTTTCATCCTGCATGAGCGCTTGTGGGCACACATTCGCTGGGGCCGTAATTAATCAGAAATCAGCTAATTCGCGGAGTTAGCTGAATACGAGTTAATCAGCAACTGAACTTCAGTTTCCGGTGGCGCCGACAGCGGCACTATCCCTATAGTCGGCCATGACCACCTCCAAGCCCATTGCCATTGCGCTGCTTACGATCGCCACGTCTCTGGGCATGATCCTTTGGTTCACCACCGCGGCGACGCTGCCCGACATGGCACGGGAAGGGGCCATCTCCGAAGCCCGGCAGGCCTGGCTGTCGAGCGGCGTCCAGGCGGGATTTGTGATCGGCGCGCTGGTGATCGCGGTAACCGGCATCGCCGACCGGCTTGATCCGCGCCGCGTCATGGGCTTTTGCGCTGTCGCCGGGGCGTTGGCCAACCTGGGCTTGTTGATCGCCCATCTCGGCGGAGACCTGGCCATTGCCCTGCGCATTTTCACCGGCGCCATGCTGGCCGGCGTCTATCCCATCGGCATGAAGATCGCCTTTGGCTGGGGGTTGAAGGATCGCGGCCTGCTGGTCGGGCTGCTGGTCGGGGGACTGACCACCGGCAAGTCACTGCCCTATCTGCTGGCCTTCATGGGTGGCACTGACTGGCGCATGGCCATCGTCGGATCGTCGCTGCTCGCTGTCACCGGCGGAGTACTGGCACAGTTTGTCGGCCTTGGCCCGGGCCATGCGCGGGCGTTGCGCTTCGATCCGCTTTCGATTGCCGTAGCCTGGACCAATCCGGCAATTCGCGGCGCCTATCTCGGCTATTTCGGCCACATGTGGGAACTGTTCGCCTTCTGGGCCTGGATCGCGACGGCAAGCGCCGCCTCGTTTGCCTTCACCATGGATGTGCACGACGCCGAAAGCCTCGGCAAGCTTACGGCCTTTCTGGCCATCATTCTCGGCGCGCCGTTCTGCGTCATCGCCGGGCGGTTCGGCGACCGCATCGGCAAGGCGGAGGTGACCATTATTGCCATGGCGGTCAGCGCCTCGGCTGCCATTGCGACGGCCCTGAGCTTCGGCGGGCCGGTGTGGCTGACGCTGCCGCTGATCCTGATCTGGGGCGCCTCGGTCATTCCGGACTCGGCGCAATTCTCGGCGATTGTCGCCGATCACGCCGCGCCCGAACTTTCGGGATCGCTTTTGACCCTGCAGACCGCGCTCGGTTTCACCTTGACCATCGCGACGGTGCAACTGACGCCCCTGGCGGCCGCGCTTTGGGGCTGGCAGATCGTCTTGGCGGTGATGGCCATCGGGCCGGTGCTCGGCATTCTCGCCATGCGGCTACTGCGGCGGAGTAAGGGCTAGGCCCCGCTCGAATCGTCGTTCTTGCTGAACAGCTTCCGGTTCATGCGAACGAACTCTCGTATGACACCTGAGACCCCGCCCAGTTCACGGTTCTTGAGATAAAAGAACCCGGCCCCCGCCCCGAGGCTCGCCCCGAGCACGTCGACCATGAGGTCAGACATGGTGTCGACCAGGCCCGACTTCTGCATGTTGAGTCCAAAGACCTGGTCCATGCCGAACTCGAAAATTTCCCACATGGCGCCAATGCTGACGGCGAAACAGAAGCCGAAGAAACTGACGGCTATGGGCGGGGCGGCATAGCGGTCGCCATGAAACAACATCAGCATGAACAAAAAGCCCACCAGCCCGAAGCCGATGGCCGAGCCGCCATGCAAAGCAATGTCCCACCACCAGACGCGTTCGTAAAAGTCCATGGCCTCGCCAAGGAAAATGGTGGCGAATATGAAAACGACGATAGCGGCAAAGAAATTCACCGGCAGTTTGACGCTGAACCGGTTGATGAACAGGGCCGGCAGCATCGAGACCACAAGTGTTGTCACGGCCACAAAGGCCATGCTCCAGCGGGCGGTGGCCAGCGCCACCAATGTGGCCACCACCAGCGTGAACCAGACGGCAAACACCACCGGCCCCTGCTGGCGGTAAGAGCGCCGCAACCAGTCGCGGACAGAAATCTGCGCCATGGCAATTGTCTCCATTGCCGAAAAACAATGCTGGTCCATATATAGGACATGATCCCGCCTCGCGAAGACCCCGGCCAGATTCGTATTGCCAGCTACAATGTACGCAAGTGCATCGGCCTGGACCGGCGGCGCCGTCCGGACCGCACGCTGGAAGTGATCAACGCGATAGATGCCGACATCGTTGTGCTTCAGGAGGCCGACCGGCGACTGGGGCGGCGGCCCTCGGCCATCCCCAAGCGCATGTTGCGCCACCACAGCTATTATGTACCGGTGTCACTGGCCACCAACAATGTCAGCCTTGGCTGGCACGGCAACGCCATTCTGGTGCGGCCCAGCATCAAGATCATCACTTCCGAGCGCCTCGACATTCCCTCGTTCGAGCCGCGCGGGGCCGTGCTGGCGGAACTGGAAACCGGCGCCGGCAAGCTCAGAATTGTCGGTCTGCACCTGGGGCTGATGCGCAGGCACCGGCGGCGGCAGTTGGCGGTGCTGATGAAGCTATTGGCGGCACGGCCGAAAATGCCGACGGTCATTGCCGGCGATTTCAACGAATGGGCACACACGCGCGGGCTCGAGCCGCTGCGCGACCAGTTCGAAGTGCATGCGCCGGGCAAATCCTACCATGCTTCGCGGCAGGTGGCGGCGTTGGACCGCATCGCGGTCAATGCCAGATGCGAGATTGTCCAGACCCACGTGCACAAGTTCGGCGCGGCGCGGCGCGCCTCGGATCACCTGCCGATCTGGGCAGATCTCGAGTTGAAATAAGCCTCAGGCGGCGACTGAGCAGGCCGCGCACATGCCGCGCATCTCGATGGTGGTTTCGTGCGGGTGAAAGCCCTGCCTGTCGGCCCAGCCCTCGAGCCTCTGGCGCAGGACGAAATCGGAAAACTCGGCCACCGAACCGCACTTCTCGCAGATGGCAAAGCCGATGACGCCCGAACGGTGGCAATCATCCCCGGCGCAGGCGACGAAAGCGTTGAGGCTTTCCAGCCGGTGTGCCAGCCCGCGCTCGGTGAGGGTCTCGAGCGCTCGGTAAACCTGCAGCGGCGCTTTCAGGCCCTCCTCGCGCAGTCTGTCGAGAATGTCATAGGCGCTGAGCGGCGCATGCTCGGCGCTGAGCGTATCGAGCACGAGGGTCTGGTTGCGGGTGAGGGGTTTGGGTTCGCTCATTTGGACGTCTCCCCTTTGGCTTGGGTTTTGAAAAGGCCGCTGACCGGCACAAGAAATCCGATGAGAAACAGCACTAGCGCCGCCACCACGATCGAGGGACCGGAGGGGGTGTCCCATTGCAGCGAAGCCATCAGGCCAGCGATGACCGCGATGGCGCCGATCAGGGCGGCGATGCCCGCCATCTGTTCCGGCGTCTGGCTGAAGCGGCGGGCGGCGGCGGGCGGAATGATCAGCAAAGAGGTGATCAGCAGCACGCCGACCAGTTTCATGGCAATGGCAATGACCGAAGCCATCAGGACCATCAGCACCGCCTGCGCGACGGCGGGGCGCTGGCCCTCTGCCTCGGCCAGTTCGGGGCTGACGGTGGCGGCGAGGAGCGGCCGCCAGAAGATGGCGAGCGCGACGAGGATGGCGGCACCGCCCGCATAAATGACGATCAGATCGATCCGCGATACCGAAAGGATGTCACCGAACAGGAAACCCAGAAGGTCGATGCGGACCCATGTCATGAAAGCCACCAGCACCAGCCCGACGGCGAGGGTGGAGTGCGACAGGATACCCAGTAGCGCATCGGTCGACAGGCTGGCCTGACGTTGCAGCATCAAAAGCGCAACCGCGACCAGCACCGCGACGGCGAAAACACCAAAGGTGAGGTTCAAACTCATCAGGAAACTCAGCGCCACGCCGAGCAGGGCCGAATGGGCCAGCGTGTCGCCAAAATAGGCCATGCGCCGCCAGACGACGAAACAGCCAAGGGGTCCGGCGACCAGCGCCAGCCCGACCCCGGCCAACAGCGCGCGGGTGAAGAAATCATCCAGCATGGGGATGCTCCCCATGATCATGGTGATGCCCGTGCTCGCGCACGCTGCCATCGGGCAGATGCGTGTGATCGTGATGATGGTTGTAGACCGCCAGCGTCTGGGCGGCGCGCGGGCCGAACAGGCTCTGGTATTCCGGGCTTTCCAGCACGCGCTCCGGCGTGCCCTGACAGCAGATATGGCCGTTCAGGCAGATGACCGTGTCGGTAGCGGCCATCACCACGTGCAGGTCGTGACTGATCAACAGGATACCGCAGTTCACTTCATTCCGGATGCGGCCGATCAGGTCATAAAGGGCGACTTCTCCGGCAAAGTCGACACCCTGTACCGGTTCGTCCAGCACCAGCAGGTCCGGCTTGCCGATGATGGCACGGGCAAGGAGCACCCGCTGGAATTCGCCGCCGGACAGTGACTGCACCGAGGCGGTGCGCAAATGCGCTGCGCCGACCGAGTCCAACACCTGCTCAACCTGCGGCCGGTCGTACTGCCCGGTGAGGCTCATCAGCCGCTCGACATTGAGTGGCAGCGTCCAGTCGATGTTGAGCTTCTGCGGCAGATAGCCGATCCGCAGTCCATCGAGGCGGGAGACGGTGCCGGCGTCAGGCTTGAGCACGCCGGTGACGACCTTGGCGGTGGTCGACTTGCCCGAGCCGTTCGGCCCGATCAGCGTGACGATTTCGCCGCGATGCACACTGAGGTCGACATGCTCCACCAGCCAGCGGTCGCTGCCGCGCACGCCGACATGGCTGAGTTCGACCAGCGGTTGCGCGGATGGATCAGGCACGGCTCGGACCTTTCAAGGGAACGCAGTTGACAGCTTGTATGTAATACTATTACACGAAGCAAGCGTAATGATATAACATTAGAGTGTCGGAATGCGCCTTTTGCCCCTGTTATCTGCCGGCTTCATCGCCGTATCTCTGACCATGCCCGCCCACGCTGCGCCGAACGTGGTGGCCAGTATCAAGCCGCTTCATTCACTGGTCAGCGCGGTCATGCAAGGGGTCGGCGAACCTCATCTGATCGTCAAGGGCGGCGCCTCGCCCCATACGTTCAGCCTGCGCCCGTCGGACGCCGAAGCGCTGTCGGACGCCGAACTGGTGGTCTGGGTGGGACCGGAAATCGAGAACTTTCTCGAGGATGCGATCGCAAACCTGGCGCCGGATGCCGAGGTGATCGAGGCCAGCGAGCTTGCGGGTATGACGCTTCTGCCGCTTCGCGAGGATGCCGACTTTGAAGCGCATGATCATGGCGACGAGGACCATGACCACGACGAGGAAGTGCATGTCCAAGAGCAAGATGAAGACGCGCATGAACACGACCACGGCGAGTTTGACATGCACCTGTGGCTCGATCCGGCGAATGCGGCTGTGATTGTCGAGCATGTGGAAGAGGAGCTGGCCGAACACGACCCCGAAAATGCAGCGGCATATGCTGCCAACGCTGAGGCGACCCTGGCCCGCCTGGAGACACTGCAAAGCGACATCTCGGCCCAGCTCGCACCAGTTGCGGACAAGACCTTCGTCAGTTTCCACGACGCCTATCAGTATTTTGAACAGAGCTTTGGTGTGACCGCTGCAGGTGCCATCACGCTCAATCCTGAAAGCCAGCCCGGCGCGCGCCGTATCGGTGAAGTGCGCGACACGATTGAGCGGCTCGGAGCGGCCTGCGTCTTCGCCGAGCCCCAGTTCGAGCCCTCATTGGTCGCGGTGGTGACTGAAGGGCTTGATGTGGGCACAGGCACACTTGATCCGCTTGGTGCCGACCTGAGCGACGGCCCTGAGCTTTATTTCGGACTTCTGCAGCGCATGGCCGACAGCGTTGAGGGCTGCCTTGGCGGCTAGCGGAAGGGGCCCCGGAAGATGAACCAGGCCCCGATCCCGATCAGGGTGAAGCCGGCCAGATGATTGAAGGTGAGTCTTTCGCCGAGAAAAAACACGGCAAAGCCAACAAACACGGTCAGGCTGATGACCTCCTGCAACGTCTTGAGCTGCGAGACGTCGTAGGCCTGAATGCCGAGCCGGTTGGCAGGAACCGCCAGCCAATACTCGAAAAAGGCAAAGCCCCAGCCCCACAGCACGGCCATCCAAAGGGCCATGCCGGGAAACTTGAGATGGCCATACCAGGCCATGGTCATGAACAGGTTGGAAGCAACCAGCAACAGGATCGGCAGCCACAGGGCGACATGGGGCAGGGCGGGCATGAAGGGCACTCGGAAGGGACGGGTACGTCATCTGATTTCCGCGCTGCGCTGCCGCGCAAGCCAAATCAGCGCAGGCCGGTACGTCGCTCCATCCCGTAGAACTCGTCGTTGAGATCTTCCATGCGTTTGGCCAGCAGCGCCTGCGCATCCTGCAACCCGCGGTTGTAGAAATAGCCGCCGATTTCTTCACTGAAAAAGTTCAGCAGCATCTCGGCGGGCAGCGGGCCCATCTCCTCGTCGCGCTCCTCGGCGAACCAGTCTCTGATCCGGTTGATGATCACCGCCTTTTCTTCGGGCGAGAACTTGATCGGCTCCATGCGATTTCCTTTCCTGACGCTTTGCTCTTCGAACTCCGCCGTTGCCCGCTATCGGGACAACCGCCCGGCCTGCCGTTGACGGTTTCAGATTCGCGTGACAGTCTCGACCCCAGTTGGTGCCCCGATCCGGAAGCGGAGAAGGGCTTAATAGGGAACATGGTGAGGCGTACCCAACAGGGACCAAATCCATGGCTGCCCCCGCAACTGTAAGTGGTGAGTTTCCCCACTTGTGCCACTGGCCTAATCGCTGGGAAGGCAAGGGAAGCGACAAAGACACCATGAGCCAGGAGACCTGCCAGCTGTTGTTGAAACGCTGATCTGTCGGTGGGACAGGCGGAGGTGTGCATGACCAGACCATCAGACTGATTCTGTCCGGCGCAAAGCGCCCGGTTCGCTTTTCGGCATGCGCCGCGAAGGGCCCATCCAATTCTGATATTTTTTCAAGGACTGAACATCATGCATATCGAACCCGAACTCGTTTCTCCGGCCAAGATGGTCTTTGCCTATGCCACGGCAGCCGGTGCCGGCGCCTATTCGGCCAAGCTCGCCTGGGACTCAATCAGGAACAGCGGCGTCGTGTCTCTGGCCGCAAGGGCCGTGATCAGCATTGCGGCCGTCTTCGTCTTTTTCGAAATCTTTCCGCACTACCCGGTCGGGGTCAGTGAGGTGCACCTGATCCTGGGCACGACGCTGTTGCTGATTTTGGGGGCTGCGCCCGCCGCTATCGGCCTTGCCGGCGGACTATTGATCCAGGGCCTGTTCTTCGCACCCTTCGACCTGCCGCAATATTTCGCCAATGTCACAACGCTGCTGGTGCCATTGTTTGCCATCAAGCTGATGGCCGACCGGATCATCCCGGCCTCCACCGCCTATGTTGACCTGAAATATTCCCAGGCCCTGGCCCTGTCTGCGACCTATCAGGGCGGCGTGGTACTCTGGGTCGGGTTCTGGGCCCTTTATGGACAGGGGTTCGGGGCCGAGAACCTGCAGTCGGTGCTCTCCTTCGGTGCCGCCTACATGCTGGTGGTGTTGATTGAGCCGCTGGCGGACCTCGTCATTCTGGCCGGTGCCAAGCTGGTACGCGGCCTCTCCCGAACCGGGCTCGTGACCAAGCGGCTCTACGCCTGATCGCTCACACGACAGTGCAACACGGCGCGCCCGCGGACATCGGGCGCGCCCCTTCTCGACGTCAGGAAGCAATATGAGCGGCAAGATACCCGTCACCATCATCACCGGTTTTCTGGGATCCGGCAAAACCACGCTGGTGCGGCACGTTCTCGCGCACGCAAAGGGCAAGCGCATCGCGCTGATCATCAATGAGTTCGGCGATGTCGGAGTCGACAGGGATGTGCTCGCCGGATGCGGCGATGAAACCTGCCGCGAGGAAGACATGATCGAACTGGCCAATGGCTGCATCTGCTGCACCGTGGCCGATGAATTCATCCCGACCATGACGGCGTTGCTGGAGCGTGCCGACCGGCCCGATCACATCATCATCGAGACATCGGGACTGGCGCTGCCGCAACCACTGGTGCGCGCCTTCAACTGGCCGGAGATCAAGCCGGAAGTGACCATCGACGGGGTGATCACGGTGGCCGATGCGGCGGCGCTCGCTGACGGACGCTTTGCCTCGGACGAAAAGGCCGTCGACGTGCTGCGGTCGGCCGATGACATGCTGGACCATGAAACCCCGCTCGGCGAACTGTTCGAGGACCAACTGATCTGTGCGGACCTTGTGATCCTCAACAAGGTCGATCTGGTGGGCGAGGCGGATGTGACCCGCATTGAAGCAAATCTGCGCGCTGAAATGCGGCCGGGAACCGGGCTGGTGACCTCCAGCAACAGCGCCATCGACGTAGCGGCACTGCTGGGGCTGGGGCTGGCCAGCGAGGACAATCTCACCGGCCGCGACAGCCATCATGAACTCGAGCATGACGGCGAGCCGCATGAGCACGACGATTTCGACAGTTTCTCGATCGCCCTGCCGGAAAGTGCCAACAAGGCGGATCTGATCAGGATCATCGAGGCCGCAATCCGCGATCACGATGTGCTGCGCCTCAAGGGCTTTGCAGCCATCACCGGGTCTGCGGCCAGATTGGCCGTGCAAGCGGTGGGGCCGCGGATCAACACCTGGTTCGACCGGCCCTGGCGGCCCGACGAGGTGCGCGAGACAAGGCTGGTGGTGATCGGGCAATCCCCGCTTGACCGGGACGCGATATCGGCCAGCCTGAAACAGCATGAGCCGGCCTGAGCCCGTTCAGGTGCTCAACGGGACTACCCGTGCATACATGCAGAATCCACTTGTATTATCGTTAATCAAGCGCATAACATGGCACCCGCCGCGCTCGGGAGGAGGGCGGAGCAACGCAATCCAATCAGGAATGGACCTGCCATGTCTGTGTTCAGCGGCCTCGGCCACGTGGCTTTCCGCGTCAACGACCTCGACGCTTCGCTCAAGTTCTACGAAAAACTCGGTTATCCCGAGTTCCTGCGGCTCAACAATGATGACGGCAAACCCTGGATTGCCTATCTGCGTATCACCGACGAGCTCTATCTCGAGCTTTTCCCGGGCGGCAACGGCGAGAAGGCGGCCGGTCCCGATCGAACCGGTGTGCATCACCTGTCGCTGGCCTGTACCGACCTTGGCAAGGTGGTCGCCTACCTCGAGGCGGAGGGGATCGAACTGCAGACCCCTTACACCGACAAGCGCGGTGTCGACGGCAACCGCGGCGTGTGGATCCACGATCCGGACGGCAACCGCATCGAGATCATGGAAATGTCGCCCGACTGCATCCAGTACGCAGCGCTCAAAGACGTTGCTGCAGGCAAGCCACCGCATTCACTACATAAGCCGCTTTAGACTTCTCATTCGCCAGGGAGGTGCGTGATGCACCTCCTTGCGGCCCAGGCCGGGCAAATTCAACAGGAGGGGGAGGCGATCGACCTGGGGCAAAGCCCGGGACGGATCATCTTTGCTTCGGCCGCCGACAGCGAATTGAGTGCCATGGCGGGGGCGGTCGACCGGCTGGGACGTATCGATGTGCGCCTAGCCAACCTGCTGCGGCTCAGCCACAATCTTTCCGTCGACCTGTGGCTGGAGAACACGGTGCGCCATGCCGATCTGGTGGTTGTGCGCCTGCTGGGGGGATCCGCCTACTGGCGCTATGGCGTCGATGAACTGTGCCGGCTGGCGGCGGACGGCGCCTTCAGACTGGCACTGCTGCCCGGCGACGCAAACCCCGATGAGACACTACGGCAGCGGTCCAATGTCTCGGCCGAGTCTTGGCAGGGCCTGCATGGCTTTTTCACTGCCGGCGGCCCGGACAATATGGCGCTGGCGCTGGACGCATTTGCGACACTGGCTGATGGAAAGCCGCTGCCAGAAAACAAGCCGGAGCCCTTTCCGCGCTTCGGATTGTGGTGGCCGGGTGAGGGGATGGTCACTGCAGATCAACTCACCTTGATACATGGCGCTACCCCCCTCCCAACCTCCCCCGCAAGGGGGGAGGTGCCCACCGAAATTGGAACGGCCGCTTTACGGCACGATCAGCGTGACACCCTCCCCTCGACGGGGAGGGTCGGGGAGGGGTGGGGCCACCGCGCGACCGTTTTCATTCCCGTCCTCTTCTACCGCGCCGCGCTTGAGGGGGCTGGCACGGCCACGCTCAACCGGCTGATCCGGACCATGGTGCGGGCCGGGCTGGCGCCGGTGCCGATGGTGATATCGTCGCTGAAGGAGGGCGCCTGTATCCGCTTCGCGCAGGCGACTTTCGCGGAGTTTGCGCCGGAGGTGGTGTTCAACCTGACCGGCTTTGCGCTGGGGTTGAATGATCTTGAGGAAAAGGCCAACCCCTTTTCAGGGATCAATGCGCCCATCATCCAGTTGATCCAGTCAGGGCGGCCGGAGCAGGCTTGGGCCGAGGATATTCAGGGACTATCGTCAAAAGACCTCGCCATGCAGGTGGTGCTGCCTGAACTCGACGGGCGCATCGGTGCGCTGATCGTCGGGCATAAGGAAGACGCCAATTGGCACGAGGCGACTGAATGTCCGCTGGCCACCTATGCGCCCGATGCCAACGGCATCCAGCGCGCGGTTGAGATGGCCGGCCACTATGTGCGGCTGCGCCAGACACCGCGGGCGGAACGCAAGGTGGCGCTGGTGCTTGCCAATTATCCGATCCGCGACGGGCGGCTGGCCAACGGTGTGGGCTATGACGCGCCGCAGTCGACGGTTGAAATCCTGAAGGCGCTGGAGGCGGCGGGTTATGCGGCAGGGCATGTGCCCGCTGACGGCAACACGCTGATCGAACAGCTGCAATCGGGACCGACGAATGCCCGGCCGGGGAACGGTGAAAGCGATGCCCGACTGTCCCTTGAGGACTATGCGGCACTGTTCGCGGTGTTGCCAGACCGGATCAGGCAGGAAGTTTCGGCGCGCTGGGGCAATCCGGCGGATGATCCTTTCGTTCGGGATGGTGCCTTCAGTCTGCCGGTGAAACTGTACGGCAATATCGCTGTCATCCTGCAGCCGTCGCGCGGCTATGACCTTGATGAAGCGGCCAGTTATCACGACCCCGACCTGGTGCCACCGCATGCCTATCTGGCGACCTACCTCTGGATCCGGCAGCGATTTGGGGCGCATGCGCTGATCCACAATGGCAAGCACGGCAATCTGGAATGGCTGCCGGGCAAGGCGACGGCGCTGGATGAAACTGCCTACCCGCTGGCGTTGTGGGGGGCGCTGCCGCATTTCTATCCCTTCATCGTCAACGATCCCGGCGAAGGGACCCAGGCCAAGCGACGCACGGGCGCGACCATCATCGATCATCTGGTGCCGCCGCTGACCCGGGCGGAGACCTATGGGCCGCTGAAGGATCTGGAGGCATTGCTTGATGAATACTATGCAGCCTCCGGCATGGACCGGCGAAGGCTGGCGGGGCTGAAGAAACGCATCCTCGAGTTCACCCGCGACAGCGCGCTGGATCGCGACATGGCCCTCTCCGCCGACGAGGACGCAGCGCTGACCGAGATCGATAACTTCCTCTGCGAGCTCAAGGAAGCCCAGATCCGGGACGGACTGCATGTGTTCGGGCATTCGCCGAAGGGTGAGCTGGAACGCGATCTGATCGTGGCACTGGCCCGCGTGCCGCGTGGCGACCAGCCCGGCGATGCCTCGCTGATCCGGGCGCTGGCGGATGATCTGAAACTGGGGTTCGATCCCTTGAGCGCAAAACTGGGCCAGCCGTGGGCGGGACCCAAACCGGCGGAACTGGCGGCGCTGTCGAAAGATTCCTGGCGCAGCAATGGCGACACGCTGGAGAGGCTGGAAATGCTGGCAGGGCAACTCGTGACGGGTCGCGCACCTGATCCGGAGTGGACAACCGTGAGCGCCGTTCTGGAAACGATTGAAACCACAATCCGCCCGCGTCTCGCCCAATCAGGCCCTGCAGAAATTGCGGCGATGCTCGACGGGCTCGACGGCAAGTTCGTGGCGCCCGGCCCATCCGGGGCGCCCTCGCGCGGGCGCCTGGACGTGCTGCCGACAGGGCGGAATTTTTATTCGCTCGACAATCGCGCGGTGCCGACGCCGACCGCCTGGGAACTGGGGCAAAAGTCTGCAGAAAATCTGGTGACGCGGCATTTCCAGGATCAGGGCACATGGCTCAGGTCCGTGGCCCTGTCGGTCTGGGGCACTGCCAATATGCGCACCGGCGGTGATGATATCGCCCAGGCGCTGGCGCTGATCGGCGCCAAACCGAAATGGGACCCGGGCTCGCTGCGAGTTTCGGGTTACGAGATCATTCCGTTAGCGAAACTGGGACGTCCAAGGGTTGACGTGACCCTGCGCATTTCCGGCTTTTTCCGCGATGCCTTCCCCAACCAGATCGCCCTGTTTGACCGCGCGATGCGCGCGATCGGGGCGCTCGACGAACCGGAGAGCGAAAACCCGATTGCTGCGCGAATGCGCACTGACACGCTGGGACTGATGAAGCAGGGTCTGACCCAGGACGAGGCGGGCATGAAGGCAGGTCACCGGATATTCGGCTCGAAGCCCGGTGCCTATGGGGCGGGCCTGCAAGGATTGATTGACAGCGGCAAATGGCAGGGCAAAGAGGATTTGGCCGCAGCCTTCCTGAACTGGGGCCAATATGCTTATGGCGCCGACAGTGCCGGTGCGCCGGAGCGGGACAGGCTGAAGGCGCGGCTGGGCGATGTCGAGGCGGTGCTGCACAATCAGGACAACCGCGAGCATAACCTGCTCGACAGCGACGACTATTACCAGTTCGAGGGCGGGCTGACAGTAACCGCTGAAGTGCTTTCCGGCGCAAAGCCGGTCAATTATCACTCGGACCATTCGCGGCCCGAGAACCCGGTCACCCGCACACTCGAAGAGGAAATCAGCCGGGTCATGCGCTCCCGCGTGGTCAACCCGAAATGGATCAACGGCGTGAAACGGCACGGCTACAAGGGCGCCTTCGAGATCATCGCCACAGTCGACTACATGTTCGCCTTCGCGGCGACGACAGGCGCGGTGAAGACCCACCACTTTGATCTCGCGTTCGAGGCCTTCGTGCTCGACGAGGACAGTCGCAGGTTCATTGCCGAGAACAATCCGCACGGGTTTGACGAACTTCTGGCCAAGTTCCGCGAAGCTCTGGATCGCGGCTACTGGACGCCCAAAAGCAATTCGGCCCATGCCTTTCTGGATCAGCGATGAGCCACGAGGCAGGCGTAATTCTGTGCGGCGGTCGGAGCTTCGGTCTCGATTTCGAAAAGCTCAACGCATTCGGGCTTGGTGAAGCCGGCCTGCCGCAGCAATTCCAGATGCTTGCTGACCTCGAACCGGCCTCCTTCATACTCGAGCGTCGTACCATCCGGCTTGATGAAATCACCATTCACCAGCACACCACCCGGCTGCAGCGTCTCAAAGCAGCGGGCGTAAACATCGCCCACCGCCGCCGGCGAGAACAGGTCGTGCAGCGACCAGGTGGAAATGATGGCATCGGGCTGACGGGAAAGGCTTTGCGACCATGTCGGGTCAGTCAAATCGGCGCTGGTCAGCGTGAGCCGGTCGAGATGTTGTGCAAGCGTTTCGCGCGCGATGCCGAACATGGCTTCGGAAAAATCGAGACCTTCGTAGCGAAGGTTTGGCGCGCGTTCGAGAATGTGGTGCGCCAGATAGCCGGGACCAATGCCCAACTCGAGGACGTGTGGCGCGCCGATTCTCAAATCCTCGATCTGCTTGAGGATCAGGTCAAACAGGGCCAGCCGGTCCGGCGTCGGTTTGAACCTGTCCGCCCAGCCGCGCACGAACGTTTCGTCATGAAACTCGTGCAGGGCGCCCACGATTTCTGCCATTTGATCCTCCCGCATTGTCTGGCCTGTCGAACATCCGATAGGCTCAGCCAGAGTTTCTCCCGCTCACTCGTTGAAGGCCACTCCTAATGACCGAACGCGCGCCCAAGAAGACCGACCTGATGAGCGAAGAGGAACGCAACGCCTATCACGCCGAAAAGATGCGCAAGAAAAAAGAGGCGCGCGACAAGATCCTCGCCACCAAGACCGAGGAGCGCGGATTGCTGATCGTGCATACCGGCAAGGGCAAGGGCAAGTCGACGGCGGCATTCGGCATGGTGTTCCGGGCGCTGGGGCACGGATTCCGAGTCGGCATCGTGCAGTTCGTCAAGGGCAAATGGGGCACCGGCGAGCGTGACGTGCTGGAAAAATTTCCCGATCAGGTGACCATCAAAGCGATGGGCGAAGGCTTCACCTGGGACACACAGGACCGCGCCCGCGACATTGCGGCGGCCAAACAGGCCTGGGAGACGGCCAAGCAAATGATCGCCGACGAAAACTACAAGATGGTGTTGCTCGACGAACTCAACATCTGCCTTCGCTATGACTATCTCGACATTGATGAGGTGGTCGAAGTGCTCAAGAACAAGCCGCGCGACACCCATGTCATCGTCACCGGCCGCAACGCCAAGGATGAACTGATCGAAGCTGCAGACCTGGTCACCGAGATGACCATGGTCAAACATCCGTTCCGGGAAGGCGTGAAGGCGCAGGCGGGTATCGAGTTTTAGCAGGCCGACGCTGGTCCCGCGGTCAGCGAGCGCTCGACGCGGTCGGCGGTGCTGCTGGAGAGCCCCGAATATTCAAACCGGGTGGCAATGACGAGGGTGCCGTTGCAGGTGGCTTCCATGCGCACGCGCACGGTGCGGCCATTGCGGCCACCCCAGAATTCGGCCCAGTCGGGCGTGATCGTCTGCCCGCCGATCGGCCAGGTCTTGAGCGACACGTCGGCGGCGATCGTCTGGGTGACAAAGGCGCTGAAGTCGCCATTCGGAATCGGCGCGCCATAAATGCTGAGCAGGGCGCCGCTACGGTCCCGGAACAATTGTCCGGCACCTTCGATGGTCACCGGGCCCACCGGCTCGAAACCGGGAGGTACGTCGGCGACGGCTCCATAAACCGGATTGTGATAGCTGCCCCATTCCTGCGCCAGACCGGGACGAGCGGCGAAGGCCAGGATGATCAGAAAAAGCGGAATGATCTTGGGCATTTGCAACTTGCACCTTGGTTGGCGCACACTTGCGCCGCCCACGCTTTGAATCTGCAATTGAGGCAGCACAATGAAGCCGCAAAAGATTGCCCTCGTCGAGTTTGTCGATGCTGGTGCCGCCCTGTTGATCAGGGCGCAACTCGAACATCTGGGCCTCGATGTGGCGCTTAATCGGTTGGGCAAACCGTCGGACTTCTTTGCAGGATTCGGGTTTCACGGATTGGCCGCAGACGCCGCGATCATTTCGGCGCATGGCGACGGGGCCGGTTACATTTTCCCGGAAATGGCTCCGGGCGTGGATCCGCTGGTGCTGCCACAGAACCGCATAAACGCGGACCTGATCAGCCAAAGGCTGAGCGAGGTGCCGGCTTTAGTCATTTCCACCGCCTGCAGCACCGGCACCGAAAGCCTTGCCGGCGCCTTCAGGTCTGCCGGTGCAGCAATCTATGTGGCACCCGTTGGCGACCCGGACGGACGTGATGTGCCAGTGTGGCTGTCCGCCTTTTTCCACGCGCTGGCCCGGCATGATTCGGGTCCTGAGGCCGCTCTCGACAGGGCCAATGCGCTGGTTGAACCGGAAAGCCGGTTCCGACTGTTTGAATGAAACATCACCTCAGTGCGAATGGCCGTGCTGGTCCAGCGCGTCGTCGCCGGCTTGGTGCCCGAACTTGTCCGGCGCTTTGCACCTGTGATTGTGACACTCCAGTTCCAGAATCGAGTGGGTGATGCCGAACGTGTCTTCGAGCAGGGCGCGAATCTCTGCCTTGAGCTGATCCGCCTGGTCCCAGAAACCCTCGGCCACGGCAATATGCGCTTCAAGCGAGGTTGAATGTTCGTCGATCTGCCACAGGTGCAGATGATGCACGTCGGCCACCCGTTCGATCTGTTCGATGGCGGCGATGACCTCGCCGCTTTTGATATCAGGCGGCGCGCCAAGCATCAGGATGCGAATGGCATCGCCGATTTCCGAGAAGGCCATCCACAGGATGTAGCCGGCAATCCCCAGGGTGACGATCGGGTCGATCAGGCGCCAGTCGTACAGAATGATCAGCGTTCCGGCGACGATGACGGCCACCGAGCCCAGCGCATCCGCCAGATTGTGCAGGAAGGCGGCGCGGATATTCATCGACTGTTTCGACATGGAATAGGTGAGAAGGGCGGTGACCACATCCACCAACAAAGCCACCCCGGCGATGATCACCACCATCCAGCCCGCAACCGGCTGCGGGTCGATGAGCCGCATCACCCCTTCGTAAACGAGGTAGAGCGCGATGACGATCAGGGTTGTGTAATTGACCAGCGCGGCCACGATCTCTGCCCGGCCATAGCCGAATGTCATGCGGGCATTGGCCGGCTGGCGGGCGATCTTGCGGGCGGCAAAGGCGATGACCAGCGAAATGGCATCGGAAAAATTGTGAACGGCATCAGCAACCAGCGCCAGGCTGCCGGAGACTATGCCGCCAGCGATCTGCGCCAAGGTGAGCACGAGATTGACCGCGATCGCGGCAAACACCCGGCGGTCGCCGGCTTCCGGGTCGACATGATGGTGATGTCCGGCCAATTTATTGCTCCTCTTGCACGCGGCACGGCTCGAACTTAGTTTCTCTAGTCACTAGAGGTTCAAGAGGTGATTTGATGGCAGGCCCTGATTTTTCCATCGGCGAATTGGCGCGACGTACCGGCGTCAAGGTCCCCACCATCCGCTACTACGAGCAAATCGGGCTCATTCCCGAACCGCCGCGCACAGAAGGCAATCAGCGCCGCTATGACCGCAAGGCGCTGGATCGGCTGGGCTTCATCGCCCACGCGCGGTCGATGGGGTTTCCGATGCCCTCGGTCAAATCCATGCTCGACCTGTCTAGCCATCCCGAAGCCCCTTGCGAGGATATCGATGCGCTGGTGAGTGGCCGGCTGGCCGAAATTGACGAGCGTCTGGCGCGCCTGCAGCGGTTGCGGGCTGAGCTGGCGGCCATGCTCAAAAGCCATCATCACGGCACCGTTTCTGAGTGCCGCATCCTTGAAGTGATGCACGACCACGACCATTGCGCGACTGAACACTAGAGGCGGAGACCGATGAAGAAATCCAGCAAGCAACTTGTCGAGGAAGCCAACCGCCAGATCGTGACGCTGCCGGTTGCCGAAGCGCAAGAATTGCTCGGCCGACCGGACACATTGTTCGTCGATTTGCGCGAAAAGGGCGAGCTTCGCCGCGAAGGCAAGCTGCCGGGCGCCGTCAGCACGCCGCGCGGCCTTCTCGAATTCTGGGTCGATCCGGAAAGCCCCTATTTCAATCCGGTTTTTGAAGGCGACAAGAAACTGGTGCTGTTTTGCGCCATGGGCTGGCGCTCGGCGTTGGCCACCAAGGCGCTCAAGGACATGGGGTTTGACGACGTCTGCCACATCGAGGGCGGATTCACCGCCTGGCGTGATGCCGGAGCCCCGGTCGAGGCGTCCCCTGAAACGCCCGCAGGCTAGGCATGAAACCGATTACACGCTAGACTGGAATGAAGGGTGGGACCCGTTCCAGTAATTTGCGGTGTAATTCGAGGGAGCCAGCATGAAACGCGCCAGCGTGTCGGACGTTTCCAAACGGGCCGGTGTATCCACCGCGACGGTGAGCCGGGTGCTGAACTCGCCCGAACGCGTTTCCGCGCCGACCCGCGAACGGGTGCTCGAGGCGATCCAGGAACTCAACTTCGTCAAAAGCGCCACCGCCTTCAGCTTCAAGTCGCAGGCGACCAAGAACATCCTCGTCGCCGTCAACAATGTCGGCAATATTTTCTATTCCGAGATATTTGAGGGGCTGCAGCGGCGGGCCAACGCCCACGGCTACAATATCATCATCAAGTCGCCCGACCTCGAAGCGGGAAATGACCCGATCATCGAGGCACTGCGCACCGGCAGCGTCGACGGGGTGATCACGCTCGACGACTATTTCCCGCCGCCTGACGATTATGCCCTCCTGCGCGAAATCTACCAGGGCACGCCGCCGATTGTCGGCTTTGCCGAGCGGCCCGACTATCTGCCCTACCCGCACGTGTGGATCGACAATCGCGCTGCCGCCAGGGCGATGACCAAACACATGATCGACCGCGGCCACACCCATATCGGTCATCTGCCCGGTCCGCCTGGCTCTGCCGCCACCGCCGAGCGCAAGGCGGGGTTCATGGAAGCCATGTCCGAAGCCGGACTGAAGGTCGATCCGGAGGATATTTATGAGGGCGGCTTTCATCGCGATGTCGGTCGCCGGGTGGCGCGGCGCCTCGCCCGCCGCCAGACCATGCCGACGGCGGTGTTCTGCGCCAACGACGAAACGGCGATGGGGTTCATTTCGGAAATGTCGACGCTGGGGATAGCCGTGCCGGACGACATTTCGGTGGGCGGCTTCGACAACAATGCCTTTGCCGATGTCTATGTGCCGGCCCTGACCACCATTGCCCAGCCGCGCGGCGAAATCGGCGTCAGCGCCATGGATCTGTTGCACGATGTCATGCGCGACCCGACAGCGAACCGCAACAAGGTGGTGGAATTGAAATACAGGCTGGCCAGCCGCCTCAGCGTGGCGCGCCTCAGGCCGACGCCCAGCAAAAAGAAGCTGAAGGAAAGCGCGGCGGCCGAAAAGGGCTGAGCCTTCGGGCCGCCGCGCGGATTTGAGCTACATGCCCTTGATCAGGTTGGCCAGGGCCAGAAGGCCGAAGGCCACCGCCATGATCCAGAAGGACGAGACGCCGAACGAGAATACGCCGAAAAACACGAGTAACCCGATCACCGCGATGATCAGGGATATGATGTAGACGATTTGAGTAGGTGCGCTCAAAGACATAGGTCTCTCCCTTTCCTCACTCACACATTGCGAATCCTACGCTTTTGAGCCGGGTACGCAAGAAATGCCTAAAAGATGTGCACAGACGAGTTGCGGGTGACGCCGCTGAACCCGCGTTGACCGGCGGGAAGCGAATCCCTACAACCGGACCCCTGAGCAGCGTTCCCAAAGGGACTGAAAGCTATCCCGGTGCGGCCGACCCAATCAGGGGGTCAATCCCGGGGCTGCAAACCGGTTTTGATGCGAACTCTGCCTCTTGTCGCAAAACAAAGAGGTAGACGATGACCCAATCTGTAATCCTGCCGCCGGAAACCGGCGTCATGCTGTGTGGCCACGGCAGCCGCAACCAGCTGGCGGTGGGCGAATTTGCCCATCTTGCCGAGCGCCTGTGCGAAAGACTGCCCGGCGTGCCGGTGGAGTACGGCTATCTCGAATTTGCCAACCCGGTGATTCACCAGGGGCTGGACCGTTTGCGCGAGCAGGGTGTGAAGCATGTGTTGGCCGTGCCCGGAATGCTGTTCGCCGCAGGGCACGCAAAGAATGACATTCCCTCGGTGTTGAATACCTATGCGGCCAAGCACGGGATCAAAATCACCTACGGCCGGGAACTGGGCGTCGACACCCGCATGGTGCGCGCGGCCGCAGACAGGATCGCCGAATCGGAAGCTGCTGTTGAAGCGCTCGACCGGCACGACACGCTGTTGATGGTCGTCGGGCGCGGTGCCTCCGACCCGGATGCCAATTCAAACGTCTCCAAGGTGACCCGCATGCTGTGGGAAGGCATGGGCTTCGGCTGGGCTGAAACCGCCTATTCCGGCGTGACCTTCCCGCTGGTCGCCCCGGCGCTTGACCATGCCGTCCGGCTGGGTTTCCGGCGGATCATCGTCTTTCCCTATTTCCTGTTCACCGGCGTCCTCGTGAAACGCATCTACGCCGCCGTCGACGAGGCTGTTGAAAAGTTTCCAGAGGTGGAATTCGTCAAGGCGCCATATCTGAACGATCATGATCTGGTGCTCGACACGTTCCTTGAACGGCTGGGCGAGACGCTCGACGGGCAGAATCTGATGAACTGTTCGCTGTGCAAATATCGCGAGCAGGTGCTGGGCTTCGAGGATGAACTGGGCGCGGCGCAACAAAGCCACCACCATCATGTCGAAGGCGTTGGCGGCGGGCTGGAGAACTGCCCCTGCAACGGCGACTGCGATGCGTCTTGTCGTGACGAAGCCTTCTGCAAGGAACACGGGCTGCCGTTCACCCCGCTGCATACCCACGCCCATCATCATGGCCACGATCACGGCCATGACCATCCACATGATCATGCGCACGGCCACGCCCATCATCATCACCCCTACCCGCATGCCCACCACCCGCTGGGGCCGGTGACGCTGAAGAAGCGACCTTAGAGTGGACTATCTCCGCGACCCTGACGCGATCTATGCCCAAAGCTTTGCAAACATCGAAGCGGAAGCCGATCTGGGCCGCCTCGACGCATTGGAGCGGCAAGTGGCGATCCGCATCATTCATGCCTGCGGCATGGTGGATGTGGCTGAGGACCTGGAGTTTTCGCCGGGGGCGGTGGACGCCGGGATCAAGGCGATCCGCGGTGGCGCGCCGATTATTTGCGACGTCCGCATGGTCGAACACGGGATCATTGCCCGGTATCTGCGCGGCAATCCCGTTCGCGTGGCGATTGCCGAGGCGCGGGCGGCCAAAGAGGCGACAAGGCTGGGCACCACAAAAAGTGCCGGTGGGATGGAGGCGCTGAAACCGGAGGTCGAGGGTGCCGTGGTGGCGATCGGCAACGCCCCAACGGCGCTGTTTCATCTGCTCGAAGGGCTGCAACAGGGCTGGCCGAAACCGGCGCTGGTCCTCGGCTTTCCCGTCGGATTTGTCGGCGCCGTTGAATCCAAACAGGCGCTAATGGCACAGGCCCATGTGCCGTTCATTGCCCTCAAGGGGCGGCGGGGCGGCAGTGCCATGGCCGCGGCGGCCCTCAACGCGATTTTGATCGAGGCCGGTAAATGAGCGCCTGGCTGCATATTGTCGGGGTAAGCGAGGCGGGCGTGGCAGCGCTGCCGCCGGAAGCGCGGCACCTGATCGAAAACGCGAGTAATGTCATTGGTGTCAAACGTCGTCTTGCCGGCTGGCAAGCCCAAATTCAGACCTTGATCGAGTGGGATGGCAAGCTCGACGAAATGGTGCAGCGGATTGTGTCGTTCCGGGGGGAGCCAACGGTCCTGCTGGCCTCCGGCGATCCCAACTGGTTCGGCATCGGGGCGACTCTGGCGCGGCAACTTGGGGCTGACGAGTTCGAGATTTATCCGGCGCCCTCGTCCTTCCAGCTGGCGGCGGCACGACTGCATTGGCCGCTGCAGAACATTGCGACCCTTTCCCTGCACGGCCGATCCGTGGCGGCGCTGCAGCCGCACATTCTGCCCGGAAACCGTATCCTCGCCCTGACCAGCGATCGGACCACGCTCGGCGAGGTGGCGGAAATCCTGAAAGCGCGCGACTACGCGGAGAGCGAATTGACCGTGCTCGAAAACTTGGGCGGTGCCGACGAGCGTGTGACCCGGTTCAAGGCATCAGAGGCGGGTGCTCAGGACATTGGCGACTTCTACGTGCTGGCCATCGATTGCGTGGCGGGTGCGGATGCGGCGCTGTTGCCGCCCGTGCCGGGGCTGCCCGACGACGCCTTCGTTTCCGATGGGCAACTGACCAAGCGCGACGTGCGTGCGGCCACACTGGCCAAGCTGGCGCCTTTTCCTGGCGCACTGCTTTGGGACGTCGGCGCGGGATGCGGTTCGGTGGGCATCGAATGGATGCGCGCGAGCCGCGACAGCCGCGCCATTGCCTTTGAAAGGAACGCAGAGCGGGTGGAGATGATCGAAGCCAACCGACAGGCGCTGGGCGTGCCGGGTCTCGACATTCGCACCGGTGAAGCGTTGGACTCAATTGCCGATGCCCCGCCACCAGACGCGATTTTCCTTGGCGGCGATGTCGGCAACCGGGCCTTGTTCGAAGCGTGCTGGCGCGCGCTGAAACCGGGAGGACGGTTGGTCGCCAATGCGGTGACGCTGGATGGTGAGCGGGCGCTGATCGACCGGCAGGCCAGTTTTGGCGGTGACCTGACGAGGCTGAACATCTCCGTGCTCGACCGGATCGGCACGGAGCGCGTTTTCCGGCCCCGTATGGCAGTGACCCAATGGGCTGTCCGCAAGGAGGAAGCATGACCGGCAAGCTTTATCTCGTCGGGGTGGGGCCGGGCGATCGGGACCTTTTGACGCTGAAAGCGGTCCGGGTGCTGAGCGAGGCCGACTGCATCGCCTTTCCGCAAAAGCCGGGACAGGGCTCGATGGCACTGGAAATCGCCGGGGCGCATGTGCCGGATGACAAGCGCCTCCTGCCCATTGCCATCCCCATGGAACTCGACCGCGCCCCGGCGCAAATGGCTTATGATCAGGGCGCGGCGCATATCGCGGCACTGACCGATCAGGGTCTGTCTGTCGCCTATCTCTGCGAAGGCGATCCGCTGTTTTATGGCTCGGCAATGTTCCTGATCGAGCGGTTGGCGACTCGGACGGAGATAATCATCGTGCCGGGCATCACCTCGCTGACTGCCGCGGCGGCGGTTGCTTCGCGTCCATTGGCCGCCCGCAACGACAGGCTGAAAGTACTGCCCGCACCCCTCGACACCGAGACGTTGCGCCACGAACTGCAACACACCGAAAGCGTGGCGATCATCAAGGTGGGGCGGCATTTTCATCGCATCCGCAACCTGTTGCGCGAGACCGGACATGAAAAGGCGCTGGTGATCGAGCACGCCATGGGAACCAAGCAGAAGATTTCACCACTGGATGCGTTTGCCGACGAGGAGCGGCCCTATTTCTCGATCATCCTCAGCTATCGGGGTGAAGAGGACTGGGCCAGATGACACCGGTCGTGGTCAGCTTTTCCGGCGCGGCGGATGACCTGGGCGCACGCATCGCGCGGGTCATCGGCGGAAGTTATGTGCAGTTGAAGGGGCAGCCGGATGCGGCGCTCAAGCTGCAGGGCTGGTTTGCCGAGGGCGCCCCGATCATCGGCATCTGCGCGGCAGGTATTCTCATTCGCCTGCTGGCACCGGTCCTGAGCGACAAGCAGAACGAACCGCCGGTCATTGCCGTGTCGACTGACGGTGAACATGTCGTGCCCTTGCTCGGCGGCCATCACGGCGCCAACCGACTGGCGCGGGACCTCGCTGTCGAACTGGATGCGGTGGCCGCGGTGACGACGGCATCAGACAGCCGTTTTGCCTTTGGGCTGGATGAGCCACCTGCCGGCTATGTGCTCGCTGACGTGGCCGCCGCCAAGCCGGCGATGGCGGCCGTACTGGGCGGCGAGAGCCTGAAAGTGGAAGGTGAGTCCGACTGGCTCGTGGCCGCCGGTTACCCGGTTTCCGACAGCGGCGCCGTCAGCGTCCGCGTCAACGACGAAATCGCCGAAGGGCAGGACCTGACTTATCATCCCAAGTCGCTTGTAGCGGGCGTCGGTTGTGCGCGGGGAACACCGGCGGAAGAGATCATCGCGCTGATCGAACAGGTTCTGGCAACTCATTCACTCGCAACAAAAAGCCTCGCGGCAATCGCCAGCATCGACATCAAGGCGGATGAAACAGGGCTTATCGAAGCGGCGCGGCATTTCGATGTGCCCTTGCGCCTTTTCACTGCCGAAGATCTGGCCAGCCAGACCGTGCCCAACCCCTCGGAAGTCGTCCGTGTTGAAACCGGCACACCCTCGGTGTCAGAGGCAGCAGCGCTGATGGCGGGTGAACTGCTGGTGCAAAAACACAAGACGAAAAGCGTCACGGTCGCGATCAGCCGGGCAGCGGCACCGGTGGATCCCGACAAGCTCGGACGGGCGCCGGGCCAATTGCATATTGTCGGGATCGGCCCGGGCGAACCGGCCCAGCGCACCGCGTCGGCCATCGCTGCGCTGCGCGCCGCCAGCGACTGGGTAGGTTACGGGCTCTATCTCGACCTGATTGCCGACCTGCGGCACGGGCAGACGGAGCACCGCTTCGAACTTGGTGACGAGGAGGTGCGTGTGCGCCACGCGCTGGAGGAAGCGGCGAAGGGCAAGGCGGTGGCCCTGGTCTGCTCGGGCGATGCGCAGATCTACGCCATGGCGGCGCTGGTTTTTGAACTGCTCGACGCCACGGGAACCCGCGCCCTGTCTGATGCGGCGCGACGGGTAGCGGTGGAAAGCCATCCCGGCATCTCCGCCTTCCAGATGGCCTCGGCTCGCGCCGGGGCGCTGGTGGGTCATGATTTCTGCTGCATCTCGCTGTCAGACCTGCTGACCCCGCGCGAGGACATTCTGAAACGGCTCGAAGCCGCGGCGGCGGGTGACTTCGTAACGGCGTTCTACAATCCACGCTCCCGCCGCCGCACCGACTTGCTCGATCATGCAGCAGCTCTGTTCGCAAAGCACCGCCTGCCGGAGACGCCGGTGATCCTGGCCTCCAACCTCGGACGGCAGGACGAGCGGGTGAAACTGACCACGTTGGCGGAGTTCAACCCTGAAGAAGTCGACATGCTGACCATCGTGCTCTTCGGCTCCAGCCATTCGCGGGCCTTCCAGCGGGGTGACGGGCGCGCCGTGGCCTTCACGCCGCGCGGCTACGCCAGAAAGGCGGAGGCGGCGGAATGACGGTCTATTTCATCGGAGCCGGACCCGGCGCGCCGGACCTGATCACGGTGCGGGGCCTGAGGCTGATCGAACGCTGTCCGATCTGCCTGTTTGCCGGTTCGCTGGTGCCGGAGGAGATCGTTGCGGCTGCCCCCGCTGACGCGCGGGTGCGTGATACGGCGCCAATGCATCTGGACGAAATTATCCACGAAATGAAACAGGCCCATGCAGCGGGACAGGATGTGGCCCGCGTTCACTCGGGCGACCCTTCCATCTATGGCGCGGTGGCCGAGCAGATGCGTCGCCTCGATGAACTGGACATTCCTTATGAAGTGGTGCCCGGCGTGCCGGCTTTTGCGGCGGCGGCGGCCCGGCTGAATACTGAACTGACGCTTCCCGAGATCGCGCAGACCATCATCCTCACCCGCACCTCCGGCAAGGCTTCGCAAATGCCAGAGGGAGAACAGCTTGAAGTGCTCGGCCAGTCGAAGGCGACGCTGGCCATTCACCTGTCCGTGCGTAACCTGACCTATGTCGAACAGGCGCTGATCCCGCACTATGGCGCCGACTGCCCGGTGGTGATCGCCTATCGCGCCACCTGGCCGGATGAAAAGTTCATCACCACGACATTGGCAGGGATGAAACAGGCGGTGCGAGCTGAAAAGATCACCCGCACGGCGCTGATCTTCGTCGGCAGGGTGTTCGAGGCAAAAAGCTTCCGGGACAGCAGGCTGTACGACGCCAGTTTCGCGCACGTGCTGCGCAATCAGGGCAAGAAGAAGAACCGTTTGGACGCGGGGAATTGATCGAAATGGGCCAGCGCATCGCCAACGCTGTTGACGGTCTCCGCTTCCGGGAGGGGCGGCCGGGCGATCATGACCACCTGCACCTTGAGCATGAAGGCGGCTTCCAGCTTGGCACTGGTCTGCTCGCCGCCGGCATCCTTGACCACCATGTGGGTGACGCCGCGCCGCTTCATCAGCGACAACTCGTCCTCCCGGCTGAACGGCGGACGGGCGGTGATCTGCTCGAAATTGCGCGGCAGGTCCATTTCCACCGGTTCGATGGAGCGGACGATGAAGCGGGCGTGGCCGCGCGCCACGAAGGGCTGAAGCTGCTGACGGCCGATGGTGAGCAACACGGTGGCGCCATGCGGCAGCCGCTCGGCCGCGGCTTCGACACTGTCGACACGCCACCATTGCGCCAGGTCCGGTTCCACGAACGGCGGGCGCTCGAGCCGCAGCAGCGGCACCTGCATCTCCGCGCTGGCCGCCACCGCATGCGCCGACATTTCTTCGGCAAATGGATGCGTGGCGTCGACCAGATAGTCGATCTTCTCGCGGGTGAGATAATCGGCCAATCCCTCGACACCACCAAATCCGCCGGTACGCATCCTGCCTTTCGGCTTGTGTGGATGCCGGGTGCGGCCGGCCAGCGAAGTGATGACCTGGTGGCTTCGTTCGTGCAGCCCGTTGGCGAGGTCGATGGCTTCTCCCGTGCCGCCAAGTATGAGTATTTTCATTTCAACAGCTCAAAAATTCCGGCCCACAATTTTGCCCTGCCGGTCGGTGATCAGCAACTGCACCGGCAAATGACCCTTGCCCAGAATAGCGTCAGCACGATGGCCCGCAAGCTCTGCAACACGGTTGGCGAGCGCGATTTTGTGCGCGCGGGCCAGCGCCAGAACCTGCGCGGCCGTTTCGCAGGAGCGGGCTTCAGCAAGGGTTTCAGGAGCGGCACCCAATTCCGTCATCAGATGGGCCAAGGCCTCGATGTTGACCTGCGAGCGGCCGGAATGAAGGTCCATCGCTCCTTCAGCGAGCTTGCTCAACTTGCCGAACCCGCCGGCGATGGTGACCTGCCGGACCGGCTTGGCTCTGAGATATTTCAGCATGCCGCCGACGAAATCGCCCATGTCGATGAACGCTTCGTCGGGCAGGCCGAGCAGTGCCCGGGCGGCCCGCTCGGATGCGTCACCGGTCGAGCCGACGACATGATCGAGCCCGATGGCGCGGGCCACGTCGATGCCGCGGTGGATGGAATGGATCCAGGCCGAACAGGAATAGGGCACGACGATCCCGGTGGTTCCGAGGATGGACAGGCCCCCGATGATGCCAAGCCGCGGGTTCCAGGTCTTTGCCGCAAGCGCCTCGCCGCCGGGCACGGAGATCGTGACCTCGACGTCGGCAGGCCTGCCGTGTGCGCCGCAAAGTTCCCCGATGACCTCGGTCATCATTTGCCGGGGCACCGGGTTGATCGCCGGTTCGCCGACAGCGAGGGGCAGGCCGGGCTTGGTGACTTTGCCCACACCTTCACCCGCCGTGAACCGGATCCCCTGGCCAGGGGGCAAAAGGCGAACCGTCGAGATAATCGTCGCACCATGGGTGACGTCGGGATCATCTCCGGCGTCCTTGATAATGCCGGCTGCCGCGAACCCGTCACCGGTCTGTTCATGGCACAGGGCAAAGGCCGGGGTCTGTCCGCCGGGAAGGGTGATCGTCACCGGATCGGCGAACCCGTCGCCCAACAAGGCGCCAAGGGCCGATTTGGTCGCGGCAGTGGCGCAAGCGCCTGTCGTCCAGCCGCGCCTGAGCGGCGTGCCCTTGTCCAGACCGTCGCTGTCGCTTTCCGCCGCCATGGATTTGATCTATACGCGCACGCAACATGTTCCAACAGGGGGCGTTGATGGCAGATCATTTTGCCCGCCTCGACAGCGCTGATTTCCCGAGTTTCGAGCCGGGCACCGTCTGGCTGACCGGTGCCGGTCCCGGTGCGCCCGGGCTGATCACGCTGCTGGGCTATTACGCGCTGGGGCAGGCCGATGTGATCGTCTACGACGCGCTGGTCAATCCGAAATTGCTGGCCATGGCCAACCCGGACGCCGAAACGATTTACGCCGGCAAGCGCGGCGGCAAACCGTCACCCAAACAGGCCGACATTTCAAAGACGTTGATCGAAAAGGCCGGGCAGGGGCTACGCGTGCTGCGTCTCAAGGGCGGCGACCCCTATATGTTCGGCCGGGGTGGTGAGGAAGCACGCACACTCGCCGATGCGGGTGTGAAATTCCGCATCGTGCCGGGGATCACGGCCGGGATCGGCGGGCTTGCCTACGCCGGCATTCCGGTGACCCATCGTGACACCAACCATGCCGTCATCTTCCTCACCGGCCATGATGAACTTGGCGGTGTGCCGCAATCGGTTGATTGGGCGGCGATTGCCACCGCAGCGCCGGTGATCGTCATGTATATGGCGGTCAAGCATCTAGGTTCGATTGCCGCCAAACTGATGGAAGCCGGGCGCGACGGCGCAGACCGCGTGTCGATCGTGTCCAATGCGGCTTTGCCTCAGCAGACCGTAACCGAAACCTCGCTGGCCGCAGCGGGTACGCTGGCCGACAGCGGCCAGGTGGCGACCCCGGCGATTGTGGTTGTCGGCCCGGTCGGCCAGTTCCGCGACGTGCTGGACTGGTATTCGGCAGATCTTCGGGACAATGAACTTGGCTAGCAGCGGCCTTGTCATCGCCGCCCCGCATTCCGGCAGCGGCAAGACGCTGGTCACGCTCGGCATGCTGGCTGCATTGCGCAAACGCCAGACGGTGGCCCCGGCCAAGACCGGCCCGGATTATATCGATCCGGCTTTCCTCAGCCGCACCGCCGAGGCGCCCTGCATCAATCTCGATCCATGGGCGATGAACACTTCTCAATTGCGGGCACGCGCGGCAGATCATGCGAGCAGGGGCGAATTTCTGCTTGTAGAAGGCGTGATGGGCCTGTTCGACGGGGCAGCGTCGGGCGAGGGGTCGACGGGCGACCTTGCAGCGGCCCTGGACTTACCAGTTGTGCTTGTGGTCGATGCGGCGCGTCAGAGCCAATCCGTCGCGGCGCTGGTCTCGGGATTTGCCAACTGGCGCACGGATGTGGGCGTGGCCGGGGTCATTCTCAATCGGGTCGGCAGCACCCGGCATGCGGAAATGCTTAAGGCGGCGCTGGCACCGCTCGGCATTCCGGTTGTCGGTACGGTGCCCCGGCTTGAAGGACTGGAAGTCCCCAGCCGCCATCTCGGGCTGGTGCTTCCGGCTGATCTGGCAAAATTCGACGACTTCCTGGCCTCCGCAGAGGCGGCGATGGCTGAGCATATCGACCTTGAGGCGCTGGTCAGTCTGGCCCGGCCTCTCGCGCGGGCCGGGGAAGTTGCGCCGCTGCCGCCGCTTGGTCAGCATGTGACCGTGGCGCAGGATGCCTGTTTCGCCTTCGTCTACGAACACTGGCTGAAGGACTGGCGGCAGCGCGGTGCCACGCTGTCACTCTTCTCACCCCTCGCCGACGAAGCACCGGACGAAACGGCAGATGCCGTCTTTCTGCCCGGCGGTTATCCGGAACTGCATGGCGGAACGCTGGCAACGGCCGAGAAATTCCGGGCGGGAATGGCCGCCGCGCAGGGACGGGGGGCGCTGATCTACGGCGAGTGCGGAGGCTTCATGGTGCTGGGAGAGAGGCTGACCGACAAGGATGGGCAAAGGCATCGCATGACGGGCCTGCTGCCGGTTGAAACATTCGTGGACAAGCCGAAACGTACCTTGGGCTATCGCCGCCTCAGTCATGAAAGCGCGCTGCCGTTTCCCAGCAAACTGACCGGGCACGAGTTCCACTATTCGTTCGCGGCTCCACACGACCTGCCGCCGCTGTTTTCTGCCGAGGATGCGCTGGGCGAGACGTTGCCGCCCATGGGCGCCGTGCTGGGGCGGACCATGGGCTCGTATGCGCATGTGATCGACGGGACGGCCTGATGGTGGCCTGCGCATTCATGTTCATGGGCACGGGGTCCGATGTCGGCAAGTCGCTGATCGTCGCCGGCCTCTGCCGTGCGGCCGTCAATCGCGGGCTGAAAGTGATGCCGTTCAAGCCGCAGAACATGTCCAACAATGCAGCGGTGACGACCGATGGCGGAGAAATCGGCCGTGCCCAGGCGCTGCAGGCCCGCGCGGCCCGGCAGCAACCTGTGACCGCCATGAACCCGGTTCTGCTGAAACCCGAACATGAAAGCGGGGCGCAGGTGATCCTGCGCGGCCAGCGGGTCGCTTCCATGCCGGCGCGAGAGTATTTTGCCGAGCGGCAGCGGTTTCTGAGGCCGGTGCATCAGGCTTTCTCGGAACTCGCCGAGGAGGCGGACCTTGTTCTGGTCGAGGGTGCGGGGTCGGCTTCCGAAATCAACCTGCGCCATAACGATATTGCCAACTTCGGCTTCGCCCGCGCCGCCAATGTCCCGGTCGCGCTGATCGGCGACATCCAGCGTGGCGGTGTGATCGCCGCGCTGGTGGGCACGTTCAGGGTGATTGATCCCGAAGATGCGGCGCTGATCGTGGCCACATTGGTCAACCGATTTCAGGGCGATCCGGCGCTGTTCGAGGACGGCAAGATGCGAATCGCTGAAATGACCGGTGTGCCCTGCCTCGGGCCGATCCCGCACTTCGCCAGCGCCTCGGAATTGCCGGCAGAAGATGTGCTGGCGCTGGAACAGGCGATCGCGGCGAAGGCGGGCGCGGTGATCAGGATCGCCGTGCCACGCCTGCCGCGCATCTCGAACTTCGACGATCTTGACCCGCTGCGCGCCGAACCTGCGGTCGATCTTCAAATGGTCAACCCCGGGCGGCCGTTGCCGCGCGATGCCGACCTGATCATCCTGCCGGGGTCCAAATCAACGCGGGCCGATCTTGATGCGATCCGCGTTGAAGGCTGGGACATTGATATTTTGGCGCACCTCCGCGCCGGAGGCAGGGTACTGGGCCTGTGTGGGGGCTACCAGATGCTGGGCCGGACGATTGCCGACCCGCAAGGGCTGGAAGGCCCAACCGGGGTGACCGAAGGACTGGGTCTCCTCGATGTGGAAACCACACTGGCGCCCGCCAAGCAGTTGCGGGTGGAGAACGGCACGGACTGTCGTTTCGGCCAGCCCGTCAGCGGCTATCACATGCACCTGGGCGAAACGGCGGGGCCGGATTGCGCCCGTCCGTTTGCGCGGATTGCGGATGCGCCCGAGGGCGCGACCTCGGAAAATGGTCTTGTCATGGGCACCTATCTGCACGGCTTGTTCGCCTCGGATTCGTTCCGGTCGAAATTCATTGAAAATCTGGGCGCACCGGCGTCAGAATATGTTCACGAAGCCCGGGTGGAACAGGTGCTGGACATGCTGGCGCAACATCTGGAGACGCATCTCGACGTGCCCGCCCTGTTGGCGCTGGCGCGGGAACCGGTGTTGGCCTGACCATGTTCTTTGCCACCGGGTTCATTGCCGCCATTCTCGACCGCATCCTGCCGATCCCGCCTTCTCTCTGGGGCCGGATCGGTCATCCGGTGCAATGGATGGGCTGGGGCATAGACTGGATGGAAGGCCGGTTGAACTTGCCAGACATGCCGGCCAGCGACCGCCGCCGCAACGGCACGATCATGCTGCAGGTGTTGGTGGTTTTGTCGCTGCTGGCGGCCATGCTGGTTCACAATGCGCTCAAGTTCGTACCGGGCTCGATCCTGATCGAGGCGCTGATCGCTTCGGTGTTCCTCGCCCACCGCGATCTCGCGCAATCGGTCCGCAACGTCGCCTTTGCGCTCGGCAGTTCGCTCGAAGTGGCCCGCAAGGAAGTCTCAAACATCGTCGGCCGTGACACGACGGAACTCGACGAGGCCGAAATCTCCCGCGCCGCCATCGAGAGTCTGGCGGAAAACAGTTCCGACGGCCTGATCGCGCCGCTGTTCTGGCTGTGCCTGTTCGGTCTGCCCGGGATTGTCGTCTACAAGGCTATCAACACGGCGGATTCGATGGTGGGGCATAAGTCCGACCGGTTTCTGGACTTCGGGCGGGCCAGCGCCCAGCTTGATGATCTGGTCAACTGGGTGCCGGCGCGGCTGACCGGTCTTCTGTTCGTCGGCGCTTCTTTCATCAATCATCGCGCCGATGCCCGCGAATCCTTTGAAACCATGCGGCGGGATGCGCCCCGCCATGTTTCTCCCAATGCCGGCTGGCCGGAAGCGGCGATGGCAGGGGCGCTGAACTTCGGCCTTGGTGGACCAAGAGCCTACAAGGGCGAAACGCTCAACTTGCCGCGGATGGGTAACGGGCGGCGCGACCTGAAAGCCGAGGATATCCATCAGGCACTGCGCCTGTTCGAAGGCATGTCGACCCTCGCACTGGCGGTGGTTCTGCTGGGTGTGATGCTGGTACCGGGTTGACGGGCGTCACGCTTAAATATATTAGGAATAACTAATATAGTTTTCCTGAAGTGAAACCACAATGTTTGAACTCCTCGACAGAATCCCGCTGGCGATTCTGGTCCTGCTTTCCTTCACTCTCGGCCTTGCGCCCTTCTTTCCCGAGCCGCATCTGTTCGAAAAGCTGCGCATGCTGGCGCAAGCGCAATTGTCCCGCCCCATCGACATTTTCGACCTGTTCCTGCACGGCACGCCATGGCTGCTGCTGGCGGCCAAACTTGTCAGGATGGTTGTAGTCCGCTGACCGGTGCGGGCAGCGCGCCTTTCATGACCAGCGGCAGACCCGCTGCAACAAAGGTGACATTGGCGCAGACCGCACCCAACCTTTGATGCGCCCGCCCGGCGTGATCCCGGAAAAGGCGGGCCACTTCATTGTCCGGCACAATGCCAAGTCCGACTTCGTTTGAGACCAGGGTCACCGGCACACTAGAGTTGGCGGAAAGCCACCCGGCAAGATCATCGATGGCAGTTTCAACATCGCGGTCGGCTGCCATCAGGTTGGAAATCCACAAGGTCAGGCAATCAACCAGTATTGCGTCATGATTGGCACAGGCTTGATTGATGGCGTCAACCAGTTCCAGCGGTTCTTCATAGGTCTGGAAGGCGGCACCCCGGTCGGCGCGATGCCGGACGATGCGCGCCTGCATTTCATCATCGAAGGCCTGAGCCGTGGCGATATAGGCGGGGGACCCCGACAGCGTGCGCGTCACCCGTTCAGCAAGAGCCGACTTGCCCGAACGCGCCCCGCCAAGGATCAGATGATGATCGTTCAAATTCCTCCCCCCCCAACCGCCAAATCTGCCGCAAAATTGGGCGAAATCGCCGGATTTTCGGATTCTGACACAAAACTTGCCAGTGACTGCGTATGCAACAGTTGCGCACCGCCCTGCACTTTCGCTATGCGGCATAACACTTGGCGGACACACGTCCAACGCCCGCCTTTGGAACACCGGAGCGCGATTTGCAAAAGCTTTTTCTCGGCGTGGACGGCGGCGGCACCAAATGCCGTATGCGTCTTTGCGACGAAAACCTCAAACCGCTGGCTGAAGCGACCATCGCGGCGCCGTCCAATCTTCAGGTGCGCGACGGCAATGCCGCCTATGGCGCCATCCTCGACCTGATCGACGAAGTGTTCCCCAAGGCCGGGCTTGATCCGAAGGCCGATGCGGCCAGGGCCCATGCCTGTTTCGGCATGGCCGGTGCCCGCATGGTCTCGGCCCGCGAGAGCTTTGCCAAGCGCGCCTTCCCCTTCGCCTCGGTCAATGTTTTTGATGATATCGACATCGCCCGCGCGGGCGCCCATGAAGGCGAGGATGGCGCGGTGCTGATCATCGGCACCGGTTCGGCCGGGCTCGGCATGATGGACGGCACCCGCTACCAGGTCGGCGGCTGGGGCTTTCTGGTCGGCGACACCATGGCCGGGGCCATCCTCGGCCGGGAACTGCTGCGCAAGAGCCTTCTGGCGCATGACGGGCTGGAACCCTCGTCGCCGCTCACCGAGGCAGTGATGGCGCGCTTCGACAACAACGGCGACAACATGATGTCCTGGTCCTTTGACAATCCCGACGCCTGTGCGGAAATGAAGGAACTGCACGCCGAAGGCCTCTCGCATCCGCCCTCCGGTCCGATACCGGCGCGGCCGGCTGACTATGGCCAGTTCGTGCCCCTGTTCATGGAACATTTCGACAAGGGCGATCCCGTCGCCGCCGAATTGATGAATTTCGAACTTTTGTCGATCGACCGGTATGTCCACTGGTTCATGGCGCGCGGCGCCAAGTCCATCGCGATTGTGGGCGGTTTCGGCGAGCGCCTGTTCGACATTCTGGTCGAGCGTTACGGGCCGGTGATCACCCGGCCGAAATCAGAGCCGCTGCAGGGCGCGGTCATTCTCGCCAAACAGATTCACGACGGCGTGTTGCCCGTCTAGTCCGCAAGGAGACTTCAGTGTCCTCTCGTATCATTCCCGTCGAGCCGTTCGACTACGTGGTCTTCGGCGCCACCGGCGATCTGACCAAGCGCAAGCTGATCCCGGCGCTCTACTACCGTTTCTTTGACGGCCAGTTCGACGAACAGTCCCGCATCATCGGCGTGTCCCGCAGCCCCTGGGATGACGCCAAGATGCAGGAAGTCGCCCGCGAGTCGGTCAATGCCTATGTCGACGAATCCTACCGCGATGCCAAAACGATCGACCGTTTCGTCTCCTGCTTTTCATACGTGCCCAATGATGTGATGGATCAGGAGGGTTGGGCGGAACTCAGCGACAAACTGCGTGACGACACAAACGTCACCCGGGCCTTCTATCTCGCCGTTGCACCCAACCTTTTCGAGCCGATCTGCAACTACCTGTCGAAGAAGAACTACTGGCGGCCCGACGCGCGGGTGGTGCTGGAAAAACCGCTGGGTCACGACCTTGAATCCTCGGTCGAGATCAATGACGCGGTGGCGAGGGTGTTCACCGAAGATCAGGTCTACCGTATCGATCACTATCTCGGCAAAGAGACGGTGCAGAACCTGTTGGCGCTCAGGTTTGCCAACACCATGTTCGAGCCGATCTGGAATTCGGCGCACATCGATCATGTCCAGATCACCGTGGCTGAATCCGTCGGTGCCGGCACGCGCGGCTATTACGATGAGAGCGGCGCCCTGCGGGACATGATCCAGAACCATATTCTGCAGCTCTTATGTCTTGTGGCCATGGAGCCGCCGGCGTCGGATGATGCAAACGCCCTGCGCGATGAGAAGCTGAAGGTGTTGCGTTCGCTCAAGCCGATCACCAATTCGGATGTGGCCAGGAACAGCGTGCGCGGCCAGTATCGTGGTGTGAAGTCGGAATCGACAGCGGTCGCCTCCTACCAGGACGAACTGCCGGCCGACAAAAAGGGCTCGCTGACCGAAACCTTCGTGGCACTCAAGGCCGAAGTCGAAAACTGGCGCTGGGCCGGTGTTCCTTTTTACATCCGTACCGGCAAGCGGTTGGCAACACGGGTCTCCGAAATTGTCATTCAGTTCCGCGAGGTCCCGCACTCGATATTCGATCACGCCGAAGGCGCGCCGAAATCCAACAAGCTGGTGATAAGGCTGCAGCCAGACGAGGGCGTCAAGTTGTTCATGATGATCAAGGATCCCGGTCCCGGCGGCATGCGCCTGCGCGAGGTGAACCTCAACCTCTCGTTCGCCGACACGTTCTCCGAGCGCACCCCGGAAGCCTACGAGCGCCTGCTGCTCGATGTGGTGCGCGGCAACCAGACCCTGTTCATGCGCCGCGACGAGCTCGAAGCCGCCTGGAAGTGGGTCGATCCCATCCGCGATGCGTGGAACGCTTCCAGCGAAGCGCCGCAGCCCTACACGGCGGGCACCTGGGGCCCGACAGGCTCGATTGCCCTGATCGAGCGGGATGGCCGCACCTGGCACGAAGAAGGCGACTACTGATGCCTCAGCGGCACGATTTCGCCTCGAAAGCCGAGCTGGCAGAAGCGTTGGCCGGTGCCGTGATCAGGGACCTGAAACACGGGATCGATACGCGGGGTATCGCCTCGCTGTGCGTCTCCGGCGGGTCGACCCCGAAGCTGCTGTTCCAGACGCTGGCCGGTTACGACGGGCTGGACTGGTCGAGGGTCACGGTCACCCTTGTCGACGAACGCTGGGTCGACGCGAGTTCGGACCGGTCGAATGCGAAGCTGGTGGGCGACAATCTGCTTCAGGACCATGCTGCAATCGCTTCGTTCGTGCCGCTCTACGGGGGTGGATCTGAGCCCGACATGGCCCGTATCGCCAGCCTCAACAATGCCTTGATCAGGCTGCCGCAGCCCTTTGATGCAGTGATCCTCGGTATGGGCAATGATGGGCACACGGCCTCATTCTTCCCGGGCGGCGACACGCTCGATGAGGCCCTGACCGGCGAGGGTCCTGCGCTTGCCATCAACGCTCCGGACGCCGGCGAGCCCCGCGTCACCTGGACGCTCCCCCGGCTGCTGGATACGCAGAGCCTTTACCTGCATATTGAAGGTGCAGAAAAGGCCGAGACGCTCAGCCGGGCGCTTGGTGAGGGCACCGTCAAGGATATGCCGGTGCGCGCCGTGCTTCGGCAAACGTCCAAACCCGTCCAGATCTACTGGTGCCCCTGACCCCTTGCAGGCGCGCCGCTAGCGGACGATAGGAGTTTCTCATGACTGTTCACAGCCTCGTCAAGGAGGTGACTGACAAAATTGCGGCCCGCAGCGAACTGACCCGGCGCGACTATCTCGACCGGATCGCCGCCCAGAAACGGGCCGGGGTCAACCGGTCCGTCCTGTCCTGCGGCAACCTCGCCCACGGTTTTGCGGCCTGCGCACCGGGCGACAAGGCGGCGCTGGCAGGGGACCGTGCACCGAACCTCGGCATCGTCACCGCCTATAATGACATGCTTTCTGCCCATCAGCCCTATGCGACCTATCCCGACATCATCAAGGTAGCCGCGCGCGAGGTGCGCGCAACAGCGCAGGTCGCCGGTGGAGTCCCCGCCATGTGTGATGGCGTGACCCAGGGCCAGCCGGGCATGGACCTGTCGCTATTCTCCCGCGACGTCATCGCCATGGCGACAGCGATTGCCCTCAGCCACAACATGTTCGACGCCGCCGTCTATCTCGGCATCTGCGACAAGATCGTGCCGGGCCTGATGATCGGGGCGCTGACCTTCGGCCATCTGCCCGCCGTTTTCGTGCCTGCCGGTCCCATGCCGTCGGGCCTGCCCAATGACGAGAAAAGCCGCGTCCGGCAATTGTTCATGGAGGGCAAGGTGGGCCGCACTGAACTGCTGGAGGCGGAAAGCAAGTCCTACCATTCGCCGGGCACCTGCACATTCTACGGCACGGCGAACTCCAATCAGATGCTGATGGAAATCATGGGCCTGCACCTGCCCGGTGCCAGCTTCGTCAACCCCGGTACGCCGCTGCGTGACGCGCTGACCCGGGCCGCCACCAAACAGGCCCTGTCGTTGGTGGCTGAAGGCAACAATTACACGCCGATTGGCGAGGTGATGGACGAAAAGGCGATCGTCAACGGGCTGGTCGGCCTGCTCGCCACCGGCGGCTCGACCAATCATACGATGCATCTTGTCGCCATCGCCGCCGCGGCGGGTCTGCAGATCACCTGGGACGACATGTCGGCCCTGTCCGATGTCGTGCCCTCGATGACCCGCATCTATCCCAATGGCGTCGCCGACGTGAACCATTTCCATGCCGCCGGCGGCATGGGCTTCCTGATCCGCGAACTGCTCGATGCCGGCTACCTGCACAATGATGTCAAAACAGTCTGGGGTACGGGGCTCGAAGGTTACACGGTCGAGGCCAAGCTGATCGATGACGAGTTGAAGTTCGAACCGGCCCCAAAACAATCTGCGTTGCCCAAGGTACTGGCGTCGGCGAAAGAGCCTTTTGCCAGGAATGGCGGGCTCAAGGTGCTGCACGGCAATCTCGGCAAGTCCGTCATCAAGGTCTCCGCGGTCAAGCCGGAGCACCGGCTCGTCGAGGCACCGGCCCGGGTCTTTCACTCCCAGGCCGGATTGCAGGACGCGTTCAAGGCCGGGGAACTGGATGGTGATGTGATTGCCGTCGTGCGGTTCTCCGGACCCCGCGCCATCGGCATGCCTGAACTGCACAAGCTTACTCCGGTGCTCGGCATCCTGCAGGACCGGGGCCAGAAGGTGGCCCTGATCACCGACGGGCGCATGTCCGGCGCATCCGGCAAGGTGCCTGCCGCCATTCACATGACGCCTGAAGCCATGGACGGCGGACCGATCGCAAAAATCAGGGACGGCGACATCATCCGGCTTGATGCTGACGCAGGAACGCTCGAATATGTCGGCGATGAACGCGAATTCAACTCACGCACACCGGCCACCGAAGACCTGCGCACCGAGCACTTCGGCATGGGCCGGGAATTGTTTGCCGGCTTCCGCGGACTTGTTTCCGCCGCTGACAAGGGTGCCGGGGTTTTTGCGTAACCTGTTCCGTCTGACGGTGATTCTCGGGCTGGCCGCACTGGCGGCCTGTTCCACCCTGTCGGTGGGAACGGTTGCACGGCTCCGCGCTCTCGATCTCATCAATGACGACATTGCCGAACTGGTGCTGGCGCTCGACGTGCCGGTGGCGCTGGTGCCGCAGCCCGACAAAAGCAGATTTGTGCTCAGCGCCACCAAGGCCGACGGCACCTCGATCCGCACAGAAGTCATGCTTGTGCGCGCCGACGCGCAGGAAATGGCCGAACACCTGCCGCCCCCGGCGCAGGACCGCGGTTACTATCTGTTCGGTTTCGCCGATGCTGACAAACAGCGGCTGCGCGATACCCAGGCAGAACTGCGAGACCTTCGGGCCAGCGGCGCGCAGGCCAGCGTGGACGTTTCGCTCAACATCAGTTTCTGCATTCTTGCCGAGATTGATCCGGCGGCAACCACCTTCTCGGCGCATATTGCCTTGCCGGGCGCCGACCGGCTGGAGCCGCTGATTTCTGAGGAAACGATCGCCAACCTTGTCGCCAATACCGGGCAGGGTACACTGGAGCCCTGCGGCAACTTCTCGAACTAGAACGTTCCGCCGGTCTTGAAGCCGCCATGCTTGCGGGTGCCGCGCGAGCCGGTACGCGGACGCGAAAAGCCGCCGCCCGGACTGCGTGATCCGCCCGGAAGCCGGCCCCAGTTGGTCGAGCCCATGCCTGACTGCGAGGGAGATGAACGCCCGCCGCGCGGCAAGCCGAAGCCGCCGCCCCAGTCGCTGGTGCCGGCCCGCCAGTCCTGGCTGCGTTGCCAGTGGCCCCAATAGGAGGAAGCGCTGATCGCGCCCTTCAGGAATTCGCTGAGCAGATCGCCAACCAGATCATCCTGCCTGAAGGTTGAGCGGGGATCATCAAAGCGCTGCTTCTTGAACTCGAACTCGATGTCTTCGAGTTCGCGGCGGCGGTTGGCGAGTACCTTCAGCCGGTCGCGCAGTTCGCGGGTTTCGTTTTCTTCATCGACCGCGCGCAGCCGCGCATCGTCGATCTGGGCAACGATGGCGTCGTCTTCCGGCGTTGCCGTGCGCTTGGCGTCCGCCATCAGGCTGGTCAGATCGCTTTGGCCCTCCATGGCCCGCGCCAGATTGGCCACAGCTTCGGCGAAGGCGGGGTCATGCCCCTCGGCAAGCTCGGAAAGCGCCCGCGTCTGCTTGTCGCGCGCGTCCTCGGCTTCCACCATGTCCTTGTCGATCTGCTCGATCCGGGCCTGCGCGGCTTCAAGCGCCTTTTTCATCGGACCGCCGCCAGCCTTGGTGATGGCTTCCTCTTCCATTTCGTCCAGCCGGGCCTCGGCGGCCTCGGCCAGTTCGATCTGGCGTTTGGTATGCTCGCGCAACCGGAGCGGGATATCGTTGAGCATGGCGAAATTGGGCCGCGCATCATGGTAACCGACCATGCGCGCCACCATGGAATCCAGCCAACGCACCAGATTGTTGGCGCGGTAATTGCGCGTCTCGTAGCCGCTCTCCCACAGGTACATGAACAGCGGATCGTCGCGGTAGGGCTTGCCCTTGGCCTCGCGATCGGCTTCGGCCTGAGCCGTCTTTTTCTCGCTTTCGGCAGCCACCGCCCGCAACTCATCGGCCTTCAGCTTCTGCGCGGCGTAGTCGGGATTGTCGGCAATCGCGCGGGCGATGTCGGACGACAGATCGCGCAACTTTTCCTGCTGCACGTTGACCTCGTCTACTGCGCCGCGCCGGGCCTTGGCCAAATCGGCAATCGTCCGGTCGAGTTTCTTGACCGCGGATTCGGCATCACTGATCTGCTTGGCATGGCCGTTCAGCACATCGCGGGCCGCCTTTTCGGCATTCAGCAACCGCCCGTCGATTTCAGCCTGGACCTCGGGCGTGAGCCGGACCTTGGCCAGCCGCCGGAACAGTTCGGCCTCGTTGCTGCGAATCTTGGTCAGCCGCTCGGCTCCGCGCGCCACGCGCTTGGAGACTTCCGCCTCCTCGACGCGAATGTCGCGGATCGCATCATCCAGCGAGCGCAGGGCTTCGGGTCCGCTTAGAGCCATGTCACCACCTGGTTACCGTGCCATCGAGCGTCGGCACGGCATAATTGATGTCCAGGAACCCGTACTCCTTGCTACCCACAAGATTGCGCTGGATGATGCCATCGTCCTGCTTGTCCTCGACCACCGAATTGTAGACCGATTCCGGCACGCGCAGACCCCACGCCGACACATTCTCAATCAGCCCGTTTTCCTCGTTCTCGATAGGCAGCGTCAGCGCCTGCCCGTCCTCGTCGATCGCTTCAACAACCAGATAATAGTTCGAGGCACTTTGGTTCACGTCCGGGAAAGTCCAGAATCCCGAAGCGATTCCGTCGCGATTGACCACCCGCAACTCGTACTGACGGCGCAACTCGTCGCGCAGGGCGGTGAGGCGGGCGAGGGCATCCTCCGCCGCCGCCCGGTCCTGCTCGGCGACCGCAGCCTGTCCGCGCTGCAGGTAGAGCTCGGCGGTTTCCGCCGCCGACTGCACTTTGGTTTCCTCGTAGATGGTATCGTAGAGAGCCTGCATCTGGGCCGGCATGGTCTCGGACAGTTCGATCCTTGCCGCTTCGGTCTGTGCGGCCTGATAGGGCAGGTAGGCAAAGAACCATGCCCCCAGCGCCAGCACCAGAACGGCACCGAGCCCCAGCACCCATTTGCCCCATTTGCCGCGGGTGGCATAGGCGCCGGCCAGGGTGCGGCCGAGTCCCGGTCCCGGCGGATGATAGGTGAAACGGTCCTGCTTCAGTCCTTCAACGCCCTCGCGAAGGATGTGGTCGGGAACTTCGATGCCCTGATGATGATAAATGTCACGCAACCGTTCGATCAGCGCTGCGTCACGCGCATCGCCGTCAAGTTCGCGCAGCACCAGATCCCGGCGGTAACGCAGCGTATCCACCACGTCCATGGCCAGCATGACATCGTCGAGGGGCAGACTGGTGTCGCCGGATTGACCGGTCATATCTGCAATCCCAAACCTTTGTCCGTCGCGGTCAAACTAGACCTTGTTGCTTTCCAGCAGCAAGGCATTGCCTTCAGCCGCCAGTTTGGCAAGCCGCCGCTTTCCGTCCTCGACCGCATCGCGGATTTCGGCGGAGTTCTTCGTCGATTGTTCGCGCATTTCGGAGATGATGGAGATCGACTTCTCCTGGAAGTTCACCACGGAATCGACCAGCATTTTCACCGAATCGGCGCGAATGGTTGGGCCGTAGCCGGCCCGCAGCGCCTCTTCGTGCACCTTGTCGCCGATTTCGGACAGGGTTTCGAGGCTCTTGGACATGCCTTCCTTCATCGCGTTCAGCGTTTCGGTCGATTCGTGCAGTCCGAACATGCCGGTAAATGAGGCCGAAAGCGCGGTCAGCACCGTTTCGTTGGTGGAAAAGAAGGAAATCGACTGCTGGTAGACCCGCTCCTTGGCGTTGGTGGTCTGCATCAGCCGGGCCATGATGATCTCGGACGTATTGTAGGAGATCGTGAGATTGTCGCTGAGATCCTTGGCGATCTGGTAGCGCCGGTCCTCGTTCTGCAATTCGCGCACGCGCTCATCGCGCGCCATCTCCAGCCGCGCCCGGTCAGCCGGGGTGCCGTCGGTAAATGCATCCAGATCGGCTGTGGCCGCCTTCAGCGCTTCCTTGCGTTCGTTGAGCCTGGCTTCGGCCTTTTCAAGGACCTCAAGGGCCATCACTTCGGACTGTTTCAGCGCCCCGCGGAAATCGCGATAGGCCTCAAGGATCGTGTGTTCGCGGTCGACCTGGTCCTTGGTGTCCTTGGACACGTCGAGATAGGTGTCCCGGATCTTGTTGAAGCGGGTGGCAATGTCGCCGCGCGACACTTTCATCCACACGTTCGTGGCGCGCTCGAAAATGTCCAGCTTGCCGTCTTCAAGCTGGTCGACCATGCCCTTGGCATCGTCGCGGATCGAATCGAATCCCTTGGTGATGTCCTCGTAGCGCTCGCCGATATTCATCGCCGCAACCTGCTCGCGCACCACTTCGTTGAAGGTCGAGGCCTGGTTGAGTGTCCGACCGATCAGGATGATCCGCGTCTCATCCAGTTCGGTGATTTCCTGCAGCAGGCCGGTGATCGGCTGCTCCTCGACGGTTTCCGGCCACAGGCCGAGTTCGCGCACCTGGTTCATGGCGCGATCCAGATACTGCAGCGGTTTTTCCATAACGTCAGTGGCCATTGGCTTCCCCCGGGGAGTTTGTTGGGTCAAGTTCATTAAACGCGGCAACAAGATAGTGGCAATTGCAACGTCGGCCACCCATCACCATTTGCTATATATTGGTGCGAAAAAGTCGCAGGTAAAGGTCGGTTTCATTGGATTTCGGTGGAACATATTTGGTCAAGGCGCCCCGTCTCAAGGTCTGGCAGGCGCTCAATGACACGGCGATCCTTGCCCGGGTCATTCCGGGGTGCGAACAGATCACCTGGCGCGATGACACAAGCCTTGATCTCAAGGTCAAGGTGAACCTTGGGGTCATGCACCCCACCTTTACCGGCGAACTGGAGCTTTCCGACATCGAACCGGCCCGTGCCTATACACTTTCCGGGCGCGCGCATGGCCGGATATTGGGTCTTGCCCACGGCGCTGCCCGTGTCAGCCTGTCGGACAGCGGCGAACATACATTGCTCGACTTCAAGGCCGAAGGCGGCGCCTCGGAACGGCTGCTCGCGCTGGGGCGGCCGCTGGTCGGCGCCAGCGTCCAGAAGGTAATTGACCACTTCTTTGCGCGTTTCGGGGAGGCGATGAACCTCGAAGTAACCCCGGTCAAACCCGCCCCGGAAGACTGAAACGCCGGGGCGCATCATTGCTCTTTGGCCATCCGGCAACGGCCGCAAGATGATTTTTTTGAACAATTGGTCAAAAATCGCGCTTTTTGACTTGCTCACAAAAGGATTGCGCGTTTCAATCCCTCCTCAACGCGCGGAGTGCATCCCCGGCGGGATACCCGCCACCCGTTGCGTACACAGGGAGAAATTTCAATGAATAGTAAAAACCTCACAAAGCAGCTTGCAGCCAAAGCTGGTGTTCTGGCCGGTGGTGTGGCCGTGGGCGCGCTGCTGGCCGGCACGGCGCTGGCCGAACCCGCCGTGATCTACGATCTGGGCGGCAAGTTCGACAAGAGCTTCAACGAAGCTGCCTACAACGGCGCGACCCAGTGGTCTGAAGAGAACGGCGTCGAATTCCTTGATCTGGAACTGCAGAACGACGCCCAGCGTGAGCAGGCCCTGCGCCAGTTTGCCCGCCGCGGTGCCAACCCGATCGTGGTTCCCGGCTTCTCCTGGGGCGCTGCCCTTGAGACCGTGGCGCCGGAATTCCCGGACACCAACTTTGCCATCATCGACATGGTCGTTGATGCCCCCAACGTGCGTTCGGTGATCTTTGACGAGCACACCGGCTCCTTCCTCGTGGGCGCTCTCGCAGCCCTGAAATCCGAAACCGGCCAGATCGGCTTCGTTGGTGGCATGGACATTCCGCTGATCCACAAGTTCTTCTGCGGCTATGCCCAGGGTGCCCAGGCCGTGAACCCGGACATCGAGGTTTATGAAAACTACACCGGCACGACCCCGGCCGCCTGGAACGACCCGGTGACTGCTGGCGAACTGGCCAAGGCTGCCTATGACCGTGGTGCGGACGTTGTGTTCGCCGCCGCTGGTGGTTCGGGCCTCGGCGTGCTGCAGGCTGCTGCCGACACCGGCAACTTCGCCATCGGCGTCGATTCGAACCAGAACTACATCCAGCCCGGTTCGGTGCTGACCTCCATGGTCAAGCGCGTCGACGTGGCCGTGGCCGATGCCTTCTCCGATCAGATGAACGGCGAATGGACCTCCGGTCTGCAGATCATGGGTCTGGGCAACGACGGCGTGGGCTATTCCCTCGACGAGTACAACGCGGACCTGGTCACAGAGGAAATGATGGCCACGGTTGCCGACCTCAATGCCAAGATCCAGTCCGGTGAAATCGTCGTGCACGATTACACCACGGACAGCACCTGCCCGGGCTTCTGATCGGTTCCCGGTCAAACCATGCCTGACAAGGTTGAGACAAGCGAACAGCGGCCGGAAACGGCCGCTGTTTCACAAACCGGCGAAATGGCGATCGAACTGATCGGCATCAACAAGCATTTCGGCCCGGTTCATGCCAACAAGGACATCAATCTCAAGATCCGGCGCGGCACCGTGCACGGCATCGTCGGCGAGAACGGCGCCGGCAAGACCACGCTCATGTCGATCCTTTATGGCTTTTACACCGCGGATTCCGGCGAGATCAAAGTCAACGGCAAGACCGCGGTCATCAACGATTCACGCCATGCGCTCCAACTGGGGATCGGCATGGTCCACCAGCACTTCATGCTGGTCGAAAATTTCACCGTTCTGGAAAACGTTATTCTCGGCGTTGAAGACAGCGCCCGCCTGCGCCCCAGCCTGGACCGGGCGCGCGGCGAACTGAAACGCCTGGCCGAAGAGTATGAGCTCAATGTCGACCCCGACGCGCTGATCGAGGACCTGTCGGTTGGACAGGAACAGCGCGTGGAAATTTTGAAGGCGCTCTATCGTGGTGCCGATATTCTCATTCTGGACGAGCCGACGGGGGTGTTGACCCCGGCTGAGGCCGACCACCTGTTCCGCGTGCTCGAAACCTTGCGCGCCGAGGGCAAGACGATCGTTCTGATCACCCACAAGCTGCGCGAAATCATGGCCATCACCGATGATGTGTCGGTGATGCGCCGCGGTGAAATGGTCGCCACGCTCTCGACGGCAAAGACAAATCCCGAAGAAATCGCCGAGCTCATGGTCGGCCGCCGGGTACTGCTGCGCGTCGAAAAGGGCGAAGCCAATCCGGGTGAAGTGCGCCTGCAGGTGCGCGACCTTGTCGTGAAGGACGAGTTCGGTGTCGAACGCGTCAAGGGCGTCAGCTTCGATGTGCGCGCTGGTGAGATCGTCGGCATCGCCGGTGTCGATGGAAACGGTCAGTCACAACTGCTCGAGGCCATCACCGGCATGAACCGGCCCACACAGGGCGAAGTCTGGGTGAACGGCAAGCAAATCACCTTCACAGGCGATGATGGGGCCGCGGTTTTCCGCCGGGCCGGCGTCGCCCACGTGCCCGAAGACCGGCAGGAGCAGGGCCTTGTCGTCCAGTTCCAGCAATGGGAAAATGCCGTGCTCGGCTATCAGGACGACCCGCGCTACGGCACCGGCGTGTTTCTTTCCCTCGACGAGTGCAAGAAAGAGGCGCAAGCCCACGTCGAAAAATTCGACGTGCGCCCGCCCAACATCAATCTGAAGACATCGAGTTTCTCCGGGGGCAACCAGCAGAAAATCGTGCTGGCCCGCGAAATGTCCCGCGACCCTGACGTCCTTGTGGTGGGTCAGCCGACCCGTGGCGTCGATATTGGCGCCATCGAGTTCATCCACAACCAGATCATCGCCATGCGTGATGCCGGCAAGGCCATCTTGCTGGTTTCTGTGGAACTGGACGAAGTGCGCTCCCTCTCCGACCGGCTGCTGGTCATGTTTGACGGGCACATCGTTGGCGAAGCCGACCCGGCCACCGCCACGGAAGGCGAACTGGGCCTCTTGATGGCCGGTGTCAACGACAAGAAGGATGCCGCAGAATGAGCGCCCGCAAGCCACTTCCCCGCTGGGCCGACCTTGTGCTGGTTCCCGCGCTCAATCTGATCCTCGCCTTTGTGGTATCCGGCCTTGTGGTGCTCATGATCGGGGAAAACCCGATCGAGGCCATGGAGATCATGCTCTTTGGCGCGTTCGGTTACGGTGAAGGCGTCGGCTACACGCTTCATTTCGCCACCAATTTTGTTTTCGCCGGACTGGCTTTTTCCATCGCCAGCCACGCGGGCATGTTCAACATTGGTGCCGAAGGTCAGGCCTATGTCGCCGGGCTTGGGGCCATCATGGTCGGGCTCGCTCTCGATCAGACCCATTGGCTACTGGTCATGCCGCTGGCCATGATCGGAGCCGGGATTATCGGCGGATTCTGGGGCTTTGTGCCCGGCTACCTGGCCGCCAAGCGCGGCAGCCACGTGGTGATCACCACCATCATGTTCAATTTCATCGCCGCCACCCTGATGGTCTATTTGCTCAACCGGGTGCTGAAACCCGAGGGCCAGATGGCGCCGGAAAGCGAAACGGTGGAAGTGGCCGGCCGCATTCCGCAACTGCGCCAGTTCTGGGATTATTTCGGCTTCGCGCCCGTCAACATGATGTTTTTCGTGGCCATCGCCGCGCTGATCTTTGCCTACATTCTCATCTGGCGCACGGACCTCGGCTACCGCATCCGCACCCTGGGTCTCAATTCCCAGGCCGCTCACTACGCAGGCGTGTCCAATTCGCGCATCATGATGATCGCCATGACCATCTCCGGCGCCATGGCCGGCATGATCGCCGTCAATGAAGTGCTCGGCGTGCAAAGCCGCCTCGTGCTCGATTTCGTCTTCGGCTACGGTTTCACCGGTATCGCGGTCGGCCTGATGGGCCGCAACCACCCGATTGGCGTGGCGCTGGCCGCCATCCTGTTCGGTGCGCTCTATCAGGGTGGTCAGGAACTGGCCTTCATGATGCCCGGGATCACCCGCGAGATGATTCTGGTCATTCAGGCACTGGTCATTCTGTTCACCGGCGCCATGGAGGGCCTGTTCCGAACCCCGCTCGAAATCATGTTCACCCGAATTTCCTCATCGCGGCAGAGTACGGGCGCGGCTGAGCAGGCGACGGAATAGGGGCAGGATCATGGATGCTTTCACCAGTTTCATTTTCATGCTGGACAGCGCGACCCGCCTGACCGTGCCGTTGCTGCTGGCCTGTCTTGCCGGGCTTTATTCCGAAAGGTCCGGGATTTTCGACATCGGGCTCGAAGGCAAGATGCTCGCAGGGGCCTTCGGCGCTGCCTGCGTCGCCCTGATCACCGGCAATATGTGGCTCGGCCTGCTTGCAGGCATCGGCGTGTCGATCGCCATGGCGCTCGTGCATGGCGTGGCGTCAATTACCTTCCGGGGCAACCAGATCATTTCCGGTGTGGCCATCAACTTTCTCGCGGCGGGCCTGTCCACCTTCCTGGGCCAGAACTGGTTCAGCCAGGGAGGGCGTGTACCCTCTCCGCCGGCAGGTGGCCGGTTTGACGCCATCACCTTGCCGTTTGCCGACCAGCTTCGCGAGGTGCCCATCCTGGGCACGATCTATGCCGAGCTGATCTCGGGCCACAACATTCTGGTCTATATCGCCTTCGCCATGGTGCCCATCACCTGGTATGTGGTCTTCCGGACCCGTTTCGGCCTGCGCCTGCGCGCATCCGGCGAAAACCCAAAGGCGGTGGATACGGCAGGCATCAACGTCAATCTGATGCGCTACCGGGCCGTGATCATCACCGGCGTGCTGACCGGGATCGCGGGTGCCTATTTCTCTATCGCGCAATCCTCCGGCTTCATCAACAATATGACGGCCGGAAAAGGCTTTATCGCGCTTGCGGCTCTGATCTTTGCCAAGTGGCGGCCGTGGCAGGCGCTGGGCGCCTGTTTCCTGTTCGGCTTCCTCGATGCACTGCAAATCCGCATGCAGGGCACCGAACTGCCCATCATTGGTGAAGTGCCGGTGCAGGCCATTCAGGCGTTGCCCTACATCCTGACCGTGATCCTGCTTGCAGGCTTCATCGGCAAGGCGGTTGGGCCGAAGGCAGGCGGTGTGCCCTACGTCAAGGAACGTTGATCCGTTCCGTGCCGTCCCGACGCTGAGCCGGGACCCTTTTCAATTATTTAACCCCGGCTCAAGACCGGGGCAGCAGTGAAGTTGAGGCCACGCTGGTGACTGACATCGACAAACAACTGTTCGAGGCCGCCGAAGCGGTGCGGGCACGTGCCTATGCGCCCTATTCGAACTTTCACGTCGGCGCGGCGGTGCTGGCCGACGATGGCAACATCTACGCCGGCTGCAACGTCGAGAACGCCGCCTATCCGGTCGGCAATTGCGCTGAACCCTCCGCCATCGCCGCAATGCTGGCGGGCGGCGCCAAACGCATCAAGCGGGTCTATGTCACGGGTCCGGGGTCTGAACCGGTCACCCCCTGTGGCGGTTGCCGCCAGCGGCTGCGCGAGTTTGCCGATCTCGATGTCACAGTGATCAGCCACGGCGTTGAAGGCGAGCCGTTGCACGCTACGCTGGGTGAACTTCTGCCGCATTCATTCGGCCCCGAGTTTCTGGACCAAAACAATTGAGCGCCGTCGAGACCATCAGGCAGCGGGCCGGCGATACGCCGCTTGATGCCGCAATCGTTCTGGGGTCAGGTCTTTCCGCCTTGGCCGATGCCCTGACCGACAGGGTTGCGATCCCCTATGCCGAGCTTGAAGGCTTCCCGGGACATGGTTCGACGGGCGAGGCGGTTTCGGGCCACGGCCGCGACCTGATGATCGGCAATATGGGCGAAAAGCGCGTCGCCATTCTCACCGGCCGCGAACATTATTACGAGCATGGCAACGCCGCCGCTATGCGTCCGGCGCTGGAGGCCATGGCAGAACTTGGCGCCCGCAGCCTGCTGCTGACCAATTCCGCCGGATCGCTGACCACCCGCATCACGCCCGGCAACCTGATGATGCTGAACGATCACATCAATTATGCCGGCATGAACCCCTTGATCGGTGAGCCGACCGACCGCCGTTTTGTCAACATGGTCGACTGCTACGATCCGGGCCTCAGGGCCAAGGCGCACGAGATCGCCAAGGCTCTGGACATCGAACTGAATGAAGGCGTTTACTTGTGGTATTCCGGCCCCTCTTTCGAAACGGTGGCCGAGATCAAAATGGCGATCACCCTGGGTGCCGATGCGGTGGGCATGTCGACCGCGCCCGAGGTGATCATCGGCAGGATGCTGGGCCTGAAAGTCTGGGCCTGTTCGGCCATCACCAACATGGGGGCCGGCCTGTCGGCCGAAAATATTTCACACGCCCACACCAAGGCCATGGCACCCCTGGGTGCCGAAAAGCTGCAGCGCCTCATTCCGGCGCTGGTTGAGGCCCTTTAGAATAGGGAAGGCATTATGAGTTTGCATGCCGTTCAAACCACCTCGCCCGAGCGGGGACACCAGCGCAATCCCGGCTTCCCACTCGATCTCGACTGGGTCGAACGGGTTCGCATGAACCGTTCGGCGCTGGAGCGCCGCGCCTCGACCATCGGTGCCCGGCGCAGCGTCAAGAAACAGTGGCAATCTGCGTGGATGCTCAAGGCGATTACGCTGATCGATTTGACCACGCTCAATTCCGACGACACGCCCGGCCGCGTTGAACGCCTGTGCGCCAAGGCCCGCCATCCGGTGCGTGACGATATTCTGAAGGCGCTGGGCGCCGAAAAGCTCGACATCAAACCCGGCGCCGTCTGCGTCTATCATGCTTTCGTCAAGACGGCGGTGAAGGCCTTGAAGGGCTCCGGTATTCCGGTGGCCGCCGTTTCGACGGCTTTCCCGCACGGCCTTGCGCCGCTTGAAACCCGGCTGATGGAAATCGAGGCATCGGTGCAGGACGGCGCGAAGGAAATCGACATTGTCATCGAACGCGGCCAGGTGCTGACCGGCGACTGGCAGGGACTTTACGACCAGGTCAAGGCCATGCGTGAAGCCTGCGGCGACGCCCACATCAAGACCATCCTCGGCACCGGTGAACTGGCCACTTTGACCAATGTCGCCAAGGCCTCGCTGGTCTGCATGCTGGCCGGCGCGGATTTCATCAAGACCTCGACCGGCAAGGAAAAGGTCAACGCCAATCTCAAGACCTCGCTGGCCATGGTCCGCATGATCCGCTGGTTCCACGAGGAAACCGGCATCGAGATCGGCTACAAGCCGGCAGGCGGTATCTCCTCGGCCAAGGACGCGCTGACCTATATGGCGCTGATGAAGGAGGAACTGGGCACCCATTGGCTGCAGCCGCACCTGTTCCGCTTTGGCGCGTCGTCGCTTCTGACCGACCTCGAACGCCAGCTTGAACACCAGGCCACCGGCCGCTATTCGGCGGATTATCGCCAGCCGATGGTTTAGGCGGAGAACCGACATGAACGAGATCACCAACATATTTGAATCGCTCGACTATGGTCCGGCACCTGAAGCGGCGGCGCCGGCAGAGGTCTGGCTCGATCTGCATGGCCGCAAGTTCGGCCAGTTCATTGGCGGCAAGTGGACGAAGCCGGGCAAGACCTTTGCCTCGATCAATCCCGCCAATGAAAAGGAACTGGCCAGAATCACCGACGGCACCAGGGCCGATGTCGACAAGGCGGTGAAGGCGGCCCGCGCGGCGTTGCCCGGCTGGCAGGCCTTGTCGGGCTTTGAGCGGGCGAAATATCTCTACGCCATCGCCCGTCAGATATCCAAGGACAGCCGCCTGTTTGCCGTGCTTGAGAGCATAGACAATGGCAAGCCGATCCGCGAGAGCCGGGACGCCGATATTCCGCTGGTCATCCGGCATTTCTATCATCACGCGGGATGGGCCCAGCATCTTGAGCGCGAACTGCCCGACATGGTGCCCTACGGCGTTTGCGGCCAGATCATTCCGTGGAACTTTCCGCTGCTGATGCTGGCCTGGAAGATCGCCCCGGCACTTGCCGCGGGCAATACCGTTGTGCTCAAGCCCGCCGAATTCACGTCGCTGACCGCGCTACTGTTTGCCGAAGTCTGCGAGAAAGTTGGTCTGCCCGCCGGCGTGGTCAACATCATCACCGGCCAGGGCGAAACCGGCGCGGCCCTGGTCGATCATCCGGACGTCGACAAGATCGCCTTCACCGGCTCGACCGAGGTCGGCAAGATCATCCGCCGCGCCACCGCCGGGTCCGGCAAGGGCCTGTCGCTCGAACTGGGGGGCAAAAGCCCCTACATCGTGTTCGAGGATGCCGACATCGACAGCGCCATCGAAGGGCTGGTCGACGCCATCTGGTTCAATCAGGGTCAGGTGTGTTGTGCCGGCTCGCGCCTTCTGGTGCAGGAAAGCATTGAGGACAAGTTCCTCAAGAGGCTGCGCGCCCGCATGGACAAGCTGCGCGTCGGTGATCCGCTCGACAAGGCGGTCGACATTGGCGCGCTGGTCGATCCCATCCAGGTGCAGCGCATCCGCAGCCTGCTCGCGACCGGCGAAAAAGAGGGCATGGTCAAATACGAGGCCAAGGGCGCGCTCCCGCCGACCGGCTGCTATCTCAAGCCCACGCTCATTACTGGCGTCTCTCCCTCGCATACGCTGGTCCAGGAAGAAATCTTTGGCCCGGTGCTCGTCTCGATGAGTTTCCGCACACCGGAAGAGGCGGTCGCGCTGGCCAACAACACAGTCTATGGGCTGGCCTCCACCGTTTGGACAGAGAACATCAACCTCGCCCTCGACATTGCCCCGCAGATCAAGGCGGGCGTGGTCTGGGTCAACTGTTCGAACCAGTTCGACGCCGCTGTCGGTTTCGGTGGCTACAAGGAAAGCGGCTTTGGCCGCGAAGGTGGCAAGGAAGGCATGCGCGTCTACATGAAGCCCGCCTTCGAAAAGAAGCTGAAGCCCGCCGCACCCGTCAAAACGGCGGCAAATATCGATACCTACGAAACCGATGGCATCGACCACACCGCCAAAATGTACATCGGCGGCAAACAGGCGCGCGGTGACTCAGGCTACGCCCGTACGGTGATCGCACCCGACGGCACCGCCGTGGGCGAGGTCAGCGACGGTAACCGCAAGGATGTCCGCAACGCGGTGGAAGCAGCCCGCAAGGCACTGGGCTGGGCCAACACGACCGCGCATTTGCGCGCCCAGATCCTCTATTTCCTCGGTGAGAACCTCGACTACCGCCGGGCCGAGTTCGCCGATCGCATACGCGCCATGACGGGCGCAACAGCGGCCGCCGCGAAAAAGGAAGTTGATGCGTCAATCGAACGGCTGTTCGCCTTCGCCGGCTGGGCCGACAAGTTTGACGGTGCCGTGCACAATGCCCCGTTGCGCGCCATTGCCGCCGCCATGATCGAACCAATCGGCGTCATCGGGATCGCGGCACCGGACGAGAACCCGCTGCTCGCCCCCATCGCCATGCTGGCGCCGGCAGTAGCCATGGGCAACACCACGGTGCTCATCCCTTCCGAGCGCCATCCGCTGGCCATGACCGATCTCTATCAGGTCATCGAAACCTCGGACGTGCCCGGTGGTGTGATCAATATCGTGACCGGCGACCAGCCGTCCCTCGCCAGGGTTCTGACCGAACATGACGGCGTCGATGCGCTCTGGTACGTCGGCGATGTGGATCATTCGGCCGAGATGGAACGCCAGTCGACCGGCAACCTGAAACAGACCTGGACGACCCGCGGTCTCGATTTCGACTGGTTCGACAAGGACAATCTCGAGGGCCGCTTTTTCCTCGACCGGGCCACACAGGTCAAGAACGTCTGGGTCCCCTATGGCGCCTGACCAGATTCTGTTCCTGCCCCAGGAAGTCATTGCCAAGAAGCGTGACGGCGGCAAACTCAATGCCGAGGAAATCCGCCGCTTCGTGGACGGTTTCAATCGCGGCTCGGTAACCCATGCGCAGGTGGCGGCCTTCGCCATGGCGGTCTATTTCCAGGATATGGACGACGACGAACGTGTCGCCCTCACTGTGGCCATGCGCGACAGCGGCACCGTGCTTGACTGGTCTGATCTGAACGGGCCCGTGGTCGACAAACATTCCACCGGCGGGGTGGGCGACAATGTCTCGCTGATGCTCGCGCCCATACTTGCGGCCTGCGGCACCTATGTGCCGATGATTTCCGGCCGGGGCCTTGGCCATACCGGCGGGACGCTCGACAAGTTCGATGCCATTCCCGGCTATACGACCGCCCCGGACAATGACCTGTTCCGCAAGACTGTGGCCGAGGTCGGCTGCGCGATCATCGGCCAGACCGACGATCTGGCGCCCGCTGACCGGACGCTTTATTCCATCCGCGACGTGACCGGCACCGTCGAAAGTATTCCGCTGATCACTGCCTCGATCCTGGCCAAGAAACTGGCTGCCGGGCTCGATGCGCTGATCCTTGACGTGAAAACCGGTTCCGGCGCCTTCATGAAAACCCGTGAACGGGCGAGGGGACTGGCCGACAGCCTGGTCAAGGTGGCCAATGGTGCCGGCGTGAAAACCGGGGCGCTGATCACCGACATGAATGAGCCTCTGGCTTCGGCCGCCGGCAACGCGGTCGAGGTGCGCAACGCCGTCGATTTCCTGACCGGCAAGGCGCACGATCCGCGCCTGCTCGAAGTCACCATTGCGCTGGCTGCGCACGCCCTGGTTCTGGCGGGCAAGACCGGCGACATCACGGTGGCCCGCAATCTGGCTGAAGGCGTGCTGGCCTCCGGCGAAGCGGCCGAACGGTTTGCACGCATGGTCACGGCGCTGGGCGGCCCCGCCGATTTCGTCGAGAACATGGACCAGCACCTCAAGCGCGCACCCATCGTGCGCGACGTCTTTGCGGAACAATCGGGCACCATCGCCGAAATCGACACGCGAAAGCTCGGCATGGCCGTGGTGGCCTTGGGCGGCGGGCGCCGCACCCCGAGCGATACGATCGACCACAGCGTCGGCTTCGACCGACTCACCGGCCTCGGCGCACGCGCCGACAACAACAGCCCCATCGCCCGCATCCATGCTCGCGATGAGGCCTCCGCGCTCGAGGCCGAACGCCGGCTGCGCGAGGCCTACTCCATCGGCAAGCGCGGGGAGACCCACCCGCTGATCGCCGAAACCATCATGCCGGAGTAACTCATGACCCGCGTCATTCTATGTGTCCTTGATTCTGTCGGGATCGGCGGTGCGCCGGATGCCGACAAGTTCGGGGAGCCGGGCCGGTCGGATGAGGGGTCAAACACGGTCGGACACATTGCCGAGACCTGCGCTGCCGGCAAGGCGGATCGCGAGGGCCTGCGCAGCGGGGCCCTAAACGTGCCCAACCTCAACAAGCTGGGGCTAGGGGCGGCGCTGCACCTGTCTTCGGGCATGACGCCGGAAGGGTTGAAGACCGAGGCCAACGGCGGGCGCTGGGGGGTGGGCCGTGAGGTCTCCATCGGCAAGGATACGCCCTCGGGCCATTGGGAAATCACCGGCGTGCCGGTGCCCTTTGACTGGGGCTATTTTCCCAAGACCGAACCGGCCTTTCCCGCCCAACTGACCAACACCATCATTGAAGAGTTCGGCCTGCCGGGCATCCTTGGCGACAAGCATGCGTCGGGCACCACCATCATCGCCGAACTGGGCGAGGAAAGCATCAGAACCGGCAAGCCGATCTGCTACACCTCGGCTGACAGCGTCTTCCAGATTGCCGCCCACGAAACCCATTTCGGTCTCGACCGGCTCTATGAGCTTTGCCAGCTGGTGTTCAAGCACACCAAGCCGCTGAATATAGGTCGCGTTATTGCCCGGCCGTTCGTGGGAGAGGATGCGGCGAGCTTCAAGCGCACCGGAAACCGGCGCGATTTCGCCATCGAGCCACCCGAACCCACCTTGATGGACCGCGCCAAGGAAGCGGGACGCCAGGTCTACGCCGTTGGCAAGATATCGGATATTTTTGCCGGGCGCGGGGTGACCCACAAGATCAAGTCGAGCGGCCTCATGAACCTGGTTGAGGCGACCCTCGACGCCATGGAAATGGCCGATGACGGCGCGCTGATCTTCACCAATTTTGTTGATTTCGACAGTGAGTTCGGTCACCGCCGCGACGTGCCCGGCTATGCTCACGCGCTCGAGCAGTTCGATGCGCGTATTCCCGAATTTGTGTCCCGCATGCGCGAGGATGACCTTCTGGTGCTGACCGCCGACCATGGCAACGACCCGACGTGGACCGGCACCGATCACACCCGCGAACAGGTGCCCATCCTGATGTTTTCCCCAAGTCTGACGCCGGGATCGGTTGGCTTGCGCACCACATTCGCCGATATTGGCGAAAGCGTTGCCCACTGGCTGGGGCTGGCGCCCGGCAAGCACGGCAAGTCTTTTCTCTAGCGCCCGATTTTGGAGCACACCGCATGGCACAGGTCACCGTCGTGGATCACCCTCTGGTGCAGCACAAGCTGACCATCATGCGCGACAAGGAGACCTCGACCGCCGGTTTCCGCCGCCTGCTGCGCGAGATTGCGCATCTTCTGTGCTACGAAGTGACCCGTGATCTCGAACTGACCAATATCGACATTGAAACGCCCATGGGCCCGATGTCCGCCCCGACCCTGAAGGGCAAGAAGCTGGTCTTCGCCTCCATCCTGCGAGCCGGTAACGGGCTCCTCGAAGGCATGCTGGATCTGGTGCCGGCCGCCCGCGTCGCCCACGTTGGGCTCTACCGCGACCACGAAACTCTGCAACCGGTGGAATACTACTTCAAGGCGCCCGGTGGTCTCGAAGATCGGCTCGTCATCGTGGTTGACCCGATGCTGGCCACGGCCAACTCGGCGACTGCTGCCATCGACAAACTGAAGGAACGCGGCGCCAACAATATCCGCTTCCTTTGTCTGTTGGCGGCGCCGGAAGGGGTGGAAGCGTTCACAAGGGCGCATCCAGATGTGCCGGTCTTTACCGCCGCGATCGACAGCCATCTCAACGAAATGGGCTATATCGTGCCGGGTCTCGGCGATGCCGGTGACCGCATGTACGGCACCCGCTAGTTTTTGAGCGGCAGACCCAGCGAAACCAGGTCGTTGCGTAACTGCTCGGAACTGGTGAAGCGCAGCGCCTTCATGCCGAATTTCTCGGCGCCTTCGACATTATGCGGATTGTCGTCGATGAAAACACACTGCGCCGGTTCGAACCCGTAGCGCTCGCAAAAAATCTGGTAGATCCGCAGATCCGGTTTGACGATTTTCTCGATACCGGAAACCACGACCCCGTCGAACTTTTCAAGAAACGGCCACTTGCCCAGCATTGAGCCCCATTTCTCCCATGAGAAATTGGTAATCGCATAGGTCGGCAGTCCGGCCGCGATCAACTCATCATGGATGGCCATGGTGCCCTCGAAGAGCCGGGGCGTCATTTCTTCCCAACGTGCATCGAAAGCCTGGATTTCGCGCCAGTATTTGGGATGTTCGGCACACTTGCGCGTCACACCCTCGGCGTAGGACACGCCGGCATCGAAGGCGAGGTTCCAGTCGGGTGTGCACACATTGTCGTAGAACCATTGCGCCTGCTCTTCCGTGTCGAACAGCTTGCGGAAAAGGTACATGGGGTTCCAGTCGATGAACACGCCACCGAGGTCGAATACCGGGATGAGGGGGGAGGTCATGAAGGGTCCTGTCTGGGTTCAGTGACAGGTGCCATGCTCTTGAAGAAATTACAACGATCCACGCCGGGATTGCTGCCTATTCAATGACCTCGATGGCCTCGCCATAACGCGGCATGTGGAAATATTGCTTGTAAAGGTTGAAGCTGGAATCGAAGAAATAGCCACCCCAGGGCGTGTAGTTCAGTTGCGCTTCCGAGACGATGACGAAGCTGTTTGCGGCAATGTCGGTGATTTCCTCGGGCAGGTCGTATGACGTATCGACGGACTTGGCGGTGGCGCCGTTGAAGGCGCGGCTCCATTCAACATTTGTGTCGCCGTCTGCATCCACAGAGACCGAGGTGACCACCTGCATCAGCCCTTCAGTGGGATAGGGCCGCATGATCAGGCTCGAAGCCGAAAAGAAGTCGTTGACCGCTGCTTCGCTGACTTCGCCGTTGGCGCGGGCGACAAGGTCACCAAGTGAACTGGTCACCGAGGCCAGCTTGCGGTCGGCCACGATCACCTGGGTGACCTCTATCGACCCCATGTAGAGCATCAGGATGAAGGGCAGGATCAGCGCGAATTCGACGGCGGCGACAGCCCGGTTGTTGGCGGAAAGCCGGCGGAGGCGTGCCTGAAGCACCAGAAGTTGGCGGCGCGGGCTCATGAAAAGGGCTCGTTGCGGAAGACCTGCACGGCGGCCAGCAGGCGCGTACCGTCAGGAGAGTCGGAGAAATCAATCCCCATGAAATCGATGAAGGTCGGCCACTTGTAGTAGGCCTCGATCAGGATGATGCTCGAGCCGACGCCCTGGTCAAAATCTTCTTCGATGATCCACTCACCCGTATCCGGATCGAAGATTTCCTCAGTGATTTCGGCGGTGGTGAAATTGACCAGCTCGGTCACGCGAAGCTTGAGCTGCGTACAGTCGAACAGGCCGAACAGACGGCTGCACACCGCCTCCTTGTACATTTCAGGCGTATATTCCTCGATCTGGGTCTGGCCCGTGCGTACCAGCCGGGAACTGTCCTGCACGGCACTGTCCAGCACCTGCGAGGCGAAGAACACCATGGCGGTTTCAAGAATGGCCGCGATCAGCGCGAAAAAGGGCAGACCAAGAAGCGCGAATTCCACCGCAGTGGCGCCTTGTTCGTCGCGCGCAAATCCGGCCCGGCGCCACAAAGTGTCGCGGATGATCTGCCTCAAACTGCGCGGTGGCTTTTTCATGCGTCGCTGCTGCTTGCCAAAACAGCGGCAAACTTAAGTAGAGATGCCTAATCGAAAGTTAGAAACCACGGCGCAATTGGAGCGCGCCTGTGCGAAGGGTTAACCGTTGGTGAATCCGGTCTGGTGCCCTAATTGGCCGAATTGGTGATCAGCGCCTGCGAGGTGATGTTATTGGTCGTGTAGTTGGTGTCGTCGCCCAGCATGATGACCGGCTGGCAAACCGGTTCGCACGAAAGCGTGGTGCGCGACGCGCCCTGGTAGACGGTGACCAGTTCGTCATTGCCCTGGATCACCTCAACAAACGTATCGATGATCGGATTGCCCTGCTGATCCATGATGATCAGATTGGTCGCCCCGAAGCTGCGCCCGGTCAGGATCAGCGTCTGCGGATCCTGGATGGTCACGTCGGCGACCCCCGGATTGCCCACGACCACAGTGGCGGCAGGCGAATTGATCCTCAGAATCCGCGCCATGTTGACCATCACGCTGATCGCATCGCCCTGGGCCAGGGCAGGTAGCGGCGTAAGAGAGAAGGTCAGTGCGGTGGCTGCAACAAGGGTACGCAGGATCGAAAACATGATGGGCATCCGCCGTTTTACTCGGTCCAAGCAGTTTCACAGCGAATGGTGAATATTTGGCAAACAAAGCACCCGATGGCGGACCCGGTCCACAAACCCCTGATTTCAGGCGCGTTGGCGCCCAAGATCGGTTTCCCGCACTACCCGGCGCAGGTACTTTATTAATACGCGCGTGAAAGCACGCCAGGCTGCTCTCTTTAGGGGTCTGATAACTATACAGTATTCGGAAGTCAGGTGCATTGGATTTGCACTTGCCGATTAACTCAATCTCAATTTGCCACGCCTAGGTTGGCGCTATTCGGCGATGAACGTCGAATGGTGCTGTCATTGATATGACGTGTAGCAAGGAGCTATAAAATGAAAGTTGTGACCCGTTTTTTGAGTGACGAGTCCGGCGCAACTGCGATCGAGTACGGCCTTATTGCTGCACTCATCAGCGTCGGCATCATCGCTGCTGCAACCACTCTGGGCAACGGCCTGTCGAACCTGTTCTCGGGTATCGGCGGTACGCTGGACACCAGCGCAAGCACGCTGGCGACCGAAGAAGAGCCGCCTGCCACTTAAGTTGCAGGACTGAAATTCCGGCCTCGGCCGGTGCAAGAAGGGGGGCTTCAGCCCCCCTTTTTCATTTCGGCTTTCTTAACCTGCCGGTTCCAGAATGGCGGCGACTGCCAACCGCCAATCGTAACGCGTGCCTGACATGATCAATCAAGTCGCCCTGTTGTTCTTTCCCCTGTGCATGGCCTTTGCCGCCATCTCGGACCTGACCACCATGCGCATCTCCAACAAGCTGGTGCTGTTGGTCACCGGTGGCTTTCTGGTCGCCGCGCTCCTTGCCAATCTGTCCTTGCAGGACTTCGCCATTCATCTCGCCACCGGGTTCGGCGTGCTGCTTTTGGCCTTCGGCTTTTTTGCCATGGGCTGGATTGGCGGCGGTGACGCCAAGCTGGCCGCAGCCACAGCGCTCTGGATGGGTGTGCCGTGGGTTCTACCCTACGTGGTCTACGGGGGGTTGTTCGGCGGTGTGCTGACCCTGGCATTGCTGATGCTGCGGCGCTTTCCGCTGCCCGTGCAACTGGCCTCGATCAACTGGATCGGCAAATTGCATCATCACCAGACCGGAATTCCCTACGGGATCGCGCTGGCCATCGCAGCGATGCTGGTCTACGCACAAACGGATATCTTCGTCGCCCTCGTGGGCTGAGAGCCAGGAATCTGGCCGCTTAAGTTCGGATTAACCAGAATTGGGAACGCCCGGTTAACCAAACTTTGACCCTTTGCCCCCATCATTGCTCCGTCGAGGCAGGCCTGTTGAGCCGCTTCAAGTAACCGGAGTTGGGGAATGAAACCGGCGCGTATCCTTTTGCTGGCAGTCGCCTTGATCGCAGGCGGGCTCGCCGCATTTCTTGCCACCAGAGGCCAGGGCCCGGTGCCCGCCGCCGTTGAAACGGTCACGCAGGTGCGCGAGGAACCCAAGATCCAGGTGCTCGTCGCTTCGCAGAACATTGGCGTTGGCCAGCGGCTGAATGAAGAGTTTGTCGAGTGGCAGGATTGGCCCGAAGGCGCCATCCGCCCCGAATATATCACCATCAGCACAACGCCGGACGCGCTTGAACTGATGGCAGGCACCGTGGCGCGTTTTGAAATCTTCCCCGGAGAGCCGATCCGGCGCGCCAAGCTCGTGCGTTCCGACCAGGGCTACCTGTCCGCTGTGCTGCCCCAGGGCATGCGGGCGGTCTCGATCGGGGTCACTGCCGAGAGCGGTGCCGGCGGATTCATCGTTCCCAACGATCGTGTCGATGTGGTCCAGACCCGCCGCACCAGCAGCGGTTCCATGTCCCAGACCATTCTTTCCAACGTCAAGGTGCTCGCCATCGGCCGGCGTCTTGGCGAAGTGGGGGCGACTTCCGGCATGGACCCGGAAGAGGACCCGCAGGCCCAGATTTTTGCCAACGCGACCATTGCCACCCTGGAACTCGATCCTGCCCAGTCTGAAACCATCATCACGGCCAGTCGGGTGGGCCAGCTGTCGCTTGTCCTCAGGTCTGTCGCGGACTTTTCCGAGCCGCCTGATCTGGGCCAGCAACGCGCCTCCCAGGCCATCCGGCTGATCCGGTTCGGCAATGAATCCAACGTTTTGTCCGGTGTGCCTGAAACCGTAGCTGCCAGTGAGGACTTGCCCGAACCGATCGTGCTCGACCCGCTGGAGGGCCCTGATGTCACTATCAACGATCCCGCGGCCGCGCCCGGTGCCAACCCTGCAATCGAGGTCAACTGAGATGAAAAATCTGGCCCAGTTCAAACCAAATGACGTATTGCAGATACCCGGGTTCAAATCGCTTCGGATTGTCTTGGCAACACTCGGCCTTGTGGTCATGAGCCTGCTTGGCGCACCGGCCCATGCCGACACGCCCGCCCACCTGCGGATCGCTGCCATGGGCGCCACCCAATATCTCGAGGTGGGTCTCAACAAGTCGGTCATTGTCGATCTGCCTGCCGAGGCCGGCGAGGTGATCGTCTCGCAGCCGCAGGTCACCGGTGCCATCATGCGCTCCAAAACCCGCGCCATTCTGCAGGGCAACAATGTCGGCGAGACCAACGTGATCTTCCTCGACAGCCGCGGCAACCGGATCGCTGTGCTGGAAATTTCGGTGATCAACGATTCCGCCAACCTGACGTCCACGCTGCGCCGGCTCATTCCCGGTTCCAACATCCAGGTCGACGCCTTCGGCGACCGGATCGTGCTGTCGGGCACGGCCAGATCAACCGACGATATGGCCCGCGCGCTGGCGATTGCCGAGCAGTTCACCGGCAGCCCGGAAAACGTCGCCAACGTCATGACCATCAACGGTTCGCAACAGGTCATGCTGCGCGTCACCGTTGCCGAAGTCAGCCGCGAAACCGCTCAGCAGTTCGGCATCAATCTGTCCGGCTCGCTCAGCCTTTCCAACCTGGCCACCTCGGTGCTGTCCAACCGCGGCAATGATGCCGGTTCGGCAGCCGCCAGCGGCGGACCGGGCGAATTCGGCGTCGACTTCACCGCCGGTCCGGTTTCGATCGAAGCCACACTGCGCGCCCTGCAGGCCCGCAACGCGGTTCGCATGCTCGCTGAACCCACACTGACGGCCATGTCCGGTCAGCCGGCGGAGTTCCTGGTCGGCGGCGAAATCCCCATCAACACCACGGACGCCAATGGCAACACGGTGCTCAATTCGAAGCCCTATGGCGTCGAACTGGCCTTCACCCCCACTGTGCGCTCAAACGGTTTGATAACCCTGCATGTTGACACTTCGGTATCCGAACTGCAGTCGGCCGAGGGTGCGGTGACCAAACGCAGCGCCACGACGACCGTCGAATTGCACAACGGCTCGACCCTCGTTATCGGCGGTCTGATCCAGGAGCGCATGCGTCAGCAACTCAACGAAGTGCCTGGAATCTCTAACATTCCTATCCTTGGCGCTTTGTTCCGGTCCCGCGATTTCGTCCGCGCCCAGACCGAACTTCTGATCATGGTCACCCCGCAACTCGTGCGGCCCGTGGTGGGTGACGTGCACCTGCCTACTGACAATCTGATCTTTGCAAGTGACGCGGAAGCAATCTTTTTGGGCCATATGGAACAGATGTACGGGGTCGGTAACGGTGCCAATTCAGGCAGTTACAGCGGCTCGGTTGGATTCATTCTCGATTAAGGCCTGACGGCTAGAGTTCTTGGGGACAGGGTGAGATGAGTTTTATCAATCAAGACGAAAGTGATGAAGTGCAGGCTCCGGCGGACGCAGCAAGCTCCGGCGCCCGGATGATTCCGCGCATCACCGTTCAGGCCTTTTGCGAGCATTCGCAGACCGCACAGCAGATCGAAGCCGCTCTTGCCGACCGGCGCATGGCCAAGGTCGCCCTGACCACCCACAATGGTGGTCTCGATGGGGCGGTGGAGACCTACAGGTCCAACCCCACACCCAACCTGATCCTGGTTGAAACCTCATTGCCACCTGAGGAAATTCCTTCGGCGCTGGAACACCTCGCCTCCGTCTGTGACGCCAGCACGCGGGTGATTGTGCTTGGTCACGTCAATGACGTGTTTCTCTATCGCGATCTTATCCGCTCCGGCGTGTCCGAATACCTGGTGCTGCCGGTCGATGCTCAGGCCGTCGTTGGCGCCATCTCCGACCTGTTTGTTTCCGAAGATTCGGCACCCATCGGCCGCACGATCGGTTTCCTGCCCGCAAAGGGCGGCTCGGGTTCCTCGACCATTGCCCACAATGTGTCCTGGTCGGTGGCGCAGGCCCTGCGCCAGGAAGTGGTCATCGTCGACCTCGACCTGCCGTTTGGCACGGCGGGCCTCGATTTCAACCAGGACCCGCCGCATGGCGTGGCCGACGCGGTCTTTGCGCACGAAAAGATCGACGCCACCATGCTGGACCGGCTGATGTCCAAGGCCGCGACGAACATCAACCTGCTCGCCGCACCCGGATCGCTCGATCATGTTTATGATTTCGACGAAAGCGATTTTGAACAATTGCTGGAAATCACCCAGACAAACATGCCTCTCGTGGTGCTCGACATCCCGCACCAGTGGAATGGCTGGGTCAGAAAAACCCTCACGACGCTGGACGAAATCGTCATCGTGGCCGAGCCGGATCTCGCCAACCTGAGAAACGCCAAGACGCTGGTGGACATGGTGAAATCGCTTCGTCCGTCGGACGGCGATCCGCTTCTGGTGCTGAACAAGGTCGGCGTGCCGAAACGCCCCGAAATCTCGCCGGCGGAATTCGCATCGGCCCTGGGCATTGAACTGGTCGGCCAGATCCCCTTCGAGGCCGCCCTGTTCGGGACTGCTGCCAACAATGGCCAGATGATCTCCGAAGTCTCGGCGGGCCACAAGATCAACGAAACCCTGCGGGCGATCAGCCTGCGCGCCGCCGGCCGCGGGCCGATGCAGGCGCAAAAGCCAAGTTCCGGCCTCGCCCTGCCGTCCATTTTCAAACGACGCAAGAGCGCCTGATAAGGAGCCTGGTTTCCCCTCATGTTCGGCAAGCGCACCAGCTTCGGCGGCAACACCCAGAACCCGACGCACCCGGCCAAACGTGAGTCGGTGCCGCCGCCTGAGCCCAAGGAAATCAAGTCCCCGATCGCTGATCCGGACGAGCGGCTGGCCAAGGTTGCCAAGCCGGTCAGCGCTTCAGCGGACATGAAGAGCGAAACGCTCGACACCGGCGCCCAGGGCGGCACCCACGACGACGATTACTTCCGCACCAAGTCGACTGTCTTCAACGCGTTGATCGATTCCATCGATCTCAGCCAGCTCGCGACCATGGACGAGCAGGCAGCCCGCGAGGAAATCCGCGACATCGTCGCTGAAATCATTTCGCTCAAGACCATCGTCATGTCGATTTCCGAGCAGGAAGAACTGCTCGACGACATTTGTAACGACGTTCTGGGGTATGGCCCCCTCGAGCCGCTTCTGGCCCGCGATGATATCGCCGATATCATGGTCAATGGCTCACAACGCTGCTACATCGAAGTCGGTGGCAGGGTCAAAAAGACCAGTGTCCGCTTCCGCGATGACGCGCACCTGATGAACGTGTGCCAGCGCATCGTGTCCGAGGTCGGCCGCCGCGTCGACGAAAGCTCGCCGATCTGCGACGCGCGCCTACCTGACGGCTCCCGCGTCAACGTCATCGCCCCGCCGCTGGCCATCGATGGTGCCGCCCTAACCATTCGTAAGTTCAAGAAGGACAAGCTGACCCTGCCGCAGCTGGTCAAGTTCGGCTCGATCTCGCCGGACGGCGCCGAAGTGCTGCGCATTCTGGGCAGGGTCCGCGCCAACGTTCTGATCTCCGGCGGTACCGGTTCGGGCAAGACGACGCTTCTGAACTGTCTCACCGCCTTCATCGAGCCCGATGAACGCGTCATCACCTGCGAAGACAGTGCGGAACTCCAGCTTCAGCAGCCGCACGTGGTGCGCCTTGAAACCCGTCCGCCCAACCTTGAGGGTGAGGGCGAGATCACCATGCGCGAACTGATCAAGAACTGCCTGCGTATGCGCCCTGAACGCATCATCGTCGGCGAAGTTCGTGGCCCCGAGGCCTTTGACTTGCTGCAGGCCATGAACACCGGCCACGACGGCTCCATGGGCACGCTGCACGCCAACTCGCCGCGCGAGGCCCTTTCCCGTCTTGAATCCATGATCACCATGGGCGGCTATTCGCTGCCTTCGCGCACCATCAAGGAAATGATCTGTTCCTCGATCGACGTGATCGTGCAGGCCGCCCGTCTGCGCGACGGATCGCGCCGCATCACCCACATCACCGAAGTGCTCGGCATGGAAGGCGAGGTGATCGTGACCCAGGACATCTTCCTTTACGATATCACCGGCGAAGATGCGCACGGCAACCTGACAGGCGTGCACCGCTCCACCGGCATCACCAAACCGCGCATGGCTGAACGGGCCCGCTACTTCAACGAAGAGCCCAACCTTGTTGAAGCCCTCGAAGGCTCCAACATCGAACAGCAACAGACATTGCAGGGGTAGGTCCGGAACATGTCCCCCCTCATTCTCGCCATTCTCGTTGTTGTTTGCGTGGGGGCCGCCGGCTTTGCCCTGGTCCCTGTCTTTGCCTCCGGCGGACGGGCGCAGAAACGTCTTCGCGAACTCAGCACCACCGCCACCATTGGTGGCGGCGCAGCAGGGCGCAGCGAACGCGATCGCGAGGCGCGCCGCCGCGAAATCCAGGACAATGTACGCAAGCAGACCGAGGCCCTGGAAAAGGAAAAGAAGCGCGTTCCGCTCGAACTGCAGCTTTATCGCGCCGGCATGAAGATCAAGAAGGCGGCCTTCATCCGCAACTCGATCATTCTGGGCGTTATCGTCACGGTGGTTACCTTCGTGCTGCAGGTACCCATCCTGTTCGCCCTGGTGTTCGGGGCCTGTAGCGCCTATCTTTTGCCGCGCTGGTATCTGGCGCGCCGCCGCAACAAGTTCCAGGCGAACTTTCTGGAAGAACTTCCCAACGCCGTCGAGGCCATCGTGCGCGGCGTCAAGTCGGGCCTTCCCCTCAACGATTCGATCAAGATCGTCGCCAAGGAGGTCAAGGAACCGGTGCGCTCCGAGTTTGCCCGCGTGCTCGATGCCCAGGCTGTCGGCAAATCGACGGACGAAGCCGTCAAGATGATCTACCAGCGCGTGCCATTGTCCGAAGTGAACTTTTTCGTGGTCGTCATCAACGTCCAGCAACAGGCCGGCGGTAACCTCAGCGAAGCGCTGAGCAACCTTGCCCGCGTGTTGCGCGACCGCAAGAAGATGAAGGCCAAGGTCAAGGCGATGTCATCCGAGGCAAAGGCCTCGGCGATGATCATCGGTTCGCTGCCCTTCATCGTCGCGGGTCTGGTGACCCTGGTCACGCCCAACTATCTCGAACCGCTGTTCACCACCACCGTAGGCTATATCTGCCTCGGCGTGGCGGCCGTGATGATGTCGCTCGGCGTCTTCATCATGAACCGCATGATCCAGTTCGATTACTAGGAGGGCGGCTGATGGATTTCGTCGAACTTCTGACCGAACCCAATTTCCTGATTGCCATGTTCGCCTCGATCTCGGCGGCGGCCGTGGTGTTCACCTTCGGTGCCCAGTTCTTTGACCGTTCCGACCTCAAGAAGCGCATCAAGGATGTCGCCATTGAGCGCGAACGCATGCGCGGCATTGAAATGGCCCGTCTGCGGGGTGAACGCGGCGGCGACAGCAACCCGCGCGCATCTTTGCGCGCTGCGGAGGGCACATCCTTTGCCAAGTCCATGGTTGAGCGCTTTTCACTGCGCAAGGCCTTCATGGATGACACGACCGTCGACAAGCTGACCCAGGCCGGCTTCCGTGGTCCGCGCCATGTCACCAGTTTCCTTGCCCAGCGTTTCGTGACGCCGATTGTTCTTTTCGCAGCGGCGATGCTCTACCTGGGCTTCATGGCCCCCGGTGACCGGCCGCTCTATCTTTCCGCACTCTATGCGCTGACTATCGGTCTCTTGGGCGCCTATCTGCCGAATATCCTGCTGAAAAACGCCATCATGAAACGGCAGGCCTCGATCCGCCGGTCCTGGCCGGACGCGCTCGATCTGATGCTGTTGTGCGTGGAAAGCGGCATGTCCATCGAACACGCGCTCAAACGCGTGGCCCGCGAAATCGGCCAGCAAAGCCCTGAACTTGCCGAGGAACTGGCCCTGACCACGGCGGAACTGGCATTCCTCGAAAACCGAGGCACTGCCTACGACAATCTCAGCCGCCGCACAGGTCTCGACGGCGTGCGCGCCGTGATGACCGCCCTGATCCAGGCCGACCGCTACGGTACGTCTGTCGGTACATCCCTGCGCGTGATGGCCGAGGAAGGCCGTGAAGAACGCATGATGGCCGCCGAGAAAAAGGCCGCCGCCCTGCCGCCGAAACTGACCGTGCCGCTGATCGTCTTCTTCCTGCCGGTCCTGTTCATCGTCATCATCTCGCCGGCGATGATCAAGGTTTTCTCGACAGGCGTTTCCTTCTAGATTCGGGACTCATAAACGGGTTCGCATCTGCTTAGATCGGGCCGACAACCGGATGCCCATGTTCGGCCATGAGGTAGATGGCTGGAGCTGTACTGTGGGGTGGAATGAAATTCACCAAAGTATTACCTCTGATACTGGCCATTGTTGGCTGCACATCAGAAAACGTTCCATCGCAGCAAGATGAAGAAGCGTTGGAGCAGGCAATTCGAAATCAGGTTTATCCAAGGACAATTGACACGGATAGCGTTGAAGTAGACGGATGCGTGATAATGTTCACAAATGTTCGGAGTAATTTTTGTGATTCTGGAAGTGCGAACAGAGTTTTATCGGAGAAGTATAGAATAGATATTACAGATTTTTCCGAAGACCCGGATTTTATGTTTGTAGGCTGGGGGAATGCTACGAATGAATCTATCTTAACATGGATGCTTAACAGGGAAATACAGGCCGAGTACGATCAACTACGTCTGTCAGACGCGATCAGCCACAACGCGAACGCACTTCAAGAATACCCGTATTCGGAGAGATTTATTGAACAGGGATTCCGAAGCGTTCGCATTGTGAATCTCTGTCAAGCAGAACCAGAGTTGAATACGTTCTGGCCGGGAGCGATTTCGCTAATTGTAGATGAAGAAGGCGATGAAATAATAAACGCGTTGAGAAGTTTCAAACAAAAATTTTGTTAGTGGTGAGTTCCGAGTTCGAGATTTAAATTGGATGTTTATGGCATCTACACATGATTAATTGTTAATCGCTCCAATTTCCTTCGAGATACCCGATGACGTTCAGATTTGGTCAAGGGAAATGTCCCAGAGTTGAGTTAATCACCAAGACGGCCCTGAAACTCAACATTCAACTCGTCAGTGGCTGGGTTTATGTCTTTCATTGTTAGGGAACGGACTGACAGCTTTTTCACCAGGCGTCGGGTTCTAAGCGCTTGTTTCTACATTAGACAAACCAAAAGAACCGCCATCCAATGTGGATGACGGCTCTGGCAAGACGCTGCGTTCCCACGCGCGGCGATCAACTGGATTGTTCGATGGCGTCCCAACGGTTCTGCTGGGTCAGAAGCGCCCTGATATAGGCCATGTTGGCCTCGACCTGGTCGGGTGGCAATTCGCGCTGATAGATGGCGCGGCATTCGTCGAAACGTCCCTGCAGCCCCAGCACTAGCGCCAGATTCTGGCGGATCTGGCTGGTGGCCCCCGGCATGCCGACGGCCCGCCGCAGGTTCTGCTCGGCCTGCTCCAGTTCGCCGGTCATGGCGAAGGAAAGGCCCAGATTGGCATAAAGCGAAGCCTCGTTCGGTGCGATGAACAGCGCCTGCTCGTAATAGTTGCGGGCTTCCTGGTTGCGGCCCATCTGGTCAAGAATGGCGCCCTTTACGGACAGCGCATTCCAGTCCGGCCGCTCCGGCTGAATGGTTCGATCAATGATGGTCAGCGCCTGCTCGAAACGGCCGTCGGCAGCCAGCGCCTTGGCAAAAGACACATCCACGCTCGGGTTGCCCGGATGATGTTCCACCGCCGTCTCCATGACAGCGACCGCCTGTTCGGTCTGTCCCACCGCACGCAGCGCCGCTGAAAAACTGATGGCAGCCTGCATGTCGCGCGGATTGGCCTGGAAACGGGCACCCAACTGGGCGATGTTCTGCTGCGCTTCACTGACAGACAGGCCCGAATAGTCCGGTGAGCGCACCGAGGTGCGATTGGACGCGCAGGCGCTTAGCGCAACCGCGGCCACCCCGGCCAAGAGAAGGGCACGAAAGGTCTTTCGGGAACGTACACCGGTACTTGTGCGGGAAGGCATGAACTCCACCTCGAACTGATCCGCAACGGAACTTTAAGTCTTCTCAGAAGTAATTCATTAACCCTAATAACCGGTTAAGCCGCCGCCTTGATGCAGGCTTGCAGCAAAGTTTGCGGGCGGATAAGCCCATCAGAGATTTCGAAGGAGAGCCAGGTGCCCGATTCCCGATCCGACAAAATTCTGCCCGTTACCTGCATTCCCGCCGATGGTGTGGAAAGTTCCCCCTTGGCGGCCCCGCAACGCGAATGGCTGAAGGCCAACGCATTCACGGGAGCTCTTGGGGAGCTGCTGTCGCTGCCGGACGCTGATGGCAGACTCGCCGGATATGTCTTTGGCCTCGGCAAACCCGAAAATCGCGCGGTGCTGGCCACCGGTCTGGCGTCGGCAAAACTGAAGCCGGGGACCTACAGGCTGGAAGGCGAACTGGCTGATCCGCGCATAGCTGCTTTGGGATTCAAGCTCGGCGCCTACCGGTTCGACACCTACCGCAAGGCCAGCGAACCTGTCCTTCTCGATCCCGCGCAGGACAAGGATTCCGAAATTTCGGCCCTGACCGAAGCAGCATTTCTGGCCCGCGATCTGATCAACACACCGCCGAACGTGCTCGGACCGAATGAATTCGAAACGCGCATCCGCAGGTTCGCAGCAGATTGGAAAATGTCCATTACCGTCACCACCGGTGATGAACTGCTGGCCGCCAACTACCCGATGATCCATGCCGTGGGGCGCGCCAGCGCTGAAGCCCCCAGACTGATTGACCTGAAATGGGGCCCGGAAGGCGCTCCTCTTGTCACACTCGTCGGCAAGGGGGTGACATTTGATACGGGCGGCCTCGACATCAAGACCGCGGCCGGCATGCTGCTGATGAAAAAGGACATGGGCGGTGCCGCCAATATCCTCGGGCTGGCACACGCCATCATGGCGGCAAAGCTGAACGTCCGGCTGCGCGTGTTGCTGCCGGTGGTCGAGAACGCCATTTCGGGCAGTTCGTTCCGTCCAGGCGATATCCTGCCCTCGCGGGCCGGGCTGAATGTCGAGATCGGCAATACCGATGCTGAGGGCCGGCTGATCCTCGCCGACGCTCTTGCACTTGCCTCCGAGGAAAACCCGCATCTGATCATCGATATGGCGACCCTGACCGGCGCCGCTCGCGTCGCACTCGGCCCGGACCTGCCGCCGGTCTATTCGAACAATGCGGGCCTGGCCGCCAGTCTGGTTGCGGCTGGTCTGCAATGGGGCGACCCGCTCTGGCACATGCCGCTGTGGGCACCCTATGATGAAGACCTCAGTTCAAAGATTGCCGATGTAAATCATGTGTCGACCGGCGGGTTTGCAGGCTCGATCACGGCCGCCCTGTTCTTGCAGCGTTTCGTCACATGCGATGCCGACTGGGTGCACTGCGACATCTACGGCTGGACACCCGCGGCCAAAGCCGGGCGACCGATGGGCGGCGCCGACCAGGCCATGCGTGCCGCCTATCAGGTCATCAAGGATCGTTTCGGTTGATTGAACATGAATGGGCCCGGCGTTCAGGTTGACCAGCCAGATCCTGAAGCTCGATCTGGTTCAGTAACCCCGGTCGACATCGATCACATTGGGCAGCGGCTTACCTTGCTCATGCTCCAGCAGCACCCTCGCAAAATAGGCAGCGCCACTGTCCGGGTTGGAAATCGCCGCAATGTGCGGGGTGATGTAGCAGTTGGGTGCCGTCCACAGCGGACTCGCTTCGGGCAGCGGCTCGGTCTGGAATACGTCGAGGCTGGCCGCGCCCAGGGTGCCGTCCGTGAGGGCTGTGACGATGTCATCTTCATTCTGATGCCCGCCGCGCGCCGCGTTGATGATCGTCGGACCACCGTTGAGATTGTCGCGGCGCAGCTTGCCGAAGGTCTTGCGATTGAGAATGCCCTCGGTCTCCGGCGTCAGCGGCAGCAGATTTACCAGAATGTCCGTCCCCGCAAGAAACGCGTCGAAACTATCAGGTCCTGCAAATGTCTCGACCCCTTCGATATCGCGCGCCTTCCGGCTCCATCCGCGGACGGCAAAACCCAGCGCGCGCAACTTCTCCGCAGCGTCCCGGCCAAGTTCGCCCAACCCCATGATGCCCACCGAGATGTCCCAGGCCGGTGCCGGATAGAACTGCGTCCAGTGCCGTGCCGCCTGATCGGCGACATATCGGCTGTGACAACGCTGATGCATGGTGACATTGGCGATGACGTAATCCGTCATGCATTGAGTGAGTTCTTCATCGACGAAGCGCACGATCGGCACACCCTCCGGCAGGCGAGGGTGCCGCAACAGCGCGTCAACCCCGGCACCCAGCGACAGAACGGCCTTCAGGTTGGTCAGCCCGTCAAACGCGTTCTCGAGCGGTTTCCAGACGAAGATGTAACGCACGTCTCGGGGATCAAACTGATCTCCCCGGCGAACGATCGGGTAGCCACCAAGCTTTGCTGCGAGCCGGGCGCTCCAGCGGTCCTCATCCACGTCCGAAAGATGCAAGAGCAGCATCTGGTCCCTCCTCCTCAAGAAAAAGGGCCGCCCGAATGCCGGGCGGCCCGTGTCTCCAACACAAATTGCCGTGTGTCGCGGGTCCTATTCGGCGCCGGCCAGCGGCACAGGGTCGGGCGACTGCGAACGCAGCAGCGCAATGATCGCGGCGCGATCCTCGGCGTCGCGTACCCCGGCAAAGGTCATCTTGGTGCCCGAAACCACGCCTCGTGGATCGGTCAGGTACTCGTCCAGCAGTTGATATGTCCACACCGGATGTTCTTCGGCGAAAGCCTGCATGCCGGCGGAGTATGAGTAGCCCTCAACACTCGCGACATCGCGGCCGACCACGTCGTACAGAAGCGGCCCAACCTTGTTGCGCCCCTCCGCCGTCCAGTCGTGACAGGCGCGGCAGGCGCGAATTGCGGCTGCACCGTCGTCGAGCGAGGCCGCAGCGATGGCTGCCTCCAGTTCACTGGCGCCGCCAGCGTCAGCGGACTCTTCTGCGGCCGGTGCCTCTGCGGCGGACTCTTCTTCCATGGCAGCAGGCTCTTCGGCAGCAGGTTCAGCTTCTTCGGTCACTGGTTCTTCGGTCACCGCTTCCTCTTCCACTGCAACCGCCTCTTCCGCAGGTGCTTCTTCCATCGCCGGTGTCTCTTCAGCGGCTTCAGCAACAGCTTCCTCCGCGGCCGGTTCTTCAGCTACCACTTCTTCCGGCGCCGGGAAGGGAACCGGGGAAGCAGACAGGGTCTGGAAGTAGGCAAGAATGTCGGCCAGTTCCTCCTCGTCGCCGATGCCGGCGAAGGTCATCTTGGTGCCGGGCACCGACCCACGCGGGTCATGAATGAATTCGGCCAGGGTTTCATAGGACCAGTTGCCATGCTCTTCGCCATAGGCAATCAGCGCGTCTGAATAGGCAAATCCGCCGTGGTTGGCGATCTCGCGGCCGACAATGTCATAAAGGCCTGGACCGGTCTTGTTGCCTTCGCCTTCACCGAAATTGTGACAGGAGGCACACTTGCGGGCGGCGCTGGCGCCGTCATCCACCGAAGCACTCGCCAGCAGGATCGGCAACGGCGTGGCCTCGACCTCAACCGGCCCCTCGACTGCCCCGCCTTCTTCCGGCTCCGGCAGCGCATATCCCGGCCCCCGGCCTTCGATTGGCGCATAAATGGCTTCTGCCAAGAACCCCAGGCCCATGACGAGCAACAAAGTGCCCAGAATCGCACCTGCGATCTTGTTCAGCTCAAAACTCATTCGGTGTCTCCCAACCGTCTTCACCCCGGGAACCGGGGCAAAATCCCATGCCGGCCCTGTTTGCCATTGATTCTGGGCCAATTCAACGCGCGCGGAAGATATAAGTTCACCCCAAAGGGCGCAACCGCTGGCGGATCAGGTGCGGCAAATGGTGCATGTGCAATTTCGGTGCTAGTGAAGTTGACACAACCCGGCGCGACACGAGCATTTCTCAGGAGCGAATGACCAATGGAAAACCTGTGCCGCATCGAAACCAGGGCAAACCGTCTCACCATAGTGCCTGCCTCCTCGATAAAGGCGACAGGCGCTATTCGCGATGACCTGTTCTTTGAGTACCAGCAACTCGAAACGGTTGAAAACATTCCCGAATACGTCAGCTACGTGACCGCAATCCTCAATCTCGCGTCGTTGGTTTGGGCACTGGGCCTGCATCTGCGTGTGCCGTTCCGAAGTCATGACCTTGAGGATACGCTCGAGAAGGCACGCCTCAACCGTGCCGAACTTCTGCCGGGAACGGCCTGGGATGGTCGCCTGCATTTCGAGGGTGATGAACCTGCCCCTCCGGCCACAAAAACAACTGCTCCGCTCGCCATGTACAGCTGCGGACTGGACTCAACGCATCTCGTTTACAAGAACCTCGGCGACCGACCCTATCTGCTTAAACTCGAGCGTTCGATCTCGGATCCTGCCACTACACGGGCCATCCGGGAACGTGCGACGGGTTTCGCCAGAATGCACGGCCTGGAAATCGGCTTCGTGACAACCAATGCTCACGATTTCCTGGAACAGGACAAACTGCTCCTTCCTGATCTCAGGCAAATGGAAATGACCTGGTGGACAGGCGTTCAGTATGGCATCTCCTTTGTCGGCGCGGCCGCGCCAATTGCCCACCTCAGAGGCGCCCCCCGAATCCATCTTGCATCAGGTCATACCGCAGAGGTTCCCGAACCCAACGGAGCGGATCCGGAGTTTGAAGGTCAGTTGCGCTGGCCGGGTGTCAGGGTCGTGCATGACGCCTTTGAAGTTTCGCGGCAGAACAAGATCGCGCAGATGCTGAATCTGATCGGACCTTCAGGTCACCGGCCACCGCTTGTCGTCTGTTTCAAGCCGCGCCTGAACAGCATCAACTGCGGCAGTTGTGAGAAGTGCTTGCGCACAATGGCAGGGCTCGTGGTGGAAGGCGAAAGCCCGCGAGACTGGGGCATGCCGTTCGACACGCCTCAGGCCATCGCACACATAAGGCAAATGTTTGACCGCCGGAAGGTGAATATCCCGCACGACCTGACCTTCATGTGGCGGGATATTGAACAAAGGGCTGAACAGAGCGGCAAATGCCCGGAGGAATTCGCCGCCTGGTTGCAGGCGCTCGACATGCAACCACACCTTCGCCGCACGTCCAGACGGCATGCGCTGAAGCGGTTCACGCGACGACTTGTGCCGCTCAGGGCGCGAAAAGTGCTCAAGCAGCTCATCGGCAGACGCTGAATATCCCATGCAGTCAATGCCCACCCGCCCCTTGCATCCGGGCGTCCGATACCTCAAATAGAGGACAGGAAGGTTGGCATGGACGTGTTTCTCGCCAACCGGGTCAGGTCCGGAAGGAAGCAGCCCCAACGAGTTTTGGCACGGGTCGTGTCCAGCCTTCCGCTCAATCACCCCGGTTCGGCATGCAGTGAAATCCAGGCTTTGACGGAATCGCATGACCTGCTCTAGGTTTGCCGGGGTGGCGCGCTCATGGCACCGCGGCGATCAGCTGATTGGCTGAGGACCTGCAATCGCGCACCTGTTGACGCGGCGAAGGCGAGCTGAATGGCATCTGCGAAAAAACCGGACAGCGGCAAGGCCATTGGGGAACCTGCGGGCAAATCAAGTTCGCCCTATCTGGTCCTGGCGCGCAAATACCGGCCGCTCGATTTTTCGGCCATGATCGGGCAGGACGCCATGGTCCAGACCCTTTCAAACGCCTTCAAGACGGGCCGCATCCACCATGCTTTCATTCTCACAGGTGTGCGCGGCGTCGGCAAAACGACGACTGCTCGCATTCTGGCCCGCGCCTTCAACTATGTCGGCAAGGATGGCCCGCAACCCACGCTGGACCTGTCGACGCCCGGCGAGCATTGCGAAGCCATCATCGAGGGCCGACATGTCGACGTCATCGAAATGGACGCCGCGTCCAACACCGGTATCGACGATGTGCGGGAAATCATCGATTCTGTCCGCTACGGGCCGGTTTCCGCACCCTATAAGGTCTATATCATCGACGAAGTGCACATGCTCTCGCGCCAGGCCTTTAACGGTTTGCTGAAGACGCTCGAAGAGCCGCCGCCCTACGTGAAGTTCATCTTCGCCACCACCGAAATCCGCAAGGTTCCGGTCACCATCCTCAGCCGTTGCCAGCGCTTCGACCTGCGCCGCATTCCGCCCGACACAATGTCCACCTATCTCCAGCAACTGCTGGAAAAGGAAGGGCTGAGCGCCGATGCCGACGCCATGTCAATGATCGTCCGCGCAGGCGAGGGCTCCGTGCGCGACTGCCTGTCGCTGCTGGATCAGGCCATTGCCTTTGGCGACGGCAAGATTACCGGCGAGGCTGTGCAGTCCATGCTCGGCTTGGCCGACCGCAGCAAGACGATCGACCTGTTCACCGCCGTCATGCAGGGCGATGTGCCGCAGGTACTGGATGTCGCGCGCGCCCTTTACGATGCCGGGGCCGATCCGCAGGTGCTGATTGCCGATCTGGCCGAACTCACACATCTCGTTACCCGCATGAAAGCGGTCGCGGAAACCGCTGATGATCATGCCCTGACACCGGACGAGCGCACCCGTGGCGCCGAACTCGCGTCCAGACTGAGCATGCGCGCGCTGACCCGCGCCTGGCAGATGCTGCAGTCCGGCCTGAATGAAGTGACACACGCCGCCAACGCCATGCAGGCAGCCGAAATGGTGCTCATCCGGCTGGCCTATGCTGCCGACATGCCGACACCCGACGAGTTGATCGCGAAGCTAAGCGACATGGAGCACGCCACGCCGGCGCCGGCCAGTCCGTCGCTTCCGCCCGCATCATCTTCCGGCCATGTGTCGCGCGCATCCGGTGGTGCCAGCGCCGTGTCTCAGGCGCGGGCCCAGCCGCGGCAGGCAGACCCGCAGCCGGACAGGCCGGCAGTACCCTCTCCGCAAAGCTTTGCCGACCTTATCGCCCTGTCTGAAGAACACCGTGATCTGGTGGTCAAACACGCGCTGGAAACCTACATCAGGCCGCTCAGCTTCGAGCCGGGCCGAATGCGCATTGGGCTAACTGATGATGCCGACGTCTCGATTGTCTCCACCATCAACGCGCGGCTGCAGAGCTGGACCGGGCGCACCTGGATGATCTCGGTGGACAATGTTCAAGATGGACCGGCCACCATCGCCGAGACCCGGCAACGCCAGCAACAGGACAGCCATTCCGAGGCAGCTGCCGACCCGCTGGTGCGCGCGGTGCTGGACGCCTTCCCGAAAAGCAAGATCGTCAATGTCCGGGTGCGCGATGCCGCCCCGCTGCCTGCGCCGGATGCCGGCTTTGCAGATGACGACGATCCGGACCAAGAAGAGGATATCTGATGAAAGATCTGATGGGCATGATGGGCCGACTGCAGGAAATGCAGTCCAAAATGAGCGAAATGCAGGAGCAGATCGCCCAGACCGAAGTGTCGGGCACCGCCGGAGGCGGCATGGTCACCATCACTTTGAGTGGCAAGGGTGAATTGCGCAGCATCAAGATCGATCCCGCCTTGCTCAAGCCCGAAGACGGCGAGATGCTGGAAGACCTGATCATCGCCGCCCACGCCGACGCCAAGGGCAAGGCGGAAGCCAAGATGAACGAAAAAATGCAGGAAATCACAGCAGGTTTGCCCATCCCGCCGGGCATGAAACTGCCCTTTTAGAAAACGGGCGTTGCGATGTCCGGCACCGGTGGGCGCGAAATCGAACAATTGATCCAGTTGCTGGCGCGTTTGCCCGGCCTCGGCCCGCGCTCGGCCCGCCGGGCCGTGCTGCACCTGATCAAGCGCAAGGATGGTCTTATGGTGCCGCTGGCGGCAGCCCTCGACCGTGCGGTGGAAACCGTTGTCGAATGTGCCACCTGCGGCAATGTTGATACGAGTTCGCCCTGTTCGATCTGCACTGATCCGCGCCGCGCCGAAAGCGGCATGCTGATCGTGGTCGAAGACGTGGCGGATCTCTGGGCGCTGGAACGGGCCGGCGTCGGCGCGGTACGCTACCACGTCCTGGGCGGCGTGCTGTCCCCCCTTGATGGCATCGGGCCCGAAGACCTGACCATCGACCAGTTGATCGCCCGGGCGTCGGAATTCTCCGAGATCGTGCTGGCGGTCAACGCCACAGTCGAGGGCCAGACAACCGCCCACTTCATCACAGATCAACTCGCCAAACTTGACCTCAAGGTCACGCGCCTGGCCCACGGTGTACCCGTCGGCGGTGAACTGGATTACCTGGATGAGGGCACCCTGTCCCAGGCCCTGAAAGCCCGCACAAGTCTCTGAGAACCTGCAGAGTTAAGGATTGATTCACGCATTCAGCGCGCATTTGCGCCGCGTGCGGGTAGATTCACATTTTGAAAAGCCAAACCCGTCAGGGTTCCCGCGGAATTCAGCTCACTCAGGGAACGCAGGGCATGTCGCCGGTTATCGAGACGTTTTTCTTTGAACATGATTTGCGCATGGTGGCGCTCGCCGCCCTGATCTGCGCCGTCTCCAGCTTTTCGGCTGTCACACTGCTCGCTCATTCCCGCAAGTCTAAAGGCTCGCTGCAAAAGGCCTGGCTGGCCATTGCCGCGGTATCCATCGGTTTCGGCGTCTGGGCCACACACTTCATCGCAATGCTGGCCTTCAACCCCGGTGTCGCCTTCGGCTTCGACTTGCCGCTGACCCTGCTGTCGCTTGGCATTTCCGTGTCCGTCACGGGCGGCGGGCTGTGGCTGGCCACGATCGGCGAGCGACGATCCGACGTCTGGCTCGGCGGTGCGATCCTGGGGCTCGGCATTTCGGCAATGCACTATACCGGCATGGCCTCACTGGTCATCGGCGGTGCGATCGCTTGGGACCCCGCTACAACCGCGACCTCCGTGCTGTTCGGCATTGGCCTGGGTGCTCTTGCACTGGCCATCGGCACGAAAAACGAAACGATCGCCGCAAAGCTCGGCGGCACGCTGACCCTGACCCTTGCCATCGTCGCCATGCATTTCACGGCGATGGGGGCCGCCGGCTTTGAGAACTGCTATGCCATTGTCGATGGACTGAGCGGCGCGGGTTCGATCCTGTTGCCCGCAGCTGTCGCCGGCGTCAGCCTTCTGATCCTTATGGCGGCGCTGACCGGGGTCTATCTGGAACTGCGCGATCGCCGCCGCGACGAGCGCGAAAATGTCCGCCTGCGTGACCTGGCCAACGCCGCCGTCGAGGGCCTGGTGGTCTGCGACGGGCGGACCATCGTCACCGTCAATGAGAGCTTTCTGGAAATCGTGGGTCGGAAGGGCGACGATCTGGTCGGATCAGACATCACCCGCTTCGTCGATCCCGAAATGCTGGACAAGTTGCATTCCAGTCCCGCCTCGCCGCTTGAGATCGAGATTGAGACCGATGGCGACAACGTCCCGGTCGAGGCCATCCTGCGTAACGTCAATTTCGGTGGCACGATCCAGACCGCCATCGCCTTCCGCGACCTGCGCGACCGCCGCGAAGCCGAACAATATATCCGCTTCATGGCGCTTCATGATGCGCTGACAGGACTGCCCAACCGCGCCAGTTTTCAGGAACGGCTGGAGACCGAACTGACCAAGGCCCGCCGTCACAATTCCCGGCTTGCAGTGCTGGCGCTCGACCTGGACCGGTTCAAGGAAGTCAACGACCTTTTTGGTCATGCTGCCGGTGATGCCCTGCTCAAGCAGGTCGGCCGGGTCTTGAGCGAATGCATCTCCGGCGATCAGTTCGCTGCCCGGCTGAGCGGCGACGAGTTCGCCATCATCATGCCCGATATCGCCGAACCATCTGAGGCAGGGGCCCTCGCTTCACGCGTCCTCGAAGCCATGAGCGCCGCCAACCTGGAAGACCGCGACGCCACTCACATGGCGGCAAGCCTGGGCATCTCGGTCTATCCCGACAATTCCGAGGACATCACGACCCTGCTCAATTTCGCTGACACCGCCCTTTACCGCGCCAAACAGGAGGGGCGGGGCACCTATTGCTTCTTCCACGAGGATATGGGTGTTCGCGTGCGCGCCCGCCGCATGCTTGAACACGACCTGCGTGTCGCTGTCGACAATCAGCAAATGCGGCTAGTCTATCAGCCCCAGGTCGTGGTTCAGACCGGCGAGGTCACCGGTTTCGAGGCGCTGGTGCGCTGGGAACATCCGGAGCGCGGTATGGTCTCACCGGCGGAGTTCATTCCGCTTGCCGAGGAATCCCGGCTGATCATCAAGATCGGCGACTGGGTCATGCGCACCGCCTGCGCAGAGGCGGCCTCGTGGGAAAACCCGCTGTCGCTGGCCGTCAATGTCTCGGCGGTGCAATTGCACCAGCATGACTTTGCCGAAAAACTGCAGCAGATCCTCTCCGATACCGGCCTCTCACCACGCCGTCTGGAGATCGAGATCACCGAGACCGCGCTGGTCAAGGACATGGCCCGTGCCATCGCCACCCTGGCCAAAGTCAAGGCGCTGGGCGTGCGCATCGCCATGGATGATTTCGGCACCGGCTATTCGTCCCTGTCCAACCTCCGCGCCTTCCAGTTCGACAAGATCAAGGTCGACCAGTCCTTCATCCGCTCGGTTGACCATTCCGAACAGTCCGCCACCATCGTGCGCGCCGTCCTGGGTCTCGGCAAGGGTCTGAACCTGCCGGTCCTCGCCGAAGGCGTCGAACGCTCCGAGGAACTTGAGTTCCTCAAGGGCGAAGTATGCGCTGAGGCGCAGGGCTATCTGGTCAGCAAGCCGGTCGGTATCGAGGCGTTCAAGGACTACACCAGCGGCAAGGTTCACCACTGGAACGGCGAAAAAGGCCCGGCCAAGCTTGGCAAGACCGGCTCCTGAACCGCTCAGCTTTCGCCTGAGTTGCGCGAAGGATCCGGCTCGGACTTGGCTTCGGTCGGTAATCGCACGACCGAGCCGCCCTCGTCAGTTTCCCAGCCTTGCGGCAGGGACTTGTTGGTCTTCGCACCCAGCTCGCGCAGCATTTCCACCTGCCGCACCACATTCCCCCGGCCCTCGGACAGTTGCCCCTTGGCCTCGTCGAAACTCTGCCGGGCCCGGGTCAGGTTCTGGTCCAGCTTGTCCATGTTGGACATGAACCCGGCGATCTTTTCATAAAGCGCACCGGCCCGTTCGGCGATCAGTTCGGCATTCTGGTGCCGCTTTTCCACGTCCCACACATTGCGCACGGTGCGCAGCGCGCTCAAAAGCGTGGTGGGTGTGGTGATCATCACGCCCTGCGAAATGGCTTGCTCGATCAGCGAGGGATCGCGGGTCACGGCAACCGAAAAGGCCGATTCGATCGGCACGAACATGAACACGAAATCCAGCCCGCTCTGCGCGTGCCGGTGATATTCCTTGCCCGAAAGCGTCTTGATATGCCCCCGCACCGACATGACGTGATCGGACAGGTGGGCGGCACGCTCATCATCATCTTCGCAGTTTGTGAACGCCTCAAAAGCCGTAAGCGACACCTTGGAATCGATGATAATCCTGTCGCCGTTCGGCATGATGATTTCGACGTCGGTGCGCAACCGGCTGCCCTCTTCACCGGCATGGGTCTGCTGGATGAGATATTGCTCCCCCTCGCGGAGGCCCGATCGCTCAAGTATGGTGGCGAGGATCATTTCCCCCCAAGCGCCCTGGGTCTGCGAATTGCCCTTGAGCGCCCGCGTCAGGTTTTGCGCCTCGGTGGTGATCTCAAGATTGGAACGGGTCAGCGCTGCGATCTGCTCGCCCATCGCCGCGCGGTCCTGAACCATGTTGCGCTGGAAATTGTCGATCCCCTCGCGCAGCGGCTTCAGCAATTGGCCGACCTGTTCCTGATTGAGTTTGGTGAAACTCTCCGAATTGACCTTCAGGATTTCACCCGCGACCGACTTGAACTCATCGGTCATCTGCTGGCGCGCATTCATGAAGCGCTGCAGATTCTCCTCGGCATGCCGCGTCTGTTCTTCCAGCCGCGTCTGCAGACTGGCGGCGCGCGCCTCGAGGTCGGTGTTGGAGCGGATCAGGCGCTGCTCGCGCTCTTCGAGCTGACTTATCCTCAGGTTGCGGTCATTGATCTGTTGCGCGAAATTCTCGCGCACCGCGTTTGCCGCTGCCTCGCTTTCGGCCGAAATTCGTTTCGAATTTCCGCGCAGAATGGCGATAAGCAGGCCGACAAGCAGCAGGGCCAGCACGACAAATCCGGCAAGTCCGGCCTCGCCATAGGTCACCGGCCGTTCCAGCAATGTGAATGCGACGCTGTCCATGAGGCAAAAACCTATCCGATTCGCGAGGCCGACGGGGCAGGGTGCAGCGCGGTACAGTTGACCGCAACGCCAAAATTACCATATCGAGAGGCGAAATTTCCGTATCAGAGGCTCAATGATGGCGCTTCGTCCCATCCTGCAAATTCCAGATCCGCGTCTGCGCCAGGTCACAGACCCGGTCGCAGAGTTCGACGACGCCTTGCAGACCCTCATCGATGACATGTTTCAGACCATGTACGAGGCGCCAGGTATCGGCCTCGCGGCGCCGCAGATCGGCGAGATGAAACGCGTCGTGGTCATGGATGTTTCGGACAAGGAAAGCGAACCCGACCCGATCACCATGATCAACCCCGAACTGATCTGGCTGTCCGACGAACTCTGGACTCACGAGGAAGGCTGCCTGTCGATCCCCGAATATTACGAGGAGGTCGAACGGCCAGCCGAATGCAAGGTGCGTTTTCTGGACCGGCAGGGTGAAACGGTGGAACTGGCGGCCGAGGGTCTGCTCGCCACCTGCATCCAGCATGAGATCGATCATCTCGATGGCAAACTGTTCATCGACTATCTGTCGCGGCTGAAGCGCGACCGCGTCACCAAGAAATTCACCAAGGCCGCCAAGCGAGCCGCCGGTTGACCGGAACCGTGCCTGAAACGGCATTGAAAGGCGCAGCATGCGCGTGATCTTCATGGGCACCCCGGATTTCTCCGTGCCCACCCTGCAGGAAATCGCTGCCCACGGACACCAGATCGTGGCCTGCTATACCCAGCCGCCGCGTCCTGCCGGCCGCGGCCAGGCCGAGCGCAAGAGCCCCGTGCATGTGGCCGCCGAGGGGCTGGGCGTGCCGGTGTTCACGCCCAAAAACTTCAGGGCCGAACAGGACCGGGCACAATTTGCGGCCCACAACGCCGACGTCGCCGTGGTGGTTGCCTACGGATTGCTGCTGCCCAAAGCCATTCTCGACGCACCGGAACTGGGGTGTCTCAACCTTCATGGCTCGTTGTTGCCGCGATGGCGCGGGGCCGCGCCCATCCAGCGGGCCATCATGGCAGGCGACACGCAGACCGGCGTCATGGTCATGCGAATGGACGAAGGGCTGGACACCGGTCCGGTTGCGCTCGCCGAAACCATTCCGATCCCGCAAGGCATGACAGCCGGCCAGTTGCACGATGAAATGATGCGGCGCGGTGCCGACCTGATGGCGCGCGCGCTGGCGGCGCTGGAACGCGGAAGTCTCACCTTCACACCGCAGCAGGAAGAGGGCGCCACTTACGCCAAAAAGATCGACAAGGCTGAGGCGCACATTGACTGGACACGTCCCCCGGCGGACGTGCACAACCACATTCGTGGCCTTTCGCCGTTTCCCGGCGCCTGGACGGAGTTCAGCCTGTCCGGCAAACCCGTTCGGGTCAAAGTGCTGAAATCCGAGCGCGCCGAAGGACACGGCGTCCCCGGTGAAGTGCTTTCCGATGATTTGGTGATCGCGTGTGGCGAAGGTGCTGTTCGCCTCATGGACGTGCAGCGCGAAGGCAAGTCAGCGATGAGCGCGGCGGATTTCGTGCGCGGCACCGGCAGCCTCAAGGGGCTGCGGCTGGGTGGTGCCTGACATGTCGCGGTTCAAGCTTACGATCGAATATGACGGCACACCCTTCGTAGGCTGGCAACGCCAGCCCGACCGGATGAGCGTGCAGCAGGCGCTCGAAGAGGCGATTCGCGGCTTTTCCGGCGAGGAAGTCACGACGCAGGCTGCGGGGCGCACGGACTCCGGCGTGCATGCAAAAGGGCAGGTGGCGCATTTCGATCTCACCCGCGCCTGGGATCCGTTCCGGGTTGGTGAGGCGCTGAACTACCATCTCAAACCCCACCCGATTTCGATCATCGCATGTGAGGCCGTGCCGGAGAGTTTTGAGGCGCGCTTTTCCGCGATACGCCGCTACTACGAATACCGCATTCTCAACCGGCGTGCCCGGCCCGGCCTTGAAGTGGATCGCGTCTGGCACGTTCCCGCCGAACTTGACGCCGGCCCGATGCACGAGGCCGCCCAACTCATGCTCGGCCAGCATGACTTCACCACCTTCCGCGCCGCCGAGTGCCAGGCCAACTCACCGGTCAAGACACTCGATCACCTCGCCGTCATCCGTGAAGGTGAACATGTTCTGGTCACCGCGCACGCCTGCAGCTTTTTGCACCACATGGTGCGCTCGCTTGTGGGTTCGCTCAAAATGGTCGGCGAGGGGCGTTGGGAAGTGGGCGACATGAAAAAGGCGCTGGACGCCAGGGACCGTTCATGGTGTGGCCCGCTGGCACCCTCCGCGGGGCTCTACCTGACGCAGGTGGATTACCCGGAGACCGCGCCGGAAAGTGCGGCCTGATCGGCCAGTTCCGGCGGCAGGAAAGCCCCGATGATCATCAGCCCGATCATCACGCCGATCAATTGTGCAAACAGGAATCCAACGATCTGCAGGGGCCGCAAGGTGACGATCAACCTTGCGATGTTGATTTCGACGATGATGACGCCCACCCCGAGGATGAGCAGCGACAGATCGCCGTTGAGCCGCACCGCCACCATCAATGCCGACAGCACGCTGATGTAAAAGGTCGCCCAGTTGTCACACACCAGATAGGGTACGAACCCGTCGCCGCGACCGAAAACCCTGAGGATCAGCGCCGCAGCGCCTGCCTGCGTTCCATACAGCACCAGCACGAACAATAGCGCTGAGGTCGCCGAAGGTGCATTCTCGACACCCATGATACCGGGCAGGAACGCGTTGAATGCGGCAGCCACCAGAAACGCGACGAAACTGCCCGTCAGCCCGCGCAGGCTGAGATCGAAATTGCTCGACGCATCGCGGCGCCCCAGCAACAGCTGAAAAGTGCCCCGGCCGGCATAGATGAATTCTTCAAACAGGCTCTGGAACATTCTGGCGGGGCCGGCGGCTGGTTTTTCGATGGGTTAGCACTTAAGCACGCGTGGGCACCGGGGCAACCCTTGCGCGTTGAAATCGAATGTCGCGTCAGGACTTGGCAAAGAATGCCGCAAGCGATTGCCGGTAAATCTCGGTGAGTTGTTCCAGTTCGGCAACCGGCACCCGCTCGTCCACCTGATGCATGGTCGTACCCACAAGCCCGCACTCGATAACCGGACAGAACGGCGCAATGAAGCGGGCGTCGGAGGTGCCGCCGAACGTCGCGAGGTCCGGCCGGCGGCCCGTCACGGTTTCAACAGCATCGCAAACAGCAGTCACATCATCGCTGAGCGGCGACACAAAGCTCTGCGCCACCGCCGCCACCTGTTTCCAGGAGATGCTGATCCCTTCAGTGGCGGCTGACTGGATCTGCTGATCGATCCATGCACGCAGACTGTCCGCCGTCCACAGATCGTTAAACCTGATATTGAAACTCAGCCGTCCTGCCGCCGGGATGACATTGGTCGCCGTATTGCCCGTATCGATCGAGGTGATCTCAAGGTTTGAAGGCTGGAAATGCTCGGTGCCCTCATCAAGTTCGGCGGTTGCCAGATGCCTGGCCAGCGCCGCCAAATGCGGCATGGGATTATTGGCCCGGTCGGGATAGGCCGAATGGCCCTGCTTGCCCCTGACCGTCACGATTCCGCTCAGCGACCCGCGTCGCCCGATCTTGATACTGTCGCCCATCACTGCGTAGGAGCTAGGCTCGCCGACGATCGCGAAATCGAACCGGTGGCCCTGCTGCGCCGCCCAGTCGAGCAGCTTGACACTGCCGTTGATCGCATCGGCCTCTTCGTCGTTGGTGATCGCCAGGGAGATGGTGCCCTTGTCCGCTGTGCCGTAGGCCACCGCTTGTGCCACCGCAGCGCAGAAAGCGGCGACGCCGGACTTCATGTCCACCGCCCCGCGCCCCCAGATCATCCCGTCGGCTTCGTCCGCGGCAAACGGCCCGTGCGTCCATGCCGCTTCGTCGCCAACCGGCACCACGTCCGTGTGCCCGGCAAACAGAATATGCCGCCCGCCGGAACCACGGGTGGCAAAAAGATTGTCGACCGGGTACGACCCGTCTCCCTCAAACACAAGCCGCGTACAGGCGAACCCGAGCGGCGTCAAAAACCGTTCCAGCACATCCAGCGCCCCATCCTCGACAGGGGTCACCGAAGCGCAGCGGATCAGGTCTTTCAGAAGTTCGGCAGGACTGCCGGTCGTCTCAATTGTCATGCAATCCTGCCGAATGGTCTAGCTGGCCAGCGGGTCGGGCCCGTAGGCGTTCGCACCTTCGTTGCCCTTGAGGAAACCGCAGACCACGAGAAGATAGAGCGCGAATATGCCCACAATGAAGCCGAGACCGCCGGACATGAAGCCGGGTGTGACCACATAGCTGTCGGTCCCGGGTATCTGTACCGCCGAATAGTCAATGCCAAAGAGTGTAAGCAACTGCGCCACCAGGGCCAGTCCGATATAGGCCCAGACGTCATTGCCCGACGATCCGCGGTCATGCCGCCGCTTGATCATCAGCGCCGCCAGTGGCCAGACCAGCAGCACAAAGACCACGATGTTGGCGATACATGCCGCCCGGAAAGCCGCCATCGCGGTTTCCGCGTCTGCTGCGGGCGTCATGTTGAACCCGCCTGTAAAGAAATTCACAAGGATCGACAGGACGATGCCGATCACAACCATCACCACGGCGCCAAGCCAGAATTGCTTTCGGCCAATGCGCCCGTCCATTTGGGTATAAAGATACTGCCAGTCCATTTGTCCCCTCCTCAGGCCCGGAACAGTGTCGGGCGCAATCAGTCGCCCGGGCGCAGACTAGTGCAAACGAATTGAGTCTGACAGACGCTGGACGGCTCAGTCCCTAAGCAATTCGTTGATCGACGTTTTGGACCTTGTCTGCGCATCCACCCGCTTGACGATCACCGCACAGTAAAGATTTGGGCCGGGCTCGCCGTTGGGGAGCGGCTTGCCCGGCATCGAACCGGAAACCACAACCGAGTAGGGCGGAACCCGTCCCATGTGCACTTCTCCGGTCGTGCGGTCGACGATCTTGGTGGATTGGCCGATGAAAACGCCCATCGAGATCACCGAACCTTCGCCGACAATCACGCCTTCAACGATCTCGGAACGGGCGCCGATGAAACACTCGTCCTCGATAATGGTCGGGTTCGCCTGCATCGGCTCGAGCACGCCGCCAATCCCGACACCACCGGAAAGGTGAACGCCCTTGCCGATCTGGGCACACGACCCCACGGTCACCCAGGTATCCACCATTGTGCCTTCATCGACGTAGGCGCCCAGGTTCACGAAGGACGGCATCAGCACCGCGCCTTTGGCGATATGGGCCGAGTGCCGGACAATGGCGCCCGGCACGGCACGGAAACCAGCCTCACGGAACCTGTTCTCGCTCCAGCCATCGAACTTTGAGGGCACCTTGTCCCACCAGTGCGACCCGCCCGGACCGCCGGGAATGGCCTTCATGTCATTCAGCCGGAAGCTCAAAAGCACTGCCTTCTTGGCCCATTGATTGACCTGCCAGGTGCCCTCTGCGGTCTTTTCGGCCACACGAAGCGCACCCGAATCCAGTTGCGCCAGCGTGTCTTCCACCGCGTCGCGAATTTCGCCCGTGGTGTTGAAGTTGACAGTGTCTCTGGCCTCGAAGGCTTCATCGATCGTGCGGGCCAGTTCAGCGTGGCTCATGGCAATTCCCGTATGTTGCAGAACGCGTGTCGGTGCGATGTCCCTTATCACAGATTGCGGGACTGTGAACCTCGGCGCCGTGGCGAGAGATATTTAACTCAGCCATGTCAGAATCCGGGTCAACAAGGACTGGAGACCTGAATGACCGACCGCCGCCGCCATACCCCGCTTCGCACGTCGAAACAGGATATTGAGGCCACTCGCAAGGTACCGCATACGCCGCAGACCGAAGCGGCGGCCTACAAGCTCGCCTTCACCGACGAGGAATTCATGACCTCCGAGGATATGCGCGGCGTCCGCTTCCAGCTCGAATATCTCAAGCCTGAAATGTGGTTGCGCGAACGCGGGGTCAATTCGACCGTTGTGCTGTTTGGCGGCGCGCGTATCGCAGAACCGGGCAAGGATCCCTGGGCCGCCAAGACGCCGAAGGCCCGCGAAAGCCTTCTCAAAAGCTCGCGCTATTACACCGAGGCCCGCCGTTTCGCCCAATACGCTTCGCTGACCTCAAAGGCTCTTGATCACAAGGATTACGTGGTGGTGACCGGCGGAGGACCGGGCGTCATGGAAGCCGGAAACAGGGGAGCTGCCGATGTCGGCGTACCCTCCATCGGCTTCAACATCGTGCTGCCGCACGAGCAGGCGCCGAACACCTATGTCACGCCCGATATGTGCTTCAACTTCCACTATTTCGCGACGCGCAAGATCCACTTCCTGTTGCGCGCGCGTGCGGTCGCCGTGTTCCCCGGCGGTTTCGGTACGCTCGACGAATTCTTCGAAACCCTGACCCTCATCCAGACCGGACGCATGGAACGCATTCCGCTCGTCCTGTTCGGCGGTGAGTTCTGGGGCAAGACCATCAACCTTGAAGCACTCGAGGAAGAGGGAACCATCTCACCGGGGGACACGAGCCTTTTCACAATTGTCGACACGGCTGAGGAAGGTTGGGAGGTCGTGCGCAAACACTACAATCTTCCCAAAATCGAGCTCAGCGTCTGATCAGTCAGCGCGCGGCTGGTTCGCTTCCACTTCGAAATTGAACATGCCGATCAGCGCTTCGGCATCTTCCCCTTCCACTGCTTCTGCCAACCGCGAGAATCTGACCGGTTTGTTGGGCAAGAGCCGCACCTCGAACGATTGCGGGCTGATCATGTAATCGGTCGCGGCGCGCAGCAGCGCAGTGGACAGCGCTTCAGACACCCCAAGTTCCGAGGCCATGATCGGCAGCGCCGCGGCAAAGCCGATGGTCATGGCGGCCCGCGGCATGTCCTGTTCTTCCGCCGCCATATCCAGCAGCTTGTTGGTGATCCCGTCATCGTCAAACCGCAGGCGGGCGCCATTCAGGAACAGCGAGTTGGCCATGTGCATCATCTGGTCCATGGACTCAGCTTCCGACACAGCCCCGTCCTCGACGGACGCACGCTGCATTTCGAGCAATTCACCCAGAAAATCCAGGTCGTAGCCGAGAATCGAGCCGGCGAACTCGAAGCGGCCAACCTCAGAGATATCAATGAATGAACCGGAGACCTCCATCTGACCACTGGCCACATCCCATTGCGACTGGGCGCCCAGTTCCATCGTAATCTCAGACACATCCAGTTCGGCCAGTTCCGGCGGCAGTTCCTCAAGTTCTTCCAGCGCCACCAGGTCAAGTTTCATGCCGGCCGCGGCCATGTTGAAGCTGACCGACTGTTCGTCCGCGCTGACCGCATTGCCGGATTCGATCCGGGAAATGCGGAACACTTCACTGTCTTCAACAAACAGGCGCAGCGGGCCGGTGAAGAATTGCGAAGGGTGGAATACCCCCGCCTGTGGATCGGTGGGCGGCAGCGCGTGAAACAGCACGTTCTCCCAGACCAAACCGTCCACCTGCACACGGAACTCGTCTTCTTCCATGACCAGCCGGTCGATGATTGCCCGGTCGGCGGTATAGCCACCGTCATCAGTTTCGCCGACGTTCAAAAACTCGATGGTGACGTCGAACTCGAGGGGACCTTCACCGGCAAGCGAAAGGCTGGCCCCGTCGATCACAATGTCGTCGCCACGGGCATCAACCCTGTCGAAACGAAGTTCTGTGTCCGCCTGGTTGAACAGCGCGGTGAGCGCTTCGGCAAACGCTTCGGGTTCAACAGCCAGCGCCTGCACGGGTGCGGTCAACATCGTAAGGCTCGCAAGCGTGATCGGGGTCAGCTTCATGTTTTCGGTTCCGGGCAATGATGAGAAATGAACAGGTTCGGCAGAGGGTCAGAGCCGGCGGAGAAAGTCCCCGAGGTCCTCGGTGATGTGGTGAATATGTGCCTGGTCTTCACCGCGCACCAATTCCCATTCGTCAACCTGGCTGTGGACAAAATCGTCTCCGGCAATCACCTGAACTGTGCGCATACCAAGCTCATGTGGCGTTTTGAGGTTCTTTTCGAGATCATCGAACATCACGGCACGATCAGGCGCAACACCGAAATGCTGCAGGAACCGGTCGTAGGCGGGTTTTTCGGGCTTGGGTGTATATCCGGTCGCCCTGATGTCAAAAATGCCGTCGAACAGGTCAATTGCGCCCAGCCGGTGCAGCACGCTTTCGGCGTGTCCGGTGTCGGCGTTGGTGAAGATCAGCTTGCGCCCCGGCAACCGCCGGATCGCCTCGACGAGGGCCGGATCGGCCTCGACTGGCGAGTAGTCGATGGCGTGAACCACGGACAGATAGTGATCCGGGTCAACCCCGTGAAAGGCCATCAGACCATTCAATGTCGTGCCATTGTCGCGGTAATAGGCCTTCTGCAGCACCCGCGCTTCATCGCGCGCCAGACCGGTAACATCGGCCACATAGTCCGTGATCAGGCTGTCGATCTGGGCGAAAAGGTTGCAGGTCCGCGGGTAGAGCGTGTTGTCGAGATCGAACACCCAGTCGGTGATGTGGGAGAACGAAGTTTCCGCGGATACAGTCAATTTATTAGTCCCGGCCCTGAGGCGCTTATCTCGATTCGATCGCACGTATTCTATACGTGCAGCGCCGCGAACCCGAGAGCAAATGGTCTTCGCGTTCAACGCTCACGCCATTCCCCAGCGCCGCCCTGAAGATCGCCAGTTCCGAACGGCAGAACCCCTGACAGGCATCCGCTGCCGCGCAGATCGGACAATGATCCTCGATCAGAAGATGGCTGCCATCCTCGGCGACCTCGCTGCGCGCCATATAACCTTCGGCACTGCGCATCCGCGCCAGATCGGCAACCTTCTCACCAAGGGTTTGGCCCTTGAGCTCAGCGTAGGCCCGCCGCTGCCGCGCCTCGCGGCTGGCAATGAGCCTGTCCAGCCCGGCCTTGCCGAAAAGTGTCCGTACATCCTCGATAAGCTCAACGCTGAGTTCGGCATGATTGTCCGGAAACCGCGCATGGCCAGCGGCGGTCAGCCGGAACAGGCGGGTCGGACGGCCACGCCCCCGGCTTTCGTCTTCGGCATCCACCAGCTTCTGCTCGGCCAGTGCATTCAGCGCCTTGTGGGCACCCATGGTGCTGATCTTGAACGTGTCCGCCACCTGGCGCGCGCTGAGCGCGCCGCGCGTCTTGAGGGCAAACAGGATGTTTTCGGCGGTTGAAGGCGAACTCATTTTGTTTATTTAAACATTCGGGTTGAGAAAATCCAGAATGACCTGATCACTCTATTCTGTTCGGTCCCCGACCAGTCTCACCACCCCGGCACTCGCCCTCTGTCTTTCCGCCTCGGCCAGCACCCAGTCGCGGAACGCCTTGATCTGCGGCGCATTGCGGCGCGCCTCAGGATAGACCAGCCAGTATGCGTAGCCCCGCGAACAGACAAGATCGAACGGCTGCACCAACCGGCCCTCAGCCAGTTCGCGGGTGAAGAATGCCGGCGTCAGTACCGCCGCGCCATTTCCCGCCAGTGCCATCGACCCCACCAGTACCTGCGAGTCGAGCAGAAGCGCCGGTCCGCGATGGTCGAGATCGGCGTCTACCCCCGCCGCCTCGAACCACACCCGCCACCAGGGGTCTTCGACGCCGATCAGGGGAAGGTCGAGCAGATCTCGCGGGCTTTTCACCCGCGCCGCCAGGTCCGGCACCATCATCGGCGTGAAGACGGCCGGCACCAGTTCATGGGCGATCAGCCCCGGCCACTCGCCCCGGCCCGACCTGATCGCGACGTCAACATCGCCACGCCCGAAGTCCGTCAGACTGGAATTCACGTCCAGCCGAACCGCGATATTGGGGTGCGCCAGCTGGAACGATCCGATGTAATAGGCCAGCCAGTTCGAGGCGAAAGTCTGCATGGTACTGATGCTCAGGGTCGACCGCGCACCGGTGCGTGTGGCCGCCACGCTGTCACGCATCATGTCAAAAGCCTGACTTATGCCGGGTGCCAGCCGCAACCCGGCTTCGCTCAGCGCCACCCTGCGCGCCTGCCGGACAAACAGCGCCGCCCCGATCCGCTCTTCAAGCAGCTTGATCTGGTAGCTGACAGCGGCCTGCGTCATGCCCAGTTCCTCGCCGGCCCGCGTGAAGTTCAGGTGCCGGGCCGCTGCATCAAACGCACGCAAGGCCGCAAGGGGAGGGAGGGTTTCACTCATTTCATAAGTCCTGCTTATAATATGAGACTGACATTCAATTGGTCATTTGGCAACATGCAGCGCATCTTCCGGGTCACGGACACACGACATTGGGTCGGTGTTTTTCCGAGGACGAACACGATGACAGACCGCACCAACTCCTGCACAAATAACGACCCGCCGCGCAATCGCCGGTGGCTTGGGTTTATGTCCCGGCTTGCCGGCCAGCCGCGGATTGATCCCGGCAGCCTGCCGGGCCATCTTCAGCGCGACATGGGATTTCTGGATGGCAATGACCCGCGCGGCCGGCGGCGTTGACATGTGTTTGGCGGTGCCTGCGCTGCACCTCTAAAGCCAATTGTCCGGACAGGTATGCCGGATTGTCCCGAGGGCCAGGGTCAGGCATCATGGCACACAATTGTTGCTTCAGCGCTGCCCCGGCAATCCCGGGTTTGGGTCAGCGCGCCACCGGGACAGAACATGACAATCGCGAATGCTCAGCCGGGCGGACCGGACGCTGCGCCGGACCCGCGCAGATGGATTGCGCTCTTTACGCTGTTGCTCGCCGGCTTCATGAACATGGTCGACGTCACTATCGTCAACGTTGCCCTGCCGGAGTTGCAGCGCGACATGGGGGCCAGTTCCAGCCAGATCGAATGGGTCATCGCGGCCTACGTCATCGCCTTTGCACTGGGTCTGTTACCGCTCGGACGCCTCGGGGACATTGTCGGGCGCCGCAACATGTTCATCGGCGGTGTGTGTGCGTTCACCGTCGCATCCGTCCTTTGTGGCGTGGCGACTTCTGTAGAATTCCTGATCATCGCGCGCTTCGTACAGGGACTGAGTGGGGCGGTGATGATGCCTCAGGTGCTGGCGATCATGCAGAACCTGTTTCCGCCGGAGGAACGAAACCTCGCCTTTTCGCTGTTTGGCCTGTCCGCAGGATTGGCTTCCGCCTCAGGGTCGGTCCTGGGCGGCTGGCTGATCTCGATGGACCTGTTTGATCTGAGCTGGCGCCCGATCTTCCTCATCAACATTCCAATAGGACTGTTCGCGGTTCTCGGAGCCTTGCGACTGGTGCCCAAGCTCGCCGGCAACAAGGCACTCGTCAACGACTGGATAGGCATTCTGATTGCCAGCATCTCGGTCTTTTTGCTGCTGTTTCCCCTCATCGAGGGCCGAAACTTCGGCTGGCCGGTCTGGTGCTTTGCCATGATCGCGGCAAGCTTTCCCGGCTTCGCCCTGTTGGTTCTCTGGCTGCGCCAGCGCAGCCGCGCCGGGCGATCACAGCTCCTGCCCTACGCACTGCTGAAGAATCGCAACTATGCCATTGGCGTGTTTGCCTCGATGGCCTTCTTTTCGTGCTTGCCCGGCATCTTCATGATCCTTGCCCTGTTTACCCAATTGGGATTTGGTTTCACGCCTCTGGAAGCGGGCCTGTTCACCTTGCCCTTCCCGCTGGGAATCCTGACGACGACACTCGTCTGGGGCTTCATGGGCTTGCGCCTTGCAAAGACACGGCTGGTTGGGGGTGTGGTGGTGTTTGCCGTCAGCATGGTCTGGATGCGCCAGATTGTACTGGGTGTAACGGGCGACGTGCAGGCCTGGGACTTTGCCGCTCCACTGTTCATTTCAGGCATTGGTGTCAACGCCGTGTTCCAGTCCCTGGTGCCTGCGGTGCTGGCCGGCGTCCCCGGACGCGACGCGGGCGGTGGGGCCGGCGGACTGCAGGCGCTGCAACAGGTGGGGAATGCGTTCGGGATTGCCGTGCTTGGTCAGATCTTTTTCTCACGCGTCGAGGCCGTAGCATCTCCCGGCGCGCAGACATTCGTTGAGGCCGCCGCCAATGCGATGATTTATCAGATCGTCGTTCTGATCCTCGTGATCGGTCTTGTCAGTCTGCTGCAAACCGCTCGAGTGCCCGAAGCCCGGACCGCACGTGATCGTGCCTGACCGTCGCGTCAACGCAGGATCAGGGTTCCCGCACCATATTCGGTGAACAGTTCGATCAGCACCGCGTGTGGCACCTTGCCATTGAGGATAACGACACCCTCGACACCCCGCGCCAGCGCATCGAAACAGGTCTCCACTTTCGGAATCATGCCGCCGGAAATCGTGCCATCGGCGATCAGTTCCTTGGCCCGCTTGACCGAAAGCTCGGGGATCAGTTCGCCATTCTTGTCCAGCACGCCGGGCACGTCGGTCAGGAACAACAACCGCTTGGCCTGCTGCGACCCGGCTATTGCGCCCGCGAATGTGTCGGCATTGATATTGTAGGTATGCCCGTCCCGGCCCGGCGCCACCGGCGCGATCACCGGGATCATCTCCGAACGGGCCAGAAGATCGATCAGAGTGCGATCGACTTCGGTCGGCTCACCCACGAACCCGAGATCAAGCACCCGCTCGATATTGCTCTGCGGGTCGATCATGGTCTTGGTCGCCTTTTCGGCGAACACCATGTTGCCGTCCTTGCCGCAAAGCCCGATGGCCCACTCGCCTTCGGCATTGATCATGGCGACGATTTCCTTGTTGATCGATCCGGCGAGGACCATTTCAACAATCTCGACGGTCTTGGCGTCGGTAACCCTCAGGCCGCCCTCGAACTTTGATTCGATACCCATCTTTTCCAGCATCGAGCCGATCTGCGGCCCGCCGCCATGCACCACGATCGGATTGACCTTGGACTGCTTTAACAGAGCGATGTCGCGCGCGAACGCCTGCCCAAGCGCCGGATCGCCCATGGCGTGCCCGCCGTATTTGACCACGACGGTCTTGCCTTCGTATCGCTGCATGAACGGCAGCGCTTTGGCCAGTATTGACGCATCGTCGCTGTAGCTATTGTCCATCTGTCCCGCCATCTCGTGTGTGGTGCAACTTGGGATTGTCCTAACGCGCTCGGTGCGCAAAGTCTCTAGCCGCCCCGGAAATTTTGACGCCGCAAGAACTGACGAACGCGATTTATGCTGTTATAAGAGCAGGATCGCGCGGAGGAACGATGGCGACCACAGCCCAGGATCTGGCAGACTTCATGGCACGCACGGCGCTCGGTGACCGCGCGGCCTTTGCCGCGCTTTATCAGAATACCAACGCGAAACTATTCGGCGTCACCTTGCGTATCTTGAAAGATCGCGGAGAAGCCGAAGAGGCGCTCCAGGAGATATTTGTCAAGGTGTGGCAGCGCGCCGACCGCTACCGGCCCGATGTGGCCAGCCCCATAAGCTGGTTGGTGGCCATCGCGCGCAACCACTGTCTCGACAAGCTCCGGGCGCGCCGGCCCGACGCGGACGGAATGGATGATGCACTCGAAGTGCCGGATGATGAGCCTACCCCTGAACAGGCTGCCATCAATGCCGGAGAGCGCAACAAGATAGACAATTGTCTCGACCAGCTCGAGACGGACAAGGCCGAGGCAGTCAGGAGTGCATACCTTGACGGTTACGCCTATCAGGAACTTGCAGACCGCTTTGGTGTGCCGATCAACACGATGAGAACCTGGCTGCGCCGCAGCCTGATGAAGCTGAAGGATTGTTTGACGTCATGAGTGTTGGCAGCGAGCAGACAGGCGAAGAGCGAGGTGACGAAATTCTCGTCGCCGAGTACGTCCTGGGCGTGCTCAGCGCCAGCGAACATGCGCGCGTCGCCCGCATGATCGCCGACAGTTCCGAACTGCAGCAGCTCGAACGGTTCTGGCAGCAGCGCCTTTCCGACCTCGACGAAGGCTTTGAAGCTGTGCCGGCACCCTCAGCCGCCTGGCAGGGGATCGAGACCCGTCTGTTCCAGCAGCGGACGCAAGCCTCGGCTGGCGCCTCTTTCTGGGACAGCCTCGGGTTCTGGCGCGGCCTGGCTACCGGCACAGCCGCGGTCGCCGTCGTCGCTTTCGGCCTGCTTGTGCTGCAGCCACGAACCCTCGAGCCCGAGCCTGCGGGCACCCAGCTTGTGGCCTCATTGACCGCCGAAGGATCGGACGTCAGCTATTACGCTCTTTATGATGGCGAAACCGGCACGTTGCGTCTGACCGGCCTGTCCGGTGAACCTGTTGCCGAAAGAGACTTTGAGCTCTGGGTCATCCACGAGGGTGAACCCGCTGTTTCGCTCGGCGTGATCCCGGTCTCTCAGCGTCTGTCCGTCGAATTGCCGGCCGAAGACCAGGCCAAGGTCGGCGACGGCACCGTGTTTGCCGTGACGCTCGAACCGCTCGGCGGCGCTCCTGAAGGCGTGGCCACCGGCCCGATCGTTGCCGCTGGCGGTGTCACCCGCATCTAGTTCAAAAAAAATCTTCATCGGGCTGAAACTTTCCTGAACCGGCCCCGTAACTCCGACTGTTCACTCGCCCCCAAGAGTGAGAACAGGAAGGAAGTTTCAAATGAAGAATTTTGCAAAAACTGTCGCCGCTGCCGCTCTGGTATCCACTACCGCACTGACCGGCGTAGCTTTCGCCCAGGAAAACCCGATGGTCGGCGGTGCCGAAATGTTTGCTGACCGCAACATCGTCGAAAACGCCGTCAATTCCGCTGACCACACCACGCTGGTCGCCGCGGTCCAGGCTGCCGGTCTTGTCGAGACCCTCAGCGGTGAAGGCCCGTTCACGGTCTTTGCGCCCACCAACGACGCTTTCGCGGCTCTGCCGGAAGGTACCGTTGAAACCCTGCTGATGCCGGAAAACAAGGACCAGCTGGTCAAGATCCTGACCTGCCATGTGGTTGCTGCAGACGCCATGTCTGACGCCATCCGCGGCATGATCGACGACGATGGCGGCGCACATCCCGTGCCGACCGTTGGCGGCTGTGAACTGACCGCCACCTATTCCGGCGATGCCATCATGATCGAAGACGAACAGGGCAACGTGGCCAACGTCACCATCGCTGACGTGGACCAGTCCAACGGCGTCATTCACGTGATTGATCGCGTTCTTTTGCCTGCCATGTGATCTGACAGGCATCTAGAAGTGTCGTGCCGGTCCGCCTGCTGGTACGCACAAGACCTGCACCCCGCCGGGCTATTGTCCGTCGGGGTGCAGGCGCATAAAAGGGCAGGAATTCGGGCCATGAGGAGAACCACATGTCAGACACAAGCGCCCGTTCCGACAATGCTGCGAGGCCCAAAGGGCGGCTGATCTATCGCCAGAACCTCGTCACGCGGCTGACCCACTGGGTCTGGGCGATCTGCATGTTTTTCCTGCTGTTGTCCGGCCTGCAAATCTTCAACGCCCGGCCGCAACTCTTCATAGGCCAGGAATCAGGCTTCGAATACAATAACGCGATCCTCGAGATCGGCTCGAGGGCCGTTGACGGCCAACGAATCGGCTACACCACCGTCTTCGGACAGGAATTCAATACCTCCGGCGTGCTCGGCCTCAGCGAAACGCCCTCCGGTCCGCGCCTGCGCGCCTTTCCCGAATGGGCCACCATTCCTTCCACTCAGGATCTGGCAACGGGCAGGGTGGTGCATTTCTTCTTCGCCTGGATATTTGTCGGCACATTGCTGATCTGGCTGGCCTTCAGCCTGTTCAACGGCCATCTGGCCCGAGACCTCATCCCCTACCGGCGAGACTTCAAGAACCTGCCGCGCGACATCGCGGACCATGTCAGGTTCCGCTTCACCCATGCCATGACCTATTCGCCGCTGCAAAAGCTGGCCTACATCGTGGTCCTGTTCATCCTGTTCCCGCTGATCATCCTCACCGGGTTGGCCATGTCGCCCGGCATGAACGCCGCCTGGCCGTGGATCATCGACATTTTCGGCGGCAGACAGACCGCCCGCACCATTCACTTTCTGACCATGGCCGCCTTCGTGATCTTCTTTTTCGTTCACATCTTCATGGTTGTGGCCGCCGGCCCGATCAATGAAATGCGTTCGATGATCACAGGCCGCTACCGGCTGTCCCCGACACGGGACGATGACGCGGAGATTTCGAAATGAGCCGTATCCTGATGTCCCGCCGCAAGTTCCTGCGCGCCGGTGCCGCCGGTCTCGCCGCCTCATCTCTGGCCGGCTGTGACCAGTTCGACTTCCTGCGCGACCGCAACAATGGCGTCCGCCAGGCCATGATTTCCGTCAACGAACTGACCTTTCAGGCACAACGCCTGCTGATGGGCCGCGATGCCCTGGCCCGCGAATTCTCTGAAACCGATATCCGGCAGGGCCAGCGCCCCAACGGCTCGACCAATCCGCGCACGGATGAATACCTGCTCATGCGCAACCGCGAGTTCGCTGACTATCGTCTCGAAATCACCGGCATGGTCGACCGGCCCACAAGCTTTTCGGTGGCCGAGCTGCAGAATATGCCGTCGCGCACCCAGATCACCCGCCACGACTGTGTAGAAGGCTGGAGTACGATCGCCAAATGGACAGGTACGCCGCTCAAGGCTGTGCTTGACCAGGTCGGGGTGCAGTCCGGTGCCAACTATGTCCTGTTCCGCTGCTTTGATGCCCTGTCCAACGGGTTGAGCGGACCCGAATATTACTACGAAACCATCGACATGATCGATGCCAACCACCCCCAGACCATCCTCGCCTATGGTCTCAACGAAGAACCGCTCCCGGTCGCCAACGGTGCACCGTTGCGTGTGCGTGTCGAGCGCCAGCTCGGTTACAAGATGGCCAAGTACATCAAGTCCATCGAACTGGTCGCCAGCTTTGAAAACGTCGAACTCGGCAAGGGCGGTTACTGGGAAGATCGCGGCTATGAATGGTACGCAGGTATTTGATATTTAAGCCGTTTCAACAAAATTGAAGCCGCGCTGAAACTATTCTGAACAGTCTGCGTATCTCCTCCTGCATTCAAGATGAAATGCAAAGGGAGATTTGGACATGAACCGCAAGCTTATCAATTCATTCGCAGCTGCCGGCCTGGTGCTGGCAACTTCCGTCGGTGCCGTTGCCGGCCTGACCTCTGTCGCTTACGCCCAGGAAAATCCCATGGTGGGCGGTGCCCCCATGCTGGTCGAGCGCAACATCATCGAGAACGCCGTGAACTCGGCTGACCACACAACACTCGTCGCTGCCGTTCAGGCCGCCGAACTGGTTGACGCCCTGCAGGGTGAAGGCCCCTTCACCGTCTTTGCACCGACCAATGACGCTTTCGCCAAACTGCCGGAAGGCACGGTGGAAACTCTGCTCGAGCCAGAAAACAAGGACACGCTGGTCAAGATCCTGACCGCGCATGTCGTCGCCGGCAATCTGACCGGTGAGGACCTCGCCCGTCTGGCCGCTGCCAACGGTGGCCGCTACAACATGGTCACCCTGTCCGGCGACGCGCTGACGGCTGACCTGGTGGGCTCGAAGCTCTTCATCTTCGACGAATCCGGCGGTGCCGCTGAAGTGACCATCGGCAACGTGCGCCAGTCGAATGGCGTCATCCACGTCGTCAACGACGTCCTCCTGCCGAAGTAAGTCCCCCTTCGGTCTCGCGCCGGGGTGCCCCCATCCCCCGGCGTGATTGTGTGGCATCCCGCCGGTCACCTCCACCGGCGGGATGTTTTTATTCACGCACGTCCGCCTCACGATCAATTCAGGCGAAGTGATGCTGCCGGTCCCGACAGCGCCACTATCAAGCCCTAACTGGGACATCAACGAAAGGAGCCCGGCCATGAAACGACGCAAACTGCTGTTGGGCGGATCAGCCCTGGCGGCGATCGGATTTGCCGCGTTCGGCACACGCATCGCGCAATCCCAGAATGAGGGCGAGGAAACCTTCGAGGTCTCGTTCTCGGAAGATCAATGGCGGGAGATGCTCACTCCTGAAGAGTTCTATGTGTTGCGGGAAGAGGGGACAGAACGCGCCTACACTTCACCGCTCATTGACGAGAAGCGCGACGGCACCTTCATCTGCGCCGGCTGCGATCTCGAACTCTATGCCTCCGAGACCAAGTATGACAGCGGCACTGGCTGGCCAAGCTTTTATCAGGCACTGCCCAACGCCGTTGGCACCAAGATCGACAACAAGCTGATTGTCGCGCGCACAGAAGTGCACTGCCGCCGCTGCGGCGGTCATCTCGGCCACATCTTCGATGATGGTCCGGCACCCACCGGCAAGCGCCATTGCATCAATGGCATTGCGCTGGATTTCGTGGCTGCCTGAACCATCTGCGCAAACCGATTGAGTTACGCTGCCTCCGGCATTAAGCCGGGGGCAGTCTGCTTTTCGGGATTGGCCAGTTGATAGTCACAGTTCTGCATGTCGGCGATGTGCCTGCACCGCTCAAGGCTGAGTTCGGCCCTTACGTCCCCATGTTTGAGCGCATGTTTGCGCGCATCGATGCGGGGTTCACCTTCGACGTCATCCACATTGCCGAGGGTGCGCCGTTCCCCGATCTCGCCGATGTTGAGGCATTGCTGATCCCCGGCTCCGCCGCCGGCGTGTACGACGATCTGGAATGGATGGAGCCCCTGCGCGCCTTCATCCGAAAAGCATATGCGGCCCGCACCCCGATGCTCGGGGTCTGTTTCGGCCATCAGGTGATGGCGGATGCACTGGGTGGCGATGTGCGCAAATCGGAAAAAGGATGGGGCCTTGGCCGGCACACTTATCGTGTTGCGGCGGGATCGGCAGCCGAACACATTTTCGGCGACAATGCGGCCATCGCGGCCAGTCATCAGGACCAGGTCATTTCCCCGCCTTCCTGCGCGAAAGCCTACCTGTCGTCAGACTTCACGCCCAACGCCGGTCTGGTCTATGACAATGGCGTCGCCCTCTCCATGCAGCCGCATCCCGAATTCGACGTCGCCTACTCAAAAGCCTTGTGTGACCTGCGGTTGAGCGAAAAATTCGGCCAGCAAAAGGTCGACACCGCCAAGGCTACACTCGATCAGCCGCTGGACAATGACAGGGCCGCGCAGTTGCTTGCGAATTTCCTGAAGTCGGCCCGCTGACCTACTGCTCGGTCAACGCCGCAATTTCGGCCCGCAACTCCTCGATCCCCGCACCGGTTTCTGACGAAGTCACGAGGACTTCGGGATGCGCGGCGGGCCGCTTGGCGATCGCCTTCTGCGTCGCGGCCATGGCTTTGTGAAGATCGGGCGAAGACGGCTTGTCGGCCTTGGTCAGAACGATCTGGTAGCTCACCGCCGCCTTGTCCAGTTCATTCATAACCGTCAGGTCATTGGCCTTCGGCCCGTGCCGGCCATCGACCAGAACATAGACCCGCCGCAGGTTCGGCCTGCCGACAAGATAAGAATGAATGAGCTTGTTCCAGGCGGCCACCTTCGGCTTGGGCGCCTGCGCAAACCCGTATCCCGGCATGTCCACGATCCTCAGCGGCGCCATGCCAGCTTCGAAAATGTTCAATTCCTGCGTTCGCCCCGGCGTGTTGGACGTGCGGGCCAGATTGACCCGTCCGGTCAGTGCATTGATCAGCGAGGATTTGCCTACGTTCGAGCGTCCCGCAAACGCCACCTCGGAACGGTCGGCCGGCGGCAGATCGTCCACCCGCACGCAGCCTTTGATGAACTCGAAGGGCCGGGCGAACAAAAGGCGGCCCGCTTCGAGCCGCCCCTGATTGTTTGAACTGTCCGTCATCGGCGGGGAGGCGGGCTACTTGCCCGCCTTGTCCTCAGCCGGTTTGGTGCGCTTGAACGAAGACATGATATTGCCGAAAAGGTTCACGTCCGCGCCATGCCGCTTCATGATCACCCACTGCTGGATGATCGACAGGAAGTTGTTCCAAGCCCAGTAGATCACCAGACCCGCCGGGAACGTGCCCAGCATGAAGGTGAACAGGATCGGCATCAGTCCGAAGATCATCGCCTGCGTCGGGTCGGTCGGAGGCGGGTTCAGCCGCATCTGCACCCACATGGTGATACCCATGATCAGCGGCCACACGCCAATGGCGAGGAATGCGCCCAGAAGCGGCAGTGCCGTCGGGTCATAGGGCAGAAGGCCGAACAGGTTGAACACGTTGGTCGGGTCGGCCGCCGCAAGGTCCTGGATCCACCCGAAGAAAGGCGCGTGGCGCATCTCGATGGAAACGAACAGCACCTTGTAGAGCGCGAAGAACACCGGAATCTGGATCAGCACCGGCCAGCACCCCGAGATCGGATTGATCTTTTCGCGCTGGTACAGCTCCATCATCTGCTTTTGCTGCTCGGCGCGGTCATCCTTGTAGCGTTCCTGGATTTCCTTCATCTCCGGCTGCACTTTGCGCATGTTGGCCATCGAGGCGTAGGAACGGTTCGCCAGCGGGAAAAACACCGCCTTGACGATCACCGTCACCGCCAGAATGGCCAGACCGAAATTGCCGAGAATCTCGTAGAGCCAGCGGATCAGGTAGAACATCGGTTTGGTGATGAAGTGGAACCAGCCCCAGTCGATCAGCAGTTCGAGATGGTTGAAACCGTAGCCCTGCTCATAACTGTCAATGACCGATTCAACCTTGGCGCCGGCATAAACATAGGACCTGCTCGAGGCCGAACCGCCGGCGGGAACCACAAGCGGCGCCTGGCGCACGAAATTGGTCTCGTAGATTTCCGAGCCCTCGGTGCCCCGCGCCGAAAAACGGGCGGAAAAGCCGGTGCCCGGTTCAGGCATGACGGCGGTCGCCCAGTATTTGTCGACAAAGCCCAGCCAGCCCTGCGAGGCATCATGGTCAATCTGGCGGTCTTCGGCCAGATCACCATAGCTGTATTCGACCAGGTTGTTCTCGCCCATCACCCCGATCGGGCCTTCATGCAGGATGAAGAAATTGGCTAGCTGCGGAATGTACTGGCGCACGATCCGTGAATAGGGGAACAGCGCCACATCACCCGCGCCGGTGTTTTCAACCGACTGAGTGACGGTGAAAAGGAAATTCTCGTCGACCTCGATGGTCCGGGTGAAATTCAACCCTTCGCCATTGTCCCAGGTCAGCGTCAGAGGTGATTCTTCCGACAGCACGGCGCCCGGCTCTGCGGTCCATTCCGTTCGGCTTGTAGGCACATTGACATCCGAGCCGGAAGCCACCCAGCCTTGCTCGACATAGTAGCCGACCGGGCTGTTCGCGGGTGCCAACAGGTTGATCTTCGGGCTCGCGGGGTCGACCGTCTCGTGATAGTCGTTCAGCGACAGATCATCGATCCGCCCGCCAACCAGATTGACCGAACCGGACAGCGCCGCGGTGCTGATTTCGATGCGCGGCTGGCTGGCAATTGCCTGCTCGCGGTTATCGAAGGTCTGCGTGTCTTGTTGCGCTGCGGAAACCTCGGCGGAACCTTCAACCGCGGCACCTTCGGGCACGTTGACGTCAGCTGCACCGGAATCCTCGGATTGCTGGGCAGCGATTTCCGCCTGCCGCGCCATTTCTTCCATCTGCGGGTTCACCAGGAAGAACTGCCATCCAAACACGACGATCAGGCTCAGCCCGATCGCAATGAACATGTTGCGCTGTTCGTTCGTCATATTTTTCAGGTCCGTTTTGCCGCCGCATCGGGGGCGTCCAGGCGCGCAATCGCATCGACGAGCGCGCGCACAAGGGTTTCAAAGGGAACGGACAAGACGTTACGCCGCCCGATCAGCACATAATCATGTTGGGATTTGAACAGCGCATGACAAGCGCTGACGGCCGCGCGCAGGCGGCGTTTGATCCGGCTGCGCTCAGGCGCATTGCCCACCCGCTTGGTCACCGTGTAACCAATGCCGGGTTCGTTCTCAGCCGAATGTGTAGTCTGCAAGGTAAAAAACCGCCCGCTGACTTTGCGGCCCCGGGCGGCATTGAGAAACTGCGCCCTTTGTCGAAGAGACCGCATGAAATCCATCATGACGCCGTCGCCGGCGTGCAGCACCTAGGCCGACAGACGCTTGCGGCCGCGCGCGCGGCGGGCGTTGAGAACTTTGCGGCCGTTCTTGGTGGCCATGCGGGCACGGAATCCGTGACGGCGGGTACGCACCAGGCGGCTGGGCTGAAATGTACGCTTCATAAGATCAGACCGCGCCGGGCACGGTTCCTCTTCAATTCAATTCGGGGCAAGATTGCCGCCACAGCGGCCAGATAACCGGCACCCGTGGCAAAAGTCGCGCGACCTATAGACAAAAACACCCCTCAAAGTCAACGCGGCAAAGCCCGATTTCCGCCCGAATGACGGGCCTCGCATCACGTGGCGTTCAACGCCTATCACCGTGTCTCACTTAGCGGTGAGACGGGGCGCATTTTTTGTTCATGCTCTATATGCGTCATTGTGCCCGGGCATCAGCCGGGGCACGATGCAACAAGGCGGAATTCAGTTTATGGCGAAACAGACCCAGACCGGCAGCGTTGCCGCGCAATCAGGGCCAACCGCGCAACAGGGCAGGGGTCTCCTGCGGCGCCTGCTGCCGCTCGCGGTTCTCATCGTACTGGTCGTCGGTTTCTTCGCATCGGGTCTGCACAACCGGATCAGCTTTGATGAACTCGCCTTGCGTTATGGCGAACTGACCGGCTTCGTTGAGGCCAACCTTCCACTCGCGCTCCTCGCGGCAGCGGGCCTTTACGCCCTTGCAGTTGCCGCAGCCTTCCCCGCTGCCTGGCTGCTGACCGTCGGCTACGGCCTCATTTTTGGCTGGGCACTGGGCACCGCGACGGTGGTCCTTGGGGCAACGATTGGCGCCAGCATCCTGTTCTTTGTCGCCGGTTCCTTGCTGGCCGACTTCTACCGGAAGAAAGCTGGCGACAGGCTGAACGCCATGGCGGAGGGATTTCGGTCCAACGAAGTCAGCTACATGCTGTTCCTGCGCCTCGCGCCAGTGTTTCCATTTGTCCTTGTAAATGTCGTTCCCGCCATCCTCGGCGTCAGGTTCACCACCTTTGTCTGGACCACGGCGATCGGCATCATTCCGGGCGCCATTGCCTACGCCTTTGCAGGTGAGGGTCTGCGCTCCATCATCGGCGAACGTGCCGAGGCCTGCGCCGCCGGGATTGCCCCGTGTGGTGAAGCCCTCACGCCCGGCCAGATCATTACCCCGCAAATCCTCATTGCCTTTTCCCTTCTGGCCGTGGTTTCTCTCATCCCCGTTGTGCTCAAGCGCCTGCGCAAGGCAAAAGACTGACCCGCACGCCACCCAATTCAGGACCCTTCATGGCTGACTATCTGCAACCAGACCTTTGTGTGATCGGCGCCGGCTCCGGGGGCCTCACTGTTGTGGCCGCCGCGCGTAGCCTCGGCGCCTCGGTAGTTCTGGTCGAGGAAGGGCTGATGGGCGGCGACTGCCTCAACACCGGCTGTGTACCCTCAAAGGCCCTGATCGCCGCCTCCAAGCGCGCCCATTCCATTCAGCACGCCGGCATTTTCGGCGTGGCCACCGACGAAATGCGCGTCAATTTCGGCCGCATTCACGAACATGTGCACCAGGTCATCGCCGAAATCGCCCCGCATGATTCCGTTGAGCGGTTCGAAGCCATGGGCGCCACCGTGCTGCAAACCAGGGGCACTTTCGTCGACAAGCGCACCCTGCAAGCCGGAGACCAACTGATCCGCGCCCGCCGCTTTGTCATCGCCACCGGCTCACACCCCGCCATTCCGCCGATCCCGGGTCTCGATCAGGTCCCCTACCTCACCAACCAGACAATATTCGACCAGACTCGCAAGCCACAGCACCTCGTCATCATCGGCGGCGGCCCCATTGGCATGGAAATGGCCCAGTCGCACCGCCGCCTCGGATCCGATGTCACAATCATCGAAATGGCCGAGCCGCTGCACAAGGATGATCGCGAACTCGCAGCCATCGCCCTGCGCAAGATCGAGGCCGAGGGGGTTCGCATTCTTGCAAGGACCCGCGTCGAGTCGGTCGCCATGCAGGGCCAGCAGGTCGCCGTCACCATTTCGCGTGGCGAAGGCGAAGCCGCTGAAACCGACACAATTCTCGGCTCTCACCTTCTGGTCGCCGCCGGCCGCACGCCGAACACGACCGACATGGGCCTCGACAAGGCCAGGGTCCGCTTGCGCCAGAACGGATCGGTGCGCGTCAACAAGGGCATGAAGAGCTCCAACCGGCGCATCTACGCCATCGGCGACGTCGCCGGTGGGCTGCATTTCACCCATGTTGCCGGCTACCAGGGCGGGCTCGTAGTGCGCAACGCCCTGTTCGGGTTGCCGGTCAAGGAGAACATCAACCTCATTCCCTGGGCCACCTACACCGACCCTGAAATTGCCCATGTGGGGCTGAGCGAAGAACAGGCCCGCAAGAAACACGGCAACAGCCTGAAGGTTCTGCGCGTGTCCTACGCCCAGAATGACCGCGCCCAGACCGAGCGCCGCACCGAGGGGCTGGTCAAACTGCTCACCGACAAGAAAGGCCACATTCTCGGCGCCGGTATCGTCGGGCTGCAGGCTGGCGAATTGATCAACTTCTTTGCCTTTGCCATCGCCAACGGGCTGAAGATTTCCGCCTTCACCAAATTCGTTGCGCCCTATCCCACGCTGGCAGAAATCACCAAGCGCGCCGCCTATGATTTCTACAAGGATCAACTGGACAATCCCTGGCTCGAACGGCTGCGCAAGTTCAACAGTTTGTTGCCCTGACCCACGGCTTCGGATATGCGAAGCCTATGGCAGGGGACGCACCCACAAAGACCGGTTTCATCTCCGGTCTGTCGACCAAACTCATAGCGCTGATCATCCTGGTGATCCTGGCGGTGGAAGTTGTCATCTTCCTGCCGTCCATGGCCAATGCCCGCGCCGGCTGGCTCGACGACAGGCTGAACGTTGGTGCCGTCGCCCTGCAGGTGCTCGAAGCCGTTCCCGACGACATGGAACTTTCCGCCGACCTCGCCGATGATTTGCTCACCCTTGCCGGTGCCCAGGCCATTGCCTTGCGCCACGGCGATCAGAGCCGGCTCATCGAGCGCGAAGGTGACCCCATGCCCATGGCGGCGGTGACCGTCGACATGCGCGACCGCAGCATCATGTCACTGATCATGGGCGGGCTCGACACGCTATTCTCATCTGGCGACCGCACCCTGCGCATCGTTGGTGAGATGGGTGGTGATGACGACGCACAGATCGAAATCCTCATGCCCGAAAAACCCCTTCGCGACGAATTGCTCACCTATTCGCGCAACATCTTCTTCCTGTCGCTGATCATCGCGTCGCTCACAGCATTCGCGCTCTTCTTCTTCGTTGAGTTCGCCCTGATCCGGCCCATTCGCCGTATGACGCAGAACATCATGTCCTTCCGCGAGGCACCGGAAAACGCCAGCCTGATCGTCGCGCCGTCCACCCGCAATGACGAGATCGGCTGGGCGGAACGCGAACTGGCCCAGATGGAATCCGAAATGTTTTCCATGCTGCGCCAGCGCCGTCATCTCGCCGACCTCGGCCTCGCCGTCGCCAAGATCAATCATGATTTGCGCAACACGCTGACCTCCGCGCAATTGCTCTCCGATCAGGTGGCCACGCTCGACGATCCACAGGTGCAGAGGTTGGCCCCGCGCCTTGTCCACACGCTCGACAAGGCCATCGGTTTTGCCCAGTCGGTGCTGGACTACGGCCGCCAGAGTGCCACCCCGCCGCGCCCGCAGCCTGTCGACCTGCGCGCACTGATCGAGGAATGCCTGTTCGACGCCGGCCTCGCCGGCCATCCGAACATCGACGCCGTCAACGAAGTGCCCGATGGCATCACCGTAAAGGTAGATCCCGACCAGATGGCGCGCGTCTTCGTCAACCTGATCAAGAACGCCCGCGAAGCGCTGGAAACCAGCACTGCGACTGACAGCAGGTTCCGCATCGCCATCTCCTTCACGCAGCAAAACGGCGACTTTGCCGTCTCGGTCACCGACAACGGCCCCGGCCTGCCGCCGCGCGCGAAGCAGAACCTGTTCGTTGCTTTCGAAGGCTCGGCGCGGGCCGGCGGCACCGGCCTCGGCCTCGCCATCGCCCGCGAACTGACCGAAGCCCACGGTGGCCAGCTGCGATACGTGGAAACGCCAAAAGGCACCCGCTTCGACGTTCAACTTCCCGCCATGCGCCGTCTCGCCTGAGCGGCAGCCGGTTTCTCGCGCACGACCGAAAAACCCGCCACAAGCCCCTTGCAACACCCCACCGTGCGGTATATGCCTTGCCCCGCTTTGGCCGAGGCCCATCGGCCCGACGCGCTCGTAGCTCAGCTGGATAGAGCACTAGACTACGAATCTAGGGGTCGGGAGTTCGAATCTTCCCGAGCGCGCCATTCATTTCAATGACTTGGCTTTCGCATCGACAAGCAGGACAGACTTGGTTTGCGGCTGGTCTGCAAAACGCGTACTTGGTGCCTTCTCAGGCCCGTTGATGGCTTCGTTGGACGGAGTGATTGTCCGGGCCATGTAGCGCTAGTGCTCCCCAAACCAAGTGAGGACGTCGCGAAATGTAACGGTGAGGACGTTCACGACGTAAATTGCTGCTGCCTGAACTGGGGAATACAGCGTCACATCCCGATCATATTCCGGCAAACGAAATATCCCTTGTTGGGTCGTATCTCAGCGATCTCAGACCTGTACATCGACTGAAGTATCAAATGCAGTTTGGCTTTGGCGGGGAGGGCAGAAAAGGCTGAGGCGCATACATTCGGGAACAAATCTCGGATTGTGTATCTGAAAGCGTATCTGTTGAATTGCATGTAAATTCCGATTGATGTGAAAACGCCGAAAGCGAACAGTTGATGGTGATTGGGAGTGGCCCGAAGCTCGGCTTTGACTACGTCATAGTCGGTGCGGGCTCAGCGGGGTGCATCGTTGCCAGCCTCTTGTCAGAGAATCAGGATTGCCAAGTGTTGTTGCTCGAGGCCGGCGGCTGGGACAGCAACTTCTGGATGCGGTTGCCGGTGGGTTATTACCGGCTGTTCTCAAACTCTGAGGTGATGGTTCAGTTTCCGTTGCAACCTGACGTCGCGACGGACGAGCGGGTGCTGAGTTGGCCGCGGGGTCGCACTGTCGGAGGCTCAGGGTCGGTCAACGGACTGGTTTATGTGCGAGGTCAGCCACAGGACTACGACGACTGGGAAAGACTGGGCGCCACCGGGTGGAACCATGGTTCGCTTCAGACACACTTTGGGGCGCTGGAGGATCCCGAGAGGGGTATTGCGGTCTCGGACCTGCGTTTTCGGAACAGTGCGGTTGATGACTGGCTGAATTCCGCGGAAGCGATCGGACTTCCAAGGCAGTCGAATATGACCGAGGTGGCAGGTGCCGGTGTTGGCGCCTATCAACTGAACGTCGGGGCACGCTGGCGGTCAAGTTCGGCCCGGGCCTTTCTGCATCCGGCGAGGCACCGGAAGAACCTCACCGTTTTGACGGGTGCCAGGGTCCGCAAGATTGTTCTTGAGGGTCGGCGCGCTACTGGAGTGCACTTTTCGGTACGGGGTCAGTCGCGCGAGGTCATTGCCGCCCGTGAGGTCATTCTGTGCGCCGGCGCGATCGAGACGCCGCAGTTGCTGCAAGTGTCGGGGCTTGGGCCGGCTCAGGTGCTCAAAGCGGCAGGGGTTGCGCTGGTGCAGGAAATGCCGGGAGTGGGTCGGAACCTGCAGGACCATTTGCAGGTGCGATTGATCAGCAAGTTGAAACGCCAGACGTCGCTGAACGCCAAGGTGCGCAACCCGGTTAGCCTTGCGCGCATGGGTTGGGACTGGCTGACGAAGGGCACGGGCCCGCTGACAGTCGGGGCAATCCAGGTAGGTGGTGCTGCCAGTTCCTCACGGGCGGAGGGCAGTCGGCCGGACCTGCAACTTTATGCGATGCCGCTTTCGATCGAGCGGGCCGGGGAGCCACTTCATGGATTCTCAGGATTTACCGCAGGGGTCTGGCAGTGCCGGCCACAATCCCGGGGCGAGATTCTGATCCATTCCGAAAATGTGGACGACAAGCCGACTATCCGGCCCGGCTACCTGGGGACACAAGCCGACCTCGACACTCTGGTGGAGGGGTTGGAATTGCTACGCGAAATCCAGTCCAACTCGCCATTCTCGAGGAATGTCGATGCCGAATACCTGCCGGGGGCAGGCGTGGCGTCGCGAGGCGAAATGATCGACTACATTCGGCGGACGGCCAGCACGATCTATCATTGCTGCGGGTCATGCCGGATGGGCACGGACGATCAGGCGGTGGTCGATCCGCAATTGCGGGTGCACGGGATCGACGGACTGCGGGTAATCGATGCATCGGTGATGCCGCAGATTGTGTCGGCCAACACGAACGCCGCCACGATGATGATCGCGATGAAGGGGGCTGAAATGATCCGCAAGGGTGGATGACACGGGCGCTGGCTGCATCTCTGCGTTGAGACGAAATTGACAATGAATCCGGCGGCGCGCGCTATGGTTCAGGCGATGGCCAGCCGGACGGCGCACCCGTTGGCGCGCGGCGGCCGGCGCTGAACAGGGGACCACCAATGCCATTTCTTCCCATGCTCGTCACGATCGCAGGGCCTGACAGAGCCTGGGGAGTGTTGATGCCTGACGGGTGGGTGCCCGGAGAAAAACTGCTCAAGGGCCGGTATTCATCGGTCAAACAGGTGATCGAGGCGGGCCTTGCGGATCAGGCTGTTGGCGAGGCAGCAGGCGCGACTCCCCATGCGATTTCGGGTGCTGTGCGACTGGCGCCTCCGATTGGTGAACCGGCCCACATATTCTGCACCGGACTGAACTACGCTGACCATGCCAGCGAGACGGGTTCGGAGGCGCCGGAGCTGCCGCGAATTTTCCTGAGGGCCGCGTCGTCTCTGGTGGGGCACGGGCAGCCATTGATCCGGCCCTCGGTTTCCGAACAGTTCGATTTTGAAGGCGAACTGGCCGTCATCATCGGTCAGGGTGGCCGTCACATCCCGACAGAAATGGCAATGGCGCATGTTGCGGGCTACTCGTGTTTCATGGACGGGTCAGTGCGGGACTGGCAGAAAAACACCACCACAATGGGCAAGAATTTCCAGAGCACAGGTGCCTTCGGACCCGGGATCGTACCGGCATCGCTGGTTGAGAACTGGCAGGACCTGATTCTGTTGACCCGGGTGAATGGTATCGAAATGCAGAAGGTCGACACGGCGCTGATGATTCACACTATCGCCGATCTGATCGCCTATGTGTCGCAGATGACGGCGCTACTGCCCGGCGACGTCATTGCAACGGGAACGCCCAAGGGCATCGGGGCGCGGCGCGATCCGCAGGTCTGGCTAAAGGCGGGTGATCTGGTCGAGGTCGAGATAAGTGGAATCGGCCGACTGGCGAACGCGGTGGAGGACGAGCGGTCCGCGTGAGAATCGGGTCCGGGCGCTGCGGGCCGAGGATCAGTGCATGACAGAAGTGAAGGGATCGCACTGCCCGGCGCAGGTCATCTGTCGACGTGCACGTTAAGAATGCAGGTCTGGCCGCTTTCAACGGTGCGGATGGCGTCGGCAATTGCACGGCGCAAATCCGCCTTTTCTTTAACAACGATGCCCTTCGCTCCGCAGGGCGTGGCCAGTTGCTCCAGCGGGGGCTGGGTGGTGAGGTCAACGCCGTGGAACATCTCGTTCTCGACCGACTGACCATCGGGATAAAAGCGCAGGTGATTGTATTTCATCGACAGGTATTGGCGATTGTTGAACACCACGATGAGGATTGGAAGGCCTTGTTCGCGCGAGGCCGTCAACGCCTGGACAATGGGATTGTAAAGGAATGAGCCGTCGCCGACGGTCAGCATGACGAACTTGTCGGGGGCGGCGAGTTTGCCGCCCAGCGCAACGCCGATACCCTGACCGAGGCCGCCCTGCACGTAGGAATATGACCCTTCGGCCTCGGGCCGGACATGGTCCCTGACGATGCGGCCGTGAGTGATCGTTTCGTCGAAGATGAGTGCGTTTTCGGGCAGCGCCTCGCGTAGGGCGACGGCGGTGTCGACTGCTGTGAGCGCTTCGCTCTCCGCCGCTTCGATCTCGGCTTTCTGCCAACGCTCCATGAGACGCGCGTGGGCAGCCTCAGCGGAGGATTTGCGCTCCCCGAAGTTGCCATTTGCGGCTTTGGCGGCCGCGTTCAACGTGGTCGGGACGTCTCCTTCAATGTACCGGTCGGCCTGCAGCACCTGATAGACCATGTGCGGGCGCTGGGGGACTTCATCGACGACGATGACCTGTGCGTTCGGGAATATTTTGGACGGCGGGTACCAGGGTGAGCGGCAGTCAACCAATACGATCAAATCAGCTCGGTCGCGGGCCGCGTCGACATTGCCGCCCTGATACAGGGAGTGCGAGCGGGGGAAGTTGCAGGAGACCGTGGCCTGACTTTCGTAAACGGGAATGGAATAGGCTTCGGCAAACGCAACCAGGGCGCCGAGCCCGCCCGGCGAGCGGCCGATGCTTTCGGTGATGATGATCGGGGATTGGGCCAGGGAGACGGCTTCAACGAGAGCGTCAATATCTTCTGCGGGAGCGACGCGTCTGCCAGGCGGAACTGTGTTCTTCAGCATCGCCGGCTGGCTCCAGTCCTCAAGCAGCACCTCGACAGGGGCGTTCAGATAGACTGGTCCCTGCGGGGTGCGCTGGGCGATTTCACCAGCGCGTTTGGTGAATTCGTATAGAGTTTCGATGCCCGGAATCTGGCAGGACCATTTGACAACGTTCTGGATGACGGCGTGCGGCCCCCCCACGATTGAAAGGTTACGGTACCACTGCGAGCCGGGGTCCACCGTTGGGCGGTCGCCGTAAGAATTGGCTTCCGAGGAAAAGACCAGCATCGGTACTTCGGTCAGAAGTGCGCCGTGTATGCCGCAGGCACCCTGCAGCAGACCCGGGGTGGCGTGCAGGAGCACTGCCTGCATGCGACCGGTGACCAGGGTGAAGCCAATGGCCATGCCGACGGCGAGGGTTTCGTGCATGTAGTCGTGATATTCGGGACCCGGCCGGTTCTCGATCTTCTGGCGGGTAACCGCCTCCCACACGGGCGCCCATTCGGAACCGGAAGAGCAGAAGATGTGCTCGATCCCGAGGGAACGGAAGGTTTCCAGAAGCGCTTCGCCGCCGTCCTGATATCGTGTCATCACATGCAATTCTGTTGGGGGTTACAAGAAAAAGGCGGGCCACTCGGGCCCGCCCAGTCGGAGGAGAGATCAGTATTTCCACCCGATGGTGTCGCAAAGGCCCTTGCCCATTATTTGCTCGAGTTCGGCGTCGGTAAAGCCCATGTGCTTGGTGAAATGTTCCACCGTCTGCTTGTAGGTGATGCCCTTGGCTTCCATCAGGCGGGTCACGTCCGTGCCCCAGAAGCAGCGGTTGGCGCCCATCTTGTCGACACAGCCCTTCACGTATTTGGTGATGTTGTCATAGGGGTAGGGATGGGTGGAGTAGCCGGGAACGGCGGAAACCTTGACGAAAATGTTCGGGTTTTCGTGCAGGTCTGCGGTCTCATCCACCCAGTATCCGATAGCGTCGTCTACCGAACGGGCAAGAATACCCATGTGGTCAATGATGATCTTGAGGCCGGGATGGCGCTTTGCGATCTGACCCAGTTCGGTCTTCCAGATCGGGGCGTGCACCATGATCGGGATTTCCAGTTCTTCAGCCAGTGGCCAGATCCAGTCGCAGGTGCCGTCGATCATCCAGTTGCGGTCGATCGGGCGGTGGAAGGTGAGGCGAATACCCTTGATGCCGTCAATGGACTTGTAGTCCTTCATCTGGGCAGTGCCTTCGTCCTTGTCGTTCTGGGTGACCCGGGCCATGACGCAGAAGCGATCCGGATACTTTTCAGCAGCTTCACAGCCATAATCGATGCGGTCGCCCTCCCATGAAGGCGGCACGATGACGACGCGATCAACGCCGGCCTGATCCATTTCCCCGAGACACTCCTCGTAGGTGAACGGCTCCAGACGGTGGCCGTTGAGGACCATGCGCTCCCGGGCGCCCGGTACCCAGGGACGGTCCGGCGTCTCTTCTTTCCAGATGTGAATTTGACTGTCAGCGATAAGCATTGGGGGCTCCCGTTTCCTTCGTTGACCTTTTTGTGTGCGATCAAGGGTCTGGAATCGAGCGCTTATTCGGAACGCTTGACGTAAGTTTCCCGTGACAATTGCGGACGCTGAAAGCGCGGTCCGAAAGGGAATCATCTGGTTGGCGCAGCACCTGTCGCGCAGGCGTGACAGTAATGTTGCGGTCTGGCTTCTATGCACAAAGGCGGGCGGCTGCCTAAATCGGGACCTTAATCAACAGGAACCGAAAACCATGGGCCGTCTACCAAATCTCGATCCCAGCCAGCTGTCCGGCTACCAGAAGGAACTTTATGACCGGATTGCCGCGCAGCGCGGCGCCGTTCGCGGACCGTTCAATGCCTGGCTCTACTCGCCGCATCTTTGCGACCGGGTGGAGGCGCTGGGCAAATATGTCCGCTTTGACAGCGACATTTCCATGCAGCTCAAGGAAATCGCGGTGCTGCAGATCGCGCGGCATTTCACCTCGCAATATATGTGGCAGGCACATGTGCGTTTCGCGCTGAAACATGGCGTTGCGCAACACGTGATCGATGCGATTGCCGGGAACCGGGAGCCGGCGTTCGACACGCCCGAAGAAAAAACAGTCTACACCTACACGAAGGAATTGCTGGAGAACCACCAGGTTTCCGACGCAAGCTGGGAAGCACTGGTGGCGCTTTTGGACGAGCCGCGGGTGGTCGAGTTCACCGCCTTCATCGGTAACTTCTGCATGGTGGCGCTGGCGCTCAATGCGTTCAAGGTGGACCTGCCGGAAGGCGAGGCGCCGATGCTCAAGTAATGCGGCGGGCCCTGGTAGTCGCCGCCATGCTCCAGCCCAAAAGCACGAAACCGGCAATGGTCAGAAAAGTCCAGCGGAATGCGTCAATCCATCCGGCGAGGTCCGCCGGGTCGATCTGACCGCCGCCTGATGCAAACACGGAATTGCCGCCCCCGGCGCCCGAGATCGGGGCCAGCGAGAACAATACAAGCGATGCCAGTGCAGTGCCGATCACGGCGCCGACAGAACGGAAAAATGTGACCGAACCGGCGGCCCGACCGCGCAAGGCATCGGGCGTTTCGTGCTGCACGGTGGTGTGGACCGTGGCCATGACCGAGCCGATGCTGAGGCCAATCGCAACGTAGACTGCAATCAGCAGGGGCCGGTCCATCCCGGCCCCGAAGAAACCGAGCGCGATGATGCCTGCTGCTGCCAAGGGAAGGCTGATCGTGGGGAACAAGGTGGTTCGTCCGGTCCAGGTGATCAGGTTGCCAGTGATGATGCCGCTGATTCCGAAGGCCACCGTAACGGCAAGCAGCATCAGCGCCACCTCAACCGTGCTGTCACCCCGCAGGATGCTCTGGAACAGCGGAATGATGGTGACCAGAGACACCAGCGCCGCGCCGTGACAGACCACGAGCACGAAGGCCCGGCTTACCGCGGGCAGGTTAAACAGGGCGGGCGGGAAAAACGGGTTCTTGCTGCTGCGTTGAGACCTGACAAGAAGCACCAGGCTGATCACGCCCAGAACTGCGCAACAGAATGCCCAGATAGCCTGGCCCTGAACCTTGAGCAGCTCAAGCGCGACGGTGGCGGATATGACCAGCACATTGAGCAGCATGAAGCCTTTCAGGTCGAATGGACGATGGCGGACTTCCTCGTGGCGCATGTCGAGCCTGAGGATGATCACCATGGCGATCAGCGCGAGGGGAATGGTGACGGCGAAAAGCGACCGCCAGCCCAGCCCGGCGACCAGCAGGCCGCCAACGACCGGCCCGAGGGTTGACGCGGTCACGCCAATCGAGGCGACATAGCCTTGGGCGCGGCCCCGGTCGCGGGGCGCCACAAGCTGCCCGATCAGCGCTTGGGAGAGCGACATCAGTCCGCCACCCCCCAGCCCCTGAAACAGGCGTCCGATGGCCAGCACCTCGATGGATGGGGCAATGGTACAGATCACGGCCCCTGCGATGTAGACCCAAAGGGCGGTAACCAGCATCCGGCTGCGCCCGTAGCTGTCGCCAAGCACGCCGTAAACGGGACCGGCAATGGTCAGGGCAAGCATATAGCCGATGACCAGCCAGGGCAGATGTTCGAGTTCGCCGAGTTCGACGCCTATGTCGGGCAGCGCGACCGAAATCATGGTCTGGTTGGCGATCGCCAGAAAAATCGGGATGGCAACGACCGGAACCAGAGCCTCCGGCTTCAACTGTCCGGTACGCTCAGTCACGCAGCGGCTCCCGCAACGAGGCGCTGAGCAATCATGTCGCCTATGGGCAGTGCCGATGTCGCGGCGGGCGACGGGGCATTGCATACGTGCAGCATGCGATCCGTCTGCAGAAACAAAAAGTCATGCTGCATTGTGCCGTCGGCCATCACTGCTTGGGCGCGAATGCCCGGCTCCATCGGCCGCAGGTCACCAAGCTCCAGTGAGGGGCAGTACTTCCGGCATTCGGCGAGATAGCGGCTTTTGAACAGTGTGTTGCCCAGTTCGTTGAGGCCCGGCCGGATGTTTTGCGCGATGCTGATCCAGAAACCGGGAAAGGACGCGAAATCGGCGATGTCCCTCAAGGACACCGAACCCTTAGGATAGCCCTCACGGGCGAGGCCGAGTACCGCGTTGGGGCCGACGGTCACCGACCCGTCGATCATCGGGGTCAGATGGGTGCCAAGGAAGGGCAGGCCCGGCTCGGGGACAGGGTAAATCATGGCGCTGACGACGTTGCTCAGTTGCGGGGCAAGGCGAAAATATTCACCCCGAAACGGCACTATCCTATGATTGATCGACAGACCCGCAATACGGGCCAGCCGGTCTGACTGGAGGCCGGCGCAGGCGACCAGCTTGCGGGCATGGATCGTCTCACCGATGCAATCCACTTCAACATGACCGGCACTTTCCCGGATAGCGCGCGGGCTGGTCTTGAAACGGATCTCTGCACCATTCTGCGTGAGTTGCGCCGCGAGCGTTTCAAGGATGCAGCGGTAGTCGACGATGGCGGCCGCAGGCACAAAAAGGGCGGCCAGCCCGGTAACATTGGGCTCGCGTTCAGCAATAGCTTCTGCCCCCAGTTCCTCGATGTCGATGCCGTTTTCGGCGGCACGGTCACGAAGCGCATTGAGGCGTGGGATCTCCTGGGGCCGTGTGGCCACGATCAGCTTGCCGCGATTCTCGAACCTGATGCCGTGCTCGGCGCAGAACTCCTTGGTCCTGCGAGAACCTTCCCGGCAAAGGCGTGCCTTGAGGCTGTTCGGGGCGTAATAGATGCCCGAATGGATGACGCCGCTGTTGTGTCCGGTCTGGTGCCGGCCCAGGTCGGGCTCCTTTTCGATGAGGATCAGGCTGGCGCCGGGGTGGCTTTGGAGCAGCGAAGTTGCCGTGGCCAGCCCGACGATGCCGCCGCCGATCACGCAGAAATCGTGGATCATGGAAGCGGTCCTAAATGGGGTGGTCGCGGAACCAGTCGGTCAAGAAGTCGATGAACAAGCGGACCTTCATCGGGGTGACGTTGCCCGGTGCAAAGGCGGCAAAGAGTGGGCGCGGCTCGATGGAATGGTCGGTCAGGATCGGCACAAGCCGCCCCTCGGCCAGGTCCTCTCGGATCAGCGGCAGCGGCAGCATGGCGACGCCCAGTCCTTTCAGCGCGGCGCGTTGGAGAACGACATAGGTGTTGGAAGAAAAGGCTTGCTGAATGCGCACCTTGTTGAGATCACCGTCGGCATCGAGGCGCCAGACCGGATCGTTGGACTGGATGAGGCCCTTGTGCTGTCCGAGGTCTTCAGGCGTCTTAATTTCCGGCGCGTTCTTCAGGTAGTCGGGAGAGGCGCAAAGCACGAACTCAATGGTGGCGATCAGTTTGGCGCGGATCAGACTGTCGGGAATGCGCCGTGTATGAAGCGCCACGTCATAGCCCTGATCAATGAAGTCATAGGCGTTGGGCGCCATGCCGCCGAGTGACAATTTGAGATTGATGTCAGGGTATTCGAGCGAGAAGCTGGTGGCGGCATCCGCGATCTCATAGTTGCCGATCCATTTGGGCGCGACGACCGCGAGGCTGCCCTGGGCCTTTTGCATTCGCCGGGAGATGGCGCCCTCGGTTTCCTTGATTTCGCTGAGGATGCGCTCGCAGAAGTCATAATAGTATTGGCCGTTCTCGGTCAGCGTGATGGATCGTGTGGTGCGGTTGAGCAGGCGCACCTGCAGCCGGTCCTCGAGATCCAGAATGTGCCGGGAAACCAGGGCACGGGAGGTGCCGAGATGGTTAGCAGCCTTGGTGTAACTGCCTTTTTTGACGACCTCCACAAAGGAGCGCATGGTCAGAAACTGGTCCATGCGGTCAGTCCTCCTTCTTTCCCATCAGGTCGGCCGCCGACAGGTGCTCGACCTCGATGCCGTCGCTTGAAAAAGTGCGCGTCACCTTCATTGAATCATAGACCCACAGGATGCGCATGGGCTGGTCGCCGGTGTTGCGGAAACAGTGATAGAGCCCCGCCTGAATGTAGGTGCTGTCATAGGGTTGCAGCGGCGTGATGACACCATCGATTTCGCATTCGCCAACCCCTTCGAGCAAGGTGACCTGCTCGTCGCAATTGTGCTTGTGCATGGGGGCGCCCTGTCCCACAGGATAGACGCTCATGCCGGTGGTGAAATTGGCGTAGCCGACGGTGAAATGGGTGGCGAGGGGCCAGGTCTTGATGCCGCTGCCCCGCTCGATCACCTCGATTTCGTCCATTTTCATGATTTTGGCGTCGGGCATCGCTTGCTTTCCGGATTGGTCTTACGCGCCTTATAGCGGCTTTTTCGCGCGGGATTGGTGCGTAATCTGCAACATTACGGTCTTGGCGCAACGCCTGCCCATGGCGCGTCATGCGGCCTAGGGTCCCGGCAAAACGATCCCGGAGATAGCCATGGCCCCTGTCAAAAAGCTTGTCGACGCTTCTGAACTGAACAGCTTTGTCACCTCGCTTCTTGTCGCTTACGACGTGTCGCAGGATCACGCGCAACGGATGGCCGACATCTTCACCTGGTCGAACCTTCGCGGTGTGGATAGCCACGGGGTGGCGCGGGTGCCGCGCTATGTTGAGCTGTTTGACAAGGGCGAAGCCAACCGCAATCCACAAATGAAGGAACAGATCCTGCGGCCGGCACTGGCCATGCTCGACGCCGATTTTGCGCCGGGCGCGGTGGCTCTGGGCCGGGCCGTGGACATGGGCGTGGAAATGGCCAGGTCCCAGGGTGTGGCCTGGGTGCAGGTAAAGCACACGGTACATGCCGGGGCCATGGGCTATTACGCCGAGCGCGCGGCCAATCAGGGCATGCTTGCGATCATCATGCTGGCGGGCATGCCCAACATGGCCTATCCGGGCGCGCGGCCTGCCGCGGTGGCTACCAGCCCGCTGGCCATCGGTGTGCCCGCGGCGGACCAGGAGCCTTTCCTGCTCGACATGGCGACCGCAACGATCGCATTGGGCAAGATCAAGCAATACGCATTGCGCGGCGAAGCGCTGCCGGAGAATTCCGCGGTGACCGCCGAGGGGATACCGACAACCGATGCCGAACAGGCCAAGATGCCCCTGCCGCTTGGCGGGATGAAGGGGGCGGGCATGTCGCTTGCCTTTGAACTGATAACTTCTGTGCTTTCCGGCGTACCGGTGGTGGCGCCGGTTCACGCCAGGCTAGAAGGTGCCAAGCGGCACCGGCAGAATGCCTCGGTGATTATTGTTGACCCGTCAGCGTTCGGCGACGCCGGTCAGTTCCAGTCGCAGGTCGCCGAGACGCTCAATTCCATACGTGGACTGGCACCGGTGGCCGAAGGCGACCAGATCGGCGTTCCGGGGGATCGCGGTGGCGCGACAGCGGCCAAACGGAAGGCAAACGGGATTCCTCTGCCTGAGAAAATTCTCGGCGAACTGAACGATATGGCAGAAGCCAAGGGGCTGGCCTCGTTGGCCACAACGTCCTGAGATGCTGCTTTTTCGCGGAGCAGGTGTCGAGGTCTTCGCGCTGACTGAGCGAGAAGGACCCCAGCGACGCCCTGAGGAACTGTTTCCCCGGTTCGACCGGTATTTGGCGGCGAACGTGCTCGCCAGGATGCCGCTTTCCGCGTTTGCGCCGGCGACCGGGCGGCTGATGCACACCTACCAGAGCTTCTTGCTGCGATTGAACCAACAGGTAATCCTGATCGACACCTGCGTCGGCGACAACAAGGCGCGGCCGCCGCATTTCGGCTATCCCAAGTTCGACTGGCCCCGGACTTTCAAGCAGACGGGCATCACCTTCGAAGATGTGGATCACGTTATCTGCACACACCTGCATGTCGATCATGTCGGCTGGAATACTGTGCTGCAGGACGGCAAGTGGGTGCCCACGTTCCCCAACGCAACCTATTGGTTTGGCGAAGAGGAATGCGCCTGTTGGGAAGCTCAGGTAAAGGCCGGGGACGATCTGGCCGGCCGCATCTGGACTGACAGTGTCTTGCCGGTGATTGCGGCGGACCGCGCCAGACTGGTGCCAATGAACCACCGGTTCAGCGAGGCGATCCGGTTCGTCGGCGCGCCGGGTCATACGCCGGGAATGTTCCGGGTGGATGTGGACATACCGGACGGCAAGCTGATTTTTGCCACCGACATCATGCACCAGCCGCTCCAGGTACGGTTGCCCGAGTGGAGTACGGTGTTCTGCACAGATGGCGAACTGGCGGTGCGGACGCGAAAGGCGTTTCTGGAGGAAGTCGCGGACAGTGGTGCCATCCTGTTTCCGGAGCATTTCGCCTTTCCGGTCGCAGGCCGGATCGTCTCGGTTGCAGATGGCGGATACGCCTACCAGTATCTGGATGGCCAGGTGCTCTGACCTGGCCATCGGGTTCTACATGGCGAAGCCCCAGAATCGGACCGAGATATCAGCCAGTTGCCTGAGAACCTTGTCCTGCGTGGCAGCATCCTGACCCTCAAACCCACCGGCAGTGCTGAGCGCCAGCCGGTCCTGATCAATGGTTTCAGCGATCTTGTCGATCAGATCCAGGATCTCGTCGTCACTTTGCCCGCCGGCCGGATCGAGCAGTCCCAGAACGATCATTGCTTCCTCCGGGACCGCACTCAGTTTTGCGAAATCGTCGTTGGCGGAAAGCGCAAAGACATAGCGGTCCGCCTGCAATTCGGAGGCGATCTCCTCGATTTTTTCAGCGGTCCAGTCGGCCAGCGGGCCCATGTGAATGGCGAGACGGAAGCCCTCGGGACGGGGCAGGCCCATCAAGGTGAAACCGTCGTTGGAGGCGTCGCTGTCGGCAGCGGAAAGGGCCGCAGCGTCGAGTTCGAGAATGCTGGCGCCTTCGTCGACAAGATTGGCCATCAGACCCGACAGCAACATCGGGTCGAGATTGACTGTGCCGGGCAGGGGCATGGCGAGTTTCACCGCTGCCCCGCCGGAAGCCTGCCTGGCTGCGGCCAGTTCGGCTGAGAGCCGCGTCACGCAATCGTCAGGACCCTTGGCCTTGATCTCGGCGGCATCCACGGGTGTGCCGGGGCTCAGGACATTCAGTCCCGCCTCGACCTGCAGTGAGACGAGGGCGGCAAGGTCATCCGCGCCGGTCAAACGTGCCGGTGGGTCGGCGCGATACACAAAATCATCTGCCATGTTCTAGTCCTGTTTTAGCGGCCGAACCTTGTTCCATTCGGCAAAATCAGTGTCATAGCCAAGCTGCTTCAGCACGTTCAGTGCGATTTCCTCGTCTTCCTCACCGGTGCCGCCGGACAGGCCGATGCCGCCGAGGATTTCGTCGCCCTTCTTGAGGGTCAGGCCGCCCAGAGTGGCAACGATCGGCTGGTGACCCATCCGCGAAATCTGGCTGAAGAATCCGGGCTGGCTGTCGGCCCATCCCCGCAGCATGTGGGTCGGGCGCTGCATGATGGCCGCCGTGTACGCCTTGGCATGGGCGATGCTTGGTGTCAGGGGCCGGGCGCCATCCATGCGGTCAACGCAGACGATGAACCCACCGGAATCGACGACGCAAACGGTCATTGGCTTGCCGAGGCGTATTGCCTCCTGCTGCGCCGCTTCGATAAGGGCCCGGGCGTCGTTCATGCTCAGCATGATCAAGCCCCCGTCGTCGGATGATCGCCGTCCTGAAAGGCAGGCACGTCCTCGCGTTCGCCGTGATAGACAAGTTCGATCATCGTCCCGTCGGGATCGTGAATGTAGCAGAATTTGGAGTGGTTCTGCGGACGCTCGACCGGCTTGGTGTGACGCACACCTTCGGCCTTTAGATGAGCGAGGAAACTGTCCCAGTCATAGACTTCGATGGCGAAGTGGAACGGAGCCATGCGAACCATCTGTTCGGGCGTGCAGGGGGTGAAGTGCAAATCGAAGTTGTTGCGGGTCAGCAGCAGCACCTTTGTGTTGGAGAACTTGCTGACGTCCTGATGCTCCAGACCGAACACACGCCCGTACCATTCCCTGGTGCGATCGGGGTTGGTGGTGGGGAAGTTGACGTGATGGATCGAATGCGGCTTGTCGGTCCAGTCCTTGGGCAGTTCCGCTTTCATTCAAGCGCTCCTTGGAGAATGTGGTGAACGGCGCAACGGCCAGAATTGAGCGGGTAGATTGCAGTTGGAACCCGGCAAGGTAAAGTCATCCGGCGTTGCGGCTAGGTTGCATCGAGCATGACAGTGCTGCACTCGCCAAGTGACAAACAGTGCCATTGTCATGAGAAGCGAACACCTATGGTTCCGGTGCGATGCTTTAACCTGCACCTGCCGGGCCCTAGTTTTCCCGTCCAGCATTCCGGAGAGGTGACCATGGCGAAAAACGACAAGCGTTCCAAATTGGACGAGAGCGGGCCTTCCCGGTCTACCGGAGAATCCGCCGATTTTCTGATTGGGGAGAACTGGTCGGTAAACGAGCATCTTGTCGACGGGCCGGATCTTGAAGAGACGCATGGTCACGATACGGATGCATCCGAGAACCGGAAATCGAACACCGGGAAGAAAGGGCGCGGTTGATGCCGTTCACGCAGACAAAAGAGGCCCGGATTTACTACGAGACCCATGGTGAGGGTCCCGCCATCGTGCTGGTGCATGGCTCGGGCGGCCACCATGCTGCCTGGTGGCAACAGGTGCCCTATCTGTCGCGCTGGTACACGGTAGTGCTGCCCGATCTGCGCGGGTTCGGACTCTCGGACCCCGTCGATGGCGGACCGGATGTGCTGGAGTTCGGTGAAGACCTATTGGCGGTCCTGGATGATGCAGGCATCGACAAGGCGGTGTTTTTGGGCCAGTCGATTGGCGCTGCACCAGCGATCCGGATTGCCGTGCAGTCGCCCGAACGGGTCGCAGGGGTGATCCTTGCGCATTCACTTGGCGGCATCAACGATCCCGAGTTGAAGCAAATGGCGAAGGCGAACCGGGCCGAAGCTGAAAAGCTGGCGGTGATCGACCGGCTGATGTCCAAGAAGTTTCAGCAGGCCAATCCGGAAATGACCTGGCTATTTCGCGAACAGGGCACGTTCAACCATGCCAAAATGCAGGATTTGCGCAATCTTGGCGCTGAGGGCCCGAGCATTGAAGACGTGGTCAAAAGCGGCGTGAAGGTGCATTTTCTCGCTGGAGGAGTAGATGCGGTATTGTGGCCAGCGACGGTGAAGCGGGCGCACGAAAAGCTTGAGGGCTCCAGCCTGTCGATCGTGCCTGATGGGCCGCATTCGATGTATTGGGAGCAACCGCAAGTGTTCAACACCGAGGTGCACAAGTTCCTCAAGACGGTCTACGGCCAATGACACATTCGCGTACATACCCGGCACCGCAGCTCTTCATAGACGGGGAATGGACCAACGGTACATCCGGGCGCAGCGAGCCTGTTTTCAATCCGGCAACGGGCCGGGAAATCGGTCAGGTGCCGCACGCTGGTTGGAACGATCTTGACCGGGCCGCGGCAGCCGCCGGTGCCGGATTTAAGGTCTGGAGCGCCATGGACGTCGACGCACGCGGCACCATTCTCGTCAAGGCCATGCAGTTCATACGCGAGCGGGCCAGCGAGATTGCCCGGGTGGCGACCCTCGAGCAGGGCAAGCACTTCAAGGAAGCGCTTGGCGAGGTGATGCGCTCAAGCGGCACCCTCGGCTATTATGCCGAGGAGGCGAAGCGGGCCTTCGGCAGGGTTATCCCGACGTCACACGGCACCCGCCTGTCGACGATTGTCCAGCCGGTCGGACCAGTAGCAGCTTTCGTGCCGTGGAATTTTCCGTCCGGCGGGCCGTTGCGCAAACTTTCGCCGGGTCTTGCGGCCGGATGTTCCTTTGTCATCAAATGTTCCGAGGAGACGCCGGCGACCGCTTGTCAGATCGTCAAATGCCTGGAGGATGCAGGGCTGCCGAAAGGTGTAGTCAATCTCGTCTTTGGCGTTCCGCCGCAGATTTCCGAACAGTTGATCGCGGATCCGCGCATACGCATGGTGGCTTTCACAGGCTCGGTGCCTGTGGGCAAATTGATCGCGGGACAGGCGGCGGCGGTGATGAAGCCGACAATCATGGAACTGGGCGGCCATGCGCCGGTGATCGTGTGCGAGGACGCGGACCCGGTCGAGGCGGCCAGACGGTCGGCTTTCGGCAAGTTCGTCAATGCCGGACAGGTCTGCACTTCGCCGACGCGCTTCATTGTGCATGAGAGCCTTCATGACCGGTTCGTGAAATCCTTCGTTGAAGCCGCCGAAGCGCTTAGTGTCGGCGACGGCTTGGAGGACGGGGTCAACATGGGACCGTTGGCCAATCCCCGGCGTCTGGAAGCCATGGAGGAGCTGTTGGCGGATGCCCTAGCCAAGGGTGCCCGCCTGGAGACCGGGGGCAAGCGCAAGGGAAACGAGGGGTGGTTCTTCGAACCCACCGTTCTGACTGATGTGCCGCTCGAAGCCAGGATTATGCAAGTCGAACCTTTCGGACCGATTGCGCCGATCCGGCGGTTCAGCGATCTCGACGCGGCGTTGGCGGAAGCCAACGGCACGCCCTATGGGTTGGCCGCCTATGGGTTCACACGCGATGCAGCAACGGCCGACCGGCTCGCCGAAGGGCTGGAGGCCGGTATCCTGTCGATCAATCATACCGGCGGCTCTGTCCACGAAGCCCCGTCGGGCGGCGTCAAGGAAAGCGGCTACGGCAAGGAAGGTGGGCCCGAAGGGCTGCAATCTTACATGATCGTCAAGCGGCTCTCACACCGACTGAACTGAGGAATATGCAACAATGGCCGAAGAAGCCGAACCCTATTACAGCGAATCCGACCCCCCCGATGCCGATCATCCGCGAGCCGGCTGGTATGTGGCGCTTGATGAGGATGGGGACGTGACCGTGTTCGGACCCTTCACCACGAAGGAACACGCCAAACATTTTGCCGTCTACACCCAGGACCAGGATCACGATCACTGAAGCCGGCGGGCTTGTGACGAGTGTGATGGCCCGTCAGTGTTCATGGGCGTCCGCGGTGCCCTTGCGCCAGTAGTTGGCAGCCTTGAGACTGTCTGAGGGCAGACCGAGTCTGGCAAATCGCTCGCGTGCTGCTGCCACCATGCCCGCTTCAGCAGCGAAGAACACGAAGCCTTCGCCACCCGGAAGCTCGACTTGTTCCAGGTAGGTGCTCAAAGACTGGCTCTTGTTGCGGTGCAGCCAGATAGTCTGCAATTCGGCCCGGGTTTCGAAATGCTGTTCTTCGCGTTCGTCTTCAACCTCGATCACCGCCGTCGCTTTCGTGCCGGCGGCGAGTTCCTCGACCCGGCGTCCTATGGCGGGCAACGCGGTTTCATCACCCATCAACAGTTGCCAGTCCGGCGCGCCTTCCAGGATGAAGGATCCGCGCGGCCCACCGACGCCGATGACGTCGCCGGGTTTTGCGGACGCTGCCCAATCTGAAGCGATGCCGGTTTCATGAATGACGAAATCAATGGTCAGTTCGAGCAAGTCTGCATTGAATCGGCGCGGCGTGTAATCGCGGTTGGAAGGTTGTGGATCGGGCCAGATCAGGCCGCGTTCACCGGGTTGAGGGATGGGCAGAATGGTGCCTGGCTGAGGAAAGAACAGGCGGACATGATCGTCGAATCCGAGGGAAGTGAATCCTTCGAGATCGTCTGAATGCAGCAAGATACGCACCATCCGCGGGGTGAGGTTTTCCGCCGATTTTACGGTTGCGCGGCGAAAGCGGGTGTCGTGCCGGACGCGTCTTGTTGAAAAGCTCATGGGTAAACCTGTTCAGGGCGCAATGTAACTGGTCTTGGTTGCGGTGTAGAAGTCCATCGCGGCGCGCCCCTGCTCGCGGGATCCATAGCTCGATGACTTCCGGCCACCGAATGGAACGTGATAGTCCACGCCGGCGGTGGGCAGGTTGACCATGACCATGCCGGCCTCCGAGGCCCGTTTGAAGTGACTGGCATGTTTGAGGCTGGTTGTGCAGATGCCCGAGGACAGGCCGAACTCCGTGTCATTGGCGACGGCCAGGGCTTCTTCATAGTCCCTCACCCGGATCACACCAGCGACCGGACCAAAAATCTCTTCCCGTGAAATCCGCATCTGGTTGGTGCATTCGGTGAACAGGGCAGGCGACAGATAAAACCCTTCGGTTTCGCGGTTGAGGCGTTGTCCGCCCGTGACCAGGTTCGCGCCTTCCTGTTGGCCAAGATCGATGTAGTCGATGTCCTGCTGCAACTGTTTGGCATCGATAACCGGGCCGATTGTGGTTTCGGAATCCAGAGCGTGCCCCAGCCGCAGATTGGACATGGATTCGCTCATGGCGGCGACGAAACTGTCATGGATGTTTTCAGTTACGACGATCCTTGACGAAGCGGTGCAGCGCTGTCCTGTGCCAAAATAGGCGCCGTTGACGGCGATGCTGACGGCAGTTTCAAGGTCGGCGTCGTCAAGAATGACCAGCGGGTTCTTGCCGCCGAGTTCAAGCTGTACCTTCTTTATCGGCATCTGGGCGGCCGCGGCCTGGGCAACGCGCTGCCCGATATCCTGCGAACCGGTGAAGGACACCGCGTTTACGTACTTGTGTGTGATAATGGCTTCACCCACCACGCTGCCGCGGCCCATGACAAGATTGAAGACGCCCCGTGGCAGGCCCGATGCTTCAATGATGCGGGTCAGAAGAACGGCGGAATGCGGAACCAGATCGGCCGGCTTGAAGACTACGGTATTGCCCCAGGCGAGGGCCGGAGCGATCTTCCATGCGGGAATGGCCAGCGGATAGTTCCAGGGGGCGATGATGCCGACCACACCGACGGGTTCACGGGTGACTTCGACTTCGGCACCGTCCCGCAGGGATGGGATTTTCAGCCCTTCCTGGCGCAGGGCCTCGCCGGCGTAAAACTCAAACAGCTGGCCGGCGCGGATCGCTTCGCCTTTGCCTTCCGCAAACGTCTTGCCCTGCTCGCGGCTGAGCTCGCGGCCGAGTTGATCTGCCTGTTCAAGGATTGCGCCACCGATGCGCCGCAGGATGTCATGCCGTTCCACTGGCCCGGAACGCGCCCATGAAGGCAAAGCGTGTCGCGCCGCTGAGACTGCATCATCAACCTGTTGTGCGTTCGCACGCGCAAACTGACCGATAACGTCCGAGGTGTCAGAGGGGTTGATGTTGGTTCCGGTCTCGTTGCTGCCGACCCATTCGCCGGCAATGAAATTGCGATGCACAGTCAAGCTTGCCTCCGTGTTTTGAATTGGCGGCAATCTAACGTTCAACCGGTGCGTTCGCAGACCGGCAGGCAGTAACGCTAAAGCACGTCAGGCGTGACAATAAGTTGGCTCAAGCGGATGCGCGCCTGTGTTAAGCTTGCCGGCAAAGTGGAGGTGCGCAGATGGCATTGTTCCGAATTGAAGAACTGGTCTACGGGGTTGATGACCTCGACCGGTCGGCGAAGTTTTTTGCCGATGCCGGGTTCACGCCCGCCAGCAGTGGTGAGGGATTTCGGCAATTGAGGACGGTCGAAAACCAGCTGGTCACCCTCAGGGAGATGAATGATCCTTCACTTCCCGCCGCGCCTGAAACCGGACCGACGCTGCGCGAACTGGTCTGGGGCGTTGAACATGCCAAAGACCTTGATGTGATTTCTGAACGGCTTGGGGATCGGGCGGCTCGCGAAGGCGACATGGTGCGTACCGTCGACCCGGTGGGGCTGGGACTGGCGTTCCGCGTGATGGATCGGGTGGAGGCGGAGTTGCTTTTGAGAAAGCACAACCAGACCTCGCACCATGAGCGGATCAATGAGCGGCTGGAGTCCTATGTCACTCCGCCGGTGCTGCGGATGCTGCACGTCGCCTACAATCTGGAGAAAGCGCAGAACGACGAAGCGCTGGCGTTCTATATCGACGTTTTGAAATTCAAGGCGGTGGACAAGGTCCTGGATACAGGCACGTTCCTTCAGTCCGAAGGTGACATCGAGCACCACAATTTCTTTTTGTGTTTCCGTCCGGACAAGGCTGGCATGAACCATGTTGCCTGCGAGGTCTGGGACTTCGACGCCGTCATGGAAGCCGGCAATCACATGATCGAACAAGGCTGGAAAGAAAGTCGCCGGGCCGGCCGCCATCGGCTGGGGTCAAATGTGTATCGTTTCGTTCATGCACCCTGCGGGGGGCGGATCGAGTTCGTCGCGGACATGGACCGGATGGACAAGAATTGGGAAACCCGTGTGTTCGACAAAAACCCGGGCCATCACCTGTGGACGCTGAAGTCTTCGGGCCCGGAATCCTGAACTCGAGTTACCTGAACTGACCGAAGTGATACTTGCGCGGCTGCCCATGTTGGCGTGCTCGCCGGCATGCGTACTTGCCGTCCGAATTGCGGACGGATTGGTTCACACACCGCAACATAGCTGTCGCAAATCGCACTCTGTCAAATCCAATGCCGCACATTCAAAGTCCGGTCAGTGGTTCCGCCACGACAGGCCGACAGCGGGTGAGGGAAGGGCCTTTATGACCTTCCCGGTCCCCGCAGGGCAAAATCGGCTGGAGGTCTGACGGGCGAAGCTATAACAGCACCGCTGCCAGTATGCGGAGGTGCGCTCCAGGTCCACATGCGTCAGACGCCGGTTGTGGACTTCATGGGGTTCGGCGTCCAGTCTAACTCAGGGAGGAGTTTAGCATGCTTCGGACTAAAACTGCCGCTTCGGCACTGCTTGGCACAAGCCTGTTGCTGACCACCGCAGGCGGGGCACTCGCCCAGTCTGTCGAGCTCATTTACAACAGCTATCTGCCGCCATTCAACGAAACTTTCCAGATCGGCATTCGCGATTTCGCGGCAGCCATTGAGGAAGAATCCGGTGGCTCAATCACAATCACCATTCCGGACAGTTCGCTGGCACCTGCCAACCGACAGTACGAAATGGTCCGCGATGGCATCGCCGATCTCGCGGTGAGCGGGACGGATTCGGTGTCGCAGTTCGTGACGCTGAATTTCCTCGGCGAATATCCCGGAATGGCCCCGACGGCGGAAGCCGGTTCGGTCGCCCTTTGGGAGACCTATCAGGAGTACTTTGCCGAGAAGAACGAACTTCCCGGCGTTCGGGTGCTGTCTACCCATGTTCTTCCCGGCCGTGACATTCTCTCGGTCAACGAGGGCCTGGTCATCGAAACTCCGGACGATCTCGCCGGTCAGCGGCTGTGGGCAACGGCTCGTCCCTTCATCGAGGCTTCCGAAGCCATGGGTGCGGTACCGCTCGACACCGAATTCGGCGAACTGCAGGAATTTGTTGCACGCGGTGACCTTGATGGCCTGTTCATCTCGCCGGGTTCCGCCGGCAGTGCTGGCGTCATGGAAAACGTCAGTCAGATCGCCCGGCTGCCAGGCGGTTTCGGCTCGGTCTCATTTCTGGTGATGATCTCCGAGGATGCCTGGGGCCGGCTCAATGAAGAACAGCAGGCCGCTGTTACCCGCGCTGCCGAAGGGCTGCCGCGCCGGCTTGGTGCCGCCAACGACGCATCCGAACTTGAGGTTGCCGACCAGGTGGAAGCCATCGGGATCAGCAATCTCGAATATGCTGCCTTTGCGGATATCCTGAGTGGGCAGATCGACGGCTGGAAAGAACGGGCCGCCGCCGCGGGTCTGGAAGACCCCCAGGCTGCCATTGACTTCTACATGTCAGTAGTCGAACGCGAGACCGCCGGGAACTAGTTCCCGCCCGATCCCAAACACGTCCCCGGCCCATTGCGGCCGGGGGCCCTTAAGGAGCGCCTTGATGATCGACTCCATCAATCGGTGGCTGCTGCGTTTGTGCAAACTCGTTTCGGGCGTCGCCTTCTGCTTCATGGCGCTCATTGCGTTTGTCGACAGTATCAGCCGGATGACAAATACGCCGCTGCTCGGCGGCAGCGAATATGTCGAGTTTGCACTTGTCATCTTCTTTTTCGCCACGCTGGCGCTGAATGTGAAGGATGATCAGCAGATTCGGATCGGACTATTTGCCGATCTTTACAAGGAACCGCTGGCCACGCTGGAGAAGCTGTTCACCGGGGTTTGTGAAGTGATTGCCCTTGGTGTGCTTTGCTGGCTGATGTTCGATCAGGCGGAGCGCCTTGCCCGGTTTGGAACGCTCAGTTCCTACTTCAAGGTGCCCTACGCGCCGTTCATCTATATCGGCACTGCTTTCACCGTGGTGGCGCTTTGGGTGGCCATTCACAATCTGTGGTCGCAACGCAAACCGCCGGTGCGTCCGCGCCCCCACGCCATCCCGGAAGACGAGGTCTGAAGTGCTTGAGATTCTTGTATTCGGCTCGCTATTCGGGCTGATCGCTTTCACTCGCCTGCCTCTCGGCTTTGTCATGCTGTTCTGCGGCGCAATAGGCATCTCGCTGCTTCATCCGCGCGGCTTGCCGGCAGGACTGGCCATTGCCGAACAGCAGATCGTGGACCTGGCGACCAACTATCATTTCGCCGTCCTGCCACTGTTCATCCTGATGGGCGTGTTCGTGGTCAAGGCCGGGCTGGCCGAAGAGCTTTTCGAGGCGGCCCGGCGCTGGGTCGGGCATCGCTCCGGCGGTGTTGGCATCGCCACAATTCTGGCCTGTGGCGGCTTTTCCGCCATGACTGCCTCGTCCTCCGCGGCGGCTGCGACCATGGCAAAGATCGCCGTACCGGAAATGGACAAGGCGAAATATGACAAAGGCTTTTCGGCGGGCTCCGTGGCCGCCGGCGGCACAATGGGGATTCTGATCCCGCCCTCAGGTGCGTTGATCATCTATGCGCTTCTGGTCGAGGAAAGCGTCGGCCAGCTTTTTGTGGCCGGCATGATTCCGGGACTGATCCAGCTCCTGCTGTATGTGGTCGTGATGATGGTGGTGGCGCGCATCGCGCCGCTTTGGGCGCCGGCTGGACCGCGTTTTGAATGGCCGGAGCGCTTGCGCTCATTGAGCAAGATCTGGGGTGTGCTCGTATTATTTGGGCTCATCATGGTCGGTCTCGTGCAGGGCTGGTTCACGGCCAATGAGGCGGGCGGCATCGGGGCAGGTGGCGCCTTCTTGTTCGCCCTTCTGAGGCGAAAACTGACCTGGGCCATCTTTGTCAGCAGCCTTGTTGAAGCGGCCAAGCTCTCAACGATGATCTTCATCGTGGCCTCGGGGGCGCTTGTGCTCAACCAGTTCATCAACCTTTCGGGCATCACCGGAAACACGGTGGACTTCATTCAGTCGCTGGGCCTCGAACCCTGGCAGGTCATCTTCTGCCTGATCTTGTTCTATTTCATCCTCGGTTGCCTGATGGACGGCTTTGCCATGCTGTTCCTGACCGTACCGGTGATCGTGCCGGTGGTTGCCGCGCTGGGCTACGACATCGTGTGGTGGGGCATTGTCACCGTGATGGTGGTGGAAATCAGCCTGATCACGCCTCCTGTGGGACTGAACGTATTCGTGCTGCGCGCCATGCTGCCCGAGGTGCCCATCGTCCAGATGTTCAAGGGGATCATGCCCTACCTGGTTGCAGACGTTGTACGATTGGCGCTGATTCTGATCTTCCCGGCGCTGGCGCTCTGGCTGCCCGGGTTTCTGACACATTGACAGACGGCGCCGGCACGCTGCCGGCGCTGCATTGTCAAACCGGACGTTACCCTATGATCGCCGCCGCCTACTGGCGGGAGAAGCCGGGATTTGCATTTCATGAGCTTGGGCGGATCAACGCACGCCGCCGCAACCGGAAGGAAAACCATGTCTGAACCCTACAAGTACATCAACCACATGGTCTTCAACGTTCGAGATCTGGACGCTGCGGTGACATTTTACAGGGACGTGGTCGGCATGAACGTGACCATGAGCTTTCCTGACCGGCGCATAGCCTTCCTGTCGTTCGGCAAGAACTTCGCCGATATCCGCCTGTTCGAAATGGGCGACCAGTACGAGGCCGACCGGCACTGGCATGGGTTCAACCATGTGGCCTTTCTGCCTGACGGTGACGTGGAAGTGCTTGACCGGCTGCACCAACGGCTTGAAGCCAATAATGCAAAAATCGAGGGCTGGGAATCCTACGCCGAGGGGAGGCACAAGAGCCTCTATTTCTACGACCCGGACGGAAACCGGCTGGAGTTCTACTGGGAGAACCAGTCCTGGGTGGCCGAAACGCGCGGCAAGGTGGCTAAGGCCTTCGGCGAGGCCGACGCGGCTGCGCCCCGTGATGCCGCGTTGGACCTCTATGCTGCAGGCACGGCAAACAATGTGAAGGTTGCCATATTGCTCAACTTGTTGGACGTGCCGTACACGATAAAGCCGGTTTCGCTCAAACCAAGTGATCCGAAGCCGGAAGGCTTCGAGCGGGCCAGCGAAACCGGCAAGGTGCCGGCCATCATTGACCATGCCACGGGCGTTGCGATGTGCGAGTCGGGCGCCATCATGATGTACCTTGCTGAAAAGACGGAAAGCGAGTTGCTGCCCAAAACAGGCAAGGCGCGTGCCGAAGCGCTGCAGTGGCTGTTTGCCGCGTCGAGCACATTTACCCCGCCGCTGACCGAGGCGCGCTTTTATCTTTTGATGAACGCCGGCAAGGCGCCTCTGGCCGAGGAGCGGGTGCGGGGGCAGGTCGAGCGTGTCTATTCCATTGCGGAGAAAGCTCTCGCCCGCTCGGCCTATCTTGCCGGTGACCAAATGACCCTGGGCGATATCGCGTTCTGGCCGTATTGCGCGCGCTTTGACTGGCAGGGGGTCGACCTCAAGGACTACCCGGCGGTTCGCGAATGGTTCAACCGCTTGGGTGAACGCGGGGAATTTCAAAAAGGCTTTGACCTGCTTGGTGAGGGAAAGACCGTTCCTCGGGCATGACCACAACCCAGCGGATAAGCACAGAGCCGAGCCTCGATTGCACATTTGGAAGACATCAAAATCTCCATCGAATTCCAGGCGATATCGACCGTGGCTAAGTAGCCTGCCGCTTGTGCCAGAATCTCATGCAAGGACCCAGCGGGCCACTCATTTCAGAGATTTACGAAGACTAACCCCGGTGAGCGCTCGAATTGCGCGCCACCAGGCGTGGCTGACTCACCAGATGCTGGGCCTCGGTCCGCCCCTCGATCCGCTCCACAAGCAGCCTGGCTGCCTGCAGGCCCAACTGCTCGCCGGACTGGTCGATGCTCGTCAGGCTGTTTTGTTCAAAGTCGCAATACATGGTGTTGTCGTGGCCAACGATCGCCAGTTCCTCGGGCACTGAGCGGCCGAGGCTTTCCGCCACGCTGATGACTTCCAGCGCCACAAAATCTGTCCAGCAGAAGATTGCGTCGGGTCGGTCCTCATCGAGGATCCTGCGCGCGGCGACCTGGATATCGCGGAGTGTCTGGGGCGCACGCACCACCTTAGCGCCTGCAAGACCCAACTCTTCTGCCTGGGAGAGAAACCCCCGCTCGCGCTCTTCGATGACGTTCCCGATTGTCGTTTCGAGGCTGAGCATGACCAGCTTTTTGTAACCCTGTTTGGCCAGATGCTGGACGGTCAGGCGGGCGCTTTGCGCGTCATTGTTGTTCACCGAGTCGAAGGTGGTGATCTGCGGCAAGTGGTAACCCACGGTCACCATTGGAATACGTTCCCCCACCTTTGAGAGGTAGGATTCAGGCTCCGTGCTACCCACCACAATAAGCCCGTCCATTTGCATGTCGATCATCGACTGGATGAGGGCAGGGGCTGTGGAGTGGACCTCAATGCCCAGAAACGACTGATAGGGTGTGCGCTCGAGCGCCGCCCCGATCCCGGCAAGAATATCCGAGAAAAACGGGTTTCTGAGGTCCGGGAAAATTGTGCCGAGAACAAAGGTCCGTCCCCGCATGCCGCGCGCCGCAGTGTTCGGCGTATAGCCCAGTTTCTTGATCGAGGCGTTGACCTTTTCGCGCAGCCCGTCGCTGACACCATAGGCATTGCGTAGCACCTTGGAGACAGCGGCAAATGAGACCTCTGCGTCCTCAGCAACATCAAGAATTGTGACCCGTTTGGACTTCCTCTCCCCGCGACGGGGCTTGGCAACAGGTCTGGATTTCATTGTTTTCATGGCACTTTTTGTAATCGGCAAGGGGGATTTTGCACCAATCGAGAATTCACTTGCAACCTCAACTTGTAGTGTGCAATGTTGCACGTGCAATGTTGCACAAGCGAACAGCGCTTGGCGGGAGGAGACTTGCAATGAACGCTGCGGCCAGCCGATCGGCTGAAACCATGCCATCAATCGACAATCCCCTGGGGACCGCCCGGATGATTTCGCCGATGGCTGACGGCGGCGAAGGAACCCCGGCAAGCTTTGTTGCGACAGAATTTGAAGTTGAGCGCGTTTCCGGAAACGAGTTGCTCGCCATATCGGCCTTCGGCCTTTATCGCTGCTTCATCAATGGCAAGCGCGTCGGCGACGACCTCCTTACACCGGGATGGACGGCCTACGACAAGCGGCTCACCTATCAGCTCTATCCGGTGTCCGAACATCTGGTTGAAGGCACCAACAGGATTGAGATCTGGCTGGCTGATGGCTGGTATCGCTCCCAGCTTCTGTGGCGAGACCAGGCTGTATTCAACGTGTGGGGCGACAGGATCGGCGCCATCGCCGAAATCCGCGACGGCGCGTCAGGCAAGCAGCTGCTGACAACAGATACTGATTGGCAAAGCGGCCTGCTGCCGATCCAGAAGTCCGGCATCTATTTTGGTGAAATCTACGACGCCCGGGCAGAGAAGCTCGACGCGAACAAGGGCGTCGAGACGCTCGATCTTGATCACGCCATACTGGTCGCTCAGGAAACGGAACCCGTTCACGAACTCCCTCCGCTCTCAGTCCAGCGCCAATGGCACGATGATCAGGGGCGTCTGCTCTTCGACTTCGGCCAGAATTGCGGTGGCTATGTCGCCTATTCGGTCCGGGGCGAAGCCGGTGCCCGGGTCATTGTCGAACACGCCGAGATCCTCGACGGGGAAGGGCGTTTCGAAAACTCCAACTATCGGACCGCCGCCGCGCGCACTGAATATGTCCTAAAGGGCGAGGGGGTCGAAGACTATCGCCCGACGTTCACCTTCCAGGGCTATCGTTACGCCCGCTTCACCATCGAAGGCGACGCAAAAGTCGAGAACGTGCGCTCGATTCCCATTTCCTCCGCGCTGGTCCAGACCGGCACGCTGATCACCGGAAGCGAACTGGTGAACCGGCTGGTCGAAAACACGGCCTGGTCGCAACGCTCGAACTTCATCGATGTGCCAACAGATTGCCCCCAACGCGACGAACGGCTGGGCTGGACCGGCGACGCGCAGGTCTTTGCGCCCACCTCCTGCCTGCTCTTCGAGAGCCACAGCTTCTGGCGCAAGTGGTTGCGCGACCTGATCGCGGATCAGCGCGAAGACGGTGCCATTCCGCACTTTTCGCCTGATCCCACCCGGCTCGCGCCGCGCGGTTTCCCGAACGCCTTTGGCAGCACAGGTTGGGGCGATGCGATCTGCGTCGTGCCCTGGACTCTTTATGAATACTACGACGACCGGGAGGTGTTGGGCGAATGTCTGCCGGCCATGGTGCGTTGGGTGAATTTCGTCTGGTCGATCAGCAAGGGGCCGCTGGTCAATCCGCCGGGCTGGGGTCGATCAGGCTTCACCTTTGGTGATTGGCTGCAGCCCAAGGGGACTTCCGTCAAACCGTGGCCCACGATCGGCGATGATGCCGCAGCGACCATTTATCTCTACGTCGCGTGCGACCTCACCTCGCGAGCCGCCGAGGTTGTCGGCGAAGTCGACATCAAGAACCAGATGCGGGACCGCGCCAACGCTGTCCGTGAAGCGTTCCAGAACGAATTCATCACCTCAAGCGGTCGCGTCGCCTACAACGACCAGACGTCCTACGCATTGGCCATTCTCTACGACCTCATTCCGGCCGACAAGCTGCCGCGAGCCATCGAGAACTTCCGCAAGTCAATCGCGCGGACACAAGGGCGGATCGGCACTGGCTTCATTGGCACCCCGGCTCTGCTGCCGGCGCTGACCAAGATCGGTGAGTTCGGTCTGGCGGCCAAGCTGTTGCTGCAGGAGGAAAGCCCGGGCTGGCTCTATCAGGTCAAGCGTGGGGCCACCACGATCTGGGAGCGCTGGGACGCCATTCGCGAAGACGGAACGGTGTTCGATCCCGGCATGAATTCTTTCAACCACTATGCCTACGGGGCGGTATGCGAATGGTTGTTCACTTCCCTTGCCGGCATGGCTCCCGTCGCTGACCATCCGGGTTTCGAGCACATCCATTTCGAGCCTGTCATCGTGCCCGAGCTATCGCCGGTGCGTGCCGAATATGCCTCGATTGCAGGTCCCGTCAGTGCCGCATGGACGGTCGACGGCGACCTGGTCACCTACGAAGTCGAGATCCCCGAGAACTCCTGGGGAACACTCGTTCTTGCAGCCGAATACGAACCCGTCGAGATCGACGGCAAGCCAGCCGATCTTCGTCTCGAAAAAGGAAAAGCGCGGAGCCCGCTCGCGCCCGGAAGGCACGTTGTGACCTTTCGGATCAGTGGGCAATCCAGGGGTGAACTCGAAAACGTGGGATCCCTGCCTGAACCATCTTTGTGACCAGCTTCGCCCTGCGGAGCACAACGGGAGGAACACAATGACTATGAAGATGACGACAAGACTAGCCAGGGGAGCTGCCCTCAGCACGGCCGCCATCCTCCTGGCCACAAGCGCCAACGCGCAGACCCTGACGTTCTTTACTGGGAACGACCAGGCTGTGGTGGCCTACTCCGAAGCCGTGGCTGAGGCGTTTGAAGCCGCCAATCCGGGCGTCACCGTAGAGGTCGAAGTTGGCCCTGGTGGCACGGAACGCGACAACATGGTCAAGAGCCGTCTGGCGACCGGCACCATGTCAGACGTGTTTGTCTACAACGCAGGTTCACTGTTCCAGGCCATCAACCCGATGCAGACCACAGTCGATCTGTCGAATGAGCCTTGGCAGGATAGCATCCTCGAGAGCTTCAAACAGACCGTGACCGCACAGGACGGCACCGTCCGCGGCGCACCGTTCGGCATGGCCATGGGTGGCGGCGTTCTCTACAACAAGCCGATCTACGAGGAGCTTGGTCTTGAAGTTCCCATGACCTGGGATCAGTTCATGTCCAACAACCAGGCCGTCGCTGACGCAGGTTATGTGCCTGTCATCCAGACATACGGCGATACCTGGACCAGTCAGCTCTTCGTTCTGGCCGACTACTTCAATGTGCAGGCCGCCGAGCCTGATTTTGCCGAGCGCTACACCAACAACGAGGCAAAATACGCCACCAGTGAAGCGGCCATGGCAGGCTTCCAGTATCTGGAGGATGTCAACGAAGCCGGCTACCTGAACGAGGACTACGGTGCAGCCACGCTGGCAGATGGTCTTCGCATGGTCGCAACCGGTGAGGGTGCGCACTATCCTATGCTGACCTTCGCGCTCGGCACGATTGGCCAGAACTATCCGGACAATCTCAACGATGTAGGCTTCTTCGCTATCCCGGGCGACAGCCCGGATGTCAACGGCGCCACGATCTGGATGCCGACCGGACTCTATGTTGCTTCTGAAGGTCCGAACGTCGAACTGGCCAAACAGTTTGTCGCCTTTGCCGCCAGCCCGGAAATCGCCTGCGACCTTCAAATGGAAGTCGCACCGGTCACCGGACCGTTCCTGGTGGCAGGCTGCGAACTGCCTGAAGATGTGCCGGCCGGCGTCGCGGACATGCAGCCCTACTTCGAAGCGGATGGCCGCACTGCGCCGGCGCTCGAGTTCCTGTCCCCGATCAAGGGCCCGAACCTCGAGAACCTGACCGTTGAGGTCGGGTCCGGCATTCGTCCGGCCGCCGAAGCTGCCGAGCTCTACGACGAAGACGTGCGTAAACAGGCCCAGCAACTTGGTCTGGAAGGCTGGTAAGATATCCTCCCAGAATTGAACTGGCCTCTGCTCCCCGGCCGCAACGCCGGGGAGCAGAAATCTGAAAGGGGCTGAGCATGACCACGGTCGCGCTGGACACGCCAAAGGCAACATCTACGCCAAAGGCGCTACGCAAGGATTTGCGCTATCCAAGTTGGTTCTACCTGCCCGCAGGCACCATATACTTCATACTGTTCCTGGTGCCGACGGTCGCCTCGCTCTACTTCAGCCTGACGCGCTGGACCCTTTTCAACTCCACATTCATCGGTCTGGAAAACTTCCAGCAGTTCTTCCGCGAGCCGTTTCTGTTTCAGTCGCTGATCAACACGGTGATCTTTGCGGTCATCACCTCCGGCGCCAAGGTCGTTCTGGGCCTGCTCTTGGCTGTGCTTTTGACCTCCAACATCGCGCTGCGCGGCTTCTTGCGCTCCGTCGTGTTCTTTCCCGTGCTCGTCAGCGTTATCGGCGTCGGCATCACCTTTACCGTTCTCATGCACCCCACCCAGGGGCTCATCAATACCAGCCTCGAGGCCATCGGCATCGACGGCCCAGGTTGGCTGACCGATCCTCGCCTGGCCCTGTTTTCGGTGGCGCTGGTGGACATCTGGCGCGGCGTCGGCCTCGCGACTGTCATCTACATGGCGGGCATTGTCTCGATCCCGCAGGACTATTACGAGGCGTCTCGCATCGATGGCGCGAGACCCATCCAGCAATTCTTTTTAATCACCGTGCCGCTGGTTCGGCCGGCGATGGTCACTGTCATCATCCTCAGCTTTATCGGCGGCTTGCGGCTGTTCGACCTCGTCTGGGCGATGACCCGCGGCGGTCCGGGTTTTGCATCCGACGTCATGGCCTCGGTAATCTACAAACAATACCAGGCCGGGTTCTACGGCCTGTCGACCGCCGGCAACGTCGTTTTGTTCATGCTGATTGCCTGTCTTGCTGTGCCATTGGCCATCTTCCTCAATCGGCGGGAGGTCAATCAGTGAACCTGATCAAGCGCTATTGGCTGACCGCATTGGCGTCCATCGTTGCCCTTGTGGTGTTTGTGACGCCTTTCATCTTCATCATCCTGATGGCCGTCAAGGACCGGCAACAGGCGGCCTTGAGGGACATGTCCTGGCCCATCAACTTCCAACTCGTCGAGAACTTCCTCGCGGTGGTGCAGGCGCGTGACTACATGCTGATCACGGCCTACATCAATTCCACCATCCTTACTGTCGGAAGCGTCACGATCCTCGTGATCGTGGCCTCAATGGTAGGCTTCGTGCTGCAGCGGCACCCGACCAAATGGACGCCGGTCGTTGAGTTCTTTGTCATGGCGGGCCTCATGATACCGCCTGCCGTCGTGCCGACCATCTGGCTCCTGCAGGGCATCGGCCTTTTCAAGACCTTGCACGGCATGATCCTCATCGAGGTCGCCTACAACATGTCCTTCGCGGTCATCCTTTATCGACAATTCGTCGCCACCATCCCGCGCGAAATGGACGAAGCAGCCATTATCGATGGCGCCAAACCGCTTGACGTGTTCTTCCGGGTGGTGTTCCCGATGATGTGGCCGGTGACCGTCACCAACATCGTCGTGCAGTCGGTTGGCATTTTCAACGACTTCGTCAACCCGCTCTACTATCTGCCGGGCCGTGGCAATGAGACTGTCCAGCTGACGCTCTACAGTTTCCAGAGCCAGTTCAACACGCAGTACAACCTCTTGTTCATGGACATCCTGCTGGTGACCATTCCGCCGCTCCTGGTCTTCCTCTTCTTCAACCGCCAGATCGTTGCGGGCCTCAGCGCCGGCGCGATCAAGGGCTGATCCCTCAGACAAACGGAACCGACTGAACATGGCCGGACTGAATCTGAAAAATCTCTACAAGAGCTTCGGCGCCGTCGAGGTGATCAAGGGCGTTGATCTGGACATCGACCACGGTGAGTTCGTCGTCTTTGTCGGCCCATCCGGCTGCGGCAAGTCCACCCTGTTGCGCATGATCGCCGGGCTCGAAAACATCACCGAAGGCGAACTCTTTATCGGCGAAACCCTTTGCAACAATGTCGAGCCGCGCGACCGCGGCATCGCCATGGTGTTCCAGTCCTATGCGCTTTATCCGCACATGACGGTCTACGACAATATCGGCTTCGGCCTGAAGCTGGCTCGGGCGCCCAAGGAGGAGCGGGACAGGAAAGTCCGCGAGGCAGCCCGCATGCTGCAGCTCGAACCCCTGCTCGACCGCAAGCCGGGTCAGCTCTCCGGCGGCCAGCGCCAGCGCGTGGCCATAGGCCGCGCCATCGTGCGCCAGCCCGAAGTCTTCCTGTTCGACGAGCCGCTCTCCAACCTCGACGCCGCCCTGCGCGTCTCCATGCGCCAGGAACTCACCAAGCTGCATCACGATCTCGATGCCACCATGATCTACGTCACCCACGACCAGGTTGAAGCCATGACCATGGCCGACAAGATCGTGGTGCTGAATGGCGGTGTGGTCCAACAGGTCGGCGCCCCGATCGATCTCTATCAGGATCCGGCCAACCTGTTCGTCGCCGGCTTCATCGGCTCGCCCAAGATGAACTTCATCGAAGTAACCGCGAAGACTGTCGGCAAGGGCGAAGTCCTGGTGCAGTCCGACGTCATCGGCGAAATCAGCGTTCCCCTGAACTCCGACAGGGTGAAAACCGGCGACAAGCTCACGCTGGGCATCCGCCCCCACGCCCTGTCCAGGTCAGATGACGGCCCCTTCTCGGGCCAGGTCGAACTCGTTGAACGTCTGGGCAACGAGACCGTCGTCAACTTCACCCTCTCCAACGGCTCCGCCTGGATGGCCGTCCTTGACGGCGATGAACCCCTCAAACTCGGTTCCGAAGTCCGCTTCAGCGCAGACGTCGGCGCCATCTGCCTGTTTGATGCTGCCGAGCGCCGTATTCGATAGCTGGTTCTCGGATATCTGGTCCACTATTCAGAATCTAGTTGCGTCACTGCCACAACTAGCCACAAATCCGGCGTCAGGATTTCGGATCTTCCCGAACGCGCCATTTGTTTTAGAGATTCATCGTGACCCGCCGCCAATGGGCTGCCGACCTTGGCGCGTCGATCACTCCGCCGCGTTGAGGAACTGCGCCTCGTGCAGTTGGCTGTAGCGGCCGCGTTGCGCCAGAAGCTGTTGATGGGTGCCTGTTTCGACGATGCGCGAGTTCTCCACCACGGCGATGCGATCGGCGTGGGTGATCGTTGCCAAACGGTGGGCGATGACAAGGGTGGTGCGCCCCTCCGACAGATTCCTCAGCGCCTCCTGGATGGATCGTTCCGTTTCGCTGTCGAGCGCCGATGTCGCTTCATCCAGAATGAGAATGGGCGGGTTTTTCAGGAATATGCGGGCGATCGAAACGCGTTGTTTCTGTCCGCCCGAAAGCTTGACACCGCGCTCACCGACCACTGTGTCCAGCCCGTCAGAAAGGTCTGCGACCATAGTTTCCAGCTGCGCCCGATGCACAGCATCGAGGATTTCATCCTCAGACGCATCGAGCCGCCCGTAGGCGATATTCTCGCGAAGCGTACCCCCGAACAGAAAGGCATCCTGCTGGACGATGCCGATCTGGCTCCTCAGAGAGGCGAGTGTCACCTCACGTATGTCGTGACCGTCGATGGTAATCCGTCCCCCGTCGACCTCGTAAAAACGCGGCAACAGTGAGCAGATGGTGGACTTGCCAGCCCCTGACGGACCGACCAGCGCCATGGTTTCGCCCGGCGCGATTTCGAGGTCGATGTCATGAAGCGCCGGCTTGCCGGGCAGGTAGCTGAACTGGACGTTCTCAAACCTGACCTGGCCCGCCACCCGGTCAAGCTCATCTGCGTCGGGCCTGTCGGCAATATCAGGTTCGACGGACAAAAGGTTCAGATAACGCCTGAAACCGGCAATGCCCTTTGGATAGGTCTCGATGACCGAATTGATCTTCTCGATGGGGCGGAAGAACACATTGACCAGCAAGAGAAAGCCGACAAACCCGCCGCTGGTCAATGAGCCGTTGAGCACGAACCAGGTCCCGGCCACCATGACGATCAGTTGCGTGAGCCGCATCGCCAGATAGCTGAGCGAGGATGAAGCCGCGATGATCCGGTAGGCGTCGAGCTTGGTGGCGCGATAGCGCTGGTTGTCGTGGGCAAACAGTCTCTTTTCGTGGCTTTCATTGGCAAAAGCCTTGACCACGCGGATGCCGCCGACATTTTCCTCAAGCCGCGCGTTGAAATCGCCAACCCGCGCGTAAATGGCCTGCCAGGTCGACGTCATTCGCCCCCCATACCGTGTCGTCACCCATAGCGTGATCGGCACGATGATGGCCGTGATCGCCGCCAGCGGCACGTTGATCGAATACATGACGACCAGCGCCCCGATCAGCGTCATCACCGCCACGAACAGATCTTCGGGCCCATGGTGCGCCACCTCTCCGACTTCTTCCAGATCCTTGGTGACCCGGGCGATCAGATGCCCGGTTTTCTGATTGTCGAAGAAACTGAACGACAGGCGTTGCAACTGTTCGAAGGCCCGGCGGCGCATCTCGGTTTCGATGTTGATCCCCAGCATGTGGCCCCAATAGGTCACAACCACCATCAGCCCGGAGTTGAGCAGATAGATCAGCAACAGGCCCACCGATGCTGCCGCAATCACCGGCCAGTCGCCACTGGGCAGCAGACTGTCGATGAACATGGCAATTACCAGCGGAAACGCCAATTCGAGCACGCCGAGCACCACCGCCGAACCGAAGTCGAGGATGAACAGACCGCGATGGGGCCGGTAATAGGCAAAGAATTTCTTGATCAGGTCACGGGCCGTGTCCGGCATGAGGTCCCTCAGGTCCGGCCAGCCAGCCGGTCGAAATGTTCGCGTTCCCTCCACCAGACTTGATGCGAGTAACACTCGATCAGCGGGCGAAACCGGCAGTTGGAACAATAGACCGGTTCATCCGGCCTGTCGGGAAACAGGCGGTGAAACCCGGAATGGTTGAATTCGTGTTCGTGGTCTTCATCGTGTTTGTCAAGATAAGTCAGGCAGCAGCCGGCCTTGAGAAACACGCATTCGCAGCCATACCGGTTCTCGATCATCCCATAATTTCAGTTCCTGAAAGAGCGGGCCGCCGTGCGGCGGCCCGCATGGTTCGGGAAAGGGAACTATTCGAGCGCGTCCGCCAGTTGCGGAACCAGCAGGTCAAGACCCCATGGAATGGACAGCGGCGAGGGGGCCGACGTGGCCATTACGAAGGCGCGGTCAGTGAGCGCAACGAAATCGCCCTCGGCAATCGGCCGGTACCGGGATGAGAGTTCGTTGGTCTCAAAATAGGTCACAGCTTCTTCCGAACTGGCCCAGGCAACCAGCAGGTCCGTTTCGACACTGTCGAGGTTTTCAAAGCTGACAACCTGGGTGAAACCGGCGTCCGTGGGCATTGCGGCCACGGCATCAGCCAGTGTGAAGCCCAGATCCTGCAACAATTGCGAGCGCGGATCGGTCGAAACGTAAAAGCTCATCTCGGTGGCATCTTCGGACCAGCCGCCCGAGAAGGCGACGGTCTTGCCTTCAAACTCGGGGTTTGCCGCCCGTGCCTCGGCGATGAGGTCATTTGTCGCCTCGATGACTGCGGCCGCCTCCCCGGACATGCCCAGGGCCTTGCCTACTGTCTCCACCACATATTGCCAGCTGCCCGACCAGGGCTGTTCGGCATAGCCGACCGTCGGCGCGATGGCCGCCAGGCGTTCAAAGGCAAGCTCATCAAAGCCGGAATAGGGGGCGAGGATCACATCCGGCTCCAGCGACAGGATGGTTTCATAGGGCACATCTGTTGTGCCGCCTTCGAGCATGACGGGCAGTTCGGCGCCGCGCGCTTCAAGCGCTTCGCGGACCCAGGGCAGGAAGCCATCTTCGTCGCCACCCCATGCCTGATGAGAAATCCCGACGGGATCGACGCCAAGCGCGATCACCGCATCCTGCGCCATCCAGCCCAACGTGACCACACGCACCGGCTGTTCACTGATCGTGGTTTCCCCGAAAGCGTGTTCGATGGTGACAGGAAAGGCGTCCTGCGCCAGCGCCGGTCCGGCATAAAGGGCGGCGGCAAACGCCAGCCCTGCGAGTGGATTGAACTTCATTTTGGTACTCCGTGTTTGATGAAGCTGGTTGGTTTTCTGGTTTTGATCCGGCCAGACCCAATGGGCGTCACCATCGGCGTGCCCGCCACGGGGTCCTCGGAAACAATGCAATCGAGCCCGAATGTGCGCTTGACCAGGTCGGCGTCGACGATGTCTTCGGGCGCACCCTCGGCGATGATTTCGCCATCGCGCATGGCGATGATGTGGGTGGCATAGCGGCAGGCATGGTTGAGGTCGTGCAGCACCGCCACCACCGTGTGTCCACCGTCCTGGTTGAGCGAGCTCAGCAGTTCGAGAAGTTCGATCTGGTGGGCGATGTCGAGAAACGTGGTCGGTTCATCAAGCAGCAGAAGCGATGTCTGCTGCGCCAGCACCATGGCGACCCAGACCCTTTGCCGCTGTCCGCCGGACAGTTCATCAACCGGCCGCGCCGACAGGTCTGTGATCCTTGTCGCCGCCATGGCGTTGACCACCGCCGCCTCATCTTCCCGCGACCACTGTCGAATGAACTTCTGGTGCGGATAGCGTCCGCGCGCCACCAGATCGGCGACAGTGATCCCGTCCGGGGCCAGCGAGGTTTGCGGCAAGAGGCCGAGTTGACGGGCAACATGCTTGGCGCTGTGGGCGTGAATATTCTTGCCGTCCAGCAGCACCTGGCCGCTGGAGGGTCTCAGCAATCGCGACAGGCCACGCAACAGGGTGGACTTGCCGCAGGCGTTCGGGCCGACGATCACGGTGAACGACCGGTCCGGTATCTTGACCGACAGGCCCACCGAAATCGTGCGCTCGTCATAGGAGAGCGTGATGTTTTCCGCAGAAAGCCGGGGCGAGCCTTTGACAAGGTTCAGATGCGGTTTTTCGGGCACTTTCATCAGTCAGCGCCTCCTTGATTCACGGATGAGCAGCCAGATGAAATAGATGCCGCCGAGGGAAACCGTGACGATGCCAACCGGCAGTTGGGTGGGCGCGAAGAAATGCTGTGCGGCGTGATCCGCTGCGACCAGCAACAGACCGCCCATTGCGGCCGAGGGAATGAGGGTGATGCCCGCGGCACCTGTCAGCCGCTTGGCCAGTTGCGGTGCCGCCAGGGCGACAAAGCCGATTGGCCCTGCCGCGGCGGTCACGGTTGCCGTCAAACCGACCCCCAGCACCACCAGGGCCAGCCGCACGGGTTCGGCGTTCACCCCCAGCGCGCGGGCGGCGTCATCGCCCATTTCAAGCTGGCGCATGGGCCGTTCAAGCATGAACACCAAAGGAACCAGCACGCCAAGAACGATCAGCGCCGGCACCAGCCGCTCATAGCCGATGCCGTTGAGTGAGCCCGCACCCCAGAAGGCGGCTGCCATTGCCACCTCGAGTTCCGCCCGCAGCATCATCCAGGTATTCAGCGAGTTCAGCATGGCGCTGACGCCGATGCCGACAATGATGAGCCGGAACCCCTGCATGCCGCGTCGCCAGGCCAGAATGTAGACAGCACCTGCCGTGACCAGACCCCCGAGCAGGGCACCGCCGGCCACCTGATAATAGCCCCCCTGCAGCAGGATGATGACCACCAGCGCACCGGTGTAAGAGCCGGCGTCAAACCCGATAATGTCCGGGCTGCCGAGGGGATTGCGGGTCAACGATTGAAAGATCGCACCCCCCAGCCCCAGCGCGCAACCAAGCAGCAGCGCCATCCCGGTGCGTGGCAGCCGCCATTCAACCACCACCATGCGCACCCGGTCGTCAACCTCGCCGAACAGGGCCAGAATGACCTGGTCGAGCGGCACCTCGAAGGCCCCGCTGGACAGGGTGACCGCCCCGATTGCCAGAGCGATCACCAGCAGCAGCAGGCTGACCCAGGCCGCCTTGACATCAAGACGCGCCGACATCCGCTGACCGGACGAGCGAACCACCTTGAACGCGCGGCCGAAGTCGATCCGTGGGGTGGGGTGCAGCGCGCTCATAGTCCGCTGGCTCCCCGGCGCCGGGCGAGGAGTATCAGCACCGGCGCGCCAACCAGGGCGGTGACGATGCCCACCTGCAATTCCCCGGGCCGCATCACGACCCGCCCCAGCATGTCCGACACCAGCAACAGGATAGGCGACAGCACCAGCGTATAGACAAAGACCCAGCGCTGGTCGGGCCCGACGATCCAGCGGGCAATATGCGGGATCATCAGTCCCACAAACCCGATCGGCCCAGCCGCCGCGGTGGCGCTCCCCGCCAACAGCGTGACGGCGATCACCACCAGCACCCGCGTGCGCATCACGCTCGTGCCCAGTGCTGCCGCCAGATCGTCACCGAGCGCGACGGCATTGAGCGGACGCGCCACCGCCAGCGCCAACACAAGCCCGAGCGCCATGAACGGCAGCACGGCGGCGATGGCATCATAACCCGGCGTCGCGATTGATCCGGCCGCCCAGAAGCGCATGTGATCGAACACGGCTGGATTGAGCAGCGAAATGCCCGAGGAAATTCCGCCCAGAACCGCCGCGGTGGCGACCCCTGCCAGTGTCAGGCGGGCGGGCGTCGCGCCGCTTCGGCCAACCGACCCCACCGCGTAGACGAACACGGTTGTGATGATCGCCCCGAGAAACGCAAACCAGATATAGGCATTGATGCTGGTCAGTCCGAACAGTCCGACCGCCAGCACGACAAAAAAGGCCGCTCCCGCATTCACGCCGAGAATCCCCGGGTCGGCCAGCGGATTGCGGGTCAACGCCTGGATCATGGCGCCCGAGAGCCCCAACGCCACACCGATCATCAGTCCCAGCAGCGTACGCGGCAGGCGCAAGGCCCGGACAATGGCGTGGTCATTGCTGTCATCATAGGCAAACAGCGCGTCGATCACGGTCGGCAACGGAATGTCGCGCGACCCGACAGCAATGCTGGCCAGAAGGCAGGCCGCCAGCAGACCCGCAGCCAGCAACAGCCCCGCCATGCGACGCGCGTTGGTGTGGGCCACGCCCGCGACCGGCGCGGACGACGCCCTGTCATTGATGCGGATCGCGCCGGTGTCAGTCACAGTCAAAGCCCGTGCTTTTCAAGAGTGGCTTCGACTTCGTCGCGCACGTCTTCGCGGTCGCGATCCGAGGCCCATGCGGCGTCAATTTTTTCGCGGATGCTCGTGTCCAGCGCGTCCCAGCCGCTTTGCCAGGCGTCGAGCTTGTCGATCCAGTAGCCGACAACCTTGTAGCGATGAGAAGGGAGCTTGAGTTCGTGGCGCAGATAACGGCGGATGGCCCGCATGCTCTTCTGCTCGCCGGCCGACCAGATGTAACCCGGTGTCGCCGGAATCGGCAGCAGCCGCAGTGCTTCCTCGAGCCGGCCCGGTCCGACGCCATTGCCGCTTCCATGCAGCCACGTCACACTGTCATCGGCGCTCAGCGCCAGAACCTGTTCGTGATCGGCGCCGGCGACCTCGACGATCACCCGTGACTGGACATGTGAAGGCGCCTGTTCAAGCAGGCGTGCGGCGGCCGGCAATCCGGTGGCATCGCACACAAGAATTTGCCAGCGTGCATCCCCGGGCAATTCGTAAAGCCCGTGCGGATTGGTGATGGTCATGGCCATGCCGGGTTCGGCCGCCTGCGCCCATTCCGAGGCGATGCCGCCCTCATGCACGACGAAATCGATATCCATCTCCGCCGCTTCGGCATCGAAACGCCGCACCGTGTAGGGCTCCGAATGCGGCTTTTCCCCGCCTTCCGGCCAGTTCCAGCTGCCGTCCTCGCCAATCTCCGGCAGAACAGTGCGCCCGGTCTTCGGATCGGCAAAAAACAGCCGCAAATACTCGTCGCCGATCCCCGTGACCTCCAGATCGCTAAGGCCCGCGCCGGTGAAAGTGACCCGGACCATCCCCGGTGTCAGCTTCTGCCGCGACTTGACCCGAACCTCGTGAAAGCCGCGATTGGTCAACGAACTATCCCCTGCGAAAGAAACGAGGGGTGCCGGCAACGATCACGCTCCGCGCGCTGGGCCAAACGACTGGTTAGGGGAATTGATATCAAGGTCATCAGATCTACCGGTTTGTGTGGACAAGACCGAAGATCGACGCACTCAGGAATCTCCCGCAGACGGCGCTGGAGACAATCGAGCCGGCTCGATCCACGGAATTCAAGGTCCCGTAATCGTTTGGCATTGGCGACCTGAATAAGACCTCAGGACGCCAAATTCAATAAATTTTCCAATAGTTTAGAGCGATTCTAAACTGGCAGGGAAAAGCGCAGCCTTTTGAATGGCTCATCAGAAACGAAGCCGGGTCGAAACCTTTAAGACCCGGCCCCGATTCCGGCCTTGGGCGGAGCGGGACCTATTCTGACAGAGCCTTTGCCACCACTTCCAGAAACGCCAATTGTCCGCTTGGCGAGCCGAACACCATTTCGAATTCGAACGGCACGATGTGCTGCTGCTGCACGAATTCCAGTCTCGACCACAATGGGTTCTTGCCCGCCTCCGCCATCGTCTCGGAGAATTCCTTCAGGCCCTGGTCTCCGATGCCGATACCCGTAAAGGCGTAGTCGACGCTTTCGAGTTGCCCCACTTCTTCCGGGCTCAGTTCGACCCCGGTGCCGCCATCGGCCAGCGCCGGTTCGTAAATGGTCAGTCCGAGATCGGCAAACACCGAACACTCCACGCCCACATAACAGCTGGACGAGTATTTCCCGCCCCAGAAGCTGAGGGGCGCAACGACAACATCGGAATTGTGCGCAATCGCCTTGCGAACCTCGGCCAGCCGGGCTTCATAAACCGCGACCCAGGCCTCATAGCGTTCGATGCGGTCCAGCGCTTCTGCGGTTTCCCTGAAATGCTCCCGCCAGGATCGTCCATCGAAGGCATTGACGCTATAGGTCGGTGCGATCTGCGGCAGTCGCGCATTGACATCATCGTCATAACCCAGGCCATTCAGAATGAAGTCCGGGCCGGTGCTCAGGATTTCCTCATAATCATATTCGGGATAGTTGCCGAATGTGTCGATGCCTGCGAGGGGGCCTTGCGGGAAAAAGCACGGAAAGGTTTCGTAGCCACTGTCGCCGCGGATGGGCTGACTTGCCGCGAGCGGGTAACCCAGCCACACCAGCATGTCCACGTCAGTCGTATACATGCCGAGGGCCGCTGCCGGGGCAAGCGGAAGCTCTACCGCGCCAAAAGGCGTTTCAACGGATGCTGTCTCATCATGAGCAGCGGTGGGCGTCAGGTCCGGAATGACCGGCGCCGGGTAGCCGCCGCACTCCCGGGGCGCCGCGGGTTCGGATTGCGCTGCGGCCGGAGCCGAAGCACCCAGGCCAATGACCAGCGATGCCACAATGGCAGTCGCCTGAATATGAAGTGAAGAACGGGGCATCATGCGCCTTTCGTGCAAATTGACATCAATTCATGAAAGGCGGTCCGAACCCGTCGGGGTCAGGCACTTTTTATTGCCCATCATATTTCAGTCCCCACTGCGACGGCGGCAGACCGCGTGCAGACGCAACAGACTTGAATTTCGGCAGATGGACATGCATCGGGCCGTGCCATGCACCGCGCCCTTGAAAACTAGCATCACATCCGATCCACGGAGTTCAAGGCTCCGTAATCGCAATGGCGATGCCACCCTGTTAGGTCAGGCATAAAGAAAATTCAACATAAATTGCAATAACTTAGAGCCATTCTAAGCTGCAGCGGAAAAACCGGGAAGATTCAATGAACTGCGCCATTGGCCGCAGGCCCGGCCAGCAATTCGCTGCCGCCGGCCCAGATCAGCCGGATCGACAACAGGATCAGGATGGCGTCGAGCGCGATCTTGAACCGGCGGTCATCGATCCGGTCGAGGATCAGCCGTCCTGCCAGCGTCCCGGCAAACCCCGCCACCATCATCGCCACAACGAAAGCCCACCAGTCCGCAAAGGCAAAGCCCAACAGGCCGAACGCCAGCGTCTTCACGCCATGTTGCACCGTCATCAGCGAGGCATGGGTGGCCACGTGCGCATGCCGCGGCAGACTGAGCGATTTGGTGAACGACGCCACGAACAGTCCCGTCGCCCCGAAGAACATCGTCAAAAAGCTCGATATCCCCCCGATCAGGATTGGCCAGTCACGCATGATCCGCGGCGCCTTGGCAAAGATCGACCAGATGACGAAACAGCCCACCCCGATCTGGATCACCGCCGGCGGCAGGTTCACAACGATGGCCCCGCCCGCCGCCGCCCCGATCACCGACCCCACTGAAAACCCGGCCATGGCCGGCCAATGGATGTGCGAGAAGGTGATCAGCGCCCGCCCCAGGTTCGAACCGACCTGGATGATCCCGTGCGTCGGAATCAGCGCCGCGGGCGGCACAAGGCTCGCCATCACCGCCAGCAACACGGCCCCGCCGCCAATCCCGAACGCCACGGTGATGAACGATGCAGCGAAACTGGCAAGGATCAGGGTCGCAAAAACCAGTTCGCTCATACCGGCGGGCAAAAAAGGGTCGGGAATCATACGGGGCGTGCTTCCATCGGGAGAAGCCCAGTTTCCCGATTTCGCGGGTCATGTCCAACCGCAAAAATGCAGTTATTTGAGGAAGATCAGGACTTTGATCACCCCGTGCGGTTGTGATTGTGACGCGCCACACCTAAATTCCGCGCGACTTTCTTTCTCAAACTTTCAAAACAACATAATCCGGAGGCGAAATTGGACTCGCTTTATTCCATCCTGGGCTGGGGCTCACCCTTGGGTATCGGCCTGTTCCTCATGAGCATGGGCATCGGCGGCGGCGTGTTTTTCTGGGGCCTCGCCCAGTTGAACAAGACCCGCTAGCCGCGTCACGAACCCCCCAGACCCACTTTCAGCGGTGCCACGGCGGCCTCGCTCTCGTGAATGAAACTGTGCGCATCTTCCTGTTCCTGCACCAGCATCAGGAACAACAGGTCGGTCAGCGCCAGTTGCGCATCGCGCGCCGTGATCGACGAAGACCGCACCTGGTCCTCGTCCGCCACCGTGTGGATCAATATGTCAGCCACCCGCGCCACCGGGTTGTCGCGCATGCTGGTCATGGCGATCACTCTGCTGCCGCGCGCCTTGGCCAGTTGCACCATGCTCAATGTATCAAGGCTCGATCCCGAATAGGAAATCGCCAGCATCACGTCGTCCGCCGTCATCCCCGCCGCGTTGGCCAGCTGGATATGTGCGTCTCCGCTGTGGATCACCACATGTCCGATCTTGAGCAGCTTGAAGCACAGGTCGCTGGCCACAAGCGCCGACGCACCGGCCCCCACCAGGTAGATGCGCCGCGCGCCTTTCAGCGCCGCCACCGCCCTGCTGATCTCGCGGCTGCCGTTGACCGCCATGGTTTCGCGCATCGCGTGAATTTTCGACGACAGCAGCTTTTCAAAGATCGTCGAAAAACTGTCCCCCTGTTCGATCGAACCGTGGATCGGCCCGGAAGGCAACCGCCAGTCCTGTGCCCGGACTGAACTGACCGCCAGCTTCAGGTCCTGATAGCTTGCAAATCCCAGCCGTTGTGCGAACTTGACGACGCTCGATTGGCTCCGCCCGGTCGCGTCCGCCAGTGCCGAGGAAGACATGCCCAGCATCTTTTCGGGATTGTCCGCGATGAACTCGCCGATTTCCCGGTCCGCCGGCGACATCCGGTCGAGGTTCGCGCGGATCTTGCGGAGTACAGTCATAATGATCTCATTCCAAAATTGCGATTTGTGCAAGAATAGTATATTCCATCGCACTTGAACATAGTGGAATGTGCGCGTCCACAGCGGCGCCCTGCACGGCGGATAGCCCATGAACAAGACAAGCTACTATCTCGGCGTTGATGGCGGCGGCACCGGCTGCCGCGCCCGCCTTGAGGATGCAGCAGGCAATGTGCTCGGCCGGGGCACCTCTGGCCCGGCCACATTGCGCATGGGGCTGGCCGCGGCCTGGCAGTCCATCAGTACGGCCGCTGCCGCCGCGTTGGCCGAGGCCGGCCTTGATGCCGGCGCAGCCGGGGACATAAGTGCCGGTTTCGCCCTCGCCGGCCTCAGCCGCAAGGGCACCGGCAGCCAACTCGCAGTCCTTCAGCACGGATACGCCAGCGTCGCCTTCACCACCGATGCCCACGGCGCCTTTCTGGGTGCCCACGGCGGCAAGGATGGTGCAATTGTCATCGTCGGCACGGGCTCGGTCGGCATTGGCCAGGTCGCGGGGCGGGAATTGCGCGTCGGCGGATACGGCTTCCCCGTTTCAGATGAGGGAAGCGGCGCCCACATGGGGCTCATGACCCTGCAAATGGCGCTGGCTGCCCATGATGGCCGTCGCGAAAAGACGCCGCTGCTCACCGAAATCCTGCAGCATTTCAATTCGGATCCGTTCGAGGTCGTCGCCTGGATGGACGCCGCCACCGCCTCGGACTACGCCACTTTCGCGCCGTGGGTCATCCGCCACGCTGACGAAAAAGACCAGGCCGCAATGGAGATTCTCACCCTTGCCGCAGGGCAAATCGACGTCTACCTGCGCCGTCTCGTCGAACTTGGTGCGCCGCGCATTGCGCTTGTGGGTGGCCTGTCCGGCCCGATCTCAACCTGGCTTTCCGCCGACGTGCGGGCCCTTTTGACCTCGCCCGAAGGCGATGCCGTCTCGGGCGCCATCATTCTCGCCAAGTCGCTTCAGACCTGACCCAACTCCCCGAAACATAAAAGATTCTCGATTGGGACACCTGTGGACAATCCTGCGGACGGCCCCCTGATTCCAACCGGATGGAATAGAATATTCTGAATGCGTGTTGACAAATGGAATATTATATTTGAATGATGATGAACGAATGGTGACTGCGTTCCGGATTTGAACGCCACCAGAGGTGAGGGGATCAGATGCAGCAAGAACTCTTGATGGAGTTGGAGGGACTTGTTTCCGAGGGGCGTAATCCACGCACCGCGGAGATCGACACATTGTCGAGCGAGGACCTTCTCGAGCGCATCAATCAGGAAGATGCCGGCGTGTCCGAAGCCGTCCGCCGGGAACTCCCCACCATTGCCCGCGTCGTTGATCGCGTCGTTGATGCTTTCAACAAGGGCGGGCGCCTGATCTATATCGGGGCCGGTACGAGCGGCAGGCTCGGCGTGCTGGATGCATCTGAATGTCCTCCCACATTCGGCGTGCCAGCCAACATGGTGATCGGCCTCATCGCTGGCGGCGACCGGGCACTTCGGCACGCAATGGAAGGTGCCGAAGACGATGAACCGGCCGCCGCCGCGGATCTCAGGGGCATTGAGCTGAACAAGCGCGATGTGGTGGTCGGCCTCACCGTGTCCGGCCGTACGCCCTATGTGCTCGCCGGGCTGAAATTCGCCCGCACGGTCGGCGCCTCCACCGTGGCCCTGTCCTGCAATCCGGATTCGCCCTCCGCAAAGCTGGCCGATTTCGCCATCTCGCCGATCGTTGGCCCGGAAGTGCTGACCGGCTCGACCCGGCTGAAATCCGGCACGGCCCAGAAACTGGTTCTCAACATGCTGTCGACCGCCAGCATGATCCGCATCGGCAAAGCCTACGGCAACTTGATGGTGGATCTGCACGCGACCAACGACAAGCTCGAAGCACGTGCGGTGCGCGTCGTCATGCAGGCGACGGGCTGTACCGCAAACACCGCCGAATCCGCGCTCGAAGCAGCCGGCATGGAAGTCAAGCTCGCCATTCTCACCTTGTTGACGGGTGAAGAGCTTTCCACGGCCAGACAGCGCCTCCAAGCGGCAAATGGGGTCTTACGGGCGGCCCTCAGGAGTGGTGACGACAAATCCAACCGAACGACAAAGGAAGGGAAACTGAAATGAACCTAACCAAACTGACTATGGCGTGCGCCGTGGTTGCGATGACCGCAACCGGTGCCGTCGCCCAGGAGGAACTCAAGTTCCCCAACTGGATGTTCACCGAAGGCCCGATGGGCGATTGGTGGCAGGCCGGCATCGACTATATCCAGGAACAGCACCCGGATATCACCGTCTCCAAGACGGCGATGAGCGCTGCCGACTTCGAACGCCAGGTGACCACGCAGATTGCGGCCGGTGTCTCGCCGGACTTCATGCCGCTGTTCACCAACATGCTGGCGCCGATGATCGATGCCAGCACGCTGATGCCGCTTGACGAATGTATCGCTCAGGGCGGCTTTGGCGACACGTTGCTGCCTTCGGTCAGCTTCGCCCAGGTCGATGGCGTCACCTACGGTGTGCCGCTGACCATGAGCCCCTGGTCCATGGTGGTGAACAATGACCTGCTTGAAGCAGCAGGCGTTGAATCCCCCACAACCGTCGAAGAGCTCTACGAAGTCGCTAAGGCGGTCAAGGAAACGACCGGCGCTTACGGCTATGCCTTCGGCAACGACATGGCTGCGGCCATTCACGTCTACATCAACGCCATGCAGTGGGTCATCGGCTTTGGCTCCGACTTCTCCGACTGGGATGGCACCATCACCGCCAACGATCCCATCAACGTCGAAGCCATCACCTGGATCAAGCGCTACATGGACGAGGGCCTGGCCCCGATCGGCCTGAACATCGCCGCAGCCCGCGACCTGTTCATGGAAGGCCAGGTGGCCATCATGTTCGAGGGTCCGTGGCTCATCGGCCCGGCCATCACCGAGGGCATGGACAATCTGACCTTCGAAGTCATGCCGACCCCGACCCACGCGGCCATCACCGGCGGTGCCTTCTTCGGCATTCCCGCTGACACCGCTCATCCCGAGGTCGCCTGCGAATTGCTCACCTTCTACATGAGCGAAGACATGCAGCGCCGCTGGCTCGAAGAGTTCCAGCAGATTCCGGGCACCAGCGTGCAGCCGAGTGACGAATTCCTCGCCGCCAACCCATGGGTTGCCGACATGGTTGAAATCGCCGCCAAATATCCGGGTGGTATCGGCTATGCTCCTCCGGGATACGTGGTCCAGTCCGCCGAATTCCGCCAGATCGTGGTTGACGCCCTGTCGGAAATCTTCTCGGACGCCGTCTCGGTTGAAGAGGGCCTGGACCGCCTGCAGAGCCGCCTCGAAACCTGGGCCCTGATGCTCTGACGGGACGGCCGTCACGGCCAGACGACTTCGCGCCCCGGACCGGCGTTCGCGCCCGGCCCGGGGAGCCACAAACAGCCCAATCAGGGCTCAATGAGGGAACGGGAAAATGAAGACCCCTGCATTTATCAAACGCGTGGAATGGCTGCCGATCTTTCTTCTGGCGCCCGTCACCCTGATCGTGATCGCCATCATCATCTGGCCGATCCTGCAGGCCCTGTCCCTCAGCTTCTACAACACCCGGATTCTCAACTACAACGAAGGCCGCTTCATCGGCCTCCTGAACTACGTCGTCCTCTGGCAGGACGAATATTTCTGGAATTCGCTGAAGGTCACCGCGATCTATGGCCTGTCGACCATGCTGTTGACCTACGGCCTGGGTCTGACCTTTGCCATGCTGCTCTACCGGCCGCTGCCCGCGCGTGGCTTCCTGCGAACCATCTTCATTCTGCCCTGGGCGATCCCGGAAGTCGTGGCGGTGATGATCTTTGTGTGGATGCTCGATCCCCAGTTCGGCGTCATCAACCATTTCCTCATGCAGCTGGGCTTCATCGACGCGCCCATCGCCTGGCTCTCGCGCTCCAATACAGCCATGCCGGCGCTGGTTCTGGTCACCGCCTGGCGCGCCTTCCCATTGGCCATGCTCATCCTTTTGGCGGGTCTGCAGACCATTCCGAAAGAACATTATGAGGCAGCCATGATCGATGGCGCCGGTCCCATCGCACGGTTCTTCCATGTCACGCTGCCGGGACTGCGCGCGGTCAATGTGATCCTGATCCTGTTGCTGATCCTCAACTCGTTCCGCGCCGTCACCATGATTTATGCCATGACACGCGGCGGGCCAGCCCGCTCGACTGAAACCCTGTCGATCCTGACCTACAACACGGCTTTCGACTATCAGCGCATCGGCTATGCCGCCGCCCAGGGCACGGTCCTTTTGTTCATCCTGCTGGTTCTCAGCATCATCTACTTCAGCTTCGCATTGCGGGATCGGAAGTCATCATGAGCACGCTTTTCAAGAACCGCCTGATCAACCTGGTCTGGATCGCCGTCACGCTGGCTTTCGCAGCGGTGGTGTTCTTCCCCTACTACTGGATGTTCGCCTCGGCGCTCGAAGGCTCCAGCATCTACCAGTTCCCGCCCAATCTCTGGCCGGCTGAACCCAACCTCGATTCCTTCTGGACGGTGATCACCGGCAACCAGGTGCCCGTGTGGATGAAGAACTCCTTCTTCGTGGCCAGCACCGTGTCGCTGTTCTGCGCCGTCATCTCCATCAACGGCGCCTACGCGCTGTCGCGGTTCAAGACCGGCGCCACCCGGTTCTTCACCGGCATCATCCTGTTCACCCAGATGCTGCCGGCGGCCCTGATTGTCGTGCCGCTGTTCGTCATCTTCCAGCAGCTGGGCCTTTATGACTCGCTGACCGGTGTGTCGATCGCGCTGACCTCATTCATCCTGCCGGTCTCGACCTGGCTGCTCAAGGGCTTCTTTGACCAGATCCCCGTCGAGATCGAGCAGCAGGCCATGATCGACGGCTGTTCGCGGCTCGGTGCCTTTTACCGGGTCACCCTGCCGCTGGCGCTGCCCGGACTGGTGGTGGTGATCGTGCTCGGCTTCATCGCCGGCTGGGACGAATTCTTCCTCGCCCGCACGCTGACCGCCTCCCAGGACAATTGGGTGCTGGCCGTGGGCCTGACGTCTTTCCAGGGCGAATACACGATTGAATGGAACGAGATGATGGCTGCCGCCGTGATCTTCACCATGCCCGCCCTTTTCTTCTTCATGTTCGTCCAGCGTTACCTGGTGGCAGGGCTTGCCGCCGGCGGCGTCAAGGACTGACCGGTACAACCCCATTCTACGGAGACAAACTGATGGCCCAGGTGAAAGTCAGTGATCTGAAAAAGGCCTACGGCGCGACCGAGGTCCTCCATAATGTTTCGCTCGTGGTCGAAGACGGTCAGTTCGTGGCACTCGTCGGCCCCTCCGGCTGCGGCAAGTCCACCATGCTGCGCATGATCGCCGGGCTGGAATCCATTACCGGCGGCGAGATCGAAATCGGTGATGACGTCGTCAACGACATGCAGCCCAAGGACCGCGACATCGCCATGGTCTTCCAGAACTACGCGCTTTATCCGAACAAGACCGTCAAGAACAACATGGCGTTCCCCTTGCGGATGAACCGCGTCCCGCGTGACCAGATCGAGAAGAAAGTCGCTGAAGTCGCCGAAATCCTCGGCCTCACCGAATATCTCGGCCGCTACCCGAAACAGCTCTCCGGCGGCCAGCGTCAGCGCGTCGCCATGGGCCGGGCCATCGTCCGCGATCCCAAGGTCTTCCTGTTCGACGAGCCGCTGTCCAACCTCGACGCCAAGCTGCGCGTCAAGATGCGCGCCGAGATCAAGGAACTGCATCAGCGCCTGAAGACCACCACCATTTTCGTCACTCACGACCAGGTCGAGGCCATGACCATGGCCGACAAGATCGTGGTGATGCGCGATGGCAATCTCGAACAGTTCGGCGACCCGCTCGAGCTCTACGACAGCCCCGCCAACAAGTTCGTGGCAAGCTTCATCGGCTCCCCGGCCATGAACTTCCTTGAGGGCAAGGTCGAAGGCAAGAAGGGCGGTCTGACCTTCGTCACCGCCGCCGGACTGACCTTCCCGGTCCCGGACAAGTACGCCGCCATTGCCGGCCAGTCCGTCACACTCGGCATTCGTCCCGAGCATATCGAGATGGAAGGTGAGGGCAGCGACGGCGCCGTGCCGATCACGGTCAGCGTGGTTGAGCCCACCGGCTCTGAGGCCGCCTTCGTCCTGCGCTCCGGCCCCGACGAACTGGTGGCCGTCAAGCGCGGCCGTTCCAACTTCGCGCCCGGCTCCACTGTCTGGATCCGTCCCGAGCCGGACAACATGCATTTCTTCGGCGCCGACGAGCAAGCCATTGTCCCCGCCGCCTGACCCCTATCGTTTCCCGGAGAAACAACAATGACCACTGGTTTTGCTTCAATCGGCGTCGGCATGTTCGGCAAGTGGCACGCCACCGCCTACCAGCGCCACCCGCTGGTCGATTTCCGCGCCATCTGCGACCTTGACGAGGCCCGCGCAAAAGAGGCCGCCGAACTCTACGGCGCCGCCTACCACACGACAAAGCTCGACGACATTCTCAACGACGACACCATCAAGGCCGTCTCCGTCGCCACCCCGGACCATGCCCACCGCGACGTCGCCGTCGCCTGCGCGAAGGCCGGCAAGCACATCCTCGTCGAAAAGCCGCTGGCCACCACCGTCGAGGATGCCGAAGCGATCGTGAACGCTGCGAAGGAGGCCGGCGTCATCCTGATGACCGACTTCCACAACCGCGCCAACCCGCCCATGGTCGCCGCCCGCAATGCCATCAGGGCCGGCGATATCGGCAAGCCCAGTTACATTTACACCCGCCTGTCCAACACCATCGCCGTCCCCCAGGACATGCTGAAATGGTCCGGCCACTCCTCGGCTCTCTGGTTCCTAGGCAGTCACATGGTCGACGTAGTGAACTGGATGATTGGCGACGAGCCTGAAAGCGTCTACGTCGTCTCCCGCAAGGGCATTCTCAACGACCTCGGCATCGACGCACCCGATTTCCACGTCGCCACTGTCGAATACAAGAACGGCGCCGTCGGCGTGTTCGAACACGCCTGGATCCTTCCAAAAACCTACAATGCGGTCAAAGACCTGAAGCTCGAAATCCTCGGCAGCAAGGGCGCCATCAACATCGACGGCTCGCACAACCGCATGTTCGAGGTCTACACCGGCGAAAAGGGCGCTTTCATGGACATGGTCGTGCCGCCCTTCGGCCCCCATCTGACCGGTTTCGTTCTCGACGCTGTCGCCCACTTCATCGAGACCGTCGTCAACGGCGCCCCGCTGCTCGCGGACGGCCAGGACGGGCTCAACAACACCCGCATCATCTCCGCCATGCTCGACGCCGCCGACACCGGCAAGCGCGTCAAACTCTAGTCCAAAAAGAAGGCCAATTCCGCCGATGAACATGATCGCCGACTACGTCAGGGACCTCAAATACTACAAATCCGAAGACGGGCTGAACCTTGCCTACCGCGACGAGGGCGAGGGCATGCCTTTGATCATGATCGGCGGCATCAACCGCAATGGCATCGACTACAAATACCTGGTGCCCTACCTCAAGGACGTCCGCCAGATTCGCGTCGACCTGCGCGGCCGTGGTGCCTCCGACTACGGCCCATGGGAAACCTACCTGACCCATCAGGAGGCCAGGGACGTAGTCAGGTTGATGGACGAGCTTGAAATTGAAAAGGCCGCCTTCATCGGCACCTCGCGCGGCGGCGCGCTGGCCATGGAACTGGCCAGCTTCGCCAAGGATAGGCTGATTGGCGTCTGCCTCAATGATATCGGTGCCGGCATCAACATGTCCGGCGGCAACAAGCAACGCTCCGCTCTCGGCCAGATCCCCGAGGCCCGCACCTACGCCGAAGGCGCCGCCCTGCGCGCCAAGAACCTCACCGCCTTCACCAACGTCCCCAAGGGCCGCTGGGAAGACGAGATACAGTTCCTCTATCACGAGACCCCCAACGGCCTCGCCCTGACCTTTGACATTGCCTTGAAGCGTGCTTCCGAAGCCCGTTTCTCCGCCGGCAATGTCTGGGATCTCTGGGGCTGGTTCGAAGCGCTTGACGGTGTGCCGGTCGCCCTGATCCGCGGTGAAAACTCCGAAGTGGTCTCAACCGATATCGTCGAAAAAATGCAAAACCGCCGCCCGGACATGATTTATGCCAACGTGCCGGGCAGGGGGCATTCCCCCTGGCTCGACGAGCCCGAAGCGCTGGAAGCTATCGACAAGTGGCTGGCCGCCTGCCGCGCTTGAGGGTTAGTCTCTCCAGCAGTCAACCGTTCCGCCTGCAAGGATCCATCCATGTCTGATCTCAGCGCATCCCAGGTCCCGGCCACCGAAGCGGCAGATGCCAGCGCCGTCTATCGCATCTGGCCCGGCGACGGCCGCGCCCCGGGCAGCGAAGACTGGACCCATAGCGAACTCACCATGCCCATCCCGTGGTACGAAACCGCCAACCGCATGGTCCGCAACGTGGTCGTGCCCACGCTGACGCGTTTCGATCCGGCCCCCGGCACGGCCAACGGCTCTGCCATGGTCATCGCCCCCGGCGGGGCTTTTCATTTCCTGATGATCGATCACGAGGGCTACAAGCTCGCCCGCCTGCTCGCCGCCCGTGGCATGACAACGTTTGTATTGAAATACCGGTTGGTCCCCACCCCAGAGAAACACGAGGAGATGGTCGAGGCCCGCCTCGAAATGCACCGCCAGCTGGCCCACGCCCGCAAGACTGGCGAAGTGACACCGGTCTGGAACAAAATGCGCAAGGTGCTCGGCCTCGCCGAGGAAGATGGCCGTCAAGCCATCCGCTTCGTGCGCGCCCACGCCGCTGAACTCGGCGTCGACCCCAACCGCATCGGCATCGGCGGTTTCTCCGCCGGCGGAGCCGTCGCCATGGGCGCTGCCTGCCAGCACGATGCGGAGAGCCGCCCGGATTTCACCGTCGATATCTATGGCCCGCCGCGCGAAACCATCACTCCGCCGGAAACCGCCGCCCCTCTGTTCATCGTCCATGCCGACGATGACACCCAGGTTGATCCGGCTGCCTCGGCCAGACTCTACACCGCCTGGAAACAGGCCGGCGTTTCCGCCGAATTGCACATCTTCGCCGATGGCGCCCACGGTTTCGGCACCGACAGTTCCGGCCTACTGCCCGACACCTGGCTGGTGCTATTCGACCGTTGGCTGACCACGCAAGGGTTCCTCGCGCCTGATGCGCACAACCTCGAATCCCTGTTCCGCGAAAAGGTCCTCGAGGCCGACGCCGAAGAACACGCCCGGCGCACCCGCGAACGCGCCTGACCCGGATCGAAGTTATCCCCGCCCTCAGAACTTGCCGTAGAGTCTTCCTCACAAGCCGCGCGTTGAGCTGAGGTGTACACGAGCACTTTGCGGGGTTTGGGCCGGTGTGGAACGGGAGTCGTCCCGTTTCAGGGTAAAGCGGTCAGGTAGCCCTCGGCCAGGGGGCAAGTGTAAGACGCTGCGCAGCCGTCTGATATGGGTTGCGCCTGTTTTCCGGACCATTGGAGAACAGATGCCCGTCTGGAAGGCCGGTCTAGAATCCGGCAACTGGACAAATCAGGGGCATGGCGCATCCGCGGGGCTCCGGAGGGCCCCGGCCTGTTCGTCATAGTCCACAAATCCCGGTTGCGCGGGGCGTTGTGCGCCTCACACTACCTACTAAGGATCGAGGTGTTCACCGCCCCGCGCCTGCTCTGTCCTTCTTGCATAACCACAGGAGTTTCCGTGTGGCGCTTTCGGCTGCCTCAAATTCCGTCGTCACCCTCGGGCTTGACCCGAGGGTCCATGATGAGACTGCACCCGGCACAGTCGTTCGTGTGACGCAACGAACCCCCATCGCATGGCACTGCTGTATGGATACTCGGGTCAAGCCCGAGTATGACGCTGAAGAGAGGGCTAATGCGGTGCCCCACTCAGCGTCAGAAAGGAACGGGACGAGGCAAAGCCGAGGACCCCGGCGAACAGTTTCGCCGCCCCGTCGGAGGCGCAGGTTTGGTCATAGCGACCAGCGTCATGACCAAACCGGTGCGCGCCGTGAGACAGAACAGAGCACCGCAAGACCTATTCTTTCCCACCCTTCTTCGGCGCCTCATCATCCATCAGAATGCGCCGCGCATCGCCTTCAAGATCTTCATACTGCCCGCTTTTCAGCGACCAGATGAAGGCCACGAGCCCCAGCGCCCCCAGAAACAGGGCAATCGGTACCAGAAAAAGCACCGCGCTCATTCTGCTGCCGCCAGTCGCGATACAACCGCGGTTGGTGCCTCGGTGGGAACTGGTGTGGCACTGCCCCAGCGCAGCCGCAGTGCGTTCAGCGTCACCAGGATGGACGAGGAACTCATTGCAATCGCCGCCACCAGCGGGGTGACATGCCCGGTCACCGCCAACGGCACGGCGACGATATTATACGCAATCGCCAGCCCGAAATTCTCGCGCACCATGGCGGCGGCCCGCCGCGCGATTGACAGGGTGAAGGGCACAGCCGCCAGATTGTCGTTGGTGAAAATGAAGTCCGCCGCATTGCGGCCGATGTCGCTGGCCGACGAAGGCGCCATCGACGTATGAGCCGCCCGAAGGGCAGGGGCGTCGTTCAGACCGTCACCCACCATCAGCACCTTGCCGCCTTCAGCCGACAAAGCGTTCAGCGCCGCGACCTTGTCCTCAGGCGTCATTTCCGCCCGCGCGTCATCGATCTGCAACAGCGCCGCCACCTGCCGCACGACCGGCCCCCGGTCGCCCGAGAACAGGCTGAGTTTTAGGCCCGCCTGGCGCAGTCTGGCCAACACGCCAACCGCCTCCGGCCGCACCGCATCGGAAAAGGCGAACGAGGCCACCGGCTCCCGGTCACGGCTCAGCCACACCACGCTGTCGCCCGTGTCCGGTGCCGACCGGTCGGCATTGCAGAATGCCGCCCGGCCCCAGCGCCAGACAGTACCTTCAATTTCGGCCTCAACACCCTGGCCCGGCGTCTCATGCGCCGTCAGCGGCGGATGGGCATCGCCGGCGACCGAGCTCAGCGCCCGCGAGAACGGATGCTGGCTGACCGCTGCCAGCCGCGCCGCAATCGTCAGCATCTCGGGATCGCCTGAAACTTGCCCCTCGAACTGCGGGCGCCCGAGCGTCAGCGTGCCGGTCTTGTCGAACACCACGCCGCACACTTCCGCCAGCCGTTCAAGCGCTGCGCCGTCACGCATCATCACGCCGTTCTCAAACAGCCGCCCCGCCGCCACCACATGCACGATCGGCACCGCCAGCGCCAAGGCACAGGGGCAGGTGATGATCAGGACGGCAATGGCGTAAAGCATTGCCGCATGCCAGTCCCCGCCCCAGATGCCCCAGAACAGGAAGGTCGCCAGCCCCAGAACATGCACCACCGGCGCATAGATGGCCGCCGCCCGGTCCGCGATCCGCTTGTAGCCCGCCCGCGAGCCTTCCGCTGCTTCCATCAGTTCGATCATCCGCGCCAGGAACGAGTTTGCCGCGGGCCGGGTCGCCCGCACCACCAACGGCCCGGAAATATTGAGCGTACCGGCCAGCAATTCGCTGCCCCTCATCACCCGCTCCGGCACCGACTCACCATTGACCAGCGACAGATCGACATCGCTCTGCCCTTCGGCCACTTCGCCATCCACCGCCACCCGGTCGCCCGGTGCCACGGCGATCAGCATGCCCGGTTCGATCTCGGCCAGTTTGATCTGCTCTCGCGAGGCATCATCATGAATGCGCGTCGCCCGCTTTGGCGCCAGCCCGGCAAGGTTGCGGACCGCGCTGCGCGCCCGCTCCCGCATCAGATGGTCGAGCGTCCGTCCGATCAAAAGGAAGAACAGCAAACTCACCGACGCATCGAAATAGGCATGTTGCCCCTGGTTGATCGTCTCGAACAGGCTCACCGCCGTCGCAAGGATCACCGCCAGAGAAATCGGCACGTCCATGTTGAGCGCCCCATGCTGCAGGGCCCGGAAAGCCGACTTGAAAAACGGCTGCCCGGCATAAGCCACGGCCGGCAATGCAATCAGCGCCGAAATCCAGTGAAACAGGTCGCGCGTAACCGCATCCGCACCCGACCAGATCGAGACGGAAAACAGCATGATGTTGCCGGCCGCAAACCCGGCCACCGCCAGCGCCCGCACCAGACCGGACAGCGTTGCGTCGCCGCTGGCATCGCTTTCAGGGTCCAAAAGGAAATTGCGATAGCCCGCCTCGCGGATCTTCTGGGTCAGGCGGCTCGGCCGCCCGCGCTCGGGCCGGTAGGAAATCCGCACCCGCTTGGAGGAGAAATTGACCCGCGCTGCCTCGACCATGGGTTCGGCGGAAAGTGCATCTTCGATGGTCTTGATGCAGGCCGCGCAATGTACATCGGGCAGCGCCAGTTCCAGCTGCCGCACCCCGCCGCCCAGATCGCGCGACGCCGCAAGCAGAGTCTCGTCGTCACTCTCGGGCCTTACCGAAAGGTCGACGGCACTCTCAACTCCGGGCGCACAGCAGCTCATCAGTCGCTCCCGACAACAAACCGGGCCCGATGTTCATAGTCCGGCAGATCGGCAAACCGCGCCACGATCGCAGCGTTCCAGACCCCCGCGTCCAGCCCGAGCGCCAGCGTATAGCGTCCGGTCGCATCGGCAGGCATGACGACTGTCTGGTCGCCACTCACCCCGATGGGGCGGCTGAGGGCAATGGTCACATCTTCAGCGGCAATGGGCCGATCATCACCATCCAGCAACGTGAAAACCAGCTGCCCGTCCGCATATTCAAGGCTGCCGCGCCAGCCCCATTCGGCCTGTTGCCGGGCGTTCGCCAGCTTGGTGTTGAATTCCTGGCTGGCCACATAGGAGTTCTGCACCACCAGCCCGGTCCAGGTCGATGTCGCCGAAAACGCCATGAACAGGTTCACTCCCAGGATCACCGCAAAGAAGGCGACGATCGAGAACAGCATGTGCCAGCCGGTGAATTCGCCTTTAGCCAGAGTACGTGCCATGTTCACCTGCTCCTACTCGCGCGGGGATTCAAAGCGGACATCGACTTTCGTCGACTCGTCACCCAGCACATCTTCAACCTTGATCGCAAACGGATGTTGCGGCCCACTCAGCTGGGCCGGGTCAGCCTCGACATAAAGCCTGAGCGGCAAAACTTTGTCCGGGTCGACGTCAAGAATGAACTGCTGCGAGGTCTCACCCGATTGTCCGGCCAGCCGCATGCTGCCCCCGGGCAGGCCCTCAAGCGTCAGTTCCACCAATCGCGCCTCGGGCGTCATGTTCAAAATCTTGACGTCATAACCATTGCGGATCGACCCGTCGGCCAGTTGCACATAAAGCGGATTGCGGTCGTGCAGCACGTTCAGGTCCAGCCGCTCGCGGGTGAACAGGATGAACAACATGCCCAACCCGATCAGGCTCCAGATGCCGAAATAGATCAGCGTGCGCGGCCGCACGATCGACCGCCAGTTGGTCTGCTTGATCGCGCCGACAAGCTTGCCATCGCCGCCGCGCACCCGCGCCGGCTCGATCCGCGCATCATCGTTCATGGCGATGGCCATGTTGGCATTGTAGTCGTTCAGCGTGGCATAGGAGATCAGCCCGCGCTCCTTGCCCAGTTTGTCCATCACATTGTCGCAGGCGTCGATGCACAGCGCGCAGGTGATGCATTCCAGCTGCTGCCCGTCGCGGATGTCGATGCCCATCGGGCAGACCGCCACACAGGCATTGCAGTCCACGCAATCGCCCGCCGGCTTGCCTTCTGTTACGGCCTTCTTGGCGTGCTTGGTCCGCGGCTCGCCGCGCCAGTCATTGTAGGTGACAGTCAGCGAATTCTCGTCGAGCATGGCGGCCTGGATGCGCGGCCAGGGGCACATGTAGGTGCACACCTGCTCGCGCATCAGCCCCCCAAACGTGTAGGTCGTGGCAGTCAGGATGGCGACGGTCGCATAGGCCACGAACGGCGCTTCGAAACGGATGAAATCGTTGAGAAGGGTCGGGGCATCGGCGAAATAGAAAATCCACGCGCCACCGGTCAGCACCCCGATGAACAGCCAGATGCCGTGCTTGGACACCCGCTTGACCAGCTTCTCCGCCGACCACGGCGCCGCATCGAGCTTGATGCGCTGGTTGCGGTCGCCTTCGATGGCCCGCTCCACAACAAGGAACAGGTCAACCCACACGGTCTGCGGGCAGGTATAGCCGCACCATGCGCGCCCCACCGTCGAGGTGACCAGAAACAGCCCGATCCCAGCCATCACCAGCATGCCGGCCACATAGTAGAATTCCTGCGGCCAGATCTCGATGAAGAAGAAATAGAAGCGCCGGTTCGCCATGTCGACGAGCACCGCCTGGTCCGGCGCATAGGCGCCGCGGTCCCACCGCAGCCACGGCGTGATGTAGTAGATCGCCAGCGTGATCGCCATCACCAGCCACTTGAAGCGCCGGAAGCTGCCCGAAACCCGCTTCGGGAAAATCTTCTTGCGTGGTGCATAAAGCGGCTGACGCGACCCGGCCTTGTTGACCGGGTCGATATCAAACTCGTGGATTTCATTGCCTGTGAGGGCCATGGAAATTGTCCGGTTTCAGCGCAAGGCTTACTGGCCGCCTCCCAGCGAGTGCACGTACACGGCCAGTTGCTTGACGCTTGCTTCACTCATCCGCCCGAGCCATGCCGGCATCACGCCGTGCCGGGGGGCCTGCACCTGGGCCAGAATGCCTTCATAGTCTTCTGCATAGAGCCCGATGGCATTGTTGAGGGCAGGAGCGCCCATTTCTGCAATGCCTTCACCCATTTCGCCGTGGCACGCCGCGCAGTTCTCGGCGAACAATTGCTGACCTGCAGCGGTCGCCTCGCCTTCCGCCATGCCGCTGAGCGAGGCCGCATAGTGGCTCACCTCACGCACTTCTTCCGGCGACAGGTATTCCGAAACCGCCGGCATCAGGTTGAACCGGGTCTCCGGGTCGTCTTCATAGCGCACGCCATGCGCAATCGTTGCGTAAATGGCTTCCGGCGTACCGCCCCAGATCCATTCGTCGTCATTGAGGTTGGGATAGCCCGGTGCGCCGGTTGCACCCGACCCGTGGCATTGCGAGCAATAGTTCTTGAACAGCGACCGTCCCCCGGCGCGGGCAAACCGCGCCAGTTCCTCGTCGCCGATGATGCTGGCCACGTCCAGTTCCTCGATCCGGGCAACCGTATCGGCCTGGGCCTCGGCGGCCATGGCCACCTGCTGGTCCAGTTCCGCGCGGCTGGAATAGCCCAGAACACCGGGCGTCGCTGAATTGATCAGCGGGATGGCGGGGTAGACGATCACGTAACCAAGGGCCCAGACGATTGTGCCGTAAAAGGTCCACAGCCACCACCGCGGCAGCGGCGTGTTGAGTTCCTTGATCCCGTCCCACTCATGGCCGGTGGTTTCCGTACCACTGATTTCGTCGCGTTCTTTCTCGGTCATTTCTCTGCGCCTCGGTTCTCAGCGGTCTTCATTGAACGGAATTTGCGCCGCGTCCCGGGCGCGCTTCTTTGCGCCCGGCAGCAGCACAAGGGCGATCACGATGAGAAAGATCCCCAGCATGTAGAGCAGGCCCCAGCTGTCGGCGAAGTGCCGGAAGCTTTCGTAGGTGATGTTCAAAACGTCCATCTCGCGTCCTCACCGGTAGTTCTGTTCGGGGATGTAGCTGTCGAAATCGACCAGCGTGCCCAGCATCTGCAGATAGGCGACAAGCGCGTCCATCTCCGTCAGCCGGCTCGGATCGCCGTCAAAATTGTCGACGGTGACGTTGGTGTAACGCGCTTCAAGGCCCGAGGAATCGGCATTGGGATCAGCCTGCGCCTTGAGATCTGCCAGGGCGTTCTCGATCTGCTCGTCCGTATACGGCACGCCGACGCGGGTATTGGCGACCAGGTGGGCGGCGATATTGTCCGCCTCCAGTTCATTGTTCTCGAGGAACCCGTAGCGCGGCATGATGGATTCCGGCACCACGGAACGCGGATCGCGCAGATGTTCGACGTGCCATTCGTTGGAGTAGCGCGCACCCACCCGGGCCAGGTCCGGCCCCGTGCGCTTGGAGCCCCATTGGAACGGATGGTCGTACATGGATTCCGCCGCCAGCGAATAGTGGCCATAGCGCTCCACCTCATCGCGGAACGGACGGATCATCTGCGAATGGCATACATAGCAGCCTTCGCGGACATAGATGTTGCGTCCGGCCAGTTCGAGCGGCGTGTAGGGGCGCATGCCCTCCACTTCCTCGATCGTGTTCTGGAAGTAGAACAGCGGCGCGATTTCAACGATGCCGCCGATCGACACCACCGCCAGGGACAGGACCAGCAACAAGGTGGCGTTGCGTTCGATCTTGCCGTGGTTGCTCAAGATGCCCTTGGCCACCGGATCGGCCTTGACTTCCGGCCGTGCGCCGTCGAGCGCGGGATTTTGTGCGTTGTCGCTCATCGAAGTCTCCTATTCGGCCGGTTGGGCGACGGTGTGGGTGACGAGGGGCCGCTCGTTGCGGACATTGCCCCGGATGGTTTGGTAGACGTTCCACGCCATGATCAGGCCGCCGATCAGGTAAAGCAGGCCGCCGAACACACGCAGCACGTAGTAGGGATGCAGCGCCTGAACCGTCTCGGCGAAAGAATAGACAAGGAAGCCCTGGTCATCGTACTCGCGCCACATCAACCCCTGGGTGATGCCGGCCACCCACATCACGGCGGCGTAGACCACGATGCCGAGTGTGGCGAACCAGAAGTGCCAGTTGATCATGCGAAGCGAGTAGATGCGTTCGCGGTTCCACAGGCGCGGCACCAGGAAGTAGACGGCACCGAACGAGATCATGCCGACCCAGCCCAATGCACCCGAATGCACATGGCCAATGGTCCAGTCGGTATAGTGGCTGAGCCCGTTGACCGCCTTGATCGACATCACCGGACCCTCGAAGGTCGACATGCCGTAAAAGGCGACCGCGACCACCATCATGCGGATGATCGGGTCGGTGCGGATCTTGTCCCACGCACCCTGCAGGGTCATCAACCCGTTGATCATGCCGCCCCACGAAGGCATCCACAGCATCACCGAGAACACCATGCCGAGCGTCTGCGCCCAGTCGGGCAGGGCGGTATAGTGCAGGTGATGCGGGCCGGCCCAGATGTAGAGGAAGATCAACGACCAGAAGTGAATGATCGACAGTCGGTACGAATAGACCGGCCGCTCGGCCTGTTTCGGCATGAAATAGTACATCATGCCGAGGAAGCCCGCGGTCAGGAAAAAGCCCACGGCATTATGGCCGTACCACCACTGGGTCAGCGCGTCCTGCACGCCGGAAAACAGCGAGTAGCTCTTCGTACCGAGAAAGCTCACCGGCACGGCCAGATTGTTGACCACGTGCAGCATGGCGATGGTCACGATGAAGGCCAGATAGAACCAGTTGGCCACGTAGATGTGCGGTTCCTTGCGCTTGATCAGCGTGCCCAGGAACATGATCAGATAGGCGACCCAGACTATGGTCAGCCACAGATCAACGTACCATTCCGGTTCTGCGTATTCCCTGCTCGCAGTGATACCCAGAAGATAGCCGGTCGCTGCCAGCAGGATGAAAAGCTGGTATCCCCAGAACACGAACCAGGCGAGATCGCCGCCAAACAGCCGTGCCCGCGATGTGCGCTGAACGACATACATGGATGTCGTGATCAGCGCCGTACCGCCAAACGCAAACACAACCGCCGAAGTATGCAACGGCCGGATACGCCCGAAATTGAGGAAGGGTTCAATATTGAAGTCGGGCCAGGCCAGTTGCGCAGCTGCGACCACGCCGACCAGAAATCCGACGACCCCCCAGAAGGTGGTTAGAATGACCCCGGCGCGAATAGGCCCGTCCATATAGTCGGATTCGTCCTTGGCTGCGGGCGCATCGCCTGTCGGCGCGGTCCTGAGCATGTAGATGGTGGCCACACCGAGGGCCAGCACCAGAACGAATGCGTGAAGTCGAAATGCGCTGTCGGCGGCAAACGCCGCTGCAAGAAGTGCGAGGAAAGTTCCCAGCCCCAGAATGGCCGTGCGCCCCAAATGTCCCATACCTGAACCCCGTGTTCCAGAACCGCCGGCACCCAGGTTCGGCCACCAGCCAACCCTCAATAGGCAACTCGCACTGGCGGCGCTTTGACCTAGATCAATGCCGTGTCCCGCTTGCTCAGGTTTCTTGAAAGGCGAATCTCGTCAGCCTGCTTGGGGAACTCCTACAGAATGGAATCCGACCGCGAAGCCATCCTGAGCGCCTACAACAGCGTCCGCGCAGACCAGTTGGCCCTGTGCGATGCTTTGGAGTCTGTCGCCGATTCGCTGCCCTCCAGCATTGACCGGCAGACCTGCCTGCAACTGGCGCGTGCCATCAAGCCGCTGATGGCGCGTGCGCACGACATCGAGGAGAAGCAGCTGTTCCCCGAGATTCGGAGGCAGTCACAGTTTCACGTCAGCAGCGACACGGTGCTTGAAGCATTCCTTCAGGATCATGCTTCCGATCTTTATTACAGTGATGAAGTCTCCGAGGCCCTGATGGCTCTTGGCCGCGGCCAGCCGTCACCCTCGCTGGAAGCGACCGGCTATCTGCTCAGGGGGTTCTTTGACGGGTTGCGGCGGCACATAGCCTATGAAGGTCGGTTGGTGGCGCTGCTGCGCCAGCCAGACAGAGCCAACTAGCCGCAACGTTTTTTCAAGCGGCTGATATCCGGTACCGTGAAGTGCCGGTTGTGCTCGATTTCGATGACCTGATCCTGGCGCAGCTTGGTCAGCTGGCGGGAAACGGTTTCAATCGTCAGCCCCAGGAAATCTGCAATATCGGCCCGGTTCATGGGCAATTCAAAGCTGACGGATCGCACTTCTTCGGTATCGATCGTCGGATCAAGATGCGTCGCGATCAGATAGATGAAGCTCGCCACCTTTTCCGCGGCGGTCTTGCGGCCCAGCGTCACCATCCATTCCCGGGCCTCGTCCAGTTCCTTGAGCGTCTGGCGGTGCAGCCGAAGTTCGAGTTCCGGGTTCTGCTTTATCAGCGTCTCAATGGCATTACGCGGGAAGCTGCACGTGTCCACTTCCGACGCAGCTTCGGCGGTCACCTGACTGGATTCGCCGAAGGGCCGGCCCAGAAAGTCCGGGGCAAACTGCAGTCCTACAACCTGCTGCCGACCATCTTCCAGCATCTTGGACAGCTTGACCACACCCTTCATGACGTTGGCGAACGAGGTGATGTCCTCGGATTCGCCGATCAGTTCCCGGCCGGGACTGTGCCGGGCCTTCTTGGTGTGCCGCGCAAGTTCAACGAGTTCTTCCGGCGACAGCGCACCGCATATCCCGCGATGCCGCGCTTCACACGACACGCAAAGTTTCGGGATGCTGGAATTGTGAATATCTTGCCGCATTACGCACCTGATTGTGCCGACAGATTAACGCTCCCGGCTCAATATTTCCAGTAGCGCCAATTTGCAGCCTGTCCCAAGATGACATTTGCGCGCGGTGCACCAATGCTCGATCCGCAACATGTTGAAACAGCATTTGTTTGTCATTTCCCGAATTGAGGTATCGTCGCCCGCATGAATCAGATGACGGAACCCCAGGCCCTGTTGCGCGCCATGTTTGATGCGGCGCTTGCCGCCGCTGACCCCTTACAAATGGTGGCACCAAATCTTCCGGAACCACCTGCCGGCCGCACCATCGTTCTGGGTGCAGGCAAGGCCGCCGCCAGGATGGCACAGGCTGTCGAGGCAGCCTGGTCCGGCCCGCTTGAGGGTCTGGTTATCACCCGTTACGGCCATGCCGTGCCCTGCCAACATATCGAAGTGGTGGAAGCCAGCCATCCCGTGCCAGATGAGGCGGGCGAGACCGCCACCTTGCGCATTCTCGAACTTGCCGCCTCGGCGACAAAGAATGATCTGGTCATCTTTCTGATTTCAGGCGGCGGCTCGGCACTCCTCACGGCCCCCATGCCGGGACTGACGTTGGCGGACAAACAGGCGGTGAACGCCCAGATGCTGGCCTCCGGCGCCAATATCTCGGAGATGAACTGCCTGCGCAAACACCTGTCGCGGGTCAAGGGCGGCCGGCTGGCCCTCGCCGCCGGAGAAGCACGTCAGGTGACGCTCATGATCTCGGATGTGCCCGGCGACGACCCCGCAACGATTGCTTCTGGCCCGACGGTCCCGGATCCGACGACCGCCGCGGAGGCTTTGGAGATTGTCCGGCGCTACCGGATCGACTTGCCGGAATCGATCATCAAGCTGCTCGAACAGGGCAGCGACGAAACGCCCAAACCTGATCATCCTGCTTTCAAAAATACTGAAATCCGCATGATAGCCACCCCACAAATGGCGCTGGAAGCCGCGGCGGAAGCCGCCCGGCAACATGTCGTTACGCCGCTCATTCTGAGCGACCGTATCGAGGGCGAGGCGAGGGAGGTTGCAAAGGTCATGGCCGGCATGGCCCGTCAGGTCGGCACACACGGCCAGCCGGCGCCCCCGCCATGCGTGCTGCTGTCTGGTGGCGAAACCACGGTGACCGTGCGCAACAAGGGCCGGGGAGGGCGCAACGTCGAGTTCCTGCTCGCTCTCGCCGTCGAGTTGCACGGTGCGCCGGGCGTCCATGCGCTGGCAGCGGATACCGACGGCGTGGACGGAAAGGAGGAAATTGCCGGTGCCCTTATCGGCCCGGATACGCTCGAACGCGCGCTTGGAATGGGCCTCAGCCCCCGTGCCATGTTGGATGGAAACGATGCACACAGTTTCTTCGAGGCGCTCGAGGATCAGGTCATAACCGGTCCGACATTGACAAACGTCAACGATTTCCGTGCGATCCTGATCGAACCCGCAAAGGACTGAGGAGCCAACATGCAAGACGCCAGTGACGTCATCCACTTCTGGTTTACCGAAAGCTCAAGCGAGGACTGGTTCGGCGCCAAACCTGAGTTCGACCGGAAACTGCGTGACCGCTTCTTTGACCTGCATGGAATGGTGGCCGCTGGAGAGGCCTTCCACTGGCGCACTTCCGCGCACGGCCGTCTTGCCGAAATTCTGGTCCTCGATCAGTTTTCGCGCCAGTTCTACCGTGGCGACGCCCGGTCGTTCGCCTCGGACGACATGGCGCTCGCGCTGGCCCAGGAACTGGTTGCGCAGGGGCTCGATGCGGAGCTCGACGAAAGCAAGAAGATGTTCGCCTACATGCCCTACATGCACTCGGAATCGCTGGTCATCCACGAGGAGGCGGTGCGTCTGTTCACGGCGCTGGGCAATGAAGACACGCTAAAATTCGAAATGATGCACAAGGAATTGCTCGAGCGCTTCGGCCGCTATCCGAAACGCAACGAAGCTCTGGGCAGAGAATCCACACCGGAAGAGCTGGACTACATCGCCGGCCGCGATGGCGAACACTTCTAGCCGGCTGCAAGTTTCTCGTGCGGCACGAGTGCACCCGGATGCTGGATGACGATGGCCGCCACCGCATGCGCTTCCTGCGCGGCCTCCTCCGGCGATTTGCCGGACAGCCGGGCAGACAGATACGTCCCCGCAAATGAATCGCCGGCTCCGGTCGCATCCACCACATGCGCCACTTCCTCGGCAGCCACGCTCACCGTCCCCGAGGGGGAAATGACCGTCGCGGTCTTCGGCCCGTCCTTGATGACGACCTCGGCAACGCCGTAGCCTTGGTAGCGCTTCGCCATTTCGGCGGCGTCCGTGTCGCCAAACACCTTAGCGTCATCATCGAATGTCGGCAGCGCAAAGTCTGCCACGCTGGCTGCCAGTTCAATACCTGCTGCAATGGCACCATTGTCCGCCCAAAGCGCCGGGCGCACATTGGGATCGTACCCCACTTTCGCACCGGCCTGGCGCGCCTGTGAAATGGCAGCCAGCAATCTCTCCCGCGCTTCGGGCGTCAGGATAGCCATCGTGATCCCGGAAAAATAGATCATGTCCGCGGCCGATAGCGCCGTCGCAAGCCGCGCCGGATCATCGGCCAGCAACCGGGCCGCCGAATTCTCGCGCCAATAGGTGAAGTGTCTGTCGCCCTCGGCCTGATGGATCAGATAGAGGCCCGGCCGACGCGACGGGATGGTCTGGATATGTTCGGTGCCGATCCGGTTGTGCTGGAGGAAATCGCGGATCTGGCCCGAATAAATGTCGCTGCCCAGTGCCGTGACATAGTCGACCTGCCAGTCATCGCCCAGCGCCGCACGCGCATACCAGGCGGTGTTCAGCGTGTCGCCGGCAAATCCCATGCGATACTGACCGCCTTCGCCGCCCGACATTTCCACCATGCATTCGCCGATGCTTACGAAACGATGTGCCACGGTCTTTTCAACTCCCCGCCGGACTGCTAGCTGACGGCAACCCAATAGGCAAAAAACCGAAAGCAGGCAATCGGATGGCGGACCGGCTGAACTCCAAATCGCTTCTGGATATCCCCCGCAGCGTTGCAACGCCGCCCTATGATCGTGCCTCGATCTCGGTGGGGATCGTCCATCTGGGCATCGGCGCCTTTCATCGCGCCCATCAGGCGGCCTATGTCGATCAGTTGCTTGAAGACAATCCGGAATGGGGCATCGTGGGCGCCAGCTTGCGCCGGCCCGACACCAAGGAAGCACTTGACCCCCAGGATGGACTGTACACGCTCGCAGTTCGCGACGGCGAGGGCACCAGGTGTACGATCATCGGATCGGTGCTTGAGGTGATCGATGCCACCCTGGACAAAGAAGAATTGCTTGACCTGATGTCGAGCGAAGCCGTCCGCATCATTTCACTGACAGTCACCGAAAAAGGCTATTGCCACGATCCGGCCACCGGCAAACTCAACGAAGATCACCCTGGCATCATCCACGATCTGGAACACCCTTCCGCGCCCGAAACAGCCCCGGGGTTCATTGTGGAAGCCATCGCCCAGCGCCGTGCTGCGGGGCTTCCGCCCTTTGCCGTCATGAGCTGCGATAATCTGCCAGCTAATGGCCGGACCTGCGGCCGCATCGTTCAGCGCCTGGCAGACCTGCGTGATCCGGATCTGGGAGCCTATGTCAAACAGCACGTGACTTTCCCGGGCACCATGGTCGACCGCATTGTGCCCGCCACCACGGACGCCGACCGGGAAATGGTGGCCGAAATGATCGGCGTTGAAGACGCCTGGCCGATCATGACTGAACCCTTCACCCAGTGGGTGATAGAAGACCGGTTCCCCAACGGCCGACCACCGTTTGAAGAGACCGGCGTCATGATGGTCGATGACGTCGAACCGTTCGAACTGATGAAGCTGAGAATGCTCAACGGGCCGCATTCCACGCTGGCCTATCTGGGCTATCTCGCCGGGTACCAGACCGTGTCCGACACGGTCGCCGACAGTGACTACCGGACGCTCATCCGCAAAATGATGACGGAGGAAATTGCGCCCACATTGGATTTGCCCGGCGTCGACCTCGACGCCTATCGCGATGAACTCATCCAGCGCTTCGAAAACCCCGCCCTCAAGCACCGGACATGGCAGATTGCCATGGACGGCAGCCAGAAACTTCCGCAACGTCTGTTGGGCACGATCCGGGATCGCATCCGGACGGCTGAGCCGTATGAACGACTGGCGCTCGGCGTTGCTGCATGGATGCGTTACGCGACTGGCACCGATGAGAAGCAGGACCCCATCGATGTTCGCGACCCGCTGGCCGACCGTTTCGAGGTGATCACCGCCGCTGCCGACGGCGATCCCGCACTGCTGGCCGGCGGCTACCTCGCGCTCGATTCGGTGTTCGGCGACCTGGCGGAGAACGAAACGTTCCGTGACAAGGTCACCGAAAAGCTGGAACTGTTGTTTGATGTCGGCGCAAAGGCGGCGGTAGCCCGCCACCTTTGATCGAACTAGTCGTGCTTGACCCGGAGATGAAAACTCTTCGGCCGGGTCAGGTTGTGATAGCCGATCTCTGAAAGCCCGGCACCCTTGCCAGTGTCTTTGACCCCGGTCCAGACCAGCGCCGGGTCGAGATAGTCACAGCGGTTCATGTAAACCGTGCCGGTCTCGATCCGTCTGCCCAGCGTCTTTGTTGCGTCTTCATCCTCGGTCCAGAACGAAGCTGTCAGCCCGTAGGGACTGTCGTTCATCAACGACACGGCCTCCTCGTCGTCATTGACCGGCATGATGCCCACCACCGGACCGAAGCTCTCTTCGATCATCACGCTCATCTGGTGATTGACCCCGGTCAGAACTTCCGGCGCCAGATAGGGTGAGCCGGGTTTGTCCAGTTCATGGTGCATGTTGACCAACGATGTCGCCCCCTTGCGCTTGGCTTCCGCGATCTGCTCACGAATCTGATCCGCGAACCGCGCCTGCGCCATTGGCCCGATGGTCGTGGCTTCGTCGAGCGGATTGCCCAATACATATTGTTTGGTGAGGTCCACAAAGCCTGACACGAACTCGTCGTAGCGGTCCTTGTGAACATAGATGCGTTCGATCCCGCAGCAGCACTGGCCGGCATTGTAGAACGCGCCGTCGACAAGGTTCGGCACGGCGAAATCCATGTCCGCGTCGGCGCGCACATAGGCGGGATCCTTGCCGCCCAGTTCAAGGCCGAGCGTGGCGAACGTGCCCGCCGCCGCCCGCTCGATGCGCCGTCCGCCTTCAACAGAGCCGGTGAAATTGATGTGGTCGATCTTGCCGCTGCCCAACAGCGCCTCGGTCTGTGCGTGCGACAGCACGACGTTCTGGAACAGGCCTTTGGGCAGGTTCGCGGCCTTCATCGCCTCGGCGAAACGTTCGCCGACCTGCAAGGTCTGCGAGGCATGTTTGAGAATGACAGCATTTCCCGCAATCAACGCCGGCACAATCGTGTTGACCGCCGTCAGAAATGGATAGTTCCACGGGGCAATCACCATCACCGTGCCCAGCGGCTCCAGTGTCAGATAGCGGGTGAAGCCCGGCTTGTCCGTGTGCTCGATGGGCGCCAGTGCCTTCTCGGCAATTGAGGCCATGTAATTGCTGCGCTCGTTGACGCCGCCCATTTCGCCGCCGAAGCGTACCGGGCGTCCCATCTGCCAGGCGAGTTCCGGCACGATTTCATCGTTCATCGCGTTGAGCGCCGCCACCATGTCCAGCATGGCCCGGGCCCGGTCAGCAACCGGCACTTGCTTCCACTCGGCCTGCGCGACCCTGGCGCGGGCCGTCATCGCCTCGACTTCAGCGCTCGTGGCGACCGGCCGCTCAAGATAAATGGACCCGTCAATTGGAGATTTCAGTTTGACCGTTTCGGTCATGCGTCACCTGTCAGTGGAATGAAAAGCTGGTGATGTGTAGTGCCGAACCTCGGCGCCTTTCAACTCCCATTTGACCGGGTGAGGCTACTCGTCGCTGCCGAACTGGTCGAGAAATTCAGGTGCCTGCATGACGATCTTGGGGTCGACATCTTCCACCAGTTTTGTGTCCTTGCCCGGATAGTGCATGCGCCGCAGCACCGAAGCGATGACCGAGATTCGGGAACGGCGCTTGTCATTGGCGCGCACCACAGTCCAGGGCGCGAATTCGGTGTGGGTCAGCCCCAGCATTTCGTCGCGGGCGGTACTGTATTCGTCCCATTTGCCGAGCGCTTTGAGATCGATCGGCGACAGTTTCCATTGCTTCAGCGGGTCGTGGCGCCGGGCGTGAAACCGCTTCATCTGCATGGCACGGCTGATATTGAGCCAGAACTTGACCAGCACGATACCATCGTCCGTCAACATCCGTTCGAAGTCCGGCGCCTCGCGCAGGAACTTGCGGTTCTGTTCGGGTGTGCAGAACCCCATGACGGGCTCGACGCCTGCCCGGTTATACCAGGAGCGATCAAAAAGCACGGTTTCACCGGCGCTCGGCAGGCGAGCCGCATAGCGTTGAAAATACCACTGGCTGGCTTCGACATCGGAGGGCTTGGGTAGCGCCACAATCCGCGTGTTGCGGGGGTTGAGATAGGCGGTGTACCGCTTGATGGCCCCACCTTTGCCGGCTGCATCACGTCCTTCGAAGACCAGAACAATCCGTTCACCGCTGTCGAGCAAATGGCGCTGCAACTTGATCAGTTCGATCTGCAGCTGTTCAAGCCGGCTCTCATAGAAGTCCTTGTCCAGCTTTTCCCCGTAGGGATAGCCGCCGGATTCCAGCGCCTGCTTGTCCAGTGCCTTGGGCAGGTCCGGGTCATCAAGGTCGAATTGATCTATCGCATCTTGCAATTTCACACCGTTTCCTCCAACTCATCCGCACCGTGCTGGAATGCCAGGCGGAACACAACAACAGGGCTGCATATTCAACGCTCTGAAGGCCAAGGGCAATGCCGCCCCGCTGGCGGAAACGGCAGATGGGCAACACAAGCGATCAGTCAGAAACCAGACGCGGCACAGACCGGGGGCCAATTGCCTCGCTGACACGTCTTGACCGCGCAGTCTGGATCGTTCTGGCCGCCGGCCTTGTCCTCCTCTTTTTCGTTCTGATGCAGCGGATCAGTCTTGCCGAGGCGCTGATCGGCGGATTTGCCATCGCCGCGTTCGCGTTTTTCCTTCCCCGCTCGCGCACCATCGCCGGAGGGGAATCCGCAGCGATCCGATCCGTCAGCGCGCTGGCGGATCCGATTGTTGAGTCCGTCGCCGATGCCATGCAGGCGCCTACCGTTCTGCTGGACCGCAAGTCAAATGTCGTGCACCGGAACCCGGCCGCTATACAGACCTTCCCGCAATTGGGGTCCGGCGTGCCACTGACCTACACATTCCGGCAACCGGCGCTTCTGGAGGCGCTGGCGCGGGCGCGCCGGGACGCCGAACCGCAGGTCGTCGAACTGCAGCAGGGCGCACCTGGTCCAGTCTGGTATGCCGTTTCGATCACGCCATTCTCGCCGCCCGGCTTGCCGCCCGACGACGCCCAGCGTTACCTCGTCAGCTTCACCAACATGACCGAACAGCGCCGTACGGAGACCATGCGAGTTGATTTCGTCGCCAACGCCAGCCACGAGTTGCGCACACCACTGACATCAGTCGTCGGCTTCATCGACACGCTGCTGGGCCCCGCTGCCGAGGACCCGGAAGCCCGCAAGAAATTCCTCGGCATCATGCGGGTGCAGGCCGAACGCATGTCGAACCTGATCGAGGATCTTATGTCGCTCTCGCGCATCGAAATGCGCCAGCATGTCCGGCCCACCGGGAGTGCTGACCTCCGGCCCCTGCTGCAGACTGTCGTTGAGGGTCTGCACAACCAGATAAGCGAATCGGGCATTGACCTGCGACTTGAACTCGACAAGGGCGACACACGGATCACCGGCGATCAGGACGAACTCTACGAAGTGTTCGAGAACCTGCTTGATAACGCCGTCAAATATGGCGCCAGCGGCGGCCGGGTCGATCTCACATTGAGGGCCGTCGACGACACCCCCGGCTTTGCCTTCCAGGTGACCGTCCAGGACTACGGCGAAGGGATCGAACCCGAACATGTGCCTCGGTTGACGGAGCGCTTCTACCGCGTCGACGCGGAGTCGAGCCGCAAGAAAAAGGGCACCGGCCTCGGGCTGGCCATCGTCAAGCACATCGTCAGCCGCCACCGGGGCCAGCTTGCCATCCGCAGTGCCCCCGGAGAAGGCATGCGCGTCGACGTGCTTTTGCCCCGCTGAGCACTTGCCGGCGTTGGCCGGGCGAGTCCCTTAACGCACTGTGACACAAGCCGGCCACCCGGCAGCTTTGCACAGGGGCACTCTACAAAATGTGTGAAATTTCAACGAGATATGCTGTCACCCAACTGTCACTTAACTGACATACAACCGTTAGTCATCGCTCATAGGTTGCGCGGGCATCGGGTCAAACGGCTACCACAACGAAGTGGCGTCGCGATTTGTCCCCAAGATGAATTAGCCCCATCTCGAAAGGGAAAACCATGAAAACCGCACTTTATGCAGGAGCAGCTGCCGTTGTTCTTGCTGGCGCTCTCGCCAGCACCGCCGCGCTGGCCCAGTCGCGCGACCAGATCCGCATCGTTGGGTCGTCCACCGTGTTTCCTTATACACAGGCCGTTTCCGAGCAGTACGCTGCGATGACCGGCAGCCCGGCTCCGGTTGTTGAATCCACCGGTACCGGTGGCGGCATGCAGATTTTCTGCGGCGGTGTTGGCGTTGATCACCCCGATATCACCGGCGCTTCCCGCTCCATGCGCGAATCCGAATATGCTGTTTGTCTGGAGAACGGCGTGGACAGCGTGACGGAAGTGCTGATCGGCTATGATGGCCTTTCCATCGCCCATGCCCGCGACGCAGCCGAACTAGACCTCAGCAAAGCTCAGCTTTTCCTGGCGCTGGCTGCCGAGGTTCCGGTTGATGGCGAGATCGTTGCCAATCCGTACACCAACTGGTCAGAAATCGATCCTTCGCTTCCTGATCTGCCGATCACCGTCTTTGGTCCTCCCCCGACCTCCGGTACCCGCGACGCGTTCGTGGAACTGGTCATGGTGGAAGGCTGCGAGACCTTCGAGGCCATCGAAGCTCTTGAAGAAGACCGCATGGAAGAAGTCTGCGAGCGCATGCGCCAGGATGGTCCTTTCATCGAAGCCGGTGAGAATGACAATCTGATCGTTCAGCGTCTGAATGCCGACCATGATGCTCTGGGCATCTTCGGCTACTCGTTCCTGTACGAAAACCTCGACTCGCTGAAGGCCGTTGCCGTCGAAGGTGTCGTGCCTGACGAAGCTACGATTGCCGACGGCAGCTACGGGGTTTCGCGTCCGCTGTTCTTCTACATCAAGAACGCGCACCTCGGCGTGATCCCGGGCCTTGTCGAGTTCGTGACCGAGTACGTGTCTGAAGCCTCCTTCGGTCCGGGCGGCTACCTGTCCGAACGTGGTCTCATCCCGCTTCCGGATGCCGACCGCGAAGCCACACGTGACGCTGTCGCTGCTGGCGAAAACAACGTGATGTTCTGATCACGAAAATCCGAGCGCAAGGGTCAGATCACTGACCCTTGCGACGCTTGTTCCTGTGGGGCGACATGGCCGGCTATCTCATTCTCACCATCATCGCGTTCTCCTTGATCGCCTTCTGGATTGGCAGATCGGCGGGCAACAAGTTTGTTGCCGACGCTCAAGGAACCACAGTTCATTCGCTTCCAGGTTATCATGGTGCGTTTGTCGCGGTTTGGGTGGGGCTCCCCGCTTTGGTCCTCCTGCTGTTGTGGCTGGTCTTCCAGGACAACGTCATCGACTCTCTTTTGCTCTCGTCGCTTCCCCAGTCCGAGATCGCGGGGCTGACCCCGGCCCAGCTCAACCTCGTAATGACAGAAATCAAGACGGTCGCGTCCGGCACAATCTTTGGCGAGCCCGCGCCGCACATCATGCAAGGTGCCGAGACACTAACGCGTTGGCGCGGCATTGCCGGCTGGGCCATGGTGGCCACATCCGTTTGCCTCATGCTGCTCATGCTGTTTTTTACCCGCAGCCGCCTGTCCGCGCGCTTCCGGGCGCGAAATCAGTTCGAGGCCGTCATTTCCGGGCTGATGATCTTCTGCTCGGTTGCAGCCATTCTGACCACAATCGGCATAATCGTTTCACTGCTTTACGAATCCTACGCGTTTTTCCAGCTCGTGCCGCCTCATGAGTTTTTCTTCGGCCTCAACTGGGAACCGCAGATTGCCATTCGAGAGGATCAGGTGGCAGGCGCTGGCGCATTTGGTGCCGTTCCGGTCTTCTACGGGACGTTGGTGATCGCAACCCTCGCCATGGCGGTTGCCACGCCCATCGGCCTTTTCACAGCAATCTACCTTGCCGAGTATGCCAGCGAGCGTTTCCGCAACATCGTCAAGCCAATCCTCGAGATCCTGGCCGGCGTTCCAACCGTCGTTTATGGCTTCTTTGCCGTGTTGACCGTGGCGCCCGCCATCCGCGAGGCAGGCACGTTGATGGGGCTTGCTACGTCGCCGAACAGCGCGCTGGCTGCGGGCGGTGTGATGGGCATCATGATCATCCCGTTCATTTCCTCCCTGTCCGACGATGCGATCCGCGCCGTGCCGCGCTCCATGAGCGACGGTTCCCTGGCGATGGGCGCCACCCGGGCCGAAACTATTACTCGTGTGCTGCTTCCTGCGGCCCTCCCCGGCATCATGGGCGGCATCCTGCTCGCTCTGAGCCGCGCGATTGGCGAGACCATGATCGTGGTGATGGCCGCAGGCCTGATTGCCACAATGACAATCAATCCGCTGGACTCCGTGACCACCGTGACCGTTCAGATCGTCACCCTGTTGATTGGCGATACAGCCTTTGACAGCCCGAAGACGCTGGCAGCCTTCGCCCTTGGTTTGGTGTTGTTCTTCGTCACCCTTTGCCTGAACGTCGTGGCTCTGCGCATCGTGCAGAAGTACCGCGAGCAATATGAGTAGGCTCGACCATGTCTGACGCTTCCATGACAACGCAGCATGCGCTTCAGGGTCAGGCAGCCGAAAGGCGGCGACGCGCCCGGCATGCCGCCGACACACGTTTGAGGCTGTATGGAATTGGAGCGATCACGCTTGCAATCGGCCTTCTGGGAATTCTGATCTTCACGATCATTCTTGGCGGTCACACCGCCTTCACCCAGACGCACGTTCGCGTTCAGTTCCCGCTGACCGCCGAGAGCTACAATGCTGAGGAGCCGGCTCGATCGAACTGGCGTGGGGTCATTGACGATGCCATGGCCGAAATCTTCCCGGACGCCGTGGAAGGTGGCAATCTGCGAACCCGCACCCAGATTCTGACAAACAATACCCAGTTCTTTGTCCGTGATGCTGTACTGGCCGGTGACTATGAGGTCGGAGACACTGTCACCTTGGAAGTGCCCGCTTCGGATCCTTACGATCAGTTGAACAAAGGCGTGATCAAGCGAGATACGCCTGAAGAAAATCGTCGGCTGGACAATGATGAAGTCGCTGCCTTCGATTCGCTGGTCGAAAATGGACAGGTTTCAAGGCCGTTCAACTGGGGGCTTTTCTTCAACGCAGACAGCCGCTTCCCGGAAATCGCCGGTCTGTCGGGAGCGATCGTGGGATCGTTCTATGCGCTGATGGTCTGTTTCCTGATCAGCTTCCCCGTCGGCATCATGGCCGCCACCTACCTCGAAGAATTTGCGCCGAAGAACCGGTTGACCGACCTGATTGAAGTCAACATCAACAATCTGGCCGCAGTGCCTTCGATCGTATTTGGCTTGCTTGGCCTAGCCGTGTTTCTGCAAATCTTTGGACTTCCTCGCTCGGCGCCGCTTGTGGGGGGAATGGTCCTGTCCCTGATGACACTACCGACGATCATCATTGCGACGCGCGCCGCGCTGAAGGCGGTTCCGCCGTCCATCCGGGAGGCAGCTCTCGGCGTCGGCGCGTCCAAGCATCAGGTGATCACGCATCACGTGCTGCCACTGGCGCTTCCGGGGATTCTGACGGGAACAATCATCGGCCTGGCCCAGGCTCTTGGCGAGACCGCGCCGCTTCTGCTGATCGGCATGAATGCGTTCATCACCAGCCCCCCGGGGGGCATCTTCGACGCGTCAACCGCCTTGCCTACCCAGATCTACATTTGGGCCGACAGTCCCGAGCGTGGTTTTGTGGCGCGGACATCCGCTGGTATCCTGGTGCTGCTCGGCTTCCTGATTACCATGAACGCCATCGCGATCTTTCTGCGCCAGCGACTTGAACGCAGATGGTAAACCCGAAGGAAAACTTGATGGATACGCAAACGAGCGCGCCTTCAGCAACGGCCACTCCCAGCCCGGTGAAGGGGAAAGCAGGCGACATGTCTGAACAAATCAAGGTCAAGATGCGCGGTGAAAACGTCTGCGTCCACTACGGCGAGAAGCAGGCGCTGTTTGACGTCAACCTCGACATTGGAACCAATCAGGTGACTTCGCTCATCGGGCCCTCCGGTTGCGGAAAGTCGACATTTCTGCGTTGCCTGAACAGAATGAATGACACGATTGATATTTGCCGGGTAACGGGCGACCTGACATTGGATGGTCAAAATATCTACGACCGCGCCATCGACGTAGTCGAACTCCGCGCCCGTGTTGGAATGGTATTTCAGAAACCCAATCCCTTTCCCAAGTCGATCTATGAAAATGTGGCTTATGGTCCGCGCATTCATGGCCTGACGCGTGACAAGACCGAGATGGACGAGGTTGTCGAAAACTCGCTAAAGCGAGCCGGAATATGGGAAGAAGTGAAAGACCGGTTGGACCAGCCCGGTACCGGTCTTTCAGGCGGCCAACAACAGCGTCTGTGCATTGCCCGCGCCATTGCCACCAAACCGGAAGTCCTGCTGATGGACGAACCCTGTTCCGCCCTCGATCCGATCGCGACGGCCATCATCGAGGAACTGATCGACGAGTTGCGCGAAAATTTCACAATCGCGATCGTGACCCACTCGATGCAGCAGGCAGCGCGTGTGAGCCAAAAGACAGCATTTTTTCATCTGGGCAAACTTATCGAGGAAGGTGATACCGAAGAAATCTTCACCAATCCGCAGAACAAGAAGACCCAGGACTATATCACCGGCCGTATCGGCTAACCCGCACCGAGAGACGCACCCATGGCCAGCACATCTTCAGGACATATCGTTTCCTCCTATGAAGAGGAACTGATCGAACTCACCCGCCTGACTTCGGAAATGGGCGGCATGGTCGAGCAACTGGTCATTTCGGCCACCGATGCGCTGGTGCGCGTCGATCATGAGGCTGCCCGCAAAGTCGTCTCGGACGACCGTTTGATTGACGAGAAGCAGCGCCAGATCGACGAACTGGCCGTCTCCATGATCGCCCGCCGCCAGCCCATGGCCTCCGACTTGCGCAAGATCGTCGGTTCCATTCACGTGGCCACCGATCTCGAGCGCATCGGCGACATGGCCAAGAGCGTTGGCCGCCGCACCATCCAGATTGGTGGGCAGCGTCTTTCAAACCAGCTTTATGCCGGCGTCAAACACATGTCCGAACTGGTGCTGGCGCAAATCAACAAGGCACTGGATGCCGTCACCACGCTGGACGACGTGGTGGCCGTGCAGATCTGCGATGCAGACGAGGAAGTGGACGCGCTCTACATGTCGCTCTTCCGCGAGTTCCTCACCTACATGATGGAAGACCCGCGCAACATCACAGACTGCACACATCTGCTGTTTTGCGCGAAGAACCTCGAACGCGCCGGCGACCACGCCACCAACATCGCCGAGGCGGCCTATTACATCAAGACGGGCCGCAATCTGCCGGCCGAACTTGATGCACGTGACGACGACTGAGCGGAGCAAGGGCTGACAAGATGGCTCCCCTGATCCTGATCGTCGAGGACGAGGCCGACCTGTCCCTGATGCTGCGCTACAATCTCGAGGCGCAGGGCTATCGCGTGCTGATTTCGGAAAGCGGTGACGAGGCCGCTGAAGTCACACGAGACAACGTCCCCGACCTGATCCTGCTCGACTGGATGCTGCCGGGCCTGTCCGGTATCGAGCTTTGTCAGCGGCTGCGGCTGCGCAAGCAGACTGCCGACGTGCCGATCATCATGCTAACCGCCCGCGGGGTTGAGGAAGACCGCATTCGCGGTTTGCAGACCGGCGCTGATGACTATGTCACCAAGCCGTTTTCCGTGCCCGAATTGCTGGCTCGCGTGGAAGCCCTGCTGCGCCGCTCCAAGCCGCAACTCGTAGCGTCAGCTCTCAAGGCGGGCGATTTGGAACTCGATCGCGCCAGCCACCGCGTCTATCGGGCCGCCCGGGAAATCCATCTCGGCCCGACCGAATATCGGTTGCTTGAATATCTGATGACCAACCCCGGGCGGGTCTATTCCAGAGAGCAATTGCTCGACCAGGTCTGGGGGTCGGACGTATACGTCGACGAGCGCACGGTTGACGTTCACGTCGGCCGTTTGCGCAAGGCCATCAACAAGGGTCGGGCCATGGACCCGATCCGCACGGTGCGTGGCGCGGGCTACGCCTTTGACGAACGTTTCGCCGCCAGCGTCAGCTAGCGCTTCCGCCGATCCAACTGGTGATAGGCGCGCTTCGAGTGGAATTCGCAATAGGGCTTGTCTTCCTCGGAATCCCGTCCACAGAAATGAAAGTCCGGCAGCAGCGGGTCGCCGATCGGCCATTTGCAGGTCGTCTCATTGAGCGACAGCAGCCCGATCCGCTCTTCGGGCGGAATGAAGAGTTCGGCTTGCTGGTGAGGCAGGGCGTCGACCTCTTCCATTTCCGTGGCTTTGAGAGCAGTCGCGCCAATCACGTTGGTGACCAGGCGACGCTTCACGCTGCTTCCGCCGCCGCCGGAGGAATTGGAGCGCCGTGTGGTGTTCCGGGACGCCCGCGGACGCGAACTGGAGGTCGCCGGCTTGGCGCGACCGCTCAGCTTCAACCGGTGAACCTTGCCGATCACAGCATTACGGGTGACGCCCTCGCCCAACTCGGCCGCGATCTGGCTGGCGCTCAGGCCCTCCATCCACAGCTTCTTGAGAAGTTCGACGCGATCATCGGTCCAACCCATTATGCAGAATCCTTTCACGGTCTGCCAAAATCGCTATTGGCAGCCAATTCGTCTATAAGTCGTATGTTGAGCAGGTCCGCCACACGAGATGTCGTGTTCCCCAACGGGGTCGATATTACACAAACGGCGGAATCCGGTGCAAGAGTCGGGCGCCACTTTCCCCGTAAATTCCCCCGTTCTTGTGGACGCCGGAAATTGTCGGGGCAAATGAGGGGCTTACGCCGGTGCGTTGACTTTCAACATGGGCGCGGCGTATATCCATAACTCAAACGTGCCCCCAAAAGGCGGCGCGTTTTTTGGTTTTTCGGAACCAAATTCGACACTATTACGCCCCATGGGCACCACTTTGGCAACAACATACCTCAAACAAGGAAGAGACCTGAACCATGTCTGCCCTCTATGGCACTTACGCTCGCACCGACGTCGCTTTTGCGCGGGGCGAGGGCATGCGATTGTTCTCAACCGAGGGCGACGCCTATCTCGACTTCATGGCAGGAATTGGAGTGACCGCCCTCGGCCACAGCGATCCTGAGGTCGCGGGCGCTCTGAAAGCCCAGGCCGAAAAGCTCTGGCACGTCTCGAATGTCTTCAAGATTCCCGAAGCCGAGAAGCTGGCTGAGCGGCTGGTCGCCGAGACCTTTGCGGATTCCGTGTTCTTTACCAACTCAGGTGCCGAGGCGGTGGAATGCGCCATCAAGACAGCGCGGCATCATCACTTTGCCAACGGCCACCCCGAACGCACCGAGATCATTGCCTTCACTGGCTCCTTCCATGGACGGACGCTGGGCACCATCGCGGCAGGCGGCAATCCCGCCTATCTCGAGGGCTTCGGAGAACCGCTGGCCGGTTTCGTGCATTTCAAACCGGGTGACCTGAAGGCAGTCGCAGAAAAGATCGGGCCGAACACCGCCGCCATTCTCATTGAGCCGGTGCAAGGCGAGGGCGGCGTCACCGCCATGTCCGACAGTTTCCTGCGCGGCCTGCGCAAACTGTGCGACGACCATGGCGCTTTGCTGATCCTCGACGAGGTCCAGTGCGGCTATGGCCGGACGGGCAAGTTCTTTGCGCACGAATGGGCCGGCATCACCCCGGACATCATGGCCGTCGCCAAAGCCATTGCCAACGGCTTCCCGATGGGCGCCTGCCTGGCAACTGCCGAGGTCGCCAAATCCATGGTGCCCGGCACACACGGGTCGACTTATGGCGGCAACCCCATGGCCTGCGCTGTAGCCAGCGTTGTGCTCGACAAGGTTCTGGCGCCCGGCTTCATCGAGCATGTCGAGGAAATGGGCAAAAAGCTCAACCGCCACATGCAGCAGATGATGCAGAAATACCCGCACTACGTCACCGAAGTGCGCGGCCGCGGACTGATCGCCGGCATGAAGATCACGCCGCCGGTGCGCGATTTTGTGGCGCGCCTGCGCGACAACAAGCTGCTGACCGTGGCGGCCAGCGACAATGTCCTGCGCTTTCTGCCGCCCCTCATCGTCACCGAGGCCGAGATTGATGAGGCTTTTGCCATCATCAGCACCACCTTCGATGAACTGGCCGCCGAACAGACCGGCGAAGCCTGACCCCACCCCCGTCCCCTCGGGGGCAAGGAGAAATTTGATGACTATCCCGACGCCGCAACGGCCCCGGCACTTTTTGGACCTCAAGGACCATTCAAAGGAAACGCTTCGGCTGATCCTCGACCTGTCGCGCGACATAAAGGCCGCACTGGCCGCTGGCGAGCGCCCCCAACTGCTCAAGGACAAGGTGCTGGCCATGATCTTCGAACGCGAAAGCACGCGCACGCGTGTCTCGTTCGACGTGGGCATGCGCCAGCTTGGCGGCCAGACGCTGATGCTGACCGGCAGTGAAATGCAGCTGGCCCGCGAAGAAACCATCGCCGATACGGCGCGGGTCATGTCGCGCTATGTCGATGCCATCATGATCCGCATTCTCAGCCATGATGACCTGCTCGAACTTGCGGGCGCCGCGACAGTGCCGGTGATCAACGGACTGACCCGCGTCTCGCACCCGTGCCAGACGTTGGCGGATATCCAGACGTTTGAAGAGCATCGTGGCCCGATCAGTGAAGCAACGGTCGCCTGGGTAGGGGATTCCAACAATGTGCTTGCCTCCTGGGTGCATGCCGCAAAGATTTTCGGCTGCAAGCTGCGCATTGGCGTGCCCGAAGAATACAAGCCCGACCAGGGCCTGATGGCCGATATCAAGGCAGCCGGTGATCGGGTGGAACTGGGCACCGACCCGCGCGAAGCGGTAGAAGGCGTTGACCTGGTGATAGCCGATACATGGGTCTCGATGGGCGATACGGATGCCAAGGAACGCCGCCGCGTGCTCAACCCCTATCGGGTAGATTCAAAGCTGATGCAGAACGCCAGCTCCGACGCCCTGTTCATGCACTGCCTGCCCGCCCACCGCGGTGATGAAGTGACCGATGAGGTGATCGACGGCAAGCAATCGGTTGTGTTTGATGAGGCCGAAAACCGGCTGCACGTGCAGAAGGCCATTCTGGCCTGGGTGTTCGGAATCGAGAGCCTTTGATGAGCAAATCCGCCCTGTCGCAGTATGGACTGGACCGGCCCGAGAGCGGCGACGATGTCGTCGTGCCCTTTACGCTGGACACGCTCGACAGCCGGGGCAGGGCTGTGCGGCTCGGCCCGGCGCTCGACACGATCCTTGCCCAGCACAATTATCCGGCACCGGTGGCGCGCCTGTTGGGCGAGGCGGTGACGCTGGCCGCGCTCATCGGCTCGTCCCTGAAATTCGAGGGCAAGTTCATCCTTCAGGCCCAGACCGATGGTCCGGTGGATCTGGTGGTGGTTGATCTCGACGCGCCGGATGGTCTTCGCGGCTATGCGCGCTTCGATCAGGAAGCCCTGGATACAGCGATGGCCGCGGGCCGAACTTCACCGGGCGAGCTTTTGGGCAAAGGCCATTTGGCGATGACCGTCGACCAGGGCGTGCACATGGAACGCTATCAGGGCATTGTGCCGCTGGACGGCGGCAGCCTCGAAGAGGCCGCGCACATCTATTTCGCCCAGTCCGAGCAATTGCCGACCCGCGTTCGCCTGGCCGTCGCCGAATTCTCGGCGCGCGGCAGCGCCCGGCCAACCTGGCGGGCCGGTGGCATGATGGTCCAGTACCTCCCCGATGAAGGCGGACGTATGTTTGCCGATCTGCCCGGTGACGGTGACTTTGACAACGAAGAAACCCGCGACAAGAGCTTTACCGAATCGAACAACTGGGTCGAAACGCGGGTCCTGTTCGACACGATTACCGATGCCGAACTGGCCGATCCTGAAATCTCTCCAGAACGCGCACTGTTCCGCCTGTTCCACGAATCCGGCGTCCGGGTCTACGAACCGGGTCGATTGGAAGCACGCTGCTCGTGTTCTGCCGAGCGCATCGAGAACATGCTCAAGGCCAGCTTCTCCACGGCCGATCGCGAGGAAATGACGGTGGACGGACAGATAGAGGTGACGTGCGAGTTCTGCTCGACCACCTATGCGTTCAACGCCCACCAGTTCGAAACCGAGCACTGAATCAGCGCCTTAATCCTACCAACCTTTCCAAACATTCATTTGTCAGCACCCGGCAGCGGTTCTACGCTTGTTGCCGTGCAAATCAGATGAAAGCGGATTAGTCTCTTGGAGCATCGGCCAAGACTGGACGAGATTACCGAAGAGGGCGAGACGCTTCAGCGCGATACGCCACGCCGGTTCTCAATCTTCGGGATCATCGTCCGCCTGTTGTTGGCCGTGACCATTCTTGCCGGTGCCGGCGTTTTGACCCAACGCATGATTTCCAGCCAGCCGGAGCCTGTCCGCCGCGGCGGTTTTGAGCGCAGTTTCACGGTCGCGGTAACCGATGCGGCCCCGGCGGATTTCACCGCCTCCGTGAAAAGCTTTGGCGAAGTCATCGCGGCAACCACCCTGAACCTGCGTAGCAACGTAACGGGTGCGATCATTGAGGTCTCGCCGAACCTGCGGCCGGGTGGCCGGGTCTCGCTGGGGGAACTGCTGGTGCAGGTCGACCCCTTCGATTACGAACTGGCGCTTTCCAACGCCCGCAACGATCTGGCCAATGCCGAACTCGCGCTGACAGAGGCCCAACAGCAGCAGGAGACGCTGCGCCTCAACGTGGATTTTGCCCGCCAGCAGTATGACGTCGCCGTCGCCGATCTTGAACGGGCGCGGGCGCTGGTTGAAAGTGGGTCGATCACCAATCAGGAAATCGGTGCCCGCGAGACGGTCGTTTCGCAACGCGAGCAAAGCCTGCGCCAGGCGGAGAGTACGCTCAGCCTGCAGGACGCGGCCATCGAACGGAGCGAGGCGGAAATCGAGCGCGCGAGGCGCGCCGTCGAACAGGCTCAGCGCACCCTTCTGGCCACCGGCGTGTATGCGCCCTTCGATGCAGTGGTCGTTGCCTCAAGCGCAGTTTTGGGTGCGGCGGTTAACGGCAATGAGGAACTGGCTACGATTTACGATTCCAACGCCCTGGAAGTGCGCTTTGCGCTTTCCGAGCGAGATTACGGAATGCTTTCCGCCAGCGGGATCGTCGGCCGCAAGGTCGACATCACCTGGGATATCGATCCCCAACCCGTCACGCTGACGGGTGAGGTTAGCCGGATCGGGGCGCAGATCGACCCCACGCTGGGCGGCGTCGAACTTTACGCCACGCTTGAGGGCGCAGTCGATGCCGATGTGCGGCCAGGTACTTTCGTATCGCTTGAGCTTGAAGGGGTGACCTATCCCAACACTTACCGGCTGCCCGAGACCGCTGTTTACGAGAACGATCATTTCTACATTGTCGAGGAGGGCCGGATGAAAAGCGTGGATGCAACCATCCGCGCTCGAGATGGTGCCTTCGTGATCGTTGCCGCCGACGTGCCGCAGGACGCACGCATCATCACCACGCGTCTTTCCCAGGCAGGAGACGGCGTCAAGGTGACCGTCGAGGGCGAAGAACCGGCCCAGCCCGAGGGCGCCGAAGACGGCGGCTTCCGCGGCGGGCCTCCGGGTGGCGGGCCGCGCGGCGGGGGCGGCTGATGCGCACCGCAGGCACCCGCGCGACAGGGCTGATCGCCGCATTCGTCCAGCACCGCAATGCCGCCAATCTGCTGATGATCCTTCTTGCCCTGTTCGGTGTGTGGGGACTCAGCCAGATCAACCGGCAACTGATGCCGACGGTTGAAACCCGTAACATCTCCATTTCAGTGAACTGGAGCGGGGCCAGCGCCGAGGATGTTGAAAAGAACATCCTGCAAAACATCGAGCCGACAGTTCGGTTCCTGGATGGCGTCTCCTCGATGTCGTCTGACGCGCGCGAGGGAAGGGGGTCCATCACCCTCAGCTTTGAACGCGGCACCAACATGCAGGATGCCGAGGACAAGGTGCAGGCGGCCGTCGACAGCGCCACCAACCTGCCCGACAGCGCGGACACGCCTTCGGTTTCCCAATTCCGCTTTTTCGATCCCGTCGCCTCTATTGGCATTGCCGGCCCGTTCCCCGAGCAGGCGCTGCGCGAGTTCGCCCGCGAGATCCGCGACGGACTTCTGGATGCCGGGCTCGATCAGGTCACCTTCACCGGGTATCGCGACCGGGAAATCACCATCAGCGTCGACGAGGCGCGCCTGCGCCAATTGGATCTGACCCTGGATGATCTCTCCCAGGCGCTGATGCCCAACATTGCTGACCGACCCTCGGGCAGTCTGCCCGGAGATTTCGAGGCGCAGATCAGGGCGCTGGCCGACGAAGTCTCGGCCAGCCAGATCGCCGACACAGAAATCAAGAGCCTGCCCACCGGCGAGACGCTGACCTTTGGCGATGTGGCGACCATCACCGATGAATACAACGCCGATACGCCGCTGGGCTTCATGCGCGGCGAGCCGGCGATCCGCCTGTCCGTCTCCCGCGCGGTGACTGCCGACACGGTGGAATCCTACGAAAAAATTCTCGCCTATGTCGAACAGGTCCGGCCCACACTGCCGCCGACGCTCAACATTCAGGTTTTCAACGCCGCCGCCGAGCAGGTGAATGCCAGGCTGAGTCTGTTGATCAGCAATGGCGTGTTCGGACTCGGGCTGGTGCTGGTCATCCTTTTCATTTTCCTGCGCGCCAGAGTGGCGCTGTGGGTCGCCGTGGGCATTCCTGTGTCGATCCTTGCGACGGTCGGGGTCATGTATCTGACCGGGCAGACCCTCGACATGATCTCCATGTTTGCCATGATGATGACCCTCGGGATCATCGTCGATGACGCGATCGTGGTGGGCGAACACACATCGACCCGCTACGGGCTGGGCGATGATCGAATGTCTGCGGCTATCATCGGCGCAAAGCGCATGGCGATCCCGGTGATCGCCGCCAGCCTGACGACAATGGCGGCTTTTGGGCCCATCCTGATGGTGTCCGACGTGGTGGGGCAGATCATGGCACCGCTGCCCATGGTGGTGCTGGCAGTGCTGGTGGTCAGCCTGATCGAATGTTTTCTCATCCTGCCCGGGCATTTGGCTCATTCATTGCCGCGCGTGCGCAAACCCGACGGCTGGTTCCGGCGTAATTTCAACGCCGGGTTCGGCTTTTTCCGCGACCGCATTTTCGGCTTTCTGGCCGACCTGTCGTTCCGCTGGCGCTATGCCACTGTCGCCATCGCTTTGGCCCTGACTGTGGTTGGATTTGCGCTACTGATGTCGGGTCATTTGCGCTTTCAGTTCTTCCCCACCGCCGATGGCGAAAGCTTCAACGTTTTTGCTTCCTTCCAGCCGGGCACACCGCAGGAGGACATGCGCGGCATCATCGTCGACATCGAAGCGGCAGTTTCGGCAGTGGAAGCTGAACTTACGCCGGACGGCGAACCGCTGGTGCAGACCACCTACGCCAATCTCGACCTCGAAAACGGCGGCGCGAATTTCAACGTCTACCTGACCCCGAACGAGGAGCGAAGCGTGCGCACCGGGGATATTACGCAAGCCTTGCGTGACGCGCTGCCCAATGTTGCCGGCGTGCAGAGCATCGGCGTGCGTGAGTTCCGCGGCGGACCTTCGGGCCGGGCGATTGATGTGGAATTCACCGGCACCAGCGTCGCGGCGCTGAAACAGGCATCGGAGGATTTGCAGGATGTTCTGGCGGGGTTCGATGGAGTGACCGCCGTCTCCGACACGCTGCGCTACGGCGACCCCGAACTGGTGATGCAGATGTTGCCGCGCGGGACAGCGTTGGGCCTCACGCTGGAGTCGATCGGTAGCCAGATCCGCGACGCCTTCGAGGGGCGCACGGTCACCACTGTCGCCACGCCGACCGAGGAAATCACCATCAAACTGCGCAGTGTGACAGACGCGGAAGGCTCGGCAGCCCTGCGCAATCTTTGGGTGCGGTCGCCTTCGGGCACCTATGTGCCGCTCAACTCGGTCGTCAGCTTTTCCGAGCGGCAGGGCTTTTCACGCATCAACCGGGAAGAGGGCCGCTCCGTGGTGCACGTGCAGGCCGATGTAGAAGAGGGCGTGACCAATGCCGATGAGGTTCTGGAACGGCTCGAAAGCGACTACCTGCCCGGCATCGTGGCGCGCCACAATGTCGCCTATGACCTGGCCGGCACCCGCGCCGAGCAGAACGCCGCATTTGCAGACCTGCAGCTGGGCGCCATCCTGGCGCTGGCAGTGATGTACATCATCATCTCGTGGAGCTTTGGCTCCTACTTCGCCCCCATTGCCGTCATGCTCATCATCCCATTCGGGATCACCGGTTCGATCTGGGGGCACTATTTGCTGGGCTACGACCTGACCGTGATCTCGGTCATGGGTCTGTTGGGCCTCGCCGGAATTCTGGTCAACGATTCCATCGTGCTCATCTCCCGCATGATCGAGCGCCGCGAGCAGGGCGAAGGACTACGTCTCGCCGCGGTGGGTGCGGCACGTGATCGCCTCAGGGCGGTTGTGCTGACCTCGTTGACCACGATTGGCGGGCTTATCCCGCTGCTGTTCGAACGCAGCCTTGAGGCGCAGTTCCTGATCCCGATGGCGATCACAATCATTTTCGGGTTGGGGCTGGCCACGCTGCTGGTGCTGTTTCTGGTTCCTGCCTTCATCGCGATCGGTGCCGACATCGGCGCCTTGCTCAAATGGCTGTTCATGACCCGCAACTCGATGCGCTTCCGCGAATTGTTGGCCGGGGCGCATCATGAAACCCCACCTGCCGAACCGGCGGAATAGAACTAGGGTTAGCCGCGCCAGAAGCGCGGCGTGAACAGCACCAGAACGATCAGGATTTCAAGCCGTCCCACCAGCATGCCGATGATCAGCAACCACTTGGCGACATCGCTGAGCGGCTGGAAATTGCCCGACGGGCCGATGATATCCCCCAACCCTGGGCCGACATTTGAAATCGCGGTGGCAGCGCCGGAAAAGGCGGTGACCGGGTCAAGGCCCGTAAGCGCCAAAAGCACCGCCAGCACGAAAAAGCTGAGAATATAGAGAAACACGAAACTCTGCACGGAAGTGGAAATGCTCTCGGGCATGGGCCGGCCGTTGTAGCGCTTCACATAGACCCGCGACGGACTGAGGATCAGCCGGACATGCTGGTAAAGATCGCGCGCCAGCACCTGGAAGCGGAACACCTTGATGCCGCAGCTGGTCGACCCGGTGCACCCGCCAACGAAAGTCAAAACAAAAAAGGTCGAGACCGCCGCCGGGCCCCAGGCGCCGTAGTCAACCGTGGCGTAGCCGGTGCCGGTCATCACCGAGACCACAGAGAAGATGGCGTGCCGGAACGCCTCCTCACCATGATAGAGGTCGATGCGGGTTTGCACGAAGGCCATCGCCAGCGTGACCCCGATCACCAGAAATACAAAAACCCGCACCTGGGAATCCATGAACAGTCGCCCTGGGTGACCACGCACCGCCGCCAGATACAAAACGAAGGGCAGGGCCCCCAGCATCATGAAGGTCACCGCGATGTAGTCGATGGCGGCGGAATCGAAGCTCTCGATCGACAGGTCTCGGGTGGAAAAGCCACCCGTCGCCACCGTCGTCATCGAATGAACCAGCGCATCGAAAAGACCCATTCCGGCGACCCAGTAGGAGGCGGCACAGGCGAGTGTCAGGACACAGTAGATCGAGGTCATGCCTCCGGCGATGGCTGCCGCGCGCGGCAATATCTTGTCCGGCGTCTCAAATGCCTCGGCGCGGAACATCTGCATGCCGCCAACCTGCAGCATGGGTAATACCGCGATGGCCATGACAACGATACCCAGCCCGCCCATCCATTGCAGGATGCCCCGCCACAAAAGGACGCCCGGAGGCGCGTTGTCGAGACCCACAATCACCGTCGCCCCTGTCGTGGTGATTCCCGACATGGCCTCGAAAATGGCGTCCGTCAGGCTGAGATTGAGCTCCGACCAATAAAGCGGCAGTGCCCCAAAGATCGTCAGCACAACCCAGATCATGGCGGTCAGAAGAAAGGCCTGTCGAAGGGTCAGGGCGTGAATGGCCCCGGACGACGAGGCCCAGAGACCGGCCCCCACAAGCGTGGTCACCAAGGACGCTGCCACGAAGATTCGCCAGTCTTCATGACCCGATACCGCATCGGCGATGGCCGGCAGCAACATGGCACACCCCAGCGTCGCAACGAGGGCGCCGATAACGGTCAGAAGTGTGCGGAATTTCATCAAACGGGCCCGTTGTTGCCGCAGCGCCGCAACATGGCGCAACTTGGCACTTGTCGCAACATGTGAAAACCGACACACGAGCAAGCCAAGAAAAGTTGCGTGAACTTGATCGGACCGGACAATTGCGTTCCGCTAGAGTGAACCGACATCCAACCTGAAGGACTTTCATGCTCGACGCCGCCATGCGCAAACTGATCGATCCGCCGCTCAATCGCGCCGGCTTGTCCCTGGCCAGGGTTGGAATGAGCGCCAACAGTGTCACCTTGTTCGGCGCGGCGACCGGACTGGCCGCCGCAGTGTCCATTGCCGCCGGGCACTACTGGTGGGGTCTGGGGCTGATCCTGATTTCGCGACTGGCGGATGGGCTGGACGGCGCCGTGGCCCGGGCGACACACCCCACGGATTTCGGCGGCTATCTGGATATCGCGGCAGATTTCCTGTTCTACGGCGCCATTCCCCTCGGCTTCGTTTTGGCTGACCCTTCCGCCAACGCCATTCCCGCCGCGCTTCTGCTGGTCAGCTTCTACTTCAACGCCGCGTCGTTTCTCGGCTATGCGGTGCTGGCCGAGCGGCGCGGCATGACCACCGAGCGCAGCGGCCGAAAGACGCTGTTTTACGCCGACGGTCTCATGGAAGGCACCGAAACAATCGGTTTTTTCATCGCCTTCTGCCTTTGGCCGCAACACTTCGTCTGGTTTGCCACCATCTTTGCGGCGGCGACCTTTTACACGGCCGCCGCCCGCATCTGCCGGGCCTACCGCCAGTTCGAGGATCAGACCTGATCGAGTCCGTAGGCGAGATCGGCGATCAGATCGTCGGGATCTTCCAGACCCACCGACAGGCGCAACAGGTTTGGCCCGATGCCCAGTTCCGCCCGCGCTTCCTCTGACAGGCGCTGATGGGTCGTGGTGGCCGGATGCGAGATGATCGATTTGGCGTCACCCAGGTTGTTCGAGATCAGGATCACGCCCAACCCGTCGGCAGCGCGGAAGGTCGCCGCCTGATCACCATCCACTTCAAAAGCGACAAGCGTCGAACCACCCTTCATCTGCCGCATCGCCAACTCGTAATGCTGGTTGCTGGGATGATGCGGATACATGACCCGCCGGACCTTGGGATGTTCGGCAAGGAAAGCGGCAATCCTTCCCGCATTTTCCGTCATCCTGTTCACCCGCAGTTCAAGGGTTTCGAGGCCCTTGAGCATGATCCAGGCATTGAATGGGCTGATTGAAGGCCCAGTCTGGCGGATAATCGTGTGAATGTCTCCCGAGATCAGTTCTTCCGACCCCAGGATGATCCCGGCCAGCGCGCGGCCCTGTCCGTCGATATGCTTGGTGGCGGAGTAGACCACCAGATCCGCGCCCAGTTCCAGCGGCTTTTGCTGGATGGCAGTGGCAAACACATTGTCGACGATCAGTGTCGCCCCATGGGCGTGGGCGATTTCTGCGACGGCGGCAATGTCGACAAGCTCCAGCGTGGGGTTGGTTGGCGTTTCAATGAACACAACCTTTGTGTTGGGCCGCATGGCCGCAGCGAAATTGGCCGGATCGCTGCCGTCGACCAGTGTGGATTCAACGCCCCAGCGCGGCAGATAGTCTTCGACCACGAACCGGCAACCGCCAAAAAGTGCCTTGGCCGCAACTGCATGATCGCCTGCCCGTACCTGCGACATCACCGCTGTGGTGACAGCCGCCATGCCGGATGCCGTGGCGCGTGCAGCTTCGGCCCCTTCCAGCAAGGCCATCCTGTCCTGAAACATCTCCACGGTCGGATTGGAGAAGCGCGAGTAGATGAAACCGGGATCATCGCCTGTAAACCGGTCCTGCGCCGATTTGGAATCATTGTAGACGAAGCCGGAACTCATGAAGATGGCTTCAGAGGTTTCACCGTGCGGGCTGCGCATGCCACCGCCATGCACCATCTGCGTCTGCGCGGAGCGGCGCGACGGATCGGACAGCGGGTTGTTCTTGCGTGACATCACAGTTCTCCAAAACAAAAAACCGGCCAAATGGCCGGCAGCATGGTCGTTTAGCAACTTGTTTTAGGTGGCTGCAATCTGACCGGCCAAATCACCACCTGCGGCAATTGAAGCCTTGATCAGACCCAAGTCCCGCACTTTGACGGGGATGTAATGCCAATTCAGGCTTGGCGTCAATGACGCCCGTTGTTAACCAGAAGCGGCACGCATCAGGACGGGGTTGCAGCATGGCCGACTGGCCCACCGGCATTTATTCAGCACGCCTGATCGGCGAATTGCACAAGCAAGGGGCCATCACCGTTCCGCGCGAGTTCGATGCTGATCAGGTACAGCCTGCCTCGCTCGACCTGCGGCTGGGCGAGGTCGCCTATCGCGTCCGTTCAAGTTTTTTGCCTGGCCCAGAGATGACAGTCGCCGAGGGTGTGAACAGGCTCAAGCTGCACCAGATCGATCTCAGCGACGGCGCGGTGCTGGAACGTGGATGCGTCTACATCGTTCCCCTTCAGGAGTCTCTGAGCCTTCCTGGCGCCGTCAGCGCCTCGGCCAACCCCAAAAGCTCGACGGGCCGGCTCGACATTTTTACCCGCGTCATCTGCGATCATGCCCGTGGCTTTGACCAGGTCCACGCGGGCTATGAGGGACCGCTGTATCTCGAGATCAGCCCGCGCACTTTCCCGGTGCTGGTCCGCACCGGCTCCCGGCTGAGCCAGATTCGCTTCCGTTCCGGCGACACGCGGCTGAGTGCCGACGAGCACCGCGCGCTGCATCTGGACCAGACGCTGGTGTTCGGGTCAACGCAGGACATCGGCGAAGGCGTGCCTCTGTCGATTGATCTGGCGGGCGAGGGACGTGATGGCCTGATCGGGTACCGGTCCAAACGCCACACGGCGGTCGTGGATGTGGACAAGAAGGCGGCTCTGGAGGTCAGGGATTTCTGGGACCCACTCTATAGCCGGGCCGACGAGGGCCTGATCCTTGATCCGGACGAATTCTATATCCTGGTCAGTCGCGAAAGCGTTCATGTGCCGCCGGACTATGCAGCGGAAATGGTGCCCTTTGATCCGCTGGTTGGCGAGTTCAGGGTGCACTATGCCGGCTTCTTCGATCCCGGCTTCGGTCACGCCGCAGCGGGCGGTTCAGGTTCAAGGGCTGTGCTTGAAGTCAGGAGCCACGAAGTGCCGTTTCTGCTCGGTCACGGCCAGACAATCGGCCGGCTGATCTACGAACGCATGGCAGAACGTCCGGAACTGCTCTATGGCAAGGACCTTGGGTCCAACTACCAGGCCCAGACACTGAAGCTGTCCAAGCACTTCAGGACTTGAAGCGCGGGCTCGCCGCGGGCCGAGACTGTGGTTCACTTCTTCAGGTGAGGACCGCGATCAAACCGGTACATCAACCCGTCCCGGAATGCCGACCACCATTCACGCAATCCGTCGTAATCTCTGTTGCGGGCAACCAGAAAGGCGTAGGGGTAGAACACCAGGTCGCGAAGCAGCGTCTTGAGAGACCTGTATCGCCGCAGTTGATAGCCCCGATTGCGGAAAAAGAAATAGCGCTTGAAGCGGGTCTGCGGAATGATGACGTTTCGCCGGCCTCCAAAGATTTCCACTTCCTCATCCCAGCCTGGCGGATGGGCAACCGAGACGGTAGTGACAGTGCCGAAAGGTATCTTCGCCCGTTTGAGACGCTGGCGAAAATCTGTCTCGTCTCCCCTCACGAACAGGCGAATGTCAGGCAACCCGACCTTGAAGAACACATCCCGATGCACGAGCGTGCCGTTGAAATAGTGTCCTTCGTTGGGAAGAAATCCGAACTTTTCCACCGTCGCCCGGTCGTGGCGGTTCTTGCCGCCCACTGAAAAGGCGAAAGACAAACGGCCATGATCTTCGGGCGCCACGATGAGCGGCGACACGACACCCAGATTTCGCGCCCTGGCAACCGCGAGCAGTTCCGAAAGGCAATGCTCCTCAACCGGATAGGCGTCGTCATCCATCATCCACACCCATTCAGCACCGCTCGCCAGACAGGAGAGTATGGCAAAGGCGAAACCGCCCGCTCCCCCGAGGTTGAGGTGGGAGGGCAACTCTTTCACGGCAAATGCGGCAGGTTCCGACACTTCACCCTCGTCCTGAACGCTGACCAGATGCGAAGTCCGAAGACCCGGCGCCGTGCGGCATTGCGCGGCCAGGCTCTCTGTATTTTCAACCGGGGCGTTCATCGTCACCATGGCTACGGAAACGCTGTCGGGGATTGTGTTCACGTCGACGGCTCTCTCAACTCTGAACGGTCATCGGCCGGACACGTGTCCGGCCGGTCAGTCTCGGGGTGATTTCATTTTCGAAGCACTTGAGGGCGGCACCAATCGCCTGGTGCATATCAAGGTAACGATAGGTCCCCAGCCGGCCGCCGAAGATCGTGAGCGGTTCCTGGTCTGCCATTTGACGATAGGCGCGATAACGGCGCTGGTCCTCTGCGGTGCCAACCGGATAATAAGGCTCGTCCCCACGACCGGCAAACCTCGAATATTCGTGAGCAATCACGGTTTTGTCGGACCGGTAGTTTCTTTCGGGGTGCAGGTGCCGGAACTCGAGGATGCGGGTGAACGGGACTTCGCTGTTGGCGTAATTCATGACCGCCGTGCCCTGAAAATCGCCGAGATTCAGCACCTTCTGGTCAAAATCAATGGTCCGCCAGGTGAGCGCGCCTTGCGAATAGTCAAAGTAGCGGTCGATCGGGCCGGTGTAGACTACCGGAATGCCCTCGGGCAGTTCTCCGCGCATGTCGAAATAGTCGGTCCGCAGTTGCACATCGATCAAGGGGCTGGCGAGCATGCGCTCGAAGACCGCCGTGTAGCCATCCACGGGCAGCCCCTGATAGGGGTCGCTGAAATAGCGGTCGTCAAACGTGAACCTGACGGGCAATCGGGCAATAATCGAAGCGGGCAAGTCTCGCGGGTCGGTCTGCCACTGTTTTTGCGAGTAGCCGCGCACGAACGCCTCGTAAAGCGGACGTCCAATCAGCGAGATGCCCAATTCCTCGAGGTTCTGAGGCTGTTTGCTGGAGAATTCCGACGCCTGTTCCGCAATCAGCTCGCGGGCCTCGGCGGGACTCATCATGCGTCCGAAGAACTGGCAAATGGTGCCCAGATTGATCGGCAACGAATAGATCTGCCTGCCGTCCGTGGTTTTAACCCGGTGCTGATAGGCTGTGAAGGATGTGAACCGGTTGACATAGTCCCAGACCTGCCGGTTCGGCGTGTGAAACAGGTGGGCGCCGTAATTGTGCACCTCGATGTCTGTCTCGGGGCAAATAGACGTGTAGGCATTGCCGCCGATGTGGTCGCGCCGGTCGATGACCAGCACCCGCTTGCCCAACTCGCCCGCGACGCGCTCGGCAACGGTGGCGCCAAAAAAACCGGCCCCGGCAACGACGATGTCATATTGGCTGAGGCTCAACGGGTGAAAACCTGTTTCTGGTGGGTAGGCGAGACTAGCATGGTTTCTGAACCCTCCCAATCCTGCCGTGCGTGCAAACCAAATCGCAAAGATTTTCCCCTCACTATGGCGAGGCTTCTCCCGGCGGACGCGAACCGGTGCATCGGTGCGCGGGAGGATGATCTGCAAAGTTGCGCGGTGATTGGATGAGTGTTCGGGTTTACTATGACGGGGAGTGTCCGTTCTGCACGCGATACGTTGCGCTGCTGCGGCTCCGGCGCGCGCTCGGAACCGTCGACCTTGTCGACCTCCGTGAAGACGCAACCGTCCGTCAGGATCTCGAGGCCGAGGGCTTCGACCTCGACGAGGGCATGGTGGTAGAAATGGACGGCCGGCGGCTTGGTGGAGCAGATGCCGCCAATGCATTGGCGCTGATGTCCACCAAATCCGACTGGTTCAATTGGCTGAACCACGCATTCCTTTCATCGCCCCTCGGCGCCAGATTGATCTATCCCGTGCTGCGCTCCGGCCGCTGGCTGGTCCTGTTCCTGTTGGGGCGTCAGGGGCTTGCCGCCGAGCCAGAGGGATTGACCGCGCGCAGGACCATCTTTGCCACGTTTTTCGCGCTGTTCTCGATCTTTCACTTCTTCAATTATGCGATCGAGTACAATCGCTTCCCGCCGCAATGGGACCAGGGGCTGTTGCTGATCGCGGCACTTTTGCTGTTTGCGCGGCCCGCTTCCGCACGGGCGCTTTTCCTTCTCATGCTGGTTTCAACCGTCAGCACCTTTGTGCAGGCCCCTGTGGCATCCAACCACACCATGGTCCGAAGTGCTCTTCTGCTCGGCTACTGGGCTTCATACATCTATGCGGCGTTCAAAGGTTCGCGCTGGTCGGCCATCTTCGCCAACTTCACTGTTGCGGGGCAGGCGGCCCTGGTGGGCATGTACTTTTTCGGCATATTCCACAAGATCAACACTGACTTCTTGAACCCGGAAACCAGTTGCGCCGTGGCGCTGTGGCGGTTGATGCCGACGCCCCTGAGCGCATTGGATCATCCGCTCATTCTTCAAATGACGATTTATGGCACGTTTGTCGTCGAAGGCGTGCTGATCCTGATGCTTCTGGTGCCACGTTTCAGGCACTACGGCATCGTTGGCGGCATACTCTTTCACCTGCTGCTCGCGATGAGCTCGTTCTCGATGTACCTGTCCTTCACGCTGCTCTCGATTGCGCTGCACGCGCTGTTCCTGAACGGCGAAGGCGCAACGCGCATCCTGCAATCGCGCGAAATGATGTTGGTCCGGTCGCGGGCGCAGAATCCGGCCTATTGGCTGGCGGCAACAGTGCTGATTCTGTTCATGGCCTACGCTGCGTACGGCGGTCACTACACCCTCGCCACAGCTGCCGTGCTGCCGATCATCCTGCCGTTCTGCTATCTGGTCGTGCGCTATGGACGCTCAGACAGGAGATTCTTTGAGCCCGGGAAGGGGCGGGCGGCGTTCGTCATCGGCACTTTTGTCGGGGCATTGTTTTTTGCCAACGGATTCATGCCCTATCTTGGCGTCAAGTCGGCCCAGTCGATCAACATGTTTGCAAATCTGCGGCTCGAGGAGGGCATCAGCAACCACCTCATTCTGCGGAACGCACCCGGCCCGTTTACCAACCTCGAAAGCGTCGCTCTCATCGAAGACAGCGGCGGCGATCCGCGGCTGGAGTGGTACAAACAAACAGGCTTCGGAATTGTGTACCTGGAACTCCTCGCGCATCTGCATGAAAATCCCGGCACTACCATTAGCTATGAAATGAAAGGTGAGCGGTTCAGCAACGTCAGTGCGCAAACCCGTGCGGCGGACATTGATGCACTGTTGCCGTCCCCTCTGATCCGCAAGTGGTTCCACTTCCAGCCCGTTGACTTGCGTCAGCCCGAGAACTGCCGCTTCTGAACAGGCTGAATAATCCTCAACCTGATTTGAAACTGGATCAACGTCTGCCGGGCGCGCAACTGCTTGGAATCAGCCCTGACCTGCCCTATTGGTAATTCCAATATTAGTATTTGGAGAAATGCCGGACATGTCCGTTTCGCTGAGGCAACTGGAGATTTTTCGCGCAGTTGTCGTGTCGGGCTCGATAACAAAGGCCTCGAAGCGCCTGGGCGTTTCGCAACCCACCATGTCGCAGCAACTGGCAAAAATCGAGGAAACCCTCGACGTGCAGTTGCTCATCCGGAACCGGTCGGGTGTGGTCGAACTGACCTACGCCGGAGAGTACTGGTTCAAGGCCGCGAACGACATGATCAAGCGGTTCGATGGCTACCTGTCCGAACACAAGTCAAAGTTTGGAGAAGGCAAGTTCAGCGTGCGCCTCGGCACCACGCCAACCCTGCGCGGACGCTTTGCATCGGCAGTGGCCCGCATGGTGCTGGAAGACGACCAGCTAACGCGCTTTGACCTGTTCTGGGGGCTCAACAGCTCTGACGTCGTGGAACAGTTGTTGCTGCACAACGTCAATTTCGCCATCGTCAACTCGGTTGCGGTTGAACCGGCCCTCGCGTCGCATCAAGTGACCCCGGTGTATCGGGACCGGATTGCCTGGGTTGTACCCGATGAAGTCCCGGAATCGGCACTCGTTGAGACGCTTTCGGGAAACCCGGCCGCGCTGCAGAAATATCCGGGTCTGGGCCGGCATGTAACGCTCGGTCCCGAGGCACCCATGCAACCGGCCAGCGATGACTGGTACCGCCACTATGTGCCTCAGTCCAACCCCACGTTTGGCGCCATGACCTATCTTTCGGCTGTCGAGTTTGCGGCGGAAGGGCTATGCACCTGCCATTGCCCGCTTTCGCTGTTGCCCAACCTGCCTTCGTCTGTGGCCAGTCGGCTGCGCTGGTACGTCATCCCTGACTTCGGGCGGGATATCGTGCTTGTGGTGCCCAAACATTTGCTGTCGTTGAGGCCGTACGCCCAGTTGCACGCACGCGTTCTTGAATTCGTCAAAAGCGACTACTCCGGCGAAATGGTTTCTCCAGAAGTGCTGGATATGGCGACGCTGTTGAGCAAGGCGCACCTCTAGTCCCGCTTGGGCCCTTCCAAACAAACACGGAACCTCAATTTCACGCATTGGGTTTTCCGATGTGAAACCTTGCTAAACGCAATAATCACCTGTTGCGACGGCTGATGCTAAGTCGGGTATTGTCCTCATGGCGGGTGTCACACCATTAATCCACTTTTTGCGCAGGCCGTGCGACGGCCCTGTGGTATGGTTCACCAAACTTGATTTGCGAAAAATGGCGTTGCTAGTATTTGGATCACAAGGTGAACATGGGTGGAAATTTCACAAATCCATAGAATGGGCGGTCAGCCGTGTGACGGCAGGCGTTCCAAGGGGGAAATATGACACAAACTGATGCGGCATTTTCATTTGGTGGGGGCGCAGGAGCCTGGATATTCCGCGTCCTGCTCGTGGCAGGCGCCGCCTTCATGGCCTACTCGTGGTTTCAGCCCTGGTGGGTCACTGACGTCGCCGTGATGGAAGGCACCAATGATCTCGTGCTGCATCCCTGGGGCGTTGAAGTGGTGCGCCAGGTCAGGGTTCAGGCTGATCCGGCACTTTATTCCATGCCTGCGTTCTTTGAACCTTTCGTCTGGACATATTTCACCCTCGCCATGCTCGCCTTGGCGGCCAGCCTCTTTTTGAATGTGAAGCTCCCGCTGGGCCCGGTAAAACTGCCGCTCGCGGCCGTTCTCATCGCGCTTGTGGGCCTGTCGTACATGGCCGCCTGTGGAATCGCCTATTACATCGGTGATATGCGCGCCACAGCGATGGACATCAATTTCATTGGTGATTCGGAATACACCGACCCCATGTCCCATCGTACTATGCAGATGGAATCCTACCTGATGGATGGATACTGGTTGTCCCTTTATGCCGGTGCGGCGCTTGTGGTTCTGTCCCTGGTGCGCTTCCTGTTCGTCCGCCAGTGGAGAACCTAGGCACGGCTTGACTCAATTGGGGTGGTCGATTGCCCCCCAAAGACATCCCGAAGAAATGTTGGCGTGGCTCCGAGTTAGTTCTCGGGGCCGCTTTCTGTTCTTACGTCAGCACCGTCGCTCCGTCGCCAGTGGACCGGAGACGTCTGCGTCCAAATGCCGGTTCAAATCATGGAGCAAAACCTGGTGCGGGGCGCAGGCTCACTGAAGCCGGGCAAAACAAACGGCGAACCTTGCCCTACAGCCGCACGCCATTCACAGCCAGCGATGTCCAATGGCAAGCATTGAATTTTTGGATATCAAAAGTTGTTTGATGGACCAATCACTTGTCGCGGCGTTCGCTTGGGGCAGGTGCACATCATTGGGAGGTACCATGAAAAATCTTCTTTCGAAGTCAGTGGGCGCCATGGCGATTTGCGCGGCGGCACTGACGGGCAATGCTTTCGCGGATCCGGTGACGCCGGAACGCCTGTTGGCGGCGGGCACCGAGGCCGAGGCCGGCAACTGGCTGATGGTCCACAAGACCTATGACGCCAACAGATTCTCAACCCTTAGCGAGATCAACGCCGGCAACGTTGCTGACCTGCGCGTCGTCATGGCGGCGCCACTAGGCGGCACCGAACCGGCCGGTTTCGGCAAGGGCTCAATCGAAGCGACGCCATTGGCCAACGACGGCTTCCTTTACGTTTCGGACCCCTGGGGCACGCCGTACAAGTTTGACGTGTCGAGCGGCGAACGTGCTGTTCCCGTCTGGGTGTGCGATACAGGTATCGACAAGGACCCCAGCCAGGGCATCCTTCTGGCGAACCGTGGTCTTGGACTGTCGGGCACCAACGTCATCACCGTCTTGCCTGACGGCCGCGTCGTGGCCTGTGATGACGAAACGGGTGATGTCGTATGGGATGTGCAAGCTGCGACTGATCCAGGCGAAGGCTTCACCAACGCGCCTCTCGTGATCGGCGACAAGATTCTGATAGGCCAGTCCTATGGTGACTGGGCGACCCGCGGCTGGATCGCTGCGTTGAACGCCGAGAACGGCGAAGAACTGTGGCGCTTCTATACGATTCCGGAACCCGGCCAGCCTGGTTCGGAAACCTGGAGGTGTGAAGAAGCCGGCAACCCGGATTGCTGGAGAACCGGCGGCGGTGCTGCCTGGGTAACGGGCTCCTATGACCCTGAGTCGAACACGACTTTCTGGGGTACGGGCAACCCGGTGCCGATGTATGACCCCGAGTTCCGTCCGGGCGATAACCTCTACACCAACTCCAGCGTCGCGCTCGACGTCGACACGGGTGAACTGAAGTGGCACTTCCAGTACACGCCGGGCGACTACATGGACTATGACGAAGTCGGCATTCAGCTGCTGCTCGATGCCAATATCGATGGCGAAGACCGCAAGGTTCTGGCGCACTTTGGCCGGAACGGCATCTTCTACACTCTGGACCGTTCCAACGGCTCCTACATCGATTCCGTCACCTACGTGAGCAACCTGAACTGGACGGAAGGCATCGACCCGAAGACCGGCAAGCCGATCGAATATGATCCGAACGCGTCGCTGCAGACCTACGCGATTGGTGCGATTACCCGCGCCGGCGCTACTGCTACGACGTGCCCGAACATTCAGGGCGGCACCAACTTCTTCCCGACTGCCTACAACCCTGAATTGGGTATTGCCTATGCGGTGGGGATCGAGGGCTGTTCGGACCTGTCGGTGCGTGCGGTTGATCCGGCCGACGTGCGGCCCGGCGAAATCTTCATCGGCGGCGCTGGCGTGAACAGCGGCGTGCAGACCGGTTCGATCAACGCCGTCAACGTGGACACTGCCGAGATCGCAGCGTCTCACCCGACGACATACCCGATGTACAGCGGTGTGCTTGCAACCGCCGACCTGATCTTCACCAGCCATATTGATGGTACGGTCGCTGCCTATGACGCGACGACGCTGGAAGAGAAGTGGTCGATGAACGTGGGCACTTCGTTCCAGGCTCCGCCGATTACCTTCACCGCAGGTGGCAAGCAGTATATTGCCATCGCGGGTGGCGGTATCGGTATCGCGGGCTTTGGCTACGAAGAGCTGCAGAACATTCAGAGCGCCAACATGCTCTGGGTCTTCGGGCTCTGATCGCCCCAACCTGTATCGTGCCGGGCAACTTCGGTTGCCCGGCATTTTCGTATTTGGACCCTGGTGGAACCGGAGTAGCACCATGCCCCTGAACCGTTTCGTGGCCGTGTCGCTTGCCGCAGCATTGCTTGTCCTTTTTTCGCTGGCAGCGCCTGCCATCAAGGCGCAACAGACAGAGGAAACAGTCGGCGACCCGGAGCGCGGCAGGGTCGTTTACCGGTCTGTGGGCTATTGCGTGAATTGTCATGGCTGGCCGGCCGACGGTGAGACCGGGCTTCTGTTGCAGGCGCCGCCAGGCCCCAACCTGCGCCAGACTGAACTGGGCACCGAGGCACTGACCGAAATCATTGCATGCGGCATTCCGGGCACAGCGATGCCTTTTCATGATCGCGCCGCTTACCGGGATGGCCGTTGTTTCGGCATGGAGCTTTCCGACTTCGCGCCAGAAAATGCACCGGTCCGCGGCAAGACATTCAGCGACACTGATGTCGCCAATGTTGTGGCCTATCTTCAGACCTATGTGATCGGCCGCGGCGAACCGACCTTCGAGGAATGTGCGGAATTCTATGACAATCCGTCTGCGGCGGCCTGCCGCGGCCTGGAGTAACCTCGCGATGCGCAAAACGAACCTTCCCGCTGTCTTCGGTCTTGCTGCCTTGGCGCTGGGCATTTCGGCGCATGCCTCTTTTGCCCAGCCGCAGATTGAACCGGTGTTTTCCATATGGGATGTGAACCTCGGCCAGAATGTTTCCGAACTGCCGGATGCAATGGTTGGTGAGATCGCCTGCGGCACTAATGGCGGCCCGCCGGGACAGACGCTTGTCTCATTTGAGGATTTCATGACGTGCACGCCCGAGGCTTCGGGCCTGCGCGAAGTCGAGTTCAGCTATGACGACGAACAGGACTATATCGCCAGGGCACTGGAGCTTGAATATCAGTTTCTCCGCGGCGGCACCTCGGTCTATGCGCACCCGGTGCTCGTGTCGTTGCTCGTTGACTCAGAGGGCATCGTGCAGGGGCGCCGGATCGTCACGGATGACCGCATCAGTGACCTCGCGCGCCGAACCGCCTACACCCTGATATCCAATTTCAAGGCGCGCTACAGCGACTGGACGCTGGAATGCGCCGATATCCCGATGAAAGAGGGTGAACAGCCTGTTGGCAGCCAGTTCGCACACGAACTGTGCACCGGGCAGTCGCCCGATGGCAGCAGGTCGATCGCCGTAGAGGCTACATACCTGCGCAAGCGGGGACAGTTGGCGGTGAATATCGAGACCCAGCAGGTCAACACCGGGTATTTTGAAAGCCGGACGCGGTACGAAGAAGTCCTCTCGCCTTATACCACCTGGGCAGCGCCGTGACGTCAGTTTTCCTGCAGCCGCCCGTCCGCCATGAAATTCCCGCTTGTAATGGCGCTTTCGAAATCAACGTCTCTGGTTGCCGCCCGCGTGAAACGGTTACCCGTCAAGGTAGCGCCCGTCACCTCGGCACCGCGCAGATCGGCCCCGAGAAAATCGGTGTAGGTGATCGTCGCATCAACAAAGCTCGCTCTGCTCGCTTCCGTCCCGGCAAAGCCGGCAAAACCAATAGTTGCCCCGTCAAATACGCTGCGTCCCAGACGCGCGCCATTCAGATTGGTTTCCTGCATGGTCGCGCCGCTAAAGTCAGCATTGTTGGCAACTGCTTCCCGCATCAGGGTGCGGACAAGCACTGCGCCGGGCAATTTGGCGGAGGTAAGTCGTGCCGTTTGCACCCGTGCTTCGGTCAGATTGGCGCCGCTGAGGTCTGCCCCGGACATCTGGGCGCCGTAGAACATGGACCGGGTAAAATCGCCATCGACCATCTGGGCGCGGGTCAGATCGGTGAGGTTGAAGTTGGTGCCAATCGCCGTCACACCGTCGAGTATTGCGCCGCGCAGGTCGGCGCGGTGGAAGGTCGCGTCTGTCAGGATGGCGCCGGTCAAATCGACACCGCTGAGAATGGCCTTCTTGAAATCAGCCCCGCTCAGATCGCAATCCCGGCACGTGGTGATTTCACCGGATCGCAGCGCCGCCACGAGGTCCGCCGGCGCCCCCTGGGCGAAGCCGGGACCGGCCATTCCGAAAACCACAAGAATTGCAAAGACAAAGCGCCGCATGGAGCCAGACTAGTATGCCCGCATATCATGTTCTTCAATTACTCATATAGTTGATACCGATGAGCACGTTCGCCTCAAATCGCAGCATGTCGCGCGCCATCCTGCTTCTCATCTCGATCTTGTCCTGGAGTGGATTGGCAGTGCCTTCGCTTTTGGCGCAGGACGAAGCGCCTTCCGAAAATCCGGATGTCATCAGCGGATCAGCTTCGGTCGTTGATGCGGACATTATCCGTATCGGCACCCAGCGGGTGATTCTTTGGGGACTTGATGCACCTGAACGGCGCCAGTTCTGCTATCGGAACGGCGAACAGTGGGGCTGCTACGATGCGGCTTTCCGCACACTTGAATTGCTCTCCGGACGCGGTGAAGTAACCTGCTTCCTTCTCGGAGAAGCCGACCCGTTCGGACGCCGCCACGGCGTCTGCGAATCCGGCGGGACGAACATCAACGAGGAAATGGTCCGTACCGGCATGGCCCTAGCCTTTTCGGAGCAGACCGACGAGTACGAAGCAATCCAGATTGAAGCGATTTCCGAGGGCGCGGGTGTATGGGCGCTTGACGTTGAATTCCAGCCGCCATGGGACTTCAGGCGGACCAACACGCCGGGAGGATATCGGTGAGCGAACAGGCAGGCCCGTCACAAGACAACGCGGCAACAAGCCGGCAACAGCTTTTCGGGTTCCTGCGCGACAAGTCCTATGATGGGCTGTTCAAATGGATCCTGTTGATGAGCCTGATCAGCTTCTCGGCCATGATCCTGTGGGACTACGGCTTCCTGGGGTATATGTTCGACAATGATCCCAGCCGGATCTCGGCGCTGATCATCGGCGTTTTCGCGGCCTTCAGTCTTTATTGCGTCTATTCGATCTTCGACAGTTCGCGGGAGTTGCGGTCTCTTGAAACAGTCTCCGCCGAACTGGAACAGGGCGCGCGGGTCATGCGTGGAACCGAACAGGTTGAGGTCGGCGGTGTCGCACTTTCCACCGATCGTCCGCTGGGCGCTTTCCTGCACGACGCGGCATTGAAGGTCAGGCTTTCGGAAGACAATCGTCTCGACGTTTTGCTGCAGTCTTTTGCGGCGCAAATGCGCAAATCCGGCCGGTTGGGGATTTTCGTTTCCGACGTGCTTTACAAGATGGGCATGCTGGGAACGGTCATCGGCTTCATCGCCATGCTCGTTTCAATGCGCGACCTCGGCGAATTTGACGTCGAGACGATGCGCCTTGCTCTTCAGCAGATGACCGGCGGCATGGCCATTGCCTTGCTGACGACCATCACCGGTCTGGTGTGCGGTGTGCTGCTGCGTCTGCAATTCAACATCCTGGAAACGCTTTCCCAGCGAATTGTCTACCGCACGGTCAGGATCAGCGAACTGTTCCTCAGTCCGCAAGCCAAACAGCCGGATTGACATGTTCGAGGAAAGCGACGGCCCTGAATTCGACGTCTTCACCGACCTGCTGTTCAATTCGCTGGTCGCCTTCGCGTTCATGTTCTTCATCGCCTTTTCAATGATCAATCCCGTCGCCGAGACCGGCGAGATCGACACCGAAGTCGAGCTTCTGATCACCATTGGATGGCCAGATGAGCATCCCGATGACGTCGACATGTACGTCGAGGATCCGGCCGGCAACATCGTCTGGTACAACCAGCCTGAAGGCGGTCTGATGAATCTGGACCGCGATGATCGCGGGTTGTTCAAGGACGTCATCCTGGTCAACGGCGAGGAAGTGATCAACCCGCTCAACCAGGAGATCGTTTCTGTCCGGGGCCTGATGGACGGCGAATATGTGGTCAACGTGGTTCACTTTATCGCCACCACCATCGAACCCCTGAACGTCACCGTGAGCGTCGAGAAGATGAACCCGTCGGTGCGGGTCGTATATTACGGCGACGTGACCCTGACCGGTACGGGAGACGAGCGCACCGCTGTTCGCTTCACCCTTAGAGAAGACGAAGTGGTCGACATCAACGACCGCGAAAAGAGCCTGGTGGCGCTGACCCGCTCGAACCAGTCAAATGAGACCCCCGGCAATTTGGCGGCCGACACCGGCGAGGACCTCGGCAAATGACGCTGGTGGTGCTCGGCCTTTGCGTCGCATATGCAGCGGTGGCACTGCTTCTTGGCCTTGTGGTGCTGTCGACCCGTATTCCGGTTCTGGTCCGTGTCGTTTCGACACTAAGCGTCATCGGGCTTGCCTTTTTCAGCTATTGGGGCATCTCCGAGATTCGGGGATTGCCGAGCGACACCTATCCACCAAATCTATTCCGCTTTCACTGGGCCCGTATCGTCGAGCCCAACAAGATGACCGATGAACCCGGTTCGATCTTCTTGTGGATCGAAGAATTGGACGAAGACAATTACCCTTCGGGGCTGCCCCGTGCCTATCGATTGCCCTTTACCCCTGAATTGGCCGAAGCCGTCGAAGCCGCTTTGGCCGCCATCGCAGAGGGCGAGGAGGTCGCGGGCGAGATTGAGGAAGACGCAGCCGAACTCGACACAAGCGACAGGCTGGCGCTGGAGATCACTTCGGACGATCAGGGCAATACCGGTTCACCAATCGGCGAACGTGTCGTGGCGGTTGATTTCGGAGACATTTCCTTCAGTCCCCTGCCAGCGCCTGAAACACCGGAAAAGTCCAACTAGCAGCCCGGAATGCTGTCTTGAGAGGGCGACGAGTTCAGGCGTTCCGCGATCACTTCGCTGCGTCTGTGAGGGTCACATAGGCGTCTGTGAGCGTTTCGCATCCGGTTTGCGACATCAGCTCTGCGGGCGAAGCGATTGCCCGGACGCTGCCTGAAATGAGAACGATCACCCGATCGGCCTCGTCCAGTTCGTCAACCAGATGGGTGGCCCACAATACAGTCGTGCCCGTCTGGTCCGAAATAGACTTCATGTGCGCAACGAGGGTCCGGCGCGCCTGCGTGTCGAGCCCGGCCGAGGCCTCATCCATCAAAACCAGTTTTGGCTCATTCAGCAGGGCTCTGGCCACCTCCACCCGGCGCTGTTCGCCGCCGGACATGGCCCGGACCAGCCGTTTGCGCTTGTCGGCGATCTCAAGCAGCATCAAAACGCGATCAATCGCCTGTGCCAGTTGCCCGCCTCTCAATCCGAACAGGCGTCCGTGAAACTTGAGATTGGCCTCAACACTCATGTCGAGGTCTATCGACCGGGTCTGAAAGACGACTCCCAATTGGCGGAGAATTCTCGCACGCTCATTCCGGTAGCTGCAGCCGAACAGTTCGACGTTGCCCGCATCCGGCGCGAAAAGTCCGGCGGCGATCTGGAACAGTGTGGATTTCCCGGCGCCATTTGGCCCGAGCAGTCCGAAAAAGCCCTGTGCGCCCAATTCGAAACTGACGTTGGTGAGCGCCACGTTGGAACCATAGTTCTTGGACACGGAGTCAAATCTCAGTGCCTTCTCCTCATTCGGACTAGTCAACAGTCTCCTCCGCGTCCGAGAGGGCATCACTTATGCCCGCAATGGCTGCCACGTCCCGATCGCCGGCCTTGCCAGGCACAACAAGCTCGGACTTCACCTGGGCCGGCTGACCCGAAAGCAGCACAATCCGGTCGGCCAGCTGGGCCACATCTTCAATGTCGTGCGAGACGAGAATGACCGTGGGCCTGTACGATTTGATGACCTTGAGAAAAACTTTGTGCAATTCGCGCGCCAGCTTGCGGTCAAGCGACACGAAAGGCTCATCGAGCAGCAGCACCCGAGGTGACAGGGCCAGTGCCCGGGCAAGCGCCACCCGGCGCTGCATGCCGCCCGACAGTTGATGGGGAAGGGCACTTTCAAACCCTTTGAGGCCTACTTCGTGCAGCAGTTCGACGGCTGCATCCCGGGTGATATCCGCGCGGACCGCCCGGATATTGTCTTCGGCCGTAAGCCACGGCAAAAGGCGTGGATCCTGAAACACGAAACCGGGGGTTTCAGCCACGTGGGCGGCCTTGCCATTCACCATGACCTGACCATCAAAATCCCGGTCGATTCCGGCAATCAGGCGCAGAAGTGTCGATTTTCCAGCGCCCGAAGGACCGATGAGCGCCAACGTCGTCGACGGTTCCACCGTCAGCTTGAGCCCTTCAAGCACAGGCTCCGCCATGTTGCTGAATCGCTTTGAAGCAATATCGATCTCTACGCGTGCGCCGGACGCCATCCCAGAATCTTTCTCTCAAGCGGGCGCATGATCCCGTATTCGATCACCAGAACCACGCAGATGAAGGCCAGCGTGTAAGCCAGAATCCCGGCCATGTCGAAAAAGTTGAACAGCATGCTGATGCGGAAACCAACGCCGCCGTCGCTGCCCAGAAGTTCGAAGACCAGCACGATCTTCCAGATCAGGGACAGTCCGGTGCGCGCTGCCGTCAAAACGTAGGGCATCATCTGCGGCACAAGGATAAGCCGCAAGCGGCGCAGGTAGGGCATGCGATAGACGGCGCCAAGTTCGTCGAAGTCAAAGGACAGGTTGCGAATGCCTTCGCGGATGGTGGTGATCACCAGCGGTGTCTTGTTGATGACCACGGCAAGGATCAGGGCAAACTCGGTCAGGCCAAGCCAGATGTAACAGGCGATGGCCACCACGATTGCCGGGATATTCAGCCCGACCACGACCCATGTGCCGAACAACCTGTCGGCCACACGGAACCGGCCCAACAGGATGCCGATCACGATGCCGGCACTCATCGCCACGAAAAATGCGATGATGGCGCGCGTCAGGGTCTTTTGAATGTCTGCAATCAAGCGGCCATTGACCGCCAGGTCCCAGAGTTCCTGAATCACGGTCACAGGCGTCGGAAACAGCCGCGCCTGAAGCACCATGGACAGAATCTGCCAGATAACAAAAAGCAAGGGTAGAGACAGTGCCTCTACCCATGCGCGTTGTGCCGATGGGGGCCTTGCGGTCAAGGACGGGCCTTTCGGGATGATTTATCGCGAATATTGGGCCCAGAAGGTTCCATCTGCAAGTTCGGGGACATCGCCGACCGCTTCCGCACCGCCATACTCGGACAGAAGCGCAAACGTCGCTTCCGCCGCGGCGGTGTCCGCCGGGTCATAGCTGGTCACAATGCCGGCCCGATAGTCAGCCTTGAGCTGCTCGAAACGGGCGTCATCATCCGTTGCGCCCATCAACTCGCGCAGGCTTTCCCAGACCTCGTCATCCTCGAGAAGCAGATCCTTGGCGTCGAAAGACGCATTGAGGAAGCCGATCATACCATCCTCTTTTTCGGCAGCGGTTTCATCCGTGAAGGCCCAGGTCAGCAACGGGGCCTGATCGGAAATGCCAAGTCCTTCCAGCATGTCGGCAACCGAGATCAGTTCGTCCATTCCGGCCGCCTTGGCGCGGGCGTTCCAGTGCCAGAAGTTCAGCGCTGCATCGAGTTCGCCGGTGCCCAGCAGTTCGTTGGTCAGAGGCGGAGCGGCAAAACGTGCCTCCACGCTGTCGACAAGCGATTCACCCGTTTGTTGCGTGTAATAGGCTTGCAGAATGATCCAGCTCTTGTCGACGGGGCCGCCGGCAACGCCGATCGTTTTGCCTGCAAGGTCCTCTAGGCTTTCAATACCGCTGTCCGAGCCTGTGATCACACCGCCAACCGCCAGGGAGTGCGGCACGGCGGTAATCATGTTGCCCTGGTTGCGCTGGATGGAAACCCAGACATAGTCGGTCAGGATCACATCAAGATCACCGGCCTGCAGCCCGACATCGCCAGCCTGTTCGCTGCCGAGATCCTGGATAATCAGGTTGATGCCGTTTTCTTCATCAAGCTTGTTGTCCTTGATGACCTTCATTTCCCATTGGGCGGTTCCGTAGGACAACACCCCGACGGTAACATCGATCAGTTCCCCCCTTGGCGGATTAAAAGCCATGAGCGCGTGGACTGCTCCGCCGAGCAGCACGATCTGCGCCAAAGGTTTCAAAACATGTTTCATTTCGCAGTTCCCTCCAACTTGCTTTCTGAAAAGCTAGCACTGCGGCAATCGGGAAACACAATGTAACCTATTGATTAATCTTTTGGCGTCCTTCGGGCATGGTCGGTTCCGCATAGAGATAATGGAGGAGTTTCATGCGTCTGACCCCATCAGCACTTTTTCGCGCCCTTTGCGCATTAGTTGTTCTCGCGTTTGGCATTTCGGCAGCCCATGCCGAAGGCAATCTGGCGGCCTCGCCGGAACGCCTGCCGGACATGGAACTGAACAGCGCCGAATTGACCATGACGCCAAACCAGTTTGAACTGGAAACCGGCAAATATTATCGCTGGCGGATCGTGCATGACGGCGGTGAAGAATTCTCGATCGTTGCACCTGACCTGTTCCGCAATTCCTGGATCAACCAGGTCATCATCAATGATCTCGAAGTGGCGCCCTACGGCCTCTACGCGGTGGAGTTCGATGATGAGGGCATTATCGACATCTGGTTCGTGCCCATCCGTCCCGGCAGCTACGACTTCTGGGTCGAAGGCTACGAAACACGCGGCATGCTGGGGACATTCACTGTCAAATGACCCGTTTGCTGAAACTTGCCGTAACCTCGGTCCTTGCGCTTGTCGTGCTGGCTCTGCCCGCATTTGCGCAAGGCACCGGCATGATCTTTGTTTCCAACGAAAAGAGCCACGAAATCGTGGTCTTGTCGCCCGAGCACGAGATCATCAAGCGGATTGAAACTTCGCAACGCCCACGCGACATGCACTTCAATGCGGACAGAACGCTGCTGTTCGTTGCGTGCGGCGACGATGACGTGATCGATGTCATCGACATGGCAACCCTGGAGGTTGTGGATTCCATTCCGACGGGTCCAAGCCCCGAAGTGTTCGCCTTCTCGCCGGACGAGTCCCTGATCTACGTGTCCAACGAGGAGAATTCGACCCTCGAAGTGCTCGAGCGCGAAACCGGCATCACTGTCGCAGATATTCCGACGGGTGCTGAACCTGAAGGTGTCATCCTGACGCCTGATGGGTCGGTTGCCTATGTGACCAGTGAGGTCGCCGACATGATCCATGTCGTGGATACATCGGCCAACGTGGTGACCAAGAACATTCTGGTCGGCACCCGGCCGCGCCGGTTCATCATGGCCCCGGACGAAAGTGAGATCTGGGTCTCCGCCGAACTGTCGAGCGAGATCTACGTGATCGACATGGAGACCAACGAGGTCTCCGATGTGCTTGAGTTCCTGCCTCCCGGGTTCCGTCCCGAGGACGTGACGCCGGTCGGTATGGCGATTACCGCCGACGGCTCGAAGGTGCTGATCAGTCTGGGACGCGCCAACCACATCGCCGTGGTCGACCGCGTGTCGCGGGAAACCCTTTCCTACGTGCTCGTGGGCAGCCGGGCCTGGTCCGTCGCGCTCAATCGCGACGAAACCATCGCGATCGTTGCCAACGGGCTTTCCGACGACATCACCGTCGTCGACATGGAAAGCATGCGACCCGTCGAGTCGATCCCGGTCGGGCGGGTACCGCATACCGTGCTGATTGACGATTGATCATCATGCGGGCCCTGTTGTTCGTTATCATCCTGGTGTTCGGCGGCAGCGTGACAGCTGCCGCCGCCACCGATCTGCCCATCGGCTTCCTGGCGCTTGAGGACGATCCTCGCTACGACGCGGACATGGCCTATGCCCGCATTCAATTACGGCCGACAGGCGATGCGGCCGAAGGGGCCGCAATGGCGCTTGCGGACATGAAGATCGTCACCGACGCCGTCGGCCTGACGCCGCAACTCAGCATTGTCCGCGCCCCGGATTCTGATGGCCTGGCCGCAGCCGCGCAGGAGATGGTAGCCGCGGGTACCAACTTCATCGTTGCTGACCTGCCCGCCGCGGAACTGGCAGCCCTGTCCGAAAGCCTCACCGGACAGCCGGTGACCCTGATGAATGCGACGGCGCAGGACAATGCGCTGCGCGGCATGTGTGCAGAGAACATGCTGCACGTTGCAGCCAGCGATCGCATGCTGGCCGATGCTCTCACCCAATATCTCCGGCTGCGCAACTGGACCCGTATCCTGATGCTGACCGGCAAGGATGAACGTGACCCGATCTTCGCAGCGGCCTTCAGGGAATCGGCCGAACGTTTGCGGCTGACCATTGTGGCCGAACGCGAGTTCGACCTGTCCACCAACCCCGAACTGCGCGATCAGAACAATATCCAGCTACTGACCGCGGGCACCAGCGAGTATGACGTGGTCTTCATCGCTGATGCAGTCGGTGAGTTCGGGCGCTACGTCGAATATCAGACCAGTCTGCCGCGGCCGGTGATCGGCAACGCCGGCCTGACACCGCTGGAATGGCATTGGTCCCTCGAACGCTATGGCGCGCCCCAGGTCAATTCGCGGTTTGAATCGGCCTCCGACGGGGGCCGCCGCATGGGTTGGCAGGATTGGTCAGCCTGGACCGCGACCCGGGCGGTCATCACCGCCTACGCCAAGTCCGGCAGTACCGAGTATGCCGACGTATTGGCCTACCTGACTTCCGATCGACTGCGACTGGACGGCTCCAAGGGGCAGACCCAAAGCTTCAGGCCGTGGGATCATCAAATGCGCCAGCCCATCCTTCTGACTACGGACAATGCCATCATCGGCGTAGCGCCGTTCGAAGGTTTCCTGCACGAGACCAACACGCTGGACACGCTCGGGAGTGATGAACGCGAATTCGTCTGTGACTAGCGCAGCCGGGCTGGGCATCGGGCTTTATGCCATCGTCGAACGCGAACTGTTCAAGTTCGCCCGCCAGACCGAACGGCTTCTGTCCTCACTGGTCCGGCCGCTCCTGTGGCTGCTCGTCTTCGCCACGGGCCTGAATAATCTGCTGGGCGTCTCGATCATCGATCCCTACCAGACCTATACGCCGTATCAGGAGTATATCCTGCCGGGGATGATCGGCATCGTGGTTCTGTTCCAGTGCATGCAGTCGGCGCTGTCGATGGTCTACGACCGGGAGGCGGGTGTCATGCGCGTCATGCTCGTTTCCCCGTTGCCGCGCAGCTTCCTCCTGTTTGCCAAGATATTCGCCGCGTCAATTCTCGCCGCCGGTCAGGCCTACGCCTTTTTGCTCATCGCGCGGATGTTCAACATTTACTTTCCCGCCACCGGCTACATCTTCATCCTGCCCGCCATCATGGCGACCGGACTTATGCTCGGGGCGCTGGGGCTGCTGATTTCGGTCTATACCCGGCAGATCGAGAATTTCGCCGGCATGATGAACTTCGTGGTCTTCCCGATGTTCTTCTTTTCCTCCTCGCTCTATCCCCTGTGGAAGTTGCGCGAGGCTGGCGCCGAAGCCGTGTTTCAGATTTCCTCCTGGAACCCATTCACGCACGGCGTTGAACTCATCCGGTTTGCCGCCTACGGGCAGTTCAATGCCCTGTCATGCCTGGTGGTGGTCGGCGTGGCGGTCTTGGCATTCTTGCTGGCGCTGTGGGGATATGATCCGAACCGCGGTCAGATCGGGCGCATCAAACGCGACTGAGCGGTTGCACCTAGCCCTGGCGGCGGGCTGGCCGGTAAACACCAATCAACTGATAGCTAAGGGCGGTGAATGCCCCGATGAGGGCCAATCCGAGAATGGCGGCAGTTGTCCAGCGGGCCCACGAAACTACTTCCAGCGACCTCCCGAACCAGTCGTGATGGCCGAATATGGCGACATTTCCGTCAATGCCTCTGGCGGCGCCCAACCTGACACTGTTGGCGAACTCCGGTGATGAAGGATCAGGCACGACATTGAACCAGACATTGAAGTTGACCGTCTCACCCGCTGCAAGAGTACCAAATTCAATGGACTGCAATTCCGGCTCGGGTGCGGAAACAGCCAAGCCCTGACCCTCGACACTTTCCGCAAGAACGGCCCCCGGCAGGATCAGCGCAACATCTTCCATTGGGGAGTCACCGCTGTTGCGGACCTGCCCGATCACCAGCCCTTTGTATTCGGCGACCGAGAGGACTGTGCCCAAAGAATCCACATCCGCGATCAGGCGCCGGATCACGCTGGTGTTGAGCAATCTTGGAACGACCAGATCGGCCACCTTCGATTGCCCGTCCGTTCCCAACAGTGTGCGAATAGCAAAGTCCTGTTGCGCGCGGGCCGATAACTCGGCCGAAAGCTCTCCTGAAATCTCTTCCGGATCGAGATCAAATCCGCTGGGCAGTCTGAAGTTCTGAAATTCCAGTTGCGCCTGAAGATCCGGTTCCGGAAACAACTTGTATCCGGCCATCGTCGCAAGACTGGCGCCGCACACCAGGACCAGGACAAGCAAAGGCAAGACAATCCATATTCTCATCGTTTCGCCTATTCCTGGTTCGCTTCACACATTCAACGGCAAGTTCACATTACTTGAGCAGCTATTGAAGTCCCCAATTTATGCCATCGTCGGAGCCGATGCGCGGAAAGTCCGATGCTCATGCTCTGGGCACAACTTGCCCACAAGCTGAACCTCCCCAGATTTCAAGTCGCGCCAGCTTGACCGGACGTGCCAGTTGAGTGGATATAGCGGGAGCAAGCGGGTGTAGCTCAATGGTAGAGCAGAAGCTTCCCAAGCTTACGACGAGGGTTCGATTCCCTTCACCCGCTCCATGCTCATGCACCATTGAAGCTCATTTGTCTGACCCGCGCACGTACCGCGTCAGCCCGTGCGGCGTTTTCTCCCAGACGTACGGCTTCTCGATGAGTTGATAGAGCGCGCGCATCGAAGCCCACGAGGTCAAGAGCCAATAAAAGGGCAAGAGCAGCTGCCACTTGAGCACTGACCGTTGCCCGAGCCGCCACAGGCCCATCACAGCAACAATGAAGGCCGTGCCGTAGCCTGTGACGAGGATGGTCAGTTGCGCCAGGCTCCACGGCTCGGTGAGCGAGAAGCCGGGATCGAACCCCAGCACGAGCCGCCCGAAGAACACGACGGCGAACACCGAGTGAAGCGGAGCACTGAAAAGCATGCCGCCGACATAGGCCTGAAAGATCAGGAAATTTCGCCAGCCGATATCGCGCAGGAAATCGAGCGGACGCGAATTGTGAACGATGAAGGTCTGCATCCAGCCCTTCATCCAACGTGTGCGCTGGCGCATCCAGGGTCCAAACCTGATTGGGGCTTCTTCATAGGTGCGTGAGCTGAAAGCGCCGCACCGGTAGCGCAAGCGCTTCAGCCGGACACCGAGATCGGCATCTTCGGTCACGTTGAACGAGTCCCAGCCACCCACTTCGCGCAGCGATTGCAGCCGGAAGTGATTGGATGTGCCGCCAAGAGGCAAAGGCATGTCCCAACGCGCCAGGGCCGGAAACATCAGCCCGAACTGACCGGCATACTCGCCGGCAAACAGGGCTGTAAGGACGTTTTCACCGGCATTGTCGACCACCAGTTCGGCCTGAATGCAGTCGAGCCCTGGCTGGGATGCGAATAGCTCTGCCGCTCGCCGCAATTGAACAGGTTCAGGGATGTCCTCGGCATCGTAGATCACCAGATATTGCCCGCGCGCCATGGGCAGCGCGTAGTTGAGGGCTTTGGGTTTGGTGACCGGTGCGGCCTCGGGAACAATCACCAGTTCGAACCTTGCGTCGTCGAGAAGACGCGCGACTTCTTCCAGGGTCGACCGGCTTGCGGATTCAACGACGAACTTGATGTCGAGTTTCTCCGGCGGATAATCGAGACGGCGCAGCGCGGCCGCCAACTGCGGGATCATGTTTGCTTCGTCGCGCAAGGCAATCAGGATCGTATAGTCAGGCAACTCGTCGTCCGGCACAGCGGGCGGGCGGATTTGTTCCCCGGTCCTGACCGAATGGATCGCGGCGGCAAGGCGGAGCCCTGCAGGAACCAGCAGCAGAAACGCCATCACCGGCACCAGAACCGGTTGCAGGAAGATTGGTGTAAATGCAGCAACCAGGGCCAGTGCGACCAATGCAATCACGAATGCGAGCCGCACCCCGAGGCGCAGTTCAAGGTGTGCGCTGGCGCGGGGCCACAGGCGGGACAAACGGCTGCGGGTGTCCTCAAGCAGCCGTGAGGCGGCCCGATCCATGATCCCGGCACGTAATGCCGCTGGAGGGACCACACTTATGCGCTGCGCCAACCCGAATTGCGATTGCACCCGCTCTCGGATCTGCAGAAACTGGGTCAGTCCCGGGCTCAAAAAAAGGACGTCGCGGCCATCCAGCTCGGCGCGCACCGACTTGATCCCGAAAAGATTGTCCACCCGCTCAATGTCCAGTCCCGCTGGCAATTGCGACGGCAGCGCTGCCGAAAAACGCAACCCTGACCATGTTGCGGCGCGCTCGTAGATGTGGTTTTCGGAAAGGGTGAAGAACGTGGCCAGGTAATGCAGCGGTTCGACTTCCCGCAGCAGGGCCTGCTGCAACAGAACCAAAGCCTCCTGTTCACTTCGGCAAAGTGGTCCCAGCACAAACCTGATCAGTTCAACGGCCGGGTGCATCTTTAGCGGATCCGCTTCAAGTGTTTTGAAAAATCTACGTTTCGATTACAAAGCAGCCTAGGCCGCCTCGCCAACCTCGGCAAAATGCGCGAAAATCACAAGCCGCTCAAACCACTTCGGACATTTGATGCCCAGATTCACAGCTCTTTTCCTGCTGACGTGGATGATGTTCACCGGCGCCGCCCAGGCGCAGAACCTGCCCTATCATTTCGATCCCAGCGCTCGGGACGAGGCCCCGGATCTCAGCGCGGTGCCGGCAATTCGCTTTCTGACGACCAATGACTTTCCGCCGTTCAACTACCGTTCATTGGGGGGCGAAGTGGTCGGCTACAATGTCGATCTGGCGCGTGCCATCTGCGGCGTGCTTGATATTGCCTGCACCATTCAGGCCTGGCCCTGGGACCAGGCCGCCGATGCCCTTGCGGACAATCAGGGCGACGCCCTGATCGCCGGCATGTCGGTTACTGAAGCCAATGCCGAAAGATTCGACTTCTCGTTGACCTACATGATGCTGCCCGGCCGTTTTGTCACCCGACGGCAGGATGCGCCTAGGTTTTCCTGGCAGAATCTGGACGGCACCATTGTCGCGACGCGCCGGGATTCTGCGCAGTCAGAATTCATACGGACATACCTTCCGGGCGCCCGCGTGGCCTCCTATGACAATGAGATCGCGGCGCTTGAGGCGGTGGCGGCGGGCGACGCCGACTCTTTTTTCGGCGACGCCATGCGCGCGTCCTTCTGGCTCAATGAAAACCCGCAATGCTGTGATTTCGCGGGTGAAGCCTATTTCCGGCCAGACCTTTTCGGCCGCGGGCTCGCCGTGGCGTTTCCCGCGGAACACAACGCCGTGCGGCGCGCGATCAACTGGGCGCTGGTTCGGCTGAAACGCAACGGCACACTCGATGAGCTCTACCTGCGGTGGTTCCCGATCAGCTTTTACTGACGGTTTCGTACGTTTTCCGTGAGGCAGGGGGTGACCAGAAGGGCAGGGCCAGCGACCAGCCAAGGCGCGTGGGGGCATCGTCCTGCCAGTCTTCCAGTCCGATAGTCATGCCGTCATGGCCCAGTTCAGGCTGGTCGACATAGGTGCCGAACAGCCTGTCCCAGATGGACAGGGCGAACCCATAGTTGCTGTCCGTCTCGGTACGGATCGCGGAATGGTGCACCCGGTGCATGTCCGGGGTGACAATCAACTGGCGCAGCAAGCGATCGACATTCTCAGGCAGACGCAGGTTCGCATGATTGAACACAGCTGATCCGTTGACGATAGCTTCCGCCAGCACCACCACGACGGCAGCCGGACCGATAATCAGCACGGCAACCGATTTCACTGCAATGGAGAACAGGATTTCGAGCGGATGAAACCGAACCGCGGTGGTTGCGTCGATATCTTCATCCGCATGATGCACCCGGTGCAACCGCCAGAGGATCGGCACCTTGTGGGTGATCAGGTGCTGCGCCCAGATAACGAAGTCGAGCACGATGAAGGCAATCAGATACTCCAGCCAAATTGGCCACGCGATCAGGTTGAACAGGCCCCAGCCACGGGCTTCCGCGAACATCGCGGTGATCACCGCTGTCACCGGAATGACGAAGGTCACCGCCAACACGGACAGGTAGGACGCCACCATGATCCCCAGATTGGTGAACCATCTCTTCGAACGTACATGTCGGCGTTCGCGGCGCGGCCAGAAACTCTCCACGGTCGCCATGATCAGGAAAATTCCGGCAAACAGGGAAAAGCGGAACACACCTTCTGTCAGGCCGAAAAAGGTCACTCAGATTCTCCGGACCGCGAGCGCGTCACCAGAACTACCGCGGATCATGCCTTGCGCAGGCGGGCTCGCGCGGCAACCTCGATTGCCGCAGTGGTCAGCCGGTCAAGGGTGAGGTGATCACGAACCAGTTCCAGCCAGCGCAATTCTTCCTGTTCCACTTGCAGGTCGACGGCCGCGATTTCGACCGCCAGTGCATAGGCTGTGTCCTGCAGCCGCTCCGGCAGTGCGGCGACAATAATCTCCAGAACGCCATCAATACCTTTGGTCTGCATGAGTTCTGCGCATTCGGAGGCGACCTGAGGCAACCTGTTGAGGTCATAGCCTTCAAACACGGGCAGACGTTCGATCAAAACACTCATGCGGCCGATCTCCTGGTCAGTAAGGGAAACGTCCGCGGCGGCGGTCACCACCATCATGTAGATCAGGGCGTCTTGAGTGCTCAGGTTCATTGTTCCGTCCCGTTTGCAGAATGCCGTCGCGGCATGAATCTTTACAGTTGCGCCCATAACTAGGTACCGGCTGGCACAAACACAAGTCACGCTTGCTTGCGGCAATTACGTTGAACTTGCGGGCCGCTTGTGCCACACACCGGCCCGCGCTCAGTCCACAATCAAATCGAGAGGATCTTTCCCCGTGTCCCAAGAGACGCTGCCCGCACTCGACCCTGTCTATTTCGAGGCTGCCCAGTCCGCCAAGGCCTGGCCATTCGAGCAGGCGCGCGCGTTGGTCAAACGGGTTGAAAAGACCGGCCAGTCCGAGGTGCTGTTCGAAACCGGATACGGGCCGTCCGGGCTTCCACACATCGGCACCTTTGGAGAGGTGGCGCGCACCACCATGGTGCGTACGGCGTTCCGGCTTCTGACCCGCGATCTGGTGCCAACGCGTCTCGTCTGCTTCTCCGATGACATGGACGGATTGCGCAAGGTGCCCACCAACGTGCCGAACCGTGAAATGCTTGAAGCCTATTTGGATATGCCGCTTTCGCGTATCCCCGATCCCTTTTCAAACGAGCACCCGTCGTTCGGCCAGGCCAACAACGCCCGGCTGATGGCATTCCTCGACCAGTTTGGCTTTGACTACGAGTTCGCCAGCGCCACCGATTACTATTCGTCCGGTCGGCTCGATCAGGGCCTGTTGCGCATGCTCGAAGTCTATGACGAGGTGATGGACATCATCCTGCCTACGCTCGGCGCAGAGCGTCAGGCCACCTATTCTCCGTTCCTGCCGGTCAGCCCGAAGACGGGCAAGGTGTTGCAGGTGCCTATGATCGCCCGCGATGTCCGTGCCGGCACAATCACCTACCTCGACCCCACGGACGGCGAGGAAATGACAACCTCTGTCACCGGCGGCGCAGTGAAGTGCCAGTGGAAGGCCGACTGGGCATTGCGCTGGTTTGCGCTGGGCGTCGACTATGAAATGGCGGGCAAGGACCTGATCGACTCGGTGAAACTGTCTAGTCGCATCGTCAACGCCCTCGGCGGCACGCCTCCCGAAGGCTTCAACTACGAGCTGTTCCTCGACGACCAGGGTCAAAAGATTTCAAAGTCCAAAGGTAACGGCCTCGGGATTGAAGACTGGCTGACCTACGCCTCGCCGGAAAGCCTCAGCCTGTTCATGTTTCAAAAGCCCAAGGCGGCCAAGCGGCTCTACTTTGATGTGATCCCGCGAGCGGTCGACGAGTATTATCAGTTCGCCGGCGCCTTTGCCGCACAAGACCATGCCGCTCGTCTTGAAAACCCGGCGTTCCACATTCATTCGGGGCAGGTGCCTTCGCATGACCTGCCGGTCAGCTTCGCCCTGCTTATGAACCTCGTCTCCGCTGCCAACGCGGAAGACAAGCAGGTGCTTTGGGGATTCATCTCCCGCTACGCACCGGGGGCCGGACCTGAAACGCACCCTGAACTCGACAATCTGGTCGGTTTTGCCATTCGCTATTTCCACGATTTCGTCAAACCCTCGAAAGTGTTTCGCCGGGCCGACGAGAAAGAGCAGGCAGCCATTCAGGACCTATCAGATCAGCTGGCCGGGCACGTTGGATCAACCGATGCGGAAGCGTTGCAGAACCTGGTCTTTGAAGTGGGCAAGGCGCACGGGTTCGAGCCGCTTCGTGACTGGTTCAAGTCCCTTTATCAGGTGCTTCTGGGCCAGGATCAGGGACCGCGCTTCGGCTCCTTCATCGCGCTTTATGGCGTCGAGGAAACCCGCAAGCTGATCGACCAGGCACTGGGCGGAATGCTGGCCACCCACTGAAACGCTACAGGCTTGCCCACAGAATGCGAGCGATCCAGTCGACTTCGCTTACCTTGAGTGTCCGTGGTTCAAAGTCCGGATTAAGCGAATGCAGTTCCACCGACGTCGCCGTTTGGCGATGCAGCACCTTGGCAGTGACTTCGCCGTCAACGGTTCGCACAACCACGCGGTCGCCGCGCCGGACCTGTTCGTTCGGCGCGACGATCAGCCGGTCACCGTTGCGGTAGGCCGGCAGCATGGAATCCCCTGAAACTTCAAGTGCATATGTCGCGCCTGCATTGCCCCCGGGAAACGCGACCTCTTCCCAGCCTGTGCCTGCGGGAAATCCGTCCGCGTCGAAATAGCCGCCGGCGCCCGCTTCGGCGAGACCGAGCAAGGGGATGGCAGCCCTGGTCCCAGTCGTCTGTCCGCCATAAAGGCCGCCTGCGGACAGAAACCTGTCGATACTTTCGCCGGTCGCATCGAGAATCTTGGACAGGCTTTCGGTAGACGGCCAACGCTCCCGCCCGTCCTTGCTGACCCGCTTTGAAGGATTGAATGCCGTTGGGTCGAGACCGGCCAGGCGCGCCAGACCTGAGGTCGACAGCTTGTGCCGCTCGGCCAAAGCGTCAATCGCGTCCCAGATGGCACGGTGGGAAAACAAGATCACTCCTGTGGGAAAAATATCCCATTCTCGGAAAATTATCCTTTTCTAAGGCAATGCTGCAATTCTGTAAAGCGCGGCAGATGACGCTTGCTGCGTTACCTCGCTTTGCCTAGTTTCCGGCCATGTCAGAGAACCGTCCACCTATCGTCTACAAGATCCTATCCGCCGATGCGCAGGCTGTGGGGGGCAATCGTGTGCCCCGGATGCCTATCGACATAGCTGACGGATACATTCACTTGTCCACCGCTGAACAATTGCGTGAGACCCTGGCTCTTCATTTCAAGGGACAATCGGACCTCACCGTACTTGCGATCCGGACTGCTGATGTTGAACCTGATCTGCGCTGGGAGCCCTCCAGAGGTGGCCAACTGTTTCCGCATGTGTACGGAGAAATTCCCGTGAGTGCGGTGGAAAAGGAGGCGAGGTTGGACGTGACGGCAGACGGAACCACCGTGCTGCCTCCGGAATTAAGTTGATGTTGTCTGCACTGTCGCCATTCCTGCGCAACGCATTGGTCGCCAACCTGAGCCGCGACGCGTTGCTGGCGATGGAACCAGAGACGGCACATCGGGCAACCATTTCGGCCTTAAAACTGGGGCTTGCACCCAAGCCGGATTACGCCGATGCCCCGCAACTCAAGACCAGCCTGGCCGGTCTGGAACTCTCGAACCCGATCGGCATGGCTGCCGGCTTCGACAAGAATGCCGAAGTGACGGAATCGCTTGGCGAAATGGGCTTCGGTTTCGTAGAGGCGGGCACAATCACCCCGAAACCTCAGGACGGAAATCCGCGTCCCCGCCTATTCCGGTTGCCCGAGGTGGGCGGCGTCATCAACCGCATGGGCTTCAATAATGAAGGTCATGCCGCAGCGCATGTGCGCCTCGCGGCGCATCGCTCAAAGGCAATCGTGGGTGTCAACATTGGCGCCAACAAAACCAGCAAGGATTTCGTCGCCGATTACGTCGCCGGTGTGAACCGCTTTGCCGACATCGCCGACTATCTGACTGTCAACATATCCTCGCCCAACACGCCGGGTCTTCGCGGTCTACAGGAACCCGAAATGCTGGAACGCCTGCTCGGCGAAGTCCTGTCAGCCCGCGCCGGCCAGCGCACCCGCGTACCGGTATTTTTGAAAATCGCACCGGATCTGGATGAGGGGGCACTGGACGACATCACCCGGATCGTGCTTGCCACGGACCTCGACGGCATGATCGTGTCCAACACCACGATCTCTCGTTCAGGTGTTGAGGGCCAGCCTCATGCGAGCGAAACCGGCGGCCTTTCGGGCAAACCACTCTTCAATTTCTCAACGCAAAAGCTGGCGCAAGTGCGGTTGCGCGTCGGCAAGGACTTTCCGCTGATCGGCGTCGGCGGCGTTCATTCTGCGCAATCGGCGCTGGCCAAGTTCGACGCCGGAGCAAACGCCATCCAGCTTTACTCGGCGCTGGTGTTCGGCGGGCTTGGGCTTTTCGACGAGATTCGGCAGGGGCTCACCCAGGCGGTCCGTGGCGTCAAGGCGCGCAACATCGCCGATTTCGTTGGCCGCAGCGCTGCCGACTGGGCCTCGGGAAAGCTGCAGATCTAGCCGGCGGGAAACAGGTCCGGCATCTTGTAGCGCACGGCGAACCAGAAGATCAGCCCGCGTGCGATGAAAAAGATGTGCAGCGCGCCCCACAATCCGTAGACCCCAAACAGCGGCTGCAGCACCAGCGCCGCCACAAGGAAAATGAAGAATGCCGCGACCATGCCGTTGCGGATGATCGTGTTGAGCGTGGCGCCGGTCATTACCCCGTCCATCACGAACGGCATGACGCCCGTGAGCGCCGTGAAGGCGGCGATAAGCAGGAAATCGCGTCCCGTCTGGCGGACCTCAGGCGCGGTTGTCATCAAATCGATCAGCCACGGCCCGGCGATCAGCCAGAAGGCGAAGAGCCCTCCCGAAATGATGAACCCCCAAAGCATCGAAAGCCGGACAGCCCGTTCGAACGCAGGCCGATAGTTGGCTCCGATCGCCTTGCCGCAAATCTGCTCTGCCGCCTGGGCCTGCCCATCCAGAAAGAACGCGGTGATCATCTGGAAATTCAGCACTACCGCGTTGGCAGCAAGGATCACCGCACCTTCACGCGCGGTCTGAGCGGTGAAGTATGCAAAGGCACCCATCAGCGCCGCGGAGCGGATCATCAAGTCGCGGCTCAGCGCGAACAGGCGGGCGAGCGCCGGAGCCTCAATAAGTTGCGACCAGGGCAGGATGGCAGCGACATTGGAAAGCCCTCCGAAGTGGCGCATCACCAGCCAAAGTCCCACTGCCGCCGAAATCGCCTGCGCCAGCACCGTGCCCCAGGCGACGCCCGGAACGCCCAAGCCAAACCCGTAAACGAACAGGATGGAGAAGAGCATGTTGCCGCCGTGGACTAGCGCCTGCAGCAGCAAGCCGGTCGTCGCCCTTGCCCGTCCGTAGAACCAGCCCAACAGGGCGAAATTGATCAGAACGACGGGCGCCGACCACAGCCGCACTGCGATATAAGTGGTGAAGGTCTCCGCAACCTCCGGGCCAGGGCCCAGAGCCCAAACGCTTATCGCCTGCAAAGGTACGGTCAGCATCACCAGCAAAAGTCCGATGGCAATACCTACCAGCGTGGCGCGGGCAAAATGGATCAGTCCTTCGTAAGGATCCCGGGCGCCCACCGATTGCGCAACCAGTCCCGCCGTGCCCAGTCGCAGGAAAAATAGCATGGAAAAGATGAAGTCGAAGGCCAGCGCGCCCAACACCAGCCCGCCAAGGAGCGCGGCATCGCCCAACCGGCCGATCACAGTGAGGTCGACAAGGCCCGCCAAAGGCTCGGTGATAAAGGCCAGCGTGGCCGGCAGCGCGATCTTCCAGATGTCGCTGTGCCGGACCTCGAACGCGTAGACGGGTCTCATCTGTGCATGGGTCTAACGTCGTCGGATGTTGAAGCCGGCCGGTGTCTGACAGGTAGCCATCATTTCAAGCACGTTGACGTTGAGATGCGGGGGCAGGTTGGCCAACCACCAGACCGTTTCAGCAATGTCCTCGGGCAGAATGGGGTCGGCACCCTCGTAGAACTTCTCGTTGGCTTCATCATCACCATAGGTACGCACCTTGGTGAACTCTGATTTGGCCATGCCCGGCGCTAGGTCGGTGACGCGGATATCCGTGTCAGCAAGATCCGTCCTCAGGTTCATCGTGAATTGCCGGACAAAGGCCTTGCTGGCTCCATAAAAGTTGCCGCCCTTGTAGGCGTAGTTGCCGGCCACTGACCCGACATTGATGATCGAGGCGCCCTTGCCGGCTTCTTTCAGCATTGGAACGGCGGCGGTTGTCATGTGCACCAGCCCCATCATGTTGGTCTCTGCCATGATGCGCCAGTCTTCAGGTTTGGCGTTGGGAACAGGCAGCGTTCCGAGCGCCAATCCACCATTGTTGAACAGGCATTTGATCGGCCGGAAATCCTCCGGCAATCCGGTCAAGGCATTCTGGATGCTGTCCGGATCTGTCAGGTCCATTTGCGCGATGTGAACGGTCTCGGCACCGAATTCGTCTTGCAGCGCCTGAAGCCGCTCAAGTCGACGGCCGGTGGCAACCACCTTCCAGCCATTCTCTGCAAACTTGCGCGCGGTCGCGGCGCCAAATCCTGAAGTCGCGCCAGTGATGAAGATAACGGATTGCATGCAAACCTCTTTTTTTGCCTTGCGGTGCCATGTTTGCAGCTTTCTGGCAAGACTGGACGCGGCCGTGACTCGAAAACTCCAAACTCTCCGGGACTCTATGCCGCTGGTCGATTTGGCAATCCATGCACAAGCACTAATGCAAATATACAGTTCCTAAAGAATCCCGATGCATCATGCTTGCAATACTTGATTGGTGTTTTGGGGCGCACAAGTGATCATCGTTTCTGATCGTGAGTTATCAGAAGTTGACCAGTGGGTGATTGACGGCAAGCCGGTCATCAAGCACGGTGTGGCCGATTTCGACGTCGGCGCCGAGAATATCATGGTCATCGATGTCGACCTGCAGAACAAGAAGACCGTGGCCCGGTTGGGTGAGCGGCTGAGTCGGTTGAAAACCCCGCCCATGATCGCCTGCGCCGTCGACATGCACAGCTATCGCTCGCGCGCCGATGCCATCATTCTGGGGGCGACCAGCTTCCTGCCCAAGCCGTTTGGGCGTGAAGACCTTGAGATTGTCGCGCGTCAGGCCACCGATCTGGAAGTCGCGCCGGAAAGTGCCGTGAGGTCTGTGGACAGTGCCTCGGACATGTTGGGTGCGTCGTTTGCCGCTCTCAGTGCGCAAAGCAACCTCAAGGTCGATGAAGTCCTCAACTGCGGCGACGAGATTCTGACCAGCATCAAGGCCGACGGGATGCAGACGTGGCTTTCCGTCGTCCGCGCACGGCATGAGGGCACTTTCCAGCATTGCCTCATCGTGACCGGCCTCGCCACCAATTTCGCCTCGTACTGGGGCATGAACCGGACCGACGTTGAGAAATTCTCGACCGCCGGTCTGCTGCACGACATCGGCAAGGTGCGCATTCCCAATGAACTGCTCGACAAGCCGGGCCGGCTCACGGACGAGGAATTCGAAATCATCAAGACCCATCCGGTGGTGGGCTATGATTACCTGGTCGGCCAGCAGGGGATGACCGAAGAACTGTTGGGGGCCGTTCGCCACCATCACGAAGCGCTCGATGGTAGCGGCTATCCGGACAGGCTGAAGGGCGGCGAGATCGACGACCTCACCCGTATCCTCACCATCTGCGACGTCTACGGCGCGCTGGTGGAACATCGCGCCTACAAAAGACAGGCGCTTCCCGAAGAAGCCATCGGCGTTCTCATGAAGATGGCTGACGAGAACAAGGTGGAGCGCACGCTGGTCAAGGCCTTTGCAAAGACCGTCGATGTCAGTTTGCCCCTAGGTGAGCGTTTGCAGCCGCAGGATCAGATCCGCGCGGCCTCCTGACTTTTGCACCAGGTCGAAGTTGACCAGATCCACCGTCTCAATGTGCCGTCGGTTGCGCTCTTCGGAGAACAGGCCGTGCTCGGCGTGCCGTTTCATCAATCTTGCACGCACTTTCTCACGTGGCACGTCCACGAAGGCCGCATAGTCAAGCAATGCCCGCACGGGCTGCCACTCGGGGGCGTCCAGCAACAGGTAGTTGCCCTCCACCACGAGGATCGGCACATTTTGGGGAATTGTTATCGCGTCGGCGACGACGTCTTCGGTCTCGCGGGAATAGGAAGGCAGCGCGACCGCTTCCGTGGCTGATTTCAACCGCGTCAGGGCATCGACAAATCCGGCCGCGTCAAACGTTTGCGGTGCGCCCTTTTCCTCGACACTGCCTTCGGCCACGAGCTCCGCATGCGGACGGTGAAACCCGTCCATCGGCACGACGGCCGCCGAATTCGGCACGGTTTCCGTCAACAGTTCAACCAACTGTGAAGCAAGAGTGGACTTTCCAGTGCCGGGCCCGCCCGCAATCCCTATCAGAATTCGCCGGTTGAAATCGCTGGCCATCGCAATGGCGTGTCCGGCAAGCGCCACCAGCGCTTCGGATTCATCTGCCTCAAGCACTTCCGGGCCGGAGTTGAGTTGATCGGGAGCTGCGTTCATGGCTTGCTGTCCGCCGAATCAGATCGGTCCAACTTCGCGCGCAGCCCGGAGACTGACAAGTATGTGCTCTGACGGACCATTGTTTGATCACATCAGCGCTGACTTGCCGGGTCCAATCAAAGACTGGTTTGCACGCCGAAGCTGGCAACCACGCACACACCAGCTGCAGATGCTGGAAGCCGCAGACGCTGGCGAATCCGCTCTGCTGATCGCCCCCACCGGCGCCGGAAAGACCCTCGCGGGGTTCCTGCCCACGCTCAAGGCACTGTCCGCGGGCCAACACGAAGGGCTGCACACGCTCTACATTTCGCCGCTCAAGGCGCTGGCGGTCGACGTCGCCCGCAACCTGATCAATCCGATTGATGAGATGGGTTTGCCTATCAAGGTGGAAACCCGGACCGGCGACACGCCCTCACACAAGCGCCAGCGCCAGCGCTATGATCCGCCGCATGTGCTGCTGACCACACCGGAACAACTGGCTCTGCTGATTTCGCACCCCGATGCCGATCGCCTTTTCGGGTCAGTGAAGCGGCTTGTTCTCGACGAACTGCATGCACTGGTCACTTCGAAACGTGGCGAACTGCTGTCGCTCGGCGTAGCGCGTTTGGCAAAGCTGGCGCCCGACCTGCAGATCAGCGCCCTCAGCGCCACGGTGGCGCAGCCTGAATTGCTGCGCGACTGGATCGCCCGGCCCGTGTCGCCGCAAAAAACCCGCCTGGTTACGATGAAAGGAGGTGCCGCGCCCGAACTGAATATCCTGGCGTCCGAAGACCGGGTGCCCTGGGCAGGCCATTCCGCTGCCTACGCCATCCCGGAACTTTACGACATCATCAAACAGAACGGCACCACATTGCTGTTCGTCAACACGCGGTCTCAGGCTGAAATGCTGTTTCAGGGTCTGTGGGCATTCAACGAGGATGACCTGCCGATCGCGCTGCACCATGGCTCGCTCGACGTGGGTCAGCGCCGCAAGGTGGAGAGTGCCATGACCGCCGGCGAGTTGCGGGCCGTAGTGTGTACCTCGACCCTCGATCTCGGCATCGACTGGGGCGATGTCGATCTCGTGGTACAGGTCGGAGCCCCCAAAGGGGCTTCCCGTATGCTGCAGCGCATCGGCCGGGCGAACCACCGGCTTGATGAGCCCTCTCGTGCGGTATTTGTACCCTCCAACAGGTTCGAGGTGCTCGAATGCGAGGCTGCACTTGAAGCGGTTTCCGAAGGCACCCAGGATTCCGAGGACCCGGTTTCGGGAGGTCTCGATGTGCTTGCCCAGCACGTGCTCGGCATGGGGTGCGCTGCACCTTTCACGACCGAGGCCCTCTTCGAGGAGATCACCCGCGCCTGGCCCTATAGCGATCTGACGATGAGCCAATTCAAGCGCGTGGTCGAGTTCGTCGCGACCGGCGGATACGCGCTCAAGACCTACGAGCGCTTCGCCAAGCTGCGTCTGACAGAGGACGGCGCCTGGCGCATCTCCAACCCCCGAGTCGCCCAGCAATACAGGCTGAACATTGGTACGATTATCGAAGAACCGATGGTCAAGGTCCGTCTGGTCCGTGCCCGCGGCCAGCGCCGAGGCGCCAGTACCGGACCGATTGGCCGGGGAGGGCGTGTGCTGGGCGAAATGGAGGAATACTTCTTCAACCAGCTCGCGCCCGGCGACACCTTCCTGTTCGGGGGCGAGATTGTTGCATTCGAGATGATGCGGGAGAACGAAGCCTACGTCTCCCGCGCCTTTTCCGAAGCGCCGCGCATTCCGTCTTACATGGGTGGCAAGTTTCCGCTCTCAACATTCCTGGCCGACCGGGTCAGGCGCATCATTTCAACGCCCGATGACTGGAAAGTGCTGCCCGATCAGGTGCGCGACTGGCTGGCGCTGCAACGTGACGTTTCGGTTTTGCCCGGCCGCGAAAGCCTGCTCGTCGAAACTTTTCCGCGCGCTGACAAGCACTACCTCGTCTGTTACCCGTTCGAGGGCCGCCTGGCGCATCAGACCATGGGCATGCTCTTGACCCGGCGGTTGGAAAGGGCTCGTGCCCGCCCGCTCGGTTTTGTCGCCTCCGAATACGCCCTCGCTATCTGGGGGTTGGGCGACCTGAACGCCATGATCCGCATGGGGCGCCTGTCGCTTGATGATCTGTTTTCCGAGGAAATGCTGGGCGATGACCTCGAGGAATGGCTGGACGAGTCCAACCTCATGCGCCGCACATTCCGCAATTGCGCAATGATTGCGGGCCTGATCGAACTCCGTCACCCCGGCAAGGAAAAGACCGGGCGGCAGATGACCATGAGTGCCGATCTCATCTACGATGTGCTTTACCAGCATGAGCCCGATCACATCCTGATCCAGGCGACCCGGCGGGACGCCTCCCGCGGCCTGCTCGACGTTGATCGGCTTGGCCAGTGTCTGCAGCGGATCAGGCGCCACATCATCCACAAGCCACTCGACCGGATTTCGCCCTTCGCGGTGCCGGTCATGCTCGATATTGGCAAGGAACCCATATTCGGCGAGGGACGGGAATCAGCTATGGCTGAAGCCGCTCAGGAATTGATCAGAGAGGCCTCAGGCCGTTGAACGCGACCCATCTGACGATCAGGCCGATCACTGAAAAGGATGTGCCGGCATGGGGGCGGATGCGCTCGACGCTCTGGCCGGATTGCCCGGCGGAAGAAAACGCCGAAGAGGCCCGAAAATACTTCAGAGGCGGTGATCTGAAACTGGTTTTCGTCGCCCTGATCGGCGGCGACTACGTTGGATTCGCCGAAATCAGCGAGCGCAGCATAGTTGACGGGTGCGACGATGGACCGGCCGCATATCTTGAAGGCTGGTTCGTCGAACAACAGTTCCGTGAACAGGGCATTGGCACCGCTTTGGTGAACGCCGCCACAGGATGGGCGGCCGGGCAGCGCTACACGTGGATGGGTTCGGATGCCGAACTCACCAATCCGGACAGCATCGCCGCCCATTCCGCATTGGGATTTGAAGAGACCGGACGTATCGTCACGTTCCGGCGGCGGGTTGGACCATGAACGCCGCATTGCCCAGTCTTCAGGACGAAATCGAGTTCATGCAGATCAGGTTTGCAGGCGAAATTTTCGAGCCCTTGCTCTCCGGCGCCTTGTTCTGGCCCGCACAGCGCACCCTGCTGGTCGCTGATTTGCATCTGGAAAAAATGTCGTCCTTTGCGGCCAGCGGCCAGCTTCTGCCGCCCTACGACACAAGGTCCACCTTGCACGCTCTCGGCCGCGACATCGCCGACACTGGGGCCAGCCGGGTCATTTGCCTTGGCGACAGCTTCCATCGTGACGAAGGGGTCCGCTCGCTGCCGGAAGAGGATCGCGCGCGTATCACCGCGCTGACCGGGTCCCTGGAATGGATCTGGCTGGCCGGGAATCATGACCCCACGCCACACCAGCTGGGCGGCGAATGTTCGACCTCGATTGAGCTCGGCAGCGTCGCGCTCACGCATGAGCCCACGCGCGGCGCAAACGGCCTGATCGCGGGACACCTTCATCCGGCTGCGCGCGTCATGCTCGGTGGCCGCTCCGTGCGCCGGCCGTGTTTCGCCCACGATGGCCGCCTACTCATCCTGCCCGCCTATGGTGTCACGACAGGCAGTCTCAACATCATGTCTCAGCCATTCCATGGTCTCTGGCACTGGCCGGATCTGAAGGTGACCATGCTCGGCCGCGACCGGATTTATCCGGTCAGCATCAGACGGCTGGTTGGTGGCTAGACCAACCCGTTGAGCACCACGATGGCCAGCAGCGTCAATGTGCACATCCAGGTCATTACCGTACGGCCCATGACATAGGACTGCGGCAATCGCCCGGAATGGCCCGCCCAGACGTCGACGGCTCCCTGACCGCCGTATCCCGCAACAAGCAGTGCCAGTGCCGCCTGGGTCGGGATGAACAGAGCTGCGAGACCGACAAGACCCAGCAGCGGGGTCAGCCGGATCGAGACGGGAACGTTGGCGCCAGACATAAGTGCCGCACCGAACCGGACCCCGGCCAGAAACACCAGCAAAGCACCGCCGTAAATGGCAGCCATATCAAGCGACGCCGCAGTGGCGTCTCCGGCGAGCACCAGAGCCAGCACATAGGCAAATGGAAGCCAGGTGATGATACCGAGAACAACAAGCCATCGCGCGGAAAACAGTTCGGCCATGATCAATCAGCGCCGGAAGGCCACGGCACCGATCCAGCCGGTGAAAAGCGCCAGAAGCACACAGGCAATGCCATAGAGCAGCGGATAGTCCCGTGCTGAATTGCTTAACAGCCGCTCGATCCCGGTGGTGCGAACAAAGAAGCGCTCGGCCCGCTCGTCGAGAATCTCACCATCCTTCACTAAGAAAGTCTTGGCCAGATAGGTGCCGTTCGGCACGTCGGCCGGCAGGACCAGTTGCGCGGAATAAAAAGTCGGCGACAAGAAGGTTACGAACCGATCGTTCTGGCCGAACCGGCGGGATTCAGTCATCAGTCGGATCAGTTCCTGAGTGAACGCCCCCTTCAGGTCAGGGTCGGCATCAGCTGCTGGAATGGCCTGAGGTCCCAGACCGATTTGATATTCCTCCTGCACTTCTGGCGAAATCGTGTCGAACAACGGACGCGTGGTCAGCACATGGTATAGCGCCGGCACATTGGGGAACCTGATGCCTTGCGTGTTCAGCCACACGCCGAACACCCGGCTCTTTCGCCAGACGGTGCGTTCCGAGCTCGGCCCCTGCACCGTGATGATGATGTCAAACGGCCCTTCGACGGAATTGTCCGAAGCGCCGATTTCCGGCTCGACATTGCCGAACAGCGTCAGGCTTTCACCGGCGAAGGTGGAATCAATGGAAATCTCCTGCTCCGACAGCGTCGAAATCAGCCGTTGGGCCTGTGCAGGCAAGGCAAGCCCCGTCAGTAACATCAAAGCTGCAAGAAGGCGTAAGGCCAGCGTCATCCCGTCACCCCCGGCAGCGAAACGCTGAACACTTCCTCTGGGGTCGCCAGCAACGTGTAGGCGAAGCGCAGCGCCACCGCCAGAACGATGAGTCCCAGGAGCCCGCGCAGTTGGTCCCCGCGCATGCGCTGTCCCAGAGAAGCACCGAATTGCGCCCCGGTGACCGATCCCACCATCAGGCAGAAGGCCAGCAACATGTCGACGCTGCCACTGTCAACCGCGTGCAGGATTGTAGTTGCCGCCATGATGGCCAACACCTGAACCAGGGAAGTGCCAATCACAAGGTTGCCGGGCACGCGCAGAAGATAGACAAGCGCCGGCACCAGGATGAAGCCTCCGCCGATGCCCAGAAGCGCGCCCAGGAAGCCGATGAAGCAGCCGATCGCCAGCACCGGCAGCAGGCTGATGTAAAGGTTTGAGCGTTTGAACCGCATGCGCAGCGGCAGCCCGTGAATCCAGCTGTGCTGCCCCGGCAGCTTGTGCGGCCGAGGCCTGCCATCGCGGTTGCGCCAGGCCGTGCGAACCGCCTCCACCAGCATAAGGGTCCCGATGGCCCCCAGAAACACCAGGTAACTCAGCGAAATCACCAGTTCGAGCTGGCCAACGCTGCGCAGTGCCGAGAATACGGTCACGCCGAGGAACGAGCCTGTAACGCCCGATATGATCAGAAAGAACGCCAGCTGGAAGTCGATGCCGCCACGCCGGTAGTAGGATTGTGCGCCCGAGGTCGAGGCGGCCACAACTTGCGCGGTGACCGAAGCCACCGCAACCGGGGCAGGTATGCCACTGAAGATCAAAAGCGGCGTGAGGAGAAAGCCACCACCGACCCCGAAAAGCCCTGACAGGAACCCGACCATGCCGCCGATCCCGATCAGAAAGAACAGGTTGACCGACAGTTCAGCGATCGGAAGATAGATATGCAATATTCAGGACCGGAATTCGGGGCCGCAGCGCCCCGATTATGGACCCGCGACCACCACTGTCAACGCAACTCGCCCCGGCTCTTCCGCCGGTGGCCAGATCAAACCGGCTGGCTGCCCAGAACCGCCAGCAATCGTGGATTGATCTCGCCGATTTCATTCATGCCTGTCGCCTGTTCAAAGGCCATCACGGCGTCTTCGGTTTTCGGGCCCGGCACACCGTCAGGCGTGCCCACATCATAGCCTAGCCTGTTCAGAGCGGCCTGCACGCGCAGGATGATTTCGCGGTTCTCGATCTGCGGACCGGGGTCGAAATCTTCGTCCCAGGTGCCGATCGGTGCGAAGTTGGCCGGGATGTGCATGGGCTGCGGTGCCCAACCGGCCAGTTCCGACTGCAGCCGCGAAACGGTTTCCGCGTCGAGCGAGCGGGCAATGTCGTCCCGCGCCTGCATCGCATCCTGATCGCCGGCTTCCGCCGCGATGGAGAACCATTTGTATGAGTTCGCCAGGTCCTGCGCGACGCCCAGTCCGCGGGCATAAAGCATGCCAAGGTTGAACTGGCTGTCTGTCAGCCCCAATCCGGCGGCCTTTTCGAACCACACTGCTGCGCTGGCAAAATCCTGCTCGCCAACACCGCCCCCGGCAAGGATGGAGGCTAGGTTGTGCATGGACATGCGATTGCCGTATCCGGCGGCCTTTTCGTACCAGAACCGCGCCTTTTCGAGATCGGCCTCAACTCCGGTACCGTTTTCGTACATGTTGCCGAGCCGGTAAGCGGCAGGCGCAAAGCCTTGTGCTGCTGAGCGTTCGAACCAGCGCGCCGACGCAGCCAGATCCTGTGTTATTGTGCGGCCCTCAGCAAAGATTGCAGCGACCTCGAACTGCGCACGCGCATCACCATTCTCGGCCGCCTCACGCAGCCCTTCCGGACCCATCGTCTCAGGCAGCCCGGCAGGCATCACCGGTGCGTCCATGGCCAGTTCCGGTGTAAAACTGGCCAGTTCAAGCGGAGCGGGCATTTCAGCCGCGGGGGTGGGGTCAATCACCCGAACCCCCGGGTTTGCGGGTGGCGTCTCATTGATCGAGCCGACAGGAAAGTCGGTGTCGGGTGCAGCCATATCGGCCCCATTGATCGGGGCAGCATCAGGTTGCGCCGCAGCCGGCTCCGGTTCCAGAGCGGGTGCGTCGCCCACTGTATTCGCACTGACTGTGGTTGCTCCTCCGGTTCCGGCGTTCAACCGGTGGCTGACCAGATTGAGTGTCAGAAGACTGACCGCGATAACCGCCGCCCCCAAAAGAATCGGGCGGCGATATTTGCTGAGGACGCTTTCATGAACGGTCAGGTCGTCAAGTTCATCAACCGGAATGTCCGCCGGTTCCGACCGCTCTCGCTTCGAACGTTTTTCTGCCTTCAAAGGCTCGGCAGCAACCGGTTCGACCCTGGCGGGCGCCTCTTCCGTGGTCGCCTCTGGTTTCGCGGCGCCAGCGCTTTCGCGCTTGCTCTGGAAACGGGCAAGAGCCCTGCCGAACAGCGACTGGGAACCTGAGTCCGAAACCGCATCAGGATTGCTTTGCTGGGCGGCGCGGCGCGCCGCGGCAATGAATGTTGAACGGCTGCTGTCTTCGCTGCTGTCGCGCGCAGGAGAATTGACTGTCTGATTGTCGCTCCGGCGGGTCCGCGATTTTTTGGGCTCGGACGCCTCCGTCTCGCGTGCATCCGGGGCGAAATCCGAAGAAGGGCGCGGCGGCGGACCTGCATCCGCGACGTCGAATTCACCATGTTCAACCACATCGTCTTCCTGGTTGTCGACGACATCATACTCATCGTCATCGGCGCGCAATGCATGCGGAACCGGAACCCGAGCGGGTTCGTCCTGGGGTTCATAGTCAGCAACTGGATCCGGATAGGCCGGGGCGTTCAGCGGCACCTCGTCAGTCGGGGCGAAGGGCATCGCATCCCTCGCCGACTCGAGAGTGGATTTGGCTTCGGTCTTCGCAGCCGCGTCATCCAGTCCGGGATGGAGCCGGCGCTTGCTGGTTGGCTGCTCAAATTCGTCTTCGAGCGCATCAACTTCGTCGACGTCGAATGTTTCAACAGCGTCCGATGGAGTTGGCGCAGTGGCAGTGCCGGAGTCAATGGACCGCTCCGGCGCCAGTTGTTGTTGAGCTTCTGCGTCGCGCTCCCGTAGCATCTGCTCGAGGCCCCTCAGCCGGTCATTCACCGACTTCAGACTACTTTCGACGCTGCTGAGATCTTGTTGCACCACCTCGGGGCGTTGGGTCGTAAACAATTCCGACAGCCGCTGCTCAAGTTCCTTGAGGTCCTTTGACTGCACACCGGCGTCTGCACCGCGCGGCGCCTTGGACTTGCTGGCTTCTGCCAGCGCCGACTGCGTCCGGTTAGCGACCATGTCGGCAAGCGCAGACAGATCCGGCATTTCCGGCGCCTGCGGCGTCTCCGTGTACAGCGTCTGCAGCTGGGTCAACTCGTTGCCGGTCTGGTCGAGCCTGTCCGCCAGCCGCCGGATTTGTTCTTCAAGCCCGGAAAACGAAGAGGTGGAATCAAGGGGCCCATTCGTCCCGAACTGATCGGACAGTGTGCCCAACTGAGATTCGATGGCACTGAATCGCGGCTCGATCGCTTCGGAAACTGCCTGCCTCAATTCCTCCATGTCGAACTTCAGGCCGTCGAGTTTCTGACCGCCGTCCTCCATTTCTGACAGGCGGGCGTTGAGTGCATCAACGCGAGTCACAAGCGTCGAGGTCACCGCGGGACCCTTGCCGTTCTTCATGACCTCGGTGAACTCTGCCAGATCACGGGTCAGTCTCTCGATCACCGGGGTGGGGACGCCGACATTCTTCTCCAGCGCGTCAACACGGTCGTAAACGCTGCGCAGGCACGCCTCGATGGCCGTGAAGTCCATCGTGTCGAGTTTCTTGGAAACCTTGCCGAGCCCCGTCTGCACCGCACCCATGTCGATTTCGCGCATCTGGTCGGAGACCATGCGCACTCCACTGTCGAGGGCCGAAAGATGGTGCGAATAATCAGGCATTTCCGGCATGCGCATATCAGCCTGCTGGGCCGACAGCCGGTCAACCGCTTCAAGCAGCATTTCGATGCGCTGGCCAAACGTGTCCAGATCAATGTCAGGGCCGGCAGCCACCGTTTGGGCCAATTGCGCGATCTGCCCTTCGATACGCTTGATGTGGCTTTGTTCGCCAACCGAGGTGGCCAGCATTTCCACCACGCCGGTGAGCTGTTCCATCTGTTGGGCGACTTCCTCGACCATCGCGCCCGACCGGTCGCGGCCTTCCAGCAATGATTCGAAACGCGTCATGCGGTCGGATATGTCACCGATAGCCGCCCGGAGTTCGGCAATGCCATTGGACTGTGGCGTCTCGCCCCGCCGGGGAGCAGGTCTGGAGCGTTCGAATGACCGGTTTTGGCTGGCCCTGATCTGTTCGATCGCCGATTGCAGCCGTTCTGATGAGTATGCAGGCATGTCGGGTGCCTCTTCATGTTCGTTGAACCGCTGAACGGCGCGCTGCACGGAACGCAATGCATCGCGGCGCCGGTCGTCGTGGACTGCTCTTCCAGAACCGATATTGCTTTCTACCGCGGATGGGTCTGATCCGGTTGCCCGCTGTGCCTGCTGCTCGTGGACCTGATCGAGAAGGGTCTCGAGCTGGTTGCGCAGGTTGTTCCACTCCTGCCGGGCTTCGGCCGGCCCGTGCTGCCAGTCTCTAAGATTTTCAGCGAGCGCCATGAACGATCCAAACGGCCGGGCCAGATTCTTCTGCCTCCCGGAAACCGGGGTGCAACATGTGCTCTACAATTGAGAATTTATCGTAAATAAGCAGTTAATTGGCGCCGCAGTTTGCGAAATTCCTGGGACTGAACAGCGCAAAATAGTTGATTTCACTTGGCAAGCGCCGGAAACTGCCTCTGCGTCCGCCCCGCGGACATCCGGCAAGCACAGCAATCGGGAAGGTGTCAGATGCTGAAGGAATTCAAAGACTTTGCCATCAAGGGCAATATGGTTGACCTCGCCATCGGCGTGATTATTGGCGCTGCCTTTGGGGCCATCGTTTCGTCCCTGGTCGACGACGTCTTCATGCCGGTGATCGGCCTGATCCTCGGCGGCATCGACTTCTCCAACCTGTTCATTGTCCTGTCCAACCCCGAGGGCCTGGCGGTCTCCTCTCTCGTTCAGGCGCAGGAAGCGGGCATCGCAACCCTCAACATCGGCCTGTTCATCAACGCCGTGGTCAAGTTCACGATTATCGCCTTTGTGCTTTTCATCGTGGTCAAGGGCATCAACTCGATGCGCAAGAAAGAGGCTGAAACCCCCGCCGCACCTCCGGCGCCGACGACCGAAGAAAAACTGCTCACGGAAATCCGCGATTTGCTTGCCAAAAGGTAGCGGCCCCCTTCCGGTCACCGAAGTACCACCCGCCGCGACCTCCCAGATTCGGGGCGGCGGCCGGAATGGCACGGCAACGCCCGGCGTTCCTCGTACGCCGCCCTTGACTAGGAATAAAGTCCGCTATAGGACTATTGTCCTAATTATATACATGACAAAAGCAGCAGATTCGGATAAAAAGGCCCTGCTTGACAGGCCGGTGCAGACAGAAGGATCACTGATAGGGAGGAGCAGTGAAGCCGGATTGGCGTTGGGTTTCGATCACGAAGTTGGGCAGTGCGTTGGAAACGTAGTCAGCATCGGCATCGTCCAGGGGCCGACCGGGGAATTTGAGACTGAAGGTTGGCTCTGGCCAGATCCTGAATATCGTGCCGTTGTTTGGGGTGGCGAATTGCCACCGCTCGACAAAGTTTCTCGTCGGAAAACGTATGACGTGAATAAACAGCTTGCCGATGACCTGCGTGGTGGCAGAACTGTTGTAGTATGTAGCCATTCGGTTAGGGCGCTTTTTGACTAGCCGATCAGGCAATACCATCATTGGAACTGACAGCCACTGCGGCCGCCAAGCCTGTCGTTCAAAACACCCAATCCACACTCCAAAACCGCGATTTGGCGGCCGCACATGCCGCATAATGTATTTTCGCTGCGAGTGATGCACCACGACTGGCTGACGCCCTCCGTAGTCTCCGATGATAGACTTCAAGACTGCCCAAGTGGCGATTGTGGTTTGATCGGCGACCGAGACGCGACGCGGTTCTCCGCGTATCAAGGGGGCGACAATCGGCTCAACCGCAATTTCAAGATTGTGCATCCACCCGCTGTTGCAGTCGCGAGCCGTGCCGCCGCAAACACATTTGACCTGCCAGTCTCGAATTTGCCCCTTCATCTTGTAAGTGCTCGGAATGGAAAGCGAAGGATAACGAATACCGTCAAACGCGATGGTTTTTCCTTTTTCGCGGGCGGGCATGTATTTATGAGACCAAACGGGGAAAACATGCTCGTTTGTGAGATTGGTAGACCCGCAAAATATGCATTTGGAGATAGGGTTGGTCGCCATGCAAAAATTCTCTCAAAATGAAAAAGAGACAGAACAACGCCGCGACGCCGCCTTGCGCCGCGCTCTAAATACGCCGCCAAAGCCCAAGGATAGCGGCAAGGGCGGCAAGAGTCAGGGCGCAAAGAAAAAGTCCGGCGATTGACCGGACTTCCTCTTGGCCGCTCGTTTGCGGCGCAGCTTCTTGGCCTTCTGCTTGGCTGTCTTAGGCCGTACCAGTTTGTTGATACATCAGCCTCTTGCCGATAGCCCCGCGAATAGCGTCATTGGCTCGCTGGCTGTCACTGATTTCCAAAGCCGAACGGCGATTGTACCGGAAATCAAACTCAGCCAGATAGCGGTGCAGATGCTTTTCGGCACAGTGCTGATAGACGCCACGCATACCGCGCTTGAACACGCTAAAGACGTTCTCGATTGTGTTTGTGTGGACGTTGCCCCGTACGTATTCACCGGCTGAGTGCTTTACGGTCTGGTGTTCTGCGTAGTGCCAGCGCATGTCGTGATAGATGCGGCTCTCATCGGTATAGAGGGCAGTGTCACGCGGTACATTGCGAAACAGAATGTCCTGTATCTGCTTTGTGGTCGCGCCCTTGACCACGAACGAACGAACCGAACCGCCACGCTTGACCAGCGAGAAGATGGTCTGCTTGCGGGTGCCGAACTTCTTGGACTTGTACGGCCTGCCCTGACGGGAAACCGGAGCCTTCTGATCTTCTGCCTTGCCGATGTAAGTCTCATCGGCTTCCACAATGTCGGTTTCCCCGCCAATCGGGCCGGAACTGTCAACGTCTTCCATCATGGCTTCGCGAATACGATGGGACATGAACCACGCTGTCTTGTACGTGACGCCAATCATGCGGTGCAGCTGATGGGCTGACATGCCCTTCTTGGACGCGGCATACAGATGAAAAGCCAAAACCCATTTGTGCAGCGCTACCTTTGAGCGCTCCATAACGGTGCCGACAGTGACGGTGAACGTGCCCTTGCAGGCATTGCAATAGTACAGCCCGTCACGGTGCGACTTCTTGCGGCCTTCAACCTTGGCAATGGTCTCCTGGTCTGCGTTTCCGCAATGCGGGCAGTTCGGGCCATGCGGCCAGCGGATAGCCTCTAGGTGAGCGCGGGCCGCATCGTCATTGTGAAACATCGGGTGTGAGAGATTAGCCATCGGTCTGATTCCCTATCTTGTTCCATACAAATAGGAATCCGGCGCACTTTTGGCAAGTATATAATACTGACTATTGTCGGATCATTCACTTACAGACTAGGTAGTCGACCTTACGCAAAAACTAGCTGGAGAAAGCAACTCCTCGTAAGTCAAAATCCGCGGGCGATGCACAGTGGATGATCACGTTGTGTGGTCATTTCGATTTTGCCGTTGCGAAAGGAGTATTGGAGTCTTTTCGGCAAATCCATATTTCAATTCAATTTTATATTACTTGGTTGGCATGCAGATCCACGGGGGTTTTGAAATGGTCAACGATGAATACACTTATCATACTTACCACAATCGCGATCGGCTGGTGCAGATCATCGACAATGATGCAACGACATGCGAGGGGCTGAGCATTCTGTTCCGCCTCGAAGGGTGCCAGACCAGTTTTGCCCTTGACGCCGACAGTTTCTTTTCGTCGCCCAATCGGCGTCGACCGGACGTTTTCGTGCTGAACACATATGACCGCGGCAAGCCGAGTACCGAATCGCTCAAGCGGATCAAGAACATGCGAACCGGGGCACCGGTTTTCATGTTGGCGGACAGTGAAGAGGTGCTCGACGCCGTAACGGCAATGAAGCTGGGCGCAACCGACGTACTCACCAAGCCGATCGACAATGAACTGCTGGTGCGTGCGGTGCGGGACGCACTGACCCGCGATGTGCTGCTGGGAACCGTGCAGGGTGGCAAGCGCCCCATCGAAATCCGCGGCTTCAACCAATTGACACCGCGGGAGCGCGAAGTTCTCGAACTGATCTCCAACGGTCAGTCCAACAAGGAAACCGGTCGTGAGCTCGGCATCAGTCCACGTACGGTTGAGGTGCACCGAGCGCGGGTGATGGACAAACTTGGCGCACGCAACACCGCCGACCTCATGCGGATCGTCCTGACCAGCTAGCCAGGGTGCTCGACCTCCCGAACAAGTCGACCGGCGTGACTTTCCCTTCACGCCGGTCTAATTCATCACGACCCGAACCGATGCCGGAGTTCCGCGGTGCCCCATTTTCTTGCGGTCTACACGATGCAGCCTGAAGATCTCGCGCGTTTTCGCGCCATGCCGAAGTCGGAACAGGATGCCGCCGACGAAATCGGTCTCAAACAATGGGCGGAATGGGAAGAGCGGAATGCCGGCAAGCTGCCCGACCTCGGCGGCATGGTGGGCAAAACGCGGCGCGTGACCCGGGGCGGATCGATCGTCGACGCCGTGAACCCGTTCTGCGGCTTTGTCATAGTCGAGGCGGATACTGTCGAAGCGGCTGCGGAGCTATTCCGTGATCATCCGCACATCTCGGTTTTCCCCGGCGATGGGGTCGACGTCATGCCGTTCCTGACCGGGCCGGCAAGTTGCATGCGATCAAATTAATGCCAGGCCGCTCAATAGCGGCCGGCTCTCTATCCGCCGATGGTTGGGAGCGTCAGATCGCCCGAGTTCAGCATTTTGGCCGTCAGTTGCGACGTGTCGATGTCCTTGGGTAGATCAAGTGTTGCCCAGACGCTCACCAGCGCATCGCGCAGCCCGGCAATCATTTCATCACTGTGCAGCGGCGTCGGCGTGATGCGCAGCCGCTCCGTGCCTTTGGGTACCGTGGGGTAATTTATCGGCTGAATGTAGATATTGTGCTTCTCCAGCAGCAGGTCACTGGCGGCTTTGCAAAGTCGGGCGTCGCCCACGATCAGAGGCACGATATGCGTTTCCGTCGGCATCACCGGAAGGCCCGCGGCACCAAGAACCCGCTTCGTCTCGACTGCCTGGCGCTGGTGTGCCGCGCGCTCGTCGCCAGAAACCTTCAGATGCTCGATCGAGGCCCTTGCGGCGGCGCAAAGGGCCGGCGGCAGCGCCGTGGTGAAGATAAACTCGGGCGCGTAGGAGCGGATGGCGTCGATGATCGGCTTGCCGGCCGCCACATAGCCACCCATCGTGCCGAAACCCTTGGCCAAAGTGCCCTCGATGATGTCGATGCGGTGGCTAAGCCCCTCACGTTCGCAGATACCGCCGCCGCGCGGGCCGTACATGCCTACCGCGTGCACCTCGTCCACATAGGTGAGGGCGCCAAATTCTTCCGCAAGCTCAACAATTTCACGAATTGGGGCGACGTCACCGTCCATTGAATAGACCGACTCGAACACGATCAGCTTCGGACGTTCCTTGCCGGCCGCTTCCAGAAGGTCGCGCAGGTGCGCCATGTCATTGTGCCGGAATATCTGCTTCTGCATGCCCGACTGGCGCACACCGGCGATCATTGAGGCATGATTGAGCTGATCCGACAGGATCAGGCAGTTCGGAATAAGCCGCGCCAGGGTTGAAATCGCGGCTTCGTTGGACACGAACCCGGAAGTGAAAATGAGCGCAGCTTCCTTTCGATGCAGGTCCGCAAGCGAGCGTTCAAGTTCGACCAGCGGCCGGTTGGTCCCGGAAATATTTCGCGTGCCGCCCGCGCCAACGCCCATGTTGCCGGCGGTTGCCTGCATCGCGCCAACAACTTTCGGGTGCTGCGCCATGCCCAGATAGTCATTCGAACACCAGATCGTAATTTCGCGGGAATTGTCCGCCCCGTCTCGATAGATGGCGCGGGGGAAGTTCCCGGCAACACGTTCCAGATCGGCAAAAACGCGATAGCGCTTTTCCTGTCGCAACACGTCAACGGCGTCTTCGAAAATTCCTCGATAGTCCATGACCGGGACCCAGCCTCTCGCTTCCTGACCAACCGTTGCGCCGGGTCAAGCCCGCCGCAGACACATATGAGTTTCGGTCCTCAACATGCAACTGGACGATATGCCGCGCTGCACGATAGCCGCCTCAACAACGAAGGCAACCATGACATTGGATCACAAAGTCATTCCGCTTCCGTGTGCTGCCAATCTGGCGCATGTCGAAAGCAGATGTTTTGACACAGGTCAATGATTGCGGAGATTTGAACGGGTGGCTAGTCTTTTGCTGCGGACAAAACAGTGGAGCGTGGAGTGCAGCCGCCGTCGACTGCAGACCGAATGCCCAGTCTCGACACTCTGAGCAACATGCAGTGGTACATGTACCACCAGCGCAATATTGCTTTTTTCGGTGCCTTTTCAAGCCGGACGCTTACTTCCAAAGACTTGGTCACAACGACAAACAGGCTTGTGCAACTGGCGCCGCAACTCATGCTCGGGTTCGAGTCTGTTGCGGCGGATGACAGGTCGATCGAGCAGTTGTTTGCCTCGATCTCACATCTGGAACAAGTTGAAAGCCTTGAGGATTTTCCTGACCGCTGGATCAATCAATCCTGCGATATCAACGATAGGCCCGAACTGCCCATGTTCCGCATCCGCGCGGCGGTGCGCAGCAATGGTGCCGACGCACAGGGCAGGGCTGGTTTTGTCCTGGTTCAGGTCTCCCACGCGCTCGTGGAGGGCGCCGACTCGGCGCTCCTGAGCCGAACGCGGTCCACATCCCGGGATCAGTCCTTTGCTCTGCCGATAGCGTCGGGGTCGAAAGGTCTGGTGGAAAACGGTCAGTTGGCCCTTGCTGCCTTTGTGGGCAAGGCGCTCGGAGGTCCGGCCGCCTTTGGCCATTTGCTCGCCGCCAGTTTGTTTGATTTACGTCCTGGCCCATTTGGCTACGCAAGTTTCGTTGCCGACCGGAAGCAACTGTCAGATATCGCAAAACAACTGGAGGTACGCCAAAGGGCTCTTCTTTTCGCACTTGGCCTCATCGGGCTCTTCGGACGTGCCGCGCTGGGCAGAAAGAAATCCATCAGCACCACATACTCGGCCATCGATGCAGGCGGGGAGGCAAAAAGTGGAGGGTTCATGCACATGCGCATGTTGTTCGCCGCGTTCCCTGCCGATCAAGACCTGGCACACCTCGCGCGCAAGATCGAAGCGCACTTAGCGATCAGTGAGACCAGAACTTCAGGATTCAACGACGCGCTGAACGCTTCGGCCCTTTCGGCGCACCGCTGGCTGCACAGACGTTGGCCGAACCTGTACCGGCAACGCGTTTTCAATTTCATGCCCTACGAGGCGGTTCTGGGTCTGATTCCGCCGCACCGGCTTGGCGGCGCCCTGACTTCGCATCTTCTGGAACCGGTTTACGCCGGCGCGGCGCTTGAGGGCGCAAATGCCTGCGTCATCGTTCCGGGACGCACGAAGACGAGTTTCAACTTCTTCGCGCAAACCGCAAACTTGCGCCACGTCAATGAAATCGGTGTGATTTTGCGGCAACAGTCCACCCAACCGGCGTAAACCATCGGGTCAACTGAAGCTTGAAGCTTCCGGAAACTGCCGGTAGGTTAACGAAACGTAGTAGTCTAGGGGGCGCACCCATGAAGAGTTTTTCGTCCGCAAGTTTCCCGGCGGACCAGGTGGATGTACTGGAGAGGGCCCGCGTTGCCGTCCAGAACGATCCCCAGGCCTTGTTCACCAATTTCCAGTGGTTTTTGTACAAGGGCCGCGACACCGTGTTTTACACGGCTTGGTCAACGCGGACCTTCGACAAGGACGGCATTGGAAATCTGGTCGCGGAGATGGTTTCCCTCGCCCCGCAACTGACCCACGGATTTATGGGCGCAAAGCCCGGCCAGCCTTTCCCCAAGCACGTTCTTGACGCCATCACTTCGGTCGAAACGGTCGATAGTTTTGACGGCTATCCCGACAAGTGGATTTCAAAGAGCGAAGATATCTACGAACGCGAAGACCTGCCGCTGTTCCGCGTCATGGTTGTGCAATTGCGCAACGGTCCGGATGAACATGGCCGCTCCGCTCTCATTCAGGTCCGCGCCAGCCACGCTGTCATGGAAGGCTCTGATTCCGCCCTCATGACCCGTTCGCAGTCGGCCGGTCACGGCATCATGTCGGACAAGTCCAACAAGATCAGCTTCCTGCAGCGAGCTTCGAGCATTCTGCGGGCCTGGCTGATGACCGGCATGTACCTCGGCATCGCACTGCTGATGGCGCCGAAAGAACAGCCCTTCGGCTTCAAGACTCTGGCGATCAGCCGCCACCGGCTTCGCCATCTGGCCAATAAGCTCGGCGTACGCCAGCGCTCGCTCTATTTCGCGCTCGTCACCTACGCGCTCAACGGCGAGGGCAAGGACAAGATCTGGTCCCAGAAGGTCATCGGTGCCGCCTACACGATGCTGGACACAAAGCGGACCAGCGCAGATGACGACTTCTTCCGTGTGCGGGCCCTCGAGGCCAAGTTCACGGTGATGGACAATTTCGAGGCTTACGCCCGCGAAGTCGACAAGACTGTCGACCAGATCGAGCAGAAAGACATCACCAAGTTCCAGACCATGATCAACGCCATGTTCGGAACCTTGCGTGCGCTGAATCGCATCCTTCCCGCCATTCCGCCGAAGCGCTTCTGGCGCTTCAACGGCAATACCCACGTCGTGTTGACACTGGTGCCTCCGCACCGGACTTACGGCAGCCTGACCAATGGTGTGATCGAACCGATCTTCTGCGGTGCCTGGCACGATGGCGTGAACATCTGCACCTTCTGTCCGGGCCGTGACAATCTGGCCATGAGCTTCTCCATGGAACAGCGGCACATCGAAAATGTCGACCGCATCATGCCGCTGCTTGAGCAAATTGAAGCCCGTCATCCTGACGAGGTCGCAGCCTAGAAGCATTTGAACACAGTGCCTTGCCCGTCCCGATCGCTTGCGCTAGCTCTTCGCTTGAGTTCGGTCGCGGTGCGGGAAGGGCAGGCGCGTGTCACAAATTCACTACGCTACCTATCCCAGCCTTGAAGACTGTCCTGTTGTCATCTCTGGCGGCGCCACAGGCATCGGCGCCGCACTCGTGCGCCGCTTTGCAGGGCAGGGAGCAAAGGTTGGATTTGTTGACATTGCCGAGGAGAACGGAACGGCGCTCGCCGCCGAACTGACCGAAGCCGGCCACAATGTGCAATTCCTGGCGTGCGACATCACCGACACACCGGCCTACCAGTCTGCAATCGCTGATTTTTCACGCCTCCACGGCGATGCGCTGGTGCTGGTAAACAACGCCGCCAATGACCACCGCCACGACTGGCGTGATGTCACCCCCGAATACTGGGACGAGCGAATCGCAGTCAATCTCAAGCACGCCTTCTTCGCCATTCAGGCCGTTGCGCCGGGAATGATCGCGGCGGGCAAGGGCTCAATCATCAATTTCGGTTCGATCAGCTGGATGCTTATGGCGGGAAACATGCCCGTCTACACCACCGCCAAGGCCGCTGCACACGGCTTGTCTCGATCCATGGCCCGCGATCTGGGGCCGCACGGCATTCGCGTCAACACACTGGTGCCGGGCTCGGTGGTGACCGAACGGCAGCTGGCTCTTTGGACGACGCCTGAAAAGATCGCGGCCAACATACAGCGCCAGGCGCTGCATGAATCCGTCATGCCTGATGACATCGCTGGGATGGCGCTATTTCTGGCCGCCGACGACAGCCGGTTGATCTCCGCACAGGAATTTATCGTCGACGGTGGGTTGGCCAACAACTAGGCCCCGCATCCCTTGTTTCGCGGCCCGGACTGGACGATTAACCAATATCCTGCCTTAATCGGCGCCGATAAAGGCGGCGAGTACACGAAGAGGGACAACCCAATGAAGTATAAGATTATCGGGGCGGTGGCCGCGGCAGCAATGCTTTCGGCCTGTACAACGACAAATCCGTTTACCGGCGAAAGCCAGATTTCCAACACGACCGGCGGCGCCCTTATCGGTGCGGGCACTGGTGCTGTCGGCGGCGCCATAATCGGCACAGCCGTGGGCGGTGATGCCCGCATTGGCGCCCTGATCGGCGCAGGCATCGGCGGTCTCGCCGGCGGTGCTATCGGCAACTACATGGATCAACAGGAAGCGGAACTGCGCGCACAGTTGCAGGGTACAGGCGTGTCCGTGACCCGCGTTGGCGACCAGATTATCCTGAACATGCCCTCCAACATCACCTTTGCGACCGGCAGTTCCGAAGTCAGCCCGGGCTTCCGTTCGACGCTTCAGTCTGTCGCTTTGGTCATGCAGCGCTTTGATCGCACGATCGTCGACGTTTACGGCCACACTGATTCAGACGGGTCGGAACAATTCAACCTCAACTTGTCACGCGAGCGCGCCATTGCGGTGGCCAACGTCATTGCCGCCAACGGCGTCGACGCGCGGCGCTTCTATGTGGATGGCAAGGGCGAATCCAGCCCCATCGCTTCCAACGCAACCGAAGCCGGCAAGGCAGCCAACCGCCGGGTCGAGATCCAGATCTCGCCGCTGCGCGCCGGTTAAGCCAACACGGCGAACAAAGATTCAATCAGGCCGGGGCGACCCGGCCTCTTTTGGGCCTATGCCTGGCGGGTGATAGGCCCAACTGACTTTGGGGAATGCAAATGGTGCTGCCGGAGAGATTTGAACTCTCGGCCTCTCCCTTACCAAGGGAGTGCTCTACCCCTGAGCTACGGCAGCTGAAATGATGTTTTGGCGGCGTGACCCCGCAAAACCGGGCCGTTAGTGCCACAGGCTCAATCTGGACGCAAGGCCAAAAAATTGGCACAGACGCGCAGGGTGACCGGAGGAGTGAGAACGCAGGAAATGGCCGGCGACAGCGCGAAAAAGTCCCGCGAACAAAGGCTCGCCGAAAAACTGCGAGAAAACCTCAAGCGCCGGAAATCCCAGGCTCGCGTCCGGTCTGCCGGCGATTCAACATCCGACAAAACGGGTTTGCCGGCGGATAAATCCTGAACTCCTCAAAATCGCCCTGATGCTTGCGGCAAATTGCAAGCTGGGATACCTGAAGACGCTCTAAACACCGGATTGCAACCACTCCAGAGTGTGGACTGACCATGGAACGCATACGACTTGTTGGCGGCCACGCGCTGTCCGGCGAATTGCCCATTTCGGGCGCCAAGAATGCCGCGCTGCCGCTGATGATCGCCTCCTTGTTGACCGAAGAGGAACTGGTCCTGCGCAATGTGCCGCGCCTCGCCGACGTTCGCCAACTCAACCTGATTCTGGAGAATCACGGCACGTCCATCGAGCCGGTGGACTCCGATCCCGGCTTCAATGGAATGGGTGGCCAGACGTTGCGCTTCAACACGCCCAGCATCACCAGCACGACCGCCCCCTACGATCTCGTCTCGGCCATGCGGGCCAGCTTCTGGGTCATCGGCCCGCTATTGGCTCGAGAACACGAAGCCAAGGTTTCGCTGCCCGGCGGCTGTGCCATCGGTACAAGGCCGGTCGATTTCTATCTTGATGGGTTGCGCGCGCTGGGTGCTGAAATCGAACTCGATGAAGGTTACGTCATCGCCAGGGCCCCGAAGGGCGGGCTCGTCGGCGCCAAGCTGCGCTTTCCGAAAGTCTCCGTTGGTGCCACCCATGTCGTCATGATGGCGGCAACCCTCGCAAACGGCACAACCATCATCGAGAACGCTGCCCAGGAGCCCGAAATTGGCAACCTCGCCGAGTGTCTGATCGCGCTTGGCGCAAGGATTTCAGGGATCGGTACGCCGCGTCTGGTCATTGAGGGTGTGGAGAAGCTTGGCGGCGCCACGTTTGAGGTTTTGCCTGACCGTATCGAGACGGGCACATACGCCATGGCAGCGGCCATGACGGGTGGCAACATCCTTTTGCGCGGCGCCCGCGCCGAAAACCTGAGGGCCGCCCTAGATGTTCTGGAATTGACCGGGGCAAGCGTGACGGATGAAGATGACGGCGTCCGCATCATCGGCCCGAACGGCCCCATTCGCCCCGTCGATGTCGAGACTCAGCCCTTTCCGGGTTTTCCGACAGATCTGCAGGCGCAGTTCATGGCGCTAATGACCCGGTCGGCCGGTGTTTCCAAGATCAAGGAGACGATCTTTGAAAACCGCTTCATGCATGTCGCAGAACTTGCCCGCTTTGGCGCTGATATTTCGGTGGACGGACAGGTGGCAACCATCCGAGGCGTCAACGAATTGCGTGGCGCGCAGGTGATGGCGACCGACCTCAGGGCTTCCGTCTCGCTCATCATCGCCGGACTTGCCGCCAAGGGCGAGACGATCGTCAACCGCATTTATCACCTTGATCGCGGCTTCGAACGCCTCGAGGACAAGTTGCGTGCCTGTGGAGCGGAAATAGAGCGTCTGGACGCCTAGTTTCCCAATGAATCGGCTGCAAAGCTTGCAACTTGCGGACCTCTCCCCCATGTGTTCGGCGCAACCAGCCGCAAGGAACGCCGCAAAATGCCAGACTTGAGACTTCTCGCGCTCGACACCGAGGACCTGGAGGTTATTTCAGCCTTCACTCAGGACGCCGTCATGCGGGTTTCGGACATCGGTCTGTCAAAGAGCGACTCCCGATTTGCCCTTTTGATGAACAGGTTCGTCTGGGAAGCCAGCGACATTCGAGGTCGTGGCGAACGCCGGCGCACTGCGCTTCACTTCGACTACGTCCGCGATGTCACTTCTAAAGCCATCAACCTTCAGGCCAAGGAAGGCGTGCTGGAACTGCTTGCCATCCGCTTCGTCAGCAATGACAATCCATCCGGAACAATCGTGCTCGATTTTGCCGGCGGCGGTACAATTGAGTTGAAAGTGGATTGCCTTGAGGCCCGGTTGCAGGATTTGGGTGCAGCCTGGGCAGCCAAGGGCAAACCCGCCCACGCGCTCGAACAGGACTGACCGGACCCCATGGCGAAACGCCTATCGACACTGGATGCTGATTTTGCTTCTAATTTCAGCGAGCTTTTGGCTGCCAAGCGCGAAGCCAGTGTTGAAGTGGACGATGTCGTCCGCGCCATCATTGATGATGTCCGCGCGCGCGGAGACGCTGCGCTGCTCGACTACACCAACAGATTTGACCGGCTTGAACTCTCGGTCGAGACGCTGCGATTCACTTCGGAGGAAATTGCCCGCGCGCGTGCCGAAGTCCCGGACGAAGTGGCCGATGCCCTGCAGCTGGCCCACGACCGGATCAAATCGCATCATGTCCGTCAAAGGCCCGAAGACAGCATGTACACCGATGCGCTTGGTGTAAGTCTGGGCGCAAAATGGACTGCAGTCGAGGCCGTCGGCATTTACGTGCCTGGTGGACTTGCCTCTTATCCCTCTTCGGTTTTGATGAATGCGGTTCCGGCAAACGTCGCAGGTGTCGAACGCATCGCCATGGTGGTGCCGACCCCCGACGGCAAGATCAATCCGGCCGTGTTGCTTGCGGCAAACATTGCTGGCGTGACGGAAATCTACCGGATCGGCGGCGCCCAGGCCGTTGCCGCCCTCGCTTTCGGTACGCAAACCATTGCGCCGGTTGCCAAGATCGTCGGACCGGGCAACGCCTATGTTGCGGCCGCCAAGCGGCAGGTCTTCGGCACGGTGGGCATCGACATGATGGCGGGGCCCTCCGACGTGCTGGTGATCGCAGATCAAACCGCCAATCCGGCCTGGGTCGCAGCCGACCTTCTGGCCCAGACCGAGCACGGCGCAGGGGCACAGTCTATCGCCATCGCGACTGATCCGGAATTGGCTGACGCCATCGCAGGTGAAGTCGACAGGCAACTGGCCGTTTTGCGCCGGCGCGAGCTGACCAGCGAAGGTTGGCGCGATTACGGCGCCATCATAACTGCCCGAGATCTCGACGAGGCACTTGAGCTTGCCAATCGCATCGCGCCTGAACATCTCGAACTCGCCGTCGACAATCCTGAATCCTTGGTCAAGGGCATCCGTAACGCCGGCGCAGTCTTTCTCGGCCATCACACGCCTGAAGCCATTGGCGACTATGTCGGCGGCTCAAACCACGTTCTGCCCACCGCCGGCACAGCCCGTTTTGCCTCTGGCCTCGGCACAATTGACTTCATGAAACGCACCTCGCTTCTCAAATGCACGCCAGACAATCTGGCCGAGTTGGGCGGAGCAACGGTCGCGCTCGCCGAAGCTGAGAACCTCGAGGCCCACGGGCGCTCGGTCTCCATCCGGCTGAACCGCTGATTGATGAACGCTCCCCTCAAACTCGACGCGGCGACTGACAAGATCGTGTCCGTCACGCTCGATCCGAATACCATCACCTCGTCCAATCCCGATGAAGTTCATGAGTGGCGGAATGCCATTTACGACCTGGTCGAAGAGAACCGCTTTCGCCCCGCACGCGTGGACGCGACGGGTCCCTTCGCCCTGCATATTTCCATCATTGGCAACTACATCGTCTTTGACGTCCGCAACCCGGAGAATTTCGAGCCGATTGCCGCGCATTACCTGTCTTTGACCCCTTTCCGGGGCCTGATCCGTGATTATTTCCGTGTTCGTGAAAGCTATTACGACGCGATCAAGAGCGGCTCGACCTACCAGATCGAGGCCGTCGATATGGGAAGGCGCGGTCTGCACAATGATGCAGCGGATTTGCTTCGTTCGCGGCTCGATAACAAGCTTGAAATGGATGCCAACACGGCCCGGCGTCTGTTCACTCTTCTTTGCGCCATTCAGCCCTATGCCACCCGCATCGACGAACGCGATAGCGGCTTGCCGACGGTGCTCTTCGTCTGTTCGATGAACTCGGTCCGTTCCCCCATGGCAGCGGCTCTGGCCCGGCACCTGTTCCCCGGCAAGCTGATCGCCCGTTCGGCCGGCGCCCGCTCGGGAGTCGCGGACGGGCTTGTGCAGGCGGCCATGTCGCCGCTGGGGATCGACATGTCCGTCCACACGCCTCACACGATGGACGAACTTGTCGCCACCCATTTCGATCTGGTCGTAACGCTTTCCCAGGAAGCCCGTGAAGCCGTCGCTGAACGGCATCTGGACGCGGCCGAAATCGAGCATTGGGAAACCGAGGACCCGACCGTGATCGAAGGCAATCGCGACAACCGGCTTGCCGCCTATACGCAGTTGCGCGACGGCCTGATGAGGCGTATCGGAGACCGGCTGGAACCGCTGTTGCTAAAAGGTTCACATCGCAATTGAATTCGGATAGGTTGCGCGCCAATTCGGCCCGCCATGGGCTTTTCAGGAGAAAGAATGGCTAAAGAAGAACTGCTCGAGTTTCCGGGCGTGATCGCGGAACTCTTGCCGAATGCGACTTTCCGCGTGAAGCTGGAGAACGATCACGAGATCATCGCACACACCGCGGGCCGCATGCGCAAAAACCGCATCCGGGTACTGGTGGGCGACAAGGTGCTTGTTGAAATGACGCCCTATGACCTGACCAAGGGGCGCATCACCTATCGTTTCCGCTGACCTAACTCGGCGGACTGACGGATTGAAAGCATAGAATGGCTAGCCGTCCCGAATTGATCCTGGCTTCGGCCTCACCGCGCCGCCTGGCGCTGCTGAACCAGATCGGCATCGAACCCGAACATCTCATCCCGGCCCACGTTGACGAGACGCCTGAGCGCGGCGAGCTGCCGCGCCGCCTCGCCGCACGTCTTGCCGACCTGAAGGCCTTCGCGGCGCAGCATAAGGCCCGTCAGGCCGGCACCGCAGACAATGCGCTGGTTCTCGCCGCAGACACCGTGGTGGCAGTCGGTCGCCGCATCCTGCCCAAGGCGGAAATGATGGACGAGGCCGCCACCTGCCTGCGGCTTCTGTCCGGGCGCTCGCACCGCGTCTTCACCGGCATCTGTCTTTTGACCCCTTCGGGTCAGGCACGCCGCCGGCTCGTTGAAACCAAAATCCGGTTCAAACGCCTGTCCAACCGAGAGATCGAGGCCTATCTGGCCAGTGCCGAGTGGCGGGACAAGGCGGGCGGCTACGCTATCCAGGGCATTGCCGGTTCATTCGTACTCAAGCTTCAGGGTTCCTACCATGCCGTGGTCGGTTTGCCGCTTTACGAAACCGTTTCGCTGTTGGATGGAGCGGGCTACCCCGTTCACTTCAACTGGCTGAACCAGGGCAACATGGCCGGCGTCTGACGCCCTCCAACTCAGGACATGCAGGAGGTGTTATGCCCGCCAGCAAAGTCACCAGATTGCGCCCGACGCGCCCCTGTCCCATCTGCGACAAGCCCTCGGTCCAGAACTTTCACCCCTTTTGCTCAGCCCGCTGCGCCAACATCGATCTGGGCAAATGGCTGACCGGCGCCTACGCCATACCTGCCGAAGCAGGCGAAGAGGATGATGACTTTTCCGAGGATGAGAAGTAGCAGGGGTAAATCATGTGCGCGGTCAAACCATCAATTGACCGCCGTTCACATCGACAATTTGTCCGGTGATGTAGCCGCTCATCGCTTCAGAGCACAAAAACACATAGGCGCCCGCACATTCTTCGGCCGTGCCGAGCCGTTTCATCGGGATTTGTGCCGCCGCCGTATCGCGAACTTCCTGCGGTGTTTCGTCGTGGAACGGGGTGATGATGAAGCCCGGCGCGACGGTGTTGACGCGGATGTTGTAGTCCGCCAGTTCGCGCGCCGCGTTTCGCGTGATGCCGTGCACCGCTGACTTGGTCGATGCATACATCACTGACCCGTTGAACCCGCCAAACCGGCCCGCCACTGATCCCGTGTTGACGATCGACCCGCCACCGGCGGCCCTCAGATGCGGTATGGCCGCCTTGGTGACATTGAGGATCGAGCGGACGTTCAGGTCGTAGATCTGGTCGAAAACGTCATTGTCGAAGGCCTCGTTGGTCACCCGCTTGACGATGCCGCCGGCGTTGTTGATCAGGATATCAAGACCCCCAAGCGCTTTTGCCGCCTCTTCAGCTATCGCACCCGCCTTGTCGTGATTGCTGACATCACCCAGAACGACCACGGCGGTGCCGCCCTCGGCGATAATCTCATCCGCAACTTTTTGCGCCTTGTCCGCATTGGCAAATCCGTGCACCGCAACATGGGCGCCAAGCCGGCCCAACGCCTTTGCCACCGCCGCCCCGATCCCGGTTGAGGATCCCGTTACCAGCGCCCTTTTCCCCTTGATGTCTTCAAGCATTTCGCTTCTCCAAAACTAACATGTTAGCGCCAATGTCGCCCATTGCAGGCCCGGACACAACTGTTCGTGTCGGGATGTGAAAATGCGGAAAGTTTCACCGCCGCAGGTGCTGGACAGGTCCGGAATGACGCCCTATAACCCGCGGACCTCAAGCGCCGTTTCAGGCGCCGGGCCCAGGTAGCTCAGTTGGTAGAGCAGCGGATTGAAAATCCGCGTGTCGGTGGTTCGAATCCGCCCCTGGGCACCACTTCTTTCCATTTTGAATGGTCTGGCGACCAGATGACACCCGGAGGCTTTCGGCCTCACGCGCTGTTGGCGAAGGGGGCGGAACGGGGGGAAACACCTTCCAGGTCCAGCGCCGAGTTGAGCAGGTAGGCGGCCAGATCGATTTCGCGGAGCGGCTTTGCAAAAAAGTACCCCTGCAGCTTCTGGCAGGCGATACTGTTAAGATAGTCGGCCTGTTCACGCGTCTCGACACCTTCCGCCGACAGGCTGAGGTTGAGCGTTTTGGCTTGTGCCGCAATCGACCGGAGCAGGCGCCGCGCCGCAGCTTCGCCGGGAATCCGGTCAATGAAGCTCTTGTCGATCTTCACCGAGTCGAACCCGAAACGGTTGAGGTTCGCCAGGTTGGAAATACCGGTCCCGAAGTCATCAAGGGCGATGGTGACGCCGAGGCGTTGCACCTCGGATAACTGGCCCAGCATGCCGGCGTCGAATTCACCAAGCACGCCCTCTGAGATCTCGAATTCCAGTCTGTCTCCGGTCATGCCATGGCGCGCGAGTGCCCGCCGGGTGATTTCGACGATATCGGATTCCCGCACGTGCCGTGGCGACAGGTTGACTGACACCCGGACATGTTCAGGCCACGAACTGGCGATCCGGCAGGCCTCGATGATGGTCCAATCCCCCAGTGCAACAATCGAGCCGTTCTCCTCCGCCAGGGGAATGAACTCCACGGGGGTCACCGTGCCACGTACGGGGTGGTTCCAGCGCAAGAGGGCTTCGAAAGCGGCAGGGATTCCTGTAGGCGTATCGATGAGCGGCTGGAAGTAGAGCTCAAACTCCTCCCGGTCGAGCGCGTGTGTCAGTTCGTCCGCCAGCATATTTTGTTCGCGCTTTTCAGCATCCATTTCAGCGTCGAAGAAGACGATTCTCGTACCCTCCGCGTGTTTGGCGCGGTACAGGGCCATGTCCGCATTACGCATCAGCGGTTCGGGACGGGTGCCATTGAGCGGGGCGAGGGCAATTCCGCCGCTCAGACTGACCGGCACCTGTTGGCCTTCCACGTCAACTGGCCGACGCATCGCTTCGACAATACGTCTGGCCACAATCTCCAAGTCACCGCGGCTGGAGGTGGTGGGTAACAGCACGGCGAATTCGTCGCCGCCAACGCGGGCCGCCATGTCAGTTTCCCTGATGCAGCCCGAAATGCGTTCGGCAATAGCAGCCAGCACCTTGTCGCCCGCCGGATGTCCAAGTGCATCATTGATGGACTTGAACTTGTCGACGTCCAGAACCATCAGGCTGAACGCCGAACCATATCGCTCAAGTCGATCCGAAAGATGTTCGATCTGGAAATTGAACAGGCCGCGATTGATCAGACCCGTCAGCGCATCGAAATGCGCCATTCTGGTCATTTCCTCATCGGCCCGTTTCGCGGAGGTTACATCGAGACAAACCCCGACAAAGCCCAGTAAGCTTCTGTCGCCCGCTGTTCTGGGTTTACCGGACAGGCGCCAGTGGATCGTCTCGCCCGAGACCTCGAGGCAAAGGTCCACATTCCGGAAGGCCCGGCCGGTCCTGATAAGTCGCCCCAGGCGCTTCAGATTGTTTTGCGGCCGCGCATCAAGGTTTTCGAGGAAGCCCACGAAATTGACGCTCTTGAACTCCTCTGCGCCAATTCCCGTTGCCGCCTCGAATCCGGCAGACGCCGATGTAAGTCGGCCGGAGGCGTCCAGTTCAAAGCTCCAATTGTCGGGTGCGCCGTCATCGTGATCCAGCAGAATGCTGGCCAGAAGGCGATCGCTGTCGCTGTCGTTCCCGGCGACAGACTTTCGATTTTGCAGCATCCACATCAGACCGGCCTGGCAGACGAGGCCGAGACCAAGTAGCGCCCACAGGACCGGCGCAAGTCCGGATTGCATTGCCGCCAGAAACAGCACGACCACATTCGCAGCCGAAAGCGCACAGATCAGCCAGCACAGAACCGTGGTGTCTACTTTCGCGAATGTCCCCGCGCGATCGCGCAGCAAATCGGTCATTCGAACCTGCCCCGCGGCCATCTGCCGCCGGACCAGTATGCGTAAAACTGCTTAAGCTCCTGTAACCTGCGTTTTTGCTGTCCCGGACAAGACGCAGAGTTGACAGTTTCCCTCGGATCACAAATTTTTCGCATATCACCGCGTGCAAGCGGAAACAGGGTGGCTCATGAACAAGCCCGTTCAACGTGACGACAATGACAAGCGGCTGGATCAGGCGGCCCGCGCCGGCTGGCTTTACTATGTGGCAGGCCGCCGTCAGGACGAAATCGCTGACATTCTGGGCGTCTCCCGTCAGTCTGCGCAACGGCTTGTTTCCCTCGCCACCAGTGCCGGTCTGGTCAAGGTGCGCATCGATCATCCGATCGCAGACGTCATGGAACTGGCCCGGCGCCTGGCCGACAAGTTCGGGCTGAAACAGGTGGAGGTAGTCCCCACCGATCCCTATTCGGAATCCCTCACGGTCGGTATTGCCGAGGTGGGTGCCGCCGATATCGAACGGCGGCTTAACGCTTCGAAGGGGCAAGTTTTTGCCATCGGCACGGGCAGGACCTTGAAAGCCGCGATCGACCTTCTGCCCAAGATGAACTGCCCGCAGCACAAGATCGTGTCTCTCGCCGGAAATATCGCACCGGACGGCTCTGCGTCCTTCTACAACGTGATCTTCGCCATTGCCGATGCTTCAAAGGCGCGGTCATTCCCCATGCCGCTGCCGGTGGTGGCAACCACCGTGGCCGAGCGTGACAGCCTGCACAAGACGCCGCTGGTCGCGGCCGCTCTCAAGCTCGCCCAGCAGGCCGATGTCGCCTACGTTGGCATCGGCGACCTGGGGCCGGAGGCGCCGCTCTTTGCCGACGGGTTCGTTTCACGTGTGGAACTCGATGATCTCCGCCAGGCAGGCGCGGTGGGCGAAATCTGCGGGTGGGCATTCGATGCAAACGGCCAAATGATCGAGGGTCACACCAACAGCCGCGTCGCCAGCGGCTCGCTACCTTCCACCAGATCCTGTCACGTCATCGCGCTTGCCAAGGGCGACATCAAACTGGCCGGAATACTTGGTGCCATTCGCGGCAAATTGATCAGCGGCCTCATCACCGACGAGAAAACAGCCGGGCAATTGCTGAACGCCTGAGCGAAGGCCCTGGCGACGCCGATTCCTGCGTCGTCGCTCGTTTGTCCTGCGTTCCGAGCGCCTTCGGTAACGTACATCATGTGGCCGAACGAATTCCGGTTCCAAAATAATTCTCTACGAGTTTCATCGACTTAGCCGAGGTTTGCCCGTGCGCTGAAGTTCATGGCGCAATTTCTGCGTTGACTCCAAAATGGGTAAGTGAATAATTGCCCACAGCTAGAGCACATGCCCATTACTTGCATGTGCAGGCTTAACTGGGAGGAAATCCATGAAACTGACACCGATTCTCATCGGCGCCTGCTCGGCTATGGCAATTTCGTTTGCGGCACAGGCCCAGACCCTGACCATTGCCACCGTCAACAACGGCGACATGATCCGCATGCAGGGCTACACCGATCAATTCACTGCCGAGACCGGCATCGCGGTCGAGTGGGTGACGTTGGAGGAAAACGTTCTGCGCCAGCGCGTGACCACCGACATTTCGACCAATGGCGGCCAGTTCGACATCATGACCATCGGCATGTACGAGACCCCGATCTGGGGCGCCAATGGCTGGCTCGTCCCGCTCGACGACCTGTCCGAGGAATATGACGCCGCCGACATCCTGCCGGCGATGGCCGGTGGCCTGAGCCATGACGGCACGCTTTACGCAGCGCCGTTCTATGGCGAAAGCTCAATGATCATGTACCGCACCGACCTGATGGAACAGGCCGGTCTCGAAATGCCGGACGCCCCGACCTGGGACTTCATCAAACAGGCGGCGGCAGCCATGACCGACCGCGATGCCGACATCAACGGCATTTGCCTGCGCGGCAAGGCCGGCTGGGGTGAAGGCGGCGCCTTCATCACCGCCATGTCCAACTCGTTCGGCGCCCGCTGGTTCGACGAAAACTGGCGTCCGCAGTTCGACACCGAAGAATGGGCCAACACGCTCAACTTCTTCGTCGAGATGATGACCGAATCTGGCCCTCCGGGATACGCAACCAACGGCTTCAACGAAAACCTGTCGCTGTTCCAGCAGGGCAAATGCGGCATGTGGATCGACGCGACCGTGGCTGCTTCCTTCGTAACTAACCCCGCTGACTCCACGGTTGCTGATAGCGTCGGCTTTGCCCTGGCGCCCGACAACGGCCTTGGCAAGCGCGCCAACTGGCTGTGGGCCTGGGCACTGGCCATTCCGGCCGGTACCGATGATGTCGATGGCGCCAAGCAGTTCATCGAATGGGCCACCTCGAAAGACTACATCGAAATGGTCGCTGAAAACGAAGGCTGGGCCAACGTGCCGCCGGGTGCCCGTATCTCGCTGTACGAAAACCCGGACTACCAGGCCGTGCCGTTCGCCGAGATGACGTTGGAGTCCATCCTGACCGCCGATCCGAACAACCCCACGGTTGATCCTGTGCCCTACGTCGGCGTGCAGTTCGCGGCCATTCCAGAATTCGCCGGCATTGCCACCCAGGTGAGCCAGGAATTCTCGGCAGTCTATGCCGGTCAGCAGAGTGTCGAAGAAGCACTCGCCAAGGCCCAGGCCATCGCCACCGAAGAAATGGAAGCTGCCGGCTACATGTAAGCCGTTAGCCAACGAGATTGGTTGCATCTGCGACCTCCCTGCGCCGGGAGCTGACCTTCGGGTCACGCCCCCGGCGAATCTGAACACCGCATTCAATATCGGCCGAAACCAGGGGACGGGGAGAAGTTCGAGCCATGGCGACCCAGAGTTCCAGATCTGCTGCCCGCTTGATGATGGCGCCCGCCGTCATCCTGCTCCTGGGATGGATGCTCGTCCCGCTGTTGATGACACTTTGGTTCTCGTTCCGCGCTTACCTGCCGCTGCGCGGCGGCGACCAGGGCTTCGTCGGCTTCGACAACTACGTGCGCTTTGTCACTTCCAGCGCCTTCTGGCCCAGCATCGTCACCACCCTCGCGATTGTGGTTGGTGCGCTGGCAATCTGCATCATCTTCGGCGTACTGCTCGCGATTCTGCTTGATCAGCAAATGTGGGGGCAGGGCGTTGTCCGCATCCTGATCATCGCGCCCTTCTTCGTCATGCCCACCGTCTCGGCGCTGGTCTGGAAGAACATCTTCATGGACCCGGTGAACGGACTGTTCGCCCATCTTTGGCGGTTCTTCGGGGCCGACCCCATCATCTGGCTGTCCGACATCCCGGTTGCTTCGATCATTCTCATCGTCTCATGGCAGTGGCTGCCGTTCGCCACACTCATCTTGCTCACCGCCATTCAGTCGCTCGACACCGAGCAGCTTGAAGCCGCCGAGATGGACGGTGCGCCAGTGCTTAAGCGCTTCTGGTTCATCGTGCTGCCACATCTGGGCCGCGCGATCACCATCGTGATCCTGATCCAGACCATCTTCCTGCTGTCCATCTTTGCCGAAATCTTTGTCACCACCGGTGGCGCCTTCGGCACCCGCACGCTGACCTATCTCATTTTCCAGCGCGTGCTTGAAAGCCAGAATGTCGGCCTCGGCTCCGCCGGTGGCGTTTACGCCATCATCCTCGCCAACATCGTCGCGATCTTCCTGATGCGGATCGTCGGCAAGAACCTGGACGCCTGAGGGGAGACGGACATGGCATGTGCAGTCACCAACCAACGCAAGGCCGTCAACACGCTTATCGCCTGGGCGGTTGGCCTGCTGATCTTTTTCCCGATCCTTTGGACGATCCTGACCAGCTTCAAGACCGAGGCGCAGGCGATTTCCGATCCGCCGGTCTTCCTGTTCTTCGACTGGACGCTCGAGAACTACGCCGTAGTGCAGGAGCGCTCCGATTACCTGCGCTATCTGATCAACTCGGTCATCATCGCCGGTGGCTCAACCATCCTTGGCACTCTCATCGCCATTCCGGCAGCCTGGTCGATGGCTTTCGTGCCCTCCAAGCGCACCAAGGACATCCTGTTGTGGATGCTGTCGACCAAGATGCTGCCGGCTGTAGGTGTGCTCTACCCGATCTACCTGCTGTTCATTCAGCTCGGGTTGCTGGATTCGCGGTTCGGCATGGTCATCGTCCTCATGCTGATCAACCTGCCGATCATCGTGTGGATGCTCTACACTTACTTCCGCGAAATCCCCGGCGAGATCCTCGAAGCGGCCCGCATGGACGGCGCCAACCTGCGCAATGAAATTCTTTACGTGCTGACGCCGATGGCGGTGCCCGGCATCGCCTCGACCATCCTGCTCAACTTCATCCTGGCCTGGAACGAGGCGTTCTGGACGCTCAATCTGACGGCCGCGCAGGCTGCGCCACTGACGGCATTCATTGCCAGCTATTCGAGCCCCGAGGGCCTGTTCTACGCCAAGCTTTCCGCAGCCTCGACCATGGCCATCGCGCCAATTCTCATTCTCGGCTGGTTCTCTCAGAAACAGCTTGTCCGCGGCCTGACCTTCGGCGCGGTTAAATAGGGGGAGTCACCACAATGGGTTCAATTCGTCTCGAAGGGGTCCACAAGGCCTTCGGCAACGTCAACGTCATTCCCAATGTCGACCTCGACATCAAGGACGGCGAGTTTGTGGTCTTCGTTGGCCCGTCCGGCTGCGGCAAGTCCACCCTGCTGCGCCTGATTGCCGGGCTCGAAGACCTGACCAAGGGCCGCATTCTGATCGACGAACAGAACGTCACCAACGCACCGCCGGCAAAACGTGGTCTGTCGATGGTGTTCCAGTCCTACGCGCTTTATCCGCACATGACAGTCTACAACAACATCGCCTTTCCGCTGAAGATGGCCGAAATGGATAAGGCGACAATTGACCAGAAGGTGCGCGCCGCGGCGGACGTGCTCAATCTCAACGACTATCTCGACCGGCGCCCCGGTCAGCTTTCGGGTGGCCAGCGCCAGCGCGTCGCCATCGGCCGCGCCATCGTACGCGAGCCTTCCGCATTCCTGTTCGACGAGCCGCTGTCCAACCTCGACGCGGCACTTCGCGTCAACATGCGGCTCGAGATCACCGAACTGCACCAGAAGCTTGGGGCCACCATGATCTATGTGACGCACGATCAGGTGGAAGCCATGACAATGGCCGACAAGATCGTGGTGCTGCAGGCTGGCAATGTCGAACAGTTCGGCTCCCCGCTCGAACTTTACAACAAGCCTGCCAACCGGTTCGTGGCCGGCTTCATTGGCTCGCCCAAGATGAACTTTGTTGCCGGCGCGCCCGCTGCAGAACACGGTGTCCATGAAATCGGGGTGCGACCGGAGCACTTTGATCTGTCGACTACCGACGGCAAATGGAAGGGCACGGTGGGTGTCGCCGAGCATCTGGGGTCGGATACGTTCCTGCACATCAAGACTGATGTCGCCGGTCTGCTGACAGTCCGTGCGGACGGCGAATTTGGCGTGAAGCACGGTGACACGGTTTATGTGACACCCAATCCCGATAAGATCTACAAGTTCAATGAAGCCGGTCTGGCCGTCTGAACGCATTCGAAGAACAAGGACACCAAGTTGACTATTCCGCTGTCTTTGAGTGCGCTGGGCGAGTTGCCGGACGATGTGAAGGTGCCCGCCTACAGGCGCGCCGACCTGAAGCCCGGCATACTGCACTTCGGGGTTGGCAATTTTCACCGCGCCCATCAGGCGGTTTATCTCGACGACCTGTTTAATCTCGGCCTTGACCACGACTGGGCAATCGTCGGTGCCGGGGTGCGAGCACATGATGCCGAAATGCGCGGCAAGCTTCAGGCGCAGGACTGGTTGACGACAGTCGTCGAACGTGATGCGCGCACCCAGAGCGCCCGGGTCACCGGCGCCATGATCGATTACGTCGAACCGGGTGACGTGCCAACCCTGATGGCCTGGCTGGTCAACCCGGCCATTCGCATCGTGTCGCTGACCATCACCGAAGGCGGGTATTTCCTCGATTCAAGCGGCAGGTTCGACGCCACCCATCCTGACATCGTGATGGATGCTGCCAACATGGCCACCCCACAGACCGTGTTCGGTCTCATCCTCGCCGGTCTGACAGCGCGGCGCGGTGCGGGCCTTGCGCCGTTTACCGTCATGAGCTGCGACAACATCCCCGGCAACGGCCACGTCACCCGCGACGCGGTGGCGGGCCTTGCCCACCTCATCGATCCGGCTCTGGCGGATTGGGTCCGAACGCAGGTTGCGTTCCCCGACGCCATGGTGGATCGCATAACGCCGGCGACTTCAGACCTGGAACGCAGCCTGGTCGCTGGCACATACGGCATCGGAGACAATTGGCCGGTCACCTGCGAGACCTTCCGGCAATGGGTGGTGGAAGACATCTTCCCCCAAGGCCGCCCGGCGCTGGAAAGAGCAGGCGTCACCTTTGTCTCCGATGTCGCTCCTTTCGAGATGATGAAAATCCGCATCCTCAATGGCGGTCACGCCGCGATCGCCTATCCGGCCGGGCTGATGGACATCGAGTTCGTCCATGAAGCGATGGCCAATCCGCTGGTCTCGGGGTTCCTCAGAAAGCTGGTCGAGACCGAAGTCATTCCGGTCGTCCCGCCAGTGCCCGACACTGATCTTCACGCCTATCTCGAAAAGGTCGAGGAGCGCTTCGCCAACCCCACGGTCGGCGATACGGTGCGGCGGCTGTGCCTCGATGGTTCCAACCGGCAGCCCAAGTTCATCCTGCCCACGGTCAACGACCGGCTGCGCGATGGCGCTTCCATTGAAGGGCTGGCGTTGGTTTCCGCGCTCTGGTGCCGCTACTGCTTCGGCGAAACGGAAAGCGGAAAACACATCGCGCCGAACGACCCCAACTGGGACCGTCTGCAGGAACGGGCCCGCGTGGCGAAAGACGACCCTGCCGCTTTTTTGACGATGACGGACATTTTCGGCCCGCTTGCAAATTCGCCCTCCTATGTCCAAGCTTTCTCCCACGCCCTCAAGACCATCTGGTCGACGGGCACCGAACAGATCTTGCAAGCCTATCTCGCCGGTACGCTGACCAGCTGATCCCGGCGGTCGTACCGCGTCGGGAGTATCAGCGCATTGATCCGGTTGATCATATTTGACTGCGACGGTGTGCTGGTCGACAGCGAACCCATTGCCATGCGTGTGCTGCTGGAAACGCTGGACGCGCAGGGACTGAAGGTCGACCCCGCCGACGCATTTGACAATTTCCTCGGCCGCAGCCTGTCGACGGTACGCAACAGTCTGCGCGACGAGCACCGTCTGGAGCTTGACGATCAGGCGTTGCAGGCCATGCGCGACGAGCTGTTCACAGCCTTCAGCAATGAGCTGCAGCCGTCGCCCGGTCTCGGCGAGGCGCTGGACAGGTTGGCGGTGCAATATCAAGTTTGCGTCGCCTCTTCTTCGCAGCCTGAACGTATTCGCCACTCCCTGGAGGTGACCGGTCTCCGCAACCGCTTCGGTGACCGGATTTTCTCGGCGGCCCAGGTGCGCAACGGCAAGCCGGCGCCCGACCTGTTTCTGCACGCCGCCGAGAAGTGTGGCGTTGTGCCCGGCGAGTGCCTGGTGATCGAAGACAGCCCCGCTGGCATTGCGGCGGCCAGAGCGGCGGGCATGAAGGTCTTTGCCTATTGCGGTGGTTCGCATGTGGAACAGGCCAACCTGCGCGAAGCGGTTTCCGCCGCCGGGCCCGACCGGATATTCGAAGACATGCGTGACCTGCCGAGCCTGGTGGAGGCGCTTGACGCGGTGCAACCTGAAGGCGTCGATCATTTCGTTGCTGTTGACGTAGGCACGGCGAGCGTTCGCGCCGGCATTGTGAACAGCGCCGGCAAGCTGCTGATGCGGGTCGAACATCCGATCAATGTCGACCGGCAGGGCGCCGATCGCGGCGAATACAGTTCCGCGGAAATCTGGGCCGCCTGCTGCGCGGCAGTACGCGAGGCACTGGGCCGGGCCGGGGTGCTGGGCACGGACATCGCGGGCATCGGCTTTGATGCGACCTGTTCGCTGGTGGTGCTTGATGAAGCGGGGCGTGGCCTCAACGTCTCCAATCCGGGCAGGGGCGGTTATGACACCATCGCCTGGTTCGATCACCGGGCGCTTAGCGAAGCAGAGGAGGCGACGGCGAGCGGGCACCGGGTGCTGACCTATTCGGGTGGTGTCGTCAGTCCGGAAATGGAAGTGCCCAAACTCATGTGGCTGAAACGCCATATGCCGGACACCTGGGAGCGGGCCGGGTATCTGTTCGATCTGGCGGACTTTCTGACCTGGAAAGCCACCGGCGAAATCGAGCGCTCGCAATCGACGCTCACGGCGAAATGGGCCTTTCTGGCGCACGAAGACCAGGGCTGGAAACCGGAATTCTACGCCGGGCTCGGCCTCGATGACCTGCGCCAGCGCGGCCGGTTGCCGGAAGCCAGCGCCCCGGTGGGTGGACGCATCGGCACGCTGACAAGGGAGGCGGCTGCCGATCTGGGCTTGAGCACCGAATGCGTGGTGGCCACCGGCATGATCGACGCCCATGCCGGGGCGTTGGGCGTGCTCGGCAACTATCTCGGCGATCCCGAAGACCTGCACCGTCACCTCGGCCTTATCGCCGGCACGTCGAGTTGCGTCATGGCGCTGAGTGCCGAACCGCGCCCGATCCACGGCGTCTGGGGCCCCTATTTCGGGGCGGTGCTGCCTGACGTCTGGCTCAACGAGGGCGGGCAGTCCGCGACCGGCGCCCTTCTCGACCACATCATCCGCTGGCACTCGGCGGGGGGCGAGCCCGATCACCGACAGCATAAGAAGATCATCGAGCGCATCCAGGCGCTCAGGGCCGAGCAGGGCGCCGACTTCGCCGCAAGGCTGCACGTACTGCCCGACTTTCACGGCAACCGCTCGCCGCTTGCCGAGCCCGATGCGGTGGGCGTCATCTCGGGGCTCACGCTCGACACCTCGTTTGACAGCCTCTGCGCGCTCTACTGGCGGACCGCCGTTGGCATCGCCCTGGGGCTCAGGCACATTCTCGAAGCGCTCAACGACAGTGGCTACGGCATCGATTCGCTGCATGTCACCGGCGGCCACACCCGCAATCCGCTGCTCATGGAACTTTATGCCGACGTCACCGGTTGCGACGTCATCCAGCGCACCGAGGCCGATGCGCTGCTGGTCGGCACTGCCATGGCCGCTGCTGCGGCGAGCGGCACCTGGGCCAGCCTGACCGAAGCCTGCACGCGCATGGCGGGAGCCGTCACGGTCCGCCATCCCAACCCGGACCTCCGCGCCGCCTATGACCGCGACTACCGCATATTTCTGGCGATGCATGCCCAGCGTAAGGCGCTGGACGAACTGGATTAATCCACAACGCAAATCCCCGGTTCGCGCCCGAAGGTACAAATCGTGGCGGAAGTGTGATATTCAACTAATTCCAACATATTGATAGCACTGACCCAGCCCGCCTCGGCGGGAAGCGCATATTTTTATGCCGAGTGTTCATTAAAGTTGGTGCGGGTGCAGCCAAAAAATTGGCGGAGAGTGACAAACTATAACATGAACAAGACTTAGAACTCTCTGGAACAAGCCAATAGATAATTGAGATTATCAAGTTTGAATTTGCGGCCGCTTGCGAGGTCTTTGCATCGTGGCTGCACAAGAAAGGAGAAGCCGAATGGCAGACGTTACCGAAAGCGATGTGGATGCAATTCCCGCGCCTGAGGGCGCGACAGAAATCATCGACACCGAATACGAAATCGGCCAACACAACGTGGAAACCAAAATCGGCCCCTTCGGGCTTGATATCCACAATCCGGTTTTCATGGTGTCCGGACTTGTGGTGGTCGCCTTTGTGCTGATCACACTGGCTTTCCAGGCGCAACTTGGCCCGGCCTATGTCGATTTGCGCAACTGGCTGACCGCGAACCTGGACTGGTTCTTTCTGAGCGCCGGCAACATTTTCGTGCTGGTGATCCTGGGCATTCTTGTTTCGCCCTATGGCAAGATCCGCATCGGCGGTACCGAGGCGACGCCCGACTATTCCTATCCCGGCTGGTTCGCCATGCTGTTTGCCGCCGGCATGGGCATCGGACTGATGTTCTATGGCGTTTCCGAACCGCTGGGGCACTTCAGCTCATCCTTTGCCGAAGGCGCCGGTTCGCCTGAAAGCTGGGCGCCGCTCGGCGGCGCCGCGGGAGATGCCGCACAATCCCAGCATCTGGCCATGGCCGCAACCATCTTCCATTGGGGCCTGCATCCCTGGGCGGTCTACGCCATCGTTGCCCTGTCGCTGGCGCTGTTTGCCTTCAACAAGGGCCTGCCGCTTTCCGTCCGCTCGATCTTTTATCCGATTTTCGGCGAACGCGTCTGGGGCTGGACCGGTCACGTGATCGACATCATGGCCGTGTTTGCCACGCTTTTCGGCCTTGCCACCTCGCTGGGCATCGGCGCCCAGCAGGCCAGCGCCGGGCTGAGCTTCCTGTTCGGATTGCCCTCGAACAATCTGTTCATGGTGCTGCTGATCGTCTTCATCACCGCCATTGCATTGGTGTCGGTGGTGGCAGGACTGGAGGCAGGGGTAAAGCGTCTGTCGGAAATCAACATGGTACTGGCGGCGCTGCTGCTGCTGTTCGTCATCATCGTCGGGCCGACCCTTGCGATCATCACCGGCTTCTTCACCAACCTTTGGGCCTATGCCCAGGAGCTCATCCCGCTTTCTAACCCGGTGGGACGGGCCGATGATAACTTCCGGCAGGGCTGGACGGCCTTTTACTGGGCCTGGTGGATTTCCTGGTCACCGTTCGTTGGCATGTTCATTGCCCGGGTCAGCCGGGGGCGCACGGTGCGCGAGTTCATCACCTGCGTTCTGCTGATCCCCTCGCTGGTCTCGGTCTTGTGGATGACAGCCTTTGGCGGCACAGCCATCTCGCTGGTCAACGAAGGCGTGACCGGCATCGCTGAAGCGGGTCTGCCGACCCAGCTGTTCGAGATGCTGGCCGTGCTGCCCATGGCGCAGGTCACAAGCTTTGTCGGCATCGTTCTGGTGATTGTGTTCTTTGTGACCTCGTCGGATTCCGGTTCGCTGGTCATCGACACGATTACAGCCGGCGGCAAGGTCAACGCCCCGACGCCGCAACGCGTCTTCTGGGCGACCTTCGAAGGGCTGGTGGCCATCGCGCTGCTGCTCGGCGGCGGGCTGGCGGCGCTGCAGGCCATGGCCGTATCGACCGGGTTCCCCTTCGCGGTGATCCTGCTGCTGGCCTGTGTGGCCCTGATCATGGGACTTCACAGCGAGCCGCGCGGCAAGTCGTAACCCCTGACGCCTGACGCAAATTTGAGCCGGCCGGGGGTACGCTCCGGCCGGTTTTTTTACGAATGGTCTTCGAAGTTTGGGAAATTCCGCTGTGATCGCTAAGCTGCTGCCGGGACACGACAAACGGAGACGATGACATTGCCGGCCACACTCTATCGCATCGCTGCTCGAAACGAACTGTTTCCCGTTGAGGTACGACATCCCGGCCAGTTCACCCTGCAGGAGCCGACGTCTGTTGATGCTGAGTTGGTGCTGGGGCCGAAGTGGTCACTTTATTGCCTCGACATGGCCAACGAACAGGCGCTGTTTGTTGAACTGCCGAAGGGTGCCGACCTGTCGAAGGCTCCCTTCGTGTTCGGCATGCAATATCAACTGGCGGAGCGGGCCGCGACGGTCGCGCTTGACGATTTGCCCGGTCTTGCCGCGCAGGTGCGCCCGCCGAAGCATCTCGCCATTCTCATGTCGACCGGCCGCTGTGGGTCCACACTGGCCTCGCGCATCCTGGCGCAAATCCCCGGGGTCTGGAGCCTTTCCGAGCCGGACTGGTTCACCAACCTTGCCTTTGCCCGCGCTGACCTGCAGCCGGACCGGCTCGAAACGCTGATTGCGGCCTGTGCCCGGCTGACCTGCCGACCGCCCGAGAGTGTGGCTGCCGACACAATTGTCATCAAGCCGCGCAGCGAAATGCTGGTGCAGGCACCCTCCTATGTGAAGGCTCTGCCCGGGGCCAGCGCGGTGTTCATGTACCGCGACTGTTTTGGCTACGTGAATTCGCTCTATCGATTTGCCCAGCGGGTGCAGGGGGTCAAGGACCCGGCGCCGGGCAGCCAAGAGTGGCACGTTGCGCGGGTACTGTCGACGATCAACGCGCCGGATGCCGTGCTGTGTGAATTCTTCGGGGAAGGTGAAGACATTCAGGTGCTGGACCTGATGGTGCTGGGCTGGGCGCTTCGCATGCGCGCGTACATGGAAGCGTCGTCGGGCGGCATGCGTGTCGCGCCGTTGCACTACGCCGACCTCAATGCCGACCGCCGCACCCAGACCGCCCTTCTTCTGAAAGGGTGCGGTATCGGCCCCGAGCATCTCGATCTCGCCTTGCAAGGCTTCGAGAGCGACGCCCATGCGGGAAGCGCCGGCGAGAACACGGTGCCCGCGGAACCCATTTCCCCAGAGCAGCGGGCGCGGGTGGCCGAACTGGTGGCGCGCTGGGGCCTTTCGGACTTTGTCGATGAGCGGTTGCCCGTTCTGGGTGACTGACGACAAGCGGCGAAGTCATACCCGGGTCAACTTCGCCTTGACCTGTTCCGCCGGGCGGATCGTGCCGTTGAACGACAGGGCCAGATCTTCGCTTCCATCGGTCGTCCAGTCGAACCTCTGCACCATCAGGGCGATGGCGAGGGTCATCTCGACCATGGCGAACTGCTTGCCCAGACACAGGCGCGGACCGCCACCGAAGGGCACGAAGGCGCCGCGATGCTTCAGCCGTTTCGGCAGCGGCGTGTCCGGATTGGGCGCGAAGATATTGGGCTCGGGCCAGTAGGCGGGGTCGCGTTGCGCGAGGTACGGATGAACGACCACCAGCGACCCGGCCTTCACCTCATAGCCGCCGATGACACAGTCCTCCTTGGGCTGCCGGGCCATCATGGCGACCGGCGGGTAGAGCCGCAGCACTTCGCTGGCCACCTCCGCCGCGAACGGCAGCCGCCGCATCACCTCGATATCGCTTTCCGGCCGGGTGAAGCCTTGCGCTTCCGCCCTGACCCGCGCCATCACCTCGGGGTGTTTGGCCAGAAGGTGCAGGGCAAAGGTCATGGCCCGCGCGGTGGTCTCGTAGCCTGCGAAATAAAGGCTGATCACCTCGTCACGCAGCAGCTTTTCGTCATTCTCCTTCAGCGCCTCGAAAATCTGCCCGCTCATCGAACGTGTGTCGGGCGAGGTGCGTGCATCGCGGATCAGCCCGGCAATGAAATCATTGATGACGGCCAGTTCCTGTTTGTAACGGCGGTTTCTGGTGGTGGGGACGAACAGCGGAATGCGCAACGGGTTGGACGTGAGATCGGCCACGAACCCGAATGCGAAATTGATCGCGTCGGCGACATGTTTGTGGTTCTGCCCCAGGTCGACGCCGAAGGCCGCCCCAGAAATCACCCGCATGGTCAGCCGCGTCATCGCATCGGTGATGTCGATCTCGCCTGATTGCGCGTCTTCAGGCAACAGTTCCCTGATGGCGCGGATGAGGGCGTCATGCACCGAGCCAGCATAGCCCTCGATGGCGGCGGGGGTGAATAGCGGATTGAGCTTCTGGCGCTGGCTGGCCCATTGCGGCAGGTCGGTGGTGATCAGCCCCTCGCCGAGCAGCAGCCGCAACCCGGCATAGCCCATGCCCTTGGCCATCTGCTTGTTGAGCGTAACCAGGACCTCATAGATTTCCGGCGCCGCCGCGAACGAATAGGCCGGCATCGGCCCCAGCTTCAGCTTGACCACCGGCCCATAGGTGCCGTGCAGCCTGATCCAGTACTGCAGAATATCCAGCCCGCGCACTTCCAGGGCATTGCCGACCAGCGGCAAGCCCGGAGGGCCGGGAGGAATGGCCTTGGTATCCAACATGGTCTGCGCGCCTCAGACATTGTGGAATTCAACGTCAGACAGTCTAGCAGGCTATTGACGGCCGTGAAAAAGAAACTGTGACCGATCTAGAGCGAACAGCTGCTGTTTACCCAATCGTCGTAGTAGCAGACCCAATAGTCGAAATTCCCGTCGCCTCTTCGCGACGAGGTGACCATATGGCTTCCGGCATCGAACTTGCCCGTGCCGCACCCTGAGCCCGAGCAATTGCCATAAGCGGTCCGCCACTTGATGATGATCGGCACGTTACACAGGTTCTGCCAGTACATCGTGTCATAGTTCATGTAATAGTGGGCACATTGGCTCTGGGCTTTTGCCTCGGTCGGCAGCAGCAGTTGCGCCTCAGTTGGCGCAAGAAACAGAAGCGATAATATTAGGTACTTTGCATATTTCATTCTCAGTCCCCCGTGAGAAATGCAGGCACCCAGTAAAAGTCGTATTTGTGCTTCAGGCAAGCATATTAGAACTTTGTTTACTCTATTGGGCCTCCCCCCAATCCAGCACCACTTTGCCTGACTTGCCATCCGCCGCGATCTTGAAGGCTTCGGCGTAGTCTTTTGCGGCCATGCGGTGGGTGATGACCTTGCGGACGTCGAGGCCGGTTTCCAGCATGCCCAGCATCTTGTGCCAGGTCTCGAACATTTCGCGGCCGTAGATGCCCTTGAGCGTGACCATGCGGAACACGACCTTGCTGAGGTCGAAGACGAAGGGGCGGGCGGGGACGCCGAGCAGGGCCACCTTTCCCCCCATCACCAGGTGATCGAGCATCTGGTCGAGGGCGGCGGGGGCGCCGCTCATTTCGAGGCCGACGTCGAACCCTTCTTTCATGCCGAGGCCTTTCATGGCGTCGCGCAGGTTTTCCGTCCCGACATTGACGGCGCGGGCCTCGGGCGCGACCTGTTTGGCCAGCGCCAGCCGCTCGTCGCTCAGATCGGTGATGACCACATGCCGCGCCCCGGCGCGCTTGGCGACCGCCGCACCCATGATGCCGATGGGACCTGCGCCGGTGATGATCACATCCTCGCCGACCAGATCGAAGGCGAGGGCGGTGTGCACCGCATTGCCGAGCGGATCGAGGATGGCACCGATCTCGTCGTCCACCGCATCGGGCAGGGAGACGATGTTGAAGGCGGGAATCTTGACATATTCTGCAAAGGCGCCGGGCAGGTTGACCCCGATGCCCTTGGTGTCCGGATCGAGGTGATATTTGCCTGCGCGGCTGGCGCGGGAATTGTGGCCCACCACATGGCCTTCGCCGGAGACGCGCTGGCCGATCTTCAGATCCTTGACGTTCTGGCCGAGTTCGACGATTTCGCCGGCATATTCATGGCCGGTGACCATCGGCCAGGGCACGGTCTGCTGGGCCCACTCGTCCCACTTGTAGATGTGGACGTCAGTGCCGCAGATGCCTGTCTTGTGGACCTTGACCAGCACATCGTCCGGCCCGATTTCGGGCATGGGCACATCGACCATCCAGATGCCCGGCTCGTTCTTGAGTTTGGAAAGCGCCTTCATCAAATCAGCCCAACTTCCTGTCCTGCGTCGATAAAGGCGGCAACCGCCTCGTCGACATCCTTTTCGCCCAGCGCCGCCGAGATCTGGGTGCGGATGCGCGCCTTGCCTTTCGGCACCACCGGGAAAAAGAACCCGGCCACATAGACGCCGCGCTCATCGAGCGCCGACGCCATCCGCTGCGCCAGTTTGGCATCATGGGTCATGACGGGAATAATCGGCGTTTCGCCTTCAAGCAGCTCAAACCCGGCTTCGGTCATTTTGGCGCGGAATTTTTGCGTGTTTTTCGTCATCTTCTCGCGCAGATGATCGCCCGACTCGCAAAGCTCTACCGCCTTGAGCGACCCGGCGGCGACGGCCGGGGCGAGGGAATTCGAGAACAGATAGGGCCGCGCCCGCTGCCGCAGCAGATCAATGATTTCCTTGCGTGCCGCGATGAACCCGCCCATCGCCCCACCCAGCGTCTTGCCGAAGGTGCCGGTGATGATGTCGACGCCATCCCCCGCGCCGGTGAGGGCAGATGTGCCGCGGCCCTTTTCACCGAGATGGCCGGTGGCATGGCAATCATCGACCATGACCAGCGCGCCGTAGCGCTCGGCGAGGGCGCAGATCTCGGGGAGCTTGGCGACATAGCCATCCATCGAGAAAACGCCGTCGGTGACCACCAGCTTGAAGCGCGCGCCATCCTTGTCGGCCTGCTTGAGCTGATCCTCGAGTTCATTCATGTCCGAATTGGCAAACCGGTAGCGCTTCGCCTTCGACAGACGCACCCCGTCGATGATCGAGGCATGGTTGAGACTGTCTGATATGATGGCGTCTTCGGCTGTGAGCAGGGTTTCGAATATGCCGCCGTTGGCGTCGAAACAGGCGGCGAACAGGATGGCGTCATCCTTGCCGAGGTAGGCGGCGATGGCATTTTCCAGTTCGCGGTGCAGGGTCTGCGTGCCGCAGATGAAACGGACCGAACTCATGCCGAACCCGTAATCGTTGATCGCCTGGCGGGCGGCGGTTTCGATCTCGGGATGATTGGCGAGGCCCAGATAATTGTTGGCGCACAGATTGATCATCTCGCGGCCGTTGACCTGGATGCGGGCGCCCTGCGGCCCCTCGATCATGCGCTCGCGTTTCAACAAACCGTCGCTCTCGATTTCGGAGAGGGTTTGGGAAACGTGCGCCAGAAAACTGTCGGCCTTGCCCATCAGTCGGCTCCTTCGTCGATTCTTGTGAGGCCTGCGGCGAACATTTTTGCATTCTCCTGATAATGCAGCGCCGAGCGGCGCAGCCCTTCGATGGCCCCTTCGTCAAGTTCGCGGACCACCTTGCCCGGCGCGCCGACCACCAGCGACCCGTCCGGGATGACCTTGTTTTCGGTAACCAGCGCCCCGGCGCCGATCAGGCAGTTGTTGCCGATTTTGGCGCCATTAAGCACCGTCGCACCCATGCCGATCAGCGCGTTTTCGCCAATGCTGCAGCCGTGAATGATTGCCTTGTGCCCAATCGTGCAATTCGCCCCGATGCTGACCGGGAAACCGGGATCAGTGTGGACGACGCAATTGTCCTGGATATTGGTGCCGGCGCCGATGTCGATCAGTTCGCCATCCCCGCGCAGCACGGCGCCGAACCAGATGCCCACATTCTCGCCGATCCGGACATGACCCATCACATCCGCGCTCGGCGCAATCCAGTGGAACCCGTCCGGCAATTCCGGTGACTTGCCGTTCAGTGCGTAGATGGACATGGCCTCTCCTCAGATTCTCTGGCTGCGGCGTGACACACGAATGCGTCAGAATTTGCCGGCGCAGGTGAGGGTATGTGATCACAGATTTGGACGCGAGGGGATAGGGGATAGGAGTTCGCCCATGCCAAACCTCCCTCTTCGGGATCATCGGAATAGGCAGAGCAGGCGCGGGGCGGTGAACACCTCGATCCTAAGTAGTAAAAGTGAGGCGCACAACGCCCCGCGCAACCGGGATTTGTGGACTATGACGAACAGGCCGGGGCCCTCCGGAGCCCCGCGGATGCGCCATGCCCCTGATTTGTCCAGTTGCCGGATTCTAGACCGGCCTTCCAGACGGGCATCTGTTCCTCCCGATAGTTGGGAGAAACAGGCGCAACCCATATCAGACGGCTGCGCAGCGTCCTACACTTGCCCCCTGGCCGAGGGCTACCTGACCGCTTTACCCTGAAACGGGACGACTCCCGCTCCACACCGGCCCAAACCCCGCAAAGTGCTCGTGTACACCTCAGCTCAACGCGCGGCTTGTGAGGAAGATACTAGGGGCACCCCAACAAGCGGGGATAAGTTTTTTCAGCGCGCGCCTTCCCTCCCCCTTGTGGGGAGGGTCAGGGTGGGGGTTGGCCCGCAAGGGCCAGCTCGAGATGGCAATCCGGAAATATATTTTTATTGCGCTTCGCGCGACCCCCACCCCCAACCCCTCCCCACAAGGGGGAGGGGAGCAAGGCGCTGCAGCCCACTGTCATCACTTGGCTTACGCCCTGGGCAAAAGCCCGGCCCCAATCCCAATGTTGCAAATAACTGACCGGTCAGTTATGTAGGAACGAAATCGATGGCTTGATGGCTGGCCATTGGCGAGGCGGGCGGCGCGAGAGAGAAGCCCGGAACCCGGTGTGGGAGTGAAAAGGCGGACCAGATGACAGCGCGGAAACCGAAATTCAGACGCCGGGCGGAAGCGCGGCCGGAAGAGGTGCTGGATGCGGCGCTGGATCTTTTTATTGAGCGCGGATTCGAGGCGACGCGGGTGGATGACATTGCCAACCGGGCCGGCATTTCCAAAGGCGCGGTCTATCTTTATTTCCAGTCCAAGCGGGCCATTCTCGAAGGGCTGATCCAGAGGGCCGTCAGCCCGATTGCCGAGAATGTGGCGGGGCTCGGCACGTCATTCGAGGGCGATCCCCGGCACCTGTTGTCCATGGTTCTCAAGATGGTGGGCCAGCAACTCGCCGACCCGCACACCTTCAAGATCCCAAAACTGGTTCTGCGTGAGGCGATCATCGACCCCGAGATCGCCGAAACCTACCGAAAGGCAGTGCTCGACAAGGTCATCCCCGTGATGGTGGCGCTGATCCGCAAAGGCATTGCCGACGGTTATCTGCGTCCGGTCGACCCCGAACTGACGGTGCGCTCCATCGTCGGGCCCATCATGCTGCATCTCATGATGTCGGAAGTGTTCGGACTTCAGCCGTCGGAAGGGCTGGCGATGGACCGGCTGGTGGACAATCACCTCGACATCCTGATCAACGGCGTTTCCGCACCCAGAGGGCAGGCGTCATGAACGAATTCCTTGCCGGCATTCTGGCCTTTTTTACCGCGCTTCTGCCCATGCACGGGCCGATCACCGAATTCCACGGCTATATCGAGGCCGACTTTACCTATGTCAGCGCCGTCAGCCCCGGCCGCATCGAGGCGATCAGCGTTGCCGAAGGTGATCATGTGAGCGAAGGCCAGATGCTGTTCGCGCTGGAGGATGACGAATTCCAGTCCGCCCTGCGCGCCGCCGAGGCGCGGGTGGCTGTCGCCCGCGCCAACCGCGACAACCTGGAAACCGGCAGCCGCGAGGCCGAAATCGCCGTCATCCGCGCCTCGCTATCCCGGGCCATGGCGGACCGGCAACTGGCGCAGCAGACCCTCGACCGCTCGCTTCAGCTGCTCGAGCGTGATCTGGTGGCGCCCGCTAAAGTGGATACTGACCGGGCAAATCTGGAAAGCGCCAGCGCCCAGGTGGAACAATTGCAGGCGCAACTGGATGTGGCCGAACTGCCGGCCCGCGATGCACAACGCGTAAGTGCCGAAGCGGCACTGCAGGCCGCGATTGCCGATGCCGACCGGGCGCGTGACCAATTGGCGGACCGTAATGTGATGGCGCCGACGGACGGTCTGGTGGAATCCATCTACTTCAAGCCGGGCGAAGTGGCGGGCACGGGGGCGGCCATCATGGCGCTTCTGCCGCCGGGCGAACTGAAGGCGCGGTTCTTCATTCCCGAGACTGAGCGTGCCCGTTTCACGCTGGGCGAGACACTGGGGCTGACCTGCGACAATTGCCCGGACGGGCTGACGGCGACCATCACCTATATGGCCTCCGACCCCCAGCATACCCCGCCGATCATCTACAGCCGGGATGAACGGGCGCGGCTGGTGTTCATGGCCGAGGCCAGGATCGAGGGGGCAACCGACCTGTTGCCCGGACAGCCGGTGACGGTGAGCGTTTCGAATGAGTGAAATGCCCGCCATTTCGGTGAAGGGCCTCACCAAACAGTTCGGTGACAAGGTGGTGGTCGACCACCTCGACATGGACGTGCCGCGCGGCGCGATCTATGGCTTTCTGGGGCCGAACGGCTCTGGCAAGACCACCACCATTCGCATGATGTGCGGACTTTTGACCCCCGATGCGGGGGACGGGCAATGCCTGGGGCTCGACATTCTGACCGAGTCTTCCGCGATCAAGGAACAGGTCGGCTACATGACCCAGAAGTTCTCGCTCTACGAGGACCTGTCGATCCGCGAGAACCTGGACTTCATGGCCCGCATGTACCGGCTCGACCGGCGCAGGCAGCGGGTCGACGCGGCACTGGACGACCTGGGGCTGGCAGACCGGCAGCACCAGTTGGCCGGCACCCTGTCGGGCGGCTGGAAACAACGGCTGGCGCTGGCCGCCTGCCTGCTGCATGAGCCCAAACTGCTGCTGCTCGACGAGCCGACGGCCGGCGTGGACCCCAAGGCGCGGCGTGACTTCTGGGACGAAATCCGGCGCCTGTCGGCCGAGGGCGTAACAGTCCTGGTCTCAACCCACTATATGGACGAGGCTGTGCAGTGCGATTTCATCGCCTATATCGCCTACGGCAAGAAGCTGATTTCCGGTGCGGCCAGCGAAATACCGGGCATGATCGGGCTGCATACATGGCGGGTCGACGGGCCGAAACTGACCGCGCTCGAAGCCGAACTGCGCAACACCGAAGGGGTGGAACAGGTGGCCCGTTTTGGCGCCGTGCTGCATGTCTCGGGCACCAATGAGAAGCGGCTGCGCGAGATTGCGGCTGAGATGTCCGCCGGCGGCAAATCCAACTGGACCGAGAAAAAGGCGGAACTGGAGGAAGCCTTCATTTATCTGATGGCTGGCGCCTCTGACAATTTCGCCGGCAATGGGGAGGCGGCATGAGCGCGAAGCCGTCGCTGTTCTCGTTCGCGCGCTTTGGCGCGGTGCTGATCAAGGAATTCATCCAGATGCGCCGCGATCACGTGACCTTTGCCATGATGATCGGCCTGCCGATCATGCAGCTGATCCTGTTTGGTTTCGCCATCAATTCCGATCCGAAAAACCTGCCGACCCTGATCGAGATGGCTGACGAGGGACCGGTGGTCCGCGCCATCCTCTCGGGCATGGAGAACTCGGAATATTTTCAGTTCACCGGCGTGGTGACTGATCAGGCGGCGGGCGATCTGGCGCTGCGTGACGGCACGGCCAATTTCGTCGTGGTCATTCCGCCCGACTTCGAACGCGACGTCATCCGTGGGCTGCACCCCGACATACTGGTCACGGCCGATGCCTCTGACCCAAGTGCTGTCGGCGGTGCGGTAGGCGCGCTGAACGGGATCGTGCAGGTGGCCATTGCCGAGACATTGACCGGACCGCTGCACGCGGTTGCGGGTGCACCGATGCCCTTCTCGATTTCAGTACACCGCCAGTACAATCCGGAAGGGCGCACGGCGACCAATATCGTGCCGGGGCTTCTGGCCATCATCCTGTCAATGACCATGGTGCTGATCACCGCCGTCGCCATCGTGCGCGAGAACGAGAAGGGCACGATGGAAACCCTGATCGCGACCCCGGTGCGTCCGCTAGAGGTCATGCTGGGCAAGATCCTGCCCTATGTGATCGTGGGGTATGTGCAAACCTTTGTGTTCCTGATCGCCGCAAAGCTAATCTTCGCGGTGCCATTCGAAGGCAGTCCGCTAGCCTTCTTCCTGGGGTTCAACTTGTTCATAATCGTCAACCTGGCGCTGGGCTTCCTGATCTCGACGGTCACGCGCAACCAGATGCAGGCGATGCAGATATCGTTCTTCACCATCCTGCCGTCGGTGCTGCTGTCCGGTTTCATGTTTCCCTTTGCCGGCATGCCGGGCTGGGCGCAGGCGCTGGGCACGGCTATCCCGGCGACCCACTTTTTGCGGGTGGTGCGCAAGGTCATGCTGAAGGGGGCGGGCCTGCCCGAAATCAGTTCGGATATGCTGGCGATGGGCATCATCATGGCGGTGATCGTCACCATTGCGCTGTTGCGTTACCGGCAGACGCTGGATTGATCCAGAAGTGCCAAATTTGTGATCCGTGTGCCTTCAAGCACTTAGGAGCGCCAGTTTAGAACCATTCCAACTTATTGAACTATTTGTTGAATTTCCGCTGATGCGGCGTTAGCAACACCCTGTCGCGCCCGGTTTTTCACGAGTCGAGCGAACTGCGGTGGAGCCTTCAACTCCTCTGGCTCGTTTCGCGAAAATCTGAGCGCACGCATGTCACCCCAGGGCCTTGAACCCGGAAGGAGAGAATAATGAAGGGCACTCACGCCACCCTGTTGGCGGTTTCCGCCATTGCCGCGATTTCCGCGCAGCCTGCGTTTACTCAGGATGTCACCGCCGAAGCGGTTGTCACCAACTACGCCGACATCGCGCTGGCCGTTTACTCGGACTCGCTGACGACTGCCGAATGGCTGCAGGACGCCATTGCCACCTTGGTTGCCGCACCGACGGAAGCCAATCTGGACGCCGCCAAAGCGGCCTGGATTGCCGCCCGCGTGCCCTATCAGCAGACGGAAGTCTATCGCTTCGGCAATCCGCTGGTCGATGAGTGGGAAGGCAAGGTCAACGCCTGGCCGCTCGACGAGGGCCTGATCGATTATGTCGATGCCAGCTATGGTGTCGAAAGCGATTTCAACGGGCTTTACGCCGCCAACGTGATCGCCAACGAAGAAATCATGATCAACGGTTCGGCCGTATCGATCCCCGAAATCACACCCGCTGTGATCGCCGACACGCTTCAGGAAGCGGGCGGCGTTGAGGCCAATGTCGCCTCGGGCTATCACGCCATCGAGTTTTTGCTGTGGGGGCAGGATCTGAACGGCACGGACGCCGGAGCCGGCGACCGCCCGGCCAGCGACTATGACCCGGCCAACTGCACCAACGGCAATTGTGAGCGCCGCGCAGAATATCTGACGGCCGCCGCAGAATTGCTGGTCTCCGACCTCGAAGAAATGGTCGATGCCTGGGACGCCGGTGGCGCCGCCCGCGCCGCGGTGACCGAAGACCCGCAGGCGGGCCTGATCGCCATGCTGACCGGCATGGGATCGCTCTCTTACGGCGAACTGGCCGGTGAGCGCATGAAGCTGGGCCTGTTGCTGCATGACCCGGAAGAAGAGCATGACTGCTTCTCGGACAACACGCACGCCTCGCACTTCAACGATATCAAGGGCATCCGCAACGTCTATTTCGGCACCTACAATGGCACGGGCGGCATAATTTCCGGTGCTTCCCTGGCCGACCTGATTGCCGCGTCCGACGAGACCGTTTCGGCAGAACTGGGCATGAAGATCGAACAGACCTATGCCGCCGCTGAAGCCATGGTGGCCCGCGCCGAGGGCGGCGAGGCCTATGACCAGATGATCGGCGAGGGCAACGCCGAGGGCAATGCGGTGGTTCAGGCCGTCATCGACGGGCTGGTTGACCAGACGGCGTCCATCGAACGCGCTGTGGCCGCACTTGATCTCGGCGCCATCTCGGTCGAAGGCTCCGACAGTCTGGACGATCCCGACGCGGTCTTTGAATAGGTCACCCTGAACCCCAAATAAAATGGGTGCGGTGCCCTAGTGCCGCACCCGAATTCCTCCGGTAGTTCTGATGCTTGTCTGTCACTGCAACGTCATCTCCCAAAGCGAGATGGAAGATTTGATCCGGGGCCTTCTCGACGAAGACCCCTGGCAGCTGATCGTGCCCGCAAAAGTGTTCCGGGCCGCAGAAGCGCGCGGCAAGTGCTGCGGCTGCATTCCCAACATCTCGGCGACCATCTCCAAGGTTGTCGAAGCCTATCACCGTGATCTAGACTCAGCGGAACGCGATGTGGCCGCACTGATGCAGCGGCTTGCGGCATTCGGAACCCGGCAGGAGGTCAAACAATATGCAAGGCGCACCAGAAGTAATCGAAAGGCTCAACGAGGCCCTGTTTCTTGAGCTTGGCGCGGTCAACCAGTACTGGCTGCACTATCGGCTGACCGAAGATTGGGGCTACGCCAAACTGGCCGCCAAGGAGCGGGCTGAATCGATCGAGGAAATGCACCACGCCGACAAGCTGGTGGCGCGGATCATCTTTCTGGAAGGCCATCCGAACCTGCAACAGGTGGCCCCTCTGAAAATCGGCCAGAACATCAAGGAAGTGCTTGAGGCCGATCTGGAAGGCGAACGGGCGGCCCGCGCTTCCTATTCGAAGTCGCGCGAAATCTGCCACAAGCAAGGCGATATCGTCTCGATGCGGCTGTTTGAAGAATTGCTGGAAGACGAGGAGGGCCATATCGACTTCCTCGAGACCCAGTTGGACCTGCTCGAAAATCTGGGCGTGGAAAAATACGGCCAGCTCAACGCTGCGAGCGCTGACGAAGCCGAATAAGCTGACCTGCCTAGGCGGGTCGGCTGAAGGAAACTTGAGTTCAGATGACCCGCACTGTGTCCGTTTTGCTGTTCGCCGCCATGCTGGCGCTGGCAGGCGCTGCAATTGCGGCGGACGCCGCGCTGGTGCGAAGCGATCTGACGCCAGAGGATCAAGCGCGGGTTGATCAGATCACCGCACCGACCACGGACTTTTCCGCGCCCGAACGGTTCGAAAACCGGCAGGGCGGGGCGGGCACATACGTCGACCTGATCAACGCCGACGCCTTTTCGCATCCTTCCGAGAATCTCGATTTTGCCGGACAGGAACAGTTCAATCTCGGCAACGCGCTGTTTCGGAAGGTCTGGGTGTCCTCGCCTTCTTCAACGCTGGCTTCGGACGGACTGGGGCCGCTGTTCAACTCCCACGCCTGCCAGTCCTGCCATCTGAAAGATGGACGCGGGCGGCCGCCGCTGGAAGGGGAACAGGCGATTTCCATGTTCCTGCGCCTGTCGGTGCCGCCATCGACCGAAGCCGAGGCGGCGGCGCTGGAAAATCACGAATTGAGCGTCATCGGCCACCCGGTCTATGGCACGCAATTACAGAATTTTGCCGTGCCCGGCGTGCCGGCAGAAGGCGAGATGCAGATCACTTACGAGGACCGGCCGGTCGAACTGGCTGACGGTACTGTGGTAACGCTCCGGGAACCTACCTACACCATTACCGGTTTCCACCATGGCGATCCCGGGCCGGACTTGATGATCTCGCCGCGTCTGACGCCGCAGATGATCGGGTTGGGTCTGCTCGAAGCGATTGCCGAGGAAGATATTCAGGCGCTGGCCGACCCCGACGATCTGGACGGCGACGGCATTTCCGGGCGGCCGAACTGGGCGCTGGATCATCTGACCGGTGACGTCGAACTCGGCCGCTTCGGCTGGAAGGCGGGCGAACCCAATATCGCCCAACAGGCCGCCGGGGCCTTCGCTGGAGATATTGGCATTTCCTCGCCGCTTGCGAGCTCGGCTTACGGCGACTGCACCTCCGCGCAAACCGCATGTCTGCATGCGGCGACCGGCGTGCAGCCGCACCTGGGCGACACCGAAGCGCCCGATCCGGTGCTGGAACTGGTCGCATTCTATTCGCGCAACCTGGCCGTGCCGCAGCGCCGCAATTCCGACGATCCGCAAGTGCTGCGCGGCAAGCAGATGTTTTATGAAAGCGGTTGCACCTCCTGTCACACGCCCAAATTCGTGACCAGCCGCGACGCGGAACAGGAAGAACACCGGTTCCAGCTGATTTGGCCCTATACCGACATGCTGTTGCACGACATGGGCGAGGGGCTGGCCGATCATCGGCCCGAGGGCGCTGCGAGCGGCACCGAATGGCGCACGCCACCGCTGTGGGGCATTGGGCTGACCGAAACCGTCAGCGATCATACATTCTTCCTGCATGACGGCCGTGCCCGTAACCTCCTCGAAGCGGTGCTCTGGCATGGCGGCGAAGCGGAGGCTTCACAGCAGGCTGTTATCGACATGAGTGCCGAGGACCGTGACGCGCTGATCGCCTTTCTGGAGTCCCTGTGATGAAGCAGATTTCCATAGTCGTTGCAGCGCTGCTAGCGTTGTTCTTGCCACTCGCCTCTGTCCGCGCGGAACCGTCACCCATTGGCGAAGCCGTGGCGGCGAATTTCATCCTGCCCGGCTATGCGGCGCTGGTAGAGGCGGCAGAAGCAGAACAGTCCGCCATCGAAACACTTTGCGCTGCGCCTGGCGACGAAGCGCTGGATTTTGCGAGGCAGGAATTCCGGGATCTTGTCATCGCCTGGTCGCGCATCGAACTGATCCGTTTCGGACCGGTACTGGCCGACAATCGCATCGACCGCATCCTGTTCTGGCCGGACCGGCGCGGTATTGCGTTGCGGCAGATTCAAGGTCTGCTGGCGGAACGGGATTTGGCCGCGCTCGACGCGGAAAACCTGCGTCAGAAAAGCGTTGCGCTGCAGGGGCTGGGCAGCCTCGAATATGTGCTGTTCGGCACCGGTGCTGACGAATTGGCCGCGCCCAATGACTATCGATGCGCGTTGGGGCTGGCGATTGCCGGGGCCATCCGTGCCACTGCCGAAGAGGTGCTGGCTGACTGGCAGGTCTCCGAAGGCATTGCTGCGCACTTGGCCAACCCGGTGCCGGAAAACGCTGACTATCGAACCGATGACGAGGTGCTGAGCGAGGTGCTGGGCATTTTCATCCACGGCTATGAACTGCTCCGCGACGTTCGTCTCGGCCCGATCACCGAATTTGAGGGCACCGAACCCAATGCACGGGTGGCGCTCTATCGGCGCTCGGAAATGACCATCGAGTCCATTGCGGCCAATGTGGCGGGTTTGGAAGACCTGTTCAATGTTTCCGGGCTGGCTGAACTGTTCACCGGCGACTTGAGCTGGGTGCCGGATTCCATGCACTTCGAACTCGACAATTTTGCTTCGACTGCGGACCAGATCGCCGACATGCCCATCGAGGCGGCTGTGGCTGACGAAGAGGTGCAGGGCAAGCTGGGCTATTTGCGCATCGTCACCCAGAGCCTGCAGGCCATGGCCACGCAACAGATTGCGGTCGAACTCGGCCTATCGGCCGGATTCTCCTCGCTGGACGGGGATTGAACCGATGTGGTCGCGCCGCACGTTTCTCAAGGCGGCAGGGGCGGGATTTACCGCGTCGCTACTGCCGGCGGAGACGTGGGCGCTGGAGCGCGCGGATGCGGTGTTTGCCACCAGCATCCTGAAACCCGATGGCGTCCACGCTGCAGCGCTGGTGACCGACCGGGGGGATCTGGTCCGCGCCATCGACCTGCCGGGCAGGGGACATGACGTGACCCAATGCCCGATGACCGGCAAGACGGTGACCTTTGCCCGCCGCCCGGGCACCTTTGCGCTGGTCATGGACCCGCGGTCTGATGACCATGAGATGCTGACAGCGGCGGAGGGGCGGCACTTTTACGGGCATGGCGCGTTCTCGCCGGACGGCAAGCTGCTCTATGCCAGCGAGAATGATTTCGACAACGCGCGCGGGATTGTCGGTATCTACGACGCGACCGACGGGTTTCGTCGTATCGATGAATGGTCTTCAGGCGGCGTCGGGCCGCACGACATGCTGTTGAGCGCCGACGCGCGGTATCTGTGCGTGGCCAATGGCGGCATCGAAACCCATCCCGATTTTGGCCGGGCCAAGTTGAACCTTGCTACCATGCAGCCCAACCTTTGCTGGATCGAGCGTGAAAGCGGGCACGTGGTGGCGACCCATTCGCTGCCGCCGGAATGGCATCAACTGTCGACCCGTCATCTGGCAGCGGGGCCGGAAGGGTCGATCTGGTTTGCCTGCCAGCACGAGGGGCAGGTGAGCGATCCGGTGCCGTTGCTTGGCCGGATCGCGCCCGACGAGGACATCCTGTGGGCCGACATCCCCGAGGGTGCGCGCCAGAGCCTGCGCAACTATGTCGGCTCCATCGCCAGTTCCCCCGACGGGGCTCAGGTGGCGCTGGGCTCACCGGTAGGCAACAGCCTGCTGGTGGTGGGTGCCAACGGGGAAGTGCTGCTAAGCCGCACGCTTGCCGATGTGTGCGGGGTGGCCTGGCGCGGCGATGCCTTCAGATTTTCGTCAGGCAGCGGCCTGTTCGGAACCGCGTCGACCGAGCCCGTGCAGCAGGAGACCGGCTTCGACCATCACCTGCTCACGCTTGCCGGCTGACCATTTCGTTGATCCAGATCGGCGCGAAGGGTGAAGTGCAGCCCTTGGAGACCGGATAGTCGCGGTAGATCCCCAGCTTCTCGCCGATGGCCAGCGCCCGCTTCCTGTGTTCCGGGAAGTTGATGCCGATCTCGGCGAGGCAATTGTTCATCGTCCATTGTGGATTGGGATCGGCATCGGCCATTTCCTTTTCCAGCCGGTCAAGGATGGCCTTGAGGTCCAACCCTTCGGGCTCGTGGGAAATCCGCCGTGAGGTCAGGCTCCACCCGGCCCGCTGCGCCATCGGGTGATCTTCCTTCAGCCATTTGAGACGAAGCGTTTCCTTGTCCGGGTGGTTCTTGACGATGTAATTGTTGTGCCAGTCGGCCAGGTCCTGGAAATCGACATCGCGCACCATCTGGTCCAGTTGGTCGGCCGAGATCTCCTTCGGCTTCATCAGAAGGACGGCGAGGAAACGGGCATCGATATTGCCCGTCTCCCAAAGTTCCAGTGCGAGCGGGTGATCGACCTTCAGCTTCTTGGCAATATTGCGCACATCGCCACGCTTGACACCGAACTGGTTGGGCCCGGCCCCGCGCTTGGCATTCTGCTCGCGCATTCGCTCGCTGCCGAGCGCCTCAAGCTGGCTGAGAGCATCCTTGGCTTTGGCTGAAAGGGACATGATCACTCCTCGATAATTTGCTGCCGGTCAGCTGCCGCCGGACAGGGCTGTGGTGCCGACATAGCCGACCCAGGCGGCGAATGCGGTCAGCACCGTACCCCAGATTGTGTCGATCACCGACACCATCAGCGGCCAGTCCTTGAGGGTCGAATAATTGGTCACATCATAGGTCGCATAGGCAAGGAAGCCCAACAGGGCACCGTTGATCATGGCGGTCATCGCCGACCCCTGTTCGACTGCCGGGGCAACGGCGAAATAGACGACGCCGGCCGCGAAGGCGACGTAGAAAATGGCGGCAACCGCAAGGTTCGGCTGCTCCCGCATCAAATGGCCGATCTGGCTGAAATAAAGGTTGCGGGCCACGAAGGCGAGCCAGATGAAATCCACCGCCAGAAAGGTCACGGCGGTCACGGCATACATCAGGGCGAACTTGGTCATTCTCACTTCTCCATCCGGGGCAAAAACTTTGCCCATAGTGAAACTTACGCATCCGCCCACGCGTAACTTCCTCATTAACAGGCGGGGCCAGCGGCTCCAATCAGACGCTAGCACACATGAGGAAAATAATGACCGGGTTGAAGATTGCCATAGTTGGCTCCGGAATTTCAGGCCTTTCAGCGGCCTGGCTGCTCTCAAAAAACCATCAGGTAACGCTCTACGAACAAGGACAGACATTCGGCGGACACGCCAATACGCTGGACATAGACACGCCCGATGGACCTGTTGCGATGGACGCCGGTTTCATCGTCTACAACGAAAAGAACTATCCCAATCTGGTGGCGCTGTTCGACCGGCTGGGCGTTGAGACCGAGTTCTCGGACATGACCTTTGCGCTTTCCATCGATGGCGGGCGCTACGAATATTCCGGCACAGGCGCCAATGGTTTCTTCGGCCAGCGCCGCAACTTGTTCTGGCTGCCGCACTGGAAGATGCTGGCCGACATTTCCCGCTTCTTCAAGGATGCGAAATCCCGTCTGGACCAGTATGAGCCGCAGGTCGCGTTGGGCGACTTCCTTATGGCCGAAGGCTATTCGCAGCAGTTCATCACCGAACACATCATTCCCATGGGCGCGGCCATCTGGTCGACCTCGATGCGCGAGATGCTGAATTATCCGGCCCGCACCTTCGTCAATTTCTATTCCAACCATGATCTGATGTCTTTCACCGACCGCTCGGTGTGGCGGACGGTGTCGGGCGGCAGCCGCAACTATGTGCAAAAGCTGCTGGCCAATGCCGGCGTCGAACTGAAGGCAGGCAACGCCATTCAGAAGGTCGTGCGTCACCCCGGCTATGTCCATATCGTGGAAGAAAGCGGCGCCGAACGCCCGTTCGATCAGGTGGTGATTGCCACCCATGCGGACCAGGCCCTGAAACTGCTCGATCACCCCACATTCATGGAACAGCAACTTCTGTCCAGGTTCCCCTATCAGGAGAACCGCGCCATTGTGCACCGCGACCCCAAATTCATGCCGAAGCGGCGCCGGTTGTGGTCAAGCTGGAACTATCTGAAGTCGGGCATCGGCTTCGATCAGAACCTGTGCGTGACCTACTGGATGAACAATTTGCAGAACCTGCCGACCCGCACCGACCTGTTCCTGACCCTCAATCCGCCCGAGGAAATCGCCCCGGAAATGGTCGAACGCGAGATCATCTACGATCACCCCGTGTTTGACGCCGCGGCCGTCGACGCCCAGCGTGATCTGTGGTCCCTGCAGGGCGAGAACCACACCTGGTTTTGCGGCGCCTATTTCGGCCACGGCTTCCACGAGGACGGAGCCGAAAGCGGCTTGGCTGTCGCCGAGGCGTTGGGGGGCATGAACCGGCCCTGGAGCACCGAGGGCCGCGTCAGCCGCCTGCCGAGCCGGGCCAACCTGCCCCACGTCGCGGCGGCAGAATAATGCAACCCGGTCTTTATCGTGGCGAGGTGGTGCATGTCCGGCAACAGCCCGTGCACCATCGCCTCAGCTACAAGGTGTTTTCAATGCTGGTCGACGTCGACCGGCTGGATGAACTGGCAAATGGTTTGCGCCTGTTCGGCGCCAACCGGCCCCGGCTGGTCTCCATTTATGAAAAGGATCACGGCGACGGCGGCGGCCTGCGGGACTGGCTGGACCGCAAGGCGGCAGGTGGTGGTCTCAAAGACAAGGTCAGCCGCTACCTGATGCTGGCCTATCCCCGTATTCTGGGCTTCGTGTTCAACCCGATCACGGTCTACTACGGCCTTGATGCCGACGATGAACCGGTGCTGATGATCTATGAGGTCAACAACACGTTCGGGCAGAACCAGACTTATGTTCTGCCGGTCGAAACCACCCGCGATGACGGGCTGATCGTGCAGCGCTGCGACAAGCAGCTTTATGTTTCGCCGTTCAACGACGTGGAGGGGGAATACCTGTTCCACGTCATTCCGCCGGAAGACGAGGTGACCGTCGGCGTGGCATTGCGGACCGGAGAAGGGCCTTTACTGCGCGCGCATTTCCACGGTGAGCGGCATCCGATAACGGATGGCCAATTGGCAAAGGCACTGATTTCGTTCGGCTGGATGACGGTCAACGTGGTCGCCGCCATTCACTGGGAGGCGCTGAAACTCTGGTTCAAGGGCATGCGGCTGCGGCCCAACCCGCACGTTGCGCCAAAGCAAGAGCCCGCGCCACCCGTGCTCGGCTCGCCGCCTACTCGCGGATGAGATGGCGGCGCAGTTCAAGCGGCGTCACCCCATAGGCGCGGCGGAACTGCGCGTAGAACTGGCTGAGTGAATTGAAGCCGGAGTGAAAGGCCACGTTGGCGATCGACAGGTTGCTTTCGAACAACAGGTCCCGGGCCCGCACCAGCCGCATGCGCACGATGAATTTCTGGATCGGCACCCGCATGACGCTGGTGAACAGGCTGAGCGCATAGTTGGGGTGCAGCCCGGCCACTTTTGCGACATCGTCGACCTTCAGCGGTTCGGAAAGATTCTCCAGGATGTGCCGAACCATTGCCACGACGTACCGCACCGGCGGCGCTTGGCGCGGCACGGCATTGGTTGGCTCGATCCAGGCCGGCAGCATTTCGTCCCAGCCAATCAGAACGGCCCGGCGCAGCATGGCACCAATTTCCAGCTTGAGAATGTCCTGCCGCTCCGGATCGCCTGTGCGATAATCGCCGTACCAGCGGTTGAGCGTGCCGCGCCCGACCGCGTCAGGTTGCAAGCAGATGACGCCGCCACCCATCATCACTTCATGCATCCTGTCGATATGCGGAAGGTGCAGAAAGGCATCGAGCGGCAGATAGATATTGCATTGCTGCGCGTCGTCGTCGGGCCCATAGTCGATGCCGGTGGTCTGGTGCGGAATGCCGGCCCAGAATATGGCAACCCGGCCGGCGGTGACGGTCAGGGCCCTGCCGTCGAATTCATAGTCCATGCTGCCGGCGCTCAGCCAGTTGAGTTCGACATGACCATGGCTGTGCGGACTGTCCATCAGCACCGGGCGGAACCAGCGCATGCCGAAGCGGCCAAAGGCCTGCGACTTGGCATAAAAGGTCCGGTCCGGCCGCCCGATGGGCTTGGAAACCGTTAGTTTTCCAGGCTTTTTCGCCAATTTTCCCCCACTTCGATCACATTTTCAGCCACCTTAATATACCGGAATAACTGATTAGCAAACCGGATTGAATCAGAAATTCGAGCGGTTCTAGCATGAGCGGGACACGCTGGCGATCTGTCGAAACGGAGGAGTTTCGGGGGAGGCGTCGATCTCAACGCGTGTTCGATTGGGAGGAAATATGAGAGCACATCTGAAAGCAATAGGAGGCGCCGCAATACTGCTTGGCGCCACGTCCCTGGCGACCCAGGCGCAAATGGTGGAACCCACCACGCCGCCGCCCCCGCCAACCTTTGAAGCCCAGCAATCTCCGATCTTCGTCAGCATCAGCGACATTCAGGAATATCGCGCGCTCGACGAATATCATGAGCCCGACTGGGTAACCGCAAACTTCGTCGACACAGGTGCACTGCCGCCCGTTGCCGAACGTTTGCCGGCCGAACCGCTGGTCTACAAGATCGCCAACATGCCTGATGGTGCAGGCGTTTACGGCGACGTGATGCGTCACGTCATCGGTGGTCGTCCCGAAGGCTGGAACTATATCGGCGGCCAGTCCCAGGGTTGGGGCGGTATCGACATCGGCATGTCCGAATGTCTGACCCGCACCGGTCCGCTGTTCACCATCACGGCCGAAGAACTCGAGCCCATGCCCAACCTCGCCATGAGCTGGGAATGGTCCGAAGACGGCCATGAACTGACCATGCATCTGATCGAGGGAGCAAAGTGGTCTGACGGCGATCCGTTCGATTCCGAAGACGTGATGTTCTACTGGGAAGACAATGTTCTGGATCCCAATGTCTCGCCGCTGAACGGCGCCACGCCGGAAAGCTTCGGCAACGGCACGACGCTTGAAGCCATCGACGCCTACACAATCAAGTGGACCTTCGAGGAAGAGCGGCCCACCCAGTACCTGTACCAGATGGCCTACGGCACATTCTGCCCGGGACCGAGCCATATCCTCAAGCCCGAGCATCCGAACTACTCGGACAATACCTACGACGAGTACAAGAATGCCTTCCCACCAGAATATCTGAATATCCCGGTAATGGGTGCATGGGTGCCCGTCGAGTATCGTGCGGACGACATCATCGTCCTGCGCCGCAATCCTTTCTACTGGAAGGTTGACGAGAACGGCAATCAACTGCCCTACCTGAACGAAATGCACTATCGTCTCTCGACATGGGCTGACCGTGACGTGCAGGCCGTGGCAGGCTCGGGCGACTTCTCGAACCTCGAACAGGCTGAAAGCTATGTCGAAGCCCTGCGCCGCTCGGCTGATGATGATGCGCCGGCCCGTCTGCAGTTCGGCGCCCGGACCATTGGCTATGCCTTGCAGATGAACATGTCCGGCAATGGCTGGGGTGAACCCGATGCCCGTGCCCAGGCCGTTCGCGAGCTGAACCGCGATCTGGACTTCCGCAAGGCCATCACGATTGCCATCGACCGGCAGCGGCTGGGTGAATCCCTGGTGCGCGGCCCGTTCACAGCCATCTATCCGGGCGGCCTGTATGCGGGGACCGGCTTCTATGATGCCGACTCCACCGTCTACTATCCGCACAGTCTCGGGGCCGCCAATGCCATGCTCGACGGGCTCGGTCTGACCGATACCGACGGCAACGGTGTGCGCAACTTCCCCGAAGGCACGGCCGGTGGACAGGACGTTGAAATCACCGTTCTGGCCAACACCGACTATGCAACCGACACCAATCTCGCCGAAGGCGTGATTGCCATGATGGAATCGGTGGGCATTCGTGCCATCGCCAACTTCCAGCAGGGCACGGCCCGCGACGACATGGCCCAATCCGGTCAGTTTGACTGGGCGGTCGTTCGTCAGGGTGCCGAGTATGTGTCGGTGGTGCAGGGCACCGTGGGTCTCGCCCCGGTGGGTCCGCGCAACCATCAGTTCCACCGCGCCGGCTCTGACGGCACGCTGGACTTGCTGCCGTTCGAGCAGGAACTGGTCGACATCGTGAATGCGTTCGTCTCGACCGGCGACAATGCTGAACGTGCCGACCTGATGAAACAGTACCAGCAGATCTTTACCGAGAACGTCTACTCGGTTGGTCTGACCCAGTATCCTGGTGCGCTGATCATCAACAAGCGCTTTGCCAACATCCCGGCAGGGGCACCAATCTTCATGTTCAACTGGGCGGAGGATAATATCATCCGTGAACGTGTGTACGTGCCTGAAGCAGATCAGGGTGACTATGAGTTGCACCCTGAGACGCTGCCCGGCGCGCCCGGTTCCGACGGCCCCGCCTCCTAGGCTCTGAAAGAACCAATGCGGGCGGGGCTCCGGCTCCGCCCGCACTTAACGAGAGGCCATCGGTATGTTCCGCTTTCTCACAGTTCGCATATTAGGCGCGATCCCGCTGCTGTTCCTGCTCAGCGTCGTGACCTTTGCGATCATCCAGGCGCCCCCGGGCGACTATGGCGACTACATCCGTTCCATGCTGATCAATCAGGGCGGCGCCACCCAGGAACAGGCCGACCAGCAGGCCGAGGCCTATCGCGAAGCCAATGGGCTCAACGATCCGCTGCCGATCCAGTACGTCAACTGGATCACCGGTATCGTCACCCGCTTCGATTTCGGCCACTCGCTCTATTACAACAAGCCCGTCGGCAATGTCGTGGCCGAGCGGCTGCCCGCCACCATCATGCTGGCGCTGACGTGCCACTTCCTTGCGTCACTGTTCGGAATATCGCTGGGGATCATAGCGGCGACCCGACAATATAGCTGGATCGATACGACCCTCGGCATCATCTCGTTTCTCGGCATGACGATCCCGCGATTTTTGATGGCGATCATCATTCTTTACCTGCTCGTATTTCAGCTGAACGTCAGTGAAATCGGCATGTTCTTCTCCGCCCGCTACGGCGGCGCCGAATGGAGCTGGGGGAAATTCGTCAACCTCGTGCAGCACATATGGCCGGTGGTCTTCATCGCCACATTCGGCGGGCTCGCCTACAATATGCGCGTGATGCGGGCCAATCTGCTTGACGTGCTGAATGCGCAATATGTGGAAACGGCGCGCGCCAAAGGACTGCCGGAAGGCGCCGTCATCATGCGGCACGCGGTGCCCAATGCGCTGCATCCGCTGGTCGCCTATCAGGGCGTCGTGCTGCCCTACATGCTGACCGGCGAGATCGAGGTCGCGATTGTCTTCGGCCTCGCCACTGTCGGCCCGGCGATTGTGGGCTCGATGGGGGTTGGCGATGTGTTCGTCACCGCGACGTTCATGCTGGTGCTGGCCGCGACGCTGATCGTCGGCAACATCATCGCCGACATTTTGCTGGCCGTACTCGACCCGCGTATCCGGCTGGGTGGGGAGAAATCGGCATGAACGATCCACGCCCCATCCAGAACACCAATCCGGATCACGAGGTGGATGTCGTCACCGACACAGACACCGCATTCACCGAACCGGCCGCATCGGCGCATCCCGGGCACAACGAAACCTATGCCACCCTGGTCTGGCGGCGCTTCCGCCGGTCGGTCATGGGCATGATCGGCCTGGTGCTGGTCAGCACGCTGATGATTGTCATGTTGTTCGCCGACTTTTTCGCGCCCATGGACCCCAAGTTCGCGGACATTCCCTTTTCACCGCCCGACGTGATCGCGTTCGAGAACCCGGAAGGTGAATTCAGCATCATCCCTTACGTCTATCCGATCGGCGACACGGGCGAATTCGATCCGGTGACGTTCCAGCCGATCTCGGGCGTCGACAAGTCCAACCCGACACCGACCGGCTTCTTCGTGACGGGGGCTCCCTATTATCTCTTCTGGGTCATCCCGGCCAACATCCACTTCTTCGGCTCGACCGACGGGCGGCCGATCCACTTCCTCGGCACCGACAAGCTGGGGCGGGATATCCTGTCGCGCGGCATCATCGGCTCGCGCATCTCGCTGCTGATCGCGCTGACCGTTGTGGCGCTGACCACCACCATCGGCACGCTCGTCGGCATCACCTCCGGCTATATCGGCGGCGCGGTGGATGGCTGGGTGCAAAAATTCGTCGAGTTCGTCCTCGCCTTTCCGCAGCTGCCGCTCTATCTGGCGCTGACCTCGCTGATCCCGGTAACGGCCCCGTCCAACCTGTTCATCGCTTTCGTGATCGGGGTGATGGCAGCGATCGGCTGGGCGCAACTGAGCCGCGAAGTGCGCTCCAAGACCCTGTCCTTGGCGCGGATCGAATATGTGAGGGCCGCCATCGCCGTCGGTTCGTCCGACATGCGGATCATCACCCGCCATATCCTGCCGAACGTGCTCAGCCATGTGATCGTCGCCATCACGCTGGCCGTGCCCACCATCGTGCTGCTCGAGAGTTTCCTGGGGTTCCTCGGATTTGCCGTGAAGCCGCCGCTCATCTCCTGGGGCCTGATGCTGCAGGACACCTCCACCTTCTCGGTGATCGGCTCCTACCCCTGGATCCTGACCCCGGTGGTATTCGTGCTGATCACGGTCTTTGCGTTCAACGCGCTCGGTGACGGGCTGCGCGACGCCGTCGATCCCTATTGAGGCTGGCCGATCATGAATGAGCAAAGCAACATGATAGCCCCACCCGAACGGTTCGACCTTGGCGAACACGGCCGCGAACTGATCCTCGATGCGCGCAATATCGGCGTCAATTTCAAGGTCGAGCACGGCACCGTCGAAGCGGTGAAGGATGTCTCTTTCCAGCTCCACAAGGGCGAAACCGTCGCCATCGTGGGCGAAAGCGGCTCGGGCAAGTCGGTGACGGCCCGCACCATCATGGGGCTGTTGACCAAGCGCGCCACCGTCTCCCCGAACGCGGTGATCAAGCTCAACGGCAAGGACGTGCTGAAGTTCACCGAAGTGCAGAAACGCCGCCTGCGCGGCAACCAGATTTCGATGATCTTTCAGGAGCCGATGTCATCGCTGAACCCGGTCTATACGATCGGCCAGCAGCTTTGCGAGATCCTGCATCTGCACAACAAGATGAGCCGCAGCGCGGCAATGGACCGCGCCCGCGAACTGCTCGAGGAAGTCCAGATTCCCGAACCCGTGGCGCGGCTGAAACAATATCCGCACCAGATGTCAGGCGGACAGCGCCAGCGCGTGATGATCGCCATGGCGCTGGCCAACCGCCCCGACATTCTGATTGCCGACGAGCCCACCACGGCGCTCGACGTGACGGTGCAGGCCCAGATCCTCAACCTGATCAAGGATTTGCAGGCCCGCTATGGCATGGCCGTGATCCTGATCACCCACGACCTGACCATTGTCCGCCAGTTCTCCGACTACGTTTATGTGATGCAGGCCGGCGAGGTGAAGGAACACAACCGCACCGAATCCGTATTCTCCAACCCGAGGCACGCCTATACGCAGCATCTGCTGGCGTCCGAACCCAAAGGCGTCGCCAATCCGCTGACCACCGACACGGGCACCATCCTTGAGGCCAAAGACGTCAAGGTCACCTTCACACTTAAACGCGGCGGCTTTTTCCGGCCCGACTTCTTCGAATTGCATGCGGTCGACAATCTCAGCCTTGATCTGAAGAAATACGAGACGCTGGGACTGGTGGGGGAATCCGGCTCCGGCAAGACCACCTTCGGGCAGGCGCTGATCCGGCTGATCCACAACAATCAGGGCGAGATCTTTTTTGACGGCGAGCCGATCCACACAAAGGATCGCGGCCAGATGCGGCCCTTGCGTTCGCGCATGCAAATCGTCTTCCAGGACCCGTTTGCCTCGCTCAACCCGCGCATGTCGATCCGCCAGATCATCGAGGAAGGGCTGATCGTCAACCAACTCGGCAATGGCAAGGAACGGCTGGAACGCGTGAAACAGGCTCTGCAGGATGCCGGCCTGCCCACCAACATCCTGTCGCGCTTCCCGCATGAGTTTTCCGGCGGCCAGCGCCAGCGCATTGCCATCGCGCGTGCAGTGGCGCTGGAGCCGGAATTCATCCTGCTCGACGAACCCACTTCGGCGCTCGATCTCAGCGTCCAGGCCCAGATCATCGATCTGTTGCGCAAGCTGCAGGACGAAAAGGGGCTCAGCTACCTGTTCATTTCCCACGATCTGAAAGTGGTGCGGGCCCTGTGTCACCGCGTCATGGTCATGCAATATGGCAAGATCGTTGAGCAGGGGCCGGTCAACCAGGTGCTGACCGATCCACAAACCGACTACACCAAACGACTGGTCAAGGCGGCGTTCGAAATCGCAGCCTGACGTAATTTTTTCGGAGACTATTCATGGCGGCTCACCCCACCATCACATTCATTGGCGCCGGCTCGACCGTGTTCATGAAAAATATCGTCGGCGACGTATTGCAGCGCCCCGACCTGTCCGAGGCCAATGTGCGCCTGATGGACATCAATCCGAAGCGGCTGGAAGAAAGCGCCATCGTCGCCACCAAGATTGCCAACACGCTGGGTGTTGGGGCGAAAGTGGAGACATTCGACAACCAGCGGGCGGCGCTCGACGGTACGGATTTCGTTGTCGTCTGCTTCCAGATCGGCGGCTATGACCCGTGCACGATCACCGATTTCGAGGTGCCCAAGAAGTTCGGCCTGCGCCACACGATTGCCGATACGCTGGGCGTTGGCGGCATCATGCGCGGCGTGCGCACCGTGCCGCATCTCTGGTCCATCTGCGAGGACATGACCGAGGTCTGTCCGGACGCGATCATGCTGCAATATGTGAACCCGATGGCGATCAACACCTGGGCGATCGCGGAAAAATATCCGCACATCAAGCAGGTCGGCCTTTGCCACTCGGTGCAGGGTACCGCCAGCGAACTGGCCAAGGATCTCGACATTCCTTACGAGAAGATCCGTTACCGTGCCGCCGGCATCAACCACATGGCCTTCTATCTCAAGTTCGAGGAGATCATGGAAGATGGCACCTATCGCGATCTTTATCCGGACCTCTTAAAATCATATGCCGAGGGAAGAGCCCCGAAACCCGGCTGGAACCCGCGCTGCCCGAACAAGGTGCGCTATGAAATGCTCACAAGGCTCGGCTATTTCGTCACCGAAAGCTCCGAGCACTTCGCCGAATATACCCCCTGGTTCATCAAGCGCGACCGGCCCGATTTGATCGAGAAGTTCGGCATCCCGCTCGATGAATATCCGGTGCGCTGCGTCGAACAGGTCGAGCGCTGGGACAGGCAGGCCGCCGAATATCGTTCGGCCAATGAGATCAAGGTCGAGGCGAGCCACGAATATGCTTCCGAGATCATGAACTCAGCCTGGATCGGTGAGCCTTCGGTGATCTACGGCAACGTCCGAAACACCGGCCTGATCGACTCGCTGCCTGAAGGCTGCGCCGTCGAAGTGCCGTGCCTTGTCGACCGCAACGGCATCCAGCCGACCAAGATCGGCACGCTGCCGCCGCAGCTGACAGCCATGATGCGCACCAACATCAATGTGCAGGAGCTCACCGTTTCGGCGCTGATCAACGAGAATGTCGAGAACCTCTATCACGCCGCCATGATGGACCCGCACACCGGGGCCGAACTGGACCTTTCTCAGATCTGGGACCTGATGGACGAATTGATCACCGCGCATGGCGACTGGTTGCCGGCCTGGGCCCGCAAACCGGCCCGCCGCCGGGCGGCATAGAGGTCGAGAGCAACACACATGTCCGCGCGGGAACAACATATCGCGATTGTCGGGGGAGGGACCGCCGGCTGGCTGGCGGCGCTCGTCTTGTCCGACAGCGCGGCTCGCGCCGGCAGCACCCTGCGCATCACCATGGTGGAGAGTTCGAAAATCCCCACCATCGGGGTGGGCGAGGGCTCGACCGCGGTGTTTCGACAGATGCTGCAGCATTTCGGCTTTGACGAGTTGGAATTCCTGAGCGAAACCGAGGCGACGATCAAATACGGCATCCGCCACAAGGACTGGCGGCGGCTGGGTGTGACCTATGACGGGCCGATCGACGACCCGCATCTGGTGAGCCAGACGCCGGAGGCGAAGGGATCAAGCTGGCTCAATCAATATTGCGTCGCCTCAGGCAAACCTGTGCAGGAACCGCACCTGTTCGCCTATCTGCTCGACCGGCAGAAAGCGCCTTATGCGAAAAAGCCGGACGGCTCCTATGTGCCGCTCGGGCCGTTCCATCACGCCTATCATTTCGACCAGTCGCTGGTGGCGAAGTACCTCAAGTCCAAGTCAAAAGGCGTGGACCATGTCGACGGGCTGGTCAGCGGCGTGACGCGCCATGCGGAAAGCGGTGACATCGAGGTGCTGCATTTCGAGGATGCCGATGACTTGCCGGTTGATTTCGTTTTCGACTGCACAGGCTTTCGCAAACAGATCATCGGCAAGGAACTGGGCGCCGAATGGGTCAGCTATGCCGACCAACTGCCCGTCAATCGCGCCATGCCGTTCTGGCTGGACATTGAAGAGGGTGCCGAACTGACCCCGTTCACATTGGCATGGGCGCAGACCGCGGGGTGGATGTGGTCGATCCCCACCCAGTCGCGCTACGGCTGCGGCTATGTCTATTCCGACCGGCACACGACGCCCGAAGAGGCGCAGGCCGAAATCGAAAAGGCTCTGGGTCAACCGATCGAGCCGCGCAACGATATCAAGATCAACGCCGGACGGCTGGACCGGGTCTGGATCAACAATTGCATCGCGGTGGGACTAAGTTCGAGCTTTCTTGAGCCGCTCGAAGCGACTTCGATCCACGGCACCATCGTGCAATTGCTGATGTTCGCCATGTTCCACCTGAACCGCAAACCGGGCGAAGAGGACCGGCACCGCAACGCCTACAACCAGGCAGTGGCCCGGCAGGTCGATGATTTCATGCGCTTCATCAACCTGCACTATGTCTCGGAGCGCGACGACAGTGCGTTCTGGCGCGACGTGCGCGAAAAATACATCCTGCCCGAGAACCGCGAGCGGCTCGCCAGGTGGCGCGAACGATTGCCGCGCCATGATGATTTCAAACCCTTCCCCGGCAACCTGCCGCATATTGAGGAGCAGCTCTATTACCCAGTCCTCGACGGGCTGGGACTGTTGTCGCGGCAGACTGCAAAGGCGGAGATGGACGCCATGCCCAAACTGCGCGCCCATGCCCGCAAGACCGCCGACAGCCTGACCCGTGAATACAAGTCTGCCTCACTCAAAGCTTTGGGCCACCGGGAGTTCCTCGCTGGCCTCGCCGCCTGAATTCAATCCCCAAGGACAAGACCATGTCGTTCAAAATTGCCATCATCGGAGCCGGCTCCATCGGTTTCACCCAAAAGCTCGTTTCGGACATTCTCAAGGTTGAAGAGTTCCAGACCTGCACATTCGCGCTGACGGACATCAATCCGCACAACCTCGACATGATCCGCCAGATCATCGAGCGCGTGGTTTCGGTCAACAAATTGCCGGCCAAGGTTGAAGCCACAACCAATCGCCGTGAGGCCATCACCGGTGCGCGATACATCATGTCCTGCGTGCGGGTCGGCGGGCTGGAAGCCTTCGCCACCGACATCAACATTCCGTTGAAATATGGCGTCGACCAGTGCGTCGGCGACACGATCTGCGCCGGTGGCATTCTTTATGGTCAGCGCAACATTCCCGTCATTCTGGATTTCTGCAAGGACATCCGCGAAGTCGCCGAGCCCGGCGCGCGTTTCTTGAACTATGCCAACCCCATGGCCATGAACACGTGGGCGGCAAACACCTATGGCGGCGTGGAAACCATCGGACTGTGCCACGGTGTGCAGCATGGCGCAGAGCAGATCGCGGAGATCTTTGGCGTCGAGAACGATGAGGTCGATTACATCTGCTCGGGTATCAACCACCAGACCTGGTACATCGACGTGCGCGTCAAGGGCCGCAAGATCGAGGCTGACGAACTGCTTGAAAAGTTCCTCGCCCACGAGCGTTTCGCGTCCCAGGAAAAGGTGCGCCTCGATGTGCTCAAGCGCTTCGGCTACTACTCGACGGAAAGCAACGGCCACCTTTCCGAATATCTGCCCTGGTACCGCAAGCGGCCCGACGAAATCACCAACTGGATCGATATGTCGGACTGGATCCACGGTGAGACCGGCGGCTACCTGCGCCACACCACCGAACACCGCAACTGGTTTGAAACCGACTTTCCGCGCTTCCTGGCCCGGGCCGACCGCCCCCTGAGCGAGTACAAGCGCTCAAGCGAACATGCCAGCCATATCCTTGAGGCGATCGAGACCGGGCGCACCTATCGCGGTCACTTCAACGTGCCCAACAAGGGTGCGATCACAAACCTGCCGGCCGACGCGATCATCGAAAGCCCGGGCTTTGTCGACCGGTTTGGCATCAACATGGTGGAAGGCATCACCCTGCCCATGCAGTGCGTTGCCACGTGTTCAGCCTCGATCAATGTGCAGCGCATGAGCGTTGAGGCCGCGGTCAACGGCGATCTCGACATGCTCAAACTTTCAGTGCTGCACGACCCGCTGGTCGGCGCCATTTGCACGCCGGACGAAGTCTGGCAGATGGTCGACGAGATGGTCGTCGCCCAGGCCGAATGGCTGCCGCAATATGCCGAGGCTATTCCGGCTGCCAAGGAACGGCTGGCCAAGGCCACGGTCAAGACCCGCGAGTGGAAAGGTGCCGCCCGCCTTGATGTCGATCTGAAAGCCCGGCCGGCGCACGCGCACTGAGGCCGGCTATTTGATCCGCGCGGCGAGCACGGTCTTGCCGCGCGGTGACAGGCGATAGCCCACCTCAAGGCTCTCGGTCAGCCCAATCTCCTTCAGCCGCCGGACCCGAGCTTTGAACGGGTGTTTTTCCATGCCGAATTCGTGGGCCAGCTCTTCCGCAAGACGGGCAGGGTTGTCGGCGATCTTTTGAAGATAGGGCGTGGTCCACGCATCGCCTTCGGACCGCGCGTCCATCTGGTCGAGCTTGGTGAGCACCTCGGCCAGATCAGCAGCAGACAGGTCTGCCTTGTTGCGCAGTGTCACCCGGGGATCTTCGCCCAGATAGGAAATCTCGATCTTGCACAGGTCGCCCGGTTTCATTGTGTCGAGCCAGCGGCGAAAATCATCAAGGTCGGCAAAACCGGCCCGTTTGACATCCTTGAGTTCCACCTGATCGACGGTGAGCGGCGTGATTTCGCCGATCTGCATCACACCGACCCGGGTCTTCAGCGTACCGCCCGGTTTGACGGTCGCCCGTTTCCAGCGCCGGAACTGCAGGTCGATTTCGCCCGCCTTGATCGCTTCGAGAATCTCAAGTTTGATCAGCATCTGATCCTCACGCCCGGTTTCACCTCGTTTTGAACATATTGAGCACGAGCATGCCAAGCGCGTGCGGACAATTCGCACAAGGAAACAACGGCTTACACGCGCCGAGGCGGAGCGCGATAAAGTCTTGATATCATTGAAACTCCCTGACGTCCGGGTTAGGGATGAGTTCGCATCGCGGCGCGTGCCGCCAAAGGAGCAAGAATATGAGAATGTCCTGGGCCGCCCTGGCTCTCGCAGCATCAATGGCGTTCGGAGCAAGCGCCGTCCCCGCCAGCGCCCAGACGGTGGATGCGGCAGACGTGGTCGAGACCTATGTCGAGATCGCGCTCGCCGGATACCGCGACACGTTGCAGGCCGCCGAGGACCTCAAGCTGGCCGTCGAGACCATGCTGGAACAGCCAACCGAGGAAAATCTGCTCGAAGCCCAGCGCCAGTGGCAATTGGCCCGCATCGCCTATCAGCAGACCGAAGTGTTCCGGTTCGGCAACCCGATTGTCGACGAATGGGTGGACCGGGTGAATGCCTGGCCGATCGATGAAGGGTTCATCGATTATGTGGACGACGCCTACCTGTCCGAGGAATCCGACAATCCATACTACACCGCCAACCTTATCGGTACCGGTGAAATCACGCTTGATGGCGAAACAATCACTATCGACCGCTTCACACCGGACCTGATCCGCAACACGCTGGACGGTGCCGGCGGGATCAAGACCAATGTCGCCTCGGGCTTCCATGTCATCGAATATCTCCTCTGGGGTCCGGACACCGAAAAGGCTGAAGATCGCATGGGACTGCGTCCGGTGACTGACTTTGTCACAGGTGAGGATTGCACGGGCGGCAATTGCCAGCGCCGCGCCGAATATCTGTTCGCCGCGATCGATCTTTTGATCAATGATCTGGAAGAAATGGTCAGCAACTGGGCCGTCACCGGCGCCGCCCGCCGAGCCGTGACCGACGATCCCGAGGCCGGCCTCAGCGCCATGCTGCAGGGCATCGGCTCACTGGGCAGCGGCGAACTGGCCGGCAACTATCTGAACGGCGCCCTGGAAAGCAACAATCCCGAATGGGAGATGGATGACTTTGCCGACTATAGCCACGTCAGCTACCTGCTGTCGGCCCGGGGCATCGTCAACCTGTTCCTGGGTGAATATTTCACCCTTCAGGGTGATCTGGTCACCGGCCCGTCGCTGGCCGATCTGATCAAGGCAGAAGACCCGGCCCTGGACGAGGAACTGCGTCTGGCCATCTCCAACACGATGGCGCGCCTGCGCATGCTGATCCGCCGCGGCCGCGACGTGGAAACCTTTGATCAGATGATTGGCGAGGGCAATGACGAGGGCCGGGATACCGTGCTCGCTGTGGTCCAGGCGCTGGCGGCCCAGACCGAAACCATCGAGCGGGTGGGTGAAGCGCTGGGCACTGAACTCGGAAGCTTCGAGACGCCGCTCCGGCTGTCGGCTGACGCCGGCTGAGGGTCGGGCGCGGCCTATTCGCTGAACAGGTCGGGATGCTCGGCGGTGATCTCGGGCATTGAGGTGAGCACTTCGGCAAGGTGATTGCGCATGGCCGTTTCTGCGGCTTCCGCATCACCTGCAAAGATCGCCTCAGCGATTTGCGTGTGCTGTTCCAGAAGCTTGTCGAGTGGTGTGGTGTGCGGCAGGCTGAGGTACCGCACCCGGTCGAGCTGCACCTTGATGTTTTCAAGGAACCGCCAGGCGTGTTCGCAATCAACGCTCAGCGCCAGCATGTGATGGAAGTGCTCGTCCAGATGCAGGAAAAGCGTCTGTTCGTTTTCCGCCGCGGCCTTTTTCTGCGCGGCCAGATTGTCCCTGATACGCTTGACGTCGACGGGGGAGATGTCCTGTTCCGCGGCCCGCCGTGCGAGCGCCACTTCAACCGCCTCACGGATGAAGCGGGCATTGACCACCTCCTTGCGGGAGATCAGCAGTACGAAAGTGCCGCGCTGCGGCCGGATCTCCACGAGCCCCACCTCTGCGAGCTTGATGAAGGCCTCGCGCACCGGCTGCCGGGAAACCCCGAGTTGCTTGGCGACATCGGCCTCTGACAGCAGGTTTCCGGGCCTCAGGCCCAGCTCAACGATCGCTGTTTTCAGCGTCTCATAGACCCTGTTGCCGATGGTCGCGACACGCGCCGCACCGGGCAGCTCCTCAAGCCTGTTCAGGGCGAATATCTCTGTCATGTTGACACTTCTTATACTACCATTCTAGTATAGGGACAAGCGGTCGAACCTGGACCGTTTACGGGAGGAAATCATGAAATTCAATTCAGCATCCAAGTTCATTGCGTCCGGCGCCCTGTTGATCGCACTCGCGGTTCCGGGCCTTGCGCAGGAATATACGCTCAGCGTGAACACCGCGCTGGCCACCTCTGACCCGCTTTACAAGGGTCTTGAAGCATTTCAGGCAAATGTCGCGGAAGCCAGCGATGGACGCCTGACCGTGCAGCTTTTCCCCAATTCTCAACTGGGTCCGGATGAGGACGTGCTTGAACAGGCCCGCGCCGGTGCGCCGGTCGCGGTCATTGTCGACGGCGGCCGACTGGCTGTGTTCCAGAACGAATTCGGCATCCTCGGCGCACCCTTCCTGGCCTCCGGTTATGACGGCATCCGCAAGGTCGTCACCTCCGACATGTTCTGGGGCTGGGCCGATGCGCTTGCCGAAGGATCCGGCCTGCAGGTACTCAGCTTCAACTGGTGGCAGGGCGAACGTCATCTTCTCACCAATAAGCCGATCAGCGGCCCCGAAGACCTGGCCGGTGTGCGCATGCGCACTCCCGGCGCTCCTGTCTGGGTCGGCACGATCGGCGCGATGGGCGCCACCCCGACGCCGATGGCCTGGGGTGATGTCTACAACGCACTGCAGACCAATGTGCTCGACGCCGCCGAGGCCCAGATTCCGGCAATCGTCGGCGCCAATCTGGACGAGGTCATTTCCCACGTCACCAAGACCGGTCACATCAACCTGATCACCGGCATGGTGACCAGCGCCCAATGGGTCGACAGCCTGCCTGAAGACCTGCAGGCCATCCTGTTCGAAGAAGCCCTGGAAGCCGGCGACATCGCCTCATACGGCACCCAGGATTCGCTTGAGACGCTGGAAGCCGAACTTGTCGCCGCCGGCGTTACGGTTTCCGAAATCGATACCACCGAGTTCAAGAGCCTGACCTCTGTGGTCTACGACGACCTTGGCTATGGCGAGTTGCGCGACACCGTGCGCGCGCTGGCCGCCGAGTAACCGTCACTCTACGAACTGGACATCTCAGCTCTGGGCGGGTCTCATCGACCTGCCCAGAACCGGTTCCGGTAAACTCCGATGAACGAATTTTTCCCTCAATTGATGAGCCAAATCTCCGGCCCCCTCGGCTGGATCCTGCTGGTCACTGCCCTGGCCGTCGCCGTGCGTTTCGGCTCGCTGTGGGTCGGGCGGGAGATCACTTTTCTGAACCTCGAATATTTCGCCGGAGCGCTGCTGCTGCTCCTCATCACGGGGCTGGTGTTCTCCGCTGCAGTCATGCGCTTTTTCGGTCATCCGCTGATTTGGTCGGTCGACATGGCGCAACTCTTGTTGATCTGGCTGTGCTTCTTTGGCGCAACCCGTGCCATGCGGGAGCGGGCGCACCTTGGCGTCGATCTGCTGGTACGCTTTCTGCCGCGGCGCTTCCGGCTGGCACTGGAACTGGTGCTGGCGCTCACCTTCATTCTGTTCATGGGGGTGCTGGCCATTGAAGGCTACAAGCTGACGCTCCTCAATGCCGAGCGCATCTTTGGCGACAGCGGCATGTCCTACAGTTTCGTCACCATCGCGGTGCCGGTCGGCTGCATCCTTCTGAGCCTGACCATCATCGCCAATGTTGTTGAAGCCTTGCGCGATCCGGACGGCACGAAGCTGATTTTTGCCCGGCCCGACGCGGCGCCCGAACAGCAAAGGGCGCTCTAGGTCATGGCCGCGATTGGCATCGTCTTTCTGGTTCTGCTCGTTGTCGGCGCCCCTGTCGCGTTCGCTATCGGCATTTCCGGTTTCGTCTTCTTTTTGAATTCGCCCATCATGCCGCTCTCCATCGGTGTGCAGAAGATTGCCTCGGTCTCGCAGAGCTTCCCGCTTCTGGCCGTGCCCTTCTTCGTTTTTGCCGGGCACCTGATGAACGAAAGCGGCATCACTGATCGTTTGTTCAAATTCGCAAATGTCACCGTCTCGTGGATGGCCGGAGGGCTGGCCCAGGTCTCAATCATCCTCTCCACCCTGATGGGCGGCGTTTCCGGCTCCGCCGTCGCCGACGCGGCGATGGAAGCGCGGATCCTTGGACCGCAAATGCTGAGCCGCGGCTATTCAAAGGGGTATACGGCTTCCGTCATTGCGCTGAGTTCGCTGATCACCGCCACCATCCCGCCCTCCATCGGGCTGATCCTTTACGGTTATGTGGGGCAGGTTTCCATCGGCCGGCTGTTCCTTGCCGGCATTGTGCCCGGCATTTTGATGATGGCCTTCCTGATGTTGACGGCCTGGCTGGTGGCGCGGCGCCGCAACTATGTCTCGACCGATGTCGAACCGCCCAGCCTCAAACGGGTGCTCGAAGCGACCTGGGAAGCCAAGTGGGCACTGCTGTTCCCGATCCTGTTGATCGTCTCGATCCGGGGCGGGCTTTTCACGCCCTCCGAGGTGGGCGCCTTCGCGGTGGTCTATGCCTTCCTGATCGGATTTCTCGCCCATCGCGAACTCAATCTCGAAAAAGTCAAGAAGGCCATCGGTGACGCCATTTCCGACATCGGCATGATCATGCTGATCATCGTCATGTCCGGCATGATCGGCTTCGCCATCATCTTCCTGCAGGTGCCGCAACAGATCGCCGGCACGCTGCTCGGCGGAGTGACTGTACCGGTGGCCATTGTCGCGATCATTCTCACCATGCTGTTCGTAGCGGGCCTGTTCATCGAAAGCACCGTGCTGGTGCTGCTGCTCACCCCTATTTTCGTGCCGATCATCCAGCAGGTTGGCGTCGATCCGGTGCATTTCGGCATCCTGATGATGACACTGGTCACATTGGGGTCTATGACCCCGCCTGTTGGCGTCGCCATGTACACGGTCTGCAGCCTGCTCGACTGCAAGGTTGAGGACTATGTGCGCGAATCCATCCCCTTCATTGTGGCCATCCTCGCGCTGGTTGCCGTCCTGTTGTTCGCACCGGACCTGGTGCTGTTCCTGCCGCGCATGGCCTTTGGTTCGTGATTGCCGCCCTGCCGGGCCCTGGAGTTGACGAGAAATGAAACAGTCTTGGCGTTGGTTCGGTCCCCATGACCTGACAAGCATCAGCGACATAAGGCAGGCCGGCGCCACCGACGTGGTCAGCGCCTTGCACCATATGGCGAGCGGTGATGTGTGGTCTCCTGCCGAGATCGAAAAGCGCCAGCGCGAGATCGAGGTGATGCCCGACGGCCAGCCGAGCGGCCTGGTCTGGTCGGTGGTCGAAAGCCTTGTAGTTTCGGAGGACATCAAGAAGCAGCAGGGTGAATTCCGTACGCACTACGCCAACTACCGCGAGAGTCTCGAGAATCTCGCGAAGGCCGGGATTGAGACCATCTGCTACAACTTCATGCCGGTGCTCGACTGGACCCGCACCGACCTGCGCTGGCGGGTGCCGCATGGTGGCACCGCCATGCGCTTCGACATCGCCGATTTCGCGCTGTTCGACATTCATCTGCTCAAGCGTGATGGTGCCACGAAGGACTACCCCGAGGACATCGTGGAAAAGACCGCTGAGAGGTTCGCCAGCCTTTCCGACGAACGGGCGGCGGAACTGATCGCCAACATCGTGGCCGGATTGCCCGGTGCCAATGAACATCTGACCCTCGATCAGGTGCGCGAGCACCTCGCCGAATATGATCACATCTCCGCTGATCAGCTGCGTGCCAACTTGATCGACTTCCTGTCTGAAGTGGTGCCAACCGCAGAGAAACTGGGCCTGCGCCTCTGCTGTCACCCGGACGATCCCCCGTTTGCCCTGATGGGCCTGCCGCGTGTCATGTCGACCGCCGATGACTATGAAAAGGTTTTGAGCGCTGTCGACAGACCTGCAAATGGCATGACCCTGTGCTCCGGCTCCCTGGGCGCGCGCGCCGACAATGACCTGCCCGCAATTGCCAGACAATTTGCCCCGAAGATCCACTTCGTCCATTTGCGCAATGTCACGCGCGACGGCGATGCCGAGTTTGGTTCCTTCTTCGAAGACGAACATCTGAACGGCGGTACCGATATGGTCGCAACCATCGCCGCCTTGCTGGCAGAGGAACGCCGCCGCGCCGCCGAAGGGCGGGCCGATGCGCAAATCCCCATGCGCCCCGATCACGGTCAGGACATTGTCGATGACCTGAAGCGGGCGGCCCAACCCGGCTATCCCACTGTTGGCCGGCTCAAGGGGCTCGCTGAGCTGCGCGGCATCATCAAGGCGCTGGACCACCCCGAATTCGGATTGCGGTGAACCCCACAACTTCGGCCTTGTTGAACCGGCTCCGATTGGGCAAAACATCGGCATGAACCCGCCTGCGCCGCGTCTGCCGATATTCACACGCCGTACGGCCCTGACCCTGATCGGGGCAGGGACGCTGACCGCGTGCAGTTCGTACGTGCCGGAAGGCACCACGCGGCCGACCGGGCTCAGCCGCGAAGTGATCATGGAAAAGATCAACGCGACCCGCGCCGCCAATGGCCGGGCGCCGTTGCGCTACAGTTCGGTGCTGGCCCGCGCTGCCCAGAACCACACACGTCTGATGGCCGCCGAAGGCGAGCTGTCGCATACGCTCGGCGGCACCCTGCGCGAGCGGGTGACAGCGGTCGGTTATGTCGGTGCAGTGGGCGAAAATCTCGCCGGCGGCCAGACCACCCTTGAAGGCGCCATCGAAGGCTGGCTCAATTCATCCAGCCACCGCAGCACACTGCTGTCGCCGAACTTTGTCGAATTCGGCCTGTCGGTCTCCCAGGGGCGGGGGCAATTGGGCACTTACTGGGCCATGATCCTCGGCGGTCCGTTCGAGAACTGGCGCCTCTAGAACCGCTGCTCCTGCGCGCAAATGGCAAATCGGCGCGCCGCCGGTGCTGTGCTAGTGTCGGGTATCGCAAAGCGTGGGCCGCACTGACATGAGCGAACAAAACGCATTGCCTGCACCGGCGGGCTTTACCATCGATCCGCGCCGCCAGGCGGTGGCCGAGGAAACCCTGCGCCGCCCGCCGCTGCCGGTACCGGCCCCCGGCCGCTGCGCCCATCTGGCTTTCATGACCACGCTCGAACAGGCCAACGCCCAGCACGCGCATGTCCGCAAGCTACTGGAAGGGTGGGGCGCCGAGATAGAGCTCGACCGGTTTGATCAGATCATCGCGGCCACACCCGATGTGACACTCAAATGGGAACGGCATACCGAATTCTGCTCGATCACGCTGATATCGGATGTGGATAGTCAAAGGGCCTGGCCCCCGCTCGAAGCCGAATGGGGCGCGGCCTGCCCGGGCGATCTGCTGGTGGCGCTCAAGATCAATGTCTTTGATCCCGAACAGGCGCCCACTCTGCCGACGGGTGAACAGTTCGCTGACCGTCAGGGGCGATCGCTGGTCAACGGCGGCACGGCCGAAGTTTCCGTGGCTTACACCGTTCAGCCCGATGGCTTTCTCGAAATGAATGTCACGACCCGCGAGCCGCAGGCCCACAGGGTGGGCCGGCTGGTACAGCGGCTGATCGAAATCGAGACCTACCGCGAACTGGCGCTTTGCGCCTGGCCGGATGTGCAGGCCCTCGGCCCGGTGCTGAACACGATCGATGCCGGTCTGTCAGCACTGACAGATCAACTCGCGGTGGCCGGGCAAAGTGGCGAGGATGGGGAGCGGGCACTGCTGGTGCGTCTGACCGACCTGGCCCGGGAACTCGAGCACACCAGCGCCCAAACCCACTTTCGCCTCAACGCCTCGCTTGCCTATGCCGATCTGGTGCAGCGTCGGCTGGAGGAACTGCGCGAGGAACGGATCGAAGGCAATCAGCGCATATCCAGCCTGATCAACCGCCGTTTGCGGCCCGCCGCGCGCACCTACCGCTCAATCCTGACCCGCCAGCGCGAAATGTCGGAGCGCATTTCGCGCACTTCGGACCTGTTGCGCTCGCGGATCGATGTGGAACTGGCCCATCAGAACCAGCAATTGCTGGCCTCGATGAACCGCCGCTCGGACATGCAGCTACGCCTTCAACAAACGGTCGAGGGCCTGTCGGTCGTTGCGATCAGCTACTATGCCATTTCAATTCTGGGCAAACTGTTCGAGGCACTTGCCAAGCCGTGGCCCTGGCTTGAGCCCACCCTGGCGACGGGCATCAGCGCCCCGATTGTAATCCTGCTGGTGTTTCTGGCCGTGCGCCGTATCCGGCGCAGCATCGCCGATCATTAGTCACGGCGCCGCGACAGCGTACGCTCCACCGCGTCCTGCCAGCCCTTGATCTTGGTGTTGCGCAACCGCCGGTCCATGTTCGGTGTGAACTGGCGGTCCAGCGCCCACGCCGCTGCAAAATGCCGCTCGTTGGGCCACACACCCACGTGCATGCCGGCAAGCCATGCCGCGCCCAGCGCTGTGGTTTCCAGAATGGTCGGCCGGTCCACGGGCGCGTCGAGGATGTCGGCAAGGAATTGCATGGTCCAGTCGGAGGCGACCATGCCGCCATCGACCCGCAACACGGTATCCTCGGCGCCCTCTTTCCAGTCGCGTTTCATCGCCTCCAGCAGGTCGCGCGTCTGGTAGCACACCGCTTCAAGCGCCGCCCGGGCCAGTTCGGCCGGACCGGTGTTGCGCGTCAGCCCGAACATGGCGCCGCGCGCATCCGCATCCCAATAGGGGGCACCGAGCCCGACAAAGGCGGGCACCAGATAAACGTTCTGACCCTCGTCAGCCTCGGCCGCCAGTTCCCCGGACTGGGCGGCATTGTCGATAATCTTCAACCCGTCGCGCAGCCACTGCACCGCCGCCCCGGCCACAAAGATCGAGCCCTCGAGCGCATAGGCGGTTTTGCCGTTGAACCGGTAGGCGATCGTGGTCAGCAGCCGGTTCTTCGACCGCACGACCTCCTCACCGGTGTTCATCAGCGCGAAGCAGCCGGTGCCGTAGGTGGATTTCATCATGCCGGGCTGGAAACAGGCCTGCCCGATGGTGGCCGCATGCTGGTCGCCGGCCACGCCGCGAATGGCAATTGGGGCGCCGAACAGATCGGCGTCAGTGACGCCATAATTGTCCGCACAATCCTTGATCTCGGGCAGTATCTCGCGCGGCACCTTGAACAGGTCGAGCAATTCATCGTCCCATTGCTGGGTTTCCAGATCCATGAGCAATGTACGGCTGGCATTGGTCACGTCGGTGGCGTGAACCGCACCGCCCGTCAGCCTCCAGATCAGGAACGTGTCGATGGTGCCAAACGCCAACTCCCCCTTTCGCGCCGGTTCGCGCAGGCCCGCGACATTCTCGAACAGCCAGCGCAGCTTGGTGCCGGAGAAATAGGGATCGAGCAGCAACCCGGTCTTCTTGGTGACCAGCTTTTCCTTGGCCGCCAGCTTGAGCGTGTGACACATGTCGGCGGTGCGCCGGTCCTGCCAGACTATGGCATTGTGCATCGGTTCGCCGGTTTCCCGATCCCAGACAACAACCGTTTCGCGCTGGTTGGTGATGCCGATCGACGCCACCTGGCTGGCCACCACCCCCGCCTTTTCCATGGCCTCCCGGCAGGTGATCAGCACGCTGAGCCAGATGTCCTCCGGGTCGTGTTCAACCCATCCGGATTCCGGAAACCGCTGCGGAAACTCTCTTTGGCTCGATCCCACAACCCGCTGTTGATCGTCAAACAGGATGGCCCGGCTCGAGGTCGTGCCCTGGTCGATGGCCAGAATGTAGTCAGTCATGTGTGCCCGGTTTTTCGTCCATTCGATGTTGCGCGAAACTATCAGCCGAAACCTGACTTGTCACAAGGGGTTGGGCAGTGTTTGGCACCGAATGCGGAGGGCCCGCCATTGACCTGTCCCCCCTTTTCTGACCATTTGAACGCTCATCCACCCGCCCGCCGGACGTCACCATGTTCACCGTTCTCAATGTTGTTGCGCCTGTCTTCGCAATCGTTGCGCTCGGCTATCTGGCGGTGCGTTTCAGGCTCTACCCGGCAGAGGGCGTGAAGGGGCTCATCACCTTCGTCAACAATTTCGCCACGCCCTGCCTGCTGTTCCGGGCCATGCTGAACGTTGATTTCGCCGAGACATTCTCGTTCCGGCTGATCGGACCCTATTATATCGGCGCTCTTTTGGTGTTCGTTGCGGGCATTCTCATCGCCCGCGCCAGCTTCCGGCGTTCGCCGGGAGAATCCGTGGCCGCCGGCTTTTCCGGCATGTTCACCAACACGGTGCTGCTCGGTATTCCGATCCTGCAGCGTGCTTATGGCGATGCGGCCATGCCGATCATTTTCACCATTGTCGGCACCCATGCGGCCATCCTGATGACCTCGGCCATGCTGACTATGGAATTCGCCCGCCGCGACGGTGAACCCTTGGGCCGCGCGTTGCTCGGAGCTCTGTTGCGCATCGCACAAAATCCGCTGCTCATAGGCATCGCCTTGGGGCTGGCGGGCAATCTTGCCGGGATCACATTGCCAGAGGCCGTCGACGCCTTCACCCTGATCATGGCTCAGGCCATTGTGCCCGTTGCCCTGTTCGGGCTCGGCGGCGCGCTCAACGAATACAAGCTGGCCGACAATTGGGTGCTGGCGCTCAATCTCAGCCTGCTGAAGCTTATCCTGCATCCGCTGATCGTCTGGGTGATCATGATCCCCATTCTCAAGGTGGATCACAATATCGCCCGCTACCCGATCCTGCTGTCGGCTATGCCGACCGGCATCAACGCATATATTTTCGCCACCTATTACAAACGCGGGCAGGACATTGCGGCCAACACGATTCTGATCACCACCACCCTGTCGGTCATCACCGCCAGCGTGTGGCTCTACATTCTGACGTTCTGAATTGCATTCGAGGGAGACGTTCAATGACCAACAAAGTGCTCATCACCCAGAAATTGCTGGACAGTTGTGAGAAGGCCATCTTCGAAAAATTTGACGCAACCCGTCTCTACGAAAAAGCCGACCGCGATGCCTTTCTGACCGAAAACGGCGCTTCATTCATCGCCATTGCCGGCGGCAATGTCGATCCGGCGCTGATGGACCGGATGCCGAACCTGAAGATGATTTCCAACTTCGGCGTCGGCTATGATTCCATCGATACCGCCGAAGCCAAAAAGCGCGATATCCGCGTCACCAACACGCCGAACGTGCTCAACGATGCGATGGCCGAAATCACCATCGGCCTGATGGTCGGGCTTGCGCGGCGTATCCCGCAGGCTGATCAATTCGTCAGGCAGGGCAAATGGCCGGGCGGCAATTTTCCGCTACAGTCCGAACTGACCGGCAAGACCGTGGGCATTGTCGGGCTGGGCCGTATCGGCAAGGAAATTGCCGAACGCTGTCAGGCCATGAAAATGCGGGTGGTTTACTACGGCCGCCGCAAGCAAACCGGTATTCCTCACGTCTATTACGACAAACTCGTTGAAATGGCCCGCGACAGCGACTGGCTGGTGGTCATCACTCCAGGCGGGGCTGCAACCGACAAACTGGTCAGCGCCGACGTGATCGAGGCGCTCGGCAAGGATGGTTTTCTGGTCAACATGGCACGAGGCACCGTCGTGGATGAGGCGGCGCTGGTTGATGCGCTGGTCAACAACAAGATTGCCGGTGCCGCGCTCGATGTGTTCGAGAAGGAGCCGCAGGTACCCGAAGCCCTGTTTGGTCTCGACAATGTCGTCCTGTCACCGCACCAGGGCAGCGCCACCCACCAGACCCGCTACGCCATGGGTGCGCTGGTGGTCGACAATCTCAGCGCCTTTTTCAACGGTGACCCGCTGCTGACGCCTGTCGTCTAGGCTTCGTCCTCGGTCCGCTTGCCGAACATGGCGGCAACGGTGGGGATGGCGAGGGACAGCGCGAAAAACCGTGCCGTATGGTGCGCGGCGATGAAGGCCGTATCAAAACCCAGGGCAAGGCCCAGGGCGCCCATGGATTCAAGCGCGCCCGGCGCCAGCCCCAGCCAGATCTGGCCGAACGGCATATCCACAAAGAGCCCGGCAACAAAGGCCACACCGGACACAACCGTCACGCAGATGAATGTGCCCGCGACGCCACCGACGGCCATCCGGGAGATTTCCCTAGGGCTGGTTCCGGCAAAACGCGAGCCGATCAGCGCGCCCATGACCAGAAAGCCTGCATAGGTTAGCAGAATCGGCAGATGCCCGTCGTAAAGGCCCATCAGCTTGGCGGCGGTGGCAACGAGCATCGGGCCGAGAACGAAGGCCGCCGGGATTTTCAGGAACCGGAAGACGAACCCGCCAACGATACAGGCGGCAGTGAGCGCGGCAAGAATTGAGAGGTCCATTTCATTTCCGCTCGGCATGCCGTCCAGTTCCCCATGGGAAGAAAACAGCGCGACGATGGGAACGAAAATGGTCAGAAGCAAAACGCGGATGCTTTGCAGAACGGCAATCTTGCGCGGATCGCCATATCCCGATTCCGCCATCCCCAGCGCAAACGAGAGATGCCCGGGAAACGAGGAGAGATAGGAGGTTGCCCAGTCGTAGCCGAACAGCTTGTGCAGCATGAATGTGGTCAGCACCACGATCAGCACCAGCGCCACCAGCAGGCCGACGAGCGTTACCGGCCATTGCGGCAACAGGGCCAGCGAGTCACGGGCGACGTTGGTGCCCAGCGACATGCCGACGATGACGAAGGCGGTATTGCGAAGCCCGTTCGGAACTTCAGTCTTCATACCCGCCAGCGAGGCGATCGAAACCGTGACGGCGCCCCCGACCAACAGGGCAGCCGGCATGCGCAAGAACATGGCGATCAGCCCGCCAGCCAGGGCGATGGCCAGCGTCAGCGCAACCGGAATGTACCTGTCAAATTTCACTGCCGGGCAGGCAGGGCAGTTTCGACCAGTTTCACCCAGTACGAACAGCCGATCGGGATGATCTCGTCGTTGAAATCATAGGTATCCTGATGCAGGCCCGGGCCGTCGCCCTGGCCGAGCATGATGTAGGCGCCAGGTCGTGCGTTGAGCATGAATGCGAAGTCCTCACCGCCCATCGACGGCTCGGTATTGCGGTCGACATTGTCGACGCCGGCAATCTGGGCCGCGACATCGGCCGCGAAATGGGTCTGGGCCGGATGGTTGACGGTCGGGGGGTAGCCGCGCCGGTAATTGACCGTGGCGGTCGCGCCAAAGGCGGTGGCGAATTGCGGCACGAATTCGCCCAGCCGCCGCTCCATCAGGTCCCGGACCGGTGCGGAAAGGGTTCTGACAGTGCCTTTTATCCGCGCAGACTGCGCAATGACGTTGGACGCTTCACCGACGTTCATCACCGTCACCGACAACACGGCGGATTCCACCGGGTTGACGTTGCGGCTGACCAGCGTTTGCAACCCTACAATCATCTGTGCGCCGATGATAAGCGGGTCGACCGTCTTGTGCGGCATGGCGGCGTGGCCGCCGACGCCCTCGATTTCGATGGTGAACTCGTCGGTCGCGGCCATGATGCCACCCTCACGGATGGCGAAGGTGCCGAACGGGATGCCCGGGAAATTGTGCATCCCGTACACCTCGCCGATGTCGAACCGCTCCATCATTCCGTCCTTGACCATGGCGTCGCCGCCGCCGCCGCCTTCTTCAGCCGGCTGAAAAATGACGGCGACCTTGCCGTCGAAATTGCGCGTTTCGGCGAGGTATTTCGCGGCGCCCAACAGCATGGCGGTATGCCCGTCATGTCCGCAGGCGTGCATCTTGCCCTTGATGGTAGAGGCATAGGGCTTGCCGGTCTTTTCATGAATAGGCAGGGCATCCATGTCCGCGCGCAGTCCGATAGTCTTGCCGGACTTGTCCGTCTTGCCGTTGATGATGCCGACGACGCCGGTTTGCCCCAGCCCCGTCACCACTTCGTCGACACCAAATTCCTTCAGCATCTCCTCGACTTTGCCGGCGGTGCGATGCACGTCGTAAAGCAATTCGGGATTGGCATGGAAATCTCGGCGCCACGCCGTGATTTCGTCGTGGAAGTCGGCAAACCGGTTGATGATCGGCATTTGAAACCTTTGGAACTGAATACGCGGGCCAACAGGTGACCCTCAACGCGTGACGCGTCAACATGTGGAATGGCCCAGATTGACGCCCTTTGAGCGGGGAACGCAAGCCCCCGGTCAGAGGTTCAGTTCGTGAACGCGGCCATCACTGAGCGGCACACGCAACAGATAACCGTCGCTCGTCTGCTCCAGTTGGAAGTCGCCATCGGCAGGGGCGGGCAGGGGGATCCGGTTGATTTCCCGCCGCCCCATGCCGGCAAATCCCACTACCCGGACCACCTGTCGGCTGCCGTCTGGAATGGCCAGATCGGTGACCCCGTCACCATCGAAATCGGCACTCGCCGACATGCCCGTGTGCGGCGATCCGTTGCGGTGGTTGGAGAAGTCCTCGGCGAACATGATCTGCCGGAACCCGCGATCGCCGATGCTCCAGATTTCCAGCCGCTTGGCAAGATGCGGCATGGCGACAAATGCAACGTCCAGTTGACCGTCACCATCGTAGTCGGCAATCCCTGCCGGATTGAGCCAGCGGTGTGACGTGCCGATATAGGGCGTCCGTGCCTTCAACAGGATTGAACTGCCGACGACTGAATAGGCCGCCAGCGATGCTCCTTCGGTGATCGAGGAAAGCACGACCACCACCTCATCGCGCCCGTTGCCGTCAAGGTCCGCCAGCCGCGGCCGCCGATCCTCGAACACATGTCCTTCGTCGAGCATCAGCGTGAGCACTTCCCCGTCCGCCCGGCGCAGGCGCAGTCCCGCCGCTTCCCAGGGCGTGCCTTCCACGTGATGGTCATAGCGGGTGGTGGGTTCAATCAGCCACACCTCGGCGATGTCGCGGTTGCCGGTTGCTGCAATCCCGTCTGGCAGGGCCGCCGGATCATCCGCTGCCGACTGCGCCAGAACCGGCCCGCTCGCCAGCGCCAGCATTGACACCAAAAGACACAGCCATGCCCGCATGTTCGTACCCTTTTCAAGTCGGTACCCGAGCATAGATGCTCCGCCCGGATTGACCAGCAACATCCCCATCACGCTCACGCGAGCAACGGCAAAACTCTCCCGCCGGACCAATTGCAATTGTCCGCTATCCGCCTATAAAGGCGCCGTTGCACAAAGGGTGGACCCACAATGTTCGAAACGCTCAAGAAAGCCCCCGTAGACAAGATTTTCGCCCTGCTCGGCGAGTTCCGCGCCGACCCCCGGCCCGAGAAAATGGACCTCGGTATTGGCGTCTACAAGGACGCCTCCAACAACACGCCGGTCATGCGCGCGGTCACCAAGGTCGAGCAGCAGATGCTCGATGAGCAGACCACCAAGACCTATGTGGGCGTCACCGGCAATCGCGGCTACTGCGACGCGGTCGTGGACCTGATTTTCGGGGATTCGATTGATCTTGACCGTGTGGCCTCCGTGCAGGCGCCGGGCGGCACCGGTTCACTGTGGGTGATCATCCAGTTGCTGAACCGCGCCCGGCCGGGCGGCAAGGTGTGGATTTCCGATCCGTCATGGCCGAACCACTGGCCGATGATGGAACTGGCGGGCCTCAATCCGCAGTCCTATCCCTATTTCGATCCCGAAACCCGCCAGGTGCGGTTCGAGGAGATGATGGCCCATCTCGACCAGTTGGGGCCGGACGATATCGTTCTGCTGCACGGCTGTTGCCACAATCCCACCGGTGCCAACCTCACCCCCGAACAATGGGACGTGGTCGCTGACAGCCTGAAGCGCACCGGCGCCTTCCCGCTGATCGATCTTGCCTATCTCGGTTTCGGCGACGGGCTGGAAACCGACGCCTACGGCGTGCGCAAGATTGCCCAGACCTGTCCGGAAGCCATGGTCGGCTTTTCCGCCTCCAAGAACTTCGGTCTGTACCGCGAGCGTGCAGGTGTTGCGATCGCCATCGGCAAGGACAAGGATCAGGCCGCCATCGTGCTCTCGCAGATGGGCAACGTTATTCGTGCCTCCTTCTCGCAGTCGCCGGACCACGGTGCCGAGATCGTCCGTCGGATTCTCACAGACAAGGCGCTCCGCGCCGAGTGGGAAAAGGAATTGGGCGAAATGCGCGACCATATGCTGCGTAACCGCCAGAAGCTGGCCGCATCCATGCGCAAACAGTCCAATTCCGACGAATTCGATTTCATTGCCGAGCACCGCGGCATGTTTTCGCTTCTGGGGCTCAGCAAGGAGCAGGTCGAAAAGCTCAAGGAAGAGCACGGCATCTACATTATCGACGACAGCCGCGTGAACATCGCCGGTGTGCCCGAAGACAATACCGATGCCCTGGCTGAAGCCCTGATCGGCGTCACACGATAGGCAAGTTCAGCCATTATGCCTTGCGGTCGGCGTGGCGAGTGTTACATCTGACCGCAACTGTTTTCGCGGGGCGCTGATCAGCGCCGGCCGCACTTTCACTTGAAGGGGAGCCGAAATGAAGTTCTTTGTAGATACTGCCGAAATCGACGAAATCCGCGAACTGCAGGCCACCGGCCTGCTCGACGGTGTGACCACCAACCCGAGCCTTGTTGCCAAGTCCGGCCGCGACTTCAAGGAAGTCATCGCCGAGATCTGCGATGTGGTGGATGGTCCGGTGTCTGCAGAAGTCGCCGCCACCGACTACGACGGCATGGTTGCCGAGGGCAATGTGCTGCGCAAGATCGCCGAAAATGTCGCCATCAAGGTGCCGCTCACCGTCGACGGGCTGAAGGCCTGCAAATATTTCCGTGACCACGACACAATGGTCAACGTAACCCTGTGCTTCTCGGCCAATCAGGCCCTGCTGGCCGCCAAGGTGGGCGCCACCTTCATCTCGCCGTTCATCGGCCGTCTGGATGACATCAACCTGCCGGGCATGGACCTGATCGCCGATATCCGCACCATCTATGACAATTATGCCTTCACTACGGAAATCCTGGCGGCCTCGATCCGCTCGGCCAACCATGTGTCCGAGGCAGCGCTTGCCGGTGCGGACGTGGCCACGATCCCGGCCAGCGTCATCCGCAAGATGTATGACCATCCGTTGACCGACAAAGGCCTCGCCGCCTTCGTCAAGGACTGGAAGTCGACCGGCCAGTCGATCATTTGAGGCTGATCCTCCGTCTTCATGGCTGATCCAAAGCTTGCCAATGCCATCAAGGCCGCGCTGGGTGCCGTTCAGGTGCCCGGTGGCGGCTCGCTGGCCGACTATCAGGGCCTGAGCGAGATCATCGTCACGCCCAGCGCCGTGGCTTTTGCCATCGCGGTCGAGCCCGGCATGGAAGGCGCCTTCGGGCCGGTGCGGGCAGCGGCAACCGAGGCCGCACAATCGGCCGCCCCCGGGCACAAGGTCCTGGTCTCGATCACCGCCGACAAGGCGCCGCCAACCGGCAGCGGACCGAGCGTCGGCGCACAACAGCCCCCGCCGCAAAGCCCGCAGCAACCGGTCAAGGGCATCAAGAAGATCGTTGCCGTGGCCTCCGGCAAGGGCGGCGTGGGCAAGTCCACATGCTCGGTCAATCTGGCGCTGGCGCTGAAGCCGCAGGGTCTGAAGGTCGGCATTCTTGATGCCGATCTTTACGGCCCCTCCATCCCGAAATTGCTGGGTCTCGAAGGCAAGCCCGCCATGCGCGAGGACGGCATTTTCACGCCCTTCGAGGCGTTTGGTCTCAAGGCAATGTCCATCGGCCCCATGGTCGAGGCGGATCAGGCTGTGGTCTGGCGCGGCCCGATGGCCAGTTCGGCGCTGCGGCAATTGCTGCGCGAGACAGATTGGGGCGAACTGGACGTGCTGGTTATCGACTTGCCGCCGGGCACCGGAGACATTCAGATATCGCTTTGCCAGCAGGTCACGCTCGCCGGCGCGGTCATCGTTTCCACGCCCCAGGACCTGTCGCTGATCGACGCGCGCAAGGCCATCAACATGTTCCAGCGCCTCTCGATCCCGCTGCTCGGGCTGATCGAGAACATGTCCTATTTTGTCGCCCCGGACACCGGTAACCGCTATGACATTTTCGGCCACGGCGGCGCGCAAAAGGCGGCAACCGATCTCGGCATGCCGTTCCTCGGCGAAATCCCCCTCGATATGGCCATCCGCGAACAGTCGGACGCCGGATCACCGGTTGTCGCCACTGATCCCGATGCGCCCAAGTCCGCCGCCTTTATCGCGGCGGCAAAGGCGCTTGCCGCGCAACTGGCCTGAGCCCGTTCAGCTTCCCCATCTAATCGTCGCGATGGCTTGACAGCGCAGCGTTTCACAGGCACGAGCATTGTCCATGTAATCGATTGCATGGACGGAAAACCGCCTGCGGGGGAGAGGACATCGATGTTTTCAGTTTCACGCGGCCAGTTTGGCCCGGAGTTCGTGTTTGGCGCCGCCACGGCCAGCTACCAGATCGAGGGTGGCCAGACCGGCGGCATGGGCACCTCCATCTGGGATACGTTCTCCCGCACCCCCGGAAACGTCATCGGCGGCGACACCGGGGAGGTGGCCTGCGACCACTATCATCGCTGGCCCGAAGACCTTGATCTGCTGCGTGACGCGGGGTTTGACGCCTACCGCTTTTCCTTCGCCTGGCCGCGTCTGATCCCGGGCGGCACCGGGCAGGCCAATCCCGCTGGCGTCGACTTTTATGACCGGCTGATCGACGGCATGCTTGAGCGCGGCATCAAGCCATTCGCCACCCTTTATCATTGGGACCTGCCGTCCGAATTGCAGGACAAGGGCGGCTGGATGAACCGCGATATAGCTGGCCGGTTTGCCGACTATGCGACGCTGGTGACCGAGAAATTCGGTGACCGGCTGCATGCCACGGCCACCATCAACGAGCCCTGGTGCGTGGCCTTCCTCAGCCATTTCCTCGGCATTCATGCGCCCGGCTACCGCGATGTCCGCGCTGCGGCGAGGGCCATGCACCACGTGCTGTTTGCCCACGGCAAGGGCATCGAAGCCATGCGTGCCGCCGGTGGCAAGAACCTCGGCATTGTCTGCAATTTCGAATGGACCGAGCCTGAAACCGACAGCGACGCCGACAGGGTCGCCGCCCACACCTGGGACGGCATATTCAACCGCTGGTTCCTCGACGGGCTGCACAAGGGCCAATACCCCGCCGACATCCTTGAAGGGTTCGGCGACAACATGCCCCGCGGCTTTCAGGACGACATGAAAACCGTTTCGACCCCCATCGACTGGATGGGGGTGAATTACTACACGCGCGGCATCTATGCCCACGACCCGGACCGGGATGTCTTCCCGCTGAAGAAAATCGACGGGTCGCTGGAAAAGACCGACATCGGCTGGGAAATCTATCCCGAGGGGCTCGAAAAAATCCTGGTGCGCATCCACGAGGAATACGTTGGCGACCTGCCGCTGTTTGTCACCGAAAACGGCATGGCCGAAGTCGAGGGCGACGATGATCCGCGCCGCGTTGCTTACTATGATGCCCACCTGCAGGCCGTGAGCAACGCCCAACAACGCGGCGCCAACATGCAGGGATATTTCGCCTGGTCGCTGCTCGACAATTACGAATGGGCCGAAGGCTACGCCAAACGCTTCGGCATCGTGCATGTCGACTTCAAGACCCAGAAACGCACCCCCAAGGCCTCCTACCGGGCCTTCCAAGGCATGCTGCACAACACCAGATAGCCGGTCGCCTGTGCGAATTGGCCGCTGATCGCGGACTGTGGAACAGTTGACGGCTCCGCGCCCGCGTGAGTAGCCTTGGGCGCTGCTGACGATTTTGATGACAGCCCGCCCGGCCGGAAAGGCCCGGCGGTAGCGCGCATGTTCCTGAGGAAAAGCCAGTGCTCCACGACAGTGAAGACCATAACCAGACATCCGAAGATCAGTCCTCGACCGACAAGAACTGGTGGCGCGGCGCGGTGATCTACCAGATCTACCCGCGCTCCTATCAGGACTTCAACGGCGACGGTATCGGCGATCTGGTGGGCATCACCCAGCGGCTGGAATATGTTGCCAGCCTCGGCGTCGACGCGATCTGGCTCAGCCCGTTCTTCACTTCGCCGATGAAGGATTTCGGCTATGACGTCTCCGACTACCGCGACGTTGATCCCATGTTCGGCACGCTCGCCGATTTCGACCGGTTGGTGCAAAAGGCCCACGAACTGGGGCTGAAGGTGATGATCGACCAGGTCATCTCACACACCTCCGACCAGCACCACTGGTTCCAGGAAAGCCGCGTCTCGCGCACCAACCAGCGCCACGACTGGTATGTGTGGGCCGATCCCAATCCCGATGGCACACCGCCCAACAACTGGCTGTCGATATTTGGTGGCTCGGCCTGGACCTGGGACGCGCGCCGCAAGCAGTATTACCTGCACAATTTCCTCGCCAGCCAGCCCGACCTCAACTTCCACAATACCGATGTGCAAGACGCCCTGTTGCGCGAGATGCGCTTCTGGCTAGAGCGTGGCGTCGACGGATTCCGGCTCGACACGGTCAATTTCTATTTCCACTCGCAAGGGCTGGAATCCAACCCGCCGGTGAAGCCGGAGGATTACAATGCCTCCACCGCACCCGACGTGAACCCTTACAATCTGCAGGATCACCTCTACGACAAGTCTCAGCCGGAAAACCTCGAGTTTCTCAAGCGCTTCCGTGAATTGATGGATTCCTATCCCAACACCACCAGTGTGGGTGAGGTGGGGGACGCTCAGCGCCAGCTTGAGATCATGTCGACCTACACAGCCGGCAAGGAACGGCTGCACATGGCCTATACGTTTGAGTTTCTCGGCGGCGAATTCTCGGCGGAACATTTCAAGCAAGCCATCTCCGAATCCGAGAGCGGGGCGGCGGAAGGCTGGCAGTGTCTGGCCTTCTCCAACCATGATGTGGTGCGTCACGCCACCCGCTGGGGCCGCCACGGCCACGCCGAGGGCGCCATCAAACAGGCCGCAAACCTGCTTCTGACCATGCGTGGTTCGGTCTGCCTCTATCAGGGCGAGGAACTGGGCCTGACAGAGGCCGATATCGCCTTTGAGGATCTACAGGACCCCTACGGCAAGGAATTCTGGCCCAACTTCAAGGGCCGTGACGGGTGCCGCACCCCGATGGTCTGGCAGGCCGAGGTCGACAATGCCGGGTTCAGCACAGCCGACAGAACCTGGCTGCCGATCCCCGAGGATCACCGCGCCAAAGCCGTTGACGTGCAGGCCAACGATCCGGAGTCGACCCTTTCGGCCTACCGGCAGATGCTGAATTTCCGGAAGTCGCGGCCGGAATTGATCGACGGCAGCATCGAACTTGTCGACGCGCCCGACGACATCCTGGCCTTCATCCGCCAAAAGGGTGACCACAAGACCCTCTGCGTGTTCAACATGTCGCCGGAAAGTGCGGATTTTGCCCTGCCCAGGGCCATGTCCGTCCGTTCGCTCGACGCGCCGGGTTCGGTGCCCGCTCCCAACGGCGACACGCTCAACCTGCCGGCGTTCGGAACTTTCATAGGGGCAATCGACTAAACCGATTGGTCCTTGAAGGCGGCGCGGGTGACAAAGATCACCGGCAGGATACTGACTGCCATGATGATCAGCGAGGCCAGCCCCGCCTGCTCGACGCGCCCGCGCGACGCCAGTTCGTGGACATAGATCGAGATCGTATCGATTCCGAACGGCCGCAGCAGAAGTGTCGCCGACAGCTCCTTGACGCTGTCGATGAACACCAGCAACGCCGCTGTCGCGATCGCCGGACGCATCAGCGGCAACAGGATCTTTTGCAGCGTCGCCCAACGTCCGTACCCATAACTTGCCGCCGCCAGGTCGAGATTGGGGGAAAGCTTCCGGAAACTGCCGTCAATCGAGCCTTCCGCCACCGCCATGAACCTCACGGCATAGGCAAACACCAGCGTTGCGCCTGAACCGGTGATCAAGAGACCCGTTGAAATCCCGAACCAGTCACGCATGAACGCATCGACCAGATTGTCGAACCGCGCCAGCGGCAGGAAGATGCCAAGGGCGATGATCGTCCCCGGGATCGCGTAGCCAACAGAGGCGAGCCGCACTAGTCCCCGTACCATCCGTGTCCCGTTAACCCGCACCGCGTAGCCCAAAACCAGCGCCACCAGAACCGTGATCAGTGCGGCGAGACCAGCCAGCGTGATGGTGGTGCCGATGGCACCCCACAGCCGCTCGTCGATGCCTTGCGGCAGGTAGCGCCAGGCGTAGAGCCCCAAAGTGAAAAACGGCACGCCGAACCCCAAAAGCAGGGGAAGGGCGCAGGCGACGATCGCTCCGGCTTGCCGCATGGGGCTCAGCCGCAGCCGCTGGAAAGGCACGTCCGCCGCCGACTGGCTGCCTTCCGAAATCTGCTGGCCACGCCGTGCCGCCCGTTCGATCCAGATCAACAGGATCACAACGCCCAAGAGCAGCAGCGCCAATTGCGCCGACCCGGCCATGTCGCCCTGGTTCACCCACAGCGAGAACACGGAAAAGGTCAGCGTCTGCACACCCAACACCTGCATGGCGCCGACATCGTTGATCGCCTCCATCAGCGCCAGCACCACGCCCAACGCCAGTGCCGGGCGGGCGAGGGGGATCAGCACTGACCCAAGTATGGTGCGCTGGCCGGCGCCCAACAGCATCGCCGCCTCGATGGCGCGCCGCCCCTGCAGCACAAACAGCGCCCGCATTGACAGATAAACATAAGGATAGAGCACAAGGCTGAGCACCAGCACCGCACCGGGCAGGCTGCGGATGTCCGGAAACCAGTAGTCGCGGGCCAGTTCGAAACCGCCCACCGACCGCACGATCTGCTGGATCGGCCCGGTGAAGGTGAAAAACTCCACGAACGCATAAGCGCTGATATAGGTCGGTACCGCCAGGGGCAGCATCAGCGCCCAGGCAAAGAACCGGCGGCCGGGAAACTCGAAAAAACTGACCAGCCAGGCGCACATGGCGCCGATCAGTCCGGTGCAAAGCGCCAGCCCGATCAGCAGGCCCGCCGTGGTGCCGGCGGCATGCGGCAGCACCGTTTGCGCCGCCCGTGCCAGATTGCCGGTTTCTCCCGAGAACGCCATGACGGCAAGCGCGGCGATGGGGAAGATCACCAGAAGCGCCGCTCCAATCGCGGCATAGGTGAGGGGATCACGGCGCATCCGGCCGGAAACGGAGGCATTCGCCCCGCGTCCTTCCATCTGCGCCGCGCCCGTGTTCACCTAATTGTCGTAGCCGACACGATCGACAAGCTGCGAGGCGAGCGCACGATTGGCTGCCACCTCGGACAGGGGAAGATCGTCAGGGTGCAATTCGCCGAAGCTCTGCACCAGTTCCGAAGCACTGGCGCCCGGCAGGAGCGGATATTCAAACACCTGCTCGGCATAGATTTCCTGGGCTTCTGCGCTGGACAGGAATTCCATCAGCTTGAGCGCATTTTCCGGGTTTGGCGCATTTGCGGCCATAGCCATGCCCGACAGGTTGATATGCGTGCCGCGGTCCTCGCTGTTGGGGAACAGCACCTTGATTGCTGCCGCCCAATCCTTCTGCTCCGGGTTTTCCTCGTTGGTCATCATCAGACCGACATAATAGGTGTTGCCCAGCGCCAGGTCGCATTCACCGGCAAAGATGCCCTGCGCCTGCGCCCGGTCATTTCCGTTGGGCGAGCGTGCCAGATTGGCCTTCAGCCCGGCGAGCCATTCCTCGGCCGCCGCTTCGCCCTCGTGAGCGATGATCGAGGCAAACAGCGCGATATTGTAGGGATGCTGCCCGGACCGGGTACAGATGCGGCCGCGCCATGCCTCGTCCGCCAGTTCGGCATAGGTGATGGTGTCCTGTTCGACCCGGTCGACCGACGCGTAAACCACGCGCCCGCGCATGGTCAGGCCAAACCAGTGTCCGTCGGGATCGCGGTACTGGGCGGGGATGTTGGCATTGATTTCGGCGCTGTCGACGGCCTGGGTAACGCCGCCTTCGGCCAAACCCGTCAGCCGTCCGATGTCCACGGTCAGCAACACGTCGGCGGGAGAATTGGCGCCTTCCGCCTGCACGCGTTCCAGCACGCCGTCGGTCAGGCTCAAGACACGGGTCTCGATACCGGTTTCAGCGGTGAAAGCCTCGAGGACCGGGGCAATCAGTTCAGGCTGACGGTAGCTGTAGATGTTCACCTGGCCCTGCGCCAGGGCGGTGACAGGCAGGCCCAGCGCAATTGCGCCAAGCGTGGCGGGAAGCCACGTTCCAAATAGGCTCATTTCATTCTCCTTTTCCAGGGGATCAAAGGTCCCGAGCAAGTCGAGGAGCGTTTTGGGTGTTGAGCCGGCCCGTGTCAAGAAGTGATTGAAAAACAATAAGTTACTGCAGGTCTCGTAGGTTAGAAGCGTTCTAAGTTCCCGAAAGAATTCGCCGTGATTTCAGCGCGCTAGCGAAACGCGAATCCGCGCATCCGATGAAGATTTTTTTGATCAGTCGGCTTGCCGCCGCGCCGTCCGGACAAGGTCCGCCGGGATATGAAGGCTCATGACCGTGCCAGTGCCGCTGGAGGGATCGATATCGAGCCGGCAGGCATTTGCCGCGACGAGCGACCGCGTCAATGCCAGCCCTATGCTCGATTTCATCGGCACCATCGCTTCGCCCCGCGCCGATGTGCCCTCTCGAAACACGGCAAACCGTTCCGCATGCTCGGCATGTCCGCTGCCGCTGTCGCGCACGTGAACGCTGACCCCGCCATCATCCTCCACCTGCGCAGAAAGGATTACCTTGCCGCCCTGCGGGGTCTGATCAATGGCGCTGGCCAGAAGGTTGAGCAGCGCCTGGCGCATCAGTACCCGGTCGGCCCGGATATAGGGCAGGTTCTCGGAAATGGCGCTGCGCACGAACACCTGCCGCCGGCCCGCCTGGTCCCGCACCACGCTTTCACAATCGGTCAGCAGGTCCTCCAGCGAAAAGTCGCTGGCGTCAGCCAGGATGCTCTCATTCTGCAAGCCGCTATACTGATCGAACTCGTCGACCAGACCCTCGACTTCGCGGCCGGCGCTGCGAATGTCCCGCGCATATTCAAGATAGCGCGCGTGCCCCAACGGGCCGAACGCCTGGTTTTCCAGCAATTGCGCAAAACCGATGATCGTATTGAGCGGGCGGCGCAAGCCGCGGCTCATCTTGGCCATGATCGAGGTATCGTGGTCTTGCCGGGCCGTACCCGGGGCAGGAGCCGTGAAAAGCTTCTCCTCGGCCGAGACTATGCCGAAGTACCCGGTCACGATCCCCGCACTGCCCTCGGTGAACAGATCCAGCGCCGCGCCGCTGTTGGCGCGAAGCTGCAAGAACGGACGGTCAGTTCCCGCCCGCCGGGCCGGCTTTTCAAGAAAGGCGCGGAAGTCGTCGAGCTGTTCAGGATCGATGAAACCGGCCAACGGCCGTCCGATCACCAGTTCCGTGCCGCGCTCCAGCAAGTCGGCGGCGCGCCCGGACGCGGCCTCGATCACCCCGGCCCGGCTAATCTCGATGAAACCATCGTCCCGGGCCGCCGCCAGCGTCTCGACAAAATTGCGTACGAGGATTTCTCCGGACGGTTCGGAATCCTCACGTCGCGCCGACAGCATCAGCGCCGGACCGCCATGCCAAGCGATGGATTGCAGCCGGGCGCTGACCGGCACCTGTGTGCCTTGGCTGTCGAGCAGCGTGGCCACCGGGCCGGGCGTAACCCCGGGCTCTCCGATGCGCGGAAAGATCGCGTCGAGCCCGCGCTCGCGCAGTTCTGCAATGCTGGTGCAGGCCAAAAGATCGGCCATGGCACGGTTGGCGAAGACGATTTCCTGGTCGCGGAAAACCAGAATGCCGAGGGGCAGGCGATTGAGCACCAGGTGCTCGTCGCTGAGACTGAGGGTGCGCGCTTCGCTGCGCCGTTCAACAAGCGGCGCGGAACGGGCGGTCTCTTCGCGCTCACCCTGGCTCTCACCGGCCACCCGGTCAGTCAGGATACGCGCCAGTTCATCAAAATTGTAGCGTGCGGCCTGATCCAGCTCTTCATCAGCTTCCGCCGGCAGGGTCAGCGATGCGGCGACTTCGGCAATGTCCGGCCCTGTTTCGGGTTCATTCTCCGCTTCAGGCACTACTACCTCGTCGGGGACAAAGCCACGCCCGGTCACCCGCCACATCCGGGCAGGCTCAACGGTTTCTGGAGCGACTTCCGCGTCTTCCGGCTGTTCACCTTCTTCTTCCCGGGCCGCAACCCAGTCGTCCTCGTAGCCGTCAAGGCGTTCCAGATCTTCAATATCCTCGGCAGTTGCCTCTTCTTCGGAAGGGCCGAAAGCCATCTCGTCGGCCCCGCCTGCGGGCCGCGTCGCTTCCGGGTCCGGAATGAGTTCTGGCGGCAGATATTCGTCTTCGGGTCCAAGCGGCTCGTAAAGACGTGACCGGGATTCAAACCGCTCCATCAGATCGGCCAACCGGCCGCTTTCGTGCGTCCGGTGCTCGGGTTCCTGCTGTTCCTCGTCTTCGACGGCTGCCGGTTCTTCCATCTCTTCGGAGGTTTCGACCGGCTCTGGAGAATCGGTCTCTGCAAGCGCAGGTTCGCCTGCAGGCTCGACGACCTCGGGCTCCCCGGCCGCTTCCGCCTCAACCTCCGGTTCAGTTTCGGCAGCGGCAGGCAGTTCCACTGTGACCTGCGGCAGGACCAGCAGATCCAGCCCATCGGTCACCGGTTGGCGGCCCAGTTCTGCAAGTGCCGCGCCTTGCACCTGCGCGATACCTTCGGCGGACCCTGAAAGCACCCGGTTATCGCCATCCACCAGCGCGTAGGCGCCGAGATGCGGCAGCAGGCGGTCGATGATGGGCTGTCCAGCCGAAGCATTTTCCAGCGCTTCGCCGGTGAGTGCATCGGCGCTGACGCACAAAAGGGCACGTTCGCCATCGGCGAGAACGATCGGCGTGCACCGGCAGGTTTGCGAGACCGGATGGCCATCAACCAACATTTGCACCCGCGCAAGGCTGGTTACACCGGCAAAACCGAGGCGCAACAATCGCTTGATCTGCCCCTTGATGGGGCGGACCGCCTCAACCGGGCGCAACTCACCCTTTTTGGTCTGGGCGTGAAACCAGCGCGCCGCCTGATTGTGCCAGAGCACGGGTTCGCCGCCCTCCGGCCAAACCCAGGCCGGGTGTGCGCTCCGGGTCAGCGAATAGACCAGAACACCGTACTTTGAACTGATCCATTCCTGGCCCATGCGCTCCATTCCGGCCCGGCCGCCTGTGTCATTTCGGCACAATGCGACCAAAAACTTTGTCATTTGTTAGATATAGGGTGGCCGGTGACGGGTCCAGTTCTCAGGGCTTTTGGTGCCCGATCATTGCTTTTGATGGTTAAGACAAACAAGCCAAAAAGCCTACTTGTCACTCGGCGGTTGAGCCCTTATGTTCCGCCCCGTTCCGCAAGGGCCAAACACGGGGCGTCACGCCCGTTTGGTGTTGAGGGCCGCCTTAGCTCAGTTGGTTAGAGCGCTAGAATGTGGATCTAGAGGTCCCCTGTTCGATTCAGGGAGGCGGTACCATTTCCCACAGATCGCCCGGGTTGCCCCGGCCCTGACTAGAGCGCCAGGCGCAGGGCAGCCAACTGATTGGCGATCTCGATGAACACGTCTGTCAGTTCCGAAGAGTCTTCGGGGAAATAATAGTATCCGGCACCCGAGGAGCAGCTGATCAACAGGTTTTCCAGCGCCTCGTTGGGAGGTTCCAGCCCGATCGTGAAGATTTCGATGCCTTCGGCCTTGGCATTCTCGCAGGTCTCGCTGGTCAGCGTGTTCATGATGGTGGGCATTTGCCAGCTGCTTTCGACTGAATAGCCGAGCCGCCCGCCATTGAGCTCATACGGATCGTCCTCGCTCATCGGCGCATTGTAAAGGTGCCCGTAGGCCTGCAGGAATTCCGACCCGTTCATGTTGTCTTCGCCGTAATAGGTGTTTTCACCGTCGGTCATGACGATCATCACCTTGGAGACAGCCGTGTCATAACCGCGACCCTCGGTGAACGGTTCGGTCGGTGACAGGGCGTGGTAGCCCCAGATCACGCCCTGATGGATGTTGGTGGCGCCGGCGGCCACCATCGAGGTGATGTCGGAAATGATCGTGGCCGGATTGTCGGTCAGCGGCAGGATATCGCGCGCCGGGCAGTCGCTGTTCGGACCCAGCCGGCCATAAAGGTTTGCCGTCGAATCATTGTACTTGCACAGCCGTTCCTGCTGTTCGCGGTCGGAAAGTGCGCTCTTGGGGGCGTTGTAGTAGACGTTGCAGGTGCTTGCCCCGCCGCTGCATGAGCAGGAGGGGCTGCCGCCGTAGCCCGCCGCGGCCGTGAAATTGCAGGTCGTGGTACTGGTCCCCGAGCAATAGCCGTACCCGCCGCGCCAGCCACAACCCCAGCCCCAATACCCTGGTGTGGTCGTCGTCGTGCAGGAGCAGGTTCCGATCAGTTCCCGGCAGGCGTTCGGGGTGTCGTCAAGGTAACTGTTGTCATAGCCCTCGCCACTGGTGTCCGGCATGTCCGGGGCGAACATGGGCGTGAAAAGCGTGTCGGGAACCGATTCATCCGGCTCGGCGTCGTTGACGCTGTAGGGATAGTGCCGCGCTTCCACGCAACCTTCCCAGGACACGTTGCTGATCTCGTCATACAGGGCAAACCGGTCGACGGTACCGGTGAACGGCGTTGAATCATCGTCGTCATCGTCGAAATTGTCATTGGAGATTGCAGCGATGCCGCCGCCGTCCATCCAGTCTTCATCTTCCTTGTCGGCGCCGATATTCACCATGGAGGTGAACGGAATGATCGCGGCCTCGACGTTTGGCGCCTGTTCGGCATCGTCTTCAGGTTCGCAGACACCAAAAAAGATGATGTTGGTGGCGCACTCTGCAGCATCCTGCAGATTGTCCATACGGTCGTACCAGGCCATCGAACCTGAGTTATCGAGGACGAAGGCAACTTCAAGGAACAGCCGCTTGCGGGTGGCTTCTGACGCGACGCGGGCCGACATTTGCGGATAGCCAACCAGGCTGACAAAGGCCATCGGCACATCAAGCCGTGCCTCGAGGAACAGCGAGCCGTCCTCGATGACGGAATTGGCGGTTTCAACCTGAACGGTGACATTTGAGCCGGTCATCCGCTCCAGCACCAGATCCTCGGCCATGTCGCGAAGCGTGTCTTCGTCGGTGTCGTAGATGCGCGGCTGCAGAGCGAGAGCGGCGGCGTCGAGCGCGAATTGCGCTTCGCTGCGGGCGTTCTGCACACCCACGAAATCGACCACTGCGCCGCTGGTCGCGATCAGGGCAAGTGACATGATCGCGAACATGGCCAGGAACACCCCGCGCTCATCGCGGCGGAAGCGTCGAACAAGCCTCAAGAAATCCCGCATCTTCGTGCCCTGGTTTTCGTTTGAAAAATTCTACCGCTGAATTGCTAAGACAATCTCGGCGCGTGAGGACAACTTCGCTGCAACTTGTTCATGATTTGCTAATGGTGAGCCCTGTGGCGCTCACATCACGATCACTTTTGAACCCACCGGAACCCGGCCGAAAAGGTCAATCACATCCTCGTTGGTCAGCCGGATGCAGCCTGAAGACACATTGTGCCCGATCGTGCGCGGATCATTGGTGCCGTGGATGCGGTAAAGTGTCGAGCCGAGGTAGAGGGCCCGTGCGCCAAGCGGATTGTCCGGTCCGCCTTCCATGAAGGCCGGTAGTTCGGGCTGGCGCTGACGCATTTCCGCCGGTGGCGTCCAGCCGGGCCAGACGCGCTTGGCCGTCACCGAATGTGTGCCCGACCATTCAAATCCGTCCCGCGCCACGCCGATTCCATAGCGCATGGCCCGATTGCCGGGCAGCACCAGATAAAGGAACTTTGCGTTGGTATCGACGATGATGGTGCCCGCCCGTTCCGCGGTCTGGTAGGGCACGACCTGGCGCAGGTAGATCGGGTTTGAGGTCCCGTTGAAGCGCAGCGCCAAACCGTTTTGCGGTGTCGAGGTGGTCAGCGACATCCCGGCGGGCGGCGGGTAGGCAATGATGGTCGGACCCGCCAATGCGGCCGGTACGGACATCAGCATCAGCCCCAAAGTGGCAGCGCGCAGCGCCTGCGATTTTCCGGTTCTAGCCATTCCAAAATCCCCAAATTCGTCCAACGGCCGGCCCAGGGGCCGGCAAAATCTGAAGATTTATGCTAAATGCGAATGGCAAATTTGCCGTGAAGCGCCATGGTTAAGCTATTGAAAAACAACGTGGTTAATCAATCGTTGCGCGTCCGGGGAATGCCGGACCGCTAGAGTTCGACCACGCGCATCCCGTCAAGATCAGCGTCGCGGGAGCGGGCGAGCGCTGCGGCCATCATGCGATGCAACTGTACGGGCTCAAAGGGTTTGACCAGAACATGCTCCAGTCCCAACTCACGCATGCGGGCAAAATTCTGCTTCGTTGCATAGGCGGTGGTTATGATGATGGGGACGTTCACATCGTGCGACTGTGCAAGGCGAACAAACCCGGCGCCATTGATCTCGGGCATGTACCAGTCCAGCAGCACCAGATCGACCTTGCCCCGGTTCAAAACATCGAGCCCGCCTGCGGCATCGGCCGCTTCAAGTATGCGGCCCACACCCAGCTTCTTCAGGCTGGTTTCGGCGATGGCGCGCGCATAATCATTGTCGTCAACGATCAGCACCGTCAGATCGGCTGGCGTCCTCAATTCAGTTCCCCTATCGTCGGCCCACAAACGGGTTCCCTGCCGACGGCGCATAAGTCTTGCGGCCCGCAATGAATGTCAAGTGAGTTCTAATATGAGTGACGCCGACCTCTCCGCACCTTGTCCCTGGGCTGGCAACGACCCCTTCTACATCGCCTATCACGACAAAGAGTGGGGCCGGCCCGTCACCGACGACCGGCGCCTGTTTGAAAAGATCTGCCTCGAAGGCTTCCAGTCCGGATTGAGCTGGATCACCATCCTGCGCAAGCGCGAACGGTTCCGCGAAGTGTTCGCCGGATTCGACTTCCATGCCGTTGCCCGCTTCGATGAGCGCGACGTCGAAAGACTGCTCGGCGATCCGGGTATCATCCGCCATGCCGGCAAGATCAACGCCACCATCAATAATGCCGCCCGAGCCGTTGAGATGGAGCGGGAGTTCGGCTCGCTCGCCGCCTATTTCTGGAGTTTCGAGCCGCACCCGGAGGGCCGGCCCGATGAACTGACCTGGGAGAACTTGCGCCAAATTGCCCAGACCGAAACCTCAAAGGCCCTTTCAAAGGATCTCAAGAAGCGTGGCTGGAAGTTTGTTGGCCCCACCACCTGCTATGCCTTCATGCAGGCCATGGGCCTGGTCAATGATCATATCGAGACTTGCCCCGCCCGTGCCGAAGTCGAGGCGCTGCGCGACAATCTGGAGCGGCCCGCCAAAAAAGTTTGAACCGGTTTCTCCCGTCCCGCGTCTGACGGGTACCAACAAGGAGAACCGCCATGAAAACTTTAGTTGCCTCTACTCTTGTCGTCATCGCGCTTGCTTCCACCGGCGCCCTGGCTGAAACCCGGAACCAGCGTTCCGAAGAAAATCCCCGCGCTTCGCAGCGCGAAGACCGCCCCCGGGTCCAGTTCGAGATCCAGATCGGCACATCCGATTTGCAGAATGCCGAGAGTCTGCCGGCCACCAACTCCACTACCGAGCACTTCTTTACAGTCGAGATCCAGGAAGCCTTCATGGCGAGCTCGGTCGACAAGCTGATGGACCTGGCGTCCAACGGCGATGGTGCCGCCGCCTATGATGAACCCGATTGCCCGCCGCTGCCGACCCAGGAATGCGCCGACAGCTGGAAGGTGAAAACCATCAACCCGTTCGTTCAGACGATCAATCCTTTCGAATAAGACGACTTCTTCCCCGACGACCTCCTCCCCACTCCGCCCAACTTCCCCCGGTCTTCGCACCGGGGGCTTTTTTCGGGCGCAAGTCTGGGCCATCATGCGCCGGCAACTTGGCCATTCTTCACAACGCAAAATTTAGTTTGAACCCTTAGCGCACCTGGTGCGTCAAACTGATAACGGCAGGGCGGTATGGAACCGGACCAACGTGATATCGAACTGATTGCCCGCATCGGCCAAAAGGATGCCGCCGCATTAAGGGCTCTCTATTCGCAGCACAATGTGCGTCTGTTCCGCTTCTTGATCCGCCTGACCGGAAACGAGGCTCTGGCCGAAGAAACAGTCAATGCGACCTTCATGAAGGTCTGGCTGAAGGCCGAAACCTTTTCCGGACAGTCATCGGTTTCGACCTGGCTGTTCACCATCGCCCGCAACGAGGCCCTGAGCCAGTTGCGCAAGCGCCGCGAGGACCCTCTCGATGAGGATGCCGCGGCCCAGATAGAGGATGAAAGCGACACACAGGAAACGGCTGTTGCAAAGCAGGACAAGGGCGCCCTGATGCGGCAATGCATCGACAAGCTAAGTGCCGCGCACCGCGAAATCATCGACCTGGTCTATTATCAGGAGATGAGTGTCGCCGAAGCGGCCGAGGTGCTGGACGTCCCCGAGAACACGGTCAAGACCCGCATGTTCCACGCCCGAAAGCAATTGTCCGAACACTTCCGCAGAATGGGTGTCGACCGAGGTTGGCCATGACATATGAAGATCAGATCGACGAAAATGTAAGCGAAGCCGAGCTGCTGCTGCCCTGGTATGTCAGCGGCAAGATTTCCGACGCCGACCGCAAAAAGGTCGAGGTGTGGCTGGCCGAAAACCCGGAAGCCGACGCGCATCTGCAGCGCGTCACCGAGGAAATGGACCTCGCCTTTATCGTCTCCGAACAATTGCCGCGTCCCTCGCGGGCCAGTTTCGACAGTTTGATGGCCGGGGTCGGTCCCGGCCGTCAGCAGGCAACCTCCGGCGGCTTTGCCGAGCGGCTCTGGGCGATGCTGTCTCCGCGCTATGCGCTGGCCGGCGCCGCGGCGCTCTGCCTTGTCATCCTTGCCCAGGCCGCCGCGCTGACCATGATGAATGTCGGCGACCGGAATGCCGAGTTCGCCGTCGCCAGTCAGGATGGCGCGCTGGTGGCCGGACAGACGGCGCTGGTGCAATTCGCCCCCGAAGCCACGATCGACCAGATCAGCGCTCTTCTGACCGGGTTGAATCTGACCCTGGTTGACGGGCCGAAGCCGGGCGGCGTCTATGTCATCGCTGCAACAGACGACGCGGCAGGCACTGAAGCGCTGAATGAATTGGCGGGCACTGCCGATCTCGTCACCTTCTTCGCCGAACAGGAATAGGGGACCGACAGTGCGCGATCTGGCCCGGTTCTTCATCGCGGTTCTGGCCAGCGCCCTGTTGATTGGCGGTGCCTTTGCACAGGTCAACAATCCGCCACCCAATCGCACGCCCGGATTTGGCGGGTTCCCGACATTCACCTTCAACTTTCCGCTAAACGTTCCCCCGCCTCAGCCGACCGCCCCCCAGCCGGCGCCGGTATTTCCCCCACCGCAGCCCACTTACACGGTGGAAACGAGTGTCGTGCCTTACCCACGTCCGCGGCCCGTCTTCCGTGACCTGCCCCTGCCGCAAATGCGTCCGCTGCTCAGCCAGGGGCGGCCGGCGGTCATCGACGCCCAGTTCGAGCCGCAGGTGATCATCCTTCTGGTCGATGTCGCCGACAGCGACGCCACGATTGCCCAGATCGCCGAGGAATACGGGCTGACGGTTCTGGACAGGGACACACTCGATGTTTTGGGGGTCAGCATGGTCAAGTTCGGCCTGCCGCCTGACCGGACGGTGGAAGAGACCGCCCGCGACCTCGCCGGTGATCGAAGGATTGTCGGCCAGCAGCCCAACTACTTCTTCGAAATCGCTCAGGACAGTGCGGCCCCTTCCGACATGCGGCCGCTGCAATATGCACCTGAGAAGCTGCAACTGGTGGCCGCTCATCAAACCTCGACAGGCGAGGGGGTCACCGTCGGCGTCATCGACACGGCCATTGACGCAACCCATCCCGAATTCGCGCTCAACCCGGTGCAGCAGGCCGATGTGCTCGGCGGGCCAATCTCCTCGCGCGGCCACGGCACCGCCATGGGCGGGCTGATCGTCGCCAACGCCGCTCTCGATGGCATCGCCCCCGGTGTGCGCCTCATCTCCATCCGCGCCTTTGATGCCACACCTTCTGGTGCGATCGGCTCTTCGAGTTTCGCGCTGGCCAAGGCGCTGAACCAGATGGCGGCCTCCGGGGCAGATGTGCTCAACCTGAGCTTTGCCGGCCCAAGGGACCCGCTGATCCTCAAGGTCATGGACAGGCTTGAGGAAATGGACATGCCGGTTATCGCCGCCGCCGGCAACAATGGTCCGGAGGCCGAGCCGGTTTACCCCGCCGCCCACCGTCACGCCATTGCCGTCACAGCCACCGACAGCAATGACGCCGGCTTCGCTTTCGCCAATCTGGGCATGTATGTCGAGGTCGCCGCGCCGGGCGTCGATATCCTGTCGCCCCAACCGGACGGCAACTACGACTATGAGACCGGCACATCTGCAGCCACCGCCCATGTCACCGGAATCGTTGCGCTGATGCTGTCCAGAAATCCGGACCTGACCACCGCCGACATCCGCCTGCTGCTTTCTCAGGCCAGCCGCGATCTGGGAACCCCCGGCCGCGACGAAGTGTTCGGCGCCGGTCTGGTCGATGCGTCAATTGCCGTGGCATCGGTCACCGGGAACTGACGTGACTGCAGTCGACGAAAAACTCGCCGCCTACCCCGCGCCCATGCGGAAGGCGCTCGAGCAGCTTCGGCACCTCATTCACCAAACCGCCAAATCAACGCCGGGGGTCGGCAAGATTGAGGAGAGCCTCAAATGGGGCCAGCCGAGCTTTGCCACCGTCCGACCAAAGTCCGGCAGTCCGGTGCGGATCGACGCAACGAAGAATGAGGGTGAGTACGCGCTCTACTTCGTCTGCCACACCCATCTGGTTGACCATTTCCGCGAAACCTACCCCGACACGTTCTACTTCGAGGGAGATCGCGCCCTGCTCTTCCAACTTGGCGAGCCGCTCCCCGAGCCTGAACTCACCCACTGCATCGCCATGGCTCTGACCTATCATTTGAAGGGCTGAGCGCCTCACTGTTGCAACTCTGCATCAGCCGCACGACAACTGCGACAGCCTGTCGCATTCGCTCTTGGCGGCGCTGAATCACGCGCCTATAAGCGCGGCGTCCTCAACACCAACCATAGGAGATGAATATGACTGTACTCATCAGCACCCATTCGGCGGCTGCCCATCTCCATGGGCTGATGTTCGGCAACGCACCCCTCTGCGGTCTGCACGCCTGACATCTTCCGACCTGCCCCTCCGGCAGGTGAGTTGAGCAACTTCCCCAACGACTGAATCAGCCCGTTCGGCCCTTGAGCCGTATTGCGTACGATTCACTTCACAACCCGAACCAGAGGCCGGATTCCGCCAAGGAGTCCGGAAGACAAAATGACTCACAATTCAACCTGGCGTGTGCCCGGTAATTCGTCCCGTTCTGTCGGTGTGCAGCGGCTCTTTTCCCATGTGCGCAGCCTTTCCCGCGCCATCCGCCGCATGCAGATTTCAGCTCACCCCCCGAACGTGCCGCCGCATTTGCGGCACGACGTGGGCCTGACGAATGAACATCGCATGCCCGACTGGTGGGACCTGAGATAGGTCCCACCAGTCCCCCCTTCGTCATTGCACTCAGGCGGCTTCCTGCCCCAGACCGGATCAGGGTTTCCCCAACCCGACTTCCGTCAAAAGCGAAGCCGCCCGAGGACGCAGGCAATGACGCCGGTTGGGGCGGGGACCCGCTCCTTGCCCCAACCGCCCCATTCGATTAGGAACGCTGCGACTGAACTGAAATCGCCCCATTTTCAGGGGCCGGGACCGGACCAATGGGTAAAGACAATTCGCGCGTCAAACCGCGCCTGCCGCGCGGATTTGAGGATCGCGGCGCAGCAGACATTGCTGCGATGAACCAGATGATCGAGACCATCCGTTCGGTCTACGAACGCTATGGGTTCGATCCGGTCGAAACCCCGATGTTCGAGTACACCGAAGCCCTCGGCAAATTCCTGCCCGACGAGGACCGGCCCAACCAGGGTGTTTTCTCGCTTCAGGATGATGACGAAAGCTGGATGAGCCTCCGCTACGACCTGACGGCCCCGCTCGCCCGTCATTTCGCCGAAAATTATCAGGACTTGCCCAAGCCGTACCGCACCTACCGGCAGGGCTACGTGTTCCGCAACGAAAAGCCCGGCCCTGGCCGTTTCCGCCAGTTCATGCAGTTCGATGCCGACACCGTCGGCGCCCCCGGCCCCGAAGCCGATGCCGAAATGTGCATGATGATGGCCGACACAATGGACGCGCTGGGCTTGGTAGGGAGGTATGTGGTGCGGGTGAACAACCGCAAGGTGCTGGACGGGGTGCTGGAAAGCGCCGGCGTCACCAGCGACGAACAGAAACTCACCGTCCTCCGGGCCATCGACAAGCTGGACAAATTTGGTGCCCAGGGCGTGAAACAGTTGCTGGGTGAGGGTCGCAAGGACGACAGCGGCGACTTCACTAAAGGGGCAGGACTGACCGAGTATCAGGTCGATATTGTGCTGAAGTATCTGTTCACGGATTTGGTGAAAACGAATTCGGAACAAATCGATGAAGTCATAGGTCTCAGCGAGCTTAATGCGCGAGGTCGCGAGGGCATCGAAGAGTTGCAGGACATGGCGGCCCTGTTCTTTAGTGCAGGGTATGATGTTGACCGCATCCGAATTGACTTTGGTGTCGTCCGCGGCCTCGAATATTACACCGGCCCCGTCTTCGAGATCGAACTGACTTTCCCGGTCCAGAACGAAAAGGGCCAGGACGTTGTCTTTGGCTCCGTTGGCGGGGGAGGGCGCTATGACGGGCTGGTCTCGCGCTTCCGCCCCGAAGCCACCCCAGCGACCGGCTTTTCCATGGGCGTGTCGCGCCTGATGACCGCGTTGCGGCTGACTGGCAATCTGGGGGATACCGAAGTGCAGGGCCCTGTCGTCGTCCTCGTCATGGATCGCGAACAGATCGCTGACTATCAGCAGATGGTCGCCGAACTCAGGAACGCCGGCGTCCGCGCCGAAATGTTCATGGGCCAGTCAAAGAACTTCGGCAAACAGCTCGCCTATGCCGACAAGCGAAATTCACCTGCCGTCGTGATTGTCGGCAGCGATGAGCGCGAAAATGGCAAGGTCCAGATCAAGGACCTGATCGAAGGCAAACGCGCCGCCGCCGCCATCAAGGACAACGCCGAATGGAAGTCGGAGCGCCCCGGGCAGTTCGAGGTCCCGCGCAGCGAGTTGGTGCCTGCAATCCGGAAACTGCTCGACGGGCAAGACTGATGGACCCCGACCATGCCCGCGCCGCAACAAAAGCTTGAGGCCCTGCTCGCCGCCGACGGTATGACCCGCGCCGACGTGCCTATCCTTTTGCCCGCCGATCCCTATTTCGATCTGGCCGGTGAGGAATTCGGCCAGCGCCTGCTGCTGACCGTCGGTGCCGACGACGTCGAATATTGCCTCAGGCCAGATTTCACCCTGCCCATCGCCCAGACCTATCTCGGCAATGGTAGTGCGGGGTCGCCCGCCGCCTATTCCTATCTCGGCCGCATCTTCCGCCAGCGCGCCACGGGTCCCGCCGAGTTCCAGCAAGCCGGGCTTGAATTGATCGGCCAGCCCGACGCCGGCGCGGCGCTCGATCAGGTACTGCGTTTCGCCATGGACGCCATCGGCGCCTATGGCATCACCCCGCGCGCGACAATTGGCAGCGTCGAACTATTCGAGCGTTTCCTGAAACAGCTCGACATGCCGGACGTCTGGCGGCCGCGCATCCGCCACCGCTTCGGCCACCCGCTGGCGCTCAGCCGCCTGCTCGAGCGTCTAAAAAACCAGCCGGATGAGGCGGACTCGTCCACCGCGTCTCACGACCAGCTTGTCGAACAGGCCACCATCGCCCTGCTCGACGCTGGCATGAGCCTTGAGGCCAGCCGTTCGCCTGCCGAAATCGCCGACCGCATGCTGGAAAAGCAGGCGCTGGCCGCCGCCCACGTGCCGCCTGAAACGCTGTCTGCGCTCGCTGCCTATCTCGAGATTTCAAGTGATCTTGGCCCTGCGATTGAGACCATCGAAGCGCTCGCCCGTACCCACAAGATTGACGTCGACGCGCCGCTGAACGCGCTGCGCCAGCATGCCGAAACGCTCGGCGCCATGTCCGTTCGCTTCGAGGGCAGCTTCAGCCCGCGGCTCGACTATTACACCGGCATCGTCTTCGAACTGATGAGCGCCGACGGAAAGGTGCTGAGTTCCGGTGGCCAGTATGACCGGCTTTTGCAGCGCCTTGGCGCAGGCGAAAAGATCACCGCCTCCGGCTGCGCCGTCTGGGTCGACCGGCTGGCGCGGGAGGCGGGCCAATGAGCGAGATCACACTGGCCATTCCCTCCAAAGGCAGGCTCGAGGAAACCACCCGCCAGACCTTCGCCGCCGCTGGCCTGACCATCGACCGGCCTGGCGGCGCGCGTTCCTATCAGGGTGAAATGCAAGGTCTGCCCGGCGTGACCGTCCGTTTCCTTTCTGCGTCAGAAATTGCCCGCGAATTGATCCGTGGCACCATCGATGCTGGCGTCACGGGTGCCGATCTCATCCATGAAACCTCGCCCACCGGCCCGGATCAGGTCATCTTCGCCAAACCGCTCGGTTTTGGCCATGCCGATGTGGTGGTGGCTGTGCCCGATGCCTGGATGGACGTCACTTCCATGCGTGACCTCTCCGACGTCGCCTCCGATTTCCGTTCCCGCCATCACCGCTGGCTGAAGATCGCCACCAAGTTCACCAACCTGACCCGGCGGCATCTGGCCGAGCATGGCATTGCCGAATACCGGATCGTGGAAAGCCTCGGCGCCACCGAGGCCGCACCCGCGTCGGGCGCGGCGGACATCATCGTCGACATCACCTCGACCGGCTCCACGCTCAGGGCCAACGGATTGCGCGTGCTGGAGACTGACGGCGTTATCCTCAAGTCCGAAGCCAATCTCATCCTGTCGCGCCGCGCTCAATGGCCGGAGGACAAGGCGGCACTCATGCGCGATCTGCTGACCCGGATCGGTGCCGATCCTGAAGTCGTGCCCACAGGCGCCTGATCCGGCCACGTGCCGAATCGGTGTGGTCAAGCTATAAGGCTGAAAGCGACAGAGGGGGTCCGTCGCCAACCGGGGCAATTCCAGAACACATGCCGTCCAAAAAGCCCGAACTGACCATTCTGATGCCTTGTCTGAACGAGGCCGAGACGCTTGCGACCTGCATCGACAAGGCCCAGGACTATCTCAAGCGTTCCGGGGTGTCCGGCGAAGTGCTGATCGCCGACAATGGCTCGACCGACGGGTCGCAACAGATCGCGAAGGACCACGGCGCCCGCGTTGTCGATATCGACGTGAAGGGCTACGGCGCGGCGCTCTCCGGCGGTATCGCCGCCGCCCGCGGCAAATATGTCATCATGGGCGATGCCGACGATTCCTACGATTTCTCGGCGCTGGACAAGTTCGTCGAAGCTCTGCGCGCCGGTAACCAGCTGGTCATGGGCAACCGTTTTGCCGGCGGCATCGCACCCGGCGCCATGCCGCCGCTGCACAAATATCTCGGCAACCCGGTGCTGTCCTTCGCCGGCCGTTTGTTCTTCAAGACCCCGATCCGCGATTTTCACTGCGGGTTGCGCGGTTTTGACCGTCAGGCGATCCTGGGACTCAATCTCAGGACCACCGGCATGGAATTCGCTTCCGAAATGGTGGTCAAATCCACTCTGAGCGGGCTCAAGGTCGCCGAAGTGCCAACGACCTTGTCAAAGGATGGCCGCTCGCGTCCGCCGCACCTGCGCTCCTTCCGCGACGGCTGGCGGCACCTGCGGTTCCTGCTGCTGTTCTCCCCGCGCTGGCTGTTTCTCTATCCCGGCATCGCCCTGCTGGTGATCGGCATCTTCGGCACCTCCATTCTGCTGCCCGGCCCCGTGCAGGTGACCCCGCAGATTGAACTCGATATTCACACGTTGCTGGTGGCGGCGATGTGCGTGTTGCTGGGCCTGCAGGCCGTTTCCTTCGCATTGATCGGGCGCAATTTCGCCACCCGCTACGGCTTCATTCCGCGTTCGGAAAGGTTCGGGGCCATGCTCGAACTCCTGTCGCTCGAGCGCATTCTTCTGGTTGCCATCGTCCTGATGGCGGGCGGCGTCACCGGCCTGTTCTGGTCGGTCGCGCAATGGGCGGAGACCGGCTTTGGCGGGCTCACCTATTCAGACATGATGCGCCCCATGATCACATCCATGACCGCGCTGGTCGCCGGGTTGCAGATGATGATGACCGGCTTTCTGTCCTCGATGATCAACATCCCCTTCTACGAACGGCGCCTCACCGACGCCCCGCCTGTTGAGGGGCCTTCCGGCGTTGACCGCCGCGCCGGGGACTAGAGCCAATTGCTCGACCTGTGGATCCTTGCGGCGCTCGCCGTTGTCGGCCTGATCGCCGGATTTGTCGATGCGGTGGCGGGCGGCGGCGGGCTTCTGGCGCTGCCCGCGCTGCTCTCGACCGGCATGCCGCCCATCGCGGCGCTGGCCACCAACAAGCTGCAGGGCTCCATCGGCACCGGCATGGCCGCCTTCACTTACTGGCGGAAAGGTTTCGTCGATCTGCCCCGCATCGGGTTGGCGGTGGCGCTGACCTTTGCCGGCTCGTTCCTCGGCGCCTGGACGGTCAAATCCATCGACACCAGCGCGCTCAACACCATCGTGCCTATCGCACTGATTTTGGTCGCCGGCTATATGTTGCTTGCTCCGCGCCTGTCCGACGACAACCGTGTCGCGCGCCTGTCAATTCCGGTCTTTGCGCCGCTGATCGGTTTCGCCATCGGCTACTATGACGGCATATTCGGCCCGGGCACCGGCAGCTTCTTCACCATTTGCTTCATCGCCCTGTTTGGCCTCGGCATCACCCGCGCCACCGCCCACACCAAGGTGCTCAATTGCACTTCAAACCTGGCCGCGCTGGCCCTGTTCATTCCGGCAGGCGATGTGATCTGGTCCGCCGCCATCGCCATGGGGCTCGGCCAACTGGCCGGCGGCTACCTCGGCGCCGTCACCGGCATTCGCTTTGGTGCCAGGTTCATCAAGCCGGTAGTGGTCCTCGTCTCTGTGATCCTGGCGCTGCGTCTTCTATTCGGGGTCTAGGTCCTGCATTTCCATGCAGGTCTCCGGCACATTCGCTTCTGCCGGCCCTTCAATGGACCTCAGTTGGGCACCCTCGATATGCAACCCACGAAACGGCGGCTCCTGAATGGCGGGCTGCGCCAGACGCAGGGTCACGCAACCGGCATAGGCCTGAAGCGTTCCATCCACTTGCAGCGCCTCGATCGAAATGGCGACGGAATGGAAGCTGCTTCCCGCCGCGCCTTCCGACATTTCCTCGCCCGTGAACAGTGTCACATGCTCGGTTTGAGCGAACCCGTCGACGAAATCCTGATAGTCGGGGTTGGGTGCGTGCCCATCCCAGTACGACCATGCCCGGGCATACTCATGCCTGTTGATGGCGTTGTAGTAGGACTGGAGCAGCGAAACGGCAGTGCTTCTGTCATCGAGATAGGCATTGCCGTCATCGGCGAGCACAGGCGTAGCCGCGAAAAAGATCAACGCCAGCATCCAGACCGACCGTGTCATGCGCCATCTCCCGAGCAACTCTGCCCGAAGCTGAGCCGCGATTGGGACCAAAAAAGGGTGGCGGCCGGTTGCCGCGATCCCGGGCCGGTCACCCCAGCAATTGTACGGTCTGGTAGATGGCCAGTGCGCTGATCAATGTGCCCACCGCGAACATCAGCGTTCGCGCAGGAATGATCCGCACCACGAACCCGGCCAGCGGCGCGGCCACGATGCCGCCGGCGATCAGGCCCGCGACGGACCAGAGATGCTGATCGAGCCCATTCGCCTCCGACCAGTGCCCGGTAAGCATGGCCGCGAGAAACGCCGCGGAAACCGCGACGGTCAGGAAGAATTCGGTTGTGTTGACCGTCCCGATCACCTCGCGCGGTGCGCCACCGGCACCAATCAGCCCGGTGGTGACGACCGGTCCCCATCCACCGCCACCCGCGGCGTCCATGAAGCCGCCGGTGCCGCCCAGAATGGCGACAAACGGGCTTCTGTGCGGCTGCGCCGGCCGCAGGCCCACGAACCCGCGATAAAGGATGTAAAGCCCCATGCAGCCGAGATAGAGGGTCACGACCGGCTTGAGCACGCTGCCCTCGAACGAGGTCAGGATGTAGGTGCCCGTCACGCCGCCGATGATGCCCGCCGGGGCCAGTACGAACAAAAGCTTCCAGTTGATGTTCCGGTTGTAAAGGTGAGACCCGGCCGACGCCGCGGTGGTGAACACTTCCGCGGCATGCACGCTGGCCGAGGCAGCGGCCGGTGTGACGCCAAATGACAAAAGCACGGAGGAAGAGATAACCCCGTAGGCCATCCCCAGCGCGCCATCAACAAGCTGTGCCAGGAAACCGACGGCGGCAAACAACGCGAAATCCATACCCATGTTGGGCTCCTGTCATCACGCTACCGGCAACAGGATATCTAAAGACTACAAAAAAGATAGGGATTATAGGATATATTTTTTGAGACGGCTGCCGCTCCGTCTCAGGCCGATCCGCCAGCCCGCTTTTCTTCGGAAAGCATGGACGGCGGCTCGGCCACCGCTGCGGCGAGGCTGATGCCTTCCAGCAAGAGCACCGTCGTGTCACGCACGGCCAGAAGCATCGGCCGGATTTCGCAGCTCGTGACGGATTTGCAGCTTGAACAGGGTTCGTAGGCCGTAAAACTCGCACACGGCGCCAGCGCCAGCGGGCCGTCGATGCATCTGAGCACGGCCGCGAAGGTGATGGTTTCGGGTGCACTGGCAAGGTAATAACCGCCGGTCGGCCCGCGTCTGCTGCGCACCAGGCCCGCTGCCTTCATCTGCAGCATGATCTGCTCGAGAAATTTGCGCGGAATCTCGCGGTCGGCTGCGATTGCCGTAATCGAGGCGGAGTCATTCTTGCGCGCCAGGTAAAGCGCGGCATTGAGAGCATAGCGGGCTTTTTGCGACAGCATGCATAATCTCTATCAGCCCGGTAGGAATTGGCAATCAGGCAAAAAAAGAGGGCGCCGGTTTCCCGGCACCCTCATCATGTTCATCAGTCTGGGAGACTGAGCGAACGGCTTTCTTAGAAGCCCATGTCACCCATGCCGCCCATGCCGCCGCCCGGCATGGCCGGTGCGTCGTCTTTCGGCAGCTCGGCAACCATGGCTTCGGTCGTGATCAGCAGGGCTGCGACCGAGGAGGCGTCCTGCAGCGCAGTGCGCACAACCTTCACCGGGTCGATGATGCCCATTTCGATCATGTCGCCATATTCGCCGGTCTGGGCGTTGTAGCCGTAGGTGGCGGACTTGTTTTCCAGCACCTTGCCCACAACGATCGAACCTTCGTCGCCTGAGTTCGAGGCGATCTGACGGATCGGCGCCTGCAGCGCGCGCTTGACGATGCCGATACCGGCATCCTGATCGGCGTTCGCGCCCTTGACCGAGAGGTTGGCCGAGGCCCGCAGCAGGGCAACGCCACCACCGGCGACAATGCCTTCTTCCACGGCGGCGCGGGTCGCATTGAGCGCGTCATCGACGCGGTCCTTGCGTTCCTTCACTTCCACTTCAGTGGAACCGCCAACCTTGATCACGGCAACACCGCCAGCCAGCTTGGCCAGACGTTCCTGCAGCTTTTCACGGTCGTAGTCGGAAGAGGTTTCCTCGATCTGCGCCTTGATCTGCTCGACGCGGCCGGTGATGTCTTCCTTGGAACCCGCACCATCAACGATGGTGGTGTTTTCCTTGGAGATGTCGACCTTCTTGGCAGTGCCCAGCATGTCGAGAGTGACATTTTCCAGCTTGATGCCGAGATCTTCGGAAATGACCTGGCCACCGGTCAGGATGGCGATGTCTTCCAGCATGGCCTTGCGGCGGTCACCGAAGCCCGGGGCCTTGACGGCAGCGACCTTCAGGCCGGCACGGAGGCGGTTGACGATCAGCGTGGCCAGGGCCTCGCCGTCGACGTCTTCAGCAATGATCAGCAGCGGACGCTGGGACTGCACGACCGCTTCCAGGATCGGCAGCAGCGGCTGCAGGTTGGAAAGCTTCTTTTCGTGCAGAAGGATGTACGGGTCTTCAAGGTTCGCCGTCATCTTTTCGGTGTTGGTCGCAAAGTAGGGCGACAGGTAGCCGCGGTCGAACTGCATGCCTTCCACGACGTCCACAGTGGTTTCGGCCGTCTTGGCTTCTTCCACGGTGATCACGCCTTCATTGCCGACCTTTTCCATGGCGGCGGCGATTTCGTCACCGATAAATGTTTCGCCGTTGGCCGAGATCGTGCCGACCTGGGCAACTTCTGCGCTGGTCGAAATGTCCTTCTTGGCCTTGGCCAGGTTTTCAACCACTTCACCTACGGCGAGGTCGATACCGCGCTTCAGGTCCATCGGGTTCATGCCGGCGGCAACCAGCTTGGCGCCCTCGACAACGATCGCCTGGGCCAGAACCGTTGCAGTGGTGGTGCCGTCACCGGCAACATCATTGGTCTTGGAAGCCACAGTACGCACCATCTGGGCGCCCATGTTCTCGAACTTGTCTTCCAGTTCGATTTCCTTAGCGACGGTCACACCGTCCTTGGTGATGCGCGGGGCACCGAAGCTCTTGTCGATAACGACGTTGCGGCCTTTCGGGCCGAGCGTCACCTTGACCGCATTGGCCAGAACGTTGACGCCGCGGATCATCTTGTCGCGGGCGTCTGTCGAGAACTTGACGTCTTTGGCAGACATGTCTTTGCTCCTCAGAGTTTGAATTAAGTGCAGGTGTGCAAAACGCCCCCGGAAGGGAGCGCCGAATTCAAGGCGCTCAGGCCTCGATCACACCCATGATGTCGCTTTCTTTCATGATGATGAGGTCTTCACCATCAACCTTGACCTCGGTGCCGGACCACTTGCCGAACAGTACGCGGTCGCCTGCCTTGACGTCGGGGGCAACGGTCTTGCCATTGTCATCGCGGGCGCCGGGGCCGACGGAGACAACAACGCCCTCGGAGGGCTTTTCCTTGGCGGTATCGGGAATGATGATGCCACCTTTGGTCTTTTCTTCGCTGTCGACGCGGCGAACGACGACGCGGTCGTGAAGGGGACGGAAGCTCATTTCTGCTCCTTGCCTGAAACAAGTAAGGGTTGAATTCGATGCGCGTTAGCACTCACCACGATAGAGTGCTAACAGCCACGCGGGGATATATGGACGGCCCCCGCGCGAGTCAAGTTCGCGTGAGCAGATTCAATCGCACTTTTTGAAAATCCCGGTGCCCGGTTCGTGCCGGTCGAGCAAGAAAACTTATGCCGCGCCGGCGAGCTCTTCCATTTCTTCCCAGGCCTGCCGCTTGCGGTAGATCGTCGACGGGCTGATTTCCAGCGCCGCCGCCGCCTGGGCGATATTGCCGCCGAACCGGCTGACCGCAGATTCGATGATCCGCCGTTCCTGGCGCCACATCGGTTCGATGGAATTGAGCGGGGTTACCTGGGCCTGGGCAGGTCGGCCACGCGATTCAATGTCTGCGGCGGCCACCATGTCGGCGGTGATTTCGGTGCCGTCGAACATCACCACGATCCGCCGGATCAGGTTCTGCAGCTGGCGCACATTTCCCGGCCATTCCCGCGCAACGAACAGGTCTGCCGTGCCTTGCGAAAAGCCAGTGAACGCCTTGCCCTCTTCGGCCGCATATCGGCTGAGGAATGTCTGCGCCAACGGCAGGATATCCGCCGCCCGCTGCCGCAGGGGCGGCAGGTGAATAGGCAACACGTGCAGACGGTAGAACAGGTCCTCGCGGAACCGCCGCTCGGTGATCAGTTGCATCGGATTGCGATTGGTCGCGCAGATCACCCGCACATCCACCGCCCGCGCATGGTTCTCGCCGACCCGGGTCACCGTTCCGGTCTGCAAAAAGCGCAACAGCTTGGCCTGCAGCCCCATGTCCATCTCGCCGATCTCGTCGAGAAACAACACGCCGCCGTCCGCTGTTTCGGCAGCGCCCTTGCGGTCTTCGGTAGCGCCGGTGAATGACCCGCGCGCGGCGCCAAAAATGGCGCTTTCCATCAGTTCGCCTGGAATGGCTCCGCAGTTTATCGCCACAAACGGACGATTGGCCCGCGGCCCCTGGCTGTGCAGCGCCTCGGCGCACAGTTCCTTGCCGGTTCCGCTCTCACCGGTGATGAAGACCGGGGCAGGCGAGGGCGCGATGCGCCGGATCTGCTCGTAGATCACCTGCATCTGTTCGGACACGCCGATGAAGCCGCCAAAATCCGCAGGTTGCGGTATCGTACGGCCATCCACCGTCAGTGCCCGCGCGTTACCGTGCCGGTGCGCCAGTTCGCACACCCGCGCCGCAAATTGCCCGGCATGAATGGGCTTGGCCAGATAATCGTGCGCGCCAGACCGCATCGCAGCAACGGCGGCCGATACCGAACCCGCATCCGACAGCACAACGATGATCGCCGATCCCGCAACACGCGATATCCGCGCGATGGCTTCTTCGGTGGAGGGGGACAGATCGGAAAGGCTCGACGCGTCCGCCAGCACCACGTCGAAATCACCGCCGCGCAGCGCCTCGATGCTCTGCTTGCCATTTTGCTTGTGCACCAGGCCGCGCGGCTTGCCCGGCAGGCCTGCCACCATGTCGCCGATTACCCGCGCCGAGGCGGGGTCGCGTTCGACCAGCAGGAATTGCGGTGCAAAATCAGACCGGTGGGCAGGCTGCATGCGGGATGGACTCCGGCGGATCAAACTAAAACTGCGTTCGCCCAACTTTCCCGCAACAGGGTAAATAAAGTGTTTGAGCGCCACCGGTTTGCAAAAATCCCCGCATCCGGACCACGCAACTTCATTCCCCGTGCCAGCGATGATATGAAGACCCTTGCGAGTCTCCTTCAGCGTGCCGGGATCGTCAGTGCAGGGTTTGATCTATCTGTTTATTGCTTTGGTGGGCGTGGCCATCGGCGTCGCCACCTTCTTTGGTCTCACCTTCACGCCGATTGAATCGGTGCTGGCGGCGCTCATTGGCGTGGCCTTCGCGCTGTTCGCGCTGGAACGCACCCTGCGCATGCGCGCCGAAGCCCGGCTGCAGCGCAGCGTGCAGGACCTGTCGCGGCTTTTGTCGACCGATGCCCAGGCCGGCCAGGCCCTGAATGCCCGTCTCAACCAGCTGGAGGACGTCGAACCCGATCGGCGCCTGGAAGTGCTCGAGGCCGACGTCTCCGTGCTCGGCACCGTTGTGCGGCAACTTGCAGAGGCTGTTTCCGATCTCGAGGAGGCCAGCGCCAAATCCGGCCGCGCTACCGCACCTGCCGAGGAAAAGAGCGCCCAGCCTGCGGCCACCCAGACCGCGGAGGAGGAAGAACCGGTCATCCCGCTCGAAATGCTCCGCCAGGCCCTGGAGGAGGACCGGCTGACCCATCATGTCCAGCCGATCGTCACGCTGCCTCAGCGCCGCACGCACGGCTACGACCTGTTGCCCCGGCTGATGCTGGAAGATGGCGAATTGGCGGATAGCGCCGACTTCTGGCCGCGCAAGGGCGGCGAGGATCTGATCCGCCATATCGAATTGAGTTCCTTGAGCGAAGCCATCGCCATTGCCCGCCGCTCCCGCACCGCCGGACAACCGTCCCGCTTCTACCTGCCGCTTTCGGCTGCCACCGTCACCGACGAGAAATCCTTCGCCCGGCTGCAATCGCAGTTGGAGACCAACGAGGTGATCTGCGACCTGTTGTGTTTCCGCATGGCCGAAACCGCCTGGTCCGGCCTGCTGGAAACCCACGCGTCGGCAATCGAGACGATCGTTGACTGCAAGGCGGGCTTTTCGCTGAACAGGGTGCGCTCTTTGCGCCTCAACTATACCAACCTTGCCGCCGCCGGGGTCCGCTCGGTTCGTGTCGATGCGCGCCGCTTCATCGACAACCCGGCCAGCTACACCGATTTTCACACCGCCGACATTGCCGCCTATGTGAACCGGTTCGAGATCGAACTGATCGTTACCAACGTCACCAGCGAACCGCAGATCCTCACCCTGCTTGACGATGGCATTGGATTGGTTCAGGGACCGCACATCTCCGAACCCGGCCCCATCCGGCCCGACCTGATGTTGCGTGGCGACACCCGCACCCAGACCCGGGCCGCCGGCCGCTAGACCTTTGGACCAATCGATGACCCACCAACCGGCCCTGTCCGGCCTGTCCGCCATTGCTGAAAACTACGACGTTTTGCTCTGCGACATCTGGGGCGTGCTGCACAATGGTCTGCAGCGCTACCCAAAAGCCGTTGAGGCGCTCGTCACCTACCGTCAGTCCGGCGGCAAGGTGGCACTGGTCACCAACGCCCCGCGCCCGCGCGGCCCGATCATCCAGATGCTCGACCGGTTGCAGGTGGTGCGCGACGCCTATGATGTGATTGTCAGTTCCGGCGATGTCACCCGCACCCTGATCCGCCAGCATGAAGGCGGCACGGTCCACAATGTCGGCCCGGAACATGATCTGCCGCTGTACGATGGCATCAATGTCACCCGCGGCGATGCGGCGGATGCGACAGCGGTGGTCGTCACCGACCTCGATGACCGCACCCACGAAAAACTCTCCGATTATGACGAAAGGCTGCAGTTCTGGCTCAGCCGCGACCTGCCACTCATCTGCGCCAATCCCGACAAGGTGGTCGAAATCGGTGACCAGATGATCATCTGCGGCGGTTCGCTTGCCGAGCGCTACGAGCAAATGGGCGGCACGGTCTTGATGGCCGGCAAGCCCTATGCGCCCATCTACGAGGAGGCCCTTCGCCTGCTCGGTACCGACGCCCCCCGCGACCGCATGCTGGCCATCGGCGACGCCGTTCACACCGACGCCCACGGTGCGGCCGGGCAGGGCGTCCATTTCCTGTTCATCACCGGTTCGGTCCACGCCGCCGAAATCGAGGCGGCAGGCGAAGGCGCTGATGAACTGGTCACCCGCCTCATCGCCCCCAGTGGCGCGCACCTAGTCGGTCACATGCCCGAACTTGCGTGGTAGGCCGCAAGCACCTATTTCCCCCGCATCTTGCCAACCCAAACCGAACAGGGCAGTTTCCGCCCCGCTTCCTCTGACAGTCTGGAGAGCCTCGTGTCAGCCTTTCCCATGCTAGACGGTCTTGATTCCGTGCCGCCAGCGCTCAAGGGCGGCGTGGTGGCCATCGGCAATTTCGACGGCATGCACCGGGGGCACCAGACCGTTCTCAGCGCTGCCAAGGCGCGCGCCGATGAACTGGGCAAGCCCACCATCATCCTCACCTTCGAGCCGCACCCGCGGGATGTCTTCGCGCCCGAACCGTTTATGTTCCGGCTGACGCCGGGCAGGGCCAAGTCGCGGGTCGCCGAGGCTATGGGACTCGACGGCATCGCCATCATGACCTTCAGCCGCGAACTGGCAGCGGTCGAAGCCGAAGATTTCGTCCAGCGCTTCATCGTTGATGCGCTCGGCGCCAGCGCCGTCGCGGTCGGCGAGGATTTCCACTTCGGCAAGGGCCGCAAGGGCAGTCCGGAATTCCTGCGCAACGAGGGCCAGCGGCACGGTTTCGAAGTCATACAGCTCGGCCTCCTGCAATCCGCCGATGACACCATTTCCTCCTCGCGGATCCGTGCCGCACTCAATACCGGTGCGCTGGACATGGCCAACCAGCTTCTCGGCTATCACTGGATCATAGAAGGCACCGTGGTGACCGGCGACCAGCGCGGCCGCCTGCTGGGCTATCCGACCGCCAATTTCATGCTGCCGCCCAATACGCTTATGGCCCAGGGCATCTACGCCACCCGCGTCAAACTGGGTGAACGGCTGCTCGACGGTGTCGCCAGTTTCGGCAAGCCCATGTTCGACATTCACCACTCGCCCTTCGAGGTCCACATTTTCGATTTCGACGAGGATATCTATGGCCAAGTGCTGGAAGTGGCGCTAATAAGCCATATCCGTGGACAAATGACCTTCGACGGGCTTGACGAACTGATCGCTCAAATGGATGCCGACAGCGTGAAAGCGAAAGAGACACTGGCCGCGGTGAAGCCGATTTCACCGCTCGATGCCGACCTGGGGTTCATTATCAGGGGATAGGGGTAAAGCCTCTATCCCGTGCCAAACCGCGTGCCCCGGCAGCCGCATGCCGGACTGATAATCCCCTTCGATCTCATTGGATGAAAATGACTGATACCGCCACAACGGAACGCGATTATTCCGATACGCTGTTCCTGCCCAAAACCGATTTTCCCATGCGCGCCGGCCTGCCTGCCCGCGAGCCTGAATGGCTGCAGCGCTGGGAAGACATGGACATCTACGAAAAGCTCCGCGATCAGTCCAAGGATCGCGAAAAATACACGCTCCACGACGGCCCGCCCTACGCCAATGGCAACATCCATATCGGCCATGCGCTGAACAAGGTTCTCAAGGACCTTGTCACGCGCTCGCACCAGATGCTGGGCTACAACGCCGCCTACGTGCCGGGGTGGGACTGCCATGGCCTGCCCATCGAATGGAAGATCGAGGAGCAGTACCGGGCCAAGGGCAAGAACAAGGACGAAGTGCCGATCAACGAATTCCGCAAGGAATGCCGTGATTTCGCCTCGCACTGGATCGACGTGCAGCGCGAGGAATTCAAGCGCCTCGGCATCACCGGTGACTGGCAGAATCCCTACACCACCATGGCCTATGAAGCAGAAGCGGTCATCGCCGCCGAACTGCACAAATTCGCCATGTCCGGCCAGCTTTATCGCGGCTCCAAGCCCGTCATGTGGTCGGTGGTCGAACGCACTGCGCTGGCCGAAGCCGAGATCGAGTATGACGATCACGAAAGCGATGTGATCTGGGTGAAATTTCCGGTGCTTGGTTCCGAAAAAAGTGTCGTGATCTGGACCACGACCCCGTGGACCATTCCCGGCAACCGCGCTGTCTCCTTCTCGTCCAAGATCGCCTACGGCTTATACGAAGTAACGGGTGCAGAGAATGACTTCGGTCCCCAGCCCGGTGAAAAACTCATCTTCGCCGACACACTGGCCGCCGAATGTGCCGAAAAGGCCAAGCTCACGTTCAATCGTTTGTCGGATGTGACATCCGACGAGCTTGCCGCAATGACCTTGTCCCATCCGCTCGCCGGTTTCGGTGGCGGCTACAACTTCTCGGTGCCCCTGCTCGACGGCGATCACGTTACCGACGATGCCGGTACCGGCTTCGTGCACACCGCTCCTGGGCACGGCGCGGATGACTTTGAAATCTGGATGAGCAACGCCCGCGATCTCGAAGCGCGCGGTATCTCCTCCACCATTCCCTTCACAGTCGACGACGCCGGCTACTACACCAGCGACGCCCCCGGCTTCGGCCCCGATGCCGAAGGCGGTGCCGCACGCGTGCTCGATGACAAGGGCAAGAAGGGCGACGCCAACCAGCGCGTCATCACTGCTCTGATCGAGAAGAACAGCCTGTTCGCCCGTGGCCGCCTCAAGCACCAGTACCCGCATTCCTGGCGGTCGAAAAAGCCGATCATCTTCCGCAATACGCCGCAATGGTTCGTCTATATGGACAAGCCGCTGGATGGCGGCGCGAAGGACACGCTGCGCACCCGCGCCCTGACCTCAATCGACAACACGCGCTTTGTCCCCAAACAGGGCCAGAACCGGTTGCGCGCCATGATCGCTGACCGGCCCGACTGGGTGCTGTCGCGCCAACGCGCCTGGGGCGTGCCGATCGCTGTGTTCGTCAAGGACGACGGCACGGTCCTCAAGGACGAGGCGGTCAACGCCCGTATCTTCGAAGCGTTCGAGACTGAAGGCGCTGATGCCTGGTTCGCCGAAGGGGCCGCTCAGCGCTTCCTCGGCAACGAATATGACGCGACCGAGTGGCATCAGGTCACAGACATTCTCGACGTCTGGTTCGACAGCGGCTCGACCCACCAGTTCGTCCTGCGCAATCGGGAGAAGTGGCCGCATCTGAAATGGCCGGCCTCACTATATCTCGAAGGCTCCGACCAGCATCGCGGCTGGTTCCATTCCTCGCTTCTTGAAAGCTGCGGCACCAATGGACGCGCGCCCTATGACGCAGTGCTTACCCACGGCTTCACTCTCGACGCCGAGGGCCGCAAGATGTCCAAGTCGTTGAACAACAATGTCGCCCCGCAGGACATCATCAAGACCTACGGCGCCGATATCCTACGCCTGTGGGTCGCCTCGTCCGACTATTGGGAAGACCAGCGTCTGGGCGACGAAATCATCAAGACCAACGTCGACAATTACAGAAAGCTCCGCAACACGTTCCGCTGGATGCTCGGCAATCTCGCGCACTACAAGCCCGAAGAAGCTGTGGCCACCACTGACATGCCCGAGTTGGAGCAATTGATCCTGTCGCGGCTCGCCACTCTCGACAAGACGGTGCGCCAGGCCTACCGCGACTTCGACTACAAGCGCGTCGTCTCGACCCTGTCGAACTTCATGAACCTCGAACTTTCGGCCTTCTACTTTGACATCCGCAAGGACGCGCTTTATTGCGACCCGATCTCCTCGGTCACCCGCCGCTCGGCCCTGACCGTGCTCGATAATCTCTACGGCTGCCTCACCACCTGGCTGGCCCCGATCCTTGCCTTCACAATGGAAGAGGTCTGGCTCGAGCGGCACCCGGAAGATGGAGCGTCGGTTCACTTGCAGACTTTCCCCGATGTCCCCGCCGACTGGGCCAATGCTGAACTAGAAGCCAAGTGGCACAAGATCCGCACCGTCCGCCGCGTTATCACCGGGGCGCTGGAATTGCAGCGCAAGGACAAGAACATCGGCTCCTCGCTGGAAGCCGCACCGAAGGTCTATGTCGCTGACACAGACCTTTACGTGGCCCTGCACGGGCAGGACATGGCCGAAATCTCGATCACCTCGGGCATCGAGGTTCTGCAGAACGAAGGCCCTTCCGAAGCTTTCCGGCTGGACGAAGTCCCCGGCGTCTCCGTCGTCTTCGCCCGCGCCGAAGGCACGCGCTGTGCACGCTCGTGGAAGGTGACCAGCGACGTCGGCTCGGACCCGGACTATCCGGACCTCTCCGCCCGCGATGCTGCCGCCATGCGGGAACTCGACGTCCTGGCGGGCCCTGCATGAGCCTTATCGCCGGCAGCCGTTCATCAGCCCTGATCAGCCTGGCCCTTGCCGGGCTGGTCTTTTTCATCGACCGCGCCCACAAGTTCTATCAGGTTGATCTGGCCGGCTGGACGGGCGGTGAACGCATTCAGGTGACCCCGTTTTTCGACTATGTGCTTTTGTGGAACACCGGCATTTCCTACGGCATGCTCTCCGGCGTCCCCACCTTCGTTCTGGCCATGGTCATCGGGCTGGCCATGGCGCTGCTGATCGGCTGGTGGATCAAGGCCGAGGGGCTGCGCCTTCGGCTGGCGCTTGCTTTCTGTCTGGGCGGCGCGGTGTCCAATGCGCTCGACAGGGTATTCTACGGAGCCGTTGCCGATTTTTTCCATTTCTATTCGGGCACATGGTCGTTTTATGTGTTCAACATCGCCGACATGGCGATCACAACCGGCGCCATCCTGTTGATCATCGACCTGCTGTTTGCCAAACCTGAGGTGAAAGCTTAACCGCAATGCTGCCAGATTCTGGCTATACGCGCGGTGTTTGATTATGATTGATCGGATTGGGTGCGGGAAGCAGCCGGCCAAGAGGGCAGTAGAGTTATGAACGTGATCGACAATTTGCCGAATTCGCGCGGCGTTTTCGCGGGCCGGAATGCGCGCATTCGGCTGGCCGTTGCGCCCGCGGCCGGCCTTCTGCTGCTTGCCCTTGGTGCCTGCACCACCGTTGAAGGCACCAATGCCTTCACCGACTTCGAGACCTTCGAGCGTGAAGTCATGACCTCGACGTTGCAGGGCGTCGGCATGATCCCGCAAGACGAAAAGCCCGAATTGCAGGGCCCGCGCGCTCCGCTCGTGCTGCCCACCGACGGCTCCGCATTGCCGCCCCCGGCAGAATCGCGGGCCAGCGAATTGCCCGAGGATTCCGACACCGTGCAGATCGACGTTGCCGGCATTTCCCAGGCTGACCTTGACCGCATGCGCAATGCCCGTGTCGTCGATATCCGTTCCATTTCCGGCCGTCCGCTGACCGAGGACGAATCGCGCCAGCTCGCCGCCCGCATGCAGGCTGGAGGCATCGTGACGCGACAGGGTGACCGTCCGCTCTACCTGCCGCCCGACGAATATTTCACGACGGTCAACAATCAGGATCTGATCTGCCTGGCGCCGAACGGCGATCTGGTGCCGCTGAACGATCCCAACTGTCCGCCTGAAATCCGTGCGGCCCTGCAGGCCAACTAGGCTCCGCGCCAGACTGATTGGAAACAACAATGGCAGAAAGCCGCAAACCCGCAGCGGCGGGCGACCGCTTGGCCAAGGTCATCGCCCGCGCCGGCCTCTGCTCGCGCCGTCAGGCCGAGGAGTGGATCGCTGCCGGTCGCGTGCTGGTCAATTCCAAACCCGTTCGCACACCCGCCTTCAACGTCACCGACGATGACCATATCACCGTCGACGGTGAGCCGCTGCGTCAGCGCCAGGGCACGCGCCTGTGGCTTTATCACAAGCCCGCCGGCAAGGTGGTCACCGAGCGAGATCCCGAGGGCCGCCCCACCATCTTCGAGGATCTGGCCACCAAGGGTCTGCCCCGCGTCATGACCGTCGGCCGCCTCGACATCAATACCGAGGGCCTGCTGCTGCTCACCAATGACGGCGGGCTCAAACGCGTGCTTGAATTGCCCTCGACCGGCTGGTTGCGCCGCTATCGGGTCCGAGCCCACGGCAAGGTCGAACAGGCTCAACTCGACGCCTTGAAGAAGGGCATCGAGGTCGAAGGCGTCAAATATGGCCGCATCGACGCCGAAATCGAGCGCGTTCAGGGCAGCAATGTCTGGATCAATGTCGCCTTGCGCGAGGGCAAGAACCGAGAGATCAAGAATGTGCTCGGCGCGCTGGGGCTCGACGTCAACCGGTTGATCCGCGTTTCGTTCGGCCCCTTCCAGCTTGGCGACCTGCCGGTCGATGCCGTCGACACCGTCAAGCACAAGATGCTGCGCGACCAGCTGGGTAAGAAACTGGCCGCCGAAGCAGGCGTCGATTTCGACTCGCCGCTCCCCGATCCGGTGGTGCCGCCCGCCGCACCTTCCCGTCGCAAGCCAGCCGAACCGGCCCGCGAACGCGAGGTCAAGCACGGCCGTCAGGGCCGTTTCCGCGACCAGCCGGCCCGCCCGCGCAAGGAGCCCGAAGCGCCCGAAACCCGTCGTGTCCTGTTCTCCGATGGCCGTCCGCCTGAGGAGTTCGAGCCGAAAGCCAAGAAGAAGGATGACCGGAAGCCGGGCAGGGACGCCCGTCCGAAGGGCAAGTTTTCCGGCAAGCCAAGCGGCAAAAGCCGTGACAAGCCGCGCGGCCCGCGCAAGGATAGTCCTCGAAATGACGGTCCTCGCGGTGACCGCCCGCAAGGTGAGCGCCCGGCCCGCAACGTCGACCGCCCCGCCCGTCCGCCGCGTCCCCGCGGCAGCACTGGTGACCGCGGCCGGCCCTGATGCGCATCGTCGCCGGCAGATTCCGCGGCAAGGCACTCAACACGCCGTCCGATCATACCATCCGCCCGACCAGCGACCGCGTCCGCGAATCCGTCTTCAACATCCTCGCCAACCGCTTCGGTCCGACCTTCACCGATGTGCGTGTGCTGGACCTTTTCGCCGGCACCGGTGCCATGGGGCTTGAAGCCCTGTCGCGTGGGGCAACCTCAGCGGTATTCGTCGACATGGGTGCTGAATCGCGCGGCCTCATCCGCGAGCACATGATCGGCTTCGGCGTCACCGGCCAGTCCAAGCTGCTGCGCCGAGACGCCACCGACATGGGCCCGGCCGGCAATATTCCGCCCGCCAATCTGGTGTTCTGCGACCCGCCCTACGGCCAGCACCTCGGCGAAAAAGCTCTGGCCTCCGCCGCTGACGGGCGCTGGATCGCCCCCGGCGCCACCATAGTTCTCGAAGAACGCCGCGATGCCGAAATCACCCTGCCGGACGGTTTCACCCTGGATGACGAGCGACACTACGGCGACACAACCATCCGTCTCCTCAGCTATTCCTAGCGCCGCCCGAACAGCTTCTCGATATCGTCCTTGTGCAGTTCGACATAGGTCGGCCGGCCATGAATGCACTGGCCGGAATGCGGTGTCTTTTCCATGTCGCGCAACAGCGCGTTCATTTCATCCACACGCAGCCGCCGTCCGGAGCGCACCGAGCCGTGACAGGCCATCCGTCCGATGATCGCCTCCATGCGCTGTTTGAGCGCCGAGGTTTCTCCAAGATCGGCCAATCCATCCGCCAGGTCACGCACCACACGTGCCACATCAGTTTGCCCCAGCACCGCTGGAGTTTCACGAACGCTCACCGCCCGCGGTCCAAACCGGTCGAGGTAGAGGCCAAGGTGCTCGAGCTCGCCGGAGGCCGCTTCAAGCAGGTCGCACTCCTCCTCATTCAGTTCCACCACCACCGGGATCAGGTGCGCCTGCGAAGCGACCCGCCCGTCCGCCAGTTGCGCCTTGAACCGCTCATAGACCAGCCGCTCATGCGCGGCATGCTGATCGACCAGCAGCAGGCTGGCTTCGGTCTGCGACACGATGAAATTCTCGAACAATTGCGCCCGCGCACTTCCAAGCGGAAACTCCACCTGCACGTCGTCGGGCGGCGCTGGTTCGAACCGCGTGCTTGGCTCGCTCAGGCCGCTCAAACCAGCTGGCGAATAGGCGGCACGTTCGGCAGCGAAATCAGCAGGCGAGGGTGCCCCGGCCCAAGACCGCCCGCTCGGTCCTGGAGCCGCCGCTGTCCGGGGTTGAAACGCGTTGAGCGTCGCCTCCGCCATCGTGTTCGAAGCACGGAAACCGGCGCTGTCCAGCGCCTCTTCGATCCCACGGATAACGGCCATCCGCACAAGTCCCGCGTCGCGAAACCGCACTTCCGCCTTGGCCGGATGCACATTGACATCCACCTGGTCGGGAGGCAGCGACAAAAACAGCGCGACGACCGGAAACCGGTCGCGGAAAAGATAGTCCGAATAGGCGGCCCGCACCGCGCCCATCAGCACCTTGTCCTTCACCGACCGGCCGTTGACGAACAGGAACTGGCTGAGCGAATTGGCCCGCGAATAGGTGGGCAATCCTGCCAATCCCTGCACCACGACACCCTGCCGGATATGCGCCACAGGTACGGCATTGTCGGCAAAGTCCTTCCCGATCACCTGCGCCAGACGCTCTGCCCGCGCCCCGTCGCCATCTGATGCACCCCAATTCGCCGCCTGCCGGTCCGGCCCGTCGAGCACGAATTGCACCTGCGGGTTGGCCATTGCCAGCCGCTTCACCGTGTCGGTGATCGCGGCGGCTTCCGCCCGGTCGGTCTTGAGGAATTTCAGCCGAGCCGGCACGGCGGCAAACAGGTTTTCAACCTCGACGATCGTTCCGGGGTTGGTGGCGACCGGCCGCGGCTCGCCCACCCGTGCGCGCTTCACCATCAGTTCAAGTCCGCCGTCGGCATCATGCCGCCGCGTTCGGATCCTGAGGTCGGATACCGAACCGATCGACGCCAGCGCTTCGCCCCGGAATCCCAGCGAGCGAATATCGTCCAGCCCATCGTCGGCAAGCTTCGAGGTCGCGTGACGTTCCACCGACAGTCTGAGGTCGGCTTCGTCCATGCCAGCGCCGTTGTCCGCCACCCGGATCAGGCTTTTGCCGCCACCCGAACTGGTTACCGCGATGCGCGTCGCCCCGGCGTCGATCGCGTTTTCGACGAGTTCCTTGACCACGCTCGCCGGGCGCTCGACGACCTCGCCCGCGGCAATGCGGTTCACCAGATCGTCGGGCAGGCGGCGGATGGGCATCGGGGTGATTCTCCTTGCTGGGACTCTAGGCAAGCCCCGTGCTGATTGCACCAGCCCGCATTCGTGATACTCACCGCATATGAGTGCCGACCAAAAACCCATGCAGCGCGCCCTGGCGCTGGCCGCCGACGCTGAAGCGGCGGGCGAAGTGCCCGTGGGCGCTGTCGTGGTGCTGAACGGCGAAGTGATTGCCTCGGGCCGTAACCGCATGCGTGAACTGGGCGATCCCACGGGCCACGCCGAAATGCTGGCGCTCCGCGCCGCGCTGGATCAGGTGGGTACCGGCCGCCTCGAAAACTGCGACCTCTATGTCACCCTTGAGCCCTGCACCATGTGCACCGGCGCCATCTCCCACGCGCGCATTCGTCGGCTCTACTACGCGGCTGCGGATCCCAAAGCCGGCGCCGTTGACAATGGTGTGCGCTTCTTTGCGCAAGCCTCGTGCCATCATGCGCCCGAAGTCATCTCCGGCCTCAATGCCTCCGAGGCAGAAGCTCAGCTCAAAGGCTTTTTTGCTGGGAGACGATGAAATTCTCGATGGCGACGCTCAACTGCCGCTTGAACCGTTCCTTGTCCTTGTCGCCGCTCTTGACGATCTCCCGCACCCGCCAGAACTCCATCGCACCGAACGGAGTGACGTGTGGCCGGACATAGATGTGCGGCGGATAGGCGGCCAGGGAATGCGACACCAGTCCGTGGATCATGATCTGCGCTGACCCCATCCACGCGTTGGTCACCGAAGGCGGACCCTCGGTCTGGAAGTCCGAGGCGTCGCCGGTCACATCGACCCCCACCAATATATCCGCTCCGCGGCACGCCACATCCAGCGGCAACGGATTGACTACGCTTCCGTCCAGCAGTGTCCGCCCTTCGATCTCTACCGGCTTGAAGATGCTGGGGATGGCGATGGAGGCGGCAATCGCCGGGATCACCTGTCCGGTATGAAACACCACCTGGTGCCAGGTCTTGAAATCGGTCGAAATGATCGACAGCGGATGCCTCAGTTCCTCAAAGGTCTTGGGCATGTCGTCCGGCACGAACGAACTGATCACCTCGATTGCATCAAGCTGCACCGAAAGCCCGATCCTGAACTGGCTGGCAAACGAGCGCATGCGCGTCGTCCAGACCCGCGCGATGATCGTGCGCAGGTCACCGAGATATTCGTAGGCATATTCGCGGATCTGGCTGCCGCTTAGCCCCGCCGCCCATCCGGCGCCTAAAAGCGCGCCGATGGAGGTGCCGGCGATATTGTGCGGCTCTAGCCCCAGTTCATCCATCGCTTCGATGAAGGGAATATGGGTCAGCCCGCGCGCCGCGCCGCCTCCCAGTGCCACACCGATTTTCGGATCAACAATCGTACCCACACCAAACCTCGCACGGCCTGAAGTAAATGATAGGACTGCGAAATGGCAAAATGAAGGGGCTCTGCCCTTTTAGCTTTCCCGGGCGATCGCCCGCCAGCCGATATCGCGGCGGCAGAATCCGTCCGGCCAGTCGATCTTGTCCACCGCGGCATAGGCCCGCTGTTGTGCCTCACGCACGCTGGCACCCCGTGCAGTGACATTCAGCACCCGCCCGCCATTGGCCAGCATGTCGGCGCCGCGCTTCTCTGTGCCGGCGTGAAACACCTGGACGTCATCACCAAAGTCGGCGTCGAGATTGCCGATCCTTGAGCCTTTCTCATAGGCACCCGGGTAGCCTTCGGCGGCCATGACAACCGTCAGCGCCACATCATCAGACCAGGCCACTGCGGCATCCCTGAGGTCACCTTCCGCCGCGGCCTTCAGCAGAGGCACAAGGTCTGAGGTTAGCCGCATCATCAGCACCTGACATTCCGGATCGCCGAACCGGGTGTTGTATTCGATCAGTTTCGGACCGTCCGCCGTCAGCATCAGCCCCGCATAGAGCACACCCTGAAACGGCGTGCCTCGCGCCGCCATGCCGCACACCGTCGGCTCGAGGATTTCCCGCTCCGTCTGCGCCACGAGCTCAGGCGTCATCACCGGCGCCGGTGAATAGGCGCCCATGCCGCCGGTATTCGGTCCCTCATCGCCATCAAAGGCACGCTTGTGATCCTGCGCTGTCGCCAGTGTGATGAACCGTTCCCCGTCACAAATGGCAAAAACGCTTGCCTCTTCGCCTTCCAGAAATTCCTCGACCACCACCTCGGCACCGGCGGCCCCGAACGCGCCGGAAAAACAGTCCTCGATTGCCGCTTCCGCTTCGGCCAGTTCCAAGGCCACCGTCACGCCCTTGCCGGCGGCCAGTCCGTCTGCCTTGATCACGATTGGCGCGCCCTCGGCCCGCACATAATCAAGCGCTGATTGCTTGTCGGCGAAACGCCCATAGCCGGCCGTCGGAATTTTCATCTCGTCGCACAGCGCCTTGGTGAACGCCTTTGAGCCTTCCAGCTGCGCCGCGACCTTCCCGGGGCCAAAAGTCAGGATATCTGCGGCCCTGAGATCATCGGCCAGCCCGGCGACCAGCGGCGCTTCCGGACCCACCACCACCAGGTCGACCTTCAAGAGCTTGCAGAAATTCACCACAGCCGCGTGGTTGGCCACATCCAGCACCACGTTCTCGCCCACGGCCCCGGTGCCGCCATTTCCCGGCGCGATGAAAAGCTGCGAGGTGAGGGGCGACCGCGCCATTTTCCAGGCAAGAGCATGCTCGCGCCCGCCCGATCCGATCAGCAGTATGTTCATGTCATTTCCCGTCTGCGCCGTGGTGCCGAAACCCTTGACGGATTCGCAAGCCAAAGGCCACAAGTGATACATGTCAGACGTCGAATCCGGCCCCGCTTCCAACGCCCACGAATATACGGTCTCCGAACTCTCCGGCGCCGTCAAACGCGCCATCGAAGATGAATTCGGCTACGTCCGGGTGCGTGGCGAAGTAGGCCGGCTGACCCGGCCCGGCTCGGGGCACCTTTATTTCGACCTCAAGGACGACAAGTCGGTGCTCGCGGCCGTCGCCTGGAAGGGCACCGCGGCCCGCTGGCGCTTCCAGCCAGAACAGGGGCTCGAAGTCATCGCCACTGGCCGCCTCACCACCTTCCCCGGCCAGTCGAAATACCAGATCATTGTCGAAAACGTCGAGCCCGCCGGTGTCGGCGCCCTCATGGCCCTGCTCGAAGAGCGCCGCAAGAAACTTGCCGCCGAAGGCCTGTTTGACGAGGCTCGCAAGCAGGAAATTCCTTACCTGCCGCGCGTCATCGGCGTCGTCACTTCGCCCACCGGCGCAGTCATACGCGACATCATTCATCGGCTCGAAGACCGGTTCCCCACCCACGTCATCGTCTGGCCCGTGCGCGTGCAGGGCGAAAGTTGCGCGCCAGAAGTCGCCGCCGCTGTCGAAGGTCTCAACATGCTCGAGCCCGGCGGACCCATCGCCCGGCCCGACCTGATCATCGTCGCGCGCGGCGGCGGCTCGGTCGAAGACCTCTGGGGCTTCAATGAAGAAGAAGTGGTCCGTGCCATTTCCGAAAGTGAAATCCCGGTCATTTCCGCCGTCGGTCACGAAACCGATGTCACCCTTGCCGACTTCGCCGCCGACAAGCGTGCGCCCACCCCAACGGGGGCCGCGGAAATGGCCGTGCCTGTTCGCGGAGAGCTCATCGCCTATGTCGACAATCTCGGCTCGCGCCAGCGCAACGGGCTGCGCAATATTTACCGCGCCCTGCGCGACCGGTTGCGGGCCGCTTCGCGTGGCCTGCCACGTCCGGGCGAAATCCTGTCCGACGTCCGCCAGCGGGTCGATCTTCTCACCTCCCGCCTCGGCGCGGCGCTCGGCAAGGCGCTCAACGCCAAGCAGGTCCGCGCCGCCAATAGTCTCGGCCGTCTCAATGGCATCCTGTTGCGCCGCCGGGTGGCGGACGGACAGACCCAGGTCACCCGCCTCAGCGCACGGCTGGCCCCCGCACTGTCGCGAACGCTCGACCAGCGCTCCCGACATCTCGATCAGATCTGGAAGCTGGCCAATTCGCTCAGCCACAAGAATGTCCTCGCCCGCGGCTTCGCCCTCGTCACCGACGCCGATGGCGCCCTGGTGCGCAACGCTGCCTCGGTCACTGCAGGCGACCAGGTCAATCTGGAATGGGCAGACGGCGAGCGCAGTGCCGTCATTGCCGGTGATGCGCCGCCAAAACCACAGCCGAGGCCAAAGCGCTCTGCCGAACCCGACGAACGTCAGCAGGATCTGTTCTGAGCAGGGTCACCCTTGCGCGCCACCGGCGACAAGCCTAATTAGGACCCATGAACATCTTTGACCGCAATATCGGCCCCGGCGAGGCCACGGTGAAATACCTTGATGGCGATTTCGTCGTGCTCAAGCCCGGCACCTTCGTGCGCTGCGCCATCACTGGCCAGCCCATCGAAATCGACGATCTGAAATACTGGAATGTCGACACCCAGGAAGCCTATGTGGATGTCGAGGCGGCCTACCAGGCCTACCAGCGCGACCACAAGGACGCGCCGCGCTGACGACCCCTAGTCGTCATTCTCCGGGTCCAGCAGCCGGTGCAGGTGGACAATGAAATAGCGCGTCTGCGCATCGTCCACCGTCATCTGTGCCTTTTGCTTCCAGGCGTCATAGGCCTTTTTGTAGTTCGGGTAGACCCCCACGATGTCGACCTCGTCGAGGTTGGTAAACTCCACGCCCTCAAGGTCCGACAATTGCCCGCCAATCACCAGATGCAGCAGCTGTTTTTCGGGTTCCTGGCTCATGGGTAGGGCTCCACTTGGCTGACGATATTGTCCGGGCAACCGTAGACCTTGATCAGGGCTCGGTGCAATTCGGCTTTTAGCGACGATTCCTTGCAGGCCGCAAGCGCCCCGTGCCGTGTCTCTTGCCGGTTGAACTTCACCGGACCCCGGCACACATCTTCCAGCACAATCCCGCATTCGGAAAGGATCACCGCCGCCGCCGATATGTCCCAGTCCTGCGCGCCGCGCCGCGCCACTGCGGCATCCAGCACCCCGGTGGTCACCTGCACCATCCGGTAGGCGAGAGACGGAATGGCCGGCCCGCGCACATAGTCGAGCCCTGCCGCGTCCAGTTCCCGGTGCACCGCCCCCGGAGCCGGGATGATGGGGCCCTGCCCATGGTGCATGCGCCGAACGATCGGGTCACCGTTGAGCCGCGCCCCGCCACCCTTGACCGCTTCATAAAGTTCGTCCCGCGCTGGCGCATAGACCACGCCCGCAATGGGCTCGCCGTCCTCGACCACCGAAAGGCAGATCGTCCAGCTGTCTTCACCTCGGATAAACCCGCGCGTCCCGTCGATGGGATCGCAGATGAACACATGCTTGTGGTTGAGCCGTTCCTGGTCGTCGAGGGTCTCCTCGCTCAGCCAGCCATAGCCGGGCCGCGCCGCCAGAAGGTTTTCGCCGAGAAATTCATCAACCAGACAATCGGCTTCGGAAACCGGCGAGGCGTTCTCCTTCGTCCATGTCTTGATGTCCCGGCGAAAAAACCCCAGCGCCGCGATCCCCGCCGCCACCGCGGCAGAGCGCAGCAGGGCCAGATCCTCTTCTCTTTCCTTCAGCGTCAGGGGCAGCATTTGGCGCGGAATCTCCGGCGTTTCAGGGCGGCGTCGCAGCGTTGCGCCCTTCCTAGTGGAGCCGCTACGCCCTGACAAGCAAGCCGATCAGGTTAATCGCGTCTTACACCCGGTGAGAAGATGCTAACCCTTTTCAAAACAACACAAACTTAACCCAGTTCCTTAAGCGGAATTGAGCGGCTGCCGCCTATGTTGGTCGCATTAAAGAGGGCACGAAAAATGATGCGCTCGAAGTTGACAGATGAGGCAAGGTGATGACCAAGGATACTGAGGACGGTCCGTTCAACATAGTGGATTTCAAGCTGGCGCGTCCGCCGCTCAAAATGCCGTCCGCGGCCGCCAACGACAACGGGCACGCCGGGCTTTCCGCCCCGGAAAAGACCGTGACCATGCGCAAGAAGCTCGACAAGAGCGGCGTAACGATCAAGGTCAAGGTGCCAGTGTCCGAATATTACGGCGTCGCCGTCAGCACCCGGATCAATGAAGAGGGGGTCCTCTCCAGCGCCATCGAACTGGTGCACGAGGATCAGGACCTCAACTATCGCGTGTTTGAGGAAATCGGCAATACCGACGTAGTCGCCGAATGGCAGAACTGGGGCCGCAAACTGCGCCTGCCGCTGTTCATCCGTTCCGGCGATGGCGAACTGATGGCCTACAGCCAGCAAGTCGACGGCGTCATGCTCGGCAAGACCAACATCCGCCGCAAGACGGTGAACGAGGCCAACCGCCGCCCGCGCTTTCTCAATCGCCGCAAACCCGGAATTGCACTGGTCCAGTAAGTCGGTTTCCCATGCAGGGCCGGTTCGCTAAAACGTAAAATACTCGATCCAGAGTGCAAAGGTCAGGGCCAACCCCACCCAGTGGTTGGCCTTGAACCTTTTCAGGCAGTTCGCCCCGTCTTCGGGCTTCAGGGTGACAACGATCCAGATCAGGATCGCCGCCGGCAGCGCCGAGGCAAGCCAGAACACCTGACCGCCCCCCGCCGCGGTTCCCGCCCAGATCCACACCGCGAACCCTGCCGCATAGAACAGGGCGATGCCGGTACGTGAATGCTCGCCGAACAGCCGCGCCGTGGATTTAACCCCCACCAGCGCATCATCCTCCACATCCTGCAGAGCATAGACCGTGTCATAGCCGATCACCCACAGAATGCAGCCGGCATAGAGCAGCAAAGGCGGCAGATACATTTGCCCGAACTCGGACGCCCAGCCCATCAGCGCGCCATAGGAAAAGGCGAGGCCCAGAAAAAGCTGCGGCCAGTAGGTGATCCGCTTCATGAACGGATAAATCGCCACCAGGATCAGCGAGCCGACGCCCAACAGGATGGTGAACATGTTGAACTGCAACAGCACCACCAGTCCCACCAGCGCCTGCGCGATCAGAAAAATGATCGCCTGCGTCTGTGTCACCTGTCCGCTCGGCAACGGCCGCGAGCGGGTGCGTGCAACCTGTTCATCGATATCCTGATCCACCAGATCGTTGAACGTGCAGCCGGCGCCGCGCATCGCCACCGCGCCGATGAAGAACAGCACGCAGGAGAACCAGTCAAACCCAGTCGGATAGCGGGCCACCGCGCTCAGTGCCAGTGACATGGCGCAGGGCCAGAACAACAGCCAGAAGCCGATCGGCCGGTCATAACGCGCCAGCCTGAAATAGGAGCGGAGCGGAGCAGGGGCCCAATTGTCGACCCAGTTCCACGCCGGCGCGTCCGCCACCCTGCCTGAACTGTCCGGTTCGTTCGCCATATTGCAAATATCCTCTCGGCCCCGTATGCGCGTTGGCACGCTATTGTGCCCCGTTCCGAAGTCAACCCGCCATGCCGCGCGCCCATAAAAAGCTGCAACGCCTGTTCGTCGACACCGGTCTCAGCGCCGGTCTGATCCTCGATCTCGACAAGAATCAGGCGAACTATCTCGGCAACGTGCTGCGCCTCAAGCCCGGTGCAAACGTCATCCTCTTCAACGGCCGTGACGGTGCCTGGCTGGCCGAACTCACCGAAGCCTCACGCAAGTCGGCCGCTGTCCGCATCGTCGAACAGACGGCGCAACAGCCTGCACCCGCCGACCTCTGGTACGGGTTCGCCCCGCTTAAATCCGCCCGCCTCGACTACATGGTGCAAAAAGCAACCGAAATGGGCGCCACCCGCATCCAGCCGGTGATCACCGCGCACACCCAGGTCAACCGCCTCAAGATGGACCGGCTGCGCGCGAATACCGTCGAGGCCGCCGAACAGTGCGAAGTCCTGCAGGTGCCGGATGTGCTGGACGAGATCAGCCTTTCAGACCTCATCGATGCCTGGCCGGACGCGCATGGCGAACGCATCCTGATCCTCGCTGATGAAGGTGAGCAGGCAGCGTCGCCCACAGAAAAACTCGGCGAACTGGCTGGAAAAAAGCTCGGCCTGCTGATCGGCCCGGAGGGCGGTTTCTCCGAAGAGGAGAGGACTCTTTTGCGCGCGCAACCCTTCGTTTTTCCCATCTCGCTGGGGCCCCGAATCCTCCGCGCCGACACCGCCGCTGTCGCCGCGCTGGCCGTCATTCAGTCAATCATCGGTGATTGGCGATAAAGGGATTGCGTTCCGCAAATCCGGCTCTATGGTGCGGCCCTGTCGCCGCTGATCGCGGCGCCCGTTGCGAGTGGACTGACTGAGTATGGCCGACCCCAAAAGTGCCGACGCGCCGATCAATTCGCGCGCCGATCTGATCGAGACATTGTCGCGCGGCTGCAAGCCGAAAGCGGACTGGCGCATCGGCACCGAGCACGAAAAATTTGTGTTTTTCAAAGACGATCTGTCCCCGGTCCCATACGAGGGTGAAAATGGCATCGGCGCACTGCTTCAGGCCCTTCAGGACAAGACCGGCGCCGAACCGCTGACCGACAAGGGCGTTCTCATCGGCCTCAAGATGCCCGAAGGTGGTGCCATTTCGCTCGAGCCCGGCGGCCAGTTCGAACTGAGCGGCGCCCCGCTCGAAACCGTCCATCAGACTTGTTCGGAAACCGCAGCCCATCTCAACCTGATGATGGAAATCGCCCAGCCCATGGGCATCGGTTTTCTGGGACTCGGGACCGCCCCCACCTGGCCGCTCAAAGACATCCCCCAGATGCCCAAGTCGCGTTACAACATCATGGCGCCCTATATGGAAAAGGTCGGCACGCTCGGCACCTCCATGATGTTCCGTTCCTGTACGGTGCAGGTGAATCTCGACTTTTCCTCCGAGGTCGACATGGTCAAAAAGCTGCGCGTCTCGCTGGCGCTGCAGCCCGTTGCCACAGCCCTTTTCGCCAACTCACCGTTCCTGGATGGCAAGCCGAATGGCTACCTGTCGTTCCGATCGCACATCTGGCAGCACACCGACGACGCCCGCACCGGCATGCTGCCCTTCGCCTTCGAAGACGGCATGAGCTTCGAACGTTACGTCGACTACGCCCTTGATGTGCCCATGTATTTCGTCACCCGCAACGGCAGCTATATCAATTGCGCCGGCGAAAGCTTTCGCGCCTTCCTTGACGGCAAGCTGCCCCAACTGCCCGGCGAAACACCCACCCAGCATGACTGGGAGGATCACCTCTCGACCATCTTCCCCGAAGTGCGTCTGAAGCAGTTTCTCGAAATGCGCGGCGCCGACTGCGGCCCCTGGGCCGAGATCTGCGCGCTCCCGGCCCTTTGGACCGGCATTCTTTACGAACAGTCGTCGCTGGACGCCGCCTGGGACCTGGTCAAGGACTGGACGGCGGAAGAGCGTCAGACCCTGCGCAATGAAGTGCCAAAAACTGCCATCCACACGCCGTTCCGCAACACTACCGTTGCCGAAATCGGCAAGCGCATGCTCGAAATCTCCCACGCTGGCCTGAAGGCCCGCGATTTCCGCAATTGGGAGGACAGTACCGAGCAAACCTACCTCAAGCCGCTCGATCTGGTGTTGCACACCAACAAGACCCGCGCCGAACGCCTGCTCGACCTGTACGAAGGAGAATGGGCCCACGACCTCAGCCAGGTCTTCCGCACCCACGCCTATTAGATTTTCCTGTGCCAAAACTGTCGTCCCGGGACTTGATCCCGGGACCTAAAGTCAGGCGTCATCAATCTCAGTGATAGGAGACCCGGAACCTATTCAGCCGCCTGCAAGAGTTCGTCCGCATGCAGGTTGCCCATCGAGGCGAGGATATGGCTGGTCAGCGCATCATAGATGCCGCCATAGGCCTGGCTCGACCGCAACACCGCGATTTGCGCGTCCGGCAACCGCGGCAGCCCGTCGGGCTCACCCAGGATCTTCATGTCCGAGTGCAGCGCGCTCTCCGGCAGCAAGCCGATGGCCAGCCCCGACAGCACCGCGCTGGTGATCGCGGTCGCGTTCGACGAAGTATAGGCCACCCTGTAATCGATTCCCTGCCGGTTCAGTGCCTCGAGCGCCGTCCCGCGCCAGCAGCATGATTGCGGCCCGCAGGCCAGCGGCAGCGGCTCGTCGAAATTGAGCACCGTTTCGTCAATCCCCACCCAGAACATGCGCTCGGTACGGAACAATTCGCCGAATTCATGGTGCGTGCCCTGGGTAAAGACGATCAGGTCAAACCGCCCGGAATGCATGCCGTCCAGCAGTTCCTCCGAAGGCAGGCAGCGCACGTCCACGGCGATCTTCGGGTGCGTCTGCTGGAACTGCGACAAGATCAGCGGCAGCAGGCGCACCGCGTAATCGTCCGGCACCCCGAACCGGATATTGCCGGAAAGATCATCCTCGGAAAAATAGTCGATGATCTCGGCATTGATCCGCAGCATCCGCCGCGCCCGGGCATAGAGCTCGTTGCCTTCATGGGTCAGCGAAATGCTGCGCCCATCGCGCACGAACAGCGCATGCCCCAGCCGCTCTTCCAGCCGCTTGATCTGCATCGAGACCGCCGACTGGGTCTTGAACACCCGTTTTGCCGCCTCGGTAAAACTGCCGCAATCGGCAATGGCGCAAAAGCTTTGCAACTGGTCGAGATCGAGCGGCGCGGTCATGGCGGCAATCCATCAATTTCCGTGATTGAACAGATGAATTCTATTTGTTTGATAAATCCATTGCAAGTGCCTATCTCTCCAGCATCGAAATGAAGGACGCACGAAAGACTGCTGGTTGCGCCCGCGTAACCTTGGAGAATGAAGATGAGCTTTGTAACTGCAATGACCGCCGCCCTGTCCGCCTGGTCCGCCGGCAACCCGCTGAGCGAGATGGACGACCGTCGGCTGAACGACCTCGGCCTGAACCGCTACGACCTGTTTGACGGCCGTAACCTCAGCGCCAGCGCCCGCGGCGCTCTCTACAGCGCCCGCCGCTCCGAACGCGCCGCAAACTGGCTGCGTTAAGCGCACCTGCGCACAAGATTGCCCGGCGGAGGCAATAAATTCCGCCTTCCTGACCTGAAGGGCAGCTTCCCCCCGGAGCTGCCCTTTTCTTTTGGGTTTTCGGCGATGGCCCGATCAGGGCAGGGCGTCGAACCCTTCTGTGAATCCGTTCAGCGAAACCGGGATGCCGATGCCTTCTTCCGGTGTCTTGAACACCACGAAGATTGCCGTCTCGCCCGATTCGAGCACTGACAGCAGATCATCATCCATGATCACCTCGGCGATGCACCCGTTCGGCAGGCAACGCACGAAGGCCACCCGGCCCATGTCGGTGCCGTCCACGTTCAGCCCCAGCCCGTTCGGCAAAAGAACGCCGAGCGGCACCAGCACCCGCAAAAGCCGCGATTGCTGGTCAGCGGTCTTCAGAACGATCACGCTCAGCCCCACGTTCGGCTGATCCTCGGCCGTCACATTCTGGATGATCGCGCATTGTTCAAAGCTGGCGCCCGGCGGTGTGTCGCAGCTCAACTGCCAGTCGCCGTGCTCGGACCGGACAACGCCCTGAGCCAGCGCCGCGCTGGACAGACCGGCAAATCCGATTGCCAGAACCAAAAGTTGGATAAAGTATCGCACGTTCAAAAATCTCTCCGGTCTGGCTCTCTGCCACTGCGCCGGGCCGCCCGTCGCAGGTGCGTTGATTACATGCTGACAACCCACAGGCAAGCCGGGCTGTTGACAGCACATTCGCTGCTGCCTGTTTCGCCGCCAACTGCGGCAGTCCTGAGGCAGGCGGCCCACCCGATCGCCGATTCGCCCGCGCGCGATGCAATATGCCGCATCTTTGCCCGGCCCTGCACAATTGCCTATCTCGCCGGTATATGGTTTAGGTCTGCCAAACACATTTGCCCTGCCGTGAGTCGGGGCATAAAATCGCGTCTGCGCCGGCATCAGAATCAAGAAGGGCTGGGCGCGGTAATCCAAGGGGGATACCAGTGATCGGATCGTTTTTCCGCTTGAACTCTCAGCGCGCCAGAAGCGCCTGTCTCCTGGCGCTCGCCGGGCTTTTCGCGGCTCTGCCTATGGGCGCACTTGCCCAAAGCGGCCATGCCGTAGACGGCCAGATCGGCCTGCAGCAGTCCGTGACCCCGATCATGGACAGCACCATCGCTTTCCACGACGGCGTTCTGATGTGGATCATTTCCGCCATCACCATTCTGGTGTTCCTGCTGCTCGCCTGGATCGTGGTGCGCTACAATGCCCGCGCCAATCCGGTGCCCTCCAAGACCACCCACAACACGCTGATCGAGATTGTCTGGACGGTCGCCCCGATCCTCATCCTGATCGTCATTGCCGTACCGTCCTTCGGAGTTCTGGCCGATCAGGAAACCATTCCCGATGGCGAGCGCAAATATCTCGGCTCCAACATTTTCAGCTTCGGCGAAGTCGAGGTTCCCGCACCCGAACTGACCGTCAAGGCCACCGGCGTGCAGTGGAGCTGGGATTACGACTATGTCGATTATGAAGACGCCGACTTCTCCTCCTTCATGCTGACCGAAGAAGAACGCGCGGAAATGGCGCCTGATCAGCCGCGCCTGCTTGCCACCGACACCAGCCTTGTCGTGCCGGTCGACACAACCGTGCGCGTTCAGGTCACCGCCAGCGACGTGCTCCACGCCTTCGCCGTGCCGTCCTTCGGCATCAAGATCGACGCCGTCCCCGGCCGATTGAACGAAACCTGGTTCCATGCCCGCGAAGAAGGCATCTACTACGGCCAGTGTTCCGAGCTGTGCGGCAAGGACCACGCCTTCATGCCGATCAGCGTGCGCGTGGTTTCCAAGGAACAGTTCACGGCCTGGATGGAAGAATTGCAGGCCAATGGCGTTTCAAGCGCCAACGAGCTGCTCGGCCCGATCAGCTGAGCGCTGTGAAAAGATTGATTGAAAAGGGATAGATCATGGCAGAGGCAGCAACCGCCCATCATGACGATCATGGCCACCCCAACGGATGGCGCCGTTATGTTTATTCGACCAACCACAAGGACATCGGCACGATGTACCTGGTCTTCGCCATTATCGCGGGGATCATCGGTGGTGCGCTTTCCGGCTTCATGCGCTGGGAACTGGCCGAACCGGGCATCCAGATTTTCCACGGCCTGGCGTCAATGGTCTACGGCACGCCGGAAGCTGCGGCGCTCGACGCGGGCAAGCACATGTACAATGTGTTCACCACCGCCCACGGCCTGATCATGATCTTCTTCATGGTCATGCCCGCCATGATCGGCGGCTATGCCAACTGGTTCGTGCCGCTAATGATCGGCGCGCCCGACATGGCCTTCCCCCGGATGAACAACATTTCCTTCTGGCTGTTGCCGCCGGCTTTCGCCCTGCTGCTGCTGTCCATGTTCTTTGAAGGCCCTCCGGGCGCCATGGGAACCGGCGGCGGCTGGACGATCTATCCGCCGCTCGCCACATCCGGCCAGCCCGGACCGGCCATGGATTTCGCCATCCTCAGCCTGCACATTGCCGGTGCCTCCTCGATCCTTGGCGCCATCAACTTCATCACCACCATTTTCAACATGCGCGCCCCGGGCATGACGCTGCACAAGATGCCGCTGTTCCCCTGGTCCATTCTGGTCACGGCCTTCCTGCTGCTCTTGTCCCTGCCGGTGCTGGCAGGCGGCATCACCATGCTGCTGACTGACCGCAACTTCGGCACGACCTTCTTTGATCCCGCTGGTGGCGGTGATCCGATCTTGTTCCAGCACCTGTTCTGGTTCTTCGGTCACCCCGAAGTGTACATCCTCATCCTGCCGGGCTTCGGCATCGTCTCGCACATCGTGTCGACTTTCTCCAAAAAGCCGATCTTCGGTTACCTGGGCATGGTCTACGCCATGATCGCCATCGGCGGCGTCGGCTTCATCGTGTGGGCGCACCACATGTTCACCACCGGCCTGTCGCTTGACGTCCAGCGCTACTTCGTGGCCGCCACCATGGTCATCGCGGTGCCCACCGGCGTGAAGATCTTCTCCTGGATCGCCACCATGTGGGGCGGCTCGATCACCTTCCGCACCCCGATGCTGTGGGCGCTGGGCTTCATCTTCCTGTTCACGCTGGGTGGCGTGACCGGCGTGGTGCTGGCCAATGCCGGTGCCGACCGCTCGCTGCACGACACCTACTATGTGGTTGCCCACTTCCACTACGTGCTGTCGCTGGGTGCCGTGTTCGCCATCTTCGCGGCCTGGTACTACTGGTACCCGAAGATGTTCGGCTACATGTACAATTCGTTCCTCGCCAAGACTCACTTCTGGCTGACCTTTATCGGCGTGAACGTGATCTTCTTCCCGCAGCATTTCCTGGGTCTGGCGGGCATGCCGCGCCGTTACATCGACTATCCGGACAGCTACGCCTACTGGAACATGGTTTCCTCCATAGGCTACGCGATCACGGCAATCGGTGTTCTGGTGTTCATCGCCGCTCTGATCGAGGCACCCATGCGCAAGCGCAAAGCTGCCGACAATCCGTGGGGCGAAGGGGCAACGACTTTGGAGTGGACCCTGTCCTCGCCGCCGCCGTTCCACCAGTTCGAAACGCTGCCGCGCTTCAAGTAAGCGGGTGCAAGAGGGTGTCGCCTTGGCGTTGATTGACGAGCATAAGGGCTATGAAGCCACGGCCAGTGGCGCAAGGGTGGAAGACTACCTTGCGCTGCTGAAGCCGCGCGTCATGTCGCTCGTCATTTTCACCGCCCTGTGCGGCATGCTGGTCGCCCCCGGCGGCCTGCATCCTTTCCTCGCGCTCCTGGCGATCTCATGCATCGCCATCGGGGCAGGGGCCTCGGGCGCGCTCAACATGTGGTACGATTCAGACATCGACGCCATCATGTCACGCACCCGCAACCGCCCCATCCCCTCGGGCCGCATGTCCAAAGAGGAAGCGCTGGCCTTCGGCCTCATCCTCTCCGGCTTTTCGGTTGTCACCCTCGGCCTTGCCACAAACTGGGTGGCCGCCGGTCTTCTGGCCTTCACCATCTTCTTTTATGCCGTTATCTACACGGTCTGGCTGAAGCGCGCGACGCCACAGAACATCGTCATCGGCGGTGCCGCCGGCGCCTTCCCGCCCATGGTGGGATGGGCTGCCGTCACCGGCGACATTTCCATCGACGGCATTGCCCTGTTCCTGATCATCTTCCTGTGGACGCCGCCGCATTTCTGGGCCCTGGCGCTTTACAAGCGCGGCGACTACGAAGCGGCCAGCATTCCCATGCTGCCCAATGTGGCCGGTGACCGCGAAACCCAGAACCAGATCGTCATCTACTCCGTCCTGCTCAGCCTCGTTGCCTTCATGCCGGCGCTGACAGGGCTTGTCGGCTGGGTCTATGCCGTTCCCGCCGCTGTTCTCGGCTTGGCCTTCAGCACGCTTGCCGTTCATCTCCGCCTCGCCGAAGGCGTCGAGATGCGCAAGCGCGCCCGCCGCCTGTTCACCTTCTCGCTCAGCTACCTGTTCGTGCTGTTCCTCGCACTGCTTGTCGATGCACTGCTGTTCAAGAGTTGGGGGCTGTTCTGATGGCCGCCAAACCCGAACAGGTGCAGACCAGCGATGAAGCGCTCAAGGCCTCGCGCCGCAAACGCTCAATCGCGCTGGCCATCGCACTTGGCGTTGTCGCGATCGTTTTTTACGCGCTGACCCTCGTCAAGCTCGGCCCCGCCGTATTCGACAGGGGGCTATAGGATGAGAGCCTCGATCACCCATACGTCATCGAATTCCAGCAACCTGCGCGTCGCATTGATCCTCGTCGGCCTCGTTGCCGGTATGATCGGAATGGCCTATGCCGCCGTGCCGCTCTACCAGATCTTCTGTCAGATCACCGGCTATGGCGGCACGACCCAGGTCGCCACATCAAATCCAAAGGGCACCATCGCCCGCCAGATGACCACGCGCTTTGACGCGACCATTTCCGCCGGCCTGCCGCTCACCGTGCGCCCCGCCGCGCACGTGACCGACCCGATCGGCAACGCGCACACGGTGACCTACATCGCCACCAATACTTCCGATCGGGAACTGACGACCACGGCCAGTTTCAATGTGACGCCTGACCTTGCCGGCGTCTATTTCAACAAGATCGAATGTTTCTGCTTCACCGAGCAAACCCTTGCACCCGGTGAAACAGTCGAAATGCCGGTGACTTTCTTCATCGATCCAGATATCGACGGCAAAGCCGAACTGGATACGGTCAGGGAGATCACCTTGTCCTATACCTTCTATCCGTCAGAAAGTGGGAGAAGCTGAACATGGCCGCCCATGCCAAGAACCACGATTACCATCTGGTCAACCCGAGCCCCTGGCCCGCGGTTGGCGCCCTGTCGGCTTTCATCATGGCCATCGGCGGCATCATGTGGATGCGCGATGTTACGCCGTGGGTTTTTTTCATCGGCCTCGTCGGTGTGCTCTACACCATGTACGCGTGGTGGACCGACGTGGTCAAAGAGGCCAACGGCGGCGACCATACCCCCGTCGTCCAGATGCATCACCGCTATGGCATGATGCTGTTCATCGCCTCCGAGGTGATGTTCTTCGTCGCCTGGTTCTGGGGCTATTTCGACGGTTTCTTCCGCGTCGATGATGTCGAGCAGTTTGCCCGCGTCGCCGCGACTGGCGGCCACTGGCCCCCGACCGGCGTCGAGGTGTTCGATCCCTGGCACCTGCCGCTGTTCAACACGCTGCTGTTGCTGACCTCCGGCACCACCGTCACGTGGGCGCACCACGCCCTGCTGGAAGGCGACCGTGAGGGCCTGAAATGGGGCCTTGTGCTGACCATTGTGCTCGGGGCTCTGTTCACCTGCGTACAGATCATCGAATATGCGCAGGCCGGCTTCTCCTTCTCCGGCAACATCTACGGCGCCACCTTCTTCATGGCCACCGGCTTCCACGGTTTCCACGTCGTTGTCGGCACGATCTTCCTGACCGTGAACCTGATCCTTGCCATGCGCGGCGGGGTCACTGAAAAGCACCATCTCGGCTTCGAATTCGCTGCCTGGTATTGGCATTTCGTGGACGTGGTCTGGCTGTTCCTGTTTGCCTCCATATATATCTGGGGCAGCGCCGGCGCGGTGATCGCGCACTGATCTGAATTCAATGAGGCGCCCAAGGGCGCCTCACTCCTTTTTGGGGTTCTGGTTTTGAGTACGCCCGACCAACACGATCAACCGTCACCCTTTGCCACCGGGCTTGCCGGGCGTTGCCCGCGCTGCGGCGAGGGGGCCTTGTTCAGCGGCTTTTTGAAACCCGCGAGCAAGTGCGAATCCTGTGGGCTTGATTTCGCCTTTGCCGACAGCGGCGACGGTCCGGCCATCTTCATTATCTTCATCGTCGGCTTCATCGTGGTCTCCCTGGCATTGATCGTCGAAGTCACCTTCCATCCCTCGATGATCATTCATCTGCTGTTGTGGATCCCCACCACCATCGCGCTCAGTGTCGCGCTTTTGCGCCCGTTCAAGGGCGTCATGATCGCCCTGCAATACCGTCACGACGCCCACGAGGGCAAGACGCATGACTGACCGTACAGAGGATGACGCGACCCGTTCCGCAGCGAACGGATGGCGCATCACGCCCACCCGCGCCGGGTTCATTGCCTTCATGCTGGTCTTGACCGCGCTCTTCGCCTGGCTGGGATCATGGCAGATGGCCCGGCTGGCCGAAAAGGAACAGGCCATCGCCCTTATCGAGGAGCGCATTGACAGTGCTCCCATGCCCCTGCCGCCGGTCGGCGAATGGGTAGGCTTTGATCCACTGACCTTTGACTATCGCCCCGTCACTCTCACCGGTGAATTTGCCCACGATGACACAGTCCTGGTCTTCACCAGCGTTCCCGATGCCCGTGGCAGCTTCTCCGGTCCGGGCTATTGGGTGATGACCCCCATGCATCTGACAGCCGGCGGCACCGTTTGGGTCAACCGCGGCTTCGTGCCGGAACCGGCGCTTGAGGAATTTGCCGAAGGCGGCGCCGGTCCACTGGGCGAGGTCACCATCACCGGCATCGCCCGCCGCGATGAGCCGGGTAACATCTTTACGCCCGGTCCTGACATCGCGGATCGCGTCGAATGGATCCGCAACATCGACCGGCTGACGGCTTTGCTGGATGAAGCCCCGGATGCCGTTGCCCCCGTCTATGTCGACCAGTCGGCGGGCGCGCCTGAGGCGCTGCCACAGGGCGGCGAAACCCGCCTCGAACTGCCCAACCGCCATCTTGAATATGCCCTGACCTGGTTTTCACTTGCCGTGCTGACCCCGATCATGCTGCTGGTCTGGTGGCGCCGGGGCGCAAACTCATGATCCATTCAATCCTCCCACACTGCCCGGAGCCTATTGACGGTTTGATGAAGCGCCAAAAAGCTCTATTGTGCGCCCGGTCCAGCTGAGGTTTACCCCCCGATCATGCGATTTGTGTCCACGCGCGGAGAAGCGCCGGAGCTTGGTTTTTGTGATGCAGTCCTCGCCGGCTTGGCGGTCGACGGCGGCTTGTATCTGCCCGCGACCTGGCCGCAATTCACCAAAGACGAGATCGCAGCCTTCGCCGGCAAGCCCTATGCAGACGTCGCCTTGGAGGTGATTTCGCGCTTCGTCGGCGGCGAAATCAGCGACGCCGACCTCAAGACGATCATAGACGCCGCCTATTCCGATTTCGGCCATCCCAGTGTTGCCCCGCTGGTCGAACTCGAGCCCGGCCATTTCCTTCTCGAACTGTTCCACGGCCCCACGCTCGCCTTCAAGGATGTGGCCATGCAGTTCTTGGCGCGCATCATGGACCATATCCTCGCCGAACGGGGAGCCCGCGCCACCATCATCGGCGCCACCTCCGGCGACACGGGTTCCGCAGCCATCGAGGCCTTCCGGGGCCGCGATCACACCGACATCTTCATCCTGCATCCCAACGGCCGGGTCTCCCCCGTCCAGCGCCGCCAGATGACCACCGTGCTCGACGACAATGTCCACAACATCGCGCTCGAAGGCTCGTTCGACGATTGCCAGTCGCTGGTCAAGGCGGCCTTCGGCAACCAGAGTTTCCGCGAAGACATGCACCTGTCCGGCGTCAATTCCATCAACTGGGGCCGCATCGTCGCGCAGATCACCTACTACTTCACATCCGCCGTCTCTCTCGGCGCCCCGCATCGCCCGGTCAGCTTCACCGTGCCCACCGGCAATTTCGGCGACATTTTCGCCGGCTATGCGGCAAAGCGCATGGGGCTCGATATCGACCGGCTGGTGATCGCCACCAATTCCAACGACATCCTGCGCCGTACCCTTGAAACCGGAGCTTACGAAACCGGCAAGGTCGCCGAGACCACCAGTCCGTCCATGGATATTCAGGTCTCCTCGAATTTCGAGCGTCTGCTGTTCGAAGCCAGCGATCGCGATCCGGCCGCCGTCCGCCAGATGATGAGCTCACTCAAACAGTCAGGTCGGTTCGAATTGCCCGCCGGTACGCTGACTGAAATCCGGTCTGGTTTCGATGCCGGCACCGCCGGCGAGCCCGACGTGCGATCAACAATTGCCACCACACGGGCAAAGGCCCATTATCTGCTCGATCCGCATACGGCGGTGGGGGTGAGTGTGGCGCAAAAGCTGACGTCGGGGCCGGCGCCCATGATCACGCTGGCAACCGCGCATCCGGCAAAGTTCCCGGCGGCGGTTGAAGCCGCGACAGGCATCGCTCCGGCCTTGCCCGAGCGCCTCGCCGATCTACATGAAAGGCCCGAACGGTTCGATGTTCTGGCCAACGATCAACGGCTGGTCGAGGACTATATTCGCGCGCGCAGCCGCGCCTGAGGAGGAAAGTTTGGCAGTAAAGAGTACGACCCTCGACAACGGTATGACGGTTCTGACCCATGCCATGCCGCACCTGGAAAGCGCGGCCCTCGGCATCTGGGTCAAGTCCGGCTCCCGTTGGGAAACGCTGAGCGAACACGGCATCTCCCACCTGCTCGAGCATATGGCCTTCAAGGGCACCACCACCCGCAGCGCCCGTGACATCGCCGAGCAGATCGAACATGTCGGCGGCGAACTGAACGCCGCCACTTCCATCGAGCACACCGGCTATTTCGCCCGCGTCCTGAAGGATGACGTGTCCCTGGCCACCGACATCCTGTCCGACATTATGCGCAACGCCGTCTTCGATGCCACCGAACTGGCCCGCGAACAGCGCGTCATCATTCAGGAAATCGGCGCCGCCCACGATGATCCGCAGGATCAGGTCTTCGACCTCTTCCAGGAGGCCCTGTTCCCTGACCAGTCCATCGGCCGCCCGATCCTGGGGACCGTGGAATCCGTCCAGTCCTTCGATGCCGACCAGATCCGTGCCTACATGGACCGCAACTATGTCGGCAAGCGCATGGTGCTCGCCGCCTCCGGCCACGTCGATCACGACGAACTTGTCGATATCTCCGCCGAGCGCTTCGGCGACCTGAAATCAGAAGGCGACGCCGAACCTGTTCCCGCCAAATTCGTCGGCGGAGATCGTCGCCAGCAGTCCGACCACGAACAGGCCCACATCATTCTCGGCATGGAAGGCCGTGCCTACAATTCCGACGGCTTTTACGCCGCCCAGATTCTCGCCTCTATCCTTGGCGGCGGAATGAGTTCCCGGCTGTTCCAGGAAGTCCGCGAACGCCGCGGCTTGTGCTACTCGGTCTATGCCTTCCACTGGGCCTTCGCCGACAGCGGCGTCTTCGGCGTTTCTGCCGCCACCGGCGCCGATGACGTTGCCGAACTGGTGCCCGTCATTCTCGAAGAGTTGCGCAACGCCGCCGACACGATCACCGAGGACGAGGTCATCCGCGTCCGCAACCAGATCCGCGCGGGGCTGCTGATGTCGCTGGAAAGCCCCTCCAGCCGCGCCGGCCAACTGGCCCGCCAGCAAATCCTGTGGGGCCGGCCCATCTCGCTGGCCGAAACCACCGAGCGCATCAACCGCATCGATGCCGCCCGCGTCAAAAAGATCGCCCACGAAATTTTCGAAGCCGGACCTCCGGCGGTGGCCGGCATCGGCCCGGTCAAAGGGCTCCCCGCCTACGATAGTATCGTCAAGCACTTCAGACCCTGACCCATGCGCGGACTTTGGATGCGGCCTCAGGCCCCGGTGTTGGAAGGTGAGGGGTTGCGTCTGCGCGTTCCCGTCAACGCCGACTACGAGACCTGGCGCGCCATCCGCGAAAAAAGCCGCGATCACCTGCGCCCTTTCGAGCCCCGCTGGACCCCGCAGGACATGACCCAGCGCGCCTTCGCCGAACGCATCCGCCGCGCCGGCCAGATGATTGCCGATAATTCCGAATTCTCGTTCTTTTTGTTCGACATCTCGTCCGGCACGGAGGGATTGCTCGGCGGACTGACCCTGTCCAACATCCGCTATCGGGCCGCCTGCCATGCCAATCTCGGCTACTGGATGGGCGTCGATGCCGCCAACAAGGGTTACATGACCCGCGCCGTGGGTCTCGCGCTGCCCTTCGCCTTTGACAAGTTGCACATGCAGCGGTTGCACGCCGCCTGCCTGCCGCACAATGACGCGTCCATCCGCGTCCTTGAAAAGAACGGATTCGTCAAGGAAGGCTTTGCCGAGAAATATCTTCAGATCGACGGCCTCTGGCGCGACCACCTTCTGTTCGGCCTGACCAAAGACCGGTTCGAGACGTTAAACAAGCCACCCGCAACGCACTTGTGACATGGGCAAAACCCCATTACCAAGGGCGGCGCGTCTAGGGATATCTGACAATTAGCCGAATTTTGATGCAATTTATGATGGCCTTTGTGCTGGGTTTGGCTATGACGCTGAACCTGGCCAGTCCGGCTTGGGGCTTCGAAGTCGTCACCGTCCCCGAAGACGTCAACGCCATCAATCTCGGTGCTGCCATCGACATCGAGGAAGGCGTCGAAGGCCGAGTCCGGCTCAGCACCGCGCCCGGCGAAGACGGCATCGTGCGCCGCATCGAAGTGCTCGCCGCCGACGCCGAAAGCAACCCGCGCTGGGCCCTGTTTGCCCTCAAGAACCCGTCTGACGTACAGCTCGAGCGGCTGTTGGTCGCCCCCTTCTTTTCCATGCCCGGTTCCGGCTTTATCACCCCCGACCTTGGCGACAACCGCATCGCGGTTCTGTCCCCCAGCGCCGGCCTGCGCCCGCAACGGTTGAACGACGCCGAGGCCGACGTTTTCGAAATCGTCCTCGACCCCGGCGCCACCGTCACCTTCGTCGCCGAACTGGCCAGCGACGATCTGCCCGAACTCTACCTGTGGGAAGCCGGCGCCTATCGCGATTACATCAACTCTTTCACCCTGTTCCGCGGCACCGTGCTGGGCATCGCCGGCCTGGCCGCTGTGTTTTTGACCATCATGTTCGTGGTCAAGGGGCAGGGGGTGTTCCCGGCCACCGCCGGCTTTGCCTGGGCGGTGCTGATCTATCTGCTCATTGATTTCGGTGTGCTCGGCCGCCTGCTTGGCGTCGGCAATGGCTCCATCCAGCCCTATCGCGCCGCCTCGGAGGCTACACTCGCTACAACGCTCTTCGGCTTCCTGTTCATTTATTTGAACCTGCATCGATGGCATTTGCGCTTCCTGCATATCGCGCTGGCGCTCACCGCCACATTCCTCGCGCTCTTCGCCTTTGCCTTCCTGCAGCCCCAGATTGCCGCCACCGTGGCGCGCACCGTGCTGCTGGTGCTCGGTGTGCTCGGCACCATGCTGATCGTCCTGCTCGCCTTCCGCGGCTATGACCGCGCCGTGCTCCTGGTCCCCACCTGGATCATCTACATGGCCTGGCTGTTCTATTCGTGGATGGTCATCACCGGCCAGATCACCAACGACATCGCCCAGCCGGCCATGGATGCCGGCCTCGTGCTCATGGTCATGCTCATCGGCTTCACTACCGTTCAGCACGCCTTCGCCGAGGGTCAGGTGTCTGTTGGCTCACTCTCCGAGGTCGAGCGACGGGCTCTTGCCGTCACCGGCAGCGGCGATTTCGTCTTCGACTGGAATATCGAGCGCGACCGGGTCAACGTTTCCGACGAACTGCATCCCCGCCTCGGCGAACGGCGGGGCCATCTGCGCGGTCCCATCAAGTCCTGGCTCGAGCGCGTCCATGTCGAGGATCGCGACCGCTTCCGCACCGCACTCGACACGCTGGTCGAACTGCGACGCGGCAAGGTCAACACCGATATCCGCGTCTCCGCCCACGACGGCAGCTACCGCACCTTCCGCCTGCGCGCCAAGCCCGTGCTCGGCACAGACGGCCAAGCCAACCGGATCGTCGGCACCTTGCAGGATGTCACTGACGACCGCGCCACCCGCGAACGCCTGCTGCACGACGCCGTTCGCGACAGCCTGACCGGCCTGCCCAACAAGCCGCTGTTCCTCGATCGTCTCGACCGGGCTTTGAGCCGCGCCAAGGCCGGCGGCGGCCCCAAGCCGGCCGTCATGATGATCGATCTCGACAAGTTCTCCGATCTGGACGAGCGCATCGGCCACTCCGCCGCCGATTCCGTGTTGCTTGCCGTCGCCCGCCGAATTTCCCGGGTCATGAAGCCGACCGATACCATCGCCCGGGTTGGTGGCGATCAGTTCGGCGCCATCCTTATTTCCGGCGACGGCGCCGGCAAGATCGCCGAAGTCGCCGAGCAGATGCGCCGGGCCCTGCGTGCGCCGTTCAATTTCGGTGAACAGGACCTGACAGTCACCGCCTCTATCGGCATCACCATCTACGACAACGGCACCGCCAATGCCGAAGAAGTGCTGCGCGATGCCGAACTGGCCATGTACTATGCCAAGCGTTTGGGGGGTGACCGCATCGAGGCCTACCGCGCTTCCGCCCGCTCCATCGCGGCCTATTCCGAGGCCAGCGAGAAGGACCTCGAGCGCGCCATGAATGAGGGCGAGCTGCAGGTCCACTACCAGCCCATCTACGACATTCAGACCGGCCGCATCGCCGGTGCCGAAGCCCTGATGCGCTGGAACCATCCGACCAACGGCATCATCAGCCCGGCCGAGTTCATCCCGCTCGCCGAGCGCACCGGCCAGATCGAAAAGCTCGGCCGCCTGGCCTTCCGGCAGGCTGCCAACCAGACCGGCGACTGGATCCACGCCCTGCCGGTCGATGAAGATTTCTTCGTCTCGATCAACCTGTCGACAGCTCAGCTTTCAACTGAAACCCTGCTCACCGACCTGCGTACGGTCGTCACCGAGAACCGCCGCGTCGCGCGGCACCTGAAGTTGGAAGTGACTGAAACCCAGGTCATGTCCAACCCCGAGCACTCCGCTTATGTCCTGTTCGCCCTCAAGCAGCTGGGCATTGGTCTGGCGCTCGATGATTTCGGCACGGGACATTCCTCGCTCAGCTATCTGCACCGTTTCCCGTTCGACACGGTCAAGATTCCGGCCCAGTTCGTGCAACTGAACGCCGACAACGGCATGACCCACACGCAGGATCCCATCATGCGCGCCATAGTCAGCCTCGCAGGAGAGCTCGGCCTGCAGGTGGTGGCAGAAGGCGTCGAAACCCGCGAGGAACTCGAGCGCCTGCGCACCCTCGATTGCCGTTTGGCGCAAGGCTACCTGTTCGAAACCGCCCTTTCCGGGGTCGATTTCAAACGCCGGCTCGCCGCCCAGCACAGTTCAAACTGATTTCAGGCGTGTCCCGCCTCGGAACTGAGGGCCGCCCGTCCGATCCCCAGTTTTGAAAGAGCAGCGTCGTAGCGGTCTTCAAACGGCACTGAAAACACCAGATCATCGCCCGAAGGTGCCGTCAGCCAGCTGTTGGCGGCGATTTCCGCTTCCAACTGCCCGGCGCCCCAGCCGCAATAGCCAAGCGCGAACAGCGACCTTTCGGGCCCTGCGTCGGAAAAGGCGATGGCCCGCAGGATGTCGAGATTGGCCGTCAGGCACATCTTTTCGTCGACCAACACCGAGCTGCCGTCGACGAAATAGTCGGGCGAATGCAACACGAACCCGCGCGCCCGCTCGACGGGGCCGCCGCTCACCACCTCGCGTTGCGCCACATCGGTACTCAGCCGGATCATTTCTTCCGGCTCACCCAATGACAGGTCTTCCAGAATGTCGCCGAACCGCATGTCCTCATAGGTGCGGTTGATCATCAGTCCCATCGCCCCCTGATCATTGTGATCGATGATGAAAATCACCGCTTCGGCAAACCGGTCGTCGCCCATTTGCGGCATGGCAATGAGGATCTGGCCCTTGAGCGTGTCCATATTCTTTCCTGCTTTTGCCATCATCCTAACCCAACGGCTCACAAGGTTCAAAGTTGCGCTCACGCATGTCTGATAGTCCGTCATTTGATTTTAAGTCCGGCTCGTCTATCCATGTCGCCATGATCAGAATTCTGGCTCTCATCCTTTCTTTGTGTGTCGCGACTGCCGCGTCAGCCGCCACTTCGCCCTGGCAGGAAATTGCTCCGGGCGCCCAACTGCGGCTTGTCTCCGCCGATCAGGTGGACGGGGAGGGCAGGATGATGATTGCGCTGGAGGTGCGGCTTGATCCGGGTCTCAAGACCTATTGGCGCGTTCCCGGCGAAACCGGCATACCACTGCAGCTCGATTTTGCCGCCTCGACCGGCATTGCCGACCCGCACATCTTCTGGCCGCTGCCCCAACGCGAGGTCACCGGCGGTTACACCGATCACGTCTACTACGATGAGGTCTCATTCCCGGTCGAACTCACCATCACCGACGAAACCCCTCTGATCTCGGTCGATATCCTGATGGGCGTCTGTTCTGACATCTGCGTACCCGTCTCCAGCCACGCCGAACTGCAACCTCAGACGGGGAGCCGCGACATCGCCAGCGACATCGCCATCAAGCAGGCCATGGCCAATGTGCCCATCGACTGGTCCGGGGCAGAGTCCCCGCTCGGCGCCGCCGCTTACGACGACGCGACCAATATGCTGGTCATCTCCGAGGTGAGCGAAGACCTTGATTTGTCGTCGCTTATCGCCAGCACGGCCGATGCCTCGATCATCTTCGCCGCGCCCCAAAAAAGCCCCAAGCCCGGTGTAATCAGTTTCGAACGTCTCGGATGGGGTGAAATGTCCGATCTGGCTGGTGATTGGGTCAGTCTGGTCTTTCAAACCCCCGCCGGGCCTTTTCGGGTGGAACGGCAAATCGTCGGCATTGATCAATCGCCTGCCAGCGAATAGCTTGACCGCCAGATTTTGGGGTTAACCAGTGGTAAATCGGGGCAAACGGTGATCCGTCAGGGTGACACAATTCCGTCTGTGACGCTCAAACAGGTGAGTGCGGCGGGAACTGAGGACGTAGACGTGGCCGATCTGGTGGCCACCGGCTGCACCATCATGTTCACCGTGCCGGGCGCTTTCACCCCCACATGCTCCAACAATCATCTGCCCGGCTTCATCGCCGCCGCGCCGCAATTCGAGCGGCTTGGCGTCGCGCGCATCCTGTGCGCCACCGTCAACGATCACCATGTCGTCAAGGCCTGGGCCGAAGCCCAGCACGCCGGTGAAGCCGTCTCCTTCCTTGCTGATTTCGACGCCACGCTGGCGCGGGCCCTTGGCCTTTCGCAGGATCGCACCAAGGTCGGTCTCGGCATCCGCTTTGTCCGCGCCGCGCTGATCATCAACCAGGGCGTGGTCGAACATGTCTTCATCGACGATGTCCCCGGCGAAATCGGCTCCAGCGGCGCCCTGGCCGTCCTGGACGTTTTGAAACAGCAGCAATTGGAACAGGCCGGTTAAGCCCGGCACGCGTATCGAGTACGAGGATCAAGCCATGCACCAGACACTGAACAAATGGACAGGCACCGCCGCCAAAGCAGGTTTGGCTCTTGGCCTCGCGGCATTTCTGTCAGGCTGCGGCATGGGTTCGATGTTTGGCGATGGCAGCACCGCCGGCCAGTTGGCCGATACCAGCGCCTCGCAGGCCGAAATGACCCAACTGCAAAGTTCCGCCTTGCCGGCCATCGCCACCGAATGTCCCGAAATCAAGGTCCGGCCCGGCTCCGAAGCGATTTTCGCCTATGAAAACAACAACATCAATCCGCGCCAGCTGCAGTTCCAGGCCGTCATCGACAGCCAATCCCGCAATTGCATCGTCTCCAACGGTCTGATCACGGTGAACATGGGCGTGCAGGGCCGTCTGCTGCTCGGACCCAAGTCCAATTCCAACACCCAGAACCTGCCGCTGCGCTTTGCTGTGGAACGAGATGGCACCGCCGTCTTCTCGCAGGTCTACGAACTGCCGACCACCGTCAATCCGCCGGCCCAGTCGCAGGAATTCGTCAAGATCGTCGAAAATGTCGCCATCCCCTATCTGGGCGGCGAAAACATCATCATCTGGGTCGGATTTGATTCACAGGCTTGATCAACCCGGCGATTGACCGGAACCCCCTAGATTCACTACTGTTCCCCTGAACGCGGGAGAGTCCGGGCCATCGCGCCCGGCGCCGAAGGAGCAACCGCCCCGGAAACTCTCAGGCACCCCGGACCGCGTTCATACTGAACTCTGGAAAGCGGCAGCGGTGACGGTGCCCACCGAAGGAGTAACCGTTGAGGCCACAAGCCGCCTCATCCGGGAATCTCTCAGGTCGACGGACAGAGGGGGCGTTTGAACCATCGTTCGATGGTTCACGTCTGCGTCCGGCACCGGGGTATGTGAATGGCCGATAGTGAAAACCTGAAACACGTGGTCCTCAACGGCCAGCACGAGACTTTGGGCGGCCGTATGGTGCCTTTCGCCGGCTACGCACTGCCGGTGCAATATCCCGACGGCATTGTCACCGAACACAAATGGACCCGCGAACACGCCGGCCTGTTCGACGTCTCGCACATGGGCCCGTCCTTCATCCGCCTCAAACAATCTTCCGGCGATGCCGAAAAGGATCATGCCGCCGTCGCTTCCCTTGTCGAACCGCTGATCTGCGGTGACCTTCAGGGCCTGAAACCCGGCCGCCTGCGCTACACCATGCTGCTCAACGAGCAGGGCGGCATCCTCGACGACCTGATGATTGCGCGCCCCGCCGAACCGGAACTGGCCGGGGCCCTCTATGTCGTCGTCAACGCCGGCACCAAGGACGCCGATTTCCAAATGATCGCCGAGGCGCTTGGCTCCGCCGCTACGCTGACCCGCGCCGACGATGGTGCGCTCCTCGCGCTGCAGGGTCCAGCCGCTGCCGCCGTGATGCAGGCCATGGTCCCGGGCGTTTCCGATCTCGATTTCATGTCCTACGCCCGTTTCCACTGGAACGATGCCACCCTTGTCATCTCCCGCTCCGGCTATACGGGCGAAGACGGGTTTGAAGTTCTGGTCCCCGCCTTAAGTGCCGAACAGTTCTGGGCTGCGCTCCTTGACGACGACCGCGTCAAACCCGTCGGTCTGGGCGCCCGCGACAGTCTGCGGCTCGAAGCCGGCCTGCCGCTCTATGGCCATGACCTCAACGAAACCATTTCCCCCATCGAGGCGGGCATGGGTTTCGCCGTCTCCAAACGCCGCCGTGAGGCTGCCGATTTCCGCGGCGCCAAACGCATCCTTTCAGAACGCGAGGGCAAACTGGCCCGCGTGCGCGTCGGCTTGTTTGTTGAGGGCGCCCCGGCCCGCGAAGGCGCCGAGATCGTTGATGACAAGGGCGAAACCATCGGCGTGGTCACCTCGGGCGGCTTTTCCCCCAGCCTCGGCCGCGCCATCGCCATCGGTTTCGTGCCCCCAACCCATGACACGCCGGGCACCGTGCTCGGGGTTAAGGTGCGCACCCGCACCCAGCGCGCCGAAGTCACCGAAACACCCTTCGTACCCCACAATTACCACCGCAAAATCAGCTGAGGCTTGATCCATGACCGTGAAATATACCGAAGACCATGAATATGTCCGCCAGAACGGCAGCGACGGCACCGTCGGCATTTCCAGCTACGCCCAGGAACAACTCGGCGACATCGTCTTCGTCGAACTGCCCGCCGTCGGCAATTCCTACAAGAAAGGCGACGAGATCGCCGTCGTGGAATCGGTCAAGGCCGCCTCTGAAATCTATGCCCCCGTCGATTGCACCGTCACAGAGATCAACGAGGTTCTCAACGGTGATCCCGGCCTGATCAACACAGACCCGATGGGCGAAGGCTGGCTGGTCAAGGTCACCATTGACGATGAATCAGCACTCGCCGGCCTCATGGACGAAGCCGCCTACCAGTCCCACATCGCCTGAGCGCGAACAGGAAGCCCCTCAATGCGTTATCTGCCCCATTCCGATGCCGACCGTCAGGATATGCTCGCGGTCATCGGTGCCGGATCCATCGACGATCTGTTCGCCCCCGTGCCCGCCGATCTGATGCTGCGCCAGCACCTCGACCTGCCGGCACACCAGCCCGAGTTCGCCGTCGAGGCCCATATGCGCAAGCTTGCGGGCAAGAACCGCGCTGGCGCTGACGGTCCGTTCTTTGTCGGGGCAGGGGCCTACCGCCACCATGTACCTGCCACAGTTGACCATCTGATCCAGCGCTCCGAATGGCTGACCGCCTATACGCCCTACCAGCCCGAAATCTCCCAGGGCACCCTGCAGATGCTCTTCGAGTTCCAGACCCAGGTCGCCAACCTGACCGGCATGGAGGTCGCCAACGCTTCCATGTATGACGGCTCGACCGCCACCGCCGAGGCGGTGCTCATGGCCCGCCGCCTGACCCGCCGCGAAAAGATCATCATCTCCGGCGGCCTGCACCCGCAATATCGCGATGTGGTCGACACCTATGTGGGCCTCGGCGAAAACCTCGTTCACCTTTCCGCCTCGCCGGAAGGGCAGGGCGACATCGCCGACCATATCGACGACAAGACCGCCGCCATCGTCGTCCAGACCCCAGATTTCTACGGCCACCTGCGCGACGTCAAAACCCTCGCTGAAGCCGCCCACGCCCATGGCGCGCTGCTCATCGTGGTGGTCACCGAGATCATCTCCCTCGGCCTCATCGAAGCGCCCGGTGCCCTCGGCGCAGACATCGTCGTGGCCGAAGGCCAGTCCATCGGCAACGCGCTGAATTTCGGCGGGCCCTATGTCGGCCTGCTCGCCACCCGTCAGCAGTTCATCCGCCAGATGCCCGGCCGGGTCTGCGGCGAAACCGTCGATGCTGAGGGCCAGCGCGGTTTCGTTCTGACGCTCTCCACCCGCGAGCAGCACATCCGCCGCGAAAAGGCCACCTCAAACATCTGCACCAATTCCGGCCTTTGCGCGCTGGCCTTTTCCATCCACATGAGCCTTCTGGGTGACGCAGGCCTCCGCCGTCTGGCCCGGCTCAACCACCAGCGTGCCTCGGCCCTTGCCGACGCGCTCGAAAAGGTGCCCGGCGTCACCCTGCTCAACAAGACCTTCTTCAACGAAATGACCATCCGTATCGGCATGCCCGCCGCCGACGTGATCGATCAACTGGCCGCCCGCAATATCCTTGCCGGAGTGCCCGTCTCCCGGCTCAGGCCCGATGATCCATCGCTTACGGGCCTCATCGTTCTGGCTGCCACCGAACTGACCACCGATGACGATATCGCCTCCCTTGTCGCCGCGCTGACGGAGGTCCTGTCATGAGCATGAACCGCCAGGGCCGTCCTTCCAGCCCCGATTCCGCCGTATCGAACACCTCTCCCGGGAACGCCGCCTTGCTTCCCGACGAACCGCTGCTCTTCGAGATCGGTGACACAGACCATTCCGGCGTCGACCTTCCCGACGTCGAGATCTCCGGCAGCCGTCTTGGTGGCCATGCCCGCAAGACACCGCTCGATCTGCCCGGCCTCACCGAGCCTGAAGCCATGCGCCACTATGTGCGCCTGTCGCGGCTGAACTATTCCATCGACAGCGGCATGTATCCGCTCGGCTCCTGCACGATGAAGCACAATCCCCGCCTCAACGAGAAAATGGCCCGGCTCCCCGGCTTTGCCGACATTCATCCCCTGCAGCCGCAATCCACTGTGCAGGGTGCCATCGAACTCATGCAGCAGCTGGCCGACTGGCTGATGACGCTCACCAACACTTCCGGCGTCGCCCTGTCGCCCAAGGCCGGCGCCCACGGCGAGCTTTGCGGCATGATGGCCATCAAGGCCGCCCACGAGGCGCACGGCGAGAGCCACCGCAAGATCGTGCTGGTGCCCGAAAGCGCTCACGGCACCAATCCCGCCACTGCCGCGTTCCTCGGCTATCAGGTCCGCTCCATCCCGGCGGCAGAAGACGGAACGGTCCGTGTCGCCGAGGTCGAGGCGGCCCTTGGGCCGGATGTCGCCGCCATCATGCTGACCAACCCCAACACTTGCGGCCTGTTCGAGCCTGAAGTGAAAGCCATTGCCGACGCAGTGCACGCGGCAGGGGCCTATTTCTACTGTGACGGTGCCAACTTCAACGCGATCATGGGCGTGGTCCGTCCCGGCGATCTCGGCATCGACGCCATGCACATCAACCTGCACAAGACCTTCTCGACGCCCCATGGCGGTGGCGGCCCGGGCTCCGGACCGGTGGTCCTGTCAGAAGCGCTGGCCCCCTTCGCACCCGTACCCTTCATCCGCCGCGATGGCGATGCGCTCAAGCTGGTCGAGCACGCCGACGGCGAGGCCCTGGGCCGTCTCACCGCCTTCCACGGCCAGATGGGCATGTACGTCCGCGCGCTCACCTACATGCTCTCCCACGGCGCTGACGGGCTCGCCCAGGCAGCACGGGACGCGGTGCTCAACGCCAACTACATCAAGGCCCAATTGAGCGGCACCTTCTCCATGCCGTTCAACAGCCAGCCCTGCATGCATGAGGTCCTCTGCGACGACGCCTTCCTCAAGGGAACGGGCGTTTCCACCCTCGATTTCGCCAAGGCCATGATCGATGAGGGCCTGCACCCCATGACCATGTATTTCCCCCTGGTGGTCCACGGCGCCATGCTCATCGAGCCGACCGAAAGTGAATCCAGACAGACCCTCGATCGTTTCGTCCAAACCATGCTCGGCCTCGCGGCAAGGGCCAAAGCAGGCGAGGCGGAAGCCTTCACCGCCGCCCCCCTGACCGCCCCCCGCCGCCGCCTCGACGAAACCCAGGCCGCCCGCCAGCCCAAACTGAAATGGGAGCCGGAAACCACACCCTTGCAGGCCGCCGAGTAGGGCACCCGTCGCACACCTCACATGTCGCCCCGGGACTCGATCCCGGGACGACAAATCGTCTTTGTGCCGTAAGGTTGTCACCACCAGCCGCCCCGACTTCTGCGTCATACTCGGGCTTGACCCGAGTATCCATGCAGCGGTGCAGCGCGATTGGGGTTCGTTGCATCACACGAGCGACGGTGCCGGAGTGCAGGCTCAACATGGACCCTCGGGTCAAGCCCGAGGGTGACGCAGAAGCGTGGGTTGATGCAGTGCCCATCTCAACGTCAGCGAGGTACGGGACGATCCCGCGAAAAGCGTGTGAGGACCCCGGCGAACAATTTCGCCGCCCTGTCGGAGGGCCAGCGATGGACATAGGCGCGGTCTTAGAGCCGTCATGGCCGGCGCGGTGCGGCCCGTGAGACAAAACAAGAGCCGTCATGGCCAGCGCGGTGCGCACCGTGAGACAAAACAGAGCGAGACAAAAGCACCCACAAAAAAAGCGGGCGTCTCCGCCCGCTCTTCAAAAATCCAAATCCATAGCAAACCTCAGTTCAGCCGGGAGCCGACTTCCTTGATGGCTTCGTCGACCAGCGCGTCGCCGCTCTTTTTGACCTGTTCACTCAGCAACAGCCGGGCCGCTTCCACAGCGACATCGGCGGAACGCGCGCGCACTTCGGCGACGGCCTGGGCCTCGGCCTGGGCGATTTTTTCTTCAACCGCCTTGGTGCGCCGGGTCACCATTTCCTCGATCGAGGCCTTGGCTTCCTCGGCCATCCGGTCGGCTTCTTCGCGGGCCGCGGTGATGATTTCCTCGGCCTCGGTCTCCGCTGCCTTGCGCTTGCGCTCATATTCAGCGAGCAGGGCCTGCGCCTCTTCACGCAGCTGCTTGGCTTCGTCGAGGTCCCTTTGGATCTTTTCGATGCGTCCGTCAAGCATGCCGGTCAGGGCCTGCGGAACCTTCATGTAGATGATCAGCCCGATGAAGGCGATCAGGCCAACCAGGGCCCAGAATGAATTGTCCAGTTCCATTGGCTTAACCTTTCACCACTTTGGCCACCGCATCGCGGGCGGCCTTGTCGGTGACGCTGCCCGAAATCTGGCCGACCAGCGCGACCGCCGTCTCGGCGGCGATTTCGTCGACGCTGGCAAGTGCGGCATCCTTGGTCTGCTGGATACGGCTTTCAGCGGCCGCAACCTTCTCGCCAAGTTCGCCTTCAACTTCCGCGCGCTTGGCGGCGACGTCGGCCTTGATCTGCTCGCGGGTTTCCTCGGCCAGCCCATGCGCCTTCTGGCGCGCGGCAGCCAATTCGCTCTCGTAGGCCTCGATGGCTTCGTCGGTCTGGTGACGCAACCGTTCCGCTTCGGCCAGATCGCCCTCGATCCGGTCGCGCCGGACTTCCAGGATCTCGCCGATGCGCGGCAGGGCTATGCGCGACATCAACAGGTAGAGAACGCCGAACGTCAGCGCCAGCCAGAACAGCTGCGGGCCGAAGGTCGACGTATCGAAGGGCGGAAAGACATCGGAATGTTCTTCGCCGCCATGTGCTTCCGTGCTCGCATGGGTCTCGTCGACCGCATGCTCGTCAGCACCCTCGATCACGACCTGGCCTTCGCCTTCCGCGTGAACTTCTGCCTGTGCCACGATGATTGTGGTGCCGGTTTCACCCGCCATTTCGGTTACCCCGTTCGCTCAGATATGTCCGGATTGCCGGACTGTGAAGGGGAGGTTGGACCGCCAGGCCTGCCGCTCCCCGCCACGACGAATGTGGTTGTTCGCTGCTTACAGCACGAACAGCAGCAACAGGGCCACGAGCAGCGAGAAGATGCCCAGAGCTTCCGTCACGGCAAAGCCGAAGATCAGGTTCGTGAACTGGCTGGCAGCTGCGGCCGGATTGCGCAGTGCGCCCGACAGGTAGTTGCCGAAAATGATGCCCACGCCGACGCCGGCGCCGCCCATGCCGATACATGCAATGCCTGCACCGATCATTTTCGCTGCATCTACTTCCATTTTTAGTCTCCCTTGGGATCAGTAAGTTTGAGTGAGGATGAAGGTGGTCCGAACGCTGATCAATCAGTGTCCCGGATGGATGGCGTCATTCAGATAGACGCAAGTCAGAATGGTGAACACAAAGGCCTGAAGCCCGGCCACCAGGAATTCGAGACCCGTCAGGGCGATGGTCATGCCCAGCGGCAGGATGGCGCCGACAATGCCGAAAAACCCGAGCGAGGACAGCGACACCACAAAGCCCGCGAACACTTTCAGCACGATGTGACCGGCCAGCATGTTGCCGAACAGACGCAGGCTGAGGCTCAGCGGCCGCGACAGGAAAGACAGAACTTCGATCGGCACCACGATGAACAGAACCGGCAGCGGAATGCCTGACGGCACGAACAGTTTCAGGAACCCGAAGCCGTTCCGCATCACGCCGTAGACGATGACAATGCCGATCACCAGCAGGGCCAGCGCCGCGCAGATGATGAAGTGCGTGGTCACCGTGAAGAAATAGGGGAACATGCCCAGCATGTTGACGATCAGGATGAAGCTGAACAGCGAGAACACGAACGGGAAGAACTTCATGCCCTCCGTGCCCGCCGAGTTTCGGACCATGTTCGCTATGAATTCATAACTCATTTCCGAAACGAGCTGCAGGCGCGAGGGCACTAATCCCCGGCCGCGCGTCGACAGGATAAGATAGCTGGCGATCAGGCCGACAGCGAGGACCATGAACAGGGCCGAATTGGTGAAGGCAAGCTCAAAGCCGCCGCCCTCTTCGGTGCCCCCGACGGAGCCAAAGGAAAAGAGTTCGTAGATGTTGAACTGATGGATTGGATCTGTACCAGCCACGCCTTAGCCCCTAGTCGTCATCATCGTCGTCAACCGGCACCAGATCGTCCGGATTCGGTTGCGGCGCGCTGGCATTCATTTCGGCTGCCGCCCGCACCACATTGAGCACCCCCGCCGCAAACCCTAGGAGCAACAGCACGATCATCAGGATCGGCCGCGTACCGAACACAGCATCCAGCGCCAGTCCCAGAGCCACGCCGACGATCACCGCCGCCACGAACTCCGAGGCCAGCCGGAACGCTCGTCCGGCTCCGGTCATTTCATTCTGGCGCAACGCCTGAATGGCCTGACCCGCTTCCCGGTCTTTCCTGATCCGGCCAAGCTTGGCCGCCAGGTCGCCGGTTTCCGGTCTGCCCATGTTTGGCGACTGCTGCCTGTCGTTGGAATCAGCCATCACAAACACCGCGCAAACCAGTGGTTTTTGGCTTCAGGAATACCCCCCAAAGTCGCGCGCACCATAGTGAGAGGCCCGTAAGGTGTCAAGCGGGATAGAGGAGGGTTAACTATCTGAAATATATAAGATATTTGCCACTGCTCAGGCCTGCGGCATTGAGTCCACGCTCAAGGACAGCGGACCAGACCGGTCAGACCGCCTCGCGGACCGCGTGCGCGGTCGTCAGATCGATGGAGACCAGCTGGCTCACGCCGCGCTCGGCCATGGTCACCCCGAACAGCCGGTCGACCCGCGCCATGGTGATCGGATTGTGGGTAATCACCACGAACCGCGTATCGGTCCGCTCAACCATGGAATCGAGCAGGTTGCAGAACCGCTCGACATTCGCATCGTCCAGCGGCGCGTCGACTTCGTCGAGCACGCAGATCGGCGCCGGATTGGTCAAAAACACCGCGAAGATCAGCGCCATTGCCGTCAGTGCCTGCTCGCCACCCGACAAAAGTGTCAGCGTCTGCGGCTTCTTGCCCGGCGGCCGCGCCAGAATCTCGAGCCCGGCTTCCAGCGGATCTTCGCTTTCAACGAACGTAAGTTCGGCCGTGCCGCCGCCAAACAGCGTCGTGAACAGGTCCGAGAAATGCGCGTTGACCTTGTCGAACGCATCGTTCAGCCGTGCCCGGCCCTCGCGGTTCAGGCTGGAAATGCCAGTCCGCAGCTTGGAGATCGCCGCGATCAAATCGTCGCGGTCCGCCAGCATGGTCTCCAGCTTTTCCTTGACCTCTTCGGCCTCCTTCTCGGCCGAAAGGTTGACACCGCCCAGCCGCTCCCGCTCCGCCTTAAGCCGCTCGACGCGGCGTTCCATGTCGTGTTCCTGGGGCAGGGCGCTTTCCGGCTTGATGCCCGCCACTTCCGCCGTCTTGCTGGCGGGAATGCCGAGGTTCTCGGTGATCACCTGTTCGATCTGCTGGCGTTGGACCATCAGCCCCTTCAGCCGCTCATCGACCCGGGCCATCTCGGCCTTCAGTTCGTTGAGCGACTGGTTGGCCAGCCGGCTCGCACGGTCCGCCTCGCGATACCGGGTCTGCGCCCCGGCCAGCGCATCCGAGGCCTTCTGATGCAGTGCGTTGGCTTCCGCAATCTGCTCATCGAGCGTCTGCCGCTTCTCGGCGAACCCGTCCGGCAAGGCCGCCAGTTCGTCCAGTTGCTGGGCAATTTCGCCGGCCCGCGCCTGCAGCCGCTCCAACTGCTGGGCCGCATTCTTCTCGCGGCCCTGCCAGGTCGCAATTTCGGACGAAAGCTGCGCGATCCGGTCGCGCCGGGCCCGCGCCGCATTCTCGAAGCCGCCAAGGTTCAACCGCGCATGGTCGGCATCGCTGCGCGCCTGCTGTACCTTCTGCTGCGCCGCGGCCACCTTCGCCGAAACTGCATCCAGCGTATCCATGCCCGCAAGGCTCTTCTCGGCGTCTTCCGCGATGGCTTCGGTTTCCGAAAGGCTGGACTTCAGCCGCACCTTGGCCTCTTCCAACGCCCCCTGACGGGTGGTCAGGTCGCCCAGCGCCTTCTGCGCAATATCGAGCAGGCTCTGCGTATCGGCGATCTGGTGCTGGGCGCTGCGATAGTCCTCGCGGCGTTGCCGCTCTTCAGCCTGGCTCTGCTGATGGGTCTCTTTCAGCTGCGCAACGGCCTTGCGCTTCTTGTCGACCTCGGCCCTGGTCGAAGCGATTTCAGAATCAAGATCGGCCAGCCGGTTGCGTTGCGCCAGCCGTTGCGCGGCATTGGTCGGCGCATCGGATTGTGCCACCAGCCCGTCCCAGCGCCACAGGTCGCCTTCGAGGGTCACAAGCCGCTGCCCCGGCTTCAGGCTGTGCATCAGCTTCGGGCCATCGGCGGCGGACACCAGTCCGACCTGGCCCAGATTGCGGTTCAACACATCAGCGCCGGTCACGAACCTGGACAGCGGCTCCACGCCTTCCGGCAAGGCCGCATCGCTGCTCCCGTCTACCTCTCGCCAATGGATCGGCGCGCCCTGATCGGACGAGGCGTCGAGGTCATCGCCGAGCGCCGCCCCGAGCGCCGTCTCGAATCCCGGCTGCACTTCAAGTTGATCAACGATCGACGGCCACAGGTTGCCATCGGTCACGTTAAGTACCCGCGCCAGCGTATCCGCCTCGCTCTCCAGCCGGCCCAACTGCCCTTCAAGCTCGCTGAGTTCCGGCGTCGCAAGGTTGAGCGCCTCAAGGCTCGCGGCCGTCTGCTCTTCGGCAGTCAGCGCGGAATTCTCGGCAGCGCTCGACGCCGCATGCGCCTTTTCGAGGTCCTGCCGACGCGCGGTGATCGACTGATCGGCATCGAGTTCGGCCCGAACCGACTGTGCCTCTTTCTCGACCTCGGCAATCTGGTTGCGCAGCCGTTCGGCCCGCGCCCTTGCATCATTTGCGTTACGCTCTGCCTGGCCGCGTGCCGCCCGCAATTGCGCCAGCGCCTCGGTGGCCGCCGCCGCTTCCTTTTCGATCTCGGACAGCGTTGCGGCTGCCGCTTCGGCCGCCTGCCGCGCCTGGGTCTCAGCCTCGGCCTGGTTCTCACCCTCGGCGGTCAGTCGCGCCTGTTCGTCGGTATAGCGGCCGATGATCTCGGCACTTTCTGCCGCCAATTGCTGCTCGCGCTCAAGGTCGGCCGCCAACTGGGTCTGCCGGTCCTGCAACTCGGCCCGTCGGCTGTCGGCCCGGCGAATTTCGTCTTCCAACTGCTCGCGCAGAATGTTGAGCCGTTGCGCCGCAGCCCCCGCCGCCGCTTCGGCCTCACGCAAAGGCTGCTGCGCCGCTTCTTCGGCCTCGAGAAGTTTCGCCGCTTCGCGCTCGACATGGGTCGCATCAGCCAACTGGCTGACCATCTGGCCCTGCAGCGCCTCGGTTTGCTTTTCGCCCGCCCGCGCCGCCACCCAGCGCACGTGGTAAAGCGCCGCCTCGGCCTTGCGGATGTCGCCCGAAATCGAACGGTAGCGGGTGGCAAGGCGCGCCTGGCGCTTCAGCGTATCAAGCTGGCTCTCGACCTGTGCGATGATGTCGTCGACCCGTTCAAGGTTCTGTTCTGCCCCGCGCAGCCGCAACTCGGCCTCGTGCCGGCGCGAATGTAGTCCGGAAATGCCAGCCGCCTCTTCAAGCAATGCGCGGCGCTTCACCGGCTTGGAGGATATGAGTTCGCCGATCTGGCCCTGTCGCACCAGCGCCGGAGAATGCGCGCCGGTCGAGGCATCGGCAAACAGCAGTTGCACGTCGCGGGCCCGCACTTCGCGCCCGTTGACGCGATAGACCGAACCCTGTTCGCGTTCGATGCGCCGGGTCACTTCCAAAGTATCGGCGACGTTAAGCGCTGCCGGCGCCGAACGGTCGGAGTTGTCGAGGATCAGGGTGACTTCGGCCGAGTTCCGCCCCGGCCGGTTGGACGATCCCGAAAAGATGACATCGTCCATGCCCGAGGCACGCATGGCCTTGTACGAGCTTTCGCCCATCACCCAGCGCATCGCCTCGACGAGGTTGGATTTGCCACACCCGTTGGGCCCGACAACACCGGTCAGCCCGGGTTCGAGCACCAGGTCGGTCTGGTCACAAAAACTCTTGAAGCCATGCAGCCGCAGGCGCTCGAATTTCATGAAGCGCCTGCGCCACAAATGGCAAGCCTATGGCAGCAGCGGGTCGATTTCCGCTGCAAGCTGCTCGACAGTCTTTTCGCCAGAGATCTGTTTGCCATTGACATAAAAGGTCGGAGTTCCGGTCAGGTCGAATTGTTCGATAGCCTGTTCGCGCGCAGCTTCCATCCCTTGGAAAAGTTCTTGATTCGTCAAGGCTGCCTCAAAGCTTTCCTCGGTAAAACCAAGCTGCAGGGCCACGTCCAGAATGGCGTCGCGGGGTGCCGAAGAACTGGCCCAGGTGCTCTGGGTCTCGAAATAGGTCTCGACCACGTTGTGATAGGCCTCTTCACCGGCAGCTTCGGCCAGCATGAACACAACCGCGTCCAGCACGTTGCGCACGAAGGGCCTGAGCACGAACTGCACCTTGCCGGTGTCGATGTAGAGTTCCTTGAACTCGGGATAGACGTCGTTGTGGAACCGGGCGCAATGCGGGCAGGTCGGCGACGCATATTCAATCATTGTCACAGGCGCATCGGGGTCGCCCAGCGGGCGGTCCGGCACGCCGGCCACATTCATCAGGTCAGCCACATTGTGCATATCGCCGTCAGCGGCGAGAGCCTGAGGCAAGCCGGCAAAGCCCATGGCGGCAGCGGCAGCGGTCAGGCTCAGGGCGGAACGTCGGGTCAGTTTCACGTCATTCTCCAATTTGGTCTGGCGCAGTCTAAGCACAGTCAACAGGGCGGAAAAAGGGCCGGGAAGATGAACTTATCGTAACCTTGAAGGCCTCAGCGCCGGGTTTTAAGGCCGAGGCCCAAACGTTTCAGCGCCGACTTGAGTTCCTCGTCGGGAAGTTCTTTGAGCTGTGCGTCGATCTCCGCTTGGGTTTCAGCATCGGGTTCGGCAGGAGCCTCGCCCCTCGGCGCTGAACGCGGCGTGAACGGTTCGGCAGACAATTTGACAGATTGAACAAGCACATATCCGAAATAACGATTGACCGAACCGGCAATCAGATCGGCATCATGGCTCACCGCCAACCGTTGACCCTCGGCACAGCGCAGGAACAGGGTGCCGCCTTCGTCCCCCGCATTCCGCCGCCACTGCAACTTGTCGGGAAAGGTCACGTCCTTGTAGATTGACGGCGCAATCACCGCCCAGTTGGTCATGATTTCCCGGCTCGCGAACCCGCGCTTGGAAAACACCGGATCAAGCACACCGCCCAACGCCTCGCCGAGCCGGCTGACCCGGTTGCGGCGCTTGTCTTCCGGTTCGGATTTCGCCATTTCCTGTTGCCAATCGAGAGGAGTTGAAACGAGGGCCTTGCGTTCTCAGCGCCGCTGGCCTTGGGTGCCATTATGTCCCAGTTCGCGTCTGCACAAAACCGTTCAATGGATGTCTCCGGCATTCTGGCCTGGTACGATGCCCACGCGCGCAATCTGCCCTGGCGCATTTCACCTGCTGACCGCAAGCGCGGCATTCGGCCCGACCCCTATCGGGTCTGGCTGTCCGAAATCATGCTGCAACAAACCACCGTCACCACGGTTCGCAGCTATTTCGACCGCTTTACCGGGCGCTGGCCAACGGTAAGGCATCTGGCAGCAGCACCCCTCGACGATGTTCTCGCCGAATGGGCGGGTCTTGGGTATTACGCCCGCGCCCGCAACCTGCATGCCTGCGCGAAAACGGTTGTCAACGACTACGACGGCCGCTTCCCGCTGTTCTGCGAACAATTGCGCGAACTACCCGGTATCGGCCCCTACACAAGCGCCGCGATCGCCGCCATCTGCTACGATGAACGCCAGGCCGTGCTGGATGGCAACGTCGAACGTGTGCTGGCGCGGTTCCTCGCGCTCGACCAGCCGGTGCGCGAGGTCAAACCGGCGCTCGCCGAATTCCTGCAGGATCACGTTCCACATCGCGCAGGTGACTTCGCCCAGGCGCTGATGGATCTCGGCGCGACCATCTGCGCGCCCAAGGTTGCGCTTTGCTCAGCTTGCCCGCTCAAGCGGGGCTGCGCGGCCAACATTCTCGGCGCACCGCTGGAATTTCCTGTGCGTCCCAACAAGAAGCCACGCCCAAACAAGCACGGCCACACTTTCGTAATTCGTCGCCCGGACGGGGCGATTCTGCTTCAGAAACGTCCGGACAAGGGCATGTTGGCCCAGATGAGCGAGACACCGGGAAGCGACTGGACTGCAGATGGCGGAAAGCCCGAGTTTCCGATTGTCGGCGCATGGTCTATGGCGGGCACTGTCCGGCATATCTTCACCCATTTCTCACTAGATCTTGACGTCTGGCTGCTCGATGACAGCGACTTCCGCGCCGGGGAGGGGCAATGGTGGTCCCTGCCAGAGGACCTGCCGGGAGAAGCCTTGCCCAGCCTCTATCGCAAGGTGCTGATCATGGCGGGCATCGAGAACTAAAAAAGCCGCCGGTGCGAAACCGGCGGCCAGTACCGACTGACTTGGAGGCAAGTAAGCAGACGGGAAATTGCCTAGGCGGGGATTTTGAGCATCTCGGCGCGCACTTCGGATCGCAACTCGTCGATCAGACGCAGTTTGCCGCGTGACTTGATGTGCCAGAATGTCCAGCCGTTGCAGGCCGAAGCACCCTGAACCAGCGCCCCCACCTTGTGGATGGAGCCGGTGTGCTCGCCGCTCGAGAGCGACCCGTCGATCCGCACCGTCGCCTCAAACCGGCCCCGGGCGTCGGTCAGCACCGCCCCTGGTGCCACCAGCCCCTGTTCGACGAGCGAGCCAAAAGCGACCTTCGGCTCGGCGCGTTTTGACTTGGTAATCTCGATCACTTCGGCGGTATGCGGCCGTATGTCGGCGATCCGCTGCAACGCGGCGCTGATATAGCTTTCCTCGCGCTCTATGCCGATGAAGTGCCGGCCCATCTTGCGAGCCACGGCGCCGGTCGTGCCGGTGCCGAAGAACGGATCAAGCACCACGTCACCCGGCTTCGTCGTCGCGGTCAGAATGCGATGCAAAAGTGCCTCGGGCTTCTGGGTGGGGTGCACCTTGTTGTCGTCTTCGTCTTTCAGCCGCTCGGCCCCCGTGCAGATAGGGAACAGCCAGTCCGACCGCATCTGCGTGTCTTCGTTGGCCAGCTTGAGCGCTTCATAGTTGAACGTCACCCGCGACTTCTGATCACGCGCCGCCCAGATCAGCGTTTCATGCGCATTGGTGAACCGGGTACCCCGGAAGTTCGGCATGGGGTTGGCCTTGCGCCAGATCACGTCGTTCAGCATCCAGAATCCGAGGTCCTGAAGCTTGGCGCCGACCCGGAAAATATTGTGATAGGACCCGATCACCCAGATTGCGCCGTTCGGCTTCAACACCCTGCGGGCAGCGGTGAGCCAGTTCTGGGTGAAGCTGTCATAGTGCGCAAAACTGTCGAATTGGTCCCAATCATCATCGACAGCATCGACCCTGGACTGGTCCGGGCGGGTCAGTCCCTGGGCGAGTTGAAGATTGTAGGGCGGGTCGGCAAAGATCAGGTCAACCGACTGAGCCGGCAGCCCATTCAGGTGGGCAACGCAATCACCGACAAGAATTGTATCAAGGGGAAGGTTGGTGGCCGCATCCGACTGGGATGACGGCTGACGCCCGGTACGCAACATATACTTAACCCTAACGCAGCACTAACCATTCCGGTGTAGCTGCTCAGGGTTAATTGCCACCTAAGCGTTAGGGTTAAACCTTTGTAAAAGCGCGGAAACTGGCGCAAATCCCGTACGGTGATGCACGGTCGGTCCGTGCAGTTCCAGCGCGGCCAGGTGTTGCGCGGTGCCATATCCCTTGTGAGATGCAAACCCGTGGTCGGGACAGTCCGTCTCCATAACCGCGCAGGACCGGTCACGAGCGACCTTGGCCACAATCGAAGCCGCAGCGATCGACAGGCACTTTCCGTCGCCACCTATGACAGCTTGGCCGGTACAGCCCAGATCCGGTGGAATATCCCGGCCGTCTACCAAAACGTGGCCAACGGTGATCGGCAAGGCGGCCACCGCCCGCGCCATGGCCCACAGCGTGGCGCCGCGTATGTTGCGCGCCAGAATGACATCCGGCGGGGCGCTGACGATGGAGACAAAGGCGCTGGCACAGATTTCTTCGAACAGCGCTTCGCGCCTTTTCGCACTCAGCTTCTTTGAGTCGTTCAGTCCGGCTGGAATGGCGTCTGGATCAAGCACCACGGCTGCTGCGACCACCGGCCCGGCAAGCGGTCCGCGGCCAGCTTCATCTACCCCCGCGACAATCTGAAATCCTTGCGCAATCAGGCTCGTTTCCAACGTGAAGTCGGGCACTCAGAAAAGATCCATCTGCTTGTCGTCTTCGCTCGGCTTGCGGAAATGATCGAGCCGCAGGGCAGGGCGCTTGCCATCCAGGCCGTAACGCTTTGCTGCCTTTTCAAAACGCTGCTGCATGATGGTTGCATAAGCGCCTTCGCCTTTCATCCGGCTGCCGAAGCGCGGGTCATTTTCGCGACCTCCGCGCATGTCCCGCACCAGGTTGAGCACGTGGCTGACCCTGTCCGGATAGTGCCGCAAGAGCCACTCACGGAAAATGTCCTTCACTTCACCCGGCAGGCGCAGCATGATGAACCCCGCCGACTGGGCACCTTGAGCCGCCGCCGCGTCCAGAATGCGCTCCAGTTCCATGTCGTTGATCGCCGGGATCATTGGCGCTGCCAGAACGCCGGTGGGCACACCCGCTTCCGACAAAAGCCGCAATGCATCGAGGCGCCGGGCAGGAGATGAGGCGCGTGGCTCCATGTTGCGGCTGAGCTTGTGGTCCATCGAGGTGATCGACATGTTGACCGAAACCAGCCCGTCCCGTGCCAGATCGACCAGCAGATCAAGATCCCGCACGACCAGCGCCGATTTGGTCGTAATGGTCACCGGATGGCGGGTCTCCACGAACACTTCGAGCATCTGCCGCATGATTTTGTGCTGACGCTCCGCCGGTTGATAGGGGTCGGTGTTGGTGCCGATGGCAATTGGCGCCACCTTGTAGCGCCCATGGCTTAATTCGCGCCGCAACAACTCTGCGGCATTGACCTTGATGTAAATGTCACGCTCGAAATCCAGCCCGGCTGAATGGCCGAGGTAGGCGTGCGTAGGCCGTGAAAAACAATAGGAACAGCCGTGCGCACAGCCGCGATAGGGGTTGATCGACCGGTCAAAGGGAATGTCCGGTGACTGGTTTCGCGCAATGATCGTCTTGGCGCGCTCGATATGCTCCACCGTCTCGAACGCCGGAAACTCTTCCGCCTCCGCCCAACCATCGGAGACCTCCTCGCGCACCAGCCGGTCAAACCGGCCCGTGCGGTTGGATTGCGCGCCACGCCCGCGGTTGCGGCTGACGTCCACAAGCCGGTGTGTGATCAGATCGCCGTCGCGGCGTCCGGCCAACCGTTCCAGACTGTCAAATGAAGGCGGTACGGCAGGCGCCATGTCAGTCTCCGCATCGTTCAAATTCCGGCACCGCGAATCGCGCGCCGCCTCGTTGACGATACGTTAACTCAAAAATGAGAACAAAAAAAGAACAAACTGCAGGGCGCCGGTCAGCCGGCCTTGCCGCGCAGATGCTCGTCCAGCCGCGGCATCAGTTCCACCAGGTTGCAGGGTGAATGTTTGTAGCTCAGTTGATGCTTCAAAATACCGTCCCAGGCGTCCTTGCAGGCCCCTCGCGATCCGGGGAGGCAGAAGATGAAGGTCGTGCCCGCCAGTCCGGCAGTGGCCCGCGACTGGATTGACGATGTGCCGATGGTGGTGGACGAGTACTGGTGAAACAGCACCGAAAACCCTTCCATCCGCTTGTCGAACAGCGGTTCGATTGCCTCCGGCGTTACGTCAAAACCCGAGAATCCTGTGCCGCCTGTGGTAATGACGACATCGACACCCTTGGCGTCGATCCAGGTCTCCACCTGCTCGCGGATCGCAGTCAGATCGTCCTTCACGATCGCCCGCTCGGCGATGCGATGGCCGTCCCGCTCGATCATCTCCTGCAACAAGGCGCCACTTGTATCCGTCTCGAGCGTCCGCGTGTTGGAGACCGCCAGCACCGCAATGTTGAGCGGCACAAATTCTTTTGTGTCATCATATTTGGTCGGGAACATGCCAAATCACTCCTCGTTTGGCTGATCCTCGTCCGAACGTGGATCGAGGGCAACGGTGGCCGGCGTACTGGTCTTGATCGGCACGATGCGGAACTCCTCGCGTTCCTGGTCAAGATTGACCGGACGCACGCGCATGCGGATGAAGGCGAAAACCGCCAGCAGCACATGGAACGCCGCTGTCATGGCAAACAGCGCCACCGGTTGGGTGGCATTCATCATCAGTGCCGCAACCGCTGGCCCGATCGCCAGTCCGACGCCGTAGGTCACCAACATGCCCGAGGCGATGCCGGCAAAGTCGCCTTCGCCGGCGAAGTCGTTGGCATGCGCAACGGCGATTCCATAGATCGGAAAGGCAGCAAAGCCGTAAAGGCCGAACACGAAATAAAGACCCCAGCCGGACGGGTTTGCTGCCAACATGGCCAGCCCGGCGATGCCGCCCAGAACGGCCAGAATGATCATCACCCAGCGCCGGTCGATACGGTCAGACAAGCGGCCAAAGGGAATCTGCGAAATGGCGCCGAGAATGATCGGAATCGACATGAGATAGGCGATCTCGCTTGACCCCAGTCCGCGATAAAACCCGAACACCGGCGCCAGCGTGCCGAAGGTGCCGTTTGTCATCCCCACACAGAAACTGGCGACCAGCGCGACCGGCGAGGTCTTGAGCAGCAGCCGCAAATCAATGTTGGAAGAGGCGAGCGGCCTTGGTTGCGGGCTGGTGGTCAGCGCCATCGGCAGAAGCGCGCAGATGAACGCCAGTCCGCCCAGGATGAACGGCAGGTGCCCCTGCACCCCGGTGATCGACATGGTCAGCTGTCCCACCGTCGAGGCAATCAGGTTGATGGTCACATAGATCGAAAAGACCGACCCGCGGCTCTTGTTGTCGCTGACCTCGTTGAGCCAGCTTTCCACAATCATTGCCGCCCCGGCAAAGCAGAAGCCGGAAAACACACGCAACAGGATCCAGCCAACGTCGTTGATCCATAGCAGGTTCAACAGGATGGTGATCGTGCCCATCGCCGCCATCACCGAATAGGCGCGTATGTGCCCCACGCGCTTCACCATCATCGGCACACCGAGCGAACCGGCGATGAATCCCGCCGACCAGCCGGTGCCGATCAGGCCTAGGGCAAAGGTCGAAAACCCTTCTTCGGCCCCGCGCACAGACAGCAAAAGGCCCTGCAGGCCACCCCCGAACATCAACAGGGCGGAACCCAGAAACAGGGCTTGGATTTTCAGGAGCTTGGACATGGACGGCTCGACTTGGGAACGTGGCGCCTTCCCAATCGGAAAAGACAGGCCAAAGTGTGATTCGAACTATCTGTGCTGCATATCAGCCAGACTCGCCGCCGTCCAACGCCGTCATCGCCGCCTTCAGCGTCAAAAGGTCCTGCCATGCCTCGCGTTTCTGGCGGGGCTGGCGCAGCAAAAAGGCCGGATGAAGCGTCGGCAGCACCGGGGCGGCAAATCCACCAAATGACACGTCGCGCCACTGTCCGCGGGTGCGGGTAATCGAGATTTTCTCCGCGAACAACGTTTGCGTGGCGACAAGGCCCAGGGAAACGATCAGCTTGGGCGCCGCCAGCTGCACCTGCCGGTTGAGAAACGGACGGCAGGACTCGATTTCGGCGGGAGAAGGGTTGCGGTTTCCCGGCGGCCGCCAGGCGACAGTGTTGACGATGAACACCTTTTCCCGGTCCAGCCCGATGGCCCCCAGCATGCGGTCCAGCAATTGCCCGGCCCGGCCCACAAACGGCTTGCCTTGCAGGTCCTCATCATGACCCGGTGCCTCACCGATCAGCATGATGTCCGCCTCGGGATTGCCGTCCGCAAACACCAGCTGCGTTGCCCGCGGCTTGAGCGGGCAGCCGTCGTAAGCGTCGTAGGCGGCGCGCAACGCCTCCATCGTGCCACACGCCTGAACCAGTTTTTCAACTTCATCGAGGTCCGGCGCGGTCAACGTTGGCGCGGCGCTGGCGGCTGAGGTACGGGCCGGCTCTGCTTGCGTTGGAGTCGGTTTTGGCTTGAGCGTTCTTGTGGGCGGCGCGGCGCTTTCCGCAAATCGATCCCGCGCCACTTCGCCGACAGCAACGTCCACACCCATGGCCTGATACCAGCGGAGCAGGGAGAGCAGTTCGGCAGGTTGATCTGAAACGTTCATGGTCGAGCCCGACTATGCCATTTCGGCGTACCCCTGTCAGCCATGCGCTTGCTGGTTCCAACGCCTATCTGCGCACGCCGGGAACATCAGCTTGTGATCACGCCCTCCTTGCGGCCAGGTCTTAAATTGGACAAGCTTGCCGCCCAAATCGGGATTCCCGAACAGGAGTAGAATCAAAGTGTATCGCCCCGGCAGGCGCCTGCCCATTTTCATCATCGTCGCGACTGTCATCGGCAGCTTGTTCATCTCCACTGGAGCACTCGCCCAGCGGGATTCCGACATTTTTACGTTTCAGTTCCCCAGCCCCTCGGGCAGTTTCCTCGCTGGTCAGGAAGCGTTGGCTGAGTTGCGCACCCATGAGGCAGCCAGCTTCCTGCTCGATGCGACCCAGGAGGAGTGGGACAATCCCGCCGTCATCGAACGCGCTTTCGCCGCGCTGACTGCGGATGGCCGGGTCGACGATGCAGAGCGGCTTGCCCGCCGCCTTCTGGAACTGTCCCCCAATCACGATCTCGCAAAGCTGGTTGTGGGCTCCGTGGCGCTCAAGGAGCGGCGCTACACCACCGCGATCAAGCTCATGGACAATATGGGGTTGGACAATTTTGTCGGCATCAGTGCCGCGGTTGTCCGGGCCTGGGCACGCGTTGGCCTGGGCAATCTCGATGAGGCTTTCACTGATCTCGATGCGATGGATGGTTCGGGACTTGAAACTTTCCTCGTCTTCCACCGCGCCCTTATGGCCGATTTGAGCGGCGATGAGCGCTCTATTGGTTTGGCCCAGCAGGCCTATCAGGCTGACCCGTTGGTGGCCCGTATCGTTGAGGCCTACGCACGCATGCTCGGCAATTCCGGCCGCATTCCCGCAGCACTCGACGTCATCGAGAGCTATGAGGCTGAAGGTCTCCTCCATCCGGCGGTGACCTCAGTCCGTCAGCGTCTGGAAGAGGGACGGCAACCGGGCCAGTTTGCTGCTTCCATTCCCGCAGGTGCTGCCGAACTGTTCCACGGTATTGGCTCGGCCCTGTCCCGCGATGGTGCGCAGGACATCGCGATGATCTTCTTGCAGCTTGGCCGCTATCTCGACCCGCAATCCGACGTGATGGCCCTGACCATCGGGCAACTGTATGATCTGGCTGAACAGCATGAATATGCCAACGACATTTATGAGACGATCCCGGCAACCTCGCCTTACAATGCCGAAGCCACCGTACGCGTCGCCGAGAATCTCGACGCCATCGGCGATCGCGAAGAGGCAATCCGCCGGCTGAGCAACATGATTGCCGTCAAGCCGGATAATCTGACCGCGATTTCATCGCTCGGCGACCTGCTGCGGTTTGACGAGCAGTTCGACCGTGCCATTGAGACTTACACGATGGCGCTGGACCTTGAAGAGGGCGACCGCCCGGGCGACTGGCGCTTTTATTACGTGCGCGGCATCGCTTACGAGCGCAACGGTGAATGGCAAAAGGCCGAAAGCGACCTTTTGCGTTCGCTCGAACTCAATCCCGGCCAGCCATCGGTGTTGAACTACCTCGGTTACAGCTGGGTCGATCAGGGGCTCAATCTCGACAGGGCCCTGGAGATGATCGAACAGGCGGTTTCCGCCGCGCCGCGCGACGGCTACATCGTCGACAGTCTCGGCTGGGCCTACTACAAGCTCGGGCGCTACGAAGAGGCGGTTGAGGTGATGGAAGAAGCGGTACGCCTTTTGCCCAACGATCCGGAAATCAACGATCATCTTGGCGATGTTTATTGGGCGGTGGGCCGCAAGCGGGAGGCACGCTTCCAATGGGCCATTGCCCGCGATGTCGATGAACGCGGCGACGTAACGGCCCGGGTGCTTCCCAAGCTCGAAAACGGCCTGCCTGACGAGCCTCAAACGACCAGCTCGTGACGCCAAAGACCTATCAGGCCCACGCGCCTGCCAAAATCAATCTGGCCCTTCACGTCACTGGCCAACGGCCTGATGGGTATCATGATCTGGACTCGCTCGTTGTCTTTGCCCGCAAGGGTGACTTCGTTCGCATTGCAGAAGCTGATGCGAACAACTTCACTGTCACCGGCCCCTTTGCGGAACTTCTGTCGGACAAGGGCAACAATCTTGTTCTTGCGGCGCATGACGAGTTCCGGAAAACTTTCGGTGAGACCGCGCTTCCGTGCCTTTCCATCGAACTGGAAAAGAACCTTCCCGTCGCCGCTGGAATCGGCGGTGGCAGTGCCGATGCCGCCGCGGCGCTCCAGCTTTTTGCGGCGAAGGCAGGGGTAAGTGGCGATCCTCGCATCCCGGACCTGGCAGCGCGCCTTGGCGCAGATGTGCCAATGTGTCTTTCGGCGTCCCCCAAGCGCGTAGTGGAGATTGGCGACACTCTCGCCGGCGTTCCTCACCTGCCGCCTTGCCACGCTCTGCTGGTCAACCCGCTAAAGCCTGTCCCAACACCAGATGTCTTCGCCCGATTGACGAAACGTCAGAATCCGCCGCTCCCGGAACCCGTGGGGAACTGGGAACACCTCGACGATCTGGTCGCCTGGCTGGAGCAAACCCGCAACGACCTCGAGGGACCTGCTACTGCGCTCGTGCCCGAAATTGCCGAGATAACGGTGCAAATGCGGGCGCTACATAGTTGCCGTTTCGCTCGCATGAGTGGTTCCGGCGCTACTGTGTTCGGACTTTTTGAGTTCGCTGAAGACGCGGAGAACGCCGCGATCCAGCTCCGCAACTCGCGTCCGAATGACTGGATTTCAGTGATGGAGATTCACGACAGCGGCAAATTCGACGCCGATCAGTAGACCCGCGACACGCAGAAATCCGCGACATCGGCCAACAGATCCCTGAGCTCGGTGGGCGGCAGCGCCGCAAGGGCCGCCTTGGCCGCTTCAGCATGCGCCTCGGCGCGCTCGATCGTGGTCTTGAGCGTGCCGTGCCGGTCAATGATTTCGCGCACCTTGGCCAATTCTGTCTGTCCGGATTCGGCGTGGCCAAGGGCGTCGAGCACCGCTTGTCGTTCAATTCCGGACGCAACGGAAAGCGCCAAGATGACTGGCAGCGTCATCTTGCCTTCCCTCAGATCGTCGCCGGTGTTCTTGCCAAGGCTCCCGTCGGCGCCGCCATAATCGAGCGCGTCATCCACCAACTGGAAGGCGAGGCCCAGTTCGCGCCCATACTCGGCCATGGCCTCGCGCAACTTGCCCGAAGCGCCACCGGCCATGGCGCCGACTTCGGTTGCCGCCTCGAACAGCATCGCCGTCTTGGCGCCGATAATCTGCATATACTCCGCGTCAGTGGTCCCGGGATCACCGGCCTTGCTGAGCTGCAGCACTTCGCCTTCGGCGATCACTGCCGCCGCCTTGGACAGCACTTCAAGCGCATCAAGTTCGCCGGCCTCGACCATCATCAAAAACGCCTGACCAAGCAGAAAATCGCCGACCAGAACGCTGGCTTGATTGCCCCAGACCTTGCGGGCCGCCGGTTTGCCGCGCCGCATGTCGCTTTCGTCGACAACATCATCGTGCAGAAGTGTGGCGTTGTGCATGAACTCGACCGCGGCGGCATAGTTGACCTGCTTGCCCGACGCGTCGCCGAGCAGGTGCGCAGAGGCAAGTGTCAGCATTGGCCGGAGCCGCTTGCCGCCGGCATCGATCAGATAGCGGGCAATCTCGGGCACGATTTCGACGTGCGATTCAGCCCGCGACAGAATCATCGCGTTGACCGCCGTCATGTCCTCGGCGGTCGCCTCAATCAACGCATCCAAAGCGGAACCTTCGCTTTCGATCTTGTCTGTTGCCAGCTGTGAAATAGTCATGTCCAAAACCGGATTTCGGGCAATTGCCCGTTCCATATACCGTTGAGGGCCAAACCACAAAGCGCTTATGCTGGCAAATCCCCACCAAGGACCCCGAAAAGGCCGATGAAAATTGTCGCATCCAACGAAAAACTGGAAGATCCCGGCCTGACGCGGGACAGGTTTCTGGGCGGCCGGATCATGGTCCTGCAGCCCGAGCGGGGGTTCCGCGCCGGCCTGGATTCGGTGTTGCTTGCGGCCGCCGTTTCGGACCAGTCGGAGCGCCTGCTCGATCTGGGCGCGGGGGTGGGGACCGCCAGCCTGTGTGCGCTGGCAGACCTGGCCGAGCTCGACGCCACACTCGCGGAAGTGCAGGATGACTTGGTGGACCTGGCCAACCGCAATCTTGCGGATAACGGTTTTGCGGCCCGTGCCCGGACCGTCAAAACGGACCTGACTGCGCCAGGGGCAGCAAGATTGGCCGATGGCCTCGTTTCCGATCACTTCACTTCCGTCATCGCCAACCCGCCCTTCTTCGACGCGTCTGCAGGTACCAACTCCACTGGAAAGGCGCGCGCCGCATCGCGTCACATGCCGACCGGTGATCTCGACAAATGGGTGAAATGCGCCGCCTCCTGCGCCGCACCGGGTGGCGAAGTCATATTTGTTTCGCCGGCCGCAGCGCTTCCGTCGCTGCTGAAATCGTTCAGCGCCCGGTTCGGTGCGCTGAGCATTCTGCCGATTGCGCCACGCCCGGGTCTTGATGCGTCCCGTGTCCTAGTCCGGGGCATCAAGGGATCACGCAGCCCGACCCGTGTGATGTCGCCTCTCGTCCTGCACGAGGCCAAGGGCAATCATTTCGCGGAAAACATTGATCCGATTTTCCGCGGCAACAGCCGACTGCACTGGTAATCCGCGCGCTGCACACCTAAGTCTCCGCAGTTGCTGCAATTCGGGAAGGAACCTTCGATGACCGATCAATCTACGCCCAGCGTCGTAACGGCAAGTGGCGGCCTCTTCTCCGGATTGCGCAGCAGGTTTGGCCAGCAGCGCGTGACCATCCCGGTCGTGCGCCTGCATGGCACGATTTCGTCGGAACAGCGCCCTGGCCGCATCAATATTGAAAGTGCGGACCCATTGCTCGAGCGTGCCTTCCGCATCAAGAAAGCGCCGGCGGTGGCCATTGTCATCAATTCGCCGGGCGGTTCCGCCGTCCAGTCGCGCCTGATCTCCAACCGCATCCGGCAACTGGCCGATGAAACCCACAAGCAGGCGCTCATCTTCGTCGAGGACCTTGCCGCATCAGGCGGCTACTTCATCGCCGTCGGCGGCGACGAGATTTTCGCCGACCCTTCCTCGATCGTGGGGTCAATCGGGGTCATATACGCGGGTTTTGGTTTTGTGGGCGCCATTGAAAAGCTGGGCATCGACCGCCGCATCTACACAGCGGGCAAGAACAAGAGCACCCTCGACCCTTTCATGCCTGAAAAAAAGGCCGATGTGGACCGGATCAAGACTTTTGAGCTCGACATCCACCAGGTCTTCATCGACCACGTCAAGGCGCGCCGCGGCGACAAGCTGAAGGGCAAGGATGATGAACTTTTCACCGGGGAATGGTGGACGGCCGTGCGCGGTCTCGAGATGGGTCTGATCGATCAACTCGGTGATCTGCACACGGTCCTGCGTGAACGTTACGGCGACAAGGTCAACATGGTGCCGATCAGGCAGAAGCGCGGCCTGTTCTCCATGCCGCGTATCGGCTTCGGCGGAAGCGTCGCGACCAACGGGCTCGCCCGCGATATCGTCGCCGCCGTCGAGGATCGGCTGAACTGGTCACGCTTCGGGCTCTAGCCGCTACAATCGGGGGGACGTCAGATGTGGCTGCGCATACTTGTCACGGCCTTCATCATCGGCGCGATCGTCATCGGCGTGCGCCGCATCATGAAGGACTGGAGCGAACGGTTTCGTGACCTGGACAAACAGACACGCGAACGCGACCTGAAGGAACGTCAGCGCCCGGACGTCATTGAGCTGAAGCGCAGCGACGATGGCGTGTTCAGGCCGGACAAGGACAAGCAGGATTGAGCCCGGTGCTCCGCACCCGCCGCCTGGAACTGGCGGTTCTTCAATCCGATCACATTCCGGCACTGGTCGACCTGTGGAGCGATCCCGAGGTCACTCGCTACACGGGTGGGCCGCGAGACCGGGCGACCTTGCCCGCGGCATTTCAGGAAGACCTGGGGAGCGACAGTCCGTTCGATCTTTGGCCGGTGCTGCTGCGGTCGGACGGGACCCTGGTTGGCTATGCCGGAATCATCCCCAAGCAGATCGCAGGCCGGAACGAGCATGAACTCATCTATGTGTTCAGCAGGGCGGCATGGGGGCAAGGGTTTGCGACCGAAATCGCAAAGGCCCTGATCGATCATGCCATTGGGAAACTCGGGCTCAAACGATTGGTGGCCCTGATTGATCCGGAAAATAATGCATCAGCACATGTCGCCAAAAAAACCGGATTTGTGCTAGAGCGCACCGTCGACCGCGATGATGGTCACAAAAAACATCTCTACGTGCGAACTCTCGCCGAAACGGAAGCCGCTGCCCGATGAATTCTCCCGCACCGCACATGGACCCGAAAAACTCTTTTCAGGGCCTCATTCTGGCTTTGCAAAACTACTGGGCGGACCAGGGGTGCGTCATTCTGCAGCCCTATGACATGCAGATGGGCGCGGGCACCTCACACGTGGCAACGGCGTTGCGGGCACTTGGGCCCAAACCCTGGAATGCCGCCTATGTTCAGCCCTCCCGCCGCCCCACCGACGGGCGCTACGGTGAGAACCCCAACAGGTTGCAGCACTATTACCAGTTTCAGGTGATCCTGAAGCCGTCGCCTCCCGATATCCAGGACCTGTACCTGAAGTCGCTTTACGCCATTGGAATCGATCCCGAATTGCACGATCTGCGGTTTGTTGAGGACGATTGGGAGAACCCCACACTCGGCGCCTGGGGGTTGGGTTGGGAAGTCTGGTGCGACGGCATGGAAGTCAGCCAGTTCACCTATTTTCAGCAGGTGGCCGGTTTTGAATGCAATCCGGTTTCCGGCGAACTGACTTACGGACTGGAACGTCTGGCGATGTACATTCAGGATGTTGAGAACGTTTACGACCTGAATTTCAATGGCCGCGAAGGGGCCGAGAAGGTCACCTATGGTGATGTCTTCCTGCAGAACGAGCAGGAAAGCTCCGCCTACAATTTCGAGATCGCCAACACCGAGGTCCTGTTCCGCCATTTCGACGATGCGGAGACAGAGTGCCGTGCAATCCTTGCTGGCGGGGAAGGCAATCCCAACGGCCAGCCGCTGGCCATTCCCGCCTACGAGCAGGTGCTGAAAGCGGCGCACTGTTTCAACATGCTCGATGCCCGCGGCGTGATTTCCGTCACTGAGCGTCAGGGCTACATCCTGCGCATTCGCGAACTGTCAAAGGCCTGTGGTGGCGCATGGATGCAGACTGCCGGTGGTGGTGGGACCTGAGGCAAGCTAGCTCTGGCAATTAGGCTGAACGGGACCTATATCGGCCCGGCAAGAAGGAGAGTTGCCATGCCGAAACGCAAGAAACAGGCACCTCCGCCCAATCCGGCTGCCCGCGCCCTGCGCGAGGGACAGTTTCAGGCGAAGGTGGTCAAGAACCCGAAGGCCTACACCCGCAAGGTCAAACACAAACAGGGGAGTGCTGAAATTGGCGCTCCCCTTTTTGTTGCCCCGCTCGCACCCGATGCTAACCTCGACGAGGACGGGAACTGACGGGCATGGCAAATGATCGGCATCGACCATATCAACATCAGGGCGCGCGACATGCATGCCATGTGCGATTTCCTGATCGGCGTTTTGGGTGTTGAGCGTGGCCCAAGGCCGGACTTTGATTTTCCCGGCCACTGGCTCTATCTGAACGGAAAGCCGATCATCCACATGATGTTGCGGGAGGAAGGCGAACCCGTATCGGGCTGGATTGATCACCTCGCATTCGGCCCGTTCGACTTTGACGAGCAGGAAGCGAGGATAAAGGCGGAGGGATTTGATTATCGCGTCGGCGGCATACCCGGCACAGGCATCCGTCAGCTGTTTGTCACCGGGCCTGAAGGCGCCAAGATTGAATTGCAGTGCCGGGAATAAGCCCTCGGTCACCTGCGCCCGAGCGCCGATGACCGAGTCTGGCTGCTATCTCAGCTGTTCCAGCTCTTGATCCCCAATAGCCGCTGCCCGAGATCGGAAAGCCTGGCCGTTTCATAGCGCTTCTTTTCCCACTCGCGCGGGTCGCCGGGGAAGGCCGCCCGTTTTGGCGCTTCGCGCTCCCGCCATGAATGAATGCGCGCCTCGCGCTCAACCAGGTCGTTTTCATCCGCAGGAAACATGGAGACATACTGTGCCATGCGCACCTTGTCGTCCGACGTGTTCGGCGCGACGCCATGGGCCAGAAGCGAGTTGAAGATCATCAGATCGCCGGGGAACAGTTCCACCTTTTCGATCTTGTCTTCCAGCCCCGTCATGTCCGGATGATGCGGATCGCGGTCGGCGGGCTGGGTCTTCACCCAGGTGTCGAAATGTTCGAACAGGTAGGGCACGCATTGGAAGCCGCCAATTTCGCCACCGTCCTGATGAACCAGCGAAAGAACGCCCTGCACCGAAACCGGTTTAGGATCCATCGACGTATCCGCGTCCCAGTGAATGAACCCCATCGAAGCGCGCGAGCCCTTGTTTGGCGGGTTGAGATTGGCGCGGTCGATACCTACCCACAGGTCTTCCATGTCCCAGATGTCGACGAACGCGTCATAGACCCGCTGTTCCATCCGGTTGTCCCAAAGATATTGGTGGTTGTAGATCTCGACCATGCCGGAATTGTTCAGTTCCTTCATGGCGTGGTCGCGCCGCTGGGCGGCGTACCATGTCTCGGGATCGCTCGGGTCCTTTTCCTCAAACTCCCAGAGCAAATCTTTCAGCCGCTCGACATTTTCCGCAGGCACGGCATTGCGCACGATCACAAAGCCCTTGGTCTGCCAGTGCTTGAAATCCGCCTCCGACAAAACTCTCAGTGGCAAAGTCTTCTTGATCTGCGAAAGCGGCGTGATGGCCCGCATTGAAGTGGGGTGACTGTCCTTTTTGACGTCCGTCGCGTTGACCATGATATTCCTCCTCCATGTTGGTCGCTCCTTGATGCGATGAAACCAGCTTAGGCGGCGTTTGGCGAAAATGTTGCCGTCTTCCGGCCAATACTGATACTATTCTGGCGCTTGTGGGCATAACAGTCGCAAAGGAACGCCCAGTGCAGCCGTTTCTGGAAAAGATTGCCGGCAATGATGAGGCGTCCTGGTCGATGTTGAACCGCCGCCTCGACGCGGCGATCCCGTTCGAATGGCATCACCATCCCGAGTACGAGCTTACATTGACCCTGAACTCGCGTGGCCAGCGGTTCGTCGGCGATCATATAGGTGCGTACGAGCACGGCGATCTGGTGCTGCTGGGGCCCGGCTTGCCCCACACCTGGGCCTCGACCGACAAGATTGATCCTGACGGCCAGCACATCGCGTTGGTCATGTGGTTCAAACCCGAGTGGGCGGCAGGGCTCACACGGGTGCTGACCGAACTTCGACCGCTCAACACAATGCTGGAAAGATCGGCCCGCGGGCTCAGGTTTTCGCGGCAGACCGCCAATCAGGTCCTGCCTGCGGTTGAAGCGCTTTTCGACAAGCCGCCCGCAGAGCGGCTTCTTGACCTGATTTCAGTGCTCACCCGGCTCTCCGCCGATGACGCAGCCGAACCGCTGGCCGCACCAAACTATCATGCGCCCGATATGTCGGCTCCAGACCGACCGCGCATCGATCGGGTGCTGGCCCACATTCACGCCAATTACGCGGAACCGGTCAGCATCGACCAACTGGCCGACCTGGCCGCGCTCAGCCCGTCGGGATTCCATCGTCTGTTTCGGCGCCACACGCGTTTGACACTGACCGAGTATGTCGCCCGGCTTCGCATCGGTGAGGCCTGCGCCCTGCTGACGACGACCACAAGGCCCATCGCCAACATTTCCGACGCAGTCGGCTACCGGTCGCTGGCCAATTTCAACCGCCAGTTTCGCGCTATCAAGAACCTGACACCGCGCCAGTATCGGCAAAAATTTCAGACGAGTTGATTCTGCAAATCATTTGCATTTCCGGCGTACCCGCATAATTCTGAACCACAAGGACGGAAAAATGCGGCATCTCTATACGACTTTCGGACCCAAATCGCAGGCTGAACTGGGCATGATCCTGCCTCACGAGCACGTGTTCGTGGATCTGAGAACGCCCGACCAACCAGGCTATGGCGAAGCCAATCCCTTGGATGTGGTGCGCCTGATGGGCCCCCGGATTGATGCAATTCGCGCCCAGGGCATCACCGCGCTGGTGGAATGCACGACCGGCGGTGTGGGCCGCCGTGCCGACATCGACTACGTCGTTTCCGGCTCCACCGGACTGCCGATTGTCGTTCCCACCGGCAATTACCGAGAGCCGTGGATTCCGGATTGGGTGCGTGATGCTTCCCAGGATCAGTTACGAGACTGGATGCTCAGGGAACTCACGGAGGAAATCGACGGTGCCCCGTTCAAGGCGGGATGGATCAAGCTCAGCGCCGGCGATGACGGCATCACGCCGCTCGAAACGCGCATCCTGCGCGCTGCAGCACAGGCGGGGAAAGTCACAGGAGCCGTGATCGGCAGCCACACGATCAGGGGCCGGGTTGTGATGGACCAACTCGATATCATCGAAGAGGAAGGCTATTCACCTGACAGGTTCATTTCGATCCACACACAGGAAGAGCCGGACTTCGAGATGCACCTGGCGGTGGCCGAACGCGGTGCCTGGATTGAATATGACCATTGCGGCCGCGCCGATGACGCGCTGGTCTGCGCCATGATCCTCAAGGTGCTCGAGGCCGGTTTCGGCAATCAGCTCCTGCTGAGCCATGACCTAGGCTGGTTCGACCCGGCGCAGCCCGGTGGCGGCACTCCACGACCCTATACCGCACTCGTTGACCGTATCATCCCCATGTTGCGGGCCTCTGGCGTGACCGCCGAGATGATCATTCAACTCACTCACATCAATCCGTTCAACGCATTTGCCAGATAGGCCGATTGTTCGACATTGCCGAACTGTCCTGTCACACCCTTACAGTCTCTTGAACCAATCCGGTTTCGGCGCGATATGGGCGGAAACAGGGGAATGAATACATGAATGACCTGACCTCCATAAAGAAACGCCAGTTGCTGCTCTCGCCCGACACGCGTGTCGGCATTCTGAAACTGCGTGTGACCGCTATCGACAGGGCGCTAGACATCTGGCGCGACATGGTCGGTCTGGCAGTCATCGAACAGTCTGCTAACAGTGTCACCCTCGGCGTCGGTGACCAGCCGATGATTGAACTGACAGCTTCGGCCTCCGGCCCCGTGCCGCCACGCAGCCTCGGACTTTATCACATCGCCATCCACGTTCCTGCCCGCAAGGAACTGGCCCGCGCCATCGCACGCCAGATGCGGGCAGGGGTGCGCACACTGCCCACCGATCATCTGGTGTCCGAGGCCACCTACCTTTGGGATCACGATGGCAACGGCATTGAACTGACGTTCGAAACGCCGGAGCGCGGCTCATACATCGCCCAGGATGACGGCATCGAAATCAAGACCAAGGATGGCTCCGCGCACTCCGGCCGTGAACCCATCGACCTCGATGATTTGTTTGGCGAACTCAAGCCGGACGACGATCTCACCGCCTCGCTGCCCGAAGGTACGCGATTGGGGCACGTTCACGTCCACGTTCGGGACCTTTTCGAAAGCATGGACTTTTATGCCGATGTGCTGGGCTTCCAGCGCCAGATCCTGTCCACCGGCTTCGGCATGGGCGACGTCCGAACCAACTATGAACCGCATATCCTGGCGTTCAACGTCTGGTCAGGCCCCAACGCCACACTGCCACCATCCGACAAGGCAGGGCTAACGCAGTTTGAATTGCTGCTGGCCAATCAGACTGATCTGGACGGCATCACGGCGCGCCTGGATGCAGCGGGGCACTCCTTCGAGCGATCAGGCAACCAGTCAATTTCTCTGGCCGACCCCTCGGGCAATCCGATGTTGATCCGGGTGGGCTGAGCCTTAACCGCTGACCTTAGAGAAGTCCGCGACCAGATGCATCGTGTCGCGCAGCCGGGCCAAGAGGTTCAGCCGGTTCGCCCGCACAGCGGCGTCCGGATCATTGACCAGCACAGCCTCGAAAAACGCATCAACCGGCTTCCGCAGCTTGGCCAGCGCTCCGATTGCGCCTGCGTAATTGTTGTCCGCTACCAGTTCCGAAACCGCCGAATGCGCTTCAGCCACAGCACGGGCGAGGGACAGTTCCTCATCCATTGAGAGTGCAGAGGTGTCGATCTCACCAGTGTAGGCCTTTTCGTCCTTCTTCTCTTCGGCCGCCAGAATGTTGGCAGCGCGTTTGTAGCCCGCCAGCAGGCTCTGCCCGTCCTCCTGCTCCAACAGTGCGCTGAGCGCCCCGACGCGCCGGGAAATCTCAAGAACGTCATCGCTGTCCTCGGCGATGACGGCATCTACAAGGTCATGCCGTGCGCCATGGTCGCGAAGTGAAACCTTCAGGCGGTCATGGAAGAAGGAAAGGAGATCTTGCAGGACGGCTTCGTCGCCTCCACCGCCGCTAACTCCAGACTCCAACTCGGCAATCAGCAAATGCGCTTTGGGTATCATTTCCGATAGCGGGAAGGTCAGCCCGTTTTCGGTGATCAGCCGGATCACGCCCAGCGCTGCACGCCGCAGCGCAAACGGGTCGCGAGAGCCGGTCGGCTTTTCATCAATCGCCCAAAAACCGGTCAACACATCCAGCTTGTCGGCCAGCGCCACGGCTATGGCGACTGCATCAGTCGGCACCTCGTCTGACGGACCAAGCGGCTTGTAGTGCATCTCGATCGCATTGGCGACGGAAGGGTCCTCGCCTTGTGCAGCTGCGTAGTAGCGGCCCATCAGCCCCTGCAACTCGGGAAACTCGAAGACCATCTCGGTCACCAGATCGGCCTTGGCCAGCTTCGCCGCCCGTTTGGCCAGTTCGACATCGGCATCGACCTGCGGCGCAATCTCGCCGGCCAGCGCCACGATCCGCTCCACCCGGTCGGCCTGTGTCCCCAGTTTCTGGTGGAACACCATTTCCTTGAGCTTCGGCAGCCGTTGTTCCAGCGGTGTGCCCAGATCGTTCCGGTAGAAGAACTGCGCGTCGGACAGGCGGGCGTGAATGACGCGCTCGTTGCCGGCAATGATCGTCTTGCCACCATCCTTCGCTTCGGTATTCGCCGTCAGAAGGAACTTGTTGGTCAGCTTTCCGGTTGCATTCTCCCGCAGGCAGAAGCACTTCTGGTTGGCCTTGATGGTGAGGATGATCACTTCCTCGGGCAGTTCCAGGTAGGCTTCGTCGAAAGAGCCCATCAGCACCACCGGCCATTCCACCAGCCCGGCAACCTCTTCCAGCAGCCCTTCGTCCTCGATCACCGAAAACCCGTGCGCGAATGCCATCTGCGCCGCATCGGCCCGGATCAGGTCCATGCGCCGGTCGAGGTCGAGAACCACCTTGGACTTTTCGAGCACATCGACATAGTCGGAATAGCGCTTCACCTTGCTCCAGTTTGGCGCGAGGAACCGGTGCCCGAACACCTCGTTGCTCGCGGCCAGCCCGTCGACGTCGAACTGCAGCACCTCGGGTTCATCGTTTTCAGTCCCGAACGTTGCCGTGATGGCGCGAAGTGGCCGCACCCACTGCAGCGTGCCGCCGCCCCAGCGCATCGGTTTTGCCCAGGCGAAACTCTTGATGATCTGCGGCAGCACATTGTTGAGAATGGCCTGCGCCTGCTCGCCCTCCTTCTCGATCAGCGCCACGTAGAATTCGCCCTTTTTCGGGTCGCTTTCCACCTTGGCTTCATCGATTGAGGAAAGTCCCGCGCCGCGCAAAAACCCGTCAATCGCCTGTTGCGGCGAGCCGACCCGCGGGCCCTTGCGTTCTTCGCGCGTATCGGGAGACGCAGCCGGAACGCCGCCCACTGCCAGTGCAAGCCGGCGGGGCGTCGCAAATGCCTTGGCGCTTTCATAGACCAGACCCCGCTCGACCAGCGCGTCCGTCACGGCTTTTTTCAGCTCTTCCGCCGCCTTGCGCTGAAAACGGGCGGGAATCTCTTCCGAGAAAAGTTCGAGCAGAAGTTCGGGCATCTGGCAGACACTGCGGCTGGAAAATGGTCCGCGCTTGCTAGCAAGCAGCGCCCCAAAAGTCTATGCGCCACGCACCGCCGGCGGCTAGACCAGAATGTCCCGCCACTGATCGGAATGATCGCCGGAATGATTGGCCATTCCCGGCTTGGTCAGCGTACCGCGCGGCCTCACGTAGCTTTTGATGATCCCTTCGCGGTTTTCGCGCCATGTCAGGTTGAAGGCAAAGTACTTCGGAAAGAAATATTGCTCGTGATAGGGCAGGTTGTCGTGGATCCACCACGCCAGCTTCTGCCAGTCGCCCTCCCGCTGAAACCGGTCCCAGAATGCGGGCACGATGATGCAGGCGGTGGCCCCCATGTTGCCGGCGGCATCGCGCCGATCCCAGATGTGGCCCGCGTAATTGTCCTCATTCTTCGCGCAGGTATAGCCCTTTTGGGTGCTGGTCTTTTGCATCATGTTGCCAAAGCCGTTGGTTTCCTCAGACCGGTAGGCCGACCGAATGGCGATCCGCCCGAATATGTCCTGGATCGGTTCAAGCAGTTGCTCGCAGAGTTGCGTGCCCGTCTCAATGGCCAGATCGGGGTCGAGGGGCATGTTTGTGAACCCGTGGACCGCCGCGATGTCCGAGAACAGAAAGTCACGCATGAAGAAGCTTCTGGAAAGGCGAACCCTTCCGAACTCGGAAATGGCATCCACGCTGGTGGGTGATTTCATGCTACCAGCCGCCGCCGCCGCCGCCGCCACCGCCGCCGCCAGAAAAGCCGCCGCCACCACCGCCTGAAGATGACGAGGAAACCGGCTGCGCCGAAATCATCGCCGCACTCATGCCCGACGCCATGGTTGCCATGTTCTGCGACAGGTTGCGGCCAGAGAAATCCGTCCCGTGATACCAGGTTGGGTGATATCCGGTTGCAGCTTCGGGCAGCGCATCCCGCGCCAGCTCCCCTTCAAGCCGTTCCGACCATGGCCGCTCGACGCCCAGCGCCATCGCGTAGGGCAGGATTTGCTCAAACCGCTTGATGGTGAAGTCCGGCTCACCCGCAAAGTTCAACCGCTCTTTTTCTGCGGTCTCCAAATACATCTTGAACCCGTCGATTTCGTCCATGACCTTTCGGCCCTGAACCGTGGGAGCCCGCATCAGGATGCCGAAGAAAATGGTCAGGGCGGCGATCGAAAGCGCCGAAATCGCCCCGACGTTGATCTCAAAACCGGTGAGCAGGTTGGCCACCCCGGAGAAAATGTTCGAGAAGGCCATAATCCCCCAGAGCAGGAATACGAACCTGACAAAGTTGCCGCCCCGCCAGAAGCTGCTGACCAGTGAAGTGAACAGGCCGATGCCCACCCCGGCGCCCACCGACAGCACCAGCCAGATCGGATCGAGCGCTTCAAAGATTACCAGCGCCACAAGCATCACGATGGCCAGCACCACGCCGATGAAGACGTAGAACACGTTGTTGTTGAAATAGGCGCGCCGGTTCTCCTTCTCGATCGCACTGATGAACTTAGACTTGTTGGAATGGATCGAGCTTCCCGTCGTCTTGTCGACCTTCAGCGTTCCTTTCGAGCGGACAAAGCCTTCCACAACCGCCTCGCCGATTGGCAGGCTGGCGGCTTCGGGCCGACCGAGCGAGGTGAAAATGTTGTCTTTGCCGTCCTTGTCGATCTGAATCAGCTTTTTGATCGCCAGACTGATCAAAGCCGCTGAATAGGCAGTCCAGCCCGAATTCTTCCAGCCCAGATTGTGCACATAGTGGACCAGCGCGGGCGAGAAATCCCTGGGCGGATAGAACAGCGGAATGATGGTGCCGCGCGGCGGATCACGCCCCACCGCATCCCACGCAAAGAAATTGTACAAAAGGGCGATGAAGACCGCGAACAGGGGAAACACCGTGTCGCGATGGTCCGACAGGTAGAACAGAACGCTCTCGAACCAGCTTGGCTCGCTCAATATCCCCTTGTTGAATGACACAGAAATCGTCATGCCCTCGTAGGCCCTGAGAGGGCGGGTCGCGCGGAAAATCGCCGTGTTGTCAGAGGTTCGCCGGGCCGTCGCGTCCGTGCCGGTCGCGCCGAAAGCTCCTGTATAGGCGCGCAGTTCGCCGATCACCGCTCCATCAGGCAGGGACACGATGGCATTCGCCTCCTGGATCGGGAAGGCCCAGAAATTGCCGGTCGCGTTCCAGTAGAGCTCGTCATAATTCTCGAACCGCCGCGCCATTCGCGTCATCGTGTAGCGGATCGTATAGGTGTAGGTGCCGGTTCTGAGGAACACGTCGGCGTCACCGACATAAATGCGCACACCATCACGAATGGATTCGGTGTGCCAGGGTTCACTGCGTCCGTCGCGGGTGACCTCAAGCACGTTGAGATTGGATCGCAAAACCGAGCCATCTTCATTGATCATGCGTGTCGGAATGTCCCGGAAAATGCCGCGCCGGATGGATACGCCTTCGGCCCGGACCGATATGGTTTCCGTCACATCCACATTGCCGTTCTGCAAAAGCGTGACATTCGAGGTGAACGAATGAATGACCTCTTCCGCCAGCGCCTGAGCGGACAGGGTCAGCGCCATTGCCAAGGCAATGGCCAGCAACTTGGCGATGTGCAGGCGGGCGCGGATCATCGACAGCGGTCCGTCGGTTCGGGTGGCCTGATCAGGAAAACTTGACGTCCGGAACAGCACGGTCGGCTTCATTCTCCAGTTCGAAATATTCGGCTTTCACGAAATTGAACATGTTGGCCACGATATTCGAAGGAAAGCTTTCAACCGCCACGTTGAGGTTCCTGACCGCTCCATTGTAATAGCGCCGGGCCAGCTGAATCTCGTCTTCCACGGTTTGCAGCGCGCCCTGAAATTCGAGAAACGTTGTGTTGGCCTTGAGGTCCGGATAGCTCTCCGCGATGGCCATCAACCGTCCCAGGGCACCGGACAGAATACCCTCAAGGCGTCCACGCTCGGCAGGGCCCGCTTCGCTCGCGCCCTGCACCGCAGCACGCGCGTTTGTCACTGCTTCGAGCGTCTCGCGTTCGTGGCTCATATAGCCTTTTACGGTCTCCAGCATGTTGGGAATGAGGTCGGTGCGGCGTTTCAACTGCACGTCGATGCCGGACCAGCCTTCTTCCTTAAGCTGCCGTTTCTGGACCAGATTGTTGTAGATGAAGATCGCGTAGCCGGCGGCGGCAATGACCAGCACCAGCAAAATGAGTCCGAAGTCCATGGCGTCCCTGATGAATTTTGGTTGAACCCGATATGAGCAGCCACGGGCGAAGTGGAGCCAGAAACCGCGGGGCAGAGATTGGCACTCTTGCCGATTCTAGGCAACTGACACCTATTCGGCGGCGGTCTTGCCTCGGCCCTTCGGCTTGAACGGCGCCATGCCCTCGTTGGCCAGAGCGTCGGCGCGTTCATTCATCTCATCGCCCGCATGACCCTTCAGCCAGTGCCATTCGATCTGGTGGCGTTTCACCGCCTCATCCAGCGCCTGCCAGAGTTCAACATTTTTCACCGGCTTCTTCGCAGCCGTCTTCCAGCCGTTCCGCTTCCAGTTGTGGATCCATTTGGTCAGCCCGTCCTTGACGTAGGAACTGTCGGTGTAAAGCGCGACCGAACAGGGCCGATTCAGTGCATTCAGCGCCTCGATCGCCGCGGTCAATTCCATCTGGTTGTTGGTGGTCAGCGGTGCGCCGCCCTTGAGTTCCTTGGCATTGCCGTTGAACTGCAGTACCGCCCCCCAGCCGCCCGGTCCCGGATTGCCGGAACAGGCGCCATCCGTATGGATCGTCACTTGATCAGCCACGCGGGTCGTCCTTGTTCAGAATGAAAAATTGCGCCATCAGCCCGCTTGGCTCCGTTTCGACATGGGTCGGCACCATGCCGATCCTCCGCAGCACTTTCAGCGAAGCCTCGTTCCGCGTATCCGCCAGGCCGATGAAGTGATCCCAGTCGGTCTCCGCGAATATCCAGTCACGCAAGCCGCTGGCTGCCTCGAAAGCATAGCCCTGTCCCCAATGAGCGGGGAAAAGTGCGTAGCCGATTTCCGGCTCACCGGTCGGCTCGAAAATGCCGAATCCGGCACGCCCCACCATTTCGCCGTCGCTCTTGCGGATCAGCCGTAGCTTGCCCATCCGGTGCTTTGAAAAGTTTTCGGCCCAAAGCGCAATCCGGCGCTCCGCCTTTTCCCGCGGCCAGGGTTCGCCGTCCGCATCGAGGTAGCGTGCCACAATCGGGTCGCCGTGCAGCGCCAGCAATTGCGCGACATGCTCCGGCAGCCAGTTGGTCAGCCGCAGCCGCTCGGTCTCAAAGACCGTTTCGAGCTGCATCAGGCCGTGGCGGCGCGCAATTCGCGCGGCAGATTGAACGCGATGTCCTCGCGCGCGGTGACGTGGCTAGACACCGATATCTCATAGCGCGCACCGAATGCCTCGATGATCTCGTCAACCAGCGTTTCCGGTGCTGAAGCACCTGCGGTTATGCCGAGCGTGCCGATTCCCTCGAAGTCCGCCCAGTCGATTTCGGCCGCTCGTTGTACAAGCACTGATTTGGCACAACCGGAACGTTCCGCCACTTCTACCAGCCGCATCGAATTCGACGAGTTCGGCGCGCCCACCACGATCATCGCATCGACAAGCGGAGCGATCCGCTTGACCGCTTCCTGCCGGTTGGTGGTGGCATAGCAGATATCTTCCTTGTGCGGCGCGCGCACCTCCGGGAAGCGCCGCTGCAGCACGGAAACGATTTCGGCGGTGTCATCCACCGAGAGGGTGGTCTGCGTCACGAAAGACAGCTTCTTCGGATCCCGCGGCTGGAACAATTCCGCATCCAGCGCGGTTTCCACCAGGCTGATCGAGCCTTCAGGCAACTGCCCCATCGTGCCTACAACCTCCGGGTGTCCCCGATGGCCGATCAGGACGATTTCCATTCCGTCATTGTGCAGCCTTTGGGCTTCCACATGCACCTTGGAGACCAGCGGGCAGGTGGCGTCGAGAAAGAACATGTTGCGCACCGAAGCGTTCGCCGGCACGCTTTTTGGCACGCCATGCGCCGAAAAAATCACTGGAGCGTCGGTTTCCGGAATTTCATCCAGTTCCTCGACAAACACGGCGCCCTTGGCCTTCAGCCCATCGACAACATACTTGTTGTGTACGATCTCGTGCCGCACATAGACCGGCGCGCCATACTTCTGCAGCGCCAGTTCGACGATCTGGATGGCCCGGTCCACACCCGCGCAGAAGCCACGCGGCGAACACAGGACGATATCGAGTTTGGCCAATTCGCTCATGCTTTTCAGATGCTTTGTGTCCGGATGCAAGTCAAGGCCTGTTGCCGAGCCGACTTGCATCCTGTCATATGGAAGAAACGTGATGATTTTCAGAGCGCGGTCCCGTGAGCCTGGCCCAGCAAATGATAGTGATTTCACCGGTGGAGGGGCCAGCCCCCCTGTCGGCGGAACAGCGCGGCCTGTTGCAGGGCAAGGCGAAATGGGTGCGCGCGGTCTATGATGCTGACCTGCCCACGATCCCTACAATCTGCATCACACGCGAAGCCTGGACTGCGCTGAAGGCCGAAGCCGGGCACAGCAAGAGCCGGCTGCGTACCGCCTGGGTCGCCACTCTTTTCCGTCTGGTGCCCAAGGGTGAAGAGCCACCCATGCTCGTCGTGCGCACTTCAGCTGCACGCCACAATGCCGGTCTGATGGCCGCGCGTTCCGAAATCGCCCCACCGGCCAACGAGCGCGAGTCGGTCGACCCGAAAAAGCCACTCGGCAAGGCGATCGATGATGCCTTTGCCTCCTATGCCGCCGATCCCGTTTGGGAATCGCGCGGGCATAATTCCGCCCGGGACAGGCAGATCGTCATCATTCAGGCCGTCGCCGAGGGCAAACTGCACCAATTCCTGACCCGTGACGCACAATCAGGGGCGCGGGGTCCCGCACCGGCGCCCGGCGAACCACCTTTCGACATGAACCTGCCCGGTTTGCGCCGCCTGGCCGAGTTGCTGGACGCGTCGGCGGGCTGCCACATGACCTGTCTTGTCGCCATCAAGGACGGTGAAGTGCGCTTCGCGTCTGCCCGGTCCCTGCCGGTCAGCGCCGAGGCTGACCTCGAGGCCGCCGTCGATCGTGCCGAAAGCGGCACCTGGTCCACCCGGCAGGCCGTCAACGCCATTGCGCCGGGCCGCTTGCCGCAACTCCTGCACCCGCGGCTTGAGGCAGACGACGAGCGCCTGCCGATCGGCATGGGTCTCGGCGTGTCCCCCGGCGCGGCAAGCGGCAGAGTGGTGTTCACTTCCGAAGATGCAGCGCGCATGCGGGCTCGCGGCACCCACTGCATTCTGGTCATGGTCGAAACCGGCCCCACCGATATCGAGGGCATGCAGGCCGCTACCGGCATTCTGACCGCAAGGGGCGGCATGACCAGCCATGCCGCGGTGGTTGCCCGCATCACTGGCCGCCCCTGCGTGGCTGCGGTCCGCGCCCTGCAGTTCGACAACGAAGACCAGTCTTGCCAGATCGGCGAATTCCAGTTTCGAAAGGGCGATTTCATCACCATCGATGGCAGCGAAGGCAAGGTCTATGCCGGCCAGCAGGTGCTTTCGCAGCCCCATATCGGCGGCGCCATGTCGCGTCTTCTTGACTGGTCGGATGGCAACCGCACCATCGGCGTGCGCACCAATGTCGAAACCATCCCGTCTGCGAAAACAGCACTTGATTTCGGTGCCGAAGGGATCGGCCTTGCGCGCTCGGAACACATGTTCTTTTCGCACGAGCGCATGGTTGCCCTGCGCCGCATGATCCTGTCGGAAAATGAGGATGACCGCGCCGAGGCGCTCAAGGGACTGGTTGCCTATCAATCGGACGATTTCGCCGACCTGTTCGCCGTCATGCAGGGCCGCCCGGTCACTGTCCGCCTGTTTGATCCGCCGCTGCACGAGTTTCTGCCGCGTACCGAGGAAGACCTCGAGGAAACGTCGTCGTCTCTCGGGCTCAGCGTAAAGATGCTGCGTCAGCGGCTCGAACGCCTGACCGAGATCAACCCGATGCTCGGTCACCGCGGGTGCCGCCTCGCCATCACCTATCCAGAAATCCTCGACATGCAGATGCGGGCGCTGTTCGCAGGTGCCCGTTCCGCCGTCGAACGGCAAAACGAGCCGGTTGAATTGGAGGTCATGGTCCCCTTCGTTTCATCCGTGCGCGAAGTCCTGTGGGTGAAGCAGCAGGTCATGGCCATCGCCGAAGCGGAAAAGATGCTTGACGCAAGCGGAATCCGGCTGAAATTCGGCACTATGATCGAACTGCCCCGCGCTGTGTTGCGCGCTGGTGAGATTGCCCACGCTGTAGACTTTTTCTCCTTCGGCACCAACGATCTGACCCAGACGACCTTTGGCATTTCCCGCGATGATGCACCTGCCTTCCTTGCCGCCTATCAGCGCAAGGGCATTTACGACAAGGATCCGTTCGTCACCCTTGACGTGGCCGGTGTCGGCGAAATGATCCAGCTGGCGATCCAGCGGGGCAGGGCGGCGAACCCCGACCTCATGATCGGCATCTGCGGCGAACACGCCGGCGAACCAGAGTCGCTGAAGTTCTTTGCCGGTCTCAGCATCGACTATGTCAGTTGCTCGCCTTACCGGGTGCCGGTGGCTCGCCTGGCGCTGGCCCAGTCCCGGGCCTGACCGCCAAAACGCCCCTACATTGCCGCCGAATTAACCCGCCCGCAGCCCGAACGTGCCGCATTTGGCCGGTTTACCTGATGTCAATGTTAATCACCGATGATGTCATTGCCGACACTTTTAAGTCACATCGGGATTATCGGTTCGGCGTGTGAGAGTAGCGTAGCGGTTAGTAAGTACATGGCGTTTGACAACCGGCCGGCGCGAGCGGGCAAGGCTTCGTCCGGCAGTTTCGTCCTGAAGGCATTCAGTCTCATTGTGCTGGCCATTGGCGCCAGCGCAGCTATGACCAATCCGGCCACGGGCCCGCGGTTCGAGACCGTCGCCGTTTCCTTCCAGCAAATCGCGGCCGCCAGTATTTCCTACAGCGACACCGACCCTGTCATAACGGGTTCAGTCGGCGATTTGTTCCAGACCGCCAGTTTCGTTGGCCCTGCTCGGTCCACAAAAACCGACCGCGCCCGGCCCGAACTCGACCTGTTGGACATGGCCGCCAATTTCAACCAGATGCGCATCCATCTGGCGAGTCTCGACCCCGAGCCGTTTGATCCGACAGCGCCGCAAAGCCGCGTCAGCTCGCCCGACGAACTTTTGACCGGCGGCGATACAACGTCCGATGCGCTCGACGAAGGGCCGCGTATTTCGGTTGCCTCGATCAATCCGGCGGCGGGTTCGGCGGCCCTCGACGCTATTGAGGAAGCGACCCCGATCGATCCTTCAATTCCGCTGCCCGTCAGCGTGCCTGAACAGTTGGCCTATGCCCGCGCCAACACGCCCACCACTGAGCACGAAGTCAATTTCTTCTCGGCCCGCGAACGCTGGTGCCTCGCCACCGCCATTTACTTTGAAGCGCGCGGCGAGAACTATCGTGGCCAGGTTGCCGTCGCCCAGGTAGTCATGAACCGGGTCGAGCACCGCTTGTACCCCAACACCATTTGCGGCGTGGTCTTCCAGAATCAGACCTGGCGCAACCGCTGCCAGTTCTCATTCGCCTGTGACGGCATTCCCGAACGCGTCAACGAACCTGAGCCATGGGAACAGGCCGAATCGATTGCCGATCAGGTGACTGCGGGCTCGCTCTATCTGGCCGAGGTCGCGGATTCGACGCACTATCACGCCAATTATGTCTATCCACACTGGGCCCCACGCATGACGCGCGTGGCGCGAATAGGCGCCCACATCTTCTACAAGTTCAGAAACGCCTGACCTTCGTCAGCTGCAGATCAGCACGCCGGACTGTTCCACGCAGTTCATGCCGCCAGATTGCGGCGTCTGATGAGTATGCATGGCACCCGGATAGGTCAGGAATGACGGCGAATCGGTTTGCGGCACCGGAATCCACCCGAATGCTCCCTCCCAGACGAAGCCGCCACGCGGCAGATGCCGGCTCACCCGGTGCTGTGTCACTTCGATCCCGGGATACTGAACGTGCGGGGAAAGCAGCCCGTCCGTGGAATAGGCACCCGTCGCGGTCGAATAAACGCGAACATGCGAAACATTGCCGTAGGCGATCTTGGTCACCGTGGCTGTGCTCTGCACAGGACCGCCAATGTTCTCGTTGATCGAGATATCGGCCGTGGGCAGATCGATCCTCAGCAGGTCCGACAGATCGTCCGGCGCTGACATTTCGTCGGCGCGGGCCGAGATGTTGAACAGATTTGAAACATCAAGAGCGGGTGCGCTGTAGACCCCGGTCGGGTCGCCATTGGTCGGTGCCTTGGCGATCTGAACCGCCGCATCGCCGAGATAAGCGAGGCCAACGATGCCGACAGCGGTGCCAAACACACCCGGAACGTTTAACAAATTCATAGCGCGCCTCGCGACGGTTCAAGGGGACCTGTTTACCCTTTTTCAACCATCCCGAAGGGGGCGTCAAAGCCCGGCTTAACTTTAAGTTAACGCTGTCGGCTCTTGTGCAGAACTCAATCAGGCAGCCGTTGGGCGACTTCCTCGAAGGCGGAAAGAAACCGGTCATGCGCTTGATGCGTGGGCCACGGCCGGATCAGCTTCTCAAAACCATCCACGTCGAACGCCGGCATGCTCGGTTCGCCAAACAGCCGCCGCGCTTCTTCCGCTTCGAAGCCGGCCAGTTGCACGGCTTCGAAATAGGCGGCGTGCTGGTCCGCCTTCTTTATGCCCCGCGTCACTGCCGCGGGGCGGATTGCAGCAAGGGAAAAGCGTGCATGGATCGCCTTGAGCAATCCATCCTCGATTTCCTTGTAGTTGCCGCCGATAGTGGCCTTGAACGGCGAGATCATGTCGCCCACCACATATTCCGCCGCATCGTGCAAGATTGTGTAGAGCAGGTCCGCAGGTGAGGCATCGGGAGCGTTGGTCTGGTAGATTTCCAGCACCAGAATGGAGTGCTGCGCCACCGAAAACGGATAGTCGCCCTTGGTCTGCCCGTTCCAGCGGGAAACCCGCGACAGGCCGTGCGCGATATCCGAGATTTCGATGTCGAGCGGTGAGGGGTTCAGCAGGTCAAGCCGGCGGCCCGACAACATTCTTTGCCACGCTCGTGCCGCGCCGCGCGCCATCACTGCCCCCGTGAGAAGAACCGGCCGGTCACTCCGGCGCCGAATCTCCAAAACGGTAGCTTGCCCACTCAGGCAGGGCAAGCGTCACGGGCCTACCGTTTACCGTAGCAGCTGCTGGGTCTTCAATCCGGTCGAGCCGCAAGATCGCCACGCTTCGTCCCTCGACGACCGTGCCCAGTTCTCCCGCGCTGCGCTCCCCGGCCAGCACGGTGTCACCGTTCTGCGCTCCGTCGACATCTGAAACGACCACCGGCCGCCGACGCGCCGTACCGCGATGCTTCATCCGCGATACGACCTCCTGGCCGATATAGCAGCCTTTCTTGAAGTCGATGCCGCCGTTGAAGTCCATGCCGATGTCGTGCGCAAACAGGCTCGAAGGCGCGAAATCCGCCCCAACCTCGATCACGCCCTTGCTCACTCGTGTGCGGTCATATGCGGCGCGTTCTTTCTCCCAATCAGCGGTATCCCTGGCATCAGCAATTACCCGCCAACCCATGCCACCGCCACGCGGGTCTGTGTGAACGATCGCGCCTTCGACTTCTTTGGGAGACCATCCCACCGAATGAGTTTCAGTCAGGTCTTCGATCACGGCATTCGCGCGCATCTTGTACAGCCGCATCATCTTGAAGAATTGTTCCGCACTATCCCTGTGAACGTCGAGCCAGAAGGCGCCGTCCGCCCAGCCAATCAGCCCCTCGGCCACGATCTTGCCCTGCGGTGTCAATAGCGCCCACCAGCCGCCCCCTTCCATCCCGGCCGCGACATGTCCCGTTACGGTGTCATGCAAGAGTTTAGCGGCGTCGGTTCCGCTGATCCTGAACACGGCGCGGTCCTGCCTGAGGTGAATGGTCATGAGATGCTCCAGAACTTGCTGATGCCGCCCTCAGCGCATAGAACCGGCCCAACGCGGATCGGGACATGCAGGGAAATATGGCGGCTTTCGACCTGATTTTAAAGAATGCCACACTCGTCAACCACGACGGAATCGGCGAAGCGGACATTGCGGTCAAGGACGGCAAGGTCGTCGCGCTGGGCGGGAACCTCGGTGCCGCCGCGACCGAAATCGACTGCAAGGGCCTGCATATCCTGCCCGGCGTCATCGATACCCAGGTCCATTTCCGCGAACCCGGCCTCGAACACAAGGAAGACCTGCAGTCAGGATCCCTCTCGGCGGTGATGGGCGGTGTAACAGGCGTTTTTGAGATGCCAAACACCAGTCCGCTGACCATCGACAACGCCACCTTCGCCGACAAGATCGCAAGAGCGACGAATCGCATGCACTGCGACTTCGCCTTCTATATCGGCGGCACCCACGAAAATGCCGGCGAACTACCCATGCTTGAAAAGCTGCCGGGGTGTGCCGGCGTCAAGGTGTTCATGGGTTCCTCGACCGGATCACTTCTGGTCGCAGACGATGATGGCGTCGAGGCAATCCTCGCCGCCATATCCCGCCGCGCTGCGTTTCACTCCGAAGACGAGTATCGCCTTGAAGACCGCAAACCCCTGCGCGTGGACGGCGATCCTTCGTCCCATCCCGTCTGGCGAGACCCGGACGCGGCCCTCAAGAGTACCAAGCGTCTCGTGGCGCTGGCCCGAAAGACAGGCAAACGGATACACGTCCTGCACATCTCTACGGCCGAGGAGATGATCTTCCTCGCCGGCCAAAAGGATGTCGCCAGCGTCGAGGTGACGCCTCACCATCTCACCCTCGACGAACACGCCTATACTGAACTGGGCACGCTGGTGCAGATGAACCCGCCTGTCCGTGACGCCGAGCACCGTGCCGGCATCTGGGCTGGCGTCGACAATGGCGTCGCCGACATTCTCGGCTCGGATCATGCCCCGCACACGCTGGATGAAAAATCAAAGCCCTATCCGGCCTCGCCTTCGGGCATGACCGGCGTCCAGACGCTGGTCCCCATCATGCTTGACCATGTCAACGCCGGCCGCATGAGCCTGCAGCGTTTCGTCGACATGACCAGTGCCGGCCCCAACCGCCTGTTCGGGCTGGCCACGAAAGGCCGCCTGGCCGTTGGCTACGATGCCGATTTCACCGTCGTTGACCTGAAGCGCAGCGAAACCATCACCAATGACTGGGTCGCCTCAAAGGCGGGCTGGACGCCCTACGATGGCAAAAAAGTCACCGGCTGGCCTGTGGGCACATTCGTACGTGGCCACAAGGTGATGTGGCAGGGTGAACTGACCACGCCGTCCATCGGTCAACCGATGAGGTTCGGCGAAGCCCTGCCTACTGGATAGAGCGGTCGATACTGTACTCGCCGTGCCGAATGCGCTGTGGAACCTCGTCCATCAACTTGGCCGCAACTTCCTCGCCATATTGGCTGACCAGCGTCGCCAGCGCCGCGAACAGCGCGGCATGCGCCAGCGAATCCGCTTCCACGCCATCCGCCTCGGCGCTGTTCCATGCGTCCGCCAGATATTCCAGCGCGATCTGACGCTCCTCGCTTTCAGCTTTCAGCAATGAGTGGACGTCGGGCGAAATGAACATGGCGGCTTCCGTTGCTAGACCCGACGTGCCTAACACGCCGCTGCCTCACGCCCATATCGGAAGTTACGCCAAGGTTAATTTGCACTATGTAAATATAGTTATCCTCACTCCGCGAAGCGGGTGTGGATTTCGCGCGAAAGGTCTTCGGCCTCACCCAGCATCTGCACCGTGGCGCGTTGCGCCGAGGGTGTGCAGTCGCGATGCAACCGCGCATAGGCCGCATAACCATCGTTGAATGAGCCGGTCAGGCGCAGCCGCCGGTCTTCCTCCGGCTGGTCCGCATCGATCAGGTCGGCAGCATGTTGCCGCCAGTCGTCGGCGTTCACACCGCACAGCGGCTGAAGAAAATAAAGACTGCCCAAAACGAACAACAGCCTTTGCATCTGCGGTTGATAGATTGGATCAATCGCGCGCGCCGGTTGGGCGGAAGCGGCAATTGTCAGGCTCAGCACAAGCGCCAGTGCGCCGCGCCGCCACCTCAGTCCGCCATTTGCCGCAGATATCCGTGCCATGCCGTTCGCTTAGGACCAGTTTGCGGACAAAGCAAGGCGAACCAGCAGAGGCCCTTAGCGCTCATTTCGACCGCTGGTGTTCACCGTCAGATCAAGGATCGCCTGCAACCCCGGCGTTGTCTTGAGCGCCGTTGGCGCAGTGGTCGGCACCCATTCCCAATCTGCGACCTCATCACTTGCCACAACATTGCCGCCGACGAATGCGGCCGCAAATACCGCCAGCGAAAACTCGCCGGTACGGTGTGCGGAAACGAAGGTCAGGTCCGCGAGCTGCAGACCCAGTTCCTCGGCAACTTCCCGCCGCGCACATTCCTCCGCGCTTTCCCCTGCCAATACCCGGCCGCCGGGCAACGTCCAGAACCCCTTGTACGGCTCGGTGGCCCGCTCGATCAGCAGCACTACGTCGGCTCGGAATATCGCCACACTGGCCGCATCAAATCCCTCTGCGTTCAAAGCGATGTCCTGACTTTGCCATTCGCGTCCGGATAGCCTAGCACTGTCGGGCACAGCAAGGAGGTTCCGCATGTGCGGCCGCTTCACCTACCTGTTCACATGGGCCGAAATTCACGAACAGCTGTCGGCGTTTCTCGACAATCTTCGTGAGGATGTCGGTCCCGAGATCACTGAACAGCCGCGCCGCTACAATATTGCGCCCACCCAGCCTATCCTCACCATCCGTCGTGAAGGCGGCGCCTACCAGCCGCAATTGATGCGCTGGGGCCTGGTCCCAGAATGGGTCAAGAACCCGCAGGAATTCCCGCTGATCATCAATGCCCGGGCCGAGACCATGGGCGAGAAGGCGTCGTTCCGCTCTGCCCTCAAGAACAGGCGCTGCATTGTTCCCGCAAGCGGCTACTACGAATGGCGAAAGAACCCGGACGGCAGCAAAACGCCGCACTACATTACCCTGAAGGACGGCAAGCCCATGCTGTTTGCCGGCTTTCATTCCACCTGGATGGGGCCAGACGGCGAGGAAATCGACACGGCCGCCATTGTGACTGTGCCCGCACAGGGCGAGATGCAGTCCCTTCATGACAGAACGCCAGCCATCCTTGACGACAGGCAGGCCGCGACCTGGTTGGACACCGCCAATGTCGGCAGCGCCACCGCAAACGGTTTGATTGCCAAACTGAAGATCGCCGAAACCAGTTTCCACGCCGTTGCCTCACGCGTTGGCTCGGTGCGCAACGACGATGAAGGCCTCATCGTGCCCGTCTACGAAGACAAACCGGAAAAACCTGAAAAGACCGAATCTGCGCCAAAGAAGAAAGCCTCCGGTCAACTGGACCTGTTCTAGAACTCGTCCAGCATCTTGCCAGGGTTCATGATTCCGTTGGGATCAAGCGCCCCCTTGATCTTGCGCATGACAGCCAGGGCGACCGGGTCTTTGACCTGTTTCAAAAGTCCCGTTTTCAGCTGTCCGATCCCATGCTCAGCCGAGACGGAGCCGCCAAGATCCAGCACGATCTCATAGATCGCATCATGCAGCTTGGGCGCCTCCGCCATGAAAGCGGCATTGTCGTAGCCAACCGGCGGGCTGAAGTTGAAATGGATGTTGCCGTCTCCCATGTGCCCGAACGGGCAGGGGCGGATGCCTTCGATCAACTTTCCAGCCGCCGCTGAACCGCGCTCGATCAATTCAGGCACAGCCGCCACCGGCACGGACACGTCATGCTTGATCGAGGCCCCCTCGCGGCTTTGCACCTCGCTCATGTTTTCACGTGTCCGCCACATGTTGGCACGTTCGTCCAGGGATTGGGCGATACTGGCGTCACTGACCAGATCCTGTTCGAATGCTTCGGCCAGCGCATCGGTCAATACGCCCTCAAGCCCCCCTTTCGGGCGCGAGATTTCGGCCATCACGTACCAGGGGGAGGGGCTTGCCGACGGGTCGCGTTCCAGCATGCCGTGGGTCAACTGCATCTCGATGCCGAACCGCGGCACGAGTTCGAAGGCACTGAGTGTCGTGCCCGCCCGGTCGCGCACCAGCGAGAAAAGCGCAAACGCCTCCGCGGGCGACGCAACGTTGATCCAAGCTGTTTCATGCCCTTCCGGCTTGGCGGCCAGTTTCAGGGTTGCTGCGGTGATGAACCCGAGCGTGCCTTCCGCCCCCACCAGCAGGTCTCGAAGGTCGTAGCCCGTATTGTCCTTGCGCAAGGCGTTCAGCCCTTTGTAGAGCGCGCCATCCGGCATGACAGCCTCAACCCCGAGGCACAGCTCGCGCGCGTTGCCATAGGCCAGCACCTGAATGCCGCCGGCATTCGAGGACAGCACCCCGCCAATGGTGGCGCTGCCCTGCGAGGCGATGAACAAAGGGAAAAGTGACCCTTCAGCGTCCGCCGCCTGTTGCGCCTTCTCCAGCGTCAGCCCTGCCTCAACAGTCATGTGGCCCGCCGCCGCGTTGACGTCGCGCACCTTGTCGAAATGTGCCAGCGATACAATCACTTCCGCGCCGCTCAGTGGCACCTGGGCCCCCACCAGCCCGGTATTACCCCCTTGGGGAATGAGGCCGGTGCCCGTCTCATTTGCCCAGCGCACCACGGCCTGAAGGGCGTTCGTGTCTTCCGGAAGCACCACCGCCTGGGCGCTTTGATGAAACCGCTTTCGCGGCTCGCGCAGGAAACGTCCCATACCCTCCGCATCGCTGATCACGTTGGCTTCGCCCACCAGCGCTGAAAGCTGGTCAACAATCTCGATTTTGGATGGGGACACGCATAACTCCATGTGGCGGCAGGCTGCCTGCAAGCTTGCCCGCGCACCTTGGCCTGTGCCACAAGCAATTTCAATTGCATGAACCAATCACAGCGCTGGAGTTAGAAATGGCTGAAGGTTTGATGGCGGGCAAACGCGGGCTGATCATGGGCCTTGCCAACAATCGTTCGATTGCCTGGGGCATTTCCAAGGCCCTGCACGCCCAGGGTGCCGAACTGGCCTTTGCCTATCAGGGTGAAGCGCTGAAACGCCGGGTCGAGCCGCTGGCCAACGAGGTCGGCTCTGACTTCATGGTCGAATGCGACGTCACCGACGAAGCCGCCGTCGACAATGCCTTTGCCGAAATCAAGAAGCGCTGGGGCAATCTCGATTTCGTCGTCCATGCCATCGGCTTTTCCAACAAGGATGAGCTCGAGGGCCGCTACATCGACACCACGCCCGAAAATTTCGCCCTGACGATGAACATCTCGGTGTTCTCCTTCACCGCCGTTGCCAAGCGCGCCGAGGCCCTGATGTCCGAGGGCGGATCGCTGCTGACGCTGACCTACTACGGCTCAGAAAAATACGTGCCGAACTACAACGTCATGGGCGTTGCCAAGGCCGCGCTCGAAGCTTCCGTCCGCTATCTGGCCGTGGATCTGGGCAAAAAGGGTATCCGCGTCAACGCCATCTCCGCCGGCGCCATAAAGACCCTGGCCGCATCAGGCATCGCCGGTCTGCGCGACATGCTGCACTGGCAGGAGGCAAATTCCCCCATGCGCAAGAACGTCACCATCGACGAAGTGGGTGGCGCGGCCATGTACCTCCTGTCCGATCTGTCGAGCGGTGTTTCGGGCGAAATCCACTACGTTGATGCGGGCTATAACATTGTCGGCATGAAATTGCTGGATGGCGCGGAAGAAGAGTAAAAGCCTCATCCAGCCGCCCCTCAACCGAAGAGCCGCATGACCGACTGGCCCGAGATTTTCTTCGCCCGCCACGGCGAAACCGACTGGAACAGGGAACGCCGTTACCAGGGGACGATGGACATCCCCCTGAATGCGACCGGCCAGAAACAGGCTGACCGCATGGGACCTCTGCTGGTGGAACTGTTGAAGGATCATGGTCATCAGCCAACAGACCTGCCCTGGTACAGTTCCCCACTTGTCCGGTCTGCAGAGACTATGCAGCGCATCCGCGCCGCCTTCGACACCACTTTGCCGGACGTCACCTTCGATGAGCGCCTGCGCGAAATTTCCTTTGGTGAACTCGAGGGCAAGCTGCACGATGAACTGCCCGAACATCTGTCCATCGCTCCGGGATTCCGGCAAGCTGAATATTGGCATCACCGCCCGCCCGCCGGCGAGAATTATCAGGACGTGGCAGACCGGCTGGAAGCCTTTGCCGCCGAACTCGAGGGGCCTTCGATCATCGTTGCCCATGGCGGCGTCATGCGCGCCCTGCGCCGCCTGATCGAAGGCGCGGACACCGAGGAGGCGATCAACTGGCATCCGCCTCAGGGGACCATCGCCCGCTTCACTCCGGGCAACATGAACCTGTTCCGTGCCGAGGGTCTGGACTGATCCCGCGCTCGATTGACGTTGCCGACGGCGCTCCCTAAAAACAGCCGCGCAACGGGTCAGGACTTTTCATGTCGCACAATTCCTTCGGACACATGTTCCGCTTCACCACCTGGGGTGAAAGCCATGGGCCGGCCCTTGGTGTGGTTGTCGACGGCTGTCCGCCCGACCTGCCCTTCGATCTGGCTCTGGTCCAGCGCGAACTGGATCGCCGCCGGCCCGGCCAGTCCAAGTACACGACCCAGCGCAAGGAACCGGATCAGGTCAAGGTCCTCTCGGGCGTTTTCGAGGACGACCGTACAGATGGACTGCGCACCACCGGTACGCCGATCTCGCTGATCATCGAAAATGTCGATCAGCGCTCCAAGGATTATTCCGAGATTCGCGACAAGTACCGGCCCGGTCACGCCGACTATACCTACGATCAGAAATACGGCATTCGAGACTACCGCGGGGGAGGGCGTTCGTCCGCGCGCGAAACGGCCGCCCGTGTTGCTGCAGGTGCCGTCGCGCGCCAAGTCCTTTCCGGCGTCACCATTCGCGCTTCGCTGGTTCAGGTCGGTCCGCACAAGATCGACTATGCCAATTTCGACTGGGATCAGGTCGACCAAAACGATTTCTTCTGCGCTGATGCAAAAGCCGCCGAGCAGTGGGCACCTTATCTCGACGGTCTGCGCAAGTCCGGCAATTCCGTTGGCGCTGTCATCGAAGTGGTCGCCGAGGGTGTGCCGGCCGGTTGGGGTGCCCCCATCTACGGCAAGCTGAGTGCCGATTTGGCCTCCGCCATGATGTCGATCAACGCCGTCAAGGCGGTTGAGATCGGCGCCGGCTTCGAGGCAGCTTCGCTGACCGGTGTCGAGAACGCCGACGAAATGCGCGCCGGCCAGCTCGCCCCCTATTTCAAGTCGAACAATGCCGGCGGCATCCTCGGTGGCATCTCCAACGGCGATCCGGTCGTCTGCCGTTTTGCCGTCAAACCGACCTCATCGATTCTCACCCCACGCGAAACCGTGACCACCGACAATCGCAACACCGACATTGTCACCAAGGGCCGTCATGACCCCTGCGTCGGCATCCGCGCCGTACCCATTGGCGAGGCGATGATGGCTTGCGTCCTCGCCGATCATTTCCTGCGCCACCGGGGACAAACCGGCCGCGACGGCCCGACCGGATTTGAAGTTTAGACGCAGTTTCCTGAATCAAAGTCTCAGCGACTTCACGTAAAACTTCATACGTGTTTTCAATGAGATAACGCCAATACCGGAATCAATAGTTCCTGCGTCGCCTAACTGGTGACCATTCGCTCTATTTTCGCCTTCGCCGTGTCGGAATTTTCACCGTAGGCGATGGTGCCGAACAGATTTCCTTCACCATCGACCATGAAAACCGTGGCGGTGTGGTTCACCAGATAGTCCGTCTCGCTGCGAACGTCGGCCTTTTCAGAAATCGCACCAAACGCAGATTTGACGTTCTCGATTGAAGCTTCGTCGCCGGTCAATCCGGTAATCGGTCCACCAAATGCCGACAGGTATTGGTCCAGCACTTCCGCCGTGTCGCGCGCCGGATCGACAGTTACGAAAATGATCCGCAGGTCATCTTCGGTCAGCGCCAGTGACTGCCGCCAGGCCGTCGTTTCGGCAAGCGTAGTGGGGCAGACGTCCGGGCAAAACGTATAGCCGAAAAACACGAGTGATGGCGTGCCCTCCAGATCTTCGTCGGTGAATGTTCCCCCGGCGGCGGTTTCAACCGAGAACTCTCCGGCGATCGCCGAACTCGGACTTTGCGTTCCGCGATTAAGATAGATGAAGGTCGCGCCGATGGCCGCAACAACAACCAGCCCCCACAGGACTAACCTTACCCGGCTCAGAAGTTTGGAGTTTTGTTCAGCCATACCCAGCCTATTCGTCCAGCGGCGCCGTGCCTGTCGGCGATCCGTCTTTGCTCAGCGTGATCTTTTCGATCTTGGACTCTGCAGATTTCAACAGCGCCTCGCAGTGTTTCTTCAGCGCTTCGCCGCGCTCGAAGATTGCGATCGACTCCTGCAAAGGGGCCTGGCCGCTTTCCAGTTTGGCCACGATGTCCTCAAGCTCGGCCAGCGCCGCCTCGAAGCTCATTCCCGCAATGTCCGAACCTGCTTTTTCAGCCATGAATCAGTCTCCTTGCGGCCAGTCTAGGTGATATCGAGCGCTTCGCCATGTGACAACATATGCACATGCTGAGCCACACCCTCGGCTAGCCCTTCGAGGTCGTAACCGCCTTCCAGCATCGACACAATCCGCCCCCCGCATGTGCGGTCCGCCAGGTCCATCAGCTTGCCGGTGATCCAGGCAAAATCGTCGCCGGTCCAGTTCAGTCCGGCAAGCGGGTCGCGGTGATGGGCATCAAATCCCGCTGATATCAGAAGGATGTCTGGTGCAAATGCCTCCACTGCGGGAAGGATGATGTCGGAGTAGGCTGTACGCATTTCCGCACCACCCGTGTCTTCGGCCAAAGGCACATTCACGACGTTGCCCACTCCGGTTTCGTTTGCCGCGCCCGTGCCGGGATAAAGCGGCATTTGATGGCTGGAGCCATAAAACACACTGCCATCATGTTGGAAAATGTCCTGCGTGCCATTGCCGTGATGGACGTCGAAATCAACTATGGCAACCCGCTGTACACCGTACTGACGCTGGGCAATGCGCGCGACGATGGCAATGGAATTGACGAGGCAGAACCCCATGGGTGTCTCACGTTCTGCATGATGACCCGGCGGGCGCACGGCACAAAAGGCGTTCTGCACCTCGCCGGCCATCACAGCCTCCAGCCCACGCAATCCGGCGCCGAGCCCCGCCGCCACGGCGCTCAGCGATCCGGGCGAAATCCAGGTGTCGGCATCGATCTGGGTGAGGCCGGCGGCCGGGCGAAGCGCCTGCAGCCGGGCGAGATAGGCATCACTGTGCACACCCGCTTCCAGCCACAAATCCACCGAGTCTGCGGTCTCCCGCTTCAAATCCTTGAATTCCGGTTCGGAAAGTACCGCTTCGACAGCAAGCAGCCGCTCCGGGCGTTCCGGGTGCCCTTCGGGCGTTTCGTGAATCGGCGTTTCTGGCTGACTGATCAGCAAACTCGTCATGACCGGACCGTAACCACCCCAATGCGCCGCATCTGATGTTCTTGACGCGCCCGTTGCACCTTGTCAAACACCGCCGATGCAGCCCAATCACCCCTCTGACGTTGATCTCGAAACCGCTGCCGCTATCCTCAGGAGCGGCAACGTCTGCGCCTTTCCGACAGAGACCGTATATGGGCTGGGCGCGATGGCTTCTTCCTCCGACGCAGTGCTGAAGATCTTTGAGACCAAAAGGCGCCCTCGCTTCAATCCATTGATCGTGCATTGTGCCGACATGGACATGGCCACGGCCCTTGCCGAGTTCTCCCCCACAGCGCTCCGACTTGCCGATCTGTGGCCTGGCCCCCTCACGCTGGTGCTGCCGCTGAGGGAGGAGGCACAAATCAGCGATCTGGTCACGGCGGGCCTCGACACGATCGGTATCCGCATCCCCGCGCATCCTGTCGCCCAACAGCTCATCGCCACCGTGGGCCAACCGTTGGCGGCACCAAGCGCCAATCCTTCCGGCCGCATTTCGCCGACGACGGCGGATCAGGTCCGCACAATGTTTGAGGGGCAGGTGCCGGTGCTGGATGGGGGACCTTGCAACACAGGACTCGAGTCCACGATCCTCGCTGTGCAAGGCGACAAGGTCACTCAGTTGCGGGCAGGGGGACTGGCCCGGGCCGAGATCGAGACCCATCTGGGGAGGCAAATCGGGATCGCTGGCGCCGACGCGGCAATCGCCGCGCCTGGCATGATGAAGAGCCACTACGCGCCGCGCGCTGCCCTTCGACTCAACGCGGCAGGGCCTGAGGAAGGTGAGGCGTTTCTGGCGTTTGGACCAAATCAGCCCGAGGCCCGAACTTCGCTCAACCTGTCGGAAACTGGTGACTTCAAAGAAGCGGCGCGCAACCTCTTCGCCTTCCTGCACCAACTTGATGCCAGCGGCGTTGCCCGGATTGCTGTAGCGCCGGTTCCCGAGGAAGGATTGGGCGAAGCGATCAACGACCGTCTGCGCCGCGCCGCGGCGCCCCGAGCCTGATCCTCAGTCGCGTACCGAATAGGGTTTTTGCTCGCGCCAGAAGCGCATGAGGCTGCTGAGCCCTTCGTCTTCTTCTTTGGGCAGCACGATACGCAATCCGACAAGCAGGTCGCCGGAGCCCTGAAGGCCCTTGTCCTTCAGGCGCATGGCCTTGGAAGTGTCGACGCCCGGCTTGAGGTTGATGTCCACTGGACCATCCAGCGTTGGTACCCGGACCCGTCCACCCAGAACCGCCTCATCAAGTGTGATGGGCACCTCGACACGCAGATCTTTTCCATCGCGCCGGAAATGCTTGTGCCGCTTGAACCTGACTTCAATCAGCGCGTCGCCGGGTTCTCCACCCATGGTTGAGGGCTGGCCCTGTCCGCGTAGACGCACCACCTGACCTTCCTGAACGTCCTTGGGTAGCTTGACCGACAAGACCTTGCCGTTGGTCAGGCGCAATGGGACGGTCGCTGCCCGGTGAACTTCTTCAAGGGTCACCATAATAGGCGCTTCGAAGTCCTTGCCCTTGACCGGTGCGCGCTGGGTTGCGCCGGTGAAAGGATCCCAGCCACCGGCACCGGTTTGCGGGCCGCGCGCCGTTCGGGCGCCGCCAAAGCCACCCATGAACTCCTTGAGTATGTCCTCCGGGTTGATGCCCGCAGTACGGGCACCACCGCCACGCATGCCGGAAAAGTCGAACCCGCCCATCTTGGGCTGTCCTGCGGCGTCTATTTCCCCGCGGTCAAACGCCTGCCGTTTCTGTGCGTCTGACAGCAGGTCATAGGCGTTCGTCGCCTCGGCGAACTTGGCCTGGGCAGTGGGATCATCCTTGTTCTGATCGGGGTGAAAGGCCTTGGCCAGCTTGCGATATGCGGACTTTATTTCCTGATCGCTTGCGGACTTTGCCACCCCCAATACCTGATAAGGATCGCGCATGTGTCTTTACAGTCTCCGGTGCTGTTGCCAGCATGATTCTTCGCAGGCATATATGGCGAGCACCCTCGGCAATGTCCAGAATTTGGCCGAAATCGACCTTCCGGGCCGGGTGGTGTGCGTGCCAGGGAGTGATTCTAGTGCCAATTGCTGAAGATTCGCCAACCTTGGCGCTTTTCGCCGAAAATGAGAGTGCACGGCCTGATCCGTTTGAGCTTTTTGGCCATTGGCTGGAAGCGGCAAAAGTCGAGGAAATCAACGATCCAAACGCCATGGCGCTGGCCACGGTCGACGCTAACGGTTTGCCGGACGTGCGCATGGTCCTGCTCAACGGTCTGAGCAGCAAAGGCTTTGTCTTTTTCACCAACACGCACAGCGCCAAGGGGCAGGAACTCGCGGCCCACCCTGCTGCGGCTCTCCTGTTTCACTGGAAGTCGTTGCGCCGCCAGGTGCGCGTACGCGGTCCCGTGGTGCCTGTCAGCGGCGAGGAATCGGACACCTATTTTGCCTCCCGCCCGCGCGGTTCCCAGATCGGCGCGCACGCGTCGGACCAGTCAAAGTCGCTCGCTTCCCGCCGGCAACTTGTCGACCGGGTCGAAGAATTGGAAAAACGCTTTGAGGGCCGCGATGTGCCGCGCCCGCCGCACTGGTCCGGCTACCGGATCGAACCGGTCCAGATCGAATTCTGGCAGAACGGCGAGTTCCGCCTGCATGACCGCGTCACCTACACGCGGGATGATCCGGGCGGCCCATGGACCAGCCGCCGGCTGTACCCCTGATCATCCAACTGGAGGACGCCGTTGGACAGGACGCAGACAGCTGCAATCGAGCCCCAGGTGGCCACGGCAAGCTTTACCGGCCACCGCTGGGGCCTGCTTGGCGTATTGCTGCCCGGTTATTTCCTGATCCTTGTCACCCTCGGCATCTACCGCTTCTGGCAGGTGACCGACAAACGGCGCTACTACTGGAGCCACACGGCAATCGATGGCGATGCGCTGGAATATTCCGGCACGGCCACGCAGCTGCTGGTCGGCTTCCTTATCGCACTCGTTTTCTTCCTGCCGCTCTATGTGCTGTTCTTCTACCTGTCGACGCAAACGCCTGAGTACGCGCTTTACGGCTATCTGGCGGCTGCCGTATTTCTCTATTTCCTTGCAGGTTTCGCGAGCTTCCGCGCCCGGCGCTTTCGCCTGACCCGGACATTCTGGCGCGGCATCCGCTTTGGCCAGTCCGGTAATGCCTGGCTCTATGCGCTCATCCGGTTTCTGTGGACCCTGCTCGTTATCGCAACCCTCGGTCTGGCCTACCCGTTCATGTCGGCCAGTCTCTGGCGTTACCGCTACCGGCATACGTGGTATGGCGACCGGCAATTCGGCTTCACCGGAAGCTGGCGCACCGTGGCCGCGCCGTTCTACATCGACTACCTGATCCTTGTGATCTGCGTTGGGGCCGCTGCCTTGCTGGTCGCGCAGGCCGGAGATCCAGACGCGGCTGTCGGGTTTGGCGCTTTGCTCTCGGTGCCGATCCTGATCGTCGCCGGGCTGGTTTTCGTTCACCTCAAGTCCCGCTTCACTTCGCGGTTTCTGTCCTCTGTCACGGCGGGAAAATCGAAGCTGCAGGTCCATATCAAGGCGCGTTCGCTGATCTGGATGTACCTGTTCTACGCCCTGCTGTTCAGCATCGTCAGCGGACTGTTTGTTGCCATTGTCATGTGGTTCTTCAGCGGCATCATGGAGCCGCTTTTCGCACAACAGGAACTGGATCTTTCCCAGGTTGCCCAACTCGGCTGGGCCAACGTGGCGGGGCTCGGCCTGATTTATCTGGCCCTGTTGGCCGCCTACGGCGCGCTGGCCGAAACAGTCATCGGGCTGGGTTACTGGCGCATGGTGGTCCGCTCGACCCGGATCGAAAACGCCGAGGACCTCAAATCTGCACGAGCCCAGGGTAACGAGTCGCCGCTGGCCGGCGAGGGACTGGCCGACGCCCTGAACGTCGGAGCCTACTGATGGCCATCGCGGCAACCTATCATGACGGACAGGTGGCGCATCCCGCCGATGTGCATTGCCGTTTCGAGGGTGCCGGAACCAACGGCCGCATCGTTCTGCTTGACCCCGCAAGCGGCAAGGAACGCGGCTCTTGGCGCATGAGCGAAACCCGCGCTTTGCCCGGAACGCGGCACGAATTGCGCCTCGCCCACGAAACGGGCCGGGCCGGGGAAAGGCTGGTGTTCAAGGGACGTGACGTTGCCGACGACGCCCGCAAGCGGCTGCCGTTCCTATCGCAGCGCCAGCGCCGGGAACGTGGAAAGCAATTCCGTGTGCTGGCTCTGGCAACCGGAGCACTGGCCTCTGTCATCCTCATCTACCTGTACGGTGTACCCCTTCTGTCAAACCAGATTGTCACCCTGATACCCGCGGATGCGGAAACCCGCCTCGGCGACGCTGTTGTCGAACAGGTCGCCGAGGCGCTGGCGGAGCAGGGTGGGCTTGAAATCTGCGACACCGATCCGCAAAGCCTCGCCAATCAGGCGATCTCTCGGTTTGCCGAAGCCGCTGTCGAAGGAACCGGCACGCCTTTCCGGCCAAATGTACAGGTGGTGAGAAACTCAATCCCCAACGCCTTCGCCCTTCCGGGAGGACGGGCCTACTATTTCAGCGGCCTCCTGGAGATCACGGAATCGCCCGATGAATTTGCCGGCGTGCTCGCTCACGAACTGGGACACGTGGTCCACCGACACGGCATGCAATCGATCATCTCAACAGCCGGTTCGGGATTACTGGTCGGGTTTGTGCTCGGGGATGTAACCGGAATATCGGTCGCCGCGGCTGTCGGGTCGGCACTAATCAACTCCGGTTTCTCCCGCGATTCCGAACGGCAGGCGGATGCATTTGCAGCATCCGCTGCGCAACGGATCGGCTTCCGCCCATCGGCGTTCGCAGAATTGCTGGCACGCATTTCAGACGATGACAGTTTCTCCCGCGCCATGGCCCTGCTCAGCACTCATCCGCTCAACGCGGAACGCCAGCAGGCGCTGCAAAATCTTGATCCGGATAATGCCGGCCTGCCACCCGCCTTCTCTGTCGATGAATGGCAGGCTATCAAGGCCATGTGCGCGGACACCAAACCGCCCAAAACCAAGTCCACACCTGCAAGAAGTTGAACGGGACATCCCAGATTGCCAGACACTGACCTGAAGGGCCGGGTGGCTTGATACGTATTCTCATCAGAACCTCGCGATGGGCCATCTGGTCGCGCCGTTTTGGCAGCGTCGCCGTTCCCTTGCTGGTACTGCCGGCACTGATGCACCGAACGCGCGGCATCAGCACGGATACTTTTGCCGTAGCGCTCGGTTTTGCGCTTTTCATTGCCGCGATCGCCCTCGTTACCGGACTGATTGCATTCCTGAGACTGTGGATGACGGGGGACCGCGGTTGGGGCAGGGCGACAACCGGCATTGTGCTGGGCCTGATCTGCCTGACACCCTTGATCTACGGCGTCGTACAATTCTCCCGCTATCCGGCGGTCATCGACGTCACCACTGACTGGAAAGAGCCGCCCGAACTGATACTGGTCGACGGTCCGCTGCCGGAGGGTGAATTGCGGCAATCCGTGATCGCCGCCTTCCCCAACGCGGTGAACCGCAACTACCAGCTCAATGCCGACACGGTGTTCGCGCTTGCCGAGCAGATCGTTCTGGAAAACGGTTGGGACATCAGGATGCGCCGGGCGCCAGGGCAGCTCTCCAGGCCCGGCCAGATCAATGCTACCGCCATGACGCTTCTAGGCTGGCGCGATGAAGTGTCCATTTCAATCGGCGCGGGTGACGAGGGCACGCGGGTCGCCTTGCGCTCCCGGTCCGGAACCGGTTGGTCTGACCTGGGCGAAAACGGGCGCCGAATCGAAAGCTTCCTGCTCACCCTCGACGAACGTGTTTCCGCCTGGCGGCGTGACAATCCGCTTGCAGGCAACTGATCACGCCGGTCTGACCCGGACCCGCCCCCACTGCCAGTCCAGCCGGAGACGGCCTGCCGCACCCAGATACTCGGCATGCGCCAGCACAGTCATTTTCGCGGCGCGCCGGGTGGCAGGCGGCACACCGGGATAGAGCTTGTCGACAATGGCGCCGATTTTCCGGGCACCTTCCGCGACGGCCTTTTCGATCTGCCCGTTCCGCATCTCCCTGTGCGCCTTCAACGCAGTGGCGAATCGGTGAGCACCGATGATGGGACCGCCATGTCCCGGAAGATAAGTACCCCAGGGGGCGTCGATCAATTTGTCCAGCGAGGCGAAATACGCGCCCATGTCGCCGTCCGGTGTCGCCACAAGAGTGGAATTCCAGCCCATGACATGGTCGCCTGAGAAAAGATAGTCCGTGCCCTCCAGCCCGAAGCTCAGGTGATTGGCGCAATGTCCCGGCGTTTCGATGACCTGCAGCCGGGTTTCCCCGGCGGCGATCCTGTCGCCATCGGCCAAAACGCGATCGGGCTCCAACTGCCAGTCGCAGGACCCGGCAAGCACGTTGATTTCCAGCCAGTGCAGTGGCCGCGACAACCGATGCTTTCCGCCAAACCAGATGGGCGAATTGAAAAGCTTGCCCATTTGCCGGGCGAGATCGGAATGATCGCGATGCGTGTGCGTCAGAAGAATCGCCTCAACGGGCCGGCCAGCAATGGCCCGCTCGACGGCGGTCAGGTGCGCCTCGTTTTGCGGTCCCGCATCCAGAACGAACACCCGTTCCGTCCCGATCAGGTAGGTGTTCGTACCGGTGAAGGTGTAAGGCCCTGCGTTCGGTGCCACCACGCGCGCCACGCCGGGCGCAAGGTCCACAACGTTCCCCGGCTGCGCAGTGAAGCCGGTGTCGAAACGCAATTCAGATGCGGGGTGCGTCTGGTCGCTCAACTGGGCATTCTTGTCGTCGGCCATTGCACTCCGGGGGGTGGGGCGATATTCAAAGAATTGAGATTTCTGGTTAAAGGACCGTATCGCCATGGGCACCCTTTTCGCTACCCCCAACACCTTGCTGGGCAGTCTACTTCCCGCGGGACGCAGCGCGCAGACCCTGACGAACATTGCCGTGGTCGTTCTGGGCACGATCGCTCTCACCATTTCCGCCAAGATCGCCATCCCGTTCATTCCGGTCCCGGCGACATTCCAGTCCATGGTTGTGGCCATTCTTGCAGCAGCCTTTGGCTGGCGCATTGCTGTCGCCACGGTGGCGCTCTACATCGTCGAGGGGCTTTCCGGCTTGCCTGTCTTCGCCTCCGGCGGCGGCGCGGCCTACGTCTTCTCGCCAACCTTCGGCTTCATAGTGGGCTGGCTTTTGATGGCCCTTGTCATCGGCTGGGGCGCGGACCGCGGGCTGTCGAAGTCCATTCTGCCCCTGTTCGCGCTGATGGTCGCCGGTGACGCGATTTCCTTTGTCCTCGGTTATGGCTGGCTGGTGGCCATGTCCGGTGGCGCCGCCTGGATCGATCAGGCCAATGTTCTCGGCTCGGCCTTTGATATTGCCGTCAAGCCCTTCCTGATTTGGGACGGCTTGAAGATGGCCCTTGCGGCGCTGACCGTCGCCGGGGGCTGGGCACTGCTGAAATCGCGCCAGACCGAACAATAAGGTCCAGCGTCAAACGAAAAAGGCCGGTCCCCAAGGACCGGCCTTTGTTTTGGTCGGAGTAGGGTGATTCGAACACCCGACCCCCTCGTCCCGAACGAGGTGCGCTACCAGGCTGCGCTATACTCCGTCACGATTTCGGCCCTCTTTTTTGCCAGTGACGGCCCAAAAACTTTCATCAAAAACAATCACTTAACGAGAAATACACAATGCAGCTGCCGAGCGCAAGCCCGAGCGCTAGATTAGGCCCAAAACAGGCAATTTTGACCCTCACTGTGCCAGTATTGTGCCAGAATTGTGCCAGTCTGAGAGCTCAAATTGGGACGCATTTTCAGACGCATAGGGGGTGATTTCGCGTGCGCTTTTTTGAGCAAGTGCGATCCGCATTGTGCCACGGTGCCATGAAATGGCGGATTTGAGCCCACCTTTTCGATCCTGCTGGGCAAGTTGTTGATCTGGATTGAACTGCAATAGGTCTCCGAGCTGTGGGGCAACGGCTTGCTGCGGATCTTTGACAATGTATCCGGCCGAGCGGCTGCTGACGTCCTGAGACGCTTGTTCGACCTCCAACGCAAATCAAAAGCAGAGCGGGTCCGCACAAAACTTAAGCTGCAAATCCAAAAATGCCCAATAAACCAGCAAATCGGAAAGCTGCTCATTGGCTATGCAAATCCCAAGAGCTATCCAATATGTTGATAATTAAGGTGAACTTAGACAATCCGTCGCTTTGGCACGATTGTTGCGAGTCGTCCGGCGTGCAGCGCATCTAGGGTTCCGGCCCCGCTCCTCCCAACGACATTCGGGGTGTCTGGTCCAAGAGATGCAAGCCGGTCAGGCGCGAAGCCGCGACAAGGGCCGGTGACACGGCGGGACAAAATCCCGGGAGACAACTGCACGAGGTTTGTTGCGCACAAACCTGTCTTCCGGGCGTGCGCAAGAAGCCTCCAGAAACGCAACCGCCGACCACAAAGGTCTGACGGGCGACACAAGGAGACGCGTCTGATGAATTCCAACTTGCTCAAGACAACCGCCTTGGCGGCCATGCTGCTGGCCGGGGCTGCCATAGCCACGCCTGCTCAGGCCCAGGAAAAGACCTCGTTCAAGGTTTGCTGGTCGATCTATGTCGGCTGGATGCCATGGGGGTATATGGAAACGAGCGGTATCATGGATGCCTGGGCTGAAAAATACGGCATTGATGTCGAGATCGTGCAGATCAACGATTATATCGAGAGCATCAACCAGTATACGATCGGCGAATATGACGGCTGTTCCATGACCAATATGGATGCGCTGTCCATTCCGTCCGGAGGTGGCGTCGACACTACAGCCCTGATCGTTGGTGACTATTCCAACGGCAATGACGGAATCATCCTCAAACAGGGTGAGACGCTGGCCGACATCGCCGGCCAGAATGTCAATCTGGTCGAATTGTCGGTGTCGCACTATCTGCTGGCACGGGCGCTGGAAACCGTCGGCTTGAGCGAGCCTGACCTGACAGTAGTGAGCACATCCGATGCCGACATGGTCGCGGCAGCAGCGACAGATGACGTCACGGCGCTAGTCACATGGAACCCGCTGTTGAGCGAAATTCTGGCCATGCCCGGGACATCTCTGGTCGCGGACAGTTCCGATATTCCCGGAGAGATCATCGACATCATGATGGTCAATACCGATGTGCTGGCTGACAATCCGGATTTCGGCAAGGCGCTGGTCGGAGCTTGGTATGAAACCATGGCACTGATGGCTTCGGGCGATGAAGCCGCATTGACGGCGATGGCCGAAGCGTCAGGAACCGACCTTGCTGGTTACAACGCCCAACTCGATTCCACGGAAATGTTCTTCGACCCCGCGACCGCGGTCGCGTTCACGGAGAGCGCCGATCTGCCGCAGACCATGGAGTTTGTGGCCACCTTCCTATTTGACCACGGTATTCTGGGCGAAGGTGCGCCAAGCTCTGAATTTGTCGGCGTCGCCTTCCCCGACGGATCGGTCTATGGCGACGAAGCCAATGTCAAATTGAGGTTCGACACAACCTACATGCAAATGGCTGCGGACGGAGCGCTCTAGCGAACCGATCTCTTCGAACAGCTGTGCGTATCATCAACCAAACTGTTAGCCGGCGGATGGCCCTGTTTTTGGGGGCCATCCCCTTTCTAGGGCTGGCGGGCGTTTACGCCGCAGCAAGCAGCGCACGGCTGTCGGCCAATCCGGCCGACAAGTTGCTGCCCTCGTTTGAACAAATGGGCACGACGTTCTGGCGCATGGCTACCGTGCCGGAAGTCAGGACAGGTGACCTGACGCTTTGGGTCGATACGTTCGATAGTTTGCAGCGCCTCGGGCTTGGGCTGGGCGTTTCGGTGCTCCTTGCTTTGACATTTGGTATCGCCATTGGTTTCGTGCCGCACGTCCGGTCGGCGCTGGCGCCTTTCTTGGCCGCCATCTCGCTCATTCCGCCAATCACTGTTCTGCCCATCCTTTTCATCACCTTCGGCCTGGGTGAGACGGCCAAGGTTGCATTGATTGCAGTCGGCACGGCCCCAGTGATGATCCGCTCAGTGGCCCAGGCGGTGCTCGACATTCCGCGCGAGCAAATCGTTAAAGTGCAGACCCTTGGAGCGTCAGTTTGGCAGATGGTGACACGGGTGGTGTTGCCGCAGGTCTGGCCGCGTTTGATCACCGCGCTGCGGCTGGGGTTGATCCCCGCTTTCATCTTTCTGATTTCGGCCGAAGCCATCGCCTCAACCACGGGGCTTGGCTACCGCATCTTCTTGGTGCGTCGTTACTTGGCGATGGATGTCATTCTTCCTTACGTCGCCTGGATCACTCTTTTGGCCTTTCTCATCGACCGTGCCTTGCTTCTATTCTCCCGGCGGATCTTCCGCTGGGCGTTTCTGGAGGGTGAGGCGTTATGAGTTTTGTCGAAGTCTCGCGCCTCACTAAACGTTATGGTGACACGCAGGTGCTCGAACGGGTCAACCTCAGCGTCGCCAAAGGCACATTTTGCACGATTGTCGGGGCGTCGGGCTGCGGCAAGTCAACCTTCTTGCGCATACTTTTATCGCAAGAAGTGCAGTCGAGCGGCACCGTTTCGGTAGACGGCACAGCCCTGCCACCCGAGCCGACTCCAGACCGCGGCATCGTTTTTCAGCGCTATTCCGTGTTCCCGCAGTTGACGGTTGAGGACAATCTCGTTCTAGCTGAGGAGTTCGCCACTGCTAGATGGACGGGTCGCCTTTTCGGGTCGGCGCGCTCCTCGGCCAAGCAAGCCGTGGCGGAAACGCTCTCCAATATCGGCTTGATGGCCGCCAAGGATCGCTATCCGGCACAATTGTCCGGCGGCATGCAGCAGCGGTTGGCCATTGCTCAAGCGCTGCTCATGCGCCCCAAGATCCTGTTGCTCGACGAGCCTTTCGGCGCCCTCGACCCAGGAATCCGCGTTGACATGCATGATCTGTTGCTCCGCCTTTGGCGCGAGATGGAAATGACCGTCTTCATGGTTACCCACGACATTCACGAGGCCTTCAAGCTCGGCACAAGGCTGCTGGTCTTCGACAAGGTCCGTCACGACCCTGATAGTCCAGAGGCCTTTGGTGCGACCGTCACCTATGACCTCGACCTCAAATCAGGGCCGGTGACCGAACCCCCGACCGAGATTGCCGATATCATCTATCCCAGACCGGAGGAGACTACAGATGCGCGATCATCTTGAATTCACGCGCCAGACGCGCACGCGTCTTGGCGCATTTTCCGAGCGCGAGCTGGCGCGTTACCACCATCCGGACTTCGACAAGCTCAACATGCGAGGTTGGAAGGCGGCGCTCGCGGAGGCGGAAATCCCACAGGACGCCTGGAAAAAAGAACGCGCGTGGGCGCTCAAGATGGGACTGACTGGATCGGATTCTCTTGAAGACAAGAACATTCCCACCTTCGCGCGGGGCGAGTTGCCTCACTATGCCGGGATCAACACTTTCCTGAAGGCACCGTATATCGAAGATGTCACGCAGGTTGGCAATTTTGACGCGGCGATCATCGGCATTCCATTCGATGGCGGAACTACATATCGTCCCGGCACCCGCTTCGGCCCGCAGGGAGTCCGGAAAATCTCTGCGCTTTACACGCCTTACAATTATGAAATGGGTATCGACCTTCGAGAGCAAATGACGCTTTGCGACGTCGGCGACGTATTCACCATCCCTGCGAACATCGAAAAGACCTTCGACCAGATCACCCGCGCAGTCAGCCACGTGGCCTCGTCAGGTGCCCTGCCCATCATGATCGGTGGCGATCACTCTATCGGTTTCCCTTGCGTGCGCGGCATCGCCAACTGCACTTCGAAACGAATTGGCATCGTTCATTTCGACCGGCACATCGACATCCAAGAAAAAGATCTCGACGAACGCATGCATACCACACCCTGGTTCCATGCGACTGATTTGATCAATGTGCCGGCGGTCAATCTGGTTCAGGTTGGCATCGGCGGATGGCAGGTGCCGCGTGAAGGCGTGCAGGAGGCGCGCAAGCGCAACACGAACATAATGACTATGCGCGACGTGGAGGAACTGGGTTTGGAGGAAACCGCGACTCGAGCGCTTGAGATGGCGTGGAAGGACGCGGACGCAGTTTACATTTCCTTCGACATCGACTCCGTTGACTGCGGCTTTGTGCCGGGCACCGGTTGGCCAGAACCGGGTGGCTTCTTGCCTCGTGAGGCACTGGAACTGGTGTCGCGGGTTGCTGCCGAGGGCATTTGCGGGCTTGAGGTTGTCGAAGTGTCTCCACCCTACGACACGTCGGATATCACGGCGCTTCTTGCGACCCGCGTCATTGTCGACGTGCTGGGATCAATGGTTAGCCACGGCAAATTGGGCAGCCATAAGTCCATCATTGACAAGCCAGTAAGTATCCCCCCTGGCCCTGACTACTAGGAGAAAGCCATGCATGATCCCAGTTACTCTGCCGGGCACCACCATCATCACCACAAACATAATCACGGTCATGACCATGGTCATAATCACACACCAACCGAGCACCTACACTCGCACTTTCATCCGCACTCCGACGCCGAGGAACTCAAAGTCCTGACCGCTGCTTTTGTGGACGGCTTTCGGGCAGCCGAGGACAAGACCAGCTATTTGAGGCTGGCGGGCATTCCGTTCAACCGCAAGGGAAGTGATGGGTTGATCCAGCATCTAGTGGACACATCGATTGTGGCAAACTGGCAAATCGGCACTGCATCGCCCGCATTTGCCAGTCGGGAGTTGGCCTACATGCCGTTCCCGGGCGATATGGTGACAAGCCGTGAGACCATGACATTTACTTACGTGTCGCTGACCACGCGACAAGACCTTGATCTGGTCGAGCTCTTGGCAGAACGCACGCCAGACTAGTGTGCTGCGCTTTGTAGACGTCGGCGCCGATGGTCGTCAGACTCTGGCCTGATCGTCCTCAACAGATCAGTGCCCTGATTCAGACTGCAAGATCATTTGTCGGAAATTCAATTCTTCCGGAGTGGGGCCTTTGCGCTAGGTCATCAGATACCTGAGGGCACCGGTATGACATCCACCCTTTGGCGGGTCGCGTGGTCTCCGGAACCTCTGAGGGAGCCCTTGATTGGTGCCACGTCGAAATAGTCCTGTCCGATTGCCACAAGAATGTGGTCCCTGCCGACCATGACGTCGTTGGTCGGGTCGATTTCGACCCAGCCCATTTCATTGCCGCACCAGGCTCGGACCCAGGCGTGCATTGCGTCAGCTCCTTCCAGCCGCTCTTGTCCTGGCGGGGGTGATGTGCGCAGGTAGCCGCTCACATATGCAGCGGGTATTCCGGCGCTCCGCAACGACGATATCATGATGTGTGTGAAGTCCTGGCAAACCCCGCGGCGGCTTGTGAACGCCTCAATGGGACGGGTCGCAACGTTGGTTGCCTCTGGATCGAAGGTCATTTCCGAATGCAGCGCCGCGCTGATTGTCTTAACAAACTCCAGTGTTGACCTTTCCGGTGCGAAAAGGCTGCGCGAAAACTCTGCTATTTCCATGTCCATGGGGACGCGGGGAGACGGCCCGGAAAAGTGATGCGGGGATTCCGGGCCGAGATCACGTCGAGACCTAACCTCTTCCTGCAGCTTTGTCAGTGCCGGAGAGAGATCGAGGTTTGGGGCTTCATGGCTTCTTGCCACTCGACCTGCAAAAGTGAAGCTGGCGGCTTGAAGGTGTCGGCCAAAGCCAATCTCGGTGATGGAGTTGCCAAAAAAGTCTGACGCGTCACGTCTGAAGTCTGGTGGAGGTGCACTGCTGACCAAGCCGGAGATCAATCTTTGATCCGGCAGGTCCCTCGGCATGATGCGCAGGATGTGATGGCTGTCGACCGCCGCTTTTTCATACTCATACTCGAGCGTCAGGCGGATGTCGTAAGTGGTCAGCATGTTAAGACAGATACTGCTGGTCGAGGGCATCCGACATTGCAGCAATCTGGCTTCGGATGTCTCGCAGCGCCGCCGTATCGATTTCCTCCGGTGTGGCCGTCGTTAGGTCGGAGTGAAGCTGCACAACCAATCGTGTCAGTTGCGAAACTCGGCCGTGATGCTCCGACAAGGGCAATGCTTCGTTCTGGGTCTTGATTTGTTCGATCTGAAACAGAATTGAACGTGGGTTGAGATGATCTAGGACCAATAGGTCGATGACGGTGTTTCGGTTCGTCTGAATTGAATAGCGGCGCTGGTGCGTCATGACGCTGTCGCCCACTTCAACGGCCAAATCGAACCCGCCTGAGGTTCCTTCCTCAGTTGCGAAGGTTTCCAACAAGGCGGCCATGCTGTCCGCTCGTTCCAGTGCGCGGCCAATGGTCAAAAAGCGCCACCCCATGAAGCGGAACATGTTTTCGTGCACCAAACCGGAAAAGCCCGCGAGCTTTCGCAGCAGCAGCGTCATGCTGCGCGCTACCTCTTCCCCGGGCAGGGCGTTGCCCGACATAGCCTCAACGCTTCGCGATAGGTCGGATAGCGCTGACCAACCGTCAATTGAGAACCGATCACGAATCCGCGCAGCACAGTTTTTTGCCGATTGAATGAGATCCCGCAAATTCTGTGGCACGGGTTCGGTTACCTCGGTGCCATAGGCTTCCAGAAATACGGCGAGGTCCTCAAGCAGTTGCAGATCGGTGCCACCACTCTCGGACAATCGCTTGTGATATGCGCGGATTTCACGGATCACGAATTCAGCCCGTTCGACATAGCGGCCAAGCCAGAACAGATTGTCAGCAGCCCGACTGGGCAGGAATCCTGGCATGCGGCGTGTAAACGGTCCCGTTGCCGGAGGTGCAAGACTGTCCACTTGGACCGGTTTTTGCCCAACCACCCAAACGTCCGCTACCGAACCGCCACTTTGCATCGACAATGCTCTGGGATCCTCGCTCTTTCCGATGCGGGCATAGCCTCCCGGCATTACCGTCCAGCCATCCGGCGTCCTGGCGGCAAACACACGGACCGTCATGGGGCGTGGCACCAGCCGACCCTCGGACAGGGCAGGTGTTGTTGATAGTGTGACGGCCTCTTGCGCGACCAGCCGGTCACCTTCTCGTTCGAGCCAGTCGTCAACGTTCTTGTCAGATTCTTCAAGAAATGACCGCCCGAACCAGGAGCTAGGCTCAAGATCGAAAGGCTGACGCTGCGAGAGGGCCGGCCCGATCATCATGCGGTCGAGGTTCTCGCGCACGTAAGCACGCTCCTGGGCTTGTCCGCACCACCAGGTTGCAATGTTCGGTAACAACAAAGGTTGCCTGAGCAGCTTTTCGGCGATGCGCGGCATAAATGCCAGCAGAGCGCGAGATTCCAGAACACCTGACCCTAGCGCATTGACCATGGTCAGAGCTCCCTCCCGCAGGGCGGATACAAGCCCCGGAGTGCCCAGGGCCGAGCCCTCGTCGAGCTCGAGCGGGTCAGCGAAGCGGGCATCCAGCCGCCTCCACAGCACGCTGACAGGCTGCTGACCGGCGATGGTGCGAATACTGACGTTTCCCGCCTCTGCCTTCAGGTCGCCACTCTCAAGAAGGGCAAATCCGAGATAACGGGCGATATAGGCGTGCTCAAAATAGGTATCGGTCTGCGGGCCGGGTGTGAGAATGCCCACACGTTGGTCATCGCTGACGCGCAGCCCATTCAGGGCATCGCGAAAAGCGCGGAAGAACCCCGCCAGTCGCTCGACATTTGCATTGGGATAAAGGTCGGAAAAAACGCGTGACGTTGCCACGCGATTTTCAAGTGCGAAGCCTGAGCCCGAGGGCGCCTGAGTCCGGTCCCCGAGCACGAACCAGGTGCCGTCTGGAGAACGGCCGATCTCGAATGCAAGGAAATGAAGATAGTGACCCGAGCGGGGCGCAACGTTGACCATCGGGCGCAGCCACTCAGGGTTACGCGCAATAAGATCGGGAGGGAGCAATCCTTCGTGGACAAGACTGGCCGGGCCATAAAGGTCGGCCATGACCATTTCAAGCAACTCGGCGCGCTGAACAATGCCTTGCGAAACCTGTTTCCATTCGGCCTGATCGAGCATTACTGGAATGTGGCTAAGCGGCCAGGTCCGCTCTGACGAGTTGCCGTCTCCAAGCTGCCTGAAATATACACCGGCGTCGTTGAGATATTGGTCACCTGCCGCAGTCCTGGCGGCCAGGGCCTCCGGCGTCTGACGCGACAAAAGATCGATAAGCGGCCACCAGACGGGTCGAAGCTTGCCGTCCATATCCAGCAGCTCATCGGCGACGCCGCGAGGCGGTGCGTAGGACTTGAGCAATGTGCTGGTCTTTACCGATGCCATGGCAGAAGCGTTCAAAGATCAGATCCCCGGGGCGCGTCGCAAATCAAGCGTGGAAGGAAACTCCGGACTTGGGAACTCCGCAGCTGGCCAATAGGTTCCGGGTTGGTGTCCCATCTTTTCAAAGCGTGCCAGCCGGCGCGCTTCCGCTTCGTTGCCGTTTACCGGGAACGTGTCGTAGTTGCGCCCGCCTGGATGTGCAACATGATAGGTGCATCCGCCCAATGCGCGCCCGGTCCATGTATCGAAAATGTCCAGCGTCAACGGCGCATTGACTGGAAGAACTGGATGCAGGGCCTCGGCGGGCTGCCAGGCCTTGAATCTCACACCTCCCACAAATACACCGTTTGTCTCGGTTGCGACCAAGGGGACTTTGCGCTTGTTGCATGTCACAATGAAGCGGTCCGGCACTGGAGCACTCAGCTTTACCTGCAATCGTTCGACGGAGCTGTCCGTGTATCGCACGGTGCCACCAATAGCTCCCCGCTCACCCAAAACGTGCCAGGGCTCAAGCGCCTGACGCAATTCCAAATGCACGCCTTCGTATTCCACTTCACCGCAAAACGGAAATCTGAATTCCGCTTGTGCCTCATACCATTCCGGACGGAACTCGAAGCCCTTGCGGCCCAGTTCTCGCAATACCTCGAGGAAGTCCTGCCAGACGAAATGCGGCAACATAAACCTGTCATGCAATGAGGTGCCCCACCTGACAGGTTTGCTGGTAAGCGGTTGTTCCCAGAAACCGGCAATCAAGCCGCGGATCAGCACCTGCTGCGCGAGGCTCATTTTGGCGTCCGGTGGCATTTCAAACCCGCGAAATTCGACCAGGCCCAGCCGGCCGGTCGTGCCATCAGGAGAATAGAGCTTGTCGATACAGATTTCGGCTCGATGCGTGTTACCTGTGACGTCGATCAACATGTTGCGCAACAACCGGTCGACGAGCCAGGGGGATACGGGTGGGCCCGCCTCGGGTCCGGAAATCTGATCGAGGGCGATTTCAAGTTCGTAGAGCGTATCGTGCCGCGCCTCGTCGATGCGGGGCGCCTGGCTAGTGGGTCCGATGAAAAGACCGGAAAACAGATAGGACATCGACGGATGTCGCTGCCAATGCAGGATGAGGCTTTTGAGAAGATCAGGCCGCCGGAGGAAGGGTGAATCAAGCGGAGTCGCGCTGCCCACCACGACATGATTGCCGCCACCTGTTCCGGTGTGACGCCCATCGACCATGAACTTGTCAGCACCCAAACGGCTTTGACGGGCTTCTTCGTAGATGCTTGTGGTGATGTTGACGCATTCCTGCCAGTTCGAAGCCGGATGCACGTTGACTTCGATAACTCCCGGATCTGGAGCCACGTGAATAGCGTTTAGTCGCGGGTCGCGGGGCGGCGTGTAGCCTTCGATGTGCACAGCGAGCTTGAGCGACTTTGCCGCGGCCTCGGCAGCCGCAACCAGTTCAAGATAATCTTCGAGTTGTTCGACCGGTGGCATGAACACGCACAGCCGCCCATCACGAGGTTCAACCGAAAGCGCGGTGCGCACGGCTCCGGTTCCAAGTTCTTGTTCGATGAGCGCCTGCTGTTCACCTTCTGCGGCCTCAAAGGAGGCAACCGGCTGTTGGCGCGCTTCTGTGTCCGGCGCCACCTCCGCGTCAAAGTCCGGTAGCGCGCCACGATCCACGGTGGGGTCCGCCGGCTCCACGTAGGGATACTCGGAAGGGGGCACATAGGGCAGGGTGCCCAAGGGCAGACGGAACCCGGCAGGACTGTCTCCGGGCACAAGGAATAGGTAGCCGCGACGCGAAGTCCATTTTTCTGACCGCCAACGCGGACCGCTGGCCTTGGCCTGCCATCGCTGTATGGGTAGCACGAAGCCTGAAGGTTCAGTCAGTCCGCGGGAAAACACCCGAGCAAATCTCTGGCGTTCCTCCGGGTCCTTCAGTTTGGAATCCGAAGGGCTTACGTTCTCGGGAAGATTGGCTTCCTTCAGCAACCACTCGCCGGGGTCTTCATAGACCGGCTGCACCAGTTCGGGGGCAATGCCAAGGTTTGCTGCCATTTGCCCCAAAAATGCATTTGCCTTTTCCGGAGAGGGACTGGTGCCTTCAGATTCCCCTGCAATCAGTTTCTGGTCACGCCAGATTGGTTTGTCATCCTTTCGCCAATAAAGCGAAAAGGTCCATCTCGGCAGGGTTTCGCCAGGATACCATTTGCCTTGCCCATGATGAAGGAAGCCGCCAGGCGCAAACCGGTCGCGCAAACGCTGGATGAGCGTGTCAGCGCGTGCCCGTTTTGTGGGTCCAACAGCGGAAATATTCCATTCATCGGACTCGAAATCATCGATGGAGACAAAGGTGGGCTCTCCGCCCATGGTCAGTCGGACGTCGCCTTGAGCCAGTTTCTCATCGATCCGCTGCCCCAATCGGTCGAGAGCAACCCAGGACTCTTCGGGGAAGGGCTTCGTGATGCGAGGCTGTTCGGCCAGTCGCACAACCTGCATCTCGAAGTCGAAATCAGTTTTGGTGTCGGCCGCAGCGCGATAGCCACCAACAATAGGTGCCGCGTTTGCATAGTGAGGCGTTGCGGCGAGTGGAATGTGGCTCTCGCCGGTCAAAAGGCCCGATGTAGGATCGAGACCGATCCAGCCCGCACCGGGTAAGTAGACTTCCGCCCAGGCATGCAGATCGGTGAAATCTTGCTTCGTTCCCGATGGTCCGTCGAGCGCCTCGAGATCTGGTTTGAGTTGGATAAGATAGCCCGACACAAAACGCGCCGCGAAGCCGAGATTGCGCAAGATCTGCACGAGCAGCCAGCTCGAGTCCCGGCATGAGCCTGAGCGGGCAGCAAGCGTCTCTGCCGCAGATTGGACCCCCGGTTCCATGCGGATCAGGTATTCGATCGCCTCGGAAATCTGCTGGTTGAGTGCGACCAAGAACGTGACCGTGTGCGCCTTTTCGCGAGAGATGGAGGCCAGGAGCTCGGTGAGAAGGGGGCCTGCCGGCGCCGCATTCCTGTAGATCGAAAGATCGTCCCGCAACTCTTCCGGGTAGTCGAACGGCCAGTGTTCGGCGCTTTCTTCGACGAAGAAATCGAATGGGTTGTAGACCGTCATGTCGGCAACGAGGTCGACTTCGATCTTGAATTCTTTGACGCTCTCCGGAAACACGAAGCGCGACTGCCAGTTGCCGTAAGGATCCTGCTGGTGATTGACGAAGTGTTTTGCCGGCGTGACTTTCAGCGAATGTGAAATGACCCGTGTGCGGCTGTGCGGCGCCGGACGCAGCCGGATGATTTGCGGATCAAGCGAAACGGGCTGGTCATAGCGATAGTGGGTAACGTGGCGGATACTCGCGATGATTGCCATAATGCAGAATCGAGCCTGCCCGTTCCGGTGGTAAGTCTTTCAAGGATTTACCCATGCGTCTTCAAGGAATTCAACCTGCCAATAGCGTCGGTGCCGAGAATTTGGACGATTGGTCGACTTTTCATGGAGATTTGGCTGACACGATCGGCCTGGTAACCGGACGCCCGACCCGGGATATGGCGGGGACCGAGGCTAAAGGTTGGTGGCCAAAAGGATTTCGATGCGGATTTTTTCTTGGGACTCCAGCGTGTTTCGCATGTCCGTAAGGGCTCTCAGTTTGCGAATTGCGCTGCGCACCAAGTGACCCGCATCCTGCGTTACCAATGCGTCCAGAGCACCGCTTCTAAGTGCCTTTTCGGTATAAGGGGTGCGTTCATGTGCGACAGTTATCACGTGCGACGGCAGAGCCAGTTCTTCCAGCACCGCGAGAGGCACACGTGCCTCTGAAGAAAGGATATAGGCGCCGACGATGTTTTCTTGACGCTTGATGGTTTCCGAAAGAATTGTGCGTGCCCTTTCCGGAGATCCATAGGTCTCAAGGGACGGCAGTGCGTGGAGATGCGGAAACTTGGAGTTGATCACCTCGTCAAATCCCAGCCGACGTTCCAGGCTGTCGCGTGACAACATGCTTTCCGCGACGATCAGCAAGTTTCCTGAAGTGGCGTGGATGAACCGGCCCAGGAGGATTGCGGCGGTTGCACCAGCGGCATTGTTGTCGATGCCGACCCAATGCTCGCCTGTGAGCGGCTGGTTGGAAATAAAAGGGAGCGCGCGAACGCCGCGTTCCTGGAGGCGAAGAATGGCGTCTCGCACCTGAGGTGTTTCGGGTGCCATGATGGCGACACCGTCAAATTCGGCGGGAGAGAGTGTGGCGAGATACGCAGCGATCTTGTTTGGATCATTCTCGTCGATGTGGTGCACGTCTGCCCAAACTTGGTCCGCCGAAAAGACAGACTCTGCCTCCTTGATGTGTCTAAGGATTTCCGCGAGAAACAGGTCTCCTGACTGTGGCAGCACGAATAGGAACCGATAGCTTTTGCCTTTGGCGAGATTGGCAGCCGAGATGTTTCGCACGAACCCCAGCTCGGCGATGGCCGCATTCACCTTGTCGATAGTCTTCTGGTGAACGCCTTCGCGGCCGTTAAGCACACGATCAACAGTCGTGCGGCTCACGCCTACTGCCTTTGCCAAATCCTTAGTTGTCGGGCGCATGTGAGGTTCCCGGCCGGTCATGCCAAGCTTTTTCTCAACCTTATCAACAACATGCGGACGTTCAACAGGCATTTAGTTCTCAGCGAGTTTCTGCTGCATATCCAAATAGATAGCCAATCTGATGCACGTGCAGCAATTTTTTGCACCCGCCAAATACGACGAGAACCATCTCAAAGTCAACTTGCCTCAACGGCGAGCAACCGCATGAACCTTAATACTATTTACGCTTCAAAATCAATAATTTGAGTGTAGGAGACATTCCCGACCAAGCAACGCAGTTTCCACAAGTCTTCACACGATGCCCTCAAAAATGACGCACGTGTCACATATTTTGCTTGAAATGGTGCACGTGTCACATTATTCCTGAACTGCCGGAAGTCCCCATGGGGGAGTTGTGGTCGATGCAATCCAGGGAGGATTTCCTATGAAACACAAGATTCTGACGACAGTAATAGCAGGTGCAATGTTGTCGCTTGGCCATGCACCGGCTGCACAGGCAGATAACCTTACTCTTTGTTGGGCGGCTTGGGATCCGGCGAACGCACTCGTGGAGCTCAGCAAGGGCTTTGAAGAAGAATCCGGGCACACAATGAGTTTTGAGTTTGTGCCTTGGACCAGCTTTGCCGACCGTATGCTGAACGAACTGAACTCTGGTGGCAATCTTTGCGACCTGATGATCGGTGACAGCCAGTGGATCGGTGGTGCCGCCGAGAGTGGCCAATATATCAAATTGAACGACTTCTTTGATGCCGAGGGCATCACCATGGATGACTTCATTCCTGCGACAGTGGTGGGCTACGCCGAATGGCCCAAAAATTCGCCGAACTATTGGGCACTGCCTGCCTTTGGCGACGTGGTGGGATGGACCTATCGCAAAGACTGGTTCTCAAGACCGGAATTGCAGGAGGAATTCAAATCCACCTACGGCTGGGATCTGGATGTGCCCGAGACTTTCGAGCAGCTCCAGCAGATCGCAGAGTTCTTCCAGGGTCGCGAGATCGACGGCAACACGGTCTATGGTGCCGCAATCTATACCGAACGCGGTTCGGAAGGCATCACGATGGGCGCGATGGACGTCCTCTACAGTTTCGGGTTCCAGTATGAGGACCCAGAAAACCCATACTCTCTCGACGGATTTGTGAACTCGCCTGAGTCAGTAGCAGGGCTCGAATTCTACAAGACACTTTACGACTGCTGTTCGCCTCCAGGCTCTTCGAATGCCTACATGACGGAGAATATCGACGCCTACACGTCCGGCCAGGTCGCCCTGCAGATGAACTTCGCATTCATCTGGCCCGGCATCCACACTGATGCCAATGTTGGTGGAGATCGGTCGGGCTACTTCCCGAACCCGGCCGGACCGAACGGCGACCAGTTTGCACAGTTGGGTGGGCAGGGAATCTCGGTTGTTGCCAATTCGGACAGCGTCGACGCGGCACTTGAATATATCAAGTGGTTCGCACAGCCCGAGGTGCAGGCCAAATGGTGGGAGCTTGGCGGCTATTCGGCTCTGCGTGCGGTGGTCGAAGATCCCGGGTTCGCAACCAGCCAGCCTTACGCACAGACCTTTCTCGACAGCATGGCTATCGTGAAGGATTTCTGGGCTGAGCCGAGCTACGCCTCGCTGCTTCAGGCCACGCAAAGGCGGTTCCATGACTACGTGATTGCCGGCAACGGCACGGCACAGGAGGCCCTGGACGGACTAGTGGAAGACTGGGTTGAGGTCTTCGAGGACGAAGGCAAGCTCTAATCCTCCAAGAGCTTTCGCCGTGCTCCCTTGACGTCCTAGACTGAGAACGCGGGGGCGAGCCCTTTGTGCCCGCCCCCGTGTTCCGCTCAGCTACAATCACAGGGTCTTACCATGTCCGCATCACCACTTGATCAGGTCGCAGCCGCAACACCGGTGCAAATGGCGACAAAGATCAAAGGTCTGTCTGATCGCGCCATTGCGTGGATCTTCGTGACGCCGACCATTCTGATCCTGCTCGCGATCAACATATTCCCGCTGATCTGGACTATCCGGCTCAGCTTCACAGATTTCCGAGTCAATCGGCCAAATGCTGAAGTCTCGTGGGTTGGACTCCGAAACTACGAGCGAGTGCTGACCGATCCTGACATCTGGACCGCCATGCAGGCAACGGCCCACTTCCTCATCTGGACGATCGTTCTGCAGGTTTTGATCGGATTCACCCTGGCCTACCTCATCAACAAGAAGTTCAGAGGAAATGATCTCTGGACCACCATCATTGTGCTGCCGATGATGTTGTCACCTGCAGTGGTAGGAAATTTCTGGACCTTCCTCTACCAGCCCCAAATCGGTCTCTTCAACTACGCCGTTAGCTTCTTTACGGGTATCGATCCCTCAAGCTTTTCAATGATTGGAGACGTCAATCTCGCTCCCTGGTCAATTGTCATTGTCGACACCTGGATGTGGAGTCCATTTGTGATGCTGATCTGTCTGGCCGGACTTCGGTCCATACCAGACAGCATTTATGAGGCGGCGGAGTGCGACCGCGCAAGCAAGTGGCGGCAGTTCTGGACCATCACGATTCCGATGGTGCTCCCATTTCTGATGCTGGCGGTTTTGTTCCGCGGAATTGAAAACTTCAAGATGTTCGACCTCGTGGTTCAGCTGACCGGCGGGGGGCCCGGATCGCTCACAGAACTAAGTTCCATCAACCTCAAGCGTGAGGCCTTCGAGAAGTGGCGAACGGGCTACGCCTCGGCCTACGCGGTGATCCTTTTCGTGACTGTTTTTGGGCTCGCTTCGATTTACGTCAAGGCGCTGAACAGGGTGAAAAACCGATGAGCTTTTCGCCCACCGAACCTTCAAGACGCCAGAAGTGGGTCGCCGGCACCCTCGTAGTGGTCTATGCTCTTGTAACGATCCTGCCGCTTGTGTGGATCATTGCGACCGGGTTCAAATCTCCTTCCGATGCTATCGCTTATCCGCCCAAAGTAGTGTTCGAACCAACACTTGAAGGCTACGTCAATCTGTTCACGACCCGCACTCGGGTTTCCGAAGAGGACTTCGCGGCGCTGCCACCACCGTCAAGCTGGTATGAGCAAATCGTCAGGGATTCCGGGCTCGTGATTGCCGGTCCATCACGCTACGGCGCACGCTTTGCCAACTCCTTGATCATCGGCTTTGGATCCACATTTCTTTGCATGATCCTCGGCACCGCGGCCGCCTACGCCTTTTCAAGGTTCCGCGTTCCGATCAAAGACGATCTGTTGTTCTTCATTCTGTCGACCAGGATGATGCCACCCATTGCAGTGGCCATCCCGATCTTCCTGATGTTCAAGAATCTCGGTTTGAACGATACCCACGCCGGAATGATCCTGCTCTATACGGCGGTAAATCTTTCCCTGTCTGTTTGGCTGCTCAAGGGATTTATCGATGAAATCCCGGTTGAGTATGAAGAAGCGGCGCTGATTGACGGCTACACGCGGTTCCAGGCCTTTTACAAGGTTGTGCTCCCTCAGGCTGCGACGGGCATCGCGTCGACTGCCATCTTCTGCCTGATCTTCGCCTGGAACGAATACGCCTTCGCCGTTCTATTGACCTCTGGCACTGCCCAGACCGCACCGCCATTCATTCCGACGATCCTTGGGGTCGGTGGGCAGGACTGGCCGGCGATTGCGGCAGGCGCGACTCTGTTTCTGTTGCCCGTCATGGTCTTCACGATTCTGCTTCGCAAACATCTGTTGCGTGGCATCACCTTCGGGGCAGTGCGCAAATGAGTGAATTCATCAATGGCATCTTGCGCCTCCGCCGTGGCCCTTGGGAGATGCTGGCATCTGTCCTTATTGCTCTGGGTGTTGTGATGCTCATGCAGCCGGTTGCGATCTGGCTCTACACCTACTCGTTCGTTGTCACGTTGGTGGGCACGATCATGTTCATCATCGTCAGCCACTTCCCGGAGTAGACGATGGCACAGATCAAGATCCAGAATGTGCGAAAGGACTTCGGGACCTTCAACGCCGTCAGATCGTCGACGTTCACTGTCGAAGACGGTGAGTTCTTTATGTTGCTCGGGCCTTCCGGCTGCGGAAAGACCACCACGCTCCGCATGATGGCCGGCCTCGAACTTCCGACGAGCGGACAGATATTCATCGACGGCGAGGAAGTTGGACAGCGGCCGGCAAGCCAAAGGGATATCGCGTTCGTCTTCCAGATGTTTGCGCTCTACCCGCATCTCAACGTGCGCAGGAACATCAGTTACCCCTTGCATAGTCAGGGCATGCCGCGGGCCGAAGTAAAGGCGAGAGTCTCCGAGGTGGCCCGGATTCTGGACATCGAGCACATCCTCGATCGACCCGTCGGCGGCTTGTCAGGAGGTGATCGACAAAGGGTTGCACTGGGACGCGCCATCGTCCGCGAACCAAAGGCATTCCTTATGGATGAGCCGCTGGGCGCGCTTGATGCCGAGTTTCGAGAGCACATGGCCGAGGAACTGAGGGCGCTGCACGATCGTATGGGTGCAACTACCGTCTATGTGACCCATGATCAGCTGGAGGCCATGCAGATGGGCGACAAGATCGTGGTCATGAACCATGGAGTGGTCGAACAGTTTGGAGTGCCTCAGCAAATCTACGACTGGCCGGCCACCAAGTTTGTCGCACAGTTCATTGGGTCGCCACCCATGAACTTCCTCGAGTTTGAAGGCACTGTGGGCAAGGGTGCATCAGAGATTCGCTTGGGTGAGGCAGTCATAGCGGTTCCGCAGCAGTTGGAAGGCGCTACTGGCGCCCTGACACTTGGCGTGCGCCCGGAGCACATCCGGTTGACACCAGACGCGGCCTACCGTGGCCAGGTCTTGGCAAGCGAGTATCTGGGCACGACGCAGATTGTAACTGTCGAAACGGTCAACGGGCAGATCAAGGCGCGCATCCCGTCGACTGTGATCGTCAAGCCGGGCGAAACGACGGGTCTGGAGTTCGACGCCAGAACTTTGACCGTGTTCGATAGCGAGACAAAAGCGGCCCTGTTGTCCGTCGCCAACAAGGGGGTGCATGGCCATGGCTGAGGTTTCACTTCGAGGCGTGAGCAAAAGCTTTGGTGCCGACAACGCGCTTGATGATGTGTCCATGACCATTCCCCATGGCTCCTTCGTGGTGCTTTTGGGTCCCACGGGCGCAGGGAAGACAACCACTCTTCGGATGGTTTCCGGTCTCGACAGGCCGGACAGCGGGGACATTTCGATTGGGGGCCGGTCGGTGATTGCATTGACCCCCGCCCAGCGCAACGTGGCGATGGTCTTCCAGCAGTATTCACTCTATCCGCATCTTTCGGTGCGCGAGAATCTCGAGTTTCCGCTCAAGTCGCCGATCCTCAAGACGCCGAGGGCCGAGATTGACCGCAAGGTTGGGGAGGTGGCGGAGATCCTGCAAATCTCTCACAAGCTCGACAACAAGGCCACCGAACTGTCGGGCGGAGAAATGCAACGGGTGTCCATCGGTCGGGCACTGGTTAGAAATCCGGCCGTTTACCTGATGGATGAACCGCTTAGTTCCCTCGACGCAAAGCTGCGTGCCGACCTGCGGATTGAACTGAAGAACATTCAGGCCAACTCCGGCGCAACGTTGCTTTACGTGACGCATGATCAGATCGAGGCCATGACCATGGCAACGCACGTAGGCGTTCTCGATCATGGACGCCTCGTCCAGTTCGGTTCTCCGAGGGAGATCTACGAAGATCCGGTCAGTATTTATGCAGCCAGCCGGCTTGGTCAGCCCAGGATCAACATACTGCCTGCGGACTGTTTCGGCGGCGCACCAAAGGCGGCGGCTTTCATCGGGCTTCGACCAGAACAGATCCAGCAGGGCGAGGGCGAGGAGAGTTTTGTCAAACGGGTTGAGCATCTGGGCGATCAGACTCGGCTGCACCTGTCCTTCAAGACCCACGACCTCATCACGGTGACCGATCCCCACACCCAGTTGGATAGCGGTGACATAGTCAGGATCACACCGCGAAACCCGTTCTATTTCGACGACTCCGGCGCAAGGCTTGTTTGAGGAGCAATCAATGTCCCAGTTCATGAACAGCAAGGACGATATGGTCACCGAGGCCATCGACGGGGCGATCGCCACTTCTGGCGGAGCGCTATCGAGGCTTGATGGCTATCCTCACATCCGGGTTGTGGTGCGATCGGACTGGGATAAGTCTAAAGTGGCTTTGGTTTCTGGGGGCGGCTCGGGACATGAGCCGGCACATGTTGGATTTGTCGGAAAAGGCATGCTGACGGCCGCTGTCTGTGGCGACATTTTTGCATCTCCTTCGGTTGATGCGGTGTTGGCTGCCATTCTGGCGGTAACCGGTCCCTCTGGCTGTTTGTTGATCGTCAAGAACTACACAGGCGATCGCCTGAACTTCGGACTCGCCGCCGAGCGGGCACGCAGTTTTGGTCACAAGGTCAGCATGGTCGTGGTCGACGACGACATAGCCCTGCCGGACCTACCGCAGGCCCGTGGCGTGGCTGGCACACTGTTCGTGCACAAAATTGCAGGTGCTCTCGCCGAAACTGGAGCAGACCTGGACACAGTCACAGACCGGGCAAAGAGAGTAATCTCGAGCATCAGCAGCATCGGCATGTCACTGGACACCTGCACCGTTCCCGGTTCACCCAAGGAGTTCCGCATTCCTGAAAAGATGGCCGAGCTCGGGCTCGGCATTCACGGCGAAGCGGGGGTCGAGCAGATTGACTTTGTCGATGCGAACCAGGCGATGACCGCTGTTGTCGACAAGCTCGCCGCAGGAATGACCGAAGCAGAGCACGTCGTTTTGTTGAACAACCTTGGCGGCGCCTCGGTTCTCGAAATGTCAGTTCTGGCCCACGAACTGGTAAACTCCCGTGTAGGTGATCGACTCAAGCTGATCATTGGACCTGCAGCCATGATGACTTCGCTGGATATGCGCGGTTTCTCCGTGTCGGTTCACGAATTGGGCGAGGGTGACTCTGTCCTTCTTTCTGCGGCAACGTCTGCCCCGGGATGGCCGGGTTGTTTGGCCATCGGATCGGTCGATGTGTTGCCATTGCCCGACGGTTTGACGCCGATCAAGGCCATGCCTTCTCCCCACGAGGCGACCAGGAGTTTCCTGACGGAATGCTGCAAGGTTCTCATTTCAGCGGAGGATGATTTGAATGCGCTGGACGCGAAATCCGGCGATGGAGACACCGGCTCAACTCTTGCCACTGCAGCGCGCGCCTTGATCAAGGCAATGGACAGATTGCCTTTGGCCGATCACACCCAACTCTACAGGGCAATCGGGCTGGAGCTCAGTCAAACCATGGGCGGCTCATCCGGCGTGCTGCTGGCCATATTCTTTGCCGCGGCAGGAGATGCGTCGTCGTCGGGCATGCCGATGCGAGACGCGCTGCAGATCGGACTGGAAAGAATGCAGCAGATCGGCGGAGCAAAGCCGGGCGACCGGACTATGATCGACGCGCTTGCTCCCGCTCTTGAAGCGCTGAAGGCTGGTTTCCCAGCGGCCGCGAAGGCAGCAAGAGCGGGCGCCAACCACACTGCAACTCTCAGCAAGGCCAATGCCGGCCGGGCGTCCTACATAAACCCGGAGCAACTGAGTGGCCATGTAGATCCGGGTGCCGAGGCCGTTGCACGCCTGTTCGAACATCTTGCGGGATAAGACGCCTCAGCGTTCCACAGCACCGATTGCCGGCACCAATGGGAGCAGATTGGACGCGATTGCGTTGGCCTGGAAATAATGATTCTCGCAACACATGCAAACAATCACATCTGAATTGTATGCAATAGGCTTCTCTTTGCTAAATTTATGGGCAACACTCAGTCTGCGAGCGAGAGAAAGGCAGATTGGGCATGCACGGACGAAGCGCAACGACAACTTCACCGAAAGATGCAGTCCTGCGAACCTATCGGGCCATAAAGGAGTATGACGATCCGGCCCTGTTCATTTCGCTGAAGAGCGAAGACGAGGCAATTGCAGAAGCCGAGCAAATTGAGCGACGCTCTGAAAGAGGGGCGCTGTTTGGCCGGGTGTTTGCCGCCAAGGACAATATTGACGTCCGAGGACTCCCAACGACTGCCGCATGTCCTGCGTTTGCCTACACTCCAGAAGAATCGGCCTTTGTCGTGCAACTTCTTGAAGCGGCTGGAGCAATCGCGATCGGAAAGACGAACCTGGATCAGTTCGCAACCGGGCTGGTCGGCGTTCGGTCGCCATACGGGACGCCGAGAAACGCGCTTCGCGAGGATCTCATTCCCGGCGGGTCCAGCTCGGGATCTGCAGTAGCTGTCGCCGCCGGCGTAGTGGATTTTGCACTCGGAACTGATACCGCCGGTTCAGGGCGAATTCCCGCGGGAATGAACGGCATAGTAGGTCTCAAACCCAGTCTTGGAATGCTGTCCGCAACCGGGATGGTTCCTGCTTGCCGCACCCTGGACACAGTGTCGGTTTTTGCGCCAAACGTCGCATCCGCCTGCGAGGTTGCAGCAATAGCGGCGGCATATGATGCAAGAGATGCTTATTCGAAACCGTTTCCGAGAATGATTGCCGGGGCACCCCCCGGTCATTTTCGTGTCGGGGTGCCGCGCGCCGACCAGCGTATGTTCTTCGGGGACTCGGCATCCGAGAAGGCTTTCGCTTCGGATATTGGCCGGCTCGAACAGATTGGGGCGGAAGTGATCGAGGTGGATTTCGAGCCACTGCACGCCGTCGCTCGCCTTCTCTATGAGGGCCCTTGGGTTGCCGAGCGATATGCGGCTACAAAGGCCCTAGTGGAAGGATCGCCCGATGTTTTCCATCCGATCACCTTCAAGATCATTTCTGGTGCTCGAGGGCTGACGGCCGTATCTGCGTTCGAAGCGACATACAGGCTTGCTGACTTTCGGCGCACCGCCAGCCGCATTTTGGATCGGGTCGACATGCTGCTGGTGCCAACAGTTCCTCGATTCTACACGACCAAAGAGGTCGAAGCTGAACCGATCCAGCTCAACTCCAACCTGGGCAGCTATACGAATTTTGTGAATTTGCTCGACCTTTGTGCAATCTCCGTGCCGGTTGGAGAACGGGACGACGGGTTGCCATCCAGCATAACTTTGATCGGCAAAGCCGGCACGGATGCTTACCTAGCCTCGGTGGCAGCCGCGGCTGAAGGACGCCCAATGGGCGGGCCGACGCCTAGTGTGGCAGACCGGATCAATATTGCTGTCGTTGGCGCCCACTTGTCGGGCCTGCCGCTTAACGGGCAGCTTGTTGATGCCGGTGGCGTTTTTGTGTCGGAAGCGCGAACCAGCGCAGACTATGCATTATTCGCGCTGGAGGGAACAAAGCCCGCCAAGCCAGGTCTCTTGAGGGTCGCGACAGGGGCCGGGTCCTCGATAGCCTTGGAGATTTGGTCCCTACCCACACAAGGTTTCGGGCGGTTTGTGGCTGACATTCCTTCGCCACTGGGCATTGGTTCCGTTCAACTCTCGAGCGGTGTTACCGTCAAAGGGTTTCTGGTCGAGGCCGAGGCGGTGAAACGGGCTCGGGACATCAGCCAGTTCGGCGGCTGGCGTGCCTTTCTCGATTCACCTAGGGACTGATCCTTTGCGTCAGTCTCTGGTAGGCACCTTCCACTATTGAGATATGGCTCCGCATGTGGGCCTCCGCGTCCTCGCGCTTGCCCTGTAAGATGGCGTCAACAATAAGGCCGTGTTCAGCGTGTGAGCGAGCCAGTCGACCGGGATGAGCGAACTGCGCCCGCCTGAAAGGTTGCACACGCTGGCGCGTGCTATAGGTGATTTCCGCCAGATATGGATTGTGTGAACCGTCGTAGATGACGTTGTGAAACTCTTCGTTGGCCAGCGTATAGGCTTTGAGGTCGCCCGATCGGACAATGGCCGCCATCCGCGTGTGAAGGTTGTCGAGTGACTGGCGCTCACTGCTCGTCATCGACACGGCGCTAAGCCCTGAACAAAGGCCTTCAAGATAGCCCATCACTTCGAACATGCCCGTGAGTGTCTGTTCGTCCGGTTTGGCAACGATGGCCTTGGCGTGCGGCCGCTGGTCGACCAGCCCGCTTGCGCCCAACAGCCGCAGCGCCTCACGGATCGGTGTTCGCGAGACTTCGAATTCTCGTGCGAGTTCGGACTCATCTAGCGGCATGCCAGGCTCAAGCGCACCTGATATGATCCGCGCCGCAAGTTGCTGTCTGATATCCTCCGCCGACGTCCGGGCCGAGCGCTTGAGCACGCTGTTCTGCCTCTTTCTATCCGGTCTCTGCCATCATGCTGACGTGGGCCGCCGCAATTCTCCAGCCATCTGGCGTTTTTACCCAAGTCTGCATCTGCCGCCCCAGTTCACCGGGCAAGTCAGGGCGACGGAACAAGGTTGAGGCAGTAGCGAAACTGTCGCCGAATGTCGAGATCACCAGGCGTTCGAGTTGGCGTTGAAACGGTCCTTGCGTGGAACGCCAAGCGCTGAGCTCTTCGATTCCATGCTGCATGTCGGCCACGCCATAGCGCACGAGGTCGGCTGTTTGCAGGAAGTATCCATCCAGCGCTTCGGACCGGCCCGCCAGCAGGTCGGCTTCGTAGGCAACAAAAGCAGCTCTGACTTCTGCGATTACTTGAGGATCGTTGAAAATCATGCCTCGTTCCTTCGCAAGAGCATTCGGTCGCGGAGCTCGGTTAGGAACGGAATGTTTTCGAACTGATCTTCGCGCACCTTGTCCCACTCCACTCCGTTGGGGCGCGGACTGCGGTTCCCAGAGCGGATCAGTTCCCTTTCGGTCGCAATGAAGTCGAGCGGGGAATCGTGGCTCTCGATCACAATACGCGCGTCGTCGACAAGCTGGCTCGAATGAATGCTCGTTGCCATGGGCGTGAAATCGGAAACGATCTGCAGTTCCCGAAAAATTGCCGTTTCGAGGTCCGCGAATCCCGCGCCCTTGCCGGTTCGCCCGCCCCGGCGACTGACGGCGACGGACCCTACGACGCAGAAGTCGAGCGGTTCGACCTGTTCAAACTCGACTCGCTCACCATGTTCCATGAACCCTTCAGCCGTGGCTGCCAGTTCAAACGACACGCCTTTCCGGTTCAGGGCCACCGGGTCGAGCTTCAGATAGGGAAATTCGCGCGTCAAATAGGGAACGGGCGTGTAGACCGTTTTGCCCTCGTAAAGCGCCCGAATGCGTATGGGAATTTGAGGGTGATCCGGGTTTGTCTTGACGGTTCGCGCTGATTTCCACTCATCCGTTTGTGCGAGGTGCCACGCGGCGAGATCGGCACCGACGAAATTCGGGATCATGCTCCAGGCCGGTCCAACCGCAACGCCATCTGCTTCAAGGGACGACCAGACGTGGTGACGGATCAAGTCCTTTTCAGGATTGCGACCAGCCCAGCGACCTTGTTCAGGCATGAACCTTCTCGGGTGCCAGAGCCGCCTCAAGAGCAGCAAAAGGCGTGGCCCAGCCTACGATACCGCCCTGTGCCACGATCATTTCAATGGCGGCCCTTTTGAATTCGGGAAAGTAGCTTTCGGTTGCATCTTCGATCAACAAGCACTCGTATCCGCGGTCATTGGCCTCGCGCATCGAAGTCTGAACACAGACCTCCGTCGTCACGCCTGCAAACACCAGGTGGGTGATCCCCAATGCCTTCAGCCTTTCGTGAAGACCTGTCGCCCAAAACATTCCCTTGCCCGGCTTGTCCATTTCGATTTCGCCCGGCAGCGGGGCAAGATCGGCGACGATTTGATTTCCCGGTTCCCCGGAAATCAGGATGCGCCCCATCGCACCTTCGTCGCCGATCTTCAGCCCCGGCGCCCCCCGGCTTCGCTTCCCCGGTGGGCAGTCGCTCAGGTCCGCCTTGTGAGCCTCCCTCGTGTGCACAATGGGCCAGCCCATTCTGCGGAACAGGCTGATCAATTCGGCCGTAGTGGGTATGATCGCTTCAAGAAGACTGACGTCATTGCCCAGACTGTCGCCAAAGCCACCCGGTTCTATGAAGTCGCGCTGCATATCGATGACAACAAGCGCGGTGTGACCGGGATCGAGCTGAAAGGCATAAGGTCGGGCAGCGACTTCGATCATGGTCAGTGTCCCGCCATGTGTTGACCGATTGTGTTGCGGTCGGTGTCCTCAATTGGGGACACGTATGTGATGGTGCCGCCGGACATCACTGCCACGCGATCGGCAAGTTCAAGGATTTCGTCCAGGTCTTCGGATACCAGCAGAACTGCAGCACCGCGATTGCGCTGTTCCATAATCTGTGAGCGGATCTCTGCGACGGAGGCGAAATCAAGCCCGAAGCAAGGGTTCGCAACGATCAGCACGTCGACATCTCCGCTCAGCTCGCGCGCCAGCACTGCACGCTGGACGTTGCCACCTGAGAGGTCTTCGATCGGCGCTTCCGGAGATGTCGTTTTGACGCGATAGGCTGCGATCAGTTCCTTGGCACGCTCACGCATCGGGCCCGGACGCATCCACCAACCCAAACTCGCCACTGGGGGTTTGTCGAAGGATCGGAATGCTATGTTCTCGGATACGCTCATGCGTGGGACGGTGGCATTCTTCAATGGTTCCTCAGGGAGTCCAAAGACCTTGAATTTGTCAAAATCCGCTCGCTTCGGTTCAAACGGTTTGCCATGGATTTGCACTTCACCGTCACTTAACGGGCGCTGCCCGGCGAGGCACTCAACAAGAGCGCTTTGACCGTTGCCGGATACACCTGCCACGCCGACGATCTCGCCGGCACGAACCTTGAGATTGAGCGCATCAATGGCGGGCAATCCTTCACCATCCACAGCGCAGAGGCCCGCCAGATCCAGCACTACTTCCTGCCGGTTGTGCTGGGTTCTTTCGGCGCGTTCGCGAATCTGCGTATCGCCGATCATCATCTTGCTCATCTCTTCAACGCTTGCCGCCTGCGCGTCGCCTGAGCCCGTGAACTTGCCCCTGCGCAGCACTGTAAAACTGTCGCAGAAGGCTTTGACCTCGCGAAACTTGTGCGAGATCATCAGAACGGTGATCTCCTTTTTCGCCGCCATCTCACCCAACAGGCCAAGCATTTCGTCCGCTTCGCCCGGGGTAAGCACCGAGGTCGGTTCGTCGAGGATCATGAATCGCTGATCAAGATAGAGCAGCTTCAGTATTTCCAGTTTCTGTTTCTCTCCTGCTGATAGCGATGAGACCTGCGCATTCAAGTGAACCTTGAACGGCATGCGGTCCATGAATTCCTCCAGCCGGTTCTTTTCCTTGCGCCAGTCAAAGACCGTCGGCGCATCGGCCCTAGATATGACGAGGTTTTCTGCAGCGGTCAGGCAAGGCACCAGCGTGAAGTGCTGATAGACCATGCCGATACCCAGATCGCGTGCGTCCCTGGGTGTCCTGATCGAGACTTCTTCCTCGTCAAGCAGGATCTGGCCCTGGTCTGCGCGATAAAAGCCCATGATCGACTTGACCAAGGTCGACTTGCCCGCCCCGTTCTCGCCCAGCAAGGCGTGAAACGACCCCGCTTCCACTTTGATCGAGACATCGTCGAGCGCGACCAGGGGTCCGAAGATTTTGGTCATTCCGATCGCCTCTAGGGACGGTGCTCGTATTGACGTTTCGGCAATTGGGCTCAGAGCGTTCATGGCAAGCTCTCCACCAGGACCGTAGAGTTGGACACCGCACCAAACACTCCACCCTGCATCTTGATCATGTCCACCGCAGCATCATGGTTGGACTGCTTGGTGGCCGCGCAACAGTCCTCAAGGAGCAGGCATTCGTATCCCCGGTCATTGGCATCGCGCATTGTGGTGTGCACGCACACGTCAGTTGTCACGCCAGTGAAAATGATGTTGCGGATATTCTTCATTCTCAGGACAAGTTCAAAATCCGTGGCGATGAAGGTGCCTTTGCCTGGCTTGTCGATGATGGCTTCTCCGGGTTCGGGCAGCAGTTCGGGGATGATTTCCCATCCAGGTTCTCCCCGCACCAGGATGCGTCCACAGGGACCCTGGTCGCCAATCCCGGCGCCAATTCGCTGCGAACGCCAGCGCTTGTTGGCCGGCAGGTCGCTGAGGTCGGGCTTGTGCCCTTCGCGAGTGTGGATGATGGGATAGCCCTTGGAGCGCATGGCCTTGAGCACTCGCTGAATTGGCTCAATGGGCGCGCGCGTCAATGAAATGTCATACCCCATGGAATCGACATAGCCCCCGGGCGCACAGAAGTCGGTTTGCATGTCGATGACGACAAGCGCCGTGTTGTGCGGCCCCCAGTCGCCGTCAAAGGGCCATGGATAGGGGTCCGATTCTATGTTCGTGCCGCCCGGCACCATCGCCGCCGCTATTCGTTCGTCACCGACTGACATTCCTGCCTCCTACTTTGTAATCGAGAGTTCACCAGGCACGTCACGGGCGGCGGCCTTCGATCGCGCCGAGGCAATCATGATGAAAAGGGTCAGGATGTAGGGCGCTGCGTTGAAGAAGTAGTAGCCCGATGTGATGCCAACAGACTGCAAGGCGGGTCCGATGGCCCCGGCAGCACCAAACAACAGTGCGGCCCAGATGCAGCGGATGGGGTCCCAACGGGCAAAAATCACCAGGGCGACTGCCATCAGACCCTGACCAGAACTCAGGCCTTCATTCCAGCTTCCCGGATAATAAAGGGAAAGGAATGCGCCGCCGATACCGGCCAGGAATCCGCCAGCCGAGGTGGCAAGAAACCGGACGAGATCCACCGAAACGCCCATGGCGCGAGCCGAAGCCGCGCTGTCGCCAGTCATCCTGACGATCAAACCCCATTTCGTGTTGGCGAAGGCCCAACTCATGGCAAGGGCAAGCGCAATGCCGACAAAGAAAAGAGGATTTACCTGCAGCGCTTGGGCAAGGGCGGAGTTGCCGGTCCAATCACCCAGTGGAATGGAGTCAAGACGCGGCGCGGTCGGCTGGATGTAGGGTTTGCCAAAGAAGAAGGCGATTCCCGTGCCGAAACTCATCATCGCAATGCCGACGGCAATATCGTTCACCTTGGGCAGCTTGCAGATATAGCCATGCATCGCGCCCAGGATCAGTCCCGAGCTGCCGGCGGCCAGCACACCGAGCCACGGGTTTCCGGACAGGTAGGACACGCCGTAGGCAACCATAGCGCCCAACACGAGATTTCCTTCGAGCCCCAGATTGATCCGGCCCGACTTTTCCGTAAGACATTCACCGAGTGCCACGAACATGAATGGCGTCGAAACACGAATGGCGCCGCCCAGCATGGCGATCAGAACCGTGACCAATGCGCCTTCGTTCATGTTCGCTCTCCCACTGGACCAGGTTGGAAGAACTTGATTCGGCCGTAGAGGCTCTCACTGGTAAGCAGCACGACGAAGATGATGCCTTGAAGCACCAGCACCGTGGCATCGGGCATGCCCATGCGGCGCTGGATCAGGCCACCTGCCGCCGCGATGGCGCCGAACAGGATGGCAACCGGCACGACTGCCAGGGCATTGTGTCGGGCAAGGAAAGAAATCAGGATGCCGGTGAACCCGTAGCCGGCAACCAAGGATGCGTTAGCCTGACCGTGGATCGCCGCGACTTCGAAGAAACCTGCGAGACCGGCACAGGCTCCTGCAACAACACAGCAAGTGACAACCAGATATCCAACCGGGAGCCCCTGGGCCTGGGAGGCTCTTGCATTTCCACCCGTCATCCGGGCTGCAAACCCAAAGGTCGTGCGGGTCATCAGGATGTGCAGAACGATGGCGAGGACTATTCCAGCAGCCAATCCCCAATGCACGCTGGTGCCCGGCATCGCGCCAATTCGATAGGCTTCACCTATCGGCAAGGTCGACGGCTTGTTGGCTGAGGCAGGGTCGCGCAGCAGCCCCTCGACGAAGAAATTCATGATGGCGATGGCGATATAGCTGAGCAGCAGCGAGGCGATGGTTTCGTTCACACCCCGGTAGTGCTTCAACCAGCCCGTTATGCCGATCCACACCCCGCCCACCGCCATTGCCGTCAAAGCCATCAACGGCAGTGTGAGCAGTGGCGGGACGGCATAGGTGACGAGCGGAATTGCAATGGCGGCAGCGCCGAACCCTCCAAGGACCAGCGCCCCTTCGGCGCCGATCATGGTGAGGCCGATACGGGCTGGAATGGCGAACGCCAGGCCGGCAAGAATGAGAGGCGCTGCACGTTGCAGCGATTGCTGCCATGAAAAAGATGAGCCGAAACCGCCTATCCAGATCAAAGAAAAGAAGTCGATTGGAGACTGACCCAGAAACAGCAGAAAGACGGAGAAGACCAGCGCCGAGATAACTAGTGCGAAGACCGGAATGAAGATTGCCTCGGCCAACTTTAGTGTTCGAACACTTGGCCGTCCGGAGAGTTTGACGGGCGCCGGGGTGGGTGCGGTGTCTACTGCCATCGACGATCTACCTTGCATTGCAGGCGGATGGGAGAGGAACCGATCATTCTTTCGGATGACCGGTTCCTGTTGCACTCAATCAGGTGATTGAGCCTTGAACGCCTTCGAGAAGCCAGTTCATGCCGTCAAGGTAGGGATCATAGTTGTCGTAGTCCTTGTCGACCACAACGTTGCCCTGGTTGTCCTTCAGCATGCCCTTGTAGATGGGTTCGCCGGCAACCATTGCCGCGATGGCGGCATCGGCTGCGGCGATCGCCTCGGTGGTTGCGCCTGCTCCGTAGGCGGTGTTCCGCAACATATCGTTGTTGTAGCCGCCGATCATGAAGTTGGGCAGCGGTTCGCCGGCCGCCAGCGCCGAGGCATAACCTGCGTAGATGGTTTCCCACTTGTATTCCGCCCCGGTGATGAAACCGGTAGGGGCGAGGGGAGCCTGGCTGGCATTGTGACCGCAAGTCTTTACGCCGCGGCCCTCGGCCGTTTCTATGACCACCTTGGGGCTATCAACATGGCAGGTGATGACTTCAGCGCCGGCGTCGACCAGGGCATTGGTGGCCTCGGCCTCTCGCACCGGCAAACTCCATTCACCCGTAAAGATCACCTGAACGGTCGCATCCGGATTGACAGACTTCGCGCCAAGTAGAACCGAATTGATGTTCGAAAGGACCGATGGGATGGGTTTGGCAGCCACGAATCCGATCTTGCCAGAAGAGGACAGACCGGCAGCGACACCATTCACGTAGTGGGCCTGGTTGAGATAGGGAAAGTAGGAGCCAGCGTTGGCGGGGTCGGAGGCCTCGTTCCACAACGGGGCCGCGTGGCGAAACTGCACGTCCGGATACTTCTTGGCGAGGTCCACCACAAATGGATTGTAGTAGCCGAAGGACGTCGCAAGGATCAGGTTTGCGCCGTCAAGATTGATCATGGACTCCATGGATTGCGAGACAGCATCGGTCTCCGGAACGTTTTCTTCCTCAATAACGCTGACATTCGGCAGGCTCTTGAGGATTTCCATGGAAACAGCGTGTGCCTGGTTCCAGCCGAAATCGTCCCGAGGGCCAACATAGACCGCCCCGAGCACTACGGGGGTTTGGGCTTTGGCAAAGTTCAACGGAAGGGCGCTGGCGGCAACACCCGCGGCACCGGCCTTCAAAAAGGCGCGGCGGTTGAAAGAATTGGCTGACATAGACGATCTCCGTGTGCGCTTGTCCACGCGCGATGTCTGTGATCGCGCTTGCCAGAAAGACTGCAAGCGCCATGCCAATTCGCCGAATAGGGGTTTTGCGGAAACTAACCGTTATATTTCAATAAGTTAGTTTTTTCACTTACATGGCCAGAGTAAACCGCCGCATTGCGTTTCTGCCTAATATTTCATCGCGACCTAGAACATCGATTAGAAATTAAGCATTTTTGCAGCTATTGCATACAATTTATGAACGCGGGTTAGGATTTGACGAGGCCCGCTGCTTCATAGGTAGGCTGGAGGCGGCTTAGCAGGAATTCGTCACCTCTTATGGGCGTGTATCTTGCCGGGTTCTCCTCTGACCGACAGGTCGGCAGGCAGGCAACTTCTGCGTCCGGATTGGGGTCAAGAAAAAAGGCGATCGAAAACCGCTCCTTGCCCGGAGGGCTAACGACCCGATGCGGCGTGGACACATACGTGTCGTTGGTCCAACGCATCAGGCAATCGCCAATGTTGCAGACAAAGGTGCCCGGCACGTGGGGTGCCTTCAGCCACTCGCCTTGGCGTGTGCGAACTTCCAGCCCGCCCACGTCGTCTGTGGCAAGCAAGGTGACGCATCCATAATCGGTGTGCTCGCCGGCACCAAGTTGCCCTAGTTCCAGGTGGTCCGGCGCAGGGGGATAGTGAAGCAAGCGCAGGATCGCCATGGGCTTATCCAATTGCGATGAGAAGTAGTCCGGATCGAGGTCGAGGTCGACTGCAAACGCCCGGTGCAAGCTGACGCCTAACTGATGGCAGGCACGAAAATAGGACAACATGGTCTCCTTGAATCCTTCCACATTCGGCCAAAGGTTGCGCGCCCGAAACATTGCGCCGGATAGCAATTCAGGATCGTCCTTCTCGAGTTCGAGACCAATGTTGAAGGCTTCCTTCAAGTCGGCCGGCTTTCCAGGATCCAGGGACTCACCTTTCATCGGGATGTAGCCCCTGTTTCCGGATGTGCCGGAGTAGAGCGCCCCAAGCTTGATGTCCTCTTCTGCAGCAAAAAAGTCTTCGGCGATCGCAAATGCGCGATCGACCAGTTCCTGGGGCACGCCATGATTGGCCACATAAAAAAAGCCCACCGTGCGGCAGGCTTTGCCGATTTGAGATGCAAGACGGGAGAGCGCCACACTGTCACCGTCTCTCAGCGCGGAAACGTCGATTAGGGGAATTTCTATTTCGGTCATGACTTGGCCTAGTGTGGTGTGAACGAAAGAGTGCAATCGGGGTCGCGTCCGGAATCTACTGCTGAGCGGCCGCAGACGCGCCGCTCAACAGACTAATCAGCCAACTGACTGGTGCACAAGCGGACTGCGGATGCTACGAACCGCCGCAATTCGGATCCGAATTTCCCATCAACAGACAAACGGCCGATTTGCCAGTTTCACGCGCACAAGAATCTTTTGTGCAACCGGATTGACCACGCTTCCGGTTCAGAAGGTGCATACATTTCGTTCCAACGGGGCAGTTGCCGTCGTCTGCGTATTATATTTCTGGGTGCCCTTAGAGGACCGTGCGAGACCCCCAGCTGATATTCTGCTATCTAGCGAAACTTCGATGCTTCCATACGAAATCGGACCGACGCTACGGCAGGCTAAATGAATCAGCCACCCAACTTCTTGGCCAGCGGCTTGCCCTAAACAGTCAGCAAGGTCTTGATAGCCCGACGTTCATCCATCGCCCTGTAACCTTCAGAGACTTTGGAGAGCGGCCGAGAACGAGGGAACGCGGTCGATTGGTAACTTAGCGTCACCCCGCTTCAACATCGACACGAAGTTGACGCTGTCGAACCCGGCCTCTTGGGCGACCTGTTTTTGAGATTTGAGGTGGCGGATCTTGGCGATCCTCGTAGCGCTGAAGTCAGCCAGTTCTGAAGTCGGTTTTGACATAGGAGATACTCATCAGTTGAAGATGAGTAATTCATAGCGATCCCCTGATGGGTCTCGGTGGGAAGTTAATTCGTCATTATGTCCCGCTTGGTTTTCCTCCACCGCAGACCAGCTAATTCAGAATTGGCGCACCGGTGTTCATCACTTCGAGCAAGGCACTAGGTGTTAGCGAGGCCCCTGTCAGCTCAGCGCAGACCTCGCCACGAAAGAAAACGTAGACACGATCACAGCTATTAGCGAGTTCCTCAAGGTCAGTAGACGAATAGATGACCACTGCACCTTCTTCGGCGACCTTACGCAGCAGCCCGTTAATCTCTGCCCTGGCGCCAACGTCGACACCGCGGGTAGGGTCGTCGAGAAGTATGACGCTCGGCCGCGCGTTCAGCCATTTGGCAACGACAACCTTTTGTTGATTGCCTCCGGAAAGCGAACCGGCCGGCGCGTTGACCGAGGCTGCTCGCACTCCCAACATATTTGCGAGCGCGCCAGCGGCCTTTTTCAGGTGCTCGGCTCGGAGGAACCACCCTTCCCGTGCAAGTCCCATGGCCGTCACCTGAACGATGTTTTCCCAGATGGGCTTGTCCAGCATCAGTCCAAGCTTGCGGCGATCACCTGAAACAAATGCCACTCCACTGGCTATAGCCTGCCTGAAATTCCTTGGCCGGGGCCGACCACCAGGCAGTGTAATCTGTCCAGCATTGATTGGCGCCAGTCCCGCTACGGCTCTCAACAGCGCATTGGCTCCAGAACCGTCCAACCCTGAAAGGCCAATGACTTCGCCTCGCTTCACCTTCAAGCTGACGGCATGAAGACCCGCGGCGGAAGAGACATTGGAAACGTTGAGGCCGCTGTCGTGTGCGACAGGTGCTACAACTGAGCTCGGCAGATTGAGGTCAGTCGCTGGCGTTTCGGGCTCTCTTCGCTGACAATCCGCTTCGAGGGTCTTGCCCAACATCGCATCGACTATCTCGTGGATCGAAAGCTTGGATACGTCGGCTCCTGCGAGCACCACGCTTCCGTCTCTAAGCACTGTAACTTGATCGCAAAGGCTCATTACCTCTTCGAGGATGTGGGAGACGAAGACAACTGCGACGTTTCGGTCCCGAAGGATCCGCAAGATCTTGAGCAGTCTGTCGGCGGCACCCGTCTCCAACGCCGAGGTAGGTTCATCCAGCAGCAGAACTCTCGGACTCGCCACAAGAGCCTTGGCAATCTCGACCAGTTGCCTTTCGGCGAGTGAAAGCTCGGAAACCATGGTGGTGATCGGACGATCGATACCGAGTTCTTCCAAAATCGGGGTCGCAAGTTCACGCATCGTCTGCCTATTGATGAGCGGCCCCATGCGCGGTTCGCGCATGGGGAACATGTTGTCGAGAATGTCGAGATGCGGAAACAGGCTAAGTTCCTGCGCCACCACTGCAACGCCATGTTTCACGGCGTTGGCAGTGTTGACGAAGGACGCCTCAGTTCCGTCAAGCTTCAAAGTGCCGCTGTCGGCCCGCACCGCGCCAGTCATGATCTTGACCAGAGTAGACTTGCCCGCTCCGTTCTCGCCCAACAAAGCATGAACGCTTCCCGGTTGCACTTCGAAGTCGACACCTTTCAGTGCCACAACTCCACCGTATGCTTTGCGGATGCCGCGAGCTTCCAGCGACGCCATTCCCGTTACTCCAGTCCCTATTGTGGCGGCCAGGGACCGACGATGTATTGATCGGCATTGGCGAGAATGTCGTCGCCAACCGGAGCTAGCGCGGCAGCCACAGTCTCCTCGCTCGACTGGCGCGCGATGATCTCGTCAATATTTTCGGAGCTGACGAGCTCTCCAGGAACCAGAAGTAGACCTTGAATCAGATCAGCTTCACCAAGAGCCGCATTGGCCAATGCCCTTGTTGCCAGATAGCCACTCAGCCAGTGCCCTGGCGACATGATGTAGTCGACGAAACCATTCTTCACCGCTTGCAGGTTGCCGGCTTCCAAATCGAACCCGCCCGAGGGTAGATCGAAGTCTGTGCGCTGCGCGAGCAGCCCCCAAGCCGTTGCATCCTGTGCGCTCGGTGCCAGCACCGCAACGGCATCAGAATTGTTGCGCAGGAGAGCCTCCCAAGCTGCGTAGACTTCCGCTGAGGAGGCACTGACGCCGTTTGTTGCTACCGGACCGACGATGGTAAGGTCGGGGCGAAGTTCCTCGATCTTGCCGATCATGCCCTGAACGCGCATATCGAGCGGAGGAATGCCCACGCCGGTGTTTCCGATCAGCACTGAGCCGGTGGCGTCGGCTGGCACAAGGGCCAAAACCTGTTCGGCCAATTGCGCTCCAATCCCGACGTTGTCTGCCGTGATAAAGAGTCCGACGTTGGTTCCCTCCGGCGGAGGTGCGTCAATGGCCGCCATTGGAATTCCGGCCCCAGTTGCTTCGACAACAGGACGCGTGATGGGACCAGGCACCAGACTCTGCAACACAATCCCGTCTGTCTGTGTTTGTGCAATAGGCCCGAAGAGCGCAGCTTGTCGCTGCGGATCGCCGGTATCTGGCGCGGCAGTCAGCACGTTGACCTGCGGATCAAGCATGCCTACCGCCCTGCCACCATTAGCCATCTGCACGAACGCGTCGGTTTTCGTCTCCCAATAGACAAACCCCAACTGGGCTACGTCTTCTTGAGAAAGGGCCGGTGTTACGGCGGTCATGCTGAGCATCAGCCCTGCACCGGCGAGCAGTAGCCGCGAGGGCCTGAAGCACGATCGGCCTGGTGTTCGTTGAGCAATGTTCTTCATCATATTCTCCTCCTTCTGTTGACTTGCGTTGCCGCGGATGCCCGAGAAGGACGAGCCGCCGGGCTTTGAAGTCCGAGGTCACTCACCTTCGGACGAAATTCGCCTTTGTCTTTGCACCAGCCCGTCGACCGATACCGCGCCAAGAATGACTGCCCCGGTGGCGAACTGCGCCCAGGTTGCTGGAATCTGGAAATAAACAAGTCCTACCGCGACCGCCGTAAGAAGCACCGCGCCGACGATCGCACCGAATACAGTGGCCCTGCCGCCGGCGAGTGGCGTGCCGCCAATGACGGCGCCAGCGACGGCAAATAGCTCTATTCCACCCCCGCTTTGAGGGTCGCCGATGGTGAAGAAGGTCAGTGCAACTATCCCGGCGAGTCCTGCCATGAAAGCTGCAAGCACAAATCCCGCGGTCCGCGTCGCCTTGATTGGGATGCCAGAAAATTCGGCAGCGTCGGCGTTCGACCCAATCTGGCGCACCCTGTATCCGAATGGGGTATTGCGCATAACAATCGTCAGGACGATGCCCACCACTACAAGTAGGATGACTGAGACCGGGACGCTTGCGACCTTTCCGCCGCCAAGGATGTTGAACAGCGGATCAAACATAGGCAGGCCCGTTACTTGGGTGCCATTTGCCAGAGCAAGCGCAAGCCCGCGGAGCATCCATCCCATGGCAAGGGTGCCAATAAGGGAAGGGATTCCAATCAACTGACTGGTGAACGCGTTCAAAAGGCCCACCGACATAGCAGCACATAGGGCGATTGCTGCGGCAAGCATGGGATTCATGCCCGCCCGCATCATGAGGGCGGCAAGCACACCGGTCAGTATGTAGTTGCCTCCGACTGACAGGTCGATCTCGTTCTGCGGGATCAGGAACACCAGTCCGGCGGCAATTAGCGCTGCATAGACCGAGTTCTGAAGCACATTGATCAGTTGCCCCGGAGCGAGAAAGTTTGGGTGGAAAAATCCCACAACCGCGAGAACCACGATCAGGGCGAAGACGGCGCTTGACCAGTCCGCGGTGGCCAGCCGACGGACTGACCAACTCTCGTTCCTGGTCAGATCCTTTCGTGATTCTGGCTTGCTGGGAGAACTTGGTGTCATTTGTTTTTGCTCTGAGTTGGTCGTCATTGTCGGCTCCGCTACACATTGCCGGGCTGAGCTGCGAAGCTTTGCTTGAGAAAATCGATGACCCGCCCGATAGCGCCGGGCTCTTCAAACTGTCCGCCGCCGTGAGTGCCTTCAGGAAGGATATCGATTTGTAGCTCCGGGCAGGTGCCGAAAGCTTTGATCGCATTGTGAAGTCGCCACGATTGCTTTGCGGCGATATATGGATCCTTTGCCCCGTGCATGATGAGGAACCGCGGCAAGGCTGTTCCCGGTTCAAGTTGCCCCAGCAACCCCAATGGGCCGGCCAAACGCGCGCGTTCGCGGTTCTCTGAAACCGTCGCGCCGATCAACATGCTTTCGGGACTGTCTGGAGCGTCGTTCCTGCCGGTTGCACGAACGACCGTTGTTGCTTCGATATCGGCGTCCATGTTTGGGAAGTCGATCGGGGGATACCAGACAACGCTGGCGATCAGGCGAGTCGATGGATTTGCGGAGAAAGCGATACCGCACGATGCAGACAGGTGTCCGCCGGCGGAGGGTCCAAAACTTGCAAGACGTGACGCATCGTAACCAAATTCGTCCGCGTTGGCTCGAAGGAAGTCGAAAGCACAGCTCAAATCTTCGAGCTGCGCCGGCCAGATCGCGTCTGTAGAGAACCTGTAGTTGACGGAGGACACGGCGAATCCGGCCTCAACCAGTGCCTGCCTTTCTACGGCGGCATCCGTTTTGTCGCCAAGGTGAAAGGCACCACCGTGGATGAAAACGATCAGCGGTGGACGATCGACCCCACTGGGAACCACGAGGTCCAAGAGGTTTCTTGAGGAAGCATGCGAGTAGATGAGATCAGAAACAGAGCTCTTGATCATGAATGCGCGCCTGACAGAGCAACTGCACATCCGGTGGTCACGTGACCGTCCTGCTTCTGACAAGAACCTGCGCCGACCCAGGTCGGGCCGAGGCACATGACAGACCTCAACTCAATTCCTCCCCCGATGGGCACCGCTTGTTGTGGCGGTTTGTTGGTTCGCCCCGTTTCAGTTCTGCCGTTCGCCGTGCAACCGCTTCAGCGCGAAGGTGCTTGCGATTGCCAGCAACATCTGAAATCTTGATCTAGTGATTTCGTTTCATACGGATCAAATTACTATATTATGGCCACTGTCAACAGGTTTTTACGTTCACATGGAACATTTAAGCGTCAACCGCTTCGATACAATGTTGAAATCGGAGCAGCAGGTGCTGCAGCTCTTGCGCACGCAGCCGGGCCTGACGATTTCTGATCTGGCAAGAGCTTCCAACCTCGGAAAAGCCACTGTTTCCCGCGTAGTGGCCCGTCTGAGGGCGGACAATCATGTGGAGGAATGTGCGCAGCTCTCGGAACGACAGGGCAGAGGTCGCGCGGGGACTGGGCTTCGAGTGAGGCCTGAAGCCGAACTCTACGTGGGACTGCACATTCGAACGGGTCGGGTCGAATGTGTTTTGGCTGATGGCGCCCAGGACATTATCACTGCGTTCAGCAAGGCGGTTGAGCATCGCGCCGACCGTGAGGCACGGCTGCAACTACTGGAAGATGCAATTGCGGAGGCGCTCAACCGCGCCAACCGGTCTCGGACAAGGCTCAGGGGCGTAGGTGTCGCAATTGCGACGCCCGTCCATCCAGTAACGCACGCACTCGGCCCAGCCGTGCGATTACCCGAGTGGGACAGGCCTGACATTTCCGTAGAGCTTGCTGCACGATTGGGAGTGCCCGTGGAGTTCAGCAACGATTCCAACTGTTCTGCCATGTTCCTATTCGCGTCCGGCGGACTGAAGCCGGGGGAAAGTTGCGCCTATGTCCACCTCGACGTTGGTGTTGGAGGTGCAGTGGTGCTTGAAGGTCGTATCTGGCAAGGACATACCGGTCGCGCAGGAAATTTCGGGCACATTTCGTTTGACCCTGAAGGCGAGTATTGTCGGTGCGGAGGCCGTGGGTGTTATGAGAAATACCTTTCGCTTCCAGCCTTTCTTGGAAGAGTGACACCGCTCTACGGCGAGAAGTCGCTGGATGAGATCCTAGCTCTGATCGAACAGCAGGATCATTCGGTGGAGCGCGTTGTTCAAGAGTCGGGTGCGATCCTTGGCTCACTACTCGCCAACCTTTCCCGCTCTATCGATCCACCCGCCTTTGTGGTGGGCGGCCCGCTTACCCGCCTTGGTGAGATCTATCGCCGCGCCGCAAGCGACCAGCTTCATTCAATCAACCCTGCGGCCGGAGAAGTGCGATTTGCAGCTGCAACCAATCTTCCTGAAATCGGCGCGACAGCTCTAGGTGCTGTTGCTCTGTTGATCTCAACGATGCAGCCCTAAGGCCGTATTTCAAGTGCGGGTCGATTGGAATCCCTTGCCAGCCTGCAAGGTAATATCCAGCACGTAATATCCTCTGAGACGGTATCGACAAACATCCACAGCATAGATGAGCCGTTCGCAACAGTGAACACTAAGTCGGCGACCCCCGGAAAGGCGACTTGTATTTGTTTCACATAACCCCATCAATCTTGCGGCTCAAACGCTATGCACATTGGGGATCCCGTTCGGAGATTTTGTCCAAATCGTTTCAGTAGACCGGTTTGGGGATCGCGACGGAACAAGCAAACCAAGTCGCTGTCTTGGTTTGCGACTACAACGCATTTGCCAGTTGCTGAAAACGCAAAATCGCGGGGAGTCTGTCCGCCTGACGCTGTTGCTTCCATAAACTCGATATGTCCTGAAACCTGATCTATGCCAAAAAGCGTGATTGTGTCTTCGCCGCGGTTTCCGACATAGAGGTGCCGACCGTCTGGTGAGATTTTGATGGCAGAACAGTGGTTTTGCCGGGCAGTTGAAGTTGGCGTAACAGCAATGCACTTCCCCAATCCCGTGTCCTCATCAAAACTGATGGTGGCAACGCTACCTGAGAGTTCGTTCGAGCAGTAGATCACCGCCAGCTTGGGGTGCAGCGCGATATGTCGGGGCCCAGAACCACGAGGGAGCGGTATCTGGGAGAAGTGCGCAAGCCAACCAGTTGTTGCGTCAAACCTGAACACCTCGATGCGGTCTGACCCCAAATCAGCCACGAGCGCGAAGAGATTGTTGGCGGTGAACACACTACAGTGCGCATGGGAACGCTCCTGTCTTTCGGGATCGGTGCCCGATCCCTGTAACTTGATATCCTGAATAGCTGGACTGAGTTCACCGTCCGGTTGCAGTTGAAACAGGGCGACCGATGCATTGGGTCGCGCTTCCGCTGTCGCTATCGAGTAATTGCAGCAGGTTGCGAAGCGGTCGGTCCTGTCGACCGCCAGGTGGGCGGTGATGTCGCCGCGAGCCGCCTGCTTGTTGACATAAGTAAGCCTTCCATCGGCGACCGCATAGACGGTGACGGTGCCTTCCTGCCAGTCCAGCATTTCCGTAGTGGCCAGCAGCTTTGACCCATCGCTGGTCAAGACCAGAAATGACGGATTGTCGATCCCACCCATCTCCGCGATTGGCGTGAGCGTTCCCTGTTCTTCATCCAGTTCAAATGACCGGATGCCTCCACCGTTTGCATGCGGAAAATAGGGCAGTGCGCGGTTGCAGCAGCCAACGAAGATTTTGGATTTCACAGGGCACCTGTCAGTTTGAAAGACACTCAATGTTCGGATTCATTGACCGAATTCGCGACGGATGAGTTCATTGTGGGCTCCGAGCATTGGTCCTGCCTGATGTGAATTGGGTCGTTTGCCATTGATACTGAAGGGTGCCCGCGTCGTGAGAACGGGCGGTCCGCCTTCGCGCGGCAGTGTTTGCAGCATGTCCAGGCGGCGAAATGCCTGTTCTTTCAGAAGGGTGGCCCAATCGAGCACGCCGGCGCACCAGACATCTTCAGGTTGCAGGATATCGAGCCACGCTTGCGTGGTCTTGTGCAAGAGTCTTGCCGCGATCGCGTGCTTGATCTTGTCTCGGTCACTGAATTGCGATTCTTGGGGCAGTTCCGAAAGCTTGGGCAAATCGACGAGTGGCGCCAGTTTGCTGAGCGGCATCATGGCAAGTGCCAGGTAGCCGTCAGCAGTCGGGTATACCCCGTATGGTGCGGCCAGATAAGCGTGCGCGTTGCGGAATGCTGCCCTCTCCGGCAAACGCCCACCGTCGTTCAGATGGGTAGTCAGAACTTCAAACTGGAAATCTATCAGGACCTCAAGCAGGCTGGTTTCAACGTGTCCGCCGAGCCCTGTTCGTCCGCGCCTAAGCAGAAGCGCTAATACGCCCTGGACGATCGCGCTGCCGGCCAGCACATCAGCGATGGCCAGTCCGAAAGGCAAAGGCCCTTGGTCGGCGTCGCCGTTCAACCACATCAATCCCGACCGCGCCTGTGCCAGCAAATCCTGACCTGGGCGGTCGACCCAGGGCCCTTCTCCGCCAAATCCGGAGATCGATGCGTAAATAAGACGTGGATTGATCGTCCTCACTGCCGCATAGCCCAGTCCCAGTCGATCGATTACGCCGGGCCTGAAATTCTGAATGAGCACGTCAGCCTGAGCAATAAGCGACATGACCAGCTCAAGGTCGGAAGGCGACTTTAGATCCACAGCCAGACTTTGCTTGCCGCGATTGATCGCATGAAAGAGTGTCGAGTCTTGGGTCAGATCGTCAGTGTCGGACAGGTGCAGCTGCCTGCACAGATCGCCTCCGGCAGCACGTTCAATTTTGATAATCCGTGCCCCGAAGTCGGACAGGCGAAGGGCGGCATAGGGGCCCGACAGGAACTGGCTGAAATCCAGCACAAGCAAGCTTTCCAGAAGAGAGCGCTCCGAGGCGCCGAATTGAGACACACCCGCCATCATTTGAAACTCGCCTCGAACTCATCATTCAGCAAACTGACTAAGATCTCCGTCCTCAGGCCGGAGACCAGCGCAGAATTGATGAGCTCCGAACCGCGTTGCTGAAAGGCCATGTAGCCATTGTGGCGAGGCCGCACGAAGGCCAGTTCAAGCGTCGAGCTTGTGTCACGGTAGAAGCCGTTTGCCGTCGCGTTGACGTCTCCGCTGGTCCACGCCCGATTATGCCCGGGTTGTCCTCCGGCGCCTGCAAAGGGCCCCGACTGAACATGTTCCGAGGCTACCCAGAAGGCGAATTCCGCCGCCTCATCGACGTGGTCCGAGCGGATTGAGATTGCAATGCCTGTGCCGCCCAAGGTGGATCCGAGTGGTCCCTTTTCGCCAAGCGAGGGAATGTCGGCGAAGCCTAAACGGGCTGGACGAAAGCCCTCAGTCGCATAGCTGACATATCCATAAACAAACGGGATAAGGTCGAAGGGGCTGTCGGTGCGGCTCAAGGTCTCAAGCGCCGCGATAGGGTCCATTTCGAACTGCTGGGGATCGCCAAGAGCCGCCAGTTCGGCAAGCCTTTCAAAAACGTCGCATCCGGCTTCGAGGCTGATGAAGTGTCGGTCCTGCGTGAAGTTTTCATCAGCGCCGAGATTGGCCGTCAGGCTCATGAAAGTCAGAAGACTGTGCGGCGGACGTAAGGGCAGAAGGACTCTTCTGTTGTGCGCCGCGTCAAGCAAATTCTGCCAGGTCTTCACCGGCGCTGCCACTCGGTCGGGCCGGAAGGCCTGCACCTGTGCCGCGGCATCGATTGGGAGAGCCCACTGGTGTGCGTCAAAGGTGTAGCTGGCAAACGAGGGGCCGACACTGCTTCGGGCCAACTCCAATAACGCCGTAGAGTGGTCCGTCGTGTCCAGCGGCACCAGACAAGACTTCGCCACAACCTGTCCCATATGTGGATGATCGATAACGATCAGGTCATATTCCGTTGCCAACTCGTCAACGGGATAGGATTCGAAATCCTGCAGGCTGCGCCGGTCCCATTCTATCGCAACGCCTGTTTCTTGCTGCCAGATTCGGGAACAGGCAATCATGGGATCATACCCACGCGGATGATTCCAGGTCATGCCACGCAACTGGATCACAATCCGAACTCCTGCCTGATCTTTATAGAATGTTCGCCGATTTGGGGCGCTGCCCGTTCGCAAAGGGCTCGCACGCCATCGACTCTTAAGGGCGTCCGGGTTGTTTTCAGGGAAATGCCCGGCTGACGTGACACGGTCTGAAACATATCCAGGCAGCGAAATCCGTCACTGGCCATCATGGAAGGCCAGTCCAGAACTTCGGCGCACCAGATATCCGCAGGTTCTAAAATGTCCAGCCAGTGTGCCGTCGTATCTGATGCGAAGAGTTCAGCCAGTATCGCCTTGATGGCATCCCGGTGTGTAAACGCGCTCTTTGGATCGGTGAATTCTTGGAGCTCTGGCAGGTCAAGCAGTTCAGCTAGTCGGGCGATAGGCGTCATGGCCAGCGCCAGATACCCGTCAGCGGTGTCATAAACGCCATAGGGTGCTGCCACATAGGCATTGGCAGATCGCACAGCGGCGCGATGTGGAGGACGGTTCCCGTCATTGAGATAGGTGGTCAGAACTTCAAACTGATAGTCGATCAGCGCTTCCAGAAGCGAAGTCTCGATATGCACGCCTTCTCCGGTTGCATCCCGCCTGATTAGGCCCGCCATGATTGACTGCGCGGCGGTGGCGCCGGCCAGCATATCTGCGATGGCGAGCCCGAAAGGCACAGGTCCTTGACCTGCGTCCCCATTGAGCCAGGTCACGCCGGAACGCGCTTGGGCCAAAAGGTCCTGTCCTGGAAACTGCGCCCAGGGCCCATCACTGCCATAGCCGCTAATCGAGGCGCACACGATGCGAGGGTTGGCGCGTCTGAGCGCCTCGTAGCCCACACCCAGTCGGGTCGCCACACCTGGCCTGAAATTCTGAACGACCGCATCCGCATTGCCGACGAGCGTCATCAGGCACTTCACATCTTCAGGTCGCTTAAGGTTGAGCACCAGACTTTCCTTCGACCGGTTGATGGCGTGAAAGATCGTCGAGTCTCCACCGATGTCCGTGTCGGAAAGATAGAGCCGGCGCGCCAAATCGCCTCCGTCCGGTCGTTCTATCTTGATCACCCGCGCCCCTAGGTCGGCAAGGCGCAGGGCCGCAAAGGGTCCGGACAAAAACTGGCTCATGTCGAGGACCAGCGTTCCGGCCAGCGGCGCTGATGCGGACCCGGACATCAAATTAACTTTCGGGATCCCGCGACGCTAGGGCTTTCGGGTTTCGATATTTTACTGTCTGCAGGTGCTCACAATACAGCACCAGTTCGCCCTCGCCCTTGAATACCTCATAGCTGGCCCGGATGAGACCCATTTCTGGATACTTCGGTCGCTTTTCGAGGTTGGTCCGGATTGTGTAGATCGTGTCTCCAATGAAGGTTGGCTTGATGAAACGCAACTTGTCGTAACCATAGGAAAACGCGTTGACGCAATTTGTCGCGACAAGCCCCAGACCCGCCGAAAAGACGAAGGCGCCGGCCACGAGCCTGCGGTCAAAAACACCTTCTGTCTCGGCGAAAATCTGGTCCTGCACATAGGGGTGAATGTCGGTGACCAGCATGTTGAACTGATGGCTTTCCCCTTCCGAGATCGTTCGCCGTAGTGACCGGATCTTTTGTCCTTCGGGCCAGTCTTCGTAGAACCAGTTTTCCGCATTCCAGACGGGCAGGGCGGCATGGTCTTCGGGCATGGTTTTCGGAAAGGTCGAGGACACGCCAACCGTTGAGACTGAAATAGGCATCAGAATCTCCAAAGTTCTTATATGAATTCTTATTTCATCTATGAATACACATTGCAAGCCGAGTGGAAGCTGTTCGTTGATGATTGTGTCAGTCAGTCTGTGTTGTAGGTAACTCCGGAGAGCTGCTCTGCAGCCAGTTTCAGCAAGCGCAGAGTTTGTTCAACGTCCGGCGCGTCCTCACGGTCCAATCGCCCAACGTAAGGGCAGGAGAGGGCACCGAGGATCGAGCGCTGCGGTCCAAAAACCGGCACGGCCAGATTGGTCACCCCGGCGATCTGTTTGCTGGCCATATGTTCATGCCCTTGAACCCGCACCTTGTCCAAATGGCTTTCCAACTCAGCTGGAAACGGCGATTTTGAAACAATCCCCAACATGCGCCTGCGCTGTTGCTTAGTTGAATGGGCCAGGAGCACATGGCCGGAGCCGGTATCAACGAGGTTCACCCTTGCGCCCACGCGTATCGCCATGCTCCAGTATCCCGGCGCATCCACCTGCGCTATTACCACCAGCGCGCCGCGATCATAGACGGCGAGATGAGCTGCCTGAGAGGCAGTTTCTGCGAAGTCCAACAGGACAGCAGTTGCATGTTTGGCCAGTCGCCGAAGCGGAGGATGCTGGTAAGCTATTTCGAAAAGTTTGAGCGTAAGCTCATACCTGTCTTCGGAGGTGCGGCGCACATAGTTTCGCCTAACCAACCGGTCCAGCATGCGGTAGATTTCGCTCGGCGAGCGTTCGAGGGCTTTTGATATCTCTGCCTGGCTCCTCGATTCCGGCGCAGCAGCTAGATATTCAAGAATATCGAGACCCTTGTCCAACGCTGGCGCGCGATATTTGCCATCTTCTTCTGCAGCCAATTCTCGTCCCCGCGTGACCCGGATCCCGGCAAACCAGGGACCCTCCTAGGCCAAGCGAAGACAGAAATCCAGATGCTCACAGTCCCAACTAGTGATGGCTCTTGATGTCGGTGAGATCATTTCCGCGTATCGGCACCTCGTCGCGTAACAGCACGTCGGTCAGCGTCACGCCGATACCGTGACCCGGGGCTTCGCCGATGTGCATGGTTCCGTTGGAGATCGCAAGTGGATCTGCGCAGAGACCCAATTCATTGAACGAGGCGCCGGAAACATTTTCTAGGATCAACGCGTTGTCGATCGCGCACAGTGCGTGCCCAGACATTTCGGCCATGTAATGGGGGGCGACCTTACGTTCATAGCCGGAGGCGAGGTGAGCGACCTTGAGCCATGGCGTCAAACCACCGATACGGGCCACATCAGGTTGAACGATATCAACGGCCCCCGAGGCCAGATAGTTCTGGAATTCGTGGAGTCCATAAAGGCTTTCACCCACAGCAATCGGAATGCCGCTCTTGCGCCGCAACTCAACGTGCCCCGACACGTCATGAGCGGGCAAGGGTTCTTCCAGCCAGGCCAGATCAAAGTCATCGAACGCGTTGACCCGTCGAAGGCTCTCATCCAGATCCCATCCCATGTTGGCGTCCACAGCCAAACGGCTTTCTGAGCCGATCGCCTCCCGGACAGCGCTGATCCTCGCCACGTCCTCGTGGAGTTGCGGGCGCCCGACTTTTAGCTTGAAGGCAGCATAACCTTCATCCTTCTTCGCCTTGAAAATCTTGAACAACGCACCCGGCGAACTGCTGATGTCGATGCTGCTCCAATAGGCCGGGATCTGGGTGCGCGCGCCGCCAAGAGCCATCGCAAGTGTTTGATCCATCACCTTTGCTCGCGCATCCCACAGGGCGGTATCCATGGCCGCGAGTGCCAATGTGGTCTGCGCACCAAGACCGGTGCGATAAAGATGCTCGAACATGGCTGACCAGCAGTCATTGACCATGCGCACGTCGCGACCCAACAGAAGTGGCAGACAATAGTCCTGCAACAGCGCGCATACACCGGTGGCACCCACTCCGGCCGTATAACTAAAGCCAAGCGCCTTTTCTCCGCCGAAGCCGATTTCAAGCAGCATGATCTCGACGCGATTGACTCTATGGGTGGCGTCTTCAAGCGGAATTGGCGGCGCGATCCGGAACAGACGCAATTCAGCGCGGTCGATGATGAAATCTTTGCTCATGAGCGCACGCGATCCCTTCAGAACGAAGCGAAGGTTTGCGCTTGTGGCGGTGCATCAAGCACTGGTGTCCCCGGCTGTGCCGCAGATTGAAAAGCCGCCTCCACAAGCGCCATCGTGTGCCACGCATCCTCAACTGAAGTCTCGAGGGACTGATCCTCGCCGGAAGCAAATCGCTGAAGATTGCTCATGGTTCCAATGAAAGCGTGCGGGAACCACGAACCGGTGAGGGGCACCTGCTGCCAGTCGACATCCCCGCTGCTGATCCAGAATTCGTCAGGCTCGCCCGTTGGATAGTTCAGCAGCAGTCCGAGCTTGACGACGGCACAACCTTTCGTCCCTTCAAAGCGAATCTGCGCCGTCTGAAACTTGCGGCCGAAACTGTGGTTGTGGTTGATGCTCATCGTGGCCCGTTTGTCGCCGGTATAGACCAGATTGGCCGAGGTTCGCGTTTGTGCCAGCTCAGTTGCTGGATGTCCCATTGTGCGCGCCTGCACACTGCTTGGATTACCAAGCAGCGAACGGATCAGATCAAGATAGTGGATGGAATGAACTGAAATCTCGACACGGGAGGCACCGATCAAGAACGGAAACAGGTGCCACGGGGTCAGAAGGTTAAGATGAACTTCCACATCGAGCAATTCGCCGAGCATGTCCTTGTCGAGAGCATCACGCACCGCCAGCATCATGGGTGCGAAGCGAAGCTGGAAATTGACCGCTGCGGTCAGCTTTCGTTCGCGGCAAATTTGCGCAATCGAACTTGCCTGTTCCAGATCTTGGCCCATCGGTTTCTGAATGAGAACAGTGCTTCCTTCAGGCAGCGCAGGCAGCACCGAAGTGTGAACTGCAGGCGGCAAGGCCAGATCGAACACCACATCGCGGTTGGCCACCGCCTCATCCAGGCTGTCGAACACGCCCACACCCCACTTGTCGGCCAAACGACGCGACTTTTCTGGATTGACATCGAACAGGCCGGCCACCTTGAACCCGGCCAATTCATAGGCTGGCAGATGGGCATCATCTACGATCCCGCCGCAGCCAATGATGACGATCGGCTTCGGTTCAGATGGCAGTTCCCAAGACTGTTTGAGCCGAATTTCAGACATGTGAGCTCCTCTCACTCTCCCGGGTGTTGTCACGTTTGTTGATGCGTTCAACTGAGATAGATGCGCTCGGCGTTTCTATGTAGAAGTGAGGCGATCTCCGTTTCGCTTGCGCCCGTCAGAAGCGAATGGGTTGTCTTCACCCACTGGGTGAGTGAAGCCGTAAGTGTGCACACTGGGTGGTCCGATCCCCAGACAACCCGGTTCCAGCCAAAGCTGTCGATCATGTGCTCGAAGGTGGGCTTGAGAGACTGAATGCTCCAATCCGGACCGCCGTAGGCAATGATCCCGGAAATCTTGCCTGCAACATTCGGGCGTTTGGCCAGTTCGGAAATGTCGGCTTGCCACGTTGCAAAGTTCTCGGTGGTCATATCGGGCACGCCGCAATGGTCGAGGATGAATTGCGTGTCCGGCGCTGCGTCGACCAGCGGGCGGGCAAGGGCCAATTGATCACCGCGAAGGCAAAGATCGAAGCTTAGTCCGTGCTTCGCCAAAAGCCCAAGATTGTCGCGAAACACCTCAGTTTGCGACAACTCATCCGGCGACTGATGCAAGACCCGGCGAAGTCCTCGAATGTTAGGGATTTGGGTGAACATCTCCAGTTGCCGTTCAAAATCTTCCTTCTCCGGCCGACAGGCGGCGATCACGCCGGCAACACGCGGATGGATGCTCGCCATGAACTCGGACTCAGCGAACATGTCCCTTTCAGCGGCGTCGACTTCCATGTGGAGCGCTGACTCGATGCCCAGAGCCAAGGCTTCTTGGAAGTAATCTTCGACGCGCCATGGCTTGTTGATTGCGTCAAAGCCCTCAAGCCAAGGATAGGAAAACCGGTCGGGATAAATCAGGTGCAGGTGAGTATCCAGAATACGCATAGCGGCTCCTCTCCGATGCGGTGGAACGGGTCAGCCTTTCTCGGCGCCCGACAGCATGCCGGAGCGGACGAAGCGCTGGGCGATCAGGAAGACGACAAGCACGGGCAAGATGACCAGAATGGCGGCCAGAATGACTTCAGGTTTTTTTATTGGCATGCCGGTGGCCGCCAGGTTGGTCAGTGCGCCGGAACCGCTGACCAGCGCCGTCAGGCCGACCGGCAGATTGTAGATCTTGTCATCGGATAAAAGCACAACGGCGAGATAGTAGTTCGACCAGTTTGCCAGAAAGCTGAAGAAAGCCACGAGCGAAACGATCGGCCGTGCCAGCGGCAAGGCGATATGCGTGAAAAGTTGGTAGCGCGAGCACCCGTCGATCCGCGCGGAATCCAGGACCCCCTTTGGCGGTGAGTCCGAGAAATGAATATAGGCAAGATAGACGCCAAACGGGAAAAACCCGGTTGCGAGAATGAGGCCCAGATAGGTGTTGTTGAGACCGATCAAGTTCATTTCCAGAAAGATTGGCAGCACAATGGACTGGCTGGGAGTGATCATCGCGACGAGTGTCAGAATCAGGATCACCCTTCGACCCGGAAAGTCGCTTGTTGCGAGGGCATAGCCAGCCGGAATGCAGGCAATCAGCGAAAGCGTGACCCCTCCGACCGAGTAGATCAGCGAGTTGAGTGCCCAATTCAGAATTTGAAAATCATTGAAACTGGCAAGGTTCGCCCAACTTTGTGCCATCTGCTCAAAGCTGCCGAAAGTGAACGGCGGATCTGAATCAAGCGATGAACCCGATCTCGTCCCAGCCAGGAACAACCAGGCAAGCGGCGTCCCGTAGAACAATCCCGCGATACCGATGAGCGCGTAGATCACCCACTGGCCGAAACCAACGCGTTTGTTGCCGAAAATACGAGCAGTTGTGGCCATCAAGTTAGTCCAGTTTGTAAAAGCGGGTGGCGAAGATGACAATCAGCGCGATGGAGATTGAGACGCCAATCAACATGACCGACAGTGCCGCAGAGGCACCAAAGTCACCCATCAGGAACGCGTATTGGAAGACCATCTGATTGAGCGACCAGTCGTTTTGGGCAAACTGCGGGCCAGCCAGCATCATCAGTTGGGGCTCAACAAAGATCTGCAAGCCTTGCGCGAAGCAAAGGATCCCCATCAGCACAACACTTCGCCAGATCATTGGTAGCTTGATCCGTGTCGCCAGTTGGAAACGATTGGCGCCGTCAATGCGCGCAGCCTCAATCACCTCTGACGGGACTGTGGACAGCGATCCACCCAAGACCACGATCCAGCCGCCGGACTGCGAAAAATAGGTCATGATTGCAAAGACCACGGGCAGAGTGAGCCCGGTGATCACATCCGCGCGGATTTCCCAACCGACAAGATGCAATAACGGCTGGAACGGGCTGACCGACGGGTCGAGTATGAACAGCCACAAAACTACCACAGCCGATGAGGTGACAGCGCCAGGCAAAAAATAGATCGACCGAAAGATCGTGGCCGAGCGCCGGTTGATGTTGTCGAGCATGAGCGAAAGCGCGACCACAAGCAGAAGGGTCATGGCCAGCCACACACCGACGTAGCTCAGGACATTGCTGATGCTTGAAGGGATCCGAAAATCACTAAAGACGAACTCGTAGTTGGCGAGCCCCCAGAATTCCATGGTTATCGTATCCATGAAACTGAGACCGAACGCGTAAGAGATCGGGATGATACCGAACATGGCTAAAAGGATGAGATAAGGGGTCAGAAACACATAGGCGGCGATTGTGTCGCGCCGGGATGAACGGGCCGCCAGACGAGCACGCTTTGCATCAACTGTCGCGGTGCTCGGTTTTTCGATCTGGTCCGTCATCTTCATGCGCCTGCTGAGTTGAAGGCCGGGCGAGTGACCCGCCCGGCCTTTGCGTCAATCGGAGATAACCTGATAGCCGTTAAGCTGGGCAAGATTGACCAGCTCGGCTTCCAGAGCCGGGAGGGCACCCTCGATCGTGCCGCCTGAACCAAGAGCTTGTCCAACGATCTTTGCTACGGCTTGATCAACCAGCAGACGCAGGCTGGAGTAGCCGGGGTTGCTGTATTGCGCCGCTTCGACCTGAATGTCGAAGACGTCGTCATTGGCATAATACTCGTCGGTCTTGAGCTTTTCGCCCCACGCAAGGGACGAAGGACGGTGCGCGGGCAGCGTTATGGCATCGGTTTGAATGCCGACGTCGGTGGACATCCACATCAGGATGTCAGCAACAATTTCAGGGTGCGCTGTGCCCTGATAGCCGCCATACGTGCCACCGCCCCAGCTCCACGCCAGCGGCTGTTCCTGATCTTCCCACCGCAAGGAGGTGGCGGCGGCCAGTCGACCCGCCGGCACTTCATAGCTCGGTTTGATCACATATTCGCCGAACCAGGTCGGGCCAATAAGTAGCGGGATCCTCCGCTCCTTGGCCAGATTTATCAAGTCGGGCTCAAAGGTGCCAAGTCGCGACAGCGACCCATTGGCCAGCATCCGGTCAACCATTCCGGCCGGCTTGGTGCAAGCTTCGGTCGACAGGTTGATGTGCAGGGCGTCAGCAATTTCAGGATCAGGCAGAGCCATCTCGCAGCCCGCAGATGTCAGGTAATTCACCAGCGGATAAGATTCGACACCTGAACCCAGAATATACCCTTGTGGTGCGAGCTCGGCACCAAGGGCCTCGAATTCTTCCCAGGTCGTCGGCACCTCGACACCCAGTTCTTCCATGAGCGGCGCATCATACCAGACAATGAAATGCGCCATGTCGTTGCGCAGGCAGACAAGTTCGCCATTCAGCAGGCACGGCGAGTTTGAATTGGGATAAAACTCGTCCCGCACTTCCTGTGGCACCAGATCATCCAGTGTCAAAAGATAGTCAGTGCGGCGGGTTTTCAGCTGGGCGCCCCAAGAAACGTCCGCCATGAAAATGACGTCAGGAATGCCGGAGCCGGACCGAAGGGCCAACTGGATCTTCTGGACAATGTCCGCGCCCTGAACGGAAATATCGAGGCTGACATTGTCGTGCTGGCGGTCATATTCCTCAAACATCGACTGGCGAGGCGTGTCCGTCCAGACTGTAAGTGAGACTTCGTCCTGAGCGATGACCGGCACGGTCAGACCCGGAGCGAGCAGGGCAGTGGCCGCAGCCAGCAAAGCCCAGCGTCTAGTCAAAAACTGCATGGTTTTTCCTCCTGTTATTGCCGGCTATGTGCGCGCCGGCGCTGCCGATGCTGAAAGGATTGTCTTTCCTGCAGCATCGAACACGTGAAAGCTCTCCGGTTGAATCGCCGCGAGAGCCTGATCTCCAGATTTCAGCTGAACATCGCCGCCGGATTGAACGGTCAGAAGCTCGTCAGACCCGACGTCAATGTAGGTGTAGGTCACATTCCCGAGGCGTTCGACGGAGTCGACGCGTGCCGGGATCTCCAGGGTGCCGGCTGGAGGCGTCCCACCGGCAATGTGCAGTCGAATGGCTTCTGGACGGACGCCGACAGACACGGGGCCCGCCTTTGCACTTTTAAGTGCTCCAAGTCCGAATGACGTTCCGTCACCTGCGTGCAGTCTGAGGCCGACACCGGCACGAGTCCCGTCAATGACTTCGGCAGGAATGAAGTTCATTTTGGGCGAACCGATAAAGCCTGCCACGAACCTGTTGGAAGGCCGGGCATAGAGATCGAGCGGGGCACCGGTCTGCTGAATGGCACCATCGTCAAGTGCGACGATCCGGTCGGCCAAGGTCATGGCCTCAACCTGATCGTGAGTGACGTAAATCATGGTGGCCCCGATTTCGCGGTGCAACCGCGCGATCTCCAGACGCATCTGCACGCGCAGTGCCGCATCGAGATTGGACAGAGGCTCATCGAATAGAAAAACTTTGGGGTGCCGGACAATAGCGCGTCCAATGGCGACGCGTTGCCGCTGTCCACCGGACAGTTGGGCGGGCGACCGCTCTAGCAAGTCCTCGAGACGCAGCGTCCTCGCGGCCTCTCGCACTTGAGCGTCAATCTCGGATTTCGGGCGTTTCGCGAGCCGAAGGTTGAACGCGATATTGTCATAAACATTCATATGGGGGTAGAGCGCGTAGGACTGAAAGACCATGGCTGTGCCCCGTTCTGACGGCTCGGCAAAAGTCACCTCTTCGCCACCTATCAGAACATCACCCTCCGACACGCTTTCCAGCCCGGCAATCATGCGCAGCAGCGTCGATTTGCCTGAACCGGACGGCCCAACAAAGGCTACGAACTCCCCCGGCTCGACGCACAGGTCGATGGGATCGAGCACGCGCACGGCGCCGAAAGACTTCGCGACGCCTTTCAGCTCAACCTTAGCCATCCGACAGACCGCCCCCCGGGCGTTCAGTCACGACGACCTTTTCAATGCAGATTTCGTCGAGTTTTTCGAAATCGATCTCGTAGCCGAGGCCCGGCTCGGTGCTGACCTCAAGGAAACCGTCCTTGACGGCAAGTTTTCCCAACTTGTCGAGACCCTTGATGTGCTCCTCGTCGATGACGATTTGCTCATAGTAGTCATTGTTGGAAATCGCTCCGCACAATTGTGCGTTCTCAAGGCTCATGCCGTGGACCTGCGCGCGCATTCCGAAACTGTCTGAAGTCTGGGCGATCTTCATCGACCCCGTGAATCCGCCTTTGTAGTGGGAAGAAATTCGGGTCATGTCGAGCGCCCGGTTCTCGATCCAGGTGGCCATGTTCCAATGAATGCCGTCTGAGGTCTCGGCCGCACAGACCGGGATTTTCAGCTTGTCACAAAGCTTGGAGTAGGCGCCGAGATAGAACTCGCGCATTGGCTCCTCATACCAGAGGTAGCCGAGGTCCTCGAGCGCACGACCAACCTCCAGTGAATCCACATAATCCCAGCCAGCCGAACCGTCGAACATCAAATCGGCATCCGGCCCCACCCATTTCCTGAGTGCCGCGGAGAGTTCTATGTCGCGTTTGACGTCGCCCCAGGCGTGCAGTTTGAACGCTTTGAACCCCAAGTCCTGGCACATCTTGATATAGCGCTCATACTCATCAAGCGTGTTCCAGGTTACGGTCGAGGCATAGGCAGGAACCTTCGTCTTGTTGCCACCCAGCAATTCGTGAATGGGCATTTTGGCAAGCTGTGATTTCACATCCCAGCACAATGTGTCGAGCAAGCCAAAGCACCGCATCTGGATTTCTTCCATACGGTCGACTTCCCACATGAGGTGCCACATGCGCTCCGTGTGAATGGGATTCTCTCCGATGAATGCGGAATAGCGCCGGCGCACCAGGTCAAACGCGACTTCACCGCGATAAAAGTCCAGCGCGCCAAACAGCCCTTCATCCGTTTCCATGCGAATGACGCAGTTACGCGGACCCGAGCCGCGCGGGAGGTCGTCATGTGAATGCGGCAAGCCCTTTCGCCAGTAGAAGCTGGGCCCGCGCTTGGACTCGTAAAGCCACGCCACAAAACCGGTGATCTTCACTTACTACCTCCCAAAAGTGAGATTGAGATATTTGAATAGCCATTTTGATATGTCAATAGTCGATTTTACCGCGAGGACTGCGCCAAAGTCGCGAACAGTGAATAGCATGATCGCTGAAATCCGCGCCCAATGGCGCCAATCCGTGCTTGTTATGATATACCAAAACCGCTATATGATATTCCAGATTGATCAAATCAGGATTCGCCATGCCTGCTAAAACCTTGCCGCCCCGCGCCGATGCGCAAAGATCTGAATCCTCAGAGGCCAGGTCGGCCGACCTCCCGGAAGGCAATTCGGGCTATGAGCGGTTTCGCAAGGCGATTCATGACGGAACTCTGATAGCCGGCATGACGGTGACTCAGAACGAACTGTGCAAAATACTGGGCTTGTCACTCACGCCCTTGCGGGAGACGTTGGTTTTGCTCGAGGAACATGGCCTCGTCGAAACCAAGCCGAGGTCGGGCATCCAGATCGTTTATCCGGAGGTCGAGTTCATCCGCGAGAACTTCCAGTTCCGCAAGATCATTGAACTGCCTGCGGTGCGTGCCTTTGCGGATTCCGTGACTGCAGAATGGATTGGAACAATGCGCAAACGACACGAAGACCTCGCGGGGATCGTTTCCGGAGGTTCCCTGGAAGAAGGTGTGGCCGGCATCGAGATACTCGACCGGGATTTTCACTATGACATTGTCCGCGCTCTCGGCAATCGCTCAATAACCCTCGCGCACCGCAATCAGTTCGAGAACATCTTCATGGCACGTCGAGTGCATCAACGGCCCACCGTGAGGAAGCACATTCTCGAAACGCTGGATGAGCATATGGAAGTGATCGCGGCACTCGAAAAGGGCGATTCCGATCTGGCTGACGAAGCTCTGGAGCGGCACTTCCGCGGAGCGACCCATCGCGTTTTTGGCAGCTGACGACACGCAAGGCGCAAAAGATGAAACAAGGTCGAGAACTCGCGCGGCGGCAAATTGGGGAAACCGACCTGGAAGTTTCGACGCTGGGTGTCGGCACGGCCAGTCTTGCGGGCCTTTTCGGCAAAGTGTCACTCGCTGATGCACGTTGTGCCATCGAATCTGCGCTCTCCAAGGGTGTGACTTATGTGGATACTGCGCCCTACTACGGTTTGGGCAAAGCCGAGCGGTTGGCCGGTGACGCCGTGCGGGCGAACCGCAAGGACATTGTCCTCTCTTCGAAGGCGGGCAGGCTGCTCACACCCTATTTCGGTGATCCCAAGGATATTCTTGGTTGGATCGAACCTTTGCCATTCATCGAAACCTATGACTATTCCTACGATGGCATCATGCGCTCACATGAGGCGTCACTGCATCGGTTGGGCCTCAACCATATCGATATTCTGTTCGCTCATGACATCGGGACGATGACTCATGGTGACGAGAACGCACGGCACTGGCAGGACCTGGTGGATGGTGGCTATCGCGCCATGTGTGAACTGAGGGAGAGCGGTCAGGTCTCAGCCATCGGGCTCGGTGTGAATGAGTGGCAGATCCTGATGGACGCGCTGGACCTGGGTGACTGGGATGTGTTCCTGCTAGCGGGTCGCTATACGCTCCTTGAACAAGAAAGCCTGAGTCCTTTCCTTGAGCGATGCTTGGAGCGAAACGCATCCGTGGTGTGCGGCGGACCCTTCAACTCTGGCATTCTCGCCGGCGGTGATACATGGAACTACTACAAGGCACCAGAAGAGGTCATAGAACGGGTGCGTGGCATAGCTCTCGAATGCGAGGCGCACGGAGTGCCGCTTTCAGCTGCCGCGCTGCAGTTTCCAATCAAACATCCGGCTATCTGCTCAGTCTTGCCGGGCCCACGGACCGCCAAAGAGTTTGACCAGATCTGGGACTGGTGGCATCTGGATATCCCGAACGACTTGTGGGTTGCACTGAGGGCCAAAGGGTTGATCGCAGAGGTTGCGCCCATCTGAGCCGATGTCAGTCGAGATGGAACACTTCTTCCATCTCAGCCCACCACTCTCCCACTTTGCGGTTCGTCAGCGGCTCCTGACACGGGTCGGTCAGCGCCCACCATTTTTGCGTTTCCGGATCCTGAGCCATCCGCGCCGCATCGACCGCAAAATCATCTCCGACATACTCAAAATAGCCAAAGAGCAGGTTTTCCGGTTCCTTCAGATAGATCGAGAAATTGCGAAAATTGCATTCGGTCATTTTCGCCAATACCGCCGGCCAGGCGTTGCGATGCAGCTCCTTGTATTCCGTAATCTTCTCTGGCCGGATGCCGATGACGGTGCCAAAACGTTTCATTTTGCTGCATTTATCCGATCGCCGCCGACCCAGCGTCACAAGGCGCTGGGATCGAAATAGCCACGCAAATAGTAAAACATCTCATCCCGAAAGTTGACGACATTGCAGCCCTGAAGCGGAGCCACCTTGCCGTCCGCGCGGGTGAGCACAGCATCGTATTCAAGCATGGCCCAATCCCCGTTGGTAATGTCGCGCACGATCCGAACCGCAAGCGTGGGATATTCCTCAAACATCGGCGCGTAGAAGGTGCGAATTTCGTCCCGACCGCGCAATACGCCGTTTGGCGTTTCAAGCACAGCGTCAGGATGGAAATGTTCCAGCACCGCATCGGTGTCCCGGCGCATTTCAGCATCCCAATAGGATTGCGCGATCTGCCGCGGTGTCATTGGTGACGACATCGAGTTTTCTCCTTCAGTTTAGCGACACGTCGCCAACAAGTCACAACTCATCAACCTCCGTTGCATTTGTCAATAAAAGTTCTATTCATAAATAAACAAACTAGAAGCTCTCCGATGGCTGGACAGATCGAATGGTTGCGTCCGAGGTGATCCAAGGACCGACAAACTTCGTCATATTGACGAAGGGCTCCGTGCCAGGGGCGGATTGCATAACGACTGCAACTCTCTGACTTTCAATGACCTCGCTAGTTCCACACGACGCCCACCCAGCCGGACTTCTTGTTCTCCGACGGCTGCGCCTGGTTGGCCGTCCTCGGCGGCGATGAACCCATCCAACCCGGTTCCGCTTCACCGCGGATGTCGGCGCAGTATGCGTGTTTGAGGTTACCGAAAACCGGGTGCGCTGAACGACGCGCCCAGCAAACACTCACTCCGGCATAGAACTCAAATTCGACAGCAGTTCCGCCACATTATGTGCGTTGCACTTCTTCAAAAGACGCGCCCGATAGGACTCGATCGTCCTTGGCGAAATCGCCAATATCCGGGCGATCTCTTTCGAGGTCCGTCCTTCACCCAGATGCATGATGATCTGGCGTTCGCGGGTGCTTAAAGGGATCACCTGCCGGGATTCTGAAAGGTCGGCGAAACTCCACACAGCCCGGCGCAGCGGGTCATCGTCGCGGGTCAGCGAATGGCCGCGAACCCGGCACCAGAACAGCGAATTGTTCTTGCGCGCCATGATGCGCTCGTCTGAATAGCGATTGTCGCGTTTCAAAGGTTCGACCCCGACATCCCGGATCGACACGAACTCCTTCATCGAGGGGTAGAGCATGGCGAAAGACTGGTCGATCAACTCTTCGCGTTCATAGCCGAACATCTCGGCAAACGCGGGGTTGCACCCCCTGATCACCCGGCTTTCGGTCACCACCAGACCGATGGGTGCATGCTCGAACGCCAGACTGCTGAGGTCGGGGATTCCGTTCATATGGTGTGTTTCTACGGTATTGCGCGGTTTCTCGACAGAACCGGATAATACACGCCAAATCCCGCTTTGCCATCAATGCGCGGCCAACCCGCCGTGGCGATCCGGAGATTGGGGAGGATGACAATCACGGCGTCGGACACCGGTCACGACACCTTTCGCCTCCCTTCAGCTTATTCGCCGTCGTCTGCATTTCGCGGATTTCGGCCAACGGGAGGAGATGATCCGATGAAGAAAATTCTGGCGGCTGTAGCCGCGGGCGGCATTTTACTGGGCGGCGTCGCAGCCCAGGCCCAGGATGCGGTCAAGATCGCGCTGATCCATGGCCTCAGCGGCTCGCCGCTGTCGGTCTATTCCGAACAGATGCATACCGGCTTCGAGATGGGTCTCGAATATGCCACCGATGGCACCAACCAGATCAACGGCATGCCCATCGAACTGATCATCAAGGATACCCAGTTCAAGCCCGATATCGCCCGCGCCCTTCTGGCTGAGGCCTATGGCGACGACGATGTGCTGCTTGCCGTCGGCGATACGTCCTCCGGCGTGGCGCTCTCCATGCTGCCCATAGCCGAGGAATATGAAAAGATCCTGCTGGTCGAACCGGCCGTAGCCGACGGTCTGACGGGTCCGGATTCCAACCGCTACGTCTTCAAGACCTCACGCAATTCCTCCATGGACATGCAGGCCCAGGCGCTGGCCCTGCAGCCCGATGAGAATCTTTACGTCGCCACGCTGGCTCAGGATTACGCCTTCGGTCGTGACGGTGTTGCCGCCTTCAAGTCAGCGCTCGAAGGCACCGGCGCCAATATCGTTGCCGAAGAATATGTGCCGCAACAGACCACCGATTTTACCGCTACGATTGAACGCCTGTTCAATGCGCTCAAGGATCAGCCGGGCCGCAAGGTCATCATGATCTACGTAGCCGGTATCGACGCGATGACCCCGCTGGTCGCCGCCGATCCGGGCCGCTTCGATATCGAACTGTCGACCGGGGGCAACATCCTGCCCGCGCTCACCGCATACAAACAGGTGCCAGGAATGGAAGGGGCGATCTACTACTACTACGAAGCCCCCGACAATGAGATGAACGACTGGCTGGTCGCCGAGCATCAGGAACGCTTCGGCACTCCACCTGACTTCTTCACCGCCGGCGGAATGGCAGCAGCCATGGCTATTGTCACAGCGCTCGAAAGCACAGATGACTGGAGCACCGAATCCCTGATCGCGACCATGGAAGGCATGTCGTTCGACACGCCCAAAGGCGAAATGACCTTCCGTCCGGAAGATCATCAAGCCCTTCAGGACATGTATCACTTTAAGATCCGGGTCGATGATGAAGTCGAGTGGGCCATCCCCGAACTGGTCAGAGTGATTTCGGCAGGAGACATGGACATCCCCGTCGGTCGCAATAACCAGGAATAGGCTCGGTTGCACCTGTCACCCGTGTGTTCAAGCGGGTGACAATCAAGACGGCGTCCGGCAAACGGGGATATCCTCCCCTTCGTGAATTGCCGGGCGCCCGTCGCCCGCCACACACAACGGCGGACAAAGGAACCAGGTTATCGTGTCTTCAGCGGCTTCCCTTACCAGCGAACATCTCGGCATCAGCTTTGGCGGTCACAAGGCCGTCGATGATGTCAGCTGCGCGTTCCACGCTGGAGAATTGACTGTGGTCGTGGGGCCTAACGGCGCCGGCAAGACCACCTGGTTCAATCTGATTTCCGGACAGTTGACCCCCACCACCGGCCGCATCCTGCTCGGTGATCGGGAGATCACCCGACTGTCGCCGTCAGCCCGCGCCAAGGCCGGCATCGGTCGCGCCTTCCAACTCACCAACCTGTTTCCGCGCCTCACTGTCCTTGAGAACGTCCGGCTGGCCGTGCAGGCGCGCGAAGGGCAGGGACCGCGCCTATTTGTAAAGGCATCGGCGCTCAGTCATCTCACCGACGAAGCCATGTCCTATCTCGAGGCGGCGCGACTTGGTGCTGTCGCTCACCTGCCCGCGGCCGCCTTGCCGCACGGCGACCAGCGCAAGCTGGAAGTTGCGCTGCTGCTCGCCATGGAACCGAAAATCTTCATGTTCGACGAGCCGACCGCCGGCATGTCGCTGGATGAGGCGCCGGTCATTCTCGAACTGATCGGCGAGATCAAGAAGGACACCTCGCGCACCGTTCTGCTGGTCGAACACAAGATGGATGTGGTGCGCGCCCTGGCTGATCGGATTGTCGTCCTGCACAACGGCCAGCTCGTCGCTGACGGTGCGCCCGCAGACGTCATGAAGCTCGAACTGGTCCGCGAAATCTATTTGGGCACCGGCGCGGAGGAGGTGGCATGAGCGGCATGATCCTCCGGCTCGATGATGTGCACACCGACATCGCCCAGTATCACATCCTGCATGGCGTCCATCTCGACGTGCCCGAAGGTGGAGTCCATGTCATCCTTGGGCGCAACGGTGCCGGCAAGACCACTACCCTGCGCACCATTATGGGCCTGTGGCGCGCCCGAAAGGGCGCAGTCATCTTCAAGCATCACGACATCACCCGCATGCACGTCTCCGACATTGCCCGGCTCGGCGTCGCCTTCGTGCCCGAGAACATGGGTGTTTTTGGTGGGTTGACCGTTGCTGAAAACATGCGGCTCGCCACCCGTGACGGCAGTTTCGATACTGCACGTCTTGACCGCGTGCAGACGCTTTTCCCGCCGCTCAAGACCTTCTGGGACAAGCAGGCGCACGCCTTGTCCGGCGGCCAGAAACAGATGCTGGCCATCGCCCGCGCCATCATTGAACGGCGTGAGCTGATCCTCATCGACGAGCCGACCAAGGGCCTTGCCCCGGCAATCATCCGCGACATGATTGTCGCCTTCCGCGAGATCGCCGCCGAAACCACGGTGCTGCTGGTCGAGCAGAACTTCCGCTTCGCCGGCGCCCTTGGACAGACCGTGGCCGTCATTGACGACGGCCGCATGGTCCATCACGGCCAGATGGCCGAACTGGTCGAAAGCCAGAAATTGCAGGACCGCTACTTGGGCCTCTCCATGGCGGCGGCGGAATGAAGGACCTCAACGCCACCTTCGAACGCTTCGGCGGCGTCATGTTGTTGCCGGTGATCCTCGCGATCATTGCCTTTGTCCTCATCGGCCGCCCGGCCACCTGGATCACCCTCACCGCCGCAGGCCTCGCCATGGGTATGATGATCTTCCTGATGGCCTCCGGCCTGTCGCTAATCTTCGGGCTGATGGACGTGCTCAACTTCTCGCACTCCGCCTTCGTCACCGCCGGCGCCTTCGTCGGTGCCACAGTGCTTGGCTGGCTAACGCTGTGGATCGCCGGCTCCAATCCGGTGCTCAATATCGTCGGGCTGCTGATGGCGATCGCAGTTGCTGCCGTCGTGGGCGGGCTGATCGGCTGGTTCTTTGAACGGGTCATCATCAAGCCGGTCTACGGCGACCACCTGCGCCAGATCCTCATCACCGTGGGCGGTCTCATCGTCGCCGAGGAACTCATCCTGATGATCTGGGGTGGTGCCCCGTTGCCGGTGCCGCGCCCTGAAGTCCTCACCGGGTCGTTCATCATCGGTGAAGTCTCCATCGAGGTTTACCGCGTCTTCGCCTTCGGTCTTGGTGCGCTCGTCTATCTCGGGCTCTACCTCGTGCTCGATCGCACCCGTGTGGGCCTGTTGATCCGCGCCGGGGTGGAAAACCGCGAAATGGTCGAGGCACTCGGTTTCAGGATTGACCGCCTGTTCATCGGCGTCTTCATGGCCGGTTCGGCGCTGGCGGCCATGGGTGGCGCCATGTGGGCCGGTTATCAGGGCCTGATCACCGCCTCGCTCGGCGCAGAAATGATGATCCTTGTCTTCATAGTCGTTATCATCGGCGGGCTGGGCTCAATCCGTGGCTCGCTTTTGGGTGCCGTCCTCGTTGGACTCATGGCCAATTATGTCGGCTTCCTCAGCCCGAAAGTCGCGCTCCTGTCCAACATGATCCTGATGATGGCCATCCTCTTGTGGCGGCCCTGGGGCTTGCTTCCGGCGGTGAAACGATGAGCCTCGCCGTCGAACAAACAGGTGCCCCGCGCCAATTGCCCATGGGCCGCCTCCTGGTATACGGCACGGTCGGACTGATCGCACTGGCGCTGCTGTTTGCGCCCTTCCTGTTCCCCGATGTGCGCTCCCAGGAAGTGGCAGCGCGCATTTGCGTCTTTATCGTCCTGGCTGCCAGTTTCGACCTGCTGATCGGCTACACGGGCATCGTTTCCTTCGCCCACACCATGTTTTTTGGCCTCGGCGCCTACGGCACAGCCATTGCGCTAAAGCAGTTCGGCGCCTCCTTCACCTCCATCGCGCTTGGAGGTGGGGCAGGCGTTCTTGCGGCCCTGGTCCTTGCCGCGCTCATCGGGCTTTTGTCGCTACGCGTGAAAGCGATCTTTTTCGCCATGGTCACGTTGGCCGCCGCCTCCGTCATGCTTGTGCTGGCCAGCCAATTGTCCGAGTTCACTGGCGGAGAGGACGGGCTCACATACTCCATTCCGCGCCTGTTTTCCCCCGCCACCGAATTGATCGCCGACGCCGAAGGCAAGGCGGTGAAACTCTTCGGTGTAGCCCTCAACGGCAAGATTGCGCTCTACTATTTCGTTTTCTCCTCCTCGCTGGCGCTTTTCGCGGTCATGTTGCGCATCGTCGCCTCTCCCCTCGGTCGGGTGCTCAAGGCGATCCGCGAGAATGAAATGCGCGCCGAGGCCATCGGCTATCGTGTGGTCGGTTATCGCACAGCGGTTTTCTGCATCGCCGCGGTCATCGCGGCGCTGGCCGGTATCCTGCGCGCCGTCTGGCTCAAATACACCGGCCCGGAAGTGGCGCTTTCTTTCGACATCATGATCGACATTCTTTTGATCGTGGTCATTGGCGGCATGGGCACCATGTGGGGCGCAGTCATCGGCGTCGTCCTGATGACTCTCGCCTCTTACTACCTCAAGGACCTGATGGCGCTCGGTGCCGAAGCCACCGCCAGCATCCCGCTGCTGCCTGACTTGCTCAATCCCGACCGCTGGCTGCTCTGGCTGGGCGTCGGGTTCATCTTGCTGGTTTATTTCTTCCCGTCCGGGCTGGTCGGCACGCTGATGGATCGTGACGCGAGGGCGGGCAAATGAGTGAACGGCGTTCCGCTTACATCGAGGCCGCTGGCCATGAGATGCACGTCAGCGAATGGGGTGATCCTTCAAACCCGCCGCTGATCATGTGGCATGGCCTGGCCCGAACCGGCCGCGACTTTGACGAAGCCGCCTCGGCCCTCAGCGACCAATTTTTCGTCACTTGCCCCGATACGCTCGGGCGCGGACTCTCAAGCTGGGTCCACGACCACGAAACCGGCTATTCGTTCCCCACTTACGCCCAGACAGCGCTGGCAATGATCGAGCACTACGCGTTCGACAATTTGCGCTGGGTCGGCACCTCGATGGGCGGCCTGCTCGGCATCATCATGGCGGCAACGACCCTCAAGGGTCGCATTTCCCATCTCGTGATCAATGACGTCGGACCGGAAATCCCGGCGGAGGGCTCGCGCCGCATCGCCGAATATGTGGCCAAACCACCCACCTTCGACCGCGTCAGCGAACTGCGTGACTGGCTGCGCGTGACCTACAGGTCCTTCGGCGAAAACACCGAGTCCTTCTGGCATCGCATGGCAGACACCTCAATGCGCCGCACCGACGCTGGCCGCATCTCCGTCCACTATGATCCCCGCATCGTCCGTCTGCTCGACGAAGACAGTCCTGACATCCAGATATGGGACATCTACGACCAGGTTACCGCCAAGTCGCTTCTTCTGCGAGGCGAAAATTCTGACGTCCTCACTCCGGAAGTCGCCGCTGAGATGCTAACACGCGGCCCGAAACCCCGCCTCGAATTGATCGAAGATTGCGGCCACGCTCCCACACTAGCCAATGCCAGCCAGATCGCGTTGCTGCGGGAGTTTCTCTCAAGTTGACGGCGTCGCACCTCCAGCCCAACATTTGCTCGCCCCCGGCCCAGATCGGCCAGACCGACAACAGGGAACGGCTAAAGTCGGCGACAGAAAGCGGCGAAAGCGGCTTCCGGCAGGTCGGGTGGCGTAGGAAGGCGTTGACGACATAAAGTTCACGATCGGCGGCTTTCAAGCCGGGAATTACCGTGTTCCGATATCGCCGGACCAGATCGCCGAGCGTGATTAGTTCCAGCGACTCCCTGTTCGGCGACAAGTCCTGCCGGTCAGCCTGGGCTTCGATCAGGCGAGCCCACTCCAGCGCGTCAGCTTTCTTGAGAAAGGAACGGTTGCGGGACTCCAGCCCCTGGCGCCGGACCTGAACGTGATATCGGTTCCCGCGCTTGCGAATTGTAGCCATGACGAAATCTCACTGTGCCAGAATTGTGCCAGTAACCATTTCGATGCAACTTTGGGCGGGAAGGGCATCCCCCTAAGTTATTGATAACTCAGGGGGATTAGTTGGTCGGAGTAGGGTGATTCGAACACCCGACCCCCTCGTCCCGAACGAGGTGCGCTACCAGGCTGCGCTATACTCCGTCACGATTTCGGCCCTCTCTATAGTCAAGCTGGCGCGCCTGTTCAAGCATTGAAACGCGCTTCAGTTGTGTTGCTTGTGCGGACCAATCGGTGTAGGAGACGCGCCGGATTGGGGCGTGGCCAAGTGGTAAGGCACCGGTTTTTGGTATCGGCATTCGCAGGTTCGAATCCTGCCGCCCCAGCCAGTCCAGTTCCAGGACAAAACCGAAAGAGCAACTGGCGGAAGGCCTGATCCCGGCATAGGCTTGCGCTGCGCACATGCGCGTCTGGGGGATTTCGCATTTCAACGCTTTCGATAGTGCCGGCGGACACGGGCCGGGCTTTCTCCGAATTTGTCGAACTGAGCTACTCGATCTGCCCCGAAAACCGGCTTTGGGTGCGGCCGCTGCGTGTGCAGCTGAAAGAACTCCTGGACCGGCAGAAACACCCGTTTTATGCTCACGCGGAGATGAAACTGTTCGTCGCACGCCGCGACGGCAAACCCGTCGGGCGCATCGCTGCGATCAACGACCAGTCGCATAACCGTATACACGGCGAAACAACCACCCACTTTGGCTTCTTCGAATGTGAAGATGATCCTGACGCCGCAGAATTGCTGTTCGCGCGGGTTGAGGCAGAGGCCCGGAACTGGGGGCACAATCTCATTCGCGGCCCCTTCAATCCTTCGGTGAACGAGGAGATCGGACTGCAGGTCGATGCATTCGACACGCCGAATTTCATCATGATTCCGTCCAACCCGACCTACTATCAGGATTTGGTGGAAGCTGCCGGGTACACAAAGTCAGTCGATCTGTTCTGCTACATCCTGCGCGAAGGCGAGATGAGCGAACGACTGACCAGCGCCGCGCCGCGCGCTGAAAACCGTTCCCCTCTCACCATCCGGAAATTCGACAAGGCCAACATCGAACGCGATGCCCTCAAGATCTGGGAGGTCTATAACAAGGCTTGGGAGAACAACTGGTACTGGGTGCCGATGAGCCGTGAGGAATTCATGCTGCTCGTCGCTAACCTGAAACAGATTGCCGATTTTGATCTCATCTACCTCGCCGAGACTGCCGAGGGCGATATCGCCGGCATGATTGTTGCAATTCCCAATATCAACGAGGCGCTGGCGCATGTACCCGACGGCAGGTTGCTGCCTTTCGGACTGCCGAAACTGCTTTGGTACGCGCGCCCGGGTGCCATAAAGAGCCTGCGCGTCATCATCATGGGTGTGCTCAAGCAGTTCCGCGGGCAAGGCATAGACCTGATGCTCTACAATCATGCTTTCCAGGCGGCCTCGGCCAAGGGTTACATCAGCGGTGAATTCAGCCAGATCCTTGAAACCAATCGCTTGATGGTGCGGGCCGCCGAAATGATGGGGGCGACCCGCTACAAGACCCATCGCATGTATGAAAAGGCGCTGAACTGACCGCCTAGACGTGATTCCGCCAGCTATGCTCTGGCTGGTACCCCAGCAACCGCTTGGCCTTGTCGACCGAAAGCAGCGTCTCGTTCGGGCCAAACTTGCGTTTGACGGATACGTTCGGGAACACTTCGGCCAACAGTTCCGCGTTGGGGCGCGTCATCACCGTGTCGTCATTGGCGACAATGAACGCCTCGAAGCCTTTCAGGTCGGACTCCAGCGCCTTGCGGATCATCTGCGAGCCGTCGCGCGCGTCAATATAGCCCCAGAGGTTCCACTTTCTGAGCCTGGCGTCTGCATCAAACGAGGGGAAGGCTGCATAATCCTCGGGATCCATGACGTTGGAAAACCGCAGCCCGATCATCTTGAGACCGGGGTTCCACCGGCAATATTGGGCCGCCATGGTTTCATCCAGCAGCTTGCCAAGTGAGTAGGCGGATTCCGGACGCGGGAAATACTCCTCGTCGACGGGTACGTAAGGTGGTGGCGTGTCGAACGGCAGGCCGAGCACTGTCTCGCTGGAGGCAAACACAACATTGGTGATCCCGGCGATCCGTGCCGCCTCGAACACATTGTAGCTGGTCGGCACATTGTTCCTGAATGTTGCCGCGTTCGAGGTCAGGCCGGGTGCGGGCACCGCCGCCAGATGCACGATGGCGTCGAATTTGCCCCGCTTTTCGTCGGTCGCGCCCATCACCAGTTCCAGAACCTGACCAAAATCCGTCAGATCAACCCGCGCGAAGGGCACCGCCTGTTCCCGCGCCCCGGCCGTATCAGCGTTGACGACGTCATATCCATGCGCCGCCAGATCCTTGATACAGGCGCGGCCCAGCTTGCCTGTTCCGCCCGTGACCAAAACCCTTGTCATCCTGTCCTCCATCGCCGCTGCAAATCCGTGACGACCGCTAACATGTTAGCTGCACATCGGCAATTCACGCGCCTCTCGCCACATGAACGCATTCTGAATGCGCATATCACGCACCGTTCAATCCCCGGCCGCTATTCAACTGGACAAGGGAACACTGAATCGAGATTGAACCATGAACAGCCAAGTCAAAAACCTGATCGCCGCCGCCGGTGCCGGCATCATCATCCTCGCCGCCGCAGTTTTCGCCGTCAGTCCCGCGCTGGCTGCTGGTTATGACATAGACCAGCTTGGTCAGGTCGTCGGCGTCGAGGCCTGGGATCATCTGAATGTGCGCCTCTGGCCCGCCCACTACTCGCAGCAGATCAGCGCACTGGAACCGGGCGCATACGTCTGGATTGAGCGCTGCATTACCGTCGAGAACTCCTCCGACTGGTGCAAGGTCGAACGCAACACGACGTACGGCTGGGTCAACTCGCGCTATCTCACACTCGTCGCCCAGTAATCGACTTCCTTCCTTCCGACCTCCAAACCCATTGACTTGACCCCGCTTTTGCGTTCCCTCACCGGGATACGAGAAGCGGGGTTCTTTATGTCTGCAAATCCGGTACTGGCCGAACTCGTTCGCGGCAACTGGGTGGAAAACCTGCACCGCGGCGCGTTTTGCGTTGTCGGGGCCGATGGCGAAATCCTGGCCCAGGCCGGTGATATCACGCGGCCCACCTTCCCACGATCGGCGATCAAAAGCCTGCAGGCCCTCGCCATTTTCAGGTCCGGCGCGCAGCAGAAATTCCGGTTCACCGCAGAAGAGTTGGCGCTCACCTGCGCCTCCCACCACGGCCAGCCCAGGCACATCGAGGTCGTGTCCGGCATGCTGCAAAAGCTCGGATTGGCCGTCGACGATCTGGAGTGCGGAGCTCACCCGCCCAGCAATCCCGAAGCGCGCAAGGCGCTCAAAAGTGCCGGTGAAAAACCATCCGCCCTGCACAACAATTGCTCCGGCAAGCACGCCGGCATGCTGGCGGTTGCGCTTGCGCTGGGTGCCCCGACTGAGGGGTACACCAAGAGGGACCATCCGGTTCAGAAATTGGTGAGAGACTGCGTCGAGCAAGTCATCGGCACCGATCTGAGTGAAGATCGCTGCGGAACTGACGGCTGTTCGATCCCCACCTGGGCCGCGCCGCTCAGCGCCTTTGCTCTGGGCTTTCACCGCATGACCAGTGGCATCGACCTTGACGACGACCTGATCCAGCCAGCCCGAATCCTGTTCGACGCCGCGACCGGCAACCCGTTCCTCGTCGCCGGCACGGATACAATCGATACTGACCTGATGACAGCTTTTGAGGGCGAATTGATGCTCAAGATTGGCGCCGAAGGCGTTTTCTGCGGCGCCTTGCGCGGCGCCAACATCGGCTTCGCGCTCAAGTGCGACGATGGCAACATCAAGGCTGCCGAGCCCATGGTCGCAGCTCTCATTGAGGTGATGGCAGACCCGAGTCCGGCCCAGTCGGCAGCCCTGGATAAACGCAAATCGCAGGTCATCAAGAACTGGCGCGGCCTCGAGGTCGCCACGCTGAGGGCAACCCCTGCCGTCACCGACGCCTTCAGCTGATCGTGTTGCCGCCCACGTCAACATTCGCAAACTGATCAGCGTCTGTGGACAAATCCGCGGTCGCAATCTCGCGCCAGCGCATGCCGGCGATCGCCGCGGCGCCGGCGCCTGAAATCAGGTTCCCCTCGATTCGGGCCGCGCCTGCGCCCTCGACAACGCTCACTCCAATGCCAATCAGCGCATTGCTGACCACATTGCCCGAAACCAGCACGTTGCGCAGATAGGGCCCCCAGCCCGCAGCGATCCCTGTGCCGGGCACGTTGTCCACCACGTTGCCGGTCACCGCGGTATCCGCCTCGGCGAAAATACCTGTGGGCACCGTATCCGGGTTGGTGGGGGAACTGCCGCTGATGTTGCGCACGATATTGCCGCTGCACACCGCCAGGTGACCACCGCTGTCCAGATTGGTGATCGAAATGCCGCTGGCCGCCCGGTCGATCAGATTGTCCGCAATGATTGACCCCGAAAAGCCGAACTCCGAGAAAATCGCCACCTCGCGGCAGTCAAGGCACTGGTTGCCCGAAAAGATCGTGTCGTGCGTCGTGTTGGCACGCAGCGCGGAAAAATCGCAATCGGAAATGACATTGTCCGAGCAGATCACCGCATCGGCCTGAAACACGTTGATGCCGTTGCCGTTCTGGCCATTGCCGCTCTGCGAATAAATGGCGGATATGCGATTGCCGCTGACAAGCGTTCCGTCGTGTCCGCCTTCGTAGCGCCAGACCCTGATCCCGCCGTTTCCGCAGTCACTGATGACATTGTTTAGGGCGGCCATGCCTTTGCCGTCCTGCAAATGCAAGGCGGTTTGCCCAAACCCTTCGAACCGGCTGTCCCTGACACTTCCCGAACAGGCGTAGGCAGTGATCCCGTTTCCCGGCCCCGACCGAAAATGGCAGTCCGCGATCATCAGCCCTTCGCAGTTCTGGAGTTCGACCAGCGCACCGTCCGCGCGGCCAGCGCCCGATCCGTCAAACGTCAGACCCTCGAGGGTGATGTTCCGGCTGTCGTCAGCCACAAACACCGGCCCGCCTGCAGCAACAAGCGACACCGCGCCCCGGGCAGCGCGAACGGTCAGGTTCGAAGGCAGGCGAATGCCGTTGACCAGATATTCCCCGGCTTCCAGCATCAGGTCCCCGCCGGCCGCCGCGGCCTGGTCGACCATCGCCTGAAAAGTGGACAAAGTTTCTGCCGTAGCGGGCCCTACGCTCGTTGCCTGAGCCTGAGCCAGTTCTGGCGCAAGTGCGATCGTCGCTCCAAACGCGCCAATGAAATCTCGTCTGTTCAGCATGATGAGCGGCCGCCATGTGCAATTGCCGCCCGAACCTACCCATTTCGCCGCTTCAGGGCCATGAATGCCCGTGGGCGTGGTAAATTCCGGTCAGCGCTTGCGCAACCGGACTGCGGTTCCCGACGCGTTGACCATCAGCATGGCGCCACGGCTGCCGACCGTCTCATAGTCCAGCGAAACGCCGACGATCGCGTCGGCGCCCAACAGCCGTGCCCGGTCGCTCATCTCGTCCAGAGTGCTCTCGCGCGCTTTGCCCACAACTTCCTCATAGGTGCCGGATCGGCCGCCCACATAATCTGTGACCGTCGACATCACGTCCCGCACGAAATTTGCGCCGGAGATGGTCTCGCCCGTCACGATGCCAAGATATTCAGTGATTTCATAACCTTGCAGCGTATCTGTTGTACTGATCAGCATCGCACCATCCCCTTGAGTCCTGGCCTCAATAGATAGAAGCGGCGCGCCAAATGTCCAGCAGGGTCAGCCCTTTTGCCTTGTGGAGGGTGCTTGCCCGCCGCTATAAGTCCACCTCCTCGGGTGACACGGAAATCCACATGCTAGTTGACGACAGCGTTTATCTCGGCACCAGCACGCGGCCTGAATACCTGGCGATGAAATACGCCAACCGGCACGGCCTCATCACCGGTGCCACGGGCACGGGCAAAACCGTATCGCTGCAGATCATGGCCGAGGGGTTCTCCCGGGCCGGTGTGCCGGTTTTTTGCGCCGACGTGAAAGGCGACCTGTCCGGCATCGCCATGCCGGGCGAACCCAAGGATTTTCTGGCCGAACGGGCGAAACACATCGGCTTTGACGATTACGAGTACGGGTCCTTTCCCGTCATCTTCTGGGATCTGTTTGGCCGCCAGGGCCACCCCATCAGAACCACCGTTTCCGAGATGGGCCCGCTGCTTTTCTCGCGCATGCTTGATCTCAATGCGACCCAGGAGGGTGTGTTGAACATTGCCTTCAAGCTGGCCGACGACGAGGGCATGCTGCTGCTCGATCTGAAGGACTTGCGGTCCCTCTTGGCCGATATCGGCGAGCGCGCCAAAGAGATTTCGGTCAGTTACGGCAACGTCTCGACCGCCTCGATCGGCGCAATCCAGCGGGCACTTCTGGTGCTGGAGCAGCAAAGCGGCGACCTGTTCTTTGGTGAACGCGCGCTCGATATCGCTGACCTCATGCGCACGCATACCGACGGTCGCGGTTACGTTTCGGTTCTGGCCGCGGACGAATTGATGGCCACCCCCAGGCTCTATGCAACCTTCCTGCTTTGGCTCCTGTCGGAACTTTTCGAAGAACTGCCCGAAGTCGGCAATCCGGACAAACCCAAGCTGGTCTTCTTCTTTGACGAGGCACACCTCCTGTTCGATGAAGCGCCCAAGGTGCTGCTCGACAAGGTCGAACAGGTCGTAAAACTGGTGCGCTCAAAAGGGGTGGGTGTTTATTTCGTCACCCAGAACCCGGCCGACGTGCCGGAGCCCGTGCTGGCCCAGCTGGGCAATCGCGTGCAGCACGCCCTCCGCGCTTACACGCCGCGCGAACAAAAAGCCGTGCGCGTCGCGGCGGAAACATTCCGCCCCAACCCCGATTTCGATACCGAAGAGGTCATTACCCAGCTAGGTGTGGGCGAGGCGCTCGTGTCGACGCTTGAGGCAAAAGGGGTGCCGTCCATGGTCGGGCGCACCATGATGCGTCCACCTTCCTCCCGTATGGCGCCGATCCTGCCCGCCGAGCGCCAGCAGATCATTGCAGAGAGCCCGGTAGATGGGCTGTACGATGAGGTGCTGGACCGCGAGTCCGCTTTCGAGGTCCTGAAACGGCGTGCTGAAACCCGGCAGGTCGAAGAGGAAAAACTGCGCCCGACGCCCAGCAACAACCGCAGTTCCGGCCGTCAGACGGTTACCGAAACCGCGCTCAGGCAATTTGCCCGGACTGTGGCGCGGGAATTGGGGAATTCATTGGTGCGAGGCATTTTGGGAAGCCTCCGCCGCGGCCGTTGACGGTTCGGAACGCGCGCAACTCGGGAGGAGTGATGGCTAGGGAGCCGGGACTGACAGTGGCACTCTTTGCGTCCGACAAGGGGCCGGGCGACGCCGAACGCGCATCCGTCATGTCTTCGGCCGGCGCCTATTTTGCCCGGCGCGGTGCCCGGCTGATCACCTTGACCGAAGGCGGACTGCCGCTGCCCGCGATCACAAGCGCACGGGCCGCGGGAGGTGAGGTGGAGATTTTTACCGACGACGTCTTTGTTCCCCCGCGGGCACTGTCGTCGGTGCCTCTGGTCCGGATATCAGACGCGCGCGAACGGTGGCGGCAGCTCGCGGCGAGGTGCGACTGCTACGTGATCCTTCCCGGATCTCTCGCGAGCATTTCCAGCCTGTTTCACGCCACTCTCGGCTCAGATCACGTCCGTCCGGTAGTTTTTTTGAATCACCATCACAATTTCGAAGTGCTTCGGGGTTTCGTGTCAGACGTGTTGACCTTTGGCAGACCTGGTAAGGACCGCAACTTCCAGTTCGCAGACAATGTCGAGGATCTGTGGAGCAAGGTTTCGCGGATCACCGGTCACCGCAGTTGAGACAGGCGTTCGCTTAGTGAACTGCGCGGGGGCCGCCAGTGCGATCAGGTTCCGAAAACAGCGGAACAACATTGTCGCGACCGTTTGACCGTTGCGGCGCAAGCGCAGCATTGCCCGCGGTGTCCACCTCGGCCAGATGGGCTTCTACCCGTTCCAGAAGGAACAGCGGCGACATGGGCTTGATGACCACTTCGTCGACCTGGGCAAACCGGCATCCCTGCCGGACTTCGTGCGAAACAAAGCTGGTCAGAACAATCGAGCGAAAATGCCGGCCCGGTGCGTGCCGTCTGAGGTTGACCAGCATTTCCGAGGCCGTCCAGCCGTCCTGTTCATAATCGCAGATGATCAGATCGGCCGGCGCAATGCGCATGTGGTCGGCCAGCTGCTCATAGGTCCGGCAGCGCACGACGCGGACGTCGGAATGCCGCGACAGAATCATCTCGATGATCGAACCGAGTGCCGCACCGTTCGTAACTACCGCAATGCTGGGCTTTTTGTCCGCCAATGCCACCCCCGCCATGGTCAACGAAAAGTTAACACCGAACGGCATGGTGGCCAATCACTTTGGCCGGGCTGTGCAAAACAGAAGGGACCTATATACGTGTGTGACCCATTGACTTAGGTCACACAAACACCTAGATCATGGATACAGCCAATGTAGCGAAGGCCGAAATCCATGATTGCCCAGTTTGATAACCTGTTTGAGTTGATGGATGCATTCCCAGATGAGCAGTTCTGCATTGACCATCTGACTGCAATTCGCTGGCGTGATGGTGAGTTCTGCCCCTACTGCAACGGCAACCGGATTTATCACTTCTCGGACAAGCGCACTCATAAGTGCGGTGACTGCAAAAAGCGTTTCTCGATCAAAGTCGGCACGATTTTCACGGATACAAAACTGCCGCTTCGTAAGTGGTTTATGGCCATTTGGCTGATCACTTCGCACAAGAAAGGCTTTGCCAGCACTCAGTTGGCCAAAGACCTGAAAATCACTCAGAAAAGCGCCTGGTTTTTGCTGCACCGCCTGCGCCATGCGACCTGTACTCAGTCGTTCAATGCGCCGCTCGGCGTCACGAATGAGATTGACGAAACCTATCTAGGCGGCAAGGAAAAGGACAAACACGCGGACAAGGGTCGGCCCCACTCTCAGGGCGGTGCGGGCAAGGAAATCGTGAAGAACCGTGATGGCGAGCTTCGCATGCAAGTGGTCAAGGATATGCGCGGCAACACTGTGTTGCCTGTGATTGGCCGGAATGTTGCGAAGGGTTCAATGGTAATGACGGATGAGCACAAGGCGTTTGGCCCGCTGTCCCGTGACTACTATCACCACTCAGTCAATCACTCGGCTGGTGAGTACGTCCGTCACTTCACCATTCATACGAATGGCATCGAAAGCATGTGGGCGCTGTTGAAACGCCAGATCGTCGGCATACATCATTGGGTATCCCCGAAACACTTGGGGCGCTACGTTGACGAAATGGCATGGCGTCAAAACCGCATCGACATGGGCGAAGGCGAACGCATGAACGACCTGTTCAACTGCGTTGAGGGTCGCTCGACTTACAAGGCACTGATCGCATGACGGACAAGAAGCGAAAGCTGGAGCCAAAACTTCATATCGACATGGAATTTTCCGAGGCCCTGTCACGGTTCGCACAAACTAATCCGAACGAAGTCGAACAGAGAATGGAGCGGGCCAAGCAAAAAAAAAGCCGGAAAGCCAAAAAGGCAATCCGGCAAAAGTGAAGTTGATGGGAAAGGTCAAAGCGGCTAGCGCCGCCTCACCTAGTTAGCGACCGCGCCAGTGTCCAATGACGTGTTCAATGCGGCCAAAGCGGATGCGAAAGTAAGGATTTACCCAAACCATAGCGTCACCTCATTTTTTGGCTGTGGGCCTTGAAACGAGGCGGAATAGGTGCGAATCTAGGGCTTGGAGAGCGCCGAGACATCGCGGGGTCCGCCCCGTTCCGATTGCTCGGCCATCTAAGCCGCCTTTCCCGCCGCAAACGGGACTGGCGGCTTTTTCTTAGTCTCCCCCACAACGCCGATGACCTAAACGCTGGGGGCTATCAGGGCCTATTCATGGCAAGTCCTTCGCAAATTTGTTGGCCGGAACGAATCCAGCCCATTCCGTATAACGAACCGATTTGGTTTTGACAACTGCCGCCTTTTCGTTTTGCGTCTTCGTTATGCGGATAGTTGCAACCTCCGGAAAATGAGAGTATGGTCACTCCTAGTCAAAAGGCATGGAGTGTCTACATGACAGGCGAAAAGGTAGATTTTTCGGAAGCAGCCAACGCTGCTAGCGATTCTGGTGGCAAGGAATCTAGGGACCGTTCAACGGTAGATTTCCCTTACATGCCACTTGAGGCGGCCATTGAGGTGGCGAAGGCTCTTTATAACCGTTGTGGGTTTGGCTCGTGTGAGCAAGATGAACTTGCTGCCGAGTTGGGCCAAACGATTTCTGGGGCGTTCCGACAGAAGACCTCTGCCGCTAGGGTCTTCGGGCTGGTTTCAAAGGATGGTCGAAGCGCATTTCAGCTTACAGATCTAGGCAAGGAGATCGTATCTCCTGAAACAGAGTCAGATGCTCGTGCAACTGCGTTTCTTGCCGTGCCACTTTACTCGCAAATCTATGAGAAGTTTCGCGGACACAATCTCCCACCTGCAAAGGCTTTGGAACGGGAGATGGAAGCGCTCGGCGTGGCGCACAAACAAACGGACCGTGCTCGGCAAGCGTTTGAGCGTTCAGCTCAACACGCGGGTTTTTTCAACAGCGGAAAGGAACGTTTGGTCAAACCACGAATGGAGTCCGCAAAAGCCGCGCCTCCGGCTGATCAAGCCCCACCTCCGAGGAATGACGAACAGGATGGGCGGTCCGCCGGAAACAGCGGCTCCGGTTCTGGCGGCGGTGAGTTGCCTCCGGACATTGACCCGATCATTGCGGGCCTGATCAGTCGCCTACCCAAAGCAGGCACCGTTTGGGCTAAAGACAAGAGAAAACTATGGCTCCAGATTCTGGAAAATAGCTTCGACCTTGTTTACGAGGATGAACCGCAAAAATCCCCTATGATGCGAACCGTAGAATAACACAAAACCCCGCCGGAGCGGGGTTTTGACTAAGGCCGGAACAAACTTGTTATCGTCGGCGTTTCGGCCTGCCATCCGAGGATGGTCTTACAAGCCCGCTTGCGCGGTGACACTCGCAATATAGGCGCTTACCAATGAATCGTCAATGAATGCATTCCGCCAGAATGCAAGACACAACGCCGCGCCTCCTTCAAAATTTCGTCAGAAACGCGCGGGGAAACATACTTTCTGCCAGCGGTTCTAATTCTATCGAGGCGGTGCGCCCCAACTGCCACCACCATGTCACCCTTAAGCCAGGATTCCTCATACTTGGCCGTCGGAACAGTGCCCTTGGGCAGTTTGAAGTGATACGGGCGGACGACATCTGGAATCTTTGAGCTTATCGGGACGACCAAGCAAAGTTTCGTCCATTGCCTTTGATGTGGGGAGATAACCAACACCGGCCTTGTCTTCACGTTCTCTGGAACCTGAAATCCTAAGCCAAAGTGACAAATCAGGATGTGTCCCGGCTTTGGCTGGAACTGCAATCCATTGGGTATCTGATCTTCTTGGATAGCTTGCGAAAAGTCTCGCAATTGGCGCGATAGAGGGTCATTTCTTCTGAGAATTGTCGCAAGTGATTGGACTACCTGTTCGTCTGCGTCCTGATTGACAACTACCGTAACTGCCTTGGCCATTATGAGCCCCCCTAAATCAACGGGAAGCAATGTAACACACTTAGGCTGCTAGGTCACACACGTATATAGATCCCAAACAAAAGCCCGGCCATGACGGCCGGGCTCAAAATGTTTGTGGATCGGGCCGCGGTCAGCTGGCTGCTTCGTAAAGCTCTGCCACGTATTCCCAGTTCACCATATTGTCGAAGAACGCCTCGAGATATTTGGGACGCGCATTGCGGTAGTCGATGTAATAGGAGTGCTCCCAGACATCGACCCCGAGAAGCGGTACGCCACCGTGAACCAGCGGGTTTTCGCCGTTCGGGGTCTTGGTCACTTCCAGCTTGCCATCCTTCAGTGTCAGCCAGGCCCAACCGGACCCGAACTGCGTGGCACCCGCGTTCAAAAACGCGTCGCGGAATGCGGATACCGAACCCAGGTCAGAATTGATCTTTGATTCCAGATTGCCCGGAATGGAGCCGCCGCCATTCGGCTTCATCCACTTCCAGAAGTGAATGTGGTTGTAGTGCTGGGCGGCATTGTTGAACAGGCCGGCATTCTTGCCAAACGAGCCTTTGACCACCTCCTCGAGGCTCTTGCCTTCGAGGCCGGAGCCTTCCAGCAGCTTGCTGCCATTGGTGACATAGGCCTGATGGTGCTTGTCGTGGTGATATTCCAGCGTTTCTGCGGACATGTAAGGGTCCAGCGCGTCATACGCGTAGGGCAGGTCGGGCAGTTCAAAAGCCATGATGAGCCTCCTTGAGTGATTATTTATTTCCGCGATTGGTTTATAAAAAACACTTAGGCAATTCGCGGCCGAATTTCAAATGTCTCAACGCGATCACGGTTCGATTTGTTCCAGACCGGTGACCCAGAGCGCAAAGGCGTGGGTCAGGGCGGTTTCCTTCAGACGGTCAAACCGACCCGATGCACCGCCATGTCCGGCCTCCATGTTGGTCTTCAAGAACAACGGGTTGCTGTCGGTCTTGGTGGCCCGCAATTTGGCCACCCATTTCGCCGGCTCCCAATAGGTCACGCGCGGATCGGTCAGACCGGCCAGCGCGAAAATCGGCGGGTAGTCCTGCGCTTTGACATTGTCATACGGGGAATAGGCGCCAATCCGGTTGAAGTCCTCGAGTGAAGCCAGCGGATTGCCCCATTCGGGCCACTCTGGCGGCGTCAGTGGCAATGTGTCATCCAGCATCGTGTTGAGCACATCCACGAACGGAACCTGCGCGATGATCCCGGCGAACAGGTCCGGACGCATGTTGGCGATGGCCCCCATCAGCATGCCGCCGGCAGACCCCCCTTCGACAACGATCTTGCCCTTTGACGTAATCTTTTCGTTGATCAGGTACTCCGCAGCGGCGATGAAGTCGGTGAAACTGTTCGACTTGTGCTCCCGCCGCCCCTTCGCATACCAGGCATAGCCCTTGTCCTTGCCGCCCCGGATGTGTGCAACGGCGTAGATCATGCCACGGTCGACCAGCGACAGGTTGGAGATCGAGAATCCTGCTGGCATTGCAATGCCGTAGGCGCCGTAGCCATAAAGGAGCAGCGGTGCCGTCCCGTCCAACTTGGTGCCTTGCCGCATTAGCAGCGTTACCGGCACCAGTTCGCCATCCGGCGCGGGGGCCATCACCCGGCGGGTGACAAAGTCGGCCGGATTGTGCCCGGACGGCACTTCCTGGGTCTTGCGCAGGGAGCGTTCACCGGTCACCACGTCATAGTCGAACGTTTGTTGCGGCGTGGTTGGCGAGGAATAAACGAACCGGATCTCGTGGGTGTCGAATTCATACCCGTGCGAAACGCCCAATGAGTAGGCCTGCTCATCAAACGCAATCTGGCTTTCCATGTCGGTGCGAAGGTCACGCACCACAATTCGCGGCAGGCCGTTCTCGCGTTCCAGCCGGATCAGGTGATCCTTGATCAGAAAGCTGGAAAGTATCAGCGTGCCCGCATTGTGCGGCACCAGATCACGCCAGTTTTTTGCCTGCGGTGCTTCAACCGGCGCTGTGACGATCTTGAAGTCCTCCGCGCCGTCCGCATTCGTCAGAATATAGAGCTCGCCACCTCGTTCGTCGGCGTCATATTCCCGTCCCACCTGGCGCTCGGACACGATGAACGGCTTTCCTCCGGCATGCGCATCGATCAGCCAGACTTCCGACGTCTGGTGATCCCCGCACTCGATGGTGATGTAGTTGCCGCTGAGCGTTTCGCCCAGATTGACGAAGAACCCGGCGTCGGACTCGGTGTAGACCACTTCGTCGTTGTCCTGCGGCGTGCCCATGACGTGACGGCGCACCCTGAAAGGACGATGATTGGCATCAAGTTCCGTGTAGTAGATGCAACTGCTGTCGGCCGACCAGACCATGCCTCCGGCAGAATTGTCTATCTTGTCGTCGATTTCTTCCAAAGTGGTCAGATCGCGCACGTAAATCGTATAAAATTCCGACCCATTCCGGTCCGCCGACCACGCCAGAAATCGGTGCGATCGGTCATGCATTCCGCCCCCGAACCCGAAATACCCGTCCCCCGCCTCGACGTTGCAGTCCAGCAGCACTTCCTCGTCGCCACCCTCCCGTGGAGTCCGCACAAGTATCGGATATTGCTCACCTTCTGCCATTCGGGAGTTGTAGGCATAGGGGCCGTCAGGCGAGGGTACGCCGGAATCGTCCTCTTTGATACGCCCCCGGATCTCCCTGAAAATCCGGTCCTTCAGCGGTTCTGCCCGATCTCCGAATTCGGCAGCAAACCAGTCATTTTCCGCATCCAGATACGCCTTGATTTCCGGGTCCAGAACCCCCGGATCCCGCATCACTTCCTGCCAGTTTTCGGCCCTCAACCAGAAGTAGGGATCCTGTCGCGTCTGGCCGTGCGTGGTGATGGAGTGCTGCTTTTGCGCAGCGCGCGGGGGCATTTTTGAGCTCATAAAAAGTCCTTAGGCCGCGTCGTTTCCGTCTGACGGCGAGAAAGTCATAGCCACGCCATTCATGCAATAGCGTTGACCGGTCGGCCGAGGTCCATCAGGAAACACGTGACCCAGATGCGCATCACATGTTGCACACCGGATCTCGGTCCGGCGCATGAATAGTCCGTTGTCTTCGTGTTCCGTCACAGCATTTGGGGTGACCGGTTGAAAGAAGCTCGGCCAGCCTGTTCCCGATTCATATTTGGCATCACTGGTGAACAGCGGTGCGTCACAACAAACGCAGTGAAACACGCCGTCGCGTTTTTCTACATTCAGCGGGCTGGTGCCGGCGCGTTCGGTCCCGTGCTTGCGGGCGACCCGGAATTGTTCCGGGGTCAGAAGCGATTTCCATTCAGCCTCGGATTTGACGAACTTGGGCATGGTCGTTTCTCCTTTTTCAAGCCACAATATAGGCAGCAAGTGTAGTTTGTGCGAGGTCGGGCGCGACCTTGTGAACTGCGACGCAGAGACGCCCCGCCAGCGCTTGCTCTTGGCCGTTCAATCCTTAAGTTGAGCAACAAGATTCGTGGTGGCGGCCGCGCAAGACTTAGACAATCTTACGCCAAGGGGAACACTTGCTGTCCGATCTTGATATCAGCATCTGCCTGATCGCAATTGCTCCCTTTATCGCGGCAATATTTGCGCCGGTTGTTCAGCGATTCTGCGCCGGCATGACAGGCTGGGTCCTGTCCGTCGTGCCGCTTAGCATTTTCGTTTTTCTGACGAGCTTTATTCCAGAGATAGCCGGCGGCGGTTTTGTCTATGCCGGGTTTGATTGGGTCGCCTCATATGGTCTCCGGTTTTCGTTTTTCATCGACGGACTGAGCCTGACTTTTGGCCTGCTCATTTCGGGCATCGGCACTTTCATTGTCCTTTATTCCGGTGCCTATCTGGAGGGCCACCATCATCAGGGACGGTTCTTTGCCTTCATCCTGATGTTCATGGGGTCGATGCTCGGCCTGGTCTTCGCAGACAATATGATCACCCTGTTTGCGTTCTGGGAATTGACGTCGATCACCTCTTTCTTGTTGATTGGCTTTGACAACGTTCGCGAAGCCTCCCGCCGCGCTGCGATCCAGGCGCTGGTCATTACGGGAGGCGGGGGTCTGGCCATGCTGGCTGGCCTCATCATGCTTCAGCAACTGTCCGGTCAGTGGAACATTTCGGGCCTGTTCCAGTATGCCGGTGTGATCGCGGAGCAGGAACTCTATCTGCCGATCCTGCTCCTGATCCTCGCTGGAGCCTTCACCAAGTCGGCGCAGTTTCCTTTTCACTTCTGGTTGCCCAACGCCATGGAAGCGCCGACGCCCGTATCCGCCTTCCTGCACTCGGCCACCATGGTCAAGGCGGGTGTTTATCTGCTGGCTCGGTTCAACCCCATTCTGGGCGGCACCGTCGAATGGGGAGTGATCCTCAGCATCTTTGGTGGCGTTACGCTCCTGTGGGGCGCGACCATGGCCCTGAAACAGACCGATCTGAAACAGATGCTGGCGCAGACTACGGTCGCTTCCCTGGGCCTGCTGGTGATGTTGCTCGGCATCGGCAATGAAGCAGCGATAATCGCTGTCGTCCTCTATCTGGTGGCGCACGCCTGCTACAAGGGTGCGATGTTCATGGTGGCCGGCAGTGTCGACCACGCCACCGGCACCCGCGAGATCACTGCCCTGGGTGGGCTGGGGCGCATCATGCCGTTCACGCTGGCCGCCGCGATCATCGGTGTAGCAGGCATGGCGGGCGCCCCCCTGACCGTCGCCTTCTTCGCCAAGGAAGAAATGTATGCTGCGCTCCTTCATGACGGGCTGAGCGGCCTTCTGGCGCAACCGCAGGACTTACTCGCAATCGCGGTGATCCTCGTTGGCAACGCCCTGATGATGGGGGTCGGCCTGGCCATTCTGATCAAGGTGTTTTTCGGCACCCTCAAGCCGACACCGGTCCAGCCACACGAGGGCAGTCTTTCGCTTTGGGCTGGTGCATTGGTGCTGGGCGTCCTGGCAGTTTTCACGGGCGTTGCAATCGGCTGGACCGAGCAGTATCTGATCACGCCGGTCGCATCACCGATCCACAACCTGTTGGTCAATGGTCAACTTTACTTGGACCTGACTCTGTTCACCAAGCCACAGTTTTACGTCTCGGTGCTGACCTGGGTGCTTGGCGTTGTCGTCTTCTGGCAGATTGACGAAATTCGCACACGGCTCCGCGCCTTTTCCAGGGTATTGAACTGGTCGTTTGATGCCCTTTTCGATTGGCTGATGTTCGGGCTGGTCAGGCTCTCTGACGCGCTGACCCGTTTCTGGCACCATGGTCGGCTGGAACTCTATCTGTTGGTTGTCTTCGTCGGTTTTGCTGCCGCGGTGATCATACCCCTCGTATGGGAGAACGCGCTGCCGCCGATGCCCGAACTCACTGCTTTGCCCTTCTATGAATGGTCGATCCTGTTGATCGCCGCAATCGGACTGGTTGCCGTTCTGATCGCCCGTACGCGTCTGGTCGCGATCGTTTCGCTGGGCATTCAGGGCTTTGCGGTGGCGCTGATCTTCTTGCTGTTTGGTGCGCCCGATCTGAGTTTCACGCAGTTCATGGTGGAGACGCTTTCGGTGATTATCCTGGCGCTGGTAATGACCCGCCTGCATCTGGATCAGCGTGATAGCCGCATTTTCCAGGATGTGTTCCGCGATGGAGGACTTGCTGTGATCTGCGGAGTGGGTGTGACCGTGCTTATGTTGGCGGTCCTGCAGAACCCGCTCGATATGCGCTTGTCCGACCTTTTCGCCGCGACCAGCGTGCCGCTGGCGCACGGGCATAATATTGTCAACGTCATTCTCGTTGACTATCGCGGACTGGACACACTGGGCGAAATCTCGGTCGTCATGACGGCAGGTATCGCCATTCTGGCGCTGATCCGCATACGTGGAGGCGGGCCGCAGACAGGCGCCGGTGCGAAAAAGCCGGACTCCCGGGGTAACCGAACGGAGAAAGCGGCATGAAAACCGTGATCTTCAGGACGATCGCTCCGGTGCTGGTGGCCATTATGGTGGTGTTCTCTGTATTCGTGCTTTTGCGCGGCCATAACGAGCCGGGAGGCGGGTTTATCGGCGGTTTGATTGCGGCTTCGGCCGTGGCGCTCTACGGCATTGCAGTGGGCGTCGAGGAAGTGCGCAAGGCCCTGCGAGTGGATCCGCTGGCAATTGCGGGCTTCGGCGTGTTGTTGTCGTCGCTCTCTGGACTGGTCTCGATTGCGTATCAGGTACCTTTCCTGACAGGGCTTTGGACGATCTTCCACTTCGAGAACACCGAAATCGCTGTCTCGTCTCCGATGTTCTTCGATATTGGCGTTTACTTCGCAGTGTTGGGCACTTTGGCGGCAGTTGCCTTGGCGTTGGAAGAGGACGAGGACCAGAAATGATCGAATTTGCCCTCTCAGCGCTGATCGGACTGTTTTTCGCAGTTTCCATCTATCTCATCCTGTCCAAGGCAATCATCCGGATGCTGCTGGGCATCACCATTTTGGGCAACGGAGTAAACCTGCTGATCTTCACGCTGGGACGGATCACCCGTGAAGTGCCACCAATCGTGCCCGATGGATTGCTGCAGCCGGCCACCACGACGGCCAACCCGCTTCCGCAGGCATTGATCTTGACGGCCATCGTGATCGGCTTCGCCCTGTTCACCTTCCTGTTGGTGCTCGGTTACCGCGCCTATCAGGAACTGGACGCCGACAACACTGACAACATGCGTCTCGCCGAGCCGGAAAACGCACCGCGGCCGCCGTTGAGCTATTAGAGAGAGCCATGGCGACCACCGAAGAAACCCAGGCCATCATGGAAAGTCTGCCACCTGCGATGCTGGAAAAGGCAACCGCGGCCGCGGATTGGGTGATCATCCTGCCCGTGGCGATCGCGCTGGTCTGTGGCGCATTGCTGCTGATGCTCCGCAACAGCCGTGGCACCCAGGCAGTGTTTGCGGCCCTGTCTGTGATCGCCATCCTGGTCTGCGAGGTGGACCTGTTCATCCGGGTGCTTGAAACCGGGCCGCAAGCCATGACCATGGGCAACTGGCTGCCCCCCTTTGGCATCAGTTTTACAGTCGACATGATCGGCGTCCTGTTCGCCATCGGGGCGAGCTTCGTGACGCTGGTGGTAATCATCTACTTCCAGGCCGAAATCGTCGCGCGCGAGGTACGCAACGGATTTTACTCGCTGATCATGCTGTTGCTGGCCGGTGTGACCGGGGCCTTCATGACCGGAGACCTGTTCAACCTCTACGTTTGGTTCGAGGTGATGTTGATCGCTTCTTTCGGCCTTCTGATCATCGGCGGCCGAAAAATGCAGCTGGATGCGGCCATCAAATATGGTTTCCTGAACTTCCTCGCGACGACCTTCTTTCTGATAGGGCTCGGCTATCTCTATGGGATGTTGGGCACGCTGAACATGGCGGACATTTCCCTGACGGCACCAAACGCGCCGGTCGGGCCCATCACCGCAGTCGCGGCACTGTTCCTTCTCGCTTTCGGCATGAAGGCCGCTGCCTTCCCGGTCAACGCGTGGCTCCCGGCCTCCTATCACACCCCCGATCCAGCAATCTCGGCGTTGTTCGGCGGCTTGCTGACCAAAGTTGGCGCTTACGCTCTGCTGCGCACGCTGCTGCTGTTGCTCCCCGGCTCGCGTGAAGTGCTGGATCCGGTGATTACCGGCATCGCCGTATTCACACTCATCCTTGCGCCACTGGGCGCACTGGCTCAGACCAATCTGCGCAGGGCCGTGGGCTTTCTGGTGATTGGCGGCATCGGTGCCGTGTTTGCAGGGCTTGCCGTGCCTTCGCTGCGCGGCGTCGCCGGGGGAACCTTCTACGCCTTCCACTCCATGTTGACGATGACCGCGCTCTACCTGGTCGCCGGACTGGTCGAGCGGATGACACAGGCGACCGACACACGCTTCATGGGCGGTGTCTATCAGTTCAATTCACCGGTTTCGATAATGTTCATCTTGCTGGTCTTCGCCGCTGCGGGCCTGCCGCCCTTCCTGGGCTTCTGGCCGAAACTGCTGATCGTCGAGGCTGGCCTCGGCATGCAGGACTGGCTGATTGTTTCGGCGGTTTTGATCAACTCGTTACTGACCTCAATCGCGGGTACCCGGCTATGGGCGCATATTTTCTGGCGCTCGGGACGGGAGGGCGACGAAGCCGAAGTCTTCAATGACCGTCTGCGTCCGCTGACGGTCATTGAAAACCGAGCGTCGTTGACGGCTGCTGTGTCACTGGTGGCAGTAATCATGGTACTGGGGCTTTGGCCCAACCTGATCTTCGAGAGTGTCAGGATCGCAGCCAGTGACCTGTTGCAGCCGGAACGCTATGTCTCTGCAACCGGACTGGAGGTAACGCCATGAATTTCGCTGCGATTGCCCTGGCCCTTGCTCTGGTCTGGGCTGCAATCACCGGAAGTTTCACACTGCTCAACCTGCTGCTCGGCGGCCTGATTGGCGTAGCCGGCCTATGGCTGATCCGGGCCGAACTGTCGCGTCCCGGCCTGCTGAAAAAAGTGCGGCGCGCCAGCGCTTTGGCTCTCCTGTTTCTTTACGAGCTGCTGCTATCCGCGGTTCGCGTGGCCTGGCTGGTGCTGTCACCAAACATGAAGAGCAAACTAGTGCCGGGCATCATCGCTTTTCCCCTGACGGCAAAGACCGACACGGAAATTACGCTGCTAGCCAACCTGATCACCCTCACGCCGGGTACTTTGAGCGTGGATGTGTCCAAGGATCGTTCAGTGATCTTTGTGCATGCGTTGGCGGTGCCGGACAAGGAAGCCCTGATCGCGGACATCGCCAGAGGCTTCGAGCGAAAAGTCATTGAGGTCTTCGAATGAGCGGCACTGCGTTTCTCGACATGACGATCTACGCGGGGCTTGGGCTTTTGAGCTTGGCCTTTTTGATCACCATTTTGCGCATCATCATCGGACCCACCTTGCCGGATCGCATTCTCGGGCTCGACATGCTGGTCTCTGTCGGCATCGGGTTCATTGCCATCGTGGCGGTCAAGACCGGCTTTTTCCTTTACCTTGACGTTGCCATCGCGCTTGGCCTTGTCGGCTTTCTGGCCACCGTCGCCTTTGCCCGCTACCTGTTGGTCAGCGCCACAAAACATACTGGCGAGCCGGACGCCAACCCGGAGGCAAAGCCATGATCGGCGAACTGGCAGCCTACGTGGCCGGGATCCTGATCCTGGTGGGAGGACTGTTCAGCCTTGTCGCCGCCTTGGGCATTTTGCGCCTTCCGGACCTGTACACGCGCATGCACGCAGCTTCAAAAGCGGGGACAATGGGGTCCGGCCTCATGTTTGTCGCAATTGCGGTTTTTGCTTTCGATGGTCCAGTAATATTGCGCGCTTTGGTGGGTTTCGTGTTCCTGTTATTAACAGCGCCGGTTTCCGCGCACTTATTGGCAAGAGCAGCCTACTCTGCGGGTTATAAACCGTCAGATTCCACTGTTATCGACGATCTTGACGATCACACAGAATCCGGTAATTAAACTTGTGACAATTTGTCTTATTTGTTCTCTCCAAAAAAATTATCGTTGATTTGAAGACCGGAAATATCTAACAGAGCCGCGTCCTCGCGCGTTGTTACGCTGCAGGACCAAGAACAAAGGAAATTCAAATGAACGATCAATCCAACTCTCAGGCTACAGACGAACTTGATCTGGTCGAGCTCTCGACCGAGATCGTTTGTGCGTATGTCAGCCACAACGCGCTGAGCACCTCCGATGTGACCAAGTTCATCGGCGATGTTCATGCCACCCTTCGCACGCTGAAAGACAGCGAAGCGGCGGCTCCCGCCGTGGAACTGAAGCCGGCTGTGCCGATCCGCAAATCCGTACACCCGGATCACATCGTGTGTCTGGAAGACGGCAAATCCTTCAAGTCTCTCAAGAGGCATCTGCGCACCCATTACGATCTGTCACCCGAGGAATACCGCGAGAAGTGGGGCCTGCCGGCGGACTATCCGATGGTTGCCCCGAACTATTCCGCCGTCCGTTCGCGCCTCGCAAAGGTCAACGGACTGGGCAAGAAGGCTGGCTAGTCCGGCTCTCTCAATGCATTTGATGCGACTTCAAACGGCCGCTTTCAGCGGCCGTTTTTTATGGGTCGAGGAATATTTATCCCCGCACTGCCCTTCATGCGCTAGGAATGATATCCTAGACATTTGAAGAGGTAATTGCGGTGAATGTTTCAAGGATTTTCCGGGCAGATCATGCCCCACCCAAAGGCGACAACCGATCGGTTGCGGCGCGTGCGGCGGATGCCGCCTTCGGGCAGGGGGATGTTGAGGCATCCCAGGTGGCCTGTCTGGTGGCTGAGGCACACGGGGTGACGGTGCAGGAGCTGTTTCACCACTCGCGCAGCCGCGCGCCGATAGCGGCAACGCGGCAGCTTGCCATGTATCTGATGCATGTGGCGCTGGGCCGGAGTCTGACGGAGGTCGGTGCCTTTTATGGAAGGGACAGAACAACTGTCTCCCATGCCTGCGGGCTTGTCGAGGATCAGCGAGACCTGCCGTCATTCGACGCCGAGGTTTGCGAACTGGAAAAACAGATCAGCGAACTCACGCCGGGCAATCGGAAACTGCTGCCGGAAGGGGCCGACAATGACCGCTGACCGACAGGCAATGAGGTTCGTCAGGTTCATGCTTGGCGGTGCCGAGACCCGGCAGGATGGCCAAACTTTCCTGGCGAGCCTGGTTGACAGTCACGCGAGACTGCCCTGCGCCGCGGTAGACAGACTGATCAGCGTAGGCGTGCTCGAACTGGCGGGAGAAGTCTTGCGCGCGCGGCCTGAAGCCCGCTTCTGGTTGAAGCGCCAGATAGCGGACCGTGACCAGCATGCTGCGCAGCACCGCACGGTAACAGAACAGCCGAACGAGATGCGCATAAATATCGACGAGAGCCCGCTGGCCCGGCTCGCCGTCTCAAGAAACAGCGAGCCCGCATTTCTGGCGCCGCATCACCTGCTGGCAGGTGAGCGTGTGCGCGGTCTGGTGGAACGCGGCCAACTATCCCAGCGGGTCACCATGTCCTACGACCCGGCGCGTGTGCCCGGAGGAACGCGGGGTGGGGGCGGAAATGTGAACGACATGGTCCTTGACGCACGGCATGACCTCGGACGGGTGCTTGAGCGTCTGCCCCGCGATTGCGCCGGTGTTGTGCTGGACGTGTGCGGCTATCTCAAAGGATTGCAGCAGGTCGAGCAGGAGCGGAGGTGGCCGCGGCGCAGCGCCAAGCTGGTACTGAGAATTGGGCTTGATCAGGTGGCCGATCACTTCGGGCTTTCACCATTGGCGACGGGGATCGAATCCAACCGAAACCATAGTTGGCTTGGAACCGGTGCCCGACCACTTCAATATGGTTGAGGCTCTGGCCATCAAAGCCGGGTCTTCGCCTCGTCGCGCATTCGATTGACCATGGCTACAAGGCCGTTCGACCTTTGGCTGGACAAATGTTCGCGCAACCCTAATTCGTCGAGCCTCGCAATGGCGTCGGTATCGGCGATGAAACGGGCGGGCTGTCCGGAATAGAGCGCGATCAGGATGGCAACGAGACCTTTGACGATCATCGCGTCGGAATCACCGCGGAAGTTGAGTACCGGGTCGGCATCACTGCCACTGGGCTCTGTCACCAGCCAGACCTGGGAGACACATCCGTTGACCTTGTTGGCGGCGGTGCGTTCATCATCCGACACGGGGCCCAGGCTCTGTCCCAGCTCGATGATATAGCGGTACCGGTCCTCCCAGTCGTCGAGGAATGCCAGGTTGCCTGCGATGTCGGCAAATGCGGGGGAGCTTGTCATGTGCGCCATGTAGCGCAGGCGCGTTCACTTTGCCAATCTTTCAGCGCTGAATAATGGTCGAGCCGCAGGGCGGGGGCAGCGCACCTGCGGCTCTGGCAAAGGCCGCTCGTTGGAGTAGCGTCGGGGAAGTGACGCGGCCTTTGATTTCGTCAACTCCGGTCCAGTGGTGGACGCGGATAGGGAATTCCTTCAACCACGGGGATCAGCACTTGCTGGGGGGCGGAGCCGGTTACGGTTGGCACCGCGTTCAACGTCTGCGCTGCGGCCAATTTCCCGGCCTCGCACACGAAGTCGGTGCATTCGATCTGGCCGATCTGTCCGGCAATCAACTGGCTTCCGCCGCTGAGGGTCTGGCGGGACAGTTCGCCGACCGCATCAACCGCATTCACCTGCGGGCCGATCGCCACGTAGGCGATGGAAAGCCAGAAGATGGATTTGAACAGTTTCATCCAGAATGCCCCTGCACCGAACTCCCCTTGAGCCGGTTGCAGCCGAGACTAGCGCTGGCCACTTAAGTGCTCCTGCGCAATTCCGTTAGAATTTTATTCAAATCCTCCGAAGGGGAGGTCTGGCGTGGAAACCAACTGTTTACGCTAAGCAGAACTTAGCGGGCATTTCCTGACTTGAGGCACCGCAAACTGGCCAAACCGGATCCGGTTTTAATTGTGTCTTAGGGGCTCGGCGACAAGCTGCAGAAAACCGAGCGCACCGCCCGGGGAGTGTTTTTGAGTAATGCGTAACCAACTGCGGCACTTGGCGAATATCCGCCTGGCCGCCCGCTTCGCAGATATGTTGGATGATTGGCCTGGCCTGCGCGGCAGCCTGCTCGATCTGGTGTCGGCCGGCCTTGCGCTTTGCGGGGCGGTAGCCTTCGGTTTGGGGCTGGTGCAGGGGCCCGCTGCAGCACCGGTGTTGCTGGTTGCCGGTGCCTTTTGGCTCGCGGCCGGTGCACTGGCCATCCTGTTCAATCGCGCCGGGAATGCGTTTCGCGCAGTGTTGGTGCAGGCCGTCGTGTTGGGAGTCACGGGCGTGACAGTTGGGTGGGGTGCCGGTCTATGGCTCCCAGCCTCAATGTTCTTCATCGCGGGTGCGGCCCACTTCGCCGTATCGAGCCGGGGACGGGTGGGCGGCCAGGAGGAAGAGCATGCGCTGGCACAACTCATCGAGAGTGTGTCGGACGGGTTGGTGAAGCTGACCGCAGAAGGACATGTGCTTTATGCTTCGCCAAGAACGGAACTGATGTTTGGCTGCAAGGCTTTTTCGCTAGCTGAGGCGGGCCTGTTGCAGCGCGTGCACGTGCTGGACCGACCTGTCTTTTTGAAAGCCGCGTCGGATACCATCCACACTGGCAGTACTCCGCGCATCGAATTGCGCATGCGCCGCGATCCCGCGCCGGACGAAAGGGCCGAAACCCGGTTTGTTTGGACCGAGATTTCCTTTGCGACAGGACCGGAAGGGACAGTTCTCGGTCTGATCCGTGACATTTCCACGCGAAAGGAACAGGAACAACAGCTTGAAAGTGCGCTGCAGGAAGCCGAAGAAGCGTCCAGCTCGAAGTCTCTGTTCCTTGCCACCATGGGCCACGAATTGCGCACGCCGCTCAACGCCATCGTGGGCTTTTCGGAAATGATGACCTCCGGCATCGGCGGCACGCTTGAGGGTTCGCACGCTGAGTATGCGTCGCTCATCGGCCAGAGCGGGCGCCACCTGCTCGACGTCGTCAATATGCTTCTGGACATGTCCAAGATCAACGCCGGCAAGTTTGAACTGCATCTTGAAGAGTTTGAGCCCGACCGGCTGGTCGAGCCGAGCCTGCACATGGTGAACGCGATGGCGCGAGCCAACCGCGTGCACTTGCGCACGGATGTCTCTGCAGCACTGCCGATTTTGAAAGGCGACGAGCGCGCCTGCCGGCAGATCATCATCAACCTGATGTCGAATGCCATCAAATTTTCGCCCGTGGACGGCGTTGTTTCACTGTCGATTAAGCGTCAGGGTGCCAAACTGAACATTACCGTCAGCGACAAGGGCATCGGCATGACCAAGGAACAGGTCGCCCGTATCGGCGAGCCGTTCTTCCAGGCCCATGCCGGTCTGGCGCGCCAATATGAGGGCACCGGCCTTGGTCTTTCCATAGTCAAGGGTCTGGTGGAACTGCATGACGGGGTGCTGAGGGCCAATTCAACACCCGGGGAGGGGACGACGATTACCGTGCTGTTGCCGCTTCTCGGACCGGAGATTGCCCAGGAATCGGCCTCGGTTACACCGCTGCATCCTGCCGCCGATAATGTTGCCGACATCAATGACGAACCAACTTCGAAACGATCGATTGCTTCATGATGACTAACACCATTTCTTCTTTCCCCTCCGCCGCAGGTTCCGCTCTGCTTTCAGCGATTGGAGGTTCGCTGATTTGGACCATGAAGAAATACGCCGCGACACCGGTGACCTCCACCGCAAGTCTGGCGCTGGTTCTCGGTCTGGGAATGGCCGCAAACAACGCACTTTTCGGTCAGTTGGATCATCATCCGGCACCGTTCTTTTTCGGCCCGGCTCAGTCAGCTGTGAACCAACAGGTTGAAGCGGCAACACCTCCTGTCGCGATTGCCCCACCGCCCGTCCGACCGCTGCCAGCCGTTGTGGCCGAACCCGCACCGGAGGCCGCGCCTGTTGCGCAACCGGAAGTTTCAGTCGCGCCTGCTGAAGCCGGCACCGAAGTCACAAATGCCGAACTGGCGAATGCCCAGCGTAAGCTGCAGGATATGGGCCTGTTCACCGGCGAAATCGATGGCTTCTACGGGCCCAAGACCGCCGAGGCGATCCGGGCGTTCGAAATGCGAAATGGCATGACACCCAAGGGCGAAATGAGCAGGCCGGTGATCGACGCTATCTTGCGCGCCGATGCCACAGACAATGCCTTGATCAACCAGGCACGCAACACGGCCAGAAGTGCTGACACGCCCGCGGCGGTCGTCGAGACCCCGTCGGCCAGTGTTTCTGAATCGACTGACCTGGTGGCGGGACAGAGAGCCCTGCAGGCCCTTTTGTCGCCGCAGGCCGAAACAGTCGCCCAACCGGCAAATAGTACGGAAAGTTTTACGCCCCCCGCGGAGGCTGCTTTGCCCCCAGCACAGCAGGTCGCATCCACCCCGGCAGAGATGGAGCCGGTAGCGCCAACAGCCACCGACGCGACGCTTATCGAGAAGGTTCAGCAAGGACTTGCCAGCCTCGGCTTCCTGCACAGCCGCATTGATGGCGTGGCCGGCGAAGAAACCGCGCGCGCCATCCGCAACTTCGAAGTGTTCAACAACTACGAAGTCACCGGCACCGTCACACCGGAACTGGTTGACCTTCTGATCGCTGCCGGCGCCGACATTCAGTCATGACAGCGCGCCTGCGCGCGGACCTGTGGTGCGCCGCGTTCGTCCGCCGTCACAATGACCTTGGCCATATTTGTGTAATCTCGCGGCGCGGCGACCCCGTCGCCGGCCAGGTATGGGTTGAGCTCGATCATCTGAACGGGGCCCATTCCCTGTTCGGACCGGCACCGAGCATTCTGGCGGGAGAAGATGAGGGCAGAGTGTTCCAGCGCCGGTTCGACCGGGTCGACCGCTCCAAAGTTCAGGAAAGGCTCGACCGCGAAGCCTCATTTGATCCTGACTTCTGGATCATTTCTCTTGAACTGCGGCAGGGCGATACGGGCCTGACCACTGTCGAAGGTTAGCTGGCCCTGCGTGCGCCGATCCGTTCGAGGGCAGATACTGCATGATCTATTGCCGGATCCCGGGTTGACGCGCCCGCTGCTGCTGGACGTTGCGAGACTTCTTCGCTGAATGGCCGGTATTGCGGTTTCGACAGGTCCAGAAGATTCACCTCGCCACGCCAGGCGCTCAACATGAATGCCATGGCATCCGGGCTGACGTTCTGGAACAAGCGCGCGTAGGTCGCCAAGGCCCCGGACCGGTCAGTTTCTTCGTGACTGGTGGCATGAATGAGCACCTTCAGCCCATCCTGTGACGTCAGCCCGAAGGCGCGCAAGACAACAAACAAGGCACCCCCGCTGACGTCATGTGCAATCTGGCCACAGCGAATTTCATCCAGCCCGGATATCTGGTGAAGCAATCTTGTGACTTCGGGGCGCCGGTTTTCTGAGAACAGTTTCATCAGCGCCCGGGTCAGTTCTTCCTTGGCAACCGAGACCTGTTCGATAGTCCGTTTGATCGGGGCGTCGGGAGTCTTCCGCAAAGCGAAGGCCTCGATCACCTTGATCCGGTGCTCTTCTTCAAGATCGAAGAAGGCCGGGGCAAGAAGTCCGGTATCAAAATCGCTGCGTACAGCCAATGACGCGGCAACCTTGTGGTCCATTTGCGCGGAACGGGCCAACGCATTGAGATAAGGGCCGCGCGGCCGGATGGAACGGTTGGCCGCAAGGCTGCGATAGACCTTGCGGGAATTGAGCTGAAACAACTTGGCGAGCGCCACGTTGCTCAAATCGCCGCGCCGGGCCAGGGCCGCGCATACATCGGCGTCCGCTGTGCCGGCCAGCCCCACCATGGTTTCATCGGATAGCGCCGGGGCTTCCTCAAGAAACATGATGAGGTCCTCGCCGATGTTCTCGACGACCAGCCTTTCCAGGGCCGGTGAAAGGTGCTCAGAACGGCCCAACGTTCCGGCCGCCTTGCGCCGTGCTGCAGGCGCTGCGGTCGGGAAAAGCCGCGTTGCCAGCTCCTGGAACTGTTGCACCTCAAGCGCATGAGGCTGGCCACGTCGCACATATGCATCGCAGGCCGCCACGAGCAGCGTATTCGCGCGGTCGGTGCCGCCGGACTCAATGAGGAGTTGGAAGGTTTCGTAAGGTTGAAAGCCAAGCATGATCGAATCGAAAAATCCCGGATTCGTGTTTGGCCGACTATTTCTCTCAATTCGTTAGCGGACTGTTAACCTTGACGAACTCTTAATGAATAAAGTCGCGATTTGCGGAAACGAGCGGCATTGCTGCCTCCACCATCGTGGGTCAAAGGCGCGCGGAGAAACAGATGGGCAAGATTGTCCGGCTGAAAAAGCAAAGAAAATCAGATGGATCGGCGCGAACCGGGAACGAAACCGGGCGGCCGGGCGTAGTTGTAATGTTCACGGGTGTGAGATACTCGCGAAATCCAGATTCGGGTTCGAATCTGCCCAAGTCTGGAGATCGGCGCCGCAACGGATGAAGGTGCTGCAAGATCTACTGAAAGCAGGCTTCGTCCTTGCCATGTTGCCGGTTGCTGCGGGTTGCTCGCAGACAGGCGATTTCGGGCGTTCGACTGCCAGCGACACCGCACCCTACGTTTTTGCTCCGGCTTCTGCCACAGCGTCAGCGCAGCAATTCCTCCGGACTGACGAAGAGCGCGAAATGGAAGCGCGCATTCACCGCTTCATGAGCCTGCCACGCAACGAGCACTGGCTTGTTCGACTGTTCTCGGCGCAAAACGATGAAGCGGTGGTTTCCGACTACTACCACGGGCTGAAGGCGCAGGGGTTCGCATCATCGCGAGGCCCCTACAACCGGCTGCGAACCGACATCCAAATCGATATGGTCAGCTTGCCGACAACCTTTGAGGCCATCTGCCGTGTGCAGGAAATTGACCGGCGCCGACAGTTGGCCCTCGACAGCCTGGTCAACGTCGAGCCCGAACTTCATGCGGCCGCGAGTGCGCGGATGCAGGTAAACCGCGACACAATCGAGCAATTCAACAGGGCGCTCGAGTTCCGTTACGATTCGTATGTCTATGCGCTGGAGCATCTGATCGTCGAAACCCCACACGAACAGGCGCAGACCGTCGATGCGGAACTCAGCGGGCTGGCAGTTGCTAACGGTGCGGCACAGGCACACGACCACTGCACCGGTCAGCAATCGGCGTCCGGGGTCGAACCGGCAAGGCTAGGCGCAATCTGAAATCGTCAGGCGGCGTTGCCGCAGGTGAGTTGGCTGAGCGCCTGCCGGTAACGATCACGCAGTTCTGGGTAGGCGGGCGCGATGCGCACGGCAACGAAGATTTCGTCGAGCCGGGATTCGACCACCAGCAGACCTTCGGTGATATCCAGTTGCTGTTCAGCGAGAAGGCGCGTCTGCACCGGATTGAAGATGCCCAGTTGCAGGGACTGGCCGATACCGGACCGGTTGGTTGTGCCATACACGGCCCGTCCGGTCCGGTCAAAAACCGTGACCGACCAGAAAGCGTCTGGCAAGACGCCGCTGACCACACCCGGTCCTATGCTCAAGTCAATTTGACAGACTGCGTAGGCCAATTCGGGATCCAACAGCAGCGGATTCGGCATACCCGGCTGAGGCTGATCGAGAACCGTGAATCGGTCCTGTGTTTCGAGGCGGAGGACCTTGTCCCACGCGCTTTCCGATGCCAGTCCGGGCAGGCTGAGCACCACGACGATGTGGATGAACAGCCCGAGAAGCAGACCCGCGAGGATCCAGAGAACAGTGCGGGTCATGGGCACCGCTCCTCAGTGATGGAGGGCAGCGTGTTCTCGAATGCGCCGATGCCCGAAAAGACCGAGGAATCGTAGATCGTCAGGATGAGTTCAAAATCGCCCTCGCCCTGGATTTCCAGCCAGTTTCCAGCACTGATGCCAGGCCCGACATGCAGAGTGGCACTTCCGTCTTCGGCGCGGGCGACGCGGGCAGAATGGATTGCGCGGTCCATGCCAGGCGGAGTGACCAGAGCGCCCTCGGGGTCGGTGGCGGTCAAAGTCCAGAAGGCGGCAACGGGCGTACTGCCGTCGATGCGGTAGTTGCATCTGAGATCAAGTGCCGCCCCGTCACTGTCCGTGCGGGCGGTGAACCGCAACCCTTCTGCCCGGGCCTGGTGCAGGGCGCCCGAACGGGCAATATAGGCACGGGTGTAGGGATCCGGCTCAGGCGAACCAACCTCTGGCCACGCGACCCACGGGCCAATGGTCATGGTGCCGAACAACCACCCCCGGTCGAGTGAAACGTAGCTCAGGCCGAACCCGGTGATGATGGCCGTGACCAGGGCCAACAATAGGTGAACAAGGTACCGCAAAACCTATTGCGCGCCGCTCGAGCCATTGACGTCAAGGCTCGCCTGAACCGGGCGGGGCAGGAAAGCGTCGCGGGCTGCACTCAGCGCGTCGGCAAGGTCCAGCAATTCTTCGGCAGCTTCAGGCTGGAGCGTCGGCGGACGCAGTGCCCCGTCCTCGCCCTCGGTACCCTCGGCGGTGGCGATGGTATAGGGGCGGGGTTCGAAATCGACACCGAACAGGGGATGAACCTCGATATTGGTATGCGCGAATTCCATGAACTTCTGCCAGATCGTCGCGGGCAGTGAACCGCCAGTGAGATTGTTGGTAGGCAGATAGTTGTCATTTCCCATCCAGACTGCTGCGACGTAGTTGCCTGTGTATCCTGCAAACCACGCGTCGCGGTAGGAAGAGGTGGTACCCGTCTTGCCGGCGGCGGGGACGCCCTCGACGATGGCGCGGCGACCAGTGCCAGACGTGACGACATTGCGCAGCATATTATTCATTTCAGCCGCAATCTCCGCGCTGACCAGTCGTACCGGCGGCGCTGAAGTGTCATGCTCATAGACGAGTTCGCCCCGCAGAGTGGTGATCCGTGAAATGCCATGGGCCGTTGACGACATGCCGCCGTTGGCAAACACGCCATAGGCCGAGGCCATGTCGATGACACTGACCGAGGCGACGCCGAGAGGCAGGGACCGGGTAACCGGAAACTCGGTGGTTATGCCCAGTCGGTGGGCCATTTCCGCGATCGGCTCACGGCCCGTGCTGATCGACAGGGTGACGGGTACTGTGTTGATCGACCGGGTCAAAGCTGTCATCAGCGAGACGCTGCCACTGTAGGAGCGGCCATAATTCTGAGGGCACCAGTTGCCGACGCAAACCGGGCGGTCCACGACCACAGTGTCCGGTGTGTAGCCGAGTTGCTCGAATGCGGCGGCATAGACAAAGGGCTTGAAAGAGGACCCGGGCTGGCGCTGGCCCGCGGTGGCACGATTGAACTGGCTTTGTCCATAGTCGATGCCACCAACCATGGCGCGCACCGAGCCATCCAGGTCATTGACCACGATGGCGGCCTGATCAACGCTGAACTGTTCGCCGCTTTCGCGCAGCACCGAGGTAACCGCCTGTTCGGCGTAGGACTGAAGCGCCGGATCGATCGTGGTACGGACAATGAAACCGGCGGCGTCCGAACCTTCGACCAGAAGTTTGGCGTTCTCAAAGGCCCAATCGAGGAAGTAGTTCGGCGATTCAATATCATCGAACCGCTCGATGGGTGCGGCCGGAGAGCGGCGCGCGGCCGTGACTTGTCCCTCAGTGAGGTAACCGGCCTGCACCATATTGGTCAAAACCTCATTGGCGCGCCCGCGGGCGGCCGCAAGGTCGACATGCGGGGCGTACCGGGTGGGTGCTTTGAACAGGCCGCTGAGCATGGCAGCCTCGGCCAGATTGATGTCGAGCACGGATTTGCCGAAATAGTATTCTGCGGCGGCCGCGACCCCGAAATTGCCGCCGCCCATGTAGGCGCGGTCAAAGTAGAGTTTGAGGATTTCATCCTTCGTGTAGTGGGTTTCCATCCACAGTGCGAGAAATGCTTCCTTGATCTTGCGCTCGATGGTGCGTTCGGACGTCAGGAACAGGAGTTTGGCCAGCTGCTGGGTGATCGACGAGCCGCCTTCTACAACCGTGTTTGCTTGCACGTTGGACAACAGGGCGCGGAACGTTCCGATCACGTCGATGCCGAAATGCTCGTAGAAGCGCCGGTCTTCGGTAGCGAGCGTCGCCTTGATCAACATATCGGGAAGTTGGTCGAGTTCGAAAGAATCGTCGGTGCGGATGCCGCGGCGGCCGATTTCGTTGCCCTGGCGGTCGACGAAGATCATTGAATAGTCTTCGGCGCGGTTGAATTCGCCGAGCGCTGTGGCGTCGAATGCGGGGAGGGCCAGACCGGTCATGAAAATCAGCCCGATCGCCAGGAAACTCAGGCCATCCGAGAAGATTTCGACGAAGACGCGCTTGAGCCCGTAGACGTGAAACTTCTGCATAAAGTCCTGGATACGGGTGTACCCTCGACCCAGCGACAGGAAAAAGTCATAAAGCGTTGAATCCAGCCATGCATCAGCTGAAAGCAGCCGATTTCGCTGCTGGCGCTTCTGTTTGGTATAGAATGGATCTTGCACGCGTCACGTCCGCAGGTTGCTGGCGGCATTTTTCCGCTGTAAGGCGCAAATGCAAGCCCCTTTATACATCATGGTCACCACCATGGCCAAACCGCGACCACCAGGTAGTAAATTGACCTCATCACCACCATATTGGGAGACCAAATCGCTCGAGGAAATGACCCCGGACGAATGGGAGTCCCTTTGCGACGGTTGCGGACGTTGTTGCCTGTTAAAGCTCGAGGACGAGGACACTGGCGAGATTGTCACTTCCGACGTGCGTTGCCGCCTGCTGGACGGCGACACGTGCCGCTGCGCGGATTATTCCAATCGCAAGGCGGAGGTGCCGGACTGCATCAAGCTGACGCCGGACAATGTTCGCTCGATCAGCTGGATCCCGCCGACCTGCGCCTACAAGCGGCTGGCGGAGGGCAAGGGGCTCGCCTGGTGGCACCCGCTCATCTCCGGCGATCCGGAAACGGTGGTTGCGGCAGGGGTATCGGTTCGCGGCAGAACAGTGGCGGAGCTGGATGTCGATCCTGACACCTGGGCGGATCACGAGGTCGATTGGCCGAACTGGGAGCCCGAGGACTGAATGGCGAAGGAGGCGAAACGACCCGCAGCGGCGGATGTGCGGCAACTGCAACAGTTGTTGCAGCAGGCGATCGGCCTTCACAGGGGTGGTCAGCTCGACGCGGCTGACAAGGCCTACACACAGGTGCTGAAGGCCGTGCCAAACCAGCCGGATGCGCTGAACCTCAGCGGGCTGATCGCGCACCAGCAAGGCAAGAACGCCCGCGCGGTGATGCTGTTGAACAAGGCAGTTGCGGCGCGTCCAAATTTCGCTGATGCGCTCAACCATCTCGGCATGGCGCAGCGGGCTCTGGGACAAACCCAAGCTGCCCTAGTTTCATTGGCGGCGGCGGTTGAGGCTGACCCGCAACATGCCGAGGCGTGGAACAACCTGGGCAATGCCCGAAAGGATGCGGGTGACATGTTTGGTGCCACATCGGCGTACGAAACAGCCGTCGCAGGCGCACCAAGAGCTGTGGAGCCAAAATACAATTTGGCCAACATTTTGCTGGAAGCTGAACAGCATGGGCGGGCAGAAGCCCTGTACAAGGATGTGCTTTCGCTCAATCCAGCACATGTCGAAGCACGATTTAACCTGGCTGTCATTTTTGAACGACGGCATGAGCTTGAATCGGCTAGGGACGAGGTGAAGCGTGCTTTGGCCGGGCGCGGCCAGTTCAGCCAAGCAAACATTCTTTTGGCCAAGGTGCTGCGGCGCCTTAAGGATTTCGACGGCGCAGAAGCCGCCCTTGCCAGTTTGCGCGCAGCCGAACTTTCTACGGAAGACGCCATCGGGCTGGCTGTGGAGCGGGGCAGACTGTTCGACGTGACGGACCGGGCTGACGAAGCGTTTGCAGCATTTACCGAGGCGAACCGGCTGCAGGCGGCGCAGGGCGGCAAGAAGCTGGCGCAGCAGGCAGAAGGATTTCGCCGGAGGCCGGCTGGCAATCTGGAGTGGCTTGAAAGGCTCGAAGTCTGGCCAGAAATCGAGGGCAACTCTGGCGAGAATCTTGTTTTCCTCGTCGGGTTCCCACGTTCCGGCACCACCCTGCTCGATCAGATACTGGACGCCCATCCGGGGATCGCAGTTGTTGAGGAACGCCCGACGGCCGTACGGATGTTGGCCAAAGCCAAAGACCTGGGGCTGGAGCTCCCAAAAGATGTCCTGGGCCTTGACGAGTCGGTGGCAGAACAGTTGCGCGCGGCCTATTTCGACGAGGTGGACCGGCACGTTTCGCGCGAGCCGGGTCGAATCATCGTCGACAAGATGCCGTTGAACATCGTGCATGTGCTGCCGCTCACCCGGATTTTTCCGCGCGCGAAATTCGTCATCGCGCTGCGGCACCCACTCGATGTGATCCTTTCTTGTTTCATGCAGCGCTTCCGGCTCAATGAAGCCATGTCCAACTTCCTCAGTCTCGACGATGCGGCGGAAACATATGACCTGACGCTGCGGCTGTGGACGGCGGCAGAAGCGAAACTGCCGCTGCAGGTGCATGAGGTGCGCTACGAAAACCTGATCGCGGACGTCGAAAAGGAATCACGGGCTCTGCTCGACTTTCTCGGGGCCGATTGGACAGACGCAGTGCTGGACCCGACCGGTCACGCAAGGGCCCGCAAGATCATCAACACGCCCAGCTATGAGCAGGTAACCGAGCCGATCTACCAGCGCGCAAGTGGCCGCTGGACTCGGTATGAAAAACATCTTGAGCCCGTACGTAAGAAGCTGGACCCGTGGGTGGAACGGTTCGGATATCGGATCTGATCGGCAAAATATTTTATCTATTTATTGCAATGAGTTAGCCCCGGTACTCGCGCTGCAGGGCAGATTTTTTCCGACGTTTTGCCCTGAGATATCCCCGCGTCACGGCGGCGGTGTATCTTTGTGGCATGGTCAAAGATGTGGGCGAAAGCCAAGGCGTTGCCTCTCCCGATTGGGAAGCGGTGCGCGAGGATTATGCTGACCGGCATTTCCCGGTCGGTGAGATTTGCAAAAAGCACGGGATCAGCGCCAAGCAGCTGCAAGCGCAGCGGCGGGTGGGCGATTGGCCCATGCGCTACAACGTGACGTTGCGGGGCCGGACACAGCTGATCAAGCGCATGTATGCACTTGTGGACCGGTATTTGCGGGAACTGGAACGGAGCAGCAATGTGGCGGGTGAAAAGGAAGTGACCCTGTTGGGCAATCTGGCACGGACGCTGGACAAGCTGGCCGAACTCGAGGCCAAACGGCCAAGGCGCACCGTCTCCAAAAAGGCAAACGATCCCGAAATGATCGAAATGCGCGACACGCTGGCGGAGCGATTGAGTTCGCTTGACCAGGATTGACTGGCCGGATCGCCTCAACCGCCTGACCGACAAGGAAGTCCGTGAGCTGTTCTTCGACTGGGCCATCTGGGCCCGGGCCGAACAATGGCCGCCCGAGGGCAGCTGGACAACCTGGCTGCTGATGGGCGGCCGCGGCGCTGGCAAGACCCGCGCCGGGGCGGAATGGGTGCGCTCACTGGTAGCAGGCACCGCTCCGGTGAGCCCGATTGCGCTGGTGAGCGAAAATCTGGATGAAGCGCGGCGGGTGATGGTTGAAGGGCCATCGGGTTTGCTGTCCGTTGGGGTACCGGCAAATCGTCCGAAGTTCGAGCGGGGGCGGCAGAGACTGGTCTGGTCGAACGGGGCCGAGGCGCACCTGATGTCGGCAAGCGATCCGGAACGGTTTCGCGGTCCGCAGTTTGCGGCAGCCTGGGTTGACGAGGCGGGCAAATGGCCCCATGCGGAAGCCGCCTGGGACATGCTTCAATTTGCCCTACGGCTCGGTGACCGGCCCCGGCAATTGGTGACGACAACGCCCCGGCCAACCCGGCTGATCAAGCGGCTGTTGAGCGAGCCGGGCACGGTGTTGACCCGTATGACGACGGAGGACAATCGGGCCAATCTGGCCCCAGGATTTTTGAGCGACGTGGTCGGCCGCTATCAGGGCACAAGGCTTGGCCGTCAGGAACTGAATGGCGAACTGATCGAGGATCGCGAGGACGGACTATGGTCGCGTGAACTGGTCGAGGCGTGCCGGACCAACGAGGAACTGCGGCCGGAACGGATCGTGGTGGCGGTAGACCCGGCGGTTTCCGCGAAAAAGAATTCGGACGCCTGCGGCATCATCGTTGCGGCACGGGCGGGAGAGAAAGCGCTGGTTCTTGCTGACCGGACGCTGAAACCTCCCCGCCGATGGGGTGGGCACGGCGCGTGGTCAGTGCCTTCAACGAATTCGATGCGGATGCCGTTGTGGTCGAGACCAACCAGGGCGGTGACCTGGTCAAAAACCTGATCCGCCAGATCGACCTGCTGCTGCCGGTAATCGAAGTGCGCGCGACACGCGGCAAATGGCTGCGCGCCGAACCGGTGGCCGCGCTCTATGAACGCGGTCTGGTGCAACACGTGCCGGGCCTGACGGAGCTCGAAGACGAAATGTGCGCGTTCGGCCCGGATGGATTGGCGGATGGACATTCGCCGGATCGCGTTGATGCGCTGGTCTGGGCACTGACGGAACTGATGTTGCGCGCGAAGTCACCGCGCGTTCGTTCAACTTGAGGCCGATTGGAACAGGAAGCGCAGGCAGCTTCGTTGACCTAGGTCATTGTGGTGACATATCTTGAGCATCATATGGAAATTGCGGGTCAAATCTGTCGAACGCAGCGAGTGATCCGCGAGTAAATATCGTTGAAAGCAAAGGTCATGGCGAAACGTACATTTGTTGTTTCAGCTGTCTGGGATGAAGAAGCCCACGTTTTCTTCTCGGAAAGCGACATTGACGGACTCCATATTGAGGCGAACAGCCTTGAGGAGTTTGAAGAAATTCTGATGGAACTCGGTCCTGAACTGGCGCTGTCCAACCATTTGCTTAAACCGGAAAATGCTTCAGCTTCGCTGGCTGACATGATTCCTGCAATCTTGTGGCAGAAGCCGCAGCCTCCAGTGAACGCCTAGCATTGGCCAAAGGCTACTACGCCCAAGTCGTGGCTGAGCTGTCCGCACTTGGCTACGAGTTCATGCGAACCGCCAAAGGCTCGCACGAAATCTGGCGGCATCAGAACGGTCGACAGACCACCGTGCCGCGAAACCTGAAGAGCCGACACACCGCAAATGCGATCCTGAAACAGGCTGGTTCGTCCAAGAAATATTGATCGAACGCGCACAAGTGACTCGCTGACCTCCATGCAGCGTCACGGCATCTGACTACTCCGGAGAAGAAATGACATCCATCCTCACCCGCCTGTTCGGCGGGCGCTTGAACGCGCCTGTCGAACAAAAATCTCATTCGCTTTTTGCGCTTTCGGGCGTCAGCGAGGCGACCTGGACACGGCGCGGGTTTTCCGCGTTGGCGGGGGAGGGCTATCTCAGGAACCCCGTGGTTTATCGCTGTGTGCGGCTGATCGTTGAGGCGGCGGTGCGCGTGCCGCTTTCGGTTAAAGGGCCGGAAGGCGCGCTGGCGGAACATCCGGTGTTGCGGCTGATCGAGATGCCGAATCCGCGCCAGTCGGGCAGCGAACTGCTGGAGGCCGTCTATTCGTTTCTCCACACGTCGGGGAACGCCTTTCTGGAGGCAGCGCTGGCTGATGGAGAAGTGAAGGGGCTTTATGCCTTGCGGCCGGACCGGATGTCGGTGGTCGCCGGGGTGGATGGCTGGCCGGCGGCCTATGAGTACAGGGTGGGTGGGCGCACGGTGCGCCTCGACCAGGGCACGGCGCCGGTGCCGAAGGTGCTGCATCTGAAACTGTTTCATCCGCTTGATGACCATTACGGATTGGCGCCGCTGGATGCGGCGCAGGTCAGCCTTGATACGCACAATGCCGCGGCGCGCTGGAACAAGGCGCTGCTCGACAATGCGGCGCGGCCGTCCGGGGCGCTGGTCTATTCGGCGGAAGCCGGCAACCTGACCCCGGACCAGTTTCAGCGGCTGAAGGACGAGTTGGAAGCCGGGTTTCAGGGGGCGATGAACGCCGGGCGGCCGATGGTGCTGGAAGGCGGGCTGGACTGGAAGTCGATGGGGCTGACGCCGCACGACATGGATTTCATCGAAGCCAAGAACATGGCCGCCCGCGAGATCGCCCTGGCCTTTGGCGTGCCGCCCATGCTGCTGGGCATCCCCGGCGACAATACCTACGCCAATTACGCCGAGGCCAACCGCGCCTTCTGGCGGCAGAATGTCGTGCCGCTGGTCAAACGGACGACCGGCATGCTGTCACGCTGGCTGGCGCCGGCGTTTGAAGACAAGTTCGAGATCGTGCCCCGACTGGAGGAAATCGAGGCGCTGGCCGAAGACCGCTCGGCACTGTGGGCGCGGATCGGGGCGGCGGATTTTCTCAGCGACGAGGAGAAGCGAACGGCTGTGGGGTTTGGGGCGTCGGAGTAAGCGGCAAATGCATCCGCTTGAACAAATGGCCGCGCGTTTGCAGAGTGAAACTGCCTATCAGCGGTTCATGCTGGTTGCGCACCGACTGCAAGTCGAGATCCGGTACAATCCGAATTGGCAAGATCAGCCGCGTGCGCCGAAGGGATCTTCCGATGGTGGGCAATGGATAAGCGGAATTCCTGCGGCAGGTGGGGAACCGTATGCGGAGCGAGAAGACGTCGCAGCAGCCCGATGTGAAGGATTTGCTGCCGGATGTCAAAATGGAGGATCGTTCGGCACGACAGGAATGTTCTTCATTCGGGGAAAGTGGTTATGTTGGGACTGCACCATCAAGGACTTGGGGATCCAGGACTTGCCCCGCGAAGAGCAACTTGAAACGATTGAGAACTTCGATCCGGGCGCGCGAAGGAGAACCTTTTGAGGACATTGGCGAGACAGCGAGCGCTCGACGCAATCAAATCTGGCGACCTAGTTTATGGAATGGGTGAAGGTGGACAACCCAAAATACTACTGGTCTTGTCAACTGACATATCCGGTTTCATTGCACGACACATTACAACCGGAATGGAATTGGAGTTTGGTCGCGACGGTCTGTCAAAACCTCTTCCAGATGGCGGGATATGTTCGCTGATTTCCACCGCTGCCTTGCCGCCAGATTGGCGTGAAACTGCCATCGGCCTTGAACACAAGATGCGACTCGGCGTCAAACCGGGTGACCCAAGACTTAGCGCTGCGGAGATCAAACTCCTGCTCTCCATCAAGGCGTACTATAAGGCGCGACCGCTCCCCGATAAGTAGACGGGCTCGAGCGCACAAAGGGGCACCCAAGCTCTAGCACTCTTAAATGGCCACCTGACAAATCCTGCCCCGCGGGCCAGTTCGCCATTCGAGCATAGCTCTCATGGCCTTTCTGCACTCTCGAATGTCCACCGGACTTTCTCCCCGGCTACGCCGATCGTTTGAAAGTTATCCCCGCGTGACGGTGGGGTGATACTCTTCGGGTAGGGTCGAAGAAGTGGGTGAGGAACCCGCGCTGCTTCGGCGGATCCGAGGAAATTCCGACATGAGTGAACTGACCGAGCTCGTCGCGTCGCGCGGCGACCTGGCGCATCTTGCGCTTTTTTTATGGGCGAGCGGAGCATCGGGACTGCTGGTCTGGACGCTCAAGGAATTGGCGGCGGCCAACCGGCGCTTCAACGCCTTCGTCCAGGAAATCGCCCATCTCAATCGTCTGTTCAGACAAGGAGACTGACATGCTTCAGCATGCCCTATCGCGCCAAACCGCAGGGCGCGCAGACGCCGAACAGGTGTTTCGCGAGTTCGCCTGGTCGCTGGCGTCGACCTTGAAATCGACTCGCTCACGACCGGCGCAAAAGCGTCGTGTCGCAAAGGGTGCCCGCTGATGCGAATTGCCGAGGACGGCCGGTTGGCAGGCTACAAGACCTACATCGTCGCGGCAGCGATGCTGATTGCCGGGCTGGCGCAACTTGCAGGCGTCGATTTGCCCGGATTTGCCGATCAGTCAGCCATGCAGCTGATCATGGAATCCCTTGCCGTGATCTTTCTGCGGCGCGGTGTCCAGTCGGCTGCCTCCAGCTAGTTTTTGCCGTTCATTGCGGGTTCATGAAAGTGGCACTAGTTTCGCATCATGAACCAGAAACTCTCCCAATTCCTGCGCGTTTTCGCCTTTACGCTGTTTTGCTCGTTCGGCCTCTTGTCCGTCAGTGCAGACGCGCAATTCGTGGTGCTGGCCCAGGCGACAGACGATTGCCTGTCTGCCCGAGATGCCCAGGAAGCCACGATGGGAGGGCAGTTGATCCCGATGCAGCAAATCTTTGCGCAGCAGGGGCTCAATCCCGGTGACGTTGTCGACCGCAAGGTTTGCCGCAGCAACGGCGAACTGTATTATGTTCTCTCCATTTATCAGAACGGCGCTGCAAACACCGTCTGGATCAATGCCCGTACGGGGCAAAGCTGAGCCGCAGGGCGATTGGGGACATCATGCGAATTCTTGTGGTCGAGGATGACACGAATCTCAACCGGCAACTCAAGGACGCATTGACCGATGCAGGCTACGTCGTCGATGTCGCCTTCGACGGTGAAGAAGGGCATTTCCTCGGCGATACCGAACCTTATGATGCTATCGTTCTGGACATCGGCCTGCCACAGATGGACGGCTTGAGCGTACTGGAAGCCTGGCGCCGGGACGGGCGCAACACGCCCGTTCTGCTGCTCACCGCGCGTGACCGGTGGAGCGACAAGGTGCAGGGCATTGATGCGGGGGCCGACGACTACGTGGCCAAGCCTTTCCATATGGAAGAGGTGCTGGCGCGTCTGCGGGCATTGGTCCGGCGCGCCGCTGGCCATGCTTCCAACGAGATCGAGGCCGGCCCGATCCGCCTTGATGCAAGGGCGGGTCGCGTGACGGTCGACGGCCAGGCAATCAAGCTCACTTCGCACGAATTCCGGCTTCTGGCTTACCTGATCCATCACAAGGGCAAGGTCATTTCGCGAACCGAACTGACAGAACACCTTTATGATCAGGACTTTGACCGCGATTCCAATACGATCGAGGTCTTTGTGGGCCGGCTGCGCAAGAAACTGCCAGCCGATTGCATCGAAACCGTCCGCGGCCTCGGCTATCAGATATCTGAAGGCTGATGTTCAAAGGCTCGATTGCAGCCCGTTTGTTCCTGCTGACCGCTGTGTGGCTGGTCATTGCCCTTGCCGCGACAGCATTTTTGCTGAGCGAGCTTTACTCGCGGGCGCTTGACCGCAGCCTTGTCGAGTCTCTCAATTTCAATCTCGAGACTCTCGTCGCCAATACGCTTGAGGCAGGCACGGCGGAATCCCCTGACATCATAGCGGCCGATCCCAGATTTCAGCGTCCGGCTTCCGGCTGGTACTGGCAGATCACCGATGCCGAAGGTGCGCTGCTCAACCTGTCGGGCTCACTGATTGGCAGCCCGATGCCTGCCACCGTTGCGGAATTTGACGCAAGTGGCTCACGCACAGCGGTCGTAGATGATGATTTCGGCACCGAGGTCCGGCTGATCGAGCGCGCCGTCAACACAGCCGGTGACGATTTGATCTTTTCCGTTTCCGGCAACCTCGACGAAATCAGCGAACAAACCGCGACTTTTCGCAGTCAGACGCTCTTTGTGCTGATCGCAGTGGGAGCGATGCTGACGATCATGAGCGTGATCGTGGCGCGCGTCGCCATGCGGCCCGTTGGCCAGTTGCGAGAGGAAATGGAGCAAATCCGGGAAGGCGAGCGGAGTGAAATCTCCGGCAGCTACCCCCGCGAACTGACGCCGCTGGCTGAAGAACTAAATGAGCTATTGCGCTCCAACTCTGAAATCGTTCAGCGTGCCAAGAGCCACGTGGGCAACCTCGCGCATGGCCTGAAAACGCCTCTGGCCGTGCTGCGCAACGAGGCGGCTGCGCAGAAATCACCGCTGGCCGAAACCGTCGGCGTTGAAGTCGAACGAATGTCAGGACTCGTCACCAACTACCTGGACCGCGCTCAATTGGCGGCCCGGACTGCGGTGGTGGGCCAACGCACAAATGCCGTCGAGGTGATCGAGAGGCTGGTGCGGGTAATGGCGAAACTGCATCGCGACAAAAAGGTTGACCTCGACATACCGGCAGGCACCCCGCTGTGGTTCCGCGGGGAGGCCGGTGATCTTGAGGAAATGGCTGGCAATCTTCTGGACAACGGCTGCAAATGGGCCAGAAGTAATGTGAAAGTTCAACTCGGCCCCGGAAGCACGGGTACGCAATCAATGCTGAGGATTACGCTTGACGATGATGGTCCGGGACTGACGGAAGCCGAGCGCGAAAAGGTCATGCGCCGAGGCGTACGCCTGGACGAAAAAATGCCGGGATCCGGATTGGGGCTCGATATCGTCAAGGAACTGGCCGGCATTTACGGGGGAACCTTTCAGCTTTCACCTTCTCCCAGCGGAGGACTGAGAGCAGAATTGACCCTGCCTGCCGCGAAAAATCCGCATTGAAGGACAGAATGGCCACCATGACACCGACTCAAGTTGCCCATCGTGAATCGACGTGGGGACGACCGGCACAAACTCTGGCACTACTGTGCATCGCCTCGTTCGCGCTGAGCGGATGTTCCCGTTTGTCCACCGGTCCGTCATTTCCAAGTGGTCCTTTCGTGCAGGAAACCGTGGCGACGCCGGAACCGGTCGTGGCGCAATCCCCCGTTGCGCGTCTCGAACAGCAGGCCTCCGGCCTCACTCTCACCGGATATGTCGGTGCTGAAGCAATCCAGCGCATGTCAGAAAAGGACAAGGCCGAAGCGGCAAGCGCCCAGTTCTACGCGCTGCAATTCGGCCGTCCTGGGGCACCCCGCAGTTGGACAGGAGACGCGGGGTCTTCAGGAGAAGTCACGGTGGGGCCTTTCATAAGCCAGAACGGCCAGGATTGCCGCGTGTTCACTCATACCGTCACCATCGGCGGAAACACCACGACCAACGAAGGCACAAGTTGCCGCGATCTGAACGGCGACTGGCGCCCCACAACCGGCTAAGTACCGGTTTGAAAACAGTTTGTTTACCACACGGCCATAAACTTTTGCGTGGTGCGCACACAAAGTATCGCGTTTGAAAATGGATCAGGAATCGCCTTCCGCTGGCGCCAGGACGGACGCTGCCGTTGGATCGACCACGGCGGTGGCAGCGTCGTCTACTTCGGCAGAATCCGAAGTCCGGAGGCTGTTGCGCGAAATCCTTGGGCCCTTGCTGGTGGGCGGACGCCCACACTTCGACCCACCCGGAGCCATTCTGGTCTCTGACGCTGAGGCAATCTGGACCTGGCTGGAACGGGACGTTGTGCCGGAGCTTTCCGCCCAGGCCCGCAAGGCTTTGCAGCAGGATGGCAATCCTGAAATCCTCGCGACCTTTACAAAAAGCCTTGCGGCGCAGATTGCGGAACAATTGCAGTTCGCGCAAGACGAACCGGACCTGCTAAGGCGAATTCGAGTGCAAATCGGAGATGAAGCAGCCTTTGCGCATCTCAGGCATGTCGCCAGCGGATTCAGATGCCAACCTTATCTGGGCAAGGCGGTAGCGTTCGGGCGCGCACTGGACCGTCAGAAGGACGAACAGGCAGTGGGCCTGTCGCTCTCCTCGTTTCCGGCAAAGAACTCGGCCTTGATGCCCATGTTGATGCATGCCGCGATGAGCCAGGTCAGTAATCCCGCCCGGATTGTGACGGTCGTCACCCGCCTTTCAGGCGGTGCCACCGAGCGTGCAATCACCCAGTCAGGGTTCGACACGATTATTGATGCAATGACGGCTCATGCACAAAACCAGTTATCGCTGATCGGGGACAAGGGTCACTTTACCGACATGGACCTGGTCTGCCGCGCCATCCTGCGTCTACACGCCTTCATACGCGGCATCAGCATCATCGTGGAGAACGACGGCCACAGCCGTTGGGCCGGTCGTTCCGCCAAGCTGGTTGCCCACATCTCGGATCAGCTGGCGCCCCGTATCCAGCGCGTTGAGGCCGACGTGCGTCAGGCGCTCCGCCCAAGCCGGGCCGGTTCCGGAGGCATCGAAAGCGATGCGCTGCTCGAGGCCCTGAACGGGCTATACCTATTGACCACCGTGCGCGAGGCACGTGACAGTTTTGGTGTCAATTCGGTGCTCGACAGCGCCTGGACGCAGACCGGACAGGTGTTGGAAACCCTGATTTCACGGAATCTCGAAGCCTATAAGATGGAACCGAACGATGACGAAGTGGCGCGGCGTCTTGAGGCGGCCATCGATATGGCCCGCATTCGGTTCAATCCCGAATATGCCGAGGTGATCGAACGGGCCAAGGAAGGCGCCCTGCGCCGGACCTCGCCTGAAGCCGCAAGTGCCTGAATGTGTCTCACTCCGCTGGAACAGTCAGTTCAACGGTGCGGGCGCCCATACGAACTACCAGCCGCTGCAGACCCGCAATACGGTCGCGTGCCAAGTAGGCGAGCACTGTCTCGCCTTTGGACGGCGACATGCCCAGCACGACACCAATCGCCTGTTCCGGCCTGCTCTGATTGCTGGAGCGAAATATCAGGCATCCTGGCTCCAAACCCAGGCCCAGAGTGGACTGCAACTCGACAAGACCTGCCTCGGAACCGAACCGGCCATTCAGGAATTCGGGCGGCGTGACGACGCTATTTGGCGTCGGACTGCGATTTGGTGGGCTTGCCGGTCGATCTGAGACAGTATCTGGCAGACCCGGCGTAACGCATCGCTCTTTCGCAAAGTCACCCGCCACGCCAGGAGTGATTTCCCCCAGAATGACTTTCGCCGAAACATCGTTGAGCGAAAGCGCGCGCAGTTCCAACCCGGTTTCCTTCTCACCCAGGCCCAATGCCCGGGCAATCAGTCCAGGCTTGTCCGAGCGCGGGGATAAGACGGAAAACGAATACCCGTTGTCCAGGAAACATCTTGGGGAGTCTTCCACCGGCCGAGATAACGGCAATTGACCATCATCGCTTTCCATCTTTCGGGACGGCGGCGGGAACGTGTGTCCGGAAACGCGGGTTCCCGAAAGCCGCGCAACCGCTTCCTCCCCGCTTTGAATGCACGAGGTGATGCCGGTTGCGCCCTGACACCATCCGGCCAGTGAAACGCCTTCTATCTCGCCTTTCGCGCGCAGCTGTTGGCGATCAGGGTCCCAAGCAGCATTTCCACCGGCCATGTTCCACAATGTCAGGTCGGACTGCCAGCCACCACAGACCAACAACCGGTCAGTGGTCAGGCTCTCGGCCGCGGCCGCCTTGCCCGCGCCCGACAGTTCGAAACTGACTTCAAGTTGATCCTGTTCAGTTTGTTCAACCCCGCGCACCCGCAGCCCGGTTGCCAGCAACACGCCATAGGCCTTGGCAAAATCAAAGAAATGCGAATGAGGGTCAGCCCGGCTGTCAGTCAGCTTGAGGACTTCGACACCCAGATCCGCCGCCTGCAGGGCCACCTGTGTGGCGGCACTTGATGCGGTGTTGATCACGGTTTTTTTGCCGCGCCACACCCCGAAACTTGCAGCCAGCCGGTGAGCCGCACGGGCGCCTGTAACCCCCGGCAACCTGTTGCCGGCAAACAACGGCAGCCGTTCGTGAGCGCCGGGAGCCAACACAACACGCGGCGCACGAAAGCCGATTACCCGGGCACGGGGGCGGTCGCCTTCGACAAGGGTCTGATGCGCCCTCAATAGTCCGCCAGACACGCTGAGCACTTCTGTGAACGTGAGAATGCTGACCCGTTTATCGCCAGTCAGGTCCTGCATCATGCCCGAGATGACATCGGGCGCCCGCGCTTCGCCTTCGACACTGCCGAAAAAACTGGCGTCGCCGCCCGGTGTGGCCATCTGTTCAAGCAACAGCACCGACCATCCGCATGCAGCGCCTGCACGTGCTGCAGAAAGTCCCCCCGCTCCCGCGCCGACAACGATGAGATCGGCCGAAAGCACCGTTTCGGGCTCGACTTCTGTCCACGGCCCCGGAAACGGTGAGACTGTTTCCGGATCGAGACCGAGACTCGAGGGAAGTCGATGTCGCAATCTCCGCCATGTGCGGTGGAGGTTTTGACCCAGACCGGTGGACTTCGTGTCGGCTTCCGCCAAACTGACGAGTTTCATGCCGTCAAATATGGGCGTGCGGTTCATCGACAGGGCCGCCGCCGGCTTTGATCGCTCGGAGGCGTGGGCCACTGGAGGATGCAGCCGGTCGTCAAGGGCGACCGGTTCTCCCCGGAAATGGCCAAACGTATCGACGCCATTCGCCAGAAGTGCCGAGAGCACGGTGTCTCCCGAAAACCCCTCGAACGTCTCCCCGTCCAAGGTGAACTGCACCGGTCTGGATCGGTCCAGCATCTGGCCCGAATAGAGCCGGTCTTCCTTTTGTTCCAGTCTGCAGTTCCCGGGGTTCATGGGGTCGCGCTTTCAAGAACCGGTGCGAACTCGGCCACTTCGCCCCTTGTTGCACCGGGTGAACGCGGCTCCAGATAGGCCGCCTCGGGTTCGGTCGCCCGGCCAGCCAGAAGTCTGGCGACGGCGGGCGCCGCGTGCAGTGCGCTTTGCCCGAACCCGGCCACCACCCATGCTCCGGAGCGCGAAAAGCGGCCGACAACCGGACCAGCGTCTTTGGACACGGCGTGCACATACTCAGCCTGTCCCGCCCTTCTCAGGGTTCTTTTGGAGTTTATGTTGGCACGAGCCAGGGCGCCCACGTGATCCGCTGAAACCTGCGCAATGACGCCCAGCGTGCCGTTTGCCTGTTGCCAGGCACAAAACCCTTTCTCAGGCTGCAATATGACAGCATCCTGCATGTCTGTCTGTTCTGTGAGCAGTGACGTGCCCCAGCAATTGACAAAATCCTGCCCCACATCACCCTTGTGTCCGAACCTGCGCAGGGCAACGCCGTCGGCGAGCACCAATAGCTCTGCTTCATGGGCGAGGTCGCCTAGTTCAATCCTTGCCGACCCATCCCGATGCGCAGTGATCTTGCACTCGCCCCCGTCAATCAACTGAACACCGGCGTCCGATACCCAATTTACGAGGGCCGGCCAAAGCAGACGGGGTCGCACCCACTGCCCGCCGCGGACACGGAAACTGACGTTTGCCTCTTTGTGCCCGCCGTGCGCCCGGTCCATCTCCAGACCAAAATACCGCGCCATTTGGGCGACGTGATGCAGCGCTTCCGAACCTTCGGCACTGCGTGCGAGGCAAAGGGGCGCAACACTCGATAGGACCTGACGGCCCGCAATCTTGACCAGCAGGCGATGGACTTCACTTTCAAGTCCGGAGATGAAACTGAAAGTCTCCGGCCGGGTGGCCATCGGAAAACTCAAATGAAAGTCACGCTGCAGGCGGTAGGGTGCCGCAAGATCCTGCACAAGCAGAACCTTTTTGCCATATTCGCGCGCCAACAGCCCTGCCAGCAGCGCGCTGGCCTGATCCGAGCCGGCGATCGCGATCTCAAATCCGCTCATCGTCCACTTAACTCGACGGTGCGTGCGTCAATGGGTCCCTGGAGCATGACGGCGTGGTCATGGACGCTGATTGTCAATTGACTGTAGGTTGCGCGCAATTTTCCCGGACCCGTCGAATGGAATTGAACTTGTTGTGGCTTCTTATTGCAGCACTTGCAACGCTGGCAGCCGGGGCGCTGGTGTTTACCGTGCGTCGTCGCGGGCGGGAAGCGCAGGATGAAGGCGATGCGAACACGGCACATTTTCAGGCTCAATTGGCCGAAATCGAGAGCGATCTGCGGCTTGACCGTCTGACACCGGTGGAAGCCGAGGCGGCAAAAGCAGAACTCGCCCGAGAGGTGCTCAAGCACCGATCGGCAGCGAAAGCACGAGGCAAGTCAGGCAAAGACAGGCAGTCCGCTTGGGTGCTCGTAGCACTTGCTTTCGCGGCACCGCTTCTGGCTTTGGCGCTGTATGCCCAGATTGGTCAGCCCGGAATGCCATCGCAGCCGCTTGCCGGGCGGCAACCGCCAGCAGAAATCACCTTCGATGAAGCGGTGGCACAGATTGAGCAGCAACTGGAGATCACACCGGACGACATCCGCGGCTGGCAGGCACTTGCCCCCGCTTACATGAGCGCCGAAAGGTACGTGGACGCGGAGCAGGCATTCACGCGCATTCTTGAACTCGGTGGCCGGAACGCTGAAGCCCTCACCGATCTCGCCGAAGCACGGTTGATGCAGAACGAAGGTGCCGCCGATCCGGAAACCCTTGCGCTGCTCAAAGAAGCCGTCGACCTTGATCCGGCAAGCATCCGGGCAAGATTTTACCTCGCTGGCGAAGCGACCCGTACGGGCAACTGGGATGAGGCCATCGCACTCTGGCAGGAACTGATCGACATGGCCGAAGACGATGAGCCCTGGCTGGCAATTGCGCGAAATGGGCTGGCGACGGCCGAGGCACGGGGCGAAGCCCCACCGCCGAATGTTGATCCCGATCAACTGGAAATGATCCGCGGCATGGTAGATCAACTGGCGGCGCGTCTGGCACAAGAGGGCGGATCACTGGAGGAATGGACCCGGCTGGTGCAGTCTCATCTGGTTTTGGGTGACATTGAATCGGCGGCGATCGCATATCGTGCCGCAATTGCGGCCTATCCTGATCCGGAGGGCAGAAGCGCCCTTGATGAAATGGCTGAACAGGCAGGAATATCCGCTGATGACTGAAACCAGTCTGAATACCCCGAAACGCTTGACCCGAAAGCAGAAGCGCCTGCTTGTGATTGCAGGTCTCGCGGTTGTGGTGGGATTGGCGGCGGCCTTGATCCTGACCGCCCTGCGAGACCAGATCGTGTTCTTTTACTCCCCGACTGAACTAATGGCGCGTCCGGAACTGGCCGGCGAAGCCGTGCGCATCGGCGGGCTGGTCGAACAAGGCACATTTGAGCGCAATGGGGAGACCAACCAGTTCAGCATTACCGACGGAAACAGCACCATCGCGGTGACTTTCATCGGGCTGCTTCCCGATCTGTTTCGAGAAGGGCAGGGCGTCATCGCCGAAGGCAGCCTGACAGACGCCGGGGATTTCAGCGCGTCCAACGTCCTGGCAAAACACGATGAAACCTACATTCCAAGAGAGGTCGAGGCCGCCCTGCGTGAGCAGGGGGTCTGGCAGGGAGGCGAATAGGCCCGATGTCGATCGAACTCGGACATTTCGCACTGATCCTGTGCTTTGCCGTCGCCAGCATTGCGGCAGGAGCCGGGTTCCTGTTCTGGAAGCGGGAGGGGCACTTGACCGACTACGCGCGTCAGGCCTCGATGCTGCAGTTCATCCTCGTGCTCGTATCCTTTGCGGCCCTGACCCAGGCCTTCGTTACCTCGGACTTCTCCGTTGCGCTGGTATATGAGCATTCGCACCAGCTGCAGCCCCTGATTTACAAGTACACCAGTGTTTGGGGAAACCATGAAGGTTCGATGCTTTTGTGGGTTCTCATCCTCGTCACATTCGGTGCGGCGGTGGCCCTGTTTGGGGCCCGCTTGCCGCGGGATCTTCTGGCCCTGGTGCTGACAGTACAGTCCGGCCTGACCGCAGCCTTTACCGGCTTCACCATCTTCACATCCAACCCGTTCGAGCGCCTGTCTCCTGCACCCTTCGAAGGGAAGGACCTCAACCCCATCCTCCAGGATATTGGTCTCGCCATCCACCCGCCGTTGCTCTACATCGGCTACGTAGGCCTGTCGATCTGCTTTTCGTTTGCTGTGGCCGCGCTGATTTCCGGTCGGATCGATGCCGCCTGGGCGCGTTGGGTACGGCCGTGGACCCTTGCAAGCTGGGTGTTTCTCACCCTCGGCATCGCCATGGGGTCTTATTGGGCCTACTACGAACTCGGTTGGGGCGGCTGGTGGTTCTGGGATCCGGTCGAAAACGCCAGTTTCATGCCGTGGCTGGCCGCAACCGCACTGTTGCATTCCGCTCTGGTGATGGAAAAGCGCAACGCACTGAAAGTCTGGACCGTCTTTCTTGCCATTCTTGCTTTTTCGCTCAGCATTCTCGGTACGTTCATGGTGCGCTCTGGCATTTTGACCTCCGTTCACTCCTTTGCCAGCGACCCGACTCGGGGACTCACCATTTTGGGGTTGTTGGCTTTCATCATCGGCGCTGCGTTCGCGCTGTTTGCGTGGCGCAGCAAGGATTTGCGGACGGGGGGGCTCTTTGCGCCGATCAGCCGGGAAGGCGCATTGATCCTCAACAACCTGTTCCTGGCGACAGCAGTTGCCGCAGTGTTCGTGGGCACGCTCTACCCGCTATTTCTCGATGCCGCGACGGGGCAACTGATCTCGGTTGGGCCGCCGTTCTTCAACCTGACATTTTCCATTCTGATGGCACCGCTTCTGGTGATCATTCCATTTGGACCATACCTTCCGTGGAAGAGAGCTGATCTTCTGGCTGTAACTTCCCGCATGGGCTTTGCGGTGCTGGCGACGTTGATCTTGTGGCTGGTCGTTGCGGTATTCACCGGCGCGATCACGTCACTTGCGGGTGTCGGACTGCTCCTCGGATTCTGGGTTGCGATCGGGGCCATTGCCGAGTTGGCTGACCGCGCCCGGTTCGGCAAGGCTTCGATTGGCACGAGTTTCCGCCGGCTGTTCGGACTGCCGCGCAACGCCTGGTCAACGGCACTGGCCCATTTCGGCCTGGGCGTCACCGTCATCGGGATTGTCTGCACCAGCGCCTGGGAAACCGAGCGTATTGTTGCCATCCAGCCCGGCGAAAGCGTCACGATCGAAGGCTATCGCGTCGAACTGGTCGACGTGGTTCACACTGAGGGGCCCAACTTCATCTCCGACGATGTCAATTTCGACGTCACCGCCCCGGGGGGAGGCGTGCGCGAAGCAACCTCTGAAAAGCGCATCTACGCCGTCAGCGGCATGCCGACCACGGAAGCCGCGATACTGACTTACGGGTTCTCGCAGCTCTACGTCTCTCTTGGAGAACAGGCGGACGACGGCGCCTGGGTGGTGCGTGTCTGGTACAAGCCGTTCATCACCCTCATCTGGCTGGGCTGCATCATCATGTCAGGTGCGGGTGCGCTTTCCCTGACAGATCGCCGGTTGCGCATCGGCGTGCCTCAGCGTGTGGCAAAGGCAGAACCGGAGCCAGCACAATGAAGCGCCTGCTTGTCGCATTGCTTGTCTTGCCTTTCCTGACGGGTATCGCGGTAGCTGTGAACCCCGATGAGGTGCTCGATGATCCGGTGTTGGAAGTGCGTGCCCGGGAAATTTCGGCGGAACTCAGGTGTCTGGTCTGCCAAAACCAGTCCATCGACGATAGCGATGCAGATCTGGCACGTGATCTGCGACTGCTTGTCCGGGAAAGGCTGGTTGAAGGCGATTCGGATCAGGAAGTGCTCAGTTACGTAGTGGCCCGGTATGGAGAATATGTGCTGCTTAACCCGGTGATGGGTTGGCACACGGTACTGCTTTGGGGCAGCGTGCCCGTGCTCCTGATTGCGGGGGTAGTCTTGCTCTTCATGCGGGGGCGTCAGAGTCGGCAGCCCGAGCCAACAAACCTCTCGAATGAGGAAAAAGCCGCGCTGGACTCGCTGCGTTCAGAATAGAGCCGGGAACCGCGCGAGTTTTCGGCCCCATTCTGCCTCAACTTCGTCCCAAGCATTACAGAAGTTTAATGTCAGCGACACATCCGGGAAAGGTGCGCCGCGTTATCAGGTCCATGCACTGTTGAACGCACCACTGAAGGAGTGTTGTTGCATGGTTCACCTGAACACCATCAAAACCCGCCCCTGGCTGACCGCGGCGTCTTTGACCGCGATTGTCGCCCTCTCGGGGCTGACTGGCATGGCGCTGACAAGCCACACTGCCACCGCACAGATCAACGCCCAGTCGGCAATGCCCTCCGGTTTTGCCGATCTGGTCGAAGCCGTTTCCCCCGCCGTTGTGTCAATCAAGGTTGACGGCGAGCAGGAAGTCCGGCGTTTCGGCAACGGACCCAATTTCCAGTTCGATTTCCCCGACCTGCCGGAAGATCACCCTTTCCGCGAATTCTTTGACCAGTTCGGTCAGCAGTTCGGCGATCCGCGTGGCGAACAAGGTCCGCGTACGCGCCAGTTCCAGGCATCAGGCTCCGGTTTCGTCATTTCCGCTGACGGCTATGTGGTGACCAACAATCACGTGGTCGCCAACGCAGACACCGTTACAGTCACCTTCGACAATGGTGAGGAAATGCCGGCGACCCTGATCGGAAGCGACGAACGTACCGATCTTGCCCTGCTCAAGATCGACGGCGCCAGCGATCTGCCGTACGTCGAATTTTCCGAAACCGAAGTCCGTGTCGGTGACTGGGTGGTTGCCGTCGGCAATCCGTTCGGCCTGGGCGGCACCGTCACCGCCGGCATCGTTTCGGCTCGCGGCCGCGACATCAACCCGAGCTCCTACGGCGACTTTATCCAGGTCGATGCCGCCATTAACCGTGGCAACTCCGGCGGCCCCGCATTCAACGTTGAAGGCGAAGTGGTGGGTGTCAACACCGCCATCTTCTCCCCCAATGGCGGCAACGTGGGCATTGCCTTTGCGATCCCCGCCAATACCGTGCAGCAGGTCATCACCGACCTGATGGACGACGGTATGGTCACACGTGGCTTCCTCGGGGTTAACCTGCAGGGCGTCAACCAGTCCCTGGCCGAAAGTCTCGGCTTGTCCGAGGCCATGGGCGCACTCGTGACGGTTCCCACACCGGGCAGCCCGGCCGAACAGGCGGGTATTCAGTCCGGAGACGTGATCATCGCTGTCAACGGCGAGCCGATTGAGGATCCGGTCGACCTGTCGCGCACCATTTCGCGCATCGATCCGGGCACCGAGGTCGACATCACCGTGTGGCGCGACAATCAGGAAATGGACTTCACCATTGCTCTGGCGACCCTTGATGTCGCAGCGCTCGAGGAACGACAGGAAGCCACCCCTCCGGCCGTACCGGCCGAGCCCGTGCCGACCGATGTGGGCCTGGCTCTCACGCCGAACCCGAACGGCGATGGCGTGCTCGTTGAAGAGGTCGAGCCTGAATCGATCGCCGCTGCAGCCAACTTTCGCCCTGGCGACGTGATCCTTGAAGCCAACAAGACGGAACTGTCTTCGCAGGATGACTTTGAAGCCGCCGCGGCCTCAGTCCAGCAGTCCGGACGCGCCAATATCCTGCTCAAGGTTGAGCGCGACGGGGCTGTTCGTTTTGTCGGGTTGCCCCTGTCCTAACCGCCCGGCAAATTACTGCGGTTCCGGCGGATGTCCCCCCACCGCCGGGGCCGCAGATTGTTTCTCCGCACGGCTTTGAATAGGGTCGTCTCATGAAAATCCTGGTCATCGAAGACGACAGCGAAGCCGCAAAATACCTCATCCAGGCCTTGGATGAGGCGGGCCATGTCAGCCATCACGCCGGAGACGGAGAAACCGGCTACGCGATGGCCTCCGGCATGGATTACGACGTGCTGATTGTGGATCGCATGCTTCCGCGTCGTGACGGGCTTTCCATCGTTGAATCTCTTCGCGCCGAGGGCGATCGCACACCGGTTCTGATCCTGTCGGCTCTGGGCGAGGTCGACGACCGGGTGACCGGCCTACGTGCTGGTGGCGACGACTACCTGACCAAACCCTACGCTTTTTCAGAATTGCTGGCCCGCATCGAGGTCCTTGCGCGCCGCGCCAGTCCCGCTGAGGCCGACACGTCCTACAAGGTTGGTGACCTGACACTCGACAGGTTGGCCCGCAAGGTCATGCGCGGGGATGAGGAAATCCTGCTGCAGCCCCGCGAGTTCCGGCTCCTCGAATACCTGATGAAACATTCCGGTCAGGTCGTGACGCGCACGATGCTGCTCGAAAACGTCTGGGACTATCATTTCGATCCACAGACCAACGTCATCGATGTGCACATGTCGCGGCTGCGTTCAAAAGTCGATCGCGGCCAGAAGGTCCAGCTTTTGCAGACCATTCGTGGCGCAGGCTACATGATCCGTGACTAAGCTTAGTCAAATCTGGCGCACGACAACGGTCCGGCTGACAGCCCTGTTCATCCTGATCTTTGTGGTCTTCTCGGTGGTACTGCTCGGCTACATGGCCTTTCAATCCTCCTATGCCATCCAGCGTCAACAGACCCGCGACATCGATCGCGAAATTGCCCAGCTGCAGCAAATCGACGCTAATCAGGGCATCCGCGCCCTGGCTTTTGCAGTTCAGCGGCTCGCAAGCCGTCCCGGTCCCGGCATTTACTACCTTGGCACCGAGGTTGGCCAGATGGTCGCCGGAAACGTCGCCAATTTCCCTCCCGGTGTTTTGTCGACCGAAGGCATCTACACGTTCGAATATGACCGTGAGCGCGTTTTCGGAGATGCGCCGCAATCCGCTCCCGGCCAGGAACACGAAGACGGGCAGGCGCTGGTGCGCACCGTCGAACTCGAAAGCGGTTTCAGACTGGTGGTCGGGCGCGACATTGTGGAACGCCGCGGCTTCACCGCTATTATTTTCGGCGGTTTCGTCGTGGCGGTGATTGGTATCGTGCTTCTGTCGGTTCTGGCGGGCGGCCTCACCGCGATGCGCGTGCTGCGCCGCATCGACGGGATCAGTGCGACGTCACAAAAGATCATGTCCGGCAACCTTTCTGAGCGCGTGCCGGTGACAAAACGCAACGACGAATTCGACGCACTGGCCTCCAGCCTCAACGAAATGCTGGACCGTATCGAACAACTCATGCAGGGCCTTAAGGAGGTCACCGACAATGTCGCTCACGACCTCAAGACGCCATTGACCCGCCTCCGCAACCGTGCAGAAGCGGCACTTCGGGATGAGGCGGACGAGGCAAAGCGCATCGCGGCGCTTGAATCCACCATCGCGGAAAGCGATCAACTGATCCGCACTTTCAACGCCCTTCTGATGATCGCCCGCGCAGAGGCCGGTACACCGTCGGGCGCCTTCTCCGACACCGACCTCAGCGCCATCATCCGCGATCTTGCGGAACTTTATGAGCCGGCGGCTGAAGAAGAGGGCGGCAAGCTCATCACCGAGGTGGAGGACGATCTTCACCTTCATGCCAACCGTGAACTGCTGGGTCAGGTGGTTGTGAACCTGATCGAGAACGCCCTAAAGTACGCCATTCGATCGGAAACAAAAGACGCAGAGCCTGCACCCGTTGTTCGCATTTCAGCCAAGAGCAGTGACGACCGTATCGTCGTCGAGGTTGCCGACAATGGACCGGGCATCCCCGAATCGGATCGTGAGCGGGCTATGGAACGTTTCGTACGGCTTGAAAAGAGCCGCACCGAACCCGGCTCCGGCCTGGGGCTCGCGCTCGTCTCGGCAGTCGCCCGCTTGCACAAGGGTACATTCAAGCTCGAAGATAATGCGCCGGGCGTGCGTGCCGTCCTCTCCTTGCCCCGCCGACTCTGATCCGTCTGCACAAGGGGCGGCCGATGCCTGATGGCTGGAGCTTCATTCCGGCGGCGGGTCCGGTCGAAAAGCCGGATTGGCTGAATGCGGTTGAACCGGAACCCCGTGCCACGATTGAGGCAAACCTCGAATTTGTCGTGTCAGCCGGCAAGCGCGCGCCGTATCTGGCCGAATTGTGCCGCAAGCATCCAGAGTTCCTCGCAGACCTGCTTGATCAGGGCCCCGACCACTCTGCGAAGATCTGTCTGGAAGACGTGACGTCTGCCGGCACTTCGATAGCTGAGGAAGCCGAGCTCGGTGCGGCCCTACGTGACGCGAAGGGTCACATGGCCCTGACCTGCGCCCTGGCGGAAATCGGCGGGCGATGGACGACCGAACAGGCGACCCGTGCCTTGAGCGATCTGGCCGACGCGTCGCTGCACGCCGGACTTGAGTTTCTCATCGCCCGCGCCATCGAAGGCGGAAAATTCTCGGATGACGCGCAACGAAGAACTGCCTCCGATTGCGGACTTGCCGTTTTCGCGCTGGGCAAGCACGGCGGACAGGAACTGAACTACTCTTCGGACATCGACATCGTTGCCTTCTTTGATCGCTCCGCCGATGTGCTTGCCGAGCCCGGTGAGGCATCGAAAACCTGGTCCCGCATAGTCCAACGCCTTGCTGCACTGATGGAAGACCGCACCGAGCACGGCTATGTTTTTCGCACGGACTTGCGATTGCGGCCCGATCCCGGTTCGACCCCGGTGGCACTGAGCACCGATGCGGCGCTGACCTACTACGAAAGCCGCGGGCAGAACTGGGAGCGCGCCGCCTGGATCAAGGCCCGGCCCTGCGCAGGCGATCTCAAATTGGGCACCGAATTCCTGGCAGAGCTGGCTCCCTTCGTCTGGCGCAAGCACCTCGATTTTGTTGCCATTGCAGACATCCAGGCCATGAAGCGCCAGATCAACATCGCGCGCAACGTGGGCGGACTGCGTCTTGCCGGGCACAATGTGAAGCTGGGTCGCGGTGGCATTCGCGAGATCGAGTTCTTCACGCAAACTCAGCAGCTGATTGCCGGCGGCCGCGAGCCCGGGCTGCGCGTTCGCCCGACGTCCAGCGCTCTGGCGGCCCTGGCTGAAGATAACTGGATCAGCCGGGAGACCGCTGATCAACTGACGAAAACTTACTGGTTCCTGCGCGCCGTGGAGAACCGTGTTCAGATGCAGAATGACGAGCAAACTCATATTCTGCCTGAAGATGACAGCGGCCTCTCAAGCATCGCAGCGTTGATGGGGTACGAAGACCTGGCGGAATTCGAAACTGACTACCGAGCCGCACTGGATCGTGTCACTGACAGCTACACCAACCTGTTCACGGAAGGCACCAGCCTCTCCAGCCAGACAGGCGATCTTGTCTTCACCGGCACCGACGATGATCCCGGCACGCTCGATACGCTCACCAGCATGGGGTTCAACGATCCGCAGAAGGCTTCCGCGCTGGTGCGCAAGTGGCACTATGGCTCTTATGCCGCCACCCGCTCGGCGACGTCCCGTGCGCACCTGACCGAACTTCTGCCGGTTCTATTGGAAACCTTTGCCGAAGCCGGCAATGCTGATGTGGCACTGGCGAACTTCGACAATTTCCTTTCGAGGCTGCCGGCCGGGGTTCAGTTCTTCGCCATGCTGCGTTCCCACAATGAACTGTGCAGATTGCTCGTCGCCTTCATGGCTTCCGCCCCGAAGATGGCCGAGGCGGTCATACGCCGTGCCCACATTCTGGACGGGCTGATCGATCCCACACGCTCGGAAGAGGTCGTGGACCCGGTGGTTCTGTCCGAAAAGCTGAACAGCTTCCTTGATGAGGCGGACGGTTTCGAGGACCTGATCGACCGTGCCCGGATTCTTGGCCAGGAGCACATGTTCCTGATCTCGGCCGGGCTGATCTCTGGCGCAATTTCCGCCCAACAGGCGGGGCGCCAGTTCACGACCATCGCCGACACGCTGCTGAGCCGCCTGTTCGAGGACACTCGCAAACAGCTTGCAGAAAGGCACGGGTACATCGAAGGCGCCCGCGTGGCGCTGGTCGGCTTCGGCCGGTTGGGCAGCCGGGACCTGTCGGTGAGCTCAGATCTCGACATCATCCTGCTGTACGATGTCCCCGAGGGCGAACAGGAATCAGACGGGGCAAAGCCGCTGGGAACTGTACAATATTTCACCCGCCTGACCCAACGTTTGATCGCGGCCATTTCCGCTCCGACCGCGACCGGCGTGTTGTACGAAGTGGATATGCGCCTGCGTCCGTCAGGCAATGCAGGGCCGGTGGCGACCTCGCTTTCCGCCTTCGACAGCTACCAGGCCGAAAAGGCATGGACCTGGGAGCATCTTGCCCTGTCACGTGCGAGGGTCATCTGCGCCGATCCCGGTTTTGGCGACCAGATCGACCAGATGCTCGATGAGATCTTCGCGCGGCCAAGAGACCGGACAAAGGTGCTGGCCGACGTGCTCGACATGCGCATGCGATTGCTCAAGGACCGGCCACCGCGCCATCCGTTCGACCTCAAACTGGCCGACGGAGGGCTGATGGATCTCGATTTCATCGCTCAGTCCGCAGTGCTGTTGGACGGAGCCACGCTTCGCGATGTCCGGGGCGACACCGAAGCGATCCTGCGGAATCTGGGAAGGTCTGGAGTGCTGGTGCAAGGGGAGACACTAGCCGACGACTATGCCGTCATGGCTGGAATCGTACAGGTGATGAGCGCGTGCTTGACCAACCCGTTCAAACCCGAAGGCTGGACCGACGCTTTCAAGTCGCTGCTGGCCAGAACGGCCAATTCTCCGGATTTTGCCCGGCTGGAGTCGGATGTGGATGAAATGAAGGCCCGGGCATCGGCGGCCTTCGCTGATTGGGTCAGGACCGGCTAGGCAGTATCAAGCCGCTTGCGTATTCGATCGCGCCAGGCGTGGCAGGGAAATGGCAACTGTCGTGCCCAGGGGTGGTGTGCTGTCGATTGCAAGCCGCCCGCCGCTCAATTCGGCAATGGTTCGCGAAATGGCGATGCCGAGACCCATTCCGCCATGATCACGGGTGAACGCTGCGTCGCTCAACACGAAAGGCACCGACAGTTCCTCTATGCGCTGGGGCGGTATGCCGATGCCACTATCCGTGACTTCCAGCACGATTTCACTGTCGGATTCCCAGGCGATGACGCTCACCCGGCCGCCACGCGGCGTGAAGCGCAGCGAATTGTCGACGAGATTGCAGAGCATGCGCTCCAGCGGCTGGGGGTCGCCGGTCAACCAACAGGCGTCAGGTGCATCCACGTTGAGTGCAATCCCGGCCCGCTCCGCAATTGCCGCAAAGCGTCGGTGGACTTGTCCCAACAACGCAGCGACTTCGACCGGCTCGCGTTTGAGTTCCCGGCGTCCGCCTTCAAGTTCGGCCAGTTCAAGCACCTCGGCGAAGGCATCCAGCAGACGCTCACCCGAGCCTTTGATGTCGTCTAGATAGCTGTGATACCGCGGATTGCCCAGGTTCCCGAAGGCCTCGTTCCGGATCAGTTCGGCAAAGCCGATGATGTGGTTGAGAGGGGTGCGGATATCGTGACTGAGATGCGCGAGGAACGCCGTCTTGGAGCGGCTCGCGGCCTCCGCCCGTAGTGCCTCTTCGCGAAAGCGCTGCATGAGGCGCTGGTTTTCTTCAAGGCTCGCCGCCAGCTGGTTTTTGGTTTGCCGGTGTTCAGAAATGTCCTTGATCACACAAAGGCAACGGCCATTGGTCAGTTTGAGGTTGGTAACATGCAGGAACCGCCCCTCCGAAGACTCAACCTCGAACTGTTCCGACCTGCCGCCGTCCTGACGGCCAAAATTGCAGAACCGCAATTGGTCGATTTGCTGCCGGGTGAGGGGCAGGCGCTCCGGCCACCCGAACAGACGCTGCATCACGCCGTTGCAGTGTTCGAGCGAACCATCTTCGCGCCATAGCGCCGCCGGCACCGGCAGCAGATCTAGCGCTTCGTGCAGATAGGGGCGGGTCGATTTCCTCTGACGCAACATTTTCAGGATAACCAGGGCCAGAAGTGCCAGCGCGATTAGACGGGCGATGCCGAGCGTCTGTTGTTCGGTATCGTCGAAGCCGGCGACAATTTCCGGTGCTATGATGCTGGCGAGGTTCAGCACCACCGCCAGACCGATCAGCACAACGATCAGGGAGAGTTGCAAATGTTGTGCAGGGGCCGGGTCGCGCTCGCTTCCGCTTTGGGCGGCAGCGCCGCCATTTGCGAAAGTCGGTCCCCCATGCCCCATCTCAATCCCCGCAGCTGATATGGTTAATAAATGATTGCCCCGCTAAATGTTTGAATCAATTCGCAGACTCTTGTCCAGACAGGTTGGGGTCCTGGACGGCGCCGCGGTCGAAAACCTGAGTCGCCAGAATCCCTTAGCGCTGAAAAAAATTTTTCAGCCGGCCAGTGTCCGGGTCAGAATATCGGTCAGGTCGCGCGAAAGTCCGTCTGATTCTGCCAAATCACGTAGCACTTTCTCCGCCAGTTGCCGCCGTTTCGGCTCCCATGTTCGCCAACTGCGGAAGGCTGTCAGAAGCCGAGCTGAGAGTTGCGGATTGTAACCGTCTGCTTCCCTGCAGACAGCTGCCACGAACTCGAATCCGGCTCCGTCGGTTCTAGTGAACTGCGCCACGTTGCTCATGGCAAACGCACCGATCAGCGACCGCATGCGGTTGGGGTTGGTGCGCGGGAAATCCGGACCGTTGTAGATCGATTTCACCGCATCCAGCGCCCCGTCATCCGGGCGCATCGCGCTGAGAGAAAGCCATTTGTCCCCCATCAGCGGATCACTTTTCACCCGTTCACCGAAACTATCGAGAAGGCTCCTGGCCTCGCTGGTCCAATTGGCGACACTGGCACCAAGTGCGCCCATCCGGTCGGTCATGTTTGACGCGGCTGAGTACTGTTCAGCTGCGAGCTGCGAATGGGCAGCGCTGCCGGTTGCGACCAGCAACCCGAGACAGGCATTCTTCAAGGTTCGGCCATGTACCGCGGAGATGGCCTGGCTGTCGTCTCTCGAAAGGGCGAGCCTTGCATGTGTTTGACTGAGCGGCCCCTGGATACGGCGCGCCACTGAAGCCAGGAGCGCCCGACGCACGACATGAATCGCTTGCGGGTCAATATCGTGGCCGACGGCGCTCGCCACGGCCAGTTCGCCGGGCAGGCTCAGCGCCATGGCCTTAAGCGCGTCATCCATTTCCTTGTCGGCAAGCGTTTCGCCCAACGCCGCCGCCAGCGCCGCAACGGCGCCTTCATCGAGGTCACCGCCGGTTCTGACCGCATCGACCATGAGCTGCAGCGCGACCTCCTGCAGCGCCTGCCAACGGTTGAACCCATCCTTGTCGTGCCGCGCCAGGAACAGCTGATCATCACGCATTAGGTTGGATTTCAGTTTCACCGGCGCGGAAAAGCCGCGCAGCAACGAAGGCACAGGCCTGCTGGCGACACCCGTAAACGTCAGTTCTGCAACCGCCTCGTCGAGGACGATGATGTCACCTTCGACGTGACCGCCAATAACGCTTTCCCATTCCAGTTCCTGCCCGTTCGGGCCGATCAAACCGAACTTGATCGGAATGACCAGGTTCTGTTTGTCGCTTTGGCCCGGAGTGGGCGCAGTGTGTTGGGTCAGCTTCAGCGAACAGGTTTTGGTCTCGGCGTCCCAGTCGCTTTCGGCAGTGACTTCCGGCGTACCCGCCTGCGTGTACCAGATGCCGAATTGCTGCAGGTCGCGGCCCGTGGCGTCTTCGAAGACCTTGAGCCAGGATTCAATGGTCGTCGCTTCCCCGTCGTGGCGTTCAAAGTAGAGGTCGGTGCCTTTGCGGAAGTCCTCTTCACCCAGCAACGTGGCCAGCATGCGCACGACTTCGGCACCCTTGTCGTAGACTGTCGCCGTGTAAAAGTTGTTGATCTCGCTGAACTGGTCCGGACGCGGCGGGTGGGCGAGGGGACCCTCGTCCTCGGGGAACTGCCGCGCTCTCAGGTCGCGCACGTCCTCAATCCGCTTGACCGGCCGTGATCGCTCGTCGCTGGTGAATTCCTGATCGCGATAAACGGTCAGCCCTTCCTTCAGACAAAGTTGAAACCAGTCACGGCAGGTGATCCGGTTTCCCGTCCAGTTGTGGAAATATTCGTGCGCCACCACACTTTCCACTCGCCCGTAATCAGCATCCGTCGCTGCGTCAGGCTGCGCCAGGATCAGCCGGTCGTTGAATATGTTCAGCCCCTTGTTTTCCATCGCACCAAAGTTGAAGTCGCTGACGGCAACAATGTTGAAGACGTCTAGGTCATATTCCCGGCCGAAGCGCTTCTCATCCCAGGCCATCGAACGCTTCAGCGCGTCCATAGCGAACACACAGTCATCCTGCTTGCCGTGCTCCGCATAGATCGCCAGATCAACGTGGCGTCCTGAGGCCGTGGTAAATTCGTCCCGGATCACCCCCAGATCCCCGGCAACCACTGCAAACAAATAGGTCGGCTTCGGGTGCGGATCGTCCCAGACTGCATAGTGCCGTCCGCCTTTCAGATCACCTGTCTCCACCAGATTGCCATTGGCCAGCAGCACGGGCGCCATTTGCTTGTCCGCTTCCAGCCGCACGCGATATGTCGCGAGTACATCGGGCCGGTCCGCCATGTAGGTGATCCGGCGGAATCCTTCTGCCTCGCACTGCGTGCACCACACGCCGTTTGAGCGATAGAGCCCCATCAGCCTCTTGTTGTTTTCCGGGTCGAGTTCGACCAGTGTTTCCAGCACAAAGGCTCGGTCGGGAGGCGAAAGCAGGCTCAGTCCCTGGGCGTTTGCTTCGTACTCGTTTTCGTCGAGTTCGCGTCCGTCGACAGTCACGCGTTTCGGTGTCAGCAATTCGCCGTCCAGGTCGAGTCGCGTACCTGTCGGGGTGCCTTTCCGAGGTGAGACGTCGATTTTTGAGGTTACGAGCGTGGACTTTTCGCCCACGTCAAACACCAGATCGATATGATGCACTTCATAGGCAAATGGCTGATAATCCTTGAGAAAAATCACTTCGTTGCGTACTTCAGCCAATTTGCTCTCCCGTAAATCTCAATGTGTGGCCGTCCGGTTACAGACGCCGGAGCAGAAATAAGTATTCTGTGCGGCTGGCCAATAGCGGCCCGGTCGCAAAGCGTCAATTCGAGACGTACCGCACCGGGCCTGTGGTCGGCGCGCCGCTCCTCTACGTCTTTTGAAGTTCTTACTTCAACGCAATAGAGCGCGCTCATCAAAATCGATAGGTGTCCCATGCTGAGCTGGTTTGAAAGCCGCCTCAACCCGTATCCGTCTGAAGAACCGCAGCGCCCGCCTACGGGCCTGCTGGCCTTCTGCCTGCATTATTCCAAGGGTGCCAAGCGTTGGCTGGCGCTGATGTCGGTCACCGCCGTGATGGTGGCCATCATCGAAATCATGTTTTTCGGTTTTCTGGCCAACATCGTCGACTGGCTGACGACGAGCAATCCCGAGACCTTCTTTCAGGACGAGGCGCTGACCCTCGTCCTGATGGCAGGTGTGCTGCTGGTGCTGTTTCCCGCCGTCGCGCTGATCAACACGCTGGTCATTCATCAGACACTTTTGGGCAATTTCCCCCAGCGCATCCGCTGGCAGGCACACCGCTACTTGCTGCGCCAGTCCATGGGCTATTTCCAGAACGAATTTGCCGGCCGCATCGCCACCAAGCTCATGCAGACCTCCATCGCCGTCCGCGAAGTGGTGATGAAGGTCCTTGATGTTGCGGTCTATGTCGGTGCCTATTTCATCGGCGCGCTTGTCTTTGCCTTTGCCGCCGACTGGCGTTTCGCCATCCCCTTTGCCCTGTGGCTGGCTGTCTACGGCGTCATGCTCTGGTACTTCGTGCCGCGCATGGCGCGGGTCGCTCAGGATCAGGCAGACGCCCGTTCGCTGATGACCGGCCGCGTTGTCGACAGCTACACCAACATTTCGACCGTCAAACTTTTCTCCCACGCCAGGCGTGAGGAAAGCTACGCCCACGAGGGTCTCGACGAGTTCCTGATAACGGTGCATCGCCAGATGCGGCTGGGCAGCTGGTTCGAGATCGGCGTTGACTGGCTCAATTTCAGCGCCCTGTTTGTCGTTGCTGGCACCGGCCTTTACCTGTGGAGCGTCGGCGAAGTCGGGGCGGGTGCCGTTGCCGGCGCAATCGCACTCATCATGCGCATGAACAACATGTCCCACTGGATCATGTGGGAAATGTCGGCGCTGTTTGAAAACATCGGCACCGTACGCGACGGCATCAACTCCATTTCCATGGCGCAGGTCGTCAGCGATGCCCCGAACGCAACCACCATGCCCCGTGTGAAAGGCGACATCCGCTTCGAGGATGTCCATTTCAACTACGAGGCTGTGGCGCTGCCTCCGGCTGACGGCCAGGATGGTGACGACGAGCCCAAAGTCAAACGCGGCGTGTCGGTGATTGATGGGCTGAACCTGCACATCAAGCCGGGCGAAAAGATCGGCCTCGTGGGCCGCTCAGGCGCGGGCAAATCAACCATCGTCAACATGCTGTTGCGCTTTTACGATCTGGAATCCGGACGTATCACCATCGACGGGACGGACATTTCAACCGTTACCCAGGAGTCCTTGCGCGCCAATATCGGCGTCGTGACCCAGGACACCTCGTTGCTGCACCGTTCGGTCAGGGACAATATTACTTATGGCCGGCCTGACTCTTCAGAGCAGGAAGCCATTGCTGCCGCAAAGCTCGCAGAAGCCCATGAGTTCATTCTCGGCCTGCGCGATTCAAAGGGCCGGACAGACTACAACGCCCATGTCGGCGAACGCGGTGTGAAACTTTCAGGCGGCCAGCGCCAGCGTATCGCTATTGCCCGGGTCCTGCTGAAGGACGCACCGATCCTCGTACTGGATGAAGCAACCTCTGCGCTCGATTCCGAGGTAGAAGCTGCCATCCAGGGGCAGTTGCAGCGGCTGATGCAGGGCAAGACGGTAATCGCCATCGCCCACCGGCTGTCGACAATCGCGGCCATGGACCGGCTGATCGTTCTGGATGCCGGTCGCATTGTCGAGCAAGGGACTCACGACGAACTGATCGAGACCGGCGGTCACTACGCCAGGCTGTGGGCACGCCAGTCCGGGGGCTTCCTTGACTTCGATTCAGAAGTCGAAGCCGCCGAATAGCAGAGACTACTGCTGACAAATTCTGTTCGGCCGCCGGATATGATCTGGCGGCCGTCACTTTCTCGCAATCCGCTTGCGCCACGCCGCAAGTTTGAGGTCACAATCACCTGATGAGATTCTTCGTCGCGATAGCCGAACTGTTTGAGAACTGGATCAATCCGCTGGCGCCGGTGAAGGACTTGCGCCCGCCCCAGAATATCACCGGTTACGTTTGGCATTACTTGCGCCAGGCCAAGCTGCCCTTCTTTTTCGTGCTCATCGCGGGCGGTCTGTCGGCCCTGCTTGACGCGCTGTTCTTCTACTACATTGGCCGGCTGGTCGACATCCTCGACACCACCGATTTCTCCGGCGGCTGGCAGGGTCTCTTCGCCCAGCACGGCAATGAACTGGCGCTCATGCTGTCCGTGGTCCTGTTTGGGCGGGTCGCCATTTCCGTGTTCACAGCCCTGCTCAACCAACAGGTGATCGGACGCAATTTCTACAATCTGATCCGCTGGCAATCCTACAAATATGTTGCGCGCCAGAGCCTCGCCTTTTTCACAAATGAGTTCTCGGGTTCCGTCGTCACAAAGGTCAGCCAGGCCGGCGGGTCGCTCGGCGATCTCATCACAGGTGTCATACAGGTGGTTTGGACGATGACCATTTTCGCCGCCACGACTCTCATCCTGTTCGCCCAGCTCGACCTGCGTTTGGCCGGGATTGTGGTCATCTGGATCATCGTCTTTCTCGTTCTCGCCCGAGTGTTCCTGCCGACTCTGCGCCAACGCGCAACGGAGAATGCTGAGGCCCGCTCCATGCTCAATGGACGCATCGTAGACAGTTACTCCAACATTCAGACGCTAAAACTTTTCGGCCAGGCCGAGGAGAACGACGCCTACGTCGAAGGCGGCTTCCAGAACATGCTGCATCACTCCCTGCGCCTTGGCCGCATCAGCATCAGTCTCAACGCCTCGATGGTCTTTTTGTCTTCCGCGGTCGTGTCCGCGACGGCCATTCTGTCCATTGATCTTTGGTTGCGCGAAGCAATCACTGTCGGGTCGGTGGCCTTTGCCATGGCGCTGGTGCTGCGTCTTGAGTCCTGGCTCGGCCAGTTGATGGGCGGCATCTCAGGCCTGATGCGAAATTATGGCGTCGTGCAGAACGCCATGGAAACCATCTCCCGACCGCTCGGCGTAGTCGACGCCCCGGATGCGATCGACTGGACGCCCTCAAGGGGCGCAATCCAGTTCAACGATGTTGGCTTCAAATATTCCGCAAACCGGGAAGTGATCGAGCATCTGAATCTCGACATTGCACCGGGCGAAAAAGTCGGTCTCGTCGGCAAGTCAGGTGCCGGCAAGACCACGCTGGTCAACCTGCTGTTGCGCTTCTACGACCTCGATTCCGGCAGCATTCTGATCGACGGACAGGATATTTCGAGGGTCAAACAAGACGCGCTTCGACAGGGCATCGGCGTTGTTACTCAGGACAGTTCGCTGCTCCACCGGTCGGTGCGCGACAATATCAAGTTCGGACGGCCGGACGCTTCGGAGGAAGACATGATCGCGGCCGCCAGGCAGGCCGAAGCCCATCAATTCATTCAGGATCTTGAGGACAACAAGGGCAGAAAGGGCTACGACGCGCATGTGGGCGAACGCGGCATCAAGCTCTCCGGCGGCCAGCGCCAGCGCATCGCCATCGCGCGTGTACTGTTGAAAGATGCGCCAATTCTCGTGCTGGACGAAGCGACTTCAGCCCTAGATTCAGAAGTCGAGGCCGCGATCCAGAGCCAACTAGAACAACTCATGCGCGGCAAGACCGTTATCGCCATCGCGCACCGACTGTCGACTATTGCCGCGATGGATCGTCTGATCATCCTCGACGAGGGCAAGATCATCGAACAGGGGCCGCACCAGGCCCTGCTTGACGCCAGCGGCCACTACGCCATACTTTGGGCCCGCCAGTCTGGCGGGTTTCTCAACGCAGACAATTCGGGGGACTGAAACCAATGATGTGGGCGCAACTGGTCGCCTGGCTGTCGACCATCATTCTGGCCGGCGTAGTGGTGTTGCAGATTGCCCTTGTCGCCGGCGCGCCGCTGGGACATCTCGCCTGGGGCGGCCAAACGAGGGTTTTACCCACGAAACTGAGATGGGCAAGCGCCGCGAGCGCCCTCGCGCTGGCTGCATTCGCCTGGGTCATCCTCATCCACGGACACGTGGTTGAACGCGCGGTTCCCTATGAGTGGACGCGCATCGCGCTTGGCATTTTTGCCGCGCAATTCTCGCTCAACACGCTGGCCAACCTGTCCTCGAAAAGCCCTGCCGAGAAGATGATCATGAGCCCGGCAACGGCCATTCTGGCGGCCTGTTGTCTGGCGCTGGCGCTGTTCGCCTGAGTGCAGGTCGGCGCCGTTGCGCGCGCCTGGACAGCATGCAATACCTGCCGCTCAAACCATCACTGCGTGCCCTGGCGAAGCGGCATTATTTCGAACAAGGGAGAGGATCATGCCAAAGGGCAACACCGCGGTTGCGGAGCGGGTTGATTACGTGCAGGTCGATCTTGGCGGGGAGTACCGGCTTGAAAGCGCCGAACACAAGATCAAGCTGCCGATCAATCTGCCCGGCGATGTGCACACGGCGCTTCTCGAAGCAAACAAGATCCCCGATCCCTATTTCGGCACCAACGAGCAGGACGTGATGTGGGTCAACAAGACCCCATGGTCGGTCGAGCGCAAGTTTTCCGTTCCGCCTGAAATCGCTGACGGGTATCTGACACTCACCCTCACCGAAGTCGATTGCATCGCCTCGATCCTGCTCAACGGCAAGGTCATTGCCAAGGTGGACAACCAGTTCGTCCGTCACGACATCGACGTCACCGGCAAGGTGTTGGCCGGCGAAAACACTCTGCGCATCGAATTCGCGGTCGCCCGCGATGTTGCCGCCAAACGCGCTGCAGCCCACCCGTTCCCGCTGCCTTTCACCAAGAACTACCAGACCAACGGGCTGGAAGGCGTGCACATGAATTTCATCCGCAAGGTCGCCTGCCATGCCGGATGGGACTGGGGCATCTGCCTGATGCCCACCGGCGTGTATGGCCGCATCGAATTGCGCCGCACGCCGCTTGCCCGCACCGACAGCGTTCAGGTCGAACAGAAGCACACGAAGGGCAAGTGCGCACTCACCATCACCACTCGCGTCCATGCCTTCGCAGAGGGCACGGTCAACCTGACACACACAATCGATGGCCAAATGGTCGGCGGCAGCAAGAAGGTGATGCCCGGCGAAAACGTCTTCACCCACCGTGTCACCATCGACAGTCCGGACCTCTGGTGGCCGGCCGGGCATGGCGCCCAGCCGCTTTACGACATGGCAACCAACCTCGACGGCGAAGTCACCACCTGCAAGTTGGGTCTGAGGAAACTCGAGTGGGTCATCGAAAAGGACAAGATCGACCACACGTTCAAATGCCGGGTCAACGGTCGCGACATCACCATGATGGGCGCCAACTGGATTCCCGCCGACGCAATTCCTTCGCGCATCACCCCGGAAGTCGTTCGCGACCTTCTCGAAAGCGCCGTTGTCGCCAACATGAACATGATCCGCATCTGGGGCGGCGGCCAATACGAACCGGACTATTTCTACGAGATTTGCGACGAATTGGGCATCCTGATCTGGCAGGATTTCATGTTCTCCTGCATGCCCTACCCGAGCCACCCGGAATTTCTCGAAAGCGTGCGCACCGAGGTCACGCAGCAGGTGCGTCGCCTGCAACACCATGCCTGTTTGGCCCTCTGGTGCGGAGACAACGAGGTCATCGGTTCGCTGACCTGGTATCCCGAAACCATCGCCGACCGCGACCGCTATGTCGCCAACTACGACCGCCTTTCTGCTCTCCTCGCCTCCATCGTGGCCGAGGAAGACAGCCGCCGTTTCTGGCCCTCGTCACCGTCCCTCGGCTACATGGATTATTCCGACGGCTGGCATTCCGACACGCGTGGTGACATGCACTATTGGGACGTCTGGCACTCGGCCAAACCATTCGAAGCCTACCGCACCGTCAATCCTCGCTTTGCTTCGGAGTTCGGCTTCCAGTCCTTCACTTCGATGAATGTCATTGAAACCTTCACCAAGCCCGAAGACCGCAACCCGTCATCTCCGGTGATGGAACAGCACCAGCGAAACGATGGCGGCAACGCCCGCATCCTTGAGACCATGTGCCGCTATTTCCGCTTTCCCAAGGGGTTCGAGGAAATGGTGTTCCTGTCGCAAGTCCAGCAGGGTCTCGCCATCAAGACCGCCATTGAATATTGGCGCTCCACCAAGCCGCGCTGCATGGGCACGCTCTACTGGCAGATCAACGACACCTGGCCGGTGCATTCCTGGGCTTCGCTTGACTATGGCGGGCAGTGGAAGCCACTGCACCACATGGCCAAGCGCTTCTTCAACCCGGTCAATCTGGTGGCGGTGCCGGTTCAGTCGAGTAAAACCAACTCGCGTGGACTTCCTGTCGAAGGTGCGCTGCCGGATGCGGTGGAACTCAAGGCGATCAACGACACGCCGGCCCCTGTGGACGTTTCCGTCGAAGTTTTCGCGGTCAACATGGCCGGCAAGAAACGTTCCGTCCTCAAGGCCAAAGCGAAAGTGACGCCCAACGCCGCCAAACCAGTCGGTAAGCTGCCGTTGGCGAAGTTGGCAGATGACGAATTCCTGTTCATGGAGTGGAAAGACGCCAGGGGCAAACTGTTGGGTGAGAATGATTTCTTCCCCCGCGCCCATAAATATTACGATGTGCCTCAGGCGAAGATCAAAGCCGCTTGGTCCAGCGTCGATGGCAAGCCCACCCTGACGCTCAGCACCGACAAGCCAGCCTTTTTTGTTTCAGCGGGAACAGACTTGCCGGGGTACTTTTCCGACAATGGACTGACGCTTCTGCCGGGCCGGGATGTGGCGCTCTCCTTCACATCCCGCAAGGGCGAGAAGGCCACCCAGAAGGACCTGCAGAAGAGCCTGAAGATCCAACACCTGTCAGAGACCTTCTGAATGGACAACTCCGCTGCGGCCCTTTTCATATCGGCACATCGGGCGTATGAGACGCGCAAATCCGAGCGAGGCATTTCATGAGCAAGATCACCCATATCGTCATTTTCGCGTTCGTGCTGGCCGCCGTCGGCACCGCCAGCCGGCTGATGCAGGTCGCGCCGAATTTTACCGCCGTCACAGGCGTATCCATATTCGCCGGCTATGCCATCGCCAATCGTTGGGTGGCCATCAGCGTCCCGGTGCTCGCCATGCTGATCGCTGACATCTATTTCGCCTTCCAGTGGGGCTGGTACGACCAGTTCTACTTTTCCTACGCGGGCATGATTGCCGGTGTTTTCTTCGGCCGCTGGTACCTTCGTGAATTGGGATCTGCCCGCTTGGGCCGCATCAACCTACCGGACAATTTCCTCGGTAGACTGGTCGCCTCCGTCCTCAAGCTGACCGGCGTCATTTTGCTTTCCAGCTTCACCTTCTTCGTCCTGTCCAACCTCGGCACGTTCGCCGCCGGTTACTACGGCTACACGTGGGACGGGCTTGTCGCATGTTTCGCGGCAGCGATCCCATTCTGGCAGACCAGCCTGGTTGCAGACTTCGCGTCGACGTTCCTTGTGTTTGGCCTTTTCTACCTCGCCAGCTTCCCGCTGCCTTCGCTGAAGGCGGAAGCTTCGTGGTCCCTGCGCGCCTAGGCCAAGACAAGTGAAACGATCACGCGTCAACGAAATCATGAGGGAAGCGGATGCATTCATCCGTTCCTTCGGGTACATCCTGCCGCCCTTCGCCTATTGGTCGCCGGACGAGTTCAAAAAGAACGGCCCGGTTGCTCAGGCAATCGTTTCGGCAAATCTTGGCTGGGACATCACCGACTATGGGCTCGGCGATTTCCTCGACACCGGTCTGTTTCTGTTCACAGTGCGCAACGGCAATGTCGCGGACCTCGCGCGCGGCCGCGGCATGCTCTACGCCGAAAAGGCGATGATTTCCCGCAAGGATCAATATTCCCCCATGCACCGGCACAATCTTAAGGCCGAGGACATCATCAACCGTGGCGGCGGGACCCTGGTCATCGAACTGTTCGGCGACACCAACGGCGAATGTGACCGTGACAAGGGCACCATCGTCTACACAGACGGAATCCGCCGCGAACTGGAGCCCGGCCACAAATTGCAGTTGAACCCCGGCGAAAGTGTCACGCTCATGCCCAACGAGCATTGGCACGCGTTTTGGGGCGAAGGGGGCGACGTCTTCGTGGGTGAGGTGTCAACCGTCAATGACGACAACACCGACAATGTCTTTGAAGACAAGCGCATCTCGCGCTTTTCGGGCATCGAAGAAGACGAGCCGCCGCTGCACCTGCTGGCTGCGGACTACGCCGTCTGGCTCAAGGACTGACCCGACGCATTTTCGCCATGTACGGTGACACGGTCTCGGCCTGAGGCCTTCGCGGCATAGCATGCGGCATCGGCGTTTCTATATAGCGTGTCGCCATCCAGTCTGCCGTCGATAGTCGTCAGGCCGATACTCGCGCCGATGCGGATATCTTCCCCCTGCCATTCAAACTCGAACCCACGCAGGCCCTCGACAACCTTCTGCGCCACGCGCTTGCCCTGTTCCACTGTGCAGTCGGTCAGGATCAGGGCGAATTCGTCACCACCGATGCGCGCGGCAAAATCATCCCGCCTGCACGAACGATTGATGCAGTCGGCTACTTCTTTGAGAAGCGCATCGCCTGCAGCGTGACCGAACCGGTCGTTTACAGGCTTGAACCTGTCGAGATCGACAAGGCACAGGGCATGAACCCGCTTCTCATCGCGCGCGCTTTCAATTGCGGCCTCGAGCTTTTTCTCGAAAGTTGCGCGGTTGGGCAATCCCGTCAGGCTGTCATGCGCGGCTGAATAGGCAAGTTCGCGTTCGAGCTTCCGGCTCTCGGTCGTATCGCGAAACACGATGACGGCACCCGTGGTCTTGCCGTCTTCTGAGACAACCGGTGCCGCAGATTCCCGCACGTGCAGGGACTTGCCGTTCCGGTCCGTCAGAACGAAGTCTGAATTGGGCCTCCAGACGCGGCCGGTGTCGAGGCACTCTGCCACCGGATTGATCACAGTATCCGGCTCTTCCTCGGAAGCGGTCTTCAGCACGCTTGTCAGGGACATGCCCCTGGCGTCTTCCGCTTTCCACTGCGTCAGGTCAGCGGCGACCTGATTGATGAACTGAATGCGGCCTTCAGCATCAGTTGAAATCACCCCGTCGCCGATCGACTGAAGCGTAACGCGAAGGCGTTCCTTTTCGTCCGCAAGTTGCTGTTCGACGCGCTTTATCGCGGTGATGTCGGTGTCGGTGCCGAGCGCCCGAATGGGATTGCCGTCCTCATCCCATTCCACCGGCTTACCACGGCTGAGAATCCAGACATAGTGCCCGTCCTGATGCCGCTCGCGATATTCCAGCGTGTCCGACCCTTCTTCGCCGCGGCCCTGCTTCTTGCCTTGTTCGGCGAGTTTTTCGCGATCGTCGGGATGTACCCGGGCAAGCCAATCCTCGGTTGAAAGACCGACTTCCTCGTCATCACCAAAGCCGCGCAACCGCCGCCACATGCGCGAGTAGAACATGGTGTCGGTGCGGATGTCATAATCCCAGACACCCTGTCGGGCTGATTCCAGCGCGAAGTTCCAGCGGCTTTCCGAATAGGCGAGGGCGGCCTCGGCTTTCTTCTGTCCGTCGATATCGCTGAGCTGCAAAATGATCTGCCAGGGGCGGCCCTGACTGTTCAGGACCGCTGAGGCGCTGAGCAGTACCCAGGTCGGATCCCCACCTTTGCGGGCAAACTGGCACTCAGCCTTGAAGTCACCGATCTTGCCGGCCCGCAGCCGTTCGAACTGCACCGCCGCTGCAGAGGTCTTGTCCAGCGGCGACAGGTCATCAAGACCCAGTTCCGCGAGTTCTTCGCGGGCATAGCCCAACATGTCGCAAAGCGCCTTGTTGGCGTAGAGCAAACGCTCGCCAGCGCCGAGCAGCGCCATGCCCACCGCAGCGTGATCCATAACGTTGCGCAGCAGTTCCCCGCTCTGGGAAAATTGCAGCACGTTGGGTTCGGATGTCCGAATAGCGTCTCCCATAATGGGCCATTGTCGCCTGCAAGTGCTAACGAGTCAGGAACAGATTTGCCGCATTCGGGAACAGGGTTTATGGGCGATTAACGTCCATCCGGAATGGCGGATGGTTCTGCCTCACAGGCGATAACCGGTGTCGATCCGGGCCAAGCCGCCGTCGAAACGGGAGACGCAGGCGCACATGCGTTCTCCGCTGGCTTTCTCACCTTCCGAAAAGAACACGTCACGATGGTCTATTGCCCCGGAATGCTCCAGAACGCCGACGGCACAAAGCCCGCATTCACCCCGCTGGCAATCGTAAATCATCGGTACATCGGCGGCTCGCAGCGCATCGAGCAGGGTCTCGTCAGGCCGCACCTTGATCCGCCCCGACCGGTTCAGGATTTCAACTTCGAAATCCCGCTCGGCAAAGGTGCCACTGTCACCGAAAACTTCGAACCGCAACCGGCTGAAGTGTCGGCCGGCTTCTGCCCATGCCGCCTTGAGATCATTGAGCATGCGGATTGGCCCGCAGGCGTATGCTTCGCCTCCTTCCGGTAGAGCGGCAATCTCCCGTGCAAAATCGACTCGCTGACCCGCGTCGCTGGCAAACTGCTGGAGGCGGTCGCCCAAAACGGATTTCAATTCGTCGCCATAGGCGAAGTGCTGCGCCGAGCGTGCGGCATAGACCATGCGCACTTCAGCGCCGCGTGCGGCCAATGCCTTTGCCATCCCAGCAACCGGTGTGATGCCGATGCCCCCGGCAATCAGCAGGTAGGAGGGCGCCCCCCATGAGAGCTCAAACCGGTTTTCCGGCAAACTGATTTCCACCGCAACTTCTGGCTGGAGCTGCCACATGAAAGCCGAGCCGCCACGGCTGTTTTCGTGCCGCTTCACAGCGATGGTCAGCTGGCGCGGACCGTTGTGGACACACGTATAGGTGCGCAGCGCCGGGCCGTGCGCGGTCTCAACCTTGATATTGATATGCGATCCCGGCTGAAACCGTCCCAGTACCGCCTCTGTGTCGAAGGTGAACTCGCGCACGTCGGTTGCGATATCTTCGATACGGTTCAGCTTTGCCTTGGTCCAGTCCAGTCGGCTCTTCATGGTCCGGCCTCAGATCGCCACAAGCGCCAGCGCGGGCACGCGTTTCGCCAGGTCCTGATGTTCGATGGCAAGCGCCAGGTTTTGCCGGGCCAGCCGGGCATGTTCGCGCGCCAGGCTTTCGGCGCGGCTGCCTTCGCGCAATTCGATGGCCTCGACGATGGCACGGTGATGCGCCTGCCCGACCTGCAGCGAAGCGCGGAACGAGGTCAACTGGCTCTGCGCATCCAGAAACGCACTCGGCGAAGCGAAAGGCAGGCGGGTTACCCGCTCGATTTCTTTTTGCACGATCGGGCTTCCGGACAGGTCCGCCAGAAGCGCGTGGAACTCGGCGTTCAGATCGACATATTTCTCGAACAGGGTTTCTTCCGGGCTGTTGCCCGTCACCTCGTCCAGCGCCGCCACCAGCCGTTGTGCGATCTGGATCTTGGCGGGCTGCACGCCACGCTCGGCGGCCAGCCGCACCGCTGTGCCCTCCAGCACGCCGCGCAATTCAATCGCGTCGATCACATCGTCCTGGCTGAAACCGCGGACGGCAAAGCCGCCGGAAGGGATCGGCTCCAGCAGCCCCTCCTGTTCGAGCCGGGCGAGCGCCGCCCTGAGCGGTGTGCGCGAGACCTCAAGCTGTTTGGCCAGCGCTACTTCTGACAGCCGTTCTCCCGGGCGCATGGACCCCGAAAAAATCAGCTCCCGCACACCCAGCACGGCGCGCAATGATTGCGGTTGTTGTGTCTCGCTCATCCGGAATTCTCCCCGCCTATTCCGCCGCCTCGGCGGGCCGCTGTTCGGCGGCAATCATCTGGTCAATCAGCTTGCGGGCCCACATGGAGCCGGCGTCGATATTCAGATTGTAGAACACATGATCCGGATTGGCATCGATGGCCTGTTGCTGGGCTTCCAGAATGATTTCGTCCTCCCGGAAGATACCTGCCACGCCTTCGCGTAGCTCATGAGTGCGCTTCTGCTCGGTGATCTTGTAGTTGCGCGCAAAGGCCCAGAAATAATGGCAGGTCTTGTCGGTTTCCGGCGTCATAGTATTGAGCACGAATCCGTTGACACCCTGACTGCGGTCGCCTTCCGGCGCGCCGGTGCCGGTCAGCGCCACGCCCACATCAATGGCGATTGTCGAAGGGGCTTCAAAGTTGATGATCTGCCAACGATCGACATTGCCCGGTTTGCCCAACTGGCCGCGCCAGAACGGCGGCGCGTCTATGTCCTTCATCCACCGGGTGATGGTCGCTGTCGTATCGGTATGGGTGGCCTCGAACGGTGCCTCTGCCACCGCGCGATTGCCGATCGACGACCCATGAACATAGGTTTCGTGGGTAAGGTCCATCAGATTGTCGATGACCAGCCGGTAATCGCACTTGGCGTGGATCAGCTTGCCGTCCGCCGCCCATTCTGGATCGTCATTCCAGTGCAGGTCCGGCACCAGTGCGGGATCAGCCAATTCCGGTTCGCCCATCCATAACCAGATGAATCGGTGCTTTTCGACCAGTGGGTAGGTCTTCACGCAGGCTGCCGGGTTGATGGTGTCCAGAGACGGCATGTATACACATCGTCCACGATCATCGAACTCCAGGCCGTGATAGCCGCAAATGACATTGTCGCCATAAAGCTCGCCTTTCGACAACGGCAGCAGCCGATGCCAACAGGCGTCGGCGAGCGCAACGGCAGAACCGTCGTGTTTCCGGTACATTACCACTGGACTATTGCAGATTTTGCGGGGCAACAGGCTGCGCGAGACCTCATGGTCCCAGGCGGCAGCATACCAGGCATTCAGTGGAAAACTCTGGTCGGTCATAGGTTCTCTCTCCCTCGCATCACCATACATATACAGATTGTATACAGGAAATTGTCAAGTTTGCGAACCGTGTTTTTGCTGCTAAAGGAACCCAAAACAAGCGCCCGGCCGGGAAGTCCGACCTTTTTTGGGCCATGAGCGGCGAGAATTCAGCGAGGAGAAAACATGTCCAAAACCACACCGCCCTACCGTGCCGACCACGTGGGCAGCCTTTTGCGCCCCGACTCGGTCAAGCAGGCCCGCAAGAAGTTCTATGAAGAGAAGTCGATTTCCGCCGAGGAGCTCAAGGCGGTCGAGGATGCGGCCATCATCGACCTGATCAAGATGCAGGAAGACGCCGGCCTCAAGGCGGTTACCGACGGCGAGCAGCGTCGCTTCTTCTGGCATTTCGACTATATGGGCATGCTGGACGGTCTCGACGTGATCGAGCGTGAAGGTGGCGGGGTGGCTTTCCACGGCGCCAACACCAAAGCGCATGTGCCGGTGATCAACGGCAAGCTCGGCTTCCCGGACGATCACCCGATGCTGGAGCACTACAAGTTTGTTGCCGCCAACACCAATGTGACGCCGAAAATCTCCATCCCCGGGCCGAGCGCCATCCACTTCCGCACCGCCCAGAGCGACATTCATGTCGATGCCTACAAGGACGATTCCGAAGAGTATTTCGCCGACATCACGGCTGCTTACAAAAAGGCCGTAGAAAAATTCTACGAGGCCGGCTGCCGCTACCTGCAGATGGACGACATTTTCTTCGCCTACCTGTGCGACCCGAAAATTCGCAATGAGCGGAAAGAAGCGGGCGAGGACCCGGACTGGCTGATCGGCCGCTACGCGCAGATGATGAACGATGCCATCAAGGACCGCCCGGATGACATGCTGATCGGCATGCATATGTGCCGCGGCAACTTCAAATCCACCTGGGTGGCCGAAGGCGCCTATGACCCGGCAGCTGACGCCATCTTCAACCAGACCGATGTCGACATCTATTTCATGGAGTACGACACGGAACGCGCCGGTGGGCTCGAGCCCCTGCGATTGTTGCCCAAGGGCAAGAAGCGCGTGCTGCCCGGGTTCATCACCACCAAAACCGCCCAACTTGAGGACCTCGACGACTTGCAGCGGCATTTCGACGAAGCCGGCAAATATGCCGACCTTGATCAGTTGGGCATTGCGCCTCAATGCGGTTTCTCCTCCACCGAGGAAGGCAACCTGATCACCTTCGACGATCAGCGCCGCAAACTCGACCTTGTGGTCAAGACGGCCGAAACGATCTGGGGCGAAGTCTAGCTTTTTTTGCACGGGCGGGGATAAACTTCCCCGCCTGTCAGCCTTTGACCGGGCGCAGTTCCGCAACCTCGCGGATGGCGCGCATCAGCATCAGCATCTGCGCCGAAACCGGTGCATCGGCGCGGGTGGTGAGCCCCACCGACCCCTGGGTTTCGCCGGTGTCGACGGGCAGGGCGCGCAGGCTGCCCTCGGCCAGTTCGTCGGCAACCACGCCTTGCGAAATCACCCAGATCGCATCCGACTGGCGCACGAAGGCGCGGCCAAACGAGTCCGACACCGTTTCCACCTGCTGCGGAATGTCGCCGATGCCATGCATCAGCAACAGCCGGTCAACGAACGGGCGGATGATGGAACCCGGCGGGGGCATCAGCACCGGAAAATCCACGATCCGCTCGAACTCGACATTTTTCGCGGCGAACAGCGGATGCTCCGGCCGGACAATCAACCCGATCCTTTCCGAATAGAGGTGCTCAAATGCGAGCGCCGTCATCTGGTCCGGCGCGGCGAGCCGCCCGACCACCAAATCCAGGTCGCCAACGCGAAGCTGATTGAGCAATACCATGTTCTGCCCGGTCACAATCCGAATGCCGTCGCCTTCGCTGTTCTCCAGAAAACGCTGCACCGCCGCGGGCATGATCGACGCCGCAACTGTCGGCAGGGCGCCTACGCGTACCGTCGGGCCGCGTCCTCCTCCCTCGCGCTTGACCGAATCCACCCCTTGCCGGATGGCGGCGACGCTGGCCCCGGCATGCCGAAGGAACACCTCGCCCTGCCGGGTGATGCGGATGCCGCGCCCGTCCTTTTCGAGCAGCGGCGTTTCCAGAAGCGCTTCAAGCTCCCGAATGGTCTTGGTGACCGCAGGCTGGCTGACATGCAGCACTTCGGCGGCCTGGCTGACACTTTTCTGGCGGGCCACCTCAAGGAAAGTGGTGAGGTGACGGAAGCGGATACGGCCCTGCATGGGATCCTCCCTGATAACCCTAGTGTTATAGGAAAGCGTGCAATCTTCAATGTACCTGCCGCGATTCAGCATTTAAAGAAGTCCGGCGCGACAATTTTCTTATGAGTCGTGGCAGAGGGAGTGGCCTTTCGAGGCTTTGACACCGGTGGTCTTCCCCGTCATAAGAACGGGGCGGACGCGCGGGACATGGAGTAGGCATTTGGTGCTTCTTGGGGTGTGGATCGAGCGCTTGGCCCGTGTGGTTGCCGTGCTGGGTGGCCTGGTGCTCGTGGTCGTCGCGATCATGACCGTCACGTCGATCACCGGCCGTGTGCTGCTTTTTGCTGGGCTTAAACCCATTCCCGGCGACTTCGAACTGGTCGAGGCCGGCACCGCCTTCGTGGTCTGTGCCTTTCTGCCCTGGGCCCAGCTCAAGCGCGGGCACGCCACCGTCGCCATCTTCACCGATTTCCTGCCCGCCGCCGTCAACCGCGCGCTTGACCTGATCGCGGATGCCCTCCTGTTGGGTGCTGCAATGGTCATGACCTGGCGGCACTTTTACGGCTTGCTCGACAAGCTGGCCTATAATGAAACCACTTTCATTCTGCGTTTTCCCATCTGGTGGTCCTATGCCGCCGCGATGGTGGGGCTGGTCACCTGGATCATCGTCGCCGTCTATTGCACGGCCAACAGCGCCGTGGCCCTGGGCAATCCGGACGCAGCCAAATCGCGTGAGCCGGAGGTCGTCCATTGAGCGCTCTTGAGATCGGCTTCTGGTCGTTCCCCGTTTTGATCCTCCTTATCTTTGTGCGCATGCCGATTGGTCTGGCCATGCTGCTCGTCGGCTTCTTCGGCAATTTTCTGGTGCGCGGTGGGTCGTTCACGCCGGTTCTGGCGCAGATGAAGGACGTCACTTTTTCCACTTTCTCCAATTATTCGTTGTCGATCATTCCTCTGTTCCTGCTGATGGGGCAGTTCGCGGCGCTGGGTGGCATGTCCAAGGCGCTGTTCGACGCTGCTGAGAAATGGATGGGCCATCATCGGGGCGGCGTGGCCATGGCTGCGGTCGGCGCCTGTGCCGGCTTTGGCGCCATCTGCGGCTCGTCGCTGGCCACCGCCGCGACCATGGGGCAGGTCGCGCTTCCCGAGCTCAAGCGGACCGGTTATTCCGGCGATCTGGCCACCGGCGCGCTGGCGGCGGGGGGCACGCTGGGCATCCTCATTCCACCGTCGGTCATCCTTGTCATCTATGCCATCCTGGCAGAACAGAACATCGCCAAACTGTTCCTTGCGGCCATCGTGCCGGGCATTTTGGCAGCGTTGGGCTATATCCTCGCCATTTCCATCTATGTTCGGCTCAAGCCCGAATCTGCCGGACATCGCGATCCCGCGCCCTATGTCGAGCGATTCAAGGCGCTCGGTACGGTGTGGCCGGTGCTGTTGATTTTCATTCTGGTTGTTGGCGGCATTTATGCCGGCTGGTTCACCCCGACCGAAGGCGCGGCAGTCGGCGCAGTGGGCACCGGGCTGATCGCCCTGTTCTCGGGCGGGCTGACCTGGCGCACCCTGCTCAAGGCGATCATGGCAACGGCATCGGCTACGGCGATGATCTTCTTGATCATCTACGGCGCTGGCGTGTTCAACAGTTTCCTCGCACTGACCCGCATGCCCCAGTTCGCGGCTGAATTCGTGGCCACTCAAGGGTTCAGCCCCTTCATGGTGCTGGGGGTCATCCTGCTGCTGTATCTCGTGTTCGGGTGCGTGATGGATTCGCTTTCGATGATCCTCCTGACCATCCCGATCTTCTTCCCGATCGTCACCCAGCTTGATTTCGGCCTGTCACCGGCCGAGTTCGGCCTGTGGTTCGGCATCCTTGTGCTGATCTCGGTGGAGGTGGGTCTGATCACGCCACCGGTGGGCCTCAATCTCTTCATCATCAACAATATGGCGCGGGACACCAAGCTCACCCAGACATACAAGGGCGTGCTGCCGTTCGTCGCCACCGACATCATCCGCGTAATCATTCTGGCGGCCTTCCCGGCGATCTCGCTCTTCCTTGTGCGATTGCTCGCATGAGAACGAAGGTTGCCATCATCGGCTCGGGTCCCGCCGGGCTGCTGCTGGGGCAGTTGCTGACAGGCTCGGGGGTCGACAATGTCATCGTCGAACGTCAGACCAGGGAACATGTTCTCGGCCGCATCCGCGCCGGTGTGCTGGAAAAGGGCATGGTCAGCCTGCTGGAGCGGGCAGGGTGCGATGCCCGTCTGCACAAGGAAGGGTTGATCCACGAGGGTTTTGAAATCGCCGACAACGACCGGCGCATTCATATCGACCTCAAGAAACTGACGGGCGGCGATACCGTAACCGTCTACGGCCAGACGGAAGTGACCGCTGACCTGATGGCGGCCCGTGAGCAGGGCAGCGCGCAGACATTTTATTCCGCCAGCGATGTTGCGCTGCATGATTTCGACGGCGCTTCGCCGCATGTGACCTTCACCGTTGACGGTCAGGCGCACCGGCTTGACTGTGACATCATCGCCGGATGTGACGGCTATCACGGCGTCAGTCGCCAGTCCTTGCCGGAAAGATCCCGAACGCTCTACGAGCGGCTGTATGATTTCGGCTGGCTGGGCCTGTTGGCCGACGTGCCCCCGGCCACCCAAGAGCTTGTCTATTCGCGCAATGAGCGGGGTTTTGCCCTCGTCTCCATGCGTTCGCCAACGCGCAGCCGGTACTATGTGCAAGTCGACACGTCCGAGAAGGTCGAGAACTGGGGCGACGACCGGTTCTGGGACGAATTGCGGCAGCGGGTGCCGGCGGATGTGGCCGAACACGTGACCACCGGTCCCTCAATCGAGAAATCCATTGCGCAACTGCGCTCCTTTGTTTGCGAGCCGATGCGCTTCGGCCGGCTGCTTTTGTGCGGTGACGCGGCCCATATCGTGCCGCCGACCGGTGCAAAGGGGCTCAATCTGGCGGCCAGCGACATCCACTATGCCTTTGAGGCCATTCGCGATTTCCTCGACAATGCAGGGGATGGGGCGCTGGCTGACTATTCGGTGCGGGCGCTGACCAGGGTCTGGAAGGCGGAGCGCTTTTCCTGGTGGATGACCTCGGTGCTGCACAATTTCAAGGACCACTCCGGATTCGAGCGCCGGTTGCAGCAGGCCGAGATGGACTATATTTTCGGCTCCGAACGGGGCAGGGCCGCGCTGGCGGAAAATTACGTGGGCCTGCCCTACTAACGTCGCAAACCGCGCAAACAGGTGATATGTTCGGCTTGAAACCGTCAGTTGCATAGCCTGCAGATTATGAACCAAAACACTCTTTTCATTTTACCAACTGCCCGTCTGACGGGAGACTGAAACCCCCAAAGGGAGGACAAACCAATGAAATTCACTTCAACCATGGTGGGCGCAGCCGTTGCTGTCGTTGCCATGAGCACGGCCGCCTTCGCCCAGGAAGTCACGCTGCGTCTGCACCAGATGCTGCCGCCGCAGGCCGTCATTCCGTCGATGGCCATCGAGCCGTGGGCTGCCCGTATCGAGGAGCAGTCCGAGGGTCGTCTCAAGATCGAACTTTATCCCGCCATGCAGCTCGGTGGCGCTCCCCCGCAGCTGTTTGACCAGGCCCGCGACGGCGTCGTCGACGTGATCTGGACCGTGCTGGGTTATACGCCGGGCCGTTTCCCCAAGTCGGAAGCCTTCGAACTGCCGTTCCTGATCGGCACCTCGGCTGAAGAGACCTCGCGCGCCTTCCATGAGTATGTCGAAGAATATGCCATGGACGAATTTTCCGAGGTCAAGCTGATCGCCGCGCACGTGCACGGCCCCGGCCTGATCCACATGGACGAGCCGGTCGAAACCCTTGAGGACATGAACGGCAAGAAAGTCCGCGGCGGTTCGCGCATCATCAACGAGATGCTCGTCAGCCTCGGCGCTGAGCCGATTGGCATGCCGGTTCCGGCCGTGTCCGAAGCCCTGTCCACTGGCGTCATTGATGGCACCACCATTCCGTGGGAAGTCACCACCGCCGTGCGGTCCAGCGAACTGGTCAGCAACCACACCCAGTTCTCCGGCGATCGCGGCCTGTATTCCCAGACCTTTGCGGTTGTGATGAACCTTGATGCCTACAACAACCTGCCGGATGACCTCAAAGCCATCATCGACGCCAATTCCGGCGTTGAAATCGCCGCCGAGTTCGGCCGTGCGATGGATCAGGGCGACGCCGCCGGTCTGAAAGTGGCTGAGGATCTGGGCAACAACATCATCACTCTGGATGAAGCTGAAACCCAGCGCTGGAAGGAAGCTGCACAGCCGATCATCGACAACTGGATCGCGGCTACGCCGGATGGCCAGATGCTCTATGACGCCGCTGTCGCCGCTGTTGCAGCGCACGACATGTAATCCGGTCTTCCGATCGACCTTGAAAGGGGCGCTTTTGCGCCCCTTTTTTTGTGCACATCGCAGCGGCGGGCAGACAACAGTCCTGCTTGCATTGCACCGGGCGGGCTGAAAAGCTAAGAGCACCAGCCAATTGTATGACCGGTGCCCATTGGGGGGATAAGCCGGCGAGGAGACCAAATGGACCTGGCATTCGTCATTCCCGCCTACAATGAAGAAGTGCTCATCGGCAAATGCCTGGCCTCGGTCGTTGCCGAGGTAAAGCGCTCCGGTTATCAGGCCGATATCGTGGTGGTGAACAACGCCTCGACCGACCGGACGAAGGAAATCGCCCAGGGCTTCGAAGGTGTCCGGGTCGTCGACGAGGAGAAGAAGGGACTGGTCCATGCCCGCGCCGCCGGGTTTGCGGCGACCGATGCCGAACTGGTCGCCAATATCGACGCCGACACCGAACTGCCGCCGGGCTGGATCACCACCGTGATGGAGACGTTTGAGCGTCAGCCGGAACTGGTCTCTTTGAGTGGCCCGTACATCTATCGTGACATCGCCTGGTACAACCGGGCGCTGGTGCGCATCTTCTACTACGCGGCTTATCTTCTTTACCTGTTCAACCGCTTTGTACTGAATGTCGGCTCGATGGTGCAGGGAGGCAATTTTGTCATCCGCCGCACCGCATGGGAAAAGGCCGGCGGCTTTGACGTCACCATCGCCTTTTACGGCGAGGACACCGACGTCGCCAAACGGCTGCACAAGGTCGGACCGGTCAAATGGACTTTCAAACTGCCCATGTACACCTCGGGCCGACGGCTCGAGCAGGAGGGCGTTTTTCAGACGGCGGGCACCTATACGCTCAACTATTTCTGGGTGACCTTTTCCGGCAAGCCGGTGACGAAAGACTACAGCGATATCCGGCCGGATTGAATTTTCGCCCAGTTTCTTGCTGGAGTTGATTGGGGCACGTCACACGTTCCACTCTCCGCGTCATACTCGGGCTTGACCCGAGTATCCATGCAGCGGTGCCATGCGATGGGGGTTCGTTGCGTCACACGAACGACGGTGCCGAGTGCAGTCTCATCATGGACCCTCGGGTCAAGCCCGAGGGTGACGCGGAGATTTGAAACAAGCGCACACCAAACCTCCCATGACAGGAAATTACGTGAACAGAGCAGGCGCGGGGCGGTGAACACCTCGATCCTTAGTAGATAGTGTGAGGCGCACAACGCCCCGCGCAACCGGGATTTGTGGACTATGACGAACAGGCCGGGGCCCTCCGGAGCCCCGCGGATGCGCCATGCCCCTGATTTGTCCAGTTGCCGGATTCTAGACCGGCTTCCCGAACGGACATGTCATTCTCAATCATGAGAATGACGCGCAACCCATATCAGACGGCTGCGCAGCGTCTTGCACTTGCCCCCTGGCCGAGGGCTACCTGACCGCTTTACCCTGAAACGGGACGACTCCCGTTCCACACCGGCCGATCCCCGCCAATCACTCGTTTGCAACCGTGCTCAAGTGCGGGCACCTGTGAGACAGTATGCAGGACGGTTTAGGGGCGGGGATAAGTTTCAAGCGTTCGGCGTAGCCGGGGAGAATGTCCGGTGGACATTCGAGAGCGCAGAAAGGCCGTGAGAGCTATACACGAATGGCTACGACGGTTAGTCCAATTCCCCGAACACCAGGTCGGCCGGCAAAGGTGCCGGCTGGGCGCAGGTGCTGGTGATGGTCCGGTGCTGGCCGCTGTCGGAGGATTCGCCGAGCGCGTGCATGACATCGAGGACGTGGGAGGCCATTTCGCCGTTGCAGCGGTGAGCGCGGCCGCTGCGGACGGCGGCGGCCATGTCGGCAGCGCCGATGCCGCGCATGTTGTCCGCGTAGGGATGAATGAGTGGCACCGCCCGCCAGTCATCTTTCGGGCCGTTGGCGATCAGGTTCTCGCCGTGGAAATGGTTGGGATCCGGGACCTTGAGACTGCCTTCAGTGCCGTGGATTTCGATATTGTGGCTCGAATGTTTCTTGACGTCGAAACTCATGATCATGGTGATCACGGCGCCCGAATGAAATTCGAGAATGCCGGTGACATGGGTGTCGACCTCGACCGGCAGTACTTTTCCGTTCGCGGCCTCGCTGGTGGCAATCCGTTCTGAAAAGGCGCGCGAGTTGAGCGCGGTCACGCGCCTGACCGGGCCGAGCAGGTGAATGAGGGCGGTGATGTAATAGGGACCCATGTCGAACAGCGGGCCGCCGCCGGTCAGATAGTAGAAGCCGGGATTGGGATGCCAGCTCTCGTGTCCCGGGCAGGCCATGACGGCGGTGCCGGAGACTGGGCGGCCGATCAGACCGTCATCGATGATCTTGCGGGCGCTTTGCAGGCCGGCACCCAGGAATGTGTCGGGCGCGCCGCCCACGCGGAGACCCTTCTCTTCAGCCAAAGCCAGAACCGCCTTGCCCTCGTCGCGGGTGATGGCAAAGGGCTTTTCGCAATGCGCATGCTTGCCGGCATTGAGGATCGCCGTGTTCACCGCGGCATGCGCCTGCGGCAGGGTGAGGTTGATGACAAGCTTGATTTCGGGGTCGGCCAACAACTCGTCAACGCTCATCGCCCGGACGCCATACTCTTCCGCCCGGACGCGCGCGGCGTCCATGTTGAGATCGGCGCAGGCGACCACATCAAGGTCGTTGAGTTGCGCAGTGGCCTTGAAATAGGCCGGAGAAATATTGCCGCATCCGATGATGCCGGTCTTCAGTCCAGACATGGTGTGTCCTGTCACAATTTGTAGGCGGCCTTGGCCAGCCCGTAGGCGAGATCAGTGGCGACCTCCTCGGCTTCATTCAGATTGAGCCGGTGGGTGGCGACCAGTTCGGCGAGATAGGCGCAATCGACGCGCCGGGCCACATCGTGCCGGGCCGGGATCGAAGGAAAGGCGCGGGTGTCGTCATTGAAGCCGACAGTGTTGTAGAACCCGGCGGTCTCGGTCACCAGTTCGCGGTAGCGCTTCATGCCTTCATAGCTGTCGTAGAACCACCAGGCCGGGCCAAGCTTGAGGCAGGGATAGGCACCGGCCAGCGGCGCCAGTTCGCGCGAATAGGCGGTTTCATCGAGGGTGAACAGGATGACGGTCAGATCGCGGCTGTCGCCAACCGCGTCGAGCAGCGGCTTGAGCGCGGTGACATAGTTGGTTTCGGTGGGGATATCGAACCCCTTGTCGCGCCCGAACCGGTCAAACACCGCCTTGTTGTGGTTGCGCATCGAGCCGGGGTGCAACTGCATGACCAGCCCGTCTTCAATGCTCATCCTTGCCATTTCGGTCAGCATCTGGCCGCGGAACATTTCGCGCTGCTCGGCATTGGCGCCGCCGCCCAGCACCAGTTGATAAAGCTCGGCCGCCGCGATTGGATCGAGGTTGGCGGTGACGGCGCTGGGGTGGCCGTGATCGGTGGCCGTGGTACCGAGCGACTTGAAATGCGCCCGGCGCTGGCGGTGGGCATCCAGATAACCGTGCCAGCTTTCCACGTCACAGCCGGTCAGTTGACCGAGGCTGGCGATGTGATCGGCAAAGCCCTCGAAATCCGGATCGACGACCGAGTCCGGCCGGTAGGTGGAAATCACACGTCCGCTCCAGCCACTGTCGCGAATGGCATGGTGATGGGGCAGATTGTCGAGGGCGCTTTCGGTGGTGGCGATCACCTCAAGGTTGAAACGCTCAAACAGCTGGCGCGGCCGGAACTCGTCTTTTTGCAGACAGGCGGCAATGTGATCGTACTGGGCCTGGGCATTGTCGCCATTCAGCGTCTCGGTGAGCCCGAACAGGTTCTGGAACGAATGGTCGAGCCAGATGCGCGAGGGCGTGGCCCGCAGCAGATAATAATTATCGGCAAAGATCTGCCAGATCTTGCGGCTGTCGGTTTCAGTGGGACTGCCGTCGACGGTGGGCACGCCGACGGATTCAAGGGTGACGCCCTGGCTGGCCAGCATGCGGAACACGTAGTGGTCCGGCACGACAATCAATTGGGCGGGATCCGGGAAATTGTGATTGAGCGCAAACCAGGACGGATCGGTGTGCCCGTGCGGGCTGATCAGCGGCAGATCCTTGATGCCGTTGTAAAGCCCGCGCGCCACATCGCGCATGGCCTTGTCGGCGGGCAGCATGAAATCGTCGTGCAGAAGCTTGTCGGCCATGATCCGTTCAGTCGTTTTTGGAAATCCAGTCCTGACTGACATGTTAGTCAATCAGCGCGCCGGTGCAATGCGCCGGGCACGATTACAGGCGGATTTCTGCACCCGCCTCCTGGCTGCGGTAGATGCCGTCAAGGATCGACAGCACCTGCAACGACTGCTGCGGTGGCACCGGCGAGGGCGCGCCATTGGCCAGAGCCTCGGCGAAGGCGATGCATTCGGCGGCGTGCGGCTCCATCGTGTTGGCGGTGATCTGCAGGGTGCGGTTGTACTGCTGGCGTGTGTCGAGATTGGCGGAGAGGAACTGAGTGCTCGGCCAGTGACAGCCGCCATCCTTGCCGTAAAGCCACATCTGCATGTCTTCGCTGGCCGTGTCGTGATGCAACAGCCAGGAGACTTCGAGCATCAGCGTGGCACCATTGTCGAAACGGACGAAGGCGTTGGCGAATTCCTCGACGTCCCAGTCGGGCGGGGTGGCGAGGTCTCCCCTGAGGCGGGAGAACTGGCCGGGCTGTCTGGCAAGCTCGGTGCGGGCGGTGCCGCTGACCGAAACGGGTTTCGGATTACCCATCATCCACAGGGTGAGATCGAGAATATGGACGCCAATATCGATGCAGGCGCCGCCGCCGGAATTCGCCTTATGCACGAAAGTGGGTGAGGCGATGTACATGTTGCGTCGCAACATCCAGCCGCGGGCGTGATAGATGTCGCCGAGCGCGCCGGCGTCAATTTCTGCCTTTAGCGCCTGCGCCGAGCCGGTGAAGCGGAAATGCTGACCGGTCATCACCTGTTTGCCGGATTTTTCGCTGGCGGCAATGATCGCCTCGATTTCGGCGGGCGTCGGCGCGAGCGGCTTTTCGCACAGCACATGCTTGCCCGCTTCAAGTGCCGCGATGACGACGGGGGCGTGATGCATGTTGGGGGTGCAGACGTCGACAATGTCGATGTCCGGATCATTGATGATGTCGGCGGCATCCGAGGTCAGGCGGGAAATGCCAAAACTCTTGCCCCAGTCGGACAGGGTGGTGGCGCTGACATCGCTGCCGGCCACCACTTCGGCGTGCGGGGAGGCGGCCCAGCCGGGCATGTGCGTGCGGCTGATCGCGCCCGTGCCGATCACGCCGACCTTGAAAATCTTTGCCATGCTTTCCTCCACAAAATGAAGCCGCCGCGCGGGCCCGCGAAGCGGCATTTTGTCAAAATCTTGTGACAGGAATGGGCAAGTGTCCAGATGTCTCCACCGCTTGTGCCTCGCCTAATCCGGCATGAGCATGTACATATCCTGACACAAAGATTCTCGACCGGTCCGACAGTGAACAAGAAAAGCCCGGCGCGCCGTGCGCCCACAGAAAGCGATGTGGCAAAGCTGGCCGGGGTCTCCCAGTCGGCGGTGTCGCGCTCCTTCACGCCGGGCGCCAGCGTGGCCGAATCGACCCGCAAGAAAATCCTGCAGGCGGCGCAGACGCTGGGCTATCATCCCAACCTGATGGCCCGGTCGCTGGCAACGCGACGCTCCAACATTTTCGCGCTGGCCATCTCGGACCTCGAGAATCCCTTCTATGCCCAGGTGGTCAAGGAACTCTCCGAAAGGCTGCGCGAGACGGGGCGGCATATCCTGTTGTTTGTCTCCAATCCTGACCGGTCGGCGGACCCGGATCTCGAGCGCGTGCTCTCCTACCAGGTTGATGCGCTGATCTTGACGGCCACCACCGCCTCGATCGAACTGGCGCTGCAATGCCAGAAGGCCGGCATCCCCATCGTTCAGATCAACCGCGAATCGCGGGTGCCGGGGATTTCCACCATCCGCGGCGAGAACCAGAAGGCGGGTCATCGGATTGCCGACTTCATGGCCGCGGCGGGCCACAAGCGGATCGGCTTCATCGGCGGGACGCGCGACAGCGGCACCAGCCGGGTGCGGCAGGAAGCCTTCGTGTCGCGGCTGGCGGAACTGGGCATCAGCGACGTGCAGGTACGCTATGGCGACTATACGTTCGAGGGCGCGGCGGTCGCGACGCGGGAACTGCTGAGCCAGGACCGTCCGGTCGATGCGCTGTTCTGCGCCTCTGACTATATGGCCTTCGCGGCGCTGGACGTGGCCAAAAGGGAGTTTTCGAAACATATCCCCGATGACCTGTCGATCGTCGGCTATGACGATGTGCCCGAAGCCGCTCATGCGGTTTATGACCTCACCACCTATTCGCAGCCGGCGGCGGCGATGGTGGAAGAAGCGATCAAGGTGATCGACCTGATGATCGAAAATCCCGGCCGCCGGGCGCAGCGCCGCGAGGTACGGGGAGAACTGATCGTGCGGGGCACCGCGAAGGTGCCAACCGCCGGCGTGGTAACCAAACACGGCAAAAAAATCTGGCATCCTTAAAATTTACTCTTGCATGCGCATGCAAGATGCGTTTATGCATGCGTATGCAAGCGGCCATTTGCATGCGCATGCAGTGATTGAGGTTCATTCGGGTTCTGCCGCGCTGCGAATTGTCGAGGAAAAGGAAAACCAAAGTGACGCGTTTGGTCTGTAGTCAATCCAGCTGCTTTTTCGGATGTGGGGCCGCCAGCTTCTATATCACCGCGCCGGTTTCGCGCGCGGCTGGCGAGCGATCCTGGCGCTGACAAGTTTTGGCCCGAAAGGGCCGTCAGCCAATCCTTCAAAAATCACGCTTCACATCGGAACGACAATGACACGCCTTCACACCCATAATTCGATTGCCAGCCATATCCTGCGCAACGCCCGGAAGATCGACCAGAACGCAGTTGCCCAGACCCTGGCCGGCTGTGCCCGGCAGCGTGGCGAGGTCGAAGTTACCCCGCAAGGCGCCGTGGTCGCCACCACCGGCAAGTTCACCGGCCGCTCGGCGGGTGACAAATACATCCTGCGCGACAATGAAACCGAGCACGCCGTCTGGTGGGACAATGCCAACGCCATGGCACAGGACCAGTTCGACCAGTTGCTGGTGGACATGCTGGCCGAAATGCCCAACCGGCCCAAACTGTTCAACCAGCAGCTGTTCGCCGGGGCCGATCCGGAAAACCGCTTCGAGGTGGACGTGTTCACCGACAGCGCCTGGCATGCCCTGTTCATCCGCCACCTGCTGATCCGGCCGCGTGAAAGTGATCTGCAGAACTTCGACGCCAACGTCACCGTGCTGCACTTGCCGGGGTTCCAGGCTGACCCGGCCCGGCACGGCACGAAAACCACGACGGCCATCGCGCTGGATTTCACCCGCAACATCATCCTGATCTGCGGCACCTTCTATGCTGGCGAAATCAAGAAGTCGGTCTTTTCGCTGTTCAACTACCATGCGCCGGCGCGGGGCATCCTTCCCATGCATTGCTCGGCCAACGTCGGGCAGGACGGGGACACCACCCTATTCTTCGGCCTGTCGGGTACCGGCAAGACGACGTTGTCGACCTCGGCGGAACGGGCGCTGGTCGGCGACGATGAGCATGGCTGGTCGGACAATGGCGTGTTCAATCTCGAGGGCGGCTGCTACGCCAAGGCGATCGATCTGACCGAGGAGAACGAGCCGGAAATCTTCAATGCGGCAATGCAACCGCATACGGTTCTGGAGAATGTCACGTTCGACGCGGACACCGGCGAACTGGATTTCACCGACAAGAGCGTCACCGAAAACACCCGCATCGCCTACCCGTTGACGGCCATCCCGAACCGGGTGGAGAGCGGGCTGGCCCCGGCACCAAAGAACATCGTGTTGTTGACCGCCGACGCATTTGGCGTGCTGCCGCCGATTGCCCGGCTGACCCCGGAACAGGCCATCGTCTATTTCCTGTCCGGCTACACCGCCAAGGTGGCCGGCACCGAGCGCGGTGTCACCGAACCGCAGGCGACATTCTCGGCCTGCTTCGGCGCGCCGTTCATGGCCAGGCATCCGGCCGAATACGGCAAGCTGCTGGCCAAAAAAATCGGCGATGGCGAGGTCAACATCTGGCTGCTCAACACCGGCTGGACCGGTGGCAGATACGGCGTCGGCAAGCGCATGGCGCTGAAGGCCACCCGCCGCATGCTGGAAGCCGCACTGAGCGGTGGACTGGACGACACCGAATTCGTCACCGACCAATTCTTCGACCTGTCGATCCCGACCGCGGTTGAAGGCGTCGATGCAACGCTGCTCGACCCGTCAAAGACCTGGGCGGACCAGGATGCCTATGCCGAACAGGCAAAGCATCTGGTGGGGTTGTTCGAAGCAAATCTCAAAAAACTCGGGCCGCAGGCCCAATCTCTCATCGCCGGAAAGCTCCCCAACAGCAATGCGGCGTAAGCGGCGGGGCAGGCTCAAGTCTGCCCCGTCACCGGTTTCAGTTCATATCTGAGGTAAAGGTGCACTCATGGCTTTGATTTCCCTTCGTCAGCTTCTCGACCATGCCGCCGAGAACGGCTATGGCATGCCGGCATTCAACATCACCAACCTTGAAACACTGCAGGCGGTGATGCAGGCGGCTGACAAGACCAATTCGCCGGTTCTGGTGCAGGCCAGCCGCTCGGCCCGCAAGTATGTTGATGACATTTTCATCAAGCACATGTTCGCCGCCGCCATCGAACGCTACCCGCATATCCCGGTGTGCGTGCACCTCGACCACGGCAATGAACTTTCGACCTGCCTGTCGGCCATGGAACTGGGATTCTCTTCGGTGATGATGGATGGCTCGCTACTGGCGGACGCCAAGACTCCATCCGACTATGAATACAATGCCGAAGTGACCCGCGAAGTGGTGCAACTGGCCCACGCCCGCGGTGTGTCAGTCGAAGGCGAAATCGGTGTGCTCGGCTCGCTGGAAACCGGCGAGGGCGAAAAGGAAGACGGTCACGGTTTTGAAGGCAAGCTGGGCAAGGAGAAGCTCCTCACCGATCCCGTGGAAGCCGAGCGTTTTGTCCGTGACACGGGCGTCGACGCGTTGGCCGTGGCCGTCGGTACCTCGCATGGCGCCTACAAGTTCACCCGTCTGCCGGATGGCGACATCCTGGCGATGAGCGTGATCGAGGCCATCCACCAGCGCTTGCCGGACACGCACCTTGTCATGCATGGCGCCTCGACAGTGCCCCAGGACCTGCAGGACCTCATCAACGAAAATGGCGGCGACATTCCCTCGACGTTCGGTGTGCCGCTGTCCGAAGTGCAACGCGGGATCAAGCACGGCGTACGCAAGATCAACATCGACACCGATATCCGCATGGCCATGACGGGTTCCATGCGCAAGTTCCTGAAGGAAAACGCCGGTTCGTTTGACTTGCGGGCCGTGCTGAAACCCGGAACCCAGCGCACCGTTGCCCTTTGTGTCGAGCGGTTCGAAGCCTTCGGCTGCGCCGGCATGGCTGAAAGGATCAAGCCGTTGCCGCTGCCCCTCATGGCTGACCGCTATGTCGCCGGCCAGTTGCGGACGGCCGCCGCCTGATGCTGGAACGGGTGCAGGACGCGGGTGACATGACACTCGGTGACTGGCTGGACGGGCAGGGGACATCGCCGGCCCTTGCCGGGATCCTGCACCATTTCGCCGATGCGGCCGATGAAATCGCGGCGCGCCTGCGCCATGCCCACCTGCATGGCGAACAGCAGGCTGCCGGACAGATCAACGTGCAGGGCGAAGAGCAAAAACAGCTCGACATCATCGCCCATGACATCGCCGTCGAACACTTTTCAACTTTGCCGCAGGTCGCCGCTCTCGTCTCCGAGGAAGTGCCCGACCTCATCGTGCCCGAGCGGGCCGGACCTGCGGCACCTTTTATCCTCTGCTTCGATCCGCTCGATGGATCTTCGAACCTTGAGGTAAACGGCGCGGTCGGCTCGATCCTGTCGGTGCTTGAGCGTCCATTGCCATACGGAGCATGTGACGAAGCAGAAGTGCTGGCGTCGGTGCCGAACCAGCGCGCCGCAGCCTATGTGCTTTACGGTCCGGCGACGCTGATGGTTCTGACGCTGGGCGAAACAGTGGCCAGTTTCTCACTCGACGAGGCGACCGGCACCTTTCATCTGGTGGAGAGCGACCTCAGCATCCCGGAGACGGCGAACGAATTCTCCATCAACATGGCGCACCAGCGCTTTTTCACGGCACCGGTAGCTGCCTATGTTGAGGAATGCCTGGCCGGGGAAACCGGCCCGCGCGGCAAACCTTTCAACATGCGGTGGGCTGCTGCCATGGTTGCTGACGTCCACCGCCTGTTCGTACGCGGCGGCATCTTCATCTATCCCGCCCTCGACAAACCGGGCGGGGCAAAGGGCAAGCTGCGATTCCTCTATGAAGCCCACCCGATGGCCATGCTGGTTGAAGCGGCAGGAGGCAGGGCGATTTCGGGAAACAAGCCCCTCCGCGACCATCGGCCCGAGGGCCTGCACGCGCGCGTTCCGGTGGCGCTGGGTTCCCGCGAGGAGGTCGAACGGCTGGCGGGGCATTACTGAATGGCCCGACAGCCACGGCACCTTGGATAGCGCCCGACCATCCTTCGTGTTGGAATTGACGTAGATCACTGTATTCGGGTGATGATCATGGCAAGATGCTGCGGCTGCAGGAGACCGCCATGAGCATTCGCAATCTCGACAGGCTGCTGGAACCACAATCGGTGGCCGTGATCGGCGCTTCGGCGCGCGCGGGATCGGTGGGGCGGGTGGTGATGAGCAATATCATCGGCGCCGGATTCTCCGGGACGCTATACCCGGTCAATCCAAAATACGCGGAAGTGGATGGGCGGCCCTGCGTCGCCAGCATCAGTGACCTGCCGGAAGCGCCGGATTTCGCGGTGATCGCGACGCCGCCGGCGACCGTGCCGGGGTTGGTTGCGGATCTGGCTGCACGCGGGGTGCCGGCCGCGGTGGTGCTGACGGCGGGGATTGGCGAAAAGGACGGGCTGAAGCAGGCGATGCTGGATGCGGCAAGGCGGGGCATGGTGCGGCTGATCGGGCCGAACAGCCTGGGGTTCCTGTCGCCGCGGGCCGGGCTCAATGCCAGCTTCTCACACATGAACGCCGCGGAAGGCGGACTGGCGCTGGTCTCCCAGTCGGGAGCCATTGCGACCACTCTGATCGACTGGGCGGCGGCGCAGAATATCGGTTTTTCGGCCATCATGTCGCTGGGCGACATGGCTGATGTCGATGCGGGCGATTGCATCGACCTGCTGGCGCGCGACCGGCGTAGCGAAGCGATCCTGCTCTATCTGGAATCCATCCCGGCACCTCGAAAATTCCTGTCGGCGGCGCGGGCGGCCTCGCGGCTGAAACCAGTGATCGTATTGAAGCCGGGACGGCATGAGGTTGCGGCAAGGGCGGCGGCCACGCATACCGGGGCACTCGCAGGCGCCGATCGGGTTGTGGACGCAGTGTTGCGCCGGGGCGGGGTTATCCGGGTCCGCGATCTCGATGAACTTTTCCTCGCCGCCGAAACCGCCGTGCGATTCAAACCGCAGGGCAAATGCCGGGTCGGGCTGGTCAGCAACGGCGGTGGCGCGATGGTGCTGGCGGCGGACCAGCTTGCCGATCAGGGTCTGGAATTTGCCGATCTGACGGCAGAGACGATGACGAAACTCAACGAACTGCTGCCGCCAACCTGGTCGAAAGCAAACCCGGTGGACATCATCGGCGACGCTCCGCCGGAGCGCTATGCCGGGGCGGTGTCGGCAGTGGCCGCTGATCCGGGTGTTGACACGCTGATGGTGATGAACTGCCCCACCGCGCTCAGCCCGTCAGCAGCCGCAGCGGGGGCGGTGGCGGCGCTCGCAAAGGACGGGTGCATCGGTGGCAAACCCACGTTTGCCTGCTGGCTGGGCGAAGCAACGGCCCGTGAGGCGCGCCAACAGCTTGAGGCGGCAGGTATCGCCAGCTTCGATACGCCGGCGCGTACCGCACGGGCGGTCGGTTTTCTCGGCGCCTGGTCGCGCAGCGACAGACTTTTGGCGCGTATCCCGCGCTATCATCCCGACAAGGCCGATGACGACCGGATCGCAGCGGCGGAATGCCTGAAACAGCCGGCGCTGGAAAAACGCACCATGCTGACTGAGCCGGAGGCCAAGTCGGTGCTGGCCGCCTATGGCATTCCCACAACACCCTGCCAGATCGCTGAAGACCCGGAGGATGCCGGACGGATGGCGGCGCGTATGCTGCGGTCACAAAGGAGCCTCGTGCTCAAACTGCTGTCACGCGACATCACCCACAAGTCCGACGTCGGCGGCGTGGTGCTGGGGCTCACATCTGCCGAAGACATAAAGGTGCGGGCCGCCGAAATGCTCAAACGGGTGCGGCAATCGCATCCCAAGGCGGAGATCGACGGGTTCGTGCTCCAGCCCATGGTCACTCGCAAAGGTGCCCACGAATTGATTGTCGGCGTGCATCGTGACCCGCAGTTCGGGCCGACCATCCTGTTCGGGGCCGGTGGCACGGCGGTAGAGGTGATCGAGGACAGTGCCATCGGCCTTCCGCCGCTTGATGATGTCCTCGCCGGCGATCTGATCGACCAGACGCGGATCTCGGCACTGCTCAAGGGCTATCGCGACCGGCCGGCGGCGGACCGGCAGGCGATCATCGACGTCCTGCTGTCGGTCTCGCGGCTTTTGATCGACTTTCCCGCCATAACCGGCATCGACATCAACCCGCTGCTGGCCGATGAGCGCGGCGTGATCGCGCTCGATGCGCGCATTGAAATCGATCCGGCCCGGACCCGGGAGGCGGGTCCCAATCCCGACCTGCTGATCCGGCCCTATCCGGGCATGTGGGAGCGGCAGGTGTACCTGCAAAACGGCAAGGCGGTGGAAATCCGGCCCATCCTGCACAGTGATTCAAGTCTCTATCCCGACTTCCTCGCGCGCACCTCGGAGGCCGATATCCGGGCGCGGCTGTTCGTGCCCAAGAAACACTTCACAGACGATGAACTGCGGCGGCTGACGCAGCTGGATTATGACCGGGAAATGGCCTTCGTGGCTCTCGACCCGGCGGAGAATGGCGCGCTGGTAGGTGTCGCGCGGCTTTCCGCCGACCCGGATCACGTCAGCGCTGAATATGGCATCATCGTGCGCGGCGACCGGCAGGGCGAAGGGCTGGGCTGGGCGATGATGGACCTGCTGGTCAGCTATGCCAGGGCCGACGGGCTGGAATCAATCTTCGGGCAAGTGCTGAAGGACAATGTACGCATGCTCAAGATGTGCGCCGAATTCGGCTTTACGGCCTCACCGGACCCGGACGAGACCGGCACGATGCGTGTGGAACTGAAGCTCTAGGGCAAGTCCTGGCGCTTGCGGAATATTGATTCAGGTCAATGTAACGGCCCTGCCAAAGCGCGACACTTCAAGACGTGGTGGCCCCGGTGACCGGGGTTTGCAACGTCAAGGAGGTTGATGAGTCATGAAATCACCGGTGAGGACTGGGACCTGGATCACGGTCTGCGATGGTGCCAAGGCATTGTTTTTGCGCAATGAGGGTGACCATGTTCACCTCAACCTGAAAACCGAAAAGACCATCAACCAGCCGGCGCCACCGGCCCGCGACCTGGGTGTTGACCGGCCGGGGCGGGTTTACGAGTCTGTGGGTGCGTCACGTTCCGCTGCCGTAGAAACTGATGGGCACGAGGTGGCCGAGGCCGATTTCCTGAAATCGGTGGCCGAGGAAATGAGCGGGATCGAAAAGGCCGATGCCGACGCGCGCTTCATCCTTGTCGCCCCACCCAAGGCGCTCGGGCTGTTGCGCGACATGATGACCGGCCCGGTGCAGAAGGCCGTGCAGGCGGAAATCGCCAAGGACCTCGTGAAGATGCCGGTCCACGAGATCGAATCCTACCTGACCACCTGGTTCGAGAAGGAATAGGGCGCTTGACCGCCATTAACGGCAGGACGGGGCGTAACAGACTGTTGTTTCATTCAAAATTCAACTCAGGAGAATTCAGATGCTGAAGGATCTTTGCGTATATCTCGACGGCAGTGAAGCCGACGCGGGCCGGCTCGAGGCCGCGCGGCAACTTGCAGTGGCGCATGACGCCGCCGTATCGGGGCTTTACTTCAACCAACTGCCGGAAATCGTCATCAGCGATGCCTACGGCTATTCGGGGGTGGCCATCGACGAAATTCAGGCTTCCGCGCGGGCTGAGGGCGACAAGGTCGCCGAAAAGCTGAAGGCCATGCTCGACAAGCTTGACGTACGGCATGAGCTCAGGCGCTACGATGTACCCGTGTCGCGCTGGCGCTTCGTGGCCGAGGCGGAGGCCCGGCTGTTCGACCTGTTTGTCGCGTCACTGCCTTCCAAGGCCGAGGACAGTTCCGACCTGATCGAAACCGTATTGTTCGGCAGCGGCCGGGCGCTCTTGCTGCTGCCTGAGGGCGGCGCCCGTACCATGCCGCCCAAGACGGTGCTGCTGGGCTGGAAGAATTCCAGGGAAAGCGCCCGCGCCGTTTCCGAAGCCATCCCCTTCATGAAGGGGGCCGAGGTGGTCTCGGTCTGCATGATCCATGAAGAGCATCTGGGCAGCATCGACAGCGCCACCCAGGGCAAGGATATCGCCCGCCATCTGGACCGTCACGGTGTCGAGGCCGATCTCAACCCGGTCGCCGAAGGCAAGGGTGTGGGCCAGACGCTGATGGAAGAAGCCAAGCTGATCAATGCCGACCTGATTGTCATGGGCGGCTATGGTCACACCCGCTTCCGCGAATGGCTGCTTGGTGGCGCTACCCGCGACGTGCTCAAGGGCATGGACCGCCCGGTGCTGATGGCACACTGATCAACTCGGGTGGGCAGGGGGTCCTGCCCACCCGCTGCTGGCCTGGTTCATTTCGTCTCCAAATCCTCGTGGTGGAACAGGATCAGGAACACTGCCACTCCCCAGAGCAACGCAGCGCCGATAGTTGCGGGCATCAGCCCCGCGGCGCCCTCGCCCTGTACTGTCGGCGCCAGCATCGACGAGGCGGTGATGGTGAAATGATAGAGGAGGGCGGCCGAAACCTTGCGGCCCGTGCGGACCCAGAGCCAGCTCATGATGATCGAATGGGCCGTCAATACGATCGGGCCATTGATCAAGAAGGCGAGCCAGAACAGGTCACCATAGGCTTTGAGCCCGATGTAGTCGGCGGGCAGGTGCCAGACACCCCAGATCAGGCCGATGAGGATGGCCGCAGGCAGAAGGCCGAAACGGCTCTCGAATTCGGGAAGCAGAACGCCGCGCCAGCCGAATTCCTCGCCCAACGCGGCCATGAGTGGCCAGATCAGGGCCATCGCCAGAAGAGCCGGATCGGGCCAGGTGAGCTGGCCGAGAAAAATCGCCTGCAGGGCCACGGAAACGAGGGTCGAAAGCGGAACGATCAGCAGGATCAAAAGCACCATCCGCCGGCCAAAGCTGAAATCGACAGCTTGAACCATCAGCCGTGTCACGGCCGCCCTTCCGCCTGAACGCCAAAGGGCGATCAAGGCAGCAAGACTGGGCGCGAAGCCGCCAATGAGGGCGGTGACAATGAAGGCCGGAGTGATCTGGAATCCACCGGGCGGCATGGCCCAGACCCAGTATCCCCACATCACCCAGGCCCAGCCGAAGGTGAGGAGCAGGAAAAGCGACAGCGAGAGGTTTCTGGAGGCGTAGGGCACGGACATTGGGCTCCCCCTGGACACATGGACTGCCGCCACTTCAATCACGAACAAAGCCGGGGCGTGTTGACGAAGATCAATCGTGACAGATGCTCTTGCGCGCAGAATGCGGGTCGGTTCACACGGTTGCAATTAGGAATGATTTGCAATAGCATTGACAAATGCAATTCATTGGCATTTACATCTGGAAAGAATATGAGTCTCTCAAGGAGTGAGAAATGCTGAACCGAATCGTCAAGATTGCACTGGCGATATGTGTTTCTGCAGCATTGGCTAGCGGCGCCGTTGCCGCAGAGCGGATGAAGGTGGTCACCACTTTCACCGTTCTGGCCGACATGGCGCAGAATGTGGCTGGTGATGCGGCGGACGTGGTGTCGATCACCAAGCCCGGCGCCGAAATCCATGGCTATGAGCCGACGCCGCAGGACATCGTGCGGGCCTATGACGCCGACCTGATTCTATGGAACGGCATGAACCTCGAATTATGGTTCGAGCAGTTCCTGTCGAACTTCAGTGATATTCCGTCGGTCACGCTTACCGAAGGTATCGACCCGATCCCGATCAATTCCGGTGCTTACGAGGGCAAGCCCAATCCGCACGCCTGGATGGGGCTCGATAATGCGCTGATCTACATCGACAATATCGCGGCGGCATTTGCCGAACACGACCCGGATAATGCCGATGTCTACGTAGCCAATGCCACAGCCTACAAGGATCAGCTCCGGGCCACACTGGAACCGTTGCGGGACGCGGTGGCGGCTATCCCCGAGGACCAGCGCTGGCTGGTGACCTGTGAAGGCGCCTTCAGCTATCTGGCGCGGGATTTTGGCATGAAGGAACTCTACCTGTGGCCCATGAATGCCGACCAGGTGGGCACGCCACAGCAGGTGCGCGCGGTCATTGACGGCGTTCGCGACAATGATATCCCGGTGGTGTTCTGCGAAAGTACGGTCAATACGGCCCCGGCCGAACAAGTGGCGCGCGAGACGGGCGCGGCGTATGGCGGCGTGCTCTACGTCGACTCGCTTTCCGAAGCAGACGGTCCGGTGCCGACCTATCTCGACCTGTTGACGGTGACGTCGCGCACCGTCGTCGAGGGGCTGACGGGCGCAGCGCAAAACTAGGCACAATGGCCAGAAAGCAGTTCAAATGCTTGACCAGAAATCCCGATCAGACCAGCCCGCGAACGCCGCCCATTCGGGCGGCGGCATCGTGGCGCGTGACGTGACGGTCACATATCGCAACGGGCATACCGCCCTGTGGAACGCAAGCTTCGAAGTGCCGAGGGGCACTGTCACGGCGCTGGTGGGGGTGAACGGGGCGGGCAAGTCCACCCTGTTCAAGGCCATCATGGGGTTCGTGCCGGTCGCCAAGGGCGAAATCAGGGTACTCGGCATGAGCGTCAAGGAAGCGCTGGGCCGTAATCTTGTGGCTTATGTCCCGCAGGCCGAGGAGGTCGACTGGGCCTTTCCGGTGCTGGTCGAAGACGTGGTGATGATGGGCCGCTACGGCCATATGGGCTTTCTACGCCGGCCCAGAAAGGCAGACCACGAGGCCGTGGACGAAGCCTTGTCCCGCGTAAACATGCAGGACTTCCGGCATCGCCAGATCGGCGAATTGTCCGGCGGGCAACGCAAGCGCGTGTTTCTCGCCCGGTCGCTGGCCCAGCAGGGGCAGGTGATCCTGCTCGATGAGCCGTTCACCGGCGTCGACGTGAAGACCGAACAGCAGATCGTCGCCTTGCTGCGTGAATTGCGCGAGGAAGGGCGGGTGATGCTGGTATCCACCCACAACCTGGGATCGGTGCCCGAGTTCTGTGACCGCGCGGTGCTTGTGAAGGGCACCATTCTCGACTACGGGCCCACTGAAACAACCTTCACTCGCGAAAACCTTGAAAAGGCCTTTGGTGGGGTGCTGCGCCACTTCACGCTGGGCGGCGACACGTTGCACGACGACGAGGATGCGCGCCAACTCACCATCCTGACCGACGACGAGCGGCCGTTCGTTCAGTACGGCGAAAAGACCCAGCGGGTCGAGACCGAAAAATGATGTCCCTGCTGCTCGAGCCCTTCACTTACGGCTACATGACCAACGCCATGTGGGTCTCCGCGTTGGTTGGCGCCGTGTGTGCGTTCCTGTCAGCCTATTTGATGCTGAAGGGCTGGTCGCTGATCGGCGATGCGCTTTCCCACTCCGTGGTGCCGGGTGTGGCCGGTGCCTACATGCTGGGGCTGCCCTTTGCGTTGGGGGCCTTCATCGCGGGTGGGCTCGCGGCCGTCTCGATGCTGTTCCTGTCCGAGCGCTCGGGCCTAAAGATCGATGTGATTATCGGTCTGATCTTCACGGCCTTCTTCGGGCTGGGCCTGTTCATGATCTCCATCAACCCGGTGTCGGTCTCGATCCAGACCATCACCATGGGCAACATCCTCGCCATCACTCCCGGCGACACGCTGCAACTGGCCATAATCGGCTTTGTGTCTCTGGCGATCCTTCTTGCGAAATGGAAGGACCTGATGGTGACCTTCTTCGATGAGAGCCATGCCCGCACCATTGGCCTGCGGCCCGATCTGCTGAAGGCGGTGTTTTTCGTGTTGCTGTCGGCTTCGGTTGTCGCCGCGATGCAGACGGTGGGGGCGTTTCTGGTGATCGCCATGGTGGTGACGCCGGGAGCGACGGCCTACCTTTTGTGCGACCGCTTTCCACGGCTGATTTTGACGTCGGTTCTTATCGGCATGATCACCAGTTTTGCCGGCGCCTACATCAGCTATTTCCTCGACGGGGCGACCGGTGGGATCATCGTTGCGCTGCAGACCCTGATCTTTCTGATCACTTTCGTGCTGGCACCCAAACACGGCCTGCTGGCGGCGAAGCGCAAGGCGAGGGCAGCGCTTGAACGCCAACCCGAAGAGCTGGCGACCTCGGCAGGGGAGGCGCAGTGATGGATTTCGACCTGCTCATGCTGCCCTTCCAGTTTGGTTTCATGCAGAACGCCTTCTGGATCTCGATCATCGTGTCGGTGCCCACTGCGTTGCTGTCGTGCTTTCTGGTGCTTAAGGGATGGGCGCTAATGGGCGATGCGGTCAGCCACGCCATTTTGCCGGGCGTTGTGATTGCCTATATCTTCGGCTTCCCGCTGATCGTCGGGGCGTTCGGGGCGGGCATGCTGTGCGCGCTCGCCACCGGCTATCTCTCCGGCAACAGCCGGGTGAAGCAGGACACGGTCATGGGCGTGGTCTTCTCCGGCATGTTCGGCATCGGCATCGTGCTCTATGTGTCCGTCGATACCAATGTGCACCTCGACCACATTCTGTTCGGCAACATGCTGGGCGTTGAGCCACAGGAACTGCTGACTGCAGGTGTCATTTCTGTGATCGTGGCATTGGCGCTGGCGCTGAAATGGAAGGACTGGCTGCTGCACAGTTTCGACCCCGCCCAGGCGCAGGCGTCCGGATTGTGGGTCAACTGGCTGCACTATGGGCTCTTGACCATTCTGTCGCTGACGATCGTGGCAACACTTTCGGCCGCCGGACTGATCCTGGCCGTTGGCCTTCTGATCGCACCCGGCGCGATTGCCTTTCTGCTGGTGCGCAAATTCTCGGCGATGTTGTGGGTAGCGGTGCTGGTCTGCATGGCGTCGATGCTGGCAGGCACCTATCTGAGCTTTTTCCTCGACAGTGCCCCGGCGCCGACCATCATCCTCATCCTGACCGCACTGTTTCTGATCGCCTTTGTGCGGCGGCAAATCCTCACGCGGCAGGCCTCGCAGCAGCAATTGCAGCCCGCCCGGCAAAACTAGCCGTGATCGGGTGTTCCCGCGCGGCAGAGAGTGATAGTGCTCCGGCTCACAATTCCTGAACCAGACCCGCACTGACCCATGAACCTGTCGCTTGCCCGCATATTCTCCATCGCGCCGATGATGGACTGGACGGACCGGCACTGCCGTTACTTGCACCGGCAGCTGACGAAGCGCGCGCTATTGTTCACCGAAATGGTGACGAGTGCGGCGGTGGTGCATGGGGACCGGCAACATTTGCTTGGGTTCAACGCCGAGGAGCATCCGGTGGCGGTGCAACTGGGCGGCTCGGACCCGGAGCAGCTGGCCGAGGCGGCACGTATCTGCGCGGGTTTCGGCTATGACGAAATCAACCTCAATGTCGGTTGTCCCTCGGATCGTGTGCAATCCGGCCGTTTCGGTGCCTGCCTGATGGCGGAGCCGGAACTGGTGGCGGAATGCGTTGTGGCGATGAGGCGGGCGACCGAGGTGCCGGTGACCGTCAAATGCCGGATCGGCATCGATGATCAGGATACGGAGGAAAGCCTCGACCGGTTTGCGCGGGGCGTTGTGGAGGCAGGGGCGGACGCCCTCTATGTCCACGCGCGAAAGGCCTGGCTGCAGGGCCTGAGCCCCAAGCAGAACCGGGATGTGCCACCGCTCGACTACCCGCGTGTGCATCGGCTGGCGGCCGATCTGGCGCCATTCCGGGTCTACATCAACGGCGGCATTGAAAAGATCGAGCAGGCGCTTTCACATCTGAACGCGACTTCGGGCGTGATGATGGGACGCGGGGCGTATCACAATCCGATGCAACTGGCTCAAGTCGACGCGGCCTTTTTTGGCGACACGACACCAGCACCGAGCCTGGAAGAAATTCTGGCCGCGATGACGGACTATGCCGGGCGGGAACTGAGCAAGGGCACGCGGCTGAACGCCATCACCCGCCACATGATCGGGCTGGCCAACCAGCGGCCCGGTGCCCGCAGGTTCCGGCAGATCCTGACAGTAGAGGCCTGCCGGCCCGGGGCGGGGATTGCGGTGATCGCCGATGCGCTGGAGGCATTGCATCGGGCTGAAGCGGCGGCTCAAGAGCGCCTTTCAGCCTGAGCCGGGATCAGAGCCCGTCGATCACCTGCTGCAGGCGTGAACGGACCTCGCCGGCAATGTCAGCAAGCGTGGGATTCTCGACGGCTGCCATGGACGCCATGGGATCGACGGCCGAGACCTCCACCGAACCCGGCGCCTTTTCCTGAACGATGACATTGCACGGCAACATGGTGCCGATCTTGTCCTCGGCCTGCAGTGCCTTGTGGGCAAAGCCCGGATTGCAGGCGCCAAGGATGCGGTAAGGTCGGAAGTCGGCACCAATCTTCTTTTTCAGCGTGGCCTGAACGTCAATTTCGGTAAGGACGCCGAATCCTTGATCCGCCAGAGCGGCTGTGACGCGGGCGATGGCATCGTCCATGCTCGTTTCAAGGGTCCTGGAGAAATGGTAGGTCATGGAAGCTCCATTAGATTAGAAAAATCTAATATAGTTGCTCCTGACGCCTGTTCCAACCCTTTGTGAGCGACAAATTGGCTAGCCCTGCAGTTCCAGCCGGTCCTGTGCCACCGAAAAGCGCTCAAGCGTTTCCAGAAAGGTCATGCCCAACAAGCTCATTTCCAGTGCGCCGGGCTGGGCGACATAGGCGCGGATGTTGCGCCGCTCGATGCCGCCGACGGTAATGCTGTCGAGCCGCGTCAGGGCGGCAGTACTGACGCCATTCGCCGTCTGCACCCGGACCCCATAGCGCAGATTGTCGACCTCAATGCCGGCCGCCCGCGCATCTGCCTGGGTCAGCACCACGGCGCTGGCACCCGTATCGAACAACATGCGCACTTCAGCGCCATTGACATCAGTGGACAGAAGGAACGACCCGCCCAATCCGCGGCGGAATGAAACAGTCTGCCCGTCATCCGACACTATTGCGGCGCCGGGCGACAGTTCGCCTGTTACCCGGCCGGCAAAGTCCTGAAGCTCGAAACGATAGGTGTAGGCGCCGATCACCACGACGAAGATCATTGCCCAGGCGGCAAGTCCCCTGATCATCTGCCCAAACGGCATGCGGCGGGCGAACAGGCTGGCACCCAGCACCACCAGCAGGATCACGCCGGGCAGGGCGCGCCCGGTCTGCTGCTGGGTCAGCCCGATGAGGCTGCCCGCGTCTGCCGAGATCAGCAACGCCAATCCGGCGGCGACCAGCAGGGCTATTCCGACAAACCACATCTGTTCGGGTCCTTTCGATCGGCGCAGGGTGCGCACACTAGATCATAAGGATAAAGGTGCCCAGGATCAGGATTTCAACCAGCGCCTGCAAGGCGCCGATGAGATCGCCGGTATATCCACCGACTTTCCGCGTGCAGACCTGTTCCCAGATGAAGGCCATTGCTGCCGCGAGAAGGAGGGCCAGCAACGTGCCGAAAATTCCAGCCATCGGAACTGCGGTCACTGCAAAAAGGACAAGCGCGACAGCGATCCCCAGCCCGAATGACCGCGCCGGAAGCTTGCCGGCCGCATGTCCCGCGCCGTCGGCGCGGGCCGCATTCAACCGGCAGGGAAGCCAGAGCGAAACCTGCCGCGCCAGAATTTGAGCGGCTATCCACAAAACCACCCCGCCAACCGCGGAGTTCACAAAAAGCGCCGCCAACAGGCTCATGCGCATTGCGAAATAGGCAACGATCGCCATCACGCCATAGGTGCCATGCCGGCTGTCGCGCATGATGTCGAGCCGCCGTGCCGGATCATGCCCGCCCCACAACCCGTCAAATGTGTCGGCGATGGCGTCTTCCGTCATGGCACCGGTGACCAGCGCCAAGGCGATCAGGCCGAGCACGGTGGCGGGCAATAGCGGCATGCCGACCAGGGCCAGGAAAAACACCAGTAGTGCCGGACCAAGCCCGATCAACAGGCTGACAATTGGCAGCATGGGCGCCATGCGTGAAAGGTCGGGTGGCTCATGTTCGCTGGAGCCGGAGGGCAGCCGGGAGAAAAATCGCCAGCCCATGATCAGGTCGCGCAGCAGCTGACCCGGTTCCGGCGGCTGATTGTCGTTGCCAACCGTGCGGCGACTCGTTGATTGTGTGTCTTCGTCCACGCGAACCCTTTCGCGGCCAGCATTTCCCGGAGCCCTGATGACGTCCGAGCCGACCAGCCTGCCTGAGCCTTTTGCCGACTTTGCCGAACTGATGACGATTCTGCCACCGGGAAGCGAGGCGGCGGTGGAGGCGGTGCGCGCCCGCGACGCCGAACTGACCAAACCGGCCGGATCGCTGGGGCAGATGGAATATCTCGTCGAGTTTCTGGCCCGCTGGCAGGAAAAGCCGGAACCGACCCTGAACAATCCGATGGTGGCCATTTTTGCCGCCAATCACGGGGTGGCGGCGCAGGGCGTGTCCGCCTTTCCTTCCGAGGTGACCGCACAGATGGTGGCGAATTTCACCAATGGCGGTGCGGCCATTTCGCAAATCTGCGCTTTGCACGAAATCAACCTGCGCGTGTTCGAACTGGCGCTGGAAATGCCGACCGGCGACATCACCACCGGGCCGGCCATGGATGACCGGACCTGTGCCGCCACAATCGCCTACGGCATGGAGGCGATCGCCGGGGAGCCGGACCTTTTGTGTCTCGGCGAGATGGGGATCGGCAACACGACGATTGCCGCCGCAATTTACGCAGCCGTGTTCGGCGGCGAGGGCAAGGATTGGGCCGGGGCAGGAACAGGCGTTGATCAGGCCGGACTGATCCGCAAGGCCAACGTCATCGACCGGGCGCTGGCGGTTCATCGGGGTGAACTCGATCATCCACTGAAGATCCTGGCGCGGCTTGGCGGCCGCGAGGTCGCCGCCATGCTGGGGGCCCTGATCGCCGCCCGCCAGCGGCAGACGCCGGTGATCGTGGACGGGTTTGTGGCGACTTCCGCGGCGGCCATAGCCTGGGCAATCAACCCCGCCATGCTCGATCATTGCCTCTTCGGTCATGTTTCGGCGGAAGGCGCGCACAAGGCGGCGCTCGAGAAAATGGGCAAACGCGGCCTGCTCGATCTCGGCATGCGGCTGGGCGAAGGCACGGGCGCGGCGCTGGCTGCCGTCATGGCCAAGACGGCGCTGCATCTGCACCAGAACATGGCGACTTTTGCCGAGGCGGCGGTGAGTGGGAAAGGACGCTAGGCGCGCTTCACGTACCTGACCGGCGCCACCGCATCCATGACGCGGCCGCGGGGGAAAGTGGCGATGACCTCGGTGCCAAAACGCAGTTTGGAGAACAGGTCGAAGCGGCCCTGATGCAGGTCCATGATCTTCTGAACGATCGGCAGGCCGAGGCCGGCACCCTGCTCGGCCGTCTTGTGGGCGAGTGAGCCCTGGCCGAAGGAACTGAGGACGGTGGCGATCTCCTCCTCGGGAATGCCTGGCCCGTTATCCTTGACCGAAATCAGCTGGCCGCCATCAGAGCTGCGGACGATCTTAAGTTCGATCTTGCCGCCCTGGGGTGTGAATTTCACCGCGTTGGACAGGAGATTGAGGATTACCTGGCGGATGGCGCGTTCGTCGCCCCACAGTTTGGGCAGGTTCGGGGTAATCTGGCTTTCCAGCTCAGTGTTTTTCGCCTTGGTGCGGATTTCCACCATGCGCAGGCAATCCGAGGCAATATCGCTGAGCGAGACCGGTTCCTCATTCAACTCGTACTTGCCCGCCTCGATGCGCGACAGATCGAGCAATTCGTTGATGAGATTGAGCAGGTGTTGACCGCTATTGTGGATATCGGACGCATATTCCTTGTACTGCGGCACCTGGTGCGGCCCCAGCAGTTCGGATTTCAGCACCTCGGAGAAGCCGATGATGGCGTTGAGCGGCGTGCGGAGTTCGTGGCTCATGGTCGCAAGGAAACGCGACTTGGCGATATTGGCCTGTTCGGCCTCGCGCCGGGCCTGATCCGAGGTCTGACGGGCTTCCTCCAGATCGAGGATCAACTGGTCCTTTTCGGATTGGTGGGCAAACCCTTCCAGCTGGTTCTTTTGCAACTGCCGGGACAGGTAGACGAAAAAGATCTCCGCGCCGAGCGCCACCGCGGCCAGCGAATAGTGCAGCGAACCGCCCAAGGCGATCAGGTTGATCGACACCGTGAGGGTGGCCGGAAGCGTGTTCATCAGCGTGGCGACCGGCATGGTGCGTGTCGACAGCGCATTGGCGGCGACGCCGATGAGAAGGATCGCGAAGATGACAACCGCCAGGTTGTCGCGGCCTGAAAACAGCGTGAATAGCGCGAGTAGTGCCCAGGCAATGCCGTAGATGGTTTCGGCGGCAACAAAGGTGGCCGTCCAGCGTCGGGCGTCGAACTTGTCCTTCGGCTCGCGCACGAAACGGCGGCACATCAGCACCACGCCCAGATTGGCGGCGATCACCACGCCGGTCCACACGAACGCGACATAGGGTGGCACCCAGAAACTGGCAAGGGCGCCCAGAATGATCAGCAGGACGGGAACGGCGAGGGCGCCGGAAATGCGGGAACCGGCATATTCGAGCAGCAGGTCGAGGTCGTAGGAGGCGCGTGTTCCTGTTGCCGAGGCGAGGCGCTGGCGTGCATCGAAAACCGTCCGCTGCGTATTGCGGCGCGGCTCACGGCCGGCAGCAGTCCGTTCACCGGATTTCGAGGCGGCAGCGCCAGACGGCATGGATTTACTCATACGCTTACTATGCGGAGCCCGAGGCTCTGCTATGCTGGCGCCAGTTTGGATTAGTCGTGGTTAATATGTCGTTGCTTCGCCCCAATCGGCGCCCCAGGGGCACCAAGGTCACCACCACAATCCTGACTGTGGCATTTGTCGCCATGGCGGCCTGGGTCTACCTGCAGCGCGAACCGCAGATTGACTATGTGGGTCAAGCCTTTGCGATGGATGGCGACAGTCTGCGGATTGGTCAGGACCGGATCCGGCTCATCGGGCTCGACGCGCCGGAATATGAGCAGGAGTGTGAGGACGCGGACGGCGAACCCTATCCTTGCGGGATCGAGGCGCGGGACGCGCTGGCCGGGCTGATCGGAGATGCCGAAATCGTCTGCGAAGCCAACGGCAGGGATCAGTACGGGCGGGCACTGGCCGTGTGCACGCGTGGAGGCGCGGATATTGGCGAGGCGCTTGTCGAGCGCGGGCTGGCAGTCGCGGATGGACAGTATGTTGCCGAGGAATCCGCCGCAAAGGCGAGCCGGAACGGCATCTGGCAGGGCGAATTCATCCACCCGGAAGAATGGCGGCGCGGTGCGCGAAGCGACGGGCAGGAGAATGATCCCCTTTCCGGCATTCTCGACGGGCTTTTCCATTGACTTGCGCAAACTGATTGCCGCAGTATGAGATTTTCGCCCCTGCTGTTCTGCGTGGGGAACAAAAATTGATTATCATTGGAATGATTTTCTTGCGGGGGCAGGATGGCGCTTGACGAAACCGACCGGAAGATTCTGACTTTGATTCAGAAGGATGCGACCATGCCGGTCGCCGAAATCGGCCGGAAGGTCGGCCTGTCCACCACCCCCTGCTGGCGCCGTATCCAGAAGATGGAAGAGGATGGTGTGATCAAGCGCCGGGTCGCCGTGCTCGATCCGGAAAAGGTCAATGCCGGGGTAAACGTCTTCGTCGCCATTCGCACCAACGAACATTCCGACAGTTGGCTGAGCCGTTTCGCGGCGGCGGTCGAAACCTTTCCCGAAGTGGTCGAGTTTTACCGGATGAGCGGCGAGGTAGACTACATGCTGCGCGTTGTAGTGCCGGACATCGCGGCCTATGACGGGTTCTACCGACGTCTGATCGCCAAGATTTCCCTCACCGATGTCAGCTCTTCGTTCGCCATGGAACAGATCAAATATACGACGGCGCTGCCGCTTGATTATGTGACGCCGGCGACGAAAAAGGCCTGAGCATCGCTTCAATCCCTGACCCCCGAACTATATCGACGAAATGCGCTTGCTGCGCACTTCAGCCCGCAGGTGTGGAGGCACGCGGCTGAGATACCTGCGAGAGACCAGCGCAAAAAATAGGGCCGGCACACGGCCGGCCCTGATCAGAAGCTGTGAAATGATGCGCCTAACGGCGGACAATCACTCGCGCACCCACTGCGGTACGGTCGTAAAGGTCGATGATGTCTTCATTTGTCAGGCGGATACAGCCTGAAGACACGGCATGTCCGATCGTCCAGGGCTCGGAAGTACCGTGCAGGCGATAAAGCGTGCTGCCGATGTAGAGCGCACGGGCACCCAGAGGATTGTCCGGTCCGCCCGGCATATAGGCCGGCAGTTCGGGCTGACGGGCACGCATGGCCGGTGGCGGGGTCCAGCCCGGCCATTCCGCCTTGCGGGTGATGCGGTGCGTTCCGGCCCATTCAAAGCCTTCACGACCGACACCGATACCGTAGCGCAGGGCCTTGTCATCCTCGAGCACCAGATAGAGCCACTTTTCGCCGGTTTCGACCACAATCGTGCCGACAGCCAGATCGGTTTCATAGTCGACGATTGTGCGCGGAATTGGCGTATAGCTACGGCCGCGCGCCTGCACTTCCGTTGCCTCTTCCCACCTGTTGGTGTCAAAATTGTACACCCGGGCGGCCTGAGCCGGAATGAGTGTAGTAACTGTCAGTATCGCGGCGAGCACGACCGCCACGACTTTAGCGAAACTGTTCATTGATGTTCGTCCCTAACCCTTAGCGGCGTCCACCTTGCCGCAAACCATGATAGATTCTCAATCTAGCCTGACTTCAACTACGAGGGAAGCGAGTCAAAGGCCCGGAAACCAAATATACCGGCCAGTCTTAGACTTGTGTTGCCGAACGGCGACAAATGGCGTTCATATTTTTGTGAGCGAGCGTTTGACACGGCCCAAAACTCCTGCGATCAGGACGGCGAGACGTGCTTGAGCCCCAACCGAGTTGCCCCGAAATGGCCGATGATTTCAAACGAATGGCCGCCGTTGCCGCGCTGGACGAGATGAGCAGCGGCATGCGGATTGGCCTTGGAACGGGTTCCACCGCCGCCCATTTCGTTGATCTGCTGGGCGCCCGCGTGGCCGAAGGGTTTGAATGCATCTGCGTGCCGACTTCGGAACGGACGGCGGAACAGGCACGTGGTTTGAACATTCCGCTGACCGATCTCGACGAACTGGAACATCTCGACGTGACGGTCGACGGGGCTGACGAGATTGACCCTGACCTGAACCTGATCAAGGGCGCCGGTGGTGCGCTTCTGCGCGAAAAGATCGTGGCGCATGCCACAAAACGATTCGTGGTGATTGCCGATCAGACCAAGCTGGTGGACGAACTGGGCAGCTTCGCCCTGCCGATCGAGGTCAATATTTTCGGGTTCGGCACAACCAGGCGGGCAATCGCGGAAGCCGGCGCACGATTTTCGCCCGAACTCGCGCTTTCGCAACGCATGAACGGAACAGGCAAACCCTATCTGACGGACGGCGGGCACATGATCATCGACGCATCATTTGGCCGCATTTCCGATGCAAGAGCGCTTTCAGGCGTGCTACTGGAAATCCCGGGTGTTGTGCAACACGGGCTGTTTCTGGATATGTGCGCCGTTGCCTATGTTGCAGGGCCTGAAGGCGTTCAAAAACTGCAGCATTGAGCTCCGGGACAGGACAGGACTGACAAGGTGACTATGAAACTTCTGGGCAAATTCATTCTTCGCATTTCCATGGTGGCCATGCTTGCCACCGGCGCGGTCTCCGCTGCCGGGGCGCAGGAATTGTCTCCGGACCATCTGGCGCTGGCACGTGAATATGTCGACCTGACCGACAAGAGCCAGGTCTACGAAATCACGCTGATTGAAACCGGCATCCAGACGATGCGGACTATCGTGCGACAGAACCCCGAGATCACTGACGAGGTCAGCGCGGCAATCGGTGATGTGATCGAGGAATATGCTGATCAGAAGGACGACTTGTTTGACCAGTTCGCGCGCATTTACGCCTTGCGGTTCACTCCGGCGGAACTCACCGAGATTGTCGCCTTCTACAAGACCGACGTCGGGCGCAAGCTGGTGGAACAGAACGCCGATGCCAATCAGGACATTCAGGGCGTTATGCGTGTGTTCTCAAATAACCTGAACAACGAGTTCTTTGCCAAGGTGCGGGCCGAACTGCGCGAACAGGGCATCGAAATCTAGCGGCCTGTTGCGCCTTGCGCGACACTGTTGTGATCCGGCGCCCGCCTTGTGCGGGCGCTTTTTTTATGCGAAGCGCCAAGCCCAACCAGGGCAGGAATGCAAATGGCACATGACTACGATCTGATCGTCATTGGCGGGGGTTCCGGCGGTGTGCGTGCCGCGCGGTTGGCCGCCGGTCACGGCGCAAAAGTTTGCGTGATCGAGGAGTACCGGCTCGGCGGCACCTGCGTGATCCGCGGCTGCGTGCCCAAAAAGCTCCTCGTCTACGCCAGCCGATTTTCCGGAATGCTTGATCTTGCCCCAAGCTTTGGCTGGCAGATGGACGGCACGTTCGACTGGCCAACTCTCCTGGCCAACAAGGACAAGGAAATCGACCGGCTGGAAAAGGTCTATGGCAACCTGCTCAAGGGCTCAGGCGTCGAAACCCGGGCCGATCGGGCGGTGGTCAGCGGGCCCAATAGCGTGAAGCTCACAAAGTCGGGCGAAGAACTGACGGCGGACAAAATCCTCATCGCAACCGGCGGACACCCGTTCGTGCCAGAGGATATTCCCGGCCATGAACTGGGCATCACCTCCAACGAGGCTTTTGAGCTCCAGACATTGCCGAAGAACATCCTTGTGGTGGGCGGTGGATATATTGCCGTCGAATTCGCCGGCATATTCAACGGGCTGGGCGTGGAAACGACGCTCGCTTATCGTGGTGCACAGATTCTGCGCGGGTTCGATGCGCACATGCGAGAGAGCCTGAGCGAGGAATTCGACCGCCGCGGCATCCATGTCAAACTGGGCACGCAGCCCTCGATGTTGTCGGAATGCGAAGCGGGCATCCGCGTCAATTTCGCCGACGACAGCGACGAGGAATATGGGGCGGTGATGTTTGCGACCGGCCGGGTTCCGAACACCAAAGGGCTGGGGCTTGAAAATGCCGGCATCACGCTCGGCAAGCACGGTGAAGTGCCCGTCGACGACTACTCGCGTACCAGCTGCAAATCAGTTTTCGCGGTGGGCGATGTGACCAACCGCGCGGCGCTGACCCCGGTCGCCATCCGCGAGGGACAGGCTTTTGCCGACACCGAGTTTGGCGGCAAGGATGTGAAGGTCGACCACTCCATCATTCCCACCGCGGTCTTCACCAGCCCCGAAATCGGCACCGTCGGGCTGACGGAAGAGCAAGCCATCGAACAGCACGCGCAGGTGGATGTCTGGATCGCCCGATTCAAACCGATGATCTACTCGTTCAAGCAGACCGAGAGCCGCACCACGTTCAAGGTGATCACCGAACATCAGAGCGGCAAGGTGCTCGGGGTGCACATCATGGGGTCGGAGGCAGGCGAGATGATACAGCTCGTGGGCATTGCCGTGACCATGGGCGCCACCAAGGCCGATTTCGACCGCACAATTGCGGTACATCCGGTGGCGGCGGAAGAACTGGTGACGATGAAGGCACCGGCCTATCGCATCGTCAACGGCGAGAGGCTGTCGGAATAAGCCTCTAGAAACCGGCGGTGGTTGCCAGCCCGCGCAACACCACGCCGACACCATAGGCAAGGATTGCCGCGCCCATGCCGATGACGAAGGTTTCGATGCCGCTCGACCAGAAGGGTTGCGTCGACCAGCGCGATTTCATGGCGCCGATGGCAAAGAACACCACGCCCGTGGCGGCCGTAGCGATTTCTGCGGCATTGGGAAGGCCGAGAACAAAGGGTGCCAGTGGCACCGCGCCGCAGACCAAAAAGGCCAGAAACGTCGCGACGCCCGCCAGGAGCGGTGAACGCCGGACGTTGCTGAGCCCGTATTCCTCGGTGAGCATCGTCTCGAGCCAGATCTCCTCGTTCTTCGAGAAAGCCCCCACCATTCTTTCGAGTTCTTCGCCTGTGAACCCCTTGGCAGCGAAAATCTGACGCAATTCCTCGCGCTCGCCTTCCGGGTGCTGGCGGATGTGGCGCAGTTCGATCTGCCTGATCCGTTTGTAGTCGTCGATCTCGGCCTTGGTGCCCGAATAGTTCGAGGCAGCCATGGAGAACCCGTCGGCGAGCACGTTCGCAACCCCGAGGATCAGGACAATACCGGCGCTCAGTTCGGCGCCCACGACACCGGCAACCACGGCAAAGGTGGTCACGGCACCGTCGATGCCGCCATAGATCCAGTCACGCAGATAATTGACTCGGGGCCCCTGTTCGAGCCGCTCAGCAATAGCGTCTGGATGGTGGGAATGTTCCATATGGCTTACCGCGAATGAAGTACCGGTCACCTATAGTCCGCGCATGCAAAAAGCCGCAAGCTCCTGAAGACATGGCTGCCATTCGGTCGCCGGGTTTGACCTTCAAACTTGGCTTTGCGGCGCTGAGTTGATAGATCACCGGCGCGAGTGCCGAGAAGGCGCGAAACTGGAAGACCGAGTATGAGTGGATGGACCCCGGCCAGCTGGCGCAACCTGGAAGTCAAACAGGTCCCCAACTATCCTGATCAGCAGGCGCTGAAGGACGTTGAAACGCGTCTGGCTTCCTACCCGCCGCTGGTTTTTCCGGGCGATGCGCGCGACCTCAAGGCCGGTTTGGCCAACGTTGCGCGGGGTGACGCATTTCTGCTGCAGGGCGGCGACTGTGCGGAGAGCTTTGCGGAACACAATCCCGGCCATATCCGCGATTTCTTCCGTGTGTTTCTGACCATGGCGGTGGTGCTGACCCACGGCGCTGCAAAGCCCGTCGTGAAGGTGGGGCGCGTTGCCGGGCAGTTTGCCAAGCCGCGTTCGTCGGACACCGAAACGATCAACGGTATCGAACTGCCGTCCTATCGCGGCGATATCATCAACGGGATCGATTTCGATGCAGCGTCGCGGTCTCCTGATCCGGAACGCATGATCCTTGGTTACCGCCAGTCGGCGGCAACGCTGAACCTGTTGCGGGCGCTGGCTTCGGGCGGCTTCGCCGATCTCAACCGGGTGCATGAATGGACCACCGGGTTCATGAAAAACTCGAACTGGTATCCCGCCTACGAGGAAGTGGCCCTGAAGATTGACGAGGCCATCACCTTCATGAACGCGCTGGGGCTGACACCGGAGAATACGCCGTCGATGCGTGAGACGAACTTCTTCACCAGCCACGAAGCGCTGTTGCTGGGATATGAGGAGGCTCTTACCCGTCGTGATCCGCTGACCAACAACTGGTACGCGACTTCAGGTCACATGCTCTGGATCGGCGACCGGACGCGCCAGCCTGACGGCGCACATGTTGAGTATTTCTCCGGCATCAAGAACCCGATCGGGCTGAAGTGCGGACCGTCGTTGGAAACTGACGATCTGTTGCGCCTGATCGACAAGCTGAACCCGGACGACGAGCCGGGACGGTTGACGCTGATCACCCGTTTCGGGGCGGACAAGGTTTCCGAGCATCTGCCGCGCCTGGTGCAGGCGATCAAGAAGGCGGGGCGCACGGTCGTCTGGTGCTGCGATCCCATGCACGGCAATACGGTCAAGGCCGCAAACGGTTTCAAGACACGGCCGTTCGAGCAGGTGCTGGCCGAAGTGCGCGGCTTCTTCGCGGTGCACCGCGACATGGGGACCTATGCCGGTGGTGTGCATGTTGAAATGACCGGCGACGACGTGACCGAATGCGTGGGCGGCGTGTCGGCGGTGACCGAAGACGATCTCAAGAGCCGCTATCACACCCATTGCGATCCGCGCCTCAACGCCACCCAGGCGCTGGAACTGGCCTTTCTGGTCGCCCAGGAAGTGCGAAATCAACGCCCGGGCCAACAGGCCCAATCGGCCTGAACCCGTCGAACCGCATGCCCCCGCTTTGCCTTGCCGCACGGGGCGGGGCGCGATAAGTCTCTGCCGGCAAGACCCTCCCAAAGCAGGCTCAATCATTGACCGACAAGCTCAAGATCGCGCTGGCCCAGCTCAATCCCACAGTTGGCGCGCTGCACAAGAACATGGACCTTGCGCTCAAGGCGATCCGCGACGCCGAGGCGGCAGGCGCGGACATCCTCATGTTCACCGAACTGTTCATGTGCGGCTATTTCCCCGAGGACTTGCTGTTCAAGCCGCAGTTTGTCGATGACACGATTGCGACGGCTCATGCGCTGGCGGAGAAAACTGCCGGTTCACCGCTGTCCATCTTGTTGCCGACCATCTGGCGCAACACGCGGGATGAACTGGTCAATGCCGTTCTGTTGATCGAGCAGGGGGAAATCAAAACCGAACGGTTTAAGCTGCGCTTGCCGAATGACGACGTGTTCTATGAGAAGCGCTATTTCGCCGAGGGGCCGTTGCCCGAACCGATCAGCATTCGCGGCGTCAACATTGGCGTACCGATCTGCGAGGATATCTGGGCCACGGAGGTGTGCGGGCACCTGGCCGGCAAGGGCGCTGAAATCCTGCTCTGCCCGAACGGTTCGCCCTATTGGCGCGACAAGCAGCCTATCCGCTGGAAGCTGGTCAAGGATCGGGTCGCGGAAACCGGCCTGCCGCTGCTCTATCTCAACCAGGTCGGCGGGCAGGATGAACTTGTGTTCGACGGCGCCTCCTTCGGCATCGACCGAAAGGGCGAACTGGTGTTTCAGGGTCACTCGTTTGACGAGGAACTTGTGATCTCGACCTGGGAACGCCGCGACGGACATTGGGAATGCATCGAGGGAAGCCATAACAATCTGGTGTCCCAGGACGAAGCGCCCTGGCGCGCCTGCGTGATGGGCCTGAGGGATTACATCCACAAGAACGGCTTCAAGCAGGTTGTGCTGGGCCTGTCCGGGGGCATCGACTCTGCCGTGACCGCCGCGATCGCGGTCGACGCCTTGGGGCCGGAGAATGTCCACTGCATCATGCTGCCCTACCGCTACACATCCGGGGAAAGTCTGGCCGACGCCAAGACCTGCGCCGAAATGTTGGGCGTGCGTTACGACGTGGTATCGATAGGTGACTCGGTGGAGGCGGCCAACGCAGGGCTGAAAGAGATATTTGCCGGATTTCCGTCGGACGTGACCGAGGAAAACATCCAGTCGCGGATGCGCGGTGTCATGTTGATGGCGGTTTCCAACAAGCTGGGCTCGATGCTGATCACCACCGGCAACAAGTCTGAAATGGCTGTCGGATACGCGACGATTTACGGCGACATGAATGGCGGCTTCAATCCGGTCAAGGATCTTTGGAAGACACAGGTCTATCACCTGGCTGATTGGCGCAATTCGCACATGCCGCATGATTGTCTGGGCCCGAAAGGCATGGTGATCCCCGATACGATCATCAACCGCGCGCCGAGTGCCGAACTGCGCGAGGACCAGACCGATCAGGACAGCCTGCCGCCCTATCCCGTGCTCGACGAGGTTTTGCGCCTGCTGGTCGAGGAGGAAATGTCGGTTGCCGAGATCGTCAAGCAAGGCTTCGAGCGTGATCTGGTCAAGCGTATTGAATGGCTACTCTATGTTGCCGAATACAAGCGCAAGCAGGCCGCTCCAGGCGTCAAACTGACCAAGAAAGCTTTCGGCATCGGCCGCAAATATCCGATCACCAACGGCTGGCGCGACCACACGGGCGTGGAGAGCTGACGTGACCAAGGTTCGCTTTGCGCCATCGCCGACCGGCTTCATTCACATCGGCAATGCCCGCCCGGCACTGATGAACTATCTTTTTGCCCGGGCTCACGACGGCAAATTTGTCCTGCGCTTCGACGACACAGATCTGGAACGGTCGAAGGCCGAATATGCCGATGCCATTCTGACCGATCTCAACTGGTTGGGCATCGAGCCGGACGAAGTCCATCGCCAGTCCGAACGCACCGCGCTGTACGACGCGGCGCGCGACCGGCTGATTGCGGGCGGTCGACTTTATGCCTGCTACGAAACACCCGATGAACTCGACCGCCGCCGGTCCCGGGCGCGGGCGCTGGGGCGGCCGCCCATCTATGACCGCGCCGCGCTGGACCTGACCGACGAGGACAGGGCGCGGCTGGAAGCGGAAGGACGGACACCGCACTGGCGCTTCAAGCTCAAGGGCGATCCGGTGATCTTCACCGACCTGATCCGCGGCGAGCAGACGGTGAATACGGCATCCATGTCCGATCCCGTGCTGATCCGTGGTGACGGTTCCTATCTTTATACGCTGCCTTCCGTTGTCGACGACATCGACCTCGGCATCACCCATGTCATCCGCGGCGAGGATCATATTTCCAACACCGGGGTGCAGATCGAGATCATCGAGGCGCTGGGCGGTGCAGTGCCGCAGTTCGCTCATCACAACCTGCTGACGGGAGCCGGCGGGCAGGGGCTCTCAAAGCGCCTGGGATCGCTCGGCATTGGTGAACTGCGGTCCGATGGCTTTGAGGCGATGGCGGTGGCCTTGATGGCGGTGCTGACCGGCACCAGCCTGCCGGTAGAACCTTATCCGTCACTCTATGCATTGGCCGAACGTTTTGACCTCACCACCGTTTCACACGGACCCGCCCGCTATGATCCGGCGGAACTGGAGAGCCTCAATGCCCGGATTCTGCATGAGGTGGACTATGCCGACCTCGCTGAACGGCTGAAGGCGCTGGGCGTCGAAAACGAGGCGGTCTGGCTCGCCCTGCGCGCCAACATCACCCGCTTGCCGCAGATTGCGGAGTGGCTGCCACTCATCAATGGACCGGTTCTGCCCGTGATTGCCGACGAGGACCGCGCGCTCATCTCAGCGGCGCGTGATGCCCTGCCAGCTGAGCCCTGGGATGAAAGTACCTGGGGTGCATGGACTGGCGATCTGAAACAGGCCACCGGGCGCAAAGGCAAGGGCTTGTTCCTTCCGCTGCGTATGGCGCTGACTGGGCGGCCCGACGGGCCTGAACTCAAGAGTCTGCTTCCCCTACTTGGGCGTAAGGCGTGTCTGGACCGACTAACCTGACCAGCTTGCCGCCGACCTGAACCAGTCGCATCTCGGCGTCGGTTGAAGGAACGGCAACCGCGATCGGATTGCCTTGACCATCCAGTTGCGGACGAGGACGCGGCAGCGGAATGCGCACCGTCTCGATCACTTCCGCTGTGACCGTGCGTGCCTCGGCACGTGGATCACGCAGCGGCAGGGGCACTTCGCGTTCATCAATGGTCAGGACGGGCCGGCTCTGGCCGTTTGAAACCACAATCTCGATGGTCCCGAAATTGGTTTCTGGTCGCGCGATGCAGCTGGCATCAAACTCGTTGCGGTAGCGGAAGGCGTTAGGCAGCGATGAATAGGGCTGCCCGCTCAGGTTGACCATGTCGTCCGGCGTCTGGCCCGGGTTGCCATAGTAAAAAAGATCGACCTCCGCGCCTTGCGCTTGCTGCTGGCATTGCAGCAGGTCGTTCTGCAGATATTCGGGCACCGTCGAAAAGCTCACCGGCCAGTAATAGCCGTCACACGTGCGCACGCAGACGCTGCGCACCGTGTTGCCGTAAAAATTGGCGTATGGGTCGATGATCGTTTCGTTGCCGAACCCGTTGCCTGTCAGGGCATCGAACAGTTGGTCAAAAAAGCCGCGCGGCTGATTGCTGCGCACGTTGATGTTGACCTGGCTGTTGGTGCCGCATCCTTGCGCCTGCATCTGGCCCATGAGCATCTGCCGCTGTTGGGCGACCGCCTGACCCGATTGCACCCGCTGGGTGAGCGTATTCATGTCCTGGCGCCCGCGCTGGATCTGCCGTGCCGCCCGGGAACAATCTCCGCTGAGGCGCTGGCCATTGTTCAGTGCCTGCTGGCAGCCGGCCTGAACGAAAGCGTTCTCCAGACGGCTGAGGTCCGACCCCAACTGCTGCATGGTAGCCTGGTTACGCTCCAGCGAGGTGAACTCGCGATTGCGCTCCAGCTGCTGGATAGTGCCGGACAATTGCGAGCAGGACCGCACTTGCGCGAATGCATTGAGGGGTGCCGACACGAAGGCGCCGACCAGCAGCGCCACTGCGGTCAGACGGGTCATCAACTTATGTGCGTGTCGTTGTTCGCTCATCGAAACAGATTCGGCTTCATCCCCGATGCATACGCCATACGCGTCGATTTGAAGTAAATGGGACACGCCACGCGCCGGGGCCGCACGCTTTGTGGTTAGCGCCAGCTTAACAGAGTTGTGCCCTTGCGTCCGCGCCTTACTGCGCCGGCCCAAATCGGCGTGATCACCTTCTTTTGATCGCGAAGTCAGCAACTTAGCCCTTTGCCTGCCGCGGCGTCTCGCTAGTGTGAACGTGTCGAGCCTATGCATAGTTCCGCCAAGCACCCCGATTGGAGTCCTGAATGAGCCTGAACAAGATTACCCTGCTGGCCGCTGCGTTGGGCACCGGCCTGTGCGCCACCGCCCTTGCCCAAGATGCCATGACCGCAATGGACCCCAATGAAATCATGGCGGCCCGCGAAAACCAGATGAAACTGTTCGGCGGTACCATGCGGACGGCCCGCAATGCCGAAGGCGCGGCCATGGTGGAGATCGCCAATGTCTACGTCGACGGTTTTGAAAACCTCGCTGACCTGTTCCCGGAAGGAACAAACACCGGTAGCAGCAAGGCTTTGTCGCTGATCTGGGAAGACTGGGACGGATTTCTGGCGGTAATCGAAAAGGGCCAGACAGCATCTGCCGAAGTTCTTGCCGCTGCCGAGAGCGGCGATCAGGCGGCCTTCCTGTCGGCGATGCAGGGCCTTGGCCCCGTTTGTCAGGAATGCCACGACACCTACCGCGAGCCGATGTGAACGCACGCGCCCACTGCAACGAGTCGAGGGCGGCCAGAGGCCGCCTTTTTCGTGTAGGCTGACCTCTGAAAAGACCGAAAGGACATTCTCCATGTCGCAGCAACAGACAGCCGTCATTACCGGCGCCTCAACCGGTATTGGACTGGCGACCGCAAAGGTGCTGATCGATAGCGGGTTCCGCGTGTTCGGTTCGGTACGCAAAGAGGCCGACGCTGATCGCGTGGCAAAGGAACTGGGGGCAAAGTTCGAGCCGCTGATCCTTGACGTCACCGACGAAGAAGCGGTGCGCGCCGCTGCCACAAATGTAAGGGACAAGCTGAATGGTCAGCGGCTTTCCGGACTGGTCAACAATGCCGGCATCGGCATCGGCGGCCCGTTGCTGCACCTGCCTGTCGACAAATTCCGGCAACAGCTCGAGGTCAATCTCACCGGCGTGCTGATCACCACGCAGGCTTTCGCGCCGTTGCTCGGAGTGGAAAAAGGCCTTTCCGGCCCTCCGGGCCGCATCGCCAACATGGGCTCGGCCGGTGGCCGCAACGCCTATCCCTTTATGGCACCCTATCACACCTCGAAATTCGGACTGGAGGGTTTAACCGAGAGCCTGCGCCGCGAAATGATGCTCTATGACATCCAGGTCGCCATGATCGCCCCGGCCAGCATTGTCACCCCGATCTGGGACAAGTCGGCGGAATATGACTTTTCCGACTATGAAGACAGCGACTATGCCGAGGTGCTGGAGACCTTCAAGCAAAGCATGCTGGAGATCGGCGCCAACGGATTGCCGGCCTCGGTGGTGGGTGAAGCGGTGCTGCACGCCCTGACCGCAGACCGGCCGAAGCTGCGCTATGCCATTTCGGGCCGCCCGTTCGAAACCTGGCTGGTCGAAAACCTGCCCAAGCGCTGGGTCGACCGGATCATTGCCTCAAGGCTGAAGATTCGCTCTCGCGAGGCAAATTAGCCCCGGCTTCACCCTCTCGCGTTTTGCAGCTTGATTTTGGCGCAAGCTGAGGTCATGTTGCCGCCCATGAAAAATAAACGCACTTGCTGCATTATTGATTGCAACATTATCCGCTAACCTTTCGGTGGCGGCGCGGTTTTTCATTCTCAATTCAAAGAACAAGACCCGGGCTGCTACAGCACTTTCGCATGGGCAGGACTCGCTTAATGACCTCGGGCACTTCTGAAATCAGGCTGTACAACACGCTGACAAAATCGAAGGAACTCTTCGTTCCCATCGATCAGAACAACGTGCGCATGTATGTGTGCGGTCCCACGGTCTATGACTATGCCCATATCGGCAACGCCCGTCCCGCCATCGTGTTCGATGTGCTGTTCCGGCTGTTGCGCCATACCTATGGCGACGATCATGTCACCTATGTGCGCAACATCACCGACGTTGATGACAAGATCAACGCCCGGGCGCTCCGCGATTTCGGCGATCAGATCAGCTCGGGGGAACTGACCCTTAACCAGGCGATCCGTGAGGTCACCAAGAAGACCGAGGATCAGTACCGGTCTGACATGCGCGCTCTGGGCTGCCTTGACCCGACTGTCGAGCCGCGCGCCACGGCCCATATCGAGGGCATGGTCGACATGATCCAGCAATTGCTGGACAAGGGTAACGCCTACATCGCCACCGGCGAGGAGGGCACAGAGGTGTTGTTCGACACCACCTCGATGCCCGACTACGGCCGCTTGTCGCGTCGCAATCTCGACGAACAGAAGGCGGGTGCGCGTGTGGCCGTTGAGGCGCACAAAAAGAACCCCGCCGATTTTGTGCTTTGGAAGGAGTCCTCTGAGAGCCAGCCCGGCTGGCAGGGCAGTTTCAAGGTGGATGGCCAGGTCACCACAATCCACGGCCGCCCCGGCTGGCACATCGAATGCTCGGTCATGTCCGAACAGCACCTCGGAAAGACCTTTGACATTCACGGCGGCGGGCTGGACCTGATCTTCCCGCACCACGAGAACGAAATCGCCCAGTCCCGCTGCGCCCATGGCACAGAGGCGATGGCCAACATTTGGATGCACAACGGCTTTTTGCAGGTGGAAGGCGAAAAAATGTCCAAGAGCCTGGGCAACTTTTACACGGTTCATGAATTGCTGGCCGAGGAGAAATTCGGCGGCAGGGCATGGCCCGGTGAAGTGCTGCGCCTGGCCATGCTGATGACGCATTACCGCGAGCCCATTGATTTTTCGCTGGCACGGCTCGAAGAGGCGGAAAGCATGCTGATCCGCTGGAAAAAGCGGATTCTTGACCTGGGGCTAGAGTTTTCGGATGCCAAAAGAGCGGAGATGGAAGCTCTCGGACCGTGCTCCAAGCTGGCGGCAGAGTTGGAGAACGACCTGAACATGTCGGGCGTGGTCGCGGAACTGCACCGGCACGCTGGTGGCGACACCCTGCACAATGGCGAGCGACTATTTGGTTCGCTGCGGTTCCTCGGCATTTTGAACTTTTCCAGCATGGCGGCATTTGCCGTCGCGCAAGAAGAAGCCGAGGCTCCGTTCGACGAGTCCCGACTCGCCGAGCGCCTCACCGCACTTGCCAACAGGGACTTCGCTACCGCAGACCGAATCCGCGATGAACTGGCCGCAGAAGGCATCCAGTTGATGGACTACAAGGACCCCGACAGTGGTGAACGCAAGACGAAATGGGAAGTGAAGCGATGACCGCAATCGATCATGTTGGCCTGAAAGTCTCCGACTTCGACCGCGCGTTTGCTTTCTACGAGGCGGCGCTGGGGGCTGTGGGGATCAAGTGCATCACCAACTTTGCCGAAGGGCGGCACAAACATGCCGGTTTTGGCACCGACTATCCGTTCTTCTGGATTTCGGACGGCGGGCACGAGCGGGCCAATACCCATGTCTGTTTCAAGGCGGCAAGCCGCTCGGAAGTCGAGAGCTTTTACACTGTCGCACTGTCCATGGGCGGCCGCGACAATGGCAAGCCGGGGCTGCGCCCGCACTACCACAAGAACTACTTTGGCGCCTTCGTGCTCGATCACGACGGCAACAACATAGAGGCGGTCTATCATGGCGGCGAATGAGACCCTGACGGGTGGATGCCAGTGCGGTTCGGTGCGTTTCGCCACCAAGCTGGTGGGCCGTGCTTCCATCTGCCATTGCCGCATGTGCCAGAAGGCGTTCGGCAGTTTCTTCGGTCCGCTAGTCTCGTCGCACGACGGACGCTGGACCCGCAACGAACCCAAGTGGTTCCAGTCCTCGGACCGGGCCCGGCGGGCATTCTGCGGAGACTGCGGGACGCCACTGGCCTATGAAACCAAGTACGGACTGGAACTGGCCATCGGGGCCTTTGATGACCCAACCAAGGTCGCTCCTGTGATCCAGGTCAACATGACCGACAAGCTGCCGTTCTTCGACGGACTGGCCGATATGCCGGTCAAGGACGACCCGAGCGACGAATGGCTGGATTTCATGGCCGGCATTCACTCCAACCAGCATCCGGACCACGATACGGAAAGCTGGCCGGTCGAGGAGAGCAAGTGATGGAACGAACGGGCAAACCGGCCAGTGGCGGTTGCCAGTGTGGCGCGGTGCGCTATCACGCCACCGAAATGCTGGACAATTCGCATCTTTGTCATTGCCGCATGTGTCAGAAAGCGGTGGGCAATATTTTTGCTGCCCTTGTCGCCGCGCCCGACGAGGCGATCACCTGGACACGCGGCAAGCCCTCGATCTTCATGAGTTCCGAACATGTCGAGCGCGGCTTTTGCGACAAGTGCGGCACGCCGCTATTCTACCATGATACCACCAACGGCCGGACCAATTTCACCATTGGCTCGCTGGACAATCCCGGCGATTACCCGCCGGGCGCCAATACCTGCACCGAGAACATGGTGCCATGGTTTGGCAGCATCACCGGCATGGAGAATTCCGGCCCGACCGACAGCAACGGCAAGGCCTGGGCGGACGCCATCAAAGCCTCAAATCATCAGCATCCCGACCACGACACGGAGCAATGGCCGTGAGTGAAAAGGTGCTGAATGGCGGATGCCAATGTGGCGCAGTGCGGTTTCGCGCTACCAATCCGGGCACGTCCGAAATCTGCCACTGCCGCATGTGTCAGAAGGCGTTCGGCAACTATTTCGCGGCGCTGGTTGCTGTGGAGCGCGTTGAATGGACCCGCGGCGCGCCCGGCTGGTTCCGCTCGTCCAATGTCTCGCAGCGCGGGTTTTGCGCGCAGTGCGGGACACCGCTCGGCATCATGGATGATGACGGCGACGTCGAACTGGCCACCGGGGCCTTCGACGATCCGGAAGCCGTGCCGCCCACCGTACAGTTCAACCTCGCCGGCAAGCTGAGCTATTTCGATCACCTGCCGCAACTGACGCCACAGCCGCAACCGGAAAAGGAAGCGGAAGTGAACGCCAAAATCACCAGCTACCAGCATCCGGACCACGAAACGGCCGACTGGACACAAAGAGCCTGAAGAAGATGAGCAAAGAGCGCCTTTACCTGTTCGATACGACCCTGCGTGACGGGGCCCAGACCGCCGGCATCGAGTTCTCGCTCGAGGACAAGATCGCCGTGGCCGCGCTCATCGAGCAACTGGGCGTCGACTATCTGGAAGGCGGCTATCCCGGTGCCAATCCGGTGGACACCGAGTTTTTTGCGCAGGAGCGGACACAATCAGCGACCTTCACCGCATTCGGCATGACCAAGCGGGCAGGGCGGTCTGTTGGCAACGACCCCGGCCTGCAGGAACTCTTGAATTCGAGTGCAAAGGCCATCTGCTACGTCGCCAAGGCCTGGGACTATCAGGTGGAACTGGCGCTCGGTATCAAACCGTCCGAGAACGTGAAATCGGTGACTCAGAGCGTCGAGGCAGCGGTTGCAGCAGGCAAGGAAGCGCTGCTCGACTGCGAACACTTTTTTGATGGCTACAAGGCGAACCCGGCCTATGCCCTGTCCGTGGTCGACGCAGCCCGAAAGGCGGGGGCCCGCTGGGTGGTTTTGTGCGACACCAACGGCGGCACCATGCCATCTGAGGTTGCCGAGATCGTCGGTGAAGTGCTCAAGGTTTGCCCGGGTGAAAACCTGGGCATCCATGCCCACGACGACACCGGTCAGGCCGTCGCCAACACACTGGCCGCGGTCAACGCCGGGGTGCGCCAGATCCAGGGCACGATGAACGGCATCGGCGAACGCTGCGGCAATGCCAGCCTGATGACACTGATTCCCACGTTGATGTTGAAACCCGAATTCGCTGAGCGATTTGAGGTAGGAGTCAGCGCGGAACAGCTGACCAACCTGACGCATATTTCGCGGGCATTCGACGATCTGCTCAATCGGGCGCCGGACCGGCAGGCGCCTTATGTCGGCGCCTCGGCCTTTGCCACCAAGGCTGGTATTCATGCCTCGGCGCTGGCCAAGGATTTCTCGACCTACGAACATGTGTCGCCCGAAAGCGTAGGCAACCAGCGCTCGGTCATGGTGTCTCAACAGGCCGGCCGCTCCAATCTTCTGACGGCGTTGAAAAGGCATGGCATTGCTTGTGAGAAGGACGACCCGCGGCTCGACCGGCTACTGCGTGAAGTCAAGGCGCGCGAGGCGCGCGGCTATTCCTACGACGGGGCGGATGCCTCATTCGCACTGCTGGCCCGCAAGACTTTCGGCACATTGCCTGAATTCTTCGAAGTCGAAAGCTATCGTACCTCCATCGAGCGGCGGCACAATGCAAAGGGCGAACTCGTGACCATGTCGGAAGCGGTGGTGAAGGTTCGGGTTGGTGATGAACTGTTGATGTCGGTGGCCGAAGGCAATGGCCCGGTCAACGCGCTCGACCTCGCCATGCGCAAGGACCTCGGGAAATACTCCGACCGGATTTCTGACCTCGAACTCGTCGACTACAAGGTGCGCATTCTTGACGGCGGCACGGGCGCGGTCACCCGTGTGTTGATCGAAAGCCGGGATGGAGCGGGCAAGCGCTGGTTCACCATCGGCGTGTCCCCCAACATCATCGATGCCTCTTTTGAAGCGCTTTATGAGTCGATAAACTATAAACTTCTCGCCTCCGCCTAGATTCTCGGCGCGGGGTGAGGCACAAATTTGCCTGAACCCCCAAGCCGCAGGAGGCGACACTGGCCGAAACGTCCTCAACCACATCGCAGCGTCCGCTCATTGTCACCATCGGGGCCCTGCTGGTCACCGTCGTTGTGATTGCAGGCATGTTCCTGTGGCCGGCCACATCAGACTGCCTGAATGGCGGCGGAACGTTTGGCTCCTGTTTGCAGCAGTCGCTGGCCCAGCGTGGCCTCGCACCGGCTCCAGCGCCTGAAGAAACCGTTGTTGCCGAACCGGAGATCGTGGAGGGCGAGGAACCGGCCGAACCAGCGCCGGTGCCCGAAGAAGAAACCGTGGTCGCCACGGCGCCGATGATCGATGCGCGGGTCGAGCCGGACGGGTCGACAATCCTCGCCGGAACGGTTGAGCCAAACGTTGACATCCAGCTGTTCTTCAACGGCGTGGAAGTGGGGCAGACCACATCGGATTCAGCCGGTGACTGGATATTCATTCCCGATGAACCGCTGCCGGCAGGTGGTGTGGCCATCACCCTGCGCACCGGCGCCAACGGCGAAATGTTCGTCGAAGGTCCAGAAGCCCTGGCGGTGGTCGTGGATGGTGAAAGCCAGCCGACAGTCGTTGCTACGGCCCCCGATGAATTGACGGACGTCATCACCGAATTGACCGGCAGCGCGCCTGAAATGGCGGGCAGCGACCTGGTGTCCGAAGAAGAACAGCCAATGGAAATGGCGGCCATCGAGCCGGAGGACGTTCCTGAATCCAGCGAACCGGAAACGGCGACGCCCGATGCCGATCTGGTTGCCCCCGAGCCTGCCGCCGAAGAAACGGTTGATGAGCCGGTGGAAGAAGAAGCTGCGCCTTCGGATCAGGCTGAACCGGTGACCCCCGAAAGCGTCACAGAGGAAGAGCCGATCGAAATGGCGGCCGTCGAACCGGAAGCGGAGGTGGAGGAAGAACAGCCGGTTACGGCCGAGCCGCCCATGGTCACGGTTGAACCGACCATTGATGCGGTGGAAATCGAACCCGAAGGCAGCTTCATCGCAGGAGCGGGCCAGGATGGCATGACCGTTCGCCTGTTTGTCGATGATCAATTGATTGGCGAGAGCCCTGTCGAGGGTGGGCGTTGGCTGGTGGAAACCGACGAAGTGCTGAGCGAATCCAATCAGCGCATTCGCGCCGAAATGGTGGCGCCGGGTGACATTGTCACGGCGGAAGCCGAGATCAACTTCGTGATCGATCAGGGTGAAAGCCAGTCGCCTGCCGCCGATGCCGACCTGATCCTGCCGGCCGACCAATTGGCCCCGATTGCTTTGCCGACTGAAGCGCCGATGGTGGTGGCTGAGGCCCCCGAAGCTGCGGCTGAGCCCGAGGCGGAGACTGCTGGCGAACTTGTGTTGCCCGGCGCATCGCTCAGTGAGATGGCCCTGCCGCTGGAAGCTCCGGCGATCGAGATTGCCGAGGCGGCGCCGGAAGCGGGTTCCGAGCCCGCCGAGCCGGCCGTTGAAGAACCAGCCGAATCCGAAGCTTCGCCTGAAACCGAAATGGCCATGACGGACGAGGCAGACGGTCAGCTGCAGCTGCCCGAGGACCAGTTGGCGCCGATTGCCCTGCCGACCGAAGCGCCTCCCGTCGATCTTCCCGCAACGCCTGAGGAAATGCAGGTCGCGGAAGCCGAACCGGAAGCTGCAGCTGAAGTTCAGTCCGAACAGGTGATCTTGCCCGAGGATCAACTGGCCCCGATCAGTTTGCCGACCGAGGCCCCTCCTGTGGGTGCCGTCGCGGATGTCGAGGTTTCCGAGGCCGAACCGGCTGCTGCCTTGGATGAGCAGCTGATCCTTCCTGAAGACCAACTGGCGCCAATAGCCTTGCCCACCGAGGCGCCGGCGATTGAGGTTGCAGAGGCGGAGACGGCCCCTGCTGAAACAACCACTTCCGCCGAAAGCATTGTCACCTTGCCGGATGATCAACTGGCCCCAATTGCCCTGCCGACCGAAGCGCCCGAAGTGCCTGGTATTGAAGTCGCAGAGGGTGCGGACAGCGTCATAACCGTTCCGGCTGATGCAGCGCCGACCGAGGAGGCGCCGCCAGTGGATGTCGCGGAGGCAGACGAACCGGTTGCAGAAGAGACTATGGCCGAAGAACCGGCGATGGAAGTCGCTGAATCCGAGCAGCTTGTCCTGCCCGACGACCAGCTGCCCGCAATCGAGCTGCCCTCGGTCGCCCCGCCCGTGCCTGCCACGCGCCCGGCTCCCGTTGCCGAGGTGGCAGAGGCAGAGCCTGAAACGGAGATGGCCGAAGAGGAAGTGCCGACCCTGGTCGCCACGCCCGTCGGAGATCCGGAAGATGGAAGGTTCGCCTCTGGCAAGGTCATTATCCGTCGGGGTGACAACCTGTGGACCATCGCCCGGCGCGTCTACGGCCGAGGTATTCAGTATACGGTGATCTTTGAAGCCAACCGCGAGAAGATCAACAATCCGGACCTGATTTTCCCAGGCCAGGTGTTCGACTTGCCCGAGGCCGCGCAGCGCTGATCTGCTGAGCGGTTTGCGGGTCATCAGGTTGCGCTTGAAGTTTTGCGGGGCTCCGCCTATATCGTTAAATGACGATGAAGGACGCCATCATGCAGGACGAAATTCTGGCCAATCAGTTGCGTGCCCTGGGGCACCCAGTTCGGTTGAGCATCCTGCGCATTCTCGCCCAGCGCCAGAGCGACTGCTGCTGCGCCGATGTCACTCAATGCCTGCCACTGGCCCAGTCCACGGTCTCGCAACACATCAAGGTGTTGCTTGACGCCGGTCTGATCGCCCGTCAGGCGCGCGGCACCCGCAACTGTTATGTCCTGGCCACTGACAGACTGAATGAGATGAATTCGGCTTTTGGTGGCCTATCCGAACTCCTGCTGCAGCCTGTCGAAGCGAAAAAAGATTCGGCCGGGGTGGCCTAGTGGCCGACCAGACCGCAGCACAACCCAAGCCAAAAGTAACGGCAGATGAGGGGGCGACCGTTTCAACGGTCGCCAATCTCTGGCCCTATATGTGGCCCGATGACCGGCCAGACCTGAAATTGAGGGTCTTGCTGGCCATCGGCGCGTTGCTGCTTGCCAAGGTCGCCACCACCCTGGTTCCCTTCGCCTACAAGGGCATCGTGGATTCACTCGGGGCAATCGGAGGCGCATCTCCCGAATTGATGTTCGGCATCGCCGTGCCGCTTGTGTTTGTGCTGGCGTACGGAATTGGCAACATCGCCGATTCAGGCTTCCAGCAATTGCGTGACATCCTGTTCGCCAGCGTCGGCCAGCATGCGGTGCGGCGCCTTGCGATCCGCACGTTCAGGCACCTGCACCGATTGTCGCTGCGCTATCACCTGCAACGCCGCACGGGCGGACTGAGCCGGGTGATAGAGCGCGGCACCAAGGGCATCGAGACCATTGTCCGCTTCACCATGCTGAACACCGCGCCGGTGCTCGTCGAATTCATCATCGTTGCGGCCGTGTTCATTTTCATGTTCGGCTTCTCCTTCATCGGCGTTCTGGTGCTGATGATCTGGGCCTATGTGTGGTTCACCATCCGGGCCAGCAACTGGCGCATCTCCATCCGCCGCGACATGAACGAGAGCGACACCGACGCCAACTCAAAGGCCATCGACAGTCTCTTGAACTTCGAAACGGTCAAATATTTCGGCAACGAAAAGCTGGAAGCCGAGCGCTTTGACGACTCCATGGCGCGCTATGAACACTCCGCCGTGCGCATCTGGACGTCGCTGGGGTTCCTGAACTTCGGGCAGGGGCTGATTTTCTGGACAGGCTTCACCGTGATCGGTGTCATGTCGGTGCAGCGGGTGATGGCCGGTATGATGACTGTCGGCGACTTTGTGCTCGTCAACACGTTCATGATGCAGATCTACCGGCCGCTCAACATGATCGGTTTTGTCTACCGCGAAATCCGCCAGTCGCTGGCCGACATCGAACAAATGTTCTCGCTTTTGGCGCAGGAAGCCGAAATCCAGGACAAGCCGGACGCCAAACCCCTGGCGATCGACGGGGCCACGATCCGGTTTGAGGACCTGTCGTTTCACTATGATCCGGACCGGCCCATTCTGAAGAACGTCAGTTTTGAGGTGCCCGCGGGCAAGACCGTTGCCGTTGTCGGGCCCTCGGGCGCCGGCAAGTCCACCATTTCACGTCTCATCTTTCGCTTTTACGACGCCACCGCTGGCGCTGTGACCATTGATGGTCAAGACGTCAGGGATGTGACCCAGGAAAGTCTCAGAAACGCCATAGGTATGGTCCCCCAGGACACGGTGCTGTTCAACGACACGATTGAATACAACATTCTCTACGGTCGACCTGACGCAACCCATGAAGAGGTGCGTGAGGCCGCCCGCATGGCGCAGATCGACAAGTTCATCGAAAGCCTGCCCAAAGGTTACGACACGCAGGTCGGTGAACGCGGGCTGAAACTGTCCGGTGGCGAGAAACAGCGCGTTGCCATCGCCCGCACCATTCTGAAGGCACCCCCAATCCTCATTCTCGACGAGGCGACATCGGCGCTGGACAGCCAGACTGAGCGCGATATCCAGACCGCACTCGACGCGGTGGCTGCGAACAGAACGACGCTAGTGATCGCCCATCGCCTTTCGACGGTGATCAACGCCGACGAAATCATTGTTCTGCGCGGCGGCGAGATTGCCGAACGTGGCACGCACAAGGAATTGTTGGCAAGGCAAGGCCTCTACGAGCAGATGTGGAGCCGCCAGCGCGAGGCCAGCGAGGCCGAGGAACAGCTGCGCCTCAAGGCGGCAGCTGACAGCGAAGGCTTCCTGCGCCGTGTGCCGGAACAGGCTGCGAAGTAGCGCTGAAGCAGGTGCCCGCGCCTAGGAACTGGCGTCCCGGGTTGTCGTGTTCCGGCGCAGCCAGGAGTCCAGCACGTCCTTGTTGAACGTTCCGCCTTCGAGGTTAGAGTAGATGAAGCGCTCAATCTCTTTGTTCGAAGCCGTGATCTGATGGCCATTTGCTTCTAGAAAAATTTCGAGGCAGGCGTAGGCGATCCGCTTGTTGCCATCCACAAACCCGTGGTTCATGGCCAGACTTTCCCACAGGGCAGCGGCCTCTTCGATCAAGTCGGCATAGTACCCCGTCTGGGGCCTCAGAAGCGCGGCCTCAACCAGTCCGGCATCCCGGATACCGTCAGCGCCACCAGTCGCCTTGATCAATTCCGCCTGAATGAAGATCGCCTCATCCAGCGTGAGGTAGAAGGTCACTACTGGCTACTTTGCTAGCGCGTCATAGAGCGAGCGGCGTTTTTCAAGGCTCTCTGCCAGCAGTTTTTCTACTACGGGCCGTACCTTTGGCTGGGCGCGGAATGCCGCGTACTCCACGAACTCCTCCGGCGACAGAACCACGGCGACGTCGCGGCCGTTTTTCTGCACGCGCACGGGTTCCTTGCGGGCCATTTCCAGCAATTGCCCGAACTTGTTCTTGGCTTCCGTCGCGGTCATAGTCGACACGGCAAGTCTCCGTTGGCTAAATCAGCTAATTCGTCTATATAAGCCATTTCAGCTAAACTGACAAGTGAACATGAAAAAGGCCCGCATCGCTGCGGGCCTCATTATTTCACAGGGCGGCGATTATTCGGCGGCTTGCCTTGAAACCACGGTCACACCATTGCGCTCCGTCGCGACCAGTCCTGTACTGTCGGCGGTCAGGTATTGTGCAGCACTGTCTACACCTTCCGGGATGTCCGTCGCCTCGGCGGGGGCGGGGCGGCGTGTGAAGATACGGCCCGGCAGCGTGAACAGCCACCAGATGCCGCCCCCAACGGCCCGGATCACGGCACCTGTCCGGCTGGCCCAGATCACTGACGGGGCGGTGACCATCACCGGCACCATGATCAATGTCAGGGCAGTGGAAAGGAACAGACCGGACACCAGAGCGGCAGACAGGTGGATGAACCACGAACCGGCCAGACCCCCGGCCACGATTTCGCGGCGAATGAAGTCAAACTCGATGTTGAGAGCCATCGGGATCACGCCCAGAGCGGTCACGGTGGCGGTGAGCAACACCGGACGAACGCGCTGTGAGGTGGTGAGCAGCATCGCCTTGATCGGCTCGACCCCGTCATCACGATTGTAGTGATTGTACGTGTCGATCAGAACGATACCGTTCTTCACCACGATGCCGGTAAGCGCCACGATGCCCAGGCCCGTCATGATCGCGGAGAACGACATGCCGGTCAAAAGCATGCCCAAAAGCACGCCAGCGGTCGACATGATAACCGTCGAAAGGGTCACAGCGACCTGCCAGAAGCTGTTGTACTCCATCAAAAGGATCAGGAAGATTAGGAACATCGCACCGGCAAAAGCCTGTCCGATAAAGGCGTTGGCATCGCCCATCTGCTCCTCGGCGCCACCAAACTCAAAGCTTATGCCTGCTGGCCATTCCTGCGTATCGAGCCACGCCTGCACTTCTTCGACCTTGTCGGCCGCATAAACGGGTTCGCCTTCAGCATCGACCAGACCCTCGACGAGGTCAGCGGCCACAGCCATCGAGGAAACGCCGTTGCGGCGCGATATTGAGGCCACCTTCGGCACCGCGGTGCGGGTGATGAAGTTGGAAACCGGAACCTGGCCTTGCGAGGTGGCAACCTTCATCGAATCGAGCGCGTCGAAGGTGCGTTCGTTCTCCGGCAGACGCACCACGATATCCAGTTCGTCGGTCGCGTCGTCCGGGCGATAGCTGCCCAGCGTCACGCCCTTGGTCACGAGTTGCACATAGGGGCTCAGTTCCCGCACGCCGATGCCGAACTGGGCGGCCAGCGGACGGTTGACCTCGATCTCCCAGTCAATGCCGGGGGCAGGGCGGCCGTCTTCCACGTCCACAGTGCCTTCAACCTCGAACTCCAGGAAATTGCGCAGGCGCTCAACTGTCGGGATCAGCGTGTCGTAGCTGTCCGCCTCCACCCTCATGTTGATGGCCTTGCCGGCCGGCGGTCCGTCTTCCTGCGCGCTGATTTGTACTTCAAGGCCCGGAATGTCGGCGACACGGGCGCGAATATCGTCAAAGATTTCAGCGGCCGGAACGCGCTCTTCCCACGGCAACAGCTGCAGGCTCAGCGTCCCGATCGTGTTGGGCGGTGTTGCGCCGGACGTGAACCCGTCACCGCCGCCGAAGGTCAGAACCGAATCCTGAATGCCGTGGACCTGCAGAACCTCAGCCTCAACCTCTCGCATGTAGTCGCGGATTTCTGCCGGGGAATAGTTGCCCACCGCCACGACGGCCACCGTGCCATACTGCGGCTCGGAAGCGGGGAAAGCCTCGGTGCCGGTCGGGTTGGCGGCATAGGCCATGAAGATGCCGATGATGATGGCAAGGCCGGCTGTCATCGTCAGGAACGGGTGATGCAACAGGCGCGACATCATGCGGACATAACCGCCGATCAGCCCCTTGACCTCTTCCTGCTTGAATTCCTCCGGGTACATCACCAGCCGGGCGGCCTTCTTTTCTTCTTCCGTGATGTTTGTACGGGCGATCATCGCGCCGATGATCGGCATGAATACAAGCGCCGAAAGCAGCGAAGCGCACATCACCACGATCACCGTGATCGGCAACTGGCTCATGAATTTGCCGATGATCCCCGGCCAGAACAGCAGCGGCACAAAGGCACCCAGCGTCGTCGCCGTGGCCGAAACCACCGGGACGAACATCTTCTTGGCGGCAAATATGAACGCTTCCTTGCGCGAAAGCCCCTCAGCGAGTTTTCGCTCGGCGTATTCGACCACCACGATCGGGTCGTCGACGAGCACGCCCACCGCGATCACCAGCCCGAACATCACCATCATGTTGACTGTCATGCCCAGCATCTGGACCACGAGGAAGGCGATCATGAAGGAAATCGGAATGGAGGTACCGATCATCAGCGCCGGGCGCACCCCGAGCGTTGCCACGCACATGATCATCACCAGCGCCACAGCGGTCATCACTGCCGCTTCAAGCGACCGGTACAGCGACTTGGTGCTCTCCGACTGGTCCAGCAGGAACGAGTGCTCAATGCCTGAGGGCCAGTCGGCGGTGAACTGTTCGGTGACGGCTTTGACCGCGTCGGACACTTCAATGATGTTGGTGCCGAGCTTCTTGGTGACACCTAGGGTGATCGCGGGTTCGCCGTTCACATAGGCGAATTCGGTCGCGTCCTTGAAGGTGCGGGTGATGGTGGCCACGTCGCCAAAGGTCACGACCGTGCCGTTGGCTTCCTTCAGCGGCAGCGAGTAGACATCTTCCGCAGTCGTGATCAGCCCGGGCACCTCGACGTTGAACGAGCCCTGACCGGAATCGAGTGTGCCGCCGCCGACAACCAGGTTGTTGCGGGCAAGCGCATCAAACAGCTGGGCCGAGGTCAGGTCATAGGCTTCCAGCCGGTTCTGATCGATCAGGATTTCCAGTACCTCGTCGCGGGCACCGGCGATGGTGACATTCTGCACGTCATCGATATCCAGCAGCGCTTCCTGCAGATCCTTGGCGCGGTTGACCAGCGTCCGCTCCGGCACGTCGCCGTAGATGGCAACGCTCAATACCGGAATATCCTGGAAGGAAATCTCGCTGACCACAGGTTCGTCGGCGTCGGAGGGCAGTTCGGAGGTGACACCATCAAGCGCCGCCCGGATATCGGCCAGCGCTTCGTCTTTGTCGGCGTTCACATCGAATTCCAGGAAGACCGAAACGTGCCCGGTCGTCGAGGTCGACGAGATGTTGCTCAGCCCGTCCAACCCGTCCAGCCGGTCTTCAACCGGTTTGGCCAGTAGCCGCTCGGCATCTCGCGGCGACACGCCGGACTGGCTGACCGACACGTAGAAATAGGGGATATCGATTGCCGGAAAGCTTTCCTTGGGCAGCGCCTGATAGGCCGCAAAGCCCGCTAGAAGCAGCAGTGCCATGACCGTGAGTACAACTCGCGGCATGTGCAGAATGCGTTCAAGCATATTGAGCATCAGGCGTCCCCTTGTTCGGCCTCGGCATCAGCCCCGGCCACGTCCGTTTCGGCATAGGCGGCGTCAACCATCTGCCCTGCCTGCACATTTTCCTGACCCAGCGTGATGATATCGACACGCGATGGCAGTCCGGTGACCCACATGCCGTCGCGCGTGTCAGACACGATGGTCACCTCATGAAATACGACTTCGGAATCAACCACCGCCCGCACACCCAGCTTGCCGTCATCGTCGAGCGTCAGCACCGACTGCGGGATCAGGTGGGCCGGAATCACACCCAGTTCCACCTCGGCATTCGCGGTCAGCCCGTCGCGAACCGCGCCGTCCGGGTTGGGTATTTCCACCTCGGCGCGGAACGAGCGGGTGGCTTCATCGGCCGTGGAAGCGATGTAGGTCACCGTGCCTTCCAGAGACTGTCCCGACACGGTTTCAACGTGGACGGTCAGTCCTGTGCGGGCGAGACCGATATTTGCTTCGGGAATGTTGCCGACGAAGATGATCGGGTCGAGTTCGACGATGCTGGCGCAAACACCACCGACGTTCAGCAGGGCGCCGACGGTTGTCATGGGATCCTGCACAATACCGGCAACCCGGGACCGGATTTCCGTACGATCCAGCTCGGCTTCGGCCTCGTCCAGCGCCGACTGGGCCGCCTTGAGGCTGGCCTCGGCGGCGGAAAGTGCGACCTCGAACTGGCGCGCCGTGTTGGCCGGGGCCAGTTCCCGCTCGCGCAGGGCTGCATTGGTGTCGAAATCCGCCTGCGCCTGCTCCAGCCCGGCCTCGGCCTGGGCAAGGCTGGCTTCCGCCTGGGCAACACGCGCTTGGCGGGTGCCGCGGTCAAGCGTGCAAAGCAGCTGGTCGGCTTCCACCCGGTCGCCTTTTTCAACGTGCAACGTTTCGACAATGCCGCTGGTCTGGGCCGAGGCGGCGACGGTCTGCTTGGCCTCCGTGCGTCCGCGCAGGGGCACCTGCATGGCGAATGGACGGGCGGTAAAATTCTCGATGCGCACGCTGCGCAGCGCGCCGTTGCCTCCGCTCTCTGCGACCCGTTCGGCAATCGTCAGATGCGGATCAATTTCGCCTTCCGAGTGTTCGGTTTCCGGCGCGCCGAGACCCATGCTTTCCAGTTCGGATCCGATCGAGCCGTCTTCGCCTTCGACGAAGGAAACGATGGAACGTTCTCCGTTTCCGGGTCCATTTCCGCCCTGCACAAATGTGCCGGTGGCCATCCAGAGGCCGACAATAATGATGATGGCCAGCGCAATGCCGTACGACATCCAGTTTCGCATAGTCTTTAAGTCCCGTTATTCCGCGGCCTCGGCTTCAGCCACGGGCTGCGCCAGCGCAATCAGTTCGTGCATATGGGCGGCGAGATAGTCCCGCGCAACCTGGATGCAGCTAATGCCGTAGGAAATCACCCAACGATCCTGGGGTGACTGGTGTTCTTCTTGCAGGTCTTTCAGCTTTCGGATCGCATCGTCTTGCTTGGCGAGGCGCTCGCGCAGCCGGGTCTCCACCAGGTCGGCGGGCAGTTCCGGCGCAAACCGCGCAAACAGCAGAAATGCGCTGCGGTAGACATCGTCGCCCAGATCTTCAAACAGCGAGTCACGGAAAGCGGCACGGCCAGCATCGGTGATGGAATAGATTTTCTTGGCCGGACGCCCGGCCTGCTGCTGGACGTGGCTTCTAACCAGACCTTCCTCTTCAAGACGGGCCAGCGCAGGATAGATGGAGCCAAAACTGGCTTCGACAAAATAGGCGTATTCGCCTTCTGTCGACAGTTTGCGGATTTCATAGCCGGTCGCATCACCCTCGTGGAGGATGGCCAGGCAGATGGTCTTTACATTCATGGTTCGTTTGCTTCGCGCACTAAAAGTGGGTCAATCGAGCATATATCGAAGCGATATAGGGGGTGTTCGTGAAAATTTCAATAAGCGATTTCGCGGCATTTGGTCCGCTGCGGATCTGACGGCAAGTGCCGTTACTTCACATCGCCTTCGGTCCCAACCAACTCACGCATTTTCGCCGCTGTGCGTTTGGCGAGTTTTGCATCAACGGCCGCGGCAAAGTACGGGTTGTAGAATCGGCCTTCGCTTTTGCCATAGGCCAGCGGCACGCCGGAAATGGCAAACACTGATCCACCCGCCGCTTCAAGCACAGCCTGGCCGGCGGCGGTATCCCATTCGCAGGTTGGCGTAAACCGCGGGTAAAGCTGGGCGTCACCCCGCGCCAGCAGGCAGAACTTCAGAGACGAACCGACCGACACATTGTCGGCTGCCCCCAGATCATCGCACAGCGGACCGAGCGCGGCGTGGCCGTGAGAGAGGCTGGCAACAATATGCATGGGACCTTCCCGGTCGACCTCGATGCGGTGCCCCGCATCCGCCTTGCCGTCCTTCGCGATAAATTCGTACGCGCCGTCCGGCCCGCCGCTGAACAATTGATCGAGCGCCGGCGCATAGACCACGCCTGTGACCGGGCGGCCCTTATCGACGAGGGCGATGTTGACGGTGAACTGACCGTTGCGCTTGATGAATTCCTTGGTGCCGTCGAGCGGATCGACGACGAAAAACCGGTCGCCGAGTTCAGGAATATTGCCCGCAGCTGCACTTTCCTCGGCGAGCACCGGAAGGCCGGTTTCGGCCAACCCGTTCAGGATGATCTTTTCGGCGTGCTCGTCGGCAAGGGTCACCGGCGACCCGTCAGACTTTTCCACTGATCCGAACGGCGAGGCATAGACCTCCATGATGGCGGCTCCGGCTTCCAGCGCGGCATTGACCATCAGGTCCAGCAGGCGGTCAGTCATTGATTTCTCCGGCGAGGCGAGGGCAGTGAAATGGTCAGGATCGGATTTCGATATCAAGACCAATGTCGAGCGGGTCCGCCGCCATGGTGATCTTGCTGGTCGAAATAAAGTCGACACCGGTTGCCGCGATTCCGGCGACCGTGTCGAGGTCTACGTTGCCGGATGCCTCAAGTTTGGCGCGACCGGCATTCATGCGCACCGCCTCGGCGAGTTGCTCGGTGCTCATGTTGTCGAGGAGCACGGCAGTGGCACCGGCCTCAAGCGCCTGCTTGAACTGCTCAAGCGTATCGACTTCCACTTCGATCGCCACCAGATGCCCGGCGTAAGCCTGCGCCGCCTTGACGGCCTGGGCAACGCCTCCAGCGACGGCGATGTGGTTGTCCTTGATCAGGATGGCATCGTCGAGTCCGAACCTGTGATTGGAACCGCCCCCGCAGTGCACGGCATATTTCTCGGCGGCGCGCAGCCCCGGTGTCGTCTTGCGCGTGTCGCAGATTTTGGCCCGGGTGCCCTCGGCGGCAGCAACGAAACGGGCCGTGTGCGTTGCAATGCCGCTCAGATGATTGAGAAAGTTCAGCGCGACCCGTTCCGCCGACATGATCTGGCGGGCGTTGCCCCTGATCTCGGCGACGAGTTGACCGAGTTCGACCCTGTCACTGTCCGCAAGCTTTGCCTCGAAGCGCGCATCATCGCCGATCAACCGGAAGGCGGCGGCCGCAAAATCCAGCCCGGCGATTACGCCCGCTTCGCGGCTGATCATTTGTGCCCGGGCGGTGGCCTCCGGAGGCAGCGTCGCCTGCGAAGTGACATCGCCTGCCGGCCCCAGGTCTTCTTCAAGCGCTTGCAAAACAAGTCGGTCGACCAGCGGGCGCGTCAATTGGGCGGGCAGGGCAGTCGTCATCACAATGGACCATCAGGTTGGCGTTTGCGGCGGGTTTACGCCGCCTGCGCCAGCCTGACAACCGGCGATAGGTCAGCTCTCTTCCTGCATCCACACGGTCATGGCGCCGGGTTGGCGGTTGTTCCAGTAAAAGTAGGGAATGGCGGTCAGGGTCGCGGGCTTCATTTGCGGTGGATGCTCAGCGTAGAGCGCCTCGCCCCATGCTGTTGCGTCGGCAGCAAGACCCTCGCCTTTGAGAACTATCGTGCCCGGCGGCAGGTTGGTTCCCTCGTTCGCCTCAATGTCGCCATCCCGCCTCAACCTGAGATTGAGCACGTCCTGGCCATTGTCTGCCTGCTCCAGCGCATAGACCAGCGGCCCACGCCGCAGTGCCACCTTGCCGATATCCGCGCCGACTTGCGGGTTGGCGTAGATCCGCTGCGGTGTCATGGGCAGCGTGAGGGCGACGGTGTCCCCATCTCGCCATTCCCGCTCAATGTTGAGGTATCCGGATTGAATATGCGCCCCCACATCAACCGGCGACCCGTTGACGCTGGCACTGGCGCCGTGTGCCCAGGCGGGGACCCGCAGCTTGAGGGCAAAGTTCACCGGCCGTTCGACTGACACATCAAATCGGATGTCGCCCGACCAGGGGTAGCTGCTCGTTTCCTTGAGAAGCACGGGGCCGCCCGCCATCTCGAAACTGGCTTCGCTGCCGCCGTAGAGGTGAACCGCGATGGCGTCGGCGCTGGAAGAATAGAAATAGCCGCCCACCGAGGCGATCAGCCGCGACACGTTCATGGTGCAACAGGGACAGGGGTGCCAGGCCCAACGCTTGTGCGAGCCGTCGCTCTGCAGCTTGTTCTCGTAAAAATAATGTTCGCCCTCGTGGCTGAGGCCCGACAGCGCACCGTTGAACAAGCCGAGTTCGAGGATGTCGCCATAGCGTCCATCGAGGTCCAGGTTCAGCATGCGCTGCGCCCAGAAGATCATCGCTACCGTGGCGCACGTTTCCGCATAGGCGGTGTCGTTCGGCAGATCGTAGTCGCGGGTAAACCCCTCGTTGCTGGCCGAAGGGCCAAACCCGCCGGTGACATACATGCGTTTGCCGGTCGCATCCGCCCACAGGACTTCGCAGGCCTTTTTCAGGTCCTCGTCGTCCAGCTCCGCGGCCAGATCGGCCATAGCCGCATACATGTACATGGCGCGCACTGCATGACCGACCACCTTGTCCTGCTCGCGCACCGGCTTGTGCGATTGGTTGTATTCGTAGGTGCCCTGACCAAAGCTGGCCGGGTCCGAGCCGCGTGCATTCGCCTCGAGATCGAAATAGTGCGGCTGGGTGCCACGCTGGTTGATGAAATAGGTGGCGAGATCAAGCCGTTTTGTGTCGCCGGTCAAATGGTAGAGCCGGATCAACGCGAGCTCGATCTCCTGGTGGCCCGGATAACCCTTCTTCTGGTTTGGCCCGGGCCCAAAGACCTCGGCGATATGGTCCATATACCGCTCCATGATGTCGAGCAGCTTGCGCCGTCCGGTCGCCTGGAAATAGGCGATCGCCCCTTCAAGCAGGTGACCGGCATTGTACAATTCATGGTTGTCCCGCAGGTTCGTCCAGCGGTTGTTGACCTCGCGCCCGATGTACCAGCAATTGAGATAGCCATCCTCGAGTTGAGCCGCGCCGAGCAGTTCAACGATCTCATCGATCTTGGCCTCGATATCCTCATCGCGTTCATGCGACAGGGCATAGCTTGCCGCCTCTATCCATTTGCCGATGTCCGAGTCCCAGAAGATCTGCGTGGTGAAACCGGACTTGTTGCGCGGAATGGTCAAGGGCGGCGCGGGTTGTTCGACTTTCAGCGCCTCGATCATGTTGTGGGCCACCAACTGCTCGTATTGCGAGGGAATGGTGCGGGTCAGCACCGTGTCCAGCCGCTCGCTCCAGAAGGCGCCGGTCAGTTTGACCCGTGTGAAATCCAATGGCGAATAGTCGCGCATGATAGCTCCTTGATAGTCAGTTCTTTGTGTTCGGGTCACTGGACGCGCGCAGCACCAGCGAGCAGGGGAGGCGGTGCACGCCCCCAAGTTTTTCCCCATCGATCATCCGGATCAGGCTGCGGCCGGCCTCGGCACCCAGTTCGCGCAGATTGAGATCGATGCTGGTCAGCGGCGGACGCGCCGCACCGGCGATCACCTCCCAATTGTCGAATCCGACAATGGAAACCTCGCCCGGCACATCAATTTCCAGATCGTGCAAGGCATCGGCCGCACCGCGGGCAATCTGGTCATTGCCGCACACGAGACCGTCGGGTTTTTCGCCGTCATCTGAAAACAGATCTGCAACGGCCTGCCGCCCATAGGCCTCCGACCAGTCGCCGGGCTTGTAGAACCGGTCGATAACCGGCAGGCCCGCATCGGTGAGCGCCCTCCGATACCCGTCGCGGCGCAAGCGCACTGCCTCGAAATGCTCGGGGCCGGTGATGTGGGCCAGCCGCTTGCGGCCAAGCGAGATTAGGTGCTCCGTCGCCAGCCGGGACCCGCCCTCATCATCTGGCACCAATGCCAGCGCGTTGGGATCGTCGGACTGGGCAAACACATAGACCGTGGGCACACCGGCCACGCCAAGATCGATATGCGGCCGCCGGTCGGCGCGGCGGGCGGTGAACACCAACCCGTCGACCCGCTTGCCCATCAGCTGTTCGACATGCTGGCGTTCGAGTTCAGCATCGTCTGTGGCATTGCACATGAATACGGCAATCCGCCGCGCCGCCAGAACGGCCTCAAGCCCTTCGACAATGGGCATGGTGAACCGGCCGAAACTGTCGTTTGAAATCAGGCCGACGGTGAAGCTTTGTCCACGATGCAGGCTCTGCGCCAGATCATTGGGCCGGAAACCCAGTGCCGCCGCAACCTCGACCACGCGTTCGCGGGTTTCCTTGCGCAGGCTGCCGCTGTTGTTCATGGCCTTGGAGACGGTGCCAATGGATACGCCCGCCAGCCGCGCCACATCCCGGATGGTGGGTGCCCCGCGCGTGGACTTGCCGCGATCGGATGATATGGAATCACTGCTCATGCCTGAGGTTCCGTCACTTCACGGCTCCGCTCAACAGGCCGGAGACATAGTATTTCTGCAAGAGCAGGTAGATGATGACGCAGGGGATGACCGATATCATCACCCCGGCTTGCAGCATGCCCCAGTCGGTGCCGCCGAGGCTCGTCTCGGTGCGTGCCGCAGCAAGTATCAGCGGCAGCGTGAATGAATCCTGCCGGTTCATCATCACGAGCGCCGCGAGGAACTCATTCCACGACATGATGAAGGCGAACAGCGCCACAGTGATGATGGCAGGCACGACCAGCGGCAAACAGACCCGGATCAGCACCTGAAGCGAATTGCAGCCGTCAATCACCGCCGCCTCTTCCAGTTCCATCGGCACCGACTCAAAACTGTTTCGCATCACGTAAAGAGAGAAGGGCAACTGGATCGCAGTGTGAATGATCGCCAGTCCGACCAGCGAATTTGTCAGCTTCAGCGAAGCAAACATCAGGAATATCGGGGTCAGCAGCGCCTGGTAGGGAATGATCAGCGCCAGCAACAGGAAGACAAAGATCACCTCCTTGCCCGGCAGCGGAAAGCGCGCCAGCGCAAAACCGGCCGGCAGCGTCAGGGCCAGCGTGAACAGGATGGTCAGAAGCGCCGTGCCGAAACTGTTCAGCACATAGGTCGGCAACCCAGCCTGATAGTCCCAGAGCCGCGCATAGCTATCGAAGCTGAGCGCATGCGGAAAGAAGGTTGGCGGCACCGCGGCGGCTTCCTGCGGGGTTTTGACGGAGGCGAAGAATGCCGCGAGCAATGGCAAGAGCATCACCACGAACAGGGCAATCAGGATCGCCCCGATCAGATATTTCGCCCGTCCCTCCGGCCGCCATGAGTTGGCCCGGCTTAACGGCAATACCCGCACCGCACTGATGCGCTCGACAAGGCTCATGAGTGGCTCCTGCTGGCCAGAAGCATCTGCCCGACCGTGAACAGCAAGACAATGACGGCCAGGATCAGCGACAGCGCGGCGCCATACCCCAGCTTCAGGTAGGGGAACGAATTCAGATAGACATAGAACACCGACGTCGCCGTCAGATTGCGCGGTTGCCCGGCTGTCATGATGTAGAACTGGTCAAATGCCAAAAGCGACCCGATCACGCTGAGCAGGGTCACCAGCAGCACGGTCTTGAGCGTCAGCGGCAGGGTGATGCTCCACACCCGCTGCCAGTAGCTGGCACCATCGACCATTGTCGCTTCGTTGACCTCTCTGGGCACGGACTGGATTGCGGCCACAAACAGGATCATCCCGAAACCAATCACTTTCCACACGATGGAGAAGATAACGGCCCAGGTTGAAGTGTCGGCATCGACGCCAAGCCAGATAACCGGGGTGCTGATGAGGCCGAGATCCATCAGCAGCTTGTTGATGAGGCCGGCATCGGTGGCAAACAGCCAGTACCAGAGCAGGCTCGAGGCGCCGAGGCCGATGACCACCGGCATGAAGACTGTCGCCCGGACCAGGCGCCGCAGGGGCGTGTTGTCCGCCACCATCAGCGCAATCAGATAACCGCCGATCATCAGGATCGGGGTGATCAGAAGCGTGTATTTGAATGTAAAACCCAGTGAAATCCAGAACTGCCGGTCATCAAACGCCTTGGCGAAATTGGCCAGCCCGACAAACCTGGGCGGGGTCAGCAAGGACCAGTTGTTCAGCGACAGCCACATCATCTGGATCAGCGGAATGGCCGTGAACGCGGTCACGAACAGAACCGCGGGCGCCAGATAGAGTACGCCGATCCACTTGGCTTTTCTGGAAGCGTAGATGCCGCTCACCTGTCACGATTCCTCATGGCTTCGGTCCGTGAACGCCGCCACGGGTTCGGTGGGTAGGGATGGGGCCGCGGTGAAGCGGGATCAGCCTCAGGCGCGGCCCCGGTACGCGTCGCAAAAGCGCTGGGAGGCTACTCTGCAACGATTGCGTGCATTTCAGCCTTTGTGTCCTCGATGATCTGGTCGATCGGCTCGTCGCTGTAGTAAACGCGCTGCAGCATTTGCAGCCATGGCCCTTGCGGTGAGTTGATCAGTTCGAAGAATTTCAAAGTATAGGGCGTCACACCGATCTCGATGGCCTTGGCCACGTTCTGGATCAAGGGTTCGGCGGCGTAATACTCATTGTCCACCATATCGCCCCGCGTCGTCATGTTCAGCAATTTGGCATAGACCTCGACCTGAACCTCATCCGACAGGATGAACTTCATGAAGTCGACGGCGTCCTCGACCCGTTGCGACCCGCGCGGCACGGTGACGATGTCGCCGCCGGCAAAGCTTGCTGTCTGACCGGCTTCAAGACCTGGAATCAGCGCGATGCCGAAATCCATGTCAGGGTTCTGCTCGCGGGCCAACGTGATGTTGAAGTTGCCCGTGCCCATGATGCCGACCTTGCCGGACCCGAACTGCAGGTGGAAGGTTTCGCCGTTCTCGGCCTGGTTGGCCGGATTGATCAGCCCTTCCTGATGCATCATCCGGGCCCAGGCCAGTACCTCGGCGACATTGCCGGTCAAGGCCTCGTCATCCGCAGTTGCCGGTTCGATGGTGCCACCTGAGGCCCAGATCATCGGACCGAAGGTGAAAATGTTGCACCCGGCACAGTTGCCGGCGAGGTAGTAGCCGTAAACACCTTCTTGGATGCCGGTAATGGCTTCAGCCATGTCGTGCAGTTCTGAAAGGCTGCGCGGCGGCTGTTCCGGATCAAGGCCTGCTGCCCGGAACAGATCCTTGTTCCAGAACAGCGCGGATACGTCTGCATAGAGCGGGACGCCATAGAGCCGGTCATCCCAGGTCGCCACCTGGATGTGGCCCGGGCTGGCCGTTGCGATGGTGGGATCACCCTCGAAATATTCGGTGATGTCCTCAAGCTGTCCGGCTGAAGCGAACTGCGGTCCGTAAATCAGGTCCAGCCCCATCAAATCCGGCACGTCGCCCGAGGCAATGGCCTGGGCCAGTTTCGGCACCATCTCGGTGTGCGGGATATAAGTAAGGTTGATCATCCTGTCCGGATTGGCCTCGTTCCAGGCCGCCACCAGGGCATCTACCATCGGCGCGTTGCCGCCACTTCTTTCCCACATCTGCAGTTCCTGCGAGAGCGCAGGTGACGCCGCGAACAGGGCTGTAGCCGCTGCTGCTGCAAAAAGTACGTGTCTCATTCTGTCCTCCCCATGAAAGCGGGCAGCGCCAGCTTGGAAAAGCTTTGCCTTGCCCAAAATGTCAGAAAAACGTCCGAAAAATAGGCCCTTCTTGCTGAGGGATTGGAAATTCGGAAAAGCTTTTCCGAGTTGGATTCATAATGTCCGTTCCGGGCCTTGGCAACCGGTTTGTTTGGATATGTTGTCTGCAACCCACCGAACGCAGGCGTTGATTGGCGTTTGAAGCCAAAAGAGAGATGCAGGCCGGACCGCTCTCAGTTGCCGCCTGACATGTAGGCTTCGACGTCCTGACGTTGCTCTTGTGTCAGGTGCAGGCCGGTCCTGGTGCGCCGGTAAAGTACGTCCTCGGCTGTCACCGCCCATTCCTCGCGCTTGAGGTAATCCAGTTCAGCGGCGTAGAGACCGGCCCCGAAGTGCCGGCCAAGTTCATCAAGCGATCTTGCGTCATTGAGGATATTGCGAGCGCGCGTGCCATAGTGTCTCGCCAGCCGCCTTATGGCTTCCGGTGGCACGAAACTGTATTCGGAACCAAGCTCTGCACACAGCGCCTCAAACCCGGTCACCGGAAAGTCGCCGCCGGGGAGGGTGGAGTGGGCCGTCCAGGCCGGTTTCTTTTTCCCAAGCGCATCCTCGATCCGTTCGAGAATGGCTTCTCCGAGCCGCCGATAGGTTGTCAGTTTGCCGCCGAACACATTGATCAGCGTGCCGTTGCCTTCGCCATCGGTCTTGATCACATATTCACGGGTGGTTTCCTGCGCCGCACTGGCCCCGTCGTCATAAAGGGGGCGAACGCCGGAGTAGGTCCACACAACATCCTCGCGGCGCAATGGCTCCTTGAAATATTCGGAAGCCATGCGGCACAAATAGTCGATTTCAGCGGCGGTCGCCTGGGGCCGCACAGAGGGGTCCGCGTAGTCCACGTCGGTGGTTCCCACCAGGGTGAACTCGTCTTCGTAGGGAATGGCGAAAATCACCCGCCCGTCCGGGTTTTGCAGGATGTAGCACCGGTCATGCCCGAACATCTTGCGGACGACGATGTGGCTGCCCTTCACCAGCCGCACATTGTGCACACCATTTCGGCCAAGGCTCTCCGTCAGAACAGTGTCGACCCAGGGCCCAGCAGCGTTGACCAACACCTTTGCGGTGACGGTATCGACCTCACCTGATTGCTGGTTCGTCAGGTCCACTGTCCAGCCGTGGGTACTGCGTTCTGCGCGCGTCACCTTCGTGCGTACCCTGACGTAGGCGCCCCGGTCTGCGGCATCCCGCGCCGTCAGCACCACCATTCGCGAATCCATCACCCAGCAGTCGGAATATTCGAAGCCATTCTCGAACTCGGCCTTCAGCGGCTTGCCGGCTTCATCTTTGGTCAGGTCGAGGCTTTTGGCTGGCGGCAGCAATTTTCGTCCGCCGATATAGTCGTAAAGAAACAGTCCCAGCCGCAGCAGCCAGCGCGGCCGCAGACCTTTCTGGTGCGGAAGCACGAAACGCAGCGGCCAGATGATGTGTGGCGCCATCTGCCATAGCACCTCGCGCTCCATCAGCGCCTCGCGCACCAGCCCGAATTCGTAATGCTCCAGATAGCGCAAACCGCCGTGGATCAGTTTGGTCGCCGCCGACGATGTGCCCGAAGCCAAGTCGTTCGCCTCGCACAGACAGACTGAGTAGCCACGCCCCACAGCGTCGCGGGCAATGCCACAGCCGTTGATGCCGCCGCCAATCACCAGAACATCAAACTGCGCATCAGTCCCTAAAGCCATGTGCTCCGCTTTCCTGCCGGCGCATCAGCGCTCCCGGACTCATGTGATCAAGCTGAGCTATAACGCAGCAGTACTGAAATGGCACGGTTGCGCGGCAAAAATCAGGCCCGCCGCCAGACGGCAGCGGGCCCAGGAGGGTCCGTGTTGAGGCCCGCCGCAAAGTGCCGTCAGGCAGCCAGTCCGATAATCACCTTGAACACTTCGCTCATGTTTCGCGAACCCAGCTTGTTGCGGATGTTGTTCTTGTGGGTGATGGCGGTCCGCTCGGAAATGTTGCGCATCCGCGCGATCTGCTTGATCGAATAGGCATTGACCAGCAGGTTTAGGATCTCACGCTCCGTCGCGGTCAGCCGCGACATGCCATTGCTGGCGATCAGCCGCTCCGTCTCGGACAGTTGCACCAATGGAAAATGTACAGTCACAGGCTTCCTCCGCGAATCCGGTCGTCTGGACCGCAGACTGCAACACACAGCGTGAATCGAGCGTGATTTGCCTAGTGAGCGTTTTGCGCAAATGTGCTGCCGGACAGGGCCTGCCATTGTGGCGAGGGGCAAAACTCGAAGGCCAGAGCCGAGGTTTGGCGTTCGTCTGCTTCTGCGCGAACCTGCGCGATGAGCAGCATTGCATCGGCCGTCTTCTGGCTGAAAAAACTGGCATTGAAATCTTGTTGAAGCTCAAAGTTTCCGCCGGCTTCCTTGAAAAGCCGCGCCACTGTCCTGTGCTTGAAAAACATCCCCTCAGCGGCGCGCAACACTGCATCCTCATCAGCCGCTCCAATCAACCCGCGCTCCAGCATTCTCTCAATCGTCGCGCGCACATCCACCATGGCCAGCGTCACCGGCGGGCACCCCAGTTCCTCTGGTCCGTGCTGGACTGCCACATCCGCGTCGGCGATCAGGTCACCGGAGGCAAATGCTTCGGCAATCTTGCCAACCGGACGCATTCCGAAAGCCGCGCACTCCGCCGCGCGCAGGGCGCCCATCGAGGAGGCGCCGAACACTTTCACGCCCGAACTCAGCGCAAACAGGATTTCCTTGTGCCAGACCGAGATCCCGCCTTCAAAATAACCGTCGATCAACCCGATCACGCTGGACCCGTCGCGGACAGCCTTAAGGAAATCGCCACACCGCGCCGGACCGCGCCGGTCCAGTCCGCTCCAGTCGATTTCGGCGCCATACACCGAAGGTCCGGCAAACACGGTTTTCATGCCGCCAGCACCTCCAGCGCCCGTGTGCGTGGCCGCCAATGTACATTGGGTGCCCGGTCTTCGAGGTTTGATGCCAGCACTTTGATCACAGCAAAATCGGGATCGTTCACCAGCGGGAACGACGTCACGTTTTCGATGCCGGCCTCACGCAGCGCCCCTTCGACCAATCCGATGAGGTCGGGAAGTGCCAGGCGAGGTGCAGCCAGCAGGCTGGTCAGAGGAGCTTTCACCCATCCGGCTTCCCTGAGGTCCAATGACGGTGTTGCTTCAGGTTCGGTCCAGGCGCTTTCGATGTCGTCCCGCGCCCCCGCGATCGCTGTCACCCGCGATTGGGCTGCTTCAACAATCGCTCGCATCGCCGCACGTGCGGGCAGGGGATGTGCTCCGGTTCCCGAGGCGACGCAGCCCGAAGTGGAATCGGAGATGATGCAGGCATAGGCCGGCACCTCAATATCGCTGGTCATGTCGATCAGGCTCAGGTCGAGCCCAAAACGCTCAACTGTTTCGCACCATTGATCAATCTTGCTGTCCTGCAGGCATCCCGGGCGAACCCTGCGGGTCATCTGGCCCTCGGGCTGCGAAAGCGACCAGAGGCTTTCCGCGTCGCGCTCGATCAACTCGCAGAGCGCGTGAAAATAGGCTTCCTCAGAAGTGTTCCCCGACGCCAGTCCGTTGGTGTTCTTGCAGATTTTCGCGATGGACTGGGCTTTGGGCCACAGATCGACCGCATCAAGCGGCGCCAGTGCCTTTCCTTCCCCGAGCCAGCGACGGCCCATGACCCATTGGGTTTCTCTTGCCGGTGCCCAGTCCTGGCCATAGGGGAGCAGATATCTGATGTCGGGCACATATCCGCGGCACTCTGCTTCGCCGAGACTGCCGAACTGAAAGGTTTCAATCAGAGGCCGCTCAGCCACCGCAAACTCAACCGCTTCCATCAGGGCAGAAACTTCCGCCGCAGGAAGACTGCTACCCTTGCCCTGGTTGACGGCGATCGTCGCCGCGTTGGGTCGGAAGGCCGCAAACGTGGGTGTGCCCAGAAAGTCGAGCCCGGTCTGGTCTGCAAGCCGCGTGATGCCGAACTCGCCCATTCGGGGACGCATTTTGGCGAGCGTCTGATGCGGCGACAGCGATCTGTCGGAAGACAAATCGCTGTCGCTTGCTTGCATCGGTTGGATTGCAGACCCGCCGATCAAGCGGCGACCAGGGAGTAAAAACGGTATGAAACACCCGCCATAGTATGCGCGGCGGGCTGAACGGGGCGACTGGACTGAGGATTGGCCGAACGAGTCCGGTTATCCTGCGGGGCCCCCTTCGGAGTATGAGACTTTAATTGCATCTTCAATTCTCCCTTTGGCTGGACACCAGGGAGAATAATGAAGCGGCCGGAGGATAAATCCGCTCAGGTGACTAGTACAAAAGGACGAGACGCAGCGAGTTACACAAATCCGGCCAGCCTGAGGGCGTCCGTGTAATACTCGCGGACCTCAGGCGATTTCATCGGCACAACGCTCTGCCAGTCGCTGACCTGGAAGTCCGGATACTCCCGCAAATAGCGCTGCCGCCACTTGCGTGCCTTCTGCCGGTCGCCCATCAGAGCGTGACAAACCGCCCGCAACCGCGCCGTTGCCCGCCAGTCGGCGGACAGCCGGAGCGAATCCAGTGCGCCCGCATTGTCACCGGACAGGAATTGGGCCGTGGCCTTGATCCAGTGATAATCGTCCGGCGCCAGTGGATTGAGCTGCATGGCCCGGTCAATTTCGTCGCGGGCGCGGCGGAATTCGCAGGCATGCACCAGCATGTCGGCGTGGGTCCTCAGCAGATCAGCCTCGTGCGGAGCGAGATCGCGCGCCTTTTCGGCACTGGTCACCGCCGCATCGATATCACCCAGATAGAGAAGGGAACTGGCGCGCTCCCAATGCCCGCCAGCAAACAGCGGGGCTTCATCGACGACCTGGTTGGCCAGCTCAAGACTCTCGGTCAGCCGCGTCTTGTCGGTGCGGGCCAGCAGGAACCATTCTTCAGTCAGTGTTCGCGCCAGCAGGCTCTTTGCCGGCATGAAACCTTGATCGAGGTTCAGCGCCTTTTGAAAACCACGCCGCGTGGCCCGGACACTGCGGAGGTCGTAGGGCCTGAACTTGTCCTTGGCCATCAGGAAGTAGAGGTAGGCATTCGCCACGCCGGTGGTGCGGAACTGGCTGAGTTGGTCGCGCTCGATTTCTGAGACCAGGGCGTTCGCGGTTGCCTTCAACACGTCACGGTAGCGGCGCGAAAGCAGTTCGGCAGAAACCGAAAACCGGTCTGCGAACATCACCCGGCCCGTCGCCTGTTCGGTCAACCTGATCGTCAGTTCCGGCGCCGCCAGTCCCTCGTGCTTGCCGGCAAGGCGGCAACTTACCACAAAGTCGACATGACCGATCCGCTCTGAAAGGTCAGGCGCCTGCGCAACCTTCCGTGCGGAATGCGGCGCGACAACGTCGAACGACCGCAGCGTCGCCAGGCTGTCGACCACGTCCTCGACAAAGCTGCGCACCACGTAGAGTTCAGCGGGTCTGGCTGTTCCGTCTTCCGGCGGGGGAAGCACCATCAATCGCGGGCGGTGAAGATCGATCCGGTCCACCTGACCCATGCCGGTGATGTGCCGGGGCATTGCGCCTTCCCGCAATTGCGGTTGGACCCTCGGTCCGATCAGTTCTTCGACGTGCTTGCTCGTTTCCGTTGCAGGCTCGATGTTCAGATCGTTCCAGAGCCGCGCGCAGAAATGCTCCCATTCAATCGCAATGGTCGCCCTGTCGCCTTGCCGCGCGAGGGCCGAGGCGTAAGCACAAAACACCTCTTCGACATAGGGGTCAGCAGCAAGAAGGGCCGAATGGATGCGAATCTGGTCGCTGTCGGACTTGTGTTGGGCCGCCTTCAACGCCAACCCGGCGAGGTGCATCTGCACCGCGTTGCGTTCTGCTTCCAGCCAGCCCTGCGCCCGGGCAGACCTCGGCGACAACCCATGCAGAAAAGTTGCGTTATCCATCTTGAGCAGGTCGACGATTTCATCGGCGCCGAAGTCTTCAAGGCCACCCAGCAACCGAACCAGATCAACTGTGGCTGCGTCCGCGAGCCGCACCGTCTTTGAGTCAGACTGAAGGACCCGAATGCCATGGGATTGTTCGAACTTTCGAACCAGTGAAAGCGTCTGGCGCAAGTTCATCTGCGATTTGGCGGTCGCCACATCTCCCCAGAACAGATTCTGCAGTTCCACGCGGCTGGCCGATGTGCCCGGCTTGCGGGCAAGATAAGCCGCCACCAGAAATCCGCCGGACGGAAATCCGGACAGAACATCCCCCTCCGCGTTGAGCACCGCCGGCGCTCCCAGCAACTGCAGCACTTGACCCCCTTGCTTCAAAAACGCGCGCAAATGCACGGTTTCGACTGCAATTTTAGAGTTTTCCTGCGGCAAATACTAGGGATTGGGGCCACAGCCAGGTGTTTCCACCTACGCACAAATACTGATCTTGTTCAGGTTGTGCGCACCTCGGCCTTCTCCCAATAGGCGGAATCTACCGACTTAGCCGCATCCGAAGTGGGCGATTGGCGTTCAAAAAACCCTCAGGATCGACCCGATGACTGCGGCAAAAAAACTGACGGTGAACAGCACCGCTGCGACCAAAAACAGCGCTTCACTGATCACTTCCCGCCGCGTTCTGGGCCGCAACGGCACGTTGGAGTTCATTCTGCTGCTCATGGTCAAGCCGGGTCGCCGTTGGGCGGCCAACGCCGCCGTTTGAGACAGTATTGCTTTCAACCAGGACTTAAGTAGCAGCGGGATTATGTCGCCGGAGATTCCTGTCCGGCAGATGCACCCTACACCTCATGCCAGTGCGATGTCAGGGGGAAACTGCTGGCTTGGACTTTTTGCTACAGGTCGCTGGATTCGATTGTCCGACTGGATCACACGTGCCGGATCACCACATCCGGCATTCCGCACACGTCAAAACCCCTGTCGCGGGCCATGATGGCGAAGGATTCGGTTTCCAGATGATATTTGTACGGCTCAGCGGTGAACTCCACACCGGCCCGGATCACCTCATTGTCGATCAAGAGCAAGGTACCCCCGACGCTGTCGAGCGGGGCGATGCGCAGGAACTTGAGGTCATCAACATAGTAACGGTGGTCCGCCCGGCCTGATGGATAGACGGTGCCATCTGAGCTGACGGCCCGGTAGAGATAGGAAAAAGTCGGCCTCCGGGCGAGGACAAAGGCGTTCTTGTCAAACGTCCGGCCATTCTGTTTCAAACAGTTTGCCATCACCACATGGCGCCGGGCGGAGAGCATCGACTTGATCGCATCCGGCGGCACCGCACAGACATCAGCATCCAGGAACAAACAATAGTCCGCCAGTTCGGCCGCGCGTTGCGCCATTCTGGTCCTGCAAGCGCCGAGGATTCCTCTTCGCTGTTTCTGCAGCTCCGGAGTGGAGCGCAACTCATGTTCCACCGAATAACCGAAGTCCCACTGGTCGATTTCCACGCCTGCGAACCGGTCTACCCACCTGGATTTCAAACGTTGTGCAGCACCCAGCGTGTCATCGGAGCTGTCGGAAATCAGGAAACCCACCGAGAGCAATTCCGCCGGATAGTCGAAACATTCAATGTTGGCTTTGACCAGTGGCAGGTAATGTTCGGCGTTCTTCAGCGGCACCGCGATATGGATGCGGGGCAGGGGGTCGGGCAGGATCAGATCCTGATCATCAAAGGTTTGCGCGGGCCGGGTGAACAGTTCCCCATCACGCACAAGATTGGGTCTGAGCCTGCGGCGCGCCTTCCACACGCCCCATCCGGCGGCACGGCGCAGGCCCCAATAGATCGCGCCGCGCCAATTGCTGTGCCAGGTTCCTTCCCAGAGATGTGAAACGAAGGGCCCGCCTTCCGGCCTCAGGATGGTGAAGCGCTGCCGGGCCTGTTCAATCATCTCCGGGTTGGCTGTTGCGGGCAGGCGCTCTTTGTGATGCCGCAGTGGCGACCAGAGTTCGGGCGGCAGCAGGTCGGGGCGAACCTCTTTTGGCGCCATCAGCCCGGCACCAGACAAAAAGAACGGTCCGGTCGAAATCATCACCTGGTCGCTTTGGCACCGCACCAGATGTGCGAACACGTAGGGCCAGAAGGCGTGCCCGGCTTCCGACCCCATGAACGCATTGCAAAGAACATAAGGCAGCCCGGTATAGACTGCATGCTCACCCGCCACATGGTCCCACGGCTCCAGCCCGACGAACATTCTGCTCGTCTCGGCAAGCTCATCGATCCGCCTGAGTGGCTCGACATCAAGATCGGCATAGACGCCGCCATGCCGGTGCAGGACGAAATAGCGGAAGGCGTCGGCACGCTGGATACCCCGGTCGTACCCGTCGTAGAGCGCCAGATAGTCGGGATAGTCCTCGGCCATCATTTGCCGCATGGAAGCGTCAGTCCACAGCCTGATCTCCCAATCCGGATGACTTTTCCGCCAGCGCTCAAGAAAGGGCTGAAACTTCCGCGGTATTCGCTCGTTCACCCATGTGAAATGCAAAATCTTGGGGATCATGAAGGGCCTGCAATGGAGCATCCATCACTAACCGGCTGGAAGGTGCGATATCAACAGCGGCGGCACATCATCTGAAATTTACCGGTCGACCTGATCCTCACGCCGCCTGATGACGCCGCATCAGCAGCATGGGTCCATGCTCACCAAGAAAAAGCAGAAAGGTCAGGAGCCACAACAGCCCGCTGGCCGAAACCAGCACGTCGTAATGATCAGGCAACAGGTCGGCGAGGGGACGGAGCAACGCCGCCAGCGCCAGGCTGACGTAGGAAATCAGCGTCACTGCCGACGCTTGCAGGCGTCTGCCGGTGTGTCCGCGTGTGACCCGCGTCATCACCGCCAGCGTCATGCTGCCGATGGCCCCCGCCGTCAGCAGGTGAAGAGCGGAAACCTCTCCCAGCCAACCGTTGGCCGCTCCGGCCAGCCCAAACAGGCCCAACGGAATGAAGGCGTAGGAAGTGTGCAGCACCCACACAAGCGGTTCACGCCATGCCAGCCAGCCGCGCCAGCGCAGAAATCGGATGACTTGCAGACTGCCCGCGACTGCAAGTGCCGTGGCCGTTGCGGCATTGTCGGGCCACACCACCCAAATTCCAAGCCCGGCCAAGGTGAGCAAGATCGTCAGCCGGTCGAACCTGCCGAAGGACTTCGGCATATCCGAAAAGCCTTGGCGTGCCAGCCAGTTGTGGGTGAAGCTCACCGCCAGGCGCCCACCAATCAGCATGATCAACATCAGCCAGACACCGATGGCGGCGCGATAGGCAAGCCCGGTGCCCTCTGCACTGACTGCTCTGAAGTGAAATAACGCATTCGTCAGGGTCAGGAGACCTACGCCAAGAACCACGTGGAGATTCCGCCAGTTCTGCCCCGCGCCCACTTCCCGGGCGGCGATTGTGCCGAGTACCGGCAGGAACGCAGCCTCCATCATTATGGCGGGCACGGTGCCGATGAACCCATGGGCCAACATGGCAATCCGCCCCGCGACCCAAAGCGCGACCAGTGCCATTAGCGGGCCGCCGGACACAGGCAGCCGGCCTGTCCAGTTAGGAATGGCGGTCAGCATGAACCCGGCCAGTGCCGCCGAAGTATAGCCGAACAGCAACTCATGCGCGTGCCAGTTGGCTGCGCCATAGTCCGCAGCCAGCGGCCAACCCAATATGAGGTGTCCCAGCCAAAGTCCCAAGGACAAGGTCGCCCAGGTGCCGGCGCACAGAAAAAACGGCCGAAACCCGTAGCTGAACAACGGCCAGCCATCGGTCTTGATACCGCGTGGAATGGCGGCTCGTCTTGTGGCGATTGCTTCGGGTTGGACCTGGGACATGACGGAAACTCCTGATGATCCCCGACTAACCCCATTCAGTCACGCCCTCTTTGCGGTGACGCAAAGAACGCCGCGAAGCTTCGTGCGATGGGTTCTTGCAGGAAAGGGGAAGAGCGAATGCCGTCCGACACCGACCTTGATGACATGACCGTCAACGAGATCATGCACTTCTGGCCCTCAACGGTCCGGGTGTTTCTGGATCGCGGCATGCTCTGCGTCGGATGCCCGATCGGTGGATTTCACCGACTGGAACATGCAGCATTCGAACACGACATTGATCTGGACGTGCTTCGGAGCGAAATCACACGTTTCATCCATGCGGAGTTGCGCGCCTAGCCCTTGTCGCGCCCTTCGGCCCGCAGCATCAGCCTGTGCGGGTCGAGCACGGTCAGCTTCTGCCTTCCACCCTCGACCAGACCTTCATCTTCCCAACCGCTGAAAATCCGCGACACCGTGTGCAGGGTAGTGGCGGTCATTTCCGCCACGTCCTGCCGCGTGATCGGGAAGTCAATGGCGATGCCGCCATCTACCTTCCGGCCAGACTGCTGGACAAGCCGCAGCACGGCATGGGCCACCCTTCTTTCGACATCTTCGGTGGACATTTCGATGATGCGCGTGTGCGCTTCCTGCAGCCGCTGGCCCACCGTCTGCATGGCGTTCACGGCCATCGCCGGATTGTGCTCCACCATCTCTTCCCAGGCCGACATGGGCCAGACCAGCAGCAGGCTTTCCACTGCGGCAATGGCCGTGCCTGGATAATCCGGCCGCTGCAGCGCCTTGGCGATGCCGAAAAGGTCGCCCGGATTGACCACGCGTACCATGGTCTGCTGCCCTTCAGGCGTCACCCGGCTGACCCTCAACCGCCCGTGCAACAGCACGAAGAATTCGTCTGCCACCTGACCCTGCTCGAATACCGTCTGGCCCTGCAGCATGCGCCGAGTACTGGCCGCTGCCAGCACGGCGTCCAGCTGGTCGTCGCCGAGATTCTCGAACAGCGAAAAAGACCTGATGAGGCTGCGATCCAGTTGCGGCATGCATGCGGCTCCGTGTTGGCGCCGCACACTAACGCTGGCTCAATGACCGGGCAACAACATGCTATTCGCCGCGCTGAGCCAGTCCTCAATTCGTTCCACCACGCCCTGGGGCTGCTCCTGCACCAGCCTGAACCCGAGGTGAGTTGGCGGCGCGCCAACCGCGCAGCCGCCAGCCTTGGCATCGCGAATGAAGGTTGAAATGTAGGTGCGGTGCAGGCCCTGAACCACGCGGGCGCCGCATGTCTCCAGGACCGACAGGGTTTCGCCGTCGGCCGAAAGCCGCGTGCGGCTGAAACAGGTCTCCGTCCATTCCCAGACATTGCCTGACAGATCGTTCAGGCCGAATTCGTTGGCGCCGAAATGCCCGGTGGGTTGCGGTGGACCATCCGCCGCCCGCGCTTCACTTTGCAGCGCGTAGGCCTGAAGCCAGCGCGCCGAGCCATTGCTGGCATCGCCTTGGGTGCCGATCGCATCGTCTCGCGCTCGCGTCCCGGCGGCCGCAACCCACTCCAGATCGGTGGGAAGGCGCCAAATCTGGCCCGTTTGTGCGGTCAGCCATTCGGCATAATCGGAGGCATCATCATGGCTCACTCCGGTCGCCGGCCGGTCCGCATCTGTCGCGGTCCAGCGAATGTCAGCCGGTTCACAGGCTCCGGCCGAAACGCAGGCGGCAAAGTCTGCCTCGCTGACCTGATTGCGCATGATGCTGAGTGGTTGGGCCAGTTCACCCTGCCTGAGCGCCGCATCGCTTTCCCGTCCGTCAACGAGAAACACGCCGGAGGGCCGGTATTCAAAGACACGGGGCGGCACCGTCACGGTTTCTGGCGCGAGAGTGGCGGCATTTGTGGGAGCTGAATGTCCAAATGCCTGGGTTGGATCGAACTCCACGCCGGCCAGGTTGGCGATCAATGCGGTCTCACCGGCCAAAATCAGGAGCGGCAGGGCGAGGTGACCGGCATTGAACTGCTTGAGGGTGATGCTCACGTCGCGCTCCTTGAAAAGGGCCCGCCGCACCTTCTTGAGGCGCGGCGGGCAAAGGCACAAGACTATCCCTATTCGATTGGGGTGGGTGCCATGACCTGGGTCATCAGGTCGTCGTCCCATTCACCTTCGACCGTGACGTGTGCGGTCGCGCCAAGCTCCACGGCTTCGATCAGGTTGTGGTTGACATAGGCATAGAGCCCCGGCTGCAGGAATGTGTAGAGCGCCGCCCCCGCCGAACCACCGCGGATGAACCAGGTCTCAAGGTCCACTTCAGGAACATTGTGGAATTTGCCGGTTTCCCAGACAAGGTCGCCATGGCCGCCGATCAGATGCGGCCGGGTGTCCCTGTTCGCCTGCGAATGAACGAACAGCACCGTTTCGCCGACTTCAGCGGTCAGGGCATTGTCCCCGGTCAGGGCACCCACCGCACCATTGAACACTTCATGGGTCGGGGTCAGGGTCAGCATGACGTCCAGCATGTCGGCATAGCCTTCACCCGGGCTGTCGAACTCCATGTAGTCGCCGTTTTCATCCTTGGGGATGTAGAAGTCCTGTTCGCCAATATAGTAGACCTTGTCGTAGGTGACAGGATTGCCGCTCTGGTCGCTCAGCCCCTCACGCGGCAGCACCATGATGGCTCCGTTCATGCCCGACACCACGTGCCAGGGGATCATCGGGCCGCCCGGGGCGCAGTGATAGACGAACACGCCGGCGCGGGTCGCCTTGAAGCGCAGCACCACCTGTTCGCCCGGCGCAACTTCGGTCAGTGCACCGCCGCCAAGGGCGCCGGTCGCAGCGTGAAAGTCGATATTGTGCAGAAGCGTGTTGGTTTCGGGGTTGATCAGCGTGAGTTCGACATAGTCGCCCTCATGCACAACCATCAACGGACCCGGGACCGAACCACCGAATGTCATGGCCTGCACCGTCGTGCCATAGTCGTCGATGACCAGCTTCTTTTCCTCGATCACCAGTTCGAATTCGACGATCCTGGGTTCGGCGCTGGTCGCCTGTTCGTGGGCATGCACAAATGGGGGCGCCACCAGATCGACAGATACGCGCTCAAGTTGGCTCAGATCCTGTGCAAGCCCGGGCATGGCACCCGAAAATGCGGCCGTAATGGCTGCAGCGGCAAAGACCTTTGCAAGTCTCGGACGCCGGAAGATTAGAAATTGCTTGTTCATAGTCTTGCTCCTTGAGCTGCGCGAGCCGTCTTTCGGTTCGTTTCACGGCAGGACCAATAGACTCACTCCGGACATCCTTCTTTGATCCAGAACAAACGCCCGGCGAATGTTCCGGGCCGGACGGATTTCTATTTGCGATAGGTCAAAGACGCGGCATCTGGCGGCGCCTAGAAGCGACCCGACTGAACCGCCGACCTGGCCGGTTCGGATGAAACGCAAAGGAGAAGAACAATGCGTATGATGAAAACCGCCGCAACTGCCCTGATCGCCGCGATGGCGCTCGCAGGTGTGGCAGAGGCCGCGGATTTCGAGGTCAAGATGCTCAATCGCGGCGAAGCGGGTCTGATGGTATTTGAGCCGGCTCTGGTTCAGATCCAGCCCGGTGACACGGTACATTTCGTGGCCACGGACCCGGGCCACAATGCTGAAACCATCAACAACCTGATCCCCGAAGGCGCGGAACCTTTCCGCGGCGCCATGGGTGAGGACGTGAGCGTGACATTCAACGTTGGGGGCGCCTACGGCATCAAGTGCCTGCCGCATCTGGCCATGGGCATGGTCGCCGTCGTCGTCGTCGGCGATGACCCCGCCAACCTTGCGGACCTTGCCGACGGCGGCCTGCCACGCAAGGCGCAGGAACGCATCAACGCTGAACTGGCGGCGCTTTGAGTTTGTGACCGCAAGACAGGAAACATTGCCGGGGCTGGCGGACCGCGCCAGCCCGGGCCAATCAGCCGATCAGAACCACTCGGGCTCCTGGGTCAGGTTGACCCCGTAGCGTTCGGCGACCGTTCCGCGGATATAATCGGCAAGCGCGGCAATATCCTCTTCCCGCGCATCGCCATGGTTCACCACGACAAGCGCATGGCCTTCCGACACGCCGGCACCCCCGATCCGCTTACCCTTCAATCCGCAACGGTCGATCAACCAGCCGGCGGAAAGCTTCGCGCGTCCATCGGGTAAATCAAACACCGGCAGGGCAGGGTGATCTTCACGAAGGCGCTTGGCCACATCGGACGGGACGATCGGGTTGTGGAAGAACGAACCCACGTTTCCAATCACCTTCCAGTCGGGCAGCTTGCTGGTCCTCAGCGCGACAACCGTTTGCATGATTTCCTGCGCCGGCGCATTCCCCAGCGCCTCGAGCCCCGCGTATGAGGTGACGGGCTGCCATGCGGAGGGCAGTGCCAGCGTCACCTCGACGATGATGAAGCGCCCCGGCTCCCGTTTGAACAGGCTGTCCCGGTAGCTGAAAGTACAATCGTCATGGCTGAATCTGGTCAGGGACAAAGTGTGCGTGTCCAGCGCGACCAGCGTTTCAAACCGGTCCGCCAGTTCCACACCATAGGCCCCGATATTCTGGATGGGCGCCGCCCCGACCGTGCCGGGAATACCGGCAAGGTTCTCCAGACCCGGCATGTCATTTTGAAGCGTCCACTTGACCAAGGCGTGCCAGTTCACCCCGGCGCCCGCCGAAACACTCCAGCCACCATCACCCCGCCGCACCCGCTCGATACCCTCAATCCGCATGAGCCCGAGAAGCCCGTCGAACCGCCTGTGAAGGATGACATTGCTCCCGCCACCCAGCACCCGCAAAGGCAATTCTTCCTGCCGCGACTGCTGCACCGCCTCCCTGGCGTCGTCTGCGGTGAAAACCTCCACGCCAAATCGCGCCGAAGACGAAAGGCCAAGCGTGTTGTGAGGGCTCAAGTCAAAGTCTGGAACAAGATGCATCAGGGGTGTTTAGTTTGTCGCGGGGTCGAATTCAAAGAATGAATCACCAACCGCTTCACGCACTCCCGGTGGGCGAGAGCATGATAGCGAGAGCAAGTCCAAGCATAACCGTGGTGACCGGCCCCCAGAGCAACCGTTCGGCCCGGGACGGCGTGGCCCAGTTCGCCAACATCACCAGACCGTTTACCGCGAGTGCTGCCCAACCGGTCCATTGTGGCCAGTTCGGCCAGACGCCCGCAGCAGACAGGATGGCGCCAGCCATTGCCGCCAGAATGACGACGGAAGCCGCCGCGGCCGCACGGCCTGCGACGGGGAGGGCGCCTTCATTCTTTCCACCCTGGGTGAGATGGCCCCAGGGTGCGCCAAAGACCAGGGCAAACTGAAACCCGACTACGCCGAGAACCAACAGGAAATAGATGTATCCCAAAAGCGCCATGCTCTCCGGTCCCCTTTTTCTATTGATCTAATCGCTGGCGGAACAAGTTCATCAATAGATTAGCAGTTTAGCATGTTGAAGGTGACACGCGAGGTTTTCTGCTATCGAGCTTTCTGCGTTTCCCGCTGGATGCTGTTATGCGCTTATTTCCGGAGATTCGCCCTCTCCTCAGACACTCAACTTGAACCCGGTGTGAGAGCCAACAAAGCCCAGAGACTCGTAGAATCGATGTGCGTCTGGCCGAGCATTGTCCGAAGTGAGTTGCACCAGGGTGCAGCCTTTTTTCCTGCACTCCGCGATGGCCCACTCGAACATCATACGTCCCAATCCGCTGCCGCGGGATGCTGCTGCCACACGCACTGCCTCGATCTGTCCACGCCACGCACCTCTGCGGGCCAAACCCGGCATATGGCTCAGTTGCAGTGTACCCACGACGGCTCCATCCCGCTCGGCAACGGCCAGAAACTGGTTGGGATCTTCGGCAATTGCTGCAAAGGCGGACTGATAGCTGGCTGACAAAGGGTCGCTCAGGTCTTCCCGGGTTGCCCCGAGGGGATCATCTGCCAGCGAAGCAATTATTGCCGGCAAATCCGATTCATCCGCTGGGCGCATCTTCACGCTTGCATCGTTCATGGGCGGTTTCCTTCTCCGATTCTCTTCGCTGGTCTATGCGGCAACTGTGACCACGGCGCCGAGGTAGCTTGCCGAAGCGGCCAGGGACGTGACCCAGCGCAAGTGGTTCCACCGCGTCCAGTCACGCTGATAAATGGTCCAGTACGAGTGGCCCCCCATATTGTCGGCTTTCATCGCGTCGAGACGCTGGTTCATCGGCACATTCTGGCTTGCGGTGACGGCCATGACACCGGCCAGATAAAGCACGGCGGCCGCAACCAGCCACATCGCCACACCTGCTTCGGCCAGCAGCAGGCCCGCGCCGGCAAGCAATAGCGAGACCAACGATAGCCCCATCAACAGTGCCATGAATATCGACCGGTAGACTTCACGATTGATCATCTGCATCGCCTCCATTCCGGCTGCAGGCTTGGCCCTGCCAAGCGCGCGCATCACGAAATCTGAAAAGGTGAGAAACACTCCGGCGACGAGGCCTGTGGCGAGTGTGGCAGAGACAAGCGCAATTTCGAACAGTTGGATGATCATTTGGGTTTCCTTTCGAATGGTGAAAGTGTCACTTGACACGGTGTAAACTTGACAGCGTGTCAATAGTTGATAACTTTACACCATGTCAAGCCCCAATTTGAACACGCGCACCCGCATCCTCGACGCCACCTGGAAGCTGCTCGAATCCGGCGATCTGCAAGTGCGCATGTCGGACATCGCCAAGGCCGCGGGCGTCAGCCGGCAGGCCGTCTATCTGCATTTTCCCACACGGGCCGAACTTCTGGTCGCCACGACGCATCACATAGATGCGGCACACGATGTCGACGGACTGCTTGCAGCCAGTCGAGCCTCAAAATCGGGCAGGGACCGGCTCAATTTGTTCATCGAAGCGTGGGGCAACTACATTCCCAGCATCTATGGCGTTGGACGCGCGCTGATGGCAATGCAGGATCACGACGAGGAGGCTCGCAAGGCCTGGGCCGGCCGGATGCAGGCGGTCCGCCACGGCTGCGAAGCCGCCGTGCGAGCGCTTGAAAATGACAAAGACCTGCGCCCGGACCTTTCCTCTGAAGAGGCAACCGACCTGCTCTGGATGTTGCTTTCAGTCCGAAACTGGGAGCACCTCACCCGTCAGTCCGGCTGGTCGCAGCAGGCCTATGTCGAAAACATGAAGGACCTGGCGGGAAAGGCGCTCTTAGTGAGTACCGAGTGACTTTGCACAATTCGCCGAATGCGTTCCGCGCGGCTCCAAGTTGGGGCTCGCTGACAATTCAGTCGCCGAGCACTTCGGATACCAGAGCGTCTCGTTCATCGAAGTACGCCAATGATTCCGGTAGCTCGGCATGTCCTTCCGTGAGCCCAAGCAATTCGTTTGCCTGCTTCAGGACTCCGATTGGATCGTCCCCTTTCGAAATTACCTCGGTTAGTTCCCGACGCAGATCATTGAGATGAACCAACGCGTCGTTTGCGTAGTCATCATAAGGGCGGTCATCAGGGAAGTAGGCACCACCGGCCTCGATCAGGTACTGGAGTGAGACGAGCAGGTAGGCGCTTTCGAACAAGAGAGTGTCCAAAAGATCAGACAATTCAGATTCGCCAACCTGTCCAGCGAGCCGCAATTCATCCCGTCCCAGTGCCTCCAGTATCTCCTCACGGTCCACCAAGTCAAAGACCGCCCTGATCAGCAACAGGTCGGCCTTCCTTTCAAGGTAGCCGCGAACTTCCAAGGTGTCCGCTTGATGAACTTCCGTGGTGCTTGCGCGCCCCAGATCGGCAGCGTAACCGGGTGCGATGTTCGGCATCAGCGCGCCCGTACTCAGGACCATTGCCGCAAACAGCTGACTTGTCACTCTCATCAAACAATCTCGAACTCTGAATGGCACAACCCGCAATTTGATCGCGGCTTTTAAAGAAAAAGGCAACCTTGGAAAGGAATTGTTAGGGATAAGGGTAAATGAGCGCGCCAATCCGGGCAGATTCCGCGACAGTTCGCGCCCTGAATTCGGCGGGCAATTGAATAAAATTGCATCTATTCGTGTAGCCGGCCATCAGCAAATTTGATGCAAGTTTTCCCAATCAGGCGTCGACCTGCGTTGGAGAACTGCAAATGAAGACTTGGGGCAAAAAGGGACTCTTGGGGTTGATGACTCTCATGTGCGGAATTGCGCTGAGCGTTGGAAGCGCGAGTGCGAGCGATGAGGTCATTCAGGCCGTCCAACCTGATTTCAATCTGGTTGCAGGGCATCATGAGGTGGTGCGAGTGGCCGCACGACCACCACTCGGGTTTCAGTTGCTGTGCCTGCGGCACGCTGAATACTGCCGCGGCGGAGGCGTGAGCCGCATTGACGCGACGGACGAGGTTCTGGAACTGCTTCGCCGGGTGAATGGTTCGGTCAATCGCGCAATCCGACCGCGGAATGATGCCGGAGCGGATGTCTGGACGTTCAATCCGGCGTCCGGGGACTGCGAGGACTATGTCATCACCAAGAGGCAGCGCTTGATCGAAGCCGGTGTTTCGCCGGGGGCGTTGCGGATCGCTGTGGTGACCACGCGTCAAGGCGAGCCCCACGCCGTCCTCATTGTAAAGACTCTGCAAGGGGACTTCGTGCTCGACAATCTGACCAATTCCATCCGCCCGGTGAGCCAGATGCCCCATCGACTGGTTTCGATGTCAGGTGCCAATCCGGTCTCCCGTTGGAGTTGAGCCCAGCTCAACCGACCTTCCAAGGCAAACAAGGGGTTCCGCGCCAAGTGTATTGGCAAAAAGCAGGAATATGGACGGACGGGACACCTTCTGCGGTCTTAACCCTGTTGAAGAAATTGTAAATACTTGGCGCTTGAGCCCGCATGTGAAGTTGACTGAGTCCCATGTTGGAAATACCATCACGGTGTAATTTGCTCTTTATGGAGTTAGCTGTGCGCGCCGCTCTGATATCCGTTGTTTTGGCCATACCTTTGGCGATGCCTGTGTCGGCTCAGGAAGAAGCCGTGCTGACTCAAGATCAGCTTGTTTCCCTTTGCCTTGCTGATGAAACGGGAGCCTGCGCGACCTCCATCGACAGCTATTTCGGCGCCTTTTCCGAGGAGGAGGTTGATCCTGCGGTTGGGGCATTCGTTGACGCCATGACCGCGTATGCTGTGCTGTGTGAAACACCGCCGGCGGATCCCAACGCGCAAATTGCGGAGGCCATTCGGCTTGCTGCCGTTTACTCGAGCAGCAGTGAACTGGTTCTGGGTATCGCCGAAACGGTGGATGCTTGCGAGATTGAAGGCACCGCCTCCATTGGTGAGGCTGCTGTAGTTCCCAGCGCTGCCTAGGCTCATATTTTTCAAAGGCGAGTCTTCAGGTTCCGGTGAATCCTCCCGCTTGCTGCTCTTCTCTGCTGCTGACGAACTGAGCGAATCGTCCAAGACCCTGCCAAAGATGGAGAGTCTACATGCGTAGAGCCATTTCTCTGTCTTTGTCTCTTCTTGTGTTGGTATCCTTGCTGCTCGCCGCATCTGCGGGCCATGCGTTGATACTCGAGGCCTCATGTGTTGTGGGTGCCTCTCAAAGCGATATCGAGAGGGTTCAGCGGCTTGCCAGCCAGGATCGAGACCTCGCCCTTTCTGATCAATGTACCCAGGCAGTCCTTGAAGACTGCTTCGTGGCGATCGGCAGTGTCTACGGCAGGGCAGCGGGACTCGAAACGCGCAATCAGCTTCTCGACACCTGCGAACGACTTTCCGGTCAGATACTGATCCGCGCACCTGCGCATGCCTATGCCTGGCTGATCGATGCTACAGTGGCGGGGGAAAGATCGGACTGGGAGCGCATGAGGCACGGTCTGATACTTTCCAGACAGGCTTCTCCCAACCTGGGCTGGCTTTCGCGCCGGCGCTTCGCCATTGGTGAGCAACACTACGCTGAATTGGACGAGGCGGGGCGGGATTCGCATTTGAGGGACATCGCCGTTGCCGTGCAGTCTGTCGACGGCCGTCAGCAAGTGGCGCTCTACTACAGCCGTCGCCCGCACACCAGGGATCGGATCGCGGAAGCAGTTGACACCCTGAGTTCGGAACAACAGAACGCGTTCCTGTCAGCTGTCAGGTCGGCATCAAGAACAATGAGTTCTCATGGAAGCGGTTGACCTGCACAGGCCAGACGAGGACCGACGCCGCAACGGCGCCCTGCGCGCTGCGTCGGGAATGCCACGCCGGTCAAATGAAATTCTGGCCATTTTGTTGGTTGGGATAACCGTATTGGCGCCGCTACCGTTGGCCAGCAACCGACCGCAACTGTGGACGATATGGTCCTGCCTGATCGGACTGATTGCCGCAGGCTACTTCGTTCACTCGATGGTACGAAACCGCAACCTGCGCTTCTCGTTGACGCAATTGGCCTTACCCGCGCTCATCTTCGGAGCATTTTGCTTGTGGCTGCTGCTGCAAGTGCTTCCGCTCCCCATATCTGTTTTTTCGCTCGGCCAACTGCAATCAAACGCGTCTGAATTTCAGGCCATTAGCCTGAACCGGAACGCCACGCTGCTCATGCTAATTCGCTGGATCAGCTACGGACTGTTCTTTTTCCTCTTCTTGCAGGTAGCCGTGAATCGCTCAAGGGCACACTCGATCCTCCAGGTACTGTTTGCGACGGTGTCTGGATACGCGTTGCTTGGCCTGTTCATGCTCACCCAATGGAACGACACGTTGTTGGGAACCGAGAAATGGGCATATCAAGGTTTCGCAACCAGTACATTTGTGAACCGCAACTCATTTGCCACGTTCCTCGCGATGGCCTTGCCGGCAGGGATTGTCCTCCTGTTTCACCGACTGCAGGGTCATGAGACCTTGCCAGCAAAAATGACATCTGTGGCTCTTGTAGTAGCGGGTACCCTGATCATTGCCGCGACCCTTTTTGCCACCGGCTCACGGATGGGCACGTTTGCGGGGATTGCAGCGACAGTGTTTGTGCTACTCGTTTGTACTCTCAGAGCCGGACTGCCCTGGTGGGTGAAGGCAGCGATTATGAGCGCTGTCGGGGCTATGCTTGTCGTGTTTTTGGTGACCTTCGGCGAGAACCTGATTGATCGCTTGATCTTCGGCGAGTTGGGCCGGGAAACCCGCTGGATTGTTTTTTCTCAGACGCTTGGCGCAATTGCCCAAAGGCCTTGGACTGGCTACGGCGGCGGCAGCTTCGAATGGGTCTTTCCGTTCTTCGGGCTGCCTCCGCTGAGTCCCGAATTCATGTGGAACAAGGCGCATTCAACCTACCTTCAGCTCTGGTTTGAACTGGGCTTAGTCGTGGGTAGCCTTCCGTTGATCCTTTGCGCAATGTTCGCTTTCAGGGCAATACGTGCGTCCGTTTGGAGCAGACGCGACTGGTACGTTCCTCTCGCCGGTTTGGGCGCCCTCCTGGTTGCAGCCCTGCACTCTACAGTGGATTTTAGTCTCGAGATCCCGGCCAATGCCTATTTACTTCTTGCGTTTCTGGGGTGCGCGGTTTCGGCCAGCATCAACAACGTTGATCGGGCCCACGCAGCTGGGGCGGGGCAGGCGCCATGAGCTTCCGGTCGCTGTTGAGCAAGACATTGGGCGCAATACGGCAGACGCCGCACAAGTTCGCAGCGTCTGCAATCGAAGTGCCGTTCGACGAAACGACGGTGATCTACGCGATTGGCGATGTTCACGGGTGTCTTTCACTGCTTAACGAATTGGAGTCCCTGATCGCGCAAGACTTTGCCAATCACGGAGACAAGTGCTTTTTGGTGATGTTGGGAGACTATGTGGACCGAGGACCTAACTCCGCGGGAGTGCTTGATCACCTGACTTCCGCGGACCAAAATCCGATCAAGCGCGTGTACCTCGCCGGCAACCATGAATCGACTATGCTTTCATTCCTGAGCCAACCCGCTCGTAATCACGAGTGGCTGAGGTTCGGCGGCGTTGAGACCCTGCGCTCGTATGGAGTGGACTTGTCCAGCCTCTTCAGCGCGGGATATTCCGCCCAGAGCGTTCGGCATTTGCTGAACAGTCACATTCCCCGCGAACACATCGAGTTTCTGCAGGGCCTGCATCTCGTTGCGTTCACGGATGAACACGCGTTCGTGCATGCGTCAATTGATCCGCAAAGACCAATCGATGGGCAAAGCGAGGATACCCTGCTGTGGCGGGATGCCGGCGCAATCGACTACGCGGGATACGGGCGCCTGGTTGTGCACGGTCACACACAGGTGGCATCGCCGTTACTTGATCGCGGCCGGATAGCAATAGACACCGGCGCATTTGCCACCGGTAAGCTTTCTGCGGTGCGCCTTCGAACTGGATTTGAACCATCATTTCTTACAACAGACTGAAGACTTGTAACTGTTTCTGCTGCTTGACGCAGATCACTGCCAGAACACACGGGATTGGCTGAAAATGGAAGAAAGCGAAATCGATCTGAGGGCCATTCTGGGCTTGTTGAAGCGTCAGTTGCGCCTCATTTTCGCTGTGGTCGTGCTGGGTCTCGCCGCAACAGGCCTGGCTCTTTACTTCATGATACCCATTTACACGGCCGAAACTCTGGTGATGGTCGATCCGGCGCCGAAGGATTTGCTTGCGCCAGAAGCTCAGACACCGAACCTGAGCAATGATAGCGCCCGCGTCGACGGTGAAGTCGAATTGGTGCGAGTCGAAACAAACCTGCTCAGAACCGTTCAGGCGCTTGATCTGGTCAATGATCCCGAATTCGGAGTGCACCTTGGTCTCAGAGATCGATTGCTTGCCTTCGTGGGTCTGCCTCAGCCCGAGTTGCCTACCGGCGAAGAGGCCCTGCAGACGGTCATGTCCAATTTGCGTGATGCGGTTACGGTTCAGCGTCGCGGTCTGACATATCTCCTAGCCATTCGCGCCAGATCCGGTGATCCGGAAATGTCCTCCCGCATCGCCAACACGCTGACGCAAGCCTACATTCAACAGCAGCTTGAATCCAAGGTGAACGCGACCCTGAGTGCACGCGATATCATTAGCGAACGGATTGAGGAGGCGGGTGCAGCGGTGGCCCGGTCTGAAGACGCGTTTGATCAGTTTGTCGCCAACAATCTGCAAACCATAGCTGAGCAGACAGGGCGAACTGACCTTCTGTCAGTGCGTCGACAACTCGACGCCCTGAACTCTTCACGGGCAACTCTGGTTGCTTCAGCCCAGTTGGCAGAGCGGGGGCTGTCACGACAAGACTGGTCCGCTGTAGCACGCGCGCTGCAATCCGAAGCGATCACGAGTCTTGAGGCTCAGCGACAGGAACTTGAACAGCGGTTGGCCGGGGCTGCCCAAGGGTCACAGGCGGCAATCGATTTGCGTGCCGAATTGAGCCAACTTGAGGCAGAGCTTGAGTCCCAGGTTGACAGCGATCTGACCCAGTTCAGGAGCCAGATCGCAGACGCTCAGACCAGAGTTTCTGAATTGCAGCAGCGGTTGCGGACAGGGGTGCTCGAGGCAGACCTTCCGGCGGGCATTCTCACCAGCATCTATGAACTGCAGCAGAGTGCCGAAATTGCCCGGTCCCAATACCAGACGTTCCTCGAACGGTTGAACGGGCTCGAGGCGCAGGCCTACCTGCAGCAACCGGACGTGCGCATAGTGTCCGAAGCAGTTCCGCCGCTGGATCCTTCATTCCCGAACCATCGCCTTGTGCTCATGCTTGCCGGATTGGGCTCACTTGGTCTTGCCATCGGCCTGGCATTTCTCGTCGAAAACTACATCGGCGGGTTCACCAGCGAAGATCAGCTAGAGGCTGTCCTGCGCATGCGCGTCGCCGCCGCAGTGCCGCGACAGAAAGAAAATGACCTCGTCGAAAACAGTCTGGCAGATCTAATTGTTGCATCACCTCTTTCGGTGTTTTCTGAAGCTGTGCGAAGGATAAGGATGGGCACCGAGCTGGCTTCTCGCCGCGCCAGGGCGGGATCGCCGTCAGATAAGGGAATCGTTGTGCTCGTGACCTCCGCGGTGCCAGGGGAGGGGAAGAGCACCATGGCGCTTTCAATTGCTCGCTCCTACGGGTTGCTCGGAAAAAACACGCTGCTGATCGATGCAGACCTGAGAAAACCGAGCATTCACAGGCACTTGGGAATTGAACCGGACTCCGGTCTGCTCGATTATCTGGCTTCAAATGAAGATGGACTCAAGCTGCAGAAAATTGTGACGCCTGATTCCGAGGGCCTTCAGGCCATCGTGGGCGCGCGTCCAAGCGAAATGGCAACAGATCAGCTGGCCTCCGGAGACAAGCTGTCTCGTCTGATCCGGCTTGCACGCGACGTGTTTGAGGTCGTCGTCGTGGATTCCCCTCCGATCGCGCCGGTCGTGGATGGGTTATACCTGGCCGGGTTTGCAGACGTGGTCGTGTTTGTGGTCCAGTGGGCCAATACCTCGCAACGGGAAGCCAAATCGGCCGTCGACGCCATTGTGGAGGCAAAACGTCCCGAGACTGAGATCGTCGGCGTGCTCAATCAGCAGGACATCAGCCGCTCGACCTATCGCAGCAAGTATTCCGCCTACTATGGATACGGCTGAAAATAGGTTGGGGGCTCTTTGGTGAGCTCCTCTTAGGCGGTCATACGCCAGAGATTCAAGCGGTTAGGCATTCACTGCTGATCCGGGCTCGTCGCTTAGGACTATTGCAGTGAAGTAGCCACCTTGAAGCGCGACTACAGCCGACACGCAAAGTACCAGTGTTTCAGCCAGGGCGGCTGAGGCAAGCGTTGGACCGACTGCAATGATGAATATCGATGCCGACACGAGAACGGCAAGACTAAGTCGTCTGGCGATGATCGCGCCGCTTGCGGCCAGCAGCATGAGGCCATTGAGCACGGATTCTTCCTTCGGTATCGACACGAACCTTCTGTCCCAACCATTAGAATCCCAAAACTTAACAAAAGGTTTTTGATGCAGCTCGGGCAGGGTGGGCATTGGCTCGCTCCTGCACTTCCAACCCTCAATGTAGCAGTCGATTTTTGCAGTCGGAGACATCATGAACGGCGCAACGGGACCAGCTCCACGACTGTGGCAGCACATGTGACGCAGATCGGAACGAATGTCCGCATTCGTCAATCGGGGAATTAGCCGGGCGGATCGCAGAACTAGTAGGCGTTCTTGTCCCAGAGCAAAACGACTGCGGTGCGCAGCATGATCTGCAAATCGAGCAGCCAGGACCAGTTGTTGATGTACCAAAGATCGTGTTCGACGCGTTTCGCCATGAGAACGTCAGTGGCGGTCTCGCCGCGCAAGCCGTGAATCTGTGCCCAGCCGGTGAGGCCTGGTTTGACATGCTGGCGAAATGCGTAGGCGCCAATCTTCCGGTCGTAAAGGTTGTCGTGGGCAACAGCGTGGGGGCGCGGCCCCACCATGGACATATCGCCTTTCAGAACGTTAAGCAGTTGCGGCAATTCATCAATGCTGGACCTGCGCAGGATGCGTCCGATCCGCGTAACCCGGTTGTCGTTGCGGCTGGCCTGTTTGACCTCATCGCCGTTCTCCTCAACCGTCATAGTTCGAAACTTGTAGATGTCGAACGGTTTGCCACCGAATCCTTTCCGACGCTGTCGAAACAGGACCGGGCCCGGTGAGCTGAGTTTCACGGCAATCGCAGCCATGATTATCAGGGGCGAAAGGACAAGCAGGCCGAGAGTTGCAGCGGCAATGTCGGTGAGGCGTTTGGCTAGCTGCTCGTTTTCAGTCAGCGGGCCACGTTCGATCTGAAAGGCAAGATTGCCAGCAACCGTCTGCCGCCGGGATGCCAGGGAAGGTTGCACCACCGGATCCGCAAACAGATAAACCGGCACCGGTAACTGTTGAAGCACGGACTTGAGCGAATTGATCTCCTGCCAGTTCTGCCAAGACAGAAACAGATAAACCGCATCAAGCCGCTTGGACTGAAGGCAGGCCATGATGGCAGACAACACCGCCTCGGGAACGTGACCCTCCTTCGTATCAGATAGGGTGGAATGGGTCTCGAACTGTCCAACGATCTCGATTCCGCCACTGCGGAGCTGCGCGGACAGCTTCGGGCCGGACCACTCGCTTCCGTCGTAGACCACAAATGCGGACGCGAGATTGATCTCGTTGGATTCAAGCCTCGCACGCAACCAGTTCGCCGCGGATTTTCTAAATCCATAAAGGACCACGCCGCCGGACACCCAGAAAATAAGAACAGATCCGCGTGAAAAGTCCGCCGCGTTCTTTTCAAGAAACGCGAACCAGGCGAAGACGAGGAATGTCAGCATCCAGGACTGCGCAAAGCGCCGCAACTGACCTTCGGGTTCCAGTAGGCGTCCGAACTCGTAATTGCCCCGGATCAAGACGATGGCGGCGAATATGGTGGCAAAACGCAACCCCGAGAGTATCGCGTCCGTTGGGTCGAAAATGCCGACACCCACTACGAGTGTGTGAAATGTGTGGGCAGCCAGAAACAACACACTAATAACGAGGATGTCGCCAAGTGCATAGGCAATGCTGAGCAGGGCGTGGCTCAGAAAAACGCCGCGCTTCGCTGCGCCAAATCTGGCAATCGGTTCAGAAATCTCAGTGAACTTCGTGTCTGTCACTAAACAACCAATTTATTAGCATCAACTAATAAGTATCTTAACTCTATCTTAAGCATGTAATTGCTGTATTTTGAAGATTGTTTATGCGTTCTAGTTAATTCTGCACTGGTGTTGCGTAGGAGCGGAATCCGGCTAGGGAGCGCTGACGTGTGTTTTGATTTCCCTGTATGGAGTCCGTCGTGCCCTCGGTGTGCGGCGGCCGGATTGGTCGCTTGGGGCTCCTCGTGAATCGAAGTCGATTGTTGATGGAAACAATACTGCGGGTCGCATTTGCGAGCGGTTCAAAGTTCGTTGGTGTGGGGTTGGCGTTTTGTATGAGTCTTGTTTTCGCCAGGCAAATGGACCCTGTCGAATTCGGTCTCTACTCTATCGGGTTTTCCCTTGCCGGCTTGCTCTGGCCATTTGTGGCCTTGGGGCAGCCAATCTCGGCGATGCGTTTCTGGCCAACGCTTGCTGAGCGGTATGGCGTTCCAACCGCCAACTTCGTGATTGTACGTGGCACGAAAATGGTCGCGTTGGGCTCGACAGTCTTGGCCATAAGTGGCGTTGCGCTCTTTTTGCTCAAGCCAAACTCTAGTGGGCTGTTCAGTCAACCTGAGTTCCTGATTTGGGTAGGACTGTTTGGACTGACGCTGGCGTTTTCCCAGTTTCTGACATTCGCCCTCCGCGCTCAAGGCAATCTAGGTTGGTCGTTGGTCCCGAGGGACGTGATTTGGCGTGTGTTGGCAATCGCTGCCGCGCTGCACCTGGGTCAAATGTCGGGTTTGACAGGGCTGATAGTTGCAACCATCGCGCTGGTAATCATCACTGCGGCCCAGTTATGGCGTGTTTTCGGCCTGCGAGTTACTGGCGGCGTTCGATTCTCAATTCAACGCCCGAATGAGAACGAACTGACCGAAATACGACGCGCGCAGTGGGGTCTTATGGGCGTCGATGTTGCTCGCCAATGGATCCAGCAGTCTAGTACTGTTGTGGTTGCTCTGTTTCTTGGGCCATTGGCGGCCGGCGGTTTTTTTGCCGCGCAAAGACTGGCAAATTTGCTGTCGCTTACATTGGTGGGCACCAATCAGGTATCTGGTCCGGCGATTGCGAAAGACTGGCACGCCGGCCGCGTGTCCGACGTGCAAAGACTTGTGACGGCGATGGTTTCCATTGCCACCCTTTCTTCGCTTTTTGGCTTGGCATTCTTTATCGTTCTGGGCAGTTGGCTGTTGTCATGGTTTGATGCAGGTTTCAGTGGATTCTACTGGTCATTGATCACGCTTTGCGTCGGTCAGGTGGTGAGTTCCGCTTGCGGTCCAAATGGTCATTTACTCAATTTGGCAGGTATGGAACGCACCTTGTTTGTTGTGACTATGATATCGGGCGTCATCGGTCTTGCTAGCACAATTGTCGGTGCAGCCAGCGGCGGTGTTCTGGGTGCTGCCATTGGAACGACTTTCGGGGTCGTATTGTGGAATGTTTGGGTCACTTGGCTCTGCTCATCGCGCCTTGGCATTCTGCCTATTCATCCCGCGCATCTTTTTCATTGGAAGGAAACACTTACGGAGTTGCGTCGGAAGCGCCGCGCATTCAAGGGAGCCGGTCAATGAACCGATACCGTCCGCGTTGGCCGAATTTGTTTATCCCCGGAGCGCCAAAGAGCGGTACAACCTCAATAGCGCACTGGTTGGCGCAACACCCAGAAGTGCTAGTCAGCAAGCCAAAAGAACCGGGTTACTTCAACGATGACTACAAGGATGGACCGTTTCGCCGTCGCGCTAGTGCATATCGCAGGCTCTTCATCGATGAGTTTGAGCACAAATGGTTCTGTGACGGAACAGTCGACTATTTGGCGTCAAAGAATGCCATACCGGCAATTTCGAGAACAAGCTCAGACGCAAGGTTTATCGTAGCGCTCAGGAACCACGCCGACTTGGCGTTTTCCCTCCATCAGGAAGAAAGGGTGAGCGGTAATGAATTGGAGCCGGATTTCGAAACGGCGTTCCACTTGAGTGCTGAAAGACGAGCTGGCAAACGCATTCCAATTACTCGGCCAGAACCAAAAAAAATCGACTACGAAGAACGCATACGAATGGGCGCCCAACTTCTACGAGCTCTTGAGTGTTTTGATCGGAATCGCTTTTTGCTCATTGACTTCGATATGATCGCGCGAGACGGGGAAACAGTTTGGACTTCTGTTTGTGAGTTCCTCGAGATTTCCGAAACTGCAGTCGATCTTTCCGCGCACAATCCGCGCAAAAACGTCTCATCCGTGCCGATGACGGTCATAAGGAAGTTGCTCAGAACAGTGAAACGCGCACTCGGAATTACCCGCAACTTCGGGCTGGATGCGCCCATACGATCACTCGCCTCGGCTACGAACGCAGAAGAGGCTCAACTCTCCGAAGATGTAAGGGATTGGCTAGACAAAAAGTATGAAAGCGACCGCCAACTGCTGGCCCGAATTGCTAGTTCTGGACCTTCTTTGCTGGCTCCGGACAGCTGGATGTTGAGGGGCTAACCGAGATGCACCAAAACCATGCACATGTTGTAATTGCGATTGCCACTTTCAGGCGGCCCCGGCTACTTTCTAGCCTGCTGGATGCGATCGACGCGCTTGATGTGCGCGAAAGTCTACGCGTTCTGGTTTGTGACAATGATGCTGCTGAACAAGCGGGGCGAAAGGTTGTCGATGAACGGATGGCGTCGGGTTTTCGTTTCCCGGTTGACTGCGTTATCGAGCCTGAACAGGGGATTTCGTTTGCTCGCAATGCCCTGTTCACGTTTGTGCGTGAACAGTTGGAGTGTAGCTATTTGGCATTGATCGATGACGATGAGTCACCCTCAAAGCAATGGTTGACCGAGTTATTGAAAGTTGCTCGTGCAACAGGGGCTGATGTTGTCGGTGGCCCTGTCCGTAGCGTTTTTGAGGCCGATAATGTCGATCCTGCTGTTGCGGCCTGCGGACAGTTTCGCCGCAAACGCCGACTAGAGGGTCCAGTACCCGTTATTCTCTCAACCGAGAACGTGTTCTTGAAGCGCGCAGCGCTGGAGATGGTTCAGCCGCCTTGGTTTGACCACGTATTCGCAGTAACGGGCGGAGAAGACGCGGACCTGTTTTATCGTTTGAAATGGGCTGGTGCGAAATTTGCTTGGGCTGACAGCGCCGAGGTAAGTGAAACTGTGCCGGCAGATAGGTCTACGCGCGCGTGGGTGCACAAACGGAGTTTTCGCCGGGGCTCGAATACAGCCTGGCGGGCTTTGAGGCGACCTCATAAACTTAAGAGCCTATCTCGAATACTGGCATTGGGCGTCGGCGCGCTCGTAACTTTCCCCCTTTTTTGGCTTCTTAGCATAGGCTCACCTGTTGCCCGTCTAGATGCACAACTTCGTGTATTTCGAGCACTCGGTTACTTCGCTGGACTGGGTCAATTGCGCATTGCTGAATACCGAAAGATAGCGGGGACATGAGCACCAAGGACTATGTGCATTCTGCGCGGCCCAGTGACCAGAATATTATTGTACAAAGAACGGGAGAGCTTGGACTTCTGGTATTCATGCTCGCCATATTTACCAGCAGCAACAACGTGGCGACATACGCACTGAGTGCATTGTTAGCGTTCACCTTTGTATTGATATTGTTTATTTCGAGTCCGAATACCGCTTTGTTTCCAGTCCCGGCAATAATGTGGATGCTTCTGCTTTGGATACTATTGAGTTGCATTTGGTCTCCAACTCCACTGTTCAGCTTCCTACTTGTTGTGCGCGCATCTACGGTCGTGGTTCTCATCTTCTACGGGCTGGCAATCGTGGGGTGGGAAAGGGGCTTTAGGATATTTTTCATCTCGATCAGCATTGGCATCTTGTTGCAGTACGGCGCAGTTTTTTTCTCGTTGGAAGGTCTTCATGGCCGAGATGACCCACTCCTCGTCGGCGCTTGGAGAGGGTTCTTCGCACACAAGAATGAGGCTGGTTCGTTCGCCGCAGTTGCTACACTGCTGTTCTTGCGTGCCTTTGTGACACGACGAAAAGCACTCAGTTTGGTCATGGTTATCATATCTGGCTTATTTCTATTTATGACGCAATCAATGACCTCGATCTTGGTGCTTGCTTTTGGAGTATTCTTTCTAGGGTACTGGAGTGCTGTCGCTAGAAGCGAAGTTTCCAGGTTCGCAACTGTTTTTCTTGCTGGGATTGTGCTTGCGGCGGTAGTAGTTGCGATTGCTCAAAGCAAGTTTCTCCAGCAAATCATATTTGGTGATGATTTTGCGTTCACCGGAAGAGTGGGCCTTTGGAAAACTGGGTTGGCGGTTTGGCTAGAGAATCCAGTTTTTGGTCAAGGTTTTCGGTCCGTGTTCGGCAATCCCGAAGTCAGTCTCAACTTGAAAGCCGAAACTCCGTACGCAGTACTCGCTCCCCACCCCCATAACGCCTACGTAGATTTTTTGTCGGGAACCGGAATGGTTGGTCTCGTATTGGCGATAGGAGCTGCAATTGTCCAGCCAGTTGCCCGTGTCTTTCACGCCACTGGACAGCAAGTGAAAAGCCCATCATCGTTCTGTGGGGCGGTACTGCTCTTATTTTCTATCCGTTCATTTTTTGAGGGCGGGATCTTGCAGTACGACAATGCGGCGTGGGTTCTGTGGTTATTTGTTATCGCGATAGTCCAAAAAACTCCAAGGCGTGTGGAGTGGAAGTCATAAAGTGTCACGAGCAGAAATTACAAAGCCAGATTTTATTATTGTGGGATCAATGAAATCAGGAACAACGACGCTGCATGAAGACTTGGATCGCCATCCGGATATTGTCATGTCGTCTTGGAAAGAGCCTGGTTATTTTGTAGGGCCGGAGTTTGGTGGACCAGAAAAACTTCCTCTGCCGGCCGCGCGAACTGCGGAGTATAGAAAGCTGTTCCAAGACGTTCGTGGAAATCAAATATGCGGTGAAAGTTCAACTCACTATACGAAGGCTCCCATGCTAACGAATGCGGCAAAGAACATCTACGATACTTTGGGCCCGAAAGTTAAGTGCATCTACCTTATGCGCGAACCTGCCAAAAGAGCGGTTAGTCAATATGGTCACGAGTTTCAGCACGGAGAATGCAAGGTACCAACCTTGGCGGAAGCAGTCGACGCGTACAGTCCGATCGTTGATTTCAGCCGCTATTCGATGCAAATAGCTCCCTTTCGCGAGTTGTTCGGCAAACAGAACATTTTGTGCCTAAAGTTTGAAAACCTAATTGCGGAGCGGCGTATCTACGCTCAAAAGGTCGCTGAATTCGTCGGTGCAGATCCGCTGAAAGTGCCCGAACTAGAGGAGTTGCCTCCCCGCAACACTGCGAATGCCCGCAGGACCTGGGCCGGATGGGCTCGTGCATTGCGAGGACATCCAACTTTTCAGACCTATATCGAACCTAACATGCCGCAGCTTATGCAAAGCACCTTGCGCAGATTAGTTACTTCACGTCCTAAAGCGATTGAAGTGGGTGGCGAACTACCTGAAATCGAGGCACGCATACGTGCAAAGCTGTCCATCGCGGATTTGGCTGAGTATGAGGCTGCACTATAACTAGACTTCGTATTGTTGAGAGCCAAATGTCGGCAAGGAGACCAAACGAACGTGACGGGAGCCATGCCAGAACTATACGATACCGCGACGCGCATACTGAACAAAGTCATTATAGTCGTCGGTGAATGTGAAGTTCAAAATCTAATGTTAGAACTGAAGGAGCGGGGCGGGTTCACCATATCGTTCGTCAACGCGCACGGCTTTAACCTGTGCTGCGATGAAGAAAGCGTTCTCGAGGACTTTTTGGCGATTGACGTTTTGCTGAGAGATGGGCGAGGCATGGAGATATTGTTGCATGCTCTAGGTTGGAACCCTGGAATTAACATGAACGGAACCGACTTCATTCCGATGATGCTAGAAGTACTGAAAGGGCGCGGAATTGCAGTTTTCGGAACTGAAGATCCTTGGTTGTCGCTTGGCTCAGAGGAGCTAGCTGGAAGCGGTCATTCCATTGTTGCGCGTTGTGATGGGTTCCGAGATGAACAGGCCTATATCAGCTTGGTGCATGAGGCCAAACCAGAGGTGGTTCTTCTCGCTATGGGCATGCCAAAACAAGAGAGGCTGGCTCGACGTCTTAGAAGTGAATTCCCCGACGACCGCTTGATTATTATTTGCGGCGGAGCGGTAATCGACTTCATTTCGCACCGGTTTCCGCGCGCACCCCACTGGGTTCGATCAGTTGGTCTGGAATGGATGTTCAGACTTATGAGGGAACCGCGACGGCTTTTTTATCGCTACACCGTTGGCAACATATTCTTCTTGGCCCGCGTCTTGTATTTGGTACTGAGAAACAGAATCAGTTAGAGCGTGCTGATGACCATAGATCCCGGGCATATACGCCCGGGATCTTGCTATCTTTGTCAGCTCAGGAGTGTGTCATCTGCTGAGTTGTTGTCGATCTGAGTGTTGAACAGGTCGTTTTCGAGCACAGTGTCGCCGGCATGGCCGTAGTCGACCACGACATTTCTGTCTCCGTTGACGGCGATGTAGGAGCCGTCGAGTTCCCTGAAGAGCAGGTCTTCGGCGCCGTCCTGACTGTCATCGTAGTTACCGACGCCCACCAGGTCGAGGTCGTCCATCTGCAGAACCTTGACCCAGGACTGGTCGCCCGAGACGAACTGGTAGCGTCCGTTGGTTTGCAGGAACACGAGGTCGTCTATGCCATCACCATCCAGGTCAGCAATTGCTGCCAGGTCCTTGTCCGGCCGCGCGTAGTTTCGAACGATTGCTGCGTTATTGTCGACAGCGCTGTAGCTCAAATTGGTGAGGTTTCTGAACACGGACTCTTCGACACCATCCCCATTGACATCTGCCAGTCCGAAAAATTCGAAGTTGCTGGTGTTCCTCACTCCGGCGACAAAATTGCCCGCGTCGCTGAAGATATTCATCGACCCGGTGACGTTGTTGATCATCAGAAACTCCTGATGGCCATCGTCCGCCGGACCCGCCTGTTCAACCAGGTTGCCAACCGCAAGCATGGTGAAGCCGTCACGGCCAATGGAGACTTCCTTGATGCCTGTGGACGCATCCCAGGTTGAGAAACCATTTCCTGACGAGTAGGCAACGAACTCGAAATCACCATCGCCATCCACATCGGTGACGCCCAAAAGATCAATCCAGTTGAGACCGATATTGGTCGTCACGCCCGTCGCGGCATCGACCCGGTAATGCGAATCGTTGGAGACGCGGGTGAAAATGACGTCATCGCCGCCGATACCGTCAATGTTCCCGCCAATCGCTACAACAGTATCTGCCGCGGTCTCGCCAATGGTTGCTATGGGCGAGTTTCCATCACCGGTCGTCGCAACGAACTTGTTGCCACCACCGCCAACACGGAACAGCACATCCGAACCGCCGCCACCATCAAGGTCATCGTCGCCAGGGGCAGGGGAAACTGAAGAGATGGTGACATTGTCTCCGTCAAAGCGGATGAACTCAATGTTGCTGAAAGTATCGGTGCCCTCATCGCCGACCTGGTCGACAACAGTCCCAGAACCATCGCCGTTCAGAGTGACCAGATAGTCCGCGCTGTTGCCATTGAGCACAAGCGTATCTGTGTCGGATCCACCGTCGATCGTGTCGTCGTCATCACCGCCGTAAATTGTGTCGTTGCCAGCATCGCCGAACAAGTCGTCCTCGCCTTCGCCACCACGGATCTCATCGTCGCCAGCATCGCCATGGACCGTATCGTCACCGCCTTTTCCGGAAAGCAAATTTGAGTTCTCGTTGCCAATCAAGAGATTGTCCAACTCGTTTCCGATGCCGGTAATATTTGTGACTCCCGCCGCAAGCTGAAGTTCTTCAACGAAGTCACCCAGTTGGTAATCAATTGCGGAGATTACCCTGTCTTTGGCGCCACCCGACAGACTTACCTCAACGACAGTATCCTCTGAATCTTCAACCACATACTTGTCATTGCCGTTGCCACCTATCATCAGGTCCGCTCCAAGACCGCCGCCGAGCCAGTCATTTCCGTCGTGTCCGTACAGAATATCTGCCAAATTTGTTGGAAGCGGCTGCCCTGCGGGAGCATTGTTCGGCGAAATCACATCGTTCGAGCCGGTTCCGTGAATCACGACACCGCTGGTGACAGACGTAAAGTCTGCTGAGGTCCAATCATATTCACCGTCAAGGAACCGTAGAACTTCCACATTGACGATTGTGTCGGTCCCCTCAATCGCGCTGGACACGGTTTGTAGGTCATTGTCCACGACGTATTGTGAGAAAATTGATGCAAAAGCAGCGGTATCCTGACCGTCTCCGCCATCAATGAAATCGTCGCCACCTCGGCCATTCAAGATGTCATTGCCAGCGTTGCCAATCAGGGCGTTTGCGGTTTCGTTGCCTGAGATTGAGTCCGCAAACGGTGTACCCCAAATTTCCTCGATCCCGGTTAGCTCATCCTGATCTCCGAAGGGGTCAATCACGATGCCAGATTTAAGATCGGCATCAACGCCCTGTGTTCCGCCATTGTGATTATCATAGTCGTATTCAGCGATATCCCAACCGTCGCCGCCGGCTATGGTGTCATTCCCCTTCGATCCAACAATTCGGTCATTGCCTCCGCGACCAGAAAGTTCATCATCCCCAAATCGGCCATCCAAGAAGTTGCTTTCGTTCGTTCCATACAGGTGGTCGTGTCCACCGTCCGAGCCTTGCGCATCCTCGAAACCCTCGATCACGTCGTCGTCGCCTTCGCCGCCGGAGACGGTATTGGCGGCTAGATCAATCGTCACGCCCTCTGACTGGTTGGCGTAAGAAATAAGGTCCCTGCCGTAACCGCCGTGGAAATAGTGAGCGCCGACGCCGGTGGAAAGCAGCATGTCATCGCCAAAACCGCCGAAAACGCGGTCCTGACCATTGCCGGCGAACAGCACATCATTGCCATCATTGCCAAAAATGGAATCGTCTCCGTCGGAACCAGCAAGGAAGCTGTTGAGATTGTTGCCTGTGAGGACGTTGTTTCCAGAAAGGACAGTGCTGCGCAGCCACCAGCCATCGCCAACGGCCTGATGAAAGTCTGTCAGCGACAGATCAAGTTCGATTATCTCTTCCCAGTTTGTCCCGGCATCCTGGCGGTATATGTCGACGATTGTGCCGGCCGTCGGGACGTCATTTGAAAGTGCGAAACCTGATCCGACCAGGATGGTGGAAGTTCCGTCCGAATTCTGAAGTACGATCTCGTCGCTCGCGAATGACGAGATATTCCAGACGATGACATCAAACCAGTTGCTCTGAGTTGGCTCCTCATTATCGACCGAAATGCCAGAATTTTCGACGCCAACGTCATTTCCCGCGCCATCATACTGAAAGTAGCTAGCGTATGGCAGTTCAGGTAGCGGGTGAAGAAACATCTCGATCGCATATTCTTCATCCGGGAAGCCATCAATTTCGAACTTTATCCGCTCAATGCTTACTAGGGTATCGGTGCCGGAAGGCGCCCCGGGTTCTTCATCCAGGGTCTGGATGGTACCATCTGGCTGCTGAACAAAGGAGACGTAGCTGGAGTAGACGGCGGTATCTATGCCTTCTCCACCGTCAAGCACATCGTCCCCACCTCCACCGAACAGGGTATCTTTGCCATCTCTTGCAAGTAGGGTCTCGTCGGCTTCGGATCCAACGAGATCGTTGTCGGCATCGTCTCCTTGTACATGAATAGGGGCCCAGGAAACGGTCACTGAAACATTCGCGGAGGCAAACCAGCCGTTTCCATCCGTAATCGAATAGGCAATGTCGACCTGGCCCGTTGTTCCGGGCGCAAGGTCAAGGAAATCACCTCGGGGGTCAAAAGCTAGTTTGTCTCCAACAACGTATGCGTCTCCGCCGCCCTCGATTCCATCAACTGAAATTATGGTCAGTTCGTCTTCATCTGGGTCGGAATCATTCTCGAGCACAGAAATAAAGAGTGGAGCCGTCCGCGAAGTCGCCGCTGCGTCGTCGACTGCAGTTGGTTCCAGGCTAAACAGTCCTGCGGCGGAAACATCGCTGCCAAAGAACCGAAAAATTTCCACGTTTAAGACGGTGTCGACACCTTCCAAGCCGTCAATTCTCGTGTCTGCTACACGAATAGAGCCATCACCGTTTTGTGTAACTGCGAAGTCGGCACGTTCGCCCCAGAACACGGCGATATCTGTATCCGCCCCACCATCGATGAAGTCGTCGCCCTGTTCGCCGCGCAGCACATCGTTACCTGCACCGCCTTCCAGATGGTCGTCGTCCAATCCGCCACGGACTTCGTCATCTCCTGCGTCGCCATAAACGAAGTCGGCACCCGCATCGCCCCAAACTATATCGTTGTCGTCTCCGCCACGAACAATGTCGGCTCCACCATGGGCGCGAATGATATCGTCGCCATCCATGCCGTCGATCTTGTTTGCATTGTTGTCGCCATCGATCCTGTCGCTGTCACCGCCGCCTCGAATATTCTCGATGTTTGCTAGCCAGTCCCTGCCGGTACCTTCACCGAAAGCAATTCCATCAAACAGATTTACAGTGACTGGATCATTGTCATCAAATTCTACCCAGTCTTCGCCACTTCCGCCGTCAATATAGTCATTGCCATCCTCCCCATCGAGAACGTCATCGCCGTTGCCGCCATACAGGCGATCATTGCCCGAACCGCCATAAACAAAATCATCGTCATCCTGCCCCTCTACGAGATCGTCTCCGCTGCCGCCATCAACCGTATCGTTGCCGTCACCACCTTTGACAATGTCGTTTCCTCCGTTGCCATCTACATCGTCGTCACCTTCGTCGCCGTATACTTCGTCGTTCCCGTTACCACCATCCAGTTCGTCGTCGTCATCACCACCTTTGAGATAATCGTTATCATCGCCACCGCTCAGGTCGTCATTGCCTCGGCCACCGTGCAGATAGTCATCGCCGTCATTGCCCTGCAAATAGTCGTCGTCCTCCTCTCCATGAAGTATATCGTCGCCGTCCCCGCCATAAAGCCGGTCATCACCCTCTCCCCCAAACAGGGTGTCGTTCCCACTTTCTCCCTCGAGTCGATCATCGTCATCATCGCCAAGCACAAAATCGTTTCCATTACCGGCACGTATCCTGTCTTCTCCATCGTGACCGCGAAACCGATCATTACCGTTGTTGCCGCCGAGGGTGAGCGGGCTGGGGAAGTCGTCGTCGTCGGTGCCTTCCCAGTCCCAACTGCTGGGCGCTGATGGTTGTGGCGTGTCAGGAGTTTCCGTCAGATCGTCAGCTGCGGAATTGGATCCGGTGTCAGAGCCTGAAATGAGATAAGCCCCAGTCGAACTGCCGCTGCCGCGTGCATCAATGTAATAGGTTCCGGATTGGGTGGGCGTATAGGAAATGAAAGCGTTGAGTACCCCGGAGACCAGATCATCATTGGCCGCAACGGACTGCCCGGCTGAATTGCGAAGCAACAAGAGTGGATCGAGGGAACTTCCCGTGGTGGAGGAAGCGGACATGAAGAATGTGTAGGTATGACCGCCGATCAGATCGACACGAATCCAGTCCGCGTCACCCGCAGTCTCGATTTTTCCGGATACCGACCGCGCTGAACCTGCAAATGGTGTGTCCATGATCGCATCGGTGGAGGTATTTTCGGCAAAGTCGTCCGTGTCCACCGGAGGCGGAGGTGGAGGCGGCGGTGGCGTTGTAAGTTCATTCCAGCGGTCGAGGAAATCTTGGACACTGCCGGACCAGTCTGAAAACTCCAGCCTTTCGATTGAGACAAGGGTGTCTAGATCTCCTGATAGTCCGCTCGTGGCCAACCCAAGGTCGCCTCCGATAACCGACATGGGTGAGTAGCTGTCGACGTTAAGGTCAAAATAGACGGTATCAAATCCTGTGCCCCCGTCGATGTAGTCGGTTCCGTCACCACCTCGAAGGTGGTCGTTCCCGCCGCGACCTTCAATGTGATCCGAACCGTCCAATGAATCCAGAAAGTCATTGCCTGCACTCCCATAAATTTGATCATGCCCGGAAGTGCCAACGACATATAAATTTGACCCGCTCGACGAAGCATCAAAAAAAAGTGGAGTGAATTCGGACAAAACAAATGTCAGATTCATAAAATTAGGTGAAATAAAATCCGAAAAATTGGAGTTCACAATCCTTTCAATATTATTCTTATACAAATATATGTTATGCTCATCGAAAACGTTGTTAATATCCGCAACGACAATTGAAACATCGTTTGAAGGACTATAGTAAAGTAGATCATTTACAATGTCATCAGTGTGTCCAAAATTGACTATGTTATTTATGACGTGTGGATCAGAATGTCCTGCCCCCGGTGAAGCAATCGTCACCCCAAATTGTCGTACGTCAAAATTTTGGTAGATGTACTCTTCTACAAGCGCACCGCCTTGACTATGACCGGTCACCAGTATCTCTGTAACCGCGCTGTTCGCGGTCAGAGCTTGGAATGCCTGAATGAAATCTTCGAAAGTATCGAGAACTAAGGACCAGCCAACACCGCCGCCAATTGCGTTGCTAATCCAGTCTTGGAGCGTAGTAAGCCCCTCTGTACCACGAAACACTAGCGCCATGCTTTGGGTGCCGTCACCGTTGTCTTTTCGTGCGACGTAAGCTTGCCCAAAATCAACTTGATCTACAAAAAGAGATGGAAGCCCTCCCCACCAGTTTGCCAAGAGGCTCGTCAACGCATCTGCGTCGGCTGCAAAAAAGCCTTCGTGGAAATTTTCGACCATGAGATCGGGATTGGCTGCCATCAATTCAGCGGTGGAAACAAGCGTCCACCCTTGAGGAAGCGATTGTGTCAACCCAACAAGTGACTGCGAGTAAGCTGCAACTGAAAGACTTGCAGCGTCCTCTGCGAATGAAAACTGCGTTTCGCGTGTAGACACGAGAATTTCCCTCAAAATATACTAATAACAATTCAATCTTCTATTAATTAGTTTATGTACGCAACCCGCCCTGTCGCATTCAAGAATTTTGACTTGCGACACGACCCCACACTAGGTGAGCACCATTTAGAAGCCCGGGAAGGATTGATTATGCCTATCATCGGTATTGACGGACACCTCACCGAACAATTGATAAAGTCCAGGTGGTCCGGTGGTGTTGACGGCCTGGTCGACGCCTGGATGGCCTCAAGCGACAACAAGGTCAGAAAGCGTCCTCCCCCAAACAGATCGACCATTTACCGGTGGCTCCAAAATGGCGCTCTGCCAAAGAGTGGCGACGATTTTTTGGTGCTGTGTGCGCTGCTGGATGTAGATCCCCTCGGACTTCTAGTGGCTTCGGACGGAGATTCTCAAAAAGCTATCGAGCACTTGCTTGTGTCGGTTCAGCTTGAACAGTGGCGGCATCACTCGCTCAGATTTATGGAAAAGATGTTTGGGCGTCAGACGGTTTGGCCGCCGCCGGAATTCGCAAAAAATCATTTCAGACGAGAATGGAACATCAAAGAATTTTCACATGACCCAGCTTCGAAGGCCAATTATTACGCAACGATTGAGTTGCAGTGCAACGAAGATGTGATTGGCCGTCGACCACAGACTGTACACTTTGCCTATTTCATCCCCGGGTTCTTTCGTAACCGCTGGTTGCAGTTTGGCATCGTGATACGCCACGGAGTGGAGACCCGCCTTGTTCACATCAATGGCCACTCAGACCGATGTGAAGGGGTGTCGCTGGGCGGGCCATCGCTGGTTCAAACCTGGTTCGGGCCGGGACCAGCCGTATTTAGAGCAGCTAGTTTGCATCCCTTCGACATTTTCATTGAAACGCAGCGTCGGCCCGCAGGTGCTTGTGTCAGATTTCCCGGATAGTTTTCTGCACGGTCGACAACTCTTCGGGCGATGCCCGAACCAATCAGGGTCTGACTCAATTCATGGCTCGCATTATGCGAACTCCGAATTCGGAGCTAGTGAACATGGAGCGCGTCTGGCTCCCCAAGTGCGTGCAGGAATCCTGAATCCCTCGGCATTAGCAAATAAGGCTTGCAGACCCCGACCATCGGTTGGGATCTTGCTATTTTCTTCAGCTCAGGAGTGCGTCATCTGCTGAGTTGTTGTCGATTTGAGTGTTGAACAGGTCGTTTTCGAGCACAGTGTCGCCGGCATGGCCGTAGTCGACAACGACATTTCTGTCCCCGTTGACGGCGATGTAGGAGCCGTCGAGTTCCCTGAAGAGCAGGTCTTCGGCGCCGTCCTGACTGTCATCGTAGTTACCGACGCCCACCAGGTCGAGGTCGTCCATCTGCAGAACCTTGACCCAGGACTGGTCGCCCGAGACGAACTGGTAGCGTCCGTTGGTTTGCAGGAACACGAGGTCGTCTATGCCATCACCATCCAGGTCAGCAATTGCTGCCAGGTCCTTGTCCGGCCGCGCGTAGTTTCGAACGATTGCTGCGTTATTGTCGACAGCGCTGTAGCTCAAATTGGTGAGGTTTCTGAACACGGACTCTTCGACACCATCCCCATTGACATCTGCCAGTCCGAAAAATTCGAAGTTGCTGGTGTTCCTCACTCCGGCGACAAAATTGCCCGCGTCGCTGAAGATATTCATCGACCCGGTGACGTTGTTGATCATCAGAAACTCCTGATGGCCATCGTCCGCCGGACCCGCCTGTTCAACCAGGTTGCCAACCGCAAGCATGGTGAAGCCGTCACGGCCAATGGAGACTTCCTTGATGCCTGTGGACGCATCCCAGGTTGAGAAACCATTTCCTGACGAGTAGGCAACGAACTCGAAATCACCATCGCCATCCACATCGGTGACGCCCAAAAGATCAATCCAGTTGAGACCGATATTGGTCGTCACGCCCGTCGCGGCATCGACCCGGTAATGCGAATCGTTGGAGACGCGGGTGAAAATGACGTCATCGCCGCCGATACCGTCAATGTTCCCGCCAATCGCTACAACAGTATCTGCCGCGGTCTCGCCAATGGTTGCTATGGGCGAGTTTCCATCACCGGTCGTCGCAACGAACTTGTTGCCACCACCGCCAACACGGAACAGCACATCCGAACCGCCGCCACCATCAAGGTCATCGTCGCTACCGTTGAACTGACCAGTCGCCAAATTGAAAGTGCCGTCATCGAATTTGAATAGTTCAATATTGGAAAAACTGTCTGTTCCATCGGCGCCCGAAATAAGCCCGTTTGAAAGGTCGATGGTGTATTGCCGGAAACTCCCCGAGAATACTGCAATGTCCACACCGATGTTTCCAACCAGTATGTCGTTGTCTGCCCCGCCATTGATCGTGCCACCTGCCTCGCTCGTGTACAGTTTGTCTTCACCTGCGTTGCCCTTCAGAACGCTCCGTGGCTTCGAGGATATATCGAGAAAGAAAAAGTCATTCCCAGAACCGCCAGTCGCTTCGACCGATTCAAAGAATATTGTGCCCATTGCATTCAGATTGAGCTTCGTGCCGTGCACTATATCGAAGCTGTCGATACGCGCGCCTTCACTAGAGCCGCTGAAGTCCAGATGGATGTTTTTTATGCCTCTTAGTTCGGCGACCGCCACTGTCGCAGCATCAGCATAAAAGCTGGTGTTTCCAGTGGAGAAAAAACTGAAATTCGTTCGAGGAGTGCTGAAGGTCGAAGACAGAAACCCCTGCTCGTAGCCGCGAAGATCTAGAAGGAAATCTTTGCTGGAATTGTTTGCAAATATCTCAAAGCCCTCGAAGTCTTTGATTTCGAGCAGCGTGCCCTCGGCCCTGAACTGCAATTCGCCAGTTGGGTCTGTTGTGATTTCTAGATTTGCCGGCGTAGAAAAGGTGTTCAACTTCAGGAAGTCATCATCCTTCCCGCCATCAGCCTTGTCGCCGATTTTCATCTCTACGCGGTCATCACCGTTTCCACCGTGAAAATCGAGAAATCCAGAGCTCATCTGTGAGGCAAAATCGTCGCCGTCGCCGCCCCGAATTACAAAGGCAATACCTTCGGTGTTGTTCAGCCCCGAATAGGTATCGTTGCCGTCGGTTCCTTGAACGATCACCGTATACGGACCCAGAAATGTCGCGAGCGCATTGGATACTGTGGAGAATCCACCTGCGCCGACGAGCAAATACGCTTCGGAGCCGCCGTTAGGCGATATGGTATCGATTGACACAACAGCTTCGACACCCGTCAACTGGTCAATGTCGCCGCTTGCCTCCTTGACGAACCAATTGTCTCCATCAGAAAAGATGTCGTCGGCGCGCACAGATTGGAAGTACTGGGCCATGTCAACGAAGCTACCGCCAACGAGAATGTCGCTACCTTCAAAGCCATCAAAGATATTGAACCCGTCGCCCCCAAATAGAGAGTCGGGGCCGGCGCTGCCAACCAAGTAGTCGTCTCCCGATCCCGCATAAAACTCAACGCCGCCGTCACCCGCCTCAAAGGCATCAAAGTAGAGATCGTAACTGTTGAGCATGGAAGTAAACAGCGCGGAAACTCCGTCGGCTGCTCCTTCCAGAGCGGCAGCCAGTGCCGCGTAATCAAGGTTGAGGCCACCAGGATCCTCCGACGCGAGCCCAAACAGCGTTCCGGAAAGCGAACTCGAGAGAATATCAACCTGAAGTAATTCTACTGTGCCTGCAGTGACCTGTCCTTCGGCGTTGAAGGTGAACCCTGACCCAGTCAATCTGGCCACCAAGGTGCCAAAAGGCGCTTCTGAGGTGATCTCAACTTGTGTAGAATTTCCGGCTACGCTGGAAACGTTTGTCCACAGGTCGGATACAATATCAATTATGCTTCCACCAATGAATTGCCCAATATATGCGGTAGCCATTAACAATACCTCTGAGCTAATCTAGTAAAATATGATACGATTTTCAGAAAGTTAAGTTAAAATGTTTCTTCTATAGAAAGTCTCAATTATCCAGAATATCTGAAATGACTTTGTGGGCAGGCCGTAATGTCTCGCGTACTCCAGAATCTCGCAATTTGATTCTGAAAGCAAACCCAATGCGCACAAATTCGTTGTCGTGGGTCAAATTTTGGAAGCCCGAGGCTTGCAGGTTGTCAGTGAATCGCCAATCCGCACCTTTGCCCAACCCTGACGCCTCTGCAAATCGTTTCGCACTTAAGCTCAGGAAACACTGTGCTGGCGGCAGATCCCGGGCATATTTGCCCGGGATCTTGCTATTTTCTTCAGCTCAGGAGTGCGTCATCTGCTGAGTTGTTGTCGATTTGAGTGTTGAACAGGTCGTTTTCGAGCACAGTGTCGCCGGCATGGCCGTAGTCGACAACGACATTTCTGTCCCCGTTGACGGCGATGTAGGAGCCGTCGAGTTCCCTGAAGAGCAGGTCTTCGGCGCCGTCCTGACTGTCATCGTAGTTACCGACGCCCACCAGGTCGAGGTCGTCCATCTGCAGAACCTTGACCCAGGACTGGTCGCCCGAGACGAACTGGTAGCGTCCGTTGGTTTGCAGGAACACGAGGTCGTCTATGCCATCACCATCCAGGTCAGCAATTGCTGCCAGGTCCTTGTCCGGCCGCGCGTAGTTTCGAACGATTGCTGCGTTATTGTCGACAGCGCTGTAGCTCAAATTGGTGAGGTTTCTGAACACGGACTCTTCGACACCATCCCCATTGACATCTGCCAGTCCGAAAAATTCGAAGTTGCTGGTGTTCCTCACTCCGGCGACAAAATTGCCCGCGTCGCTGAAGATATTCATCGACCCGGTGACGTTGTTGATCATCAGAAACTCCTGATGGCCATCGTCCGCCGGACCCGCCTGTTCAACCAGGTTGCCAACCGCAAGCATGGTGAAGCCGTCACGGCCAATGGAGACTTCCTTGATGCCTGTGGACGCATCCCAGGTTGAGAAACCATTTCCTGACGAGTAGGCAACGAACTCGAAATCACCATCGCCATCCACATCGGTGACGCCCAAAAGATCAATCCAGTTGAGACCGATATTGGTCGTCACGCCCGTCGCGGCATCGACCCGGTAATGCGAATCGTTGGAGACGCGGGTGAAAATGACGTCATCGCCGCCGATACCGTCAATGTTCCCGCCAATCGCTACAACAGTATCTGCCGCGGTCTCGCCAATGGTTGCTATGGGCGAGTTTCCATCACCGGTCGTCGCAACGAACTTGTTGCCACCACCGCCAACACGGAACAGCACATCCGAACCGCCGCCACCATCAAGGTCATCGTCGCCAGGGGCAGGGGAAACTGAAGAGATGGTGACATTGTCTCCGTCAAAGCGGATGAACTCAATGTTGCTGAAAGTATCGGTGCCCTCATCGCCGACCTGGTCGACAACAGTCCCAGAACCATCGCCGTTCAGAGTGACCAGATAGTCCGCGCTGTTGCCATTGAGCACAAGCGTATCTGTGTCGGATCCACCGTCGATCGTGTCGTCGTCATCACCGCCGTAAATTGTGTCGTTGCCAGCATCGCCGAACAAGTCGTCCTCGCCTTCGCCACCACGGATCTCATCGTCGCCAGCATCGCCATGGACCGTATCGTCATCGTCGCCAGCAAATATCTTGTCGTTGCCGTGGCCGCCGGAGAGATTGTCGTCACCGTCGTTGCCGTATAGACGATCAATATCTCCGCCGCCGCCAATGGTGTCGTTTCCATCGTTTCCGATGAGTATGTTTCGACCAGAGTCACCTTGAATGTTGTCATTGAATGCGGAGCCAGTCACGTTCTCGATTCCAGAGATAGAGTCGTTCCCGACGCCCGTTCCGCCCACGCTCCCAATGCTCATCAATGCAGTTACGGCATGTGATGAATTGCTTGCGTCATAGGTGTCATCACCGCCGTTGCCTTGAATGTCGTCGTCACCCAATGAAGCGAAAAACACATTGTCGTTTGAATCGCCCACAAGAATGTCGTTGCCTGAGCCACCCCGTATGTTCTCAAAGCCGCTGATCGTGTCAGAGCCAATTGCTCCTCCAAACGCGGCCCCAAATTCGAGCGAAACAGTGACACCACTGGTTTGGTCGGCATAGTCAATAGTATCATTGCCAGCACCCGCATTAACTACGTCATCGCCAGTGCTCGGAGCGATCCAGTTGTCGCCATCATTGCCAGTGATGGTCTCGCCATCGCTGTCGCCCGTCACATTGATATCAGCGTCGCCCTCGAGCGTCAGCTCGGTCGCGGTGCCCATGGTGAAGGCGATTCCGGTGGCTCCCGCAACAGCGTCGATGGTCAGGTCATTGACATCGACCGTGATCGGGCTTTCGCCGGAATAGTCTCCGGCCGCAACGGTGATCTCGTCGCTGGCGTTGGCATTGCCCAGCGCCACAGCGATGGAGAATGCGCCCGTGCCTTGCGTGACGTTCTGCACCGGTGTCGGGATCAGGCTACCGCCGCCGACGAACCCGGCCGCACCTCCGTCGCTGTCAGTGCCGTCATCCAGGTAGTTGGCAGAAAGCACGTTCGTCGAAATGAGCGTCACGATCGTGGCGGGAACCGCCGAGCCGAACCAGTTGCCATTTGCAATGACCGAAGGGGTCAGGCCGTTGTCCGAAACAATGGCAGGTCCAATTGCTCCAAAGCTGTTCCCGTTGGCCGTGTTGCCACTGCCCCAGAACTCAAGTTGTGCGTAGTCGGCATTGCCAGAGAAGCTGTTGTTGGAAACGTCGGAATTGGTCGCTTCCACACCCACCAGCATCTGGTCCAGCACAGATCCACCCGCCGACACATCGTTGTTGGTGATCGACACGTTCGTTGAGACCGAGCCGCCAATGCTGGCTGGTCCGTTGACATAGACAACGGCTGCGCCGCCGGTTGAGGTCAGTGTGTTGCCTGAAAGCGTCGAGTTGGAAAGGCCGAGCCCGCCACTCACTCCACTCAGGAAGGCGTGGTCACCACCGCCATTCAGCGTGTTGCCGGAAATGGTCAGGTCGTCATTGTCACCAACGGCATAGATCGCTGCCAGCGAGTTGACACCCGCATTGACTTCGATTGACGTGCCGTTTCCACCAAGGGTGAAACCGTCAACGCCCGCTTCAACGCGAATGGCTGATCCCTGGGAAACTCCGTCTGCGCCGTTTATGGTCACGCCAGGTTCGACAGCCAGGATGGTCAGGTCAGCCACGTCGACAGTGATGGGCCCATAGTCACCTTCCGCCACCAGTATCGTGTCGCCCGGATTTGCGGCGTCGATCGCGTCCTGGATCGACGCAAATCCGTCCGAACCCACCAACAAGAAGCGCTCGCCGGAACCGCTCTGGTCTTCGACAATCTCCACCCCGGTCAGGTGATCGGTGCCTTCGCTGCCACCGTCAACGTTCCAGGACCCGCCCGGCGTAAAGTCGCCTGCGTCAAGGTCAGCCGCATACACAGCGGTATCGATGCCTGCGCCGCCGTCCAGATTGTCGTCATCGGCACCGCCGATCAGAGTATCGTCGCCCGCATCGCCAAACAGGTCATCTTCGCCGGCATCGCCGTAGAGCGTGTCGTTGTTGTCGTTGCCATGGATTGTATCGTTTTCACTTCCACCATGCACCTCGTCATCGCCTGCGCCACCATTGATGGTGTCCGCGCCGGCGTCACCGAAGAGGGTGTCGTCGCCCTGACCGCCATTCACGAGGTCTTCGCCAGCGCCGGCATGGACCTCCTGGCCGCCCTGGGAAACGTAGCCTTCGGCACCCATGAACACGTCATCGTGCTGGGTTCCAGTGATCACCTGGCCGTCGCCGGCCTCGAACGGATAGAGGCCAACCTCAGGCGCGCCGCCGCCAAATGTATTGGCGCCAATGATTGCCCCGGCATCCGCGTCACCCTTGATGCCGCCAACGCCGATGTTTTCGTAGGTGTTGTTGAACGTATTGCCGGTCACCGACGAGCTGGCCGAACCAGGGTGGTCCGAATTCAGGTCCAGAGACATGCCCACGGTGTTGTCGGAGAAGTCGTTCCCGATGACGGAAGCGGTCAGACCCGGATTGAGGTAAGCGCCAGCATGCCAGCCCTCGAACGCGTTTCCGGAAACCGTCAGATTCCCGGCGACACCCGTGGCGGTCACGATGCCGGTTTTGCCCGGAGTCGCCACGCTGCTGTAGAACAACGAGTTCTGAACAGTCACGCCATCGGCCTGGACATGAAGTGCGGTGTTGGAACCAAGGAAACTGGCGCCATCTTCAAACCGCAGTCCAGAGAATGTGACGTTGTTGGATGTGACCTGGATTCCGCCGAGAATCGTGGATTCGCCAACGCCGGAACTGGGATCCCGCGAGACATCCGTGCCAGCGATGTCAGCATTCACACCGTTGATGATCAGGCCATCAAGGTTGGGGCCGGAAATGTAAGCAACGTTGTCCCCATCTGCAGCATGCGCCCCAGGGTAGACGAAGACAATGTTCGCCTTGCCGCCAAGTCCATCGATCGCCGTCTGCTCGGCCGCGTCAATGGCTTCCTGAAGCGTCGCATAGCCGCCGTTGCCCACGATGTGCAGGATGGCGTCGTCAAACACGACCTTTTCGATATTGACGCCGCTGTCTGCACCCTGGTTGAACGGCTCGGCGCGCTGATCTTCAAGCTTGCCAGTCAACGGATTGAAATAGAAGTCCGAAATACTCCCGCTCTGGATGATGGTATCCTCGCCGTCGCCGCCATCAACGACGTCGTCGCCTTTGCCTCCAATTAGCGTGTCGTCGCCGTCGCCGCCGTTCAGAATGTCGCTACCATCACCGCCATCAAGGATGTTGTCGCCAGAGTTGCCGTTGATCGTCTGACCGAACTCGTTACCTGTAATGTCGATGGGATCAGTGCCCGGGTTGGCGTTGAGCACTTCAACTTCAGAGCCCGCTGAAAGGACGAAATCGTCGGTGGCAATGACCGTGTCGGTACCTTCGCCGGTGGCTTCCGTCACAACGTCGTCGCTGTCGACAAAGTAGGTGTCGTCGCCTGTCTCGCCGTGGAGATCGTTGACGCCATCGCCGCCAAACAGAGTATCATTACCCGCCCCGGCATAGACTGTGTCGTCGCCGCCGAATTCGTTGTCACCTTCGGCAAGGGCATTCAGCACATCGTTGCCGCCTGTGCCGGTTACGGTTTCGCTGGCCTCGCTGCCACGGACGAATGTGTCAACAGGGCTCGTGCCAGTGTTGGTGATTGAAATGCCCGACAGGTCAAGACTTGTGGCGCCGCCTGGTCCGGCATAGTTGCCGGGATAACCTGGATTGCTGGCACCATCTTGTCCCGACGAGCCGATTGGGTCGATGAACACCAGGTTGCCCCACTCGGTGTTTCCGCCGAGGTCAACGTTGGTGAAGGAGAGCCCATCCAGGTCGTTGAAGCCCTGGATCATGATGTGACCCTTGTGGAACGCCCCTGACGTGGTCAGATTTGTGATGGCCACCGTGCCGATTGGTGCGGTCACGTCATAGGTCGACGGATCGAAGCCCGAGATTTGAATGGCGGTGTCGCCCTTATCCGCAGTGTCATCGCCAAGCACGCGGTTGCTGACAATGTCCACGTCGGTGATGGCGGCATTGCCGTGATAGTTGAAAAGAACAATGTCACCGGAGCCTTGCGCGCCACCCTGACCGTTGTCGGTGAACGTTGAATTGTTGATTTCAACATTGCCGACGCCCAGCGCACCGCTGCCTGAACCGACACCAAAGGTGGCGTTGTTCGAGAAACTGGATCCGGCGATCTGCAGTTCGTCTAGTACGGTATTGCTGGCAATGTTCACGCCTGCGCCCGACGCGCCATTGACCGCGAAGTTCTGGATTTTGACCAGCCCCGCGCCGCCATCGTTGATATCGCCTGACAAGGCGATACCATGGGCGGTGGCCGCGTTCAGGATCGTGTCAGGGATCCCATTGTTGTCGGTATCCTGACCCAAGAGCGTGATGCTCTTTGTGATGCTCAGGCTTTCGTTGTAGATGCCGGCCCGAACCAGAACAATATCGCCCGGATCAGCGGCGTCGATTGCCGCCTGGATCGAGGTATATTCGCTGCCTGACCCCACGAGATGCACTTTGACGTCATCGAATTGTGCGATTTCGACGTTGACGACTTCGTCTTCGCCGTCCGGACCGTCGAAAATGAAGGATCCGTTGGTTACGGAGTAGTCGGCAAAATTGCCAGAGAATACGGCGGTATCGATGCCGGCACCGCCGTCGATGTCGTCATCTCCGCCTCCGCCGGTCAGCGTGTTCGCGCCTTCATTACCATTGATGGCCTGGCCGAATTCGTTGCCTGTGATGTCAACATCACCGGCGCCAGCGGCTGCATTGAGCTCTTCGACCTCGGAGCCGGCGCCGAGCACAAAGTCGGCCGACGTTTCGACCGTATCGGTGCCTTCGCCTACGGCTTCGTTGACCACGTCGCCTGAATTGTCGACCACATAACTGTCGTCATCGTCACCGCCGGACATGATGTCGGCGCCCAACTCGCCGTCGATGAAATCGTCACCCGCTCCGCCATTGAGCGTGTCGGCGCCGTCACCGCCCAGCAGGGTGTCATCGCCCCCAAGGCCGTTGATCGTATCGGCGAAATCAGTGCCAATCGCGAAGTCCACACCTTCGGACAGCGAGACATTCAGCGGCAAATCGTTGCCGTCATATCCGGAGCCGAGGTAGCGGTGGTCACCGTAGATCTCGTAGTTGTCCCCTGACCAGGTCGCATTGGACCCCGTGTTTGTCGTGACCTCCAGGAACATGTTGGTGAAACTGTTGCCGGTAAGGGTGGGATTGTCAGCGTTTCCGCCGACGAATATGCCGAAGGTCAGGAAATCGATACTGTTGCCGGTGATAACCGCATTGTCAGTCTCGCCGAACAGATAAATGCCATAGTGCGTGGTTGCCTGTGGATTTGCGCCGTCGGTGGCACCCGTCAGGATGTTGTTGATGATCTGGATGCCATCGGCCGCCCCATAGGACATGATGCCGGTCGTGACCCAGTCACCACGTTGATAGCCGATTTCCTCGATGGTGTTTCCATCGACGATGCCACCTGCGCCACCGGAAATCTGGATGCCGTTCTGGGCGATCGCTGTGGACTGCGGCAGGAACCCGGCACCTGTGACCGTGTTGCCATGAATGTTGATGGTGAGCCCGTCACCAGCCGCAGTGATGCCGTTCTTCTGGAAGTCGCTGACGTCGGAGTTCGAAATTTCAACGTTGCGCGCAACTGCATCATCATTGATGGCGACAATTGCGTTACCGCGCTGGTTGCCGGAAGGCGAGCCGTCGCCATTCAGCAGGTCGCGAACGCGCACGACGTCGATACTGTCGATTGAGCCGTCCGAATTGTAGTACAGAACACCTTCGAAGTCGGCGCTTGTGCCCGAAGGCATTGAGCCGGCCAGTCCGCGTCCGTCCACTGTCAGGTCGGAAATGTCCACATCGGAGCTGTCGCGTACGGTCACAACGGCGGCGCGGTCGCGTGAGCCACCGTCAGTGGTCAGGTGATTGAATACCGGCGCGTCGGCCATTTCGACTGTCACGTCTGAACCGGATTCCGCGGTGATCGTCAGGCCGTTTTTGCCATCCACGAGAACCTGTTCGCGGTAGGTGCCTTCGGCAACCAGGATCGTTTCGCCGCCATCAGTTGCAGCATCAACTGCTTCCTGAATGGTCGAGAAGCCTCCATTGGCGCTCTTGTCAACGAGAAGGAAAGTTTCACCGTCGATGACGACCTTTTCGACACCGTAAAGCGTATCGGTATCCGCTCCGTCCTGGACTTCCCAGTGGTCGGTATTCCACACCAGTTGCGCACCGGCGCCATAAGTGGCGGTGTCTACGACCGAGTTGGCTTCGTCCGATGTTTCGTCGTTTCCGTAGATCGTATCACTTCCGACGCCACCTTCGATTGTGTCCGCTCCACCGCCACCGAGAATGGTGTCTTGGCCGGCACCGCCGTCAAGTGTGTCGTCGCCCGTGCCGCCTGCGATGTCGTCGTCGCCTGAACCGCCCTCAAAGAAGATGGGCGCGGGGCCGCCTTCATAGTTGATGTTGGCCGACAAAGTGTCGGTGTTGTTGTAGGTGCCATCACCGGTGATGCTTACTGGATCTGACAGCGTATTGGCGTTCGCGCCAGTGCCAAAGGTCACTGTGCTTGCGTCGGTGTCGAGGTAACCCACCGCGACGCTGGAGGTGTTGCCGTGAATGTTGTTGTCGTTCAGCGTGGCGTCGGTGCCTGGACCGAAGTAATCGGTGACGAGGATGCCGGCGGACGTTGAGCCATCACTGATTGCTTCGCCGGTGTTTCCCGTGATGTCATTTCCGGTCAGCGTCGCAATGGCGCCGCCGCCGAGCTCAATGCCGTAGTCGAGCCAATCACCATCACCCTTGCCAACAAAGACGCTGTTGGAAACTGAGCCTGTGACGTTTGCATCGCGCATATGTATCCCGATGCGCCCAATCTCGGAGAAATAGGAATCTGCAACATCCACGTGGCCATCGCCGCGCTGGGTGATACCGCGTCCCTCGAATTGGCCACTCTTGAGTTCGTTGAATCCGACTCGGTCGACGTCAAGATCACCCAGCGAACGAATGCCCGCAGCAACGGTATGTCCGGTTCCGTCGATCGTCAGGTCGTTGATAATGAGTGCGAATCCGGCGTTGACGAGGATGAAGCTGCCGGAATCGGCGTTTGCACTGGATGTCGTGTCAAAGTCGACATGAACGGTGGTATCCGTTCGCCCAGCACCACTGATTTCGACATCCCGATCAATGACCAGCTGCGCACCCACATGGTGATCACCGTCGGCCAGAAGTACGGTATCGCCACCTGCCGCGTTGGCAGCGCCGATCGCGTCCGAAACGTCGAATTCGCTGCCTCCGCCGACCAGCAGGTAGGATTTTCCGTCCGTGAACGTCAGCTTTTCAGCATTTTCGATTTCTGCGGTGTCGCCACCTACGGTGACCTCCCACTTGCCGGTTGCATCGTTGAAATCAATGGATGCGGCAGTACTGGCCACCCCAAAGGTGACCGTATCCGTGCCGGTTCCGCCGTCTACAATGTCGCCGCCGCTTACCACGAGCGTGTCGTCGCCTTCGCCGCCCAAAAGCGTATCGTTGCCTGCCCCGCCTGTGATCAGGTCTGAGCCGCCGTTACCAACCAGCACGTTTGCACCGGAATTGCCGGTGATGGTGTCGTTGCCTTCGCCGCCTGTAGCGTTCTCGACACTGGTCAACGAGTCATTGTTGATTTCGGTGCCGGACGCTGTGCCAGCGGCGAGGTTGATGTTGACGGCCTGTGTGGCATCGGACGCATCATACGTGTCCGATCCCGCCGCGCCGTCGTAGGTATCGTTGCCGGCCGATGCGAAGAACGTGTTGTCCGCTGCGCTGCCGTTGACCACATCGGATCCTGTGCCGCCGCGCACGTTTTCGATGCTGGTCAGGCCGTCAATGCCCGTCGAACCGGAGAAGGCAAAACCGTCACCCGCGGCAATGCCGGAGAACGGATTGTCATCAAGGTCAACGGTCACGCCGCCCGTAGTGGACGATGCGTCGAAAGTATCAGATCCGGCAAGTCCGTTGATCACGTCATTACCGCCGTCAGCGATGAATGTGTCGTCGAACGGGCTGCCGTTCAGGACGTTGTTGCCGCTGTCGCCATACTGCAGCGTGCCGATGGGCTCGGAAGTCTTGAGCGTTACGCTATCGACAGCAATGCCACCGGTAACGTCATTGGCCGTGAACCAGCCGTAGCGGTTTCCACCGACCTCGGTGTCGACTTCATCGGGATTTGCGTTTCCGGCGTCGGCGTTGCGCACCTCGGTGAAAATGTGATTGCCGGCCGCGTCAAACACGCTCAATGCAACGGCCAGAGTGCCATCGGCAGACTCAAAGAAGTGGTGCTGGAAAGTATACCAGCCGGACGTTTCGATCGCGGCATGGTTGTCCAGCGAAGCCAGGTCCTGGCGCGGCGCGAAGTTGGAGTTGTTGCTAGCGCCGATCAGAATGCGGTCGCTGCCGCCGTCGTTTTCTTTCGTGACGTGGAAGATGAAATCACGCAGGTGCGAATTCACTTGCTGGTTGGAGGCAACTGAATAGTCAAAGCCTTCACCGTCAGTCCAACCCGTATCGAGGTAGATCTTGATCTCTGTCGACCAGCCTTCGCCAAAATCCGTGCGATAGCCGTCAAACCGTGTATAGGCGCCGGCACCCGCAATACGGGCGTGGGCGCTGCCGCTCTCAGACGCCACACCATTGGAGTTGGACGCTTCAATGGCCAGCGTGGAACCGCCTGCGTACCAACCGTTCGTGTTGGATTCAAAATCAAAATTGGCGGCATCAAGATAACTGCCATCCAGGTCGAGACCGTGCTCCAGATCCCATTCCACAGTGGCAATCTTCTGGGTTGAGTGGGTGGCGTAGCCATCGAAATAGGGACGGTCGCCCGCCAGCGTGGCGGCATCGAGCGTACGGGGGTCGGCCGAAATGTCATTTATGCCGTCGCCGGTTACATCAACGTCGTCGCCATTGTTGAACGGATCAGTGAACCGAGACTGGATTGCCGAGCTAGTGCCCAGATTGCCCAGAATGTTGTCGTGATAGGATTGGCCGGGGTTCGGATCGCCGCCACGATCCTTGGCAATGTCAAGGATCGGTGGATTGCCGGCGTTCAGCCAGTCGACATAGGCATTCCCAAGCCAGACAAATGCCAAGTTGACCGCAAGCCCTACCTGACCCGCGGTCGTTTCGGTGTCGGTAAACGTGAAGCTGAAATCTGGGAATTGCGCCAGAGTGTTCGTGAAGGTGATCGGATCGCCGCCGCCATTGACCATTGCGGTCGCATCAATCGCTGTGGCGTCTTCATAGTCGCCGAAGTTGGGGCCCACGCCAACCGCGCCATACGCGCGATCCAGTTCGATCCAAACATCAATGAAATCTTGAGCGGTGGAAAATGCCATAATTGAACCCTGTCGACTGTTGAAACTCACAGGCGATAGGCGAACTCAATCGAACGCGCGCATCCCCCGTACTCATTCAGGGTCCACCATATGTTTCATAATGAAACAAACGCAAGTTCAAATTAATCATTGGTTAACATATGAGTATCTGCTGTATTACGAAGTCAAAATATTAGCACTATTGAATGTATTTTTCGGTCGCATCGATTGCCTAGCCGGACCGCGGTTGACAGTTGGCTGTGATGAGTGGAAGCGCCATGGCGGGATAGGTGGGAAAGCGCCTGTGTGGCGTGGAACCAAATCACGCGGTAAGCGGAGCCGCCAAGGCGGTGCGAACTGCCTGGGCGGCAATTCAGTCGTAGACGAAAGCGCTTCGCAGCGTGCGCACGACTGGATCGAACAGATACTGAAGCATCGTGCGTTCACCTGTCACGATGATCACCTCGGCGGGCATGCCTGGCGCCAGGAACATGCCTTCGTGTTTGGCGAGTTCATCATTGGAAACCAGCACGCGGACCTCGAAAAAGGTTTCACGGGTGGCCTCGTCGAACGTGCTGTCGGCGGCAACTTGCGTGACCTCTCCAATAAGGGGCAGCGCGTTTCTGTTCTGGAACGGTACAAGGTGAACCTTGGCCTCGAGCCCGGGGTGCACCAGATTGATGTCGCGCGGCGACAGCCGGGCAAAGACAATGAGCTGGTCGTTGACGGGGACAATGTCGAGTATTTCGTCCCCTGGGCGTATCACACCGCCAATGGTCTGGTTGCGGATGTTCAAAACCGTTCCATCGACAGGACTGATGACTTCAGTGCGCCGCAATACGTCACCACTGGCGATCATGTCTTCTTCGATGGTGGCGATCTGGTTGTTCACTTCTGAGGCCTCTGCCGCCACCCGGTCCCGAAAGGCTTCCTCGGCCTGCAGCAAGTTGAGCCGGGTTTCTTCTATGCTTTGATTGATTTGGGCGATGCGGGCCTGATTGGACGACATGGTGCCGCCGATCGAGGCGCGCTGACGCTGCAGGGCCAGAACTTCGGACTTGTTGATCAACTGGCGTTCCAGTAGTGACTCCTTGTCCTCGATCTCCTCGCCTATCAGCGCATACTGAGTGAGCAGGGCTTCATTCTGGGCATTGATGGACTCGATCTCGCGGCGTAGTTGCTCTACCTGGCGTTCCTGAATTTCTGCTTGTTGGTTCAGAGTTGCCCTTCTGGTCTCAAACAGGCTTGTTTGCGACGCGATGAAGTCATCCAGCCCCGCAGCGGAAGCCAATTCCAGCTCTGGCGGCAAAACCATTTCGGGCAGATCAGATGCTTGTGCGTCAAGCCGTGCCCGTTGCGCCAGCAATCTTAGCCATTGCTTCTCGCGCGCGGAAAAGGTTGCCGCCGCCCGTGTCGATTCCAGAGTCATCAGAAGGTCGCCTGCAGAGACCGTTTGCCCTTCGCGCACATCGATGCTGCGGATGATCCCGCCCTCGAGGTGCTGAACTGCGCGGCGGCTGCTGTCGGGGCTCACGACACCGGGTGCTGTTGCACCGCTCACCAGTGGCGCAAGGGCCGCCCAACCTCCAAAGACGCCAAAGAATAGCAGGGTCACAATTGCCCCTACGACAATCTGTGGTCGTATCATGCGCCCCAGCGTTGTTCGATCCGAAGTGTTGGTTGCGGAATCCGGTCGGGCAGGCAGCAGGGTTTTCGCACTCGTGATGGCGTTCATTGCGCTTGCTCGCTTTGCGGCGTGTCCGGTTGACTCTGCCGGTTTTGCGCAACCGCACGCGGTGCCAGTTCAGCCAACACCTCATCGCGGCGTCCAAACCGCTCCAGTTTTCCATCGCGAAGAATGGCAACCTTGTCCACCGGTTGCAGCAGCGAAAACCGATGACTGACAAGCACAAATGTCGTGCCGGAGAGCTTGCATTGCTGAACCGCTGACACAAGCGCGGCTTCGCCTTCCTGGTCAAGGCTGGAATTTGGCTCGTCCAGCACGACTAGCGTCGGGTTGCCGAAAAGTGCCCGAGCAAGACCTATACGCTGCCTTTGGCCCCCGCTCAGATACATGCCTTGCGGACCCAGTTCGGTCTCATAGCTGTCGGGCAACGCAAGGATCATGTCATGGCAGCCCGCCATCTTTGCAGCATCGGTCACTGCTTCATCGTCGGCTGATACCAGCCGCGAGATGTTCTCTTTCACAGTGCCTGAAAAAAGCTCCACGTTTTGAGGCAGATACCCAATGTTGGCGGCGACATCTTCGGGTCGAAGCATCGTGATTTCGGCACCATCAATTCGCACCGAGCCGAGCGACGGCTTCCAGGATCCAACGATAAGCTTGCACAGTGAACTCTTGCCCGAGGCAGAAGGACCGATGACGGCGAGCGCCGACCCGGGTTCCAGCGAAAAACTGACGCGCTGCAGCACTGATCGATCTGCGCCGGGAAACCGCAGGGTGACGTCTTCCACTTGCACGCTACCTGTCATTTTGGGCAAAGCCGTGCGTTCGCTCTCTGACGCAAACTCGCTGAGGAACTCGCGAATGCGCTTGAATGCATCCTGTGCGTTGCGGAACTGCCGCCAGGATCCGATGGACTGTTCAACCGGAGCCAGCGCCCGCCCCAGGATGATGGAAGCCGCGATCATGCCACCGGCAGTCAGTTCAGCGAGGGTCACCAGGTATGCACCGAGGGCGAGCACCGCGACCTGAACAAAAATGCGCAGCGCTTTTGAAATGGCGGTAACGACACTGCTGACATCCGCAGCGCGCTGGCTTGCTGTTGCCATCTGGTCAACGCTGGTATCGTAGCGCCCGGCCACCGCCTTCTGCATGCCCATCGCATGAATCGAGTCGGCGTTCGAGATCGCCGCGTTGGCGTGATCCGCGGTCACGTTGTTGAGGCCGGCCGCCTTGCGCAAGAGATCCCTCGAAAGCGCATCATTCAGAAGCGCCAGAATGAACAGTACGACCGCGGCACCTGTCGCCAGAAAACCGAGATAAGGATGCAGGATGAAGATGACCGCGATGAAAAGGGGAACCCACGGCACGTCGACGATGGGCAACACGGCAGGACTGCCAACATAACCACGCAACGAACCCAGGTCGTGTAGCATGCTTGCGTTGTTCTGAGCGCGCGTACGCGAGCGGGCAATCGTATGCGTGAGCAGGGGTTCGCGCAGCGTTTGGTCGAGAAACCGGCCGACACGGTTGAGTATCTGACCGCGAACACCATCCAGCAGGCCCAGCGTGAGAATGGCGACGCCGGCAATGATTGTCAGATAGACCAGCGTTTCAATCTGTCCGGTCACCAGAACCCGGTCAAACACCTGCATCATGTATATGGGCGAGGTGAGGATCAACAGGTTGATGAACAGCGAGAAAAACAGGATTAGACCAAAGCCCGAAAAAAGGGTCCTGCTGACCCCCGTGACCTCCCAAACAGAACGAGTAGCTTGCCGCATACGCAAAAAACCTTCCCGGACTAATCCGCCGGATTAACTGACCCAGCGCCTGAGACTCTGAAAGAACAATCTCTTCAGATCAAATGACACCGGATGTCTTGTAGGGTTCTCCGGCCTTCACAGCATTTGCAACTGAGCGCGCAAGTTCGATTATTGTTTCATTAAATTGTCGATCTGACCGGGAAGCAAGAACAAACGCTGCAGTTTGGTAAATGTGTTGGCGACAGCGCAGCGCAGATCTACCAGGTGGTCGGGTAGAGCGCGGTCGCAGACTCTGCCGCAATCTGCAGAAAGTCCGCGGCGTCTGTGACTTCATTCATTCCACAAAGGCTGAATCGAACGACCAGGAATGCGCGTCCCGATGCGGTGTTGCGTGAGACTGCGGGGCCGCTATTAGTCGGTCCATTAACCCAACGTTCCATTGACGGAGAACTGCTAATGTAGACTGCTATTGACTACTGCCAATGCGAATTCTTAAGTCATTGAATTTGTTGAACAAAAAAAGGTGGCTGGGGAACCTGGATTCGAACCAGGACTAACGGAGTCAGAGTCCGTGGGTCTACCGTTAACCTATTCCCCAATCCGGTCACCGGGCAGGCCCGGCTGAATTGTGGGCTCCAGATAGCGGATGATCTTGCCGAATGCAAGGCGCGCGGGGCCTGATTTCTTGGCAGCGGGAATTCGTCCGGCCCTTCCGATTGCACAGGGGGGCGAGTTCCTCTAACCTGACCGGCAACACACTATGGCGCTGCTCTGGGCGCTGTCGGCGTAAGCTGACACAGCAGACCGGGCAGCCGAGAGAGGTAACGTGGTCGATTCCGATCGATCCGCCGATGCGCCGCCTGCAATGGGTAGCGAACGGCCCCCCGACGGGACAAATCCGTCCCCGCCGGGGCCATCGGGCCAGCAGGCGCCGCTTGCGCAGGCCCCCCGGCGGAACAACAGGCAGGAGCGCGGCAGGCGGCGCGCTCACGGTCCGCTTTATGCGGCGCTGGATCTGGGCACGAACAATTGCCGCCTTCTGATTGCCCGGCCAGAATCCCGCAATTTTCGCGTCATAGACGGGTTCACCCGCATCGTGCGGTTGGGCGAGGGCCTGTCGCAGACGGGCCGGCTTGATGATGCCGCCATGCAGCGCACCATCGATGCACTGCGTCAGTGCGCCAACAAGCTCAACCAGCATGAACCCGCCAGCATGCGCCTGATCGCCACGGAAGCCTGCCGGTCGGCCACCAACGGTGCCGAATTCATCGCCCGCGTCGAGGCCGAAGTCGGCCTGCAACTGGAAATCATCGATCGCCAGACCGAAGCGCAACTCGCCGTTACCGGCTGCGCCGATCTCGTTGAACCCGAAGCCGACGGCGCCTTGCTGTTCGATATCGGCGGCGGCTCGTCTGAATTGGCATGGCTCGATTTCCGCGGCGGCCGTCCCAAACGGCGCGGCCGGATGTCCGCCTCAATCCGCTCCTGGCAGTCACTGCCGGTGGGTGTGGTTTCCATCGCCGAGCGGTTCGACGGCGTCAACGTAACGCCGGAAAGCTTCGAGGCCATGGTCGACTATGTCCGCGAGCAGCTGTTTCACTTCCGGGGGCGCAACAAGCTGCGCCGCATGATCGACGAGCACCCGGTTCACCTGCTGGGCACTTCCGGCACGGTAACCACCCTGGCGGGCCTGCATTTGGGCCTCGAACGCTACGAGCGCGCCAAGGTCGATGGGCTGTGGCTCACCTCTGACGATATCGACAACACGATGCGTGTGCTGCTGAAAATGCCGTTCGAACGGCGCGTCGCCAATCCCTGTATCGGCCGCGACCGCGCCGATCTGGTCATCCCGGGCTGCGCCATTTTCGAAGCCATCCGCCGCGAATGGCCGACAGACCGAGTCCGCGTGGCCGACCGGGGCCTGCGCGAAGGCATCCTGATCTCGCTTATGGATGCCGACCGTGCCGCCAAGCCGCGCGTGCCGCGCCACATTCGCCGCCGCGCCCAGCAAGGGCAGGCCTAAGCATGTCAAAATCAGGCGGAAAAGGCGGATCGGGCGCCCGCCAGCTCAAGACACGGGTCAAATCTGCGCGTGGCCGTTCCAACAGTTCGACACGCTGGCTGCAGCGCCAGCTCAACGATCCTTACGTCAAGCGTGCCCATGACGAAGGCTGGCGTTCCCGCGCTGCGTTCAAGCTGATTGAGATCGATGACAAGCAAAACCTGCTGAAGCCCGGCATGCGCATCGTCGATCTCGGCTGCGCCCCCGGCGGCTGGCTACAGGTCGCCGCCAAACGCACCGGCTCCACCCCTGATGATCCGCATATTGTCGGCATCGACTATCTGGAAATGGAGCCGGTCCCCGGCTGCATCATCCTGCATAAGGACTTCACCGAGGACGATGCCCCCCAGATGCTCATCGACGCGTTGGGCGGCCACAAGGCGGACCTGGTGCTGTCCGACATGGCGGCGCCGACGACGGGTCACAAGGCCACTGATCACCTGCGCATCATCGCGTTGGTTGAACTGGCGGCCGATTTCGCCATCCAGATCCTGAAACCCGGTGGCACCTTCGTCGCCAAGGTGTTCCAGGGCGGCACCGAGCACGAACTGCTGGCCGAGTTGAAGCGCAGCTTCGCCACCACGGCCCACATCAAGCCGCCCGCCAGCCGCAAGGATTCAGCGGAAAGCTACCTGATCGCCAAGGGGTTCAAAGGCTGAAGGAGCGCTTCCAGAAAAAGTGTATGCGGGTTTTCGCTTCCGAAGCGCGACAATCCAAAAGAGTTTAGCCGCCGCCCGTCGACGGATTGTCTGCCCGCCGCCCGTAATAACCCGACACTTCTGCCCCTGCTGTTCGCGACACCCCGATCACCGGCAGGAATGCCAGCAGCGAGAACAGTGCCACCGCCATGAAGGCCCACTGGAAGTCCTCCACGCTCAGCGCCGCACCGGTGATGAGGGTGCGCACCTCCAGAAGCCCGCCCGCCAGCGCCACGCCGGTCGCCAGACCGAGTTGCACCGACACCGCAAAGATCACGCTGGCCTGCGCGGCCTCTTTCGACTCGATGTCCCCAAACATAACCGCGTTCGACCCCGTGAAATAGGTCGACCGCGCCAGCCCGGCGCACATCATCACCGCCATCATCGCCCAGATGGGGGTCGTGGGGTGGAACAGGCCGGTTGCCACAAACACCAGCGAGGAAATGGCCGTGGTCACGACCACGACATTGCGAAACCCGAAGCTCTTGTAGGCGGGTTTGACGAACGATTTGGCGGTGATCGCGCCGGCAGCGCCGAACAGCATCACAAGTCCCGCCTCGAACGGCGTGTAGCCAAACCCCAATTGCATCATCAGCGGCAACAGGAATGGCGTCGTGCCCATCGCCACGCGGAAGAAGAACGAGGCCAGCGTGATGCGCCGGAACAGGTCATGCTGGAAGATTTGCGGATTGAGCACGGGATGCGGCGCCTTCTTGGCGTGGCGCAGATACATCCAGCCCGAAATCACGCCGATCACTGTCGCACTGATCCCCACCAACGGTGGCAGCACCGGCAGGCTGATTACGGAGAGGCCGAACAGGATTCCCGAAAAGGCGATACTGGTCATCACGAACCCCGGCCAGTCAATCGGGTCGGTTGGCTGACGTTCGAACTTCGGCAGGTAAAGCACCGCCGCTATGATGCCGAAAATGCCGATTGGCACATTGATGAAAAAGATCCAGTGCCAACTGACGTATGTCGTCAGAAAGCCGCCCAGCGGTGGCCCCATCAGCGGCCCGATCAGCGCCGGCAGGGTCAGCCAGGCCATGGCGTTCACCAGGTCCTTCTTTTCCGTTGACCGCACCAGCACCAGCCGGGCCAGCGGCGTCATGATCGATCCGCCCATGCCCTGCAAAAAGCGCGAGCCGACGAAAGTCTCGAGCGAAAAGGAAAAGGCGCAGCAAAGCGAGCCGATCACGAACACGACAATCGCCCAGCAGAACACCCGTCTTGCCCCGAACCGGTCGGCAATCCACCCACTGAGCGGAATGAACATGGCCAGCGACACCAGATAGGCCGTCATCGCCAGTTTCAGCGCCACCGGGTCGGTGCCGATATCGGCCGCGATGGCTGGCAGGCTGGTGGCGATGACGGTGGCGTCCATCATCTCCATGAACATGGCGACGGCCAGTATCAGCGGTGTGACCCGGTTCAAGATGAACTCCCGAAGGCTGGGGTGCGGCAGGTGAGAACAACAATCATTCAAGACTATGCAGTCATTCGCGCCTCTGACAAGCGCACAAGCCCTTGTACTGGTTCGCAACCTGACCTATCTGCTCCCGGGCGAGGGGACGCCGTTGCCAGACGGCTGTGTTGATTTGCGCGCCCCCTGCCATTCTTCAAAAGCAGAAAAAGGGGCGCTCCGCCCATGGCTTCAATCATCTCGGTCAAGAATCTGTCCAAGACCTACAAGGGCGGGTTCCAGGCCCTCAAGAACGTCAGCCTCGATGTCGAGGATGGCGAGATACTTGCCCTGCTCGGGCCCAATGGCGCGGGCAAGACCACAATGATTTCAATTATTTGCGGCATCGTCACGCCAACCGAAGGTACGGTGACCGTCGATGGGCATGATATTGGCACCGGTTACCGCCACACCCGCAGCGCCATCGGTCTGGTGCCGCAGGAAATCTCGCTCGATATCTTCAACACCGTCTGGAACACGGTCCGGTTCAGCCGCGGACTTTATGGTTTGCCGCCCAACGATGAACACATCGAAAAGGTGCTGAAGGATCTCAGTCTGTGGGACAAGAAAGACTCAAAGATCATTGCCCTGTCCGGCGGCATGAAGCGCCGCGTGGTCATCGCCAAGGCGCTGGCGCACGAACCGAAGATTTTGTTCCTCGACGAGCCAACAGCCGGCGTCGACGTCGAACTGCGCAAGGACATGTGGCAACTGGTCCGCAAGCTGCGCGAGAGCGGCGTCACCATCATCCTGACCACCCACTATATCGAAGAAGCCGAGGAAATGGCCGATCGGGTAGGGGTGATCAACCACGGCGAAGTCGTTGTCGTGGAGGAAAAGAACGCCCTCATGCAGAAAATGGGCAAGAAACAATTGTCCATCGAACTCGCCGAAAAACTCGACAGCCTGCCCAAAAAACTGGCCAAGGATGGGCTCCGGCTGGCGGATGACGGCATGACCATCATCTACGACTATGACACACGCGCCGACCGCACCGGCATCACGGCGCTTCTGAACGATGTGCGCGAAGAAGGCATTGCCTTCCGCGATCTGGAAACACGGCAGAGTTCGCTTGAGCAGATCTTTGTAGACCTGGTGGGAGAAGCCAAATGAACCTTGCCGCCATAAAGGCCATTTACGTGCAGGAAATGGCCCGCTCAATCCGCACCTGGATGCAGTCCGTGCTCGCGCCGGTCATCTCCACCTCGCTTTATTTCATCGTCTTCGGCGCGGCCATCGGTACCCGCATTGAATCGGTGGAGGGTGTCTCTTTCGGCGCCTTCATCGTGCCCGGCCTGATGATGATGATGCTGTTGATGCAGTCGGTCTCCAACGCTGCCATCGGCATCTATTTCCCGAAATTTACGGGTACGGTCTATGAATATCTCGCCGCGCCTGTGTCGCCTTTGGAAATGGTCATCGGATTCGTCGGCGCTGCCGCCACCAAAACCATCATCCTGGGCCTGATCATTCTGGGCACGTCCACCTTTTTCGTGCCGCTGGAAATCCAGCACCCGTTCTGGATGATCCTGTTTCTGGTGCTGACCGCAATCACCTTCTCGCTGTTTGGCTTCATTCTCGGCATCTGGGCCGACGGATTCGAGCAACTGAATCTCGTGCCCATGCTGCTGATCACGCCCTTGGCCTTCCTCGGCGGCAGCTTCTATTCCATCTCGTCGCTGCCACCCTTCTGGCAGACGGTCTCCTTTTTCAACCCGGTGGTCTATCTCATCTCCGGGTTCCGCTGGGCCTTCTATTCGATCTCGGATGTAAACGTCGGCATCAGCCTCGCCGCCGTGTTCGGCTTCATGCTGGCGTGCCTTGCGATCATCATCTGGATTTTCCGGACCGGCTGGCGGCTGAAAAGCTGAGGCGAAACTGTCGCGGGCGGATCATCGATCCGCCCGCTTTGCATTTGCCCAAGTGCATGGTAATGGCCCTCGCCAACCTGCACCTCGGCGATTCTTCCGCCCGGTGCGGATCCCGAACATTCTGATCTCATTCAGGGGCACGGAGGATCTGGCCTTGGCGAAAATTATTACCACCATCACCGGCAACGATGCGCTGACATTTGACGATGTCCTGCTGCAGCCCGCGGCCTCGTCCGTGTTGCCGACTGATGCCGATGTGCGCACCCGCGTTACGCGCGACATCGAGCTGAATATCCCCATCCTGTCCTCGGCCATGGATACGGTCACCGAGGCGCGCATGGCCATCGCCATGGCCCAGGCAGGGGGTCTCGGCGTCATTCACCGTAACCTCGAGCCTGAGCAACAGGCCGAGCAGGTCCGTCAGGTCAAAAGCTTTGAAAGTGGCATCGTCGTCAACCCGATCACCATCGGTCCCGACGCGACGCTCGCCGATGCGCTGGCGCTGATGGATACGCACAAGATTTCCGGCATTCCGGTGGTCCACAATGGCGGCACCGGCGGCCGCATCAAGGGCCGGCTGGTCGGCATTGTCACCAACCGCGACGTGCGTTTTGCCACCAATCCGGGCCAGAAGATTTCCGAACTGATGACCCACGAAAACCTCGTGACTGTCAGCGACGACGTCAATCAGGATGAAGCCAAGCGCCTGCTGCACGCCAACCGTATTGAAAAGCTGCTGGTCACCGATAGCGACGGCCAGTGCGTCGGACTGATCACCGTCAAGGACATCGAAAAGGCCCAGCTCAATCCCAACGCCATCAAGGATGCTCAGGGGCGCCTTCGGGTGTCCGCGGCTTCCACAGTCGGCGACAAGGGTTTTGATCGCTCGCTGCAGCTGATTGATGCAGGCGTCGACCTTCTGGTCATCGACACCGCTCACGGCCATTCCCTGCAGGTCGCAGAAGCGGTCAACCGCATCAAGAAACAGTCGAACTCCACCCGCATCGTTGCCGGCAACGTCGCAACCGCCGAGGCCACCAAGGCCCTCATTGATGCCGGCGCCGACGCCATCAAGGTCGGCATCGGCCCGGGCTCGATCTGCACAACCCGCATTGTTGCCGGTGTTGGCGTGCCGCAGCTGGCGGCGGTCATGGCGTCCGCCGAAGAAGCCGACAAGCAGGATGTGCCGGTGATCGCCGACGGCGGCATCAAGTTCTCGGGCGATCTCGCCAAGGCCCTCGCGGGTGGCGCCTCCTGCGCCATGGTCGGATCGCTGCTGGCGGGCACCGACGAAAGCCCGGGCGAGGTCTATTTGTATCAGGGGCGCTCCTACAAGAGCTACCGCGGCATGGGATCTGTGGGCGCAATGGCCCGCGGCTCGGCCGACCGCTATTTCCAGCAGGAAGTCCGCGACCAGATGAAACTTGTGCCCGAGGGTATCGAAGGGCAGGTGCCCTACAAGGGGCTGGCCGGCAACGTGCTGCACCAGCTCGTCGGCGGACTTCGCGCCGCCATGGGCTACACCGGCGCCCCGGACCTCGAGACCTTCCGCCGTGAAGCCACATTCGTGCGCATTTCCGGCGCCGGTTTCAACGAAAGCCACGTTCATGACGTCGCCATCACCCGTGAACCGCCCAACTATCGCGCGGGCCAGTAGCTCATCATGGCGCTCGACCAGGCATTGATTTTGGCCGCGCTCGCGCAGGGGTTGATCCTCTTCGCGATCGGGGTCCTGCTTTATCTCGAGCGCATACCTCGCGTCGTTCGTGGCGAAGTGCATCCGCGCGACGTCGCGCTGAGCACCGAAGCATGGCCCGAAAGCGCTCAGAAAGTCTCCAACGCCTACAACAACCAGTTCCAAATGCCGGTGCTGTTCTACGTGGCGGTTGTCATCGAGATTTATCTCGGTGCGACGGTACCCGGATTGGTTCTGGCATGGTTGTTCGTGCTCACGCGCATCGTACACGCGGCGATTTTCGTCACCTCCAATCGGGTGACCCGCCGGTTCTTTGCCTTCATTGTAGGGGCAATACTCGTGTTGACGTGGTGGCTGGCGCTCATCGTACGCTTGATCCTGCAGATCGCAGGAGCCTGAAATGCGATTGCCCGGACGGATTTCCGCCGTCATCGAGATACTCGCCGACCTCGAACAACGCCCGCGTCCCGTGTCCGTGGCATTGAAGGATTGGGGCCAGAGCCATCGATTTGCCGGCTCCGGCGACCGCGCCGCCATCGGCAATCTCGTCTATGACGCGCAGCGCAAGCGCCTGTCCCATGCATTCGCCATGGGGTCCGAGTCTCCGCGCGCCCTGGTGCTGTCCGTTGTAGTCCGCGACTGGGCACTGGAAGCCCAAAGCCTCAACGCGTCCTTTACCGACGATGATTTCGCGCCGGAACCGCTGACTGACGAGGAACTGGCGCGCCTGACCGCCGCCAATCCGCTTCATGACGCCCCGGACCACGTCCGTGCCGACCTGCCTGAATGGCTGGCCCCGAAACTCGCGGAGACCTTCGGCGACGGCTGGATCGAGGAAGCTGCGGGCTTCAGCGCCCGTCCGCCGCTCGACCTGCGCGTCAATACGCTCAAGTCCTCACCCGAACGGGTCACCAAAAGCCTGAAGCGCTTTTCACCGCAACCGACAGAATTTGCGCCCAACGGTCTGCGCATCGCACCCACGCCTGCCGACGGACGCCTGCCCAATGTGCAGGCCGACGAAAGCTATCAGAAGGGCTGGGTTGAAGTGCAGGATCTCGGAAGCCAAATGGCCGCCCTTTTGGTGGGCGCCGAACCGGGTCAGAGCGTCCTCGATCTGTGCGCCGGGGCAGGGGGCAAGTCCCTCGCCCTCGCCGCTGCCATGAACAGCCGCGGGCAGGTGTTCGCCCATGATGCAGACCGCAACCGGCTGGCCCCGATCTATGATCGCATCAAGCGCTCCGGCGCCCACAATATTCAGGTCCGCCCGCCTGAACCCGGCGCTCTCGACGATCTCGTTGGGCGAATGGACAAAGTGCTCATCGACGCCCCCTGCACCGGCACAGGTACCTGGCGCCGCCACCCCGATACCAGGTGGCGCCTGACCGAGGACCAGCTTCAAAAGCGCGTCGATGAACAGGCCGCCATTCTCGCCGACGCTGGCCGCTATCTGAAGCCCGGAGGCGAACTGGTTTACGTGACCTGTTCGGTATTGTCTGAAGAAAATGGAATCCAGATTCAACGCTTTGCGCAAGAAAGCGGAATCTTTTCGCCAATTGAAATGCGCAACCGTTGGGATGCTGTTTTCCCCGGCTCCAGGTTCGCCGCCCACGTTTCGCCATGGGGCCTCACACTGTCGCCAAAACTGTCGGGAACCGACGGTTTTTTCATCTCAGTGCTCAAAAAAGCCGACCCCGCATGAGCCGTAACGAACGTCAGCGAGAGCCCGCAACCGGCCCCGGCGGCACCCGCGACGAGAGCGGTTTTTCCATGCGCGCCAGCCATTTCTGGCTCGGTGCTGCGGCCCTTGTCGTGCTGATTTTTGGCGGCATCTGGCTGGCCATCCCGGCCGCCGAAACCCGCCACCGCCTGACCGCCCCCAGCGGCAACATCTGGCTCGACGTCGGTGAAATGTGCGGCCCAAGCTCCTGCGGCCAGATTGTCGTCCTCGATTTTCCCGCCCCCGATGGCGGGCGCTATCGCAACCCGTGCGAGACCGGACTGCGCGAGGATCATCCGGTCTTTGTCACGGTATCGGCCGACTGGGCGGAAGACGAGAACTCCGTCACGCTCACCTATGCCGATGCTGACGGCGAGGGGGGCACCATCACACTTGAACTGGCCGTCGACTGCGCGGTTTAATCTGCTCGTCAATGCAACTTTTGCCGCGAACTTTTCGTTGTTGAAGGCATGAGCAACGCCTTGGTTTCAAATCCAGGTCCGGTCCTGCGCTGGTCGCTTCTCGCCCTGTTCCTTGCCGTGGTCATCGGCGCGGGCTCCATTATCGGCGTCAACACCGCCCCCGGCGAATGGTATGCGAACCTCAACAAGCCGCCGTTCAATCCCCCCAACTGGATTTTCGCGCCGGTCTGGTTCGCCCTTTACATCTGCATTGCCATCGCCGGCTGGCGCACCTTTCTGCGCGCGCCGAAAAGCCCGGCCATGTGCTTCTGGATAGCACAGATGCTGCTCAACTGGCTCTGGTCGCCGACCTTCTTTGTCCTGCAACTGATCTGGCCAGCCTTTATAGTGATCTTCGGCGTTTGGCTGACCATCATAGGTTTCATCGCGACCAGCCGCCAAGATGACCCGTTCGCCGGCGGCCTCATGGTGCCCTACCTGGCCTGGGTAAGTTTTGCCTCGGTGCTCAACCTGTCGATCGGAATATTGAACTAGAAACGCCAGGTCACATTGCCACCGGCAAAATTCCGGAATTTCGAATTGTGTTGACCTGACTTTGCCTGCCCCCTACCGATTCAACAGGGAATTCGGGGGTTTGCACAATGTTTTTGCTCGACGTACTGCGGGACTCGTTTTCGTCCCCGTTACAGACGTTTGCTCACCTGAGCTATCTGCTGCTGATCGTTTCGATGATGATGCAGAGCATGCTTTGGTTGCGCATACTGGCCGTATCTTCCGGCCTCGTCGAGATCGCCTACCGCGTCAGCTTTCTGTACGACCCGGTCAGCATCTTCTGGGAAACCCTGTTCATCTCGGTCAACCTTTTGCAGCTGGGCCTGATCTGGTTCCAGGATCGCCGCCACCAGTTCAGCCATGAAGAGCGCCACTTCCTGGAGTCTGTGTGTCCTCAAATAACAGGCCAGCGGGCCCGAAAGCTGTTGTCGATCGGCGTCTGGCACCGTGCCCAACCCGGCACGCAACTCACTTGGAAGGGTCAGATGGTGCCCTACTTGATGTTCGTTTCGTCCGGTGATGTGAGAGTGGAAGTCGAAGGGCGTGTTGTCGGCAAGTGCACCAAAGGCGACTTTCTGGGCGAAATCAGTTTCATTACCGAAGAACCCGCCACAGCGGACAGTTTCGCAGCGACTGAAGTCCGCTACCTCGCCTTCGAGCGTTACGCGCTCTCGAAGCTTCTGTCCGCAGAGTACGAACTGGCGCACACGCTGGAATCCAGCTTCAACCGCAACCTGATCGAAAAACTGGTCAAGACCAACGCGGGAGGGCCGGACTCGGCGGCACCGCAACCGGCAACCTAGACTCTGTTCTGCATCTTCTGGACGGCTGAGTTCAAATGTGAATTCAGTTGACCCGACTTCTCGGGGACCCTACCGGTCGTTCAGGGAATTCAGAGCGTGGTGCGGAAAATTGATAGACCTTCTGAAGGAGGCGTTTTCGTCTCCAGAACAATCATTCGCTCATTTGGGCTATTTGCTGCTCGTTGTTTCGATGATGATGCGAAACATGGCTTGGCTGCGGACGCTGGCCGTGATGTCCGGCGTGATCGAAATCCTTTATCGCATCTATTTCCTCTATGATCCGGTTTCGATCTTCTGGAAATCCCTGTTTATCCTCGTCAACCTCATTCAACTGGCGCTGATCTGGTACGAGAATCGGCGGTACAAACTCAGTCACGAAGAGCATCATTTCATCGAGACGGTCTGCCCTCAGCTAACCGCACAACGCGCTCGCAAGCTTTTGAACGTCGGGGCCTGGCATACCGCCGCCGCAGGCAGGCAACTCACCTTCAAGGGGCAAATGGTGCCGTTCCTGATGTTTGTTTCATCAGGTGATGTGAGGGTGGAGGTCGACGGACGCGTTGTGGGTCAGTGCTCCAGAGGCGATTTTCTGGGAGAAATCAGTTTTATCACCGAGCAGCCCGCTACCGCCGACAGTTTCGCGGTGACCGAGGTCCGCTACCTAGCTTTCGAACGCAAGGCGCTTGCAAAGCTGTTGTCGGTCGAGTTTGAACTGGCGCACACGCTGGAATCCAGTTTCAACCGCAACCTGATCGAAAAGCTGGTCAAGACCAACGCGGGAGGGCCCGACTCGGCGGCACCGCAACCGGCAACCTAGTTCTGGTCTCTGCGTGATTTCTTCCCACGCGCCACTTCGGTTGCAAGCGCTTCCAGCCGATGCGTCCAGAAGTGCCGGAATTGCTCCAGCCAATCGTCGACCTCACGCATGGGCGCGGGCTGCAGCGCGTAAATCCGGTGGTTCTTGTCCGCACGCACGCTGGCAAAACCGCTGTCCCGCAGCACCTTGAGGTGCTGCGAAACGGCGGCATGAGATATCCCGAATTCCTTGGCAATAACCGACGATATTTCGCCGGCCGAAAGCTTGTTGTCGGCCAGCAATTCCAGAATGCGCCTGCGCACCGGGTCGCCAAGCACGTCAAATGCGTGCATCAGCCGGTTTCACCCGTGTAAAACGCGCTGGTGCCGGCTTCCGCCGCCCTTGCATCTGCCTCGGGTTCACCGGCGGCAATGTTGGCGTCGGCCCACCCGGTGCTGCTGGCCCGATAAAAGGCCTTGCCATTTTCGCTCGTCATCCAGGCCATGGATTCCTCTGGGTTATTCGGCTGGCCGGACTCAAGATAAATGGCCATGCCCAGCAATCCACCTTCCCAACCCACGCCCACGGCGCCGGGGCCGTAAGTTTTCCAGCGTTCGTCGTCTACGTGGGCGACATGTTCAAGCGTCAGTTCGGTTTGGTCGCCTTTTGCGGAAAGGCGGACATGAACCCAACTCACATCCCCCATCATTTCCCAGGTCACGGCCACATGGTCTGGCGCGTCGCATTCAATGATCTCGCCGCCCGCATTGCCTTCGAACTGGTAACGCCCGCCGAGTTTCAGATCACCACTGATGGGCAGAAACCAGCGCGGAATGCGTTCCTTTGAAGTCAGCGCGTCCCAAAGATCCTTCTGGTCCGTGTCATAGGTGCGTGACGCCACCACGACTTTCGCGGTTCTGCCATTTCGTTCGACTTCCCGCACTACCCGGGTTACCGCGCCAATATGTTTCGCGACATCGATTTGCATGTCCAAGCTCCTGCTTCATACTAATTAAGGCTAGACTTAAATAGATTCGATGAGGTGCGGTGTCAACGGCCGCCTGCCTGCTTGCGGAATCATTGATCTGCGGCTATTGCCTCGCCATGACAGCGCTCGATCCCGCCACCGCCCACGAATCCATTCTGATTGTCGACTTCGGCTCGCAGGTCACCCAACTGATCGCGCGGCGTCTGCGCGAGTTGAACGTCTTCTGCGAAATCCATCCCTTCCTGACGGCGGCGAGCCAGCTTGAGCGTTTGCAGCCCAGTGGCATCATACTGTCCGGCGGCCCTGCCAGCGTGACCGAAGAGGGCTCGCCGCAGGTCGATCCCGCATTGATTGACGCGGGCGTTCCCATTCTGGGCATCTGCTACGGCCAGCAGGCGCTGTGCGTGGCACTTGGCGGCAAGGTCGAGGGCGGACACCATCGCGAGTTCGGCCGGGCCATGGTTGAGGCGCAGAAACCCTGCGCCCTTTATGATGGCGTCTGGTCACTTCAAGAGCCACATCAGGTCTGGATGAGCCATGGTGACCGCGTCACCGTGCTTCCCGAAGGCTTTGAGGTGGTCGCCACTTCGGCCGGCGCCCCGTTGGCAGTCATCGCCAATGAGGAGCGCCGCATGTGGGCCACCCAGTTCCACCCCGAAGTGCACCACACGCCGGATGGGTCAAAGCTTTATCGCAACTTTGTCTACGACATCTGCGGCTGCAAAGGCGACTGGACCATGGCCGCCTACAAGGACCAGGCCATCGAAAAAATCCGCGAACAGGTGGGCGACAAGAAGATCATCTGTGGCCTTTCCGGCGGCGTGGACTCCTCCGTCGCGGCAGTATTGATCCACGAAGCGGTAGGCGACCAGCTCACCTGCATCCTCGTCGACCACGGCTTGATGCGCCAAGACGAGGCCAACCAGGTCGTCACCATGTTCCGCGACAATTACAACATGCCGCTGGTTCATGTGGACGCCGCCGACACCTTTATCGACGCGCTGGAAGGGGAGGCGGATCCCGAGGTCAAGCGCAAGACCATTGGTCGGCTTTTCATCGAAACCTTCGAAGCTGAGGCCAAAAAGATTGGCGGCGCCGATTTCCTCGCCCAAGGCACGCTCTATCCTGATGTGATCGAAAGCGTCAGCTTCACCGGCGGACCTTCGGTCACCATCAAGTCGCACCACAATGTTGGTGGCTTGCCCGAACGCATGCACATGGATCTGGTCGAACCGTTGCGCGAACTGTTCAAGGACGAGGTGCGGGCGCTCGGCCGCGAACTCGGCCTGCCGGAAAGCTTCATCGGCCGCCACCCGTTCCCGGGGCCGGGCCTCGCCATCCGCTGCCCGGGCGGTGTCACCCGCGAAAAACTCGACATCCTGCGCCAGGCCGACGTCATTTATCTCGACGAAATTCGCAAGGCCGGTCTCTACGACGAAATCTGGCAGGCCTTCGCCGTGCTGTTGCCCGTCCAGACCGTCGGCGTCATGGGCGACGGCCGCACCTACGAGTTCGTCTGCGCCCTTCGCGCCGTAACCTCGGTCGATGGCATGACGGCGGATTTCTATCCTTACGAGATGGATTTCCTCGGCCGCGCCGCCAGCCGCATTATCAACGAAGTCCGCGGCATCAACCGCGTCGTCTATGATGTGACCAGCAAGCCGCCGGGGACGATCGAGTGGGAATAATGCGTTTTCGATTTCGCTGGAGATTCTGTCAGGTGGACAGATCCCAGCGCCGAACGCCCGTGGGCCAGGAGCGGAACGCCGAACCACTAGATAGTCTGGCCAAGGCGGAGAGCCCAACGCGATATACTGGCAGATCGGGAGCTGGGATAGAATGTACCTAGCGATGAGCTTGGATGCATCAGAATGAGCCTTGGACCGATAGAGCGTTCAAATGTCGAATTGACATGTTGTTCAAGCGCCCCAGCCCTTTTCTTTCAGAGTTACTCACGAAATCCACCTCAGCAATAAACTGACGCGTCGAAACGTCAATACTTATCGCATTGACGCTGATCACAATCGGCCCGAACTGAGACTTGGACGGGCCTTGTTGCCAAAGACACAGTGCATCAGGTTCCTATCTTGCAATCGAGCGTGTTGTCGTAAGTTAGGTAACTCTGTTAGACCGCAGCGGTTTCCGGCAGCTATGATTCCGAAGGGGTCTCCATTGAGCATTGAACAGCGCCCGCGTTTTGTCTTGGGAGTTGGCGCGCAAAAGTGCGGTACTTCGTGGCTGCACGGTTATTTGTCTCAAAGCCCCGGCGTAAACATGGGACCGATCAAGGAGTATCATATTTGGGATGCAAAACTGATGCCGAAACAATTTGCCGGATTTGCTGCCGCGCCGTTTCGAAATGAACCTCCACACCGGAAGATTCGCAGGAATATGCAGTTGGTTGATGGGTTCTACGAGAACTACTTCAGGTCACTAATTCTGAATGATGTCACGCTGACTGGAGACATCACGCCCAGTTATGGGTTGTTGCGCGCGGCCCACTTCAAAGAAATCAAGCAGAGATTGGAAAATGCCGGATTTGCAGTTCGTGTGGTGTTTCTTATGCGCGACCCCGTTGAGCGTTGTTGGAGTGCCGCAAGAATGGGCTTTAGGGATGCGGAGGCAAAAGGCACGACTCTCTCCCACGCCCAAAAAATCAGAGAATTCGTGGAATTCTACGGAGTGAGGATGAACGCTGAGCGCACCCGCTATGATCGCACGGTGCATGCATTGACTCGGGCATTTCACAAAAAAGATGTGCACTTTGGAATCTACGAAGAGATGTTTGATCAAGCTGAAATTCAGCGGCTTTCTGAGTTCTTGGGCGTTTCTGCAAATGTTGAAATGCGGGATACTCGCTTCAACGAGTCCCCCGCGGCAGAATTGCCCGAGAGCATTGTGAACGAGTGCAGGAATTTCTTCTCTGGTGTCTACGAGTTTTGTTTTGATCGTTTTCCACAAACCCGGCTCTTGTGGAACTCTCCGCCACATCGTTGAGCGCAGCGGCGGAAGGGGTGGCAAAGCGCGACCCACTCAACTTTACCGACATTTAATCTCCAGCCTCCCTTTGTTGCCAAAGCGTAAGTTGTCTTGCGCCCGCGTATTCCCCATCCTTGGCTCGACTTCGGCCCCTCCCGCCGGACTTGAAAGGATGACCCCATGACTCACCAGAATGAAGACCACACCCACGCGCACGACCTTGGCTTCGCCCACGACCTGCCGCGCATGATTGGCCGCCGCCGCCTGCTGGCGCTCATGGGCGGGATCGGCGTTACTGCCGCGTCCGCCCTGCCGGCATCTGCCCTCGAATGCATCGCCCTGCCTTGGGAAACCGCCGGCCCCTATCCAGCGGACGGCAGCAACGTCAAAAACGGACAGACCGTCAACGCCCTGACCCAGGAAGGCGTGATCCGTCAGGATATCCGCACCAGTTTTGGCAGCTATTCTGGAACGGCGGAAGGCACCCAACTGACCATCGAACTCACGCTCCAGAATGCCGACGATTGCGCACCGCTTGCCGACCATGCGATCTACATCTGGCACTGCGACACCACAGGCAATTATTCGCTCTACGACCTGACCAACGTGAACTTCCTGCGCGGCGTCGGGGTTTCCGATGCCGAAGGCAAGGTGCGTTTCACCACCATCTTCCCCGGCTGTTACGATGGCCGCTGGCCCCACATCCATTTCGAAGTCTTTGAAAGCGCAACCGCTGCCATCAGCGGCGCAAACTCGTTGCTCACCGCGCAGATTGCCCTCCCTGAGGACGTTTCCGCCGAAGTCTACGCGAATGACGCCCGCTATTCCAACGGCACGCGGAACCTGAGCCGTATTACGATCGCCACCGACAACGTCTTCCGGGACAATTCCGAAGCCCAAATTGCCCAGCAGACCATGTCTGTCTCTGGCAACTGGGCAAACGGGCTCGAAGGCACCGTGACCATTCCCATCGACTTCAACGCCGAAAGGTCCGCATCCATGGCACCACCCACAAGGGGCTGACAACGCGCCGTCTCGGTCCGAGGCTTTTCGGCTTCCTCCCTGGCACGCGGCATCAATCTAACGGTTGGCGCTGCGTGCTTAAACCGTTGTGTTTGTGGACTTGTTGTGGCTCATTACGCTGAATTGGGGAGGTGGCCATGTGGATGCTCGTTGCCGGATTGATCGTGTTCTTTGCCCCGCATCTTACGCGTATGCTGGTGCCCGCAGTTCGTGACGCGGCGATGGCCCGACTTGGAGAGGGCGGCTGGAAGGGCATCTATTCACTGGTCTCGCTGGCGGGTCTGGTTCTCATTGTTTTCGGTTGGCGCGAGTTCCGTCCGGATGCCGCCATCCTCTACGACCCGCCTGCCTGGGGTCGACACGTCACCGAACTGGCCATGCTGGTTGCGCTCATTCTCATGTCTTCCGCCAACATGCCGGCCGGGCGCATTCGCGCGACACTTCAGCACCCGTTCATGACCGCGGTGATCATCTGGTCAGCCGGACACCTGCTGGCCAATGGCGATCAGGCCTCGCTGATCCTGTTCGGCACGTTCCTCGTCTACGGCGTCTGGAACTTGCTGGTGGTCACCCGCCGCGATGTGCCGCGAGTGGAATTCGTTTCCGTGAGGGGCGACATCGGCGCGATCGCAATCGGCCTTATCCTCACCGCCGTCATCGCGCTTTGGCTGCATGGCTGGATTGCAGGAGTCGCCCTGTTCTAGCGCCGCGGCGCCAGCCCGGAAACACGCCGGTTTCCTGCGTCAAATCCACCCGCAGGTTTCATTGCAATCGGACAAGCCTGACACTATTGTGCGCGCCAATTCGACAACAGGATAGCCAGCACCGCCATGTCAGACGACAGCATTTTCAACGAAGTCAGCGAAGAGCTGCGTTCCGAGCGCATGCGCAACATGTGGCGGCGCTACGGCCCCTTCGTCATCGGCGCTGCCGTGCTGATCGTCTTGCTGGTGGCGGTCAACGAGGGCTGGCGCTGGTATCAGGATTCCGTTGCCGCCGAATCCTCCCGCCAGTTCTATTCCGCATTCGAACTGGCTGATGGCGGCGATCTGCCTGCCGCGCAGGAACAGCTGAACCAATTGATTGCAGAAGGCTCCGGCAAATATCCGGTGCTGGGTCAGTTCGCCCAGGCCGCCCTGTTGGCCCGTGACGGCAACACTGACGAGGCGCTGGCCGCCTATGACGCCATTGCCACCACCCAGTCCGAACAGCGCCTGCGCGATCTGGCTTTTCTTTTGGCAGGCAATGTGCTGGTGGATACCGGCGACGTGGCTGCCGTCGAAGCCCGCATCGGCGGCCTGATTTCGCCTGACAACGCCATGCGCAATGCCGCCCGCGAAATCCTTGGCCTCACCCAATATGCCGCGGGCGAAGGCGATGCGGCCCGCGTCACCTTCCGCGCCATTTTCGAAGACAACCAGGCTTCCATCGAGCAGTTGCAGCGCATTCAGGTCTTTGACGCACAGCTCGAGGCCGAGGGTGCCGCCGATCCTGCGCCGGCCGAAACTGCCGAAGACACTGACGCGGCTGAGTGATCTGACCGCCAACCGGGCTGACCGCCAATGACTGTCACCGTTGCCATTGTGGGCCGGCCCAACGTCGGCAAATCGACGCTGTTCAACCGTCTGGTCGGCAAGCGTATCGCTTTGGTCGATGACACGCCCGGGGTCACGCGCGACCGCCGCGAAGGCGAGGGGCGTATCGCCGATCTCAGGTTTCGCGTCATAGATACCGCCGGTTACGAAGACGCCACCGACAACAGTCTTGAGGCCCGCATGCGTGCCCAGACCGAGGCGGCCATTGCCGAAGCCGATCTGATTCTGTTCATGTTCGATGCCCGGGCCGGCATTACCCCGCTCGACGAAAAGTTCGGGCAACTGCTGCGCCGCGCCAACAAGCCGGTCCACCTGCTCGGCAACAAGGCGGAAGGCAAGGCTTCCGAAACCGGGTTGATGGAGGCCTGGTCGCTGGGCCTGGGCGAACCCATTCCGCTGTCCGCCGAACACGGACAGGGCCTGTCCGACCTGCACAACATCATCTCTGATGCCGTTGAACAGGACAGCGGAGAAGAACTCGACCCGTTCTCCGATCAGATGCCGGAGGTTGAGGTCGACATCGATCCAGACGATGAAACCAAGCTGCGCTGGGACCCCACCCGTGCCCTCAACGTCGCCATCGTTGGCAGGCCCAATGTCGGCAAGTCGACGCTCATCAACAAACTGGTGGGTGAGGAACGCGTGCTCACCGGTCCAGAGGCCGGCATCACCCGGGATTCCATCCTCGTGCCCTGGGACTGGAAGGGCCGTACCATCAATCTGGTCGACACGGCCGGCATCCGCCGCCGTGCCAAGGTCCAGCAGAAGCTGGAAAAACTGGCCGTTGCCGACAGTTTGCGCACCATCCAGTACGCTGAAATCGTCGTTTTGATGCTCGACGCAACCATGCCGTTTGAAAAGCAGGATCTGCAACTCGCCGACCTTGTCGAACGCGAGGGCAGGGGACTGGTGATCGCCGTCAACAAGTGGGACTTGGTCGAAGACAAGAATGCGACACTCGCAGCCTTGCGCGAAGCATGTGAACGGCTGTTGCCACAATTGCGTGGCGTGCCTCTGGTCACCATGTCGGGGCTGCGCGGCACCAATATCCCGCGCCTCATGCAGGCCATTCTGGACCTCGAGCAGAAATGGAACGCCCGCGTCCCGACCGCAAAACTCAACCAGTGGCTGAACGACGCGACACAGGCCCACACCCCACCTGCCGTCTCTGGCCGCCGGCTGAAAATTCGCTACGCCACCCAGGCCAAGTCGCGCCCACCCACCTTCATCGTCTTCTGCTCGCGGCCCGAGGCGCTGCCCAAGTCCTACATCCGCTATCTGGTCAACGGGCTGCGCGACACATTCAATCTTGGCGGCCCGCCCATCCGGTTGTGGCTGCGCGCTGGCGACAATCCTTTCGCCCACAAAGCCCGCAAGATCCGCTGAGGCGGATGAGGGCACCATGAACCAGTCCCGTGAGCTGCTCAAAACCGTCTTCGGCTACGATGATTTCAGGCCGGGTCAGGCCGAGATCGTCTCTGCCATTGTGGGTGGCGAAAACGTGTTGGCCATCATGCCGACCGGCGGCGGCAAATCGCTTTGCTACCAGCTGCCCGCGCTCCGCCGCGACGGGCTGACCCTCGTCATCTCGCCGCTCATTGCCCTGATGCGCGATCAGGTCGCCGCCCTGCGCCAGAACGGTGTCGCCGCCGCAGCGCTGACTTCCAGCACCCCGCCCGACGAGCGCGACGCGACACTTGCTGACCTTCGTCAAGGAAGGCTGAAGCTGCTCTACATGGCGCCCGAACGGCTCGGCTCTGCGGCGGACCTTCTGCGGGGCTGCAACGTCACCCTGATCGCCGTTGACGAGGCCCATTGCGTTAGCCAGTGGGGCCACGACTTCCGTCCCGACTATCTCAGAATCGGCGAAGTTCGCGCCGATCTCGGTCATCCTCAACTCGCCGCCTTTACCGCCACCGCCGACGCCGAAACCCGAAACGATATCGCCGCCCGCCTGTTCGACGCCGAACCGCGCACATTCCTGTTTGGTTTTGACCGGCCCAACCTGTTCCTCGCCTTTGCCAACAAGGGCAATTCCACCCGCCAACTGATCGATCTGGCCGCGCGCCATCACGGCGAAAGCGGCATCATCTATTGCGCCTCCCGCCGCAAGGTCGAACAGCTTGCCGAAACCCTTCAGGCCAAAGGCATCAACGCTCTGCCCTATCACGCCGGACTGCCGCACGACGTCCGACAGGCCCATCAGGACCGGTTTGCGGAAGAAGAGGGTGTTGTGATGACGGCCACAGTTGCCTTCGGCATGGGGGTCGATAAGCCCGACGTGCGGTTTGTCGCGCATGCTGATCTGCCCGCCAGCGTCGAGGCCTACTATCAGGAGATCGGCCGCGCCGGGCGCGACGGATTGCCCGCCGATACGCTGACCCTTTACGGTCTCGAAGACATCCGCCTGCGCCGGCGTCAGATCGACGAGACCGACGCCCCGGCAGAGCGCAAGCGCGCCGACCATCTGAAGCTCAACGCGCTGCTGGCCATCGCCGAAGCACCCCGCTGCCGGCGCCAGACCCTTCTCACCTATTTCGGAGAGAACAGTGGCCCGTGCGGCAATTGCGATCTGTGCCAGAATCCGCCGGCTCTGATCGATGGTACTGTTCCGGCCCAGAAGGCCCTGTCTGCCATGCTGCGCACCGGCGAGCGGTTCGGCATCGAACACCTCATCGCCATTCTCCTCGGAGAGGCGACCGACCGCGTCACGCAATTCGGCCACGATAAGCTGCCCACCTTTGGCGTTGGCACCGAATTCGACAAGGCGCAATGGCGCGGCGCCTTCCGGCAGATCTACGCGGCGGGTTTCGCGGCTGTCGATCCGGAATACGGGGGCTGGAAGATCACCCCTGAGGGCCGTGAGCTGCTTCGCGGCGACGTCGAATTCTCACTGCGGGCAGACACACTCAAACCTGCAAAGGTACGTAAGGAGCGTCGTACTGTCGCCGCGCAGGTCTCGACTGAAGACGCACCCCTGCTTGAGGCCCTGAAGGCCAAACGCCGCGAACTGGCCGAAGAGGCGCATGTTCCAGCTTACGTCATTTTCGCAGATCGTTCGCTCATCGACATGGCGACGCGCCGCCCGGCAACGCGAAAAGAGATGGCCGAGGTCCACGGCGTCGGTCAGCGCAAACTTCAGCGCTTCGGTGACATCTTTCTGGATGTAATCCGCAACAACTAGCGGCCCACACTAGAGCACGACGACGTTTGACCCAACCGGCACACGTCCATAAAGATCGATCACGTCCTGGTTCAACAGGCGCACGCAGCCGCTCGAAACAGCCCGGCCTATCGAGGTTTCGTCAGGGTTGCCGTGCAGCCGGTACAGCGTGTCTTGGCCGTCCGCATAGATGTAGAGTGCGCGGGCGCCCAGCGGGTTTTCCAGCCCCGGCGGCATGCCGTTGCGGAACTCTTCGAGATAGGGCTCACGCTCGATCATGGCCGCCGGCGGCGTCCATGTCGGCCATTCCTGCTTGCGGCCGATGTAGCCGCGCCCCGACCAGTCAAATCCTTCTCGCCCGATGCCGCAGCCATAGCGCATGGCCATGCCGTTGCCGCGCACGTGATAAAGGAACCGGTTGTCGGTATCCACCACCACGGTCCCCGGCCGCTCGCCGGTCGGGTCCGGCACGATCTGCCGCCAGTAGCGTGGATCAAGCCGCTGCAGGTTGACCGCCGGAATGGGGAAACGCTCGGTCGGCTGTGCTGCATACATGATGCGCACCTCACGCGGGATAGTCGTTCCGGGGTCTTCGACAGCGGCCAAACGACGGCTACTGCCCGTGCAGGCGCTCAACGCCGCGCTGGCGGCCCCGGCCAATCCCAGCGCCAGGAATTTCCGCCGGCTACCCAGCGCCGTCGATGTGATTGATTTCAGAACCATTTGCTTTCCGGCCACACAAAAAGCCTGCATCTCCTGCAGGCGCACGACCGAATTAACGCATGAAATGTGTTAAAAGTTGCATAGACGGGGAAAGGCCCGTTTCACATTTATGAGAGAGCGCACGGCGCAAGGTTGGTCAAATGTCGCGGGGGCCGTCGGCGTTCACATCAAAAATCTGCCCCGTCGCGTCCAGCGAGGGGCTGACAAGGTCGATCAGCTGCGGTGCAATGTCCGCGGGCGTCGGCAGCGTGTTCGGATCTTCGCCCGGCACCGCCTTGGCCCGCATCTGGGTACGCACCGCGCCGGGATAGAACACGTTCACCCGCACAGCCGAACTGGCCATTTCGCCCGCGTAGCTCTTGGCCATGGCGTTCACCGCCGCCTTGGTTGCAGCATAAAGTCCCCAATAGGGACGCGCGCTGTCCGCGGCCCCCGACGAGACCAGAACAACCCGTCCCGCATCCGACTGGCGAAGCAGAAGATCGAACGAGCGGATCAGCCGGTAGTTGGCGGTGACGTTGAGGTCAAAGACCTTGGTGAATTCCTTCACTTCAACATGCGGCAACGGGCTGATCACGCCGAGCAAGCCCGCGTTGCCGATAAACCCGTCGAGGCGTCCCCAGCGATCGAAAATCGATTTTCCCAGACGGTCGATGCCGTCGCCGTCGCTGAGATCAAGTGGCACCAGGGTGGCATCGCCTCCCAGGGCCTTGATCTGGTCATCCAGTTCCTCGAGCCCGCCGATTGTGCGTGCCACCGCAATCACATGCGCCCCGCGTCGCGCGGCTTCCAATGCGGCCGCATAGCCGATGCCGCGCGAAGCGCCGGTCACCAGCACGATCCGGCCGGCCAAATCCTGATTATCTGTCATATCGCTAGATGGCTTCTCTGAGTATGGCAGTCTGTTTCGGCTTGGACTCGTTGCCGTTCTCATTGAGGTCGGTCAGAACGGTCGGATAATCGCCGGTGAAACAATGGTCGGTGAATTGCGGCCTGAGCGGGCTGCGCGGCACACCGCCGACAGCATCGTAGAGCCCGTCGATCGACAGGAACTCCAGCGAATCCGCACCGATGAACCTGCGCATGTCCTCAAGCGCCGGATACTGGTTCGCCAACAGCTTGTCCCGCTCCGGCGTGTCGATGCCGTAATAGTCCGGATGTGTGATCTTGGGACTGGCTACGCGGATATGGACTTCCTTCGCCCCTGCGTCGCGGATCATCTGCACGATCTTCACCGAAGTCGTGCCACGCACGATGGAATCGTCGACCAGCACCACCCGCTTGCCCTCGATCTGGCTGCGGTTGGCCGAGTGCTTGAGCCGCACGCCCAGCGCCCGGATCGACTGGGTCGGTTCGATGAAGGTCCGGCCCACATAGTGATTGCGGATGATCCCGTATTCGAACGGAATGCCCGAGGCCTGTGAAAAGCCCAGGGCCGCCGGCACGCCGCCGTCCGGTACCGGCACCACCACGTCGGCGTCGAGACCGGCTTCCCTGGCGAGGTTTTCGCCCATCCGCTTGCGCACTGCATAGACAGAACGGCCGCCGACAATCGAGTCGGGCCGTGCGAAATACACATACTCAAAAAGGCAAAGACGTTCCGGCTTGGCGTCCGGCAGTTTCTGGAATTTCGTCGTAATTGACCCGTCCAGCTGGCGCTCGCAAACGATGACTTCACCCGCCTCAACGTCACGGATGAAGGTCGCGCCGATAATGTCGAGCGCGCAGGTTTCCGAGGCAAAGATCGGACAGCCGTCCAGTTCGCCAAATACCAGCGGCCGGATACCGTTCGGGTCGCGGGCGCCGATGAGCTTTGTGCGGGTCATCGCCACCATCGAGAAGGCGCCTTCGACCTGGCTGATCGCATCGACAAAGCGGGCGGCGGAATCCCGGTTCTTGGATTTCGCGATCAGATGCAGCACCACCTCGCTGTCCGAGGTCGACTGGCAGATCGCCCCCTGTTCGATGATCTGGCGCCTGAGCGCCAACCCGTTGGTCAGGTTCCCATTGTGGGCAATTGCGATGCCACCCGCGTTCAGTTCAGCGAACAGCGGCTGCACATTGCGCAAGATGGTTTCGCCGGTGGTCGAATACCGGTTGTGGCCGATGGCGCATTTTCCCGGCAGTTTGCCGATCAGATTGGCGTCGGTGAAGTGATCGCCGACCAGCCCCAGATGCCGTTCCGAATGGAACTGCGTGCCGTCAAAGCTGACAATACCTGCCGCTTCCTGACCGCGGTGCTGCAGCGCGTGCAGCCCCAGCGCCGTCAGCGCCGCCGCATCGTCATGTCCCAGAATGCCGAACACGCCGCACTCTTCGCGCAGCGTGTCTCCGTACAGATCAAACGGGTCTTTGTCGAAAGGTTCACTCAGGACCGATTGCCGATGGCCGTCACGCATATGCAGCTTTCCACGAATCCATTTCCATGTGCCCGCATTTTTCGGCGGCGGGCAGGCCGTCAGGTTCAGGCCGGCAGCGGCTCTTCGCCGGCATCTGTGCCCGCTTCTTCTTCAATAATGTCCTCGGGCACATCCAGCCCGCTGCCACGCTGAAGAATGTCGGTCACCTGCTGTTCCAGATCGTCCGGCAATGCCGCGATCAACCCGTCACCGAATGAGGTCAGCGGCGGGATGCTGCGCGAATTCTCGACGTACGATCCAAATCCGAACCAGCTCAGCCATTGCCCGAATATCACAATCACCACCGCAATCAAAACGCCGCGTGCGGCACCGAACACGAAGCCCAAGGTACGGTCGAGCGGGCCGATTTTCGAATCCACCACGAAGTCGGCGATCCGCATGGTCAGCAGGTGCAGGATGATCAGCGCCACGATGAAGCTGACAACTACTGTCGCCACATCCGCCACGATCGGCTCCGTGATCATGTCACGGGCGATCTCGGGATGGGCCTGCCACATCCACACCGCGAACAGCGCCGAGCCGGCCCAGGTCGCCAGCGACAGCACTTCGCGGGTCAGTCCGCGCGCCGTGGCCAGAATGGCGGAGATGAAAACAAGAAGGCCGACGGCAACGTCAAACGGTGTCAGCATGAAGAGTACGCCTGAATCTGTCCCAAGTCGGCAAGGGTTTACCCGCTAACGCGCCGGAATCCAAGCACGTCGGAACGGCTTGGCGCTGATCGTGACATTTTTCCCCTAGTCAGCGCTCGCTTCATTCGCCGGGCGCCGCCCACTGGCTGCGATCCGTCCAACCAGTTCAGTCAATTGAGTATATTCCTGCACCGCAAGATCGCTCTTCTTGTCGGCGCTGTTCAGCCGTCCCGTATAGGCGGTTTCAAACCCCAGTTTGCCCGCTTCGCGCAGCCGCAGCGCCGCATGCACTACCGGCCGCACCCCGCCGGAAAGGCTGATTTCCCCGAAATAGACCGCGTCTGCGGGCAGGGGGGAATCGGTCAGCGATGAAATCAGGGCGGCCGCAACGGCCAGGTCGGCGGCAGGTTCACCGATTTTCAGACCGCCTGCGACGTTGAGATAAATGTCGTTGCCGCCGATGCGCACCCCGCAGCGCGTTTCAAGCACCGCCAGCACCATCGATAGCCGCGCCGAATCCCAGCCCACAACCGCTCGCCTTGGCGTGCCGAGCGGCGAGGGGGCCACCAGCGCCTGGATTTCCACCAGCACCGGCCGCGTGCCTTCCATGCCGGCGAAAACCGCTGAACCTGCAGCACTCGTGTCGCGCTGGTCGAGAAACAGCGCGCTGGGGTTCGCCACCTGCCGCAATCCCAGTTGCGTCATTTCGAAAACGCCGATTTCGTCGGTCGCGCCATAGCGGTTCTTCACCCCGCGCAGGATGCGGAACGTGTGGCTGGCGTCGCCCTCGAAATAAAGCACCGCGTCGACCATGTGCTCCACCACTCGCGGCCCGGCAATCTGCCCGTCCTTGGTCACATGTCCCACCAGCACCACCGCCGCACCGCTCTTCTTGGCGAAACGCGTCATCGCCTGGGCGCTGGTGCGGACCTGGGTCACGGTGCCCGGCGCACTGTCCACCCGGTCGGTCCACAAGGTCTGGATGGAATCGATGATGACGAGGTCCGGCTTTTCTGCCTGCTCGAGTGTGGCCAGAATGGTCTCGACATTGGTCTCACTGGCCAGTTTCACCTCGGCCCCGCCGACACCCAGCCGCTGCGCCCGCAAGCGCACCTGCGCCACGGCCTCTTCGCCCGAAACGTAAATGACATTGCCGCCCGCTTCGGCCAGCGCTGTTGCCGCCTGCAGCAAAAGTGTCGACTTGCCGATGCCCGGATCGCCTCCCACCAGCACCGCCGAACCCTTGACGAAGCCGCCGCCTGTCACCCGGTCCAGCTCTTCCATGCCCGAGGGAATGCGCAGCGCGTCCTCGGTCTCGCCGGAAAGCGCCACCAACTGCGTCGGTCGGCCAGCGGCCTTGGCCGATTTCGGTCCGGCGCCCACGCCGGTGTCGGCCATTTCCTCCACGATGGAATTCCATTCGCCGCAGGAATCGCAGCGCCCCGCCCATTGTCCGGTCGTCGCTCCGCAGCTCTGGCAAACAAATGTGGTCTTGACCCGCGCCATTCCGGCCCCTTCGCGCCTCTGCTTCAGTCCCGACCCATAGCCAAGGTCAGGTCAAAGTTCAAGAACAAAAAGAGAACGATACAGACTTATGGCAACGAGCTCAGGCTTGAACCAGCGTCCCGTCCTCGTCGCGATAAAAGCGGATGAACCGCCCTTTCATTGAAGTCAGCACCTCATAGCCGATGGTGCCCGCCGCATCGGCCTGGCTGTCAATGGAAACGTTGGGTCCAAATATCTCGGCAAATTCGCCGGGTGAGGGGACCTCAGGCAGGTCGGTAATGTCGACCACGCAAAGGTCCATCGAAACGATCCCCAGGATAGGCGCCAGATGCCCGTTGATGGCCACCTTGCCGCCCGGCATCGTGTTGGAGCCCGAAAGGTGCCGGAACAGCCCGTCGGCATAGCCCATTGCAATGGTGGCCAGCCGGCTTTCCCGGTTCAGCGTGTAGGTTGCGCCATAGCCTACCGTTTCGCCGGTACGTGCTTCCCGCACCTGAAGGATCGGCATTTCGAGCGTCACGGCCTGCGTCATCGGGTTGGGCCGGCCCGAAATCGCCCGCCCGCCATAAAGCGCAATGCCCGGCCGCACCATCTGGAAATGGTTCTCCCGCCCGCCCAGCGTGGCCGCCGAATTGGCAAGCGACGCCGGGATCTCGGGAAAATGCGTCATCAGCGACTGAAAGATCGCCCTTTGTGTCCGGTTTTTTTCATGCCCCGGCACATCCGCACAGGCCAGATGGCTCATGACCATCTGCGGCAGAAATCCGGTCTCTTCCATCTTCGCCTTGACGATGGACGCTTCCTGCAACCGGAACCCCAGCCGGTTCATGCCCGTATCGAAGTGCAGTGCCGCCGGAAGCGATTCTTCCCGCTGCAAACAGATTTGCAGCCACTGATCGAGCTCCGACAGGGAATTGAGCACCGGCATCAGCCGCTGTTCGGTAAACAAAGTCGCGGCACCCGGTGGCAGACCGTTCAGAACGAAAATGTGTGCGTCGGGCAGGGTGGTGCGCAGCGCCAGTCCCTCTTCAGGCGTCGCCACAAAGAAGAAGTTCGCCCCCGCCTTGCTCAGGGCCAGCCCCACCGCGACCAGCCCGCACCCATAGGCGTCGGCCTTGACCACAGCCGCGGTAAGCGCCGTCGCGCTCACCTTGTCCAGCCCTGACCAGTTGCGGACGATGGCGGCGAGATCGACGATCAATCTCCCGCTGAATTGTCCCGTATGCGCCGCCAAGTGCCCTACCTGTCGATCCGTTCAGGCACATATTGGTCACGCGCCAGGTTGGAAAATCTCGTGTATTGACCCTCAAAGGCCAGGTTCACCGTGCCCGTGGGCCCGTGCCGCTGCTTGCCGATGATCACTTCGGCCCGCCCGTGCACGCGCTCCATGTCCGCCTGCCACTCCAGATGCTTCGGCGTTCCCGCCTCCGGCTCGCGGTTCTTCAGATAATATTCGTCCCGATAGATGAACAGCACCACGTCGGCGTCCTGCTCAATCGAGCCGGATTCACGAAGATCGGACAATTGCGGCCTTTTGTCGTCGCGGCTTTCCACTTGCCGGCTCAGCTGGCTGAGCGCGATGATCGGCACTTCCAACTCCTTGGCCAGCGCCTTCAGCGAAGTGGTGATCTCTGTCAGTTCCTGCACGCGGTTTTCATTGCCGCGCCGCGAAGAGCCGCTCAACAGCTGGATATAGTCGATGATGAGGACATCAAGCCCCTTCTGCCGCTTCAGTCGCCGCGCCCGCGCCATCAACTGCCCGATACTGAGACCGCCCGTGTCATCAATATAGAGCGGCAGTTCGTTCAGCATCCGCGACGCATCCACCAGCCGTCCAAACTGGCTTTCGTGAATATTGCCGCGCCGGATCTCCGAGGATGAAATCTCGGTTTCCGAGGATAGGATACGTGTCGCCAGCTGTTCGGCGCTCATTTCCAGCGAGAAGAACCCCACGACCCCGCCATCGACGGTCTTCATGTGCCCGTCCGCTTGCACTTCGCCCTTGTAGGTCTTGGCCACATGCATGGCGATATTGGTGGCGAGCGACGTTTTGGCCATGCCCGGACGTCCGGCGAGAATGATCAGGTCGGAGCGCTGCAATCCGCCCATCTGCCGGTCGAGGTCGGTCAGTCCCGTCGCCGTGCCCGACAGACCGCCATCGCGCTTGTAGGCTTCCCCCGCCAGTTCGATCGCATCGAGCAGTGCCTTGTTGAACCCCTGGAACCCGCCGTCATATCGGCCCTGTTCCGCCAGTTCGAACAGTTGCCGTTCGGCGGCCTCGATCTGTTTGCTCGGCGGCGCGTCGACCCCCGGCTTGTAGGCCGTGTCGACCATCGCCTCGCCGATCTGGATCAGCGCCCGCTGCAACGACAGGTCATAGATGGATTGCCCATAATCATAGGCGTTGAGTACCGTGGTCGCTTCCGCCGCCAGCCGCGCCAGGTACTGCGCCATGGTGACATTTTCCATCAACTCGTCGGGCAGATGGGTCTTGGCCGTCACCGGCGTGGCCGTACGGCCTGCGCGGATGATCTGGCCCAGCACCTCGTAAATGTCGCGGTGTACTGGCTCATAGAAATGCTCGGGCTCAAGAAAGTCGGAAACCCGGTAGAACGCCTCGTTGTTGACCAGGATCGCACCCAGCAGCGCCTGCTCGGCCTCGATGTTCTGCGGGGCCAGCCGGTAGCTTTGTTCATCAGATTGAGGGCGAAGCTGCCGCACCGCTTCCATTCAAGACCCCTGAGTTTGCGAGAACCTTTTGTTAACCACAAGCCCCCCCGCATTGAAGCGGTTCACCCGTGAAAAATTCGTCCAAATCATGATTCGCTGTGAGTGCAGCATAACATCGGGGAAAACCTGAGGCGGCCAATATCGCAGGTTGCAAAAGAAAAGGCCGGGCGATGCCCGGCCTTCCTGATTCGCGGGTCTGCAAACCGAAAGTCTTATGCGTCTTCCTGACGCTCGGTTTCCTCGGCCAGTTCCTCGGCTTCTTCACCGGAAACTTCCTCGGCGATGGCAGCGGCGGCCTCTTCACCCACCGAAGCTTCAGCAGCGGCGGCGGCAGCTTCGGCCTCAGCGGCCTCATCTTCGTCGTCATAGCTGATGGTGGTCAGGTCTTCACCGGCAGCCTGGCGCTCGGCCTCGCTCTCGGACCGGGCGACGTTCACCGTCACACTGACTTCGACTTCCGGGTGAAGGTTGAGCGCCACATCGTGCATGCCGACGGTCTTGATCGGCAGCGGCAGGTCGACCTGGGTCTTGGTGACTTCAAAACCCTGGGCGGCAAGCGCGTCAGAAATGTCACGCGACGACACCGAACCGTAAAGCTGGCCATTTTCACCAGCCTGGCGGATGACGATCACCGAGGCTCCGTTGATCCCTGCGGCGATGCCGGCAGCGGCTTCGCGGCGTTCCGCGTTGCGCTTTTCGATCGCGGCACGTTCGGTTTCGAACTTGGCGCGGTTGGTTTCGCTGGCGCGGATGGCCTTGCCTTGCGGCAGAAGGAAATTGCGGGCGAACCCGTCCCTGACGGCGACTTCGTCGCCAATCGTGCCGAGACGGCCGACACGTTCGAGAAGAATAACTTGCATTTGAATGCTCCTTTGCTGTCCCGCCCTTGCGGCGGTTAGAGGAGGGTCCGGTCAGTCCGGGCCGCTCCCCAGCGAAAACCTGCGGGTCCGGTTACTGAACCAGGAACGGCAGCAGGCCGATGAAACGGGCGCGTTTGACGGCACGGGCCAGTTCACGCTGCTTCTTGGCAGAAACAGCCGTGATGCGGCTCGGCACGATCTTGCCGCGCTCGGAGACGTAACGCAGCAGCAGCCGCGTATCCTTGTAGTCGATCACCGGGGCGTTGGCGCCGGAGAACGGACAGGTCTTGCGCCGGCGCTGGAAGGGGCGGCGCGTCGTTGTCGTTGTGAGATCTTTTATAGCCATTTTGCTGAACCTTCTCGCTTAGCGGCGGGGCGGGCGGCGGTCGCCGCGATCACCACGGTCGCCGCGATCGCTGCGCTCATCGCGCTTCTGCATCATTACCGACGGGCCTTCTTCCAGCGCGTCGACGCGGATCGTCATGAAGCGCAGAATGTCTTCATTGATGCGCATCTGCCGTTCCATTTCGGCCACCGCCTCATGCGGAGCGTCGATGTTGAACAGCGAGTAATGAGCCTTGCGGTTCTTGCGGATCTTGTATGACAGGGTCTTCAGACCCCAGTACTCGTTCTTGGTGACCTTGCCGCCTTTTTCTTCCAGCAGCGAAGTCAGGGCAGAGGTCAATTCCTCCACCTGCTGCGCGGAGACGTCCTGCCGCGCAAGGTAGATATGTTCATAAAGGGCCATGTTACGCCTTTATCCTTGTCGTTTAGAGTCGAACAAACACGTTCTTCGGCGCAAAGCCTCTTTGAAACATCCCAAAGGCGTTCAAAGCATACTCCGAAAGAGCGGGAACACGGGAGGCCGACAGGGTATCCGTCCTGTCTGTCGGGCAACGCCCAACCCTCCGTTCAGCCCCCGGCCGAACGAACGATGCGGCTCCATAAGGCCAATCTGCCCGCCAATCAAGCCTTTTGTGCCAGTAGACGGGCAGCTTGTATCAGTCGGAACCGGGTCCCTGCTGCAAAGCGACGCACCTTAACCACATCGGCCGGGATTCCTATTCCTGCCCAAATCAGGCACTATAAGAGCTTCAGGTGCAGCGTCTGAATGTCCTTGCGGGCGAGGGCGCAGATGAATCCCAGATGAACGAATGGTTCGGCTCCGGTTCGGGGACGGCATGTCATGTCGGCCTACATCAACCGTTTGCCACTCGAAAAAATGGAGAGAGCAGTGCTTCGCTCACCCTTGAAATTTGCCGCAACACTCGCCGTTGCCCTTTTGTCAATGTCTCCCGCTCTGGCGGATGAGCTCAACCCGGTGGGCCGCTGGCAGTCGACCGGCGGCGAATCCCGCTACGAAGTCGTCCCTTGCGGCGATGGTCAGCTGTGCGCCAGGCTCACCTGGCTGCGCGCCGATGCCCGCACCGCCGAGAACCTGCAGTATCTGAATGAATATGTGGTCAGCGGCGCTGTCCCCGCATCGGACAACCGCTGGCGCGGCACGGTTCACTATGAAGGCGAAACCATCAGCGGCAACTTGACCATGCTGAGCGGCGACCACATGCGCGTCTCCGGCTGCAAGGTCATCATGTGCCAGACCATGGAATTCACCCGCATCTAACTGCCGGACGGTTCGATCAGGTCCCATTTGTTGCCAAACGGGTCCGCGAACACGGCAACGGTACCAAACGGCTCGCGACGAGGCGTCTCGAGAAATCGGGCGCCTTTTTGCGCGAACGCCTCATGGTCCCGGGCAAAATCATCAGTGGTCAGGAAGAACGAGACCCGGCCACCCGTCTGGTTTCCAATGGCCAACCTTTGCTCCGGACCGTCAGCCTTGGCCAGCAGCAACCGTGTTCCGGCATCGCCGCCGGGTGCCACCAGCACCCAGCGTTTGCCACCGCCAAGGTCCGTATCCGCGATCAGGTCGAACCCCAGCACATCGACGTAAAACGCAATCCCGGCATCATAATCCGGAACCACCAGCGTCACTGCCGAAATCCGTTGCATTCCCACTTCTCCCACAGCCCGCTCCCCGCCAAATCTTGACAGCAATTGTGCGCGAAGGCATTGCACGCCACAATATGTCCGAACGCGACAATTAAAGCCGGGCGCAACCGGCAGGGCGGCAGGAGGCACCAATTCGCATGAGCAAAAGAGCATTCACTTTCCCGGGCCAGGGTAGCCAGGCGGTCGGCATGGGCAAGGATCTGGCCGATGCCTTTCCGGAGGCAAAATCCGTTTTCGCCGAAGTCGACGATGCGTTGGGCAAGGACCTCAGTTCGATCATGTTCGAAGGTCCGGACGAGACATTGCGTCTTACTGAAAACGCTCAGCCGGCACTGATGGCAGTCTCAATGGCCGTGGTCAAAGTGCTTGAAGCCAAAGGCGTAACTGTCTCGAAAGACTCAAACTTCGTTGCCGGCCATTCGCTGGGCGAGTACTCAGCACTCTGCGCCGCCGGTACCTTCTCCATCGCCGATGCCGCCCGCCTCCTCAAGACCCGCGGACAGGCCATGCAGCAGGCGGTGCCGGTCGGCGAGGGCGCCATGGCGGCGCTGTTGGGGCTTGAGTTCGATCAGGTCACAAAGATCGCCGAAGAGGCCCGCCAGGGCGAGGTCTGCGATGTCGCCAATGACAATTCACCGGGGCAAGTCGTCGTTTCGGGCAGTACCTCCGCGATCGAACGTGCCGTCGAACTGGCCAAGGCTGCCGGCGCCAAGCGCGCCCTGTTGCTGCCGGTCAGCGCCCCATTCCATTGTGAACTGATGGGCCCGGCTGCCGAGAAGATGGAAGAAGCGCTGGCCCTCGTAAACATGAAAGAGCCCTCGGTGCCCCTCGTCGCAAACGTGCTGGCCGCGCCGATCACAGATCCCAACGAAATCCGCCGTCGTCTCGTTGAACAGGTCACCGGCATGGTGCGCTGGACCGAAAGCGTCTCCTGGCTGGCTGGCGAGGGGGGTGTAACCCAGGTCGTGGAACTGGGCGCCGGCAAGGTGTTGACCGGGCTCGCTCGCCGCATCAACCGTGATCTCGAAGCCAGCGCCGCCGGAACCCCGGACGAAATCGACGCGCTCGTTGCCTCACTCGCCGGCTGAATCAACACAACAGAATTGGGGCACTAAATGTTTGATCTCTCAGGAAAACGGGCACTGGTCACCGGCGCTAGCGGCGGCATTGGCGGCGCAATCGCAAAGGCGCTGGCCGCCCAGGGTGCCGAGGTCGCTTTGAGCGGCACGCGCGTCGACAAGTTGGAAAAGGTGGCCGGCGAAATCTCCGGCAAGACCCATGTCCTGCCCTGCAATTTGTCGGATTTGGCACAGGTCGACGAACTGGTGCCCCAGGCCGTCGAGGCCATGCAAGGTCTCGACATTCTCGTCAACAATGCCGGCATGACCCGCGACAATATCTTCATGCGCATGAAGGATGAGGAGTGGGATGAGGTCCTCGCGGTCAACCTGACTGCCGCCTTCCATCTCAGCCGCGCCGTATTGCGCACCATGATGAAACAGAAGTTCGGCCGCATCATCGGCATTTCATCGGTAGTGGGCGTCGTCGGCAACGCCGGGCAGGGCAACTACGCCGCCACCAAGGCCGGCCTCATCGGCATGTCCAAGGCGCTGGCGCAGGAAGTCGCCTCCCGCAACATCACCGTCAACACCATCGCGCCGGGTTTCATTGCTTCGGCCATGACCGACGAACTCAATGAAAAACAGCGCGATGCCATCATGAACCAGATTCCCGCCGCCCGCCTCGGCACCGCCGAGGAAGTCGCGGCCTGCGCCGTGTTTCTGGCCTCCGACGCCGCCGCCTACGTCACCGGCCACACGCTGAACGTCAACGGCGGCATGGTGATGATCTGATGGTTGAAAACTGCGGCATTTGCCCGCAAATCCGCCCAATTCAACAATATGGTCAAACCAAATAAAGTATGATAGTTGCCGCCCTCGCTGACCGGAAGCCGGGGTTCATGGGGAACTTCTGACGTGTGGAAAGCCGCCCGAAATGGGCACGAAAGCGCCTTGGGTGTGGTAAAACCCGTCGGGGCCGGATAAATAGTTTGAACAACGCACTTGTTGGGAAGGAATAAAACATGAGCGAAGTCGAAGATCGCGTTCGCAAGATTGTCGTTGAGCACCTGAATGTTGAGGCGGACAAGGTCACGGAGAAAGCCAGCTTCATTGACGATCTGGGCGCCGACTCGCTTGACCAGGTCGAACTGGTGATGGCCTTCGAGGAAGAATTCTCAGTCGAGATTCCCGATGACGCCGCTGAGACCATTCAGACCTTTGGCGACGCTGTCTCGTTCCTCAAGAAGGCCACAGCCTAAGTCCACTCAGGACAAGTAATCATGAATTTGCGTCGCGTTGTCGTCACCGGCTTGGGAATTGTCAGCCCGCTCGGGGCTGGGGTCGAACCGGTGTGGCAGCGTTTGCTCAAGGGCGAAAGCGGCGCGAAGCGCATTGATGAATTCGAGGTAGACGATCTGGCCTGCCAGATCGCCTGCCGCATACCCCTTGGGGATGCCGCCGATGGCAAGTACAATCCAGACGACTGGATGGAACCCAAGGAACAGCGCAAGGTCGACCCGTTCATCGTCTACGCGATGGCGGCTGCTGGACAGGCGCTCTCCCATTCCGGCTACAAGCCCGAAACCCTGGCCCAGCAGGAGCGAACCGGCGTTCTTATTGGCTCCGGCATCGGCGGTATCGGCGGCATCTACGACGCCTCCATCACCCTGGCCGAACGCGGTCCGCGCCGCATCAGCCCCTTCTTTATTCCCGGCCGCCTGATCAATCTGGCCTCCGGCTATGTTTCAATCGAGCACGGGCTCAAAGGCCCCAACCATTCGGTCGTCACCGCCTGTTCGACGGGCGCCCACGCCATTGGCGATGCGGCCCGCCTGATCGCGCTGGATGATGCCGATGTCATGGTTGCAGGGGGCACGGAATCTCCGGTCAACCGTCTGTCGATCGCTGGTTTCGCGGCCTGCCGGGCGCTCAGCACCGCCTTCAACGACAATCCCACGGCGGCGTCCCGTCCCTACGACAAGGACCGCGACGGATTCGTCATGGGTGAGGGCTCCGGCGTCGTCATCCTTGAAGAACTCGAACACGCAAAGGCCCGTGGCGCCACAATCTATGGCGAAGTCATTGGCTACGGCCTGTCGGGCGACGCCCACCACATCACAGCGCCTGCCGCGGACGGGGATGGCGGGTTCCGTGCCATGAAGGCCGCCGTCAAGCGCGCCGGCATCGACCCTTCGGAAATCGATTATATCAACGCCCACGGCACCTCGACGCCCCTCGGCGACGAGATCGAACTGGGCGCGGTTACCCGTATGCTGGGCGACGCCGCCTCGAAAGTGGTGATGTCGTCCACCAAGTCTTCGGTCGGGCATCTTCTCGGTGCGGCCGGGGCAGTCGAAGCCATCTTCTCGCTTCTTGCCATGCGCGACGGCATCGCACCGCCGACCATCAATCTCGATAATCCCTCCGTCGAGACCCCGATCAATCTGGCGCCCAATTCAGCTGTGAAAAAGACCATCGATGTGGCTCTGTCCAACTCGTTTGGATTTGGCGGAACCAATGCCAGCCTGATATTCAGGAAAGTGGCCTGATCGGGTCAAACCAGTACATTTTCTGACGCGCCTCCCCAGAGGCCGAAAGGGAGACGGCCATGAACGCTGACAAAGCGAAGAAACGCCGCAGACGCGAACGCAACGGCCTGATCGACACCGTCAACGGGTTTCTCACCCTCCTGGTGCTCGGCCTGCTCATCGCAGGTGGTCTCCTGATATTCGGCACCCAGCGCTTTTACGCCGACGGCCCCCTGACCGAACCCACCAACTTCATGGTCGAACGCGGCACCGGCCTGTCCACCATCGCCCAGAAGCTGGAACTGGAGGGTCTGATCGCCGACCGCTGGACGTTCCAGATCGGCACAACCGCCCAGAGCAAACAGGGCGCCATCCGCGCTGGCGAATATGCGATTCCGGCAAACGCCTCGATGGCCGACATTCTTTTCGAACTGACCGAAGGCCGCCCCATCACCTATTCGGTCACTGTGCCCGAGGGCTTCACTTCCTGGCAGGTGGTCGAGCGTATCAACGGGGCAGAATTCCTCACCGGCGAACTTACCGAGGTGCCGCCGGAAGGCACCCTGATGCCCAACACCTACACCTTTGAGCGCGGCGACGACCGGCAAACCATTCTCGACCAGATGAGCGAATCCATGGCGGAAGCCTTGCCCGAAATCTGGGAGAACCGCGACCCCGACCTGCCGATCGAAACCCCCGAGGAACTGGTCATCCTCGCCTCGATCATCGAAAAGGAAACCGCGATCCCCTCGGAACGACCGCTGGTCGCTGCCGTCTTCGTCAACCGGCTCAATTTCAACATGCGCCTGCAGTCCGACCCCACGATCATTTACGGCATTACCCTGGGTGAGGGCACGCTCGGCCGCGGGTTGCGCCGCTCCGAAATCGAGGAGCAAACGCCTTACAACACCTACCAGATTGATGGTCTGCCGCCCGGACCCATTGCCAACCCCGGGATCGAATCTCTCCGCGCCGCCGCAAATCCGGCGGACAGCGATGCACTTTACTTTGTGGCCGACGGCACAGGCGGTCATGCCTTCGCCAATTCCTATGCAGAACACCAACAGAACGTTGCTCGCTGGCGGGAAATCGAACGCGAACGTCTGGCTCTCGAGGCCGAAGCCGCAGCCGAGCTTGAAGCTGCCGAAGCCGCCCGCGAGGAACTGCAGGCTCAGGAAGCCGAAGGGCAAGCTGAACCGGAAGCCGAGTGATCTGGAAACAGCGGGGGAGGGCCGCCATGGGACATCTCGCCAGCATGACCGGCTATGCCCGGGCCGGCGGTCAGGCCGAGGGACTGAGCTTCACCATCGAGATGAAGTCGGTCAACGGCCGTGGTCTCGACCTGCGTCTGCGCCTGCCCAATGGTATGGACCGGCTTGAGCCTGAACTGCGCAAACTGCTCGGCGGCCCTTTGACCCGAGGCTCCGTCACCGTCAATATCAACGTGCAAAGCGCCGTCACCGGCGGCGAACTTGTGCTCAACGAGCAAGCCCTCGACACCGTGCTCGGCGCGCTCCAGTCCATCGGCAAGAAGATTGAGGCCGATCGGCCCCGGCTTGATGGGATCCTCGCTCTGAAGGGCGTTCTGGAAAGCCGCGATACCGCCCTCACCGAAATTCAGGAAGCCGCGTTCGATGCCGCCGTCCTCGACGCGGCAGGCCATTGCCTTGCTGACCTCGTCGCGGCCCGCCGTTCCGAGGGCGAGGTACTGGCGCAGATCATCACTGATCATCTCGCCGAAATCGAACGGCTGACAGCCGCCGCGGAAGCGCACCCGGCGCGCAGCCGCGAGGCAATTCTCGCCAAGCTTGCAGATCAGGTCGCCGCGCTCAGCGAATCCGGTGCCAACGGTCTGTCGGAAGACCGGCTCAACCAGGAGGCGCTCCTGCTCGCCACCAAGGCCGACATCCGCGAGGAACTGGACCGGTTGACCGCCCATGTGAAGGCCGCCCGCGACCTGATGGCGACCGGGGGCGCTATTGGCCGCAAGCTGGATTTCCTGTCACAGGAATTTAACCGGGAGGCCAATACACTGTGTTCCAAGTCGAACGCAGTGGACCTGACCGCAATTGGACTTGACCTCAAATCGGTCATCGACCAGTTGCGCGAGCAGATTCAGAACCTGGAATAGGCGGGGCCGCCCGCCGGGTGGGGAGCCCGCAAAATGAACTTCGACCGCCGCGGTGTCATGCTGGTGATCGCTTCGCCTTCGGGCGCTGGCAAGACCTCAATCTCCCGCGCCATCCTTGAAACCGAGGATAACGTATCGCTGTCGGTTTCCGTCACTACCCGCCAGCGCCGCTCCAACGAACTCGAAGGTGTCCACTACTACTTCATCGACAAGCCGAAGTTCGATGCCATGCGCCGCTCCGACCAACTTCTGGAAAGCGCTGAGGTCCACGGCAATTTCTACGGCACCCCCGCCGCCGAGGTCGAACAGAAGATTGCCGCAGGGCAGGATATCCTTTTTGACATCGACTGGCAGGGCACCCAGCAACTGACCCGCAAATGTCGTCCCGACATGGTCACCGTCTTTATCCTGCCGCCGTCGATTGCCGCCCTCAAGGACCGGCTCGAACACCGTGCGCAGGATAGCGCCGAGGTGATCGCCAAACGCCTGCACAATGCTCGCGAGGAAATGGGGCACTGGGAAGAATACGACTATGTGCTGGTCAACGAAGACCTGCAGGAAAGCGTCAACAACGTTCGCGCGATCCTGCATTCGTCACGCCATTGGCGCCGCCGCCAGTCAAATATCGGCAGTTTCATCAAGGACTTGCAGGCCCAAATCGATTCACTTTGAGCACGACTTGAATCGATAGGTGAACTTCACCGTTCGCCTGCAAACGCTTCCGCCATCGCAAGAAAAGCCGATACCGGCAGGTCTTCGGCCCGCTCGGTTCCCTCCAGTCCCGCTGCGGCGAGCAAAACATCCACCGGCTTTCCCGCAGCCTTCAGGCTCTGCCGCACCATTTTCCGGCGTTGACCGAACGCCGCCCGTGTGATCGCTTCGACCGCCTTCACAGGCACCTGCGCGATCTCCCGCCTCGGCACCAGATGAACAATTGAAGATGTGACCTTCGGGGGCGGGGTGAAAGCCGAGCGGCTGACGTCGAACGCCTTGCGCGCATCCGTCCGCCATCCGGCCAAAACACTCAACCGGCCGAACGCCTTGCTACCCGGCTGCGCGCAGATCCGGTCCGCGACTTCCCTTTGAAACATCAGCGTCAGGCTCTCATAGAACGGCGGCCAGGGCTCAATACTCAGCCAGCCCGTCAGCAGCGGCGTCGCAATATTGTAGGGCAGGTTGGCCATGATCCGCATCCGTCCCTCGGCCAACACGGCATAGTCCACCTCGAGCGCATCCTCGTGCCGGATTTCCAGTCGGCCGGGGTAGGCACCGGCGATCTCCCAAAGCGCCGGCAGGGCCCGTTCATCGCGCTCGATGGCGATCACCTTTTTCGCGCCCTCAGCCAAAAGACCACGTGTCAGACCACCCGGACCGGGACCGATCTCGATCACCGTCACGCCCTCCAGCGATCCGCCCGCCCGGGCGATCCGCGAGGTGAGATTGAGGTCCAGCAGGAAATTCTGCCCCAATTCCTTACGCGCGCTCAGCCCGTGCCTGGCAATGACTTCGCGCAGCGGGGGGAGGAGATCAGGCTGGCTCACGCGGGCTCCGCCGACATGCGGTCTGCCATGCGGATGGCCGCCAGCATGCTCTTGGAATTGGCCTTGCCCGTCCCGGCCAGATCGAACGCCGTTCCATGATCCGGCGACGTCCGCACGATCGGCAACCCCAGCGTGATGTTCACGGCCTCTTCGAAGGCCACTGTCTTGATGGGGATCAGCGCCTGGTCATGATACATGGCCACCACCGCGTCGAACGATTTCCATTTCGGCAAGTGAAAGGCTGTGTCGGCGGGCAGGGGGCCGGTGACATCCATCCCCTGCTTCTTCAGGGTCGCGACAGCCGGAGCAATTTCGGTCCGGTCCTCTTCGCCGATCTCGCCTTCCTCGCCCGCGTGCGGGTTCAGCCCCGTCACGGCGATCTTTGGTGCTTCAATGCCGAACCGTTTGATCAGGTCGTCATGCACAATGCGCACGTGTTCAATGACCCGGCCTCGGGTCACAAGCCCCGGTACGTCGCTGAGGGGAACGTGGATGGTCATTGGCACCACCCGCAACCCTGCGTGCGCCAACATCATCACCGGGGTCGGCGGATTGCCGCCACCCTTGCACAGTTCTGCCAGATACTCCGTGTGTCCCGGATGAGCGAACCCGGCCCGTTTCAATATCGCCTTGTTGATCGGGGCTGTCACCAGCGCCCGGCAGGCCCCGGTCAGCACCGCGCTCACACCTGACGAAATCGCCTCGGTCACAATATGCGCTGTCTTCGAAGAGGGCTCGCCGGGCGCGTTGGCAATCTCGTCGCCCAGGTCCACCACCGGTAGCCGCGATGGAAACTCCGCGACCACGCCCGAAGCAAGTGGCTCGCACAATTCCACATCGAGCTCGAGTTGCTTTGCCCGCGCCGCCAGAAGGCTGACGTTGCCGAACACGACAAACGGCGGCAGGTCCAGCTCTTCCCGCCGCGCGTAAACCTGCAGGATCAGGTCGGGCCCGATGCCTGCTGGCTCACCCATCGAGATGGCCAGTGGATCAGTCTGGTTCATGTCCCCCGGCCCTCAACAATACCATTTGACAGGCGCACGCCGGCACCCATCCAACTGTCCCGAAGTATGCGGGTTTTGGAACCCGCCTAGAGATTGACGATGCTGGCCCGGCTCCGCAGGTTCTCGAGGTAGGCCTCGGCTTCCTGGTTCAGCAGTTCAGAACCGACTTCCTGCCGCACCTGGCCGGTGACAAACGTCAGATCCCGAGCCGCATCCTTGGAGCAGACCGCCAGCATCGAAACCCCGTCCTCGCCGACACGCGGCTGGGTGATGCCACCGACGTTCAGCGCCGCCAGTTCCTGGGCAATCGCATCAGGCAATTGCGTGGCGTGACGCCGCCCGATGTCGATCACCGCCGCGTCGGTATAGGACAACGACAGCTCCACCGCGCTGTCGCAGCCCTGGAACGAGTTGCGATACTGGTTCGCCTGCGCCGTACGCTGCGACTGCGACACGTTTGAGCCCTGCGGGATGATGAACAGAATGCGTTTCAGGATGTAGTCGTAGCCGTCGCTGTCCTCCAATTGTTCAGCAGCCTGCTGTTCCAGCTCCTGCTCGGAAAACTGCACGCGCGGCGCAATGACGGCGCTGCTGATCTTGTTCCATGCCAGCTGCGCCTTCAGCCGGTCACGCAAAACGCCCGGGTTGAGACCATTGTCAAGCAGGACGCGGTTCAGGTTGTCCGTGCTGATCCGCATGCCCTGCGCCAGACGCCCGTAGGCTGCATCGACTTCGGAATCAGCCACGGTGATCCCCAGCCTCTCGGCCTCCTGCAATTTCAGCAGTTCGTCGATCAGTTCCTGGCGGGCCATATCGAGCCGCGCGCTCGCGGAGGAGCCTCGGCCCTCCAGGCGCAGCAACTGCGCGCGTTGCGCAATCTGCGTGTCAGTGATCGCAGTCTCATTCACCCTGACGCGGATTTCGTCGGCCAGTGACGGCGCGGCAAGCGCCGCAAACCCAAGTGCCAGCGCCAGAACAAAACTCAAAATGCCGGATCGAACATTCATTTTCTAACTTTCCGAAGGGGCTGTTCAGCCCGTCAATGCCGAATGATTGCGGCCAAATTCTGCAAATCGGCCGAATTGCGCAACCCTTTGGCCACAGATCTATTCAGCGCCACTCAGTTGCAGATCAAGACCAAAGAAATGCTGGATGTCCATCGTCGTCACATTCTGTGTCGCCCGGTAGCTGAAGCCGTAGGTGAGGAATGTGTCGTCATATTCCACGCCCGCGCCCAGTTCCGTCCACGTGCCAGCCGTCAGATCCCAGCCGGCATCGGCGTTGATGGACCAATAGTCGGCGATGGGAATGCCCACCCCGGCACTCACCGTATGCGAGTCCGCAGTCTCGCCCAGCCCGGCAACAGCCCGCCGATAGCGATAGTCGCCGTCGAAAGTGAACCGGTTGTAGCTCAGTTCAGTTGCCAGCATGCCGCGCGAAATCAGGCCGGTTGAGGGGTCGACCTCCACCTTGCCGCCGAATTGGATATCGTCGCCGATGCCCGCCGTCACACCAGCCACCACGAAGGAATTGGTGTTACTCAGCCCCGACCCGACGCCTACCAGTGCATGGTCGAACACGCTGAACGCATTCACCCCGGCCAAATGATAGGACTGTCCGCCAATCAGCCGTATCCAGCTTCCATCGGCGAAGTTGGCCTGCATCTGCCCGCCGATATTGGCCCGCAACCCGGTTTCCTGCCGGTCATTGCCGGTGAACCGGTTGAAACTGAACAGGTTGCTGTCCTCGAAGATGAATGCCTGCGCGTTCTCGTTGGTGATACCCACCATCGAGGTGCCGCTGCCGCGATAGACCAGTTGCGCAATCGGTTCGAAAATGTAGGTGCTCATGCCATCTGTGGCCCGCACCGGGAAACGCACGTCCACCGCCGCAATTGGCGTTGCGGCAAATAGCGTGCTCGCCATGGGCAACAGCGGACTGCCGCCATCATAGCTTGCCCCGTCCAGCCGCAGGCCGACATAGGGCGTCACCGCCACACCGCCCGGCACGATGAACTGACGCTGCCATCCAGCCTCCACCGTCCCGTGGAACTTGTTGCCCGCGTATCCGTCGATGAAATCAACCGCGTTGACGCTGTGCTCTGCATCAAGCGTCCGGCTGACCCCGATCAGGTCGCCTGAAAGCAGCACTTGACCGCCCTGATCGTCAATCTCGAAATACTGATCGAACCGCGCCGCGGGCAGGGTTCGGCCCTCTTCAGCCTGGGTGGTCGCCGAGGTCTGCCCGGCGATGAGGAATTCCTGGATGCGCGCGTCGAGGAAAGTCTGTTCGCTCAGATGTTGCACATAGATGTCGTTGGTGTAGTCAATACCGCTGAGGTCATAGTCCCCGGCAAAGGCCGGATCGGTGAATGCCAGGTATGACCAGCCGGCTTTCCAGTCGGGGTAGGGGGTGAAATCGCCGCTGATCTGGATCGCACCGCGCCAGTCGAGGTCACCCACTTCGCCAGCAAAGGCGCTGCGGTCGAGTTGGTAGACGCCCGCTCCCCGCGCGGTAACCTCGCCATTGTCCCCGAAGCGATGGGTCAGTTCAGCATCCAGCAGGAATCCCTGCCGGCTCATCAGCATTGGCGTCAGCCACAGGTCGGTATCTTCGCCAACTGGAACGAAATAGGGGGCCACGACGGCTGCGCCATAGTCCTCGCTGAACTTCATGTAGGGAAACCGGAACCCCGGTGACCGCGGATCGGTCGGGTCCGGCATCCAGTACCAGGGCAGGGTGATGATGTCGTGGCCCAGGATCTCGAGGGTCGGGCGCTCGAGATAAAGCGTCTTTTCCTCGCGGTTCAGAACCATCTTGGTGGTCTTGACCCGCCATCCGATACGGTTACCGTTCGCGTCGATGCAGGTGCCACACGGCGCATAGGTGCCGTTTTCCAGCATCGCCAGCATCTCGTCGCGAAATTCAAGTTGGGAGCCAGTGACAAGCGCGCCATCGGGCGCCTGCACGCTCAACGCCGTAATGAACGCCTGCTTGAAATCACCGGTCACCTGCATACGCTCGCCGGTATAGACCGTGCCTTCGGGATCGCGTACGGCCGCATTGCCGATCAGCACGAGATCGCCGGTTGCCCGGTTGTATTCGGCCCGATCCGCCGTCGCCAGATAGCCGTCATAGCTCAGTTGCACATTGCCCGAGGCGATGACCGTATTGGTGTCGGCATTGAACACCAGATTATCGGCCTCAACGGCGATGTCGCCCTGCGCGGCCTGCGGAATATTGTCGAAAAAGTCAGGAGGCAACAGCCGCGTGCTGTCGCTTGATTCCTCGGCGTCCGGATCATAGCCGAACAGCGGACCCAGTTCCTGTGCGAATGACGGCAGCGAACCGCCCACCAGCAATCCTGCCGCGAACAAGGTTCGCAGGATCCCGGTCGGTCCGTCATTGCGGCGTTGACGCATCACGCTCGCCCGTCTTCTTTGCGCAACAAGACGCTAAAACCTGTCAGTATGGCGACTGCTGCTGGTCCCCAGGTAGCGTATGCCGGATTGAGAACGCCGGACGACCCTGCCCGGTCGGCCATCTCGGTAATGACAAACACTACAAACCCCAGAATGATACCATAAATTATGGTCGCCCCATACGCGTTGTTCCTTCGATAACCGGCGGTAAATGCAAAAGCAATTAACAAAGACCCAACAAGCAGAAGGGGCAAGCTGGTCAGCTTCAACAAGCGGGTGAGAGCGGCCGATCTGACCAGCGGCTCCGATATGCCCCGGTTCAACGCGTCGATCAGTTCAAAGAAGGTGAAATCCTCGGTCGACCCCACATTCAACCTCAGGTCGGATTCGGTGGCCGAGGTGGCCAGTCGATAGGTCTCGGCCCGTTCCACCTCGCCGTTCAGGGATGTCAGCGTGACGTTTTGAAACACCCAGGCACCGGTTTCATACCGGGCTTCCTCGGCGCTCAGAATGCGCAGGTCACTTTTCCATCGCGGATAGACAGTTACCTCGGACAGGATTTGGCCCCGTTCTCGCTGCTGACGGGCGCCGAGGATGTAAAGTCCTTCCGCCCCCGTCTGGTCCAGCCAGACCCCGCTCGTTGAACGGGCAACGCCGCCCCCCAATCCCGGCGGTGTTGGATTGAACTCGCGGTTGATCTGGGTCGATACGCTTTCAAGACAAAGCGTCACCAACAGACCCAGCGTCAGCATGAAAATCACCGGCCCGCGCATGATCCGCCACACCGAAACGCCAGCCGCTTTCATGACCACGAATTCCCGATGCGACTGGAATTCGACCAGCCCGATGATCGCGCCCAGCAAAGTGGTCACCGGCAAAGACTTGATGGTCCAGCGGGTCGCCGCGGTGCCGATGGCGATCCACGCCGCCAGGTCGCCGCTCTGTCTGCTGATCCGGACGAAACGCCAGTAATCAAGCGATTCCGACAACAGGATCAGGAAAAAGAACACCACCACCGTGCCAAGAATGCGCGACGCCATGCGCGAGGTGACGAACCAGTCGAGCTTGCTCATCATGTGGGCACCTCGGCCCGGGCCTTTTTTCGGCGCCCTTTGCCGATCAGGCCGCGCAACTGATAGACCAGCACTAGCGTGGCAAAACTCAGCAAGATGAGCGTGCCGGCAAACGGTCCGTAGACGCTTGAGTCCGCAGCGGACCCTGACGAGAAGTGCTCGACGAACGCGCCGCCAATGATCAGCACTTCTGTCGGCATATAGCGGTTACCGCGCCTGGCGTGCGGGAAGGATTGCACCGCCGCCACACACAACAATAGTGCGATCAGCCGCGTGGCGTCCGCAATCCGATCGAACAGCAACTCGTCGACCTGGCGTTCGCGATTGGCCTGGTTCTGCCGGATTTGCAGCAGTTGCAGCGTGTTCCAGTCGTTCAACTCGGTGCGCGCTTCGCCCGTTTCGGTCAGGCTGTCGATGGCCAGTTCGTAGCGCGCGAACTCGACTTCCGAGAAAGGCTCGTCTTCGGTGACCAGTTGCAGCCGGCCATCACGCAAACTGATCTGATAGCCGTCATCGGTCTGCAGGATCACCGCCGAGTCGGCAAAATAGGTGCTGTGGCGGTCCGGATTACGGCTGTCGTCGGCAAAAAACCCGGTAATCGTGCCGTCGGGCTCCCGCCCGCCAATGCGCACAACCACGCCCTGTGTCACCTCGGTGAACCGGCCGGGCACAATGTTCTCGCCCACCAGTTCGGCAGCGATCTGCGCTTGCATTTCCCGCCCGGCCTGTTTGACCTCGGGCACCGCCCAGTGGGCCATGATCGACACGATCACCGCGCCAATCGCCGCATAGACGGCCAACGCCGTCCAGATTTTGGAGGTGCGCTGCATGATGTGGATCGAATGCAGTTCGCGTGAATCCTGCAATCGCTGCAGCCCGCGCGACAGCCCGATTGCCATGCAGATGAACAACAACTCGCGCGTCAGCGGCGGCGTGGTCAGAAAAGCCTGCCCGGCGAGGGTCAGAAGCCCCTGGCCCTTGGCGGTCACCAGATCAAACAACCGCAGCATCTGGATCAGCCAGACGAGGATGGCGGCCACCGCAAAAAGCGCTGCCGCATCCCTGGCATATTGTCCCAGTAAATAGCGTGTGAGCCGGCTCATGAAGAACCACTGCACGGCCCCGCGCAAGGCGTCAACGTGGGTATCGGGCCACCGCGCCGATTGACCTTGAGTGTTGCACGATTAAACCTGTAGCTTCATTTTTCTCCTGCGGTGCCCCCGCTTCTCCACTCGTTCCGGAAAGTCCCAAATGCCCAAATCCCTTACGGTCAAAACGGCCAAACTGCCTGCTGCCAAGGCGCCCCTGTTGGTGATCTATGCCGCCGAGGGCGAAGCCCCCGCAGGCGCGGCGGGCGATATCTGGGCCGCCACCGGGCTCGACTGGAAGCGCCTCTCATCCATTGGCCATTTCACCGGCAAACCCGGCCAGCTTCTTGATATTCCGGCCCCGGCCGGTCTCGATGCCGACCGGCTCTTCGTCCTCGGGTCTGGCAAACCTGCCGCCGCTGCCGAATCCGCCGGGCTGACGGCCTGGGCCGACAGGGGTGGTTCGCTGATGGCCAAGCTGGCCGCCTCCGGTGCCGACAAGGTTGCCGTCATCATCGATGAACCCGAAGCAGGCGCCGCTGAAATCGCCGAGATCGCCGCGGGCCTGAGGCTGCGCCACTATGATTTCGACAAGTACAAGACCGGTAAGGGCAAGGAGGAGAACGGCAAGCCAGCGGACATGACGGTCACCTTCAGCGTCAAGGACAAGCCCGCTACCGACAAAGCCATTTACGCGCGCATGGCCGTCGCCGAAGGCACCATGCTGGCCCGCGATCTGGTCAACGAACCGGCCAACATCCTCGGTCCCGTCGAGTTCGCCGAGCGCGCCGCCACCCTTTCCGAACTCGGCATAAAGGCCGAAATCCTCACCGACAAGGATATGGCAAATCTCGGCATGGGCTCGCTTCTTTGCGTCGCCGCCGGCTCGCCACGCCCCGCCCGCATGGTGGTCATGCAATGGAACGGCGGCAAGAAATCCGATGCCCCGGTTGCCTTTGTCGGCAAGGGCGTCGTCTTTGATTCCGGCGGTATCTCCATAAAGCCGGCGGCTTCGATGGAAGACATGAAGGGCGACATGGGCGGCGCCGCCGCTGTCACAGGGCTTATGCATGCGCTTGCCGCCCGCAAGGCCAAAGTCAATGCTGTCGGCGTCATCGGTCTGGTCGAAAACATGGTCGATGGACTGTCCGTCCGTCCCGGCGACATCGTCACCGCCATGTCCGGCACCACCATCGAGGTCATCAACACCGACGCCGAGGGCCGCCTCGTCCTTGCCGACGCCCTTTGGTACACGCAAGACCGCTTCAAGCCGAAATTCATGGTCAACCTGGCGACCCTGACCGGTGCCATCATGGTCGCGCTGGGCAAGGAAAATGCCGGACTTTTCTCCAACAATGACGAATTGGCCGCACACCTGTTCAACGCCGGCCAGGCTTCGGGGGAGACCCTTTGGCGCATGCCGCTCGGGCCGGGTTACGACAAGCTGATCGAATCCCGCTTCGCCGACATCAAGAACACCGGCGGCCGCCTCGGCGGGGCCATCACCGCCGCCCAGTTTCTGCAGCGCTTCGTCAACAACGTGCCCTGGGCGCATCTCGACATTGCCGGCACTGGCTTTGCCTCGAAGGAATCCGAGATCAACCGGTCATGGGGTTCCGGCTTCGGTGTTGCCCTGCTCAACCAGCTGGTCGCGGACCATTATGAAGGGTAGGGCGGTTTGACCGAAATTCTTTTCTACCACCTCGAACAGTCGCCTCTCGAAAAGGTGTTGCCCGCGCTTCTGGAGAAGTCGCTTGAGCGCGGCTGGCGCGCCGCAGTGGAACTTGGCGATGCCGACCGGATCAAACCGCTCGACGATGCGCTGTGGACCTACAATGACGAGAGCTTCCTGCCCCATGCCCCTGCCGGTGGCGAGCATGATGCCGAGCAGCCCGTCATATTGACCACCGACACCGCCAACCCCAACGACGCCGACGTTCGTTTCTACGTTGCCGGCGCCATCCCCCGTGACGGCGAAAAATACCAGCGCCTCGTTTACATGTTCGACGGCCATGACCCCGACGCCGTCACCGCCGCACGCGCCGCCTGGAAAAGCCTGCGCGACACCAACGACATCACCTACTGGCAGCAGGAGCCCAACGGCCGCTGGGCAAAGAAGGGCTAACCCGGCGACCAGTCCGCTGCCGCCAGCTCGAATCCGGCAAAGTCGAAGCCCGGCGCCACAGTGCAGCCCACCAGCGTCCAGTCGCCCAGTGTTTCCGCCGATTGCCAGCACCCTTTGGGCACGATCAACTGCGGTGATTCATCTTCGAAGACATTCGGCCCAAGGGTCTGATGCTCAACAGTTTTCCCATCTTCCGACAGGCTCAGTTGTGCGTGCGAACCGGCGTAATAGTGCCACACCTCGGCCGCATCGACCCGGTGCCAGTGCGATCGGTGCCCGCGCACCAGCAGATAGAAAATCGCTGTTGAATATCCCCGGCCGCCCTCCGGCGCATCGCGGAATGTCTGCCTGTACCAGTTGCCCTCGGGATGCGGCTCGAGCCCCAGCCGCGCAATCAGCGCCCGTACTTCGGCGCTGACCGGTTCAGCCACCGTTGCGCGCCTCGTAAAGGTCGAGCATGTAGAAATAGTCGTCGATCAGCTCGTAGCAGAACAGGATTTCCACCTCGACGGAGTCATAGAAGGCGTTCGGCTGGCCGCACATGGTGCCCCTGACCGAAATCGGGTTGGGCAGCCCGTAGCCGACCCGCAGTTCCTCAACGATCGATTCCAGCATCTGGCTGTCGCGCAGCACCTTGTAGGCAAGCGCCATGCTGCGGTCCGGCGGGTCATAGGTGAGGGTGATCTCGGTTTCCAATGTCGATCCGGCATGCGGCGCCAGAAGCCGCGAGATCGAGCTCTCGATCTGGTTCCAGTCATCGTCGCAACGGTTCTGCCGCTCCCGCGACATGCCCCACTCCTGCGCGGTGATCGCAAATGTCCGGCGATCCTTGCCCACCATCAGGCAAACGATCTGGAAGGCGCGCTGCAGATCAAGACTGTGCTCGTCGTAAAAGTCCGAGACATCGCGCCGGCCCCCATAAGTCTCGTCGTTCAACTGCCAGCCGAAGGCCGAATCTTTCAGCGCCTGCTCAAAGCTGCGCCGCTTGCCGCTCAAAAGCATGTAGGTGGCGAAATTGTCCGCTACGTCTTCCTCACGCCCGATAATCGGCCAGTCCAACTGGTCGACCAGCAGGTGCCCCACCTCGTGATAGAGCGTGAACAGCGAGTTGGAGACTGCAAACCGGACGCCTTCGTTGATATTCCGGTTCGCCAGATAGACGCTGACAGGCGACTGGTCCTTGTACTTTGGAGCTTCTTCTTCCTGAGCCATGCCGGGGATGGCAAAAAGCATCAGCGCGCACAGTGCGGCAAAAACGGATCTCAAGTGCATCTGCGTCTCCCCCGCATGCCACTGTTCTCCCGCCACTCTAGCGCGCCGTCAGAATTTGCCAAGCCGGGAATGAGAGCAGGGGAGGAGGTGCCGCGCCTACTGTGCCGCCTGGGCCCGTTCCAGCATGTCGCTGGTCTCGATCCACTCGTTTTCAAGGTCCGCCAGTTCACTGGCCAGCGCCCCACGTTTCTTGCCCAGTTCCACCGCTTCGTCCGGCCGCTCGGTGTAAAGCGTCTCGTCCGCGAATTTCACTTCCAGCGCATCGAGCTGTTTCTGGATTTCGGCCATGCGCTTTTCCGCGGCCTGGATCTTCTTGCGCAACGGCGACAGTTCCGCCCGTTTTGCGGCGGCTTCCTGGCGCTCGCGCTTCTTGTCCACCGGGCTGCCCGCACCCTGGTTGGCCACCCCGCCCGAGTTCTTGGCAGCGCTCAAAAGCAGGCGCTGATAACTTTCCATGTCGCCGTCATAAACCTTGATCGTGCCCTCCTCGGCGATCCAGATCTGGTCAACCGTCGCATCGATCAGGTGCCGGTCATGGCTGATGATCAGCACGGCACCCTCGTATTCGTTGAGCGCCATCACCAGCGCATCGCGGCTGTCGATATCGAGGTGGTTGGTCGGTTCGTCGAGGATCAGCATCCCCGGTCCGCCGAAGGTCACCAGCCCCAGCAAAAGCCGCGCCCGTTCGCCACCGGAGAGGTTTTCCACCACCGTGTGCATCTTGGCCGTCGACAGCCCCATCTGCGCCACCCGCGACCGGCGCTGGGCCTCCGTTGCATAGGGCATCAGCGGGGCAACATGGTCCACCGCCGTTTCGCCGCGCTTCAACAAGTCCAACTGGTGCTGGGCGAAATAGGCGACTTCGAACCCGCGGCCGCGCAGCAGCTGCCCGTCCATAGGTTTCAACTCGTTGGCGATCAGCTTGGCGAATGTCGACTTGCCGTTGCCGTTCACGCCCACCAGCGCGATCCGGTCGTCCGGATCGATCCTCAGGTTCAGCCGCGACAGCACCGGTGTCTCGCCATAGCCAACCTGCGTGTCGATGAAATCGAGCATCGGCCGGGCCATCTGTTTTTTCGGGTTCTGGAAGCTGAAGGGCAGGGCGTCTTCGTCAAACAGCGCCTCCGCCGGCCGCAGCTTCTCGATCATCTTCATGCGCGCCTGGGCCTGCTTGGCCTTTGACGCCTTGGCCTTGAACCGGTCCACGAACTTTTGCATATGCGCGATCTTTTCGAGCGACTTCTCGCGGCTCTTGTTCTGCAGTTCCATCTGCATGCGCCGCGTCCGCTCGAAAGTATCGTACGGCCCGCGATAAAAGGTCAGTTTGCCGCGATCCAGGTGGATGATGGAATTGACCGCCTTGTTCAACAGGTCCCGGTCGTGGCTGATCATGAACACGGTGTGCGGATAGGTGGCGAGATAATTCTCCAGCCACATCGTGCCTTCTAGGTCGAGATAGTTTGTCGGTTCGTCGAGCAGCAGCAGGTCCGGCTGTGAAAACAGCACACCCGCCAGCGCTACCCGCATCCGCCAGCCGCCGGAAAGCTCGGAACATGCCGTGCCCTGCCGCTCGTGCTCGAACCCCAGCCCGCGCAGAATGCTTGACGCGCGTGCCTCGGCAGAATGCGCGTCGATGTCGGCCAGCCGCATGTGGATTTCGGCAATCCGGTGCCCGTCCGTCGCCGTTTCAGCCTCGCGCAGAAGCGACGTGCGCTCCTTGTCGGCGCTCAGCACCATGTCCAGCACGCTGTCGCGGGTCGACGGCGCTTCCTGCGCCACCGCGCCCACCCGCGCCTTGGGGTGCACCTCGACGTCGCCATCGTCGGGCAGCAAATAATGCTGGATCATGTTGAACAGCGTCGTCTTGCCCGAGCCGTTTTTGCCCACGAACCCGGTTTTCGACCCGGCCGGCAACACCACGCTCGCGCTGTCGAACAGCACGCGGCCGTCGATCTTGAATTTGAGGTCAGTGATGGTCAGCACGGGACTAGGGGCCTTATTCGGGAAATGGCGCGGCGGGGCAGGGTGCCGCCGCCGTCACGCGCCGCCCTGATACGGCAAATGGCCCGTCGAGTTCAACTCTTCACACGCCGCAATCGCCGTGAAAGGCCACCGCCGTCGCCACTTCCCCATTGGTCACCCAGATTGCCCCGGTGTAATCAGTGCTCTCAAGCCCAGTCTCGCCCGGCACCATGAACACCTTGATCTCATATGGCGTGTCGTCGACCGCATAGTGCCGCATTTCAAAGTCGGACCGATAGAACTTCCTGGTCAGCCAGATTTCGCGCTCCACCCCGTCAAGCATCATGTAGCCGTGCCCGTCCTTGCTCATGTCGGTGATGTAAACGAACTGCCAGGTGGATCGGTCGTCGAACACGAACTGCGCACCTTCGGGCAGAAAGGCGCAGTACATCTCCCGGTCAGTGCCGTCGACCACACCAACCTCCGGCGCCTGCTGGGCCAGCGCGGCGGGCGCCGTCAGAACTGTCAGGCCAGCCAGCGCCTGAATCAATCTCTTGCCAATCCGGCCTATCATCTTGCGTTCCCACGGTTTTCTGCGTCCTCAATCACCAAATCCCCGAAGCGCATTGCTGTCAAATGCAATTATTTTGAACCTGTTCGCCCTCTGGCGCGTTTCAGGAACACAACAGTGTTTGGGAGCGCCGCCATGAAAGAACTCTTTTTCGAAATCACCTTCGCCCTGGCCGTTATCGCGGTTCTCGGCGCCGGCGGAAACGATACCCGCGAACCACTTGATCAGTATGTGCCCGAATTTGCGGCCGTTCCTATGGCCACGCAGCAGTCGGCTGAACTGCTGGACCCGGCGTCTTCCGCAGAGCGCCGCGTCGATTTTGTGCCGCTCGGCGCCCTGCCGCTGCACCCGATGGTCACGGGCTGACGGGCCGGGAACTGAGGGTCAATCACACCTTGTACGAGCCGGTCTGCTGGGCTAGAACCCGCCCGAATTCAAGCTCCCAAATCAAGGACTGACCCATGGCTCTCGAGCGCACCTTCTCGATCATCAAACCCGACGCGACCAAGCGCAACATCACCGGCAAGATCATTGCCAAGCTGGAAGATGCCGGCCTCCGCGTCGTCGCCTCCAAGCGCATCCACATGACCCGCGAACAGGCTGAAGGCTTCTACGCGGTCCACAAGGATCGCCCTTTCTTCGGTGAACTGGTCGATTTCATGATCACCGAGCCGGTTGTGGTTCAGGTCCTCGAAGGCGAGAACGCCATCGCCAAGAACCGCGAAGTCATGGGCGCCACCAATCCGGAACAGGCAGCCGAAGGCACCATCCGCAAGGAATTCGCCCTGTCGCTGGGTGAAAACTCCGTGCACGGCTCGGACGGCCCGGACACCGCCGCCCAGGAAATCAAGTATTTCTTCACCGACGAAGAAATCGTGGGCTGATCCATACAGTCCCTGAGATTCAAAGCCCGCCGCGGTTCGCCCCGGCGGGTTTTTTCATGCCGATTTGCGCAATCTTACGCGGTCGAGGTCAGCCGCCAGCTTCTCGATTTCAGGCTCGAACCTTCTGTGTTCCTCGGCAAGCACGCCTTCGGTCCAGGTGCTGAACCTGGCCAGAAGTGGCAGGAAGCTCGCCAGCTCCTTTTCGCTCCAGTCGCTCAGGAAATCGCCCATGATCAGGAACTTGAACATACGCACGGCCTCGACAATGGCACTGCCACTTTCGGTCAACCCCAGCACCGTGCGCCGCGAATCCGATTGGCTCACCAGCCGTTGCACATAGCCCCTGTCGACCATCTCGCTCACCAGCCGGCTTGCCCGTGACGGATCAATCGACAGGCGATCGGCCACGGTTCCGACAAGTGTTTCTTCCTGATCGGGGTCGCCGAACTCATTGTGCGGCGCCGCAATAGCAATCAGCACATCCAGCTGCGCCAGGTCGAGGTCGAGCCCCAGTTCCCTGAGCGCGCTCAGTCCGATCTCCCGCTTGCTGATCCGTCGCCGCCAGCTCTGCATCATCGCGTCAATCTTCAACACGCTCTGCGCCGCATGCGCGGGCAACCCGGCATCGACAAGGCGCCGGACCGTCTCGTCCTGCGGTCCGGAAATTCTGGTCTCCGAAGAGTTCATGCCATCCTCGCCCGTTCCAATTACATGCTATTGACATATAAATGTGATCAGCACATAAATGCAACCCGCATGTTTTAGCTATGGTCGCTGCGGGTACCGCCGCTCGCGCCCTCACTCAATTCCCCAAAATGGAAAGGATTGCGGAAATGGCCGCAAGCCCGGAGACGCCCGTCCCCAGCCCTGACAAAATCCAGCAGCCTACCCATCTCGTGCTGGCCGCGGTGGCGACCATCATGCTCGTTGCGGCATTGGGCCAGACCATCGTCACCACCGTCATCCCCACCATTGTCGCCGAGCTCGGCGGGCTCGAATACCTCACCTGGGTCATCACCGCTTACCTGCTGGCCTCCACCGTCGGTGCCCCGATCTATGGCAAGCTGGGTGATCTGTACGGCCGCAAAATCGTCTTGCAGGCCGGTGTGCTGATCTTCCTTGCCGGCTCTGTTGTCTGCGGCCTTGCCTTCGATATGACCGTCCTCGTCATCGGCCGCGCCATTCAGGGGTTCGGCGGCGGCGGATTGATGGTCGTCGCCATGGCCGTGGTCGCCGACGTCTTGCCCGCCCGTGAACGGGGCAAGGCACAGGGTCTTCTTGGCGGCGTATTCGGCGTGGCGACCGTCATCGGCCCGCTGATTGGCGGCTTTCTGGCCGAAAACCTGAGCTGGCATTGGATATTCTTCGTCAATCTGCCCGTCGGCATCACGGCGTTGATCGTCCTTGCCGCAGTCCTCAAACCCACCGGCCGCCGCATCAAGCACCGGATTGATTATGCGGGCGCCGCGCTGCTCGCTACCATCCTGTCGTCCATCGTGCTCATTGCCAGCCTCGGCGGGCGCAACTTTGCCTGGGACAGTTGGCAGATCATCCTTCTCGGCAGCATCCTGATCGCCGCGATCATCGCCTTCGTCCTCGTCGAACGCGCCGCCAGCGAGCCGGTGCTGCCGCTCGATCTGTTTGCCATAAACAACTTCGTCGTTTCCAACAGCGTCGGCTTCATCATCGGCATTGTCATGTTCGGCACCATCACTTTCATGCCGCTTTACCTGCAACTGGTGAAAGGCGTGTCTCCTGCCGTGTCCGGCATGCTGGTCCTGCCGCTGATGTTCGGGCTGATCGGGTCGTCGGCCCTGGCCGGCCGGATCATGAGCGCGACGGGCAAATACCGCTGGATGCCGATTGCCTCCACCGCAGTGCTGGCCATCGCCTCGTTGCTTTTCACCACCCTGTCTCCGGAGACCGATATCTGGACGGTGATGGCCTTCCTCCTGATCACAGGCGTCGGCGTCGGCCCGGTCATGGCAATTGGCGTGACGGCCGTGCAGAATGCCGTCCCGGTCCGCCACCTCGGCGTCGGAACCGCCAGCGTCAACATGTTCCGCCTGACCGGCGGAGCCCTCGGCACTGCCGTTTTCGGCGCCATCTTCGCCACCGGATTGTCCGCCAGTCTGTCGGGCCTGATGCCTGGCGCTTCTGGAGTGGGGTCGCTGAGTGCCGAACAGGTCGAAGCGCTCCCCGTCGGCATCAGGGATCAGGTGCTCCACGCCATCACAGATGCGCTCCACCCCATGTTCTGGACTGGCGTCGCCCTCAGCCTCCTGGCCGTCGGCATTGCCCTTTTGCTGCGTGAGCACCCCTTGTCTGACCAGTTGCACGGGCCGTCTGCTGAAGCCCCCGCCGGAGCGGACCCGATGCCATCCGCCAAATAATAACGGTAATACGGTCCATTCCGGGTGACAGGCCGGGCAAAACCGGTCAAACTCGCCTCAGAGGAAATCAACCACAATCCGAGTTCTGAGAGGACGCCATGACCGACCTGAGCACCGCCACGCGTGTCAAAATGCACGAATCCGGCCCCGAATTTTCTTCCGTCATCTGGGGCTCGATGCGTTGCGAAGAGCAATTTTCTTCGGTCAGTGAACTGGCCGATCACCTGCGCTTCCTGCTCGATCACGGCGTCACCACCCTCGATACCGCCCCTGCCTACGGCATCCCGCACCCCTATACGGTGGAGGAATTTTTGGGCAAGGCGATTGCCGAAGTCGGCCGCGACAAGTTCGAGATCGTGACCAAGCTTGGCATTCAGCGCATTTCCCCGCACCGCGAGGTCAACCGTGTCCGCCACTTCGACTTTTCCGCAAAGGAAATCGCCCGCTCGACGGACCGTTCGCTTGAAAAGCTCGGCATCGACCAGATCGACCTGATCCTGCTGCATCGCCCCGACTATTTGATGATCCCTGAGGAAACCGCCGGGGCTCTCGACAAGATCGTCGCCGAGGGCAAGGTCAGGCATGTCGGCGTCTCCAACTTCTCGCCGTCGCGCATTGCGCTTCTGAAATCGAAATTGAAGGCACCGATCACCACCAACCAGGTGGAATTCTCGCCCCTGTTCCTCGACCCGATCTCCAACGGTACTTTCGATACTGCGCTCATGGAGGGCCATCGCCCGATGATCTGGTCTCCGGTCGGCGGCGGCCGCCTGCTGACCAGCGAGGAGGAGCATGTCACCACCATCCGCGAAAAGCTGGCCGAAATCGCCCGCACCTATGACCTCGACGGGCCGGCCGAAGCTGCCATGAGCTTCGTTGTCCGCCATCCAGTCGGCGGCGTGCCGATCGTCGGCTCGGGCAAGCGCGAACGCGTTGCCGGCGCCATCAAGGCGGTCAACACTGATATGGACATTCAGGACTGGTACGACATCATCACGTTGACCAGCCCCATGCTTAACCTCTGAAAAACCGGAAAATATCCCGCCGCTCCGCCAGCAAATGCTCTATTGTGACGCATCGCGCCGGCATGAGGATAAATCCGTCCGGCGTCCGGTCATGGAGGATCAAATGAGCCGCAACATGATGATCATCATCATCGCCATACTCGTCGTGGCTCTGGCCGTGGTGGGTACATGTACTACCAGGACCAGCAGACCAACCGGCTTGAAATCAGCGTCGGCGAAAACGGCGTCAGCGTCGAGACCAACTGACGCGACTGTCCTTGCGGGAACCGTTGGCCTGTTCTAACGGTTCCCACATGAACCAGTCCAAGCCCATCCGCACCGCCCGCTCGGTCTGCCCGCACGACTGCCCGTCGACCTGCGCGCTGGACGTGGATCTGATCGACGATCGCACCATCGGCCGGGTCCGCGGTGCGAGGGACGATCCCTATACCGATGGCGTCATCTGCGCCAAGGTCGCCCGCTACTCCGAGCGCATCCATCATCCCGAACGTCTGCTGCACCCGATGCGCCGCACCGGCCCGAAAGGTGAGGGGAACTGGACCCGCATTTCCTGGGAGGATGCGCTCGACGAGATCGCCGAAAAATTCCTCGCCGCGGAGGCTGGATACGGCGCCCAGAGCGTCTGGCCCTATTTCTATGCCGGCACCATGGGCCATGTGCAGCGCGACGGCATCAACCGGTTGCGCCACTACAAGGGCTATTCCGGCCAGTACGACACGATCTGCACCACCCCGGCCTGGGCCGGCTATATCGCCGGGACGGGCATGCTCTCCGGCGTCAATCCCGAGCAGATGGCCGAGGCCGACTGCGTGGTGATCTGGGGCACCAATGCCGTGCACACCCAGGTCAATGTGATGACCCACGCCATCAAGGCCCGCAAGCAGCGCGGCGCCAGGATCGTGGCGGTCGACATTTACCGCTCGGCGACCATGGAACAGGCCGATGTCGGCGTTCTCCTCAGTCCTGGTTCCGATGGTGCCTTCGCCACCGCCGTTATGCACGTGCTGCTGCGCGATGGGCTCGCCGACCGCGCCTACATGGAAAAATACACGGATTTCGGCCCCGAACTGGAACTGCACCTCCAGTCCCGTTCACCGGAATGGGCCGCCCCGATCACCGGCCTGACGGTTGCGGAAATCGAGGCCTTCGCCCATCTCGTTGGCAGCACCCCGCGCACCTATTTCCGCCTCGGCTACGGATTCACCCGACAGCGCTCCGGCGCCACCGGCATGCATGCCGCGCTCTGCATTCCGGCGATGACGGGCGCCTGGCGGCACCGCGGCGGCGGCGCTTTTCATTCCAACAGCGGCACCTGGCAACTCGACAAATCCGCCATCACCGGCGCGAACCGCAAGCAATCCGGCATCCGCGAACTCGACATGTCCGCAATCGGCCCGATTCTGACAGGTGACCGGAAGGCGCTGAAGGACGGCCCGCCGGTCAAGGCCATGCTGATCCAGAACACCAATCCCGCCTGCGTCGCTCCCGACCAGAGCAATGTGCATCAGGGGTTCCTGCGCGAGGATCTGTTCACCGTCGTCCATGAGCAATTCATGACGGAAACGGCGGAACTGGCGGACATCGTCCTGCCGGCGACCATGTTCCTCGAGCATGACGATTACTATACCCGCGGCGGTCACACCCGCGTGCTGCTCGGCCCGAAGCTGGTCGAGGCGCCCGGCGAAACGCGGTCCAACAATTTCGTCCACAATGAGTTGGCCAAGCGGTTGGGCATCACCGACCCGGATTTCTTTCGTGACCCCCGTGAGCTGATCGCCGAAACCTTCCGCCGCTCGAACTATCCGGCTCTCGAAGAGGTGGAAAAGACCGGCTATGTCGAGCGGGCGCTGCCCGACGAAAAATCGCGCTACGCCACCGGTTTCGGCTGGCCCGACAGAAAATTCCGGTTCCAGCCTGACTGGGAGGCGACCCGCCTCAAGACCGGCGATACCTGGGTCTGCGACCCCGCCATTATGCCGCGCTTCCCCGACCATTTCGACGTCAGCGAGAAGTCCGACGCTGACCATCCGTTCCGCCTCGCCACCAGCCCGGCGCGCGGCTTTTTGAACTCCACGTTCAACGAGACGCCCGGCAGCCGCCAGCGCGAGGGCGGGCCGTCGCTTCTGCTGCATCCCGGCGATGCTGCCGACCTCGGTATCGCCGCCGGTGACCGGATTCAGATCGGCAACAAACGCGGCCAGGTGATTCTGATCGCACGGCTTTTCGACGGCATGCAGCGCGGCACCTTGATCGCCGAAGGCCTGCACAAGAACCGCGACCACGAAGGCGGACACGGCATCAACACCCTCATCGGCGCCGACCCCATCCCCCCCTTCGGCGGCGCCGCCTTCCATGATGCGGCGGTGTGGGTCCGGAAAATCTAGGCAGCGCAAAGCGCCGCACGGCATCACCTGCGGTTTTGCGGTTGTAAGTCAGCGACGCGGGGCGAAACTCGCCTCGAGTGAAATTTCAAAACAACAGAGGCAAACCTCGCCCCGCGTTTCCGGGATTTCGGACTGGACGAAGTGCATCTCCAATCCCGAACCGTCTGCGGATTGATCGTGACCCGGTGTCTGTCTCAGTTTGCCGCGCACCATCCACGCCAACATCCGATCAAAGATGTTCAACGGTCCGGATCGAAGTGTGCCCGATGTTCAGGACACAACAACCCGTCCGGCCAACCTTGGGGCGACCCCCGCAGTTCTCCGGTCTGGCTCCGCGAAGCTTCGTGCACTTCCGCCTTTGCGAAACCTTGTCGCCATTATGCTGGGAGTCTTGAGGGCGGGGATAAGTCTATGCGTAGGCCCGCCAGAAAAACACCGCTGTCAGCACCACGCCGTACACTATGATTGCCATGCGCAATGCCTGACGCGGCACGGCATGGGCAATCCGGGCCGCCAGATAACCGCCGATCAGCGTCCCGGCAAACACAAGCGAGCCTTCGTACCAGGCGATCGCACCACCGAGGGCGAACCGCACCACTGCGATGGCCGCAACCACGGAGGATACCGCCAGTTTCAGCCCGTTCATCGCATGAATGTCGGTCAGCCCCGCCAGCGCGAAAAAGGCGAGCAGCACGATACCCAGTCCCGCATTGAAGAATCCGCCGTAAATGCAGATCGCCACCAGCAACAGCCACAAAAGGATCGCGCCCAGCCTAGCCGCGCCGGACATGGACGCGGTGCGCGCCGCCGCCCACTGGTTGATCTGTTGCCCGAAGGCAAAAAGGGCCACCGCAATCAGGATCAGCCACGGCACTGCCGCCGAGAACACTTCATCGTCGAGATGCAAAAGCAGTTCCGCGCCCAGCAGCCCGCCAATCAGCGCCGCCACGCCGTAGCGTAGAAGCGCCCCCTTGTGCGCCTTAAGGTCGCTCCAGTAGCCGATGGCGCCGGTGACATAGCCGGGCAGGGCGGCAAACGTGTTGGTCGCATTGGCCAGCACCGGCGGCACCCCGGCCAGCAGCAGAGCCGGAAAGGCGATGAAGGAGCCTCCGCCGGCCAGCGAATTGATCGCCCCGGCAATCAGCCCGGCCCCGAACAATAAGATGACTTCCATTTCAGGTCCCACTCAACAGGTAGGCCAACCTGCACAATTTGCCCGGAGCGGTCCAACAGTTTGCCATCATGCAATCCATTCACACCGGCAATGCAAGATGCCGAGGTTGCCAAACGATTGACCGCTCCCCATTTGCCCGCTATCGCAAATGCAACGGTTGAAGGCACCGGCCGTCCTGCGCGGGGTAACCCGTCTGGTGAAGCCTTCCATCCGAGTCTGGATGACCCTTTCGCATGATCTCACTTTTTCAAAGGCGGGTCGTGGCAATGCAGGCGCCCATGAGCATTTCCCGTCGCTGAAACGCAACGTGAGGATCACCATGCCCTTTTCTCTTGAACCCATGACCCCCGAAACCCTCAAGGCCGAGGCCCGCGCACTGCGCGAAGAGCAGGCCGGGATGGGACACTCCATGTCGCTCGCCCGGGCGCTGGAAGCCACCGCGAAGAGCCACGGCTATCGTGACTGGAACTCGGTTGTCGGCACGCTCAAGTCGCCGCCGCCCACCCCTGTACAGGTCGGCCAGCGCGTTTCCGGTAGATATCTCAAGCAGGCCTTTTCCGGGTCCATTCTGGGCGTTCGTATGCTGCCCGGCGGAAAATACACGCGCATCACCATTCAGTTCGACCAGCCGGTCGACGTGGTGACGTTCGACAGTTTTTCCGCCTTTAGAAAACGCGTCAGCGCCACGGTGGATGCCTATGGCCGGTCGCCGGAACACACCAGTGATGGCGAACCGCACATGCAGCTCGATCTGCCGCACGTGAAGACAAGGCGGTAGTGCGGGCACATCACACAAAGCTGTGTTGCCCTCCATCGGTACTTGACGATAATAGGCGGGGACCCCACGTTCGGTTCCCGCCTTATTCAAACCTCAGGATATTTTGATGACGACCCAGACCCAGCCCATCCAGCTCTATTCATTCCCAACGCCAAACGGCAAGAAGATCACCGTCATGCTGGAGGAACTGGGCGTTCCTTACGAACATCACCTGGTGCACATCGGCAAGGACGACCAATTCAAGCCCGAATTCCTCAAGATATCCCCGAACAACAAGATCCCCGCCATCGTTGATCCCGAAGGTCCGGGAGGCGAACCCATTTCCATTTTCGAATCCGGCGCGATCCTGAAATATCTCGGCCAGAAGTTCGACAGGTTCTACCCCTCCGATCCGCGCAAACAGGTCGAGGTTGACGAATGGCTGTTCTGGCAGATGGCCGGGTTCGGCCCCATGCTTGGCCAGGCCAATCATTTCATCAGGTTCGCCAAGGAGCAGGTGCCTTACGGCATCGAACGCTACCGCAATGAGGCGCAGCGCCTGTTCGGTGTACTCGATCGCCGGCTTGAAGGACGCGACTATATCGCAGGCGAGGTCTCGGTCGCCGATTTCGCCACACTTGCATGGTCGGATGCTTACGAAACCTATGGTGTCAAACTCGAAGACCACCCGAACTTCGCCGCCTGGAACAAGCGCATGCACGACCGCCCGGGCACACAGGCCGGCATAGACGCGGTCAAGCTCTGACCCCGACGTCCTTTTCCAAAAACCTGATTTGAGGAAGTTGAAATGGCCACCCAGACCCAGCCGATTGACCTCTATTTCTGGACCACTCCGAACGGCTACAAAATCTCGATCATGCTCGAGGAACTGGGCATTCCCTACAATGTCCACATGGTCAATATCGGCAAGGGCGACCAGTTCAAGCCCGAGTTTCTGGCCATTTCACCCAACAACCGCATCCCCGCGATCGTTGACCCGGAAGGGCCGGGTGGCGAGCCGATTTCGGTGTTCGAGTCCGGCGCTATCCTGCAATACCTCGGCGAAAAGTTCGGCGAGTTCTACCCCGCCGACCCGCGCCGCAAGGCCAAAGTGAACGAGTGGCTGATGTGGCAGATGGGTGGCTTTGGCCCCATGCTCGGCCAGAACCACCATTTCGTCACCTACGCGCCGGAAAAAATCCCCTACGCCATGGACCGCTACATCAACGAGACTCACCGGCTCTACGGCGTGCTCAACAAGCAGTTGGATGGCAATGAGTATATCTGCGGCGATTATTCCATCGCTGACATGGCCTGCATTGGCTGGGCCCGCGGCTGGGAACGCCAGAAGATGGACATCAACGAGTTCCCCAACGTCAAAGCCTGGATTGACCGCATGATGGCGCGGCCCGCCGTCAAGCGCGGTTTCGATGCGGGCAAGGATCACACCGAAAAAATGGACCTGGCCACAGACAAGCAGGCCCAGTCGGTCCTGTTCGGACAACGCGCCAAATAGGGGGGCGAATAAGGTTCAGCCGGCCGCAGGGTTCGCCGCCTCGTCTTCCGAGGCGATCACATACGGCGCCCGCGTCCACTCTTCACCCCGGCAGATTCGGTTGAAGAACACACAGCCGTTGAGCATGACCTTGTCAGGACCGAGAACTTCGACAAACCCGTCATAGGTTTCCCCGTCCTGCGGATTGTAGACCGTGCCTTCAAAGATTGACGGACCCTTCTGGCGGGTCAGCGTCAAGAGCTCCAGCCCCAGTATGGGCCGGTCGCGCAGGGCAGGGTCCTTGTTCAGATAATCGAAGAAATTCTCTTCGCCCAGCGCCTCGATTTCCTCGGCACCATATTGCAAGAGGATTTCTTCGGGCACCACGATCTTGGTAATATAGCCGCAATAGCCGGCCGCGCAGGGCTCAATGGTGACCTCGGTCAACTGCTGGGTGATCCAGGTGCCCACGATCGGGCTGATCACTTCGTCGTTCTGCGCCATGGCAGAAGACAACAGGGCCACGGCCAGAATGGCCGACGCGCAAAGGAATTTGTAGATTTGAATTATGACTGTCAGCATGGATCCCTCTCACCGCCGAAGGATAGGGATAACAATGCTGCATCATATCATTATTCGCTGAGTCGGCAATTGGCCGCTACGTGGAGGGTATGCGTGCGGCAAACGCGGCGCACCGCATTGAATCCATTTGCCTCCCGGCCAGCTTGCCGCGCCCTCGACCCAACTCTGCATTCGCCAAAAAAAGCCTTGCCTTGGCAGGTCAAACGCCTTTATGCACGGCCCCGGAGAGGTGGCCGAGTGGTCGAAGGCGCTCCCCTGCTAAGGGAGTAGGCGTCAAAAGCGTCTCGAGGGTTCGAATCCCTTCCTCTCCGCCACTCCCCTCGCTGTTTCAGGCAGAAGGCCGGGCCCCTCGGGCCAATCTGGCACGCCACCAGGCCATTGGGCTGGTCACGGCGAGGAGGGGGTTGCCAATGCTTAACATTGCAGCCAATCTTGGGCCGAACACCCGGTCATCTACTCGATGCCGGGCGGGGACGATTAGCGTGGTGCTGCGCCGGGAGGCGCGGCTGAACGTTTGAATTTCGGGGGCATTGGCGTGATTTCGGTCTGGCGCAAACTGGCCGCGGCGGCGGTCTTGGCCGCGGTGGCCGTTCCTGCCCAAGCGGCCGGCGAAATGGGGCCGCTGATTCAGGATCTCGGGATAGGCATTTTCCTGTCGGGCATCCTCGCGATGATCTTCACCCGGATCAAGGTCCCGGCGATCGCCGGGTTTGTTCTGGCCGGGGTACTGGCCGGACCGCTTGCCCTCGGGCTCGTGACTGACGCCAGCAACATCGAGACGATCTCGCAACTCGGCTTCGTGCTTTTGCTGTTCGTCATTGGCCTGGAACTCAACGTCTCCAAGATCATGGCAAGCGGCAAAACCATCGCCATCGCCGGCGTCACCGTGATGCCGCTCACCATCCTGTTCGGTTTTGTCGTCGCCAAGCTCTTCGCGCTGGTCGGCATCGGCGGCGCGCTGATCGCCGACAATACCGCCGCGCTCTATGTTGGCGCGGCCGTCGGTGCGGCCTCGACCTTGCTGGTCGTCAAACTGTTCGTGGAAACGTTTGAACTCGACACCGTGCCCGGCCGGCTCGCCCTCGGCCTGCTCATCTTTGAAGACCTGTGGGCCTCGGCCATCCTTTTGATCCAGCCCAATCTCGACAATCCCGAACTGGCGCCGATCGCTGCCTCGTTCGGCGGCATCTTCCTGCTGCTGGCGATCGCCCTGCTGCTCGCCCGCTTCGTGGTGCCGGTCCTGTTCCGCTGGATCGCCAAACTGCCGGAACTGGTGGTTCTCGGCGCCATCAGCTGGTGCTTTGCCGTTGTGTTCATCGGCGCCAGTTTCGATGCCCTGTACGAACTGATCACCCACCAGCATCTGGATGTCCATTTTTCGGTGGGGCCGGGAATGGGCGCATTGATTGCCGGGGCGACCATCGCCAGCTTCCCCTACGCGACCGAGATCGTCACCAAGGTCGGCATGGTCAAGGATTTCTTCATCACGCTGTTCTTCGTCGGCCTCGGCATGAGCATCCCGGCGCCGGATGGCTGGGCCGTGCCGATACTGGCGCTGGCCATCGTAATCATGACCCTGGCGGCGCGCCTGATCGTGCTCCTGCCAATTCTTTACTTCACCGGAACCGACCAGCGAAACGCGACGGTGACGTCGATCCGGATGTCGCAAATCTCGGAGTTCGGCCTGATCATCGCCTTCCTTGGGGTCAGCCTCGGTCATATCTCACAGGAGCTGTCGAGCGCGATCATCTTTGCCTTCGTGATTACCGCGGTGATCACCACTCCACTGTTCAGGGCGTCCTATGCCATCCACGGCTGGCTGTCGCCATGGCTGGCAAGGGTCGGCATGCGCGAGCCGGAAAAGACCGAGGAAGAGGAAGAACATCGCTATCGTCTCGCCCTGCTGGGCTTTCACCGCATCGCCTCTTCGCTCCTGCACGACATTGCCCGGCGTGATCCGGAACTTGCGAAGCAGACATTGGTGGTCGACTTCAATGTTGGCCTGCACGACTCCATCCGCGCACTCGGCGCACACGTCCACTATGGCGATCTGTCGAACGAAGAGACCCTGCTTCATTCCGGCATCGACAAGGCCGAAATCCTGATTTCGACGGTGCCGGATGACCTGATGCGCGGCGTCGACAATCAGGGGCTCGTTGCTTTGGTGCGCAGGAACAATCCAACCGCGACGATCATCGCCAACGCTGTCACCTTCGAGGGTTGCAAGGCAATCTACGAAGCCGGCGCCGACTACGTCTTCATGCAGAGGGTGGAATCGGCGCGCGGCCTCAACGAGGCCCTGAAGGCGGCGCTCAACGGCTCGCTCAAGGATTTCCGCGACGCCCGGACGCTGGAAGACGGCAAGCCGGAAACACGCGACGAGGTCCTGCCCTAGGGTCAGTCAATGCTGACGCTCGCCTCGCATGGGTCCCGTCAGCAAGGTGCAAGCCTTCGAATTCCAGTGCCTACAACCAGTCGGTGAACAGCGCCACGTAGGTGATGCCGATATAGGTCAGGTGGTGGAAGAACTGATCAAGCCCATGCAGCGCGAAGTATTTTTGCGGGCTGTCTTCCATAGTCACACCGTTCGAGTAGGCGACCTTGCCATAGTCCAGGGCGTAGTGGATGACGAACTCGGCTGCCAGTATGGCCACCAGCAGCGGCCATCGGACACCTGCGATAATGAGAACGATGGCCGTACCCAGCACGTGCATCCCGGCATGCGCGTAGCCACCCGGTTTGAGCAGGTCGCCTTTCTCGGCAACCATCCAGTCAAACTGCAAAAGATAATCGGCGACGAAATGCTTTACCTGCAGTCCGAGAAGGAAAAACAGCACAACAAGTGACAAATTCTGTTCCTTGCCTGTTTGAAAAACCAAACACGATGAGCAGGCTTACTTCACGCCGGTTAACACAAGCCCAAAATGGGGGCAATTCGGAAATCCCGGCGTTCGCGGGTTTTGCCCTTTGGCCGGGCAACCCGCCATGTGCTTCCAGGCGCGGTCCTCATGCCGGGTATTCACCATAAGTGCCTGTTTCACTTTGATTGACGGCGGAAATGGGCGAGTGTTAATATCTTGTTAACCTGGGCTTGGGTGCAAAGACGGAAGGGCGCGCCGCGTTTGCACATCCACCACTGAAGGCTGCGCCTGAAGCAGGCGGCTGTTGCCGTCGAGCTAGTTATGGACGGTGCAATCGTGAACTTCCGACACATTTTCCGGCAACGGACTGGCGCTGGACGCGCGCCGGGACGTTTGCTGACCAATAGTTTCTTCATTTCCCTGTTTGCTGGCCTGCTGGCGTTCGCCAATCCGGCAACGGCGCAAACTCCAATCGGTCAGGCCGTGTCCGTCGATCCGGCCGCCACGGCCCTTTTGGGCAACGCGCAAACCGTCATTCTGCACGGAGCCGACCTGTACCTCGGGCAGTTGATCTCGACAGGTGAGGGCGGCCAGGTGCAGATCGTCTTTTCCGACGAGACCCGCATGGTCGTCGGGCCCAATTCTCAATTGCTGCTCGAAGACTATCTGCTGCGCAACGACAACACGGTGGCATCGTTCACTGTCGACGCGCTGAGCGGAACATTCCGCTTCATCACCGGCGACAGCGACAAGGACGCCTACCAGATCAACACGCCTTCGGGCACGATTGGTGTGCGGGGAACGACCTTTGACCTGTTTGTCGACGCCATCAAGGAACTGGGCCTGGTCTGGCTTCTGGACGGCGGGCTGCTACTCTGCGACTTCGAGGAAAACTGCGTGGAACTGACCGAAATCTGCGATTTCGGCGCCATTCCCGTGGACGTTGATCCCACAGTGTTCGATCCGGAAGACGGCGAGTTCGAATTCGATCCGGAAGACGATTTCCCCTACGTGATTTCGCAGTTGCCGCTGCGTCAGGACTTCCGCATCGCGGTGGCCCGCTATTGTGCCCGGCAGCATGACTTCAACCAGTTCCCCACAATTCCATCCGAGGCCGCGGACTACGTCAATCGGGAACCGCGTGAGGACGACTATTGCGAAGGCGAGGGCGGCTATTACGACGAAGGCGAGGGCGGCTAAAACGACGAAGGTGAGGACATTTGATCAGTCTGCCAACGGACTAAACGCCGTTGGCATCGGCTCTCAAATCGGTCGGTTCGGGGGTGGACATGCACGGCTGTAAGACTCTTGCAGTCAGGTTCCAAACAGCATGGAACAACGGGGCGTTTTTCAGGCGGGCCCTGAGGGGTGCCTTCGTGCACTTTCTTGCATTGGCTTCCGGCACTGCAGTCGCCCTTGACCCGATCGGTCAGGCCGCCGACGTTGACCCGGATGCCTCCTCGCAACTGCAGGGGGTTCAGACGACAGTTCTGACCGGCGCTGACCTTTATCAGGGTCAACTGATCACCACTGGATCGAGCGGTCAGGTGCAGATCCTGTTCACCGACGAGACACGGATGGTGCTGGGTCCCAACTCCCAACTTGTTCTTGAGACCTACTTGCTGCGCAACGACAATTCCGTCGCCTCCTTCGCTGTGGACGCACTGGGCGGGACCTTCCGCTTCATCACCGGCGACAGCGACAAGGACGCCTATCAGATCAACACGCCATCCGGCACTATCGGTGTGCGGGGAACCAAGTTTGATCTCTACGTCGATCGACAGAACCAGCTCGGCATCGTCTGGCTGCTGGAGGGTGCCGTTCGCCTGTGCAGCCACTCGGGTGGTTGCGCCGATCTCGTCAAGCAATGCGACTTCGGTGCAATCCCGCTGCAAGCTTCCGCAACCCTTTTTGATCCCGAAGACGGTCAATTCGAGGTCAACCCGGATGATTTTCCCTATGAAATATCGCAGCTGCCGCTGCTTCGTGACTTCCGCGTGTCGAGTTCCCGCTCGTGTGCCCGCATTCACGATCTGAGTGCACCAGCCTCCATCCGGACGGCCTCAAACGACAGACCTGCGCCGCCGCCACCTCCAGTTATTGAAGAAGAGGAACCGGAGGAAGAGGAAGAACCCGAGGAAGAAGAAAACGAGCCGGAACCTGAACCCGAAGAGGAGCCGGAAGAGGAAGAAGAAAGTGGCGACGGTCATCAAAACACACGTGGCCGCGGGCACGATGACGGTCACAGCAATGGCCGTGGCCATGACAAGGACGGAAACAACGGCAATGGTCGCGGCAACGGGAACGGTCATGGCAACGGCAATGGCCACGGCAATCACAATCACTAGTGGTTGCGGGTTTGACTAGACCTGCCGGCAGGCAGAATATCGACTCAATGAACATCACCGGCAGGCCACCGGCAAAACCGACGGTGGTTTTGGCGTGAATGTTCGCCTGAAGGCATAGGCAAGCAAGAATGTGGAAACGGCGACTGCTGCCCCTATTGATCGGCGTACTGGTGGTCCTCGTCCTGGCCGGAGTGCGGGTCATTGATCCCTATCCCACGCAGGCATTGCGTGAAATCGCCTTTGACAATTTCCAGCGCATGGCCCCGCGGGAACCGGCCGGAGCGCCTATTCGCATCGTCGACATCGATGATGAATCCCTGCAGTCGATGGGGCAGTGGCCCTGGCCGCGGGACCGCATGGCGGAGCTCACATACCGGCTGACCGAACTGGGAGCTGCGTCGATCGCCTTCGACGTGCTGTTTCCCGAGCCCGACCGGCTGTCTCTGGCCAACATGGCAAACGAATTTGCCATCGCCAGCATCGAGATAAATGCCGATGCGGAGTCCCTGCCGGACTACGACGAACTGTTTGCCGACACGCTGTCCGTGGCCCCTTCGGTGCTTGGTTTCGGGGCCATCCCGACCGAAGGCGACCCACCCGCCGCCGCCAAGACCGGATTTGCGGTGGTGGGGCCGGACCCGACCAGCCACCTGCCTCAATTGACGGGTACGGTCAATTCGCTGCCCCTGTTGACTGAAGCTGCAAAGGGGCTCGGCTCTATCAGCCTCGCCCCCGGCGGTGACGTCAGCACCATCCGCAGACTGCCGCTGTTGTGGACGCAAAACGATGCCCTCTACCCGGCGCTGACGCTCGAGAGCCTGCGCCTTGCCATGCAGGCTTCCACACTTGTGGTCTTTTCCGACGACAGTGGTTCAGGCGAAGTGCAGAGCGTCCGTGTCGGAAGTTTCGAGGTGCCGACTGACCCCGACGGGGCCATGTGGCTCTACTATCACCCCAGCGATCCGTCGCTTTACGTGTCAGCGGCGGATGTGCTCGGTGAGAATTATCAAAATCTTGCGTCCGAAATTCAGGGACACATCGTTCTCATCGGCACTTCGGCGACAGGACTTCTGGACATCCGGGGCACGCCTCTGGGCACATCTATGCCCGGCGTCGAAATCCACGCCCAGGCCCTCGACCAGATGATTTCTGGGACCTTCCTGCTGCGCGCCGACTGGGTCAACGGCCTGGAACTGCTGACCTTTGTGATCCTGGGTTTGACGATGGTGCTCATGCTGATCTGGGCCGGGCCGGTCGCAACGGTTGGAGTTGGCGGCCTGGCGGCGATTGTGATCGGCGGTGGCACATGGATTGCGTTCCAACAATGGGGGTTGCTGATTGATCCCACATTCCCTGCTGGCGCGGCCTTGCTGGTCTACACCGCCATGATCTTCTTCCGGTTCCTGATCACGGACGCGGACAAGCGCATGATCCGCAGGGCTTTCGGGCACTATGTCGCCCCTTCGCTGCTGCAAAAGATTGAGGACAGTTCTGAGAACCTGAAGCTGGGTGGTGAGGAGCGCGACTTGTCCGTGCTGTTTCTCGACATCCGGAATTTCACCACCCTCAGCGAGGGACTGGAGCCCGCCGAACTGGTGCATTTGCTCAACAAGATGTTCGGTGCGCTGGGGGCCTGCATCACCGAGCAATATGGCACCATCGACAAGTTCATCGGCGACGCGATCATGGCTTTCTGGAACGCGCCAATTGACGTGGAAGAACACGCCTATCATGCCTGCATCGCCTCATTGAACATGCGCGAGCGCCTGAAGAAACTGAACGCAACCGATGAGTTCGGTCTGGGCCAACGGCAGGGCAAGGTGAAATCGATTTCCATCGGTATCGGCATCGCCTCCGGCAAGGCGCTTGTCGGCAACCTCGGGCTTGAAAGCCGCTTCGACTATTCCTGCATCGGCAACACCGTCAACGTCGCCTCACGTGTCGAGGATGCCTGCAAGCCGGTCGACTATGACATCGTCATTTCGGATTCCACGCGGGCACGGGTTTCCAACCTCGCTTTTCTGGAAGCCGGTTCGATTGCGCTCAAGGGGCGGACTTTCCGCGAGCCCATCCACATTCTCGTCGGCGACACCGCGTACGCCGAAAGCGAAACCTTCGCGAAGCTTCAACTAGCTTATGCAGAGGCGCTGCATGCGCTTCGAAACGGAGGGGACGCCGCGCCGGCAATCGCCCTTTGCCTTGATCACGTGCCAACCGAAGACGAGAACCTGCGCCGCTATTTTGCGCGTCTGGAACATCGCCGGGAAGATTTCCAGTACGACGTCGCGGCCACCGGTCAATCGGCGCGGGCCGCGGGCGCCGAAGACATGCAGCCCGCTTCAGTTTCCGAAACGCTGAATCCGCAGCCGGTACTCGGTTGATCCGGGTCCTTAGCCCGCTGGCCGGGCACGCATCACCAGCTTCCAGATCAGAAACCCTGCGACCGGGACGATGATCGCACCGGCGAAAGCGAGCAGGAACGAACTCGTCTCCAGAGAAGCAGCGCCGACGAAGCAATAAAGGGCAGCAACACCCAGATTGGCGAGGGCGGTGATGATGAAAAACCCGCGGAACGGGTAACGCACCAGACCCGCGGCAAGCACTGAACCCTCTGCGAGCACCGGAACGGCCCGAGCGACCACCAGCGTTCCAAACCCAATTCGCTCGGCCAACCGGTTGGCCCGCTCAAGTTCATCGGCACCCATAAACCGGCTCACGACCGGCGCACCGCCCCATGCCCCTGTCCAGTATCCGGCAAGGCAGCCCAGCGTCAGCCCGATCCAGACGGTCACCGTCCCAACCTGCCAGCCAAGCAGGGCCCCTGCGGAGACAGCAACCAGGCTTGAGGGGACTGGCAGGAAAATGTCCGCCGCCAGCAAGGCGATCACCACCAACGCGATCACCGGCGCATTGTCCTGATCAAGCAACCGGGCGGCAAAAGCGTCAAAACCCTCCTCCCAAAGCACAAAGGGCACGAGGATGAGCGCCAGCAGCAATATGCCTACCATCGACCAGCGAAGGACCGCCGATTGCATCAATTGCGTTCGCCTGGCGCGGCCAGTCGTTGCCGCAACGCTGCCCTAGATGGCATCTTCAAGCCAGGCCTCGGTGCGCTCGACATACTTGTCGAACTCGGCCGCGATCTGCTCCCGGGACAGCGACATCCACTTGTCCGTGATGGCTTTTGTCTCCTCAGGAGACAGGCGCTTGTAGTCGTGGGGATCGGACTCGTTGGGGTGCGACTTGACGTGCAGCTCCCACGCCATGCCGTTCACCTTCAGCAGGAAAGTCCAGAAGTCCGGGTCAAGACCCAGCGCGAGTGCAGCTTCGGCAAACCCGTGCCAGTGACGGTACCCTTCCGAATAGACGCCACCAGACATGGTGTGCCTTGTGTCATCAGCATTGGCGCGGTGTTCAGCGTCGGTGCTCTCCAGAACCCCGAAGGCAAAGTCCTGAAAAACCTCTATGATCTGGTCTTCACTGGTCAGCCGGGACTCAAAATAGCCCATCTGCGCATTGGCCAGATGTTCAATGGCCGACCGCCGCGCTTCTGCAAAATCCCTGAAGCTTTCAGGATAATTGCCCGCGGCTCGTGAATCCCGCCAGGCGTCGGCTGCAGCGGCATCCCCGCCCAATTCCTTGTAGGAATCCAGAAAGCCATTCTGAACGGCCTCATACCGGAAGTGGTGATCAAAATCGTGCCAGAACTGACGGCTGGTTTCGTGCCCGTGAATCATTTTGCCCCCCGGCTTGTTTCGCCCCGGCGCCGGTCCTGAGCCGGCGCGCGTCCTTTAGTGCACATTAATGTTCTGTGCAGAGTCAATGCATTTCGTGGAGTTAGTCCTTTGGACGGACTTGTTCAGGAAGGATTTTCCGACTTGAACCCGATTTTGCGATGGGTGTTGTCGCAGAACGGCTTGTTCTTCGATCCGCCACAGCGGCATAGCCGCACCGAAGTTACCCTGTCGATCGTTCGGCCCGTGTTGGTGCAGATTTCCAGATTGCCTGTGACCACCAGCGGTCCATCAATCTGGGGAGCGACATCAAGTTCCCCGTCGCGCACCGCCAATGGTTCCGAAGGCCGGGTTTCCGGCTCGCCGGTGGCATGAAACCCAATCAGGTTGTGGGAGCCATCGCAGAAAGGCTTGTTCTTTGAAGCGCCACATCTGCAAAGCGACGCGCGAAAACCTTCTGATCTGCCGTCGACTTTCAGCGTCGCGCGGAGGGCATAGGGGCCGTTTTCACGTACCTTGAGCGTGTTGACCGCCGGGACCGGCTCGGGTGGTGTGTCGCCCTTGGGCACATAGGTGATCGCCCCCGACGGGCAATTGTGACAGACCCCGCGAAGGTCGGACGTTTCCATGGCGTCGGGAAACAGCCAGTCACCCTCGACATTGGCCAGAAACACCTTGGAAGCCTCGAGCACACAGTGCCGGGAGTGATAGCAGCGCTTTGAATCGAAAGAGAGAATGAGATCAGCGCCTTCGACCGTGCTTATCGAACTCGCGCCGATTGCCCTGCTTGCGCCCGCGGGTCCCAGCTTGTCCTGGGGCATTTGCGGGGAAACACTTGCCGACATTCCCGGGTTCTCAGGCACTTCGATCTGGCGTGCCAGGTTACGAACAGCGTCCGGAATGTTGGCGAGCTTGTGTCCAGCGGGAAACATGTGCGCGGCATGCGCAGCGATTTCCTGCATGCGTTCATTGAGAAACCGCATTTCCCCCGGCCCCGGCGGCAGCCGCGCCGTATCCCGCAGCATCGTGAACGACATGCCGGCATGGACCCCCGGATGTTCCGGTCCGCACGGCAGTGAGGCCAGATGCTCGCAAACCGGCGCCAGGATCGACATCAGTCGGCGGGCAAGCGAAATAAAATTCGCCTTGTGGCCCGCTTCCTCCGGATCGCGTCCATAGGCCTGCGACAGCAGCCGCAGCATCATGGCATAGAGCGAATTCGCCAAATCCAGAACACGCACGGCCTCGGGGTCGGTGACCCAGATCCGGTTTGTGCCATCAAGCGGACGGCGTGCAACCGGGTTCCGCGCAACCGGAAACGCGGGTGCAAAATCCGGATCATTCTTGAGCACTTCATCCAGTTCCTGCCGGACCCGAAGGAACTTTTGATAATGTGAGTTCTCCGAGTGCCCCGGCGCACCTTCGCCTTGTTCGACGATTGTCTCGATGGCCGTTTTGGCGCTGGCCAGATCGGTGACGAGGCACAATTCGGCAAACCCGGAATCCGACGGCCCGACCTGATCGTTCACGTCTCCGCAGAAAAGGGCCTTCTCCCCATATCGGCGGGCCAGCACTTCAAACCCGTGATAAATCCCCCGGTACAAGTGTCCAATCGTGCTGTAATCCTGCGTGGCAGGCATGATCGTATGGCGCGGTGCCGCCCGTTCGTAGGCATCTGGATGCAAAAACTCCGGCGCGTCGCTCATCTCCACGCCTTCCGGGCGCTCGAGATAGATCGCATGATCGATCAACTCGTGTGAGAAACCCACGAGTTCGAGGTCAATTCCGGCAGGATGGAAACCACGCGGGATCGGAAAATTGGGGCGTGACAGATAGGGCGCGCCCCCGATCGACGACATCAGGTTACAGACGAGGGCAAGGTGCTCCATCTCCTCGATCGCAACATCGAGAAGCAGAATCTTCCAGCGCCGGACAATCTCAAGCTGCGCTTGCGTCAGGCCGTCGTCTTCGCCGGATTTCAGACTCCAGATCGCATAGAGATAGCAGCACATGACATTGTGCTCGATCGCCGCCGCCTCCGACAGCATGAGGATCAGTTCTTCCCGATCTCCAATCCGGATTCCCGGCTCGCCAACTTGCATGACACGCCCCCGTCTCAAGTTGAGTAGACATTCTAGCGCCAAGCCGGGCGTTCGTCACATGCATTCGGGAACGTCGACGTGAAGTGAGGCGCAAAGAGTACGGAAAGGTCAAACGACTCGTTTAGCTTGACGCCTTCGCGCTGAAAGGGAAAAATAGTTCATTCAGGGTGCGAAAACAGGGCGCGCAACCAAGGAGTTGCTCACCGCACTCGACCAAAGCAGGGATTGCATGGATGTCGGTGTTGGGGAACGCTGGATATCGGTCATTGAGATTGAAGGCGCGTGCCTACACGCCCTGCATGGGAAATCTTGAACAGCTGGACTGGATCGATGCTTTCGCAGTCACTGGATACGGCGTGCGCGTCGGTGTGCGGGTCAACGACAACGAACTGATCGAGCGACTGCAGCAAAGGCTTCCGCCTGGCGCGCGAATTTCCAGGATGGGCACAGTGGACCGCATGCTTTCGGTCATCAAGGCGCAGCCGAGCGAGAAGCGAGGCGTGCGCAACTTCAATCTTCTCTACGCAGACCATGTTGTCGGCGGGCGGTCACATCGGATGGACGCTGTGCTGGAAAGGTATGACGTCGAGTTGCGGTTGGCCCTGGCTCAGTATTCGCGGCGCAAGCTTTTCGTCCATGCTGCGGTTGTTACATGGAAGGGGCGTGCGATTGTGCTCCCCGGCAGATCGATGACCGGCAAGACCACGCTGGCCGGAGAACTTGTGAGGGCAGGCGCCACCTATTTCTCCGACGAATATGCCGTGATTGATGATACGGGGCGGGTCCATCCGTTCGCCAAACCGCTTTCCGTGCGGGCACCGGGAAAAACCGATCAGGTCGAAACCGCGGTCGAAGCGTTTGGAGGCGAAGCGGGGACGGACCCTGCTCCGATACACCTCGTTGTCATGAGTCAGTATCGAGACGGCGCAAGATGGCGCCCCAAGAAACTGTCGCCGGGGCAGGGTGTTCTGGAGTTGATGGACAATACTATCGCAGCTCGCCAGTACCCTGAGTTAACCCTCAAACTGCTCGGACTGGCTGCGTCGCGCGCCACAATTCTCAAAGGCGCGCGTGGTGAAGCTTCACAAATTGCAAATCGAATATTGAAGGCGGCGGAGATCGCTTGATCAACCAAACGCAAACTTCCTCAGGGGAACAGGAGTTGAGAAGATGAAACCACTCATGAGACAGGAACGCATGGTCGTGCGTGATGTCGACGACGAAACGCTGGTCTACGATTTGACCAATGACACGGCCACCTGCCTCAACGGATTGGCAGCACAGGTCTTCAGGCGCTGCAACGGTGAAACTGAAGTTGCAGAAATCGCCGAAGCACTCGATGTGGACGAGAAAGCGGTCTGGCTTGCTCTGCACGAACTGGACCAAAAGAACTTCCTGTCCGGCAAAAATGAAATGCCCGATTATTTGGCGACTCGCCGCAGCCGCCGCGAAGTGGCCGCAACGCTTGGATTTGGCGCCGCAGCAGCGATGGTCAGCAGTGTTCTGGTGCCCACACCTGCACAAGCTCAAAGCTGCGTTGCTCAAGGCGATCCCTGCAACCTGAACAATCCGGGAGCCTGTTGCAGCCAAGCCTGTCTGTCCAACAGCGGTGGCAACGACGGAACTTGCTTGTAGGCCCGCCTGCGTCGTTCCTGCAAATCCTCGCCGGGAGTTGGCGATCGGAATGTCCGCCTTTGCGTCTTGGTTCAGCCGAGGTCGCGGCAGCGGCACCACTCTTGCTCGGTTCCGGGGCTGCGGCGCTGGGCTGGCGCAGAATCAAAGCCATCCCGGGTCTCAAAGACTGTGCTGCAGCACAGGAACTTACTGGCGCCGGTCGGCGGCTGGTTTTGGAGGACGCGCGACGCGAAGCTGGCCTTGAGCATATTGCTGGCCTGCTCAATGACGCAGGGATAGTGCCGCTAGTCGTAAAAGGCTGGGCCGCCGCGCGCTTTTACGCCTCTCCCTATTTGCGGGCCTATGGTGACTTCGACCTCTGCGTTCCTCCGGCACAGTTGGACGTGGCCCGTGAAGTGCTTGAGGCCCACGAACCTGAGCACCTAAGTCCACTCCCGGAAATCACTGTAGACTGCGGACCGGATATCGGGCTGAGGCCGGTAGACCTGCACTCCGACTTGGGCAAGGACTTCATGCCGCCGCTTGATCAGGTGCTTTCCCGATCACAAGCCGTCGAAGTGGGAAGGTCCTGCATAAGGGTGCCGTCGATTGAGGACCATTTGCGGTTGGTCGCCATCCACTTTCTTCGGCACGGAGGCTGGCGTCCGACCGGACTGTGCGACGTCGCAGCGATGGTGGAAGCTGCGCCGGATAATTTCGATTGGTCGGTTTGCCTTTCTACCGATCCCGTACGGGCAAAGTGGATAGGTGCCACCATTGCCCTAGCGGGCCGTCTGCTCGATTGCCGTCTGTCTCATGTGCCAGCTGAAGTGCTTGTTGAGCCCCCCGAATGGTTTGAGCGCGCTGTGCTTCGCGAATGGGCAAAGCCTTACCCCGAGCGGTTCATCGCTCAGTCCGGACACAAGGCAGTCCGGCATCTGTTTAGCGACCCGTCGCGAATCATTCATTGGCTGCGCACCCGCTGGCGGCCGCCGGTTGCCTCACTTTTGATGTCGGGAGCAGCGGTAGATAGCCCCCTTCGCTTTTTTCATCAGGTCAGCTACTGCGCCAATGAGCTCTGGATTGGTGCTGTTGGTCAGTTTCGCCGACAGCTTGTCAGTCGCAGAGGCTCGGCGAGTATCGCTCGGTCTGATTGACGCCGCGCGCAAAAGTGCCAGTATCTTGATCAGATGAAGCGGCTGTTTCGGCTGCTGGACGCCTCGGCGAGGAAAGACAGGCGGCGTGGACCAGACCGGCTCGGATCGATTGAAAACGGCGATACTGTCGTTTGCCTTGCTTGGCCTTTTGGCCGGGCTGGTGTTTCATTTCGCCGGCAAGGCCGAATTGGCCCGGCTGTCCTGGTTCGTCGGCGTGTTGCCGGCGCTGGCTGCCCTGCTGGTTGAGATTCTTCGCGGCATTGCCCGCGGCGAGATCGGGCTGGACATCGTCGCTGCACTGTCCATGACCGCTGCTCTGGTCTTTGGCGAAAACCTGGCAGCGGCTGTCGTCGCGGTCATGTATTCAGGCGGCACGTTTCTCGAGAGCTTTGCCGAAGGCCGCGCCCGCCGGGAGATGCATGCGCTGTTGTCGCGCGTGCCGCGCACCGCAACCAGGCATCGCAACGGGGGGCTGGAAGAGGTCGATCTTGATGCGATTGCGCCGGGGGACCTGTTGCTGATCCGGCAGGGCGATGTGGTCCCCGTCGACGGCAGCGTTGCATCTGAAACCGCCTTGCTGGACACCTCTGCATTAACGGGCGAATCCCTGCCGGTGCGCCTGTCGTCAGGCGACGACTCCATGAGCGGCTCGACCAACGCCGGTGAGGCCTTCGACATCAGGGCCACCCGGCGGGCCGCCGAAAGTACATATGCGGGGATTGTCCGGCTGGTTGAAGCTGCCCAGCGCTCCAAGGCGCCGATGTCACGGCTGGCAGATCGCTGGTCAATTGGTTTCCTGGCCGTAACCATCGCGATCGCCACTGCCGCCTGGTGGTTTACCGGCGATCCGATCAGGGCAGTGGCCGTGCTTGTTGTGGCGACGCCTTGTCCGCTCATTCTCGCGGTGCCCGTTGCGCTGGTCGCCGGACTCTCGCGGGCGGCGCATTTTGGTGTGCTGATCAAAAGTGCTGGTTCGCTTGAGACAATGGCCGGCATCCGCACACTGATCCTCGACAAGACCGGCACCCTGACCGAGGGCCGTCCGGAGGTGGTCTCCATCGACAGTCACGACAGAATGTCGACAGACGACATCTTGCGTCTCGCCGCTTCCCTCGACCAGGCTACACGGCACCCTGTCGCCGAAGCGTTGGTGACGGAGGCCAAGGAGAAAGGGCTCACCCTCGCTGTTCCGTCCGAGGTTGCCGAGGTCCCCGGTGAAGGGATCATGGGAACGGTTGAGGGCCACTCAGTTATCGTGGGCGGCGACACATTTGTGGCCGGACAGGTCGGCATGACCTCAAGCGGACACCCCGGTCTGGCGGCGGGCTCGTTGCTGGTCGCGGTCGCAATCGACGGCGATCTGGCGGGCCACGTCGTAATGTCCGACCCCTTGCGGGACGGCGCTGCCGAGATGATGGCCGGCCTGCGCAGGGGAGGGATCGGCCGAATCCTGCTGGCAACAGGTGATCGGGCCGCTGTGGCAGAACTGGTGACGCAAGGGCTGGGATTGGACGGCATTCGGGCGGACCTCACGCCCGCCCAGAAGGTCGAATTGGTTCATGCTGAACGCGGCGCCGAACCGCTCATGATGGTCGGCGACGGCATCAACGACGCGCCGGCGCTGGCCGCCGCTGATGTTGGCGTGGCGATGGGCGCCCGGGGCGCGGCGGCCTCGGCTGAGGCGGCGGATGTGGTTTTGCTGGTCGACCGGATCGACCGGTTGGGTCCCGGCATGGAGATCGCGAGGGCCGCCCGCCGTATTGCCCTCGAAAGTGTCGCGGCCGGCATTGGCTTGTCCGTCGCCGGGATGATCGCTGCTGCTCTGGGATACCTCACGCCGGTCCAGGGCGCCCTGCTGCAGGAAGCCATTGATGTTGCGGTTATCCTCAATGCCCTGCGCGCCCTGCGCATTGATCCACAAGTTTCAGCCTAGGCGCAGACCGCATTCATCTGCGTTGCTGTGTGATTTGATAAGTGTCGCTGACGCACATCTAATTGCCGGTCATGAACTTCAATGGCCGGCCCATATCGAACGATCATGAGGTCGAAATTCCAGCACCTGCGCTCGCGCAAAAGCCTCCCCTGATGTGGCCAGCCTACAAAATCCGCAGTTGCATCAATCTGTTCTCCGCACCAGTGTGAAGCTTCAGGGCAAATAGAGCGGGCAAAACCGGGGCTGGAGACATAGGCGTGAAAATTGCATTGATCGGGTTGGGCATGGTCGCCGGCACGCATTTGAAGGCGATCGCTTCGAGCGGCGCCGGACTTGAAATCAAAGGCATCTGTGCGACCTCGTCAGCGTCGGCTCAGAGGTTTCTTTCGGACCAGGCAGCTCTTGCGCGCGACCTGGCAATCGAACCAATTGTCTATGCAGGCGCTGCTGAAATTGCCGACGATCCTGACGTGGACTTCGCGCTCGTTTGCACGCCGCCGAATGCCAGGCAGAAAATCACCGAGACCCTGGCGCGCGCGGGCAAACCCATCCTGATGGAAAAACCGGTTGAACGCACTCTGGCCGGGGCCGAAAAGATTGTGGAGACCTGCGAGGCGGCCAACGTGCCGCTTGGCATTGTGTTCCAGCACCGCAAGCGCGAGGCGGCAATGGCGCTCCGCGAATTGTTCGACGGGGGCAGTCTCGGTGCGCTCGTCGCCTCTGAGGTGAATGTCCCCTGGTGGCGTGCCCAAACCTACTATGACGAACCGGGCAGGGGCACCTATGAGCGCGATGGCGGCGGCGTACTGATCAGCCAGGCCATACACACGCTCGACCTGATGCTGTCGTTCACCGGGCCGGCCGTTGACGTCCGGTCCATGGTCAAGACCACTGCCGCCCACCAGATGGAAGCCGAGGATTTCGTCGTCGCAGGCATCGAGTTCGAGAACGGCGCCGTCGGCTCGGTTGTCGCTTCAACAGCCAGCTTTCCCGGCGCACCCGAGACGCTTGTTCTGCATTGTGCCAATGCTTCGGTTCGCCTCGAAGGCAACAGCCTCCAGATTTTCTGGCGCGATGGCCGGCGCGAAACGATTGGTGACGCAGGCGGAACCGGCGGTGGCGCCGATCCGATGGCGTTCTCACACGGCTGGCATCAGGCCATCATCGAAGACTTCGCGGAGGCGCTCACCCTCAAGCGCCCGCCTTTGGTTACCGGACGTGAAGCCCTCAAGGTCCACGCGCTGATCGAGTCCATCGAGGACGGTGCTTCGGGCTGACTACTCCGCCGATTGAGGCGCGGACCTGGATGTTTCTTCGGGCCGGACGTGCATGCTCTTGGAGGCCCGTCGTCGCTCGCGATACTGCGCGAACTGCTGATCAGCCAGCACGCCGACAAGTATGACCGTGCCCATGACGGCGAAGTTCAGCGATGAGGGAATGCCCAACAGGTTCACGAGGTTCTGCAGGATCTGCAAAAGGATGACACCCAGAACCACGCCGACAATCGAGCCTTCGCCGCCGCGCAAGGAGAACCCGCCCAGAACAGCGGCAGCGATGCCGTAAAGCTCGTAGAAATTGCCGTGCGAAGCCGGCGAGATCGAGCGCGTGTACATGGCGAAGAAAATGGCTGCAAAGGCAGTGAGACCCGCACAGATGATGTAGGCGAGGGTGATGACCAGACCGGTGTTGATGCCCGAATAGCGGGCGGCTTCTTCGTTCTTGCCCACGGCAAACAGGTGCCGTCCGAAGACCGAGCGGTGCAACACCACCCAGGCAATTGCCGCGACAATCGCAAAGGCAATGATCGAGTGCGGAATGCCGAATGTGCGGCCCGACACCAGCCATTCAAGGTCCGGAAAGCTCATGCCGAAAGTGAACCCTGCGGTGGCGTCTTTCGTATAGAAGCGCGCCACCCCACGGTAAATCAGCAGACCGCAGAGCGTGACCACGAAGGGCTGCAGCTTCATTTTCGTGATCAGGAATCCGTGCAGCCAGCCAAACACAATGCCGATGCACAAGGTGATCATCAGCGCCACCGGCCAGGGGACGCCAAGGTTGACCACCATATCGACGAAGATTACGCCCAGGAGCGCAATCAGCGACCCCACCGACAGGTCAATGCCCGCCGTGACGATCACAAAAGCCTCGGCGATTGAGAAAAGCCCGAACAGGCCGATCAGGTTCAGTGTGTTGGCAATGTTGATCGGCGACAGGAACCGCGGATTGATCAGCGCCACAACGCTGCCAACCACCAGAATGAGCACAAGAAGTCCGAGGTCTTTTTTCTGCACGATCGATCAGCCCACTGCCAGTGTCAGCACGTTTTGTTCTGAAAATTCAGACGGCTCGAGGATGCCGCTAATTTCGCCGCGCCGCATGACGGCGATCCTGTCGGACACGCCGATGACCTCTTCCATGTCGCTGGAGATCATCAGAATGGCGACACCGCTGTCGGCCAGGTCGCGCATCAGCCTGTAGATTTCAGCCTTCGCACCCACGTCGACGCCGCGCGTCGGTTCGTCAAAGATGATGACGCGCGGCTTCATGGCCAGCCACTTGCCCAGCACGATTTTCTGCTGGTTGCCGCCTGACATGTTGGCAGCGGCTTCCTTCACGTTCTGCGTCTTGATGGAAAGGCTCTGCCTTTGCGCCTCCGCCCGCGCCAGCTCGGCGCGCTCATCGACCAGCCCGTTCGAGTTGAGATGCGCCAGATCGGGCAGCGAAATATTCTCGCATATGGGGAAATCGAGGATCAGCCCGGCGTCCTTGCGATCTTCGGGCACGAGGCAAAGGCCGCGCGATATGGCATCTGCCGGCCGGTGCCTGCCGAGCTGGCGGCCAGCCAGTTTGATGATACCGGAAGCCGGGGCGTCGATGCCGAAAACGGCCCGTGCCAGTTCGGTGCGTCCCGCACCCACAAGTCCTGCAAGTCCGGTGATTTCGCCGGCACGGACACTGAGGTCGGTCCGTGTGTGCGGAAATGCACTCGTGCTCACGCCTTCAATTTCCAGTACGGCATCGCCGGGAGCGGCAGCGCGCGTGACGTTCTGCACCATCAGTTCCCGGCCAATCATCAGCCGGATCATCGAGTCGTGGTTGATCTCGTCGCGGGAGAGGTGCCCGGCCACCTTGCCGTCCCTCAGCGCAACCACCCGGTCTGCACACTGTTCGACTTCGTTGAGGCGATGCGAGATGAACAAGACGGAAATGCCGGACGCCTTGAGGTCGGCGATGACCCCCAAAAGCGTATTGGTCTCCGAGAGGGTCAGGCTGGATGTGGGTTCGTCCATGATCACCAGCCGCGCATTCAGCGTCAGCGCCTTGGCGATTTCCATGATCTGCCGTTCGGCAAGCGACAGGTTGGCGACATTGTCCCGCGGTCCGAAAGTGGCGCCGACCTTGTTGAGGATGGGCTGAACCGCGGCGTCCATCGCGGCTTCGTCGATCAGCCTGAACGGGCCACCGCGGATTTCCCGGCCCAGCCGCAGATTGGCGGCGACGTTGAGATTGTCGAACGGATTGAGCTCCTGATGCACGAACGAAATTCCCGCGTCAAAAGACTGCTGGATGTCGAGACGGGGGCGCTGCACGCCATCGATGGTGATTGTGCCCTTCGTGGGCGCAATCAGACCACCCAGCACTTTCATCAGCGTCGACTTGCCGGCGCCATTCTCGCCGATCAGTCCGATGACCTCACCGGCATGGACGTGCAACGACACGTCATCCAGTGCCACTACGCCCGGGTAGGCCTTGGTGATGCCGGTCAGTTGCAGGTCGAATGAACTTTCGATGGTCATGTGGCAATCGATATTAGTGATGCGTGATCATACTTGCACCAAAATGACCGCGCGGACAGCCCTTAGAGAGAAGGTGCCCGCGCGGCCCTACGGTCAAGTGGAGGAAACCACTACCCGTTAATGCGTGCCGTCAGTTCCGCTTCGAAGGCGTCGACGTTGTCCTGCGTGATCACCTTCGTGGGAACGATGATCAGCCCATCTTCCGGAACGCCAGACATGTCGCCTTCCAGATAGTCAGCCATGAGGTGCATTCCCTGGTAACCCCACTGGTAGGGATCCTGCACGACCGTACCGGCAAAGGTGCCTTCGCGCACCGCGCCGAGCGTGATCGGATCTTCGTCGAAGGCGATCACTGTGATGTTGCCCAACTGGCCGGCGGCCTGAAGCGCTTCATAGATTTTCGGCGGGTTGTACGAGTAAAAGCCGACCATGCAGTTGATCGAGGGGTCGGCAGCCAGCACGTCGTCCACGTTGGAACGGGCACGGGCGAAGTCGACATCGTCACCGCGCACGTCGACCAGTTCGATGCCCGAACCTTCAACGGCCTGCCGGAAACCGGCAATGCGCTCAATGGCATTATCGGCCCCGAGGAAGCCCACAAACCCCATGCAGCGGCCGCCATCGGGCAGGGCTTCGAGGGCAATCTCACCTGCCTGAATGCCGGCAGCGGTATTCGAGGAGCCAAGATAGGCGATGCGGTCACTATCAGGAGCGTCACTGTCCGTGGTGAACAGCGGAACCTGCGCGGCGATACGGTTGAATGCATCGATCGACGTCTTCGGGTCGACCGAAGAAATCATGATGGCGTCGGTGCCGGCCGAGACGAGGTCGTCCATCAGCGCGTTTTGCAGCGCCGCGGTACCCTGCGCCGGATAGCGGAATTGCAGGTCATAGTCGGGCAGTTCGGCCTGCGCGGCATTCACGCCCGCTTCTGCCAGTTTCCAGAAGTCGGAAGCCGCGTTCACCACGAAGGCCAGCGATTGCTTCTCCTGTGCGATGGCCGGTGTGACAGCCAGACTGGCGGCCAGGGCTAGCCCCAGAATTTTTCCAGATTTCATTTTGTCCTCCTGAAGTCCGCCAGTTTCTCCTCCCGGCAGAATCTACTTGATTGATGATCAGCGCCGGGCACATGCCGCCGGCTGATACGCATCCAATATCAACTAATAATTAGTAATGCAATGACTGATTGGGGCAGCGCACAGCGCGAGACGTCGGCTTGCGGGTCATGTCCGGACAAGTAGGGGTTAATCGAGAAGTGGCGAGTTTTTGCTCAGCCCTTGTTGTGGGGCGTCACAACCTTGGGGGTTGGCTTGAGGGCTTCGCTGCGGGGCGCGGTAACCGATTCCCGCTCCACCAGCGTGCATTCCAGCTTGACCAGCGGATACTGCTCGCCTTCGCGGTGGTTCTTGGGGGTCTCGAGTGTATTGTCGACCGCCCAGACGCCCATTTCCCGGTGCGGCAGGATCAGCGAGGTGAGGGGCGGGGACATATGCCGCGCCACTTCCTCATCGTCATAGCCCACGACGGACACGTCCTCGGGAATGCGCAAACCGCGTTCCTTGAGCGCCTCATAGCAGCCCACCGCCATACGGTCGTTGGCGCAAAAGATAGCGGTCGGGGGTTCGTCGAGATCCATCAGTGACTTGGTGTGTTCATACCCCGAACTGGTCTGCCAGTTGCCCTTGCGGACGAGAGTGGCGTCATAGGGGATTTCAGCCGAAGCAAGTGCCTGCCTGTACCCCTTCAGGCGGCTCTTGGCAGCATCCATCCACATTTCGCCGGTGATATGGGCAATGCGCCGGTGACCTGCCTGCGTCAATGTGCGGGTGGCCAGATGTCCGCCGGCCACTTCGCCCGGAAGCACGCTGGGAAAAGTGCGGTCCGCCGAGTAGCAGTTCAAAAGCACCAGCGGCTTGCGGATGTTGTACAGCGCCTTGGGCAGGGTGACTTCGCGCGTCATGATGGTCGCGTAGATGACCGCATCGACCGAACTTATGTTGGCCGCGGCGATCGTGCGCGGCTCCATGCGCTCATCGTTGAGGGTCTGGTAGGCGGCAACGATATGGCCGGAGCGGCTGGCCGCGGCCCAGGCGCCGTCAAAGGCCACAGCCGCCTCGGGGCTTGTAGCAATATGATCGAAGATCAATGCGATCTGGCGCGGGCGATGCCCCACCGCTTCCCCGCCGCGCGAATGCACATAGCCCAACTGCTGGACCGCCTGGGCGACCCGCCGTCGCGTATCCTTGGCGATCAGAATGCCGGGCGTATTGTTCAGAACCACCGAGACGGTGGATTGCGAGCATCCGGCCAGACGGGCGACATCAGTCATCGTGACCCGTTTGGAGGGCGTTATGCGCACGGAATCTGGAGCCTTGTTCTTACGGGAAGAGGGTTTCCGCGCCACTGTTTTCTTGTCCGGCCCCTGGGGATTCGTCATTGATATCCTATTCTGATGACCTGAAATTTCTGATGCGGTCAAATGTAACAGCAATCACGATAAAGCAGCCGACGAAGGTGCCTTGCCAGAAAGTGCTGATCCCCAACAGGATCAAGCTATTGCGGATTACTTCGATGAGCAATGCCCCAACGACCGCACCGAACGCAGACCCGATGCCCCCTGCCAGATTTGCCCCGCCGATGACCGCTGCGGCAATCACGGTCAGTTCCATGGCCTGGCCGAGGTTGGTGGTCACACCGCCAAGCCAACCGACCATCAGAATGCCCGTCACCCCGGCTGTGAAGGCCGAGAACATGTAAACGCTGAGTTTGATGCGCTTCACCGGCACGCCGGTGAGAGTCGCTGCTTCCTCATTGCCGCCGACGGCGAACAGATGTTGTCCCCAGCGCGTCCAGCGGAATGCGAATCCCGTAGCGAGCGCCAACACCACCATGGCGATCAACGGATGCGGTATGCCGAAGGTGGCGCCACCCCCCAGCCAAAGCAGCAGGTCGTGATCCGGCCCGAACTCCCAGATCATCTTGTTGTCCGACAGCACCATGGCCAGGCTGCGCGCCACTGAAAGCATGCCCAGCGTTACCACGAATGCCGGCATGCCGGCGTAGGCAATCAGGAGGCCGTTGACCGCGCCGATGGCCAGCGAGGCACCGATTGCGGCCAGCGCGGCGACCCAGAACGGCATGCCCGCCGCCATGACAACGCCCGTCACCATGGCTGACATGACCACCGTCGATCCCACCGACAGATCAATGCCGCCCGAGGCGATAACGGCCGTCATGCCGAGGGCAATGATGCCGACAAAGGCGAAGTTGCGGGTGACGTTGAAGATGTTGCGCTCGGTCGCGAACGTATCTGTCACCAGGCTGAGGGCGACGCAGGCGAGCACTGCGGCGACAAAAACCCAGAAGACCTGCCGGCTGGTCAGCCAGGAAAGCAGGTTCTGGTGCTGGCGGCTGTCGATGGCCTGTTCAAGTGTGACGCTCATCTTGAATTCCTCTTGCTCAGGCGGCCTCGATGGCGCCAGTAATCAATCCGGTCACCTCTTCGGGTGAGCTCTTGCTGACAGGTTTGTCTGCCACCAGCCGGCCGCGCCGCAGCACCGTGATCTTGTCGGCGACAGTGAACACGTCGGGCATGCGGTGGCTGATCAGAATGATGGCTATCCCCTGATCGCGCAGCCGCTTGATCAGGTTGAGCACCTCGGCCACCTGGCGAACCGAAATTGCGGCAGTCGGCTCGTCCATCAGCACGATCTTTGGCTGCGTCAGAAGCGTCCGGGCAATGGCCACTGCCTGTCGCTGGCCACCTGACATGCGCTTGACCATGTCGCGCGGGCGGGTTTCCGACTTCAGTTCAGCAAACAGTTCGCCGGCCCTTTTGAACATGGTGCGATAGTCGAGCACCTTTACGGGCCCGATTTGGGCCGTCAGTTCGCGGCCGAGATAAACGTTGGAGGCGGCGGTCAGATTGTTGCACAGGGCAAGGTCCTGATAGACGATTTCCACGCCCTTGCGCTGGGCATCAATGGGCTTGTGAAACTCCACGTGACTGCCGTCGATCGTGATGTCGCCGGCTGACGGGCGGAAGTTGCCGGCAATGATCTTGACCAGCGTCGACTTGCCGGCGCCATTGTCGCCCATCAGCCCGACCACCTCGCCGGGCTCGATCTTCATCGATACGTCCTGCAGAGCCTGTATCGCCCCGAAATTCTTCGAAATATTGCTGAGTTCCAGCGCCGCCATGTTTCCTCCCCGAGCCGTCAAGCCGTGGGCATGACGATACTATTAGCCTTCACCAGTCCCTGATCTGTCAGCGCAACTCCCTGTTTGCATGACAGAAAACCCCTGCCGTCAAGGGTTTTTGCGGTTCCGGACGGCCAAGATTACCAAATTGGATGGCCGTGTGAAGAAGAATTAACCGCTTGACCTAGTGATATCAACTAATATTATTAGTGCCCAGCGGAGGATGCCATGCAATTGCTGATAACGGGCGCGACGGGAAAGGTCGGACAGGAATTCCTGCGGCGGTTTCTTGAAGCCGAAAGGTTCAGGGACTGGTCCGTTGTCGCGCTTTGTCACAACCGTGAACTGGCGCCGCATCCAAGGGTTCGCTCTGTTAGAGGTTCGCTCTCCGATCCAGATTACATCGGTCAGGCGATGGCGGGGGTAACCCACGTATTGCATATGGCGGCGGTGAAGGAATCGCCGGAACTCGCCATCGACGTGTCGATCAAGGGCATGTTCTGGATGCTCGAACATTTCCGCAAATCCGACACGGCTGAACAGTTCATTCTGATCGGAGGGGACTGCTCGGTGGGCCACATTTTCCACCAATACGAGGGCCCGATCACCGAGAGCGCCCCGCGGCGGGCCTATCCGGGCTGCTATGCGCTGACCAAGGTCCTGGAAGAGGAAATGCTCAACCAGTTCCAGATCCAGTACGGGATCAATGGCTGCTGCCTGCGCGCACCCTGGATCATGGAGAAAGACGACTTCCGCTACGCGCTGAAGTTTGACGACACCCAGTTCGGCGGGCCGGCATGGACTGACTACATGCCCAGGGGGCAGGCGGACAAATATGCCGCCGAAGGCGTCGTGCCGATGATGCTCGATATCGATGACACGCCATTGCTGCGCAACTTTGTCCACGTATCTGACCTTGTCGACGCCATCCTGATCGCGCTGGACAATCCGGCTGCGAGCCAACAGCTTTTCAACATCGCCATGACCGAACCGGTCAACTACGCGGATGTCGCCAAATATCTCAAGGATACCCAAGGGCTTGGCAGCGTGCCGGTGTCGACACCGCACTTCTCCAACAAGCTCGACAATTCGAAAGCCCGCCAGGTGCTGGGCTGGGAACCGCAATATGACCTGCACCGTCTGATCGACGAGGCATGGGCCTATCAAAGGACGCCGGATGACCCGCGGGTCGTCTGGTATCCGGGGTAGGCGACAAGGAATTCGGCGTTTGGCCGGATAGTTCATCAAGGGAGGAAATGATGAATAAACTACTCGCTCTGGCAGGTGTGGCAGGTGCCGCATTGCTGCTTTCAGCACCTGCGATGTCGCAGGAAAAACAGACCCTCGCCATTGTGGTGAAGGGCCTGGACAACCCGTTCTTTGAACAGATCAACCTGGGCTGCCAGCAGTGGATGGCCGAGAACGCGGATTCGGACTACGAGTGCTTCTATACCGGACCCGCGTCGAGTGCCGACGAAGCCGGTGAAGTCCAGATCGTCGACGACCTTCTGACCCGCGGCGTGGCGGCCATTGCCATTTCGCCATCCAACGCCCCGGCCATGGCCAACCGCATTCGGCAGATTGCCCCGGATGTGCCGGTCATGACCATTGACGCCGACTTCCTGGAAGCTGACCGCGATCTGCGGGCCACCTATCTGGGTACGGACAACTACCTGATGGGCGTGATGATGGCCGAACAGGCCGCCATGTTGAAGCCGGAAGGCGGGACCGTCTGCCTGCAGCTCGGCAACGTGGCTGCCGACAATATCAACGCCCGTGCGCAAGGTTTCCGCGACACGGCCGGCGGTGAAGAGGGTATTGACCGTCTGACCGGCCAGAACGGCTGGACGGAAATCGACGGCTGCCCGGTCTTCACCAATGACCAGGCTGACCTGGCCAACCAGCAGATGGCAGATACGTTCATTGCCAATCCTGATCTGGATGCCTTCATCCTGGTCGGCGGCTGGGCCCAGTTTGCCCCGCAGGCCTACACCCAGGTGACCGATCAGGTCATGGACCGCCTGTCTTCGGGCGACCTGATCATCATCGCCGGCGACACTCTGCCGCCGCAGACCCAGGCGTTCCGTGACGGCCGCAGCCATGCCCAGGTGGGCCAGCGTCCGTTCGAAATGGGCTATCGCGCTCCCGACGTGATGATCCAGCTGATCAACGGTGAATCCGTGGAAGATCCGCTCTACACCGGCCTTGACGTGTGCAACGCCGAAGATCCGGGCTTCTGCGCTGACAATTGATCGGCCATCCTTCACGTATGATGAGAAGGGCGCCTTCGGGCGCCCTTTTTCTTTAGGTGTGCGTGATGAATATGATTGGTTTGACAGGGGCTTGCATCCCGCTAGGCTTGTAGCGGGAGGCTCATCATGAAAATCAGGGCAGGGCTCAACCCGTACGGGTTGACGTATACACTCGGGCTGCAGGGCAGGGGCACCGACCGCGAAAATCCCGACGGCCGCGGGCTAGAAGGGTTCATCGATCTGGCGGTGGAACTGAACAGCCAGGCCATCGAAATCTGGGAAGGCTGGCTGACGCCGCTGAGCGACGATGAACTGAAGGCGCTGAAGCAAAAACTCGACGGGCTCGGGCTGACAAGCATCATGAGTTCGGGGCTGCAGACCTGCGATTTTGACACGCTGGTCCGGCTGGCAAAGGCGCTGGATTCGAAACTCATACGACTGGCGCTGACGCCGATCCTGTGCGGGGACCGCGCGGCAGCAGGCGACCGCTGGTATGACCTGATCAATGCGGTCCGATCCAAACTGGCCGCCTATGCGCCGGTGGCGGAAGCCAACGGGCTGACCATTGTAATCGAGAACCATCAAGACTTTACCAGTCGCGAACTGGTGGGCTGGTGCGACGAATTCGGACCGGCTGTCAGGGTTGTCTATGACACGGGCAACTCGTTCCCGGTCGCCGAGGCCCCGCTGGATTTCACGCGGGTAATTGCGCCCTACGTGCGCCACGTCCATCTCAAGGACTACAATGTGCAATGGACCGACGAGGGCCTGCGGCTGGTGCGCTGTGCTATCGGCGACGGGGCCGTTCCGTTCAGGGAACTGTTTGAGATCCTCGCGGACCATCAGCCGGACCTCACTTGCGTGCTGGAACCGGGAGCGCTGGAAGCGCGGCACGTGCGCCTGTTCACACCGGGCTGGTGGAAAGGGTATGCCCCGAAACAGGCAGAGGAATTGGCCGCCTGCCTGTTGGCGGCGCGGACCAGCCGCTTGCCGGATGATGCCGACTGGCAAACGCCCTGGGAGAAAGGCGAGGACGACCGGCTGGTCGAATATGAAATGGCGATGATCCGGAAATCGGTGGCGAATATGAAACAGCTTGGGATCATGTGAGGGGAGGCGAAAGTGGCGGGAGAACTTGCAGGCAAGGTGGCGCTGGTCACCGGTTCGGGACGCGGCCTCGGCAATGTCATGGCTAGAAAGATCGCCGCCATGGGCGCCAACGTGGCGGTCCACGACATCAGCTGGGAAGAAACCGGCCGGTTTGGCGAGAGTGCCAATCTCGGTGAAGTGGTGACGGCGATCGAGGCGCTGGGGGTCAAGTCCGTGGGGGTGACCGGCAACATCGGCGATCGCGATGCGGTGACAAAGATGAAACAGGACATCGAGGCAGCGCTCGGACCGGTGGATATCCTCGTCAATTGTGCCGGCGGTGACATCGGGGCATCCGGCAACAAGCCTTTGCCCAACAATATCCTGGGCATTCCGTACGAGGACATCGTCACCCTGACCAACTCCAACCTGATCGGCACGATGAATGTCACCCAGACCTTCGTGCCCGACATGGTCAGCCGCCAAAGCGGCGTGGTGGTGAACATCGGCTCCGCCGCCGCCCACATGGGCTGCTCGGAAGGCGGCATATACGCCACGCTCAAGGCGGCGGTGGTGCACTACACCCGGTGCCTGGCGCTGGAAGTGATGAACGACGGCGTACGCGTCAATGCGGTCAGCCCCGGCCCGGCCAAGTCGGCCCGCTTCCAGGCCACCCGGGTCGTCGACCCCAAGAAAATGCACGCCAACAGCCCGACCTTCGATCGTTACGCCGACCCGGAGGAAATCGCGGACGCGGTGTGCTTCCTGGTGGGACCGCAGGCGCGCTTCATGCATGGCCAGGTGCTGCGGGTGGACGGCGGACTGACGCTTTACCCGGGGTAGGCTTTTCGGGCTGCGCGATCCATAACTGTCCTGTTTTTTGCTGGCGCTCAAAGGGCACCGCATTGGCCCTCGCTTCCGCGTAATACTCGGGCTTGTCCCGTGGGCGAAAAGTCAGGCGGAGTAGAAGGGCCTCAGGCGCGGTTCTTGCGGACGGCGAGCATGTCGAAATGGGGACTTTCGCCAACCTTGCTGAAACTGAAGGTCTGTTCGCCAAGGATATCGCGCAAGCGCTGTGGATCGACCCAGTCCTCGTCGACTTCGTAAAACAACGTGTCGAGGCGAGGAGCGAGCGTGGAGTCCATCAGTTGCGAGAGCACCTCGGGCTCGTGGCCCTCGACGTCGATTTTGACCAAGAGGGGCAGATCGTCGGGCTGGATGGTGTCGGCAAACGACGGCGCTGTCTTGAGTTGAATGTTGAGTGGCGTGCTGTCTTCCGGCACGTGGTGGATGGAAGCGGCGCCGCTGTGAGTCCGGGGAACGGCAATCTGGCTCGTGCCGTCGCTGTCGGAAACGCCAAAGGGCAGGGGCGTGATGCGTGCCGCCATTTTGTTGAGCCTGATATTGCGCTCAAGCAGATCGAACGTGGGGAGAACGGGTTCGAACGCATAGACGTGCGCGCATTGCGGGTTCTCAGCAGCGATGAGCGAGTAGAGGCCCTGATTGGCGCCCACGTCGAGAAAGACGAAACGCCTTTCGTAGCGGCGCAGCAGGTCGGCCAGGAACGGGCCAAAACTGCCTTCGACACACATTTCGAAGGTCGTATCGCCCCAGTTGGAAAATAGGCGCACACCATAAGCCGTCTTGACGGGCACCCGGCCCAACAGCAGATCACGCCGGCGGCCCAGTCTGCGCCTGAGACTGCCGGGCACTCGCCGCATCGCCCCCCAAAATCCGTAGCGGCGAACTGCGCCCGTGATGTTCATGAAAAAGTCCCGCCCCTTGAGACAAGTCAGATGCAGCCAATGTAGACCGTCTTGCCTGCCGCGCAAACCGGACTAGCGCTTGCTGCGATAGGCCGCCCAGGGCTGTTGCGTTGCGAACTTGCCGCCGGAGATGTCGATCATGGCACCGGTGATGTAGCCGGCATGATCCGAGGCGAGGAAACAGATGAGATTGGCCACGTCTTCCGGGTCACCCCAGCGGCGGAGGCTGAGCGTATCAAGCAGCATGTCCTGAGTTTCCGCATCGCGCTCGGCAAAGTGGTTCATTTCTGTCGGGATCATGCCCGGCGCGTAGCAGTTGACGGTGATGTTGTGCGGCCCCAACTCGCCGGCCAGGACACGGGTGAAACTCTCGACGCCGGCCTTTGAGGCAGCATAGGCCGCCCCACCAATGCTGGGGACAATTGCGGCAAAGGAAGCGGCGTTGAGAATCCGGCCGCTGTTCTGGCTCTTCATCGAGGGGATGACGGCCTGGCTCATCAGGAAGGTGCCCTTCAGATTGACGTCCATATTGGCGTCCCATGCCGCTTCGGCCATTTCCTCAACCCGGGCGCCGCCGGCCACACCGGCATTATTGACCAGGATGTCGATCCGTCCGAACTGTCGTTCGGCCAGTTCCGCAACCGCCTTGCAGTCTTCGCTGCGCCGCACATCGCCTTGAATCTGGGCACCGCGCCATCCATTCGCCGCCCATTCGGCCGCCACGTCATCGAGCAGTTCCTGCTGGAAATCGGCGACCAAGGTTGTGGCGCCTTCATTGGCCAGCTTGCGGGCTATGGCGCGGCCAATGCCGCGGCCGGCGCCGGTGACAATGGCGACTCGATCCTTGAGGTCAATCAGCATTCTTTCGGCTCTTTCTCGTGCGGCCTTGTTGTCCGCAATCATTGATCAGGGGAGCTAACATTCCGGCATTCATGGGCAATTTTGAAGCCCCCTCTGTCTCGACGTTAACACATGTGTGCGCTAACATGTTAGTACCCGGAGGCGCTTTCCGGGATGTTTGCAGCGCAGGGAGGCACACGCAACATGAAGATCACCTCGGTCAAGACCGCTGCCACAAAGGGCCACTGCATGAGCCTGTGGGTGAAGATCGAAACGGACGCCGGCGTGACCGGGATCGGCGAGTGCGTGCATGGCGAATATGAAGCGATCGCGCTGATCAACTACCTGGAGCCACGGCTGGTCGGCAAAGACCCGTTTGCCATCGATGCGCTGTTCGAGGACCTGCGGAGAGGTCACGTATTCCAGGGCGGTTTTGCCGGAGCGCTGATCACCGCACTGACGGGAATCGAAATTGCGCTTTGGGACCTGAAGGGCAAGGCGCTGGGCGTGCCGGTCTATGAATTGATGGGGGGCAAGTTCCGCGACAAGATTCGCGTCTATGCCGACTGTGAAGTCTCGCCGGGACTTGATTTTGACGAAACCAAGCGGGTCGTGGATGGCGTGCTGGAACGCGGATTCACCGCGCTGAAGATCGACCTCGACATCTTCGCCTACGGGCATATCGGGGCGGAGACCGAGCACTACGTGAAGGACCGGTTCAACATGACCCCGAACCGCTGGGAGCATGACCGCATGGTCAAGCTGGCGGAAATGGTGGTGGACCTCGCGGGCCCGGAAGTCGAGGTGGCCTGTGACCTGCACACGCGGCTGGACAAGCACTCCGCGATCCGGCTGGCGCGTGATCTCGAACATCTGAAACTGATGTGGCTGGAAGAACCGATCCCGCCGGAAAATATCGACACGATGCGCGAAATCACCGCGGCCACCTCAACACCGATCTGCGCCGGTGAGAACCTTTATCTGCGGCACGGTTTCCGCGATCTTATCGAAAAGCATGCTGTCGATATCATCATGCCCGACATTCCCAAGTGCGGCGGGCTTTCCGAATGCCGCAAGATCGCCAACATGGCCGAAATCTATTCGATGCCGTTTGCGCCGCACAATGTGTCCTCGCCGATCGGCACCATGGCGTCGGCGCATGTGTGCGCGTCCATTCCAAACTTCCTGATCCTCGAATTCCACTGGACCGAGCGCGACTGGTGGTCGACCGTGATCAAGGAAAAGCGCGACATCATCAAGGATGGCTATATCGAAATGTCCGACGCGCCGGGAATTGGCATCGAGCTCGACGAGGAAGTAGCCAAGGCGCACCAGTATCCCGGCACGACCTGGTTCGAATAGTCCCTGGAAATTGGAACAAAAAGAAAGGGTTGCCGAAGTTCGCTCCGGCAACCCTTTTTGTTAGACCGAGGTGAACCTTATCAGTCGTAGACCGGCGGCTTGCCGATGCGGACAGCGGGGCCGGACGGCAGAAACAGGTGCGCCTGATCGGCGAGGAAATCGAGGCTGAGATCCTGCTCGAAGGTGGCCGTGGCATCGCCCTGAACCGTGGCGATCAACGTGGTGTCGGAGGGCAGCTTGACGTTGATGACGGTTTCGCTGCCGAGGTTTTCCACGATCTGCACCTTGCCCGTGGTCGTGCCCTTGCCCTTGGCCAGCCGCAGATACTGCGGGCGGATGCCCAAGATCAGCTCATCCCCAACCTTCACGTCGTGGCCGGTTGAATCCATCTTCATGTCGTTGATGTCATCCGAGGCGACAGTGATCGACTTGGCGTCCACGGCACTGACCTTGACCGGCAGCAGGTTCATCTTCGGCGCACCAATGAAGCCCGCAACGAACAGGTTGGCCGGCGTATGATAGAGTTCGAGCGGCGCACCGACCTGCTGCACGACGCCATGATCCAGCACCACGATCTTGTCGGCCAAAGTCATGGCCTCGACCTGGTCATGCGTCACATAGATCATCGTCGCATCAAGCTCATTGTGAAGCTTGGCAATCTCCATGCGCATGTCGACGCGCAGAGCGGCGTCGAGGTTGGAAAGGGGCTCGTCAAAAAGAAACACCTTCGGGTCACGCACAATGGCGCGGCCGATGGCGACGCGCTGACGCTGGCCACCCGATAGCTGGGCCGGCTTGCGCTCCAGCAGTTCTTCCATCTGCAGGATTCTCGCGGCATCGCGGATCTTGGCATCCCGCTCCTTGCCGGTCACGCCGGCCATCTTCAGGGCGAAACCGACATTGTCATAAACGCTCATGTGCGGATAAAGCGCGTAGGACTGGAACACCATGGCAATGCCGCGGTCGCGCGGGGCAATCTCGTTGCAGTACTCGTCTCCAATGTAGAGCTCACCGCCGGTGATCTCCTCGAGCCCGGCGATCATGCGCAGCAACGTGGACTTTCCACAGCCCGACGGACCGACAAACACGACGAACTCGCCATGTTCGACATCAAGGTCCAAGCCCTTGATCACCTGGACCATGCCAAAATTCTTGTCGATTTTTCTGAGCTTTAGCCCCGCCACGCTGTTCCTCCCCAGGACATGTTTGCGCAATCTAATTGATTGTGTAGACAACCGGCCCGCGTCTGGCAACTGCTGAAAAGCGCAAGTTTTTTTTGTACCCGGACCCCTGATATTCACAGCGATCATCCAGCATCATGCTGCATGTGACCCGGTTTCTACCCGGATCAGGGTAGATTAACGATAATATTAGCGGGCAGGGCAAGTATGGCGTCGGTCCCAACGATCCGGGAAAACCACGAATTTTGTGGATGACAGCGCTAGCAGCCTTGTGGTTTACTCCTCTTGCGGAAGGCCCGCCGAAAGGCAAAAGTGGTGTCCGCGGGACTGCGGCGGTGAGGGTCGTTGGCAGTTTCCACGATTTGTATGACTGGGAGGAAAAACAGTTATGACTGACAACAAGATTAGCCGCAGGAAGCTGCTGCAATCCACCGCCGCCTCTGGTGCCGGTCTGCTCGCGGCAAGTGCCGCTGCTCCGTCGCTGGCACAGGACGAGATGGATCTGCCTGAAGGTGCGGCCGGCAAGCTCACCGTTATTCATCGCACGGAATATTTCGAGGAAGCGCAGACCATCTTCCGCAATGTCGTGTCCGACTTCGCCTCGGCGAACGGTGCAGAACTCGACATTTCGACCACGAACCCGGAATCTTTCGGTGACTTCATGGGCAAGATGACGGCTGCAGTGGCTGCCGGAAACCCGCCCGACATCGCCTATACATCGAACGTGTCCATCTCGCAGATGGCGCTGCTTGATCTGGTCGAGGACGTGTCCGACGTGGTTGACGAAGCCGTCAGCCGCTACGGCAACATCCTGACCGGCATCAACGCCGAAGCCAACGGCAAGATCAACGGCGCCTGGCGTGCCATTCCGTTCATTGCGAACTCGACCGGTTATTTCATCCGTGGCGACAAGCTGGACGAAATCGGTGTCGATCCGGCCAGCCTGGTTGACTATGAATCGCGCCGTGAAGCCGCACTGGCCATGTCCGACCCCGACAATGAATTCTGGGGCTGGGGCCTGACCCCGAACCAGTCGGGTGACGGTTTTGGCTGGCTGATCAGCCTCGTGCAGGCCTATGGCGGCGGATTTACAGATGCCTCGGGCATGCAGGTCAACTTCGACACGCCGGAAACACGTGCTGCCTTTGAATGGCTGGCCGAGACCTATGACCGTAATGGCCGGTTCGGTCCCGCTCTGCCGCCGGGCATCGAAAGCTGGGGCGACATTTCGAACAACGAGGCCTACCTCGCCGGTTCGATCGGGTACACCCACAACGCCTTCTCCGTCTACGCGGCGGCCAAGCGCGACAACAACCCGGTGTTCCCGCACACCAAGCTGCTGCCTGCGGCCCGTGCCCTGAACGGCGACAGCCGTGACGGTGGCGTGACCGGTGGCTGGCTGACCATCTTCAAGGGCGCTCCGAACCTTGATCTGGCCAAGGATCTGGCTCTCGAACTGCTGAATCCGGCCAACTTCAACCGCATGTCGTCTGTTGCCGGTGGTCTGTTCATGCCGGCCTACGAGAACCTGTGGACCGACGAGCTGATTGCTGCTGATCCGAACTTCGCGATCATCTACGAGCAGTGCAGCGTGCCGGAGCCCTTCATCGGCCAGTCCTGGCCCGCACAGCCCAACGCCGCCATCGACGCCATCCGTGCGCAAGGTGTGCTGGAACAGGCCGTCGGCAACATGATCGCCGGCCGCATGTCGCCGGGCGATGCCGTGGCAGATGCCCACCAGAAGATTGTCGACATCTTCGAAGAAGGCGGCATCATGCAGGGCTGATGCCCGCATAAAATCCGGAGGGCGGCCCTCGGCCGCCCTCCATCATCACGGTGAAGATTTATCCGCGGCATGCAATTTCGGTAGTTTTGGCGTAATATCGGCGCTCCGGGGGAGGGGTGCCGGACGATTTGGTCTCTAACGAGCCCGCCGGAACAGCGTTCAGAAATCGCAGCACGTTGATCTTGAAAGAGAGAGATCATGGCAAACCAGGCACTGGTGAGTGACACGGACTACCAACCCCGGCCCGTAACCACGGCGCGGCGACTGCAAAACCTCTTCGGCCGCGACTGGAAAGTCGCTTTTCCCTTTGTCCTGCCCATGGTGCTGATCATGCTGGGCCTGATTGCCTGGCCCTTCATCAACGCCATTTTCCTCAGCACGACATCCCTGAATTTTCTGACTGGACAGACGGTGGACGTCGGCTTCCGCAATTACCAGCGGCTGCTGACCAGTTCGGATTACATCCTTTCGATCCAGAACACGTTGTCGTTCACCTTCTGGTCGCTGTCGATCAAGTTCGCGACCGGCCTGACGATCGCAATGATCCTCAACTCCAACATTCCGTACAGGAACCTGATCTCCGGCATCATGCTGCTGCCGTGGATCGTGCCCGAGATCGTGACCGCCCTGGCATGGAAATCCATCTTTGACCCCATCTTCGGCGGCCTGAACCCGATCCTTCTGGGTCTCGGCATTATCAATAGGCCGCTCGGATGGCTGTCTGATCCGCAATTGGCCATGCCCAGCGTGATCGCGGTGAACGTGTGGAAGGGCATTCCCTTCTATGTCCTGTTGCTCTTGTCCGGCCTCAAGGCGATCGACAAGGAACAGCTCGAGGCCGCCGAAGTGGACGGCGCCAACGCGGTGCAACGCTTCCGGCACGTGACACTGCCCGGCATGCGCTACGTGATCATTGTGACGCTGCTGCTGTCGTTCATTTCGACCTTCAACCAGTTTGGCCTGATCTTCCTGATGACCGGCGGCGGCCCGTCGGGCGCAACCAAGCTTTATTCGATCCTGGCATACGAAAAGGCCATCGGCTCGCTTCAGTACGGCCCGGGTATTGCCATCGCCTTCAGCGTGGCGCCGCTCATGGCCATCCTGATCTGGCTGCTTGCCAGATTCATGCGTCAGGACGACAAGTCCAGTCAGGCCAACCGCAAGCCAAACGTGTTTGATGGCGGGTGGCGGATCCTGGAAAAAACCTGGTCCTTCATTCTCGACGTCCTGTTCCTGCCCATTCACGCCGTTGATTTTCTCATTCGCGGAATTGGCAAGGCGATCGGGGCGATTGCTGCCGGTGCCACGGGTCAAAAACGCTCTCTCAGCATGAAGGGCAGGGAACGCATGAGTCTGATCGGGCGAATGCTCGTTTTGTTCCCGTTCATGATTTTCGTGCTCTTCCCGTTCTATTGGGTGGTGATTACCTCGTTCAAAACCACCCCGCAGATCTCCGAGCGCAGAGACATTTTCTGGCCGACGCCTCCGACGATGAACCAGTACACCTCGTTGATTGGCGACACGCCCTTCCTTTGGTGGCTGTTCAATTCGGTCTTCGTGGCAACGGTCAGCACCATTGTGTCGGTTTCCATGGCGGCCCTCGCGGCATACGCGCTTTCCCGCCTCAAGTTCACAGGGGCCGGTCTTTTGACCACGTTCCTGCTGATCACGTACCTGCTGCCGGCAACCCTGCTGTTCATTCCGCTCTACCAAACCCTGACCAACCTTGGGATCATCAACACATATGGTGCCTTGATGATCACCTATCCGACCTTCCTGTTGCCGTTTGCGACCTGGGTGATGCTCGGGTATTTCAGGTCCATTCCGGTGGAACTCGATGAAGCCGCGATGATCGACGGCGCCAGCAGGCTCTACGTGTTCATGCGCATCGTGCTGCCCCTGGCGGCGCCGGCCGTGCTGGCGGTGACCCTGTTCGCCTTCACCAACGCGTGGAACGAATTCCTGTTCGCCTTCGTGTTCATCACCTCAGAGTCGCTGCGCACCCTGCCCATCGGCCTGCTGTCGATGGTGGTCGGCGATATCCTGCCGTGGGGCGAACTGATGGCGGCTTCACTGCTCACCGCGATACCGGTGGCGGTGCTCTACATCTACGCCCAGAGGTTCCTGGCCAGCGGCCTGACCGTGGGGGCGGTCAAAGGCTGACACGGCTCATTTGACGATCGAGACTTGCCCGGCAGATCGATGGTCTGCCGGGCTTTTTCTTTTTCGCAAGATCGAAGGAACCTGTGGTGCCGGGATCAAGTCCCGGTACAAATGGTAAGGGGCAGCCTAGTCTAGAGTTCGACCACGTCCGGGAAGTCCGCTTTCAGCACCTGCAGCAGGGCGCGGATGTAACCGAAGCAATAGGCAAACGCCTGGCTGTCGTCACCGTTGGTGCCCGACAGGTGCGGCACGTGATCGGGCATGATCATGTATTTGTAGCCAACCTCGGCATAGGTTCTGAGCGACTGCCACATGTCCATGTCACCTTCGTCGGGGAAGGTCTCCATGAAGGAGAGCTTGCCGCCCGAAATGTTGCGGAAGTGGACGTTGAATAGTTTGTCCCGCGTGCCGAACCAGCGGATCACGTCGTCGATTTCTTCGCGCGGATTGTCGACCATCTCGCCAACAGTGCCCTGACAGAAATTGAGGCCGTGCCAGGGGTTCTCCCGCATCAGCACGAATTTCTTCAGCCCCTCAACCGTACCCAGCACCCGGGTGACGCCCCGATAGCCCGGCGGCGTATAGGGGTCATGCGGATGACAGGCGAGGCGGACCTTGTTGCTTTCGGCGACCGGGATGACCCGCTCGAGAAAATAGTCGATCCGCTCCCAGTTTTCCACTTCGGACAGGACGCCGGCAAGGCCGGGCGCCGCATCCTGATCGATCTTGTCCCACCGGAAAGTGGAGTTCGACGAACCGCCTCGGCCCGCCTCGTTTTCGGTGCGCGGAATGCCGATCAGGTTGAGATTGTATTTCACCGCCGGAATGCCCAGTTCGGCGACCATCTCAATGAGTTTGCAGATGGAGTCGATCTGTTTGTCGCGATTGGGGCCATTGGTCAGAATGTCGGGACTCGCCGACTTTTCGACCACCGTCGAGCCGAGCGGCAACTGAACCATGTCGAGGGTCAGTCCAAGATCGGCGAGCCGGTCGCGATGGGCCTTTAGAATGTCATAGGTCCAGTCATGCGGATTTCCCTCGGGGTCAGCGCAGACATGGGTGATCCCCAACTGCGCGAATTGCCGGAACTGGTCGTCAGTGGTGACGCGGTTCTGTGTGCCGATATACATGGGCTCTCCTTGTGGCAGGCCTTTAGTCGAAAAAGCCTGCATCCTCCTCAAGCAAATAGGGTTTGGCCGCCTCGGCATTGATGTCGAGTCCGAGGCCGGGTGCCTCGAAAAGGTTCATCATGCTGTTTGTGACCAGAGGCCCATCCGGCAGGCCCTCGATGATGTCGTGCCACCAGGGATCGGATGCGGTGGGATATTCAAAGGCGACGAAATTGGCGGGCAGGGTGGCGCAAAGGTTGACCAGCGCGCCGAGCCCGAGCAGCCCGTTGGCCGTGCCGTGCGGCGCGAAGAGGATTGAATGCATGTGCGCGTGTTCGGCGATCCACTTCATTTCGGCGATGCCGCCGACATCGGCAGGGTCGGGACCGATCACGCGCACAGACTGGGTCTCGATCAGCTCCTTGAAATTGTGCCGGAGATAGATCTGTTCACCGGTGTGGATCGGCGTCGAGGTGGAGACCGTCAATTCGCGATAGGCCTGCGCATTGACCCAGGGCGTGTAGTCGCCGGTCAGCATGTCCTCCAGCCAGGCGAGGTCATATTTCTCGACCGCACGGGCAAAACGGATCGCATCGGGCAGCATCCAGCCCGGTCCGCAATCAAGGGCGAGACTGACCTTGTCTCCCAGCACTTCCTTCATGGCCGCCACACAATCGAGCATGTGGTTCATGCCCCGTTCGGTTATCGGTCCGGTGTCCATGGCGCCGTGGAAAGGACTGACCTGCGGGATGCCGATATGGAAGTCGGGCACTTCGCGTTTCATCTGGGAATGAAAGCCGATGCCCTGCTTGACCATGAAGAACCCTTCGGGCCGCTCCATCATCCACTTCGCATCAGCGGCATAGTCTTCAGGCGCGGAGCCCGAGTGCGGCCGGCGCAGGGAGCCATTGTAGACGCGCACCTTGTCGCGCACCTTGCCGCCGAGCAATTTGTAGACCGGGACGCCGGCCGCCTTGCCCGCAATATCCCACAGCGCATGTTCGATGACACTGATCGCGGCGCCATAGGGCTTGAACGATCCGCGTTGCCGGATCTTGAGCATGCAGCGCTCGACATCGGTCGGATCCTCGCCGATCAGCGCCTCGCGGAACTGCAGCACGTAGGGCTTCAAATAGGGCTTAGTCCATTCCGCCCCGCCGAGCCCATAAAGTCCCTCATCGGTGACGATCCGCACCACCGGGTGCTTGCCGATCAGGGCGCATCTGATGTCGGTGATTTTCAACGGCTTTCCCCCTCGGGCAGACTAGCCCAATCCGCACAGAAAAGTATGATCAGATAGATAGGCAGAAGCAATGCAAACGGCCCGATTTCCGGGGGCGTTTTGCCCCTTCCGCGCTTGCGGCCCGGGGTGGGTCATGCGAAGGTTGAGCGATAATATTCGCGCCGGGAAATGGATGGCGCAAAAGGGCTTTCCAGGCCCGCAATTCCGAGGAGTGAGGAACAATGCAATTTCCGAAAATCGAGCGGCCGTCGCCGGAGCTTGTCGAACAGGTTCGGCAGGTTGGCGCGGCGACCGCCAGCGCCACATTGGCCCACATGGGACTGCGCAACTGCTACATGGTCGGGCCGACCGCCTGGACCAAGGGCCGCTCGGTGGCAGGGCCGGCACTGACGCTGAAAATGTTGCCCAAGCGCGAGGATCTGCTGGAAGAGGGCGAATATGTCGACGTGGAAAAACAGCTCCACCGCCATGTGCTCTACCAGGTGGAGAAGGGCGATGTGGTGGTTGTAGACGCGCGCGGAGACCTGACCTCGGGCATCTTCGGCGACATGATGCTGACCTACTTCAAGGGCCGCGGCGGCGCAGGGCTCGTGATCGACGGCTGTATCCGCGACTTCGTCAATGTGCAGAAGCTGGAAATCCCGCTGTGGCTGGCCGGGGTGACGCCGAACTATCACACGCAAACCAACCTGATGCCGCATGACGTCAATTGCACCATCGCCTGCGGCGGGGTGACCGTGGTGCCCGGCGACATCATCGTCGCCGACGACGACGGTGCCGTATGCGTGCCGGTGGCGCTGGCCGAGGAAATGGTAGCCAAGGCCCACAAGGACCATGGATGGGAAGAGTTCTGCCGCGAGAAGCTGATGGCCGGTGAGCCTCTGCAGCGCTACTACCCGCTGCACAAGGACGCCGAGCCGGAGTATCAGGCCTGGCTCAAGGCCAGGGGCAAGTAGGACCCCCCCCCGCCAGTTCGATATTCCGATGCACTGAAATACCGGCTCGCTCCCGAATGGAGCGGGCCGGTTTTGTTTGTCCTGACGCGCGCATTTTCCAAGGATTTGACAACAGACATGACACGCGTCTGTGCCGGTGCGGCGGGCAGGACGAAGCGCGGCTTTGTGCTGAGACCATGATCGCAGTTCCGACCGGACATATGCAGTGCAAAGAGGAATCTTCATTGCGAATCCGGGGCTTAGCCAGCGCTAGCATACATGCAGCGGCATGCCGCCATACGAGAAGGCCGATATTACCCGGAAAACATGGGTAGTTATCGAATATTATCGATATTAGCCCCATTGACAGCGCTATCAAATTGGTCAATATGCCCTTGCGAAGCGGAGGAGGACCCGCGCGAATTCCTGTCCGATCATTGATTTGGCGATGCTTTCGCCGGTCTGCGGTTTTGCGCGTGTCTCGCTTGGCAAACGAACATTCTGGGAGGAACAAATGAAAGCTTTTCGAGTGACGTCCGCCGCGCTTGCGGCCCTGATGATGTCGACAGCGCTGGCTTCGGCCGGTCCTGCAACCGTGTCCGGTCCGGGTGCCGATCCGGCGTGCTTTACGCCGGTCGCCGAGGACACGGCCTATTTCCAGTGGGAAGCCCGTCCGGGACCCTACAAGATCGCCCTGGTCAACGGCTTTATTGCCAATGACTGGCGCGTGCAGATGATCGCGGTGGCCAAGGCCTACGCCGAGCAACCTGACGTGGCCGCCAACATAGAGGAGTTCAAGGTGATTTCCGTGGGCGAGGACATCGCCGCGCAGATCGCCGCCGCGAACAATTTCATCGACCAGGGCTTCGACGCCATCATCATCAATGCCAACAACACGGCGGCCTTCGGCTCGGTTGTGCGCAAGGCAAACGATGCCAACGTGGTGGTGCTCAGCTTTGACAACGTGATCGACGATCCCAACCAGATCGCCATCAACGTCAACCAGAAGGGCCTGGGAGAAAGCGCGGCAGAATTCCTGCTGGAGAACTCCGACGCTGATCCGATCAGCCTGCTGCATGTGCGTGGTCCGGCCGGTCAGCCGGTGGACATCGCCCGCAACGAAGGCTTCATGGAAGTGCTGGCAGCCTCCGGGCGGCAGTATGAAGTGACCGACGTTGTCGGCAACTGGGCGCCGGGCGACTCGCAGAAAGTGACCGCGGACGCGATTGCCGCGGGCGGCCAGTTCGACGGTGTCTACGTCCAGGGTGGTTCGCAAGGTGCTGCAACCGCGCTGCTCGATGGCGGACATCCAGCCGTGCCGATCTCCGGTGAAACGGAGAACGCATTCCGTCAGCTTTGCAATGCCGAAGGCCTGCTCTGCCAGTCCGGCGGCACCGGTCCGGCCCAGTCGTCCGTGACCATCAAGACGGCAATCGCCGCGCTGCAGGGTGAAGTGATCCCGGCCAGCATCGCCCTGCCGACTTCGATCTCCTACGCGCCCTTCGCCGAAGGTGTCGATGTGTTCCCCGAACTGCCCGGCAGTTTCTTCGCAGGCAATAATTTCGAAGCCTGCAACATCGGCTTTACCGCCGAGGAAATCGCTGCCCAGACCGGCGAAAACAACTAGACTGATACGACAAGCGGTGCCGCCGGAGCCCTGCTTCGGCGGCACCCCTATTCGACGGGAAGATCACGGTGGCGGATACCGGCTCAATGCCTCTCCTCAGGATGGAGGGGATTTCAAAACACTATGGCGGCGTTCGCGCGCTCGAGAATGTGAGTTTCGAGGCCCGGCGCGGCTCCATCCACGCGCTGCTCGGCGAGAACGGCGCCGGCAAGTCGACGCTGATCAAGGTTCTTTCGGGCGTCGTGCAGCCGGACGCGGGCACGATCAGCATTGATGGCGAACCGGTCCAGTTTGCCAATCCTCAGGAGGCCAATGACGCAGGCATTTCCTGCATTTTCCAGGAACTGTCGCTGCTGCCGGACCTGACTGTTGCCGACAATATCGGCATCACGAGGCCACCGAAAAAATTCGGCATGATCGACTTTGCAGCACAGCGCAGGATCGCTGAAGCCGCGCTGGCGCGGGTAGGCGGTGAATCCATCGACCCGCTGGCGACGGTCAGCGAACTCTCCCTGTCGCGAAGGCAGATGGTCGAAATCGCCAAGGCCATGGCCCGCGACCCCAAGATTCTCATTCTTGATGAGGCAACCTCCGCGTTGACCGCGGCCGATGTGGAGAAGGTCTTTGCCATGCTGCACACTCTGCGCAGCGAGGGCATGTCGATCATCTACATTTCGCACCGCATGAACGAGATCGCCGAACTCGCAGACACGTGCACGGTCTATCGAAACGGCCAGAAGGTCGAAACGTTCGAGGCCGGCACCAAGTCCGACAATGCCATCGTCGAAATGATGATCGGGCGCGAGTATGACAGCGTCTTCCCGCCCAAGATTGCCAAGACACTCGACGCTGCGCCGGTTCTCAGGGTGAAGGATTTCTCCTGGCAGGATCAGTTGAACGGCATCAACCTCCAAATCCGGCCCGGAGAGATTGTGGGTCTCGGCGGGCTCGACGGCCAGGGTCAGAAGCAGCTGCAATTGGGCCTGTTCGGCACGCTGATCGGGGCAACCGGCAGCGTCGAGATCAACGGCAAACCCGTCAACCTGACCAGCCCAAAACGAGCCAAGTCGGATGAGATCGGCATGGCACTGATCCCTGAAGACCGAAAGGGCGAGGGGCTGATGCTGCCCATGACCGTGCGCGAAAACCTGTCGTTCGCGGCGGTCGAGAAAGTGTCCCGCTTCGGGCTGGTGGATCAGGCGGCCGAGGAAAGCGCCATCGCCGAGATGGTCAGCCTGCTCAAGATCAAGTCCGACGGAATTGATGGCCCGGTCGCCGCGCTTTCCGGCGGCAACCAGCAAAAGGTAGTCATCGGCAAGTGGCTGATGACCAGGCCGAGGATCATCCTTTTGAACGATCCGACGCGCGGCATCGACGTCGGCACCAAGCAGGAGATCTATCAGTTGCTGCAAAAACTGGCGGGCGAGGGGGCGGCCATCCTCTTCTATTCCACCGATTATGACGAACTGATCGGCTGCTGCGACCGGGTGCTGGTCATGTACGACGGGGCGGTGGTGCGCACTCTTTCTGGTGACCAACTCACCGAAACCAATCTGGTGTCCGCCGCCCTGAACCTGCCCGCGGGAAACGTGGAAGCGGATATTGCTGTCCAGGCCAGGGAGATCGCCAAATGAACGCGCCGACAAAGGCCATCGGCAGCGCGCCAACGGCCAGACGTTCCGGCCCCAGGTTCCGGCTAACGGCTGCCCAGCGCGGCATCCTGCTCGCAGCGGGGATCTTTGCCGTGATGTTCGCGGTCTACGGCTGGAAACAGTCCGTGGGGCTGACGCCCAATGTCATCAACACGGCCGCTAACAAGGGCGCGCTGCTGGCCCTCGTGGCCATGGCGCAGACGTTGCCCATTCTGACGCGCGGCCTCGACCTGTCAGTAGGGGCGGTCTTTGTGCTCGCAAACTGCCTCGCGTCGTCGGTGGTCGTCGGCGATCCAATGATGACCGGGGTGGGCATCGTCGTCGTTCTGATCGCCGGACTGTTGTGCGGCGCGTTGAACGGCGTGATCATTGTTTACGGACGCCTGCAACCCCTCATTGTGACCCTCGCGACCGGCGCCATTTTCTTCGGTGTCTCACTGGCGATCCGGCCGCAACCGGGAGGGTCGGTGAACTTCGAATTCGCCGACTTCATGACCCGGTCGACCTATGCCGTGCCGCACTCGGTGATCCTGCTCGTGATGGTGGTAGTGCTTGTCTGGATACCCTATCGCCGTTCGGTTCTCGGGCGGGCCGCCTTCGCCATCGGGTCGGCCGAACAGGCAGCCTACATGTCCGGTGTGCCCATCGAGCGCGCCAAAGTGCTGGCCTACGCGCTGTCCGGCTTCCTTGCCGCGATTGGCGGACTTTTGCTGACGGCGCTGACCTATTCGGGCGCGGCCAAGATCACCATCGCCAACGACTACACGCTGAATTCGATCGGCGCCGTGGTGATCGGCGGCACCTCGCTTTTCGGCGGTGTGGGATCGGCCATCGGCTCGATCTTCGGTGCCTTTGTGATGCGGACCGTCGGCGACCTGCTGATCGTGTTCGACATCAACCCGGTGCTGCAGCCGCTGTTCGTGGGCATCGTCCTGCTGGTGGCCGTCAGCATCGGTTCGCTGCGCATATTGCGCATCAAGAACAAGCTCGATCTTTATCGCTAGGGGCGCGGAACAATGGGTGTTTTCAACGCAATCGCGAGACAGTTCGACCGCGCTACCATCATCGCCTTCGGCTGCATCGGGGTGCTGCTGCTGATCGGGTCGCTGGCCGAACCGGCCTTTTTGTCCCCGCAATATCTGATCCAGCAACTGCACGTGGCCTCCTTCCTCGGCGTTGTCGCCACCGGCGTGATGCTGGTGATCCTGTTGGGCCATATCGACCTGTCGATCCCCTGGACGATTGGGGTCGGCGGCATGATGGCCACTGGCGCGGTGTCGATCCTCGGGCCGGAATGGGGTGTGCCGCTAGCCATTCCCTTCGGCATCTGCTGCGGCGCGCTGATCGGCGTGATCAACGGTCTGGGCGTCGCCTACCTCAGGGCCCCGTCCATGATCTTCACACTTGGCATGAATGCGGTTGCCCAAGGGCTGATGGTCTATCACACCGGCGGCTTTGCGCCCCAGGACCGGGCGACCGAACTGATGCGCGAACTGACGGTCGGGCAACTCATTCCGGGTGTTCCCAACCCCATCCTGATCTGGATTTTCGTGGGCGCGGCGGCAATGTTCATGCTCAATCGCTCCACACTCGGCCGGCAGATCTATGCGATCGGGAACCAGGAACGGGCCGTTTTTCTCAGCGGTGTCGACACGCGCAAGGTGATCCTGATCTGCTTCGTTATCTCGGGGGCCTGCGCGGCGGCAACCGGCGTCCTGCTGGCTGGATGGGCCAACCGCTCATACCAGGCGATGGGGGACCCCTACCTGTTGCCGACAATTGCCGCGATCATTCTGGGCGGCACCAATGTGCTGGGTGGCAGGGGCAAGTATATCGGCACCGTGGCCGGGGTGATCCTCATCACCATCCTGCAGTCCATGCTGTCGGTGGTGCAGCCCCAACGCTATTTCGCTCAACTCGGCCTTGATTTCCCGGCAGACACGTTCCGCCAGGTGGTCTTCGGCCTGGTGATCTTCGGCATGCTGCTGATCTACGGGCGCCAGCAACTGGTGCGCTGAACGGCATGGGCGGGCGCCGCGGCCGCCACCCGTTACGACTGTCCGGCGCGCTGGGTGCTTTCGCGTTCGACGAGCAGGAAGCCGGTGTCGACCACTGGCTGTTCGGGCCGGTTGCCGGAAATGGCGGCGATGACCATTTCGACTGCCCGCTTGCCCATCTCGTAGCGATAGGTGCGGATGCTGGTCAGGCCCGGATGCGAAACCTGGCAGTAGTTGAGATCGTTGAAGCCGCAGATACCCATTTCGTCGGGAATGGAAACGCGCCGCCGCTGCAATTCGAACAGGGCACCGAGGGCGATATCGTCATTGTTGGTCTGCACGGCGTCGACGTCAGGGACCCGCGAGAACAGTTCAGCGCACAGCGGCGTGCCCAGTGAGACCCGGGACGGCTTGGTCGTGGTGACAATCAAGCGCGGATCGTAAAGGCCCGCCTCGCGCATGGCGCGCTCGTAGCCGACGATGCGCTGCTGGGTGCGCACATCCATCTGGGCGGCCAGAAAGCCGATCTTCTTGTAGCCCTTGCTGATCAGGTGGCGTGTGCCTTCCGCGGCAGCGTCCTCGTGCGAAAAGCCGACCAGCATGTCGATCGGATCGTCGATCTTTTCCATGATCTGCACCACCGGGCAACCGTTGGCGCGCAGCAATTGCAGCGCCTCCGGTGATTGCGCAGCGCCGGTAACCAGCAACCCGGCGGGACGTTGCCCCAGGAACAGCTTGAGCAGTTCCTCTTCCTTGATGGGCGAATAATTGGTGTTGCCGAACTGGACCTGGAAGGGCGTGCCCTCGATGGCGTCGTAGACCCCGCGGATCACATCCGCGAAAACGGAGTTGGTCAGTGACGGGATGATGATGCCGATGACATTGGTCCGGGCCGAGGCCAGCGCCTGTGCCGCCGTGTTGGGCACATAGCCAATCGAATCGATGGACTTCTGGATCCGTTCCCTGAGCGTAGGGGACACAGCCTCCGGATTGCGCAGGGCGCGGGACACCGTGATCGCGCTGACATTTGCGGCTTCGGCGACGTCGACCAGTGTGGGTTTGCCGGAACGCTTCCGGGACTTTTTCTTCATCAGGGTTATCCGTGCGTTCCGGGATGGTCGCCGCCGCACAATCCTTGTTGCTAGCGCTATCAAAGTACATGTATACTAGTGGGACAAGCAACTGAAATCGTCGCGGTGCCCCCTGAATTCGGCGTCCCGATAGCGATTAACTGCGCCCGGCGCAAGGTTCGGGAACCTTTTGGTTTCTGCGCGATTCCACCAAATGTGTCCAATCCGGCTCAAATTCGGAGCAGGGAGGCGCGTGCGCCGAAGCCTGTTTGATATACTCTAACATGTTAGTCGGTGGCGACGATCGGGACCCAGGTGCCGTTTGCTTCACGAGCAGGCCGGGCCGCACTGTGCCGGATGGGCGCGGGTGCAAATGAGTGCTATGCACGAAGCCCGCAACCCGGGATTCGCAATGTGCCCCTTGCGGGGCGAAACGGGAGAGCCACGTGAACGATTTCGACCAGGTCCGCTATGACGCCCACCCGCCCATTTTGCGCAACAACCCGGTGATCTTCATCGTGGGCGTTGTGGCGCTGATCATTGCCGGAGCCCTGGTGGGACAGATGCCGCAACTGCTTTTGGCGGTGCTGGCGCTGATCATCCTTGTCTGGCTCTATCTGTTGGTCGTGTCGCGAAGCCACCGCCTGGTGATCACCGACAACGAGGTGCGCTACGAGGAAGGAATCCTGTCCAAGCGCCACGCCGAAATCGGGCTTCGCAGCGTGCGTTCGGTGCGGGTGAACCAGACTTTTTTCCAGCGCATTCTTGGCGTCGCTACGGTGGAATTCTTCAGCGCCGGGGACGCGCCTGAAATCAGCGTGAAGGGCCTGCCCAACCCGCATCGCATCCGCGAACTGGTCGACGGCTAGGAAAAAGGCGGAAGGTCATGCCCGACAATTCCAGCAATCGCGATCTTGAAGAGCGGAAGGCGACTACCCGTCTGTTTCTGATCATCGCAGCAGCCATTCTGGGCATGACCCTGATTGTGGTGTTCGTGGTGGCGCCCGCCATGTCCGCGCAACTGGCACCCGGCCTCGGCATCCGCGAGGCGGCCCTGATTGCCTTCATCGTGACACTGGCTGTGGTCGTGGTGATGATGGTGGCAGCAGGGGACGGGCTGCTGGGTGAGGTGCAATACACGTTGCCTGCCTTCTTCATGTTCTTCGTGCTGATCTGGATCCTCATCGCCTGGGTCTTCTGACCCTGGTCTACGGCCAGTCGGCGAAATTGGCCGGTGAAACCGTATCCTGTTCCGGCGCCGCCTTGGCCATCATCCGGCGGAAGGCACCGGGCGGCATGCCGGTCATCCGCTTGAAGAAATGGCTGAAATGCGCCAGGTCGCGGAACCCCAGCGTGTGCGACAATTGCTTGATGGTAACCGAGGAACGCTCGAGCCCCAGCCCGGCCTCGCGGGCCAGCCGTTCGGCGATCAGCGCCTTGGGCGTTTTGCCCAGTTCGCGGCGGCAGAGGTCATGCAGCCGGTCATGGGAAATTCCCAGAAGTTCGGCATAACGGCCCACGGGCCACTGGCCGCGGAAATTGACCTCGACCAGATGCCGGAACCTTTGCAGCAACTGCTGACGGGATCCGGCGCCGCCGAGCAGGGCACTGTCCGGTCCGACCAGCCGCAGCATGGCGACAAGAATGACGCGCAGATGTGCCACGATCAGCATGTCCGAGCCGGGTTGGGGCGCATCCAGTTCCTGGCGGATGGCGCCGAGGCTGGACGTCATTCGACGGTTTTCCGGGACCGACAGCGATAGCTGATGATCAAGGTCGATCATGATGTGCAGCCGGGGCGTCTCGGCAAAATCGCCGGCGGCGCGGGTGACGAATTCGTCAGCGATTTGAGCCACAGTGCCGGTCGACCCGGCTTCCGCGACCATGCGTTGGCCGGCGGGCGCGCTCAACCAGAACAGGCACGGCGCCTTCAGTTCCCGGATTTCGCCCGCGTGATCAAGGCGCGCCGCGCCATCTGAAAGATGCACCAGCGACCGGCCGCCGCCGCCCGGACTGCCCATCCGCACCACTTTTTGATGCAGACTGCTGTCGAGCCGGTGCGCCAGTATGCGCGGGGATGGCATGACGCCGACGGCCATATTGGCTCCTCGTGTTCCCAATAATCTGCAATAATCACCCAATTTTCTGCATTTTCAAGCGGTGCACATGCGATATGGTGGATTATCGGAGAAAGCGGCCATGAGACGGGATCGATCCCGCGCACGCCGCCCGGACCAAACAACGGACCGGCCGAACAGGGAGGAAATGGCGCCGTGCTCAATGCAGCGCTCCAGATCGACGACATGCCGGTCGCGGCAAGCGACGAGGCGACCTTTGACCGGGTCGATCCCGTGTCGCGGGAAGTCGCGACGCGCGCCAGCGCTGCCAGTGTTGACGATGCCCTCCATGCAGCCAACGTTGCCGCGCGGGCCTTTCCGTCATGGTCAGCCACACCGCCGACCGAGCGGCGCGCCTGCCTGAACAAGGCGGCCGACCTCGTACTGGCCCATGCCGATGATTTTGCCGAGGCGATGATTTCAGAGACCGGCGGAACCCGCGGCTGGGCCATGTTCAACTGCCAGTTGGCCGCCAGCATCCTGCGCGAAGCAGCTTCCATGACCACCCAGATCACCGGCGAGACCATTCCTTCGGACAAGCCGGGCGCCTTCGCCATGGCGACGCGCCAGCCCTGCGGCGTGGTGCTGTCGCTGGCACCATGGAACGCGCCAGTTATCCTCGCCACCCGCTCCATTGCCATGCCCTTGGCCTGCGGCAACACGGTTGTGCTCAAGGCCTCCGAACTCAGCCCGCGCACGCACGGATTGCTTGGCGAACTGATGAGCCAGTGTGGCATGCCCAAGGGCACCGTCAACGTCGTACATTCGAGCCCCGAGGCCGGGCCACAGATTGTCGAGGCGCTGATCGGGCACCCCGCGATCCGCCGTGTCAATTTCACCGGCTCGACGCGGGTAGGGCGCATCATCGCGCAAAAGGCCGCCAATCACCTCAAGCCCTGCCTGCTCGAACTGGGTGGCAAGGCGCCGCTGGTGGTGCTGGATGACGCCGATCTGGATGCGGCGGTGGATGCCGCCATGTTTGGCGCCTTCTTCCATCAGGGCCAGATCTGCATGTCCACCGAACGTATCGTCATCGATGAGAAAGTGGCGGATGAGTTCGTGGAAAAATTCAAAAAGCGCGCTGCCCCGATCAAGGCGATGGACCCCCGCGACCCAGACTGCGTTCTGGGGTCGATGATCACCGAGCAGGCAGCGCACCGGGTGAAGGGCCTGATCGATGATGCGGTGGTAAAAGGCGCGACCTTGGTAACCGGGGGCGATCAACACGGCGTTTTCGTCGATCCCACGATCCTTGACGGCGTGACGCCCTCCATGCGGCTTTACTACGAGGAATCCTTCGGCCCTGTGGCCTCGATCATCCGCGTCGGCGACGAGGACGAAGCGGTTTCAGTGGCCAACGACAGCGAATATGGGCTCTCGTCCGCTGTGTTCAGCCGCGATGTGGGACGGGCATTGAATGTCGCACAACGGATTGAATCCGGGATTTGCCACATCAATTCGGCCACCATTCAGGACGAGCCACAAATGCCGTTCGGCGGCGTCAAATCCTCCGGCTACGGCCGGTTTGGCGGCAAGGCGGGCGTCGACGCCTTCACCGAGCTGCGCTGGATCACCTTGCAGACCGGCAAACCCCATTATCCCATCTAACCACCACCAAGTTCACTCAGGGAGGAGACCAAAGTGAAACGCAGGAACCTACTCAAGACCATCACCGCGGCGACGCTGGCTTCGGCTGTGCTCGCAGGCGGTGCCTATGCCCAGGAGACCATCACCTTTGGCGCAAGCGCCCCGAAGACCGGTCCGCTGGCAGGCGGCGCGGCCGTAACCCACTGGCCGGCAATCCAGCTGTGGGTCAACGACGTCAACGAGCGCGGCGGCATCGATGTCGGCGGCACGAAAATGCTGGTCGAAGTCATTGAATATGACGACGCGACCAACAATGAAAACGCCATCCGCAACATCCAGCGTCTGGCGACTGTCGACGAGGTCGATTTCCTGATCGCCCCCTATGGCACCGGCATCAACCTCGCCACCGCGCCGATCATCGCCCAGTACGGCTACCCGCATCTGGCGGTGACTGCCGTCACCGATGGCGTCGACGAATTCGCCGAGCGCTGGCCAAACACCTTCTGGACGCTCGGAACTTCGCGCGACACGGCTTCCAACGCCGTCGATGTGCTCGCCGGACTGCGTGACAGCGGCGCGATCGGCAACCGCGTGGCCCTGGTCAACGTTGCCGACGCATTCGGTATCGAACTGGCCAATGCCGGCAAGCCGGCGCTGGAAGAAGCCGGCTTTGAGATCGTCTATGAAACCTCATACCCGCCGACCACCCAGGATTTCGCCCCGATCATCAGCGCCGCGGCTGCCGCCGATCCGGACGCCTTCGTGGCCTTCTCCTATCCGCCCGACACGTTCGGCCTGACCGCCCAAGCCACCATCGCCAACCTTGACGTCGGCGCCTTCTACACCGGCGTTGCCACCGCGTTCCCCGGTTACCTGGGTGCCAACGGTGCGGCCGCACAGGGCGTGCTCGGCATTGGCGGCGTGAACATAAACGACCCCGGCATGGTGGACTACATCGCCCACCACGAAGAGGTCACCGGCGCCACCCCTGACTATTGGGCCAACCCGGTTGTCTATTCGACCCTGCAAGTCATGGAACAGGCCATCACCCAGGTCGGTTCGCTGGACAGGCAGGCAGTGATCGACGCCATCCACAATGGCACGTTCGACACGGTGATGGGCGAGTGGACCTTTGATGGCAACATCATCCGCGACTACTACACCGTCGGCCAGTGGCAGGACGGCAAGTTCGTTGCCGTGGGTGCGACTTCACCGGATCTGCCGGTGTCCGAAGCTGTCGTGAAAGAAGGCTGGGAATAAGTCTTTCCTGACCCCATCGGCGCGGCTTTCGGGCTGCGCCGGTGGATCGCGGCCAAGGCGAAACCATTGGGTTTCCGGTTACCTTAACGGCAGGAAGTCCGGGTCTGACCGGCCGCGCAATGTTAAATCAAAACCCACTTTGTAGTGCGTGAAACGGGTTCTCAGATGAGCATCATTATTACCGGCTTGCTGCTTGGCGGCGCTTACGCGCTGATCGCGGTCGGCCTGACGCTGCAATATGGCGTGGCCCGGATCATGAACCTGGCCAACGGTGAGAACCTTGTGCTGGCCTGTTTTTGCACCTTCTGGCTGTTTTCCACCCTCGCCATCAACCCGATCCTGGGCATCCTGATCGTTGCGCCCGCGGCCTTCGCGCTGAACTGGGCGATCTATTCCTACGCGCTGCGTCCGCTGGTCAAACGCGCCAGGACGCGCGGGGCGCTGGAAGTGGATTCAATCCTTGCCACCTTCGGGCTGCTGTTCGTTTTCCAGGGCGTCATGATCCTGACCTTCGGCGGCGGCTATTACAGTTACAATTTCCTGCGCGTTCCGTTCGCCATATTCGGCGAAAACTATGCACTCAACCGCGTTGTCGCCTTTGGCGCGGCGGTTGCGGTGGCCATTGCACTCTACGTTTTTCTGTACCGGACCCGCTATGGGACGGCGATCCGGGCGGTGGCGGTAAGCCCTGAATCAGCACAACTGGTGGCCATCAATGTGCCGCGCACCTCTGCATTTGCCTTTGCGTTGGGCGGCGGTCTGACCGCTGCTGCCGGAGCCCTGCTATCGACCTTTTATACATTCGACGCCTCGATGGGCGTGATCTTCACCATGAAGGCGCTGATCATCGTCATCATGGGCGGAGTTGGTGACGTGCGCGGCGCTGTTCTCGCCGCGCTGCTGATCGGGCTGACGGAAACCGCTGTTTCCAGCCTGATTGATCCCGGCCTGACCGTTGCCGCCAACTATGCGCTGTTCATGCTGGTGCTGCTGGTGCGGCCGCAGGGCATCTTCGGAAGGAGCAACGCATGAGCCTTCCCACCACCCGCGAATGGCAGATTGCAGTCGGTGGCCTGATCGTTCTGATCGGGGTGGCGCTGGTGCCTTTCTTCGGCAGTGGCTATGTCCTGTCGCTGACCGTCAATATCGCCATGTACACCGTGCTCTGCACCGCCTGGGCCATGTTCTCCGGACCGACCCACTATATCTCGCTGGCAACAGCGGCCTTTTTCGGCATTGGCACCTATGCCGTGGGTCTGGGGCTCGAAACACTGCCATTCCCTGTGCTCGTGCTGGTCGCAGGGGCGTGCGCTGCCGCGCTGGCGGCAGTCGTTGGCATCGCGACGCTGCGCCTGTCCGGCGTCTATTTCGTGATTTTCACACTCGGCCTTGCCGAACTGGTCAAGCAGGTCGTGACCTGGTGGCAGACCAATTTCACCACTTCGGTGGGCCTCTACGTCTTCACCGATTTTCGCGAGCAGCACATTCTGTGGATGCTGCTGGGGCTGGCGGCCCTTGTGTTCATCACCAGCTGGGCGATCAGCCGCTCGAAACTGGGTTTTGCCATGCGCATCATCGGCAATGACGAAACCGTGGCCAAACACGTCGGCATCGACACCGCGCGCGCCAAAGTGCTGCTGTTCGTGATTTCAGGCGCTTTCATCGGCATGGTCGGCGCCATCCTCGCGCCGCGCTTCGCCTACGTCGAGCCGCCATCAGCGTTCAACACGATGATCTCGTTCCAGGTGGTGATCATGGCGCTTTTGGGCGGCACCAACCGCATCTGGGGACCGCTGGTGGGCGTCATTCCCTTCACCATCCTGATGGACCAGATGACGGCCTATTTCCCCAATCACACGCCGATCGTCATCGGACTGGCCTTCCTTGCCATCGTCTACGTCTTGCCGCACGGGGTGACCGGGCTGATGGCCGACCTCGGCAAGCTGCGCAAGCGCTTCAAACTGGTTGCCGCCAACGCGGGAGAGGGCGCATGAACCACGTCCTTTCCGTCGCTGGTGCCACCAAGAAGTTTGGCGGTCTTGTCGCCGTCAACGAGGTCTCGTTCGACATCAACGAAGGTGAACTAATCGGCCTCATCGGCCCGAACGGCTCAGGCAAGACGACGCTGCTCAACCTCATTTCGGGGGCGCTGAAACCGACCTCGGGCAACATCAGTCTCAACGGCGCGCTGATTTCCGGCCAACCGGCGCACAAGATTGCGCGGCAGGGAATCTCGCGGACCTTTCAACTGGTGAAGGTACTGCCGGGCCTGACGGCGCGCGAGAACGTCATCGCCGGGGCCGTGTTCGGACATACCCACGTATGGGGCGATGAGGCGGAGGAACTGGCCGAATCTCTGCTTGAAAAAGTCGGGCTAAGTGACCGGGGTGACTCACCAACCGGTGCCATGACCTATATCGATCAGAAGCGCCTGGAACTGGCCCGCGCGCTGGCCGGCAACCCCAGCGTATTGCTGCTGGACGAGTGGCTGGCGGGGCTCAATCCATCCGAACTCAAGATCGGCATTTCGCTGATCCGCGACCTGCGCAACGAGGGGCTGACCATCATCATGGTCGAACATGTGATGGATGCGATCCGCTCACTGTGCGACCGCTGTGTGGTGATGTCGAGCGGCGTCAAGATCGCCGATGGCGAAGTCAACCAGGTGCTGGCCGACCCCGAAGTCGTGCGCGCCTATCTGGGTGACGCCGATGCTTGAGGCGAACCACATCAGCGTGACCTACGGCGCGCACCGGGCGCTTGAAGATGTGTCGGTTCACGTCGGGCAGGGCGAAATCTGCGTGATCCTCGGCGCCAATGGCGCCGGCAAAAGCACGTTCCTCAAAGCGATCAGCGGCATGGTGAAACCCGCCCCTGGGGCGAACGTGAGCATCGATGGCACCGACATCACCACGATGACTGCCAACAGGATCGTCGAGCAGGGAATTGCACTGGTGCCCGAAGGACGGGGCATTTTCGGTGACCTGACGGTAGCCGAAAACCTGGAATTGGGCGCCTACGGCAAACAGGCCCGCGCCGAGCGCGATGCGCAATATGCCAAGGTTCTGGCCCTGTTCCCCAAGCTATCCGAACGGCTGGGCCAGATCGCCCGCACCATGTCCGGCGGTGAACAACAAATGGTCGCCATCGGCCGGGCGCTGATGTCCAACCCCAAGATATTGATGCTCGACGAACCGTCGCTGGGGCTGTCACCGCTCTTGTGTGGCGAACTGTTCAAATCGCTGAAGGACGTGCGAGATACGGGTGTAGGCATTCTGCTGGTCGAACAGAACGCCAAGCAGAGCCTTGCCATCGCCGACCGTGCCTATTTGCTCGAAAACGGGCATATCACCGGCGAGGGACGCGCCCGGGAAATGGCCAATGACCCCGCCGTGCAGGCCGCATATCTGGGCGGTGTCGCCAACGATGGCGCTTACCGGCGGCTCGGAGAGGTGCAGAACAGGCAGGCCGTCCGGCTGGCGCCACGCTCGAACCGGGCCGAAACAGCGTCCGATCTCGCCGCCCGCGCAACCGAAATCCAGCGCGCTCATGTCGAACGCCTGCGCAGCGGCGGCCAAATGAACGGCACGAGTTCGAAACACGCGCAACAAATCAAAGCAAAAGGGGAGCCGATTATCATGTCACGCGAAGCCGAAGACCTGAGCAATCGGGCCAGCGAAATGGCCAGCCGGGCCACCTCTGTTCTGGCAGCGCACGTGGCAGCCAAACGGCAGGAATTTGCAGAGCAGCACTCCGCAGTAGTGCCGGTTGCAGCCGAGAAACCAAAGAAAAAGGACAAGAAGGCCAAGAAAGACAAAAAGGCCAAAAAGTCCAAGAAGAAAAAGCAGAAATAGGCGTCAATTCACGAGGAGGTCTGTCATGGCCAAATTACTGGACGGCATGTATGTGGGCGGTGGCTGGATGACCACAGCCAGCACGTTCCCCGACTACAATCCTTCGGATGGCTCTGTGTGGGCCAACATCCCCGATGCCGGTGTCGCGGAAACCCGTGCAGCCATCGAAGCGGCTCATGCCGCATTCCCGGCCTGGGCGGCCAAACCGTTCCACGAGCGCTCGCACATCATGCTCAAGGCTGGTGAGATTTTCGAACGCCGCCGCGATGAGATCGTGGAGGCCGTACAGGCCGAAGGCGGCGGCTGGTTCGGCAAGGGCATGTTCGAGACGGGCTACACGGCCGAGATTTTCCCCGCCGCTGCGGCTGCCAATTATGGCTCGATCGGCGAGGTTCTGCCGTCAGAACACAACAAGCTTTCACTCGCGATCCGGCGGCCGATGGGCGTGATCTCGGTGATCAGCCCATGGAACTTCCCGCTGATCCTTTCGGCGCGCGGCTTCATGTTCCCGCTCGTGGCGGGCAACACGATTGTCCTCAAGCCGTCGGAAGACACCCCGTGGCTGGGCGGCATTCTTTTTGCTGAAATCTTTGAGGAAGCTGGACTGCCCGAAGGCGTGTTCAACGTGGTGACCTGCTCGCGCGACAATGTCGCCGCGGTCGGCGATGAACTGATCGAGAACCCGCTGGTCAAGGGGATCAGCTTCACAGGTTCAACAGCCGTCGGCCGCGTTGTGGCCGCCAAGGCGGGCGCGCACCTGAAGAAATGCTGCGTCGAACTGGGTGGCAAGAACTCGATCATTGTCTGCGACGATGCCGACCTCGATCGCGCCACTCAGGCCGCCAACTTCGGGGCCTTCATGCACCAGGGCCAGATCTGCATGTCTGTGGAACGCGTGATCGTGCATGAAAAGGTCTATGACAAGTTCATGGAACAGTTCTTGCCGCGCGTGAAAAAGCTGACCGTCGGCGACAGCGCCGACAAGGCCAATACGCTCGGCCCGGTGATCAACGATCGTGCCACCGACCGGCTGAAGGCGCAGTTCGCCGACGCCCGGGAAAAGGGCGCCAAGATCCTGACCGGCGGCGAAATCAACGGGCGTTTCGTCACCCCCACCGTATTTACCGGCGTCACGCCCGAGATGCTGCTCTATACGCAGGAAAGCTTCGGTCCGGTCTGTTCGGTGTTCAAGGTGCGCAGCGACGAAGAGGCCATCCAGTTGGCCAACGACACCGAATATGGCCTGACCGCCGGTGTGATGACCGCCGACGAGGAGCGCGGTCTGGGCATCGTCAATCAGCTCGATACCGGCAACTGCCACATCAATTGCTCGCCGGTGAACGACGAACCGCATGTGCCGTTCGGTGGCTTCAAGGCCTCCGGCTCGGGCAAACATGGGGGCCGCTGGTCGATGGAGACCTTTACCGAGACTCGTTGGGTAACCATGGAGCGTGGCGGACGGGCGTACCCGCCAATGTTCTAGTCATCCAAGTTTCGGCTTGTCGAACCCCGGTCCGAACTTCGGGCCGGGGTTTTTGCTGCCGGCGGGACCTGCCATGCAGCGGCTGCATGCGGGGTTTGCTTGCAGATTTGCCGTGCCCCGCTTGGCAGGCGCGAAGCGCCGTGCAAGTGTATGTGCATGAGCACAGAGGCAAATTTCTTCAACGAAATGCTGCAATCTCAGGGCGGTACGCGGGAGCCGTATCAGGCCTACGCCCAGTGGCTTGATGGCGAAGACCCCAAACAACTGCTCAAGAAGCTCACCGAGGCGGAGAGCTTTTTCCGCCGCACCGGCATCACTTTCAACGTCTATGGCCAGTCCGAGGCGACCGAGCGGCTGATCCCGTTCGACATCATCCCGCGCATCATCTCGGCCCGCGAATGGTCGAGCCTGTCACGCGGCATCGAACAGCGCGTGCGGGCGATCAATGCCTTTCTGCACGATATCTACCACCGTCAGGAAATCATCCGCGCCGGCCGCATCCCGGCGGACCTGATCGCCCACAACGAAGCTTTCGAACCCAGGATGATCGGTTTCACTCCGCCCGGTGGTGTTTACACGCACATTGTGGGCACCGACCTCGTCTGCACCGGCGAAGGCGAATTCTACGTGCTTGAGGACAATGCGCGCACCCCTTCCGGCGTCTCCTATATGCTGGAGAACCGGGAGACGATGCTGCAGATGTTCCCCGAACTGTTCACCCGCAACCGGGTGCGCCGGGTCAGCGACTATCCCGACCGGCTGCGGCAATCCCTTTCAGCCTGCGCGCCGCCGGCCTGTGAGGGAAAACCGGTAATCGCGGTGCTGACGCCAGGCATCTACAACTCCGCATATTACGAACACTCCTACCTCGCCGACCAGATGGGCGCCGAACTTGTCGAGGGGCACGATCTGCGGGTGCATGAGGGCAGGGTGGCCATGCGCACCACCCGGGGCTTCAAGCCCATCGACGTCCTCTACCGGCGCGTCGACGACAATTATCTCGACCCGCTGAGCTTCGAGCCCTCGTCGACGCTGGGCATCCCCGGAATCATGGATGTCTACCGCGCCGGCGGCATCACCATTGCCAACGCGCCGGGCACCGGCATCGCCGATGACAAGGCCATCTATTCCTACATTCCAGATATCGTCGAATTTTACACCGGCGAAAAGCCGATCCTGAACAATGTGCCGACCTACCGTTGTTCGGAACCGGATTCGCTCGCCTTCGTGCTCGATCATCTAGACGAACTGGTGGTCAAGGAAGTGCACGGCTCCGGCGGCTACGGCATGCTGGTCGGGCCCGCCGCTTCCAAGCGCGAACTGGCCAAGTTCCGTCAGAAGCTGAAGGCCCGTCCGGGCGCCTATATCGCCCAGCCGACGCTTGCCCTCTCCACCGTGCCGATCATGACAAAACAGGGGCTTGCCCCGCGTCACGTCGATCTGCGGCCCTATGTGCTGGTGTCCGGGCAGGGCATCCACATCGTCCCCGGCGGCCTGACCCGCGTCGCCCTCAAAAAGGGCTCGCTGGTGGTCAATTCCAGCCAGGGCGGCGGCACCAAAGACACCTGGGTTCTGGAGGACTAGCCGCAGCATGTTAGGCAAGACCGCAGGGGGCCTGTTCTGGATGTTCCGCTATCTCGAGCGCAGCGAGAACATCGCGCGCCTGCTCGAGGCCGGATTCCGCATGGCCCTGACCCGCGCCGCCTCGAGTGACGAGGAATGGGCCTCGCTGCTCACGACTTCCGGTGTGCGCAACGCCTTCTTTGAGCGGCACGAGGAAATCACATCCGCCGCCGTCATCGACTTCCTTCTGCGCGACAAGACCAATCCCTCCAGCGTGCTCAACATGATGGATGCCGCCCGCAGCAACGCCCGGCTGGTGCGCACGGCGCTGACCCGTGAAGTCTGGGAGGCCGTGAACGAAAGCTGGATGGCGCTCAATGATGCCCTGAAGCACGCGGTGCGCGAGCGCGAATTGCCTGCAGTGCTGGGCGAAATCCGCCGCCAGTCGAGCCTCGTGCGCGGCACGCTGCACGGCACCATGCTGCGCAACGAAGTATTCGACTTCTCCCGTCTCGGCACCTTCGTTGAACGCGCCGACAACACCGCCCGTATCCTCGACGTGAAATACTATGTGCTGCTGCCCTCAACCGCTTCGGTGGGCGGCTCGCTGGACAATGTCCAGTGGGAAACCATCCTGCGCTCGGTCTCGGCGCACCGGTCCTATCACTGGCTGAACGAGGGCGATGTCAGCGCTGCCTCGATCGCCGATTTCCTGATTCTGGACCGCCGCCTGCCGCGCTCGCTGGCCTTCTGCTACGCCGAAATCTCCAGCAATCTCAATTATCTGGAACGTGAGTACGGCGAGGAACTGGCCTGCCACCGGCAATCCCGCCAGATCGCCGAACAATTGCGCTCGGTCCGGATCGAGGATGTTTTCGCCATGGGGCTGCACGAATTCCTTGAGGGGTTCATTCGCGACAATGCCGCCCTCGGCAGCCAGATTGAAACCGACTACCGGTTCTACGGATAGACCATGCGGCTGAATGTTTCCCACGTGACCCGATACCACTACGACGAGCCCGTGCCCTTTGCCGTGCAGCAATTGCGGCTGACGCCGAAATCGGCGCACGGCCAGTCCGTCCTGAGCTGGCAGGTGGATGTGGAGGGCGGCTCGGTCGAGGTGGAATACGAGGATCACCACCTCAACGTGGTACAGCTGGTCAGCTTCGCGCCGGGCCGCACAGACATCACAGTCCGTTGTACAGGCGAGGTGGAAACGGTCGACAATGCCGGAATTCTCGGCGCCCATCGTGGCGACGCACCTCTGTGGCTCTATCAGCGCTCGACTGCGCTGACCAAACTGGGCGCGGGGATAAGGCGGCTGGTGCGCGATCTGGGCAGCGAATTTGAAAACGACGTCGCGAAGTTGCATGCCCTTTCGGCCCACGTGGCGGAGAACGTGACCTACCGCACCGGCACCACCGATGCGTTGACTGATGCCGAGTCAGCGCTCGAATCGGGCACCGGCGTCTGTCAGGACCATGCGCATATCTTTGTCACCGCCGCCCGGCACATGGGCTATCCGGCCCGCTATGTCGGCGGCTACCTGATGATGAACGACCGGGTTGACCAGGACGCCGGACACGCCTGGGCCGAGGCGCACGTGCCGGGGCTCGGCTGGGTGGCGTTTGACGTGTCCAATGGCATATCGCCTGACGCCCGCTACATCCGCGTTGCCACGGGGCTCGACTATTCAGATTGCGCCCCCACCACGGGCCTGCGGCGCGGCTCGGCCAATGAACACATGATTGTCTCCCTGCAGGTTCAGCAGTAGAATTCGGCTTCAACCCTGAAGGGCGTTTGAGTCGTTTTATGAGCTATTGCGTTGGTTTGCGCCTGAACAAGGGTCTGGTCTTCATGTCCGACACGCGGACCAACGCCGGTGTCGACAACGTCTCCATGTTCAAGAAAATGTTCACCTGGGAACGGCCCGGCGAGCGCGTCATCACGCTGCTGACGGCGGGAAACCTGGCGACCACGCAGGCCGTGGTCAGCCTGCTCGAGGAACGTTCCAAGGCCCCCGGCGACCGCGATCCGGATATCATGGCCGTGCCTTCCATGTTCCAGGTCGCCAAACTGGTGGGCGAGACGCTGACCGAGGTGATCGGCAGCCGCGGCACCAGCGGCCAGAAAGCCGATTCTCCCTTTGCAGCGAGCCTGATTGTCGGCGGCCAGATCCAGGGCGGCGAACCGCGGCTGTTTCTCGTTTATCCGGAAGGCAATTTCATCGAGGCCTCAGGCGACACGCGGTTCTTCCAGATCGGCGAGACCAAGTACGGCAAGCCGATCATCATCCGCGCCTACAATCCCGACATGAGTTTTGAGGACGCCATCAAGCTTTTGCTTGTCTCGTTCGATTCCACAATCCGCGCCAATATTTCGGTGGACCTGCCCATTGATTGGCAAATCTACGAGTCAGGCAGCTTGCATATAGGCCGCTCCGCCCGCGTCGAGCGCGACGACCCCTATTTCCAGCACATCTCCAACGAATGGGGCACCGCCCTGCAAAGGGCCTTTGAATCGCTGCCCAAGTTCGAATTCAAGCCCTGAGCAGTTCAGTTTAAAGACAGGCACGGCCTGCGCTGACACCACACCCGCCAGGCCATCTCCCGCAGCCACGCCCCATTCGCTTCGCCCCACGACGACAAGCTGCGGGTTTCGGTCTTGAGCATCAGCGAGGGACGGGACGAAGCGCAGCTGAGGACCCCGGCGAACAATTTCGCCGCGCCGTCGCAGGTGCAGCCGAGGGCATAGGCGCGGCTTTAGCGCCGTCATGCCCGTAGCGGTGCGCACCGTGAGACAAAAAAACTTATCCCCGCCCCTAAACCGTCCTGCATACTGTCTCACAGGTGCCCGCACTTGAGCACGGTTGCAAACGAGTGATTGGCGGGGATCGGCCGGTGTGGAACGGGAGTCGTCCCGTTTCAGGGTAAAGCGGTCAGGTAGCCCTCGGCCAGGGGGCAAGTGCAAGACGCTGCGCAGCCGTCTGATATGGGTTGCGCGTCATTCTCATGATTGAGAATGACATGTCCGTTCGGGAAGCCGGTCTAGAATCCGGCAACTGGACAAATCAGGGGCATGGCGCATCCGCGGGGCTCCGGAGGGCCCCGGCCCGTTCGTCATAGTCCACAAATCCCGGTTGCGCGGGGCGTTGTGCGCCTCACACTAACTACTTAGGATCGAGGTGTTCACCGCCCCGCGCCTGCTCTGACTGTGACCACTCACCCTTCGGGAGGAGATGATTTCGCATGCGTAAAATCCAACCGCAGACGTCATCCCCGTGCATACGGGGATCCAGTAACTACCAGGGTCACTTGCTCACGGCACTCAGCCAGCACAGGGAATACTGGACCCCCGCCTGCGCGGGGGTGACGATGGAGATTGGGGTTCGGCAGAAGCTGCTCCAAATTCAGGCGTCACCCTTGGGGTCCAGCCCGCCGGCGCGAGGCAAAAGAATGTCCCGAGGGTCCATGTTGGCTCAGCACCCGGCACCGTCGCTTGTTTGATGTAACGAACCCCCATCGCAAGGCACCGCTGCATGGATACTCGGGTCAAGCCCGAGTATGACGCCGGAGGATGGGTTGATGCGGTGCCTATTTCAGCTTCAGCAAGGGACGGGACGAGGCGAAGCCGAGGACCCCGGCGAACAATTTCGCCGCCCCGTCGGAGGGCCAGCGATTGGCATAGGCGCGGTCCTAGCGCCGTGATGAAAATCGCGGTGCGGCCCGTGAGACAAAACAAAGCGAGACAAAACAGAGCATGCCTGCAACCGCAGAACTAGCCCCGTCCCACAAACGGCATGTTGGTGGCCATGATGGTGACCGTCTGCACGTTGGTATCGAGCGGCAGACCGGCCATGTAGACAATCGTATCGGCGACGTGGCTGACATCGAACGTCGGCTCGGGCGCCATCGTACCATTGGCCTGCAGCTTGCCGCTGGCCATCGCCGCCGTCATGTCGGTTGCCGTATTACCGATGTCGATCTGCCCGCAGGCGATGTTGAATGGGCGGCCTTCCAGCGAAATCGTCTTGGTCAGCCCGTTGATGGCGCTCTTGGTCGTATTGTACGGCACCGCGTGCGGACGCGGCACATGCGCCGAGATCGACCCATTGTTGATAATGCGCCCGCCCTGCGGATCCTGCGCCCGCATGTGTCGGAACGCCTCGCGCGCAACCAGAAAGGCGCCGGTTAGGTTGAGATCTACCGCCGCCTTGAAATCCGAGAGCTTGGTCTCATCGATGCCGACGGCCGGAGAGGAGAGCCCCGCATTGTTGAACACCACGTCGATGCGGCCGAATCGATCCTTCGCCCGGGCGAACAGATCCACCACCGCATCCTCGCCGGTGACGTCGCATTCGACGCCCAGCACCTTGGCATCGCCGCAGGCAGCGCGGGTTTCATCAAGCTTGTCGGCCCGCCGCCCGCAGAAGACGACATTGTATCCGGCGCGCGCCAGGGCAATGGCCGAGGCCTTGCCGATTCCCGATGTGGCGCCCGTCACCAGTGCGGTTCTGGCTTCACTCATACTCTTTTCCTGTCAGCTACGCCGCGCTCGCGGCCTCCAATGGGCTGACATGTTAATCGGATTTCCATACACATTAACAGACCGTTGCCGATTGTGTGCTGAATCTGCAACAACTGCTTTGCAACCCGATGGACCACCCTGTTTACGGCCCAATTCCGTGTTGCGTCCCCCGCGCTCATCTTTATGGTCGGTGTTGCGAATCCATGCATGGGATCGTTTGTCGGTCGAGTGTGACCCAGGCAAAAGACCAAGACTAAATGGGTCGTGCTTCGACAAACCGCCGGGAAACCGGCAAAACCAAATGACTGACTTTGGAGGTCAATTATGAAAATCAAGAGCCTTCTTCTGGGTTCTGTTGCTGCCGCCGGTCTCTCGACCAGCGCGTATGCGGCTGATCTGGGCGTGGTGCTGACGTCTCTGGACGTTTGCGACTCGCTCGGCATCTCCGGTCTGACGATTTCGTCGGACACCAACTGCCTGAAAATCTCCGGTGGGGTTTCCTACGAATTCCAGTGGGGTGACTACGACGAAACCGCATGGTCCGAGTGGCTGCGCGACGCCGGCACCATCTCCGCTTCGAGCGCAGATGGCGACCTCGATTGGGAATCGACCGTTGAAGCTTGGCTGACCTTCGAAGGTTCGGCAGACAGCTCCTTCGGTACGGCCCTGGCTTCGATGACCATCGAGTGGTCCGACACCTACACGGCTGAAGAAACCGATAACCATGATTCCGACGACAGCTTCAACATCACCGAAGCCTATGTCGCGATCGGTGACACCACTGTTCTGATGGCCGGCATGAAGGGTTCCGTCGCCAACTTTGACGATGACGAGCCGTTCAACTTCCTCGGCCTGTTCGGTGCTGACTGGTCCGACGGCGTCGGTGAAGATGACGACGACGGTGACCCGATGTCCTGGACTGGTGGTCACGTGATCCAGGTCACTTCCGACCTCGGCAACGGTGTGTCCGTCGCAGCCGGTCTGGAAAACCTTGATGGTGAAGGTGACGATTCCGCAACCTATGACGACGGTCTGTTTGTCGGCGTTCTGGCCTATGCTGGCGACGGCATTTCGGCTCACGCCACTGTGCTGGCTGGCGGCGTGCTTGACGGCACCATCGACACATGGGCGATCCACGCTGGCGTGACCGCTGAATTCGACATGTTCAAGGTCCGTGCTGCCGGTTACTTCGACGGCGAAACAGATTGGAACGTCTTGGGTTCGGCTGAAGCCACTTTCGACATGTTCACCCTGGCAGTGTCGGGTGAAGCAGCTGAAGTCGCAGGCGGCGGTGCCGTTGAATACGGCCTTGGCGGTTCTGTGAGCGCTGCTGTCACCGACGGCATCACCCTGAACTTGGGTGGCCGCTTCTACGACGACGACTCCGGCACGGCCAACACCGAAGCTTACGAAGTCCAGGCTCAGATCGTTGCTGATCTGACCGAGACTCTGACGGCAACCGGTACCGTTGGCTACCTGGCTGAGAACTCCCAGCCGCAGGCTACCGTCTACTTCGACGGCGAACTGGCTTGGGCACCGGGCGGCGGCTTCGACGCTGCTGTTGGCGCCGGTGCGAACAGCGAAGGGGCCTACTGGGTCAACTTCTCTGCTTCGAAAGACTTCGAATAAGCCTTACGGCCTGTTCAAGTGGGAAGGCCCGGCAATTGCCGGGCCTTTTCTTTTGCGTGGGTGTGCAAGCCGCCCATCCACAAAATTCCCTGTGATCCCAACGCAATCCGCTGGAAAATCCGAACCCCTTCAGCCACAATCCCGCCGAACCAACTGCCGCGGCGTTTTCCGCCTGAGCCCCAGGGATTGCCTTTCATGAATTCTCGCCGCCTTGCCTCCGCCGCCGCCACCGCGTTGGCCCTTTCCGCTACGTCCATTTCCGCGCTTGGTGCAACCGGGGGGGATGTGCCGGAATCCATCGCACCGGCGCAGCACCTGAGCCTGCCTGTCCTGATTGCGCCGGCCGTTGAAGGCGCAGTGGTCCGTGTTGCACAGGCGGGGGACACCGCAGACCTGTTCACCTGGGCCGCCGAAAAAACTGAAGGGACGATCAGTCTGACCGGTGATGCGCCAAACAGCGCGATCAAGTCCTTCCTCGCTGTGCGGGCAGGAGCGGGCACCAGCGATTCGACAACAGTCTCCGGCGGTGGTCCCGACTATTTCACCGATTACAGCCTTGCCGGACTTGCGGCCCTTGAGGGTCTGACCTCCGGGCGGGTCAGCTACACCGGCAGCAAGTGGACACTCGGGGGATTCGCGCCAAGCCAGGAAGCACTTGACGCCACCATGGAGACGCTCGGCACCGCCGTGGACATGACCGATTGGGTCGTTTTCGTTGAGGTCGCACAGCCCGAGGCAATGGACACAGCCGAAGCGGCAGCAACTGCGGCGCCGGAAGCTGCCCCGGACCTGCTCAACTGGTCCGTTTCCCGAGAGAAATTTGGTGATCTTGAGTTTAACGGCGAAGTGCCGAACGCTTCCCTGCAATCCTTTTTGCGCGTGCGCGCCGGTGAGGGGTTCATCGACAATTCCGAAGTCGGCGGCACCGCGCCGGAAGGGTTCATAGACGATGCCCTGGCCGCCGTGGCCGCAGTACAGTCCCTCGAATCCGGCCGCGCCGCCTTCACCGGGAGCAAATGGACCCTTGGCGGTTTTGCCGAAAGGCGCGAGGAACTCGATGCGCTCCTTGAAGATCTGTCCGTCGCGGTCGACGCCAGCGACTGGGTGATCTTCATCGAGGTCTCGCCGCCCTTTGATCCGTCTTCGATGGCCGGCGTGGTGACCATGCCCACCGAGCCAATCGGCGCCGCCGAACCGGAATTCCAGTTCAACGCACTCAAGGCCGACGGCGGTGATATCGCGCTGAGCGGCAACGTGCCAAGCGCCGCATTCGCCAGCTATGCCGGGGTAATCGCTGGTGGCGACGCCATGACGCCTGTTACCGCCGGCGGAGAGTATAGTGGCGGTGGTCTGACGATCAACACCACCGCTCCCGACGGGTTCATCAACGAAGCAACAGTGGCGCTGCGCGCGCTCAATACGCTGGAATCCGGACTTTTGACCTTTGAAAATGGCCAATGGAGCCTGATCGGTGACGCCCTGAGCGACGAGGCGGCGGCCGACGTGAGCGCCGCGATCACCGGGTTGCCGGAAGGTGACCAGTGGGTGCTCGACCTGGCCGTGGTGCCGGTCTTCCAATTGTGCGCCGATGTGGTCAAGGAATTCTCCGACACCCACACGATCCTGTTCGCGCCAGGCAGCGCCAACCTGACCCCGGACTCCGCGACGGCGCTTGTTGATCTCACCGATGAACTCAAGAAGTGCCCCGCTGCCGATCTGCACATCGAGGGCCACACCGACGCGGACGGTCCTGAAGATTCCAACATGGCCCTGTCCGTCGCCCGGGCCGAAGCGGTGATCGCCGAACTGATCGAACTGGGGCTGGATGAACGGCGCCTTTATGCGATAGGCTATGGCGAAACCCTGCCGGTCGCGAGCAACGACACGACCGCAGGCAAGGCCCAGAACCGCCGGATTGTCTTCGAATTGGTGCGCTGACGGGCCGAAACACGGGGGAATCGGGAATGGACGTTCTGGTCGGCATAATCGTCAATTACTGGCCGTTTCTGCTTATCGCATTGCTCATCGGTCTGATTACCGGTTGGTTCGCCTCCGCCGGCCCGACCGACAACGTCTAACGGCAAGCGGAGAATCCTGATGCAGAACGCTCACATCATCGAAACCGCGCTGCTGCTGCTGATCGCCTTCCTGATCGGCTGCGCAATCGGCTGGTTCGTGCGTACCCGCTTCTACCGCACCGCAGAAGACAACCCGTCAGCGTCTCCTGCGGCAACTCCGGGTCCGGCACAGGCTTCCGCACCGGCCACTTCTGCTGAACCGGCCCCCGCAGCCGTTGAGCCAGCGGCCATGGTGACCCCTGACGCGGCCAAGCCTGCCACGAAAAAACCGGCCTCGAAGAAAGCCGCTCCCAAAAAGACGGCTGCGAAAAAGCCCGCCGCGAAAAAGGCCACTGCCAAACCGGCCGCGCCGGTAGCCCCTGCCGCAACCGAAGCGGGCAAGCCGCAGGGTCTGTCGGCACCGCGCGCAGGGGGCAAGGATGACCTGAAAAGGATCAGCGGCGTTGGACCGAAGCTGGAAGAAAAGCTCAATGGGCTTGGTATCTTCCACTTCGACCAGATTGCTGAATGGGATAGCCAAACCATTGATTGGGTTGACGATCACCTGTCGTTCAAGGGCCGTATCGCCCGCGACAAGTGGGTGGATCAGGCCAAGACTCTGGCTAACCAAAAGTGACTCTCATCAGGGATTAGGCCCGTTCAGCCGGCGACCACCGGCTGCAACTTGACTTCCGCATTGACCATCCTGGCGAACTCCACCAGCGGGGCGACTTCGTCGTCCGTCGCCAGCCGGGCAGGCGACCCCTGACCGTGCAGCGCCAAATGAGTTGCATCTTCCCGCAATTCCACCATCCGGTCGAACGTGGCCCGCTGCAAAGCGTCCGTGAGTTGGGTGCGCACCAGCATCAGGTGTTGCGGGTTCAAGACCTCGAAGAGCTGCCATTGCGGCGCGAACACATCGTCGAACTTCACCTCGCTCAACAGTTTCAAAAGCGCCATGTCAAACAACGGTTGCACCCGCCCGCGCCGGGTCAGCATGTGCGTGCGCCGTGTCATCTCGTCGAGTTCATCGTCGGTCGCACCGGGATGCGCCAGCCCGTAAACCTGCCGACCGATGGCGAGGAACTGCCGCTCGCCGCGCATGGCGCTGAGTTGCAGCATATTGTCCCGCATGCGCACCAGCCCCGGTGTGTCGGTGATCGGTCCGGCGTCAATCAGCACCGCCCCCGCCATCAGCCGGTTGCGGTGTTCGGCCATCGCCATCAGCACCTGACCGCCGTGCCCTTGCCCGATAAACAGGGCGCGCTCGATGCCCAACGCATCACAGGCAGCCGCCACATCCGCCGCATCGTGGACTGTACTGTAGTTCTTGCTGTTGCGCCGCGGGCTGGAGCGCCCACGACCCTGAAGGTCGATCAGCACAATCGGCCAGTCGCTGTCGGTAAGCTGATGAAATACTGTCAGAAATTCCCCATAATCGGCCATGTTCCGAACGTAGGCGGCCAGACAGATAATTGGCAGGCGCCTACCATCCAGCCGCCCCGCGACGTGAACGGCAAGCCGCCCCCCGCCGCTGCCAACGGAGATGTGTTGCACCGGCAGGCGGGCAAAGGCCGGGTATTCGTCAAGGGAAGGGCTGCGCCAGAACATTCGGACGGTTTATCGATCCGCGGCCCGCAAGACAATTGCTTTGCAGAGGCGGCAGACTAGCCGTGCTTAATCCGCCGCAACACCTCGGCAATCGTCGGCTGTTCGCTGTTGAGCCTGGCCCGGTAGAACATGTAGTTGGCCACCACCCGCTTTACATAGTTGCGGGTCTCGGTGAACGGGATCTGCTCGATCCAGACGACCGGATCAATGCTGCCGTTCATCGGATTTCCGTAGGCTTCGATCCACTTGTTGACGTTGCCCGCACCGGCGTTGTAGGCGGCCGCCGCCAGGATCAGCGAGCCGTCATAGCGGTTCAACTGGGCCCCCAGATAAGTCGAGCCGAGCAGGGCGTTATAGCCCGGATCGCTTGTCAGACGTGAAGGCGAGTAGCTGATACCCAGGCGCTGGGCCGTTTCCTCGGCGGTCGCAGGCATCAGCTGCATGATGCCCCGGGCACCCGCGTGCGAGATGGCATCAACATCAAAATGGCTTTCCTGCCGCGCCACCGCATAGATCGCCGCGCGGTCGACTTCAGCCAGCCGCACATTGTCCGGGATACCGTCGCGGGGATAGCCGAACAGGTCCAGGGCCACTCCTTTGTCATTGGCCACATCGGCCATCAGGATCGCCAGTTGGTGGGCGTTCACGTCCTGCGCCAGCCGGGCCGTCAGCAGCATCTCACCGGCGGTGTCGACCGAATAGATCAGGCGGCTGACCAGAGGTTCAGCATAGCGATCATGCCCATTGGCTTCCAGCAGCCGCACTGCCCGCACCAGCGGCAGCGCCTCGAATTGAGGGATGCTGGCGTCGGCGGAGGGCAGGGGGCGGATGTCGACATCGCGAATGCCGAGACGGTAGCGCGACAACAGCCCGTAATATTGCGTGTGGTGAATGGCAGCACGACGGAAGGCGGCGGTCGCGCCCGCCTCATCGCCGCGGGCGGACAGGGCCCGGCCCAGCCAGTAATTGGACTTGGTGACAGTGCTGCCAAGGGTCGACAGCGCCCGCATATTCTCAAAATGCTGCGCGGCAGCATTGGCATCGCCGAGGAATTCGAGGGCAATCCAGCCGGCGTGGAAATTGGCATCCACCACCCGGCCTTCCGGGCCGGTCTGATAAGGCGCCACGGCGCGATAGGCATTGCGCGGATTTCCGGCCGCCAAAAGCTGCCGGGCCAAAAGGCGGCGCTCGTACCACCACTCGGCCGCATCCGGCAGATCCCCGGTCGCCTGGTTGAACAGATCAACAGCGGCTGAGAGATTGCCGGACTTGCGCGCCAACTGGCCACGCGAGAAATGGAACAGCGGATGATCGCGATATTGTGGATCGACCTGATCGAGCAGGCTTTGCGCATTGCCCTCGGACCGGGCTACAGCGGCGCGGGCGCGCACCAGGCTCATCTGTGCGGATGAGTAGAAACTGGACAATCGCTCGGTGCCGGTGATCCGGTCATGCATCATCAAATGCACGCCGCGTGCCCAGTGATCGGCAGGGGTCAGCAAGCGCCCAAGCGTCTGCATCACCCGTGCTTCCTGTTCATTGTCGAGGAAATTGTTGATCCAGATTTCGCGTGCGATGCGTTGCGCCCGCTCGGCCTGCCCATCAGCGACATAGGCTTCGGCAAGCGCGATCTGGGCATCAATCGTCTGCGGCATGGCGCCGCCCAGATAGGAAATGATCTCCGATGGCCCCGGATTGGCATCCATCAGGGCCTGTTCAAGCCGCGTCCGGTAAAGCGATGCGGTCGAGAATTCCGGCGCGTCAGCGGCAAACCGGCTCACCGAGGCGTGGTCCACATCACCATCGCCAAAATAGATGGCGGTCCACTGAATGGTCCGGCGTTCGACCGGATCCGAAAAACCACGCGCAACCTCGTAGGCGCCGGCGTAGTCGCCTGCGTCGAGCATCTGCAGGGCGCCCTGGAACGCGGCCGTGCCGGCCGGACTGGACGTAGTGGCGTTTGCCGATATGGCGCCGGTTGTGTTGGGATCAACGCTTTCGTTGGCCGGGGCCGGCGACAAGAAAAGTGTGGCGGACAGGCCCGTGGCCATCACCAAACGGAGGGTACTCGATACGCGCATAAACATCGGTCGTTCCTGTTGGATACGTCAAAACATAGCCAGCAAGGCGCCCCCGAACCTTGTACTCCGCCTCAGACTAACGCCGCATGGTGAAAAAACCGTTGCCACGCAGCACTTTTGGTCAAATCGGCGCATGCGCACCGGGCTCTTGCCGGGCGTGACAAGTGCCACTATGTTGCCCGAACTTCGGCGGATGCTGCCAATAAAGCCGGTCTTTCAGACTTTCTTGAGGCGACGATCTGTACACTTTCCGCCCCATCCCTTTCACGAGGAAAACCCATGTTCTCTGGTTCGATCACTGCTCTCATCACGCCGTTTCGCGATGGGAAAGTCGATGAGAAGGCGTTCGCCGATTTCATCGACTGGCAGATCAAACAGGGCACCAACGGGCTGGTGCCGGTGGGCACCACGGGCGAATCCCCGACGGTCAGTCACGAAGAGCACCGCCGCATTGTTTCGTTGTGCATCGAGGTGGCCGATGGCCGCGTGCCAGTCATCGCGGGGGCTGGGTCCAACTCCACCCGCGAGGCGGTCGCGCTGACCGAATTTGCCGCAGAGGCCGGTGCGGACGCGGTGTTGAGCGTTTCGCCCTATTACAACAAGCCCAATCAGGAAGGGCTGTTCCAACACTTCCGCGCGGTGGCCGAGGCCAGCCCGCTGCCTGTGATCCTTTATAACATCCCGGGCCGCTCCATCGTCGATATCTCCGTCGATACGATGAAGCGGCTGCGTGATGCCTGCCCGAACATCGTCGGGGTCAAGGACGCTACGGCCTCCATGTCGCGCGCCACCGCGGACCGGCAGGCGCTGGGTCCCGATTTCATCATGCTGTCGGGCGAGGATATGACCGCGCTCGGTTACAATGCCCATGGCGGATCGGGCTGCATTTCGGTGACGTCCAACGTGGCGCCAGCCCTGTGTTCGCGCTTCCAGGCCGCTTGCCAGCAGGGCAATTATGCAACGGCGCTCGAAATTCAAGACAAGCTGGCGCCGCTGCATCATGCTTTGTTCGTTGAGCCCAACCCGACCGGCGTTAAATACGCTGCCCAGAGACTCGGCCTGTGTCTGTCGGAGGTGCGTCTGCCCATGGTGCCGGTGGCCGCAGCGACGGCCGCCATAATCGACGCGGCTCTCGCGCACGCGGGCCTGATCGAGGCCTGATATGGCCGGAAAGACGAAAACAAAGAGCGGGGCTATCGCCACCGGCATGGTGGCCGAAAACCGTCGCGCGCGTTTCGACTATGAAATCCTCGACACGCTGGAGGCCGGCATCGTTCTGACCGGCTCCGAAGTGCGTTCGCTGCGCAACGGAAAGGCCCAGATCACCGAAAGCTACGCCTCGCCGGAGAAGGGCGAACTCTGGCTGATCAACGGCTACATTCCGGAATATGTTGAAGCCAACCGCTTCAACCACGAGGAAAAACGGCCCCGCAAACTGCTGGTTTCAAAGAAGCAGCGGGACAAGCTGGTGGGGGAGGTGCAAAAGGCCGGCAACACCATCGTGCCGCTCAAGCTCTATTTCAACGACCGCGGCATCGCCAAGATGTTGCTCGGCGTTGGCAAGGGCAAGCGCACCGTCGACAAGCGCGAGACCCAGAAAGAACGCGACTGGAACCGCCAGAAATCACGGCTGCTGAAGAACTACGGCTAGGCCCATCTCCCGATCCGTGCGTGTTCGGCCGCCGCGAAAATCACATCGCGGAACATGTCCGGCGTCAGCCGGTTGGTGTTGGTGTTGTAGCGCGAGCAGTGATAGCTGTCGAAAAGCGTCAACCTGTCGTCAAGGTCGTGCCGCGCCGCGTGGCCGAAGGGAAGGGCACTAGGCTTTTGGCCGAGGGCGCGTATCAGAGACTGGTGGGCAATGCCGCCCAACGCTATGAGCGTTGTGGCGTTTGGCGCCCCCTCGATGGTTGCAGTAAGGAAGCGGCGGCAGGTGTTGATCTCGGCGCCGACCGGCTTGTTTTGCGGCGGCACGCACCGCACCGCGTTGGTGATCAGCACGCCTTCCAGGCTGAGCCCGTCGTCGGGCTCGGCGCCATAGGTGCCCCGCGTCACGCCCGCTTCGCCCAGTACCTGGTAGAGCAGGTCCCCGGCATAGTCGCCTGTGAAGGGCCGGCCGGTGCGATTGGCCCCCTTCATGCCGGGCGCCAAACCGACGATGATCAGTCGAGCGCCTGTGTCACCCCAACTGGGGACGGGCGCGTTGAACCATTCGGGATGCGCAGCGCGCGCCTCGGCGCGGAATTCCGCAAGCCGGGGGCATAAAGGACAGTCTTTCGGCGCGTCCAGCAAATTGCAGGTCTCAGGGCTTTTGTGAACGGGAGCGGATCAGCGGGTCCGCTCAGTCCTCTTCATCATCGTCGTCACCGCGCAAGCTGGTTTTGACCGACTGTTGCGGGCGGCCGAATTCCTCGGTGAGCTGTTTCACGTCGAGGAAGAAGTCGGCCCTGCGGCGCAACTCGTCGGCGATCATCGGCGTGGAAGTCGACAGGGTCGAGGCCACGGTCACCTTCTTGCCGCGCTTCTGCAGGGCAGCGACCAGCGCGGTGAAATCTCCATCGCCGGAGAACAGGAAGAAATGATCGAAATGCGGCGACAGGTCGAGCGCATCGACGGTCATTTCGATATCCATGTTGCCCTTCACCTTCCGGCGGCCGGCAGCGTCGGTATATTCCTTGGCCGGCTTGGTGACGACCGTGTAGCCATTGTAGTCCAGCCAGTCGATCAGCGGACGGATCGAGGAAAACTCCTGATCCTCCACATAGGCGGTGTAGTAATAGGCGCGCAGGAACCGGCAACGGCGCTGGAATTCTTCCAGCAGCTGACGATAGTCGATGTCGATGCCAATGGCCTTCGAGGTGGCGTATAGATTGGCGCCGTCAATAAAGGCGACTACGCGGTCTCTTGGATCAATATCCATAAATCGATAACTCCAGTGCGGGCCGGATTTCGCCTTTTCCGATGTGGCATGGTCCGGCGGATCACCGCTAGTTTTTCTTGTTACCGTCCAACTGTCAGGTTTTCCGGCCTTTTTGAGCGTTTCCGCGCGGTGCCCACTCGCGCATGGAATGCTAATATGATTGTCATACTCGGAAGGGTTTATCAATTATCATCGGAAGGGTCACCTGCGGCAAATCAGTCCCCCCGATTTGACGGGCTTTGCTTGTGTCGCTGCCGCGTCTGGTGTATGGAACGCCCAAATTCCGCAAATTTGAGGAGTCCGAAGTGGCACGCGTCACCGTCGAAGACTGCATTGAAAAAGTTCCGAACCGGTTCGAACTGGTGCTCATCGCCGCCCATCGTGCGCGCCTGATTGCCAACGGTTCTTCCATCAACGTCGACCGCGACAACGACAAGAACCCGGTCGTGGCCCTGCGCGAAATTGGCGACGGCGCCCTTTCGCCGGAAGACCTGACCGAGGACCTCATCCACTCGCTGCAGCGCTACGTGGAAGTCGACGAGCCCGAAGAGGCACCGGCCGAAGAACTGGACGGCCTGTCGGGCGGCGATCAGCAGATCACCTTCGATTCGATCAATGAAGAAGACCTGCTGCGCGGCATCGAGAGCCTGGCTCCGCCGGAACGCCGCGACGATTGATCGCCAGCCGGTCTGGACTATATGATATGAAGGGCGCCGGTGATCAGCCGGCGCCTTTTGTTTAGGTTCGAGCACACAGTCGCAAATTGTCATTGGCCGGAGAAATCGAAAGCGCAAGCACACGCCCTCACAAGCTGATGCGTCAGTATGAGCTGGTTGAACGTGTGCTCGCCTATAATCCGAACGCCGACGAAAACCTTTTGAACCGCGCCTACGTCTACGGCATGCAAAAGCATGGCACGCAACTGCGCGCCTCCGGCGATCCCTACTTCGTGCATCCGCTTGAAGTCGCCGGCATCCTGACCGATCTCCGGCTGGATGACGCGACGATCGCCGTCGCGCTTCTGCACGACACGATCGAGGACACGGACGCGACCCGCGCCGAAATCGATCAGCTTTTCGGTCCTGAAATCGGCCAGATCGTTGACGGGCTGACCAAGATCGAACGGCTGAACCTGGTTACCCGCGAAGAAGCGCAGGCCGAGAACCTTCGTAAACTGCTGCTGGCGATTTCCCAGGACGTACGGGTGCTGTTGGTCAAACTCGCCGACCGGCTGCACAACATGCGCACCATCGGTTTCGTACCCGAGGAGAAGCGCCGTCGCATCGCCCAGGAAACCATGGATATCTATGCGCCGCTGGCTGGGCGCATGGGCATGCAGGACATGCGCAATGAACTTGAAAACATCAGTTTCAAGGTCATGCAGCCTGATCATTATGACGCCATCATCTCCCGCCTTCAGGAAATGGAGGACGAGAATCAGGAGGTGATCCAGCGCATTCAGGCCGAGTTGACTGAAAAGCTCGATGCCAGCGGGATAAAGGCAAAGGTGCGCGCCCGGCTGAAATCGCCCTGGTCCATCTTCAAGAAGATCGAACAGAAATCCATCGCCCTCGAGCAACTGTCCGACATGATCGGGTTCCGCATCATCGTCGGCACGCTGGACGAATGCTACCGGACCCTGGGTGTGGTCCACTCCACCTGGAAAATGGTGCCGGGCCGGTTCAAGGACTATATCTCCGTCCCCAAATACAACGACTATCGCTCGATTCACACAACCATTGTGGGGCCCGGCCGAAACCGCGCCGAACTGCAGATTCGCACCCAGGAAATGCACAATGTCGCCGAATACGGCATCGCCGCTCATGCCCTTTACAAGGACAATGTCTCGGGCAGCCTGAAGCGGCTGGAAAAGGAGAGCCAGGCCTATATGTGGCTGCGCTCGACCATCGAGCACCTGACCGAGGACGGGGAAACCGACGAATTTCTGGAGCACACAAAGCTCGAACTGTTCCAGGATCAGGTCTTCTGTTTCACCCCAAGAGGTCGCCTGATCGCCTTGCCGCGGGGCGCGACGCCCATCGATTTCGCCTATGCCGTGCATACCGACATCGGCGATACCTGCGTGGGTGCCAAGATCAACGGGGTCTATACCCCGATCACAACCGTCCTGCGCAACGGTGATGAAATCGAGATCGTGCGCGACCACAATCACCGGCCCGCCTCCAACTGGGAAAGCCTCGCCACCACTGGCAAGGCCCGCGCAGCCATCCGCCGGGCCCTGCGCGTCGATGCCCAGCGCCGCGCTAAAGGTCTGGGCGAACAGGTGCTCTCCATGTTGCTGCAGCAGCACGGCGTCGACGACGAGGCGGAAGCCGTCAAACGCATGGCGGCGGAACTCGATCTCAAGACCCGTGAAGACATCGTTCTGGCCATAGGCGAGGGGCGTATCGATTCCGACCAGCTGCAGGCCATGGCCAAGACGCTCGGCGCCAAGCGGCTGTTCCGCCGCCGGAAAATTCAGTTGCCCGCGCCACAACAGGCCGACGGCTGGTTTTCGCTGCGCCAGGCAGAAAACTTCAGGTTCCGCCTGCCGGGTGGGCAGAAAACCTCCTCGCGGGTCAAGGCAGCGATTGCCAGCCTCGATTTCAACACCCCGGTCACGGTGTCGCCTGAAGGCGTGGTGCCCGGAGACCGGATGGTCGCCATCCTGTCCATGGACGGGATGTTGACCATTTATCCCATCCATTCGGACGCCTTGATCCAGCAGCATGAAGCCGAAGCCGCCTGGCTCGACGTGATGTGGGACACCAACTACGCCGCCGATGAGTTGCACACAGTCACGGTCTCCATGCTGGCCGCCGACCGGCCCGGAATGTTGGCGCAGGTGACCGCGACCATCGCCACGTCCGAGGCCAATATCCACAATCTTGTGCTCAGAATGGTGTCTCCAGACTTCCATCAGATGATGTTTCAGCTTGAAGTGCGGGACCTGGCACAACTGACTGACTTGCTGACTGCGTTGAAACAGACCGCCGGCCTGTCGAAGGTCATGCGCGCCAGTTACGAACAATCCAGCGAAGTCACTTCGATCGACTGGGAACAGAAAAAGGACAGCTGAGCGATGATGAGCCACGACGAAGTCATGCAGGTGTTCCGGGAATGCGATGCCATTCTCGACGGACACTTCATCCTCTCGTCGGGCCTCAGGTCACCGGTGTTCCTGCAAAAGGCACTGGTGTTTCGCCGCCCGGAAAAGGCGGAGATTCTGTGCCGGGCACTCGCCGAAAAGATCCGCGCGGAAGGGTTTTCCGACATCTCGCAGGTGGTGTCGCCCGCCATGGGCGGCGTTATTCCGGGCTATGAAACGGCGCGTCATTTGGGGGTCCCTGCCATCTATACCGAACGGGTGGATGGAGAGTTCCAGCTGCGACGCGGCTTTGAGGTCGCGCCGGGGGAAAAGGTGATCGTGGTGGAAGATATCGTTTCCACCGGCCTTTCCATTCGCGAATGCATTGATTGCCTCAAAAAACTCGGCGCTGACGTTGTCGCCGCCGCCTGCCTTGTCGACCGTTCGGCGGGCAAAGCCGAAATCGGTGTGCCGCTGGTCGCGCTGACCGAGTATGCGGTGCCTGCCTACCCCGCGGATAAACTGCCGCCCGAGCTGGCTGCGCTGCCGGCTGTGAAACCGGGGAGCCGCGGCCTCAAATGATCATCGGCATGGGCAACGACATCAGCCAGATCGACCGCGTTGCTGCGGTTCTGGAAAAGTACGGCGACCGCTTCACCCACCGTTGTTTCACCGAAATCGAGCGCGCCAAATCGGACCGCCGGCGTGAACGCGCGGCGAGTTATGCGAAGCGTTTCGCCGCCAAGGAGGCCTGCGCCAAGGCGCTGGGTACGGGTATGTCGCACGGCGTCTTCTGGCGCGACATGGGCGTGGTCAACCTGCCTTCGGGCAAGCCGACGATGAAACTGACCAACGGCGCGGCAAAAGTGCTGGACTATATTGTGCCCGAGGGCATGGTCCCCCATATCCACCTGACCATCACCGACGACGCCGGGATTGCCCAGGCTTTCGTCATCATCGAGGCGCTGCCGGGCTAGGGTCTCATCGGAGTTGACCCGACCAAGTGCTTTTCGTACCAACCCCCATCCAGCCAATCGAAAGTGCCTCACATGTCCGACGCCTCTGAGAGCAAGTCCAAGGGCTCCGAACTGCGCGAAACAATTGTCGTGATCATCGAGGCGCTGCTGATTGCGCTGGTGTTCCGTACCTTCCTTTATCAGCCGTTTTCGATACCGACTGCCTCGCTGCAGCCGACCTTGATGATTGGCGATTACGTGATCGCCTCCAAGTTCACCTGGGGTTATGGACGCTATTCCTTCCCGTTGGGTCTGATTCCGTTCAACGGCCGGATTTTCGGGCGGGAGCCCAACCGCGGCGACATCGCTGTATTCCTGCCGGTGCCGCAGTCCGATATCTACATCAAGCGGGTGATCGGCCTGCCGGGTGACCGTATCCAGATGATCGGCGGCATTCTCAACATCAATGGCGAGCCGGTTGAGCGCGAGTTCATCGAGCGCGGCACCGATACCGACAGCTTTGGAACCTCCATCCCGGTGATGGTCTATGAAGAAACGCTTCCGAACGGCGTGTCGCACCGGATCCACGAAATCTCCGACAATGGTCCGCTCGACAATACGCAGGAATATGTCGTGCCGGCCGGGCACTATTTCATGATGGGTGACAACCGTGACCGCTCGCAGGACAGCCGCGTGCTGAGCGCGGTGGGCTATGTCCCCGCCGGCAACCTGATCGGCAAGGGCGAGGCACGCTTCTTCTCCATCGAAGACAATGCACCGCCCTGGCAGATCTGGCAGTGGCCCGCCAAGGTGCGCTGGGACCGCATGTTCCAATCGATCTACTGATGCCTCAAAAAGCCCGAACATTCGATGCTCTGGAACAACGTTTGGGCTATGTCTTTGCCGACAAGGAATTGCTGCGCCGGGCGCTGACCCATTCAAGCGCCATATCGCCGGCAAAAAGGGTGCATTCATCCTACCAGCGCCTCGAATTTCTGGGTGACCGGGTGCTCGGGCTGGTTGTCGCCGACCTGATGTACAAACGGCGGCCGGAAGCCAACGAGGGTGAACTGTCGCGGACGCTCAATTCGGTGGTGCGCAAGGAAAGCTGTGCCGAAGTCGCTCGCAACCTGAAGCTGGGCGAGGACTTGGTACTCGGCGACAGCGAGGCGCGCACAGGCGGCGCCGACAAGGACGCGATCCTCGCCGACGTCTGTGAGGCGATCATCGGCGCCATCTATTCGGACGGGGGACTGCAAAGGGCCTACAAGTTTGTCGAACGCAGTTTTGCCGCACACCTGTCCAACCAAGACGCCCGCAAGGCGGACGCCAAGACGGCGTTGCAGGAATGGGCCCAGGGCAGGGGGCTGCGCGCGCCGTCCTACAAACTGGTTGAACGCTCCGGCCCCGACCACGCCCCGATCTTCACCATCGCGGTGCATATCGACGGGTTCGAACCGGCGCTTGATGTCGGCCCGTCCAAAAAGATCGCCGAGCACAAGGTGGCGGAGAAATTTCTCGAGCGCGAGAACATTACGGACAGCCAGGCATGACCGACCAACAAGCTGCTGAACAGTCCCGCTGCGGCTTCGTCGCCCTGATGGGCGCCCCCAATGCGGGCAAGTCGACGCTTTTGAATGCGTTGGTCGGCACCAAGGTCTCGATCGTGACCCACAAGGCCCAGACCACCCGCAACCAGATCCGCGGCGTGGTGACCGAAGGGCAATCGCAGGTGATCTTCGTCGATACGCCAGGTGTGTTCGCGCCGAAGCGCCGGCTTGACCGCGCCATGGTGCAGTCGGCCTGGAGCGGGGCCGGGGATGCCGATCTGGTAGCGCTGATCGTGGATGCGCCGCGTGGCGTGACCGCAGAGGTTGAATCACTTTGTGAAGGACTTGAATCGGTTTCTCAGCCAAAGGTGCTAGTCCTCAACAAGATCGACCAGATCAAACGCGAGCAACTGCTGGCCCTTTCCGAAGAACTCAACGCCCGCCTGAAGTTTGACCGCACCTTCATGATCTCGGCGCTGGATGGCGACGGGGTCGCGGATTTCGTTGAATGGGCGGCGAATGGTGTGCCACCCGGCCCGTGGCATTTCCCGGAAGACCAGATAACCGACCTGACGCTGGCCCTGACTGCAGCGGAGGTGACGCGCGAGAAACTGTTCCTGCGCGTGCATGACGAAATCCCTTACAACCTCACGGTCGAGCCGGAACTGTTCGAGGTCAAAAAGGACGGGTCGTACCGCATCCAGCAAGTGATCGTGGTGACCCGCGACACGCACAAGAAGATCATCCTCGGCAAGGGCGGGCAGACCATCAAGGCGATTGGGGCAGAGGCACGCAAGGAATTGCAGCAGATGTTCGAAACCGACGTGCACCTGTTCCTGTTCGTCAAGGTCCGCGAGAAATGGGCCGAAGACCGCGAGAGGTACACTGACATGGGCCTTGAATTCGATGTCTGACCGCCGGAGCGGGTCGTGACATGGAATGGTCCGGTGAAGGGCTGATCATCGGCGTGCGCCGTCACGGCGAAACCTCTGTCATTGTGGAAGCCATGACACCTGACCGGGGGCGTCACCTCGGATTGGTGCGCGGCGGACGTTCGCGCAAGCTGGCGGCGACATTGCAGCCCGGCAACCAGGTGCAATTGCACTGGCGGGCGCGGCTTGACGAACATCTTGGCATGTTTTCGGTCGAACTGATCAAACCGCGCGCGGCAGACCTGATCGCCGATAGAACCCGGCTTTATGCGGCGCAACTCTTGTGTGCCCACCTGCGGCTGCTGCCCGAGCGCGACCCGCACGAACGGCTCTACCGCATGGCCTCGGAGATCATGGACGATGGCAATGAACTGGTCGAACTGGCGCAGATGATCTCGATCTTCGAGTTCACGCTGCTGGACGAACTGGGCTTCGGCCTTGATATTGCGTCTTGTGCCGTCACCGGAGCGACCGAAGGGCTGGCCTACGTTTCTCCGAAGTCCGGGCGGGCGGTGACAGCAGAAGCAGGGGCGAAATATCTCGACAAACTGCTGCCGCTGCCGGCCTATTTCACCACGTTCGAGAATGCCCCGGCAGAACAGGTGCAGGACGGATTGCGCCTGACCGGGCACTTTCTGGCGATGCATGTGTGGAACCCGCGGCAAATCGAAGTGCCGACAACGCGGGATCAACTCGTGGCCAGCTTGGCTGAACTTGTATAATCGGCCGATGATTCGGCGCTTGCCGGATAAATTTGAGTCTTCGGCCAACGAGTTGAAGGCCAAACCTGAATCGATCTGCCAATCGGCAGGCCCACACCAGAATGGCGACTGAACCCCATGGCAGAGCTTTTGCCCCCCGATGAGGACCAGAGCAGAATTGTAGATCTGCGACAGGCGCTTGAAGAGCGCTATCTCAACTACGCCCTGTCGACGATTACCCAGCGGGCCTTGCCGGACGCGCGCGACGGGCTGAAGCCGGTGCATCGGCGCATTCTGCATGTGATGCGGCTTTTGAAGCTCGACCCCAAGGAGGGCTACAAGAAGAGCGCCAAGGTGGTGGGTGACGTGATCGGCGGGTTCCACCCGCACGGTGATCAGTCGATTTATGACGCGCTGGTGCGGCTGGCGCAGGACTTTTCGCTGCGCTATCCGCTGGTCGACGGGCAGGGCAATTTCGGCTCGATCGATGGCGATAGCGCCGCCGCCTATCGCTACACCGAAGCCAGAATGACCGACGTCGCGGCAAGGCTGCTTGAGGGTATCACCGAGAATGCTGTTGATTTCCGCCCCACCTATGATGGCGAAACCGACGAGCCTTCGGTTCTGCCGTCCAACTTCCCAAACCTTCTGGCCAATGGCGCCAGCGGCATCGCGGTGGGCATGGCGACCTCCATCCCGCCGCACAATGTCGCCGAACTTTGCGATGCGGCATTGCACCTGATCCACAAGCCCGACGCGCCGGCAGAGGACCTGATGAAGTTCGTTGAGGGTCCTGACTTCCCCACGGGCGGAATCGTTGTCGACAGCAAGGCGGAAATGGCCCGGACCTACGAGACGGGCAGGGGCTCCTTCCGTATCCGCGCGCGCTACGAAATCGAGGACACGGGCCGCGGCGGCTATCAGGTGGTGGTCACCGAAATTCCGTATGGTGTTCAAAAGTCGCGCCTCGTTGAAAAGATCGCCGACCTGCTTCTGGGCAAGAAACTGCCTTTGCTTAAAGACGTGCGCGATGAATCCGCCGAGGACGTGCGGCTGGTACTCGAGCCAAAGTCCCGCGCCGTCGATGCGGTTGTCCTGATGGAGAGCCTGTTCCGGCTGACCGAATTGGAAAGCCGATTCTCGATGAACATGAACGTGCTCGACAAGGGCGCGGTGCCGCGCGTAATGGGGCTCGGCGAGGCAATCGGTGCCTGGCTGCAGCACCGAAAGGACGTGCTCGTCCGCCGTTCGACCCATCGTGTCGAGCAGATCAACAAGCGGCTCGAAGTCCTGTCCGGGTATCTGGTGGCATATCTCAACCTCGATGAGGTGATCCGCATCATCCGCGAGGAGGACAATGCCAAACAGGTGATGATGGACAAGTTCGACCTGACCGACGGGCAGGCGGAAGCCATCCTCAACATGCGGCTGCGGTCACTGCGCAAGCTGGAAGAGATCGAAATCCGCTCCGAGCACAAGAAGCTAAGCGAGGAGAAGGCGCACCTTGAGGCGCTGCTCGCCTCCGACCGCAAACAGTGGGGCGTGATCACCACCGAAGTCGGCGACATCAAGAAGGCGTACGCCAAGGACACGGCGCTGGGCGCACGGCGGACCACGTTCGACAGCCTGCCCGATACCGGCGACATCGATTTCGACACGGCGCTGATCGAGAAGGAACCGGTCACTGTTGTACTCAGCGAGAAGGGCTGGATCCGGGCCTTGAAGGGGCACAATACCGACGCGTCGTCGCTGAGCTTCAAGGACGGCGACGCGCTGAAACTGATGTTCAAGGCCGAGACCACCGACAAGCTTTTGATGCTGACCACCAACGGCAAGGTGTTCACGCTGGGCGCCGACAAGCTGCCTGGTGGACGCGGCAACGGCGAGCCGGTGCGCATCATGGTCGACATCGAGGAGGGCCACGACGTTGTCGATCTGTTCGTCCACCAGCCCGGAAAGAAGCGACTGTTCGCGTCGGACATCGGCAACGGTTTTGTGGCCACCGAGGACGAACTGATCGCCAACACCCGCAAGGGTAAGCAGGTGCTCAATGTGTCGGGTGCGGTGGAAGCCCGCATCTGTGTGCCCGTAGAGGGCGATCGGGTGGCGGTGATCGGCGAGAACCGAAAACTGCTGATCTTCCCGCTCGAACAATTGCCCGAGATGGCCCGCGGCAAGGGCGTCCGACTGCAGAAGTACAAGGACGGCGGCGTCTCGGACGTGCGCGTCTTTACGGCGGAGGAGGGCCTCACCTGGACCGACAGTTCCGGCCGCACCTTCACGCGGTCTATGGATGAGCTTGTCGAGTGGATCGGCGAACGGGCGCAGGCCGGACGGTTGCGGCCAACCGGATTTCCGCGGAATAACCGGTTCACGGGGTAGTCGCGGCCCACGCGAGCCTCACTTGGGTCGCCCGCAATGACGAAACATTCTCCACTGCCGTCCCGGGCTTTGTTTTGTCTCACGGCGCGTACCGGTTTGGTCATGACGCTGGTCGCTATGACCAAACCTGCGCCTCCGACGGGGCGGCCGAAAAGTCGGCCGGGGTCCTCGCTGCGCTCGTCCCGTCCCTTTCGGGCGCTGAGATGGGCACGGCACCACCCTTCTCTCCAGCGTCATACTCGGGCTTGACCCGAGTATCCATGCAGCGGTGCCACGCGAATGGGGGTTCGTTGAGTCTCACGAACGACGCCAGCGTGTGCCAATTCATCATGGACCCTCGGGTCAAGCCCGAGGGTGACGCGTGAAATTTTGGCAGCCGAAAGCGCCACACGGGAACTCCTGTGGTTTCAAATAGAAAAGCAGAGCAGGCGCGGGGCGGTGAACACCTCGATCCTAAGTAGTAAAAAGTGAGGCGCACAACGCCCCGCGCAACCGGGATTTGTGGACTATGACGAACAGGCCGGGGCCCTCCGGAGCCCCGCGGATGCGCCATGCCCCTGATTTGTCCAGATCTGCCCCGTTCGCTCGTTCGACGGCAACAGCCCAGACAGGCATCTGTCTCTCCGAAAGTTTGAAGAAACAGGCGCAACCCATATCAGACGGCTGCGCAGCGTCTTACACTTGCCCCCTGGCCGAGGGCTACCTGACCGCTTTACCCTGAAACGGGACGACTCCCGTTCCACACCGGCCGATCCCCGCCAATCACTCGTTTGCAACCGTGCTCAAGTGCGGGCACCTGTGAGAGAGTATGCGGGAAGGTTTGAGGGCGGGGATAAGTTTTTTGCACAGACCCATTTCCTTCTCCCCTTGTGGGAGAAGGTGGGCGCGCGCAGCGCGGTCGGATGAGGGGGCAGCGGTCCGGCCCGCTTGGCGAGTGTGGCTCCACCCTCATCCGCCCCTTCGGGGCACTTTCGGCGGCAAATCGCTCCACTGGAGCGATTTGTACTTCCGCCTCAATCCCATCAAGGGAGAAGGGACGGCGCTGCGAGCCCTGGTCATTGCATTCATTGCCGACCCGAGGTGACTGGACAGGATTGGCCATCCGCGCGGTGCAGCACTGGGACTTACCTCACCCCGCTGGCACAGACATCTCTGCAAGCAATGCAAGGTGGTCGCTGCCGGCGGGGGCTGTGGCGCTGACGGAATGGACGAGGATGCCGTCGCGGGTGAACAGGTGGTCGAGCGGCAGGAAGGGGATGAACTGGCGCCAGCCGCGGATGTAGAAGCGGGCAGGCCAGGTGAACAGGTTGTGGGTCTGCCGATCGAGACCAGCGCGCTCTGCAAAGTCGCGAAGTTCATAGGACCAGGGGGTGGCGTTGAAATCACCGACAAGCACCAGCGGACCTTCGATAGTCTCGAGCCCTGACGCGACCTCGGCGTATTCGACGCTCTTGCGGGACGTCATTGCGGCAATCCGGTCGGGCCAGTCAAGAGACGTGTCACGCAGCGGTGCAATGCGGATCGGCCAGTTGAGATGGGTGTTGACCACTGTGAATTCACGTCCGTCGGCGGTTGAAAACTGAACCGCCAGCCAGCCCACCTTGTTGAGGCGGGACGCGTAATTGTTCGGGCAGTGACTGTCACTGGTGCCTGCGAAAGGCAGGCGCGAATAGACCGCCAGCGAGGCCCGGTCACCCCCCATACATTCGATGACATGCGGATATTCGCCAATCAGCCGGTCGCGCAGCCCATCGCGCTGTTCGGAGAAATATTCCTGCAAGGCGATGATGTCCGGATCAGCTTCCTCAATCGCGTCGGCGACCCGGGCCATGCCGTAATTCATGCCGAACAGGTTGCGGCTCATCAGCCGCACGGTCTGGGTATCGGGGGGCACCGGCGGATAACCGCTGAACGCGGCCACGAGTTCGGGAACAACCAGGATCGCCGAGGCGAGAAACCCGAGGCCGCCGACAAGGCGGACATAGTTCCGTCCCTGACGCCGGAACACGAGCAGGCTGATCCCGAGGCTGACCGCAAGCCCGACGAACCAGATGAGCTGGAAATGATTGAACATGTCGAAAAGCGGCACCGCAAAGCCGAACAGCCCTGCAATCGCGGCAAGGCTGAGACCGGTCAGCACCGGCACGAGGCCGATCTGCAACAAAAGCAGGAGAAACAGGATCAATATGGATGTCTTTCGCGGCCGGCCAACTCAGCTCAGTCTGCGCCAGCCGGCGTGCTCGGTCTGGACCTGCAGGGGAGAGAATTCGGCCTTGTACTCCATTTTGGGCGAACCTTCGACCCAATAGCCCAGATATACGTAATCGAGCCCGTCGCGGGCGGCACGGTCGATGTGATCAAGGATCATGAAGTTCCCAAGGCTGCGGCCGGCTAGCGCTGGATCGAAGAAGGAATAGACCATGGAATAGCCGTCCTCCATCCGGTCTGTGAGCCCAACGGCGGCCAGCGGGCCGTTTGCCCCCAACCGGTATTCGACCAGAAGCGTATCCACCGGCGTGTCCTCGACCATGAATTCATAATCGGTGAAATTCATCTGCGTCATGCCGCCACCCTCGTGCCGGTCGGCGAGGTAGCGGGTGAACAGGTCATACTGTTCGCGGGTGACCTCCGCCGGGATCGCCTTGCCGACGATGTCGTCGTTGCGCTTCCAGATGCGCTTGAAGCGGCGGTTGGGTGCGAATTCATTGGCGATGACACGCACAGAGCGGCAGGCGGTGCAGCCCTCGCATGCGGGGCGGTAAACGAGGTTCTGGCTGCGCCGGAACCCGTGCTCGGACAAGAGCTGGTGCAGCGAACCGGCGCGGCGGCCGGTGATATGGGTGAACAGCTTGCGCTCTTCGCGGCCCAGTAGGTATGGGCAGGCAGATGGAGCGGTCAAAAAGAACTGGGCGGTTTCAGGTGTTTGGCGGGACATTTATTTTGGCCAGACCTCCCGGTTCAACGCATGTGGTCAAATCCCATAATACCACGGGGCGACCAGACAAAACACAATCCACACGATCACGACGAGTGGAGTACCCACCACCACGAAATCGCGGAAACGATAGTGCCCGGCACCCATGACCAAAAGGTTGGTCTGATAGCCAATCGGTGTGGCGAACGAGGCATTGGCGCCCAGAATGACCGCCACCACGAAGGGCAACGGGTCGACCCCGAGCTGCCCCGCGGCCGCAATGGCTATGGGCGTGAACAGCACCGCAGTGGCATTGTTTGACAGGAAATTGGTCAAAATCGCGACAATGATGAAAAGCCCGCCCATGAACCACGCCGGTGACATTTCGCCCAAGGTCATGGTCGCTGCGCTGGCGATGAAATCGGCGCCACCGGTGGCGGCCATGGCAGCGGCCATGGCGATGGACGAGCCGACAAGCAGAATGATGCGCCGGTCGATGGCGCGGGCGGCCTGACGAATGTTGAGACAACCGGTTGCGATCATGCCGAAGGCTCCGGCCATCGAGGCAAACACTGTCGGCACGATGCCGAGCGCGATGACGGCGATGGTGAGCGCGAAGATCAACTGGGCGCGCAGGGCCATGCCGTGCGGCTGGATTTCCGAGCCGCTCCATTCCATGACGATCAGGTCCTGCAGCCCGCGCAGCCGGTTGAAGGCGCTGGTCTTGCCGGCAATCAGCAACACGTCGCCGGCTTCCAGCCGGATTTCGCTGAGTGGCTGGCGAGCCATGCGGCTGCGCCGCTCGACCCCGAGGATCAGTACCCCATGTTCGGCCATGAAACCGGCCTGATCGACACCATTGTTGACCAGCCGCGAGCCCGGCGGCACCAGCGCTTCATAGAGAATGACGCTTTCGTCGCCTTCGCCATTGGCGGAAGTTTCGGTCTCCTGAAAATCGCTGCCCTGAAAGGCCCGCCACGACTTCAACGCGTCGGTCAGCGCATCGCGGGTGGCGGCGATGATGAGCGTGTCGCCGGTGCGCAGGGTGATGTCGTCGAAGGGCGGCAGGAAAGTGGAATAGCCCCGGCGCACGGCGCGCACGGTCAGAGTTGTGATCTTGGGGAACATTCCCGCGACGGTGTGGTCGCCGACCAGCGGGTGGCCCGGGGTCAGCCGGATCTCGGTGATGAACTGCATCGAACGGCCACGGGTATTGGGCTGGTCGCGTTGATTGTCAGGGATGAACAGGGGTGCGATGAACAGCACGTAGATCGACCCGACCAGCGCCATGATGAGGCCGGGCACGGCGAAAGAGAAGAAAGTGACGCTTTCAATGCCGAGATCCTGTGCCACACCGGCGGCAAGAAGGTTGGTCGACGAGCCCAGGAGCGTGACCATGCCGCCAAGGATGGTCATGTAGCTGAGGGGCATCATGTATTTCGACGCCAGAAGCTTGCGGCGCATCAGGATCGAGGCCAGCACCGGCATGAACACCACCACCACCGGCGTGTTGTTGACGATGGAACTGACGGCACCGGCGAAGACCAGAGCGACGAGGACCACCATCGCCGGCCGGGTGGGCCAGAGCTTGACCAGATAATCGGCAAGACCGCTGATCGCCTCGGTCTGGATCAGAGCCTGACCCATCACCAGCAGGGCGAGAATGGTCAGAAGCGCGGGATTGGCAAAGCCGGACAGCACCTCGTCGGTGCTGATGCCCGCTTCCGGCAGCACCACGCCGATGGCCAGAACGCCGAGCACGGCACCGATGGAGGTGAGTTCGAGCGAGGCCCATTCGGTGGCGTAAAACACCATCGCGGTGACGATCACGGCAAACGTGAGCCACATGGCCAGAGCGTCGCTGGTCAGGATCGCCTCAATCATTGTCCTAATATGAAGGCTTGCCCGGACCGCTCCAAGCACATTCTGTGCGAAGGGCGCGCCTTTCCCACATGAATCAATTTATTGAAGACTTGCGCTAAACTTTTGACCAGATGGACAAATTTACGCTTCGTGAGTGGGGTACATGTCGAACCCGCGGCCGGGCATGCTGCGCCAGTGACGCTCCATTGGCGAGCGGCGGACCATCAGGGTCCCCAGCACATAGTCGTGGATCATCTGGCGGCGCGGCGTGAACAGCGCGACGAGATAGGAAAAGGGCGGCAGGATCCAGCAGGTCACCCAGAACAACAGCGGATGAAAGAAAGCCCGCCAGCCGTCGAGCGGCGCGCCACGGGTGGGGGTGAGAACGATATCCATCATCTGCATGCCTACCGTCGCCCGTTTCGGCGAACCGAGGGTGACGGCATAATAGGTGACAAGAGCGATCGGCAGGGCGATGGGGATGGCAACGAAGGCGGCACCCATGGTGACAAGGCCCAGAATGAAACCGGCAAGGATCACGCCGATCATCAGCGCCAGGATGATGGCCAGATCAATGAAATAGGCGATGACCCGGCGGGTGAGCAGGGTGTCAAACAGTTCCGGCGCGGTGCGCGGATCAGGCAGGTTGTTGCTCATGGTGTGGCCCCCGTTATCGGCTTCCAACAGATCGGCGTTGCGCCGGCGCTTTTCAAGCCGGACGGCCTATTCCCCAAGCCGCCGCGCCGCCTCCAGCGCGAAATAGGTCAGAATGCCGTCGCATCCGGCCCGCTTGAAGCCCAAAAGGCTCTCCATGACCGCCGCGTCGCGGTTGATGGCCCCGGCGGCCCCGGCGAACTCGATCATCGCATATTCGCCACTCACCTGATAGGCGAAGGTGGGCACGCTGAATTCGGCCTTCACGCGCTGCACGAGGTCAAGATAGGGCATGCCCGGCTTGACCATGACCATGTCGGCACCCTCGTCGAGATCGGCGGCGACTTCGCGCAGCGCCTCGTCGCTGTTGGCGAAATCGAGTTGATAGGTCTTCTTGTCGCCGATGAGCCGGCTGCCAGAACCCACCGCGTCGCGGAACGGGCCGTAAAAGCACGAGGCATATTTGGCCGAGTAGGACATGATCAGCGTCTGCTCGAACCTTTCGGCATCGAGCGCCCGGCGGATGGCGCCGACCCGCCCGTCCATCATGTCCGACGGGGCAATGACGTCGGCTCCTGCACGAGCCTGCACGATGGCTGACTTGACCATGACGTCGACGGTTTCGTCATTGAGGATTTCGCCGTCGCGAACCAGCCCGTCCTGACCATCGGAGGAATATTCGTCCAGCGCCACGTCGGCGATCAGCCCGATTTCGGGCACGGCGGATTTGATGGCACTGAGAGCCCGGCACATCAGATTGTCCGGATTGAACGCTTCGCGACCGTCGGACGTGCGCAACTCGCCCGGCGTGTTGGGGAACAGGGCAAGGGCGGGAATGCCGGCGTCTCTTGCCTGCTTCGCGGCTTCGACCGCAAGATCGATGGACAACCGGTCGACGCCCGGCATGGTGGCGATTGACGTCTTTTCGTTGCGGCCCTCGATCACGAACATCGGCCAGATCAGGTCGGCCGGGGTGAGCACGGTCTCTGCCACAAGGTCGCGCACCCATTGAGCCTGGCGCAACCGCCGCGGGCGATGGCCATTCAAAAAGCTCATGTCGTGCCGGGGCCAGTTCGTGCTCATCGTCTTCCTCGTCTGATTGGCGGTCTTGTTAGCAGGGGCGAGGCAGGGGGAAAAGATGTCAGCGGGTCGCGATTGCTTGTCGCCCCTCATCAAAACGGCTAGGCAGTGAACCGGACTGACGGACCAGGCATCAATTCATGCAATCGCTGATCGACAGATTCACCCGCATCATCGCGTTGCTGGCGCTCATGACAGCGCTGATCGATGCCGGCCGTCTGCTGGGCATCGGCTCGGGCGGCGCCAGCCCAATTGCCATGTTCTCGGTCAGCGGTTTTGTGCTGCTATCGATTTTCACGGTCGCCCGCATGTTTGCGGCAGTGGGCATGTGGATCGAATCGAACTGGGGCACGGCGGTGCTGTTTCTGGGCACGCTGATTGAACTTGTCCTTTTCCTTTCCGGCACGGTCCGGCTGGACGTCGGCGTGTTCGGCTTCGGGCTGCGGCTGATCCTTCTGGCCGGCGCCACACTGTTGCTTATCCAGGCGTTCCGGAACTGGCGGGCGGCGATTCACGACTGATAAAGGTTACAGATTTCACAATCACTGTAGGAATTCGTAAAGCCAAAAACGCGAAGTTTCTCAGTAAGATGGCGTTAAGTCTGTCTCTTAAACCGATCTTATTTTACCGGTCCTAATTTGCCTATCTGAGACACGAGAAAATCGTGCGTTATTTCACAGTGAGGCAAGCAACATGAATACCAAGTCAAACACAGTGGAGGCGGTCGAGCACGGCGATGTGACCCCGCTGAAGCCGCTTTATCTTGAAGCCGTCTCCCGCGTGGAGCGGCTTCACCGCCGTCTTCTTGATCTGATCAAGGACGAGTTCGACCGGATGGGCTGGGACGACATTAATCCGGTTCAGGCTCTGCTGATGTTCAACATCGGCGACAGCGAACTGACCGCCGGTGAACTGCGTTCGCGTGGTTACTACCTTGGCTCGAATGTTTCTTATAATCTGAAGAAACTTGTCGAGACCGGCTATATTTTCCAGGAGCGTTCGCGCACCGACCGCCGTTCTGTCCGCATCAAGCTGAGCCCCAAGGGCGAGGAAGTGGCCGAGGTGGTCGACGAACTCTACGACCGTCACCTGAAGTCGATCGAACAGGTCGGTGGACTGGGCAACACCGAGTTCGAAAACCTCAACAAGTCGCTGGGGCGTCTTGAACGGTTCTGGATCGACCAGATCCTCTACAAGCTCTGATTTTCACGTCTTGAGTGGCGCGAAAGCCACATCTGAATAGCATGTGAGCACAGACGCCGGCGCAAGCCGGCGTTTGCCGTTTTTCGCCCCAGTTTGGCCAAACTTGCCGATCAAGCGCAGCATGTCGTGGTGGGGCTGGTTTAGTAGGCGCGTATTGGTTCACACCTGAGCGAGCGGCGTTGAAGGCCCATGGGGTCTTTGATATGGACCGTTGCAGGCGACATTAGTCAGACCCAGAACCAACGTCCGGAACACCAATGCGACATCGCGATTTCTCGACCATTTCCCGCCGATCCTTCATCAGCGGCGCGGCAGCGCTTGGCGCTTCAATGGGGCTGACGCCCGCTGCCTGGGCCCAGGAACGGGCCACCGAAATTCTGCGCGGCGGCTCCGCCATTGGCGGCAAGACCGGCACGGCGTTGCAGGCAATTGATGTCGAAGAACCCATCCTGTCGATGGAAACCGTTATCTTCATGGAAGATGCGATCCGCCGCTATGAAGCGGTTTCGGCCGCCGGCGGCTGGCCGGAAGCCACCCAGGACTGGTTCCGCATCGGCCCCTCGACGCGCCGGGATTCGGTGACCGATCTCAAGAAATACCTGATTGCCGCCGGCGACCTGCCCGAAGACGCGCACATTTCCAATCATGTGGACGATGCGACGGACATCGCCATCCGCACGTTCCAGGCCCGGCACGGTTTGATCATTTCCGGCCAGATCGATGAGCCGACGCTCTATGCGATGATGGTGCCGGTGCATGAGCGGCTGGCCCAGCTCAACATCAACTATGCGCGCATGATCCGTCTCGCCCCCGAGGCGGAAAGCACCGGCGTGGTGGTCAACATTCCGGCGGCGCTGATTGAAGCCACGCAGGGCGGCACCGTGTTCAACCGGCACATTGCAGTGGTCGGGCGTATCGACCGGCAGACCCCGATCCTGACCAGCCGCATTCACCAGATCAATTTCAACCCGTACTGGACGGTGCCGAAATCGATCATCCGGCGTGACCTGATCACCTACATGAACGATGATCCGGAGTATCTGACCAACTACAACATCCGGATTTTCGACGGGCAGGGCAATGAACTGATGCCGACCGATATCGACTGGTCGACCGAAGAAGCTGTGAACTACACGTTCCGGCAGGACCCCGGCTCCGAGAATTCCATGGGGCATGTGAAGATCAACTTCCACAATCCCCATGCCGTCTACCTGCACGACACGCCCACGCAAAGCCTGTTCGGCCAGAACGCGCGGTTCCATTCTTCGGGCTGCGTCCGTGTGGAAAACGTTGACGCTTTCGTCGCCTACGTGTTGCAGTCCAACGGCGGCTGGGATGTCGCCGCGGTCAATGCCGCGTTCGAATCCGGCGAGCGTCTGGACGTGCCGGTGGCCGATCCGGTGCCGATCCGCACCACCTACATCAGCGCCTGGGCGAACCGTAAGGGCACGGTCATTTTCCGTGACGATATTTACGATTGGGATGCCCAGGGCGTGCTCGACCTCAGCGCGTGAGTCCGGAGCGCGAAGTTCTTTATGAATTTCGTCCCATGGGCGCGCAGCTGCGCGTTGCCGCCATTGATCCCGAAACCGGAACGGAAGTGGTGATCATTGCCCCGGCAACCAGCACGCGCATGGAAATGCAGCGGGTCGCCCGGGCCAAGCTGATGCGCCGTCTGACCACATTATCTGGTGGTGAAGATGGCTTGGAATCCCCCGATCTGGTGTGATAAGCCCAAGCCGCTTTCCGCTGCATGCGGCACCAACTCTTCAACAATGGGGCACCCATGAACGCTGAATCCTCCCGTTCGGCCTTTCCCGGCTTTTTCTCCGACAATCTGGCCAAGGCCGACCCAGAAATCGCCGATGCGATTGCGAAGGAACTGGCGCGTCAGCAGCAGGAAGTCGAACTCATCGCCTCGGAGAACATCGTCTCCGCAGCCGTTCTGGAAGCGCAAGGGTCGGTGCTCACCAACAAATATGCCGAAGGCTATCCCGGCCGCCGCTACTACGGCGGTTGCGAATATGTCGACATCGCCGAAACCCTCGCCATCGAGCGTGCCAAGCAACTGTTTGGCTGTGAATTCGCCAATGTACAGCCCAATTCCGGCTCGCAGGCCAACCAGGGCGTCTATCAGGCGCTGATCAAGCCGGGCGACACCATCCTCGGCATGAGCCTTGATGCCGGCGGCCACCTCACCCACGGCGCCAAACCCAACCAGTCCGGCAAATGGTTCAATGCCGTCCAGTATGGTGTGCGCAAGCAGGACGGTCTTGTCGACATGGACCAGGTGCGTTCTCTGGCCCATGAACACAAGCCAGCCATGATCGTTGCCGGGTTTTCCGCCTATTCGCGGGTCATGGACTGGGCGGAGTTCCGCAAGATCGCCGAAGAAGTAGGCGCCATCCTGTTCGTCGATATGGCCCATGTCGCCGGGCTGATCGCGGGCGGCGTCTATCCCAGCCCGTTCCCGCATGCCCATGTGGCCACCACCACCACCCACAAGACCCTGCGCGGACCGCGCGGCGGCATGATCCTGACCAATGACGAGGACATCGCCAAAAAGGTCAATTCGGCCATTTTTCCCGGCATTCAGGGTGGGCCGCTGATGCATGTGATCTCGGCCAAGGCGGTGGCCTTCAAGGAGGCACTGCAGCCCGAGTTCAAGTTGTACGCGCAACAGGTTGTCGCCAACGCCAAGGTGCTGGCCGAAACGCTGGTGAAGGGCGGACTCGATATCGTGACGGGCGGCACCGATAACCACTTGATGCTGGTTGACCTGCGGCCGAAGGGACTGACGGGTAAGGCGGCCGAAAAATCGCTGGAGCGCGCCTTCATCACCTGCAACAAGAACGCCGTACCGTTTGATCCTGAAAAGCCGGCGGTGACCTCCGGGCTTCGTGTCGGGACACCCGCGGCAACGTCACGCGGGTTCGGCGAGGCTGAATTCGCCGAGGTGGGCGAACTGATGCTCGAAGTGCTCGACGGGCTGGTGACCAATGGCGAAGAAGCCAATGGCGCCGTCGAGGATCAGGTGCGCGACAAGGTCAAGGCGCTGACCGGCCGCTTTCCGATCTACGGCTAGGACGGACAAATGCGTTGTCCCTATTGCGCCAGCGGCGATACCCAGGTGAAGGACTCCCGGCCCACCGAGGATTCCAGCGCCATCCGCCGCCGCCGCGTCTGCAACGAGTGCGGGGGCCGCTTCACCACGTTTGAACGGGTGCAGTTGCGCGAACTGACCATCATCAAGAAATCCGGCCGCAAGGTGCCATTCGACCGGGAAAAGCTGGCGCGTTCCGTCTATACCGCCCTGCGCAAGCGGGAAGTGGAGCAGGAACGGGTCGAACGCATGATCTCGGGCATCGTCCGGCAGCTGGAAAGTACCGGCGAGGCCGAACTGGAAAGCGAACGGATCGGCGAATATGTCATGGACGGGCTCAAAAGCCTTGATGATGTGGCCTTCGTGCGCTTTGCCTCCGTATACAAGAATTTTTCCGCCGCCGATGATTTCCGGTCGTTCCTTGCCGACCTGGAACCGGACGGCAGTGTTTCCGACGAGGATTGAGCGTGGCACCAAAGACTGAAGACAGCCGCCCGGCCAACAAGCGCGGCGCCGCAAGGCTTGCCGCCGTGCAGGCGCTCTACCAGATGGACGTGGGCGAGACTTCGCTGGAGGAGACGCTGGCCCAATTCGGCAGCCGGTTCGCCGAACCGGTGGTGGATGGCGACGAATATCTGCCGCGCGACGCTGACTATTTCAAACAGATCGTCAAGGGCGTGCTCAAACACCAGCTGCAGCTCGATCCGCTGGTCGACGACGCATTGGCTCAAGGTTGGCCAATGGCGCGGATCGATGCCACGCTGCGCGCCGTCATGCGGGCAGGGGCCTTTGAGCTCATGCACAAGCTAGATGTGCCCGCCAAGGTGGTCATCAACGAGTACGTGGATGTCGCCAAGGCTTTCTTTGAGGGCACCGAAGCGGGTATGGTCAACGGCGTGCTGGACAGAATCGCCGGCGATCGCCCCGAGCCGTCCTGATCCGGGTAAGTTTGATCCGGGCAGCGACCCTCACATCTGGAGCACTTGATGGCAACCGAGGCCCTGCCTGCGGACGTCAAATCGACCGCGACCCGCAACATCGCCCTTCTGTCGGCCAGCCAGGCCATCGTGGGGTCGAACCAGGCTGTGGTGATTTCCGTGGCGGCACTCGCGGGGGCGACGCTGGCGCCGGACCCCAGTCTTGCAACCATGCCGGTGACGGCCATGGTGATCGGATTGGCGCTCACCGCTTCGCCGGCGACCTTTACCATCCACAGGCTCGGCCGCCGCAACGGGTTCATCCTCGGCGCGGCGCTGGCCATTTTCGGAGGGCTGGCGGCGGGGTCGGCTGTGACGCTGAGCAGTTTCATACTGTTCTGTCTGGCGCTGATGTTCATCGGCGCTTCGGCGGCCTTCGGCCAGCAATACAGGTTCGCCGCCGCAGACAGCGTGCCCGCCGAGCTCAAGGGCCGGGCGATTTCCTTCGTGATGCTTGGCGGCGTGCTGGCGGGATTTCTGGGCCCGCGATTTGCCTATCTGGCCAAGGACTGGGTCCCCGATCACGAGTTTGCCGGCTCGTTCTTTATCCCGGCGCTGCTGGCGTCCCTTGCCATCGTCATTCTCATGTTCACCCGTCTTGCCCCGACGGCCCGGCAACTGCCTGACGCGCCGAAGGGAAGGTCACTGGGTGAACTGATCCGTGCGCCGGAAATCTTCGTACCCATCGTGTCGGCCACGTCAAGCTACGCGCTGATGACCTTTGTGATGGTCGCGGCACCGCTGGCCATGGTCTATGTCTGCGGCCATCCGGTGGAGGCAGCGACCGGGGCGATCCAGTGGCACATCGTGGCCATGTTTGCCCCCAGTTTCATCACCGGCGCACTGATCCGGCGGCTCGGGGCGCATCTGGTGACGGGGCTTGGGCTGATCCTGATCCTGGGCTGTGCGGCCACCGCGCTCAATGGCATCAGCATCATGCACTTCGATATTGCACTGATATTGCTGGGGGTTGGCTGGAACTTCGGATTCATCGGCTCAACCGCATTGCTGACCTCGGCCTACCGGCCAGAGGAGGCCGCGCGGGCACAGGGGCTGAACGAACAGCTGGTGTTCGGCGTCATGGCCGTCGCCTCGATCGGCTCGGGACTGCTGCTGCAACTGATTGGCTGGGAAGCCATCAACCTGATGGTCATTCCCATTGCTACGGGCGCGATCCTGCTGCTCGCCTGGGGCGAGTATCAGCAACGCCGGCTACGGGCTGACTAGAGCCCGACCGAACCGAGGATCTGCTGGATGAAGGTGCGGTCTTCGCCGAAGGACGGGGTGCGGCGGCTTTCGATCTCGAAGACCCGGCCGTCCTGCAGCCCGTAAATGGCCTTGTCCTTGACCCGGTTTTCTTCGTCAAAATAGACGGCCAGCACCTTGCGGTCCTGCACCATGTCGAGGCCGAAGGCGGTTTCCTGCACCTTGGTTTCAACATAGTAGAAGACGGTTTCTTCCTCGAACGTGTTGGTGGTCATCGGCGAGCCGAGCACGGCGACGACAAGATCAACGCTCTGACCCGGACGAATTTGCTGCAGGGCGGAATCCGAGATCTCGTAACCCTGCGTGCGCGTCGAGATGAAGCCCTGACCGGGGTCAAAGCTCGAGCAGCCTGCCAGAGCGAGTGAGAGGGCCAGACCGGCTCCCATGAGGGCGCTGCGGTACACCGGCTTGCGTGTGCTCATTGATTGACTATCCCAACTTCTCTCGACTATAGGCAGCCCGACGAGCAGGACAACCGGCACGATGTTTAGCTGCCAAACCGGGGGTCTGGCAAGCCGAGGGCAAGACCGAATTTGGTGCCTTCACGGCAAAACCCAACAGAAAAACAATATCATATGATCCTGTCACGATTTCGTAAAAGCGCCAGTCAATCTGCCTTGTACGCCACCTATTCCACCATTGTGGCGCAATCCAGACAGCCCCGGTTCTACGCCGAGTGGAACGTGCCGGACACTGTAACAGGCCGCTTCGACATGATCAGCCTGCACCTCGGGCTATTGATGCGGCGGCTGAAGACCGGGCAAAAAGCGACGCGGGAATTTTCGCAGAACCTGTTTGACCTGTTCTTCAAGGACATGGACCGCTCGCTGCGCGAAATGGGAGCGGGGGACATGGCCGTGCCCAAGCGCATCCAGAAAATGGGCGAACTGTTCTTCGGCCTGCTGGCGGGCCTCACCGACGCCCTGGAGCAGGAGGACGACGAAGCGCTCGCCCAGGTGCTCAAGCGCAATGTCTACGGGGGCGAGGACACTGCGCATCTGGATGAGCTTTGCGCCTATGTGCGCGACTTTGCCGCCCGGTTGCAGGGTGTGGACGACGACACCATATTGAGCGGCAAGCTGAACTTTCAAACCAACGATTGATGCCGGCATGAGTGCGGAATCAAAGCCTGAGCTTTTCGACGCAACCCTGCGTGTGGACAATCTTCCCGCTGCGGGCAAGGTGCTCAATGTCGAGGCCGATGCGGGCGAACTCGCTAATCTGACCGACCTGATGCAGGTCTCCTCGGTCGACAGTTTTTCCGCCCAACTGGCGGTGGAAAAGTTCCGCGGCGGAGTGCGGGCCACCGGGGAACTCAAAGCCCAGGTGACCCAGCCCTGCGTGGTGACGTTCGAGCCGGTGGTGCAGGAGATTTTTGAACCCGTGGATCGCATTTTCCTGCCCGGAGCGGATATTGGCAGCGATTCGGCGCCGGGATCAGAGGTCTTTGTTGACCTCGAAGGCGACGACATTCCCGACTATCTGTCGGGGCCGGAACTTGACCTGGCGCCCTTGCTGCTCGAGGTGCTGGGGCTGGCCATCGATCTTTACCCGCGCGCACCGGGCGCCGAATTGCCCGATGACGCGGACGATGGCGAGGACGAAAGCCTCAACCCGTTTGCCGCCCTCAAGGGCCTGAAGACCGGTCCGGAAGGCGCAGAATAGCTGTCCACAACAAACCGCGTCGCCGGACCCTTCAGGACGGCACCCTTGCGCGCCCCCTTCTAATGGATAATCTGGCCGCCACTTTGTAGCGGCGGGCCAACAGGCTTCAATGAGCGAAACGATCACCATTTCCGTAGACGCCATGGGGGGCGACAATGGACCCCGCATCGTGCTCCACGGTGCCAGGCTCGCCCTGCGCGAACGCGGCAACATCGCCTTCATCTTTCATGGCCGGCAGGAAGTGCTGGAGCCGCTTCTGGCGGACTATCCCGAACTCAAGGCCGTCTCGCGCATCCAGCACTCGGACGTGGTCATTGCCATGGACGACAAGCCAAGTTCCGCCCTGCGCAAGGGACGCAACGTCTCGTCCATGTGGAATGCCATCGAAAGCGTGAAGTCCGGTGAGGCTGACGTGGCCATCTCGGGCGGCAACACCGGCGCGCTGATGGCTATGGCGACCTTCTGCCTCCGGCCCATCAAGGGCATTTCACGCCCGGCCATCGCAGCCATCTGGCCGACCCTGCGCGGCGACACCATCGTGCTCGATGTCGGCGCGACGGTGGGCGGCGATGCCCAGCAGCTGGTGGATTTCGCGATTCTGGGCGCCTCGTTGGGGCGGGCGCTGTTCGATCAGGAAAAGCCGTCGGTCGGGTTGCTGAACGTCGGTACCGAGGAATTGAAGGGCGTCGACGAGGTCAAGGAAGCGGCGCGCATTCTGGCTGAGCATGACGGTGCCGGCTATCGCTATCACGGGTTTGTCGAGGGCGACGATCTGGGCAAGGGCACGGTGGACGTGGTGGTCACCGAAGGGTTTGCCGGAAACATTGCGCTCAAGACTGCTGAAGGGACCGCGCGGCAGGTGGGCACCTATCTGCGTCTGGCCCTCAAGGCAGACTGGGTGTCTCGGATCGGCGCCATGATTTCCTCACGGGCCATGATGGCGCTGCGCCGCAAGATGGACCCTCGGGCCATAAACGGTGGCGTGTTCATTGGCCTCAATGGCACTGTGATCAAGAGTCATGGTGGCACGGACGAAATAGGGTTCAAAAGTGCCCTCGATCTGGCCTATGAGATGGCGCGCTTCCGGTTGATCGACAAGATTGCCGAAGGCATGGCAGAATTCGCGCCGGAAGCAGCGGAAGCCGACAAAGAAGCGGCGGAAAATGACACACCTGAAGACTCTGCAACGGAGCAGACAGCGTGACAAAGATGCGTTCTCTAGTGCGTGGCGTAGGCAAGTACTTGCCTGAAAAGATCATCACCAATGATGAACTGGCCAGGACAGTCGATACGACGGATGAGTGGATTGTCCAGCGCACCGGCATTGAGCAGCGGCACGTGGCTGCTGATGGGGAACTCACATCCGATCTCGCCACCAAGGCGGCACAAGAAGCGCTCAAGAATGCGGGACTGGTGGCGGGCGACATTGACCTGATCATTGTCGCGACGACCACGCCGGACATGACTTTTCCCTCGACCGCCGTTTTCGTGCAGCAGAAGTTGGGCATCCATCACGGCATGGCATTCGACATCCAGGCCGTGTGTTCGGGTTTCGTCTTTGCCGTCGCGACCGCTGACAGCTACTTGAAGAACAGGCTGGCCAAGCGGGCGCTGGTGATCGGTGCAGAGACCTTCACCCGCATCCTTGACTGGGAAGACCGCACGACCTGTGTGCTGTTTGGAGACGGGGCAGGGGCCATGGTGCTCGAGGGCGTTGAACTGCCTGATGACCAGGCCGATCAGGGCATTCTCGGCTCGCGCCTGCGCTCGGACGGCGAGCATTGGGACAAGCTTTTTGTCGACGGTGGTGTGTCTTCGACAAAGACAGCCGGCGTGGTGCACATGCAGGGACGCGAAGTGTTCAAACATGCGGTGGGCATGATTTCCGACGTCATTCACGGCGCGCTGGACGACACGGGCTACGAGGCTGATGACCTGGACTGGTTCGTGCCGCACCAGGCCAACCGGCGAATCATCGAGGGGGCCGGGAAAAAACTCGGCATCCCACCCGAAAAAGTCATCGTGACTGTGGACAAACACGCCAACACGTCAGCCGCTTCCGTGCCTATGGCACTGGCTGTCGGCGTTGCTGACGGGCGGATCAAGCCCGGTGACCTCGTTATGCTCGAGGCCATGGGTGGAGGCTTCACCTGGGGCGCATCCCTGATCCGCTGGACGTGACTGATTGACCCGCTGTGAATTTGGGCGTTAACCTGCCCCCGCAACCTTTCGACGTGCGGGTCGGTGGGGGGAAACTGCGTAACAGGTTGGCAAATGGGACATAAAACGATTACGCGGGCAGATCTGGCCGAGGCGGTCTACCAGTCTGTCGGGTTATCGCGTACTGATTCCGCTGAACTGGTAGAACGGGTGTTGGAGCTGATCAGCCACGCGCTGGTGGAAGGCGAAAACGTCAAATTGTCTTCGTTCGGATCCTTCCAGGTCCGGTCGAAAAACGAACGTATCGGGCGAAATCCCAAGACAGGCGAAGAGGTGCCGATTCTGCCGCGCCGGGTTTTGGTGTTCAAGCCCAGCAATGTGTTGAAATCCAAGATCAACAAATCTATGGTCGGCGCGGGAAAATAAGCACTTTTTGACAGGAGTGCACTGTGGGCAAGGCCCCGGACGCGTTCAGAACCATTTCAGAGGCGGCTGAAGAACTGGACCTGCCCCAGCATGTCCTGCGTTTTTGGGAAACCCGCTTTTCGCAGATCAAGCCGCTGAAACGCGGCGGCGGGCGGCGCTATTACCGCCCGGAGGACGTGCTGTTGCTCAAGGGCATCCGGCACCTGCTCTATGATCAGGGCTTCACCATCAAGGGCGTGCAGCGCATCCTCAAGGAGGAAAGCGCCAACTACGTCATCGAGGTCGGCACGGCCGGAAGCCTTGAGGCCATGGGCCAGACCAACGGCGCCGCGTTGCCGCCGGTTGAGGGCGCCGAGACGGGTTCCGCCGGGGCGCCGGCCCTGTCACGCGGCGGCCGCCAGCGGCTCGACAAGGTGTTGCGCGAACTTCTCGACTGCAAACGCATCCTCGACAGCGCCCGCGAAGGCTGATTGCGCCGGTTTTTGGCCCTGGCGCTTGCCCCCTTGCCAAGCAGCCGGTCTTGGTCAACACTGCCCTTATCGTCAACATGCGAAAGGAGGTGATCCAATGTCTAATGAGAATTCGGTGAAACTGATGGACTTTGGAAGTGCAGGTGTCTTTTCGGAGCAGCCTTCGACCTGACGCCCACCTCCTTTGGCCCGGCCTGACCGGGCAGAAGTTCCAGTTTTCATTGGACTCATGAGGGGTCGCCGCAAGGCGGCCCCTTTTGCTTGCCGGTAAACTGCATTCATGAGCGGTTCATTTGAACCTGTTGATGATCAGGCGCGTCCAACGGACTGACGAGGACGCAACCGGCCGCAAATTCTGGCGGAAATGTGCAACCAATCGGGCGCGAAACCGTTGCTTAACCATATTAATTCCGCAAATCCGCCACGGGGGACAGGTAAATGAAATCCATCGCATTAATCGGGCTTTATCTCTCGACACTCGCCCTGATGATCGTGCCTTACGCTTTGATCGGTGCCTGAAAGGAGACCGGATCGTGGACCAGACATCTGACCTCAAGGCCGAATTCACCCGGCGCCTGCACGCCCAGATTTCGGATGCCCTGGCGACTGTGGATTTTTCTGCCCATCCGATCCAGCCGGGTCTGCACCTGACCGGTGCCTCAACGGTGAGCCTTTCCTGGATGGACCGGATCAACACCCTGAAGCGGGTCGAACTGATGCGCGGCATGGTGGCTGGCGCAGCCGCGACGGCGGATCGCACCGCCGCCTGAGCCGGAATTGAACGCGTGTCAGGGCCAACATCGGTCTTGACCTTGGTGCCCCTAAAATCTATGGGTTTGCGCCAGTCGGGGCGTAGCGCAGCCTGGTAGCGCATTTGTCTGGGGGACAAAGGGTCGTCGGTTCAAATCCGGCCGCTCCGACCATTTTCTTCAATGCCGAACCCACCTTCGGAAATGCCTGTGCAGCCCAAAGAGATCGAACAGAATCTCGACCTTTGGACCGGACTTGATGGCGGTCGCGCCACCCTGATCAATCTCTCCGAAAACCACACGTTCCGCATCGATCTGCCAGCGGGCGGCAAGGTGATCCTGCGTGTGCACAGGCCCGGCTACAATTCGCGTGAAGCCATCGAAAGCGAACTCACGTGGATGGACGCCTTGCGGACCGACGCGGGCATCGAGACGCCGAGGGCAATTGCAGGCAGGGACGGGGAACGTGTGCAATCGTTGACGCTAGACGACGGTAAACCGCGCTTTGCTGTGCTTTTCGAGTTTGAAGCGGGAGACGAACCCCGCGAGAACGAGGACCTGACGGGGCCGTTCAGGCAGTTGGGGGAACTGGCGGCACGCTGTCACCTGCACACGGAAAAGTGGCGGCAACCGGCAGGGTTCACCCGCATGCGCTGGACCGCAGGCGCCATTCTCGATCCTGACGGATTATGGGGCGACTGGCGCGTGGCGCCGGGTGTCGGGTCAGCCGAAACAGGGGTGCTCAATCGGCTGGACGATAGCCTGCGGCAAAAGCTCGGGGACTACGGGCAGGGACCGGACAGGTTTGGCATCATTCACGCGGACATGCGGCTCGCCAACCTTTTGATCGACGACGGCCACACCAAACTGATCGATTTCGATGACAGCGGGTTCTGCTGGTTCGGATACGATTTCGCAGCCGCCATTTCATTCTTCGAGGATGGACCACAGGTGCCGACGCTGCGGGAGGCGTGGCTTGCCGGCTATCAGCAACACAGAGCACAGAGTGGTGATGATCTCGAGGCGATTGAGGCTCTGGTGATGCTGCGCCGGATGGCGCTGCTCGCCTGGATCGGGTCGCATGCGGAAACCGAACTGGCGCAATCCTGCGCGCCCGATTTTGCGGTACGGACGGTTGCACTTGCCGAAAGATTTCTCGCAACGGGCAAGGTCACGCACTAATCCCCGCAGGGGTGGCGCTAAAGAAGACTGCTCGCACGTCCTTCGAGCCGTTCGGGGTGCCGGCGGGCCGCGGCAACACCCCAGATCATGCCGACCACCAGGAAATAGTGCCGCCAGTGATCGGAATCGATGATGGCGGATTCAATGACCAGCGGAATGAACGTGGCCATCAGCGGGATCATCAGCAACCGGAGGGGTGAAGCGATGAGCATCACTTCGATGCCCTTTTTGAGCGTGAGCACCACGAGCGCCCAATAAGCCAGGCCGCCGAACCAGCCATAGGTCAGCAGCACCTTGACGTAGGTGTTGTGCGGCTCTTCGGAGACGCGAAGGTTCTCGAATTCGAGCGGCCCGATACCCCATGGATGGGCGAGCGCCAGTTCGAATGCAAAGGCCTGCCGTCCGAAACGGCCGGTGGGGCCTGAATCATAGTTCTGAACGATGCTGGCGCGCTCTTCGAAAAGGGCGGCAACGGAATCAATGCTGAGCAGGGCTGCAAGCGCGGCGATGGCGAGGCCCACGCCGACCATTGCGAAAACCAGCATGCGGCCCCGGTCCCGGCGCGTGGCTTCAAGCAGGTAGCAGGCCGCGAACACAAAGGCCGTGGAGAAAACCACCGCTCCCCAGGCCGCGCGGGAGAAACTGACAAAGACACCGATGAGCAGGATGCCGAGGATGACGGCGGCGATGAGTGCGTTTCTGCCGGTGCAGAGGAACACCCGCTGGGCCGCAAACATGGCAGGCAGGATCAGAAAGGGTCCGAAGACGTTGGGATCCTGGAAGGTTGCCCTGACGCGGCCGTAGAGCAGGAACAGGTCACTGCCCGGCATCAGGCCGAGATAGGCCAATGTGCCAACAATGGTGATGAGAACCGCCGCAGCGGTGTAGCCGCGCATCAGGGTTCGCATGTTTCTTTGCGGCGCGTCGGTGACATAGTTGGCGATGAAGAACGAGGTCAGCCACAAGAACATGGTCACAACCACGTAGATCGTGCCCTTGAGCCATGTCATGTGGGTGACCTGCCATGCTCCGACGAAGGCGAAGGGCATGAAGAAGATCAACAGGTTCAGCAGGTTCAGGTTGGCGCGGTAGAGGCCGGTTCCGGCCACCAGCATCACCAGCACGGCCCCGACGAACACGAACTCGTAAGGCGAGGGTTCGATGAACACGAACCCGCCGGTGAACATCCAGAACATCATCACCCAAGGCAGGGCGAGGATGGCCAGATGCTGGATCGGCGCCGGCCTGGCTGATGAGGTGCGACCGTCCGCGAGCGCCGTGCCTGCGGTGAGCGGAGGCGTACTCAATAGGCATTCTCGTTTCGGCTGAAGAGCGAGAACGGGGTGACCAGAAGGATGTAGAAATCCATCAGCGGCGACCAGTTCTCGATATAGTAAAGGTCGTGATTGACCCGCTGCATGATCTTGTCGAGCGTGTCCGTCTCGCCGCGCCAGCCGTGAATCTGAGCCCAGCCGGTGATCCCGGGCCGCACCCGGTGACGGGCGAAATAGCCGTCCACGGCCTCGTGATAAAGTGTGTTTGCCGCCTTGGCTTCAAGCGCATGTGGGCGCGGGCCAACGATGGAAATTTCGCCCTTCAGCACGTTGAACAATTGCGGCAGTTCGTCGATCGAGGTCTTGCGGATGAACCGGCCGACCCGTGTCACGCGCGGATCGTCCTTTGTGACCAGCTTTGACGCTTTCGCGTCGCTCATGTCGGCGTACATGGAGCGAAATTTGTAGATCTCGATCAGTTCGTTGTTGAACCCGTGGCGCTTCTGCTTGAACAGAACCGGCCCCTTGCTGTCGAGCTTGATCGCAATGGCAGTGGCCAACATCAGCGGCGACAAAAGGATGAGCGCGACCAGGGACACGGACCGGTCGAAGAGCCACTTGAACACCAGGTTCCAGTCTGAAATCGGCCGGTCGACCATGTCGAACATGGCGATCTGACCGATGTAGGAATAGGCCGAGCGGGTGAACCGCAACTGGCTCATGTGAGCGCTCAGCCGGATGTCGACCGGCAAGACCCAAAGGCGCTTGAGCATGGCCAGAACCCGCTTTTCCGCCGAAAGCGGCATGGAAACGATCACCAGGTCGACCTTGGTGCGGCGGGCGAATTCGATGAGTTCGGGCACCTTGCCGAGCTTGGGACATCCGGCGACGCTGTCGGGCGAGCGGTCGTCCAGCCGGTCATCGAACAGACCGATGAGGTCGATGTCGTTGTCGGCACCAGACTGGATGGCCCTGATCAGGTCCTCGGCATCCGGACCGCCGCCGACGATCACGGTGCGCCGCTTCAACCGGCCGTCACTCGTCCAGCTTTTCACGAGCGATCGAAGCGACAGACGGAACAGGATCAACATTATGGCGCCGCTGGCATACCAGCTGACCAGCCAGAAGCGGGAAATCTGATCCGAGACCTTGAGCAGGAAGGCGCTGGTCAGCATCGCAAAGAACACAAGTGTCCAGGCGGCCAGAGCCCGCGCGATTTGTTCGAATGTGGTGCGGTAGGACTGGATGCGATGAATGCCGGCTAGATGAAAGAACACGTTGGCCAGAATGACCGCGCCCAGCATGGCCGGAATGTAGAACCGCCCGTACTCAGTGCCCATGTAGCTCCAGTAGATGCCGAGCCCCAGGGTGAACAGCAGGCCCGCTTCAATCAGCTGGGCAAAGCCCGAGATGACGGTGGGCGAATAGGTTTGTGCAGGAGGGCGGTCGGCAATGCGCTGGGCCTCCGCCGACAGCATGATCGGCTCGGGCAGAATTTCTCCGCTAGTGATATGATCCTGAACGGTTTTTTTTGCGTCGAGACGAAACATTATCCAGCCCGCGATACCCTGATCTGCGATCCGGGGGCAATATGCCTCGCAAGGAATGAAAAGAGCGTGAAAACCGAAGCTTAACCTTAACGCGCCGCGATGCCGGCGCGGTATGTGGCGATGATCTCGTCGGCCATCTTGGCGGTGCTGAAACGGTCACGGACAAAGGCGTAACGGACCCCGGCCTCTTCGAGCGCCGCCTCGGGATGGTCAAGCAAGCTCTGCATGGCCTTCCGCAAGGCTTCCGCGTCGGCGGCGGGCACCAGACGGTCAGCGGTGGGCCCGAAGATCTCCTTGACGCCACCCACGTCGGTAGCGATCAGCGGCTTGGTGGCCGCAGCCGCTTCAAGCGCCACGTAAGGGAGACTTTCGGCAAGGCTCGGCATGACCACACAACCGCCTTGCGCAAAAACCTGACGTGCCGGACGCACGCCGACAAAGTCAAGCTGGCTGTGGATGCCGAGCTCCCGGGCGCGCTGTTGCAGGGCGTGCAAGTCCGGGCCGCTGCCCCCAAAAATCATTCTGACAGGTTGCCCGTCACTGCGCTTCAGGCCCACCAGTGCGTCAAGCAGATAGTTCAATCCCTTCGCGGCCCTCAGTTCCCCCACATAGGCGAAATCGTAGGTGATTTCGCTTTCGGGCAGTGTCTGGAATTCCTTTTCGTCGAGACCGTTGTGTACAACCGGCCGCAAGCGGGGCACCGGCTTGATATTGGTTTCAAATGTGCGCTGGGCGTAAGCGCTTTCAAAAATGACGCCGTCGGTCAGCGGCAGCAGGCGCGCCTCGATCCAGCGCATGACGTTGCCGAGAAATTGGCCGGGCCGGTAATTCAGCACGCCGCCGTGCGTGGTGTAGAACGCCACCCGCTTCCGGTCGCCAATTCGGGCAAGGCGGGCGTTGAACCCGCCCTTGGCCCCGTGCCCATGCAGAACGTCGACGTCGAGCTGTTTTGCAAGCCGACGAACAACGAAACTGGCGGTAAGGTCACCCGGGCCGAACAGGCGAGGCATGGGCGTACGATAAACGCCGAGGGCAGGGGGATGGTCGAGCGCGTTCAGCCGCTCATTGGTCTGGATGTCCGAAGTCAGGCTGTCCATCACCAGCCCGACCTGATGCCCTCGCTCGCCGAGGGCCTCGGTCAGATCGACAACGTGCCGGTATAGCCCGCCGACCGGGGCGCGCAGAACCATGAGAATGCGAAGCGGTTGATCAGACACGGACCCACTTTCAGGCAGGGGAGCGGGCGATCAGATCCAGCGGTCGAGTATGACGATGGTGTCGCCCGGCTGCACCGGGAAATCGAGATTGACGGTTCCACGTACCATCTCGCTGCCTTGCAAACGGTAAACGAGAGCCCGGGTGCGGTCCGCTGTATCGGTAAACCCGCCCGCCGTGCTGATCGCCGCCCTGACGGTCATGCCGTAGACATATGGATACTGGCCGCTTCCCGCGACCTCGCCCTGGATGAAGAACGGCCGGTATTCGGCAATCTCGACTGCGACATTGGGATTGCGCAGGTAGCCGCCTGCCAGCGCACCAGTGATCCGGGCCGTAACGACCTGGGTTGTCGTGCCCCGCACCGGCACGGACCCGATCAGGGGCATGGAAATGCTGCCCGCGTCATCGACACGGTACTCGCCCGTCAGTTGTTCTTCGCCGTAGACGGCAACCCGAAGCAGGTCGCCGGTGTCGAGCGTATAGGGGCCATGGGTTTCAACCAGATAGGTGGCGGGCCTTGTGTTTGTGGCGCACGCCGCCAACGGTAGCAGCAGGGCAACAATGAACAAACGCAGCCAGCGCATCACACGATTCCGGGTCCGAACTCTGCCCGCCATTCAGTCACGAATATGGTTAACAAAGCCCTTAGCGGCAGCCCGAAATCCGGGGCTGGTTGGTTAAGTTAACCGAATGATTACCACGCGCGTTTATCAACGGGTCATAGTTTGAAGGGATTCGCGATGGCCGCTGAAACGGGCAATGCCGACCAGTTGCAGTTTGACCTGCGGGCGCTGACTGGTGAGATCTGGCGGCGCAAATGGCGGATTCTGCTCGTCACCATTCTACTGTGCGCGGCGACCTACGCCGTACTGCTCTTCGTGCCGAAGGAGTATGAGTCTTCCGCCGCCCTTCTGGTCGAGCCGCGCGACAATATTTTCCTGCGCGCGGCCGGAGACACAGGCTCGTCGACGGGCGGAGCTACCGACGATGTGATTGTGGCCAGCCAGGTCGAACTTATCCAGTCCGCCGACACGCTGCTGCGGGTGGTGCGCGACCTCAATCTCGATGAGATCGAGGAGTTCTCCGGCGTCAGCAACTCGCCGATCGACCAACTGATCCGTCTGATCCGGCCGGGAGGTGGGGAACGCGATCTTGAACAGATTGCCTTGGCTCGCCTGCAGCAGAAACTGACCGTAATCCGCCAGCGCGATTCCCGGCTGGTGTCGATCCTTGTGCGCTCCCGCGACCGGGTGCTGGCCGCCGACATTGCCAACGCCATCGCCAACGCGCATGTGAGCCGCCGTGCTGAACTTTCGGTCGATGATACCGAAGAAGCCAGCACCTGGCTCGCCAATGAAATCGCCAAACTGCGCACTGCGGTGTCTCAAGCCGAGGCCGAGGTTGCCCAGTACAGGGTCGACAACGATTTGTTTGTCGGCCCGAACAACACGACACTGGTCGACCAGCAGATGGCTGACCTGTCGAGCCAGATCACCGCCGCTCAGGAACGGCGAAGTACTGCCAGTTCACGGGCCGGGCTGATCCGTTCGTTGCTCAATGGTGGCCAGCCGATCGACGGGGTCTCCGATGTTCGCGAGTCGGTGGTTATCCAGAGCCTGTCAGCGGACAAGGCGACACTGCAAGGGGAACTGGCTCAACTGTCGGCAACGCTGCTCGACAACCATCCCAACATTCAGGCGGTACGCGCCCAGATCGCCGAGGTCGACAATCAGATCGCAATCGAGGGGCGGCGGGTGGCCAGTGCGCTCGAGGCCGAAGCGGAAATCGAGTCGAGCCTGATCCAGTCGCTCAACGACGAACTGACCCGCCTGAAGCTGACAGCGGGCAACGCCAGCGCCGCCTCGGTGGAATTGCAGGAACTCGAACGCGAAGCCAAGGCCCAGCGGGATCTGCTGGAAAACTATCTTGCCCGCTTCCGGGACGCGGCATCACGCACCGATTCCAACGCGGCCCTGCCCGACGTGCGGGTCATCACATTCGCGGTTCCCGCGCTGCAGCCAGCCTCACCCAAGACAACGCTGATCCTCGCGGCAGTCGGCTTTTTCGCGCTTACGCTGCAGGTGGGACTGATCCTGTTCCGCGAGTTGTCTTTCGTTCCCGCCACTGTGCGGGCTCAGGACGATTTTGGTGAAGAGCGGCAGGTCGCTTCGCCCGTTGCCCCGCCAAGGCAATTGCCGGTGGAAGAGGACAGGGCCCCGGTTATGCCCGCTGCGGCAATGAATGACGCAGCTCCGCGTACCGAAGAGGCACAGTCGGAGCCGGAAGATATGGACGCGCCCGATTTTACCAACATCGGCGCCGTGATTCATGATGTGGTGAATGGGCGGACGCAGGTCGTGGCCGTGCTCAGTCTCGACCATGCTGCTGATCACGCCGGAATCGCCGAGCAACTGATCATCTCGTCGCTCGACCAGGGGCTGAGCGTTGCACTGGTCGATGCGGGCAGCGGTTCGATCTCCAACCAGTTGGGCCTGACGGACCTGACCGCAAATCTGGCCGAGTTCGGAGACGTGGTGCAGACCTCCGACATCGAGGGACTTACAGAAGTCTGCTGGGGCACCCTGCCGCGGCTGGCGCCGAACTCCGACCGGCCCGCGACACTGGTCGAGGCGCTGGCCGACATCTACGAGGTGGTGATCGTGATCGCGGGCACCGTGGGTGCCGGTTCAAACCTGAAGCTGTTCGCCGACCTCGACGCCAGATTGGTGATCGCGGCGGGTGAGAAGGTAAGGCCGGCGGTCTATGCCAATGTCGTCGAACATGCAGCCGAGTGGGGGTTCTCCGACAGCTGCCTTGTCGAGGCGCGGCTTGACGCCAGTCATGTCGCCTGACGGCGGACGCGCTTCATGAGCGGCCTTAAATATCTCGCCTATCGCAGTGCCTTCGAACTGCTCTGGCTCAGCCAACTGCCGCGCATCGTCAGGGCTTTTTCGCGCTGCCGGGGGGCCATTTTCACGCTGCACAGGGTGTTGCCGGAACGGCCGGCGGACTTTTCGCCCAATGCCATCCTGCAGGTGACGCCGGACTATCTGGAATATTTCATCGTGCGGATGGGCGAGATCGGCGTCGAGATGGTATCGCTCGAAGAGGGCCTGCGCCGCATGGCCCTGCCGGACCCCACGACGCAATTCGCCGTTTTGACCTTCGACGATGCCTACAAGGACAATCTGGTGCATGCGTTACCCATCCTCAGGCGCCGCAAATGCCCGTTCACCCTCTATGTACCGACAGCATTCGTGGACGGGGTGGGTGAAATCTGGTGGCAGGCGCTCGAGGACATGATCGCCGACACCGATGTGTTGGCGGTGCCCGACGAGCAGGGCGAGATGGATTATCTGGAGTGCAAAACGACCGAGCAGAAATACAGTGTTTACAACCAGTTGTACTGGCAGCTTCGCGACATGCCGGAACTGAAGCGTGTGCGCTTTTTCCGCGAACTGGCGCGGCGCTACGGGGTCGATCTCAACGCGCAATGCCGCGACCTGATCATGGACTGGTCGGAACTGGCGACATTCGTGAACGAGCCGCTGTGCACGATCGGGGCCCATACGGTGCGCCATTATGAACTGGCCAAGCTGAGCGAGGACGAAGCCCGTCAGGAGATGCTGGGATGTCTGGATGTGCTCGATGCGCAATTTGGCTTGAGGCCGAAGCACCTGTCATACCCTATCGGCGCGAAGCGATCTGCCGGACCGCGCGAGTTCAATCTGGCCGAGGAACTGGGATTTTCCTCGGCGGTGACCACGCGGCCGGGCGGGCTCTACTATGCCGACCGCAAGGCGCTGACCTCCCTGCCGCGCGTTTCGCTCAATGGCAATTTTCAGGATCGGCGTTTTGTCGACATCATGGCTTCGGGTGCCATCTTTTCCGCCGCCGGGACGCTGCTCGGCGGCTAGACGCTAGTCGTTTTCCGGCACAGGCTTGACCATCCAGCGGATGATCAACCCGGCCGGAATGGCCCAGCCAAGGCCGGCGACGGCGAAATAGGCGAGGGCCAGCCAGGTCGGCGCATTGGGCAGGAAATTGATGTAGATGATGCTGGCAAGGATCGGATAGGCGATCAGCACCAGCAGCAACAGAAACACGCCTACAAACTTCTTGGCTCTAACGTTCATTTGCCATTTCCGGCTGCGTCAATGCAGCATTTGCCTCTCGCTGCGGGAGGCTTTACCACTCCAGCAATAATTTCACACCTGACAAACGGTCGCCCGCATGACGCTGGAAACTGCCATCGACAGCCTTGAAGGTGAAGCACGCACCGACCGGCTGCGCCCGGTGCGCATCTGGCTTTACGTACTGGCGGTTGCCGTCTTGCTGATGGTGGCAGTGGGCGGCATCACCCGGCTGACGGACTCAGGGCTTTCGATCACCGAGTGGAAGCCGATCAGCGGCATGATCCCGCCGCTCAGTGCCGAGGACTGGCAGGCCGAATATGACGCTTACCGCCAGATCCCCGAGTTCCAGCTGCAGAACCACTGGATGGACGTCGAGGCGTTCAAATCCATTTTCTGGTGGGAGTGGGGGCACCGTTTCCTCGGGCGCGTCATCGGCATCCTGTTCGCCGTGCCTTTTGTGGTGTTTCTCGTTCAAAGGCGCATCCCAAAGTCGCTGACACCGGCTCTTGTGATCCTGTTTGTGCTCGGTGGTTTTCAGGGCTTTCTGGGCTGGTGGATGGTTTCTTCGGGCCTGACCGAACGGGTGGACGTGTCCCAATACAGGCTGGCGGCGCACCTGGGGGCTGCTGCGATACTGTTCTCGGCTCTCATTTACGTGGTGCGCACCATCACCCCGCAACAAAACCTCAGGCCGGCGGGCCGCGCCTGGTATGCCTCGATCTGGGTGCTGGCGGGACTGCTGTTCGGGCAATTGCTGATGGGGGCCTTCGTGGCCGGGCTGGACGCCGGCTACGGCTACAGCACCTGGCCGCTGATGGAGGGAAAGTGGATACCTGACGGGCTTTGGACCCATGAGCCGGCCTGGCTGAGCATCTTCGAGAGCACGCTGACGGTGCAGTTCTTCCACCGCATGATCGCCTATGGGATCGCGCTTTACGCTGCGGTTCTTTTGTGGATCGGCTGGCGCGGCAACCGGTTTGAAGGCGAGCACAAGTGGCTGATGCTTATCGGTATCATGCTGGCCGCACAGATCATGCTGGGCATCGCCACGCTGCTGCTGGATGTACCGATTCCGCTGGCTATCGGACATCAGGCGCTGGCCTTCATGTTGCTGGGAGCCTGCGTGGCCTATGCCGCCGACATGCGGCGTGTGGTAATATAATACCGCAACTTTAAACTATTGTTTTTGCAACATTTATTTTTATCGCTTGACGGCATGCCGATAAACCCATAAATCGCGCGCAACTGATCCCCCACACTGTGATGGAACAGACCCGGCGTCCCGGAGAAGGGGCGCTGATTTGTTAGAATTCGGGAACTTGAGAACATGAAAACCTATTCCGCCAAGGTCGGCGAAGTTGAGAAGAAGTGGGTCCTCATCGACGCCACCGATCTCGTGGTTGGCCGTCTCGCCGCCGTCATCGCGACCCGCCTGCGTGGCAAGCACCTGCCGGTCTACACGCCGCATATCGACACCGGTGACAATGTCATCGTCATCAACGCCGACAAGGTCAAGCTGACCGGCAACAAGCTCGATCAGCGCACCTTCCACTGGCACACTGGCTATCCCGGCGGCATCAAGGGCCGCACCCAGCGCCAGTTGCTGGATGGTGCCCATCCTGAGCGCGTGTTGGAAAACGCCGTTCGCCGCATGATGCCGGGTGGTCCGCTGTCCCGTCAGCAGTTGAAGAACATGCGCGTCTACGCCGGTTCCGAGCACCCCCATGAGGCGCAGCAGCCGCAAGTGCTCGATGTCGCCGCGATGAACTCCAAGAATGTGAAGGCGCAGTAAGATGGCTGAAGAACAGACCCTCAACTCCCTCGAAGATCTGGGCGAGGTCGCAACCGCCGCTGTTGCTGACGACGCACCGGTCTATGTCCAGAAGCTCGACGAGCACGGCCGCGCCTATGCCACCGGCAAGCGCAAGGACGCCGTTGCCCGCGTATGGATCAAGCCGGGCTCCGGCCGCATCACCGTCAACGGCAAGTCGTTCGAGGCCTATTTCGCCCGTCCGGTTCTGCAGATGGTTCTCCAGCAGCCGATCGTGGCCGCGGAGCGCGCCACCCAGTATGACATTGTCGCCACTGTTTCCGGCGGCGGCCTGTCCGGCCAGGCCGGTGCCGTGCGTCACGGCATCTCCAAGGCGCTGACCAACTACGAGCCCGACCTGCGTCCGGTTCTGAAGAAGGGCGGCTTCCTGACCCGCGACAGCCGCGTGGTGGAACGCAAGAAGTTCGGCCGTGCAAAGGCCCGCAAGAGCTTCCAGTTCTCCAAGCGCTAGGCGCCAGGAGCAACTCAATCATGGAAAAGGCGTCCTGCGGGGCGCCTTTTTTATTGGCCGGTTCAATGCGCAACATAGGTGCCTTACCGTGAATGTCGCGATTGAATGGATGTGCCGACATGGGGGAGGGCACAATGGCAGGAAATGATAATGGCGGCGCCAAGCTGAAATGGTGGGGCTGGATCGCGGCGGTGTTTGCGGGATTCTTTCTCGCCAACACGATACCGCATGGCGTGATGGGCATCACCGGACAGGAGTTTCCGACAGCGTTTTCGGGCGGACCGCCGAACATGTCCAGCGCCACAGTCAACGTAATCTGGGCGGCGATGAACCTGATCGTGGGGCTGGCCCTGTTGCGGTCGATTCGCGGCGCGCTCGGAAGTCTGGCGGTTCAGATCACCATCTTGGCAGCCGGTATCGCCTTTGCGCTGATGCTGGCCTGGGGATTTTCAACGATGATGTAGGTCTACGCGCTCCAGGCGGAAGCCGGGCGGCGTGACTTGTAGTTCGACATGACCCGTTCGATGTGCCGGATGGCGCGGCCAGGCCCGTCTTCGGCGTTGAGTAGCACTGACACGGCGTGCGCCGCCGCCGAATAGTCCTTGCGCGTCACCAACTCATCCAGCGCGCGGGCCAGCTTCGGTGCGGTCAATTTCCGCAAGGGCACCGGGGTCGGCCCGCAACCCAACTCGCGCACGCGTCGGCCCCAATAGGGCTGGTCGAGCGTCTGCGGCACGACAAAGGTCGGGCGGCCGGCGTGCAACCCGGCGGCTGTTGTACCTGCGCCACCATGATGAACCACGGCAGCAACATGCTGAAACAGCTTGTCATGCGGCGCGCGGGCGATCGCATAGATGGAATCCGGCAGGTCCTCGGGGTCGATGCCGCCCCAGCCGCGGGCCACCACTGCACGGCCACCCCATTCGGCAACGGCTTCCTTCAGGATTTGCGTATTGCGCTTGGCCCCGAACGGCATGGACCCGAACCCGATGTAGACCGGCTTGGACCCTTCTGAAAGAAACTTCTTGAAGCGTTCCGACGGTTCCCAGCCCGAATTGTCGTGCAATTGCCAGTAGCCGGTGACGATGGCGGACTTGGGCCAGTCGCGCGGACGCGGCGACACCAGCGGCGAGAAGGCATAAAGGGTCACCAGATTGTGGCCCGTACTGTCCTTGAAAAACCCGCCTTTCTTGCGCGGGCGCAGCCCCATCAACTCCTTGCGCAGCCGGTCGCGCGGCAGGTCGTAATAAGCCTGCTGGACGCTGGCCACGGCGTAGCTCAGCCGGTTGAAGGCCGGGCCGAGATCGGGCACGTCATAGGCGCACAAGGGGAACTCGCGGGTGGTATTGAGCGGCTGAAGAGCCGTCATGATCGCCGGAATGTCGAGGGCCTCGGCGATATCGATGCCGAAACTGGCGTTCATGTTCATGATGATCGCGTCGGCGCCCTGCGCCATGGTCCAGGCGTGGCGGCCAGCGGTTTCCACGATCTTCTGGCCGTCGACGAGCAATGCCGGCATGTTGACCAACAAGTTCTGGCTCATGGCGTGTTCAAAGTTGGATTGCTGCAGGAACGTCTGGATGTTCGAGCCGAGGCTGAAGAACTCGACGCCGTGATTGGTCACCAGGGTTTCAAAATCAGCGTTGGTGCCGAGCACGACATCATAGCCGCGCTGCTTGAGCACCACCGCCAGGGCCACATAGGGCTGCACATCGCCCTGCGTGCCGATTGTCGCAATAGCAATCCGTTTCGCCAGACCGGCCATGTCTCTCCGCTACCTGTACGCCGCCAACAAACAACGGATGCCGCCAAGGTGTGGTCCCTTCGGCGGGCGATCCCACTCCACTTTCATTTGCCACAAAACTTTCACATGGGGAAGTTCGGGCCGTCGTCAGCAGAGTGCGGTGAAGATGGCAACAGGGGCGGCAATTTCAAGGCGAAGTCAGCCGATTTTGTCAGTCTGTTGGCAAATAGCCCCACTTATTCAACGCGTAATCAAGCGCTTCGACGTAACTGGTGATGTCGAGCGTCGTGTTGCAGGCCTCGTCTTCGCAGAATGAATACTCGTCCCATCCCGAATGAAACTGTCGGGTTTCCAGGTAGGTCGCGATACGCTCGCGTTGGGTGTCGTACTGACCAAGACGCGCGGCATTAGCGGCGAGAGCGGCGCAAGCGCTGGCTTCCCAACCCCCCGGACCTCCGCAATATTCTGACTGGTTCTGCATGTCGGCCTTGATCAAAGGATAGTATTGGGGTTCGGCGGTGACGTCTCGCACGACGCCATCTTCGGTGTCCTGGATGAGGATGGGCGGGATTGAGTTGGCGTAGGCGTCAAAGGTGTACAGGAACCGGCCATCCCAAAGTTTGAATTCATACAATCCGTCACCATCCAGATCCTCTGGCACGACGAAATCTCCATCGTACATGCCGAGGTCGGCGATCACCGGTCCGTCTGCAGTCAAAAGGACTGACTGCACGGTCATGCAGCAATGGGCGCCCCCCGTGTAGGCGCCGAACACGATGGAGTGGCCACCCGAGCGATCGATTGTGAAGACGCCAAGTTCGCCGAACCCCGACAGTCCCGCTTCCGTATGCAGGCGAAACTCATGATCACCGTCTGTGACATCCAAGTATGCACCCTCAATCCAGTCGGTCTCGCCCTCGGGATAAATCAGTTCAAGCCGCATTCGGGTATCGCCAAAGCTGAACTCTGTGCCGTCATGCGAGTTGTCCCATTCGAACAGCTCGTTCTCGGCCAAGGCGACGGTTTCCAGTGGCAGGGCCGGGGTGATCCACAGCCCGGCCAGCAAAACGGCAATCCAGAATCTCATCCCTGCGTCCCTCCAAAGATGCTTAATTGTTTGCAAACCACACTGGCGCCACACTAAGCGATCATGCGACAAGCGCGCATCAGTTTTTCGAGGGCAAAAATGAGCCAGGATTTTCATCGCATCAAACGGCTGCCGCCGTATGTTTTTGAGCATATCAATCCGATCAAGGCCAAGGCCCGGGCGCAAGGCGTCGACATCATTGACCTGGGCATGGGCAACCCCGATCTGCCCACGCCGCAGCACATCGTCGACAAGCTGACGGAGACCATCAAGGATCCGCGCACGCATCGTTATTCGGCCTCCAAGGGCATTCCCGGCTTGCGCAAGGCCCAGGCCAGCTACTATGGCCGCCGGTTCGGCGTGAAGCTGAACCCGGACACACAGGTCGTGGCGACGCTCGGCTCCAAAGAAGGCTTTGCCAACATGGCGCAGGCCATCACCGCGCCGGGCGACGTGGTGCTGGTGCCCAATCCAACCTATCCCATCCATTCATTCGGCTTCATCATGTCCGGCGGCGTCGTGCGCTCCATGCCGGCAGAGCCCAATGAGGACTTCCTGCGGGCGCTCGACCGGGCGGTGCGCCACTCGATCCCCAAGCCCATCGCGCTGATCCTCAATTATCCGTCCAACCCGACCGCCTATGTCGCCGATCTCGATTTCTACAAGGAAGTCGTCGACTACTGCCGCGAGCAGGAGATCTTCATCCTCTCCGATCTGGCTTATTCTGAGGTCTACTTCGAGGGTGACCCGCCCCCCTCGATCCTGCAGATTCCGGAGGCAATGGATATCGCGGTTGAATTTACCTCCATGTCCAAAACCTACTCCATGCCCGGTTGGCGGATGGGTTTCGCGGTGGGTAACGAGCGGCTGATCGCCGCACTGGCGCGGGTAAAGTCCTATCTCGACTACGGCGCTTTCACGCCGATCCAGGTGGCCGCTGCCGCGGCGCTTAACGGACCTGACGAATGCGTGTCCGAGGTTCGCAAAATCTACAAGTCACGCCGCGACGTGATGGTTGAAAGCTTTGGCCGGGCCGGATGGGACATCCCATCGCCGCCCGCGACCATGTTTGCCTGGGCGCCGATCCCCGACCAGTTCGCCCATCTCGGCTCGCTGGAGTTCGCCAAGCTGCTGATCGCCGAAACGGGCGTGGCAGTGGCCCCGGGCGTCGGCTTTGGCGAATACGGTGACCAGTATGTGCGCCTTGCCCTGGTTGAAAACGAACAGCGCATCCGGCAGGCGGCGCGGGCCGTGAAGAAATTCCTTGCCCAGCACCCGAGCCACGGCAATGTCGTGCCGCTGGGCAAGAAGGTCTGACCCGGGCAACATTGGTTTGCAATGAGGCGGCGGCTCACGGGCCGCCGTTTCAATGTGCCAACGCCAAAGTTTTCCTATTGACCTATAGGAAAATTCCCAGTCTAACGGCAGCCATCGTGTAATTCTGTCCGAGTTTGTGTGTCGTCATGGATGAATCTGCCCAATTCCTACAGTCCGTGGAGGACTTCATTCTGCGCCGCAGCTGGTCCGCAACCCGCTTTGGCCGGGAGATTGCAGGCGACCCGCAATTCGTTTTTGACCTGCGTGAGGGCAGGGCGCCGCGGGCCGATACCCGCCAGCGCATCGTCGAGGCCATGAACAATGTGCCCGAACGTCAGGAACAGCCGCCTTTGAGGATCGGCGTGGCAGGGCTCGGCACGGTAGGTGCAGCGCTGGTGGCGATGCTTGACGAGGGCAGTGGTGACCTGACCCGCAAACATGGCCGCACGCTGCAGGTGACTTCAGTCGCCGCCCGTTCGCGCTCGCGGGACCGCGGCATCGATATTTCGGGCTACGAGTGGCATGACGATCCGGTGGCACTGGCCCGCGCCGACAATGTCGACCTGTTTGTCGAACTGATCGGCGGCGAGGACGGTCCGGCGCTGGCAGCTGTGCGTGCAGCATTGGATGCCGGAAAACCTGTGGTCACCGCCAACAAGGCGCTACTGGCCAAGCATGGTGTCGAACTGGCCCGGAGGGCCGAGGAGACCGGCGCCTATATCGGTTTCGAGGCGGCGGTGGCCGGCGGCATTCCGGTGATCAAGACTTTGCGTGAGGGGCTGGGTGCCGCCACGGTCGAGCGCGTCTATGGCATCATGAACGGCACCTGCAATTACATTTTGACCCGCATGGGAAAGGAGGACATTTCCTTTGCCGATTGTCTCAAGGATGCACAGGCGCTGGGCTATGCGGAGGCCGACCCGACCTTCGACATCGAAGGGTTCGACACGGCGCACAAGCTGGCCATCCTGTCGTGCCTCTGCTTTGAATACGAGATCGCAGCTGACGACATCTTCGTTGAAGGCATCACCGCGATCACCCAGGCTGACATCAAGGTAGCGGCGGACCTTGGCTACAAGATCAAGCTGTTGGGCATCGCCCGCCGATCCGGCGACGGCGTCGAGCAGCGGATACATCCCACCCTGGTCCCGAAATCGAGCGCCATCGCAATGGTCGACAATGTGTTGAACGCTGTGGTGCTGGAAACCGACCACGTCTCCGAACTGGTGCTGGCCGGGCCGGGCGCGGGAGGATCGGCAACGGCGGCTTCGGTGCTGGCGGACATTCTTGATATCGCGCGGGGTCACAATGTGCCGCCGCTGGGCGTGCCGACGGCTGAACTGCTGCCGTTCCGCAAGGCACCGATACGCTCGCATGAAGGCGGATACTACATCCGGCTGTCGGTGCGGGACGTGCCCGGCGCACTGGCCTCGATCACCACGCGGCTCGGGGAATGTTCCATCTCTCTGGAAAGCGTAATTCAGCGGCCTGATCTGGTCGCAGAAGCTGACGTGACCAATGGCGAAAAGACCCGGACGGTGGTGTTGATCACCGACGAAACACTGGAAGCCTCGGTGCGCGAAGCGCTTTCACGGGTGGCGGACGACGGCTTCACTTCGGGTTCTCCACAGGTCATCCGCATCGAGACCTTCTAGCGTCATCTACCTTGCGCAAAAATCTGGTCAGGGGTACGCCCAAGCGGCGACGGGAGGACCAGATGACTGAGGCGATGCGAAAAGACCAGCCCCTGCAGGCGCAGGACCGGTGGAATGTCACGCTGCAACTGGTGCGCGCCAGTGAGGAGGCCGCTGTTGCCGCCGCGCACTGGCGGGGCAAGGGCGAGGAACGCGCCGCCGACGAAGCTGCCGCCGAATCTATGCAGGATGCGCTCAACTCGATGCAGATCGATGGACGCATCATCATTGGCGAAGGCACGCACGGCGAAGCGCCGATGCTCTATGCCGACCAGAAGGTGGGCAGCGGAGAAGGTGCCCAGATCGACATCGCCGTCGATCCACTGGAAGGCACCACTCTTTGTGCCAAGGCGCAGAACGACTCGCTGGTTGCCATCGCCGCATCCGGCCGGGGCGGACTGATGCGGGTCCCGCAACTCTATATGCACAAGATCGCCATCGGCCCGGGCTATCCCGAGGGCACCGTCGATCTCGACAATTCGGCAACGGACAACGTGCGGTCTTTAGCCAGGGCAAAGGGCGTGCCGGTTTCCGAGATAAACGTTTGCGTGCTGGATCGCCCGCGCCATGGCGAATTGATTGCAGAATTGCGGGAGGCCGGGGCGGCCGTGCGGCTGATCCGCGACGGCGACATTGCGGCTGTCATTCATGCGGCGAACGCCGCGGAAAGCGGCGTCGACATTTACCTGGGATCAGGCGGTGCGCCGGAAGGTGTGCTGGCGGCAGCGGCGGTCAAATGTCTCGGCGGTTTCATGCAGGCCCGGTTCATCGCCGACCGGCCTGACCTCGCCGACAAACTGGCGGAGGCCGGCATCAAGGACTGGAACAAGGTTTATTCCGCCAATGATCTGGCCAGCGGAGACGTCATTTTCGCTGCCACCGGAGTGACCGATGGCACGCTGGTGCAGGGCGTCAAGTTTGCTGCCAGCACCGTGACGACCTCGACCATCGTCATGGAATCCTGGTCCGGCGCGGTGCGCTGGATTTCCGCCCGGCACGCGCGCTAGTCTGGTCCGCACAACTTCCGGCCGAATGAAGGAGCCGCCGTGCCGACATCCGATAGCGGCCCGCATCCCTTTCTCAATGTCTCCCGATCTGTCTCCGGAAAGGTCTGGAATGACCGGCTGGACCTAGCTGGCCAACGCATCGCTGCCGCCATCGCCCAGCAGCACGGGCTGAGCGACATTCTGGCGCGCGTTCTGGCGGGGCGGGGGGTGCTGCCCGAGACAGTGGACACATTCCTCAACCCCACCTTACGGGACCTTATGCCGGACCCCTCGACGCTGAGCGGCATGGACGCACTCGCGGAATGTCTCGCGGTGGCCATTCGGCGCGGCGAGAATATCGCACTGTTTGGTGACTATGATGTGGACGGGGCCAGTTCGTGCGCGCTGATGACGCGCTATCTCAATGGATTCGGGCTCGAACCGGAGTGCCACATTCCGGACCGGATCTTTGAGGGATACGGCCCCAATATCGCGGCCATGAACAAGCTGATTGATAACGGAGCCAGCCTGATCATCACCCTCGATTGCGGTACGGTCAGTCACGAGCCGATTGCGCATGCCAAGAGCCGCGGCGCAGACGTGCTTGTGATCGACCATCACCTCGCTGATGGCGGGCTGCCGCCGGCCGAAGCCGTGGTCAATCCCAACCGGCCGGACGATATATCCGGACTTGGACAGTTATGTGCGGCGGGAGTGACGTTCATGGTGCTGGTCGCCACCAACCGCGAACTGCGCAAACAAGGGCAGACCGAACTGCCGGACCTGATGGCCATGATCGATCTGGTGGCGCTGGCGACAATCTGCGACGTGGTGCCGCTGACCGGGTTGAACCGCGCCTTCGTGCAGCGTGGCATCGAACTTATGCGGCAGGGGCAAAACAAGGGTCTGGCGGCACTCACGCTCGCGGCGCGCATCAACGGCCCGATCAATCCCTATCATCTCGGCTTTCTGCTGGGGCCGCGCATCAACGCCGGCGGTCGGATCGGAGACGCCGCGATGGGCACCAAGCTTTTGACCACGCGCGCCGAAGATGAGGCCATGGTGTTGGCGGCGCGGCTGGATGAACTCAACGCCGAACGTCAGAAGATTGAAAAGGAAGCCGTCGACGAAGCGGTGGAAGTGGCCACAGCCGAAATTGGCGACGGGGAGGGACCGTCAGTACTGGTGCTGGTCTCCGAGCACTGGCACCCCGGCGTGGTTGGCCTTGTCGCCGCCCGCCTGCGCGAACGTTTCAACCGGCCGGCCTTTGCCATTGCGCTGAAGCCGGACGGCACGGGGTCCGGATCCGGCCGCTCCATGCCGTCTGTGGACCTCGGCCGCGCCGTCGTTGAAGCGCGTGAAACAGGTTTGATCGACGGCGGCGGCGGGCACGCCATGGCGGCGGGTGTCACAGTCACCCAGAGCCAGATCGCCGCATTCCGGGCGCACCTAAATGAAGTGTTGGGAGAGGCCGTGACCGCGGCGCGGCGCAGTTCCGGCGTTTCAATCGACGCCGCCATCACCGTACGCACCGCGACGCCGGAGTTCGTCCATGAAGTCCAGCGCGCCGGGCCGTTCGGCACTGGCAATGCCAATCCGGTTTTTGCGCTGCCCAGCCACCGGCTGACCTTTTCGGACGTCGTTGGCGCGGGTGGGCATGTGCGCTGCACCCTTGCGAGCGCCGACGGAGCCAAATTGAACGGCATCGCCTTCCGGGCCGCCGGGACCAACCTGGGGCAGGCGCTGCTGCAGACCAACAAGTCAAAGTCGCTGCACTTTTGCGGCACGCTGGCGCTGGATCACTGGCAGGGGCGTGAACGTGTGCAACTGCGCATCATCGATGCCGCCGATCCGGCGCTCAACGAGGGGTGACGCACGAACGTCGTGCCGTGTCCGCCCTGCAACAGCCTCAAATGCCCCTCAAACAGGAAAGCGCCACAGACTTGAAACCGAAGCGGGCGCGGCTAATATGACACACCAAGCGGAGGGGGCGGCTTTCGGTCTATATGTTTGAATTGTCAGCAAAACCGGGCAGAGTGCCGCAAGGTGTTGCAGGCCAGAACTGCGGCTGGACAGGGTAATGAACGAGCGTTTGGCAAGCCAGGACAGAACAGACGATCAGTCTGGCCAAAGCGTCGGGCCGATCACCCGCGCCATGTCCGCATTGGTGGAATGGGCTGGCGTCAAACTAATCGGCGAGCCCAAGCACGGTGCGCTAACCGTGATCTTTCCGAATGGCCGCTCGCGCACCATCGGCAACCCGCTGGACGGACAGCACGCCGTGTTACGCCTCAACAATTTCAACGTGCTGCGCCAGTCCATGCGCCGCGGCACGGTGGGCTTCGCCGCCGCCTACATGGACGGCGACACGGAAATGGACGACCTGACAGCAGTCTTCCGTTTTTTCCTGCAGAACCGCGATCTGTTCGAGGAGGCCAACCCCGGCTTCTTCCGCCGGGCCGCTCACGACCTCGCCTATCATTTGTCGCGCCCAAACACGCGCGAAGGGTCGATGCGGAACATTTCCGAACACTATGACCTCGGCAATGATTTCTACGGCGAGTGGCTCGACCCCTCGATGACTTATTCATCGGCGGTGTTCCAGTCTGGTGACCAGTCGCTGGAGGAAGCCCAGCGCGCCAAGTATCAGCGTGTCGCCGACATGGCAGGGATCACCGCGGGCAGCAATGTGCTTGAGATCGGCTGCGGTTGGGGCGGCATGGCTGAAACCGTCGCGCGCGACTACGAGGCAAATCTTTACGGCATCACCCTGTCTTCCGAACAGTTGCGCTTTGCCACCGAGCGCATGCAGCGCCAGGGGCTGGACAATCGGGTGCAGCTGCATTTCGAGGACTACCGAGACACCAAGGGCGAGTTCGATCATGTCTGTTCGATCGAAATGATCGAGGCGGTGGGCGAGGAACACTGGCCGCGCTATTTCCAGACGGTCCATGACCGCCTCAAACCCGGCGGAACGGCGGCCATCCAGGCCATCACCATTCGCGAAGAGGATTTCGCTGGCTACAAGGCCAATCCGGACTTCATCCAGCGCTACATTTTCCCCGGCGGCATGCTATTGACCAAGCAGGCCATGCAGGAAATGGGCGACAGTGTAGGCCTGGTGCTTGAAAAGACCGAGTGCTTCCGCCAGTCCTACGCCAAGACCCTGCGCCTGTGGCGCGAGCGTTTCCTCGAGCGCTGGCCGGTCATCGCCCCCATGGGCTACGACGAACGCTTCAAACGCAAATGGGTTTACTACCTCAGCTACTGCGAGGCAGGTTTCGCCGAAGGCGCTATAGATGTGGGGATATACCAGTATCGGCGGCCGGCGTAAGCCGTTTTGCCGCCGCCGGGTCATTCCGACGCCCCTAAGGGGAAGGTCCTGAGAGCTTCATCAACACGATTCCTGTCACGATCAGGATCGCTGCGACGAGCCTTAGGGGCGTCAGCATTTCGCCAAGCACAACCACGCCGATGGTGAACGCGCCAACAGCGCCAATGCCCGTCCAGATTGTGTAGGCGGTGCCGAGCGGCAGGGATCGCATGGCCACCGAAAGAAGGGCGAAACTGGCAATCATCGTGACAAGAGTGATGGCGCTGGGCACCAGCAGCGTGAAGCCAGATGACTTCTTCATGAAGAACGCCCAGACGATTTCCAGAACACCAGCTAAAAAAAGATAGAACCAAGCCACGACGAGGCCCTCCTGATGGGCCGGGCCGTCCCGCTCGCAAAAATGGCGCTCCCTACGGGACTCGAACCCGTGTTTCCGCCGTGAGAGGGCGGCGTCCTGGACCGCTAGACGAAGGGAGCGGTGGCGGCGACATTGAATCGGTCCGCGCGTTCGGTCAACAAAAAACCGGAGCAGGTCTCCGGTTGATTCCATCCCGAATTACGATGGCGCGCCCAACGGGACTCGAACCCGTGTTTCCGCCGTGAAAGGGCGGCGTCCTAGACCGCTAGACGATGGGCGCTGCGATCGTGCCGCACCGTATAAGCATCGAAGCCACTGAGCGCAAGCGCGATTTTCCCGATTTTTCAGCTTGTTTTCGACGCATGACGAAATCGGTAGGAACCGGCCCGAAATTGCCCGCTCAACAGCCCCAGGTCACCGGCCGCTGATAGCCTGCGGGACGGCGCCGCACATCGATATGTATGAACTGCCGGCCAGGATAACAGCCGAGCCCGCCGACAATGTTGAGGCTCATAGCGTAGCGGATCAATTCCTGCTTCGGAACGCCGGGAATGAAGAAGTCGGCTGCCTGACAGCGCATGTGATAGGAAGCCGAAGCACCACCCACCGCCGCATTGTGCCAGGGCGAGCGGAAACCCGACGTCATCACCACCTTCTTGCGGAAGTGCCCCTCGAACTCCCAGATCGCCAGCCTGAGGGCAGGCGAAAGGCAGATCGTGTTGACATTGTCATTGGCCACCTGGACCCCCAGCCGGCTGTCATAATTGCTGCTGCCCGAGGCAAACATGGCCAGCGGCGCGCAGGCGCTGAGCAACATGAGACTGACAACAATGAGGGAGAGCTGTTTCATAAAGGCTGTGCCATTTGCGCAGGGAACAAGCCCGTCGCATTTGTTTCAACAGCCACAAAAATAGCGGACGGTTGGCTAACCGCCCGCTAAGTCACACGGTGAAATTTCCGTTAAACCTACCAGGAGCCGGTGTTTCCCATCGATGCCCAGGGTTCCTTCGGAGGCAGGGTGCCATCCTGAATGAGTTCGACCGAAATCCCGTCCGGTGAACGAACGAAGGCCATGTGCCCGTCACGCGGCGGCCGGTTGATGGTCACGCCCATGTCGCTGAGATGCTGACAGAGCGCGTAGATATCCTTCACCCGATAGGCGAGGTGGCCGAAGTTCCGGCCGCCCGTATACTCTTCGGGATCCCAGTTGTAGGTGAGTTCGACCTCGCCGCCCTCGTCGCCGGGCGCCTTGAGGAACACCAGAGTGAAGCGGCCCTTCTCGTTGTCCGTGCGCCGCACTTCCTCCAGACCCAGCCCGTCGCAATAAAATTTCAGGCTTTCGTCAATGTCGGTGACGCGCACCATCGTGTGCAGATACTTCATTTTCATCCTCTCGATTGAACTGGCGCAGAATCGCGGTGTTTGCTGTTTTGGTGCTTATCAGACCCGCCGCGAAACCGGCAAATCTTGCACTGTATTTGGCGCACCTGTGTTGCATTCGCCACCCGTGGCGACAAAAAGCTTAATGCACCTTAACTTTTGTAAATGAATCGGACAAAGTGAGGATCAGGCGTGCTTCCGGGTGGTGGGTCGGAAGAGTGGTGAAGAGGCGTTGAAGTTTATGGGGGCAAAATACACATCCGGTGATCCGGAACCCGGCACCAATGCGGCTGATACTGATTCAAGCCGTTCGGAAAACCTGTCCGCCGGGGCCGAAAGCGACCTTGATGTCATTGAAATCATTGGCGCGATCAAGTGGTTTGATGTGGCCAAGGGCTTCGGGTTCATCGTGCCCGACGATGGCCGGCCTGATGTACTTTTGCATGTGACCTGCCTGCGCCGCGACGGCTATCAAACCGCCTACGAAGGCGCCCGGGTTGTCTGCGAAGCGCTGCAGCGTCCTGGCGGATTGCAGGCCTTCCGCATCCTATCCATGGATGAATCGACGTCCAAACATCCCGCCCAGATGGGCGAGCCGCGCACCCATGTGACCGTCGAGCCGACATCCAGGCTGGAACGGCTGCAGGTGAAATGGTTCAACCGCGTCCGTGGCTTTGGATTCCTGAGCGCAGGTGAGGGCGAGCCGGACATCTTCATCCACATGGAGACCCTGCGCCGGTTCGGGCTGACCGAACTTCGGCCGGGCCAATATGTGCTGGCCCGCTTCGGCGAAGGTCCAAAGGGACTGATGGTCGCTGAAATCCGGCCCGACGGTTGGGGCGATGCGCCCGCCTCCCACTAGTTTGATTGCTTTCAACATCCCCGGTGCGCTGCGGTTTATGCCGCTCGCGGTGATATTCTGCCTTGCCTTCTTCGTGCTGGCGGCCTGTTCGAACGAGAACAAGCTAGTGGTTCACAGCGCCAACGGCGACCATAATTTCACTGTCGAAATCGCCGACACGCCGGAAGAGCGCGGCATGGGGCTGATGTTCCGGGAAGAACTGGGACCCAACGCCGGGATGCTGTTTGATTTCAAGGAAGTCCGGGATGTCTCGTTCTGGATGCAGAACACGCTGATCCCGCTCGACATGATCTTCATCGGGGAAGATGGCGTGGTCAGGAAAATCCACGTGAACGCGCGGCCGCGGGACACAACGTCGATTCCGTCCGGAGAGCCGGTCCGGTTCGTACTGGAAATCCCCGGCGGGCGTTCGGACGAACTGGGCATCGCCCTAGGCGACCGTGTCGATCACGCCCTGATCGGCAGCTGACAGGGGGCCGGCGCATGAACAAGTGGCGATCCCGGCAGGATTCGAACCTGCGACCAATAGCTTAGAAGGCTACTGCTCTATCCAGCTGAGCTACGGGACCGTTGGGGCAGGGCATACATGAAACTAGCCGCCCTGTCAGCGCCTTTGGCGCACTCGCCGTTGAGCCGCACTCAAAGGTGGCGGGTGCTCTCGCGGATGACCAGCTCGCAGGGCAGGATGACATTCTGGCTGGCGTTGAGCGGTTGCTGTGTTCCCAATGAGGTGAGCAGGAGATCGGCAGCGATCCGGCCCATTTCAACCTGCTTCTGGCGCACCGTCGTCAGGCGCGGCCAGAAGTGGCGCGCCAGGGGGATGTCGTCAAAGCCGACGACCGAGACGTCACGCGGGCACTCCAGTTCGTGATTCCTGAGTTCGGAAATGAAGCCGATCGCCATGTTGTCGCTGGCGCAGAATACCGCGGTGGGGCGGGGGGAGAGCGCCACGAACTGCCGGGCGGCGGCGACGCCGCTCTCCAGCGAAAAGTCGCCGGTCATCTCCCAGCAGGGATCGAATGGCAATCCGGCATGGGCCATCGCCGCGTCGAAGCCGGCTTTGCGTTCATAGTAAAGGACATTGTAACGCGGGGCCGCCAGATGGGCGATCCGCTCATGACCGAGGTCAATGAGATGCTCAACCGCCATTTGCGAGGCGCGCAGATTGTCGGATTTGACCGTAGGCAGTTGTGAATGCGGGATCGCTTCGCAAACGACGACCGTCGGAAAGAACCCCTCGCTGCCAGCCCCGGCCGGACGCAGCGCGGCAATGTCGGTCGTGCCGTCGAACAGCAGCAAGCCGTCGGCACGGTTCGACAAGAAATACTCGGTCAGTTCGCCGCCCTGATTCTGATCGATGCGGCGGTTGGAAATCACCACCGAATAGCCACGCGCGGCCGCGACCCGTTCGATGGAATCGACGATGGGGGTGAAGAACGTGTTGCCCACATTCGGCAGCGCGACAACGATCGTGTGTCCGGCCTGTTTGCGCAATGATCGCGCTGTCAAATTGAGGGTGTATCCGGTAGCGCGAACCGCCATTTCCACACGTGCGCGCGTCTTTGCGGACACGCGGCCGGGCGTGCTCAGGGCTCTGCTGACGGTTGCCGTAGAGACTTCGGCAAACCTGGCAACATCTTGAATCGTTGGAGCTTTTTTGGGCAGCTCAATCGAAATTTTTCAGGTCCCCCTCCCGGACTTGCCCGCTTTGATTAGATGTAACTTGACAGCGGCGCAAGAAGTGAACGAGGATTTGTAATCGATTACCCTTGTCATGAACGCATGCCTGTTGTAATCGTTTACAAGCTTCCGCATCACAGTTTCGGCGGAAGCTACGGTGCGCCGCCTGGCGCAACGTCAACGTTGGGAGGAAACACATGAAACGTTTTGTAACGGCAGCCGCCGTATCTGCGGCTGCACTTTTGGGCACAACCGCCTACACCCAGGCAGCCGAAGTGGAAGTGATCCACTGGTGGACGTCCGGTGGTGAACAGGCTGCTGTGTCTGTGTTCGCGTCGGAATTCGAAGCCCGCACCGAGCACACCTGGCTCGATACCGCCATTGCCGGTGGTGAAAATGCCCGCGCCGCGACCATGCAGCGCATTCTCGGTGGCGATGCCCCGGGTGCGGCCCAGTTCAACCCGGGCCGTCAGTACGAAGAGCTCATTGAAGCTGGTCTTCTGCTTGACCTGACTGAACTGGCCGAATCCGAAGGCTGGCGCGATTTCATGCGTCCCCCTTCGACCATGGCTGCCTGCGATGTTGACGGGCAGGTTTGGTGCGTGCCGGTGAACATCCACTCCTGGAACTGGGCCTGGGCCTCGATCCCGGTGTTTGAAGCTGCCGGCGTCGAAATGCCGACCAGTTTTGCCGAGTTCCTTGAAGCCGCTCCGGCCATTCAGGAAGCTGGCTACATTCCGTTCGCCATCGGTGGTGAAGGCTGGCAGATCAACGGCGCCTTCGGCGTGGTTCAGACCTCGATCATCGGCCTTGATAATCGCGAAGCGATCCTGAACGGCAAAGATCTGGATCTGGCTCGTGAACTGATGCCGGAAGTGTTTGAAACCTTCCGTAGCTTCAAGCCGTTCACCGACGAAGGCTCTGCCAACCGCAACTGGAACGACACGACCAACCTGGTTGTGACCGATCAGGCCGCCCTGCAGATCATGGGTGACTGGGCTCGTGGCGAGTTCGCCGTGGCCGGTGAAGTCGCTGGTGAAGACTACGAATGTCTGGCTCTGCCGCTGGCATCCCCGACCGTGTCGACCGGTGGTGACATCTTCCTGTTCCCGAAGCAGGGTGACCCGGACGTCGAAGCCGCTCAGCTTGAAATGGCTTCCATGATGGTCAGCCCGCAGGTGCAGGCTCTGTTCAACAACGCCAAAGGCTCCATGCCGATCCGTGGCGACGTTGACATGTCCCTTGCTGACGCCTGCATGCAGAAGGGCCTGGCGATCATTGAAGACGAAGCCAACATCCAGGTCGACGCCCAGCGTTGGCTGACGGAAGACACCAACGCACAGATGAACGACCTGATTGCCGAATTCTGGGCAACCGACATGTCGGTCGAAGATGCGGTGAACAGCTACGTCTCGATCCTGGAAAACGCTGACTAAGCGTCTTTCTCAAGCAAATCGGCGGCGCCTCCAAATGGGGCGCCGCCTTTCTCATAAAAGGCAAATGAACCGGATTGACCCGCCGGGAAGCGTGGTCTCCAGGTTCAGCCGGACACCAGGGGTATCGCAATGGCTCAGCGGCGTTGGCGATTGTCTAGTCTTCAAGCAATCATCGGAACAATTCCCCTGATCGGGGTCAGCGTTGGCGTCTTCGTCATCTGCATCATCTTCTCGATCTTGTGGTCGTTCACCAGTTCAAAGCTGTTCCCGAATTTTGATTGGGTCGGTTTCGAGAACTACGACCGGCTCTGGCAGACAAGCCGCTGGATCGTATCTGTTCAGAACATCTGGCTGTTCGGCGTGCTGTCCATCGTGGGGAACATGGTCTTTGGCTACGTTCTGGCCGTGTTCATGGACCAGCGGATCCGGATGGAAGACACATTCCGCTCCATTTTCCTTTATCCGTTTGCCATGTCGCTGGTTGTGACCGGCCTGGTCTGGCAGTGGATGATGGACCCGAACCTCGGTGTTCAGGCCGCCATGCAGAACCTTGGCCTCGAGTGGTTCCGCTTCGCGCCGCTGACCGATGCAAACACAGCGATCTACGGTGTGATTGTTGCCGGCATTTGGCAGGGCACCGGTGTGACCATGGCCATCCTTCTGGCTGGCCTCCGCGGCGTTGACCAGGAAATCTGGAAGGCCGCCAAGGTCGATGGCATTCCCAACTGGCGCACTTATCTGTTCATCGCACTGCCGATGATGCGCGGCGCGATCGCTACAGCTTTCGTGTTGCAGTGTGTTGGCGTGGTGCGCGTTTACGATCTGATTATCGCGCTGACGCAGGGCGGCCCGGGTATCGCCACACAGATGCCGGCCGTGTTCGTGATCCAGCACATCACCAACCGCCAGAACGTCGGCATGGGTATGGCCGCGGCCGCCATGATGCTGGCACCAATCATCGTGCTGATCGCCATTCGGGCGCTGGTCATGTGGCGTGCCGCTGCGCAAGAGAAGCGCGCCGCCAAACTGGCGATAGCCGCTGAAGAACGCGAACGGCTCGAAGCGGCGGGTATCGCCGCACCCGTGGCTGCGGAATAGGGGACAAAAAAATGACAGATCAAGCCATCTCCTCACCCGCCGCCGGCATGGCAACCGACGTCGCCGGGCCTGCCGGGCCGAAGCCGAAGCGGCTGACCGCATCGCGCGTTGGCGTCTATGCCTTCCTCATCATTGCAGCGCTGTTCTTTCTGATCCCGCTCTGGGTGATGATCGTAACCTCGCTGAAGACCCTGCCGGAAATCCGGCTCGGCAACCTGTTCAACTGGCCCTCAGACCTGACCTTTGATCCCTGGATCAAGGCCTGGACCACTGCCTGTACCGGCCGCGACTGCGACGGCATCAGCCCGGGTTTCTGGAACTCGGTAAAGATCACCGTGCCCAGCGTCATCCTTTCCGTGTTTCTGGCAGCCCTGAACGGCTACGCTCTGAGCTTCTGGAAATACCGCGGGTCTGAACTGTTCTTCGGCCTGTTGATGTTCGGCGCTTTCGTGCCCTACCAGGTCGTTATCTACCCGCTGATCATCGCATTCCGCGAAATCGGCATCTTTGCCACGCTGCCGGGCATCATCATTCTGCACTCGATCTTCGGCATGCCGATCCTGACCCTGCTGTTCCGCAATTTCTTCGGATCGTTGCCCGGTGAATTGTTCCGTGCGGCGCGTGTCGATGGGGCAGGGTTCTGGCAGATCTTCGTCATGATCATGCTGCCCATGTCGGTGCCGATCACCATTGTGGCGATCATTCTGCAGGTCACCGGCATCTGGAACGACTTCCTGTTTGGCGTGGTCTTTGCCGGCCGGCCCAACATGCCGATGACAGTGCAGCTCAACAATATCGTGACCACGACGACGGGTATTCGCGAATACAACGTCAACATGGCGGCGACCATTCTGACGGCCCTTGTGCCGCTCGCCGTCTACTTCATCTCGGGAAAATGGTTCGTCCGCGGCATCGCTGCGGGTGCGGTAAAAGGATAAGCCCTACATGGAACACAGCGTTTCGATCAAAGATCTCTCCCTGAACTTCGGGCATGTCCGGGTTCTGGAGCATCTCAATCTCGACATCGATCAGGGCGAGTTCCTGGTTCTGCTTGGCCCTTCGGGCTGCGGCAAGTCGACCCTTCTGAACTGCGTTGCCGGTCTGCTTGATGTAACCGGCGGCCAGATCTTCATCGACGGCAAGAACGTCACCTGGGAAGAGCCCAAGGACCGCGGCATCGGCATGGTGTTCCAGTCCTACGCGCTTTACCCGCAAATGTCGGTGGAGCGGAACCTCAGCTTCGGCCTGCGCGTGGCCGGAATGAAGAAGGACGAGATTGACCGGCGCGTCGCCCGTGCGTCAGAGATTTTGCAGATTGAACCGCTGCTGCAGCGCAAGCCGGTTGAACTGTCCGGCGGTCAGCGTCAGCGCGTCGCCATCGGCCGGGCGCTAGTGCGTGACGTGGATGTGTTCCTGTTCGACGAGCCGCTTTCGAACCTCGACGCAAAATTGCGGTCCGAACTGCGCGTGGAAATCAAGCGCCTTCACCTGCGCCTGAAGAACACGATGATCTACGTGACCCACGACCAGATCGAAGCCATGACCCTGGCGGATCGTATCGCCATCATGAAGGGTGGCGTCATCCAGCAGCTCGACGTGCCGAGCGTGATCTACAACAAGCCGGTCAACCTGTTCGTTGCCGGCTTCATCGGCTCGCCCTCGATGAATTTCCTGCATGGCGAATTCACCGGCGGTGCTTCACCAAAGTTCGTGTCGCAGGGCGTGAACTGGGATCTCAAGGGTTACGAAACCTTGCCCTCGACCGGTGCCGACAAGCGTCAGGCGACCATCGGTATTCGCCCCGAGCACATCGCGATCAACGATGAGGCCAAATCCATGCCGGTCACGATCGACGTGGAAATCGAAGTCGTCGAGCCCATGGGTTCTGACACGCTTGGTTGGGTCCGCATCGGCGGCGAATCCGTGACCTTCCGCGTGGCCTCGGAAATCGACCTGCAGGTGGGCCAGAAGCTGACCCTGGGGTTCGACCCGGCACGTGCTTCGGTGTTCGACGGCAACACCGGCGAACGGCTGTAACCAGAATATTGGCGGCGCGCTGCGAGGGCGCCGCCACATCACATCACTGAGGAGTTGACCATGGAATTTTCGTTCCAGCTTTATGGTGCGCGCAATTTCCCGCCCGTGCTCGACATTCTGCCGACGCTGAAGGAACTTGGCTACGCGCAGGTCGAGGGTTACGGCGGCCTTTACGCCAACGCGCCCGACCTTGCCCAGAAACTCAAGGACAACGGGCTGACCATGCCCACCGGCCATTTTGGTCTTGATGCCTTGAAAGACACGGAAGCATCGATGCGCCTCGCATCGGACCTTGGCGTCAAAACGCTGCTGTGTCCGGCGGTGCCGCAGGACCAGCGCAACCAGGGCGACGACGGCTGGAAGGCACTGTCCGAGACACTGGCCAAACTCGGCGAAACCTTCAACGCGTCGGGTTTCAAGTTCGGCTGGCACAACCACGCTTTCGAGTTCGCACCGACTTCCTCCGGCGCCATGCCGCTCGACCTCATCTTCGAAGGTGCGCCGGATATCGTCTGGCAGCACGACATCGCCTGGACGACCCGCGGCGGTCAGGACCCGATTAAGTGGATCGACAAATATGCCGACCGCATGGTCTCCGCGCACGTCAAGGACATTGCGCCGGAAGGCGAGTGTCTCGACGAAGACGGCTGGGCTGACGTCGGCCACGGCACCATGGACTGGCAAGGCCTGTTCAACGCCATCAAGGCCAAGACCAGTTGCCAGTCTTTCGTGATGGAACACGACAACCCCAGCGACGTGAAACGGTTCGCCGAGCGGTCCATCGCCGCTGCGCGCAAGTTCGGAGGCTGACCCAAAATGAGCAAGACCTATGGCGTCGGCATCATGGGTGCCGGCGTGATCTCCACCTCCTATCTGCGGCTGGCGCCGCTGTTCAAAGGGCTGGAAGTGCGCGCCGTCGCCGACATCATGCCCCAAGCTGCAAAGGCACGGGCTGAGGAATTCAACGTTGCGGCCCAGACGCCGGACGAGTTGCTGGCCAACTCCGAGCTGGACATTATTGTCAACCTGACGATCCCCGAGGTCCATTATCAGGTGTCCAAGGATATCCTGACGGCGGGCAAGCACGCCTACTCGGAAAAGCCGCTGGTGCTCAGCGTGGAGGAGGGGCTCGACCTCAAGAAAGAGGCGGAGGCCCGCAACCTTCAGGTTGGCTGTGCGCCCGACACGTTTCTTGGCGGCGCCCATCAGCAGGCCCGCAACATCATTGACAGTGGCCAGATCGGCAAAATCACGTCCGGCACCTGCCACGTCATGAGCCCCGGCATGGAAAGTTGGCATCCGAATCCGGACTTCTTCTTCCGCGCCGGCGGTGGTCCGGTTCTGGACCTCGGCCCCTATTATCTCGCCAACCTCATCAACCTGGTCGGTCCGATCAGCCGGGTAACGGCGTTCGCCAGTGCGCCGCAGAAGGAGCGGACCATCGGTTCCGGCCCGCGCACGGGTGAGAAGGTGCCGGTGAGCACGCCGACCACCATTCACGCCGTGCTCGAGTTCGCCAACGGCGCCTTGATCACTCTCGGCACCAGCTGGGACGTGAAATCCCACTCGCATCCGAACATGGAACTCTACGGCTCGGAAGGCTCGATCTTTGTGCCGGATCCGAACTTTTTTGGTGGCGACATCGAGGTGGCCAATGCCGCCGGCGAGCGCTCGAAAGTCGAGGCATGGGATCACCCGCTGGGTGTGGCCAACCAGGAACGGCCGGGCAGGCCCTCGGTCGCCAACTATCGCACGGCCGGCTTTGCCGACATGGTGCAGGCCATCGAAACCGGCCGCAAGGCGCGTTGCTCACTGGACACGACACTGCACGGCGTGGACGCGATGACGTCGATCCTGAAATCGGCGGAAATCGGCCAGTCCGTGAAGCTGCAGACCACCTGCGAACGGCCATTGCCGCTGTCGCCGGAAGACGCGCGCGCACTGCTGCGCTGATGGGCAGGCATTGATTGCAGAACGCGGAAATCCTGTCGGGTTTCCGCGTTTTTTGTGTCCGGGCACTCGCCCCGGGCGCTCAATTTCACTAACATGTCAGTAAGCCGGAACCGGCAGACACTATGAGGAGGCATCACATGAAGACGATCAAGGGACCCGCCATTTTCCTGGCGCAGTTCGCGGGCGATGAAGCCCCGTTCAATTCACTCGACGCCATTTGCGGCTGGGTCAGCCAGATGGGCTACCAAGGCGTGCAGATCCCGACCTGGGACGCACGTCTGATCGACCTCGACAAGGCTGCATCGTCCAAGGACTATTGCGACGAACTCGCGGGCACAGTCGCCAAACACGGCATGCAGATCACCGAACTGTCGACCCACCTGCAGGGACAACTGGTGGCGGTTAACCCCGTCTATGACAGCGGATTTGATGGGTTTGCCCCAGCTTCGGTGCATGGCAATCCCAACGCCCGGCAGGAATGGGCGGTCGACCAGGTGCTCAAGGCCGGACAGGCTTCAAAGCATCTTGGCCTGACCGAACATGCGACCTTCTCGGGCGCTTTCGCCTGGCCCTTCCTTTATCCGTTCCCGCAGCGGCCCGCCGGATTGGTGGAATCGGCATTCGAGGAATTGGGCAAGCGCTGGACGCCGATCCTCAACAAGTTCGACGAACTGGGCGTGGACCTTTGCTATGAAATCCATCCGGGCGAAGACCTTCACGACGGGATCACCTTCGAGATGTTCCTCGAGCAGGTGAAGGATCATCCGCGCGCCAACATTCTCTACGATCCCAGCCACTTCGTGCTGCAATGCCTTGATTATCTTGACTTTATCGATATCTACAAAGACCGGATCAAGATGTTCCACGTCAAGGATGCCGAGTTCAACCCGACCGGGCGGCAAGGCGTTTACGGCGGCTACCAGTCCTGGGTTGACCGCGCAGGGCGCTTCCGCTCGCTGGGCGACGGACAGGTCGATTTCGCCGGCATCTTCTCCAAGATGGCCGCGAACGATTTCAACGGCTGGGCCGTTCTCGAATGGGAATGCTGCCTGAAGCATCCCGAGGACGGCGCCCGCGAAGGCGCGCAGTTCATCGCTGACCACATCATCCGCGTGACGGAGAAGGCGTTCGACGACTTCGCTGACGGTGGCACGGATGATGCGGCCAACCGCAAGATGCTGGGGATCTGACAATGGCTGAGAACGGACAACGCAAACTGCGGTTGGGAATGGTCGGGGGCGGACAGGACGCCTTCATTGGGTATGTTCACCGTATCGCCTCGCGCATTGACGGTGATTATGAACTGATGGCGGGCGCCTTGTCGTCCCGCCCGGATGTTGCCAGGTCTTCTGCGGCCAATCTGGGCATTGCCGAAGAGCGCAGCTACACCGACTACGCCGAGATGGCGAAAGCCGAAGCGGCGCGAGAGGACGGCATCGATGCAGTGGCGATTGTCACGCCGAACCATGTTCACTTCGGCCCGGCCAAGGCGTTTCTGGAGGCCGGCATCCATGTCATTTGCGACAAGCCGCTGACTTCGAAGCTTGAGGATGCGCTGGCTTTGGCCGACGTGAAACCCCAGAACGGCGCCAAATTCCTGCTGACCCACAATTACACCGGCTATCCGCTGGTGCGGCAGGCCCGGCAGATGATTGCTGATGGCAAGCTGGGCACGTTGCGCGTGGTGCAGGTGGAATATCCGCAGGACTGGTTGACCGAGGAAGTGCACAACAAACAGGCCGACTGGCGCACCGACCCGGAACGGTCAGGGGCAGGGGGCTGTATCGGCGACATCGGCACCCACGCTTACAATCTGGCGCGCTTCATGACCGGGCTGGAACTGGACCGGTTGAGCGCCGACCTGACCAGTTTCGTGCCGGGGCGTCAGCTTGATGACAATGTGCACATCATGATGCGCTTCAAGGGCGGGGCCAAGGGGATGCTGTGGGCCTCTCAGGTGGCGCCGGGCAACGAAAATGGTCCATCCATCCGCATTTATGGCGACAAGGGTGGCATCGAGTGGCAACAGATCGAGCCGAACAAGATGTGGTTCTGCCCCTTCGGTCAGCCGCGCCAGCTGATGACCCGCGGCGGCGCAACACCCATTGGGGCCGACGCCCCGGCCGGCGCCGAAATCCGCATCCCGCCGGGCCATCCTGAGGGTTACCTAGAGGCCTTTGCTCGCCTTTATGCCGACTTTGCCGAAGTCATTCGCTCCGGCAAGGATAATGCGCTTCTGCCGTCGATGGCGGACGGCGTTGAAGGCATGAAGTTCATCGTGGCTGCGGTAACTTCGTCAAACAATGACGGGCAGTGGACCAGCCTCTAGGCTGCGAATTCAAAGGTGGCGCGTCTCCGCGGGGACGTGCCACCAATTGTCATTGCGACCGTCGTAGAAGGTGACAGGTGCTGCAACCAGGGCGGCAGGGTCGAGATCGTCCAGCGCCGGCAGGTTGATCGAGTACCGGGCCCGTTCATTCCATTCCGACTGCGGCACATAGCCAAAGACGAGAATGCCGCACTTGGTGCAGAACCCGCCTTGTTTACCGTCGCTCAACAGTTCCGCGCCGCTGAGGAGCCTGAAATCCTCCGGTGACGCGCTGACCGACCAGGCGCGGCGCTTCCAGCACAATGTGCAGTTGCACTTGCCGGTGCCTTCCGAAAAGTCGATTTCCGCTTCGAACTTCACGGCCTTGCAGTGGCAACTGCCGTGGTAGGTTTGCGTGCCCATGAATGTGTCTCCTTTGCCGTTGAGGCGAAGGTGCACCGGGTGCGTGCCAACTTGTGTCAGCAGCCAATTGCTTTTCCCGGCGACTGCTATTCAATGGCGAAATGACAGATTCCATTCCCTACTTTGACGGGCACAACGATGTGCTGCTGCGGCTCGCCATGAAGGACGGTGGCGACCCGGTGAGCGATTTTTTAAACGGAGAAAGTGCCGGGCACATCGATCTGCCGCGCGCGCGTCGAGGCAACATGATCGGCGGCCTGTTCGCCATGTTTCCGCCGCCGCTGCAACGGCCGGACTTTTCCAAGGGCCTGCCGGGCGAGATGCCGCCGATGCTTTCCGCGGAAGATGCCTGGAAATCGACCCGAAGGATGATGTCGATCTTTTACCGGATCGAGCGGCAATCCAAGGGTGCGGCCACGATCTGCCGGTCTGCAGGTGAAATCGGGGAGGCAGTGGCGCGGCAGTCCCTTGCCATGGTGTTTCACATCGAAGGCGCAGAGGTGATCGAGGAAGACCTCGACATGCTGCACGTGCTCCACGGCGCCGGGCTGCGCTCGTTGGGGCCGGTGTGGAGCCGCGAGACAATTTTCGGACATGGCGTACCCTTCAAGTTTCCGCACTCGCCGGACATCGGCCCGGGCCTGACCGACGCCGGAAAGCGTCTGGTCAGGGAATGTAACGAACTCAAAATCCTGATTGACCTGTCTCACCTCAACGAAAAGGGCTTTTGGGACGTCGCAGAACTGTCGGATTCACCGCTCGTCGCCAGCCATTCCAACGTGCATTCCATCTGCAACTCGCCCCGCAACCTCACCGACAAACAGCTGGACGCGATCAGGGCCAGCAACGGTTTCGTCGGACTGAATTTTGCGACCGGGTTCCTGCGTGATGACGGCAAGATGGTCGCCGACACCAGCCTCGACTGGATGGTCCGGCACATGGATGCGCTGATCGAAAAACTCGGCGAGGACAATGTCGGCATTGGCTCCGATTTCGACGGGGCGATGATCCCGGCCGAGATCAAGGACGTCGCCGGTGTTCAAAAGCTTTTCGAAAAACTGGCCGACCACGGCTATGACGAAGGGCTACTGCACAAGATTGGCGCCGAAAACTGGATTTCGGCGCTGGAACGTATCTGGGGAGAATGAACCGCATGACCAAATCCGCCCACGACTTCAGCTTCACCTCCATCGACGGCAGACAATTGCCGCTAAGCGATTACGCCGGAAAGGCTGTTCTCTTGGTCAACACGGCCTCTCAATGCGGCTTCACCCCGCAATACGCCGGCCTTGAATCTCTGCATGAGAATTACGGGCCCAAGGGTCTGGTGGTGTTGGGTGTTCCCTGCAACGACTTTGGTGCGCAGGAGCCCGGCAGCGAAGGAGAGATTGCGCTTTTCTGCGAGACCTCGTTCGGCGTGAAGTTTCCGATGACCTCCAAGGAATCTGTTCAGGGAGACGATGCACATCCCTTCTATCAATGGGCGCGCTCGGAACTGGGTGATGACCTTGCGCCGAACTGGAACTTTCACAAATACCTCGTCGGACCCGACGGACGGCTGGTGACGGCACTTGCCACCTCAGTTGAACCGACCAGCGACGAGGCCCTCGCCGCCATCGAAAAGGCGCTGCCCGAATAGGGCGGTTTCCGGCACTTTCCCTTAACCATTGACGGTGCTAATGACGTTCGTCGCCGGGGATGTGCCCCGGCTTTTGATTCAACATTCCTGGAGATAGGACAATGATTACGGTGAAGTTTCCCGATGGCGCCACACGCGAATATGCGATGGGCACCACCGGCACCACCGTGGTGGAGTCCATCTCTAAATCGCTGGCCAAGAAGACGGTCGCCATGCGCGTCAACGGCGAACTGGCTGATCTTGCTGACCAAGTGCACGACGGCGATGCGATCGCTTTTGTCACGCGGGAAGAAGATGCAGCGCTGGAACTGATCCGGCACGATGCTGCGCACGTGCTCGCCGAGGCCGTGCAGGAACTCTGGCCCTCGACGCAGGTGACCATCGGCCCGGTCATCGAGAACGGTTTCTACTATGACTTCTCGCGCGAAGAGCCATTCTCGGAAGAGGATTTCGACGCCATTGAACGAAAGATGGCCGAGATCATCGATCGGGGCGCCGCCTTCACCAAGGAAGTTTGGTCACGCGACGAAGCCAAGCAGGTCTTTGCCGCCAAGGGCGAGAATTTCAAGGTGGAACTCGTTGATGCGATCCCCGAAGACCAGTCGATCAAGATCTACAAGCAGGGCCAGTGGTTCGATTTGTGCCGCGGGCCGCACATGCGCACGACCAAGGACATCGGCAAGGCCTTCAAGTTGACAAAGGTGGCCGGCGCCTATTGGCGGGGCGACAGCAATAATCCGGTGCTCAGCCGCATCTACGGCACGGCCTGGGCGACGAAAGAGCAACTCGACGACTATCTGACGATGGTCGAGGAGGCCGAAAAGCGTGACCATCGCCGCATCGGGCAGGAGATGGACCTGTTCCACTTCCAGGCTGAGGCACAAGGCTCGGTGTTCTGGCACCCCAAGGGCTTCACCATCTACAACCAGATGGAGGAGTATATCCGGCGCAAACTCACGAGGGCGGACTACAAGGAAGTCAAAAGCCCGCAGTTGCTGGACAACAAGCTTTGGGAAAAGTCGGGCCACTGGGGCAAGTTTCGCGAAAACATGTTCGTGGTGCCGGACGAGACCCCGTCCACCGAAGACGACCAGCCGGTCATTTCGCCCGACGCCAACCTGCTGGCGCTGAAGCCGATGAACTGTCCGGCGCACGTGCAGATTTTCAATCAGGGCATCAAGTCCTACCGCGATCTGCCACTGCGCATGGCCGAGTTCGGCTGCTGTCACCGCAACGAGGCGCATGGGGCGCTGCACGGGTTGATGCGCGTTCGCCAGATGACCCAGGACGATGCCCATATCTTCTGCCGGGAAGACCAGATCCAGAGCGAGACCGAGGCTTTCTGCGCGCTTCTTGATTCAATCTATGAAGACATGGGCTTTACCGAGGTCAAGATTCTGCTCGCTACCCGCCCCGATGTCCGGGCCGGCGAGGATGCCGTATGGGATCTGGCCGAAAAGGGGCTGGGCGATGCGCTGGCAGCAACCGGACGGAAGTTCGAGATTGCCGAAGGCGAGGGCGCTTTTTACGGCCCCAAGCTCGAATTTCATCTCAAGGACGCCATCGGTCGATCCTGGCAGTGTGGTACCCTGCAACTTGACTTCGTGCTGCCCGAACGGCTGGAAGCCTCATATGTGGCCGAAGACGGCTCGCGCCAGAGACCCGTCATGCTCCACCGCGCCATCCTTGGCTCATTGGAGCGGTTCATTGGCATCCTGATCGAAAACCACGCCGGGCGCATGCCCATGTGGCTGGCCCCGACGCAAGTCGTTGTCGCAACGATCGTGTCGGAAGCCGACGAGTTCGCGCAGACCGTCGTCGACCGGATGAAGGATCGCGGTCTCAGGGTCGAGACCGACTTCCGCAACGAGAAGATCAACTACAAGGTGCGTGAGCACTCGGTGGCCAAGGTGCCGCTGATCTTTGTGTTCGGTCGCCGCGAAGCCGAAGAAGGCACCGTCTCCGTGCGGCGCCTCGGCGAGCAGGGGCAGAAGGTCATGTCGGTCGACGAGGCGATCGAGATGCTGGCCCAAGAGGCTTTGCCGCCCGATCTGGCGGCCTGAGCCTGCGAATTGAGAGGAGGTGCGAAAGCGCCGCCTTTTTTTGTCAGTAGACCGCGGTCAACACTTCGACTTCCCGGGGCGGCCCCGGCTGCACCTGGAATTCGCGGTTGTAGACATTCTCGCCCAGGGTGGCGATCACCGAATAGTCCCCTTCGGCCAGGATTGCGGTCGGAAAAGCGCCGAAGTCTGCATAGACTTCATTGTTGTCCGCATCACGGATCGACCACTCCACGTCGGCGATGGCCTCGCCGCCTTCGGAGGACACCAGCTTCCAGGTGATTTGCGCGGCCTTGTGAAACAGGGTTGCCTCGGTCACCTGACCCGGCTCCACCCGCAGGTCGGCGCGTACGGTGGCATTGATGCTCCCCCAGCGGGAAACCACGTTATAGACGCCGGCGTTGAGGTAAATCAGCTCTTCCGGGGCAGTGTTCAGCGCGATGGGCACCCGGTCATCGTCGAGGCCGGACGTGTAGATGTCGAACTTTACCTGCGACGGCGGCATGTTGATGTCGCCACTGATCGCAGTTTTGAGGCGCAATGCGCCTGCATCCATGATGACAGTCTTCGATGTCGCGCTGGCCTCTACGATCAGCGTGTCGCTGACTTGAGAACGCCCGTAAGCCGCATGAACCAGATATTCGCCCGGCTGCAGACTGAGGCTGGCCACCGAGTCTTCAGATCGCGCCACCATTGGCAGTTCGCCGTTGGCATCTGCCTCGGTGCCAAAGACGCGCCAGACCATGCCTTCGGGGATTTGCGGACCTTCTTCAGTGATCCGCGCTGAGATGGTGACCAATTGCGGCGGCAGGGCGAGCGCTTCGGCGGCACTGGCCGCCGCGTTGGCTGCCGCATCCGCGGCGTCAGGTTCCAGAGCCCCTTCCTCGATAACCTCGGCGCTTTGTTCGTCGCCGGCAGCAGCGCCCGGCTGATCTCGAGAATCCAGAAAGTCGGGCCGGGGCATGGGAATCGGCGGCTCCACCTGGGCGAAAGCCGCTAAAGTCGAACCTGTCAGCAGGCCTGCCGTCAGGATGATGATGCCAGCAAAACGCATGGAAATTCCGGATCGCCCTTCAGCCTGAATACGCCAGCAGTGGATAGACTTGGATTGCGGAAAACCTGTGTCATAAGGAGCCCGAAGCTGCAAGGGAGTGATTCATGCCTGCCAATCCTGAACTGCGCGACTACCTTCTGACCCGGCGCAGCGTCACCAAGCCTTTTTTGGCTGAACCCGGCCCAAACGAAGACGAGCTGAAACAGCTGTTCACAATCGCCAACCGGGTTCCGGATCACGGCAAACTCGCCCCATGGCGGATGATTGTCTACGCCGGCGACGCCCGCCTGCAGGTGGGCGAAATTCTGGCCCGGAAGTTCAAGGCGGATTATCCTGATGCCACCGCCGAACAGTTGGAGGCGGAGCGTCAGCAGTTTCTACCGGCGCCACTGACCGTCGGCGTCTTGTCATCACCGGTCGACCATTTCAAGATTCCGCAATTCGAACAGTTGCTGGCGGCCGGCAATGTGGCGTTCAACCTGGCGCACGGCGCCAATGCGCTTGGCTTTGGCGCGCACTGGGTGACCCGGTGGTTCGCGTACGATGACGAAGCCGCTGCTGCCCTTGGCGCCCGGCCAGGTGAGCGATTTGTCGGGTTCGTCCATATCGGAACGCCGGAGACGCGGCTCGAAGATCGCGAGCGCCCTTCCATCGACGATATTGTGAGCATCTGGCAAAGTTAACGACCCCTTAACCTCATTGAGCTTTTGTTAACCATAAGTTCCTTGATGGATTCGCGATGGCCGTCCAAAGCGTCAACGTCTCTCCGGCACTGGCCACTGTCCTCAACCGGGCAGGGGACAGAAGCGGCGTGGACTTCGACTACCTGCTGCAGACGGCCATGCGCGAGTCGAGCCTCAACCCTAACGCACGCGCACCCACCTCGTCCGCCGTTGGCCTGTTCCAGTTCATCGAAAGCACCTGGCTGGAGGTGATGAAATCCGACGGACCTCGCTTGGGCTATGGCGAATATGCCAACGCCATCCAGCAAACGGGCGACGGCGATTTCGTGGTGCGGGACGGCGGTTTGCGGCGGGAGATTCTGGCACTGCGTGAGGATCCGCAGATATCGGCTGATCTTGCGGCCGCCTTCACCCGCAACAATGGCGAATATCTGGCCAACCGCTTCGGGCGGCAGCCGAGCCCGGGCGAACTCTACATCGCCCACTTCATGGGCGCGCGCGGGGCAGAGAGGCTGTTTGTCGCCGGGCTGAACAATCCCGACCAGATCGCGGCAGAGATGTTCCCCCGCCAGGCGCGCGCCAACCGGTCGATCTTTTATGACAGTCAGGGTGCCAGGACCATTCGCGAAGTCTACCAGTCTTTGGTGGCCCAGCATGCACAGCTGAGCGGCCAGACGGTCACCGGCACTCGACCGGTTCCGCAGGCCGCCCAAGCGCAGAATCCGGTCCCGGCTGTCGAGCAGGGTGGTCCGCTCGTACCTTCCCGCTATGGCCCGCCGGTGACCGAAACAACGACCAATCTCAGGTTCGAGACACTCTACGCCAGCGAACCGCCGTCCCGTACGCAGACAGTCACGGTTGATCCCGGTGCGGCACTGTTCGTGCAGCTCTACAACCAGTAGCCGCCGCGCAACCCCTTAAAAAACGTGGTGAACCAATCCTTAAGCCTTCGCGGCTAGCATGACCCCGGTTGTGTATTTTGGCCGGGGCTCAAATGGTTGCGTATGCCCAGTTTGTGAAATGGTCGCGTTCTTCTGACAGTGAAACGCGGGGGCAGGCCGCCCATATGGTCGCCGCCGCTTTCATTGAGCATGATGGGCCCGCCGATGAACGGGCCGCGCTCTACGCAGCGCTGTTCGGTTTCCTAGAAGATTCCTCGGTGAAGGTGAGGGCGGCGCTGGCCTATGGCCTGCTGCGCTCTGACAGGGCGCCGCGCGTGATCATGCTGGCGCTCGCCAAGGACGCGCCGGTCATCGCCAGGGCGGTGCTGCAGTTTTCGCCGGTGCTGCTTGACGCCGACCTGATCAGCTTGCTTGACGAAGCCCGCCCAGAAGCGCTCGCTGTCATCACCGACCGCGAAAAGCTGTCTGAGCCCGTGGTTCGCGCCATTCTGCGGACCGGAAAGCGGACGTTGATCTTCGGACTTCTGAAACGCAATGCGCTTTCCATACCGTCTGATGAGCTGCAAAAGCTGGCAACGGTTTCGGCGGGAGACGCAAAACTGCGAGGCCTGTTGCTGGCGCGGACCGACTTGCCGGCGGAAGCCAGATTGGCGCTGGTGGAACATTGCACAAAAGCCTTGTCGGCCACCCGCATCGTCAAGGGTGCGGTGGCTCCCCAACGCCTGCAGCGCCTGCTGCGCGACGCGGTGGATAACGCCACCTCCCGTATCGGCGAGCGTGAGGCGATCTTCGGCAATTCGGCATTCGCGGATGGGCTGAGCCAGTCCGACCGGATCACCACGCGGCTGCTCATGAATGCGATCCTGACTGGGCAGGTACTGTTCTTCGCTGACTGCCTGTCGCAACTTTCGGGCCTGCCGTCAGCCAAGATTTTCAGCCTGTTGAGCAAAGGCCCGCGAGCTGGCCTCAACGCCCTGTTCGCCAAATGCGGCATGGCGCCGGCGCTGCGCAACCTGGTCGCCCGGATCGTGCTTCAGGCCCGCGATGCCGATCTTGCCGACGATGTTTCCGCCCGCTTCTTCGTGGTCACCAGCATGATCGAGGAATTGATCATTGAGCATCAGGGCGACATCCCGGAGGACCTGCATGCCGCTTTCGCCTATCTGAACGAACAGAACCTGTTGCTGGCACGTGCGGCGGCGCGTGGCGTCATGCCCGGCTTTGCTGAACACACAGACCCTTACCGCCGCCTGCCAAATTCTCGGGAAGAGCCGAGGCTGGCGCTGCCCGCCGCCTAGTAGCGGAACTGCTCGTTCAGCACCCGTTCTTCAAGCCCGTGGCCGCTGTCGAAAAGCAGTTGCGCTGTTTGCGAGCGGTCCTCGCGGACGGTGACCTCAACCACATCCTGGAACTGCACATTGTCGGCGACGGCGCTGACCGGGCGCTTTTCGACTTCATGCATCTTGAAGGTCACCACCGCCCGGTTGGGCAGGATGGCACCACGCCAGCGGCGGGGCCGAAAAGGCGAGATCGGGGTCAGCGCGAGAAGCGGCGAATCGATAGGCAAGATGGGCCCGTAGGCGGACAGGTTGTAGGCCGTGGACCCGGCGGGGGTTGCCAAAAGAATGCCGTCGCATGTCAGTTCGTCCATCCGGCTTTCGCCATCCACCAGAATCTCGATCTTGGCCGCCTGGTATGAGGACCGGAACAGACTGACTTCATTCAGAGCCAGCGCCTTGTGAACGCCGCCGGCGACATCCCGCGCTTCCATGGCGAGGGGATGAATCCTTGTTGGCACCGCGACATTGATCCGCGTGATCAGATCGGTCTCGGCGAACTCGTTCATCATGAAGCCCACTGAGCCGAAGTTCATGCCATAGGCGGGGATGGACGTGTTCATCAGCTTGTGCAGGGTTTCCAGCATCAGCCCGTCACCCCCCAGCACCACGACGCAGTCAGCCTCGTCGAGCGCGTGATCGCCGTAGCGTTTGCGCAAGTTTTCCGCCGCCTTGTCGGCATCCTCGGAACCGCTTGAAACGAAGGCAATTTTCTTAGTCGCGTCAGTCACGGCACCAAACCGGTCAATTGCGGGCTGCATTGGCTAACATGCAACGCGGGCTCGATAAAGTCGCATCAATGCTTGACCGTTCCCATTGCGGTCACTAGGTCACCGGTCTCAAGGTGCGCCGGAAACAGAAGGCTGACGTGAGCGAAGTGATCGAACGCGAGAGCATGGAAGTCGATGTTGTCATCGTCGGCGCAGGACCGGCCGGTCTCAGCGCGGCGATCCGGCTGAAACAGCTGTCTCCTGATCTGGCCGTGGTCGTGCTCGAAAAGGGCGCCGAAGTCGGCGCACACGTCCTCTCGGGCGCCGTGGTTGACCCGATTGGTGTCGATGCGCTTCTGCCCGGCTGGTGCGACCAGGAAAATCACCCGTTCAAGACCCCGGTTACCGAAGACCGCTTCGCCATTCTGACCAAATCCGGAGGCATGACCGTACCGGGTTTTCTCATGGCGCTGATGCCGCCGCTGATGAACAACCACGGAAACTTCATCGTTTCGCTGGGCAATGTCTGCCGCTGGCTGGGTGAGAAGGCAGAAGCGCTTGGCGTGGACATCTTCCCCGGCTTTGCCGCCGCGGATCTCGTCTATGACGATACTGGTGCCGTTGTCGGTGTAGTCACCGGTGACATGGGCGTTCAGCGTGACGGCACGCAAGGACCGGGCTTTGCACCGGGTATGGAACTGCGCGCCAAATATGTGCTTCTGGGGGAGGGCGCGCGTGGTTCGCTGAGCAAGAAGGCAATCGCGAAGTTTGGCCTTGCCGAAGGCTGCGAGCCGCCGAAATTCGGCCTCGGTCTGAAGGAGGTCTGGGAAGTCCTGCCCGGAAATCACCAGCCGGGGTTGGTGCAGCATTCGTTCGGCTGGCCGCTCGACAACAAGACGGGTGGTGGCTCATTCCTCTATCATATGGAAGACAACAAGGTGGCCATCGGCTTCGTGGTCCACCTCAATTATGCCAATCCGTACCTGTCGCCTTTTCAGGAATTCCAGCGGTTCAAGTCGCACCCGCACATCCGCAAGGTGCTTGAAGGCGGCTCGCGGCTGTCCTATGGCGCCCGCGCCATCACCGAGGGCGGCTTTCAGTCTGTTCCCAGGCTGACGTTCCCGGGCGGGGCGCTACAACGCTGTTCGGCGGTTGGTCGCCCTTCGGCACAATGAGCCACGGCAAGCCGGACCATGAAACGCTCGACCCGGCCGCGGATCACAAGCCCATCGATTATCCCCGGCCCGACGGCGAGGTCACCTTCGACCTGATGAGTTCAGTGTTTCTTTCCAACACCAATCACGATGAAGACCAGCCGGTCCATCTGAAGGTCGCCGATCTTGAGCTGCAGAAATCATCTGAACTGGGAACTTACGGCGGTCCGTCCGCATATTATTGCCCGGCAGGTGTATACGAATGGGTGGAGGCAGCAGAAGGCAAAGCTGCTGGCATGACCTTCCGCATCAACGCCCAGAACTGCGTTCACTGCAAAACCTGCGACATCAAGGACCCCAACCAGAATATCGACTGGACGGCGCCGCTGGGGGGCGAGGGGCCTGTTTATGTCAATATGTGATTGCGCGACTGCGGCGTTTGCTTTGATTTTGTTGGTGCCGGCAGCAGGACTTGAACCCGCGACCCTCTGATTACAAATCAGATGCTCTACCAACTGAGCTATACCGGCAGCGCGCGCTAGCTAGCAGTTTGGACCGGGGCTGGCAACAATCAACTGCAGACGCGAAAAAGCCCGGCAGCAGACGGCCGCCGGGCCTTTGAATTCGGGTGATCCGCTCAGCCCAGGACGGCCTTCACCGCGTTGGCCATGGCCGCGACGACCTCGTCAACTTCGGCGTCTGAAATGCACAGGGGAGGCGCGAAGCCGATGATGTCGCCCTGCGGCATGGCGCGGGCGATGACGCCGCGCTTCAGCAGTTCGCCGGCGACGTGTGCGCCGATCTTCTTTGACGGATCAAAGAATGTCCGGCTGTCCCTGTCTTCGACGAACTCGACCGCAAGCAGCAGGCCCTCACCGCGCACATCGCCTACATTGGCATGAGACGAAAGCGCGTCGCGCATCGCGTTGAGCAGATACGTGCCGGTGGTGCCCGCGTTGTCGACCAGACCCAACTGGTCAATCAGGTTGAGATTGGCAATGCCGGCCGCTGCGCCGATCGGGTGGGCCGAATAGGTCCAGCCGTGGCCGATGGGGCCGTTTTCGTCCGTACCGTCTTCAAGCACTTTCCAGACCCGGTCCGAGATGATGGAACCGGAAAGCGGCGCGTAGGCTGAAGTGAGCCCCTTGGCGATGGTGATAATGTCGGCGTCGATACCATAGTGATCGGACCCGAACATCGTGCCAAGCCGCCCAAAACCGGTCACCACTTCGTCCGCAACCAGCAGGATATCATGCTTTTTCAGCACCTGCTGGATGGCGGGCCAGTAACCAGCGGGCGGCGGCACGAGCCCACCGGTGCCGAGCGCCGGCTCGCCGATGAATGCGGCAATGGTGTCGGCGCCTTCACGTGCGATCAGTGCCTCCAGTTCGGCGACGCAATGGGCGACAAATTCCTCTTCGCTCTGCTCCAGATGGGACCGGCGGAAATAGTAGGGCGCCTCGGTGTGCAACACCTGTGAAAGGGGCAGGTCGAACTTCTTGTGGAACAGTTCGAGTCCGGTCAGCGAGCCGGTCATCAGGCCCGAACCATGATAGCCGCGCCAGCGCGAAATGATCTTCTTCTTCTCGGGGCGGCCAAGAATGTTGTTGTAGTACCAGACCAGCTTGATGTTGGTCTCATTGGCATCCGAGCCAGAGAGCCCGAAATAGACCTTGGACATGTTGCCCGGTGCCCGGTCCATGATCATTTTGGCCAGCGTGATCGAGGTCTCGGTGCCGTGGCCCACATAGGCGTGGTAGTAGGCCAACTGCCTGGCCTGATCGGCGATTGCATCGGCGATTTCGGGACGGCCGTAGCCGACATTGACGCAGTACAGGCCGGCAAACGCATCCAGCAGCCGGTTGCCGTCACGATCTTCGATAAAGACGCCCTTGCCGCCGGTGATCACCCGCGACGGCGCTTCGCCGCGCGCGAACTGGGCAAGGTGCGTGGAGGGGTGAAAGAAATTCTCGCGATCCCACTGGGCAAGCTGATCGTTGGTAAGCATCGGTTTTTCCCTTGTCTTTGAGTTAGGCGTCGGCCCAGTCGCGGCAGACATATTTGATTTCGGTAAAGGCCTCGAGCCCGAGCCGCGAGCCTTCGCGTTCCAGCCCGGACTGTTTCATCCCGCCGAACGGGATCGGCGCGCCGGTGACCTTGGTCCGGTTGACGGCAACCATTCCGGTCTGCAGCGCCCGGCTGAGCCGGTAGATGCGCCGCGGGTTGAGCGAATGAACATAGGACACGAGACCGTATTCCGAGGCGTTCGCCCGCTCCACCACCTCGTCCTCGCTGTCAAATGGCACAATGGCCGCCACCGGCCCAAAGGTTTCCTCGGACATGATCAGCGCATCCGCCGGCACATCGGCCAGCACAGTCGGTTCAAAGAACAGCGGGCCCTGGGCAGGTACATTGCCGCCGCACAACAGCTTTGCGCCTTTGGCCACTGCATCCTCAACCTGTTCGACCTGCTTGGCGACCGCCTTTTCGTTCATCAGCGGCCCGATATCCGGATCGTCAAACCCGTTGCCGACACTCAGCGCTGCCGTGCGTTTGGCGAACTCGGCGCAGAACCGTTCATAAACCGGCCGCTCTACGAAAAACCTGTTGGCCGCCAGACAATCCTGCCCGGACGTGGCGAACTTGGCCTTGATGGCCTCGGTCACTGCACGGTCGAAATCGGCATCGGCGAACATGATAAACGGCGCATGCCCGCCCAGTTCCAGCACCAGCCGCTTCACCGTATCGGCGGAGCGGGCGTAAAGATGCTTGCCGATGCCGGTCGACCCGGTGAAGGACAGAGCGCGCACGTTTTCGTCTTCCAACCAGGGCTCGACAACTGTCGCTGCGTCGCCGGTGATGACATTGAGCACGCCCGCGGGCATTCCCGCCTTCTCCGCCAGTTCGGCCAGTGCCAGCGCCGAAAAGGGGGTCTCGGCGGAAGGATGCGCCACGACAGTGCAGCCGGCACCCAGCGCCGCCGCTGCCTTGCGGGTCAGCATGGCGTTCGGGAAGTTCCAAGGGGTGATGAGAGCGGCAACGCCGACCGGTTCACGCCAGATCTCCACCTCGGCATCGGGAAGATGCGAGGTGACGCTTTCGATGTTGGGCCGTTTGGCTTCCTCGGAGAAAAACTCGACGAACGAGGCACCATAATCAATCTCGTCCCGCGATTCGGAAATCGGCTTGCCCTGTTCGGCCGTCATGATGGTGGCCAGGTCTTCCTTGTGTTCCAGGATCAGCCGGTACCAGCGATGCAGGATGCGCGACCGCTCCTGCGGCAACAGTCCGGACCAGACGGGCAGGGCGTCGTGCGCCGCTCGGGCGGCCCCGGCGCTTTGTTCCGCGGTCAACGCCGCCACTTCCCCGACCAGGGAGCCGTCAGCGGGATTGGTCACCCGGATGGTCTCGTGATCGGCACTCGACACCCATTCACCGTTCACGAATGCAAACGACCGAAACAGCGTCGGCTGCGTCAGCGCCGGCATGCCGGCCGAAAAAGGGCTGTCAAACTGGCCGGACGTGTCGCGCCGGGTCGAAACTGATGCCATGGTCCGCTCCTCTGGATTTGGATGCGGCGCAAACTAGGCGATCAGTCGAAGCAAGTGCGGCCAAACCGGCCGCGATAAAAAGTTGATTTCACTGTTTTGCGCCCGCGAACATGCAGAAACCGTTAGTGGTCAGTCTGAACGGGCACCCGCCATCAGAACGTCAAGGGGCAGGGCGCTGCCCTGTTTCACGGTCTTGGTGACGATGTAGGTGAAGTACCGCGACAGGCCCACGTTGCGCTCAAGCAGCCCATCCATCAGCCGCTGATAGGCGTTGATATCCCTCGCCACCACCTGGAACAGGTAGTCCACGCCGCCGCCGAGCGCCCAGCACTGGGTGACGTTCGGCATGTCGGTAAGCGCCTTTTCGAAGGCCCCGAAGGTGGGCGCGCGATGATCCTCAAGCTCGGCTACCACGAAGACGGTGACATGCGCTGCAAGCTTTTCGACGGCCACCTGCGCGCCATAACCGGAAATCACCCCGTCCTCTTCCAGCCGCGCCAGCCGCGCCATCAGCGGGGTGGGGCTGAGATTGACCTCGCGCGCCAGGTCGGTCTTGGAGATTCTGCCGTTTTTTGACAGAACCGCCAGTATCTTGAGGTCGCGATCATCCAGTTTGAGCAAGGACATACAGCCTAATTGCGTTAGACGCTTGTCCTTGTCAATTGTTCTGATTATTCTCGCGCAATATCATGACAAATTGGCGCCCAGATCCTTCACTAATCACCCGGCCGGCCTATCGGTCACTGACTTCGGCCATCATTCACGCGGTTGAAACCGGCGAACTCAAGGATGGCGAGCGCCTCCCTACTCATCGGCAATTGGCCTACGACCTCGATCTGAGCGTTCAGACGGTCAGCCGCGCCTATGAGGAACTGACGCGGCGTGGGGTCATCACCGGTACCGTCGGGCGCGGCACTTTCGTCAGCGCCAGCAATGTCGAAAAGCACACCCCCTATCTGCCCGACCGGCAGAGCGGCGCGATCGTGGATTGTTCGCTGCTGAAGCCCGTGTTCGGACAAATGCACATCGACCTGATGCGCAAGACGCTGGGTGAACTGTCGGAGGGCTTGCCTTCCGACGTGGTCTCCTCCTTCCGGCCGATACCGGCGATGAGCAAGTATATTCACGCGGCAAGGGAATGGCTGAGCTATTGCGGGTTGCCGCAACAGCACCATCCGCCGCTGATCTGCAACGGCGCCACCCCGGCTATGACCATCGCCATCATGACGGCGGCCGATCCGGGCGAACTGATTCTCGCCGAGGAACTGACCCATCACACGCTCAAGCCGCTGGTCGACTATCTGGGCTTACGGGTGCGGGGCGTTAAGACCGACCGCAACGGCATGCTGCCCGATGCATTGCGCACCATGTGTCAGCGCCAGAAAGTCCGTGCCATCTATCTGATGCCGACCGGGCTCAATCCACGGGCGATGACCATGTCGCTGGCGCGCCGTGAAGAATTGATCGCGGTCGCCCGGGAATTCAACCTGCTCATCATCGAGAATGACAGTTCCGGACCGCTGCAGATTGACAGGCCGCCGCCCTTTGCGGCGCTGGCGCCGGATCTGACGCTTTATTTCACGTCGCTTTCAAAGTGCATCATGCCCGGCCTGCGTGTCGGATTTCTGGTGGCACCGGATGCGATTGCGCCAAAGGCTGCCAACCGGCACCTGGTCAGCAACTGGATGGCAACGCCCCTTGTGGTGGAGATTGCCGCCCGCTGGATCGAGGAGGGCGTCGCCCATGATCTGATGTTGTGGCAGCGCGGCGAACTCGACACGCGCAATCAGATCGCCCGCACGGCACTTTCTGACATCAGTTTCAATTCCAGCCGCAATGGAATGCACCTCTGGCTGCCCCTGCCTGAAAGCTGGGGCGAGACTGATTTTGTCACACATGCGCGCAGTCTTGGGGTTGCCGTTGCCCCCGGCCGCTCGTTTGCCCTCGATGAGGGGGCCGTGGAGCGGGGGGTGCGCGTCTGCATTGGTGCCCCGGCGGAGCAGGATCTGAATAATTGTCTCACAAAGTTGTCCCGTCTGGTGCGGGCGCCATCCGAACAGGCCCTCCACGATATTTGACCCGGCGCGGGTAGTATTCGCTTGCCACACAGCAATATTGTACTGATACAAAACGGCGATTGACACGTTTTTATCCTTGTTTCAGTGTCGCGAAATCAGAACAATTTCTGGTTTCGGAGCTGAAGTGGGATTGACCGGCCAACCGGCAACTGCATTCCGACACCAGAATTGGCTGATGGAACATATCCGGAGGGGGCACGGTGCGCTGCCAACCGGACAAGCGCATCAGCCCCGTCAAAGTTCGGGCGACACGCGCGAACAACTTGCCGGCGATTTGGGTGATTGCCGGCATTCCGAAATGAATCAGGGAGTACGCTCACGATGAGAATTCACAAGTCGCTACTGCTTGGTGGTGTTGCGGTCGCTGTCCTCATGGGCACGACCATGACCTCTCAGGCAGCTACCTGGCGCTACGCATTCGAAGAGGCCATCCACGAAGTCCAGGGTGTCTTTGCCACCAAGTTCAAGGAAGAGGTGGAAGCCAATTCCGATCACACGATCCAACTGTTCCCCTATGGCACGCTTGGCGAGTCCGCGGACATCATGGAACAGACCCAGGACGGTATCCTGCAGTTCGTCGACCAGTCGCCCGGCTTCACCGGCGCACTGATCCCCGAAGCGCAGGTGTTCTTCGTGCCGTACCTGTTGCCGGGTGACACCGAAGAACTGAACTCGTTCTTCCGCAATTCGGTCGCAATCAATGAAATGTTCCCCGAACTCTATGCGGAACAGGGCCTTGAACTGTTGACCATGTTCCCCGAAGGCGAAGTCTGCATGACCACCAAGGAACCGGTGTCGTCACCGGCTGACCTGAATGAGGTCAAGTTCCGCGTCATGACCAACCCGCTGCTGGTGGAATCCTACCAGGCTTTCGGTGCCACACCGACCCCGCTGCCGTGGGGTGAAGTCTATGGCGGCCTGCAGACCAACATCATCCAGGGTCAGGAAAACCCGATGTTCTTCATCGAGTCGACCAAGATGTATGAGGTGACCGACTACATCACCTGCGCCGGCCACAACAACTTCACCACGGCTGTGATGGCCAACAAGGACTTCTTCGACGGCCTTTCTGAAGAAGACCAGACCGTGATCAACAACGCCATTGATGCCGCGTTTGATCACATTCTGGAGTACCAGCAGGGACTTCACGAGGAATCCATAGATTTGATCATGGCCGACAAGCCCAGCATGACGCTGAACGTCTTGTCTGAAGAAGAACGTGAACCGTTCATGGCCTCGGCCGCCGCGGTCGAAGAAGCCTTCATCGGCATGACCGGCGACAGCGGTGCTGAAATCCTCGCCCAGATGAAAGAGGATCTCGAAGCCGCCGCCATGTAGGTGCGACATCAAAATCAGGTGCGGGCGCGTTGGGCGCCCGCACCAATCCGTTGGCTGAACAGTTCGGGGGCGACCAGTGTCAGATCAAGAAACACCAAAACCGGGGGGCGAACGGCCCGGACCCGGTACGGAAAAGGTTTCCGAAGGGTACAAGTCAACATTGCCGGGTCCGCTCGGCACGCTCGACAACCTCATCAGCCGCATTGAATCGGCCCTGCTGGCGATTGGCGTGCTTTTGATGGCGGCCAACACGATATCCAATGTCGTCGGCCGTTACGTGTTTCAGAACAGCCTCTTCTTCTCCGAAGAACTGAACCGAATCCTCATTGTGCTGATTTCCTTCGCCGGCATTTCCTATGCCGCACGGCACGGTCGGCACATCCGCATGTCGGCAATCTACGACGAACTGCCGCCAAAAATCCGCAAGGTCCTGATGATCGCGATCGCGTTGATCACGGCGACCTTTCTTCTCGGACTTGCGTGGTACTCGCTACAATACATTCTCAGCCAGGCCTCGCGCGGACGGCTGCTGCCGGCCCTCAGCATTCCGGTCTGGACCATCTATGTCTGGGTGCCCGTCGGCTTCTTCATGACCGGCGTTCAGTACATCCTGACCGCGGTCAAGAACCTGCTCGAAAAAGACATCTACCTCTCGACCAACGTGCTCGAGGGTTACGACGATTCCGAAGTTGAGATTTAGGGGGCAGGTATCATGGGACTTACAATCTTTGGCATCATGATTGTGCTGCTGCTTCTCGGCTTTCCGATGATGGTGCCGCTCATCGCCGGCGCGCTCGTGGGATTTGTCTCGTTGTTCGGCGGTCTGGATCAGACTGAAACCATGGTGCAGCAGATGATGGCAGGCATTCGCCCCGCCTCGTTGATCGCCGTGCCGATGTTCATTTTCGCAGCCGACATCATGACCCGCGGCCAGTCGGCGAGGCGGCTGATCGACCTCGTCATGGCCTTCGTCGGCCATTTGCGTGGTGGTCTGGCCATTTCGACCGCCGTCGCTTGCACCTTGTTCGGTGCCGTGTCCGGCTCGACCCAGGCTACCGTGGTGGCGGTGGGCGGTCCGTTGCGTCCGCGCATGCTTAAGGCGGGCTACAAGGACAGCTTCATTCTGGCCCTGATCGTCAACGCTTCCGACATCGCCTTTCTGATCCCGCCCTCGATCGGCATGATCATTTATGGCGTCGTCTCCGGTACCTCGATTGCCGAGCTGTTCATCGCAGGTATCGGACCGGGCGTCTTGATCATGATCCTGTTCTCCGGCTGGTCGTGGCTTTATGCCGTGCGTAACAAGGTGCCGACCGAAGAGCGCACCAACTGGCGCGACCGGTTCCTGGCCATGCGCGATGCGCTCTGGCCCATGGGCTTCCCGCTGATCATCATCGGCGGCATTTACGGGGGCATCTTCAGCCCGACTGAAGCCGCCGCAGCATGTGTGCTCTATGCGCTTTTCCTTGAAGTGATCGTCTTCCGCACGCTTACACTGGCTGGCGTATACAACACCGCCAAGTCCACCGGACTGATCACCGCTGTGGTGTTTATTCTCGTCGCCGCAGGTGCGGCCTTCTCCTGGGTAATTTCCTTTGCCCAGATCCCGCAGGGCATCCTGTCCGGGATCGGCATCGACGCCATGAATTCGTACGGCGTGCTCGCGGTCATATCGATCGCCTTCTTCGTTGGCTGCATGTTTGTCGATCCGATCGTGGTCATCCTGGTGCTGGTGCCAATCTTTGCGCCAGTCGTGCAATCGGTCGGACTTGATCCCGTCCTTGTGGGGACCATCATCACGCTTCAGGTGGCCATCGGTTCGGCAACGCCGCCCTTCGGATGCGACATCTTCACGGCCATAGCCGTGTTCAAGCGGCCCTACATTGAAGTGGTGCGCGGCACCCCGCCGTTCATCATCATTCTGTTGAGCGTTTCGGTGGCCCTGATCTTCTTCCCGCAAATCGCGCTGTTCTTGCGCGACCTGGCCTTCGCAAGTTAGGGGGCAAACATGTTCGATAACATCTTGGTACCATTTGACGGATCAAAGGGCGGCGAGAAGGCCCTTCAGCGCGCCATTGAGATGGCGAACCTGACCGGCGCCAAGCTCACCATTCTGACGATCTACCGGCATCACTCAATGCTCGAGGCGTCGCTTTCGATGGTGCGCGCTGAGGACCCTGGCAACATGGACGACATCATGAGCGCCCATGCCAAGGAAGTGGCGGAGGCCGCCAAGAAACAGGCCATCGAGGCTGGTGCAAAGAGTGTGCGTGCCTTCGTCCGCGGCGGTCAGCCAGCCCGCTCAATCATTGCCTTTGCCAAGGAACATGACCACGATCTGATTGTGATCGGCAGCCGCGGCATGGGCTCGGTTGAAGATTATTTGCTGGGCAGCGTGTCCCACAAAGTCACCGGGTTGGCGAAATGCCCGGTTCTGGTTGTCTAACGGGTCATGGGCAGGTGCGTTGAGCCGCACCGACCCCAACCCACTGGCGAGTTGAGGCGTTACAATGTCAAATTTACAAATTGTTGCATCGCCGATCCAGCCGGAACTGAATGATCGCGACCTGCCACGCCGCGTGGGGTTGATTGCCCTGGCGACGGACCTGACCAGTGAAGGTGACCTCAACAGGGCGTTCGCGCCGCTTGACCTTTCCATGCACGTCACGCGGGTGGCTTTTGCCAACCCCACGACCCCGCGTAACCTGCGCCGCATGCTGCCGCATCTGGCAAAGGCCGCCGCGTTGATCGCCCCCGAGATGACCCTTGATGCCATCTGCTTCAGCTGCACGGCGGCGTCTGCCGTGATAGGCGACGCGGAAGTCACCGCCGCGATCCAGTCGACCCGGCCAGGCGTCCCTGTCGTCACACCCTCCGAAGCGGCCCGCGTCGCCCTGATGGCGCTCGGCGTGCACAAAGTGGCGGTTCTAACCCCTTATGTGCGCGTTACCAGCGCCAAAATGTACGAATATTTCGTCCGAAACGGGCTCGACGTGCGGCATTTGCACTACCTCGACATGGCCGACGACCGCGAAATGGCCCGGGTTTCAAGGCACTCCATCATCAACGCCGCCCTGGCCGCCGACCGCGACGACGCCCAGGCCCTCTTCATCTCCTGCACCGGCCTCCCCGCCATCAGCACCATCGCCGAAATCGAGCAGCGGCTGGGCAAGCCGGTGGTTACCTCCAATCAGGCCACGGCCTGGATGCTTTCTCGGCTTGCAGGGTTCAACGACTACGTTCCCGAAGCTCTTGGCAGCTTGTTTCATTTGCCCTTGCCGGGCACGTCTGCCGTCGCCGCCCAATGACTCAATCCAGTTTTGTCTCCTTTGACGCCATCGAAGCGACCCGGCAGCGCATTGAGCCGCTGATCCGCCGGACGCCTGTCGAGCAATCCACAAGCCTGTCGGAACTGCTGGGCGTGCCGGTTTACCTGAAACTGGAGCACCAGCAGGTGACCGGCAGTTTTAAGGTGCGCGGCGCAACCAATGCCATTGCCTGTCTTTCCGATGCGCAAAAGTCTGCAGGCGTTGTCGGTGTATCGACTGGCAACCACGGGCGTGGTTTGGCTTACGCCGCAAAGGCTGCCGGGGTACGCTGCATCATCTGCATGTCCGAACTTGTGCCGCAGGTCAAAGTCGATGGCATCAAGGCGCATGGCGCCGAAGTGCGGATCATCGGCCGCTCGCAAGATGAGGCACAACGGGAAGTCGACAAGCTGGTTGTCGACGAAGGCATGACCATGCTGCCGCCCTTTGATCACGCCGAAATCATCGCCGGGCAGGGCACGCTGGGGCTCGAACTCAACGAACAGGTGCCGGACATGGCGACCGTACTCGTCCAGCTTTCAGGCGGTGGCCTGATTTCCGGGGTGGCGGCGGCCATCAAGGCGCACAATCCCGACGTCCGGATCATTGGCGTCAGCATGGAACGCGGTGCCGCCATGCATGAGAGTCTCGCGGCAGGCAGGCCGGTTGAGGTCGAAGAACTCGCAACGCTCGCCGATTCCCTCGGCGGAGGCATTGGGCTCGACAACCGTTACACATTCGCGATGACGCAGACCCTGGTCGACGAAGTCATTTTGTTGACCGAGGCGGAGATCGCCGCCGGCATCCGCCACATCTACTGGCAGGAACGTCAGATCGTCGAAGGCGCGGGCGCTGTGGGCGTCGGCGCAATGCTGGCCGGCAAGCTGCACGAACCCGCCGGGCCGGTGGTTTCCCTTCTAAGCGGCGGCAACATCGACATGCAACAGCACAAGCGGATCGTCGATGGCGAAGACGTCGATGTGACGGGGGCGGGGCACTGACATGGGCGAGATAAGAATTCTCTCCGAAGCGCAATTGCGTCAGGTCGTGTCGCTCGATCTGGGCGCGGTGGATTGTGTGGAACAGGGATTCACCGCCCTGGCACGCGGCGAGGTCTCCATGCCGCCAATCCTGAGCCTCGCGATCCCGGAGAACAATGGCGAGGTGGACGTCAAAACAGCCTACGTGAAGGGCCTCGACAGCTTCGCCATCAAGGTCTCGCCCGGCTTCTTCGACAATCCAAAGATCGGATTGCCCAGCACGTCCGGCTTGATGATGCTGTTTTCGTCCAGAACGGGCGTGCTCGAAGCGCTTCTGCTGGACAACGGATATCTGACCGACGTTCGGACTGCAGCTGCCGGCGCCGTAGTCGCACGGCACCTGGCCCCCGAAGGCGCCAATTCTGTGGGCATTCTCGGGGCAGGGGTGCAGGCGCAACTTCAGCTGCAGGCCGTGTGCCTTGTCAGACCTATCAAACAGGCGTTCGTCTGGGCCCGCGATTTTGCCAAAGCCGAGGCTGCCGCAGTCGAGATGACCGCCATGTCTGGCGTGGAAGTGCGCGCGGTGAAAGAGGCTGCGGAAGCAGTCCGGCCCGCTGATATCGTGGTGACTACAACACCGGCAGCCGAACCAATTCTGCGCGCGGAATGGCTTAGGCCCGGCCAGCATGTGACGGCAATGGGTTCCGATCAGGAGCACAAGAACGAACTAGAGCCCGCATGTATCGAACTCGCTGATGTCTACGTGGCGGACAGATTGGCCCAAACCCGGTTACTCGGCGAATTGCGCAGCGCCGTCAAAGCGGGCGTCGCCGCGCCAGACGAGGAATTTCCGGAACTGGGCGCCGTTGCCATTGGTTCGGCGACGGGCCGGACAAGCGATGATCAGATCACCATTTGTGACCTGACGGGAACCGGTGTCCAGGACACGATGATCGCAACATATGCGGCGAGCGCCGCCGCAGGACTCGGGCTCGGAACCCGTTTCGATAATCAGGAGTAGACGTGTATGGGCGCGGATTTTTTGCCGTTCTCAAGAGGGGAATATGCTGACCGGCTGTTTAAGGTGCGCACCGCCATGCAGCGCGACGGGCTGGACATGTTGTGGGTCTCCGATCCTTCGAACATGGCATGGCTCACCGGGTATGACGGCTGGTCGTTCTACGTTCACCAGGGCGTGCTGGTAACCCTTGACGGCGACCCGGTCTGGTTCGGGCGCGGGCAGGACCGTAACGGCGCAAAGCGAACCTGCTACATGAGCGAGGACGAAATGGTGGGCTATGAGGACCACTATGTGCAAAGTACCGAACGCCACCCCATGCAGGTGCTGGCCGCGCTGATTTCCAACAGGGGAGGCCTTAGCGCCAACATTGGCGTCGAGATGGACAATTACTGGTTCTCGGCCAAGGCGCTCGACGTCATGCGGTTCGAACTGCCCAACGCGACATTCAAGGATGCGACAGGGCTGGTGAACTGGCAGCGCGCCGTCAAGTCCGAGGCCGAACTCGGCTTCATGCGCAATGCGGGGCGTATTGTTGAACGCATGCATGAACGCATATTCGAAAAGATCGAGCCGGGGATGCGCAAATGCGATCTGGTGGCCGACATTTACGATGCGGCTCTTCGGTATCATGAGGAAGACGGGTTCGGCGGCGACTACCCTGCGCTGGTGCCGTTGCTGCCCTCTGGCATCGATGCGTCAGCGCCGCATCTGACCTGGGATGATCATCCGCTCAACGCCAACGAGGGGACATTCTTCGAAATCGCAGGTGTGTACCGGCGCTACCACTGCCCCTTGTCGAGAACCATCTTTCTCGGAAAACCTACCCAGATTTTCCGCGACGCCGAGATGGCGGTGCTTGAAGGTCTTGAGGCGGGGCTGGAAATGGCAAAGGCCGGCAATATGTGCGAGGACGTTGCCAAAGCGTTCTTCGACGTGCTGGAAAAGTATGGGATCATCAAGGACAACCGGACCGGATATCCCATCGGCATTTCCTACCCGCCCGACTGGGGGGAGCGCACTATGTCGCTGCGCGCCGGAGACCGGACCGTGCTCGAGCCCAACATGACTTTCCATTTCATGACGGGCCTGTGGATGGACGACTGGGGCTTTGAAATCACCGAGAGCATCATCATTGGCGAGAATGGACCCGAGTGCCTCGCCAACGTGCCCCGCAAACTGTTCGTCAAGGAGTAGGCGAGTTGCTGCCCAACCCCATTGTACCCAATGTGCCGTTTGACCAGGACGGCAAGTTCCACGGCTTCCTGCGCTTGCCCTACAGCCGGGACGATAGTGCCTGGGGCTCGATCATGATCCCCATCTGCGTGATCAAGAATGGCGAAGGACCAACCGCGCTGCTGACCGGGGCCAATCACGGCGACGAGTATGAAGGCCCGGTTTGTCTGCAGGACCTCGCGCTGGAACTGGAGGCCGAAGACATCAGGGGCAGGGTGATCATAGTCCCGGCGGTGAATTTCCCGGCTTTCCAGCATGCAAGGCGCGTTTCGCCCATCGACCAGCGCAATCTCAACCGGGTCTTTCCCGGTCGCCCGGACGGCACGCCGACCGAAAAGATCGCCGACTATTTCACCCGCCATCTCGTGCCGCTGGCCGACGTGGTTGTCGACTTCCACTCAGGTGGCAAGACCCTCGATTTCGTGCCTTTCGCCTGTTCACACGTGTTGGAGAACCGGGCCCAGCAAACCGCCTGCATTGCGGCGGTGAAAGCGTTCAACGCGCCGTACACCATGACGCTGATGGAAATTGACAATGTCGGCATGTACGACACCGAAGTCGAAATTCAGGGCAAGATTTTTGTTACGACCGAACTTGGCGGCGGCGGCACGGCATCGGCGAAGTCAGTGCGCGTGGCTAAGCGCGGCGTCCGCAACGTTCTGATGCACTTCGGCATTCTGGCCGGCTCGGTCGAGCTCGAACCCAGCCAGTTTCTCGATATGCCGGACATTGATTGCTATGTGTTCTCGCAGAACTCGGGACTGATCGAGCCGGTGATCGATCTCGGCGAGTCCGTCAAGAAAGGCGATCTGGTGGCCCGCATCTGGCCGATCGACAGGACGGGCGTACAACCCATCGACTATGCCGCCAACCGCGATGGAATTCTGGTGTCGAGGCACTTCCCCGGTCTAGTTCAATCAGGCGACTGCGTTGCCGTGATTGCAGAAGTCTTGGAGTAGCCTATTCGGCGGCGACCCGAGGGGTGTGCGCCGAAATGAGGCCCTGAATTTCCGACCGGCAGGAGCCGCAGTTGGTGCCCGCACGCAGCGCGGTGCCCACTTTTTCGACACTGGTGCAGCCTCCTGTCGAAACTGCTGAAATAATGGCGTTCACGCCCACGTTGAAACACGAACAGACCAATGCACCCTGATCGGGCTGATCGGTGCCCGGCCGCCCAGCGAGTATCGAGCTGCGGGCGGAGGGGTGGGGCTGTTGTTGCAACCGCCCGGCTGCCCACTGTCGCGCCACGCTGATTGGCGTCGGGGCAATGAACAGGGCGTAGACCAGCCGGTCTTCGTCGAATGCTGCAAGATTGTATCGGCCGCGCGCCGGATCGGCCGAGGAGATGGCCTGAAGGTTGGCTCGCCGACCAAGAAGGTTATGAGCGAGTGCCTCCCAGTCGTCTTCCGGGGTGTCCCCAGCAAGTTCCACCCGATACCCGCCGTCACCACTGGCCAACGCCCAATAGGAAACGTTGGTCAGGTCAGGACGATCCTGGCTGATCGCAAATCCGTACCAGGAGGCCGCGTAGGGACGTACCGAAATCTCCGACATCTTGAGTGCCGGTTGACCCGAGTGAGGATCGACGATCGCCTGAACTAGCGCGTTAATGCGGCCGGATGATGAAAACTGGTCAGTCCAATGCATGGGCGCAAACACATGGCCACGCTGCTGGCGGTCGGTGATCAATGCCCGCAGAACCACCGATCCATATTGGTTCGTCAGTTGGACCAGTTCGGCGTCACCTATGCCAAGTTCCCGGGCGTCGGAAGGGTGCAGTTCGGCGAACGGCTCTGCCATATGCGCGGAAAGCCGCGCAGATTTGCCGGTGCGCGTCATCGTGTGCCAATGATCGCGCACCCGGCCCGTGTTGAGGCGGAACAATCCATCGAATCGCGCTTGCGGGTTGTGAGGGCTAACCGGGACGAATTTGGCCCTGCGGTCGGAGGTGAAAAACTCACCGTCGGCGAACATCCGGGATTGCGAGCTTTCTCGGTGCGGCCATTGGAAGGGGGCCATAGAGGCATAGTCTGCCGCCGTCTGTCCCACCTTGCCCGAAATGTCGAAGTCCCTGCTGCCGTCATTCTCGTAACCAGACAGTGCCGCATGTTCCGCGAATATTTCGGCGGCGGATTCGTAGCGAAAGCCTTCGCCAAAACCCATGCGCCGCGCGACCTGGGTGATGATCCACCAGTCGGGACGGGCGGACCTGGGAAGCGGAAGAAAAGACCGCTGCCGCGATATGCGCCGTTCGGAATTTGTGACGGTTCCGTCCTTTTCGCCCCAGCCTGCCGCCGGCAACCGAACATGCGCAAACTCCAGCGTGTCGGTTCTGGACGACATGTCTGAAACGACGACCAGCGGACATTTGGCGAGTGCCGCCTTTATCCGATCCGCTTCGGGGAGCGAATCCACCGGGTTGGTCGCCATGATCCAGACCGCTTTTACGGTGCCGTCTTCAATCGCCTTGAAGAGCTCAACCGCCTTCAATCCGGGCCTGTCGGCGAGCCGCGGAGCCTTCCAGAATCGCTTCAACCGGCCGTGCGCAGCCTCATCGTCGAAATCCAGGTGCGCGGCCAGTATGTTGGCCAGACCGCCCACCTCGCGGCCTCCCATGGCATTGGGCTGACCGGTGACCGAAAACGGACCCATGCCCGGCTTGCCAATCCGGCCCGTCGCCAGATGGCAGTTGATGATGGCGTTGACCTTGTCGGTGCCCGAGGTGGATTGGTTGACGCCTTGCGAATAGACCGTCACCGTCCGTTCGGTTGAAGCAAACCAGTCAAAGAATTGGACAAGTGCAGATTCGTTGCAGCCGGTCCGTTCGGCAACGCCTTTCAGTGTCAATTCGGAGGCCGCTTCAAGTGCTTCGGCGAACCCGTTGGTGTGACGGGTGATGTAACCCCGGTCCACCGCGTCCCACTCGACCAGTTCGGCCAACAGCCCGTTGAAAAGCGCAACATCGCCATCCGAGGCGATTGGCAGATGCAGATCAGCCAGTTCAGCGGTGGGCGTGCGGCGTGGATCAATGAGCACAACGCGCATGTTCGGACGGGCCTGTTTCGCCGCGCTGATGCGCTGGAAAAGTACTGGATGGCACCAGGCAAGATTGGAGCCGACCAATACGACAAGGTCAGCGAGTTCGAGGTCTTCATAGCAACCGGGAACCGTGTCCGACCCGAACGCACGCTTGTGACCGGCAACCGACGAGGCCATGCACAGCCGGGAATTGGTGTCGATGTTGGCCGAGCCGATGAAGCCCTTCATCAGCTTGTTGGCGACGTAATAATCTTCTGTCAGCAACTGCCCGGAACCATAGAAGGCAACGCTGTCTGGTCCATGCTCTGCGATGGTTTTCGAGAAACCTCGGGCGACATGATCAAGTGCGCGGTCCCACCCCACCCGTTGTCCATCAATCTCCGGGAAAAGCAGGCGATCCTCGAGCGACAGGGTTTCACCCAGCGCCGAACCCTTTGAACAAAGCCGGCCGAAGTTGGCGGGGTGTTCGGGGTCGCCGGCGATCCTGACCGTACCGTTTGCCTGGGGCGTTGCCAGCACGCCGCAGCCGACCCCGCAGTAGGGACAGGTTGTCCGGACGGTCGCTGGCTCGCCCATATTACTCAGCCGCTACGGCCAGTGCCGCCGTGGCCATCAGAATACGTCCGTTTTCAACCTGTACCGGGATTGTACCGACCTGACCTTCGTCGGCGCCAAGCGCCTCGCCGGTCTCCAGCGAGATGACCCAGTTGTGCAGGGGGCATGTGACCGAAGCACCATGCACAATGCCCTGAGAAAGCGGCCCGCCCTTGTGCGGACAATGATCGCGAAGGGCAAACACGCGATCATCAAGAGTGCGAAAGATTCCAATCTTGCCGGAAGGGGTGTTCACGCATCGGGCACCCCGTAGCGGAATGTCATTGACGGCACCGATATCGACCCAGTTACCCATTTCCTTCACTCCGCCGCGACCATGTTCAGCTCGGCCATGGCAGCAAATTCATGGGCATCCTTGCCGTTGACCCGTTCTTCCCACGGATCGACCTGCGCAAACTCTTGCGAATAGACGAAGCGCTCGTAGTAGTGTCGGCGCTTGGCGAGATCGTCGACGATGGCTGCCTTGATCGAGTCGATCCCCACCCGGTCGGTCCACTTGTAGATGCGTTCCAGATAGCGGCCTTGCTCAAGATAGAGCTGAACCAGCGCGGCTATGATCTCGATGGTCTCGTCTTCACTGTTGGCGTGGCACAACGCCTGCGTGCCCTTGATGTCGAGACCTGCCGCACCGGCAAAAACGATGTCGTATCCGCTGTCGACGCAGATGACACCGACGTCCTTGCAGGTCGCTTCCGCGCAGTTTCGGGGGCAGCCCGAGACTGCCATTTTCACTTTTGCGGGGGTCCATGCCCCCCACATGAATTTCTCAATGCGGATACCGAGGCCGGTTGAGTCTTGCGTGCCGAAACGGCACCAGTCTGAACCCACGCAGGTTTTGACTGTGCGCAGCCCCTTGGCATAGGCCGCACCGGAAACCATGCCGGCAGCGTTCAGATCGGCCCAGACGGCGGGCAAGTCGTGCTTTTTCACACCCAGCAGGTCGATGCGCTGCCCTCCGGTCACCTTGACCGTGGGGATGGCGAACTTGTCGGCAACATCGGCGATGGCGCGGAGTTCGTTCGGCGTGGTGATGCCGCCGAACATGCGCGGCACGACCGAATAGGTGCCGTCTTTCTGGATGTTGGCGTGCACCCGTTCGTTGATGAAGCGGGACTGGTTGTCGTCCACATATTCGCCCGGCCACGTCGCAACGAGATAGTAGTTGAGGGCAGGGCGGCATTTGGCGCAACCGCAGGAGGTCGTCCATTCCAGCTCCTGCATGACGGCAGGCACGGACTTCAGTTGCTTGGCGACAATAAGCCGGCGCACCTCGTCGTGCCCGAGATCGGTACACGGGCACATGGGCTGAACCGCCGCTGGATTGTATTCATCACCCAGCGACAGCGAGAGCAACTGCTCAACCAGTCCAGTGCATGTGCCGCAAGAGGCGGACGCCTTCGTATGCGCCCGCACTTCGTCCAGCGAAGTCAGGCCCTTTTCAGCGATGGCGCCGGTGATCTTTGATTTGCATATGCCGTTGCAGCCGCAGATCTCTGCCTCATCCGGCAAGGCTGCAACGGCCGCCATAGGGTCCAGCGGGGACCCTCCTTGGTAGGCCTGACCGAAAACCAAAGTGTCGCGCATGTCGGCGATGTCGGTGCCTTGCCTGAGCATGTCGAAAAACCACGGCCCGTCCGCCGTTTCCCCATACATGACTGCGCCGATGATCCGGTTTTCCTGCAAGACCAATCGCTTGTAGACACCCGCCGAAGCGTCGCGGAGCACGATCTCTTCCCGGTCATCGCCTTCAGCAAAATCGCCCGCCGAATAGACCGAGACTCCGGTGACCTTGAGCTGAGTTGCTGTCTGCACGGGTCGGAAGGCCGCAGTTGCACCGGTCAGGGTTTGTGCGGCGACTTCCGCCATTTTGTAGAGTGGCGCGACTAGTCCGTAGACGGCACCTTGGTGTTCGACGCATTCGCCAATGGCGAGAATGTCGGGATCCGAGGTCCGCATCTGGTCATCCACCAGGATTCCGCGTTCAATCTGCAAACCCGCGTCAGTCGCGATGCGGGTTTCGGGCCGGATGCCGACCGCCATGACAACGATGTCGGCATCGTATACGGTGCCATCGTCGAGCAAGACGGCATCGACCTTGTCTTCACCCAGGATCGCCTTGGTCTGCGCCTTGCAGTGGACCTTGATGCCGCGGCTTTCCAGTTCCCGCTGCAGCAGGTACCCCGCGGCTGGATCGAGTTGCCGCTCCATCAGGTGCCCCATCAGATGCAGCACGACCACCTCCATACCGCGCATCCGAAGGGCCGCTGCAGCTTCGAGCCCGAGCAACCCGCCACCAATCACGACGGCCCTGGCGTTGGGTTTTGCGGCGGCCGTGGTCATCCGGTTGACGTCATCAAGGTCGCGGAAAGCCATGACGCCGGGCAAGTCCTTGCCAGCAATGGGGATGATGAATGGCGCCGAACCGGTGGCGATCAGCAGCTTGTCATAAGGCGTCTCGCCCTTGACGGAGGTGACGACCTTGCGTTCGCGATCAATCGCTGTGACTGTCTCCCCGAACCGGCAATTCACACCATGTTCGGCGTACCAGTCGGCGTCATGGGTGATGATCTCGTCGAACGTCTTTTCCCCCGCCAGCACCGGCGACAGCATGATGCGGTTGTAGTTGCCGCGGGGTTCAGCCCCGAACAGTGTAACGTTGAATTGGCCGGGCGCCGCCTCGAACAAATGCTCGAGCGCGCGGCCAGAGGCCATGCCGGCCCCGACAACGACGAGGTTGGTTGTCATCTTCGCCTCCTATTCCGCAGCGGTCGCAATGGAACGCTGGGCGCGTTTCTCGCGAATCCGGGCAAGTGTTTCGGGGTCGGGATTGGCGCCGCCTTCATAGGCCTCAAGGAAATCCAGGAGTTCCTCGCGATAGGCGTAGTAGTCCTTGTGCGCCAGAAGTGCCTTGCGGGATCGGGGACGGGGCAGATCCACCTCCATGATGTTGCCGATCCGGGCGTTGGGCCCGTTCGACATCATCACCACCCGGTCCGCCAGCAAGATGGCCTCATCGACGTCGTGGGTGACGCAGATGGCTGTGACCTTGGTGTTGGCCCAGACCTCCATCAGAACGTCCTGCAATTCCCAGCGTGTCAGGCTGTCGAGCATGCCGAACGGTTCGTCGAGCAACAGCAATTTGGGGGACAGCGCAAAGGCCCGCGCGATACCAACCCGCTGTTTCATGCCGTTGGAGAGATCGGCAGCGAGTTTGTGCATGTCGCCACCCAGACCGACCTTGCTGAGGTAATATTCCACCACATCACGGCGTTCAGCCGGGCTGGCTTTGGGGTAAACCTTGTCGACGCCCAGGGCGACATTTTCGCGAGCCGTTAGCCACGGCAGCAGGGACGGCGCCTGAAAGACAACGGCGCGGTCGGGACCGGCACCCGCGACTTCCTTGGCATCCAGCACGATGCCGCCACTTGAAATCGGATTGAGCCCGGCCGCCATCGACAGGACCGTCGACTTGCCGCAACCGGAGTGACCGATCAGGGAAATGAATTCGCCCTTGCGCATCTTGAAGTCGAAGCCGTCGACCACCGTCAACGGGCCCTTTGGTGTGGGGTAGACCTTCTTGACCTCAAAGAATTCGACGTAACCCTCGTTCATCGGAGAACTGGCGGCTTCCGCGTAAGCTGCAGGCAATTCGTCGACCTTTTCGCTCGCGCGCGTTATCGGAACGATGTTGGGCAAGGTGAATTCCCGCTCTTCCGGACCGCCACGCGCCGTGCCGGCATCCATCAAATAGGAAGTGATGGCACCGCGCAGATCGATGAATGTCTCGTCATGGTTCATTTCCGACCGGTGGCGCGGTCGCGGCAGGTCAACATTGAAACTGGGGCCGAGTGAGGCTTTTGGACCCGGATTGAGAGGAATGACGCGGTCCGCCAACAGGATGGCTTCATCCACATCATTGGTTATCAGCACGATCGTGCGTTTCTCGGCCTGCGAAATGGCCGAAAACTCGTCCTGCAATTTGGCGCGGGTCAGGGCATCGAGTGCCGACAGCGGTTCGTCCAACAGCAGGATGTCCGGCTGCATGGCAAGGGCCCGGGCCACTGCAACGCGCTGACGCATGCCACCGGAAAGCTCGGCGGGACGTCTGTCTGCAGCATGGTTGAGCGCGACCATCCCGACATAGTGATCCGTCAGCTGGAGACGTTCCCTGGCGGGTTTGTCCGAATGTGTCGCGTCGACGGCGAGGCGCACGTTGCCGCGCACCGTCAGCCAGGGCATGAGGGAATAGGATTGGAACACGACCCCACGCTCCGGTCCCGGACCCGAAATGGTTTCTCCCCGATACTCGATCACTCCTTCATCTGGTTCTATCAGCCCGGCCAGAAGCGAAATCAGCGTCGTTTTCCCGGAGCCAGAAAACCCGACAATGGCGACGAATTCCCCGTCCTCGACATCCAGATTGACGCCGCCGAGAACGGCCACGCGCGAAGCATCCTCGCCGTAGCTTTTGGACACGTCCGAGAGGTGCAGAACAGGCATTTGGTTGCTCCCGGTCAGCGGTTCGATGAGAAAGTGAAGGCGGTCTGCAGGGTGAACATCACCCTGTCGAGCAGGAAGCCGATGACGCCGATGGTCAGCACCGCGAACATGATTTTGGCGAGTGACTGAGAGGAACCGTTCTGGAACTCGTCCCAGACGAATTTCCCAAGCCCCGGGTTTTGCGCCAGCATTTCCGCGGCAATCAGCACCATCCAGCCCACGCCGAGTGACAAACGAAGGCCAGTAAAGATCAGGGGCAGAGCAGAAGGCAGAACCAGCTTGGTGATGGTGGTCAGCGTCGAAAGTTGAAGCACTTTGCCGACGTTGATCAGGTCCTTGTCGATCGATGCCACACCCAGGGCGGTGTTGATCAGCGTCGGCCAGAGCGAGCAGAGGGTCACCGTCACTGCCGAAATGATCAACGCCTTGGGCAGCCACTCGCCGGAATCAACCACGACCGCGGAAACGATCATCGTCACGATGGGCAGCCAGGCGAGCGGTGAGACCGGCTTGAAAATCTGGATGAGCGGGTTCAGGGCCCCATTGATGGTCCGGCTCAGACCCGAAGCGATGCCCAGTGGAACGGCAATCAGACTGCCGATCAGAAATCCGAGCCCGACCGTTTTGAGCGACGTGAAAATCTGGTCGATGTAGGTCGGTTTGCCGGTGTAGGCGACATCCCGCACCCGGTCCGGCTGGCCGTCAGCGATCAACTGAGCGTTGCGATCGGCCAGCATGGTGTAAAACCGGTCGGCCTTTTCACGCTCGTCCAGGTGGTCCTGCCACAGCAGGGTGCCCTGTTCCCAGACTTCGGCGGGGCCGGGGACCGCACCTAGCGATGTCTGCACCTGCGGCGCAAGGATGGCCCAGGCGGAAACAAACAGTCCGATACCGATCAGGGGGACAAGCAGAGTGTCGCGCAGTTCTCCCAGTTGAGCACGGGGATTGTCGCCTGCGGCAATGCGCAGCAGGGGCGTCAGCCAACCGAGGCCAAGCGCGCTCAGCCAGGCCGACGCCTTGTTGATCAGGCTGAACAGGCCTTCGCGCCGGGATGTGATTTCGACTGTTTCGCTGGTGGTCGTCATGGGGTTGATCCTTGTCGATCCGGGACGCGCCCGCGCAACTCGCGGGCGCCGCTGTTCGTCTAGTTGGCGGAAGTGGCGGCGGTCTCGCCTTCCTTGAGCCCGATGGTCAGGCTCTCGATGTAGGCATTGGGCTGCCGTCCATCGTAGGAAATGCCGTCAATGAACGCCGCCGTGGGGTCCTTGTAGCCGTCGGTGTCCCAGGGGATGTCCGCCGCATCGATCAGGCCCTCATCCACCAGCATCTGTGCGGCAGTCAGGTAGATGTCCGGCCGGTAAACGGAGCGGGCAATCTCGTCGTACCAACTATCCGGATGGGACTCCTCGATCTGCCCCCAGCGGCGCATTTGCGTCAGGTACCAGATGGCGTCGGAATAGAAGGGGTAGGTCGCATAGTGACGGTAAAAGACGTTGAAGTCCGGCACTTCGCGCACGTCGCCGGCTTCATACTCGAATGTGCCGGTCATCGAGTTGGCAATCACCTCGGCATCGGCGCCGACATATTCGGAGCGCGACAGGATGTCGACCGCTTCCATGCGATTGGCGTTGTCGTTCTCGTCCAGCCACTGGGCCGCGCGGATGAGCGCCTTGGTGACGGCAATGGCCGTGTTTGGGTTGGCCTCGACGAACTCGGCCGTCATGCCAAAGACCTTTTCCGGGTTGTTCTGCCAGATTTCGTAATCGGTGATCACCGGCACGCCGATGCCCTTGAACACGGCCGCCTGGTTCCAGGGCTCACCCACGCAGTAGCCGTATATTGTGCCCGCTTCGAGTGTCGCCGGCATTTGCGGCGGCGGCGTTACTGAAAGGAAGGCTTCGGCATTGATCTGACCGGACGTGTCATCGGCCGAGTAGAAGCCGGGATGGATGCCGCCGGCCGCCAGCCAGTAGCGTAATTCATAGTTGTGGGTGGAGACAGGGAACACCATGCCCATGTTGAACGGGCGGCCCTCACTGTTGAACTGGTCGACCACCGGTTTGAGTGCCGACGCGCTGATCGGATGCACCGGCAGCCCGTCGTCCTGCGACGGCACGTGCGGCCGCATCAGGTCCCACACCTCGTTGGAGACAGTGATGCCGTTGCCATTCAGATCCATCGAGAACGGGGTGACAATATGCGCCTCTGTACCGTAGCCGATGGTCGCGGCCAGCGGCTGACCAGCCAGCATGTGGGCGCCTTGCAGCGAGCCCGTGATCACGCCATCCAGAAGCACTTTCCAGTTGGCCTGAGGTTCAAGGGTGACGAACAGGCCCTCGTCAAAAAAGTAGCCGTTCTCGTAGGCAACGGCGAGCGGCGCCATGTCGGTCAGCTTGATGAAGCCAAAGGTGAGAACATCGGTCTCCAGTTCCAGCATCTCTGCTGAAGCCGATGTGATCTGGGAAGCAGAAACGCATGCAACGACTGCGGTTGCGCGAAGCGCGGTGGCGGCGCCACGCATGAGCAGGGAGGGTTTGGACGGGGTCATTTTCGATCGTCTCCGGTTGACCTGGTTGCAGCATCCCTCGAACCCTCCTCCAGCGCCCCAATGCAAAAAAGCTGCCAATCGATCCAGCCGGGCGAACATGAGTCCGGAGCTGAATGGATTGGCAGCTTTGCCACTTGGGGCGCCCGCCGTTGGACGCCAAATTTGGTGAGTTTCACCACAAAGATGCGGCAGTTTTGCCCTGCCTTCACCTTTTCTTCATGACACCTGTAGCGAGTCGGCAGGGGTAACGCAAGCAGATTTTGTTCAACGTATAGGCAAAAATTTAGATTGCCTATTTTGTAGGCGAATTGCCTCTGGATTGGCCCAAAATGTAGTCATCTACGTGGTCAGGATCAAAGATCTTGCCATCAAAAAATCCGTCAGGACCAAGAGTCAGGCCGCTGGACGAGGCGCCCACTGCGGCTGCAGACTTCAGGCTGCCTTCGATTTTCGAATTGGCTCCGGGCACTTTCGCGCCAAGCGGAGCGAGAACTCTCCGGTAGATGTCCGGCCGATAGGTTTCCGATGCGGCCTTGGCGTGCTCGGCCGTTTTCTCCACCTGACCCCAGCGTACCATTTGCGAATAATACCAGAGCGCGTGGCTCTGCCAGGGAAAGGTGGCGGCGTTGGCGTGAGGGACGAAAAAGGCCGGCACTTGGGTTTCGCGATCCGGGCCAAGCTTCAAGTTGCCGGTCAACCCGCGCAGGATCAGCGCAGCAGGGCGGCCCAGATAACGTGGTTCACTCAGGATGTCCGCGATCCGGGCTGAGTTCTTGGTGTCGCCAGCCCAATTCGCGGCCGCATGGAGGGCCCGCAACATCGCCGAAAGGGCTTCGTCGTTGGCGTCGGCCCACTCGCGCGTCATGCCCAGCACCTTTTCCGGACTGGACTTCCAAATCTCGGCCTTGACCGTGACGATCCTTCCCGCCTCCCGCTCGACCGCCACGGAATTCCAGGGCTCTCCCACACAGAAGCCGTCAATCGCGCCCGCCCGCAGGGCATCCGGCAGCAGAGGGGGCGGCACCACCACGATCTCGACATCCACATCGGGCGCAATGCCCGAGGCGGCGAGCCAATACCGCAATTCGTAATTATGCCCCGAATGCGGATGCACGACGCCAAACTTCAGTCGATGCGAAGGGGTGGCTCTTACAACCCTGGCAAGTGCCTGACCGGCACTTGTTGCATTCACGCCCCCGGAAAAACCCTGCTTGGTCATCGCAACGAAAAGCGAATTGCTGACCGTGACGGCATTGCCGCCCAGTCCGAGCGCCATGGGCGCGATCATCGGTTTGCTGATCGGGTTGAGACCCAGGTTTGCCGCGATTGGCATCGGCGCGAGCATGTGGGCCATATCGAAATGACCCACGGTCAGCCGGTCACGGATGTTAGCCCAGGACGTTTCCTTGACCAACTGCAGATCGATCCCTTCGTCGGCGGCAAAGCCCATTTCCCGCGCGAGAACAAGGATCGTGCTGTCGAGCAGGGGAAGAAAGCCGGCGCGGATTGAATGTCTTAAATCGGCCATCTGGTCATCCCTCCAACAGTCCGGCGGCAAGGATCAGGCTCTGGGCCACCTCTGCCAGTTTGCGGTTTTGCTGCATTGCGGTGCTGCGCAGGAGCTTGTAGGCGGCGGCTTCATCGATGCCGCGCTGGCGCATCAATATTCCCTTGGCCTGCTCGATGATCTTGCGGTCTTCCAGTTCGCTTCGCGCCTCCGCCAGTTCGCGCGAAAGCTTCGAAAATGCATTGAAACGGGAGATCGCCATGTCGAGGATCGGCTTGACGCGTTCCTTGCGCAAACCATCGACAATGTAGGCGGACACGCCTGCCTCGACAGCGGCCTCGACGCTGTCGCTGCCGGACTGGTCGACAAACATGGCAATGGGTTTCTGCAGCGCCCGGCTGAGGGCGAAAAAGTGCTCGAGCATGTCCCGGTTGGGATTTTCGAGGTCAACCACCACAACATCCGGGCCGACTTCCGATATCTGGCGCGCCGCTGCCGTCATGTCCGAAATCACAACAACCCGCGAATGCCCCGCCTCACGCAACCCTTCCTCGATGATCGAGGCACGGATGTGGTTCTGGTCGACAATGGCGATGGACAGGTCGCGGGCCGGCATGGGCGCACTGAACATGATGCGCACCATTTGTGCAATTCCAAAAAATGCACAACAAGTGCGCGAATTGGCGCAGGCACAAACCCACGCGGCAAGGCAGAACCATGTTGCCTCATGAGCTTCCCCATGCCAGTTTTGCACTGCAAAAAGAGGGAGGTACGCATGAAATCGCGCGCGGCGCTGGCAGTGGCGGCAGGCAAACCGCTGGAAATCGTTGAAGTGGATCTTGCGGGTCCGCGCGAGGGCGAAGTGCTGGTGGAGGTCAAGGCGACAGGTGTGTGCCACACCGACGAATTCACTTTATCAGGTGCCGACCCAGAGGGGATATTTCCTTCCATTCTTGGGCATGAAGGGGCCGGTGTTGTGGTGGATGTCGGACCGGGCGTGACGAGCGTCAAAAAGGGCGACCATGTGATTCCTCTCTACACGCCCGAATGCCGTGAATGCGAATATTGTCTCAACCCCAAGACCAATCTCTGTCAGTCCATCCGTGCCACACAGGGGCAGGGCCTGATGCCCGACGGCACGTCGCGGTTCTCTCTGGGAGGCGAGCCGATTTACCACTACATGGGCACGTCCACGTTCTCAAACTACACGGTCCTGCCTGAGATCGCGGTCGCCAAGATCAACCCCGAAGCGCCATTCGACAAGGTCTGCTACATCGGCTGTGGCGTGACGACCGGCATTGGCGCCGTCATCAACACGGCCAAGGCCGAGCCCGGCTGTCGGGCCGTAGTATTCGGTCTCGGCGGAATCGGGCTGAACGTCATTCAGGGACTGCGCCTGATCGGTGCGGAAATGATCGTTGGTGTGGACCTCAACAACGACAAGAAGGCCTGGGGTGAACGCTTTGGAATGACTCACTTTGTCAATCCGAATGATGTCGAAGGCGACCTCGTCCCCTATCTGGTTGATCTGACCAAGGGCGGCGCCGATTATTCATTCGAATGTATCGGTCAGCCTTCCGTGATGCGGCAGGCGCTGGAATGCTGCCACAAGGGGTGGGGCGAGAGCATCATCATCGGCGTTGCCGGTGCCGGTCAGGAAATCTCGACCCGTCCGTTCCAACTGGTCACCGGCCGCGTCTGGCGCGGCACCGCCTTTGGCGGGGCAAGGGGCCGAACGGATGTCCCCAGGATCGTTGACTGGTACATGCAGGGCAAAATCGAGATCGACCCGATGATCACACATACGATGGGACTGGACGACATCAACTCGGCATTTGATCTGATGCATGAGGGCAAGTCGATCCGTTCAGTGGTGCTCTACTGATTTGGGCGATAACCCGGTCATATTCGTCGACGCCGACGCGTGTCCGGTGAAGGCGGAAATCCTCAGGATTGCCGACCGGGCAGGGGTTTTGACCACCATGGTTGCAAACTCCGGTCTGCGGCCATCGCGCGATCCACTGGTCCGGAACGTGGTCGTGCCGCAGGGACCTGACGCGGCAGACGACTGGATAGTCGAGAATGTGTCTGCGTCGGACATTGTTGTGACCGCTGATGTGCCGCTGGCACACAGATGCGTGCAAAAGGGCGCTGAAGTGCTCGGCCCAACCGGCAAGCCCTTCTCGCCCCAATCGGTGGGCATGGCTCTGGCCATGCGAGACCTGAAACAGGATTTGCGCGAAAGCGGCGCCATATCCGGTCACAATCCCGGATTTACCGACAGGGACCGGCGTGCATTCACCCAGTCCCTGGCCGAGGCGGTACAAAGGGCGCTGCGCAAGGCGCGATGAGTTTCGCCGGTTTGGACGGATTTCAAGAACAAAACCATCACGGTTATCGGCGGATCGGGAAAATCAGTTCGCACTTTTCGATCCTGCCTTGCGGTGGCTTGAATTGGGGTGTGGGCTGGCCACCTGATACGATGGCGCTGTAGGGCGCAGATTATTTTCAAAGCAAGAGGCGGGAGAGCAATCATGGCCGTGTATGACGATATTCTTGGAACAGTGGGCCGGACGCCGGTCGTCAGGATCAACAAGCTTGGGCCCAAGGGCGTGAACCTTTACGTCAAGGTCGAGGCATTCAATCCCTTGGGGTCGGTGAAGGACAGGCTGGCGCTGGGCATCATCGAAGCGGCGGAAAAGTCCGGCGCCCTGAAGCCGGGCCAGACGGTGGTCGAAGCCACTTCCGGCAACACAGGCATAGGCCTTGCCATGGTTTGCGCTGCCAAGGGATACCCGCTGGTCATCACCATGGCCGAAAGCTTTTCCGTCGAGCGCCGGCGCCTGATGCGTTTCCTCGGCGCCAAGGTGGTGGTCACGCCGGCCGCTGCCAGCGCCACCGGAATGGTCGACAAGGCCCGCGAACTGGCCGAGAAAAATGGCTGGTTCTGGGCGCAGCAGTTCGAGAATGAAGCCAACCCGGACTTCCACTCGAAAACCACTGCTGTCGAAATCCTCGAGGATTTCCCAGCCGGCAAACTCGACTATTGGGTGACCGGATATGGCACCGGCGGCACTTTGCGCGGCGTGTCGCGGGTGCTGGCGGAGAAGAGCCCCGACACGAAGATTGTGGTCGCGGAACCGGAACCGGCGGCCCTGTTGACCAGCGGTGCCAAACAGGCGCGAAACCCGGACGGTACCCCGTCCGAAAAGCATCCTAGTTTCTCGCCGCATCCGATGCAGGGCTGGACGCCGAACTTCATTCCGAAGATTACGGAAGATGCGGTGGACTCCGGGTTGATCAACGAATTGATGACCATTGCCGGACCCGAGGCCATTCAGTCCTCGAAGGACCTGGCGACCAAGGAGGGCATCTTCGTCGGCATTTCCAGTGGTGCCACACTCGCGGCCGCGCTGAAGGTGGCCGAAAATGCGCCGAAAGGCTCGACCATTCTGGCCATGCTGCCGGACACCGGCGAACGCTACCTGTCGACGCCTTTGTTTGCCGACATCGAGGCGGAAATGAGCGACGAGGAATTGCAGATCCTCAACTCGACGCCTTTCCTCGCCCAGGCGTCCTAGGCACCTGACCGGGCTGTGCTTTTGAGCATGGCCCGGAATCGCCATTCCCGGCGATCTCTTACCAATTTTAGCCATACATAAAGACTTGTGCGAATTGTCGGCGTCGGCTTAATTATCAGTCAACGTCGCAATTCGTTTCCGAGCCATTTCAGAGGTTTGGCCCGCATGTGCCACGCGGGTCATAGTTTTGGGTTCTTCGAGTTGGGAACGTAGGGGGACCAAACTGGAGGACCAAATGCTCAAACGAATGCTTCTATCTCTGGCACTGATCCTGGTGCCGACAATTGCGCTTGCCTGCCCTGACTGGCGTCAGGAACCAACGGCAAGCTATCTGCGCTACAGTGGCAGTGAACTTTGGCAGCCCAAGGCACACAGTGTCGTGGCAGGGGGCGACCAATACCTGAACAACTGTGGCATCTATCATCAGAGTTCCGGCGAACGGGCGATTGGCTACGTTGCCTTCCGTCCCGACTTTGAATTGCAATACACCGGTGGCAACTATCAGCTCGAGTTCCGGGCAGTCGGCAACTGCGATACCGTGCTGCTGATCAACACGGGCGGCGGCAACTGGTATTTCGACGACGATGACGGCGGCGGCGGCGATGCCAAGATCCGCCTGACCCGTCCGTCGACCGGTGTCTATGATATCTGGATCGGGACTTACGATCCGTCGACCTGCAACGCGCGACTGGAACTCGAATCGTTCTGACCGCCTTGCCTGTCAAAACAACTACGGACGGCCCGCTTGGCGGGCCGTTCATTTTTGGGTGAGGGCGAACAGGGCGATCGCGGCAGCGTTTGAAACATTGAGGCTCTTGATGGCGCCGGGCATGTCAAGCCGCAGCATTTCGTCGCAAAGGTCGCGGGTCTTTTGGCGCAGACCCTTGCCCTCGGCCCCCATCACCAGCGCAACATGCTTGTCGATGGCGGCTGCGCGCAGCGGCTGATCCGCCTCCGAATCCAGTCCCACGCACCAGATGCCCAGTCTCTTCAGCCTTGTCAGAGCATCTCCAAGGTTACCCACCTCGACCATCGGGATCAGGTCCAGCGCGCCGGAAGCGGACTTGGCCAGTACGCCGGTTTCCTGAGGCGCGTACCGCGCTGTCGTCAACACCGCGTCTGCCCCGAACGCACAGGCGGTACGCAGGATCGCGCCCACATTGTGCGGATCGGTGACCTGATCCAGCACCACCAGCAATCTGGCATCGCTCAAGGTGCCGATGTCGAGGCGGGGCAGGGGCTGGCACTCCAGCACGACCCCTTGATGAACCGCGTCCGGCCCCAGCAGCTTGTCCAGTTCCTTTGGATGAACCTCCGTCGGCTCGACGCCCGCGATCGGGCCGCTTTCGGCTAGTCGGGCCAGGGCATTCGGCGTCGCCAGAAGGCGCAGCTTCGTTCGTTGCGGATTGTCCAGCGCGGCACGCACTGTGTGCAGACCGTACAGCAGCACGGGCTGATCTGGATCAGCCTGGGGTCTCCGCTTTTGGGATTTGTGATGAAAGTTTTTGCCGCGCATGCCGGTCTCCTCAAGAGGCGGGGGCAGGCAACGGCGCACCCGGACACTTGTCAAGTTCCATCACGCTGGACCGGCGATTGAATTGCCGGTTGACAGTCCGCATCGCACTGACCATAAACCGCCCGTCGGATGGGTCCCCGGAGGTCCAACGGCACGCGCCTCTGGTGTAAGGAGGGGTGGGAGAGTGGTTAAATCCATCAGACTGTAAATCTGACCGCTTAGCGTACGCTGGTTCGAATCCAGCCCCCTCCACCAACCAGACAGGCACCTTCCGGAAGCGGGTATAGCTCAATGGTAGAGCAGCAGCCTTCCAAGCTGAATATGCGGGTTCGATTCCCGCTACCCGCTCCAACTCCCGAAAAGTGAATCCGCCTAGCGCCGTTCGAAAGGTACGTAGGCGTTCATCTTGTCGCCGGACTCGTTGAAGGTGACCTCAAATTCCACCACGATCGAATCGCCCTGCAGAATGATGTTCGAGCCGATGGTGAGGTCGCGCCCGGATTCGTCGAGGTTGCGCTTGCTGAAGGTGAAGCGGATGCTGTCGCCTTGGCGTTGACCAACGGCAATGCCGGAATAGGCCGTGTTCGAAGTCATGGCACCTTCATAGCGGCGGCTCGCATCGATGTAGGCGATTGTGCCGTTGACAGCCAGGTTCATGCCGATGAGCGAGCAACGGCCGGCAAAGTTGATCTTCGCGCCTGTACCCTTCGCAACAGTCATGCGGCAGGTGAAATCTTCGTCTTCTTCACCCCCGGTCAGCACGGATTCCCCGCGCCAGCTTCCAACAAAGGATTCGAGCAAAGCGGTCTCGGCGGGTCCGGCAAAGGACGGCGTGGCGGCTCCGAAAGCCAGCGACAATGCCATCAACATGGCGGTCAAAACAGACGATATCGACTTGTTCATTTCATTCCCTCAGGATTAAGTGCCGGAACACTTTGCTCTTCCAGTACCCCGCGGTGCTTCAAATTGCCAGTGGACGCGGGTCGAAAACTTTGTGTGAAGTGTTTGCCAGCGTGACCTAACACGTTATTTCAGATGACTGAACAATCGCACCGAAATGTGACTCGACAGTATTCAGCCAACCAAGAAACGCAACATGACCGATAACTCCATGAATGGCCCTCTGATCGACGTCAGGGATGCGAACCTGTTTTTGAAGTCGGGAGAATCCTCGCTTCACATTCTAAACGACATCAACTTTCAGGTGATGCCATCGGAAGTAGTGGCCATCGCGGGTCCGTCGGGCAGCGGAAAGACGTCGCTGCTGATGGTGCTTTCGGGGCTCGAGCGCGCGACCAGCGGCAAGGTGGTTATCGCCGGGCACGACTTTTCAGGGATCGACGAGGATGAACTGGCCATCCTGCGGCGGAAGAATCTCGGCATCGTCTTTCAGAACTTTCACCTCATCCCTTCACTGACGGCATTTGAAAACGTCATGTTGTCTCTGGAGATCGCCGAGACCGGCATGTCGCTGGCCGAAATGCGCGACACCGCGCGGCAGGCGCTGGAGGAGGTGGGCCTCGGCGACCGCATGACCCACTTGCCGAGTGCCTTGTCCGGTGGCGAGCAGCAGCGCGTGGGCCTCGCCCGCGCCATGGTCACCAAGCCGCATCTTTTGCTGGCGGACGAACCGACCGGCAACCTGGACCAGGATACCGGCGCAAAGATCATCGAACTGATGTTCAACCTCGCCCGCAAGCACAATGCGGCTGTGATCATGATCACGCACGATCCCTCGCTGGCGGCAAGGGCAGACCGGCGGCTGTCCATGAATCGGGGGCAGTTGACTGACGCACCGGGAGCTGACGCCGAATGAACCGGTTGATCGGATGGGTGCGCGTCGGCCTCAAGGATTTGCGAGGGGATCTGCGGCGCTTCGGCGTATTGATTGCCTGTCTGGCCCTCGGCAGCAGCGTCATTGCCGCCGTCGGTTCGGTGGGCACGACCCTCAAGATCGTCGTCGAGCGCGACGCGGCAACCCTGATGGGGGGCGACATTGAACTGGCCCGTCCGGACCGCGACGCCACGCCGGAGGAGTTGGCCTATCTCAAGACACTGGGCGAACTGGTTCAGGTTACCGACACCAACGCCCGCGCCGTTACCGACGACGAAACCGCCTTCATAGATTTGCTCTCGGTGGGACCGACCTATCCGCTGCGCGGAGATGTCCTCAGCCCGCAATTGCCGCTGGGTGAAAAGCCCGCGGAACTGTTGGGCGAACGTGACGGCATTTACGGGGCTTTGGTCGACGAAGTGCTGTTCGAGCGGCTCAACATCGGAGTCGGCGACCGTTTCCGCATCCAGACCACCGAATTCGAGGTTCGCGGCACGCTGACCAAGCTCCCCGATGCAGCTGTGCGCGGCTTCAACCTGGGCCTGACCGTGGTGATCTCGATCGACGGCCTGGCCACGATTTCCGACCTGCGTCCGCCGCTGCCCGGCCTTTTGACCCAGCATCGCTACAAGATCATTCTGGACAATAATGACTATGAACAGACCCTGGCCGACATCGACGCCAATATCGGGCTGGAGGGCTGGGCCTACAGGTCACCGCGTGAGGCGGCAGGCGGCCTGGTCCGCTACTACAACCTGTTCACCAGCTTCCTCTTGATCGTGGGCCTGTCGTCGCTGCTGGTCGGCGGCGTCGGCGTTTCCAACGGCGTCACCGCCTATATCGGCGAGCGTCAACGCTCCATCGCGACTTTGCGCAGCCTCGGGGCGACCGGTGCACGCATCATGGTGCACTTCTTCGCCCAGATCGCCGTTTTGACGGCAATCGGCGTGGGCATTGGCGTGGCGCTGGGGGCCCTTGCCTCGTTGGCGATCCTGCCGGTACTGGGACAGGCGCTGGGCATCAACCTGCCAGCCTATGCCGACCCTGGTGCCCTTGCCATCGCGGCCGGATTTGGTGGCCTTGCTGGATTTGCCTTCTCCTATTTGCCACTGGTACGCGCCCGCAAGATCAGCCCGGCCCTGTTGTTCAGGTCACTGGGCGACACGACGCCGCAAATAGGCTGGCGGGAGATGATCAAGCCGCAGGTGCTGCTGCCGCTGCTGGCTGCCACAGCCGGCATCTTCTGGCTTTCGCTGCTGACCACCAATGATATTGAACTGGTCACGTACTATGCCATCGGCGTGGTAGCCTCATTCCTCATCTTGCGTGCTTCAGGTTGGCTGTTGCAGCGTTTCCTGCGCGTGCTTCCCTCTCAGCCGGGCCGGACACTGCGCCACGCCCTGCGCCAGATTTACCGGCCGGGATCAACCGCGCCGATCGTCATTGTTTCCATTGGGCTGGGGCTGGCCGTTCTCCTGATCATCGCGCTGCTCGACGCCAATTTGCACAAGCAACTCGTGGGCGCTGTGAGCCGTGACGCACCCACTTTCGTCGTCACGGACCTGTTCGAAGACGAAATGGACACGATCCGTGATTTGACCGAAGGCAATCCGGACATCACCCGCTTCGACGTCAGCCCGATGCTGCGCGGCGCGGTGATCGGCATCAACGGAGCCGGGCTGCCGCCCGACGAAGAAGTGCCGGAGGAAGCCTCGTTCATGCTGAACGGCGAAATCCCCATGTCCTGGCAGGCCGAATTGCCCGAGGGCTCGACTGTGGTGGAAGGGGAGTGGTGGGCAACCGACTATGACGGGCCGCCGCTGATTTCTCTGCGCGACACCATCCGCGATGAACTGGGACTGTCCGTGGGAGACACGCTGCAGATCCGCATGTTCAGCGAAGTCTTCGATGCCACCATTGCCAACTTCCGCGATTATCAGTGGCAGAACGGCATCAACTTCATGGTCACCTTCTCGCCCGGTTTCGTACAGGGCTATCCGTCAACATTCCTCGGCGGCATCAAGGCGGCCGACGGGGCCCAGAAAGACGTCGAGCGGCTGCTCGTGCGCACCTTCCCCGAGGTCAGTTTCATTCCGATTGGTGACACGCTCAATCAGGTGGCCGACGTTCTGGGGCAACTGGGCATGGCGGTCACCATCGTGGGCGGCCTGGCCGTGGTCAACGGCTTGCTGGTTCTGGCGGGTACGCTGGCGGCGGGTCGCAAGCAACGCGAGGCGGATGCGGTGGTACACAAGGTGCTCGGCGCCACCCGCGTGGATGTGCTGCGTGTTTTCATTCTCGAGTACGGGCTGTTGGGCGCATTTTCGGCGATCATCGCCTCGATCGTCGGCATTTCGGCGGCCTGGGCGATCACCGTCAACAATTTGCAGATCGAGTTCGTTCCCGACCCGTTGCTGATCCTCCTGGTGGTCGCCGGCGCCATTCTGATGACGGTTGCGGCGGGTGCGGCAACCACCTGGCGCGCCCTGTCGACCAGCCCGGCCCAGCATCTGCGGACGGTGTGATCGCAAGTCTTGTGATACCGGCCGGATGGAACCCGATGGCCCTGCGAACGTTCTCTTCCGGCATGGCGCGGGGAGAGTGAGATAGCAGAAAAGCAGATTACAAAGTGGCGTTGGCTGCTGCTTCAACTCAGCAGGCGGCTGTGGGTACGCGCTTCGCTGTTTGCGGCGCTGGGCGTCTTGACGGCTCTGGTCGCCATCCTTGTCGAACCGCTCATCCCCGTCGACATCCCCGGCAAGGTCGGTGCGGACGCGGTAGCGAACATCCTCGATATCCTTGCGTCTTCCATGCTGGCGGTGACCACTTTCTCCTTCAGCGTCATGGTCGCCTCTTTCAGTGCTGCAACCCAGAACGTCACACCTCGGGCGACGCGTCTGCTGATGCAGGACAATACCAGCCAGAATGTCCTGTCGACGTTTGTGGGGTCATTTCTTTTCAGTCTCGTGGGGATCATCTCGCTGGGCATGGGCGCATATGGCGGAGCCGGGCGGGTTGTCCTGTTCGCCGTCACGCTGGGCGTCATCGTGCTGATCATCATCGCCATCCTGCGCTGGGTCGGCCACCTGACCCTGTTCGGACGCGTCGGCGATACGACAAAGCGCGTCGAGACGGCGACGAGCGAGGCACTGACTGTCTGGGCAAACAATCCCAGTCTCGGCGCGCAAAGGCTCGGCAAGTTGCCCGCCAAGGCGCAGGATGTAACGGCAGACAGGGTTGGATACGTGCAGTACGTCGATCTGCCGGCGCTGCAGAAAGCCGCCGAGAGCTGCGGAGCGAAGATCTATGTGCTGGCCACCCCGGGACGGTTTGTCGATCTAAATGCCGAATTGGTGAAGGTTTCATCGATGCCGACGGGAGACGAGGAACGGGACAGTTTTCTCGACACCGTCAGGTCCGCCATTTCAATCGACGATGAACGGTCATTTGATCAGGATCCGCGTTTCGGGCTTGTCGTCCTGTCCGAGATCGCTTCCCGCGCCCTTTCGCCCGCGGTGAATGACATGGGTACCGCGATCGATGTGATCGGGCGTCAGGTCAGGCTGCTGTCCGACTATGCGGTTGCCTGCAAGGCAGCGGACGAGACCGAGGCCCAATTTGATCGCGTGCATGTCCCGCAACTGAATCTGGATGATCTGTTTGAGGATGCCTTTGCACCTGTGTCGCGAGACGGGGCAGGGCTGATCGAAGTGCAGATCAGACTGCAGAAAGCGTTCGCTGCGCTTTCGCAGTTCGGCGGGGAATTCAAAGCCGCATCTCAGGCGCGTGCCGAATATGCCAGGGCGCTGGCGCTCAGCCGGTTGCCGTCCGAAAGCGACCGGGATCGCATCAAGGCATTCGAGTCGTAGGTACGGGCGCCATTTGGGGCCTGGTCAACGGCCGGCATGCGCACAATAGGGTCTTGCCCCGGCGCGCGATAATTTGTAAACGGCCCGCACTTTTAACCCCAACGGATTGAGCAATATGGGCAAGGTAAAGTTTGATCGTACGAAACCGCATGTGAACATTGGCACGATTGGCCATGTTGACCACGGCAAGACGACATTGACGGCTGCGATTACGAAGGTTCTGGCCGAGACGGGCGGTGCCGAGGCACAGGCTTACGACCAGATCGACAAGGCGCCGGAAGAGAAGGCGCGCGGCATCACCATTTCGACGGCTCACGTTGAGTATGAGACGGCCAACCGTCACTATGCGCACGTGGACTGCCCGGGCCACGCCGACTATGTGAAGAACATGATCACCGGCGCGGCACAGATGGACGGCGCCATTCTGGTTGTGTCGGCTGCTGACGGCCCGATGCCGCAGACCCGCGAGCACATTCTGCTGGCCCGCCAGGTGGGTGTTCCGGCTCTGGTTGTGTACCTGAACAAGGTCGACCAGGTTGACGACGAGGAACTGCTGGAACTGGTCGAGCTGGAAGTGCGTGAGCTTCTGTCGAGCTACGAGTTCCCCGGCGACGACATTCCGATCGTCAAGGGTTCGGCGCTGGCTGCGATTGAAGACTCTGATGCCAAGATCGGCCATGACTCGATCCTTGAGCTGATGCAGGCTGTTGACGACTACATCCCGACCCCGGCGCGTCCGAAGGACCAGCCGTTCCTGCTGCCGATCGAAGACGTGTTCTCGATCTCTGGCCGCGGCACTGTTGTGACCGGCCGTGTTGAGCGCGGTATCGTCAAGGTGGGCGAGGAAGTCGAAATCATCGGCATCAAGCCGACCCAGAAGACGACCGTGACCGGCGTTGAAATGTTCCGCAAGCTCTTGGACAGCGGTGAGGCAGGCGACAATATCGGCGCCCTGATCCGCGGCATCGAGCGCACCCAGGTGGAACGCGGCCAGGTTCTGTGCCATCCCGGCACGGTGACCCCGCACACCAAGTTCACGGCAGAAGCCTACATTCTGACCAAGGACGAAGGTGGCCGTCATACGCCGTTCTTCACCAACTACCGCCCGCAGTTCTACTTCCGCACGACGGACGTGACCGGTGTGGTGACGCTGCCGGAAGGCACCGAGATGGTGATGCCGGGCGACAATGTCGAGATCAACGTCGAACTGATCGTGCCGATCGCCATGGAAGAAAAGCTGCGCTTCGCCATCCGCGAAGGCGGCCGCACCGTCGGCTCCGGCGTCGTCTCAAAGATCATCGAGTAAGACGCTTCATTCTCCGTGAGTCCTGTACTCCGGTGTACTGTTGCTGAAGGGCGCCTTTCGGGGCGCCCTTTTATTTTGGCTGCAGTGGGGTCAGTTCCGGGATGAGCCATTCGAGCTTTACAGGATTGCCCCCGGGCCGCGTGTTTCCGCGCCCGGTGAGCGCCAGCGAGGCGTAGCCGTGAACGGCAGACCATACCCGGAGCTCGTTCACGCCAGGACCGTGGGGCGAGGGTTCGAACAGCGCACACACTTCGGCCAGCACCATGTAGGCGTTGACCGAGGCCGTTTGCAGCGCCGGGTCCAGATGCTCCTTGTACGGCAATGAGAAAATCAACCTGAACAGCGCCGGCCGTTCATTTGAAAAGCGGAGGTAGCCCCGGCAGATTCCTTCGAGCTGCTGCTGCGGGCCATCGCCGGTCTTGTACCGTTCATTCAGCATGGTAGCGGTGAACACCTCGAATCCGTGGGTGGCGATGGCAACGAGCAAGCCCTCCTTGTCACCGAAGTGATGTGCCGGTGCGGCATGCGAGACGCCGGCACGGGCTGCGGCCTTGCGCAAGGTGAGGGCGTCCATGCCCTCAGTATCGAGGATATCAAGGCCAGCCTGCACCAGCGCGTTGCGCAGGTCTCCATGATGATGTTGAGCTTTCGGAGTGGGAATTGACTTTGCCATGTGTGCATTTCAATCAGGAACTTGACATTGTCAAGTTCACGTCCTAGGTAGCCATAACTTTACACTGTCAAGTTAGGAATCGAGGACGCCAATGACACGCTTTGCCTGGACAATTCCGTACTGGTTTTTCTCGATGGCCATTGGCACTTACACACTCGGCAAGTTCGGGGCCGCGGCCTCTAGCTCCTTTGCCGAAGTCTGGCCGTTTCTGGTCAACTATGTCGACTTCCATCGGGTCGCGTTGATTGTTCACATGATATTTGGGCCGCTTGCCCTGCTGCTGGCGCCCTTCCAGTTCTGGACGAAGCTGCGTAATTCCCGTCCGAGAATCCATCGGTTCCTCGGCTACAGTTACGTCGTCTCGATCATGCTCGCCGGAGTGACCGTTGCAGTGATGATGGGGAACTTTGCCGGGACTGCCTGGGCCGCCACGGGATTCCTCCTGCTGGATGCTGGCTGGATGGCAACGACCATAATTGCCGTCAACAAGGCGCGCCAAAAGAATTTTTCTGAACATAGACGCTGGATGATCCGTTCTGCGACGCTGACATTTGCCGCCGTGACCCTTCGATTGCAGATGATACCATTGATCATTGCGGGGTTGAGTATCCTGGAGACCTACAATTACACCGCATGGCTGAGCTGGCTGCTTCCGCTTGTTGTCGTCGAATTGTGGTTGCGTTTCGGGCAGGGCAAGCGCCGCAGTTTGGCGCGGCCGGCAGAATCCAGCGTCTGACATCCGAGCCATCGGGACCGGCGCGGCGCATGCTTCCCGACGCCGCCAGGATGCAAACAGTAAAGGGGTGCCGATGGGCACCCCTTTTCAAGTGGCGTGGATATCGAAGGATGATTAGCCGCGTTGACCAATCCCGGAGCGCAGGCCACCGGCGAAACCGCCGTCACCCTGGTTCGGCAGGAAGATGTTGATGCTCGGCTGGATCGGCCGGCGGCCCTCCAGCAGGCCCTGGCATTCCTCGCCGGTATACTCCGGATCGGAAAGCGGGCACTCGGTCTTTAGATCCTCAACCGACACGCACCAGGTGTCACCGTCATCGGTGTCACCGCAGACCACTTCGACGTCATCGTCGTAGGCGAAAGCAGGAGCAATGGCTGCCGGAGAGGCAAGGGCGAGGAGAGTGGCGGCTGCCAGAATGGAGAGCCGCGTTTTGGTCAGATAGGAGTTCATTTCAGTCTTCTTTGGTTGGTGTTGACCCCCCTCAGACGCCCGCCCGCCGGATAGGGTTCAATATTTTTTCGCGCCCTTCTGAATAGTCCCATCAGGCTTGTCTAATGTGTCGCATTCGCCGACTATGTCGTGCGGCGTTCAGGGGGAAGTGAACGTTATGACTGCCAACATGATTGCGACTGCTGCCGTCTTCGTCGTGGCCGATCTCCGGCGCAGCGTCGAGTGGTACTCTTCGCGGCTGGAGTTTCACGCTGCGGAAATCAACTGGGACGAAAAACCCACATTCTGCATCGTCGAGCGTGAAGGCGCGGCCATCATGCTCAAGCAGGCACCCAGGGCCGGCACTGCCAACCGGCACCTGACGCCCGGACTGGCCCTGTTCGACGTCTATATCTGGGTGCGCGACCTTTCGAGGCTCGAACTGGCCATCAAGGTCGGCGGCGCGCCGCTCTATGCGGGCCCCGTCAAGCGGACCTACGGCTGTACCGAGATCATGGTCGAGGACCCGGACGGGTTTCTGATCTGTTTCGGCCACTGCCCCTGAACGCAGTCCGGGGGCAGGGTGAACTGCCACGCTTCACCATCGCGTCGCAATGTTTGAACAAGCATCTTGCACCCGAACGCGATTGCCTTTAGACCAGCCCGCGACCTGAAGGGGTATAGCTCAGTTGGTAGAGCATCGGTCTCCAAAACCGAGGGTCGCGGGTTCAAGTCCTGCTGCCCCTGCCAGGTCCGATTTCCCAGACTTTGATATCTTGCGCATGCTGAAGCGCCCGACAGAATTTCTCCTTCGGGGTTTGCGGTATTCATTTGCCTCCCGGCAAGGGGAAGCGGCGCGGCGGGACTTCGTCCCGGTGCGGTATTCCGCGTATGAGAAGGTGGGACTATTTCCCGCCGACGCGAACGCGTTTTTATTCCGGGGCCTCTGAGCAAAGGTGATCCCGAAACCTGAAAGCGGGCGGCCCCGCCTCCAAACGAACCCTCTCCGCGGCACTCCGTTTGCGCCTCGCTCCGGAAAGGTGAGGGGAGTATGGCATGGGCGATGGGGGGCGGGGATAAGTTCTCGCGAAAAAAAGCCGGCCCCGTGGGGCCGGCGCGCTTCAATCTGGTTTTCGCAGCCTAGTAGACGTAGACGAAAATCTGCGAGCCGCGGCGTTGCACGGCGGCGACGCGGTTGATGCCGTAGCTGGAACGGCCAAGGGAAGTGGCGATCAGGGCATCGGAGGCGACTGCCGCCTGCAGCTGAACGCCCTTGCCTGTGCCGTTGATCAACTCGGCGACATGCACCCGGTCAGTCGGGCACAGTTGCACCGGCACGATGGTGACGTTAGACGCCCGGGCCCAGGCCGCGAGATTGATCTGGGTGGCATTGAAAAGGCCGAGCACGTAGGTCGGATCCTCGCCAAGGCATTGAGCCGATGTCGAGCCGCCATTGCCGGTGGACGCAAAGACGCCGGGTCCGCCGGTGCCGGGATTGTCGCCACCGCCTCCGCCGGTGCCATCACCGCTGCCATCACCGAGCAAATCAAGATTGATGTCCGCAGGCCCGAGGCCGAGGTTGACCTGCAAGCCGCCGCCGCCAAGAAGGCCACCGCCCCCGGTGCTGACATTGGCGTTGACGCCCGAGCCGGTTCCGCCACCCAAAAGGTTCACGTCGGCCACATTGCCATTGCCACCGCCGAGACCCACGTTAACCAGGCTGTCATTGCCGGCGGGACCGGAATCCAGCGAAATGAGGTCGCTGTTGCTATCCCCTCCGCCGAGAATGCCCAGCAATCCTTGGGCATTCGCGGTTGGAGTAAGTAAAAACACCGATGAAAAAGCCAGTGCCAGAATTGTTGTTTTGTCGAAATTCATGACCATCTCCTTCTTAATTAATTCGTATCCAATGGAGATTTGCATGAGCGACATAACGTCACGTAATAGATTCCAGAACAATTTTATGATTCTAATTGAAAAATGGACCTTAACAGAAATTATACTTAAGTACACATGCGAACTAAAGTTGCGTCAAACCCGATCTTATGACCAAGCCATCCGGTTGATGACGCGAGTTTCCGGGATGAATCCCGCTTTTCATTTGCCAAAGTGGGCCAGCGCCTGTTTACCCCTTTACGCGGTTTTCCTGCTACAATACGCCCGGACACGAATTTCGCGGCGCCTTGCGGGCGCCGCCGCAGAACGAAGTCACAGGGTCTTTAGATGTCGGCAAAGATACTGGTCGTTGAAGATGAGCCGCTGATCCGCATCGGTCTCGCCAGCTTTCTCGAAGAGGCGGGGTATGAAACGCTGGAAGCGCCAAACGCCGATCGCGCCATGAAGCTGCTCGAAGAGGGAGCCGATGTCAGCGTCGTCATTTCGGACGTGGACATGCCCGGGTCAATGGACGGTGTCGGTCTGGCGCACCGGGTCAAGCGCGACTGGCCCGGGATCGGCTTTATCGTCATGTCCGGCAAGGTGAACCTGTCTGAACTGGTTTTGCCTGAAAACACGCCGTTTTTCTCCAAACCCTATATCGAGGCAAAGTTGCTCCGCGCCGTCAGCAGCATGCTTTGAGCAGAGGCTAATTTCTTGACAATCTGACCCGGTGTCGGGTTACTGCGTTCGAGGGCGGGCCGGAGGTAAGATTGTCGACGACAGAGCCGAAGAAACGCTTTCGTTGGGAAGCGGCGCACACCGTAATCGCATTCACCCTGACTCTGTTGCTGATCGTCTACGTAGTGTTCGGCTTTCTTATATGGGTCGCCGTTCAAAACAGTTTCAGCCAGTCCCAGGAAAACGCCCAGCGCGGCGCCGATCTCGTGGCCCGGCAGACCGCCTGGACCATCGGTTCGGCGCGGAACACGCTTGATCTGGCGGTGGCCGTGATCGACAACCGCCCCGAGACATTCGGAAGCGAGCAGGCAGCCCTCACAGCAGACGCCATCGCGCAAATGCCCGCGAATGCCGAGCTGGTGCTGTTCGACGCCAGCGGCGACGTGATGCCGAGTGCTTCCAGTGGCCATCTTCCGGATACTTTCGCCGATGCTGAGCTTTTTGAGGCGGCCCGCAACGGACAGGAGTGGGGCATATCAGGGCAGATGCAGAGCGAAGCGACGGGGGAGCCAATCTTCATCGTGACGCGGCGCATCACGGACGCGGGCCGGTTCACCGGTGTTGCCGCGCTCGTTTTCGATGCCGGTGTGGTGAGCCGGATCTGGGAGCCGTTGGACCTCGGCGATGACTCTTCGGCGTCCATCGTGCGTGACGACGGCTGGGTCGTGTCACGCTTCCCCGCCCTCGAAGAGCCGCTGAACGCGGGAGACACCGTGTCCTTCCAGGCGGCGCAGGAAAGCGAAACCAGCGGGACGGTCCCTCGTGCCGTTGTCTCTCGGGTGGACGGTGTATCGCGTGTCGTCGCCTTTACCAAACTGCCGCAGTACGGCGTGATTTCCTTCGGGACCGTTTCCCAAGATGCCGCGCTCAGCGGGCTGTGGTCGGCATCCATTACGGTGATGTGGCTACTGGGGCCCATCAGTCTCGCCCTGTTGGCGGGATCATTCTTGACCGCCAGCCTGTTGAACAAGAGCGCGCGCACCCAGGAAAGCCTCAGTCAGGCGCTCCAGAACAACGAACTGCTGTTCCGCGAAATACATCACCGGGTGAAGAACAATCTTCAGTCGGTAGCCTCCTTGCTGCAGTTGCAGCCCATCGCGCGCGAGATCAAGCAGGAGATGGCGCAACGCATCGCGGCCATGTCAGCGGTCCACGAGCATATTTACCGGTCCAGCAATTTTGCGACCGTGAATGCCAAGGGCTATCTCGAGACGCTGATTGAGGGAATCCGGGCCGGGCAGTCGGACAATATTGACGTGAAGCTGGACCTGAACGACGTGACAGTGGACAAGGACACCGCCATGCCGCTGGGGCTGATCCTGAACGAAGTCGTCTCGAACGCCTTCAAACACGCTTTTCCTGATGGCAAAAAGGGCACGGTTTCGGTGACGCTGGACAAGCAGGACGATACCAAAGGCGTGCTGATCGTTCAGGACGATGGCGTGGGTTTTGACCCCGAAGTCAAATCCAAGGGGATCGGCCGCCGGCTGGTTTCGGGGATGGCACTGCAGATCGATGCCGAGGTTGAAACAAGCGGTTCGGACGGCAGCTATTTCAAGCTGACGTTCCCGTTGGCAGAGTGATCCCGTGCCTGCGGCCCGACAATTAGCCCTTGCCATAAGCTCTGGAAATCACTAGATAGAAGCCAACTCAGCCGCCGGGGCGACTCGCGCGGCGATTTGACTTGCATAAAACGGCAAGAAACCCACGAGAATCGAACAGGTTAGCGCTCGAATGGCCAGAACCAATCCACTCGCCTTTCTGAGGGAAGTGCGCGCCGAAGCCAACAAGGTTGTGTGGCCGACGCGCAATGAGACCCTTGTCTCCACCGTCATGGTGCTGATCATGGTGGCGCTCGCCAGCCTGTTTTTTCTCGCCGCCGACCAGGTAATTTCCTGGGTCGTGCAATTGTTGCTGAACGTCCGCTAGACGGACCAAATTTCGGGAGCGGCGGTCGCGATGGCCCAGCGCTGGTACATTGTCCAGACTTATTCGAACTTTGAGCGCAAGGTCGCGGAGTCCATCCGTGAAAAGGTTGCCGCTCAGGGGCTGGACCACATTTTCGAAGATGTGCTGGTGCCGACCGAAAAGGTTGTCGAAGTGCGCCGCGGCCGCAAGGTCGATGCCGAACGCAAGTTTTTCCCCGGCTATGTGCTTGTGAAGATGGACCTCACCGACGAGGCCTTCCACCTGATCAAGAACACGCCGAAGGTTACAGGTTTCCTCGGGTCGGACAACAAGCCGATCCCGATCTCCGAGGCCGAGGCCCAGGCCATCCTGCAGCAGGTGCAGGAAGGTGTGGACCGGCCCAAGCCCTCAATCTCGTTCGAGGTCGGCGAGCAGGTGCGCGTCTCCGACGGCCCGTTTGCCAGCTTCAACGGGCTGGTCGAGGAAGTCGACGAGGAGCGTGCGCGCCTCAAGGTAGAAGTTTCCATCTTTGGCCGGGCGACCCCGGTCGAGCTGGAATATGGTCAGGTCGAAAAGCTCTGATCATTCAAAACCGTGGAAGAGGAGGGGCGGTGCCAGCCGCTCTCGAAATCGCACCACGGCGTCAACAACCCGGCGCTGATGCCGGAAAAAGGATGAACTGAAGATGGCAAAAAAGATTGATGGCTATCTCAAACTGCAGGTGCCCGCGGGCTCGGCGACCCCGTCGCCCCCGATTGGCCCGGCCCTTGGCCAACGCGGTTTGAACATCATGGAATTCTGCAAGGCCTTCAACGCGGCTTCGCAGGAAATCGAAAAGGGTGCGCCGGTTCCGGTCGTGATCACCATTTTTGCGGACAAAAGCTTCACTTTCGAGATGAAGATGCCGCCGGTGAGCTACATGATCAAGCAGGCCGCCAAGCTCAAGTCCGGCTCCAAGAAGCCCGGCCATGAGACCGCCGCCACCATTTCGGCCAAGCAGGTCCGCGAGATCGCAGAAGCCAAGATGAAGGACCTGAACGCCGACACCGTCGAGGCCGCAATGGCCCAGGTGGCCGGCTCCGCCCGGTCCATGGGTATCGAGGTGGGAGCTTAATCATGGCAACTGGAAAACGTACTGCGGCTGCCCGCGAAGCGATCGATCGCAAGAAGCTCTACAAGCTCGACGACGCCATCAAAATCGTGCGCGATGCCGCGACCGCCAAGTTTGATGAAACCATCGAAGTGGCCATGAACCTCGGCGTTGACCCCCGCCATGCGGACCAGATGGTCCGTGGCGTGGTGAGCCTGCCCAATGGGACCGGCCGCCAGGTCCGCGTTGCCGTGTTCGCCAAGGATGCCAAGGCCGATGAAGCCAAGGCCGCCGGTGCTGACATCGTGGGCGCTGAAGATCTGATGGAAGACGTGCTGGCCGGCAAGATCGATTTCGATCGCTGCATTGCCACTCCCGACATGATGCCGCTGGTCGGCCGTCTGGGCAAGGTGCTCGGCCCGCGCAACCTGATGCCGAACCCCAAGGTCGGCACGGTGACCCCCGACGTCGCCACCGCGGTCAAGGCCGCCAAGGGCGGTTCGGTTGAGTTCCGCGTGGAAAAGGCCGGCATTCTGCACGCTGGCGTCGGCAAGGCTTCGTTCACCGAAGCTGCGCTTCTGGAAAACATCAAGGCATTCGCTGATGCCGTGACCAAGGCAAAGCCCGCGGGCGCCAAGGGCACCTACATCAAGCGTGTCGCCGTTACCTCGACCATGGGCCCCGGTGTCCATGTCGATCCCGCATCCGTCCACTAGGGCGCCTGCGACTAAAGAGTTTCGGGCGGTTCGCCGCCCGGATCGCCAGATCAGGAACATCTGATTTGGCACGTCCTGTCCGAGACTGCGGGCGCTCCGGCTAGACCGGCGCTTAAATCCCTAAAAGGGGGCCAGCAATAGATGGGGTGAAGATCGAAATTTTCCGGCCGCAAGGCCAGACGGTTTCGGTTCGATCCAAGCCAGTTACCTGATGCCTTTAGGCAGACGGTGGCGGTTTACAGGGCACTGAACCGCTGTTCCGGACGGGACGCGCCTCAGGTGCTGAACGACCGGTACGGTAATTGGCAACGGTCCGGAATGATCCGGGCCTAAGTTGGAGAGAAGCAGTGGATAGAGCGGAAAAAGCTGAGTTCGTTGCATCGTTGCAGAGCGCCCTGAGCGCCTCGAACAGCGTTGTTGTGGCTCACTATGCCGGTCTTTCGGTCGCAAAGCTGGAAAATCTGCGTGTGCAGATGAAGCAGGCCGGTGGACAGGTAAAGGTCGCGAAAAACCGCCTCGCCAAGCTCGCTCTGAAGCAAACTGAACTGGCAGACATCTCGGACCTTCTGACAGGCCCGACCCTGATTGCCTATTCTGACGACCCTGTCACTGCGCCGAAAGTCGCGGTGGCCTTTGCCGAGAAGAACGACGCGTTCGTCATTCTCGGCGGTGCCATGGGCGCCACAGAACTTGACCCGATCGGCGTCAAGTCGCTGGCCTCCATGCCGTCACTCGACGAACTGCGCGCCAAGATCGCCGGCATGCTCACTCAGCCTGCCGCCAAGATCGCTTCGGTCACGCAGGCGCCGGGTGCCCAGGTCGCACGGGTCATTGCTGCATATGCGGACAAAGGTGCTGCGGCTTAATCGCGGTCCGTCCACCATTCGAACTGAAACGAAAGAGAGAACTAACTATGGCTGATCTTGCAAAACTCGTTGATGATCTGTCGTCCTTGACCGTCCTGGAAGCTTCCGAGCTGTCCAAGATGCTCGAAGAGAAGTGGGGCGTTTCTGCCGCCGCTCCGGTTGCAGTTGCTGCTGCCGGCGGTGCCGCCGCCGCACCGGAAGCCGTGGAAGAAAAGGATGAATTCGACGTCATCCTGACCGCTGCTGGCGAAAAGAAGATCAACGTGATCAAGGAAGTCCGTGCAATCACCGGTCTGGGCCTGAAAGAAGCCAAGGACCTGGTCGAAGCTGCACCGTCTGCCGTCAAGGAAGGCGCTGCCAAGGCAGAAGCCGAAGAGATCAAGAAGAAGCTCGAAGAAGCTGGTGCTTCTGTCGAACTGAAGTAGTTGATGCATACCCGGCGGGACGCTTCTTGCGCCCCGCCGGTTCTTCCGCCCGCGTTGAAGAGGTTGGGCGGCTGGGCCTGAAAAGGTCCGTTTGAAGTTGTTGCGGCGTAATGACTTTGAAGATCGGGCAGGTGTCCTGAGATCCGACGGCTGATGGTCGGTTTTTTGGACAATTGCCGAAACTATTAGTCAGCACCCGCCGGTTCCGGAACCTCCCTCGGAACGGGCTGTTGCTGGATATGCACACCGTGCCGAAGCGCGCTTTCGGGCACGGGTGCCGACATTTGAAACAGGAGCTGGCATGGCCACCACCACCACGTTCAACGGCCGCCGCAAGGTGCGCAAGTCCTTCGGCAGCATTCGCGAAGTCACCGAAATGCCCAACCTGATCGAGGTCCAGAAGACCTCCTACGATCAGTTCCTCATGGTTGATGAGCCTGAGGGCGGGCGGGGCGACACCGGCCTGCAGTCGGTGTTCAACTCGGTCTTCCCGATCAAGGATTTCTCCAACACGGCCGAACTGCACTTCGTGCGGTTCGATTTCGAGGCCCCCAAGTTTGACGTTGAGGAATGCCGCCAGCGCGACATGACCTTTGCCGCGCCGCTGAAAGTGACGCTGCGGCTGATCGTGTTCGAGGTGGACGAGGATTCCGGCGCCCGCTCCGTCAAGGACATCAAGGAGCAGGAAGTCTACATGGGCGACATGCCCCTGATGACTGAGAACGGCACCTTCATCATAAACGGCACCGAGCGCGTCATCGTCTCCCAGATGCACCGTTCGCCCGGCGTGTTCTTCGATCACGACAAGGGCAAGACCCACTCGTCCGGCAAGCTGCTGTTCGCCGCCCGCATCATTCCTTATCGCGGTTCCTGGCTGGACATCGAGTTCGACGCCAAGGACATCGTTTTCGCGCGCATCGACCGCCGCCGCAAGATTCCGGTGACCTCGCTGCTCAAGGCGCTTGGCCTCGATGCCGAGGAAATTCTGGCGACCTATTACAACACGATCACCGTCGAAAAGATCAAATCGGGCTGGAAGCGTCCCTACGACGCCGACAAGATGAAGGGCGCAAAGCCCGCCGTCGACTTGATCGATGCCAAGACCGGCAAGGTTGTGCACGAAGCCGGCAAGAAACTGTCGGCCCGCGCCGCCAAGAAGCTGGCCGAAGACGGCATGAAGCACATGCTTGTGTCCGACGAGCAGCTGTACGGCGGCTACATCGCCGAAGACCTGATCAACATGGACACCGGTGAAGTCTACGCTGAAGCCGGCGACGAAATCGACGAGGCGCTTGTCAAAAAGCTTGAGGAAAAGGGCGTCAAGTCCTTGCCGATCCTCGACATCGACAATGTCAACGTCGGCGCCTACATCCGCAACACCCTGGCCGTGGACAAGAACGAAAGCCGCGAAGACGCGCTGTTCGACATCTACAAGGTCATGCGCCCGGGTGAACCGCCCACCGTCGACACTGCTGAAGCCATGTTTGAATCGCTGTTCTTCGATTCAGAACGCTATGACCTCAGCGCCGTTGGCCGCGTGAAGATGAACATGCGCCTCGACATCGAAGCGGAAGACACTGTCCGCATCCTGCGCAAGGAAGATATTGTCGAAGTGGTGCGCACCCTGGTGCAGCTGCGCGACGGCATCGGCGAGATCGACGACATCGACAACCTCGGCAACCGTCGTGTGCGCTCGGTCGGCGAATTGATGGAAAATCACTATCGCCTTGGCCTTTTGCGCATGGAACGCGCGATCAAGGAACGCATGTCCTCGATCGAAATCGACACCGTGATGCCGCAGGACCTGATCAACGCCAAGCCGGCTGCCGCCGCGGTGCGTGAATTCTTCGGTTCCTCGCAGTTGTCCCAGTTCATGGACCAGACCAACCCGCTGTCCGAAATCACCCACAAGCGCCGTCTCTCGGCGCTTGGCCCGGGCGGTTTGACCCGCGAGCGTGCCGGCTTTGAAGTGCGTGACGTGCATACGACCCACTATGGCCGTATCTGCCCGATCGAAACGCCGGAAGGTCCGAACATTGGCCTGATCAACTCGCTTGCCACTTTTGCCCGCGTCAACAAGTACGGGTTCATTGAAACCCCATACCGCAAGGTCGTGAATGGCAAGGTGACCGACGAGGTCGACTATCTCTCGGCGATGGAAGAGGCCAAGTATCACGTCGCTCAGGCCAACGCGAAGCTCGACAAGAACGGCAAGTTCGTCAACGAACTGGTGACTGCCCGCCATTCCGGCAACGTGTCACTGACCCCGCGTGAGCAGATCGATCTGATGGACGTGTCGCCGAAGCAGGTCATTTCGGTGGCCGCCTCGCTGATCCCGTTCCTTGAGAACGACGACGCCAACCGTGCCCTCATGGGTTCGAACATGCAGCGTCAGGCCGTGCCGCTTCTGCGCGCCGAAGCCCCGTTCGTGGGCACCGGCATGGAAGCCGTCGTGGCCCGCGACTCGGGTGCCGCGATTGTTGCCAAGCGGACCGGGATCGTTGACCAGGTGGACGCGACCCGCGTGGTCATCCGTGCCACCCAGGAAACCGATGCCTCCAAGTCCGGCGTCGACATCTACAACCTGATGAAGTTCCAGCGCTCCAACCAGTCCACCTGCATCAACCAGCGTCCGCTGGTGGTTGTGGGCGACCATGTTGAAGCAGGGGACATCATTGCAGACGGTCCTTCGACCGATCTCGGCGATCTGGCCCTTGGCCGCAACGTGCTCGTCGCGTTCATGCCCTGGAATGGCTACAACTTCGAAGACTCAATCCTGCTCTCCGAGCGGATTGTGAAGGACGACGTCTTCACCTCGATCCACATCGAGGAATATGAAGTCATGGCCCGCGACACCAAGCTGGGTCCGGAAGAAATCACCCGCGACATTCCCAACGTTTCCGAAGAAGCGCTGCGGAACCTCGACGAAGCCGGCATCGTGCACATTGGTGCGCAGGTCGGCCCGGGCGACATTCTGGTCGGCAAGATCACCCCGAAGGGTGAATCCCCGATGACCCCGGAAGAAAAGCTGCTGCGCGCCATCTTCGGCGAAAAGGCCTCTGACGTGCGTGACACATCGCTCCGCGTACCGCCCGGCGACGCCGGCACGGTCGTTGAAGTGCGCGTGTTTAACCGTCACGGCATCGAAAAAGACGAACGCGCCATGGCCATCGAACGCGAGGAAATCGAGCGTCTGGCCAAGGACCGGGACGACGAACAGTCGATCCTCGACCGGAACGTCTATGCCCGCCTGAAGGAAATGCTGTTCGGCAAGTCGGCAACCGCCGGCCCGAAGGGCTATACCGCAGGCACCAAGCTGAACGACGCCGTGTTTGAAAGCCAGGCACGTTCCAAGTGGTGGCAGTTCGCCCTCGACGACGACAAGATCATGTCGGAGATGGAAGCCCTGCACGCCCAGTATGACGAGAGCCGCAAGCTGCTTGAGCAGCGGTTCATCGACAAGGTGGACAAGCTGCAGCGCGGTGACGAACTTCCGCCGGGCGTGATGAAGATGGTCAAGGTCTTCGTCGCCACCAAGCGCAAGATCCAGTCCGGCGACAAGATGGCCGGCCGTCACGGCAACAAGGGTGTGGTCTCCCGCATCATGCCGATCGAAGACATGCCTTACCTCGAGGACGGCACCCACGTTGACGTGGTGTTGAACCCGCTGGGCGTGCCTTCGCGTATGAACGTCGGCCAGATCCTTGAAACCCACCTGGGTTGGGCTTCTGCCGGCATGGGCAGGAAGATCGGCAACATGCTGGAATCCTACCAGCGGTCCGGCGACCTGAAGCCGCTCAAGGCCGAGATCAAGTCGGTCTACGAAGGCGACGAGCTTTACGCGAACCTCGATGATGATGGTGTCGTCCGTCTGGCCGAACAGGTTCAGAAGGGTGTGTCCATTGCCACGCCGGTGTTCGACGGGGCCAAGGAAGCCGATATCGTCGAGATGCTGGAAAAGGCGGGTCTCAACGGCTCCGGCCAGTCGGTTCTCTACGACGGACGCACGGGTGAAGCCTTCGACCGCCCGGTGACGGTGGGTTATATCTATATCCTCAAGCTGCACCACCTGGTCGACGACAAGATCCACGCCCGTTCCATCGGCCCATACTCGCTGGTTACACAGCAGCCCCTGGGCGGCAAGGCACAGTTCGGTGGTCAGCGCTTTGGTGAAATGGAGGTCTGGGCCCTCGAGGCTTATGGCGCCGCTTACACCTTGCAGGAAATGCTCACCATCAAGTCCGACGACGTGGCCGGGCGCACCAAGGTCTACGAGGCCATCGTGCGGGGCGACGAGACTTTCGAGGCTGGCATTCCGGAGAGCTTCAACGTGCTCGTCAAGGAAATGCGCTCGCTGGGTCTCAATGTCGAACTCTCCATGTCGGAAGACGACGAGCCGGACGATCGCGAAGTTCACGAAGAATTGCCACCTGCGGACGCGGCGGAATAATTCGCCGCGCCCACCATTCCAAGATCATTTTCGCCCGAATCTGCTGTTAGCAAGCAAGGCGAATAGGAGACATTAGATGAATCAGCATCATCAGCACGTCATGGACCCGTTCAATCCGCAGGCGCCCGTCGAAATCTTCGATCAGATGAAGATCAACATCGCCAGCCCGGAGAAAATCCTGAGCTGGTCCTACGGCGAGATCAAGAAGCCGGAAACCATCAACTACCGTACGTTCAAACCGGAACGTGACGGCCTTTTCTGCTCGCGCATCTTTGGCCCGCAGAAGGACTACGAGTGCCTGTGCGGCAAGTACAAGCGCATGAAGTTCAAGGGCGTCATCTGCGAGAAGTGCGGCGTGGAAGTCACCCTTTCGCGCGTACGCCGCGAGCGCATGGGCCACATCGAACTGGCTGCGCCGGTTGCCCACATCTGGTTCCTGAAGTCGCTGCCGTCCCGCATCGCCCTGATGCTCGACATGACCCTGAAGGATGTCGAACGTATTCTGTATTTCGAATACTACGTCATCACCGAGCCCGGCCTGTCGCCGTTCAAGGCGGGCGAACTGCTCAGTGAAGAGCAGTATCTGGAAGCCCAGGAAGAATACGGTGCAGACAGCTTCACCGCCATGATTGGCGCCGAGGCGGTCCGCGAGATCCTGATGGGTCTGGACCTTGAAAAGATCGCCGCCGAACTGCGCGTCGAGATCGCCGAGGCCACCACCGAACTCAAGCCGAAGAAGCTGGCCAAGCGCCTGAAGCTGATCGAACAGTTCATCGTTTCCGGCAACCGCCCGGAATGGATGATCATGACGGTCGTGCCGGTCATTCCGCCCGAACTGCGCCCGCTGGTGCCGCTTGACGGCGGCCGGTTTGCCACGTCCGACCTGAACGACCTCTATCGCCGCGTCATCAACCGCAACAACCGGTTGAAGCGCCTGATCGAGCTGCGCGCGCCCGACATCATCGTGCGCAATGAAAAGCGCATGCTGCAGGAAGCCGTCGACGCCCTGTTCGACAACGGCCGCCGCGGCCGCACCATCACCGGTGCCAACAAGCGTCCGCTCAAGTCGCTGTCCGACATGCTCAAGGGCAAGCAGGGCCGGTTCCGCCAGAACCTGCTCGGCAAGCGCGTTGACTATTCCGGCCGTTCGGTGATCACCGTGGGTCCGGAACTGATGCTGCATCAGTGCGGCCTGCCCAAGAAGATGGCGCTCGAATTGTTCAAGCCGTTCATCTACTCGCGGCTCGAGGCCAAGGGCTATTCGTCCACGGTCAAGCAGGCCAAGAAGCTGGTTGAAAAGGAACGCCCGGAAGTCTGGGACATCCTCGACGAAGTCATTCGCGAGCACCCGATCCTTTTGAACCGCGCGCCGACCCTGCACCGTCTGGGCATCCAGGCATTCGAACCGACGCTGATTGAGGGCAAGGCCATCCAGCTGCACCCGCTGGTCTGCGCCGCGTTCAACGCTGACTTTGACGGTGACCAGATGGCCGTTCACGTGCCGCTGTCGCTCGAAGCCCAGCTTGAAGCCCGCGTCCTGATGATGTCGACCAATAACATCCTGCACCCGGCCAACGGTCAGCCGATCATTGTGCCCTCGCAGGATATCGTGCTCGGCCTTTATCACATGTCGCTGGAATACGACAACGAGCCGGGCCAGGGCATGGCCTTTGGCAACATTGCCGAGATCGAGCATGCGCTGGCCAACAAGGTCATCACCATGCACACCAAGATCAAGGCGCGTGTGACCAATAAGAACGCCGAAGGCGAAATGGTCTCCGAGATCGTCGATACGACCCCGGGCCGCATGATGATTGGCCGCCTGCTGCCCAAGCACGCCGAAGTTCCCTACGACGTGTGCAACCAGCTGATGACCAAGAAGATGATCTCCAAGATGATCGACACGGTCTATCGCGCCTGCGGTCAGAAAGAGACGGTCATCTTCTGCGACCGGATCATGGACCTCGGCTTCAAGCATGCCTGCTCGGCCGGTATTTCGTTCGGCAAGGACGACATGGTCATCCCCGAATCCAAGACCAAGCTGGTGGAAGAAACCCGCGCCATGGTCGAGGAATTCGAGCAGCAGTACAATGACGGTCTCATCACCCAGGGTGAGAAGTACAACAAGGTTGTCGATGCCTGGGCCAAGTGCGGTGACAAGGTTGCCGACGAGATGATGGCGGCCATTGCCCGCGTTGACTATGAGGCCGAGACCAAGCGTCAGAAGCCGATCAACTCGGTCTACATGATGTCCCACTCCGGGGCCCGCGGTTCTCCGACGCAGATGAAGCAGCTTGCCGGCATGCGCGGCCTGATGGCCCGTCCGGACGGCTCGATCATCGAGACGCCGATCACCTCGAACTTCAAGGAAGGCCTGACCGTGATGGAGTACTTCAACTCCACCCACGGCGCCCGTAAGGGTTTGGCTGATACGGCCCTGAAGACCGCCAACTCGGGTTACCTGACCCGCCGTCTGGTGGACGTCGCCCAGGACTCGATCATCACCGAAGTGGATTGCGGTACCGAAGAGGGCCTGACCATGCAGCCGGTGGTTGATAGTGGTCAGGTGGTGGCCACCCTCGGCCAGCGCATTCTCGGGCGCACCACCGCCGAAGACGTCGCCGACGTCGAAGGCGAAGTGATCGTCGAGAAGGGCGTGCTGCTTGAAGAAAAGCATGTTGAACTGATCGAGGCGGCCAATATCCAGTCCGTCAAGATACGCTCGCCGCTGACCTGCGAAACCCGTCAGGGTGTCTGTGCCGCCTGTTACGGCCGCGATCTGGCCCGGGGTACCCCGGTCAACCAGGGCGAAGCCGTGGGCGTCATCGCCGCTCAGTCGATCGGTGAACCCGGTACGCAGCTGACCATGCGCACGTTCCACATCGGTGGTACGGCCCAGGTCGTCGACAGCTCCTACCTCGAAGTCGGTGCCGAAGGCACGATCACCATCCGCAACCGCAACACCGTCAAGAACTCCGACGGCGAACTGGTTGTCATGGCCCGTAATCTGGCCCTGGTGGTTGTCGACAGTGAAGGCAAGGAACTGGCCACGCACCGCGTCAACTACGGCGCCAAGCTGCTGGTGGACGAGGGTGACAAGGTGAAACGCGGCCAGCGTGTGGCCGAGTGGGACCCGTACACCCGTCCGATGCTGACCGAAGTTGCCGGTGAGATCGCCTTTGAGGATCTGACCGACGGTGTCTCGCTTGCCGAAACGACAGACGAAACGACCGGCTTCACCAAGCGCGTCGTGACCGACTGGCGTGGCTCCAAGCGGGGTGACGGCATGCAGCCGGCCATTGCCATCATGGGCAAGAAGGGCGAGGTCGAAAAGCTCGCCGCCGGTGGTGATGCCCGCTATCTGCTGTCCGTGGACGCGGTTCTGTCCGTCGAGCCGGGTGCCAAGGTTGCCCCGGGTGACGTGCTGGCCCGTATTCCACTGGAAAGCGCCAAGACCAAGGACATCACCGGTGGTCTGCCGCGTGTGGCCGAACTGTTCGAAGCTCGTCGTCCGAAGGACCATGCCGTGATCTGTGAGATCGACGGTACGATCCGCTTCGGCCGCGACTACAAGAACAAGCGCCGCATCATCATCGAGCCAAACGATGCTTCGCTCGAGCCGGTCGAATATCTGATCGCAAAGGGCAAGCCCTTCCATTTCCAGGAAGGCGACCAGATCGAGCGCGGTGAATTCCTGCTCGACGGCAACCCGGCACCACATGACATCCTGGCAACCAACGGCGTGGCCAAGTTGGCGGAATATCTCGTCAACGAAATCCAGGAAGTTTACCGTTTGCAGGGCGTGTTGATTAACGACAAGCACATCGAGGTGATCGTTCGACAGATGCTGCAGAAGGTCGAAATCACCGAGCCGGGCGACAGCGGACTGCTCAAGGACGAACAGATCGACCGCATCGACTTTGATCTGCTCAACGAGCAGTTGATGAATGAAGGCAAGAAGCCTGCCGAGGCGAACCCGGTTCTGCTGGGCATCACCAAGGCATCGCTGCAGACCCGTTCGTTCATCTCGGCGGCATCGTTCCAGGAAACCACCCGTGTGCTGACCGAAGCTTCGGTGAGCGGCAAGGCGGACTTGCTGGAAGGCCTGAAGGAAAACGTCATCGTCGGGCGACTGATCCCGGCGGGTACGGGTTCCAGCACCGCCGGCTACAAGTCGATCGCCCAGAAGCGCGACGACATGATCCTCGACGAACGCCGCCGTCAGGCGGAGGCCGCAGCCTTGGCTGCCCCGGTCGAGGAGCCGGTTGCCGAAGAGCCTGCCGAGTAATCGGACGCTCCCAACGAATTGCGAAACGGGCTGCCTCGGCAGCCCGTTTTTTTTGTGCAGTTTCGGGAAGCTTGGGCGGGGGCCTACTGGCCGGGAACCGAAAGCCCGATGTGCGCCATGTACTGGGTGATCACCAGGCGCCAGATCGAGAAGTTCGCATCCAGATTGGCGCGGGCGATGCCGAAAGCGAGGTTGAGGTCCATTTCGATTGCAGCGTCCAGATCCACATCCAGATAGGCACGGCCGTAACGTTTCGAACTGTTCCATTCATTGATCCGTTCGAGCGGCGGTTTCACATCTGCGAAGGCGGTATAGAAGTTCAGGCTCTGGCAGTCGCTATTGTTGGTGCAGTTCACAAAATGGACGGCGTAACCTATCCCGTCGATCCGGCCGATGATGTTGGGATCACCGTTGCTCAGGGTTTCAAGGGCCGCGCTGCCGTAGTTGCGTGCCACCTCCAGAATCACCCGCGGGTCGCTGCCATCGACCATGGCCTGCGCCCACGAGGGCAGGGCAAGCAGCAGCCAGATCAGAATCGCGCCCAGACTTGTCTTGTGATTCATGTTTTCCCGCAAATCGGCCCGTGAAACTCGCAGACATTATTATGTGATTCTCTGCAAACCGTGGGTTGCGCCCGTTTGCGGGGTGGCTAGGCTGACAAATGCAGCCAATCTCTGCCCGCATGTCTGGCATGCGGGCGCGGTTGCTTTGTTGCTGCACTTTTTTCCGCGATATCCCTTGACGCCCCACGGGCAGGGCGTTATAGCCAGCCCACCTTCACGGTAGGTCGTGGATTTTCAATGAATTCGGGTCGCCTCGATCCGCTTTCCAGGAAAATCCAAACACATCGTTGGGTGAAAAGACGGAACATAATTGGATGCACGAATGCCCTCGGAACCGAGGGTGGTCCACTGCATTTGAGCGCTGCCTCTCAGGATTGAGGGAGTAAGCGCTGATTATGTTGCGTGTTTTTGAGTTTTGGAAACAACGTAACAAGGGTTCGAGCGCACATGCCGACCATTAATCAGCTGGTCCGTCAGGGCCGGCATCCAAAGCCCCGGCGGAATAAAGTTCCGGCCATGGAAGCAAACCCGCAGAAGCGCGGTGTGTGCACCCGTGTCTATACAACGACCCCGAAGAAGCCGAACTCGGCTCTGCGCAAGGTGGCCAAGGTTCGCCTGACCAACCAGCGCGAAGTGATTTCGTACATTCCGGGCGAGGGCCACAACCTGCAGGAGCACTCCGTGGTCCTGATCCGCGGCGGCCGCGTGCGCGACCTTCCCGGCGTTCGTTACCACATTCTGCGCGGCGTTCTGGATACCCAGAGCGTCAAGGACCGCAAGCAGCGCCGTTCGAAGTACGGCGCCAAGCGTCCGAAATAAGGAGAGACTGAGCAATGTCCCGTCGGCATCGTGCAGAAAAACGCGACATCATTCCCGATCCCAAGTTCGGCGATCTGGTTGTGTCCAAATTCATGAATTCCCTGATGAAGGACGGCAAGAAGTCCGCCGCCGAAGGTATCGTCTACGGTGCGTTCGACGTGGTGCAGGAACGCACCAAGCAGGACCCGATTGCAGTTTTCCATACCGCACTCGACAACATCCGCCCGGCCGTGGAAGTCCGTTCCCGCCGCGTCGGTGGCGCCACCTACCAGGTGCCGGTTGAAGTGCGCTCCGAACGCCAGCAGGCCCTCGCCATACGCTGGCTGATCACGGCTGCCCGTGCCCGCGGTGAGAACACCATGGTCGATCGCCTTTCCGGCGAACTCATGGATGCGCTCAACGGACGCGGCCAGGCCGTCAAGAAACGCGAAGATACGCACCGGATGGCTGAAGCCAACCGCGCCTTCTCGCACTATCGCTGGTAAAGGCTGGAAGAGAGACCATCATGGCCCGCGAATACAAGATCGAAGACTACCGCAACTTTGGTATCATGGCGCACATCGACGCCGGCAAGACCACGACCACAGAGCGGATTCTGTACTACACCGGCAAGAGCCACAAGATCGGCGAAGTGCACGACGGCGCTGCCACCATGGACTGGATGGAGCAGGAGCAGGAGCGTGGCATCACGATCACCTCTGCCGCCACCACCACGTTCTGGAAAGACCGCAACGGCAAGTCGTTCCGTTTCAACATCATCGACACCCCGGGACACGTGGACTTCACCATTGAAGTCGAACGCTCCCTGCGCGTGCTCGACGGCGCCGTGGCGCTGCTCGATGCCAACGCCGGTGTCGAGCCGCAGACCGAGACCGTTTGGCGCCAGGCAGACAAGTACGAAGTGCCGCGCATGATCTTCGTCAACAAGATGGACAAGACCGGCGCTGACTTCTACCGCTGCGTGGAAATGATCCAGAAGCGCCTCGGCGCCCAGCCTGTCGTTATGCAGCTGCCGATCGGCGCTGAGAACGAATTCGAAGGCGTTGTTGACCTGGTCGAAATGAATGCCCGCATCTGGCACACCGAAGATCTGGGTGCTGCCTGGGACATCGTCGAGATTCCGGCCGACCTCAAGGACAAGGCCGAAGAGTACCGCGAAAAGCTCATCGAAGCTGCCGTCGAAATGGACGAAGCCGCGATGGAAGCGTACCTCGAAGGCGAAATGCCGGACAATGACACGCTGCGCAAGCTGATCCGCAAGGGCACCTGCGACGTGAAGTTCTTCCCGGTGTTTGCCGGTTCCGCTTTCAAGAACAAGGGCGTGCAGCCGCTTCTTGATGGTGTGGTGGACTTCCTGCCGGCCCCAATCGACATTCCCTCGATCGCCGGTATCGATGCCAAGACCGAACAGCCGATCGAGCGTCATGCCGACGACAACGAGCCGCTCTCCATGCTGGCCTTCAAGATTGCCAACGACCCTCACATGGGTTCACTGACTTTCGCCCGCATCTACTCGGGCAAGCTGAATTCGGGTGACACTCTGGTCAACACGGTCAAGGACAAGCGCGAGCGCGTCGGCCGCATGTTCCAGATGCACTCCAACTCGCGTGAGCAGATCGAAGAGGCATTTGCCGGTGACATCGTCGCCATCGTGGGCCTGAAGGACACCACGACCGGAGACACGCTGTCTGCCGTCAACGCCCCGGTGATCCTGGAGCGCATGGAATTCCCCGATCCGGTTATCGAGATCAAGGTTGAGCCCAAGACCAAGGCCGACCAGGAAAAGATGGGCATTGCGCTCAATCGTCTGGCCGCCGAGGACCCCAGCTTCCGCGTGAAGTCGGACGAAGAGTCGGGCGAGACGCTGATTGCCGGCATGGGCGAATTGCACCTCGACATTCTCGTCGACCGCATGCGCCGTGAGTTCAAGGTTGAGGCCAACGTCGGTCAGCCGCAGGTGGCTTACCGTGAAGCCATCACCCGCAAGGTGGACCATGACTACACCCACAAGAAACAGTCGGGTGGTTCGGGTCAGTTCGCCCGCATCAAGTTCACCATCGAGCCGAACGAGACCGGTGCCGGTTTTGCGTTTGAATCGACCGTGGTGGGCGGCAACGTGCCGAAGGAATACATCCCCGGCGTGCAGAAGGGTGCTGAGGCCATCATGGCTTCCGGTCCGTTGATCGGCTTCCCGCTGGTCGACATCAAGTTCACCCTGACCGACGGTGCCTACCACGACGTGGACTCCTCGGTGCTGGCTTTCGAAATCGCCGCCAAGGCCGGTTTCAACGAAGCCATCCGGCAGGCTGGTCCGAAGCTTCTTGAGCCGGTGATGGCTGTCGAGGTCGTGACCCCTGAGGAATACATGGGCGACGTGATCGGCGACCTGAATTCCCGCCGTGGCCAGATCCAGGGCACCGAAAGCCGGGGCATCGCCCAGGTGGTCGACGCCTTCGTGCCGCTGGCCAACATGTTCGGTTATGTGAACTCGCTGCGTTCGATGAGCCAGGGCCGTGCCCAGTTCACCATGACGTTCGACCACTACGAGCAGGTGCCGCAGGCGGTCGCCGACGAAGTCCAGGCCAAGTACGCCTAGTAGAAAATTTGAAAAATCAGTTCAGCTTCAACCCAACACAGCTGACAGACTGACGGAGACAGAAAAATGGGCAAGGTAAAGTTTGATCGTACGAAGCCGCATGTGAACATTGGCACGATTGGCCATGTTGACCACGGCAAGACGACATTGACGGCTGCGATTACGAAGGTTCTGGCCGAGACGGGCGGTGCCGAGGCACAGGCTTACGACCAGATCGACAAGGCGCCGGAAGAGAAGGCGCGCGGCATCACCATTTCGACGGCTCACGTTGAGTATGAGACGGCCAACCGTCACTATGCGCACGTGGACTGCCCGGGCCACGCCGACTATGTGAAGAACATGATCACCGGCGCGGCACAGATGGACGGCGCCATTCTGGTTGTGTCGGCTGCTGACGGCCCGATGCCGCAGACCCGCGAGCACATTCTGCTGGCCCGCCAGGTGGGTGTTCCGGCTCTGGTTGTGTACCTGAACAAGGTCGACCAGGTTGACGACGAGGAACTGCTGGAACTGGTCGAGCTGGAAGTGCGTGAGCTTCTGTCGAGCTACGAGTTCCCCGGCGACGACATTCCGATCGTCAAGGGTTCGGCGCTGGCTGCGATTGAAGACTCTGATGCCAAGATCGGCCATGACTCGATCCTTGAGCTGATGCAGGCTGTTGACGACTACATCCCGACCCCGGCGCGTCCGAAGGACCAGCCGTTCCTGCTGCCGATCGAAGACGTGTTCTCGATCTCGGGCCGCGGCACTGTTGTGACCGGCCGTGTTGAGCGCGGTATCGTCAAGGTGGGCGAGGAAGTCGAAATCATCGGCATCAAGCCGACCCAGAAGACGACCGTGACCGGCGTTGAAATGTTCCGCAAGCTGCTCGACAGCGGTGAGGCGGGCGACAATATCGGCGCCCTGATCCGCGGCATCGAGCGCACCCAGGTGGAACGCGGCCAGGTTCTGTGCCATCCGGGCACGGTGACCCCGCACACCAAGTTCACGGCAGAAGCCTACATTCTGACCAAGGACGAAGGTGGCCGTCACACGCCGTTCTTCACCAACTACCGCCCGCAGTTCTACTTCCGTACGACGGACGTGACCGGTGTGGTGACGCTGCCGGAAGGCACCGAGATGGTGATGCCGGGCGACAATGTCGAGATCAACGTCGAACTGATCGTGCCGATCGCCATGGAAGAAAAACTGCGCTTCGCCATCCGCGAAGGCGGCCGCACCGTCGGCTCCGGCGTCGTCTCCAAGATCATCGAGTAACACTTGAATTTGGTGCGGCAGCACTTCAGCTGCCGCACCGTCATTTGATGGGAACATCGTAATGAGCAGTCAGAATATCCGTATCCGGTTGAAGGCTTTCGACCACCGCGTTCTGGACCTGTCGACCCGCGAAATCGTGTCGACCGCCAAGCGCACCGGTGCGCAGGTCCGCGGCCCGATTCCTCTGCCGACACGGATTGAGAAATATACGGTCAACAAGGGTCCGCACATCGACAAGAAGTCGCGCGACCAGTTCGAAATCCGCACGCACAAGCGGCTTTTGGACATTGTGGAGCCCACTCCGCAGACTGTTGATGCCCTGATGAAGTTGGATCTGGCGGCCGGTGTGGACGTCGAGATCAAGCTTTAGAACGACAAAAAAGGTTTAAACCGATGCGCTCTGGAGTGATCGCACAGAAGCTGGGCATGACCCGCATATTCACCGAGGATGGCACCCACGTGCCGGTCACGGTGCTGGGTCTGCAGAACTGCCAGGTGGTGGGCCAGCGGACGGAAGAAAAAGACGGCTACACCGCCCTGCAACTGGGTGCCGGTGCGGCCAAGGTGAAGAATGTCAGCAAGGCTGAGCGCGGCCAGTTCGCCGTTGCCAAGGTCGAGCCGAAGCGCTTCGTCGCGGAATTCCGCGTCAGCGCCGACAACCTGATCGAAGTGGGCGCCTCGATGCTCGCCGATCACTTTGTCGACGGCCAGATTGTTGACGTGACCGGCACCTCGATCGGCAAGGGCTTTGCCGGTGCCATGAAGCGCCACAATTTCGGTGGTCTTCGTGCCTCGCACGGCGTGTCCATCTCGCACCGTTCGCACGGTTCGACGGGTAACTCCCAGGACCCCGGCAAGGTGTTCAAGGGCAAGAAAATGGCCGGCCACATGGGCGATGTCCGCGTGACCACGCAGAACCTCGAAGTCGTCAAGACCGACGTCGAGCGCGGCCTGATCATGATCAAGGGTTCGGTCCCCGGCGCCAAGGGCGGCTGGGTGATGATCCGCGACGCGGTCAAGAAGGCAGCGCCCGAAGGCGTCCAGACCCCGGGTTCGTTCAAGGCGCCGGAAGGTGCTGCAGCTGCCAAGCAGGCCGAGCCTGCGGCCGCTGAAGAAGCTGTGACCGAAGGAGGTCAGGAATAATGGAACTCCAGGTCCAAACTCTTGCGGGCAAGGCCTCGGGCAAGGTGACGCTGAGTGACGAGGTCTTTGGCCTCGAGCCGCGCGCCGACCTGATGCAGCGCATGGTCCGTTATCAGCTGGCCAAGCGCCAGGCTGGCACCCATGACGTCAAGAACCGCGCCGAAATCTCGGCCACGGGCAAGCGCGTCGGCCGTCAGAAGGGTGGTGGTACCGCCCGTCACGGTTCGCGTCGCACCAACATCTTCCGGGGTGGTGGTCGCGCATTCGGCCCGACCCCGCGCAGCCATGCGATCGACCTTCCCAAGAAGGTCCGCGCCCTGGCCCTGCGTCATGCGCTCAGCGCCAAGGCAAAGTCCGGTGATCTGATCATCCTGGACAACGCCGAGGTCAAGGACGCCAAGACCGCAGCCCTGCGCACCGCGCTCGGTAAGATCGAAGTCAGCAATGCGCTGATCATCGACGGTGCCGAGGTGAACAACAATTTTGCGCTCGCCGCCCGCAACATCCCGCTTGTGGATGTGCTGCCGGTGCAGGGCATCAACGTCTACGACATCCTGCGCCGTTCGAAACTGGTTTTGACCAAAGCAGCGCTTGAAGCTTTGGAGGCTCGCTTCTGATGAGCAAGATTTCCAACTACGACGTCATCGTCGCACCGGTCGTCACTGAAAAGTCGACTATGGCTTCCGAAAGCGACCAGGTCGTTTTCGACGTCGCCATCGATGCAACGAAAACCGAAATCAAGACCGCGGTCGAGGCCCTGTTCTCGGTCAAGGTCAAGGCAGTCAACACCTTGGTCCGCAAGGGCAAGACCAAGCGTTTCCGGGGCTTTGCCGGCAAGCGCAAGGACGTGAAGAAGGCGGTTGTGACCCTGCAAGAGGGCCAGACCATCGACATCGCGTCCGGGCTCTGAGAGAGGCGGAGAGTTAAACCATGGCTTTGAAACAATATAACGCCACATCGGCAGGCCGCCGCGCCCTGATCGGTATCGACCGGTCCGTGCTGTGGGACGGCGCCCCGGTCAAGAAACTGACCGAAGGCAACACCTCCAAGGGTGGCCGCAACAATCGTGGCCGTATCACCCAGCGTCGCCGGGGCGGCGGGCACAAGCGTGCCTATCGCCTGGTCGACTTCAAGCGGAACCGCTTCGACGTCGCCGGCACCATTGAGCGGCTGGAATATGATCCGAACCGCACCGCCTTCATCGCGCTTGTCAACTACAGCGACGGCGAGCAGGGCTATATCCTGGCTCCGCAGCGCATGGCTGTTGGCGACGAGATCGTTTCCACCCTCGGCACTGCCGACATCAAGCCGGGCAATGCCATGCCGCTTGAGCGCATGCCGGTTGGCACGATCGTGCACAACGTCGAGTTGAAGCCGCGCAAGGGCGGGCAGGTGGCCCGTTCCGCCGGTGCCTACGCCCAGTACGTGGGCCGCGACCAGGGTTGGGCGATCCTTCGCCTGAACTCGGGTGAGCAGCGCATCGTGCACGGCTCGTGCCTCGCGACCGTTGGTGCCGTGTCCAACCAGGACCACTCCAACACCAACCTCGGCAAGGCCGGTCGCAACCGCTGGCTGGGCAAGCGCCCCGCCGTTCGCGGTGTCGCCATGAACCCGGTCGATCACCCGCATGGTGGTGGTGAAGGCCGGACCTCGGGTGGCCGTCATCCGGTGACCCCCTGGGGTGTGCCGACCAAGGGCAAGAAGACCCGCACTAACAAAGCGACTGACAAGTTTATCGTCCGCTCGCGTCATCAGAAGAAGGGCAGATAAGCGATGTCTCGTTCCGTTTGGAAAGGCCCGTTTGTCGACGGGTATCTGTTGAAGAAGGCCGACAAGGTCCGCGAAGGCGGCCGCAACGAAGTGATCAAGATCTGGAGCCGCCGCTCGACGATCCTGCCGCAGTTCGTTGGTCTGACCTTTGGTGTTTACAACGGCCAGAAGCACATTCCGGTGTCCGTGTCCGAAGACATGATCGGTCACAAGTTCGGCGAGTTCTCGCCGTCCCGCACCTACTATGGCCACGCGGCTGACAAGAAAGCCAAGAGGAAATAGCCATGGGCAAGCTGAAACGCGAGCGTTCGCTCAAAGACAATGAGGCCCGCGCGGTACTGCGCCGCGTGCGCATCAGCCCCCAGAAGCTGAACCTGGTGGCACAGATGATCCGTGGCAAGAAGGTCGAGGCGGCCCTGGCTGACCTGACATTCTCGCGCAAGCGCATCTCTCACGACGTCAAGAAGACGCTGGAGAGCGCGATTGCCAATGCCGAGAACAACCACAACCTGGACACCGATGCCCTGGTGGTCGCCGAAGCCTATGTCGGCAACTCCCTGGTGATGAAGCGGTTCACGGCACGTGCCCGCGGTCGCGGCGCCCGTATCCTGAAGCCGTTCTCGCACTTGACCATCGTCGTCCGCGAAGTTGAGGAGGCCGCATAATGGGCCAGAAGATTAACCCGATCGGCATGCGTCTGGGCATCAACCGCACCTGGGACAGCCGCTGGTTCGCCAACAAGGGCGAATACGGTTCCCTGCTGCAGGAAGATCTCAAGATCCGCACCATGCTTGAAAAAGAACTCAAGCAGGCCGCGGTCTCCAAGATCGTCATCGAACGCCCGCACCGCAAGTGCCGCGTCTCCATTCACACCGCCCGTCCAGGCATCGTGATTGGCAAGAAGGGTGCCGATATCGAAAAGCTGCGCGCCAAGATCCGCAAGTTCACGGACAGTGAAGTGCACATCAACATCGTTGAAGTGCGCAAGCCGGAAATCGACGCGACGCTGGTAGCTCAGGGCATTGCCCAGCAGCTCGAGCGCCGTGTGGCTTTCCGCCGTGCCATGAAGCGCGGTGTGCAGACTGCAATGCGCATGGGTGCCCAAGGCATTCGCTGCAACGTTGCCGGTCGCCTCGGTGGTGCTGACATCGCCCGCACCGAATGGTACCGCGAAGGCCGCGTGCCGCTGCATACCCTGCGTGCCGACATTGATTACGGGACCGCTGAAGCCTCGACCACCTACGGTGTGATCGGCATCAAGGTCTGGATTTTCAAGGGCGAAGTGATGGAACACGATCCCACAGCGCACGAGCGCCGGGCCACCGAAGGTGGTTCCAACGAGGGTCAGAACCGTCGCCAGCCGGCTGCCGCGAACTAAGGAACATCAGTTATGCTGCAACCAAAACGTACTAAATTCCGCAAGGCCCACAAGGGCCGGATTCACGGCGTGGCCAAGGGTGGCTTCGAGTTGAACTTCGGTCAGTTCGGCCTCAAGGCTCTCGAGCCGGAGCGCATCACCGCGCGCCAGATCGAGGCAGCCCGCCGCGCCATGACCCGTCACATGAAGCGTGCCGGCCGTGTGTGGATCCGCGTGTTCCCGGATGTGCCGGTTTCCAAGAAGCCGACTGAAGTCCGCATGGGTAAGGGCAAGGGCGCTCCCGAATATTGGGCAGCCCGCGTCAAGCCGGGCCGCGTGATGTTCGAACTGGACGGCGTCGATGAGGGCACGGCACGTGAAGCGTTGCGCCTGGCCGCGATGAAATTGCCGATCAAGACGCGGTTTGTCGCGCGTATCGCAGACTAAGAGGTGCGATGATGAATGCTTCTGATGTACGGGCGAAAACGTCCGACGAACTGAAAGACGAACTGGCCGCCTTGAAGAAGGAACAGTTCAACCTGCGCTTCCAGCGCGCCACGCAGCAGCTCGAATCGACTGCCCGTGTCCGTGAAGTGCGCCGCGACATTGCGCGGGTGAAAACCGTACTGCGCGAAAAGCGCGACAACCAAGGGCAGTAAGCGAAATGCCGAAACGAATTTTGCAGGGGACCGTGGTCTCCGACGTGAATGACAAGACGGTGGTTGTGCGCGTCGAACGCCGCTTTGCGCACCCGCTGTACAAAAAGACCGTGCGCCGCTCCAAGAAGTATCACGCTCACGACGAAGCCAACACGGCCAAGGTCGGTGATCAGGTGATGATCCAGGAATGCGCGCCGATTTCCAAAAACAAGCGCTGGACATTGGTCCAGTCGGCCTGAACGAGTTCAATTTTTCCGGTCACCGGGGACGGTGAGCGGGCAACAATAGAAGGCATCCGGTTATGATTCAGATGCAAACAAACCTCGACGTGGCCGACAATTCCGGCGCCCGTCGTGTCATGTGCATCAAGGTGCTCGGCGGATCGAAGCGCAAGTACGCTTCGGTTGGCGACATCATCGTCGTTTCGGTCAAGGACGCGATCCCGCGTGGCCGCGTGAAGAAGGGCGAGGTCGCCAAGGCCGTCGTCGTGCGCACCGCCACCGATATCCGCCGCCCCGATGGCACGGTTATCCGCTTTGACCGCAACGCCGCCGTCCTGATCAACAACAATCAGGAGCCGATCGGCACGCGCATCTTTGGCCCGGTTCCGCGTGAACTGCGCGCCAAGAACCACATGAAGATCATCTCGCTGGCACCGGAGGTGCTGTAATGGCCGCAAAAATCAAAAAGGGCGACAAGGTCGTCGTTCTGACCGGCAAAGACAAGGGCCGGACCGGTGAGGTCCTGCAGGTTCTGCCCGCAGAGAACCGCGTGGTCGTGCAGGGCATCAATACCGTGCGCCGCCACACCAGGCAGACCCCGTCGCAGGAAGCCGGCATCTATACCAAGGAAGCCTCGCTGCACATGTCGAACGTTGCGCTGGCTGACCCCAAGGATGGCAAGCCGACCCGCGTCGGCTTCCAAGTCAAGGACGGCGCCAAGCAGCGCGTCGCCAAGCGTTCTGGAGAAGTGATCAATGGCTGAGGTCTATATCCCGCGCCTCCGCACCCACTATGAAGACGTAGTGCGTGCCGGCCTGGTCGAGAATTTCGGCTACAAGAACCCGATGGAAGTGCCCAAGCTGGACAAGGTCGTCCTGAACATGGGCGTCGGCGAAGCCGTGGCTGACACCAAGAAGGTGCAGTCCGCCGCCAACGATCTGTCGATCATCGCCGGTCAGAAGGCTGTCATCACCCATGCCTCCAAGTCGATCGCCGGCTTCAAGGTGCGTGAGCAGATGCCGCTGGGCGCCAAGGTGACCCTGCGCAAGGCTCGCATGTATGAGTTCATCGATCGCTTGGTGACCATCGCGCTGCCCCGCATCCGCGACTTCCGCGGCCTGAACGCCAAGAGCTTTGACGGCAATGGCAATTTCGCCATGGGCATCAAGGAACACATCGTTTTCCCCGAGATCGAGTACGACAAGGTCGACCAGATCTGGGGCATGGACATCATCGTTTGCACCACCGCCAAGACCGATGCCGAGGCATTGGCCCTGCTGCGCGCCTTCAACTTCCCGTTCGGCCAGTAACGGCGCGGCAAGAGCAAAAAGGATACCGGAATGGCTAAGAAAAGCGCCATCGAAAAGAACCAGCGTCGTCGCAAGCTGTCCAAGCAGTATGCGGCCAAGCGGGCCGAACTGAAGGCCATGGTTCAGGACAAGACAACTTCGCTGGAAGACCGCTTCAACGCCCAGCTCAAGCTGGCGCAGCTGCCGCGCAACTCCTCGCCGGTGCGCGTACGCAACCGTTGCGAAGTGTCCGGCCGTCCGCGTGGTTTCTACCGCAAACTGAAAATGAGCCGTATCGCATTGCGTCAGCTCGGCAGCCACGGCCAGGTGCCTGGCATGGTCAAATCGAGCTGGTAAGGAGCACTAGGCAATGACTTTGATTGATCCGCTCGGTGATATGTTGACCCGCATCCGCAACGCGCAGATGCGCAACAAGGAAACGGTGTCCACACCTGCTTCCAAGCTGCGTGCGCATGTGCTGGACGTTTTGAAGTCGGAAGGCTTCATCCGCGGTTACACTGAAACCAAATTGGACAACAACACATCGGAATTCGTGATCGAGTTGAAATACTCGAACCGTGAGCCGGTGATCCGTGAAATCAAGCGCGTCTCCCGTCCGGGTCGCCGTGTGTATGCTTCTGTCAAGAACATCCCCTCGGTCGCCAATGGTCTGGGCGTGTCGATCCTTTCCACCCCCAAGGGTGTGATGGCCGACCACGATGCACGTTCGCAGAATATGGGTGGCGAGGTTCTCTGCCAGGTCTTCTAGGCCGGCATGGAATTCCGCTTCAGACCGGGAAGGTTTTGAAAAATGTCACGTACTGGCAAACTTCCAGTCGCACTTGACGACGTCACCGTCACCATCGAGGGACGGAAGGTTACCGCCAAGGGCAAGAAGGGTGAACTCAGCGTCACCGTGCTTGACCATGTCAACGTCTCCCAGGGCGACGAGGGCATCACGCTGGCTCCGGCCAACGATACCAAGCAGGCCCAGGCCAATTGGGGCACCTCGCGTGCTCTGGTGCAGAATGTCGTCACCGGCGTCCGCGAAGGCTTTTCCAAGAAGCTGGTGATCTCCGGCGTTGGCTATCGTGCCGCCATGCAGGGCAAGGACCTGAAATTGTCGCTTGGCTTCAGCCACGACGTGATCTATCAGGCCCCCGAAGGCATCACGCTGGAATCCCCGCAGCCGACTGAAATCATCGTCTCCGGCATCGACCGGCAGGCCGTGGGTCAGGCTGCAGCCAACATCCGCGAATTCCGTCCGCCGGAACCCTACAAGGGCAAGGGCGTGCGTTACGAAAACGAATACATCTTCCGCAAGGAAGGCAAGAAGAAGTAAGGAGAGCCAGGGATGGCAAACCGTCTTGATGCATTGCGCCGTCGTGGCGCCCGCGTTCGGCGCGCCGTTAAGGCCCGCGCGAACGGCCGTCCGCGCCTGTCGGTTCACCGCTCGGGCAACCACATCTATGCCCAGGTGATCGATGACACGACCGGCAACACGCTGGCAGCGGCGTCCTCGCTCGACAAGGACGTGCGCGGCAAGCTGAACGGCGCCAACCAGGAAGCGGCCGGTGCCATCGGCAAGCTGGTGGCTGAGCGCGCCGTCAAGGCCGGCGTCACCGATGTGGTTTTTGATCGTGGTGGTTATCTCTACCACGGCCGCGTCAAGGCCCTGGCCGAAGCTGCCCGCGAGGGCGGCCTGAAATTCTAATCCGTATCGAACTCGAAATAACAAGAGCTGGTTGAAGCAATGAGAGACGTCCAGGAACGCGAAAGCGAATTTATTGATCGCCTGGTCCACATCAATCGTGTTGCCAAGGTGGTGAAGGGCGGTCGCCGCTTCGCCTTTGCCGCACTGGTTGTGGTGGGTGATCAAAAGGGCCGCGTTGGTTTCGGCCACGGCAAGGCTCGCGAAGTGCCTGAGGCCATTCGCAAGGCAACCGAACAGGCCAAGCGCCAGATGATCCGCGTGCCGCTGCGTGAGGGCAGGACCCTTCACCACGACGCCGACGGCCGTCACGGTGCCGGCAAGGTTCACCTGCGTGCAGCGCCCGCCGGTACCGGCATCATTGCCGGTGGCCCGATGCGCGCCGTGTTTGAATCGCTGGGCATCAACGACATCGTTGCCAAGTCGCAGGGCAGTGCAAACCCCTACAACATGGTGCGTGCCACTTTTGACGCCCTGAAGAACGTCGACAGCCCGCGCTCGGTTGCGGCCCGTCGCGGTCTGAAAGTGTCCGAGCTGCAGGCCCGCCGCGGTGAAACCGCTGTCGACGCCTGAGCGGCTGAGTTTGGAGAAGTACAATGGCTGACAAGTCCATTACCGTTGAACAGACAGGCAGCCCGATCCGCCGCGACAAGTCGCAGCGCGCCACACTCGTGGGCCTGGGTCTGAACAAGATGCACCGCCGCCGCACGCTCAAGGATACGCCTGATGTGCGGGGCATGATCAATAAGGTTTCCCATCTCGTCCGCATCGTGGACGAAGCATAGTCGGGAAGGATCGATATTATGCGTTTGAATGAAATCACCGATAATCCCGGTTCCACCAGCAACCGCATCCGCGTTGGCCGTGGCAAGGGCTCGGGCAAGGGCAAGACCGCCGGCCGTGGTGTGAAGGGCCAGAAGTCACGTTCAGGCGTGGCCATCAAGGGTTTTGAAGGCGGTCAGATGCCGCTGCACATGCGCATGCCGAAGCGCGGGTTCAACAATCCGTTCGCCAAATCGTATGTGGAAGTGCGCCTTGATCGCGTGCAGGCCGCAATCGATGCCGGCAAGCTCGACGCCAAGGGTGTGATTGATGGCGAGGCCCTCAAGGGCGCTGGTGTTGTGCGCCGCGTCAAGGACGGTATCCGCCTGATCAACGGTTCGGGTGAGTTCACCTCCAAGAAAGTCACCTTCAATGTTGAATATGCAACAAAAGGTGCACTGGCTGCGGTTGAAAACGCAGGCGGCAAGGTCAATGTAGCAGAGGCAAAACCCGCCCCTGAGACACGCGGCAAGGCAAAAGCCCGCGCCGAGGCAAAGGCGAAAGCAAAAGCCGGCGCCTGAGGCCGATCTGCCCAGTCTGACCACACGGAGACACCATGGCTTCTGCAGCCGAACAACTGGCCCGTAACCTCAGCTTTTCGACATTCTCGAAGGCAAAAGAACTTCAACAGCGCATCCTGTTCACACTGGGTGCGCTGCTTGTCTATCGGCTGGGCACTTATATCCCGGTGCCGGGCATTGACCCGGACGCCTACGCGGCCACGTTCGAGACCGCTTCGCAGGGCATCACCGGCATGCTCAACATGTTCTCCGGCGGTGCCGTGGAACGTATGGCGATTTTCGCCCTCAACCTGATCCCCTACATCACCGCGTCCATCGTGGTGCAGGTGCTGACCTCCGCTTCGCCGCGGCTGGAAGCCCTGAAGAAGGAAGGGGAGGCGGGCCGCCGCAAGATCAACCAGTACACCCGTTACCTCGCGGTGATTTTCTGCGCCGTCCAGGGCTACGGCATTGCCGTGGGGCTCGAGGCCAGCCAGGGCGTTGTCATCAACCCGGGCTGGTTCTTCCGGATTTCGACGGTCATTACACTCGTCGGCGGCACCATGTTCCTGATGTGGCTGGGCGAACAGGTCACCGCGCGCGGCGTCGGCAACGGCATCTCGCTGATCATCTTCGCTGGCATCGTGGCGACACTACCTTCGGCGATCATCCAGACGCTCGAACTGAGCCGCACCGGCGCCCTGCCGACCATTGCCGTGGTGGGCATGCTGGTGCTGGCGATCGTGGTCATTGGCGTCATCGTGTTCTTCGAACGCGCGCAACGACGATTGCTCATTCAGTATCCGAAGCGGCAAGTCGGCAACAAGATGTTCCAGGGCGATACCTCGCACCTGCCGCTGAAGCTGAATACCTCGGGCGTGATCCCGGTGATTTTCGCTTCGTCGCTGCTGCTGATGCCGGCCACCTTCACCGCGTTTTCGACAGATGGCGGGCAGGGCTGGCTGCAGATCGTCGCTGCTCTTCTGGGCCGCGGGCAGCCGCTCTATCTGGCACTCTACGCTGCGTTGATCGTGTTCTTCGCGTTTTTCTACACTTCGATCGTGTTCAACCCGACCGACACGGCTGACAATCTGAAGCGGTCCGGCGGCTTCATTCCGGGCATTCGTCCCGGTGAACGTACTGCCGCGCATATCGACTATGTGCTCAGCCGCATCACGGTGATCGGTGCCGCATATCTGACCGTCGTCGCGCTGATCCCGGAAGTGCTGGTGTCTCAGCTGAACGTCTCCACATTCCTCGGTGGCACCTCGCTGCTGATCATGGTGACTGTGACACTCGATACGATTTCCCAGATCCAGTCTCATCTCATTGCCCAGCAATATGAGGGGCTGATGAAGAACTCGCGCCTCGGGGGAGGCCGTGGAACGAAACGACCTGGAGGGGCAAAACGATGAGACTGATACTTCTTGGACCGCCGGGGGCAGGCAAGGGTACTCAGGCTCAGTTCCTCGTCAGCCGCTACGATATTCCCCAGCTGTCGACCGGGGATATTTTGCGGGGTGCCATTGCCGACCAGACCCCAATGGGCCTTGCTGCCAAGGAAATCATGGACCGCGGCGATCTGGTCTCCGACGAAATCGTCTGCGGCATCGTCTCCGAACGGCTGGACAGTCCGGACGCCGCCAACGGCTTCGTTCTTGACGGTTTTCCGCGCACCATCGCCCAGGCCGAAGCGCTTGAAACCATGCTCCAGGAAAAGGGCACGCCGCTGGATGCTGTCGTCGAAATCAAGGTCGACGCCGACGCATTGGTCGAGCGGATCCAGACCCGCGCCGCCGAGTCGGGCAATGTGCGTGCCGACGACAATGAAGAAGTGCTGCGTAACCGCATTGCGGTCTACCGCGAACTGACCGAGCCGCTGGTGGCGTTTTACACCAAGCGCGGCCTGGTCAAGTCAGTGGACGGTATGGCCGAGATCGAACAAGTCTCAGAGGCGATCAAGAACGTCCTCGAAAAATAGCGGATGGCCCACCGTCAAGTCAGTTGACTTCCGGCGGGCAAATCCTTAGAACCGCGCCAGTCTCAAGAAGAGTTTTTGGACTGGATTCGGTTCTCGCCAAGTGTGGGGGGTCGATTGCCGGTCCCTTATTGTTGAATAAGTGCAGGCAAATGTTTGCCGCGCACGCCTAAAAGGAGAAGCGCCGTGGCCCGTATTGCTGGCGTAAACATCCCGACCAACAAGCGCGTCGTTATCGCGCTGCAGTATATTCATGGCATCGGCCCGAAGGGCGCCAAGGACATCTGCGCCTCCGTCAACATTCCGGCCGAACGCCGGGTCAATGAACTGACTGACGCCGAAGTCATCCAGATCCGTGAAGCGATCGAACGCGATTACATGGTGGAAGGCGATCTGCGCCGTGCCAATGCCATGAACATCAAACGCTTGATGGACTTGGGCAACTATCGCGGCCTGCGGCATCGCCGTGGTCTGCCGGTGCGCGGTCAGCGGACCCACACCAACGCCCGCACCCGCAAGGGTCCGGCCAAGGCAATCGCCGGCAAGAAGAAATAAGGCAGGGCGCAAGCACTGTCTTCGGTGGAGCCACCCAACCGTTTCTGGGGTGGTGATGAGATCGATCAGGATTGAGTATAAATGGCTAAAGCTGAAGCTACCCGCGTTCGCCGTCGCGAGCGCAAGAATATCATTACCGGCGTTGCGCATGTGAACGCCTCTTTCAACAACACAATGATCACGATCACCGATGCCCAGGGCAACACGATTGCCTGGTCCTCTGCAGGAACCATGGGCTTCAAGGGATCGCGTAAATCCACTCCCTACGCAGCCCAGGTGGCTGCCGAAGACGCGGCCAAGAAGGCCCAGGATCATGGCATGAAGACCCTCGAGGTCGAGGTGCGTGGTCCCGGTTCCGGCCGTGAATCCGCCCTTCGGGCCCTCCAGGCTGCTGGTTTCAACGTCACCAGCATCCGGGACGTGACCTCCATTCCGCACAATGGTTGCCGTCCGCGCAAGCGGCGTCGCGTCTAGGCAGGCCCTGTAGCCCTTCGGGGCAATTGAACAAGGCGGGCCAGCGGCGGCATTGCGGCCCGCGAAATTGAAAGGATGTTGAACGTGATCCAGGACAACTGGCAAGCACTGATCAAGCCGACCAAGCTGGATATCGTGGTCGACAAGGATAATCCGCGGCTCGCGTCTATCGTCGCTGAGCCGCTTGAGCGCGGCTACGGCCTGACGCTCGGCAACGCGCTGCGGCGTGTTCTTCTGTCGTCCCTGCAGGGCGCGGCTGTGACCGCGATGCAGATCGACGGCGTGCTGCATGAATTTTCGTCCGTCCCGGGCGTTCGTGAAGACATCACGGACCTGGTGCTGAACGTCAAGGAAGTGGCGCTGAAGATGGAAGCCGAAGGCCCCAAGCGCCTGACGCTTTCCAAGAAGGGCCCCGGCTCGGTCAAGGCCGGCGACATCGCCACCACGGGCGATATCGAAATCCTGAACCCGGAACTGGTCATTTGTCACCTCGACGAGGGTGCCGAGATCAATATCGAGTTCACGGTCAACGGCGGCAAGGGCTACGTCCCCGCCGACCGCAACCGCCCGGAAGACGCCCCGATCGGCTTCGTGCCGGTCGACTCGCTGTTCTCGCCGGTCCGCCGCGTCAGCTACAAGGTGGAGCCGACCCGCGAGGGCCAGGTGCTCGACTATGACAAGCTGACGATGCAGATCGAGACCAACGGTGGCGTGAGCCCTGAAGATGCTGTGGCTTATGCCGCCCGCATTCTGCAGGAGCAGCTTTCGGTCTTTGTGAACTTCGAAGAGCCCAAGAAGGAAACCGCACAGGAAAGCGTGCCGGAACTGGCCTTCAACCCGGCGCTTCTCAAGAAGGTCGACGAACTCGAATTGTCGGTGCGTTCGGCAAACTGCCTGAAGAACGACAATATCGTTTACATCGGCGATCTGATCCAGAAGACCGAAGCAGAAATGCTGCGCACCCCGAACTTCGGGCGCAAGTCGCTGAACGAAATCAAGGAAGTGCTGGCTCAGATGGGCCTTCACCTCGGGATGGATGTCGCCAACTGGCCGCCTGAAAACATTGATGATCTTGCCAAGCGCTACGAGGATCATTACTGATCCGCCGCAAAGGCAATAACTGGAACGAAGCGTGAGCCGAACGGCGCGCTTACAAGGAGAGTTGAGATGCGCCATCGTAAAGCCGGCCGCAAGCTGAACCGCACATCGAGCCATCGCACCGCGATGTTTCGCAACATGTCTGCCGCGCTGATCAAGCACGAGCAGATTGTCACGACCCTGCCCAAGGCCAAGGAACTGCGTCCCATCGTGGAAAAGCTCATCACCCTGGGCAAGCGCGGCGACCTGCATGCCCGCCGTCAGGCGATTGCCAAGGTCGGCGGCGACGCGGCCATGGTGGCCAAGCTGTTTGACACGCTTGCCCCGCGCTACAAGGACCGCCAGGGTGGCTACACCCGCGTCCTCAAGGCCGGCTTCCGTCATGGCGACAATGCGCCGGTGGCCGTGATCGAGTTCGTGGACCGCGATGTCGATGCCAAGGGTCTGGATTCCGGCCCGACTGCCGACTTCACGCGTGATGACGAGGATGAAGCGGTCGCCGCATAAGCGCGGCCCGTTCATCCAGCCATTATGGCAGTCGCGGACGCGCGCGGCTGCCATTTTTTTTGATGGGAGGGGAAGCCCATGCAAACTGATCAGCCCGTGCTGGTAACCGGTGCCTCCGGATTCGTTGGCCGGCACGTCGTCACGCAACTGCTGGCCAAAGGCTTTACGGTGCGCGGAACCGTGCGCAGCGCCGAAAAGGCCGCAAGCGTTCGCGAAACGGTCAGCCATATCAACGGGCCCGAGGCCCTTGACCGGCTGGATTTCTATATTGCCGACCTTCTCTCCGACGACGGCTGGGCCAGTGCGATGAAGGGGGTAGGGGTTCTGTTCCACATCGCCACCATGGTTTATGGCGTCGAGCCCAAGAACCCCGACGACGTGATCCGGCCGGCGCTTGAAGGGACAGAGCGCGTGTTGCGCTTTGCCAAAGACGCCGGCGTCAACCGCATTGTCATGACCAGTTCCATTGCCACGATCGGCTACGGGCACGGCAAGCAGCACGGGGTGCTGCATATCGACGAAACTCATTGGACAGATGTCGAGGGGCTGAAGGGCGCCTGGTCCTATTCCGAAGGAAAGACCCGGGCCGAACGGTTCGCATGGGAGTTCACAGCCCAGCACGGCATTGGCCTCACCACCATCCACCCCGGCATGATCCTGGGTCCTGCGCTTGACGTGGATGCGGGGGTCTCGATTGAGTTCGTCAACATGTGCCTCAATGGCAAGGTTCCGGCGCTGCCGCCCGTCGGATTCTGCATCGTCGATGTCCGTGACGTTGCCGAGATGCACCTGGCCGCCGCGGGCGACCCCGCGTCTATCGGCCAACGCTATATTGCAGCCGGGCCCTACCGCACCTTCCTGCAGGCCGCCGCCGTGCTGGCCGACAATTATCCAAAGGCGAAGGTCCCCAATAGCGAGATCCCGCTCTGGATCATGAAGATCATCGGCCGTTTCGATCGCACCGTTCGCCAGATTGCCGCCGAGTTTGACTGTGAACGGCACTTCGATGGTTCAAAGGGCGCCAAGCTGATGGGGCACGACTACCGCCCGCCGGAGGAGGCGCTTCTGTCAGCGGCGGAGTCTCTGATCGAGTTTGGCATCATCGACGAAAGCAAGGTGCACTAGGGCGGTTCTGCATTACGGTTCGGAAGCAATCCGTTGCGCATCCACTTCGCTGCTTCGTCTGACGAGCCGAACCTCAGCTTCTCGCCTTCAAAACCCTCAAAGATCGTTCGCATCTGAGCATGGCTGCGGGGCTGGGTGACGAGAATGTGGTGCACCATCAGCCACTTCACCCGTTCGCTGCCGCCGGGGAGGCGGCCGGGGACATTCTGGGGGGCAAAACAGCGTTTGAGGTAGCCCCACACGTTCTGATGAAGCGGTGGGTCGATCCAGACCAGACCCGTGGCGCGGGCCAGTCTTGGCGGCATGAACTTGCGATAGTTGCCGTCGATGATCCATTCGGACTGCGCAACCGCCTTGGTATGCAGTTGTTCGAACTCCTCGGCCGGGCGCGGTACCCAGTCAGTGTTGGGCGTGTGGAACAGCAAGTCCAGATGGATGGCGGGCAGGTCCAAGTGCTGTGCGAGGACGGCCGTCAGCGTGGATTTACCGGCACCCGCCGGGCCGATGACCATGATCCGCCGCCCAAGGTTTTCAGGATTTTGGGCGGCGGAAATCATCGGGCAGCCTACATGAAGATCTTGTCCGCAAAGAACTGCTGCCGTGTGGCAAAGCCGTTGAAGGCGGTCGTCGAGGCCTGGGTATAGGCGCCCATCTGCGCCATTTCGATGTAGTCGTCTTCCTGGATCGACTGCGGAAGGTCGAACGGCTGATCGAGGCTGTCGTAGCTGTCGCAGGTGGGGCCAAACAGGATGAACGGCCGGGTCTTGTCGGTGACCAGTTCCGCGCCGCGCCAGACCCGGACGGCCGGAACGATGGGCATGAACTTGATTTCCATCAGCGCGCCGTAAGCGCCATCGTTGACGTAGACGTTGCGGCCGCCGCGGACATGTTTGACGCGCAGCAGGAGCGAGGTGGAGGGGGTGACCATGGCCCGGCCCGGTTCGACGATCATTTCAGGACGATTGGACCCGAACGTTTTCTTCAGCGCACGCTCGATCGATTCAAAATAGCGGTCGAGCGGGGGAGCGCCGCTCGAGGGGTAGGCGGCAGGGAAGCCTCCGCCGACATTGAGCCGCTTGATGGCGACGCCGGACTTTTTGGCGATACGGCCGGCGGCATGGATATGCCGCTCGTAGGCGTAGCTTTCCTCGCACTGCGAGCCGACGTGGAAGCACAGCGACACGGTGTAGCCCAGCGCGTCGGCAGCCTTCACCAGATCAATGGCGCCATTCTCGGAGATGCCGAACTTGGTGCCGAAGTCATAGGCCTTGCGCGCCTTGCCGGCCTTGAAACGGATCGTCATTTCGACGTCGCGGCTGGGGGTGACGATGGCGGCCAATTGGTCAAGTTCAGCCTGGTTGTCGATGGCATAGGATTTGACCCCGTAGAGGTCCTGCGCAGCGATGATCTCGCGCCGGGACTTGACGGGGTTGTTGTAGTGCAGCGCCGCCTGCGGAGCGATGCGGTGCACCAGTTCCATTTCAGCCGGGGAGGCGACATCGAACGCCTTCAACCCGGTATCGGCCAGAACGGAAATAACATGTTCCTCGGGGTTGGCCTTGACCGCATAGGTCACCAGACCGTCAAACCCGTCCTGGAACGTCTTGGCGCAGGCGCGCAGCTCGCGCTCTGAAAAGATGAATGATGGATAGTCCGGCATTTCGGCGGCAATCAGCGCCTGGGTATCGGGATATTCCTTTCGGGAGGGGTCGGCCATTGAAAAGCATCCTTTGTTGGAGCGAAATAGCGGCGCGCATTATGGTCTTTTTCAACTGCACGCAACTGCTATTTTGTGGTGCCCACCATGCAGTGCATGCAGGCGTCATTTTGACAGTCAAACATGACGCCGGACTAACAAGCCACCCCTGTGCATGCTAAGGCTTTCGCGATGCCGGATCTGTTTCTCGATTCAAGCCAAACCCCCAGACAGACGGACGATCCCGATCGCCCGCTGGCCGACCGGCTGCGCCCGAAGACCCTCGACGAGGTGATCGGGCAGGGGCACCTGCTGGGGCCGGACGGCACCTTGCGGCGCATGATTGCGTCGGGGCGACTGGGCTCGCTGATCCTGTGGGGGCCGCCTGGAACTGGCAAGACCACGGTGGCACGGCTGCTTGCCGATGCAGTGGGTTTTGAGTTCGACCAGATCTCGGCGGTATTTTCCGGCGTGGCAGATCTCAAGAAGGCCTTCGACCGGGCGCGAACGGTGCGCAAAGCGGGACGGCGGACGCTGTTGTTCGTGGACGAAATTCATCGTTTCAACCGCGCCCAGCAGGATGGGTTCCTGCCGGTGATGGAAGACGGCACGATTGTGCTGGTCGGCGCCACCACCGAGAACCCCTCGTTTGAACTGAACGCGGCGCTGATGTCGCGGGCGCAGGTCTTGCGGTTCGAATCGTTGAAGGCAGAGGACCTCGAAGCGCTGGCGCAACGGGCCGAGGCAACGCTTGGCGAGCAACTGCCGCTGACCGACGAGGCGCGCCAGAGCCTGATCGGGTTGGCTGATGGCGACGGGCGGGCACTGCTTGGGCTGGTTGAGGAAGTGCTGGCATCGGCGCCGGAAGGTCAGGTGCTGGACCACGCGGCGATGACGCAATTGGTACAGCGCCGGGCACCCGTCTACGACAAGGCCCAGGACGGGCACTACAATCTCATTTCCGCGCTGCACAAGACGGTGCGAGGTTCGGACCCGGACGCGGCGCTTTATTATTTTGCACGGATGGTGGATGCCGGAGAGGACCCGATGTTTCTGGCGCGCCGGCTGATCCGCATGGCTTCCGAAGACATCGGGTTGGCCGACCCGCAGGCGCTACCGCAGGCCATCGCGGCGCGCGACGCCTATCAGATGCTGGGGTCGCCCGAAGGCGAGCTTGCGCTGGCCCAGGCCGTTGTTTATCTGGCGCTGGCACCGAAGTCGAACGCGGTCTATACAGCCTTCAAGGCCGCGACCGCGGTGGCCAAGCAATCCGGTTCGCCGCTGCCGCCCATGACCATTCTCAATGCCCCGACCAGTCTGATGAAGAACGAAGGCTATGGCGAGGGGTATCAGTATGACCATGACACCCCCGAGGGCTTTTCGGGGCAGGACTACTGGCCGGAAAAAATCGGCCGCAAACATTTCTATCAGCCGGTGGAACGCGGATTTGAGCGTGAAATCCAGAAGCGAATGGACTATTTCGCGCGGCTGAGAGCCAGAAAATCCGGCGATGTTCCGCCGGAGAAGGACTGAACATGAACTCCATATTGCTGGTCGGCGCCGGGGGCGCGCTGGGCGCCGTGGCCCGCTATGGCACAGGCGTGCTGTTCGGGCGGCTCGGCCTTTCGGGATTCCCCTGGGCGACCATGACCGCCAATGTGACCGGCTCATTTGCCATGGGCTTGCTGATCGGCTGGCTGGCGCTGACCGGCAGTGAATCACAGAACGAGTTGCGCCTGTTCCTGGCCATCGGCGTGCTCGGCGGGTTCACCACGTTCTCAAGCTTTTCGCTCGACACGATCACCCTGTTCGAGCGCGGGCAGTGGGGTCCCGCGGCGGCCTATGTGCTGTTGTCGGTTGTGCTGTCGTTGGCAGGCCTGATGGGCGGGCTGGCACTGATGCGGAGTTTTGGCTCGTGAGCGGTGTGCAACAGATCGAGGTGGCCGCTGACGAAGACGGCATGCGGCTCGACCGCTGGTTTGCGCTTCACTACCCGAATGTGCCGTTCGGGAGACTGCAAAAGTTGCTGCGCACCGGTCAGGTCCGTGTCGACCGGGGCCGGGTGAAGACAAATACGCGGCTGGAAGCCGGGCAGGAAGTGCGGGTGCCACCGCTAGATGATGCCGTCGTCGGCCGGCCGAAACCGGTGCAGGCGGACAGCAAGGATGCGCGCTTTATCCGTGATCTCATCCTCTATGAGGATGATGAGGTGATGGTGTTGAACAAGCCGCACGGGCTGGCGGTTCAGGGCGGCAGCGGCACCAAACGGCATATCGACGGCATGCTGCAATCCATGCCCAACAAGAAGGGCGAAGCCCCCCGGCTGGTGCATCGGCTGGACCGTGATACGTCGGGCTGCCTGCTGGTCGCCAAAACGCGGGCGGCGGCGAGCCATCTGGGCAAAGTGTTCAAGACCAGGTCGGCGCGCAAGATTTACTGGGCGGTAGTGGTGGGTGTGCCCAAGCCGCCGCAAGGACAGATTTCCTGCTTTCTGGCCAAGCGGGGCACCGATGATGGCGAGCAGATGGTGGTTGTCGAGAATGGCGACGAGGGCGCCCAGCACTCAATGAGCCACTATTCGGTGACCGATCAGGCCGCCAACCGCTTCGCGTGGGTGACGCTGAAGCCGGTGACCGGCCGCACCCACCAGCTGCGCGTCCACATGGCGCAACTGGGCAACCCGATTGTCGACGATCCACGCTATTTCAACATCGAGAACTGGGAACGTCCCGACAGTCTGGGGCAGGGACTGCATCTGCACGCCCGGCGGCTGGCCTTGCCGCTGCCTTCGGGCAAACGGCTGGATGTCAGTGCGCCGCTGCCGCCGCACATGCAGCATACGTTTGACACGCTTGGCTTCGATGCCAGCCGCTACGATGCCCAGAACAGCGATCCGGAGGACAAATGAGCGACCTCAGCTATTTCGAAAAGCTCGAGGAGCCGAGGCGCTCCATTGCCCACGCGGTGCACGAAAAGGTCGCCGCCATTGGCCCTGATCTTGTCCAGCGGGTGCGCTGGGGCATGCCCGGATTCACCGGCAAAAAGGATATCGCAACGGTGTCCGGGGCCGGGAAGGGCGCCAACGCGCACATCAACCTGCAACTGTTCATGGGCGCGCACCTCGACAATTCCGCCGGGCTGATCGAGGGCACAGGCAAGCACATGCGCAATATCAAGTTCTACATCCTGGAAGACGTCGATCGTCCCGGCGTCGAAGAGGCCATTCGCGCCGCGATTGCCTATGACCAGGAGAACAACGCGTGAAGCTGGTGGTATTCGATCTCGACGGCACGCTGGTTGACAGCCATGCCTTCATCAACCGCATCCAGACGGCGACATTTGAAGCGGAAGGACTTCCTGTGCCGACTGCGGAGGCGGGACGGGGTGTGATCGGGTTGGCCCTTCCGGAAGCCATGCATGCCTTGAGTGGCGATTCAGCTTCGGTCGACCGGTTGGTCCAGCGCTACAAGCTTTTGGCACATGCGAGGGCTGCGGACGTGGCGGACGAGGGCCTGTACGAAGGCGCCTTTGAGGCGGTGCAGGCGCTTTATGAAATGCCGGATACGCTGTTAGGCATCGCCACCGGCAAGGGCATGCGCGGCGTCAACAGGATCCTTGATTTGCACGAGATGGCCGATTTGTTCACGACGTTTCAGACGCCGGACACCAACCCGTCCAAACCGCATCCCGGAATGCTGCATTCCGCCATGGCGGAAACCGGGGCGGAGGCGATGGAGACCGTGATGATCGGCGATACGACCTATGACATGGAAATGGCGCGGGCTGCCGGGGTTCGGGCGCTGGGCGTTTCCTGGGGATCGCATGCCCCGGATCAGTTGCGAGCCGCCGGGGCACACTTGATCATCGAAGAAATGGATGAACTGATTGACGCCGTGAACGACATTCTGGAGGCAGACTATGCGTGACATCCTCGAAGATGCGTTGGCCCATCGCGACGCGGGCCAGGGACGGCAGGACGCTTCGGATGCGAAACAGCTGCCCAAGCGCTTCTACAAGGCAGTGACGGTTGAGGAAAAGGACGGCGGTTTTGCCGTGTTTCTGGATGGACGGGTCACCAAAACGCCGGGGCGCGTCGAGATCATCGTACCCAAACGGGAACTGGCGCAGGCGATCGCCGCCGAATGGGAGGCCCAGCAAGAGCAAATCAATCCCATGAAGATGCCGCTGGCGCGGCTGGTCAATGCGGGTGTTGAAGGCGGTGCCGCGGTAGCGCCCAAACTGCGCGAGGAAGTCATCAAATATGCCGGCAACGACTTGATGCTGTTCCGCGCCGACAGTCCGCAGGAACTGGTGGAGGCTCAGGATGCTGGTTGGGACCCGATCCTGACGGCGCTCGCCCGGCATTTCTCCATCCGCTTTCAGCCGGTAGTTGGAGTTATTCATGAGGATCAACCGACTCAAACCATCAACAAACTCGCCGAAAGCCTTGAGAACGTGGATCATTTGACGTTGACTGCGCTGGTTTCTGCGACCGGCCTGATGGGATCCGGCTTGCTGGCTATTGCGCTGAATGAGAAGCTGATCGATGCGGACACGGCCTGGAGCGCAGCACATCTGGATGAGGACTACAATATCCGGCTGTGGGGCGAGGACGCGGAGGCAGCCGCCCGGCGTGCGGCGCGGCGGGTGGAATTTGATGCCGCAATGAAGGTGATCGGGCAGAGCCGCTAGACCGAGCGCTCCTCAATCCAGTCCGCCACATCAGGGGCGATCTGGCGCAACGGACCCATGACGAACTCCCGTTCGTGGGCGAAAGGGTGTGGCAAAGTCAGCCGCTCGGATTGAATTTCCTCGAGCTTGTAGGCGATCAGGTCAATGTCGATCAGACGCGGACCCCATTTCTCGGCGCGAACACGGCCCATGGCATCCTCGATCATCAGACAGGCGTCGAGCAATTCCAGCGGGGAAAGCGAGGTCTCGACCTCAACCACCATGTTATGAAAATCAGGCTGATCTTCCTTGCCCCAGGCGGGATTGACGAGCATGTCCGAACTCTCGCCAATGGCGATCAGCGGATGTTCACTCAAATGCTCAAGCGCTTGTTCGATCTGGGCGGAGGGATTGCCGATATTGGCGCCGAGCCCGAGATAGGCGCGCGACATCAGCCGCGCTGCCTGACGATTTGCACCGCGAATTCGCCCTTGACCACCGGGATCGGGGCTTCGGGCTTGGCGACGCGTATCTTAACCCAGTTGATCGTTGGATAGGCGGCAAACAGCCGGTCGACAATATGTTGCGCCAGCGCTTCGAGCAGCTTGAAACGGTGCTCGGAAAAAGCCTTCTCGACCGTTTCGAAGATAAAGGCGTAGGAGATCGTGTCGTCGACATCGTCGGAGCGGCCCGCCTTGGCGGTGTCGAGGCCACATTCGACGTCCAGCCGGAATCGGCAACCGACCTTGCTCTCTTCCAGCATCACCCCGTGATAGCCGTAAAAAGCCAGGTCGTTCAGAATGATGCGGTCGTCACGATCAAGATCCATCACTCAACTCTCCAGTTCGGGCGGACCATAGAGGGTGGCATTGGCCACCTGCAAGGCTTGGCGGCTGGCGCGGACATCGTGCACGCGGAAGATATGCCCGCCGCGTTCGTAGGCAAGCGCCGAAGAAACCGCCGTGCCAAGATCGCGTTCCCTGGGAGGCACGTCCAGCAGGTGCCCGATCATCCGTTTGCGAGAAGTGCCGATAAGCAAGGGCCGGTCTAGCACCGCCAGTTCATCGAGCCGCCGTAGCAGTTCGTAATTCTCTCGCAGATCCTTGCCGAACCCGAAACCGGGATCGAGGATGAGCTTTTCACCGACCACGCATGCATTTTCGGCGATTTTCAGCGTGCGCTCGAAATAGCGCAACATCTCGGCGATCAGATCTTTGGACGGATCGCGTTCCCTATCCCAGTGCATGGCGACAACGGGTACGCCATAAAGAGCTGCAACATCAGCCATTTCCCGCTCGCGTTGAAGGCCGAAGACGTCGTTGAGAAGCGTTGCACCGGACTGTATGGCCTGATCCGCCACCACCGCCTTGTAGGTGTCGATGGACAGGGGCAGCTTGACGCCGTTGGCAATCAACCCCGTGATGACCGGCAGGACGCGGTCAAGTTCCTGCTGGGCTGTGACTTCGTCGGCGCCCGGTCGCGTGCTTTCGCCACCGACGTCGAGAATGTCGGCACCCGCCTCAACCAGCACCTTGCCGTGTGCGATGGCGGAGGCGGGATCAATGAAATCACCGCCGTCTGAGAAACTGTCGGGCGTGACGTTGACGATGCCCATGATCAGCGGGGCAGGGCCGAGGGCCAGCACGCCGCCGTCCGCCATGGGTATGGCATAGCCCTTGTGGATCATTGCAACCGGTCTGCGGGGACCGCGTAGAGATCGTAGGCGTCCGAATCCGTCACCTGAACCGTGACCATGTCGCCCGGCTTGATGTCGACCGCATCGTCGATGATGACATTGCCGTCGATCTCCGGCGCGTCCCACTTGGAACGGGCGATAGCGCTGCCTTCTTCGGGACGCACGTCGTCGACCAGGACGTCGATGGTGCGGCCCAACTTGCCGGCGAGGCGGCGGGCGCTGACGGCCTGCGCGACTTCCATCAACCGGCCATAGCGTTCCTTTTTGATTTCGGGCGGCACGGCGGCGTCGATCTCGTTGGATTTGGCCCCGGCTACCGGCTCATATTCGAAACAGCCGGCTCGGTCGATTTCAGTTTCCTCGATCCAGTCGAGCAGCATCTGGAAATCTTCCTCGGTCTCTCCCGGGAAACCGACGATAAAGGTCGAACGGACGGCCAGGTCCGGGCAGGTCTTGCGCCAGTTCTTGATCCGGTCGGCGGTCTTTTCCTGATTTGCCGGACGGCGCATCGCCTTGAGCACCGACGGCGAGGCATGCTGGAAGGGGATGTCGAGATAGGGCAGGATCTTGTCTTCAGCCATAAGATCGATGACCGCATCGACATGCGGATAGGGGTAGACATAGTGCAGCCGGACCCAGGCGCCAAGTTCACCCAGCTCCTGGCTGAGGTCGAGGAACTTGGCGCGGACCTCGCGGCCGTGGAATTTTGACGTGGCGTACTTGATATCTTGCCCGTAGGCGCTGGTGTCCTGCGAGATGACCAGCAATTCCTTGGTGCCCGCCTTGATCAGCCGTTCGGCTTCGTAGAGCACCCCGGCGACCGGACGCGACACGAGATCGCCGCGGATTGAGGGGATGATGCAGAAGGTGCAACGATTGTTACAACCCTCTGAAATCTTGAGATAAGAATAGTGGCGCGGGGTGAGCTTCAGGCCTTCGGCCGGCACAAGGTCGACGAAGGGATCGTGGACCGGCGGCACTGCGCCATGCACCGCGTTGACCACGTCTTCATACTGCTGCGGACCGGTGACGGCGAGCACGTTCGGGTGCGTGTCGCGGATGAGCTTTTCCTCGGTGCCAAGGCACCCGGTAACGATCACCTTACCGTTGGCGCCAACAGCCTCGCCGATCGCCTCAAGGCTTTCCGCCTTGGCGCTGTCCAGAAATCCGCATGTGTTGACGATGACCGCATCGGCGCCCTCGTAAGAGTGCGAAAAGGCATAACCCTGCGCGCGCAAGGTCGTTAGGATGCGTTCGGAATCAACAAGGGCCTTGGGGCAGCCGAGACTGACCAGGCCGATTTTCGGGGCTTGGGACATTCAATTTGCCATGCTGGGGCGTCAAAGCGCTCTCATAACGCAAAGAATGGCGAGATTAAAGCGCTCAAACGGTGAGTTTCGCCGCCACCTTGTGCGGCGGGTCGAACTCATTGCCAAACAGGAACGCCTCGGGCGAGGGGCCATTCTGCTTGAGGATTTCCAGCCGCCGCTTGCCTTCCTCGATAGTTGGGACTTCGCCCACCTCGATCCACCAAAGTGTCATGTTGGGCCCGTCGAGAGGCTGGAACCACTCACTGCGCCGGGCGAAAAAACGCTTGTGGATGGTCTTGTAGGTGAAATCCTCAAGCGCGGAGACGCTTTCCCACACGGCCATGTTGATGATGATCCGCGGATCGCCGAAGGCATTGATCGAAGTCGCGTCGTCCCCGTCTTCGCCGATCAGTCGCCAGACAAAGCCCGGCGAGCGCTCGGCAGCGGCGTTGACTCGATCGAGATTGTCCACGAATTCGGCAATGCGCGGGTCGGTCAGGTCGAACCGCGCATGCGCGATGTTGATCAGGGCGACGTGCATATGTCTGTTGTCTCAGTTCGTCGATTTCGGGCGGGGCGTGCGCCGGGCCGTGCGGCGCGGGGCCGAACGGGCCTTTGGCGTGCTCGGCTTGCTTGCCGGCTTCGCCGCGGTTTTCGCCGCAGGTTTGGCGGCGCTGGCGCTGCGCGTGCCGGTTGTGGCGGCGCGGGTCGGGCGTGAGCGGGTCAATTGCGCGGGCGGCTGATCTTCCTGCTGCGCCAGATCCTCGATGGCACCGGCTACGTCGTCGATCAGCGAGGCCGAACTGGGCGGCTCCATGGCGGCAGAAACCACCTTCTCATTGGCCTTGTAATAAATCAGCACGATCTCGCAGAGGGCGCGCAATGCGACAAAGGCCAAAAGCCCGAAGATGACGACTTCGAGCAGGCCCCAAAGCCCGTTGCCGAAGCCGAAGCGGAAGGCGTCGAACAGATGATCCAGCGCCCAAAGCCCGATGCCGGCGAGACCGAGCAGATAAACCACCCGGATCAGCCTGGGTACAATCACGCGGTCGAGCGACAGGAGCACATTGCCCGTCGCGAGTTTTTTCAAATCATCCAAAGTCATTTTGCCGTCCAGTGCGTTTTGTGTCTGTGGCCCACCACGAAGCGCAGTGCCTATATAGCGCGATTTGCCCCGCGGATAAAATCACGCTCACGCAACGGATATGGTTGTCCCGAAGTGATTTTCAAACATCTTGCGCAGGGCACCGTCGACTTCTTCCATGCTGACGATCTGGCCCAGATCCTCGAAACTGGTGACGCCCTGGTCGGTGATGCCGCACGGCACGATACCGTCATAATGCGACAGATCGGGCGAGACGTTGAGCGATATGCCGTGAAAACTCACCCACTTGGAAACACGTACGCCGATGGCAGAAATCTTGTCTTCGCGGGTCGGACCCTTGTCGGGACGGGCCACCCAGACCCCGATCCGCCCGTCGCGGCGGTAGGCGTCTATGTTGAATTCAGCCAGCGTGTCGATGACCCATTGCTCGAGATGATGCACGAAGCAGCGGATGTCGCGGCCCCGTTCCCTCAGATCGAGCATGACATAGGCCACGCGCTGGCCAGGCCCGTGATAGGTGAACTGGCCGCCACGTCCGGCATCGTAAACCGGCAATTGCAGCCGTCCCGTCAGATCGGTTTGCTTGGCGGAGGTGCCGGCGGTGTAAAGCGGCGGATGCTCCAGCAGCCAGACCGATTCTGTCGCCGTTCCTTCGGCAATCGCCGCCGCGCGCGCTTTCATGATCGACAATGCGTCGGGGTAGGGCACAAGTTGATCCGCAATCTGCCACCCGACGGCCCTGCCATCGGCCCGAAGGGTTGCGCAGCCGGTCAATTTGCTGGCCGTTAAATCATTCATTAACGCTTCCCTAACCATAAACGGGGCAGTCTTGCCCGAAGCGCGCAAGCCGCGCCGGGGTCAATGCAGGTCTTTGTGCATATATGAGTGTTGTCGATCAAATTGAAGTGGAACTGAAGGTGGAAATGGGCGCCACCACCATGCCAATCCACCATCTTTTGCGCATGGGCCGCGGGGCAGTGATCGAACTGGACACGCGTGAAAGCGACCCGATGCGCATCTATGCCAACAACTCACTTGTCGCCATGGGCGAGATTCGCATCGATGATGGCCGGTTGGCGGTTGAGGTGACCCAGCGGATCGTCAAGAACCGCTGACGCAGGCGCGATAATCCCCGGAATATACGCTTGAGTAGCCCAAACTGATTTGCTATGGGAGGCGCGCTTCGCCGTGAAGGCAGGCGGTTCCTAAGCACTTAGCGGTCGTGGCGGAATGGTAGACGCGCAGCGTTGAGGTCGCTGTGGGATAAAACCCGTGGAAGTTCGAGTCTTCTCGACCGCACCAATCCCTGAAATTCCAGTTCTACTGCGCCGGTTCCGGCTGCAGATTTGCGGGTGCGTCGGCGAGGGGCAGCACGACGCGGAAGCAGGCGCCTGTGGAGCGGCCGCTGACCAGTTCCAGTGAACCGTTCATGTTGGCCAGGATTTCGCGACTGATGGCGAGGCCGAGACCGGAGCCGGTCTGGCTCGATTGCTGCTTGTGCCGGCCCCGGGAGAACTTCTCGAAAATCGTGCCGCGGTCCTTTGCGGCGATGCCCGGACCATTGTCACCAAAGTCGACGACCAGGTCTCCGTCACGCAGCTTCATGTCGATCTGGATGAAAGGGTCGGCAGCGTCATTGTACTTGGCGGCGTTCGAGATCAGGTTGATGAATACCTGACAGACACGGTCGGCGTTGGCCTTGACCCAGACCGGCCCCTTGAGGTCGCCCAGCCGCACTTCCAACCCGTTCTGCTCGGTAATCGGACCGCAGACGTCGACGGCCCGTTTGAGCGCCTGATGCACGTCAACCGGCTCGTTCGACCAGAGTTTCTCACCACGTTCGAGGGCGCTGAGATCGAGAATTTCGTTGAGCAGGCTGGTCAGCCGCAGACTTTCGGAATGGATTGTCTGCAGGAACTGTTGGCGCTGTTCGGGCGGCAATTTCTTGTGGGTGAGAAGGATCTCGGAAAACGACCGGATCGAGGTCATCGGCGTGCGGACTTCGTGGCTCACCTGCGAGAGGAACTCGTCCTTTTGCTGGTCGAGCTGGCGCAACTGTTCGTTGGCCAGCCGCAACTGGCCGGCGGTGGATTGCAACTCTTCGGTGGTGTGTTCCAGCTTGGCGGAATACTCCAGAATTTGCTGGGTTTCATCGGCCATCCGGATGACTTCCTCGATGGATTCGGTGTCGCCCGAGACGACCTGTGACAGCATGACATGTGCCGAGGCGGCGCCGATCGAGCCTGCAAGTTCCTTTTCAAGCATGGCGATGAATTGCGGCGTTGGCTCGGCCGGTGAGTTGGCCGCGCTTCGCGGCGCGTGTTCCTCGAATAATTGCTCGGTCCGCTCGGCGCCAAGCACCCGCTGGGCGACCCGGAACAGGTCGTTGAGCGCGGCGGAGGAGCGGGCGTAGCGCGGCTGCCCGGCCGAACCGTGCTTGAAGGCGTCTACAAACAAGGTGGCCTGCAAACGGCCGACCGGATCATTCTCGGTGAAGATCGAGACACCAACCAGAAGCACTGTGTTCACCGTGAGGCTCCAGAACACGGAATGCACCAGGGGATCGAGCCCGTTGAGACCGAGCAGCGCCTGGGGACGTAGTATCTCGATGCCCCACGGGCCGAATGCAACCAGCTCGGCAACACCAAAGCTCGATGTAGCGAAACTGGGCAGGAACAGCGTGTAGGCCCAGATGATGAAACCGGCGACCAGGCCGGCCAGTGCGCCCTGTCGGGTCGCGTCACGCCAATAGAGCGCGGCGATGATGGCGGGTAGAAACTGCGCGACACCGGCGAATGAAATCAGCCCGATCGGGGCGAGGGCGCCGGATCCGCTTGTCAGCCAGAAATAGGCAAAACCGAGGAACAGGATCGAGGCAATGGAGACCCGCCTGCTGGTGAGCAGCAGACGGGTGAAGCCACTGCCGTCACCACGGTCCAGGAGCCCTGGTGCGCGCAGCGCGATGGGCATGATGATATGGTTCGAGACCATGATCGAAAGGGCGATCGAGGCAATGATGATCATAGAGGTGGCGCTGGAAAAGCCGCCGATGAATGCGAAGAGCGCCAGAGCCGACTGGTCGTGCAGCAGCGGCAGCGTGAGAACGAACATGTCCGGATCGGCCGACGCGGGAAGCAGGCTGAGGCCCATGATGGCAATGGGCATGGTGAACAGGCTCATTAGCAGCAAATAGAGCGGAAACGCCCAGGACGCGGTGTGCAGGTGCGATTCGTCGGCGTTTTCGACCACGGTGATCTGGAACTGCCTTGGCAGGCAAATGATCGCTGCTGCGGACAAGATGGTGAGGGCAATCCAGCGATTGGAGAAGGCGCCTTCGCCGTAAAGCACGATGCCCGCGGAATTGGCCCGGGCGAAAGTGGATTCCAGCCCGCCGCCCAGCCCGAAGACGACGAACAGGCCCACAGCCAGCAGGGCCGCAAGTTTCACAACGGCCTCGAAGGCGATGGCTGCCACAACCCCGTGATGTTGCTCGTTGGCGTTGACGTTGCGGGTGCCGAACATGACGGTGAACAATGCCATGGCGGCGGCAATGATGAAGGCCAGGGACACATCGTCAAGGGATTCGGGCAGGGCACCCGGACCCGTTTCGCCGGACATGACCCTGAGGGAGGACGTGACCGCCTTGAGCTGCAGGGCGATGTAAGGCGTTGTGCCGATCACCGCGATCAAGGTCACCAGCACCGCAAGGCGGCTGGACTTGCCGAATCGCGACGAAATCAGGTCGGCGACCGAGGTGATGCGCTGGGCGTGGCCAATGTGCACAAGCTTGCGCAGCCCGAACCACCAGAAGACGAACACGAGGGTGGGGCCGAAATAGATGGTCAGGAATTCAAGCCCGTTGCGGGCGGCGGAGCCAACGGCGCCGTAAAAGGTCCAGCTTGTGCAATAGACCGAGATGGCCAGCGTGTAGATGAGCGGCGAGGTCAGAAACCTGTCACGCCCTTTTCGCGCACGCTGATCGCTGAACCAGGCAAGCCCGAACAGCAGAACCACATAGGCAACCGCCGTCGCGATAATGAGGTTGCCGGAGATCATCAGTCTCTCCTGCTGTCCTCGGGCGGCGGCGTCGGCAGGTGACGCTGCAAGAGGAATGTCGCCGCGATCATGGCGAACCAGACAAAGAACAAAAAGGCAATGATGTTGGGCACGCCGAATACGGTGCCCGGCCGGTCAAAGATGAAGACGATCGGCGGCATGATCAGGATCAGCCCGGCGATGGGCAGGAAGAAGGCCAGCAACCTGACACGCCGGGACGGGGTCATGTCGCCACGGAGCCGATATTGCCGTCGCCCGCCAAAAGCGCCCGAACTGCATCGACGACCTCGGAGTTGGCATAGGGTTTTGAGACAAAGCTGGTGGCCCCCAGTTCTGCAGCGGTGCGCACGTCCTGCTTCTGCCCCTTGGCAGTCAGAATGAGAATGGGGAGGTCCTGGGTTGCACTATCGGCGCGAAGTTCCTTGAGAACTTCGAATCCGCCTTTCTTGGGCAGCATCACGTCGAGAACAAGCGCCCGGGGGCGGTCGGAACGAACGGCCTTGAGCGCTGTTTCGCCGTCAGTTGCGGAACCGGTGCTCCAGCCGGCCCGGCGCAAGATAAACTCCAGCGACGTCAAAATCGCCGGTTCATCCTCCACAATGAGCACATCAAGACCCAATCTTCCCCCCGTTGATCATGTCCCCGTGTACTTATCAGTCCCTGACCCGGATTTGTCTAGCGCGCGATGTTGGCTGCGACCTGTTGCTGGCGGTGCGCACAGGCCTGACGGACACAGAGGCGGCAGGACGGCCCGACCGGCACGTCGGCCTGTTCATCGGCCAGATCCAGCCCCTGGGCGTAGATGGTCCGGTCCGCATGCAAAAGATCGCAGGCCAGCATGGCCGACGACAGGACCGGCTGTTCCCCGAATGAAGAGACCCGCTTGGCGGTTGCCTTGGCAACGAACAGATAGCGCGAACCGTCGCTGAACGACACCGTCTGGCGGCTGAGCACACCGGAATTGCGGAACGCGCCATAGAGCACCCATAACGGACAGGCATGGCCCGCGCCGGGCATGACCAGACCAGGCAGCGGGAACTGTTTGGACAGGTAGCCTGCAGGATCAGCGCGCAGGAAACCGAAGGGAATGCCTTCCTCACCCGGTTTGCGCAAGGTCACCAGCCGGTGCGCGATCTGTTCGAAACTGGCCGAATAGTGCTGGGCGAGAAAATCAAGGTCGTAGCGCGAACTCTCGGCCTGCTCGTAGAAGCGGGAGTAGGGAAATAATACCGCACCGGCCAGATAAGCGGCGAGGGCCTGGATGGCCAGTTCACGTGCCTGGTGGGAGGTGAGCCGCTCATCGAGTGTGAGATCGGAAATCAGGTCACCTGCGGCGATGAGAACGTAGCGCAGAGCCAGTTGAAACCGGATGGTGGCTACTGGAAGTCCGGGACGGAACCACTGGGTTCGATTCGCCGCGTCAAATCCATAGCGCCGGTGAGCCGGGACGTTGGCGGGCGGCGTTTCATTGAACGCAACGCTGATGTCGAACTGCTGATCGAGCGCCTCGGTCAGCCGTTCCACGCTTGGAGGCGTGCCGCCCCCGAATTCCGCAAGCACTTCGGCGCCCGCTTCTTCCAACGAGGGAAAGTAGTTTCGCTCTTCAATCAACAGGTCGTTGATCTCGCGGGCCGGGGAGATTGATCGGTGGCTCCTCACGTCACGGTCAAACTCACCGATCAGAGCCCGGGCGCTGGCCGACAGGTCGCGGCTCTCCCGGGTGATGGTGGAATAGAACGCCTGGCGAGAGGTCTCATCCACATCCGGAACGTCTTCGAGGATTTCAGCCGCCGACCGAACAGCGGTGATGCGGCTGAGCATCTGGTGCAAAAGCTCGGAAAACATCGGGTCCGATTCGAGCCGGTGCGAATAGGCGTTGGCGCTGGCGGCGGCATCGAGATAGGCGCGATAGGCCAGATGCAGTGCCCGCGCCAGTTCGGGCATTTGCGCCACGGCACTATGGGCCGCGCGTTCATCCAGCCTCAATGATTCGAGAATGGGGTCGGAAAAGGCTTCCTGCAATTCGCCGAGCAGGCGCTGTTCGGTTTCGCCGGTCAGTTCGTGTAACTCGACATGCAACTCGGCAGCCAGTTTCTGTACGAGGGTGCCACCCACATCGCGTTTGTTGGCCTCGATCAGGTTCAGATAGGTGGGAGAAATACCGACAGACTTCGCCAGGCCCGACTGTGACAAGCCTTTGGCCTTTCTCAGATTTCTGATGCGTAACCCGATCGGCGCGCGCATGCGGTTCTCCCGACTTTGCCTCAACTGTAAAGATTTTTACATATCAGAGCGTCATTTCGCGAGGATATTTACAAATTATTCGTTCTAAAACAATCACCTGTTGATGTCATTTTCAATTGTGACCTAGTGTGGGCAGAATGTCGTTCGTTGCGGGAGGAGCCGGCGCGAAGGGCATTCCAAAGGAGGAGGAACGCGATGAGCGATCTCAAGAAAGGCGTGAGCCGCCGTAAAGTCCTTAAGGGCGGTATGGCTGGTATTCTGGCCGCCGGCGTGATGCCGACGATCATTTCCAAGGCTTACGGCTATACGAACGAACCGACCGGAAGCACTGTAACTTTCGGCTTTAACGTACCGCAGACCGGTCCCTATGCCGCTGAAGGCCTGGACGAGCTGCGTGCGCAGGAATTGGCTGTTGAGCACCTGAACGGCATCGGCGATGGCGGCATGCTGAACACGTTCAGCTCCAAGGCGCTTGGCGGCAACGGCGTGCTGGGCAAGGAAGTCACGTTCGTGACCGGCGACACCCAGACCAAGTCGGACGCCGCCCGCGCAGCTGCGCAGTCCATGATCCAGAAAGACGGCTGCGTCATGATCAACGGCGGCTCGTCCTCGGGCGTGGCCATTGCCGTGCAGGGCCTCTGCCAGGAAGCCGGCATCATCTTCATGGCCGGTCTGACCCACTCCAACGACACCACCGGCAAGGACCGCAAGAGGAACGGCTTCCGCCACTTCTTCAACGGTTACATGTCCGGCGCTGCGCTGGGCCCGGTGCTGGGCGAGGTCTATGGCAATGAACGCCGTGCCTATCACCTGACCGCCGACTACACCTGGGGCTGGACCCAAGAAGAGTCGATGATCGCTTCGACCGAAGCCCTGGGTTGGGAAACCGCCAACAAGGTGCTGACCCCCGTGGGTGCGGGCGACTTCTCGTCCTACATCACTCCGGTTCTGCAGTCCGGCGCCGATACGCTGATCCTGAACCACTACGGCGGCGACATGGTCAACTCGCTGACCCAAGCCGTTCAGTTCGGTCTGCGTGACCGTCAGGTCAACGGCAAGAACTTCGAAATCATCGTCCCGCTTTATTCGGAACTGATGGCCGAGGGTGCCGGCGAGAACATCAAGGGCGTGTACGGTTCCATGAACTGGAACTGGCAGCTGCAGGACGAGGGCACAGCCGCCTTCACCCGTTCGTTTGGTGAAAAGTACGGCCGTCCGCCTTCAAACTCGGCACACACCTGCTACGTGCAGACTCTGCTTTATGCGGACGCCGTGGAACGTGCCGGCACGTTTGATCCGTGCGCAGTGGTTGAAGCTCTGGAAGACTTCGACTTCGACGGCATGGGCAACGGTCCGGTGACTTACCGTGGCGCTGACCACCAGTGCTTCAAGGACGTTCTCGTTGTGAAGGGTGCTGAAAACCCGTCCAACCAGTACGACACTCTGGAAGTGGTGCAGGTCACCCCGCGTGCCCAGGTTGAGTACGCACCTGATCATCCGATGTTCGGTGGACCCGAAGCATCGCTTGGGGAATGTAACCCGGGCGCATAAGGTTCGATCCGAATCTTCAAACCGGCCGACCGCGCTCCTTGCGCGGTCGGTTGTTGTACTCGCTAATCGCGAGGGGTGACCATAAGGGGCTAGGCACATGGACGCCATTCTTCTTCAAATTCTAAACGGACTGGACAAGGGCTCCGCTTACGCGTTGATCGCCCTCGGCCTGACCCTGATCTTCGGAACGCTCGGTGTGGTCAATTTCGCCCACGGCGCGCTGTTCATGATTGGCGCATTCTGCGCCGTCACCATGCAGCGTCTGCTGGGCCTGTCCTATCAAGTCATCGACGAAACCCAGAAGGATTTTCTGGGCAATCCGCTGACGGTCAATGTCTCTTACATGGAAGGCTGGTTCGGGCCCGAAATCGGCCAGGCAATTGTCGACTGGTCCGTACCACTCGCCATATTACTCGCCATCCCGGTGATGGCACTGGTCGGGTTCGCCATGGAACGCGGCCTCATCAAACATTTCTATCGTCGCCCGCATGCCGAACAGATTCTCGTGACGTTTGGCCTTGCCATCGTGCTGCAGGAAATCATCAAACATTTCTTCGGCGCCAACCCCATCCCGGCGGGTGCGCCCGATGTCTTTGCGGGATCCTTTGACTTTGGCGCCCTGATTGGTCTCGGCGGAGGCTCCATCATCTACCCCTACTGGCGGATGGTGTACTTCCTGTTTTCGGTTGCCGTGATCGGCGGCGTGTTCGCCTTCCTGCAATACACCACGTTCGGAATGGTGGTGCGCGCCGGCATGGCAGACCGTGACACCGTGGGGCATCTGGGTATCAACATCGACCGGCGGTTCACCATCATGTTCGGCCTCGCCGCCGCGGTGGCCGGCATGGCGGGCGTCATGTACGCGCCGATCCTCTCGCCCAACTATCACATGGGTATGGACTTCCTCGTCCTGTCATTCGTGGTGGTCGTTGTGGGCGGCATGGGTTCGCTGCCCGGCGCCGTGCTTGCCGGGTTCCTGCTTGGCATCCTGCAAAGCTTTGCCTCGATGAACGAAGTCAAGTCGATCATTCCCGGTATTGACCAGGTCATCATCTACCTGGTTGCGATTGTTATCCTGCTCGCCCGGCCGCGCGGCCTTCTGGGCCGGGCCGGTGTTATGGAGAATTGACGATGTTTGGTCTCGACGCAAAAGACACGCGATTCCTGCTGATCGTTATGTTCCTGACGCTGGCAACGCCCGTTCTGCTTCAGCCGTTCCCGGAAACGTCAAGCCTGGCACAGTTCAATGCCGGCTATCCGGACCTGATGCAGCGTTTCGCCATCTTCGGTATCTTCGCAATCGGCTTCAACATCCTGTTCGGACTGACCGGTTACCTGTCATTCGGACATGCCGCTTTCCTTGGCGTTGGCTCGTACAGCGTCGTGTGGATGTACAAGCTGCTCGACTACAACGTGTTGCCCGGCCTCATTCTTGCTGTCGTGGTCTCAGGCTTGTTTGCGGTGGTAATCGGGTTCATTTCGCTCCGTCGTTCGGGGATCTACTTCTCCATCCTGACGCTGGCTTTTGCCCAGATGAGCTACAATCTCGCCTATTCGGTGCTGACGCCCATAACCAACGGTGAAACTGGCCTGCAGGTCTATTCCAACGACCCGCAGGTGCTGCTGACTGAAGCCGGTCCGCACCTGCCGCATCTGTTCGGCCTGGTGATGAGCGACGCTACGCGAGTTCGTCTGGGTGACTGGGTGTTCACCTTCAACTTCGGCTACTATTTCACGGCCATCATTGCGATCATCGTGTTCTATATTTCGCTTCGTATCTTCCGCTCGCCGTTCGGCATGATCCTTCGGGCCATCAAGTCGAACCGGACGCGGCTTGACTATGCCGGGATCAATACCAAGCCCTACATGCTGGCAGCCTTCGTGGTCTCGGGCATGTATGCCGGTCTGGCCGGCGGCCTCTTGGCGGCAATGGACCCGCTGGCCGGCGCCGAGCGCATGCAGTGGACCGCTTCGGGTGAAGTGGTGCTGATGACCATTCTCGGCGGCGCCGGAACGCTTCTGGGGCCGGTGCTGGGGGCGGCCTTCATCAAGTACTTCGAGAACATCTTCTCCAAGATCAACGAAGGCGTGCTGCACACCTGGTTCGGCTGGCTGCCTGACGGCCTTGAGGACTTCATCATCACCATCGTTCATCCGTTCGTCGGTGAAGGTTGGCACCTGACCCTGGGCCTGCTGTTCGTACTCGTGGTGGTGTTCCTGCCCGGTGGCATGATCGAGGGACTCAACCGTATCGCCGGTTTGTTTAACAAGAAGTCGGAAAAGTCCGAAGAAGCGCAGGACTCCAAGTCTGATGCGCGCGAAAGCCAGCCGGCGGAATAGTGAGTTCGAAAAATGGCGATTGAAGATCGAAACATTGTTCTGCACGTCAACGATGTCCACAAGACATTTGGCGGTCTGCATGCGCTGGCGGATATCGACCTCGCGGTCGAAGAGGGCAAGACCCACGCCATCATCGGGCCGAACGGCGCGGGCAAGTCCACGCTGCTGAATGTCATCGTTGGCCGGCTGGCGCCGACCAAGGGGGCCGTGGTTTTCGATGGCGACGTGCTGACTGGCAAGAAGCCGTACGAGATCAATCAGATGGGTGTGGCACGCGTGTTCCAGACCCCTGAAATCTTTCCCGAACTGAGCGTGTTGCATAATGTCATGGCCCCAGCCTTCGCCAAACGCGACGGGGCCTTCAAGCTGAACATGTGGCAGCTGCTGCGGGGCGAAAAGGACGTTCAGGACGAAGCCGAGCACATTCTGGAAGACGTCGGGCTGATCGCCCGCCGCGACGATCATGCCGGTTCACTGTCGCGTGGCGACAAGCGCCGCATGGAACTGGCCATGTGCCTGATCCAGCATCCGCGCCTGCTGTTGCTGGACGAACCAACAGCCGGCATGTCGCGCCACGACACCAACACCACGATCGAACTTTTGCAGAAGATCAAACAACGTGGCATGACGAAAGTGATCATCGAGCACGACATGCATGTCGTGTTCTCGCTGGCCGACAAGATTTCCGTGTTGGCCGGTGGCCGCATCATCTCTGAAGGCGCACCCGACGAAGTGCGCAATGACCCGAAGGTGCAGGTGGCTTATCTCGGAGGGGCGGAGGAATGAACGCTATGGATGTTGAACTCAAATCCAGGAACGCGGCGGCGGCCAATGGCACCGAAACTGATGCCGATCACTACTTCTACGCCCGCGACCTGCATGCCTACTATGGCGAAAGCTATATCGTGCAGGGCGTCTCGCTGGAATTGCGCAAGGGCCAGATTCTCGCATTGCTGGGCCGCAACGGCGCGGGGAAGACTTCGACATTGCGCACGATTGCGCGCGCGAATGATCCCGTGTTGCACAAGGGTCAGATCTGGCTCGATGGGACCGAGTTGCATGACAAGGCTTCCTACCAGGCCGCGCTGGAAGGCATCCAGTTGGTGCCCGAGGACCGTCGCATCATTCAGGGCCTGACCGTCGAGGAGAACCTGCAACTGGCCCTGGTGGCAGAGGGCAGGGGCTGGGACTTTGAACGCGTCTTCAAACTGTTCCCGCGCCTCGAAGAACGCCGCAAGCAGGAAGGCACAACACTCTCCGGTGGCGAGCAGCAGATGCTGGCCATCGCTCGGGCGCTGGTCCGCAACGTCAAACTGTTGCTGCTGGACGAACCCTATGAAGGGTTGGCACCGGTGATCGTTCAGGAAATTGAAAAAATCCTGCTTGAGATCAAGAACGAGGGCATCACCACGATCATCGTGGAGCAGAATGCCATCGCCGCCCTGAAACTGGCTGATCGGGCCGTGATCCTTGATACCGGTGAAGTCGTTTTCACCGGTGATGCCAAGGAAGTGCTCGAGAACGAGGCCTTGCGCCGCGAATACCTGGCGATCTAGACAACGCAAATGACAAGCGGCAACGGATGTAATCCGAAGGCCGCGAAGGAAGTGGAGGAGGTCCGGAAATGACCGGAGACGTATTCAATCCGCCTGCCAAGGTTTTGGCCAACACTTTTGTGACCGCCGACAAGTACGAGGAAATGTATGCCCGTTCTGTCAGCGATCCCGAAGGGTTCTGGGCCGAACAGGCCAAGCGGCTGGATTGGATCAAGGAACCGACCCGGATCAAGAACACTACTTTCTCGTACCCGAACGTCTCGATCAAATGGTTCGAAGACGGCGAATTGAATGTCTCGGTCAATTGTGTCGACCGGCACCTTCCAGGGCGCGCCAACCAGACGGCCATCATCTGGGAACCGGATGATCCCAAGTCGGACAACCGCAAGATCACCTATGCCGAGGTCTATGACCGGGTGGGCCGCATCGCCAATGTGTTGAAATCGCACGGCGTCAAGAAGGGTGACCGCGTCACCATTTACTTGCCGATGATTCCCGATGCCGTGTTCACTATGCTTGCCTGCGCCCGTATCGGCGCGGTGCATTCGGTTGTGTTCGCCGGCTTTTCGCCCGACGCCCTTGCAGGGCGTATTTCCGACTGTGAATCACGGGTTGTGGTGACCGCGGACGAGGGACGCCGCGGCGGCCGCACTGTGCCGCTGAAGGCCAACGTGGATGCAGCCATTGAGAAATGTGGCGGCGTTGATCACGTGCTGATGGTCAAGGCCACCGGCGCTGACGTCAATCTCGTCGAGGGCCGGGATGTCGATCTGGACACCGCCTGCGAGGCTGCATCGCCGGACTGCCCGCCCGAGGCGATGAACGCCGAAGACCCGCTGTTTATTCTTTATACCTCAGGCTCCACCGGCAAACCCAAGGGCGTGCTGCACACCACGGGCGGTTATCTGCTCTATGCAGCCATGACCCACCAGTACACGTTCGACTATCACGACGGCGACATTTACTGGTGCGCTGCTGACGTCGGCTGGGTAACCGGCCATTCCTACATTCTGTATGGACCGTTGGCCAACGGTGCCACGACGCTGATGTTCGAAGGCGTGCCGACCTGGCCGGATGCGTCGCGCTTCTGGCAGACGATCGACAAGTACAAGGTCAACATCTTCTATACCGCCCCGACCGCAATCCGCGCCCTGATGGGGGCGGGTGACCATTTCGTTGACGGTGCCGACCTGTCCAGCCTGCGAATTCTGGGCACGGTGGGCGAGCCGATCAATCCTGAAGCCTGGATGTGGTACCACAAGCATGTCGGTCGCGAGAATTGTGCGATCGTCGATACCTGGTGGCAGACTGAAACAGGTGGCCACATGATTACTCCGCTGCCGGGCGCAACTCCGACGAAACCGGGGTCTGCGACCAAGCCGTTTTTTGGCGTGCAGCCGATCATTCTCGATCCGAACACGGGTGAGGAAATCCACGACACCGAGGCCCAGGGCGTGCTTGCCATCAAGGACAGCTGGCCGGGACAGATGCGCACGGTCTACGGCGATCATGAGCGGTTCGTGTCGACTTATTTCGAACAGTACAAGGGCTACTACTTCACCGGTGACGGCTGCCGCCGCGATGCCGACGGCTACTACTGGATCACCGGGCGCGTGGACGATGTGCTCAACGTTTCCGGCCACCGGCTGGGCACTGCTGAAGTCGAAAGTGCCCTTGTCAGCCATCCCGCCGTGTCCGAGGCCGCCGTTGTCGGCTATCCGCACAATATCAAGGGGCAGGGCATTTACTGCTATGTCTCGCTGATGGCGGGTGCGACGCCGGGCGAAGAGCTGGAAAAGGAACTCAAGAACTGGGTGCGCAAGGAGATCGGGCCGATCTCGACCCCGGATCTCATCCAGTTCTCACCGGGCCTGCCCAAGACCCGTTCAGGCAAGATCATGCGACGTATCCTGCGCAAGGTTGCCGAGAACGACTTCGGCTCGCTGGGCGACACCTCGACGCTGGCTGACCCGGCGGTGGTCGATGATCTGATCGACAACAGAAAGAACCGCTGAGACGGGCGGCAAAATCTATTGAAATGGAGCCCGGCGCCCGCCGGGCTTTTTTTTGCGCGTCACGCAGATGACATTTTACGGGTGCAAAGGCCCACACCTTGGCAAATCAGCCGACAAGTGGTTGAAGAGAACACATATTCGCCGCCCGGGGACGCAACCTGCGGCGCACCTGCAAATTCCAGACAAGTGAGAGTGCCATGCGGACACGCAAATTGGGCAAAACGGGTTTTGACGTTTCGGAGATCGGGCTGGGCTGTTGGCAGCTGGGCGGCGATTTCGGCCCGGTTGGGGAAGAGCAGGCAACCGCCATTCTGGATGAGGCTATCCGTCAGAACGTCAATTTCTGGGATACGGCGGACGTATACGGAGGCGGCCTCAGCGAAGAGCGCATCGGCGCCTATCTGCCGAAGACGAGCGGCGTACGCGTCGCGACCAAGCTGGGGCGCGGTAACGGCATGATGCCGGACGGGTACACCAAGGCCGCAGTTCGCGAGAGCCTTGAAGGCTCCCGTAAACGGTTGGGTGTCGAGGTTATCGACCTCGCCCAACTGCACTGTATCCCCGCCAAAGTGCTGGAAGACGGGGAAATCTTCACGTGGCTGGACGATCTGGTCGACGAGGGGCTGATCCGCTTCTACGGGGCGAGTGTCGAGACGGTCAACGAGGGCATGACCTGCCTGAACCATCCCAACATCGCCAGCCTGCAGATCATCTTCAACATCTTCCGGCAGGACGCGGCGGCGGAACTGCTGCCCCGCGCCATGGCGCAAGACGTCGGGGTCATTGTCCGGCTGCCACTGGCCAGCGGCCTGCTTTCGGGCAAGTTCGGCAAGGACCATCAGTTCGATCCGACTGATCATCGCAACTACAATCGCGATGGGGCGGCATTTTCTGTCGGCGAGACATTCAACGGCATTCCTTTCGACAAGGGTGTCGAACTGGTTGAAGAACTGGAAGAATTCAAGCCGGACGGGTTCACAATGGTCGACCTGGCACTGCGCTGGATTCTCGACCATCAGGCCGTTTCAACCGTGATTGCCGGCGTCACCGAACCCCAGCAACTCATTTCCAACGTCAACGCAGCGGAAAAAGCGGCGCTCTCTCCTGTGCTGTCAGCCAATCTTTCAGATTTTTATCGTAACAAGGTACGCAAACACATCCGCTCCGGTATCTGAGCGGCAAACCGGGCCGCGCCATGACCGCGAACGAAGACATCAGCACAACAGAACCCAATCGCCCCCGGGACTATCCCTGGCGCGACGAGAATGACCATCTCGACGCTGGCTGGATAGCCGAACTGCGCGCCCATCTCGAATTCGGCAATGCTGACGCCGTAAAGGAGATGATGGATCCCCTGTACGAAGCCGATACCGGCGACGTGCTGGAAGCGCTCAGTCAGGACGAACGGCTGCAACTGATCACCTTGCTCGGCGAGGATTTCGACTATGCCGCGCTGACCCAGGTCGACGAGGCGGTGCGACTGGCGCTGATTGAACAACTGCCCAACGCCGACATCGCCCGCGGCGTCACCAGCATCGATAGCGACGACGCTGTCTACATTCTGGAAGACATGGAGGACCCGGATCGGGACGCCATTCTGGCGCTCATTCCGGATTTCGAACGTCTGTCCCTTCGCCGAAGCCTGGATTTCCCCGAGGAATCCGCCGGCCGGCGCATGCAGACCGATTTCATCGCGCTGCCGCCGTTCTGGACCGTCGGGCAGGCCATCGACTACATGCGCGCCGAAGATGCGTTGCCGATGGAATTCTACCAGCTTTACGTCGTCGATCCTTCCTTCAAGCTGATCGGCACCATCCCGCTCGACAAGATGCTGCGGGCCCGCCGGCCGACCACGATCGAACAGCTGATGAACGATCAGGTGATCGAGGTGCACGCCACCGAGGACCAGGAAGAAGCGGCACGTCTGTTCGAACGCTATGACCTGATCGAAGTCGGCGTGGTCGATGAAAGCGGGCGCCTTGTTGGTGTACTGACCGTCGACGACATCGTCGACGTGATCCACGAGGAAGCCGACGAGGATATCCGTCGCCTGGCGGGTATCGGTGACGAAGAAGTCTCGGACAATGTCTGGGACGCCGTACGCAGCCGCGTGACCTGGCTGCTGGTCAATCTTGTGACGGCCATTCTTGCCTCGATGGTCATTGGCCTGTTCGATGCCTCTCTGGAGCAGATGGTGGCCCTGGCTGTCTTGATGCCGATCGTGGCCTCCATGGGAGGTAACGCCGGCACGCAAACCATGACGGTGACCGTGCGGGCACTCAGTACCCACGATCTCGACCGGTTCAACATGCGAAGACTGATCGGCCGCGAAACCTTGGTAGGAATCATCAACGGCGTGATCTTTGCCGTGATAATTGGCGTCGTTGCGGCGCTTTGGTTCGCCAATCTGGCCCTTGGGCTGATCATCGGCATGGCCATGATCATCAACATGTTTGCCGCCGGAGTGTCGGGCATCCTGATCCCGCTGGCGCTGGACAAACTGGGCATTGATCCGGCCGTCGCCTCGACCGCATTTGTGACCACGGTCACCGACGTGGTGGGGTTCTTCGCCTTTCTGGGACTGGCCGCCTGGTACTTCGGTCTGTTCTGAAATTAACCGCCTGTGGACAATGCGGCGGCCGCATGGCTGATGCGGCGATTTTGCATTTGATCTTGCACCCTTTCCCTCTTAACTAGCGCTTAAGAATTGCGGCGGCCTTGGGAATGCACCGGCGCGGCAACTTTTGGGGAAAATATGCGTCAATCTCAGAAATTCGTATGTTGGCGTTCTGCCAGCTGGACTTTCGCCTGCCTCGTTGGCTTGGCCCTTGTGGTTTCCACAGTCGCCGGTGCTTGATCTGGCACTGACCCGCGAAGCGGACTAATGAAGGGGCACCAACCTGTGCCCCTTTTTCATTGGACCCATTTCATGAAGATCCTGATCGGCAACAAGAACTATTCCACCTGGTCGCTGCGCCCCTGGCTGGTGCTCCGGCATTTCGGATTCGAATTCGAGGAAGAAATCCTCAAACTCAACGGCGAAGGGTGGAAGCAGGTGTTCAAGGAGCGCACCCCGACCGGTACCGTACCGGTTCTTCAGGATGGCGATCTCGAGATACCCGAGACCATTGCCATCATCGAATATCTGGCCGACCTTCGGCCCGATTTGGCCGTCTGGCCGAAAGATATGAAGCAGCGTGCGCGGGCGCGAGCGCTGGCTGCTGAGATGCACGCGGGGTTTCAGACTCTGCGCAGCCTTTGTCCGATGAACCTGCGCGCCGACCATCCCGACCGGATCGATCTGGACAAGGTGGCGCCCAACTTGCATCGGCTGGAAAGTGCACTCGGCGGTGCCCTTGAGAAATCCGGGGGGCCTTTCCTGTTTGGTGAGTTCTCAGCCGCTGACGCCATGTTCGCGCCGGTGGCGGCCCGCATCAGGACATACCATCTGCCGGTTTCCGATACGTTGCAGCAATGGATCGACGCCATCTATGCGCTGCCGGCGTTTCAGGATTGGTACACTGCTGCCCTGCAGGAAACCGACATCGTGCCCCAGGATGAAATCGACATGATGGATCAGACCAACTGATGCTGCATATCGTCAAACTCTGCGTTGGCATCAGTTCGGTCGAGGAACTTGAGGAGTGGCGTGACCTGCACGTCTCCCGGAACAGTCTTTACGGAACTAATCACTATCACCGGACCCGCATGATGCCGCGCCGCGCCGACGAGATCATCGGGCAGGGGGCCTTGTACTGGGTGATCGGCGGCGCCATCCGCTGCCGCCAGCCGATTGTCGACCTGGTGGCCGAGACCAATCACGAAGGCCTCAGCTGCTGCGACATCGTCATGGCGCCAGAGATCATTCGAACGGTGCCACAACCCAAGCGGCCGTTTCAGGGGTGGCGCTATCTCAAACCCGAGGACGCGCCGCGTGAAATGCCCAAACTGGACGGCACCTCGGAAGGCGATGAAAGCCTGGCCGAAGAACTGGCGACCCTCGGTCTGATCTGACCGGCATTAATCAATTAACCCCGTGTGACCGGATTACGTCTTGTCGCTGCCGCGCTCCCGGCGATAGAGTTGTGTGACGTTGGTTGGAGAGCAACATGCACGGGACGGGTGCGCACGTCATTGTTCTGGGGAATGAAAAGGGCGGGTCGGGCAAGTCCACGACGGCTTTCCATCTCGCGGTTTTCCTGTTGTATGAAGGGTTTAGGGTCGCCACGATCGACGTGGACAGCCGTCAGCAGACCCTGACCCACTATGTGCGCAACCGCCGCGAATGGGCCAAGGCGCACGACCTGAAAATCCCGCATTCCATTCACTATCACCTGCCGGTCTCGCAAGGCGACTCGGTCGCGCAGAACCAGCGCATGGAGTTCGACGTTTTCCGCCAGGCGGTGTCGGAAGTGGAGATGAATGTCGATTTTCTGCTGATTGATACGCCGGGATTCGACACCAACCTGACGCGGCTGGCCCATTCATTGGCCGATACGCTGATCACCCCGGTCAACGACAGTCTGATCGATATGGACGTGCTGGCCCGGATTGATCCGGTGACCGGCGAACCGCGCGAACTCAGTCACTATGCCCGACTGGTGCAGCGCGCGCGCAAGGAACGCCTGGCCGTGGACGGCCGAACGATTGACTGGATCCTGGTGCGCAACCGGATTTCCATGCTGTCCTCGCGCAATATGCGGCTGGTGCAGACAGCGATTGAGATGCTGTCGACCCGGCTGGGTGCGCGGGTCGCTGAGGGGATTGCAGAACGGGTGATCTTCCGCTCGCTGTTTCCGATCGGCATGACCGTGTTTGATCCGCTCGACGATATGGACGCGACGGGCATGCCCACCATGTCGCACAAGAGTGCCCAACATGAGTATCGCGGGCTGGTGCAGGCGCTCAACCTGCCGCTGTCAGAGCGGGCAAAAGCCCGAAGAGCCGCACGCGAAGCCTTTGAGCAGGCGCGCCAGCACGGCCCCTGGCAATTCGAACATATGCGCCCGGCTTAGTCTTCGACGGGTTCGCCGACGCTGAGCCGCACGGCGCGGACACCGCCCGGCGCGAATACGTCCAGTTCGACCGTGGCGCGCGGTGCCAACATGCGGCGGGTGCGCGTGGACAGGGCCAAAACCACGCCTAAAAGGTCGGAGACCGGACGGCCACGGGTAAACCGGCGATGGCCGGCTCCGGCGCGGTAGGCCCGCCAGAACTCTTCGCGCTGTTGGCCCCGGTTTTCGGCTGAGGCGGCGAACTCGGCCAGTTCGACCAGTTCGGTCATTTTCGTTTCAGTGCTCATTCGGGCTACTCCAATACAAATGCGCCAAACGTGCTTCCCCGGTGCGGCTGTCAGCTCTGTACGGCCAGACAGCTCATGTTGTTTTGTTTGATCTGATTGCAGATGTTTTGCGCCTCGTCGCGGCCGGCGAAGCCGGAGAAACGGGCTCGGTAGTAGGTCTGACCGGAACTCACGGTCTGTTCGACATAGGGACGGAGGTCCGTCAATTCCGACAACTCCAGCGTGGCATCGCGCAAAAGGCTGCGGGCCCCGTCTTCAGTGGGCGCAGCTCCGATCTGGATGACCCAGCCGGTTTCGACAGTAGAGGCCGGAGCGATGCTGCCCGAGTTCATCAGGTCAATGGCCTGTCCGCCGGTCTGACTGGCGCCGCCGATTTCGGCAGGCGGCACCAGCGCCAGGGCACCGGAGGGCTGCGGGTTTGAGTCGGCCATCATGTTGAAACTGTCGCTCAGCCACTCACCGATGATGTCCAGCGGACGCTGTGGCTGCGGCGCGGGGGCGTTGATTGCGGCGGCAGTGGCGATGGCCTGAGAGGCGGAATTGCCCATGAGATCAACGGGCGGAGTGACGGGCGCTGGCGGCGCGAGCGCCATCTGCAGGGTCTCAGGCCGCGATGCTGGTTCAACCAGGGACACTGCCGCGCCCTGCGGTGCGGGCAGCGGCGCCGGGATGGGAATTTCGGCAGGCGGCAGATTGTCTTCAACCATCAACTCGACGGGTTGGGCGCTGGCGACCTGTATCGTTGCCGGCGGCAACAGCGCCGACGGCATGCGATCCGCGGGGCGCGGCATGGGCGTGACCGGCTCGGAATTGGCCACGGCGAAGACATTGCCGGCACCGGTTGCACCGATTTCGGGGATCATCGCCTGCGCCCAGTAAGACCCGGATCGAGCGCGGGGAAGATATTCGCGCACCAGTTCGGCGACCTTGGCGTTGCGGGAAGCACCGGAATTGAAGCCGAAGGCGATGACCACGATGTGCCGGTTGTCCTTGCGGGCCGCCGTCATCAGGTTGTAGCCAGAGGCGCGGATATAGCCGGTCTTGATACCGTCGACGCCGTTCTGGCCCAACAGCCGGTTGTGATTGCCATGCGTGTTGCCGCCGTAGCGGAAACTGCGCGTCTGGAAATATTCGTAGTAGGTCGGGAAGTGCTGGTAGATGGCGATCGCCAGCCGCGACTGGTCGCGGACGGTAGTCACTTGCCGGCGGTCCGGAAGGCCCGAGGCGTTTGCGTAGGTGGTGCGGCTCATGCCGAGGGCACGGGCCGTCGCAGTCATCCGCTCTGCAAACTGCGACTCAGTGCCGCCGATATTTTCCGCAATCACGCGGGCCACGTCGTTGGCGGACAGAGTCACCAGCGCCTTGATCGCATCCTCGACCTTGATTGTCGTCCCGGCGCGGACATAAAGCTTGGTGGGTTCGGCAGCCGCGGCATGGCGCGACACATTGAGTGGAGTGTTGAGCGTCATCCGCCCCGCCTTCAACTCCTGAAACAGGATGTAAAGCGTCATCACCTTGGTGACAGAGGCAGGGTATCGGGGAGAGTCGGCGGCGTTGGAATAAAGCGTGTTGCCGGTCTTGGCATCTACCACAATGCCCGCATAGGCGCGCGGAACGCTCTGGGCGTGCGCCTGGCTGGTCATCGCACCGGCGATGCCGGCAAACAAAAACAGAAAAAGGACAACGATTGCGCGCTTCAAAACGCCGCGCGATGCCGGATTGGCGGGTAGGGCAAAAAGCCGAAAATGCAACTCGTTTACTCCCGGGCAAATACGCAGCCCGTCACAATATTTTGACCGCAGACCTGTGCCGTGCCCCCACGCAGGTCCCTGTTCGTGATCGAGACTAGCGGCCAGCCCGTTACAATTCGGTAAAATGCGAATCAAAACATGGGCGTTGGGGAAACAGGGCGATCAAATCGCACAGATCACCCCTTAACAGCGGCCAGAATTTTCCTACATAATGCGTCCTACCTGAGTTGAGTGCTTCCCAAGGAATCAACATGCCGCCGCTTCCTTTCGACTATCGCGCTGGCAAACCGGCTCCCGCCACCGGGCAGGGTGGCGCGTGGAAACTCGTCGGTGATGAAGATGACGGGCGCCAGGGTGATGATGAATTCGAAACTGGCGTGGCCACCAAGACCCGGCCGCGCACCAAGCGCCCCAATATGTTCAAGGTTCTGCTGCTGAATGACGACTACACGCCAATGGAGTTTGTCGTCGCCATTCTGCAGGAAGTCTTCAACAAGTCGCAGGATGACGCCTGGCACATCACCATGCAGGTGCACCAGCACGGCGTCGGCCAATGTGGCGTGTTTCCCTACGAAGTGGCGGAAACGAAGGTGATGCGGGTGATGGATGCCGCCCAGAAAAATCAGCATCCGCTGCAGTGCGTACTCGAGAAACAATAGGAACCCCAAATGCCATCATTCTCACGCGGATTGGAAAAAGCACTGCATCAGGCCATGAACCTGGCGCGCGAGCGGTCGCATGAGTTTGCAACGCTCGAGCACCTGCTGTTGGCTCTGACCGACGACCGCGACGCGCTGGCCGTGCTGACCGGCTGCGACGTTGAAGTTGACGCCCTGCGCGCCGACCTCGAAGTGTTCGTGGATGAGGAACTGGAAAGCCTCGTGGTGCCCAACGCCCAGGATGCGCGCCCCACCGCCGCCTTTCAGCGGGTGATTCAGCGCGCCGTTATTCATGTTCAGTCTTCAGGACGCGAAGAGGTGACGGGCGCAAACGTGCTGGTGGCCATCTTTGCCGAGCGCGAAAGCCACGCCGCCTATTTCCTTGAACAGCAGGACATGAGCCGCCTTGATGCGGTGAACTTCATCTCGCACGGCATCACCAAGTCGGGACCCGACGAGCCCCGCACCGCCTCCGGCGTCGAGGACGACGAAACAGGCGAGGAGGCCGAAGCCGGCAAGAAGGCCTCGGCCCTGGAAGAATATTGCGTCAATCTCAATGAAAAGGCGCGGTTGGGCAAAATCGATCCGCTCATCGGTCGTGCTTCGGAATTGCGTCGCACGATCCAGATCCTCTGCCGCCGCTCCAAGAACAACCCGCTCTACGTGGGTGATGCCGGTGTCGGCAAGACCGCCATCGCCGAGGGGCTGGCGCGCCGTATCGTTGAAAACGATGTGCCCGAAGTGCTCAAGGATGCCGAGATTTACGCTCTCGACATGGGCTCACTGCTGGCCGGTACGCGCTATCGCGGCGATTTTGAAGAGCGGCTGAAGGCCGTCATGAAGGAACTGGAGAAGCGCGAGAACGTCATCCTGTTCATCGACGAAATCCATACGGTGATTGGCGCCGGTGCCACATCCGGCGGCGCGCTGGATGCGTCAAACCTCTTGAAGCCTGCACTTGCCTCCGGAGCGATCCGCTGCATCGGTTCGACCACCTACAAGGAATACCGCCAGTTCTTCGAAAAGGACCGGGCGCTGGTCCGCCGTTTCCAGAAAGTGGACGTGGCCGAGCCATCGCTGCCGGATGCCATCGAGATCATGAAGGGGCTGAAACCCTATTTCGAGGACTATCACAAGGTCGAATACTCCGACGACGCCATCGAGGCGGCGGTCCGGCTGTCGGCGCGTTACATCAACGACCGCAAATTGCCGGACAAGGCAATCGACGTGATCGACGAGACCGGCGCCAGCCAGATGCTGCTTGAGGCAGACAAGCGCAAGAAGGTGATCAACGTCGAAGACGTCGAGGAAACCATTTCGGGCATGGCGCGGATTCCGCCCAAGTCCGTGTCGCGCTCCGATGCGGAACTGCTCGGAAATCTCGACGAAAATCTCAAACGCGTCGTGTTTGGTCAGGACACAGCCATTGAGGCTCTGTCATCGGCCATCAAGCTGGCCCGTGCCGGCCTGCGCGAACCGGAAAAGCCCATCGGCTCTTACCTGTTCACCGGCCCGACCGGCGTCGGCAAGACCGAGGCGGCACGGCAGTTGGCGGATACGCTGGGCGTCGAACTTCTGCGCTTCGACATGTCCGAATATATGGAACGCCATACCGTCTCGCGGCTCATCGGCGCGCCTCCGGGCTATGTCGGGTTTGACCAGGGCGGTCTGTTGACCGATGGCGTTGACCAGAATCCACACTGCGTTGTGCTTCTCGACGAAATCGAAAAGGCGCATCCGGACCTGTTCAATATTCTCCTGCAGGTCATGGACCACGGCAAGCTGACCGATCACACCGGCAAGTCCGTCGACTTCCGCAACGTCATCCTGATCATGACCTCAAACGTCGGGGCACAGGAACTGGCGAAGTCGCCGATCGGCTTCGGGCGCAAGCGCGAAGTGGGCGACGACGAAGAGGCGGTCAACCGCATGTTCACGCCCGAGTTCCGCAACCGGCTCGACGCGATCATTTCGTTTGCACCGCTGCCGCGCGAGATCGTCCATCGCGTGGTCGAAAAGTTCGTGCTGCAACTGGAAACCCAGTTGGCCGAGCGCAACGTCACCATCACGCTGACGCCGGAAGCTGCCGACTGGCTGGCCGAACGTGGCTACGACGAGGCCATGGGCGCGCGTCCATTGGGACGAGTGATCCAGGAACACGTCAAGAAGCCACTGGCCGAGGAGGTGCTGTTCGGACCTCTGCAGAACGGCGGCAGTGTCAAGGTCACTGTGGTTGGGGAGGGCGCCGATGCCCGGCTGGAACTGGTAGCCACGCCGCCCCGCCCAGCCAAGCCCAAGGCGATCTCCGGACCGAAGGGCTCAAAGAAGAAGGCGCCAGCCAAGGCCAAGAACTGATTCTGGTGATTGGCCACGACAATGCGAAAGGACGCCCTCGGGCGTCCTTTTTTTAATTCCTTTTCAGACACTTGCGGGGAGAGTCGGATTCAGTTTCTCAGTCCAGCGCCGCCTTGATCATCTGCGCTTGCGCCTTGAGTTCGTCCATGTCGGCCATGCCGCCGCCGTGCGCCCCCAGGGTCGCTCCTTCGTACATCGGGATCACATGCCAGTGCAGATGAAACACGGTCTGCCCCGCTGGCGCCTCATTGAACTGCGCGACCCGGATTCCATCGGCCCTCAGCGCTGATTGCACCGCGCGGGCCAGTTTCTGAACGTGCGGAATCGTGGCCGCCAGTTCAGCCGGATCAGCATCCAGAAGGTTGCGTGATGCAGCCCGCGGGATGACCAAGCAATGGCCCTTCGACTGCGGAAAGGCATCCATAATGGCGACACAAGTCTCATTCTCGAACACTTGTACGGACGGGATTTCGCCTGCGAGAATCTTAGCGAAAATATTGTCGGGATCGTATGCTGTCATGTCCTAGTTCCCTTGTCTTTGCCCCTTGCGGAACGGGGTATGTCGGCCAAGAATTTCCTGATTTTGCGCCACATGTCGACGCTCATCGGTCAGATAATCCTCAACAGCCTGACGAAAGCCGGCATTCTCGATCCAATGGATGGAGCGCGTTTGCGACGGTTCATAGCCGCGCGCCAGCTTGTGCTCCCCTTGCGCGCCGGCCTCGACGGTTTTCAACTTGTGGGCGATGGCAAAGTCGATGGCCTGATAGTAGCAGAGCTCGAAATGCAGGAAGGGCACTTCGCGGGTGCAGCCCCAATACCGGCCATAGATCGTATCCTTGCCGAGGAAATTCAGCGTGCCGGCGATCGGTTCGTCGCCATCGTAGGCGAACATCAGCACGATTCGATCGGCCATTGCTTCGGATATGAGTGAGAAGAAAGTGCGGTTGAGATAGGGGCGGCCCCACTTGCGCCCGCCGGTGTCCTGATAGAACTCGAAAAACGCGTCCCAGTGCGCTTCTGTGAGATCGCTGCCGGTGATCCACTTGACCTCCAGACCTTCGGCCAGCGCTTCGCGCCGTTCGCGGCGCAGGGTCTTGCGTTTTCGCGAGGCGAGCGTCTCCAGAAACGCTTCGTAGGAGTCGAAATCATGGTTGTGCCAGTGGAACTGGGTGTCATGCCGCACCATCCAGCCCGCGCTTTCGGCAATGCTCTGCTCTTCGGGGCTGACGAACGTCGCATGCACAGAGGATGCACTGCGTCGTGCGGCGAGTTCTTCTGCGGTCGACAATAGGGCCATGCTGAGATCCAACTCGCCTGACGGCACCAGAAGCTTTGGCGCGGAGGCGGGGGTGAAGGGAACCGAACACTGTAATTTGGGATAATAGCGGCCACCGGCGCGCTCGAACGCATCAGCCCAGCCATAGTCGAACACATATTCGCCTTGCGAATGCGACTTCAGGAACAGCGGCATCAGCCCCACCGGCTCACCATCACGCTGCAACTCGATGTGCTGCGGCTGCCAGCCGGTCTGACCCGTGGCGCAACCAGACTGCTCAAGTGCTAGGAAAAACGCGTGATCGATGAAGGGGTTGTCAGGCACGCCGTTGGTTTGCGGCACAAGACTGTTCCAGCGCTCTGCCGGGATGTCGGCAGTCGCCGGGTGAACTATCGCTGTCAGCCTGGATTCAGGCACGTTGAGGCAAGAACCCTTCAAATACGATCTGGTCTGCATGCGGGCGGGCCTGATCTTCCTCGGGGTAGGAACGGACAGTCCACGTCATGACCTTCATGCCACCCTGGCGCAGAAAGCGCACCATCGGCAGGCGCAAAGCTCTGTGATCGCATGAAATAAAGTCGAATTTTGTACTGGGCCGATGCAGCAGGTGCCTGAGCGAGAACCGTTCCCATCCGTTCAGGCGGTTTTTGGAATATTCGTCGCCATACCGCTGGGTGATGATGCCGATGGCGCCCGGGAAACCGGCGCGGCGGGTGTGCTTGATAAGCTCGGGATCAAAGCTCTTGAAAACCAGCGGCCCCTCATAGTCCGCGACCGCTTTGACGGCAGCCGTGGCGAGTTGCTGTGCGGCTTCATCATTTGACTGGTGCTTGAGTTCAACAACCAGCGGCACCGCACCACCTACTTGCTCCAGCATCGCTGAAAAAGTCTGCGGACAGTCTCCGGCGGAAGAGCCGGTGAGGGTGATCCGGCCCAATTGCCCGGCACTCAGAGTGGACACGGCACCAGACTGCCCGGCCACACGATCCAGCGTCGGGTCATGAAAGACAACCGGCACCCCGTCGCCGCTCAATTGCAGGTCACACTCGATGCCATAGCCGCCTTGAATGGCGCGAGCAAAGGCCGAGCGGGAGTTCTCGATTACGCCGTTGCCGCGATTGTGCAGGCCGCGATGCGCGACAGGCTGGGCAAATATGGGCGTCAGGTCCATCAGGCACCAACATCCACTATGGCTTCAATCTCAACTGCTGCACCCATCGGCAAGGCGGCAACACCGAATGCTGCCCGCGCATGCTGTCCGGCATCGCCAAGGACCTCGGCTATCAGTTCCGAGGCGCCGTTTGCCACCAGATGATGCTCTGTAAAATCAGGAGTCGAGGCGACGAAAATTGAAAGTTTGACAACGCGCTTGATCTTTTCGAGCGGCACCCCGCCGTTGGAAACAATCTGCGCCAATACGTTTATCGCCGCCAGACGCGCGGCGGCCTGGCCGTCCTCCACCAACATGTTGGCGCCCAGAGTGCCCTGAATCATTCCGTCAGCATTTGAAGGCAACTGGCCGGAAACAAACAGCAAACCTCCGCTGCGCACCACAGGAACATAGGCCGCAAGCGGCGCAGCGGGCACAGGCAATTCAATGCCGAGCTTGTTCAGCACTTCGGCGGGACTGGTCATGAATCTTCCTCGGAGGGTGTTTCGGCGAGATCGTCCCGGCTTTTTTGCCGGTAAAGTTTGCCTCTGACAACAGCGTCGCTACCGAATCTGGTGCGAACCTTGTCCATGGCGCGTTCGGCCGCCGCCTTGCGGGCGATCTGCGGCTCCAACAGGTCCGATGGATCTGTGTCGCCGGCCTGTGAAATGTGTGACATGCCCACCCCCAGCAGCCGGAAAGAAGTGCCATCAAGTTCGCGTTCCAGAAGCTGCACGGCGTTTTCGTACATGACATGTGCCAGTTGGGTGGGGACGGGCAGGTGCCTTGCCCGGGTGCGAATCTGAAAACCCGAGGTCTTCAGCTTCAACGTGACCGTGTCGGCCACCAGTTTCGACTTTTTCATGCGGTCGGCAACGCGTTCGCACTGGCGCAACAGCTTTTGCGACAGGCGATCGAGATCCGAAATGTCCTCCATGAAGGTGGTTTCCGAACTGATCGACTTGGCACCGCGTGATGTCGCCAGCGGTCGGTGATCCTCACCACGTGACAGTCTGGCCAGACGGGCGCCGGTTTCGCCGTACTTGCGCATCAGGTCTTCGGGATCCTGTTTCTGCAGTTGACCGATGGTCAGCAGGCCATCGCGCCGCAGGGTTTCGCTCATCACCCGGCCAACGCCGTAAATGATGCTGATGGGCTTTGGTGCCAGGAACGACATGGTTTCCGCTCTACCGATCAGTGCGAATCCTCGTGGCTTGTCGAGGTCCGAGGCCACCTTGGCCAGGAACTTGTTGTGACTTAGCCCCACGGAGACCGTGATGCCGATGTCCTCGGCGACCTGTTTGGCAAACCGCGCCAGCACTTTGGCTGCATGGGCTTTGTGCACCTTTCGCGTGCCCGACAGGTCAAGGAACGCCTCATCGATCGAGAGGGGCTCCACCTGTGGCGTCAGGTCCAGCATTCGGGCCTTCACCTGCTTTGAGACTTCGACATATTTGGCCATGTCCGGCCGGATCACTATGGCATCGGGACATTTGCGCAGCGCCGTCACCATCGGCATGGCCGAGCGTACGCCACTCATCCGCGCAATGTAGCAGCAGGTTGACACGACCCCACGCTGTCCGCCGCCGATGATCACGGGCTTGTCGATCAGCTCAGGCCGGTCACGTTTTTCCACCGAGGCGTAGAATGCATCGCAATCGATGTGGGCGATCTCCAAAGTCTCGAGTTCCTCGTGCGCCAAAAGCCGCGAGGACCCGCAGGCCGGACAGCGCTCGGCGCGGGCCTGCGCCGTGAATTCGGTGAGGCAGTCCCGGCAAAGGTGGGGCAACCCGTCCATCCGGTCACTCGTGCGCGTTCAGTCTTTGCCAGACATGCATGAACCGCTCGACCGTGACGTCGGAATTCGCGCACATCGCCAACAGACAATCCTCGTTTGAAGCGAAATAGTCGAGCACGGCCATGGCGAGGCTGCGGGTGCCGAGCGCGCCGCGCAATCCGTCCGGATCATAGCCGGCGGTGTTCATGAACCGCGCCAATTCCTCGGGGTCCGAGGCCAGATAACCAATACCCGCCTTGCTCATTTCAGTCAGCTGTCTGTCGTCGGCCACGGGCTTTCCTCAACTCGGAGTAGGACGGGATGCTAATCGATTGATGTTAGCCTGACAGGCGTCCAAAATGAACAGCGCAGAATCAGCTTCGCCCCCGTTTGGTGACGGAGCGATGCGCCGCGAGGGAATGTGCATGGCCAAGACCGTAATGATCGTGGAAGACAACGAGCTCAACATGAAGCTCTTCCACGACTTGCTGGAATCCCAAGGCTATGACATCGTGCAGACCCGCAATGGCATGGAGGCGCTCGACCTTGCCCGCAACCACCATCCGGATCTGATTCTGATGGATATCCAGTTGCCTGAAGTATCCGGCCTCGAAGTCACCAAGTGGCTGAAAGAAGATGATGAATTGCGCGACATCCCGGTCATCGCCGTCACCGCATTCGCCATGAAGGGTGACGAAAAGCGCATCCTTGACGGTGGCTGCGAGGGCTATATTTCCAAACCGATTTCCGTGCCTCACTTTTTGGAAACCATTGCCGGTTATCTTAAAAATTGAAGTGACTTAGGGATTTCCCATCCCGATTGAGTTGTGCGTACGGGGGTGGTCATGACGGCACGTGTGCTGGTCGTTGACGATATTCCAACCAATGTGAAATTGCTCGAGGCCCGCCTGACCGCGGAATATTTCGAGGTGCACTGCGCCTATTCCGGTGCCGAAGCGCTGGATATGTGCGCCAAAATCCATTTCGACATCATCCTGCTCGATGTGATGATGCCGGAAATGAACGGGTTCGAGGTCTGCCGCCGTCTCAAGTCCAATCCCGAGACCCATCACATACCGGTGGTGATGATCACGGCACTTGATCAGCCCTCGGACCGTATCGAAGGGCTGGAGGCGGGCGCCGACGATTTTCTCACCAAGCCCCCCGACGACATGCAGTTGTTGGCGCGGGTGAAAAGCCTGGTGCGCCTGAAAATGCTGACCGATGAATTGCGCGCCCGTGCGTTGACCGGACGGCAAATTGCTGCCGAGCACGCCGAACAGGCGATTGCCAGCATTCGCGTTGACGGGGGCAGGGTGCTGGTGATCGATGAAGATCCTGCCAGCGTCGAACGCCTGCAGAACATCCTCTCCAAAGAGCACAAACTTCAGATTGTTGCCGACCCCACGTCTGTCGCCCTGCAGGTTGCAGACGAAGGGTACGAGGTCGCACTCGTCAGCACGGGCCTGAAGTCCTTTGATCCTTTGCGCGTCTGCTCACAACTGCGCACGCTCGAACAGACCCGAACGATGCCCATCATTCTGATTGCCGACGAGGTGGATCGGCCCAAAGTGCTGCGCGGCCTCGATCTCGGCGTCAATGATTTCATCATGCGCCCACTGGAGAAGCATGAACTGTCCGCAAGGGTTCGAACCCAGATCCGGCGTCAGCGGTACGCCAACGAACTGCGCGAGAGTGTCAATTCGACAATGGCGATGGCCGTGGTGGATGAACTCACCGGGCTCTACAACCGGCGTTATTTCGACCGGCACCTCGCGATCATGCTCGAAAAGGCAACCAGCCAGGAACGCAGCCTCGGCATGATGATGCTCGACATTGATCACTTCAAGCGCATCAACGATACGCACGGACATGATGCCGGCGACATCATCCTCAAGGAATTTGCCAGGCGCATGCAGCGCAATATCCGCGGTGTGGACCTGGCCTGCCGCTACGGCGGCGAGGAATTCGTGGTGCTGATGCCCGACACCGACCATCAGCAGGCCCACGCCATTGCGGAACGCATCCGGGATGCTGTCGCCGACAAGTCATTTGTCGTCGGCAACGAGTTGCATGTGCATGTGACGGTCTCGGTGGGGGTCGCCATGAACCACGATGAAACCGACACGCCGGAAGCGCTTTCAAAGCGTGCAGACATCGCGCTTTACAGGGCCAAGCATTCGGGCCGGAACCGCGTCATCTTCGACGCTGCCTGAGGCGGCTCGTCGCTGCAGTTTCCGCCCGGGATCAAGGGTTTAACAGTTAACCCTAACGTTTCACTACGCTAGGCGTTAGCCACGCCGGGAGTGCGGGATTTACTTGCCTTTGCCGGCCCGGAGCCTATTTTGAGGGCATCGCTGGAGCCAAGGATTTTCCCGGTTTCAGCCGATGTCCCTACGGTATTTCTCAGGTCCGCCGCAATTCCTGGGTCCGTAGGGCGACTGGCCCGGTTTCGGTTAGAGTGGCCTCTTCGATAGACCGGACCGGGTCAGTCACCTTCCTTGCTACCCAATGCGCCTCTGGGGTCGTCACAACACCTTGCAGGGGACACGAAAAAACCCGCCTTCGATCGAAGGCGGGTTTTTCAATTTGCCGATAGGTTGGCAAAACTATTTGATCTTGGCTTCCTTGAAGTCCACGTGCTTGCGCGCAACCGGGTCATACTTCCGCTGGGTGATCTTGTCCGTCATGGTGCGGGCATTCTTCTTGGTCACATAGAAGAAACCGGTGTCAGCGGTGGAAACCAGCTTGACCTTGATCGTGTTGGTTTTGGCCATTTCAATTCATCCTGAATACATCAAACCGGGCACACGGCCCGGCGGAAACTTTGCGCGCAAACTACGCATGGTTCGGCAAAAGTCAAGAAGCCTGATTTGCCCCTAGATGCCGGTGCCCGGATCGACTGATCTACCAAACCCATGCATGCCGAGCGCCCATTGCAGCCCGACCGCTGCGCCCTTGACCCAGGGCAGCATCATCAGGGGCAACACGACCGCGGCCGGGACCAATGTATAGAGATACATCTTCGGGTCGACATGCCACGCCATTTCCAGGTGCAGCATGAGGCCGACCAGAATGTGCCCGACGATCACAATGGTGATGTAGGCCGGCACATCGTCCGCGCGCTGATGATGCAGTTCAGTGCCGCACTGGTCGCATTCGTCGACCACCTTGAGATAAGCGCGGAACAGGTGGCCCTTGCCACAGCTGGGGCATTTGCCGCGCGCACCACGCCACATTGCAGAAGTCAGTGGCCGATCGAGCTTGGTCTCCGGCTCACCGGTGGTGAAGGTGACACTCATCTGCGCTTCGCCTTTTTGCTGCGGTGCGCAGCCTTGCCGACGCGCCCAAGCCTTCTGTGGCCACGCGCACTGCCCGGCGGCGCAACCCGTTCCCCATCAGATAGGATTTCAAAGCGCAGGGCGCCAGCCACGGGCGCTGCTTCAAGTAGACGCACCTCGACCTTGTCGCCCAGTCTGAAACGTTCGCCTGTCCGCTCGCCGATCATGGCCTGTTGTTCCTCGACATGGCGGAAGTAGTCCGATCCAAGACTTGAGGCGGGCACGAACCCGTCTGCGCCGGATTCGTCGAGCTTGACGAAAAGGCCGGACCGCGTGACGCCGGAGACCTTGCCGTGGAAACGCGCCCCGATCCGCCCCGCCAGAAATTGCGCGATCAACCGGTCCACGGTCTCGCGCTCGGCGATCATGGCGCGGCGCTCGGTCGAGGAAATATGCTGCGCTACCGCAGACAGCCCGGCTTCATCCTCGAAACGCAACCCGTCCTTGCCCAGCTTGAGCGCCGAGATCAGCGCCCGGTGCACGACCAGATCGGCATAGCGGCGGATGGGTGAGGTGAAGTGGGCGTAGCGGTCCAGATTAAGCCCGAAGTGCCCGAAATTCTCTTTGCTGTACTCAGCTTGGGCCTGGCTGCGCAGCACCATTTCACTGACCTGGTGCGCATGTGCCGACCCTTCAGCCTTGCTCAGCACCTGGTTGAAATGATGCGGACGCACCGCGTCCGAGCGCGAAAAGCTGAGGTTCAGAGATCCGAGAAAGTCGCGCAGCGCGGCGAGCTTTTCTTCGCCTGGCACATCGTGGGTGCGGTAGATCAGCGGCGAGTGCTGCCGCTCCAGCGTTTCGGCCGCGCAGACGTTGGCCGCAATCATCATTTCCTCGATCAGCCGGTGCGCTTCGAGGCGTGGCGGCACGTGGACGCGGTCAACCAGCCCGTTTTCATCAAGGATGATCTTGCGTTCGGGCAAGTCGAGGTTGAGCGGCCCGCGCTTGTCCCTCGACTTGGCCATGGTGCCATATGCTGCCCAAAGTGGCTTCAAGACGCCATCCAGAAGCGGACCGGTCGTGTCGTCAGGCCGGCCATCAACCGCGGCCTGTGCTTGATTGTAGCTGAGCTTGGCCACGGAGCGGATCATCACTCGGTGGAATGAGTGGCTCTTCCTGTGCCCCTCTGCATCCAGCACCATTCGGACGGCCAGGGCAGGGCGGTTCTCGCCTTCCCTGAGCGAACACAAATCGTTCGAGATGCGTTCGGGGAGCATAGGCACCACCCGGTCCGGGAAATAGACCGAATTGCCGCGCAGATAGGCTTCCTTGTCCAGATCGCTGCCGGGCGTGACATAGGCGGCAACGTCTGCGATGGCGACATAGACGACATGTCCACCCTGGTTGGCGGAATCATCGTCGGCGACCGCCATGACGGCGTCATCATGATCCTTGGCATCCGCCGGATCGATAGTGATGAACGCCATATCCCGCCAGTCCTCACGGCCCTTGAGCGTCGCCGGTTTCGCTGCTTCCGCGGCGCGAAGCACGCTGGCCGGGAACTGGTAGGGGATTTCCAGGTTGTGCAACGCGATGAGGCTCACCGCGCCTTCAGAGGCCGGACTGCCGATGACCTTTGTGACTTTGGCGCGTGGTATCATCAGCCGCCCCGACGTAGTCACATCGATTTCGACGAGATCGCCATTTTTCGCGCCTCCGAGATCACTCGCGGGAATGCGCATTTCCTTGTTCTTGCGATCAACGGGGAGCAGTCGCGCGCCATCATCGTCAAGCCGCACGATGCCAATCTGGGCACGACGCGGCTTGTCGAGAATTTTCATCGGTCGCGCGGTATAGCGGCCCGCAGCGCCACCGGATTGTTCGATCCGTGCGAGGATGCGATCGCCGGGCCCGGGCGCAACCCGCGCCTTGCGGTCTTCTGCGACGCGCAGCTTTGGGCGTGGCCCATCGGCCGCTTCGTCCCATTTTGCGGGCACGGCGAAGAGCTCTTCGGGGTCGCTATCCGGCAGCACATCAAGAACCGTCACCGGCGGCAGGGCGCCGGTCTTTTTCAGGCTCTTGCGCTGGCGTCGGATCAATCCTTCGCCTTCAAGTTCCTTGAGTAGTTTCTTGAACGGGGCGCGATCATCGCCCTTGATGCCGAAATAGCGGGTGAGGTCGCGTTTCGAACTCATGTCGGGGTGATCGGTCAGCGCCTGCATCACCTGTTCCTGGGTTGGCAGGCCGGACGATGTGTCGGGGCTGCCTGCAATTTGCCCGGCATCCTTTTTGGGAGTGCCGGGCGATTTCCTTGTCATTTTAGCTTTTGGCCTTTGCTTTAGGCTTCGCGCTCGCTTTGGGCTTCGCCTTGGCTTTCGCTTTCGGCTTGGCCGCGGCGCGGCCTGTTTTCTTGTTGGGACCCTTGGCTTGTTTGGCTGCTATCAGTTCAAGCGCCATCTCAAGGGTCACGGATTCTGGTTTAACGTCGCGCGGCAGGGTCGCATTGACCTTGCCATGGTTCACATAAGGGCCATAGCGGCCATCGCGCACCGTAACCGCACCACCGTCCGGATGGTCGCCAAGCGACGAAATCACAGTGGCTGCATTGCGTCCACGCCCGCCGCCTGCAGCCTTCTGGGCAATCAGGTCGACCGCGCGATTGAGCCCGACGTCGAAAACTTCTTCCACGTCCGGCAGATTTGCGTAGGTGCCATCGTGCAGGACAAATGGACCATACCGGCCAATGCCGGCGGTAATCATTTTTCCGCTTTCAGGATGCGCACCCACTTCGCGGGGCAGTGACAAAAGCTTTAACGCCTTGGGCAGGTCAATTTCTGACGGAACCCATCCCTTGGGAATGCTGGCGCGCTTTTTATCGTCACCCTCGCCACGTTCGATATATGGGCCGAAGCGGCCCGATTTCAAGACGATCGTTTCGCCCGTATCGGGATCTTCACCCAGGACGCCGTCGCCTTCAGGCAATTGCGCGTCGCCGGTTGCGGCATTGTTCAACTGTTGGGTGTGTCGGCATTCCGGATAATTCGAACAGCCGATAAACGCCCCGAACTTGCCAACTTTCAGGGACAATTGCCCCTGTCCGCATGTCGGGCAAAGCCGTCGATCCGAACCATCCTCCTTTTCGGGGAAGATATGGTCTTCAAGAAGATCATTGAGCGCGTCGAGAACCTCCGATACGCGGAGGTCCTTGATCTCGTCGATATGCGCAGCGAAATCCGTCCAGAACTGGCGCAGCACGTCCTTGTACGCCACTTCGCCGTTTGAGATCTGGTCAAGTTGACGTTCTAGTTCGGCGGTGAAATCGAAACTCACATACTTGGCAAAGAAGCTCTCGAGAAAAGCCGTCACGACGCGTCCGCGGTCTTCAGGAATGATCGCGCGCTTTTCCAGCCGCATGTAATTGCGGTCCTGAAGGACACTAAGGGTTGAGGCGTAAGTGGAAGGGCGGCCGATCCCGGCCTCTTCCATCCGCCGGATGAGGCTGGCCTCTGTGAAGCGCGGCGGCGGCTGGGTGAAATGCTGTTCGATCAGACATTCCTTCAACTTCGGTGTGTCGCCTTCATTCAGCGGCGGCAATTCCTTGCTGTCGGCATCGTCATCCTCGCGGTCATCGTTTGCCACAGCACCGTACAACGCCAGGAATCCAGGGAAAGTAATGACCGAACCAACGGCGCGTAGAACCACATCGCGATCCCCGCCAAGCGCGATGTCGGCGGTGGTACGTTCGATCTCGGCGGACTTCATCTGGCTGGCCAGCGTACGCCGCCAGATCAGCTGATAAAGCTTGTGCATGTCCGGATCGAGGCTTTTGAGCGAATCCGGGTGGCGGAACAGGTCGGTAGGGCGGATCGCTTCGTGCGCTTCCTGGGCGTTCTTTGCTTTTGTCTGATAAAGCCGGGGCTTTTCGGGAAGGTAGTCGTCGCCAAAGTTCTTCGAGATGGAGTCGCGCGTCTGGCTGATGGCCTCCGGGGCCAACTGAACGGCGTCAGTTCGCATATAGGTGATCAGACCGACATTCTCGCCACCCACATTAACGCCTTCATAGAGCCGCTGCGCGATCTGCATCGTACGGGCCGGGGCGAAACCCAACCGGCTTGAGGCATCCTGCTGCAGGGTCGAGGTGGTGAACGGCGCCCACGGATTACGCTTGGTGGGTTTCTTTTCGACGCTGGCGATGCAGGCGGAACCGGCCTCGATAGCCGACTTCAATGCTTTTGCCTCATCCTCGTTGGCGATCGAAAGCTTGTCGGTCTTTTTGCCGTCGACCGAATAGAGCCTGGCGTCGAATTCTTTGCCGCCCTGTTCGAACTTGCCATCGACACTCCAGTATTCCTGCGGCTTGAAGGCTTCGATCTCCGCCTCGCGATCGCAAACAATGCGCAATGCCACCGACTGGACCCGACCCGCGGAACGCGAGCCCGGCAGCTTGCGCCACAGCACCGGCGAAAGATTGAACCCGACAAGATAGTCAAGCGCGCGGCGCGCCAGATAGGCATCAACCAGCGGCGCATCGATGTCCCGCGGATGTTCCATCGCGTTGGTAACGGCGGCCTTGGTGATCGCGTTGAATACTACCCGACTGACCGGCTTGTCTTTCAGGATCTTGCGTTGTTTCAGCAACTCCAGCACATGCCAGGAAATCGCTTCTCCTTCGCGATCCGGGTCAGTCGCCAATATGATTTCGTCGGCCTTCTTGGCGGCATTGGCGATGTCGGTGACCCGCTTGCGCGAGGCGGTGTCCGTGTCCCACACCATTTCGAAATCGGCACTGGGATCGACCGAACCGTCTTTGGAGGGCAGGTCGCGCACGTGGCCGAAACTGGCCAGCACTTCGTAGTCCTTGCCCAGATATTTGTTGATTGTCTTGGCCTTTGCCGGACTTTCAACGATGACGAGTTTCATTCGGGACAATGCTCCGTAGGTGCCGGCCAACGCATGTGAAATGGGTCAGTCCGGAACAGGACGAGATGCGCGACAGGGGTTTACGCCGCCGGGCGAATGGTTGCGGAAAATGGTGAATGCGCGGCTGCATGTCAATCACTGCACGCTATTTGACATGCTTTGATCAGCGCAAAGCGACCAATTGCCCGGCCGTTCTTTCGATCCGCCCGGCAAGGTCGAGCTCCAGCAAAATGATCTGCAGGGCAGGGGCCGTGACACCGGTAGCCTCGATCAGATCATCAACTCCCGTAGGCGTTACGCTGAGCGCTTCAAGCACTCGCTCGCGGTCATCCTGGGCAGGCTGCTGCTCCCCTTCATGATGGCTTGGGAATTCCGGTTCATCCTCGAAGAGCCGCGCCTGCGGTGGTCGCATCTGCACCAGTTCCTCAATGATATCCTGTACCGACGTCACCAGCGTGGCTCCCTGACGTATGAGCTGATTGCCACCTTCAGCGCGGGGATCAAGCGGCGAACCAGGCACCGCGAACACCTCTCTGTCTGCTTCAAGTGCCAGCCGCGCGGTGATCAGCGAGCCACTGCGCTTGGCCGCCTCGACCACAAGCGTGCCCCCCGACATGCCGGCAACGATGCGGTTGCGGCGCGGGAAATCACGTGCGCGGGGTTCGGTGCTCAACGGCATTTCAGACAGGATCAGTCCGCCAGCATTAATGATTTGCTGGGCCAGTTCCATGTTCTCGAAGGGATAGATGTGATCCACACCTCCGGCAAACACTGCAACTGTTCCAGTCTCCAGCGCGCCCTGGTGGGCGGCTGTGTCAATGCCCCGGGCAAGACCGGATACGACCACGTAGCCTTCGCGGCCCAGGTCAGCTGCGAAGGTACGGGCAGCGCGGCGCCCTGCAGCAGATGCGTTGCGGGCACCGACAATGCTGACGCATTTCTCAAGATTGAGGTCTGTTCCTCCAATCACGCTGAGCAGGGGAGGCGGTCCGTGCACGAACCGCAGGAGCGGAGGGTACTCTGGTTCACTCAGAGCGATTAGGCGGCCACCCATGCGCTCAAGCCGGTCGAATTCGTCTTCCGCTTCGGTTTGAGAGGGGATGCGGAGGCTCCGCGCGCCGCCGCGGGCTCCAAGAACCGGCAATTCCTCCAGCGCGGCCTCTGCCGAGCCGAACCTGTTCACCAACTGCCGGAAGGTGACGGGTCCGACATTTTCGGTGCGGATCAGCCTGAGCCAGGCGGTCTTCTGTGCCCAGTCGAGGCGCACCGGCTGATGCTCAGGCGCGTTCACCTCACCGGTCCCGTCACTTTGCGCCTATGCGCGGTTCGGTATCGTTGAGCAGCCGGATGATGTTTTCCCGGTGTTTGAAGAACAAAAGTACGCTCATCACCGCCGCCGTGCCGGCAAGATGCGGACCGGAGAATACATAGGCAAAGATCGGTGCCGTAGCGGCCGCCGTCAGCGCCGCCAGCGAGGAAGTGCGCCGCACCAATGCGATGAACAGCCACACCGCGCAAAAGATCACACCTACAGGCCAGTTGATGGCCAGCATGGCGCCGATGTAGGTCGCGACGCCCTTGCCACCCTTGAACCCGAGCCAGACGGGAAAAAGGTGACCGATGAACGCGGCAACGCCCGCCAGCACATAAGGCATCAGCGTGTCGGGATAGACATAGCGGATGATGAGGACCGCAGCGGCCGCCTTGCCCGCATCGAGGAAGAGCGTGGCGGCAGCCAGCCAGCGGTTGCCTGTGCGCAGCACATTGGTCGCGCCGAAATTGCCGGAGCCGATCTTGCGGATGTCCCCGAGCCCGGCCCAACGGGTCAGCAACAGGCCGAACGGAATCGAGCCTAAAAGGTAGCCGACGACGAGCGCCACAATCACGGATTGGCTCACTTCGAACTCTCCCCCTCGGCATCCGCAAAAACGCGCTTGCCGCCCACATAGGTCGCCATGACCTTACCGGTAAACCGCGCACCTTCAAATGTCGTGTTCTGGGAGCGAGAGACGATACGCGATTCGTCGTTGACCCAGGGGTAGTCGAGATCAGCGAGAATGAAGTCCGCCTTGGCGCCCTTTCGCAAAGTGCCGGCGTCAATTCCCAGAATATCGGCAGGTCCCGAGGTGAGCGCGCGAATGATCGTCTCGAGCGGCAGAAGTCCCGCGTGGACCAGGCGCAGGGCTGCGGCAAACAGGGTTTCAAGCCCGATGGCACCGCTGGCCGCCTCGGCAAACGGCTGACGCTTGACTTCCACGTCCTGCGGATCGTGATCGGAATGAATGGCGGACACAGCGCCGGTTTTCAACCCTTCGACCATCGCCAAACGGTCTGCCTCCGCCCGCAGGGGCGGCGAGAGTTTGAAAAACGTCCGGTACGAGCCGACGTCCAGTTCATTGAGCGTCAGATTGTTGATCGATACACCTGCGCTGACATTCTCGGATTGCTGCAACGCTGCGGCCATGAGCTTGACCGCATCGGCGCAAGAAATCTGGGCCGCGTGGTATTTTACGCCGGTGAGCGCGGCCAGTTGCAAATCGCGGGTGAGGGGGATGGATTCTGCCTCGAGGGGGATGGCCGGCAAGCCCAGCGTTGTGGCGAACAGCCCCTCGTTCATGACACCGGTCCCGGCCAGCGCTGCGTCACGTGGTAGATGGGCGATCGGCAAGTCAAAATTGGCGGCGTAGGTGAAGGCGGAGCGGAGGACAGCGCTGGACTGGATTGATTCCCGCCCATCCGTGAGCAACTGCGCTCCGGCTTCCTTCAAAAGTCCGAACTCGGTGAGTTCAGTTCCCGCCAGTCCCTTGGTGATCGCCGCGCTTGGCACCACGCGCACAATTGCCTGCTGTTCGGCGCGACGGGCGATGAAGTCAACCAGGGAACCATCGTCGATGACTGGAGATGTGTCGGGCATCGCCACAAAGCTGGTGACACCCCCGGCTGCAGCCGCTTTTGCGGCGCTTGAAAGTGTCTCGCGGTATTCATGGCCGGGTTCACCGGTGAATACCCGCATGTCGACGAGCCCAGCAAACAAGTGCTTGCCGCGGGCGTCCTCGACCTCGGCACCTTCAGGCGCGCCGGGCGATGCACCTTCAGCGATGTCGGTGACACGTCCGTCTTCAACAAGCAGACTTCCTTTGACATCCAGACCGCTCGCCGGATCGAGGATTTGTGCGTTGGTGATGATTACGGTTCGTTTCATGCCGCTTGTTCGCTTTCGGCTAGCAAAGCATCCAGCACGGCCATACGGACGGCGACTCCCATTTCCACCTGATCATTGATGACCGATTGCGGCCCGTCAGCTATGGCGGGGTCGATCTCGACGCCTCTATTCATCGGGCCCGGATGCATCACCATCGCATCGGGTTTGGCGTAAGCCAGCTTCTCGGCGTCCAGCCCGTAGAACCTGTAGTATTCGCGGGACGACGGAGTGATAGCCAGTGCCGCACGTTCCTTTTGAAGACGCAGCATCATCACGACGTCGGCGTCTCTCAGCCCATCTTCCATAGTGATGCATACTTCGGTGCAGAGGTTCTCGATGCCTGCGGGAAGCAGCGAGCGAGGCGCCACGACCCGAGTGCGCACCTGCATCGCGCCGAGCAGCAACAGATTTGAGCGGGCAACTCGCGAATTGGCGATGTCACCGCAAATGGCAACCGTCAGCCCGGCGAGGCGTCCCTTGGCGCGGCGGATGGTCAGGGCATCGAGCAGGCCCTGGGTCGGATGCTCATGTGCGCCATCGCCAGCATTGACGACCGAACATTCCACCTTTTGCGACAGGAGTTCCACGGCTCCGGCGGCTGAATGACGCACAACGATGACGTCGGGGCGCATGGCGTTGAGCGTCGCCGCTGTATCGATCAGCGTTTCGCCCTTGTTCACCGACGAGGTCTTCACCGACATGTTGGTGACCTGCGCCCCGAGACGTTTTCCCGCAATTTCAAAGGAGGACTGCGTCCGCGTGGAGCTCTCGAAGAACAGGTTGATCTGGGTCTTGCCCGTCAGCGTCGGGTGTACTTTGCGCGGCTGACGCGAGATCGGAACCATGGCGTCAGCCCGGTCGAGCAGATTGACGATTTCGTATTGATTGAGCTGGGAAATGCCAAGCAGATGGCGATGCAGAAAAGGGGGAAAAACAGCGGGCGCCTGAGCATCTCCCTCAGGAGTTGAACTTGGTTCAGAACCGGCCATTGCGCTCCGTCCGCCTTGGATTTCACGCGGTCTAAACCAGCCCTTGGTCAAGGGCAAGACTTGCCGGATGATTATTGTGAACGGAGGCGCGCCCTAGATCACGGCATTCAGATCGATGCCGATGCATGTGTTTCGGAAGATACCCGCGGACGTACAATCAGTTGAAGGTGGGCAACAAATTCTCATCTGAATATAAAGTATCGCCTCGGATTGGTGGGAACCAACCCGACCAATTCAACTTACTCCCGATCACCGCGCCGGATCCGCTCCAGCGCCCCCTGCAGGATGTAGCTGGCTGCCAACTTGTCGACCACCTCGGCGCGACGCGCCCGCGAGGCATCCGCTTCCAGAAGCGTGCGCTCGACGGCGCTTGTTGAAAGCCGCTCGTCCCAGAAGGCGAGGGGCAGGTCCAGCTTCGTGGCGAGGTTTCGCGCAAAGGCCCGCGTCGATTGCGCACGCGGACCTTCAGAACCATCCATGTTGAGGGGCAGCCCCAAGACTATCCCGACAATCTGGTGTTGCGTTGCGAGGGCCGCCAGCCGTTCCGCGTCGGCGGTGAATTTGCTGCGCTTGATGGTTTCCAGCGGCGTGGCGCTGTAGCGCATACCATCCGAAATGGCCACGCCGATGGTCTTGGTCCCCAGGTCGAGGCCCATCAGCTTGCCGCTGGGCGGCAGGATCAGATGCGGTTCAAATTCGGTTGGCATGACGCCTTATGGGACATAGTTTGTGCCCCGGCGCAACACAAACATCAGGCACATTCGGAAATGAAACTCACCTGGCTGGGTGACCAAACCTGGCGCGTTTATCTGGGTGGCAAGATTGTGTTGGTCCATCGGGGAGCGGCGCCCGCACAAATCGACGCACATGAAGCGTCGTCCGGCGCCGACGCAATTGTCGATCTGGACGACAATGAATTGCCGGATTTCAATCCGGATCAGGTTCAGCTGGTTCCCCGGCGTCTGATCGATCAGACAAACGACACCGAGCTTCACCTGAGCCGGTTTGCCGCCGGGCTGTTTCTTGTCGCACCTGACGAGCCGCCGCTGTTTCTTGCGCCGGGAACAGGTGCTGCATGGGGCCGGTTTGCCGACGATACTGTCGTCGTTCTGGACGCAGAAAGAATTGTGGAGCAGGCGAGGGCAGTCTTCGCCGAGGTCCGCCCAAAACTTGTGGCACTGGCTGTTGAAGACATTTCCGATCGCGACTTCGCCGCCATCGCCGCCGATGCCGGGCGATCAGCGGTGCAAATGCTCGAACCGGGGCTGGCGCTGGAAGCCTGATTTCGCCTGTTGCAACCGGCGCACCGCGGTTGCTACAAGCAGCCGTTCGTTGCCACCATGCCTGCGCATTTGCTGGAGATTTGACATGTCGGTTGATGCCGAAACTGTCCGCCGTATTGGCCGTCTGGCCCGTATCCACATCGACGAGGATCAGGTCGAATCCTATCGCACCGAACTCAATTCGATCCTCGGTTTCGTCGAACAGCTCAACGAGGTTGATGTTGAGGGCGTCGAGCCGATGACCTCGGTCATGCCCATGTCGCTGCGCCGCCGCGAGGACAAGGTCACGGACGGCGATCAGGCCGAAAAAATCGTCGCCAACGCGCCGTTGTCCGAGGACAATTTCTTCATGGTGCCGAAGGTGGTGGAGTAGCCGGGTGAGCGTGACCATTACACGCGAGAGCCCTTTGCAGGACGATGTCCGACAGTTCGTTGCCGACCTCAATGCGCATCTGAACCCGCTTTCGCCGCCGCAGTTTCAGTTTCAAATGACCGCTGAGCAAATGGCCGGGCCGGATACGCACGTGTTCGTGGCCCGTGACGAGACCGGCAAAGCCGTCGGCATGGGCTCGCTCAAGCAACTCGACGCGACCACGGGCGAACTCAAGCGCATGTATACGGTGCCCGAGGTGCGCGGGCAGCGCGTCGGCAAGCAGATCGTGGAACGTCTGGAACTTGAAGCCCGGTCCATGGGCCTGACCTTGCTCAAGCTGGAAACCGGCGCCGAACGGGTGATGCCCGAGGCGCATCGCCTGTATCAGCGTTCAGGCTACACGCCTTGCCCGGCATTTGCCGATTATCCCGACAGTCAATATAGCGCCTTTTACGAACGGGCTCTCTGAGCCCAGCAATCCAGGATTTCACAGTGTCCGATCTGACCAGACTAAGCCTTGCCGCTCTCCGTGATGGCCTGAAAGCCAAGGAATTCACCTCCGTGGAGGCCACCGACGCCTATTTGTCGGCGATCGAGGCGGCCAACCCGAAGTTGAACCCTTATGTCGCGGTGACGTCGGACCAGGCACGCGACATGGCCAGGGCCAGTGACGAAAAGCTACAAAAAGGAAAGGGCGGGCCGCTTGAGGGCGTGCCGCTCGGAATCAAGGACCTGTTTGCCACCAAGGGTGCCCACACCCAGGCCGCCAGCCACATCCTTGATCACTTTCTGCCGGAGTATGAATCCACCATCACCCAGCAGCTGTGGAACCACGGCGCCGTGATGCTGGGCAAACTCAACATGGACGAATTCGCAATGGGTTCGTCTAACGAGACTTCGTATTACGGCCCGGTGGTGAATCCCTGGCGTGCCGAGAACTCCAACAAGGACCTCGTCCCCGGGGGCTCCTCCGGAGGCTCGGCGGCAGCAACCTCGGCCTGGCTCTGTGCAGCGGCAACGGCAACCGACACTGGCGGATCCATCCGCCAACCGGCGGCCTTCACCGGCACCGTCGGCATCAAGCCAACTTACGGCCGCTGCTCGCGCTGGGGCGTCGTGGCCTTCGCGTCGTCGCTTGATCAGGCTGGCCCGATCGCCCGGACGGTCGAGGACGCGGCAATCATGCTGCAGTCCATGTCCGGGTTTGACCCCAAGGATTCAACCAGCGTCGATCTGGCCGTCCCCGATTTTGCCGCCGCTGTCGAACGCGGCGTCAAAGGCGTCACCATCGGGGTGCCGAAAGAATACCGCATGGATGGCATGCCCGCGGAGATCGAGAAGCTCTGGACCCAGGGGCTGGAGTGGTTGAAGGCCGAGGGCGCCACGGTGCGCGACATTTCCCTGCCACACACGAAATACGCCCTGCCAGCTTACTACATCGTTGCTCCGGCAGAAGCCTCGTCCAACCTGGCCCGCTACGACGGCGTAAAGTACGGGCTGCGCAAGACCGGCAAGGACATCACCGACATGTACGAGCAGACGCGCGCGGCCGGCTTCGGGCGCGAGGTCAAGCGCCGGGTGATGATCGGCACCTATGTGCTGTCGGCCGGCTACTACGACGCCTATTATGTCCGCGCCCAGAAGGTCCGTACGCTGATCAAGCGCGACTTCGAACAGGCTTTCAACGACGGTATCGACGCGATCCTGACCCCCGCTACCCCGTCCGCCGCTTTCGGCATCGCCGATCAGGACATGGCCGCCGATCCAATCAAGATGTATCTCAACGACGTCTTCACCGTGACTGTGAACATGGCCGGATTGCCTGGCATTGCGGTCCCCGCTGGTAAGGACACCAACGGGTTGCCACTTGGCCTGCAACTCATCGGCAAGCCGTTCGACGAGGAAACCCTCTTCGCTGCGGGACGCGTGATCGAGAAGGCCAACGGCGGCGGCTTCGAGCCCAAGGTCTGGTGGTAGGCGCTAGCCGTCCATCATCTCGTCGATCGCCGATGAAGCACGAAGGAAAGCGGTCAAAGCTGCCCGGAATAACCCGGGCAATTTGTTGCTAGTGGTCCCGCTCTGGTACCTTCCGTCTGAGTTTCCTATACGCAAGCACTATAAAGGTCACGATCGGGAGATAAACAAGGACCGTTGTCCCTAGTAGAGGTCCCAAGATTGTGAATTGACCTTCTGCGATTGCTTGCGAAATCAACCCAACTGAGAACATCGGACTATAGATCAATTGAAGCCAAAGATTGAAAAAACTGCTCAGAACGCTGCCGGGCAGGCCCTGGGGGCGCATTCCACAAAAACAATCATGGCATCGGTCCAGTAACAGCTGGTCTGACCAAAAAATGTCGCGGATCGATCTGGGAAGTACGGAAGTGTCAAAGAAAAAATCAAACTAAACGCTAATAAAATTAAATAGCCAAACGAACAATAAAAAATGATAATCGAGAATGACTTATAAATCCAGCCCATTACATCATTTCCTTAAGTAAAAAGTAGCGTTGGACGGGTGACCTGCAAATTTAGTCCATCATCTCGTCGATGGCATCCATGCTGAGCAGCCCGGCGGTGAACCCGAACGTCCCGTTCTCGGAAATTTCTTCCGCCGCATTCAAAAAGGCAGTGAGCGCCGCCCGATGAAGGCCCGACCCAAGGCTGACCCGCGCCACGCTCAGCCTGTGCATGTCGGCCATGGTCAGCGTGGTGTTGGCGAGACCGAGCAGGACGTTCACCGGTTTGTCGACCGACGAGACCAGCGTCTGGATTTCATCGGCCGAAGTCAGACCGGGGGCGTAAAGCACATCCGCGCCCGCATCGGCGAACGCATTGAGACGCTTGATCGTATCGTCCATGTCCGGACGGCCGAAGAGGAAGTTCTCGCAACGCGCCGTCAGCGTGAATTTGAAGGGCAGGGCGCGCGCCGCGGCGACCGCCGCCTCCACCCGGGCCAGCGCTTCGTCGAACTCATAGAACTCTCCGCCAGAGTTGAACCGAATGTCCTCAATTGATCCACCGACAGCACCGGTGGCGGCAGCCAGCCGGACTGTTTCGGCAACCCCGTCCGTATCGTCGCCGTAGCAATCCTCCAGATCAATGGAAACCGGCAGGTTGGTCGCCGCGGCAATCAACCGGGCGTTCGCGAGGATTTCCGTACGTCCCGCCGATCCGGAATGATGTCCGCTGGCGTGATCCAGCCCGACTGAAGTGGTGGCAAGAGCATCATAGCCTATCGAAGCCAATATCTTGGCGCTGCCCGCATCCCATGGGTTGGGAATGACAAATGTATGCCCCTGATGATGCAGTTCGAAAAACCGCTCGCCCTTGCTTTTCTGGTCCGGGTTGGCTTGTGTCATTGTCTGAACCTTTGAAGATGCATATTTGTTTTTGCCTCTATCACAGTTGAGTTGACCCCGACCATGCCCGAACCGCTCTCCGCCACGCTCGACCAGCCAGAACCGCCGTCCGGCATCTCAAAGCCATTACAGGCCATGTGGTGGCTGAAGAAAGGCGGCCTGAAAGTGGGGCCGGAATGGGAGCAGGCGCATCTGATCTGTCAGTATGAAGAGGGCAATCCTGACGTCGACCTCGTGCATGCCCTTGCGCACTGGATCGAGGCCGATCTCGGCAATGCCGATTACTGGTATCGCCGCGCCGGCACGCGTCGCGCCAAGCCCAACGTGTCAGAAGAGTGGGAATTCCTTGCAGAGCTTCTTTCAAGTTCAAGGCACTGACCGATGACTGATCTGCCCAGGATCAGCAAACCCGCCACCCGGGCACTCGCCACGATCGGTGTCACCACGCTCGAACAGGTGGCCGAGCACTCTGAAAAGGAACTGCTGGCACTGCACGGCTTCGGCCCCAAGGGGATCAGGATCCTGAAACCGGTTCTGGCCGAGCACGGGCTCAGCTTCGCCGATCCAGAATCCTGACCTGCCTCAGCGGTTGTTCACTTCAGCCCGCACCAGTTCCAGTCCGCGCCGCGTGATGCGGTAGGGGCCGGAACGCTGTGACCGGATGGCCCGCTTGGCCTTGAGTTTGCGGAACAGGAGCGGTGTGCATCGGGTCATTAGCCACCCCTCTCGGGTGTAGCACTCAATGCCGTTGATCTTGCCGCGTTCGTCTTTCAGGGCAACGATGCGTCCGCCCTGGGCCAGCACATGCAGGATGCGCTGTTCGTCTTTGGAGATATCCATGTCGTCTGGTCTGTCGAATTGCCGCGCGCCGCAGCGCGCACCACATTCCGCACCCGCCCGCATCTCGCAGAGCAGGGGCGATCAGGTTCATTTCGCCCGCATTGAATTCAGCGCGGGCTAGGCAATCACCGGCAGTATGGACACAAAGGCTCCGTGGGAATTATTCCGCTCGTGCATGGCCATCATAGGCCGTGCCCGGACACTTGGAAAGAGCGCCGAACCAGTTGATAATCACCTGCGGGCAGTGCAAACCTGCTCATCACATATCATCCTGACGACAGGTTCCATGACCGAGATCAAGCTGCCCAAAGATTGCGCCACCAAACAGGACGTCCGCGCCGAAATCGACCGGATTGACCAGGCCCTGTTGCGCCTGTTTGCCGAACGACACGCCTACGTCACGCGAATGGCCGAATTGAAGGCGAATGTTGATGAGGTACAGGCGCCGGAACGTATCGCCGAAGTGATTTCACGCCTTCGCGGCATGGCTGACGAACTGGATATGGACAGCGATCAGGCCGAAACCATCTGGCGAACGCTGATCGACTGGAACATCGCTTACGAAAAGAACATCATCACCGCCCGCGCTCTAAAGGATCAGGCCTGAATGGTACTTGGCGTCAAAATCCGCAAAGCAGAGAAAGGTGAGGCACCACGTCTCGCCGCGCTCGGATTTGACGCCTGGGATGCCTCCATCCGGCCCTTGCTGCCGGAATCACCGGGCATGCGCGATCGGGAACGGCATCGCCAGCGCGCCTACACAGAGCGGGCAATCAGCAATATCCTGGTCGCCGCTACCGGGGAGCAATTGCTCGGCTGGGTCGCCCGCACTCCGGGGAGCATCTATGTTCCCTACCTGCTCGTCGCACCCGAAGTGCAGGGGCAGGGGATCGGAACTTTGCTGTTGGCCCGCACCGAGGCGATGATGGAGCTCGAAGGGATTGATCGCGTCATGCTCGACACGCCGGCCGACAATGTGCGCGCCGTGCAGTTCTATTTCTCGCAAGGCTACCACATCCTTGCCCATGCCCCCGGTTCGGCCGCTGCAAGAGGGCTTGAGGGCATCAGGCTTGAAAAACGGCTCAATCCGTTTAATGGCATCATCGCCGATATCGACTGACCAGCATCCGGAATTCTTATGTCTCTCGTCGACACACGTACGCCTACGCCCAAATATTTCATTTCCGGCGCCACCGGCGATTGGGAAATGGTTATTGGCATGGAAGTTCATGCCCAAGTGACCTCTGAGTCAAAACTGTTTTCCGGCTCCTCGACCGAATTCGGCCGCCCGCCCAACTCAAACGTGTCCTTTGTCGATGCCGCCATGCCCGGCATGCTGCCCGTCATCAATGAGGAATGCGTGCGGCAGGCTGTTCGCACCGGGCTCGGCCTCAAAGCAAAGATCAACAAACGCTCGCTGTTTGACCGCAAGAACTACTTTTATCCTGATCTGCCGCAAGGCTATCAGATCTCGCAGTTCAAGGATCCGATTGTTGGCGAGGGCGTGGTCAAGCTCGATCTGGGCGAAGATGGCGAGGTCGAGATCGGCATCGAACGTTTGCACCTGGAGCAGGACGCCGGCAAGTCGATCCACGATCAGCATCCCAACATGAGTTTTGTCGATCTCAACCGGTCCGGCGTGGCGCTGATGGAAATTGTTTCCAAACCCGATCTGCGCTCATCGGCAGAAGCGCGAGCCTATCTCAGCAAGCTGCGCACCATCCTGCGTTATCTCGGCACCTGCGACGGCAACATGGAGCAGGGCTCCATGCGCGCCGACATCAACGTGTCGGTGCGCCGCCCCGGCGGCGAATTCGGTACCCGATGCGAGATCAAGAACGTCAACTCGGTCCGCTTTGCCGGCCAGGCGATCGAATATGAAGCGCGCCGCCAGATCGACATTCTGGAAGACGGCGGCACCATCGATCAGGAAACCCGACTATTTGACCCGAAAACCGGCGAAACCCGCTCAATGCGCTCCAAGGAAGAGGCGCACGACTACCGCTATTTCCCGGACCCGGACCTGTTGCCGCTCGAATTCGACGATGCCTTCATTGCGATGTTGGCCCAAGACCTGCCTGAATTGCCGGACGAAAAGCACGATCGGCTGATCGCGGAATATGGTGTGACACCCTATGACGCCTCGGTGCTCGTTGCTGAACGCACTTCTGTTGACTATTTCGAGGACGTCGCAAGGGGCCGCGACGGCAAGCTGGCAGCAAACTGGGTGATTAACGAACTGTTCGGACGCCTGTCCAAAGAGGGCATGTCCGTCGAGGACAGCCCGGTCAGCGCCGCGCAACTCGGCAGCATCTTTGACCTGATTTCGCAGGGAGAAATCTCGGGCAAGATCGCCAAGGACCTGTTTGAAATCGTCTGGACCGAAGGCGGCGACCCGGCAAAGCTGGTTGAAGAGCGCGGCATGAAGCAGGTCTCCGACACCGGCGCGATCGAAAAGATCGTCGACGAAATCATCGCCGGAAACCCGGATCAGGTCGAAAAGGTCAGGGAGAAGCCCGGCCTGTTGGGCTGGTTTGTTGGCCAGGTGATGAAACAGACCCAAGGCAAAGCCAACCCGCAGGCGGTCAACGAGATTTTGAAATCCAAGCTTGGAATCTAATCTGAGACACTATTCGGCCATGCGCGGCACGGCCGGCTGCGCGTGCATTTGCACTGGATGTCCGGTGCGGGCAGACAGATGAAGCAACTCCTTCATCAGATCGGCTCGGGCACTCTCGGCAAGCTCGTATTTTTGCATCAATGTTTCAGCCAGCGCCGAGATATCAACCATCGTGTCGCGGATGGCGTCCCGGGCGATCATGCTGACCGCTTCTGAAATCAATTCTTGTGACAGCATTTGCTTGTTTCCTTTGCTCAACCACACCTAGGTCAAAGAATGTGGCAGCGCAAGCCAAGTGGCAATTTTTTTTCTAATAATATCATGTAGTTAGTATATTGAGGCAGCGCCCTCTTGTGAGTGAATTGCGATATTGGTGCTATCTGCTAATCTGGTGCTGATTGAGTAACTTGAGTGTGTGACGGGAAGTTTCTTTTCCGATCTGAACCTGTTCGGGGAGAGAGTGGCCATGTCAGTTGATCGGGACCGCCAGGAACGTCTGCAAATCATGCTGAGCGCAGAGGAACTCGAGGCGCTGGACCAGTGGCGGTTTGACAAGCATATGCCGAGCCGTGCCGCCGCGGTGCGCGAACTGCTGCGCCGAGGGCTTGCCTCGGAAGGTTTTCTTCAGGCGCCCGCCGGTTCCAGATCTCAGGATTTTGGCGTGATCAATTCCGGCCGGTCCAAACCCGATGATGCTCAGGACTCCTGAAACCCTGCCACGCTTCCTCCGCTGACCCTGGGATAGATCAAGCTGGTTTCCGCAGAACCCGCCGCATCAACCGTCCGTCGATCAGGATCAGACCGATGAAAATGCCGAGCATGCCCAGTACGTGGCTGGGCAGGATGTGCTCGTCGAGCAGCGTGACGCTGAGCACGATGGCTGAAACGGGCGCGATGAAGGTGACCACCGAGAAATTGGTGGCGCCGATTCTCGGCAGCAGCCGGTACATGACCTGAAACGCGAATGCGGTGGCCAACAGACCGATACCCAGCATCGACGCCCATCCTTCAACGGTGGCAATCACGGGCATTCCTTCACCGATGAAAGCCGCGACCGTGGCCGAAAGCGTTGCTCCGGTCAGGGCGCAAGCCGCCATCACCGAGGGGTCGACGCTCTTGAAGTTGCGCGTGTAGTTCAAGGCAACCGCGTAGCAAATCGTGGCGCTGAGGCAGGCGCCGATCGCCCAGAGCTGCGAGGTGCCTCCGGGTGCGAGGGCCGGGGAGGCCAGGATGAACACACCCGCAAAGCCCGCCAGAACACCGAAAGACTTGCCCCAACTCGCCTTTTCGCCACCCGGCCAGAAATGCGAGACGATCACGGTCATGATCGGCGTCATCGCATTGACGATGGCGGCGACACCGGCGGCCAGATACTGCTGGCTGAGCGGAAACAGCGCGAAGGGGATCGCGTAGCTCATTGTGCCGAGAATGAAGAAATGCACGTAGATCATTGAAAGCGGCGGCAATTGTTTGCGCAACGCAAAGAAAAACGCCCAACAGCCCAATGCACCGATCCCGACGCGTCCGGCCGAAACCCACAAGGGGCCGATCTCACGGATCAGCAGGGCATTGAACAAGAACGAGCTTCCCCAGATCGTGCCGAGAAAAATTACCCAGAACCAGTCGCGTCCAGACATTGCATCACCCCATTCGCAGACTTGCGACCTTAGGCCCGCTGTTCTGGTGCGTCGAACCGATTTTGACGATGGAAGACATCAGCGCCGCTGATGCAAAGCTTTCACGCGAGCGAGACTTGCCCCAAGGCAAGCTTGCGTAAGGCTTCGGGATAGAGCTTGTGCTCTTCAACGAGCACTCTGGCGGCCAGGGTTGGCGCATCGTCATCATCAAGCACAGGTACCTCCGCCTGACCGATGATCGGCCCTGCATCGAGTTCGGGCACGACGAAGTGCACAGTGCAACCGTGTTTGTTCTCACCGGCCTCAAGCGCCCGCTGATGCGTGTCCAGCCCCTTGAACTTGGGCAGCAGCGAAGGGTGGATATTGATCGACCGGCCCAGCCAGTGGGTGGTAAACTCCGGGGTGAGAACACGCATGAACCCGGCGAGGCAAATGATGTCCACCTCCCAGGCCTCAAACTGACTTGTCATCGCTCGGTCGGCGGCGATTCGGTCCGCGAACTGTTTCACCGGGATGACGGAAGTTGGAATACCCGCTCGTTCAGCGAACACGAGCCCTTCGGCGTCGGCGCGATTGGAAATCACTCCGACGATCTGCGCCGGATATTCGGGTTTTTCCGCCGCCCGTATCAGCGCTTGCATATTGGAGCCGCGGCCCGAAATCAGTATGCCGACCCGCTTTTTCTCCATCAGAGAGCAAGCGCCCCCTTGTAGTGCACAGGTTCCCCTGTCCGGGCAGTCAACCGGCCAACTATCCCGGCCCTTTCGCCGCTTTCATTGAGACTGGTCAGCAGTGCCTTGGCTTCAGTTTCGGCCACGATGGCCAGCATGCCGATCCCGCAATTGAAAGTACGCACCATCTCGTTCGCTGCTATTCCGCCTTCACGTGCCAGCCAGCCAAACACCGGCGGTACGGAAATCGCATCCAGTTCAAGCTCCGCCGCCAGATGATCGGGCAGGATACGCGGAATATTGTCGGTAAAACCGCCCCCGGTGATGTGAACCAGTCCCTTGATGCCGATACCTGCCTTCAGCGCCGCCAAAACAGTGCGCACATAGATCCGTGTCGGCGTCAGGAGCGCCTCTGCCAGGGACCGGGATTGATCAAATGGGGCAGGGGCGTCCAGCTTCGCGCCACTCACTTCCACTATGCGCCGGACCAGCGAATAACCGTTGGAATGGACGCCCGACGAGGCCATTCCGACCAGCACATCGCCTTCCGCTATGTCAGCGCGGGGTAAAAGCGCATCACGTTCGGCGGCGCCGACAGCAAAGCCAGCCAGATCATAGTCCTTGCCCTGATACATGCCCGGCATTTCAGCGGTTTCGCCGCCGATGAGGGCGCAATTGGCCTGGCGACAGCCCTCTGCAATGCCTTCGACAACGGTGGCGGCTGCCTCGACCTCAAGTTTGCCGGTGGCCAGGTAGTCGAGGAAAAAAAGCGGTTCGGCCCCCTGAACAATCAGGTCGTTGACGCACATGGCGACAAGATCGATACCGACTGTGTCATGCCGGTTGGCGTCGATCGCCAGCTTCAGCTTGGTCCCCACGCCGTCATTTGCTGCTACCAGCACTGGATCGGTGAAACCTGCTGCCTTCAGATCGAACAGCCCGCCAAATCCGCCGATTTCGCCGTCCGCGCCACTCCGCCGGGTTGAGCGTACCGCCGGCTTGATGGCCTCGACCAACGCGTTGCCGGCGTCAATATCAACACCTGCATCCTTGTAACTCAATGAATTACGGCGCATTTGATCCTGGTCGGGCATGGGCATGTGCGGCGCATTTCCGGTGCCGGGCCGGGTACACCCGGTGGCGATCCGGATGATTAGTTGATAAAAGCGTTGCGGCGCTGATAAACGCTCCCCCAAGCGCTGGCAAGGCCCGGTATTATGGGCAAACAAGGGTTTTTGCGCATGTTGATGCAACGCCAGGTCTGGGTTTGGGTAGGGTTGCTGGTCGCGGCCCTTTTCCTGCTCTGGTTGTTCCGGGGAATCCTGACCCCCTTTCTGGTCGGCATGGCGCTCGCCTATTTGCTCGATCCCGCCGTCGACATGCTGCAACGCTGGAAATTCAGCCGCTTTTGGGCGACCAGCGTCGTCATGGCCTTGATGGTCATCATTTTCGTTGGGGCCTTCTTTCTTATAGTGCCGCTGGTCGTTCAGCAGGCCATTGGGCTGGCGCAGCGTCTGCCCGGCTACGTCAACCAGCTGCAGGAACTGGCCAACCAATGGGCGCCCGAGGTTCGCGAGTTTCTCGGTGAGGATCGTGTTGAGCAATTCCAGAACGGCCTGTCCGACCTCTTAAGCAACGGTTTCGCCATCGCTGGCGGCCTCACGGCGACCGCCTTTCAGAGCAGCCTGACCATAATCAATGCCCTCGGCCTGCTGGTTGTCACCCCGGTGGTGGCCTTTTACCTGCTTCTGGATTGGGACAGCATGACCCAGAAGATCGACGATTTGCTGCCGCGAGATCATGCCGCGGAAATCCGCACGGTGCTCGCCGAAATGGACAAGGCACTGGCGGGGTTCATCCGCGGGCAGGGCAGTGTGGTGCTGCTGCTGGCGATCTTTTATGCCGGGTCGCTGACCATGGCCGGCCTCAACTTCGGCCTCGCCATCGGCGTGACCGCGGGCCTGTTCAGTTTCGTACCCTACGTCGGCTTTCTCGTCGGTTTCGTGCTCTCCGTTGGTGTTGCCATCGTCCAGACCTGGCCGGACTGGCTGTTCGTCAGCCTGATTGTCGGCATTTTCCTCGTCGGCCAGTTCATCGAAGGCAACATCCTTTACCCCAAGCTGGTGGGCTCCAGCATCGGCGTGCATCCGGTCTGGCTGATGTTTTCGCTTTTCGCCGTCGGCATTCTGTTCGGTGCGGTCGGCCTGCTTCTGGCCGTTCCGATTGTCGCCATCATCGGCGTGCTGGTGCGTTTCGCCATCCGCAAGTACCGCCAGGGCCCGCTATATCTGGGTTCGACCCAGCCCCTCATCACGACCGAATCGGAGAACCGCGACTAGATGCGCTCAAGGGCCAAACAGCTTGTCCTTGATCTCGGCCACACCACTTCGTTCGCCGAAGAGGATTTCATCGTTTCCGATGCCAACCGGCTGGCCTTCGATCATGTCATGGCGTTCCCACAGTGGGCCTCAAGCCTCAGCCTGATGACCGGACCAGCGAAATCGGGCAAGTCGCATCTGGCGCACATCTGGGCCCGTCGCAGCGCCGCCGAATTCATTACTGGCGCCAACCTGGGTGACGTTACCGATCACGATCTGACCCGGCCATTGGTCATTGACGACATAGACCGGGTCGGGCTGGACGAACACCTGCTGTTTCACCTGCTCAACCAGTCAATGCGCGATCATCGCCCACTGCTGATGGTGGCGCGATCGCCGATCGGAGAATGGCCATTTGCCACCGATGACGTGAAGTCCCGGGCGCGGCTGGCGGCCCATTTTGCCGTTGAGGCGGCCGATGACACACAACTATCGCAAATGTTTGCCAAACTACTAGCAGACCGGCAGTTGCGCGTTGACCCGAAGACAATTTCCTACCTGGTCGCGCGCATGGAACGTTCCCACGAAGAAGTGGTGGCATTGACCGATCTGATTGATAGGCTCGCCCTCACAAGGGGGCGGGCAATTGGCCGTTCCATTGCTGCGGAGGCGCTGGCCCAACGCGACCAGCACCACGGCCTGTTCCCCGGGGCCGACGAGACAGGAAACGAGAACTGAGATGGTGTCAGAACACGCAGAAATGGAAACCGAAGGTCCCGACATCGAGCAGTTGCGCCAGAGCCCGGCGCGCTTTGTCAACCGCGAGGTCTCCTGGCTGCAGTTCAACATGCGGGTGCTTGAGGAAGCGGGCAACACCGCCCATCCCTTGCTTGAGCGGCTGCGCTTTGTCTCCATCTCTGCCAGCAACCTCGACGAATTCTTCATGGTGCGTGTCGCCGGCCTGTTGAGTCAGCGCCGCGCCGGTTCGTCGCGCATGAGCACCGACGGTCTTAGCGCCACCGAACAGCTTGAAGAGATCATGACGCTCGCCCAGCACCTGCATCTCGAGCAGCAGGAGCACTGGCAGACCCTGCGCGATGCGCTTTTCGACGCCAACGTCGTGATCCACGAATCAAACGATCTGAGCGACGAACAGATCGTCTATTTGCAGACCATGTTCCGCGAGGAATTGTTTCCGGTGCTGACCCCGATCGCGGTCGATCCGGCGCACCCTTTCCCATTCATTCCCAACCTCGGCTTCACGCTCGCTTTCGACATGGAGCGTGCCGGCGACAGTTCGCGGATGATGGCGCTGGTGCGCATTCCGGCCAACGTTGACCGGTTTTTCAAAATTCCGTCCAACCTTGCCGAGGGCAATCGCACCGAACTGGTGACCGTCGAAACCGTGGTCAACCTGTTCTTTGACGACATGTTCCCGGGCTGCACCATCCATGGCGCCGGGGCCTTCCGCGTGATTCGCGATAGCGAACTGGAAATCGACGATGAGGCGGCCGACCTTGTCGAGGAATTCGAAACCGCCCTGCGCCAGCGCCGCCGTGGCTTGGCCATCCGCCTTGAGGTGGAAAAGTCCATGCCCAAGGGATTGCGCCGTCAGGTCGCAGATCAGCTTGGCATTTCGCGCGACGACGTGTTCGTCGGGTCAGGGTTCCTCGGCCTCGCCGATGCTGCCGCAATCTGCAAGATTGACAGGCCCGATCTGCTGTTCGAGCGCTATGTTGCCCGCTTCCCCGAGCGTATCCGCGATCATCACGGCGACTGCCTTGCTGCCATCAAGCAGAAGGACATCGTCGTCCATCACCCGTTCGAAAGCTTCGATGTGGTTGCGCAGTTCCTCCGGCAGGCCGCCCGCGATCCGGATGTTGTGGCGATCAAACAGACGCTTTACCGCACCTCCTCGGATTCGCCGATCATCCAGGCGCTGATCGCCGCTGCGGAGGCCGGCAAGTCCGTTACCGCTCTGGTGGAACTCAAGGCACGCTTTGACGAAGAAGCCAATATCCGCTGGGCCCGCGACCTCGAGCGGGCAGGCGCGCAGGTTGTCTTCGGCTTCATCGAACTCAAGACCCACGCCAAGCTCAGCCAGGTCGTTCGCCGCGAACATGGGCGTCTGGTCAGCTACTGCCATATCGGCACGGGCAATTATCACCCGATTACCGCCAAGATTTACACCGACCTCAGCTATTTCACCTGCAATCCCGCCATCGCCCGCGACGTGGCGCGCGTGTTCAACTTCGTGACCGGCTATGCCCGCCCGACGGAAATGGAGGCCATTGCCCTGTCGCCGATCAATTTGCGCTCACGCTTGCTCGGCCTAATCGAGGTCGAGATCGAGCACGCGAAAGCCGGCCGTCCGGCTGCCATCTGGCTGAAGATGAATTCGTTGGTCGATCCGGAGATCATCGACGCTCTTTACTCAGCCAGCGCTGCGGGCGTCTCCATAGACCTGATCGTGCGCGGCATTTGTTGCCTCCGGCCCGGAATTCCCGGCTTCTCCGACAACATTCGCGTCAAGTCCGTCGTCGGACGTTTCCTCGAGCACTCCCGCATATATTGCTTCGGCAATGGCGAACACATGCCCTCGCGAAAGGCGAAGGTGCTGATTTCGTCGGCTGACCTGATGCAGCGCAATCTTGACTGGCGTGTCGAGGCTTTGGTGCCGATTGAGAACAAGACGGTCCACCGCCAGATTCTGGACCGGATCATGGTCGCCTATCTCCGAGATAACCAGCAAAGTTGGGAATTACTGCCCGACGGCAGTTCCTCAAGGATTGTGCCGGGCGAGGGTGAGGAGATATTCAACGCGCATGAGTATTTCATGACTAACCCTTCTCTTTCGGGCCGCGGTAGCGCACTGTCGGAGGAGGACGAGGATGACGATTGAACCTGTTGGCAAACTTTTGGGACAAATCTGAGGGCGTTTTGAGCGCCCAGAACGACACGGGCCCGGTTGCCGTGCTCGATATCGGCTCCAATTCGGTGCGCCTTGTGGTCTATGAGCGCCTGTCCCGTGCCCTGACCCCGCTGTTCAACGAAAAGGCGTCGTGTTCGCTGGGGCGTGGTGTCGCCACCAGCGGTCGCATCGCTGAAGAAAACCTGCAGCTCGCCATTCAGGCCATCCGCCGGTTCGCGCTGATTACCCGCCTCATGAAGGTGCACGATGTGCATGTCATTGCCACATCTGCGGTGCGCGAAGCTGAGAACGGCCCCGCCTTCATGGACGAGGTCAAATCCCTGATTGATCGGGAAGGCGTGGTGCTGACCGGATCACAGGAAGCCCATTACGCCGCACTTGGTGTGGTGTCGGGCATCCCCGGATTTGAAGGCGTCGTCGGTGATTTGGGCGGTGGTAGCCTTGAATTCTCGCTTGTCACGGAAGGCGCTGATGCGCCTGGTGAAACGATGGCCTTGGGCGCCATCCGGTTGCAGGACGACAGTGAAATGTCGCCTTCCAGGGCATTCAAGCTGGCCCAGAACCAGTTGCAGAACTCGAATGTCGTTCTGCCCGGCAACATGCGCGATTTCTGCGCCATCGGCGGCACATGGCGTTCGTTGGCCAAGCTCTTCCAGATCCGCCACAACTATCCGCTGCACATGGTGCACAATTTCGTCGCCGACAGCGCCCAGATGTTTGCGCTGTGCGAGGAATTGATCTCCAAGGGCGACGAGACCGAGGGCCTGTCTGAAATCAGCGGTTCACGCCGTCCGTTGCTGCCTTATGGGGCGGCGGCAATGGCGGCCGTGATCGAACGTGGCGAGTTCGCCCAGGTCTATTTCTCCGCGCTCGGTGTCCGCGAAGGCTATCTCTATGCGCAGTTGAGCGCCGAAGAACAGGCTCGCCACCCGCTTCGCGAGGCAACACACCTGATCAACAATTTGCGCTCACGCACCCCGGCCTATGCCGACGAACTCTTCGGGTTCACCACGAAATTCATTGCTACCACCGGCCTCGACGAGGACGAACGCGATCGTCTATGGCGCGAGGCTGCCTGTTCGCTTTCCGATATCGGCTGGCGCGGTCATCCCGACTACCGCGGCGAACAGAGCGTCGATCTTGTTGCCTACAGTGCCCTGACGGGCATCGACCATCCGGGCCGTGCCTTCATCGCCGAGGCCCTTGCGGTCCGCTACATGGGCCTGCGCCACAACGGCATGAGCAGCAATTTTGCCGCTCTCGTTGGCCAGGAGGGGCACAAGCGGGCCCGTATTCTCGGCGCCCTGTTCCGCATGGCCTATGTGTTGGCAGCGGCTGTACCCGCCATCCTTCCGCAACTGGATTTCCGCACCAACGGCAAGACCCTCGAGATTCTCATACCTCAGCCCATCGCATTTTTGGACAGTGCGCGGCTACGCAGCCGCATGAAACAACTGGGCAGCCTGCTTGATTTCGAAAACGTCGACCTGATCCCTGTCTAGTCGGCGGAGGCGACCGGTACTTCCACAATCCCCTTGCGGGTTGCCGCAAGTCCGATCTTGCCATGCTTGATGGCCAGGGCCTTTTCACCGAAAATTTTTCGGCGCCAGCCGCGAAGTGCCGCCACGTCCGCGTCATCGTTCAGCACGATCTCGTCGATGTCGTCGCTGGTCGCGATGATCCTTGCGGCCACGCCTTCCTGGTCGGCCACGGCCTTGAGCAATACCCGCAACAGGTCGCCCACGGCGCCCTTGGGAGAAGGACCGCGCCGCCGGTCCGGCAGTTTGGGCAAATCTTCAGGCGGGATCTGCATGACCTGTTTCATCAGATCGGCGATTTCCGTCCCGCTCGCTGAGCGGCCGAACCCGCGCGGCACCGCACGCAGACGCTCGAATTGATCCGGCTTCGTGGGTCTCTGGATGGCCAGTTCATTGACCGCATCGTCCTTGAGCACCCGCCTGCGCGGTTGGTCGGTCTCCTGCGCCTTGCGCTCCCGCCATGCCGCCAATGCCTTTGCCGCGGCCAGATCGAGGGGCTTGTTGGCCTTTAGTTTCAACTTGCGCCAGGCGTCTTCCGGTTTGACCAGGTAGGTCTCTATACTCTCCAGGATTTCCGCCTCGCCACGCATCCAGTCCGACCGGCCGTTGCTTTTCAGCTCGTCACGCAGGTGCTCATAGACTTCACGCAGGTGGGTCACGTCGGCGAGCGCGTAGCGCAGTTGCTTTTCACTCAGCGGTCTGACGCTCCAGTCGGTAAAGCGTGAACTCTTGTCCAGCCGCTCACCAACAATGGACTGCACCAGATTGTCATAGGAAATGCTGTCACCGTGCCCGTTCACGCTGGCGGCAATCTGCGTATCGAAGATCGGATGCGGCACCGCGCCGTTCAGCTTGACGAATATCTCGATGTCCTGCCGGGCGGCGTGGAACACCTTCACAACCCTGGAATTGTCCATGAGTTCAAAAAACGGCGCCAGATCGATCCCGTTTGCCATCGGGTCAACGATCACGGCTTCGTCGCGCGTCGCCATCTGGATCAGGCACAAAATCGGCCAATAGGTTGTTTCGCGCAGGAATTCGGTATCGACAGTGACATACTCGAACCGGGCGGCCTCGGAGCAGAATTTCGCAAGCTCCGCCGTACGGGTGATCAGGTTCATTAATGGAAATCCATGGACGTGTTTTACGGAAGTCCTATCAGGCATCAAGGTGCGCCGCCACCTTTCGCTTGATCCGCCAGGCACTGCGGGCAGGGGAAAGCCACTGGACACCGGGATTCATCGGAATATAGATGCCTGCACAGGACTTCAGTGAGGTCAAAATTGCTGGAATATCTTGGGGCTTTGCTCGGCTTTTCGTCGGCCTCAATGGTGGTTCAATTCCTTGACCGGGTGACAGAACCCCGGCATCGCAACAAACTGTCCGAATATGTCTTCGGTTACACGGATATTGAGTTCGGCAATTTCGAGCGGACGCTGATCGCGTCCCTTGTCGGTTTTTTCATGCGCGATGGCCGGCTGCGCTATCGGCGTGTGCTGGCTTTCTCAATGTCCTACGTGATCATTGTCGACGTGGTTCTGGCCCTTGTGACTGCGGCCGAGGCTCCACAAATGCCAGCCTTCACGTCAATGGCGATGGCCGTTGCCGCGACGGCCATCCCATTCGGAATCATGAATTCCCTATTCGACTACTGGAGCATTTTCGTTACGAAGAAGCTCTTTGTGGACTCCGAGCGTTTCCGCTGGCCGTGGACCATCCCCGGCGCCCTGATCGTCGTCGTCCTTTCTTTCCTGCCAGCCGCTGCCCTGATCGGAATCGCCTGGCTCGTTTCAGGTGGAACCGCCTTCACCGATGATCCGTCCACGACGGACTTCGCACCCTACATGGTGTTTTCCGGAGCGGCCCTGATTGCGGCGGTAACATCGGTATTCCTGATTGTCATCCAGGTCATTGTGTTGGGGTTGGGCTTGTTGTTGCGGACGATCACCCGCCTGACCGTTGTAACCCAATGGCTTTCCGCCCATTCCCAGGTTCACGAATACCCTTTCACCTTCCTTTGGCTGTGCCTTTCGCCTGTTCTGGCCCTCGCCACCCGGTTCAGCGGCTGACTGCATCGCCGCCTCACAGGCACGCTCGGCTTGACAAAGCACGGTGTGCATGCGCTTTACGGCCCCGAAATCCGCATCTCAAATCCTTCAGACAAAGAGTATCCGCCATGCACCGCTATCGTTCCCACACCTGCGCCCAACTGACGTCGGCGGACGTCGGTTCCAATGCGCGGCTGAGCGGCTGGGTGCACCGGGTCCGTGACCACGGTGGAGTGCTGTTTGTCGACCTGCGCGACCACTACGGGCTCACGCAGTGCGTGGCTGATCCCGATTCGCCTGCTTTCGCCGCAGTTGAAGCACTGCGCGCCGAAACCGTCATCCGCATTGATGGCGAAGTAAAGATGCGCACGCCCGACACGATCAACTCGAACCTCCCGACGGGCGAAATCGAGGTCTTCATCCGCGAGGTTGAGGTTCTCGGTGAGGCAAAGGAATTGCCATTGCCGGTGTTCGGCGATCAGGACTACCCGGAAGAAACACGGCTGACCTACCGGTTCCTCGATCTGCGCCGCGAACGCATGCACCGCAACATCGTTACGCGCTCGAAGATCATGACATCGCTGCGCCAGCGTATGGCCGGCATCGGTTTCACCGAATTCAACACGCCGATCCTGACGGCTTCGTCGCCGGAAGGTGCGCGTGACTTCATGGTGCCGTCGCGCTTGCACCCGGGCAAGTTTTACGCGCTGCCCCAGGCCCCGCAGATGTTCAAGCAGATGCTGATGATTGGCGGCTTTGACCGCTACTTCCAGCTCGCACCTTGCTTCCGCGACGAAGACCCGCGCCACGACCGCGCCGGCGAATTCTACCAGATCGACGTCGAGATGAGCTTCGTCGAGCAGGACGATGTGTTTGCCGCCTTCGAGCCGGTCGCCACCGGCATTTTTGAGGAATTTGGCGAGGGCAAGAGGGTCACGAAGGACTTGCCGCGCATTCCGTTCGCCGAGGCCATGCGCAAGTATGGCACCGACAAGCCAGATCTGCGCAACCCCATTGAAATGCAGGAAGTCACTGAACATTTCGCCGGGTCCGGCTTCAAGGTGTTTGCCGGGCAGATTGAAAACGATCCCAAGGTCGAAGTCTGGGCTATTCCCGCCAAAACTGGTGGCTCACGCGCTTTCTGCGACCGGATGAATGGCTGGGCCCAGAAAGAGGGACAGCCGGGCCTGGGCTATATCTTCTTCCGCGAAGGTGAGGGCGCCGGCCCGATCGCCAAGAACATCGGCCCTGAACGCACGGAAGCTATTCGAGCCCAACTGGGTCTTGAAGACGGTGATGCCGTGTTCTTTGTCTGTGGTGTCCCGGCCAAGTTTGCCGCCTTTGCCGGCTCGGCCCGTACCAAGGCCGCCACCGATCTTGAGCTTGTCGACACCGAGCAGTTCGCCCTTTGCTGGATCGTTGATTTCCCCATGTACGAGTGGGACGAAGAGGAAAAGAAGGTCGATTTCTCCCACAACCCGTTCTCCATGCCGCAGGGCGGTCTGGAAGCGCTGGAGAGTGGCGACCCGCTTGAACTCAAGGCCTACCAGTACGACCTGGTCTGCAACGGCTATGAGCTCGCTTCCGGTGCCATCCGGAACCACCGGCCCGACATCATGCGCAAGGCCTTTGCCATCGCGGGTTACGGCCCCGAGGTGCTGGAAGAGGCCTTCGGCGGCATGCTGCGGGCGCTACAGTACGGCGCCCCGCCGCACGGCGGCCTTGCAGCCGGCATCGAGCGCATCGTCATGCTGATCTGCGGCGAGCACAATCTGCGTGAAGTGACCGCTTTCCCGATGAACCAGCAAGGCGAAGATCTTTTGCTGGGCGCACCGGCCGAGGCGACACCCAAGCAATTGCGCGAGTTGCATATCCGGACGAATCTGCCAAAGGCCTGATCCGATTCAGCTTTTGCCGTCGCGTGGCTTAATCAGATATTAGGCCGGGCCCGAATAGACTGGGCGCCACTCACCATGGTGCCCAGGATAGGCATTTGCGCAAAAATACCAACATCTTCATGCTGCTTGTGGCCATTCTGGCATTCCTGCCGGTTCTGGCGGCGGATTTCATCGTCGACAATTTTGTCAATGTCCGCGAGCGCATCCAGACCCAGCGGTCCCTGAACGCCATCACGGGTGAAACCCAGGCTGGCGTCTACGACGCGATCGAAACGATTGGCAACCTCCTTGCGTCAAGTCCGTCGCTGTGTACCCCCACTTTCGCAGAGAACCTGCGCCAATTGATGCTACGCAGCGCCTACCTGCGTCAGATGGTGGTCGAGAATGTCAGCGGCGTGCAGTACTGCGAGGCTTTCGGCGGCAGTTTCGAATATACTCAGCTCACCGGCAGCATTTCGATTCCCGGCCGTCCAGAGACCATTACTGCGGTATCAATCCCCGACATCGAGTTGCCGCTTCTGAAGGTGACCCGGATCATCGACGCCAACCGCACGATTTCGGCTTTCATCAACATTTCCAACAGCCTCGCCGCTGGCCGCCGCCCCGTTGAACTGGCCAGCGCCAGCATGCTGAACCTGTCCTTTGTCGACGGAACGCAACTGATCACCTTGGGAGACGCGGACGCCAAGCAATTGTCCGGCGATCCGCGCGCCTATATGTTCGCCCATGCATTGGCGGGTGACATCCCCGTGCGGGCCGAAACAGCCATTCCGGTGTCTGTGTTACGCGCCGGATATGCCGATCTGTACGTGCTTTTCACCCTCATCGCTTCGCTGATGAGCGCCTCGTTCCTGATCCTTGCGCTGCACTATGTGCGCAAGTCGGGCGGCACGTCGCTCAACCTCGAGAAGGCGATCGTCAATGGCGAGATCCGGCCCTGGTATCAGCCGGTCATAGACGTCGAAACGGGCAGGGTCGTGGGCTGCGAAATGCTTGCCCGCTGGATCAAGCCGAATGGCGAGGTAATTTCCCCGGGTGTTTTCATCGACTACGCCGAAGTTACCGGTCTGGCCATTCCGATGACCATATCCCTGATGGAACGCATGCGCGACGATCTGTCGGTACTCGCCGCCGGCAACCCGGATATGAAATTCAGCCTCAACCTGTTCGAGGGACACTTCCGCACCTCGACCATTGTCGAGGACGTTGAAGCGATCTTCGGCGGCTCGAGCTTTGCCTACAAGCAACTGGTCTTCGAAATCACCGAGCGCCAGCCGCTCCACGATGACCTTGCGGCAAAGACGGTCATCAACGGGCTTCACGCGCTGGGCGCCAAACTGGCGCTCGATGACGTGGGTACCGGCCATTCCAACCTTGCCTACATCCAGACCCTCGGCGTCGATATTCTCAAGATCGATGGCGTTTTTGTCCAGATGATCAAGGGAGACACGACCGTCGCACCCGTGCTGGACGCACTCATCCAGATGTCCATGCACATGAATGCCGAAGTGGTGGCAGAGGGCGTCGAAACCGTCGAACAGGCCAGATACCTGCTCGCCCATGGCGTACGGCAGGTTCAAGGGTACCTGTTTGCAAGGCCGATGCAGGCCGACAAGTTCATTGAGCTTGTGCAGACGCTCAACGGACATCGCACCGACACGCAGAAGTCGCATCTGCCCAAATCCATGGCCGCCTGACCGCAAACATTTGCGCAACAGGGCCTTTTCAGCCTTGGCAAATGATGGCACTCCATCTACCCCGTAAACGCGCACGGTGCTAAGGGTGCGCTCGAGTGCCGGTGAGGAGAATTCAGTGAGCCAGGAACCAACAGACGCCAAGTCGGCGCTGCGTGAAGCAGCACTGCACTTTCACCGCAATCCGCGCCCCGGCAAACTGGAAATCGTACCCACAAAGCCGCTGGCCAATCAGCGCGACCTGGCACTGGCCTATTCCCCCGGTGTTGCAGCGCCGTGCGAGGAAATCGCTGCCGACCCGGACATGGCTTACTCCTACACGGCCCGAAGCAACCTCGTGGCGGTGATTTCCAACGGCACCGCGGTGTTGGGGCTGGGCAATATCGGCGCCCTGGCCTCCAAACCGGTGATGGAAGGCAAGGCCGTCCTGTTCAAGAAGTTCGCCGGCATCGATGCCATCGATCTGGAAGTCGACGAGCAGGATCCCAAGAAATTCATCGAAGTTGTCGCTCCGCTGGCGCCCAGCTTCGGTGGCATCAATCTTGAGGACATCAAGGCGCCCGACTGTTTCGAAATCGAGGAAACCTTGCGCGCCCGGATGGACATTCCGGTGTTCCACGACGACCAGCACGGCACCGCCATCATCGTAGGCGCCGCAGTGCTGAATGGACTGAAGCTGGCGGGCAAGAAACTGGACGAGGTCAAGATCTGCACATCCGGGGCAGGGGCCGCGGCGATCGCTTGCCTCAACGTGCTGCTCAGCCTCGGCGCAAAACGCGAAAACATCTTCGTCGGCGACCGCGAAGGGCTGGTGACCACCCGCCGCTCGGCCAATGCAGACCGCTGGCGGGCCGCCTTTGCGCAAGACAGTGACGCGAAGACGCTGGCCGAGGTCATGGACGGTGCCGACATCTATCTGGGCCTTTCAGCGGCAGGGGCACTCAAGCCCGAAATGCTCAGGAACATGGCCAAGAACCCGCTGATCCTTGCCCTTTCGAACCCCATCCCGGAGATCATGCCGGAACTGGCACAGGAAGCGCGCCCCGATGCCATGATCTGCACCGGAAGGTCCGATTACCCCAACCAGGTCAACAACGTCCTGTGTTTCCCCTTCATCTTCCGCGGCGCGCTTGATGTGGGTGCCACCACCATCAACGAGGAAATGAAGGCTGCAGCCGTCAAGGCCATCGCCAAGCTCGCTCATGAGCCGGCGCTTGAGTCAGCACCGGGCGGGGGCGGCACCACTTTCGGCCCCGATTATTTGATCCCCGGCCCCTTCGATCAGCGTCTGATCCTGCGGATCGCCCCGGCGGTCGCCAAGGCGGCAATGGAAACCGGGGTAGCCCGCCGGCCCATCGACGATTTTGATGCCTATCAGGACCGGCTGAACCGCTTCGTCTTCCGCTCCGGGATGGTAATGAAACCCATTATCTCCCGCGCCCAGGGCACGACCCAGCGCGTCGCCTTCGCCGATGGTGAGGACGAACGCGTTCTGCGCGCCACCCAGGTGCTTCTGGAAGACCGGCTGTGCCAGCCCATTCTCATCGGACGTCCCGCCGTCATCGAAAACCGGATCGAACGTTTCGGCCTCAGCCTGAAGCCAGGTGCGGACTTTGAAGTGATCAACCCCGAGGACGATCCCCGCTATCGCGAATATGTCTCCCTGTTCCATAGCCTGGTGGGGCGCAACGGGGTCACACCGGATACCGCCCGCACCATCGTACGCACTAACACATCAGTGATTGGCGCACTGGCCGTGCAGCGCAACGAGGCTGACGCGCTGATCTGCGGCTTACAGGGCCGCTTCATCAAGCATGTCCGCGACATTCGTTCGATTATCGGCCTCAAGGACGGCGTAAGCGACGTTTCCGCCCTGTCCATGCTGATCATGCCGCGCGGCGCCTTCTTCCTCGCTGACACCTATGTGAACATGGAGCCCAGCGTCGACGAACTGGTCTCGATTGCTCTGCAGGGCCGCGATCATTTGGCCCGGTTCAACATCGAAGCCCGCATCGCACTGTTGTCTTATTCCAACTTTGGTTCAAGAACCGGCGATACTGCTTTGAAAATGCGGGAAGTCTATCAACGCCTTCGCGCTATCGATCCGAATTTGATCGTGGAAGGCGAAATGCAGGGCGACCTGGCGCTAAACCAGGATTTGCGCGAGCGTTACATTCCAGATTCAGTGTTGGAAGGCGAAGCCAACCTGCTGATCTTTCCGAACCTTGAGTCGGCCAACCTGTCGATGACCCTGCTCAAGGAAATGACCGGCGCACTCTCCGTTGGCCCGATGCTGATGGGGCTCAAGCGGCCGGCGCACATTCTGGCGCCGTCCGTCACCAGCCGCGGCATCGTCAACATGGCCTCGATCGCAGCAACGGAATCTCTGGACCTGCAAAACGCCGCAGTGCCTTTGGAAGGGCACTGAGCCTACTGAAACGCGGTTTCGGCAAATGAACGCAACTTGCGCGAATGTATCCGCTCGGCGGGCTGTTCGCGCAGGATTTCCATGGCACGCAAGCCGATTTGCAGGTGCCGGTTGACCTGAGTGCGGTAAAAATCGCTGGCCATGCCGGGCAATTTCAGTTCGCCGTGCAACGGCTTGTCTGAAACGCAAAGCAGGGTGCCGTAGGGCACGCGGAACCGGAACCCGTTGGCCGCAATCGTGGCGCTTTCCATGTCCAGCGCAATGGCCCGCGACTGGCTGAGCCGGCGCACGATCTCGTTCTGGTCGCGCAATTCCCAGTTGCGGTTGTCGAACGAGGCAACCGTGCCGGTCCGCATGATGCGCTTGGTGTCGATGCCTTCCAGTTGCGTGACATCAGCCACCGCCCGTTCAAGCGCCACCTGCACTTCGGCAAGCGCCGGGATAGGTACGGAAAGCGGCAGGTCTTCGTCCAGCACATGGTCCTCGCGCACATAGGCGTGTCCCAGCACATAATCGCCCAACGCTTGGGAGTTTCTCAGGCCTGCGCAGTGGCCCAGCATGATCCAGGAGTGTGGGCGCAGCACCGCGATATGGTCTGAGGCCGTTTTGGCGTTGGACGGTCCGACGCCAATATTCACCATTGTAATCCCGCGGTTCCGGCCGGCTTTCAGGTGATAAGCCGGCATCTGTGGCAGCCGCGTCACGGCTGTTCCCACGGTGCCGCCTCCAAGCCGCGAATTGGTGGTGATCGCATTGCCCGGCTCGACGAATGCATCATAGTCGGGGTGCCCTTCGTCCATATAGGCGCGGGCCACACGGCAAAACTCGTCTATGTAGAACTGGTAATTTGTGAAGATCACGAAGTTCTGAAAGTGCTCGGCATCCGTCGCTGTGTAGTGGCTGAGCCGATAGAGCGAATAGTCCACGCGCGGCGCCGTAAACGCAGCCAGCGGGTAGGGGCCGCCGGGCTGAGGAATGAACGTACCGTTGGCGATCTCATCGTCCGTATGCGACAAGTCCGGCGCATCGAAGTGGTCGCGCAGGGCAATATCAGCCGCTTCAAGCGCTGCACCGTCCACTGGCTCCTTGGCGTCGGCTGCGAAATGCAGCGGGATGGGGGTGTCGGACTCGCCTATCTGAATGGTCCCGCCATGGTTGGTCAGGATCAAATCCATCTGCTCGATCAGGTAGGATTTGAACAGTCGTGGCGCCGTCACGCTGGTCCGATATGTGCCCGGACTGTGCAGAAACCCGAAGGGCAGCGAAGAACTGGCCTTGTGATAGCTGGTTGTTGTGACTTCGATCAGCGGATAGCAGGCCCGGATTCTGCCCTCCGGCGTATTGCCGTCGACCAGCCCGTTGAAGTGGTCGAGGATGAACTGTGTATTGCGCTCATAGATTTCGTCCAGATAGGCCCAGGCCTTCTCAGGATCGGAAAAATCCTTAATGGGCAATGCCTTGGGGCTGACGATATCCATGCACAAAACTCCAGAAGGCGCCCGTCGCGCCGATGCGCTCTCCCATGCCAGTTTATACTGTTCCGGGCAACACTTCCCGCTACTGGCATGGTACATTCACAGTTTGGTGACCGGGACTTTTCTTGCCGCAATTTGCCACCATCTTTGTAGGCAGCTCATCAGCGGCACACGTCCCATGCAAGCGATGAGTTTGGAAGCAAGCGCCGGTTGTTGTCCCCCAAGCCTCAACAGTGCAGCTGGCGCGACTTCGGCAAGGCCGCGCGTATCCGCAACGGATGCCGCGGCCTTGTTCTTTGAGGGGGGCTTTCTTCAGTCCGGATATTTTTCCTGCGTGGCGCGCATCGACTTGACCACCAATTCTTCAAGAATCTCCCGGTCGATCGTGTCGAGCTTTTTGAGATAGAGGCACGATTTGCCCATCTTGTGCGGTCCAAGCTTCTTCAGCAACTCGGCCTGATCCGGTATGACCCCGCCCAGATAGACCACCGTGTTGCCCTTGCGCGGTGAGAACCCCGCGAGTCCCATCGTGCCTTCGCGGCCGCTTTCGTATTTGTAGTGGTACTCCCCGAATCCGATAATTGAGGGCCCCCACATCTTCGGGGGTTCACCAACAACACGTTCCATCATTTCGATGAGCCAAAGGGCATCCTCGCGCTGCCAGTCTTTTTCAACCTTGGCAACGTAGTCATACGGTGACACTTCGGTCGGCTTTGTCTTGTTCTCCGCCATTCAATCCTCCAGAAATTCAGTAACGAATCTTCCCTCAAGCTCGGTGGCCGACCGCTGGATGATCTTGTCCAGCACATCCCGGTCCACGTCCTCCAGCTTGTTGATGTAAAGGCAGCCCTTGCCTCGCTTGTGTTTGCCGAGTTGGGCCAGCAGTGGATCATCCTCTGCCTGGTACCACAGCGCATAGAGCGTGAGGTTGTTCTTGCGCGGCGCAAATCCGGTGATGAAGGTCTCGCCCGAGGTGCCGGTTGGATACTTGTAGCGCACACGGCCGAACCCGATCATCCCAGAACCGAAAGCTCTCGCGGGCTTGCCTGTATGCTTAGCCATCATTGCCATCACTTCACGGCAGTCGGCACGCTTCTGCGGGTCATCAACACGATCAAGAATGGCTTCGACGGCCGGGTCGGCTTTTGTCAATTCATTCTCCTCCGTACGCCGGCGGCCCTTCGCCAAAAATCCGCACTGGATTGACCTCTCCATCGTAGCTGGCGTCGACATCAAACGCGACCAGTACGAATTCCCCTTCGCGGAACACCCACTCGCCGGACGAGGATGCGTCGCCGATGCCTCGCCATTTGCTCCACGACGTTACGGTGAGTGTGGCCGGATCGACGCTGGAATTCACCAGCCGGTCGGCCGCTGTGAACCCGTTCATGTCGATGGACTGAACCGCACCATCATAATTCCCGTCCACGTAGGTCACGTCAAAGGATGGCGTTGCGAACTGCACCTGTCTGACCTCGCCATAGTCGTCGACGCCGTAGAACACGTGCATTTCGTTATAGGCGCCGAAAGAACAGTGCAGCCGCACCAGTGCAAATGGTCGTGGCGGATAGTCCTCGTCGCCATAATTGAAGGTCGTTCGATAGATCTCGGGAGGGAAATCACTTTTGACGAACCTGTCGATCTGGCAAATCTCCGCGTAGGCGGTCGAAAATATTCGTTCCACTCGCTTTTCGAACCCTTCCATATCGTCCTGCGCCGTTACTGGCGTTGATATTGCGACAGAGAGCGCCGCGAGAGCCGCGTATCCGGTTATGGTTATGCTTTTCATACCGCCGCTCCTCCGCGCCGCATTTCGCCTATCCCCGTGGCGCGAACACTAGCATAGTTGCCCAATGGTTGAATGGACACAACAGCAGGACCAGGCGCTCAAGGCGGTCTCCAGGTGGCTTAAGGACAAGTCGGGGCCACAGGTGTTTCGCCTCTTTGGCTGGGCCGGCACCGGCAAATCAACGTTGGCCCGGCATCTGGCCGGTGACCTCAAATCAGTGCGGTACGCCGCCTTCACCGGCAAGGCCGCCGCCGTCATGCGCAAACGCGGCTGCAAGGGGGCAGGGACCATCCACTCGTTGATTTACACCATGGTCAGCGACAAGGACGGCGAGCCCAAATTCGCCCTCGACCCGAAGTCGCCAGCCGCGGACGCCGACCTCATCGTCATCGACGAGGTCTCGATGGTCGACGAATTGCTGGCCCGCGATCTTTTGTCATTCGACACCAAGGTGCTCGTCCTAGGCGATCCCTTTCAACTGCCACCGGTGCAGGGAGCAGGCTTTTTCACAGAACAGGAACCGGACATCCTGTTAACTGAAATCCATCGCCAGGCTGCCGATAACCCGATCGTCCGCCTTTCACTTGATGTGCGTGAAGGGGGAGCCATCGATTACGGCGCCTACGGAAGTTCCAAGGTCATCCGGCGCGCTGAAGTCGACCAGCAGGAGGTTCAATCCGCAGACCAGGTTCTGGTTGGCCGCAACAAGACCCGGGTCAACTACAATGACCGGCTGCGCGAATTGAGGGGCCTGCCGCATGGCTATCCGGAGATCGGCGAAAAGCTCGTCTGCCTGCGCAATAATCCCACCAAACGACTGCTCAATGGCCAGATCTGGCTGGTCGACGACGTCAAGCGCCGCAACAAGGGCAAGATTTCACTGGAACTCTTGCCCGAGGAAGGCGGCCGTCCGGTGGAGGTGGTCACACACAAGGCATTCTTCACCGGCGAGGAAGACACGCTGAGCTGGCCGGAACGGCGTGGACTGGACGAGTTCACCTTCGGCTATTGCCTGACCGTCCACAAGTCACAGGGCAGCCAATGGGATTCTGTCTATCTGTTTGATGAAAGCTTTGTCTTCCGCGAAGACCGGGCCCGCTGGCTGTATACGGGCCTGACCCGCGCCGCCGAACAGATCACGGTCGTGCGTTAGGCGTCGACGTCCATTTGCAGAAATAAATCCGCCAAAACTTGATCTACATCATGTTCGCGCCCACTTGATCGGCATAGCAAGTGTCATCGCATGGAGGATTTCCCGATGAGCGAACACGACGAAAACTACACGGATAAGGATGGCAACCGCTGGAAAACCTTCACCGAGGAGGTGGAGATTGCCGGCCGTCACTTGGTCGACGAAGTGACCAAACTCGTTGCCGAAGGAAATGTGCGCAAACTGCGGGTCCGCTCCCGCAATGATGACGTTGTCATCGAAGTGCCGATGAACGCTGGCGTGGTTGTGGGTGGCGTGTTTGTGCTGGCCGCGCCCTGGCTCGCTATTCTCGGCGCCCTCGCGGGTGTTCTGGCCCAGGTGCGTCTGGAAGTTGTAAGGATCGAAGAGCCCGCCAAAGACAGCGATGATGACGAGGCGGCCTGACGGGCCGCCTTACGTCTTGATGTAGAACTCGTTGCCGCCCGCTTCGAGAACATAGTGCATGTTGTCATAGGGGAAACGCAGGCCGGCCTGATGAAAGAACATGGCCGACTGGACGCCCGTGTGCCGTTCGCCGCCCAGCAGCCGGTCAGCCACGTTGCTGGCCCGCGTCAGTGAAGCTTCTTCGGTCATCGGCCGTGAAAGAATGCCTGTGGCGAACTGGCGAGGCTGTCCCACCACGCCGCAGACCGAATTGGGGAACTGCGGCGAAGCCACCCGGTTCATCACCACGGTGCCCACCGCCATCATCCCGGATGTGCTGGACCGGTTTGATTCAAAATACATCGCGCGGATCAGGCAATCCCGCTCGGTCGAGTTGAAACGCGACACGGTTGCCGCCTGCTGCGGCGCGTAGGCGGAAAGATTGACCAGACCTTCGCGGGCCGGGGGCGGCACCAGGCTGGCGATATTAAAGCTCGAACCGCCAATGCTCGCCGGGCTGCAGGCACCAAGCAGCAACAGGGCTGCGATCCCCAACAGCTTTACCGATGCGCTTTGTGCAGATGCCAAACCTTGTCCCGCCTGGTTTGGAGCTTGAACGCTCCCCTGTGCCTCATATGCGATGCCAATTCAGCAAAGTTAGGGCAAAAATGCGGCGCACGCCGCAATTCCGGCGCACGCCTTCTTTGAACCGTTGAAGCGGTGAATGCTTGGTTTACATCTAGAACCGCTTTGGGCCTTCAGGTTTATTATCCATGATCTCCTCGATTCTGGCCAGCACGTCGGGCGTCATCCTGTCCCGGGCGTCCAGCGCATCGAGGTTGTCCATCAACTGGCTGTGCCGCGACGCCCCCAAAATCACCGTGGACACGTTCGGGTTGGAGATACACCACAACAGCGCCATGTGGTGGATCGGCATCCCAACTTCTCCCGCAAGTTTGGCAAGCTCACGCACCTTGGCCAGCCGCGACTGGCCGCGTTCCGAAGTCAGCATCTCCTTCAGCCACTCATAACCCTGCAGGTTGAACCGGCTGTCGTCGGGAATGCCGTCATTGTATTTGCCGGTCAAAAGTCCGGAGGCGAGGGGCGACCAGATGGTCGTCCCCAGACCGAACAAGTCGTAAAGCGGCAGGTAATCCGCCTCCACCTTCTCGCGTTCAAACAGGTTGTACTGCGGCTGCTCCATCGTCGGCGGTGTGAGGTTAAACTGGCGGGCCACAGCATAGGCTTCTGTCAGCTGCTGCGCATTCCACTCCGAAGTGCCCCAGTACATCACCTTGCCCTGGGCAATCAGGTCATGCATCGCCCGCACGGTTTCCTCGATCGGCGTGTCCACGTCTGGCCGGTGGCAGAAATAAAGATCGAGATAGTCCACACCCAGGCGTCTGAGGCCGGCATGCGCCGCATCGAAAATATGCTTGCGGTTGAGCCCCCGGTTTAGCGGTCCGTCACCACCAAAGAACACTTTCGTGGAAACCGCGTAGGTATCGCGGGCCAACCCCAGTTTCTTGATCGCGTCGCCCATCACCTGTTCGGCGTTGCCGCGCTCATATCCTTCCGCGTTGTCAAAGAAATTCACTCCGCGGTCATAGGCGCCGCCGATCAGCTTGGCCGCCTCGTCGACGTCCACCTGTTTTCCAAAGGTTACCCAGGCGCCAAACGAAAATTCGCTGACCTTGAGCCCGGATTTGCCCAAGCGTCTGTATTCCATGTCATTTTCCTCTTAGTTCAATAGTCGAGTTGCTGCCTGAGCTCAGGTGAGATTGGCCCGGCCTCTGGATAGACCAGAACCTTGTTCCAGAACCACCAGCCCCCGGGATTACTACGAATGCTCTTTTCCATTTCGCGGATGTAAGCATCCTGGGCCTTCTTCAGGTCCTTGGCTTCCGGCGGCGGAGACAGGTCGACGAATGTGGCTTGCGTTCGGTTGAACGCGGTGCGCCTGATGTCAACATAGACCATATGCGCCCCGATCACACGCGCCAGCTTTGGCGTTGTCGAATACATGTAGATCTTGTGCCCCAGAAAAGGCAGCAGGTCTTTTTCGGGAATGGATTCCTTCTTCAGTTTGACGTCACCGACAAGAAACAGCAGATCGGGCCGTTCTTTCCTGGCGATCAGCGTCTTGCCGACTTCATGCGACCAGATGGTGCGCCCCCCGAAGCGTGACCGCACGTTCTCTACGAGTTGGTCGTGGGCTTCCGAGTCAAGTTTGTGCCCAATGCCGCGAATATCCTGACCCTCGAACTCGATGCAGAGTGCCTGCCCCACCCAATCAGTCGCGGCGGTATGCGCACTACACAGCACCACCTTGTGGCCGGCTGCAAAATGAGCGTGCATCAATTCGGGGTTTGTGAAGTTTACCGCTTTCCGTACCTGATCGCGGGTGACGCCTGATAACAACACCGCCGTCTCTGCTAGGTAGCTCGCCCATTGCCAGTGAAAATCCTTGATGAGCGCATCGTAGTCCGTCAGTTCCGGCAGAAAAATCTTGGCATTCCCGGAGATACGCTTGGCGCGGTAGTTCTTGACGTAATGCAGGTACAAGTAGATTACCCAGCGCGAAAACCGGGGAAAAAGCGCGAGAATTCTCAGAGCGGTAATCAAGAGTCGGGTGTCCAGTCAAAGGCCGAAGGTCAAACAATCACAGGACGGAAGGCAATTCGTACCTGTGCAGAAAATTGCGGCCGAACCACTCCGCTCCCTTGGAGAAATGCGACCTACACGCCATATATGAACGCAAATGTCTGATCAGCAAAAGCCCCCTGACAAGTCTGAAATCCGCCTAACGCGCCAGTTCGACGAAATCGAACGGAATGTGCCGCGCTGGGTGGCGCGTATGTTGAGCTGGCTGCGCCGCCCTGGCGTGCAACTCATCCGCATTCCCTTGGGGTTGCTACTCATCATTGGCGGCATTTTTTCGTTCCTGCCTGTACTTGGCATCTGGATGCTGCCGCTCGGCCTTCTCATACTAGCACTGGATGTGCGCCTTTTGCGTGGGCCGGTCACCAACGGCATCATCCGCGTCCGCAAGTGGTGGCGGCACCGCCGCAGCGTTGCTGCCCGCAAACGCCGCAGCGACTAGCCACCTCTACCAGTCGAAGGCGGGTTCCACACGTCGTTCGCCCAAAAGAAACGCGTCCGATACAAGCAACAGCGGTGCACCGTCCATGTCCGACTGTCCAGTGTCCAGCAGGTCCGCGAAGCGGGCGTAAATTTGTTCATACTCCTCGGAAGGTTCGGCCACTTCCCGCTTGCCCTCCACAAGCAACAGAGTGCCGCCCTTGTCGAGCTTGAGTTGGCGGCCGGCGCCGGTGACGATCTCGATCTGCCACACCTCCACATCGCCCTCGAGCCAGTTGAAGTGCGCGTTCATTTCTGGTTGTTCATTTCCGCTGGACTTGAAGCTGAGCCGCACATCAATCGGCGTCTGTCGGTTTTCGGGGAAGCCCAATGAGGCTTCTTTCACGAAAACCGGATGGGGCATGATCTTCGTAAAGATCGACAGGGCGTTGATGCCCGGATCGCACACCCCGAAGCCCCCTGGTTCCCAGACCCAGTCCTGCCCCGGATGCCACTTTCTGACGTTTTCCCGCCACTCGATGTTGACCGACCGCACGCCTTCGGCGGCGAGAATCTCCTTGGCCCTGTCGACGGCAGCGTTGAACTGGCTGTGCCAGGTCTGGAACAGCACCCGCCCGGCGGACCGGCCATGGGCGACAAGGTCCAGGTATTCGCTGACAGATGGGGTCGGCGGCTTTTCAAGCAGTACGTGCTTGCCGGCGTCGACCGCCTCGCGCACATAGGCGTGCCTCGGCCCCGGTGGCATGCACAGGGCGACAGCGTCGAGGTCGGGCAGGGCGGCGTAGAGTTCCGCGGCGGTTCGAAAGACCGGCGCATCGCCATGTGCAACGCCTCGCGCCGAGACGGTGGCCGCCAGTTCAAACCGGCCGGACTTGTCGATGACGGGCAGATGCTGGTCAACCGCGATCTTTCCGACCCCGATGACGGCGATGGAATATGTCTTTTTGCTCATGCGCTTCCCCGATTCCGGCGCGGAACCTAGCGCGCGCCAGAACCAGGGGCAATTTGAAATGCCCGGGTCACCTTCCGGTTTTTGAAGATCAGTTTCCGGTCAGGCGTCGTTGGGTGGGGAAACCGGCCGTTCGGCCAATTCTATGATGATGCCATCCGGATCCCGGCAGAACGCAACCCGCTCAAGCATGTCGCGGTTGTGCGCAATGCGCGGCGCTTCGATCATTTCGACGCCCGCCGCTTCGAGTTTTGCGTAGACCGGCTCGATATTGTCGAAGCGAAAAGTCAGGTGCCGCAGTCCCGCGTGGCCCCTGGCCACATCTTGCGCGCGTTCAGCGCCCGCTGCCGGTGCCGCGATCTCCAGCATGCCGCCCCCCGCATCCAGAAAGCAAAGCTCGTTGCCCTCCGGACTCTGGCGCCGCACCACCAGTCTCAAGCCGAGCAAGTCGACGTAGAATGCGACTGCCGCATCCATGTTGCTGACTGTCATTCCAACATGTTCGAAACCCAAAAGCATGGCATACCTCCAAGAAGAAAGAATACCGGTTTCCTTGAGGGCGTCACGCTCATATTGGGATGATCGGCGCAATGCGGGGAGAAGCCATGTCCGGCGTGATATTCGACGATTCAATTGAAGGTGGAGCGGCCGACCCGACGGTTATCCGCAACCAGGCAACCGGCGAGTGGTGGATGTTCTACACCAACCGGCGCCCCCGCCTTGGCGGCATGGACGTCAGTTGGATCCATGGCTGCGCCATCGGCGTCGCCACGTCGCCGGACGGAGTGAGCTGGACCTATCGCGGCACTGTCTCGGGGCTGGACGCGGTGGGTGATTCGGGCCTGAACACCCATTGGGCGCCAGAGGTCATATTCCACGAGGGCACCTACCACATGTATCTCACTTATCTCAGCGGTGCGCCGTCGCGTTTTGAAGGTGAGCCCCGGCACATTGTGCATCTGACGTCCCCCGACCTCGAGAACTGGACCCGCCAGTCGCAACTTCAACTCAGTTCGAACAAGGTAATCGACGCAGCCGTATTTGCCTGTCCTGACGGTCTTTGGCGTCTCTGGTACAAGGATGAAGCGCACGGTTCAGGCACATGGTGCGCCACTAGCCCCGACCTGTATGACTGGATTGTCGAAGGCGAGGTGATCCCCGGTTCGCCGGACGCACCACCGCATGAAGGCCCGAACGTCTTTTCTCTGGGCGGTCATACCTGGATGATCGTCGACGAATGGCGCGGACAAGCCGTCTATCGTTCCACCGATGCGCTTCACTGGCAGCGCCAGACTGCAAACAACGGCCTGATTCTCGACCAGCCGGGAACGGACCCGATGGATCGTTGCTTTGCCCGCCACGCCGATGTCGTCGTCACCGGGGATGAAGCCGCTCTGTTTTACTTCACCCACCCCCACTGGGACGAGGCGGCCAAGCAGGCGCCGGAAACCAGGGAGGAGCGGCGGACCACAATCCACGTGGCGCGCGTCTGGGTCGAGGATGGCATATTGAAAGCTGACCGAAACGTCGATTCTGTCCCGCTCAAAGCGTCCTGAACATCACCAGCGCGTCGACCATGCCCTTCTGAGGGTGTTTGAACACACCGGGCAGGCGGCCAACGGTTTCAAACCCCATATCTGTCCAAAGGTGCACAGCGCCGGCATTGCTGGCGATCACGAAATTGAACTGCATGGCACGGAAGCCCCGCTCCTTCGCCACCGACAGCGAATGCGAGCACATCCGGCGCGCTACACCTCTGCCTCGCGCCGCAGGGCCCACCACATAGCCGCAATTGGCCACGTGCGCACCGCCGCCCAGATTGTTCGCCCTGAGATAATATGTGCCGAGCGCCGCCCCATGCTCTTCAGCCACAAACACTTTGTGCTGAGGTGAAAACCAGTAGGTCATCGCCTCGTTTTCAGACCAGTCGCGCGGCAGGGGATAGGTTTCGCCCGCTTGGATCACCGGTCCGAGGATTTTCCAGATTTCCGCCTTGTCGGCGTCCGCGGCGGGCCGGATGTCAAGGTCGCCGGTCACTTCTCGGGTTCCGGTCCGTCATCATCGTCGCCGTTATGGTCTTCCTTCTTCGGGGCCACCGAGATTTCACCCGGATTGGCGACGGCGGGCCGTTTCCGCGTCGCGTCATCCTCGTGCTTTTCAAAAAGCTTGTGCCGGAGTGCTGCCGGCACAAAGATGAGTGCCCCGAGCAACACGGAAACGCCCGCTGCAAAGAAGGGTGCTGCCGGGAAGTAGAAAGGTGCCCGGTCCGACACCGTAAAGAAAGCGAACAGTTGCGTCGCAGCCAGCGGCCCGATGATCGCCGTAAGCGAATTGGTGGCATGGATTGCGCCCTGCAATTCCCCTTGCGAATTATCCGGCACCCGGCGCGACAGCAGCCCGGTAATCGATGGCGCGGCGATGCCGGAGAAGGCGCCGATGGTCAGGCAGACGTAAAAGCCAACATAGGTCTCGATGATCGTCAGCCCCATGAATGCGGTAATTGCCGCCATCATACCCACCAGCAGGGCCCAGCCTTCGCCGATACGCTTGACGATTGGCCCAACCAGCAATGCTTGCGACAGAGCGAACAGCACCCCGAAATAGGCCAGCGACCGGCCCACCTGCGACGAAGACCAGTCCAGCTTCTCGATGGTGAAGAAGTTCCACACTGAAGGCAGTACCTGTCCGGCGAGGGCGAAAAGGAAAAGGACGGCCAGGAGCCAGGTGATCGCCGGGATTTTTTTCAGAGCCAGTATGGCGCCGAACGGATTGGCGCGCCGTACGTCGAAACGGCGGCGGCTGCGCATCCCCAGGCTCTCTGGCAAAACGAAAAGGCCAAACAGAAAATTGAGAAACGCCAGCGCTGCCGCTGCATAGAATGGCGCCCGCGGTGAGAACTCGCCCAGTTCACCGCCGATCAGCGGCCCGATGATGAACCCCAGCCCGTAAGCGGCACCAATCAGGCCGAATCGCTGCGATCTCTTCTCACGCGGCGTGATGTCGGCGATATAGGCGGTGGCCGTTGATACGGCGGCACCGGAAATTCCCGAAAGCGTACGGCCCAGGAACAGCCAACCGAGCGTGGGCGCAAACCCCATGATCAAGTAATCAGCGGTCAACCCCAACAGCGACAATAGCAGTACCGGCCGCCGCCCGAACCGGTCGGACAGATTCCCCAGCACCGGCGAAAAGGCAAACTGCATTAACGCATAGACAAACAACAGATAGCCGCCGATCACAGCGGTCGTTGCAACCGTTTCGTGCGTCAGTTCGCGTATCAGGTCGGGCAGCACCGGCAGGATGATCCCGACACCCACCATGTCGAGAAGAATCGTGAGCAGGATGAAGCTCAGCGTCAGCGGTGAATCTTTTGAAATGCGCATGAACTGTCCGGGTGAACCACGGCAAGAGCCAGCGGAATGGCATGGAGAAGGTTCCGAGACAAGCCCGAAGCGCGCAACGGCCTGTTTCAGGCGGCGCGATCAGGACCGGTATCGACCTCCGGCGAAGGGTCATATTTATAGAGCCAGCCCAGCCGTTCAAGTTGCGCCAGCGGTCCTTGCATCGAAACCACCATGTCCCGGGCGATGGTGAAGGGCCATTCGAGGTGAAAGGCAAATCCGTTGCGGCGCGACAAGGAAGCGACTTTGGCAACCCGCTTGCGCCGCAACCCCGCATAATGGGCAAACGCCGATGTCGCATCCGGCTCGGTAACAAGCAGCGGCGCCAGCACTGCCGCATCCTCGATGGCCATCGCGGCACCTTGCGCCTGAAAGGGCAACATGGCGTGTGCCGCATCCCCGATCAGCCCGACCGGACCCCGATGCCAGACGTGGCGGGGCACCGTATTGACCGGCCAGCCCGTCCACCTGTCACCGGCCCGAGCGATAAGTTCGTCAAATGCCGCACTCTTCAGCCAGAACCTGGGCAGCTTCGGCCCCTGTTTCAGGCGTATTTCAGTCAAGTCGGCCTGCTTGACCTTCGACATGATGACGACGTTGAACTGGCGCGATGAGGGCACGGGATAGGTCACCCCGTGAAAATGCGGTGCCCACAACAGGCTGGTACCCTCCCGCGCCAGGATGTCACCCAGTTTTTCCAGATCGAGCATGCAACGCCAGGCAACAAATCCGGAATAGCGGGCGGGCGCGCCGCCCACTGTCTCCATTCGTGTCTGCGAGTGCACACCGTCTGCTCCCACCGCCGCAAAAGGCCGTACCGTGCGGGTTTCGCCCGAAGCATCCTCAAACAGAAGCGACAGACCCCGCGCGTGGGTCTGGATATCAACAGCGCGAACCCCGAACCGGATGTCGATATTGGCGAAGCGGCGGCAGGCCTGATGCAGGATTTTCGCCAGTTCCGCGCGGTGGATGACCCAATAAGGTGCGCCGAATTTGGCTTCAGCCGACCGGCCCACCGCCAGACTGACCAGAGGTTTCTCGCGCCGGAAGGGATAGATGTCGATGGCTTTGGGCACGAAAGCCGCCGCCCGGATCGCCCGCCCCACGCCCAATCGGTCAAGTACCCGGGAAGCGTTGGGACTGATCTGTATCCCGGCGCCCTCCACCTGGATTTGGCTGGATTTTTCCAGCACCACAACTGTCGTGCCGAATTTGGCCAGCGCCAGCGCGAGCGTCAGCCCGGCGATGCCTGCCCCGATGACATAGACGGTGCGGCCCGCATTGCTCATGTCAGGCGCTCACCCAGTTAGAACTCAGGCGGTTTCCGGTGTGTAGATGGCACTGATCGGATCGGCCAGACCGACGGTCAGCTTGGAATTGTAGACATAGTGGGTCGAGCAGTAGGGGCAAACGATTTCATTGTCGTCACCCATATCGAGAAACACATGCGGATGATCGAACGGGGGCAGGGCACCGATACACTGAAATTCCTTTGCGCTGATCTCGATTTTCAAGACGCCTTCGGAATTGTGAAAATGCGGAATGGAGTGGTTTGCCATGTTCAAGCCCGGTCCGAGGTGATTTGCGCCGGACCATAGACAAGCCGCGGGGTGATTTCCAGAGGGTTGAGAAGGTTCCGGCCCGCCAGATTGGGGTTCATGCTCGTCTAACCCAAATGGGGGTAGGGCGCGGCGAATTTCAATGGTTAAATTAGCATTAACATGCAATTCTCGCCTTTGGAGCGCGACCGGAATTGTTGAGTAAAGGGGACGCACACATGAATAATCAGGACACCATTGGGCGCGCGCGACGCTGGGCATTGGCCATTTTGGCCGTTCTGGCTTTGGGAGCATTCGCGACCCGCCCGTATGTAGCCTCCGAAACACAAGACCAGTTCTGGACGGAAACAAAGCAATGCCTGCTATGGCTGCTTCAGGATTTTCCGCGCCACCAGGCCGAGTGCATCGGAGATGGCATAGGACCGGGCGTTTACAAGGATACCAACCGGCCCGGCCCCTCGGGTGATCCCTGTCCGGCACCACAGATCAATGTACAGCCGACAGCAGCACCTCTTCCGCCTGACGACTGCGACCTATTCTTCAGTTTCCTCGCCCCGAGGATTGAAGGGCTATTTGCACCCGCACTGCCTGAAGTTGAGATGACCTGAGTACAAACAAAGCCGTAAATTGAGAGGACGCACACCATGAACACCAATGAAAGATTGAAACGCGCGCGCCGCTGGGCGCTGGCCATTCTGGCCGTGCTTGCGATGGGCGCATTCGCCACGCGACCTTACGTTGCATCTGAGACGCAGGACCAGTTCTGGGATGAGACCAAGCAATGCCTGCTGTGGCTGTTGCAGGACTTCCCGCGCCACCAGCGTGAGTGCGTGGGTGATGGTATTGGACCAGGAGTCTACAACGACACCAACCGTCCCGGACCTTCTGGCGATCCATGCCCCGACATCAGGTTCTCGGGTGCTGGCACCTACAGCGATCCCTGCGACTGCTATGATGGACCGGGCGGTGGAGGCGGCAACGCAGGAAACGCCGGCGGCGGTATCCCTTGTCCGGGTGACGCTAACCTTTCAGACCTGCTATTTGGATTCTTCCAGCCTGAGGAACCCGAAGTCGCCTATCTCTGAGAGTGGTGCATTCGCAACAATCGTGCTGAAATGTCCCGGCGCCCTGTGCGCCGGGACAAGTGAGGCAACACATGCTTGAATTTGTGCTGAACTGGCTGCAGCGCTTCATTCTGAGCGACGGCATTTTCATGACCCTTCTGGTCGTGCCTGCCATCATGGTCTGGGAACTGCTGAGACCGGCCAACAAGGCGCCACTGTCTCACTATCTGTTCGGCGCCAAATACTGGATCGTCAACATCGCGATCCTCACCGCTTTGACCCCCGTGATCAGCATCGCTGTTGCGCGCGTCGTGCAATATCTGGGATTCGGCTTTATCGATCTCACCCACCTTGGATTCCCCGGGCTTTGGGGCGCCTTGTTCGCCTTGCTGGTGGGCACATTCGTGGCCGACTTTTTCTTTTATTGGTTCCACCGCACGCTGCACGCCAACAAGTACCTCTGGCAGACCCACCTGTTGCACCATTCCGACGAGCACATGAACGCGCTCACCGCGCAGCGCGGGCATTTCACCGAAACCCTTGTGTCGCCGGTATTCATCGCCATTCCGACCGCAATCCTTTTCGAGCTTCCACCTGTCACCATCGGCATCCTGTCGCTGATCCCCTATGCCTACCTCTTCTTCGCTCACGCCAACGTTCGCGCCAGCTTCGGCCCGCTCTGGTGGCTGATCATCAGCCCGGATTATCACCGCATCCACCACTCGATCGAACTCCGGCACCGCGACAAGAACTTCACCAACTGGTTCCCCATCTGGGACATCATCTTCGGCACCGCCTATCTGCCGGAAAAGGACGAATGCCCTGAAACCGGGGTCGAAGGGGTGGAGGTCAAAACCATCAGTCAGGCCCTGCTGCTGCCGTTCTCGGGCTGGTGGAACATGTATCGGGCAAGCCGGGAGAAACCGAATGCGCCGCCCGCCGCTGAACCGGCGGAGCGAGACCCGGCGGAGTAGGGCCCTTCCGAAAGTCTATAGCGGCTTCTGACGCGCCCTATCAGCGCCCGATCTAATCCCGGCGAGCGACCTGCTGGATGATCATTTGACAATGCTGCCGCTTTTTGTTGGATGCGTGCGGGCAAATCTGAACCGAAAGAAGACGACGTGCCGCATTTCTCCTCCGACGGAATCCGCATCGCCTATGAAACCTACGGCGAAGGATCGCCGATCCTTATGATTCATGGCTTTGCCTCCAACGGGCGGGTCAACTGGCTGGATACGGGCTGGGTCGAAACGCTCACCGAAGCCGGCCGCCGGGTCATTACCATCGACAATCGCGGCCACGGCCAGTCCGAAAAGCTCTACAATCCGGATCTCTATCCGGCCCGCAAAATGGCCGGTGATGCGGCGCGCCTGATCGAACATCTGGGAGTTGGGCCGCTTCCGGTGATGGGCTATTCCATGGGCGCCCGCATCAGCGCTTTCCTGGCGCTCGACCGGCCAGATCTCTTGTTCGCCGTCATTTTTGGCGGCTTGGGCTACAATATGGTCACCGGCATGAGCAATAGCGCCAGGATCGTCGCCGGCCTTCTTGCGCCTTCACTTGAGGATGTCGAAGACACTACCGGACGCATGTTCCGCCGTTTTGCCGAGCACACCGGCTCCGATCTCAAGGCGCTTGCGGCGTGCATGCAATCTTCGCGGGACCCGATCAGCGAAGACGATGTACGCCGCATCGATGTTCCAGCGTTGGTGGCCGTCGGTTCCGAAGACGAAGTGGCCGGCGACCCGCAGAAACTGGCCGATCTGCTGCCCCGGGGCGAGGTCTGCGTGATCGAGCGGCGAGATCACATGCGGGCCACCGGTGACAAAATGTTCAAGCAAGCCGTACTTGATTTTCTCGCGCGCTTAACCAGTTAGAATGCTCGGGCCGCATTTTCAGCCAGAATCTGGCATAATGGGCTACGAGGGCCAGAGGAGACAGCCATGCCACGTGCAGAATCCCACAAGACCGTCAAAGCCGTCGATCCGGTTTGGCATGCCGTGCGCACCGATGCCGAAGCGATCGCCCACGACGAGCCTTCGCTCACCAGCTTCGTGACGGCGACCATCCTCAATCATGACAGTTTCGAAGAGGCGCTGGCCTTTCGGCTCGCCTCGAGGCTCGACCATCAGGACCTCTCCGACGACCTGATCCGTCAGGCATTCGCAGAGGTAGCCGCCGACCACGCGGAAATCGGAGCCGCCGCCAGGGCCGATCTGGCCGCTACGCTCGAGCGCGATCCGGCCTGCCACCGCGCTATCGAGCCGCTGCTCTATTTCAAGGGCTATCACGCTATCCAGACCCACCGCTTTGCCCATGCCCTCTGGCAGGAAGGCCGCCGCGACATGGCGCTCTATCTGCAGAGCCGTGCCAGCCAGGTCTTCCAGGTCGACATCAACCCTGCCGTTGAGATCGGCCGTGGCATCATGGTCGATCACGGCACCGGCCTTGTCGTCGGTGAAACCGCAAAGATCGGCGATCAGGTATCAATTTTGCAGGGTGTCACCCTGGGCGGCACCGGCAAGGAAGAAGGTGACCGTCACCCGAAAGTCGGCTCCGGCGTGTTGATCGGCGCGGGGGCCAAGATCCTCGGCAATATCACCATTGGCGATTGCGCCCGTGTGGCCGCGGGCTCTGTGGTGCTCAAGGACGTCCCGCCACGCTCCACGGTAGCCGGTGTGCCGGCCAAGGTGGTGGGCGAGGCGGGTTGCCCGCAACCCTCAACCGTCATGGACCAGATGGTCCTGAGTACATCAAGCTAGGGCGGCCAGCGCCGTCAATTTGCGGTTTCGCACAGGCATCACTTGTCCGCAAATCGCGGAACGCTATGGTGCGGCCCCATTCTCCTCAACACAAAGGTCAGACATGAACGCCGAAGAACTCCGCAAGCTCCAGGGCTTCCTGCGCAAAACATTTTCCAATCCGGGCATCGAAGTCAGGGCCCGGCCGCGCAAGGACGATTCCTGTGAAGTCTACCTGGCGGACGAATTCATCGGCGTCATCTATCTTGATGACGAGGACGATGACCGGTCCTTCAATTTTCAGATGGCCATTCTCGACATCGACCTCGACGACATCGCCTGATCTCAGAGCGGGCCGATGGCGCCCGTCTGCTCAAGAACGGGGCGCAACATCTCGTCAAACCTTGGCCAATCAACAAGCAAGGTTTCAGCAAACGTGTAGGTGACGGACAGTCCGTCAGTCAGCCGCACCGTTCGCATGCATTGCGCCGCGCCGCCTTCAATCGGAGCGACCTGGCATTTGGCGACAAAAGGCATGGGTGACAGAGGATCGTACCATACGGTCTCCGCCGCAAACCCGTTCTCTTGACGCAAAGGCTTGCCAATCAACCCCGGCGGCCCAGACAATTGCTCGGGCAGGAACTGGTGCAAGTAGACCTTGTCGAGAAGATAGGCGCTCGATTGCGCCCGGCTGTGCGGCGTGAACAACATCCCCACGGTCGATGGCTGTTCCCCGCCAAATTCGAGATCAACGATCAGGTCCACCTGATCGGCAAAACCACCGCTCGTGGTCTGCTGGTTTCTCAGCCAGTCCTGGGGAACGCGCAATTGCGCTCCGGCAATATTCTTGTCCACGAACGGCGGCGCATAGGCCGAAACCGGCACGGCTTGCCGCGAAACCGAAACGGCATCGATCAGATAGGCCAGCGCAAGACCCGCCAATACAGACAGCAGGACGATCACGGCCAGATTGTAGGCCGAAAGGCTCGCGTGCTCGCGCCCGGCCATGCTCGGGGAAGTCAAGTCAGTCATTCGAGGCGTTAACCAGTTGGGCCAAGTCCAGATGACAATTGGGCACCCGATATGCTTAACAAGCAGTTAACAAACTCAAGGTGCGGCGCCGGGGGCGGGACAATAATCATGGCATTTGAATTCTTGCTTGCGCTTTTCATGATGGCGGTGGGGCTCAGCATCGCCGGGGCGGGGACGCACTTCTATCAGGGCATCTGGAAACAGCCGGCCATGTTGCGTTTCGATGGCGCCAGCGTGCTTGGCATGTTCGGCCATTTGCTGATGAGCTTCGTGTGCGGCCCCTACATCATGCTCAACCTAGGCTGGCAGCAGCAGGACGATGGCACCATCTCGATCACCTCGGTGCTGCTCGCAGCGCTTATTGCCTTCGGCTGGGCCTTCATCACCGGCCTCCTGTTCCTCGGCATCTGGTTCGCCGTCCTCAGCTAAAACTCAGACCAAAAAAATGGCCAGCTGAGAAGCTGGCCAGTGGTTCGCTCCTTTCCGGGGGGGAGGCGGAGCGAGGAGGTTTGAAAATCTCTAGAGGCTTGCGATCACCGACAGCGGCCGCGGATCGATCAGATCTACCCACTGGCCGGCATGCGTTTGCGATTGCCGCTTGATGAACTGGTAGCGGGTCTGGTTCCACAGTTTGACCAGTCCGTCCTGGTTATCCAGAACCAGGTCACCCCGGTCCGTCCGCACCAGCAGGACCGCATGGCCACTTCCGGAAGCTTCCTTGACCACGGTGATTAGCAGCGTGGATTCCGGCCAACCCCGGGAAATCAGCTCGCGGCGCTTGGCCAGCGCGAAATCCTCGCAGTCGCCGGCAGTGCGCGGATAGGTCCAGAACTCGGCAACACGATACAGTGCCTCGTCCGTAACCGGCTGAATGGCCGAATTGATCCGCGCATTGACTTCAAGCAGTTCCTGCCAGTTCTGTTCGGTCAGCGCATGGGTATCCACCGGATAGGCAGTCAACGCGCATTCGCCGGGATGAACCTTGCAGAATTCCGCATGTCCCACGGGAATGGAGGTCGCGCCGCCCGCAGCCACGAAAGCCGGATTGCTGAGATCAACCGGATTGGCCGCGTTTGCCGGCGCAATCGCTGCCGCCAGCGCCAGAAGATAAATGCCGCAGATCAGCCGGAACTTTCGGCCAAAACCAGTTTTCTTTTCCTGAGCCATAGCAGTGCCCCCTTGTTGGGGATCACGCTAGACACCGCGGATTTCGGGCTTCGGAAAATTGCCACGCACTTTTGAATCGAGATTTATGCGTGCGGTTCACGCCCTGTTAGGCATGAGTTCGGGGACTTCAGAAGTTCAGGGCGGCTCTGATGTTGGCAGCCTGAGCGCTCATCTCTTTGGCGGAGAAATTGAGTATCCCATTTTCAGCCATCAGCGCATGATACTGTTGCTTGTCGTAGGGCACCCCTTTCGGCAACAGCACGACTTGCCAATGCAGGTGTGCATTACCCTGCTTACTTCCGAGAGACAGGATGTAGATGCGCTCCGCATCAAACACCTGCTTCAGCGCCCTTGAAATGTGAAAAACATGCTGATGAAGGTGAAGATACTCGGCTTCAGTGATGTCCGCGGACAAATCTTCGACGTGGCGGCGCGGACTGACCAGACAATAGCCAGGCAAGGTAGGGTATTTGCTCAGAAAGACGACTAGGTCTTCATCTTGGTGGATGATGTGGTGGGCATATTCGGGATTACCGCTCACTAGCTCGCAGATGAAACAAGGGCCGTTGCGGGTACGCTCGATATAGGCGTCGACGTCGAACTCCTGCCGTTCTGCCACAAGAAGGTCCGGCTCAGTTCAGCCGAAGGTTCTGCTGCACGACGGTCAGCATCTGCTGGATTGAAGCGAACTCCACCGCCACACCATCCTGGAAATGCCGAACTACACGGGCGCGCATGCGGCCGAGCGTGCATGGAGTGCCGATGGCCGGCCGTACGTCCATTTCAACCGCGGCACCACCAAGGGAAATGTCGATGATCTTGCAATTGTATTTGCGGCCGTCTTCAAGCTTGATGATCGAATGCCGGTTGTCCGGCACCAGCCGTTCGTGGGCGCGGTCTTCAGGCAGATTTAGGGCGTCCTTGTTGGTCAGCCAGGTCAGCTGATTGGCCATCTTGTCCCGTTTGCGGGCCGACGCCAGCAAATCCACTTCGAAGCCGCCGTCGATCAAACCGGTGATAGTCCCCTCGATACGTCCGATATGATCAATATAGGCAATCACCCGCTCGTCCACATGACCGGCCACCGGCGCGATGATCCGGGCATCGCCGGGCGACATTTCGATCACCTGGCAGGGGAACTCGCGCTTGTCGGAAAGCATGTAGCGCCCGAGGGCGGAAATATAGACGCGTTGATAACGCCGGCCGTCGCTTGCCTTGACCGCTTCACTGGCGCGGAGCTTTGCGATGGCAGAATCTTTGAGCATGCCGTGTCTCGGACATTGGAAAGTATCCGATGACGATAGCCGTGATTGGTTAACCCTGCGTAACCTTTGCGGCGAAACCTGCCGTCAGGACCGATTAATTCGTCCGGCCGCCGTCGATGACCGCAAGATGGTTGTAGCGGCGGGCATTGCGGCCGTGCACCTTGGCAGGCGTCCCCGTCATCGAGCCGTCGCCACCCATGGCGACTTCCTGAGGGAATTCGGCGACAACATCGTCCAACCGGTCGGGCGTAGACAAATCGTCGGGCCAAATCAGGCGCAGGCCGGTGATGCGCTGTTCCATGATCGGCTGGGCGCCGAACCAATAGGGTTCTTCCATCGCCGTCATGCCGCCCAGGATGCGGGAGGTTGAGCTACCGTTGTGGCGCAGCGGCATCAGTATGGTCTCAAAGCTCAGCTTGGAATTGGAGGAGGTGGTGGCCTCGAATGTCACCAGCGCCACGGCAAAATCCTCGGTTACGGCCCGGATCAACGTGCCCACCGCATCTCGATCCTTGTCATGCCACAGGCGGGAGAAGGGGCGTCCTTTCAACTCGCGGCAATAAGCCGAGCAAAGGTGCGACCCGGCGAGCCGGAAGGAAAAGTCTTCACCTTCGTTGGATTCAAGGATGAACGTGCTACCCAGCGCCTGCCGGATGCGGGTAGGGTCCACATCCTTGCGCTCCGGCGCGCTGCGTGAGCCCCGCAACTGGTTCCAGTAGTCAAAAAGAATCTTCGTGCTGGCCCGTTGCATTTCTTGTCCCGCCGATTTGCCCCGTTGACGCTTGGCCGCGCCACTTCTGTTCACAACAATCTCAGACCCGAAGCCAAAAATCGCCTTTAAACATTCATTAAGGTTAACGTGTGGAGCCGCATTGTGCATAACCGGCGCACATGCCGGATGGTGGTCAGTCAAACAGGGATAATCGTGTGAACTATCAGTCGAGACCACCCGCCGGTGGCGATGGGGAAGAGGAAAAATCATTCCAGTCGCCGCCCGGCAATCAGCCGATCTTCAACCTGCCGCCCATACTCAGTTGGTCGGTGCTCATGTTGCTGGCGATTTTCGCCGCATACACCTTCGTGCTGGATGACGCAGGACAACTGCAACTGGCGATCTGGTTGGGTTTTCTACCGATTCGGCTCATGGAACCGACAGTGCCGGGCGGGCTTTGGCCGCTGATCTGGACCCCCTTCACCCACGCGTTGCTGCACGGCAGCTGGACGCATGTCATCATGAACGTCGCCTGGCTCGCCATCTTCGGCACGCCGGTGGCCAAACGATACGGTGCACTGAAATTCCTGGCGGTCTTCTTCCTCGGCGCCGCGTTCGGCGCGCTGGCCTTCACATTGCTTGCCTGGGGAGATCTGGCCGTGCTGGTCGGTGCCTCGGGTGGCATCGCCGGGCTGACAGGTGTCGCAACTCGTTTCATCTTCCAGCCCGTCCAGGTCGCCCGCCATCCAGAGACTGGTGAGGTGAGGGTGCTTGGCCGCCGTCTCGCCACCCTGGTTGAGGTCTTCACCAACCCCAGGCCGCGATTCTTCACCCTGTTCTGGATCGGCATCAACCTGGCGATCCCGGTCTATGAATTGATCACCGGTGCAGAAGGCATGCAGATCGCCTGGCAGGCGCACATCGGTGGTTTCGCCGCGGGCCTGCTTTTGGCCCCGCTGCTTGAAACGCGCCCGGATTACCAGACGCCGGGCACCCAGCGATAGCGGGTGTTCCGCGCAAACTCGGCATATCCGTTCAGTTCTTCTTGCAGTAGCCGGTCCTCTCTCACAGTGCGGTAAAGCAGCAGCAGCTTCACGATCACCGCGGGCACAAGCGCCCAAAGTGACCCAAGCGCCAGTGCCATGCCAACCGCGAGAAAAGTGGCTGCGACATAGCCGGGATGGCGCACATAGGCGTATGGACCGTCGCTGATGACCTTGTGATCCCGGTCGGTCTGAATACGCACGCTGGGCTCGAAATGGCGATTGACCGCTTGCGCCCAAAGCATCAATGCAAAGCCGAATCCAAACATCAGATTGCCAATGATGATCAGCCAGAACGGAAATTGACCACCGCCCCACCGGAAATCGAGCCCCGCCAACGGAGCGATGGCCAACAAGCCGATGATCTGGCCGATCATGATGGGTACATCCCAGCTTTGCGTTCCTTCGGCCGTCATCTTCTGTCGGGCCGTGATGATTTCCGGGTTTGCCCGCAGCAGCAATGCGAAACCGATGATCATTTCGACCCCGAACAGACCCAGAAACCACCAGGCCGCAGGCCATTGGAGTGTGCCCGCCGGAAGGAATATCAGGCCCCCCAACAGCACCAGTGAAATCAGTATCTGGAAAACAAGCTTGACCGTGGTCGAGTTACTGAGGCCTTCAGACATAACAGCACCTTTCGGGTCAGGAGCCCCGGTAAACTTCCCTGGGATCAAACAATGGCCCGTCGGCATCGCGCACAAGCTTCACAGCCCCGTCCGCCTGCTCCACGCGCCGGTAAAAGCAGCTCTTGTGTCCGGTGTGGCAGGCCGCACCTCTTCCAGTCTGCTCGACTGTCAGCAACAGCACGTCCTGGTCACAGTCAGTGCGCATTTCGACAAGCCGCTGGACTTCACCTGACGACTCACCTTTTCGCCACAACATGTTGCGGGAACGGGAGAAATAGTGAACATCGCCTGTCGAAAGCGTCTGCGCCAGCGCCTCGGCATTCATATAGGCCACCATCAGAACTTCACCGCTGCCCGCCTCGGTCGTCACGGCGAGAATCAGCCCCTTTTCGTCAAAGCGCGGCGCGAAGTCCGCGCCCGCTTCGAGGGCATCCTTGTCCAGTCCGGATGGATCAACAAAGTCCATGAAGTTTCCCTTGCCGCTAGACCAGCACCGGCTGTTCCACGCGTCCACTGTTGCCGAACAGCTTGATGTAGCGTTCGATTTCCCCCGGCTCCCCGATGGCCTTTTCCGGATTGTCGCTGAGTTTGACAGCTGGTCGCCCATTGGCCTCGGTGACCTTGCAAACGATCGACATCGGGTCAAGCCCGGGCATGGGTGAGGGCGCGCAGCCACGGAAATCATTGGTCAGGTTGGTGCCCCAGCCAAAGGCCATACGTACCCGTCCGTGGAAGTGGCGATAGGTTTCCTGAATTGAATCGATGTCCAGCCCGTCCGAGAAAATCAGCAGCTTCTCGCGAGGGTCGACACCTTTCTCCTTCCACCACTCGATGATCTGCTCGCCCCCGGGGATCGGCGGTGCACTGTCAGGCCGGAACCCTGTCCAGTTGGCCACCCAGTCCGGCGCGTCCCGAAGAAAAGCCGCCGTGCCAAAGGAATCCGGCAGCACCACTAGCAGATTGCCGCCGTAGTAGTGCCGCCAGTCCAAAAGCACACGATAGGGCGCATCCCGCAATTCGTTGTCGCTGCGGGCGAGGGCGGCCAGCACCATCGGCAATTCGTGCGCGTTCGTGCCTACGGCCTCAAGGTCCGTGTCCATGGCCAGCAGCACATTCGACGTCCCAGTGAGCTTGTTGCCCAATCCTTCCTTGAGTGCTTCGACGCACCAGCGTTGCCACAAATAGGAGTGCCGCCGCCGCGTTCCAAAGTCAGAAATCATGAGGTCGGGCAGTTCCTGCAGCCGTTCCACCTTCTCCCACATCTTTGCCTTGGCCCGGGCATAGATCACGTCGAGGGTGAAAGGACCGAGGCTCTTCAGCGCCGCGCGCGACCTCAGTTCCGCGATGATCGCCAGCGCCGGGATTTCCCACAGGCTGACCTCTGCCCAAGTGCCGTGAAAGCTCAGGTCGAATTGCCCATCGACCTCTTTCAGCTCAAATTCCGGCAGCTGATAGTTGCTCAGCCAGTTCAGGAACTCAGGTTCGAAGATATGCTTCCGTCCGGCGAAGCTGTTACCCGCAAGCCAGATCATTTCCTTCTTGGTCAGCTTCAGCGTCCGCGCGTATTCAAGCTGCTCGCGCAGCTCGTCGATGTCGATTTCATCCGCCAACCGAACCCGTTTCGACCGGTTGACCAGCGAAAAGGTGGTCGTGACCTCGGGGTACAGCCCCCAGATCATTTGCAGCATCAACAGCTTGTAAAAGTCCGTATCGAGCAGGCTGCGCACGATCGGGTCGAGCTTCCATGTGTGGGCGTAGACCCGGCTGGCAATGTCGATGGTGGGCATTGTGCTATCCGCCTGTGGATTTAGCCGACTGTAACACCAGCCTGCTTGAGCTGCGAGAGCATGGCGTCGAGCGACCCGTCAAAGTCGATTGCCCGGCAGGCATCCAGCCGCACGGTTACCTCAAATCCCTGCGCCGCGGCGTCCAACGCCGAATAGCCGACACAAAAATCTGTCGCCAACCCAACGAATGTCAGCCGCGACAATTCCCGTTCTCGAAGGTACCCGGCGAGCCCGGTCGGTGTTTTGTGGTCATTCTCGAAAAGCGCCGAGTAGGAATCGATCGTTTTGCGAAATCCCTTGCGGACAATCATTTCGGCCTTCGTCCAATCGAGATCCGGATGAAACTCCGCCCCTTTGAATCCTTGCACGCAATGATCGGGCCACAGCACCTGTGGCCCATAGTCCATCTCGGTCAGGTCCATCGGTTTTTTGCCGGGGTGCTGACTGGCAAAGCTGGAATGGCCCTCCGGGTGCCAGTCCTGGGTGAGGATCGTGTGATCGGCCGCCCGGATCATCTGGTTGACCAGCGGCACGATCGCATCGCCTTCGGGTACGGCCAGCGCACCTCCCGGGCAAAAATCGTTCTGCACATCAACGACGATCAGACACTGGTCAGACATGGGTGGCCTCCTTGCGGGCAGGGTTGGCCCCACAAAAGCACAGCGTCAAGGTGTGGGTGTGGCGAAACGGTTCGCTGTTCAGCCCCGGTGGACCATCGAAAAGAACCGGTCCTGTTCGTCGCGGTCCTCCGCAAACACGCCGGTGAACCGGTGGGTGACCGTCTTGGCACCTGGCGTTTTCACACCGCGCATCGACATGCACATATGTTCGGCTTCCAGCATCACCGCCGCTCCGCGCGGATTGAGGTGATCATTGATCGCATCGATGATCTGCGCCGTCAGGTTCTCCTGGGTCTGGAACCGGTGCGCAAAAACGTTGGTCAGCCGCGCCAACTTGCTCAGCCCCACCACGCCGTCATGCGGCAGATAGGCAATGTGCGCCAACCCGAAGAACGGCACCATGTGGTGCTCGCAGTGCGAATAGAACGGAATATCCTTGACCAGAACGATATCGTCGTAGCCGCCAACATCCTTGAAGGTCTTTTGCAGGGTAGCTTCAGGGTCCGCGGCGTAGCCATCGAACAGTTCGCCATAGGCGTCCAACACCCGGTCTGGCGTATCCAGCATGCCTTCGCGGTCCGGATCATCCCCGGCCCAGGCAATCAGTGTCCGCACGGCCGCGGCGGCTTCCTCACGGCTGGGGCGTTCGACGGGCAGAGGGCGGGCAGGCAGAATTTTGTCGCGTTTGATCGTGACGTCCATGGGATAACTCCATACCGGGGACGTACACAGTACGCCAACCAATTGGTGCGGCAGAACCGCGTCTTCACCCGGCAAAGGCTGACAAGTCCGGGCAGTCACCATATATAGAGGCGATCCGTGCGCACACAATACAAAGCCGCGTGAACTGATGGAACTGACTGAACTCTATTCGCAAAAGATTCTCGAACTGGCTGGCCGTCTCAAGGAAGACGCGCCGCTCACGTCCCCCGATGCCAGCGCCCGCAAGGTGTCCCGCATCTGCGGCTCGTCGGTCGACGTCCAGCTTTCCCTCGACGGGGCAGGGCGCGTTTCCGACTATGCACAACAGGTGGAGGCCTGCGCGCTTGGCCAAACATCCGCCTCGGTGGTTGCCGAACGCGTAGTCGGCGCTTCATCGGATGAACTGCGTCAGTTGCGGGACCAGATGCTGGCGATGCTCAAACAGGACGGTCCGCCTCCCTCTGGCCGCTGGGTTGATCTGAAATATCTCGAGCCAGTCCGCGATTTTGCGCCGCGCCATGCCTCCACCATGTTGGTGTTCGAGGCCATCGTCGATTGCCTCGACCAGATCGACGCGCAGCAAAAAGCCCATGCCTGAGATGTGGCGCCGTGTGGCGTTTGTCCTCGACTTTCCCTTCAAAATCCTGGCCGTGACCCTGATCACAATCTATCGCTACACCCTGTCGGCCATCGCCGGCCGCACTTGCCGGCATCTGCCGACCTGTTCTGAATTCACCCGAGACGCCATCTGGCGTTTCGGCTTCTGGCCTGGTGGCTGGATGGGCGCGGCCCGCCTGTTCCGCTGCCGCCCCGGCGGAACGCACGGCTACGACCCGGTACCCGAAACACTGCCGGAAGAGGCACACTGGTATTTCCCATGGAGTTACGGCCGTTGGCGCTGAGCAACAATCGCATTGTGATCACCGGCTGCTCAGGCGGTGGCAAGTCCACCTTGATCGAGGCGCTGGCCGAACGCGGCCACGCCGTAATGCCTGAACCAGGCCGCATCATCGTCAAACAGGAACTGGAGGGCGACGGGTCAGCATTGCCCTGGGTCGATATAGAAAAGTTCGCCCGTCGCGCCATTGAAATGGGCCGGCATTTTCATGCCGACGCCGCCAGATTTGAGGGGCCGGTCTTCTTCGACCGCTCAATCCTGGAAGCCACCGCCGCCCTAGAACGCAACCAGCTTGCCGTCGCCGACGATCATGCCGATCTGCTCCGGCAATACCGATATTCGAGAAACGTCTTCATCGCCCCGCCATGGCCAGCGCTTTTCGCCGCTGACGAAGAACGCCAGCTCGGTTTCGAGCACGCCCTGGCCGAGTACGAGGATCTCACCCTTTACTATCCCGCGCACGGCTATACGCTGACGGAACTGCCAAAAGTCCCGGTCAAAGAACGCGTTGCATTCGTCGAGGATCAGGTCAGACGCTGGCAGTCGGCAGGCTGATTCAGTGCGTCCAGGGCGTCTTGCGGTCGTGCCGGAAATTGTCGGAATAAACCGTGCGTTTCGGCGTCGATTCATGCGCTTGCTTGACCACATAGGCTAGACCGTTCTTTCGCGCATATTCCTCGGCAGCTTCCTGCGTGTCGAAGCTCAGCTTGACCTGAACCTGTGTGTCGCGCGACGAAGTGTAGCCCATCAGAGGCTCGATCTCGCGCGCCTCCTGACGCTCATGCACCAGCAACCACTTCTTCGTTTTTCCCTTGCCGGACTGCATGGCATTTCGAGAGGGACGATAAATGATCGCGGTCATGTAGATCAGGTCTCCGCAGCATTGGATGGCGCACTGGCCAGTCTATCCACCCGTGGTCGGGGCAGCAAGATTCGAACTTGCGACCCCTGGTTCCCAAAACCAGTGCTCTACCAGGCTGAGCTATGCCCCGTTTCGGGCGGAACGCGCTGCATGTACACATTCTTGTTGGCATCGGCAAGCCGTGATACCCCGGTTCCAACGTGACCTTCACCCGGTAGCAAGATGAGTTTCAGCGACGCTGCACAACGAGCCGATTCGCCGGCTGGAAGGGTAGGGCGCAAGTTCTGGTGGCGGGTAGGCTGCGGTCTGGTAGCCCTTCTGGTCATAGCCGTTTTGTATGATGAGGCGATCTTACGCGCCGTGACCGGCTGGCCCGAGCACGAGCGTTCATTCTTTGGCGTGCTGACGCGATTGGGCGAGGCAGACTGGATCCTCTATCCGGCCCTGGTCCTCGCCGCCGGCGGCTTTCTGATCCGCGGTCTGCACCTCACCTACACCACACGCTGGGCAGCCATCGTCACAAGTGGCATAGGCTGGTACATCTTCATTGGCGTGGGCGCGCCATCTCTGGTCGCCACAATTGCCAAACGCCTGATCGGGCGGGCGCGGCCAATGTATCTGGATGAAACTGGCGCACTATCGTTTTCGCCATTCACCTGGGACTGGAGTCTTGCCGGATTCCCGTCCGGTCATGCCACAACCTCATTTGCCTTGGCAGTGACCATGACAGCGCTTCTCGGCATTCGTTGGCGCTGGCCACTCTTCGCCTTCGCCGCACTCATTGCCCTGTCGCGGGTGGTGACCGGCATGCACTATTTCACCGATGTCGTCGCAGGTGCTGCGCTCGGGACCTTCGGCGCGATCCTGGTGCGCGATTTTTTTGCCGCAAGGCGCTTTCCGATCGAGATGCGGAATGGCCTGCCAACGGGTCGTGTTGCTGCACCTCTGAGCCGTTTCTGGTCGCGTCTGGGTAAGAAATAGCACGTCGGTAAACGCCGCCTATTCCTTGGCCACTGGGGAAATAGTGATCATTGACTGGGCAATAATCACCTTACCTGACTGCAACGGCTTGACCTTTTGGTCAAATCTGCTTCGATACGAGCCAGCAACTCGCCCGGAAAAATCAGGGTGAGCGCTATGGGCGAGGCGTGATCTGTTCACCAGGCACGTCGGCGCCCGTTTCAAGGTTAGGAAAGGAACAAGCGTCAAATGAAAAAAGCAATCGCAACAGTTGCGCTGTCCGCCGTCCTCGGCATGACAGCAACTGCAGCTTTCGCGCAGAGCACCACGCTCCAGGCCGTCATGGACAAGGGATTTGTCCAGTGCGGTGTTACTGGCGGCGTGCGCGGTTTTTCTGCGCCTGACGAAAACAACAACTGGACGGGTCTCGAAGTCGACTATTGCCGCGCCATTGCCGCCGCAATCTTTGATGACGCTGACGCTGTCCGCTACACACCGCTGACCTCGACCGAACGTTTCGCCGCCCTGTCTTCGGGTGAAATCGACGTTCTTTCGCGTACCACCACCTGGACGATGACCCGCGACACTTCGCTGGGCATCAACTTTGCCGGTGTGATGTATTACGACGGTCAGGGCTTCATGGTCCGCCGTGCTGACGGCATTGGCTCCGCCCTCGATCTGGGTGGCGCATCGGTCTGTATCGAATCCGGTACAACGACCGAACTGAACGCAGCCGACTACTTCTCGACCAACAACATCGAAGTGAATACCGTTGTGTTCGAAGAGCAGGACGAAGTGCTGCAGGCTTACGAAGACGGCCGCTGCGACGTGTACACCACGGACAGCTCGGCACTGGCCGCAGAACGTCTGAACCTGGAAGATCCTTCGGCTCACGTCATTCTGCCGGAAATCATTTCCAAGGAGCCGCTTGGCCCGTCAGTTCGTCAGGGTGACGATGGCTGGTTCAACATTGCCCGCTGGGTCTACTTCCTGCTGCTGAACGCCGAAGAACTGGGTGTGACCCAGGCCAATGTCGATGACATGCTGGCTTCGGAAAACCCGAACATCAAGCGTCTGCTCGGTGTTGAAGGCACGTTCGGCGAAATGCTGGGCCTGAGCAATGACTGGGGTTACCGGATCATTTCCAAGCTGGGCAACTATGGCGAAATGTACGCCCGTCACGTTGGTCCGGAGACCGAAATCGGTCTGGAACGCGGTGTGAACGCACTGTGGACCCAGGGCGGCATCCAGTACGCTCCGCCGGTTCGCTAAGCAATTATGAGCAAGGCCCTGGACGAAAGTTCAGGGCCTTCGCTCTTTCTTTAGCCGCCTACAAAAGACAACGCACTTCTATCGGGGGAAGGGGCGCTTCTCATGGCTTCAATCGACTCTAATCAGAGTGGTCGGCCGGCACTGGCCGACGAGCCACCCAAAGTTTCGCTGATCAACGATCCCAAGGCGCGGGCCATTTTCTACCAGGCCCTGCTGCTTGCCGTCGTGGTCTGGTTTGCCTGGTACATTTTCGGCAACCTGACGGCCAACATGGCCAAGCAGAATATCCGGACCGGCTTCGGATTTCTGAACAATACGGCCAGTTTCGACATCGGCTTCCACCTGATCGACTATGATCGCTCGTCGACCTTCGCCGAGGCGCTGCTCGTCGGTTTCCTGAACACCGGACTCGTGGCCGTCATCGGCATCTTTTTTGCCACCGTTCTCGGCTTCACAATCGGCATCGCGCGCCTTTCCTCCAACTGGATCGTTGCCCGTCTCGCCACGGTCTATGTCGAAGTGATGCGCAACATCCCGCTGCTCCTGCAGATGTTCTTCTGGTATTTCGGCGTTCTCTCCCTGCTGCCGGCGGTGCGCCAAAGCATGGAACTGCCGCTATTCTCGATTTTCAACAACCGTGGTCTGGTCACACCGGCGCCGATACCCAGTGAGAATTTCTGGGTTGTCTGGCTGGCCCTGCTGATCGCCGTGGTTGCAATCTTCTTCGTCAATCGCTGGGCCCGCAAGCGCTTCGAGGCAACCGGCGAACGGCAGCCCAATGTCTGGATCAACCTCGCCCTGATCATTTTGCTCCCCGCACTAGCGTGGGTTGTCACCGGGTCCAGCATCTCCTGGTCAATTCCCGAGCTCGCCGGATTCAACTACCAGGGCGGCATGCACATTCCGCCAGAATTCATCGCCTTGACCTGGGCATTGACGACCTACACGGCGGCCTTCATCGCCGAAATCGTCCGCGCCGGCATTCTCGCTGTCGACAAGGGGCAGACCGAAGCGGCCCAGTCGCTTGGCCTCAAGGACGGTGACCGGCTGCGTCAGGTCATCATCCCGCAGGCCATGCGTGTGATCGTACCGCCGCTGACGAGCCAGTATCTCAACCTGACCAAGAACTCCTCACTTGCCGTGGCCATCGGCTACCCGGATCTGGTGAGCGTGTTCATGGGTACGACGCTTAACCAGACCGGCCAGGCGGTGGAAGTGGTGGCCATCACCATGCTCATTTACCTGTCGCTGTCGCTTATCACCTCGGCCTTCATGAACTGGTTCAACGCGCGCGTCGCGCTGACGGAGCGCTAGGAGAGAGCCATGACGGACACAACCAACCACAATGACTTCTCCTTCGTCCGGACCGAAATGGCCCAGGACCAGCCGGCGCCGGTCAACACCCACGGCCCGATCGCCTGGCTGCGCGCCAACCTGTTCAATTCGGTCGGCAACACCATCCTGACCCTGATCAGCCTTTACGTGATCTGGATCGCGGCGAGCGGCATCTGGTCGTTCACCGTGACCCACGCGATCTGGGAGGGCACGGAAGGCGCTGACTGCCGCGTCGAAGGGGCAGGGGCCTGTTGGCCTTATATCCAGAACCGGCTGCTGTTCTTTATCTACGGTTTCTATCCCGCCGAACTCTATTGGCGGCCAAACCTGGCGATGGGCATCGGCGCATTGCTGCTGTTCCTGCTGGCGACCCCCCGCATTCCGGGAAAACTGATCGTCGGCTGCCTGTTCCTGTTCGTTTATCCCTTCGTCACTTTCCTGCTCATCCACGGCGGCTATTTCACCGGACTGGAAGAAGTGCCGACAGAACTCTGGGGCGGCCTGATGCTGACCCTGATCGTCGCGGTCACCGGCATTGTCGCCTCGTTCCCCATCGGCGTCGTGCTGGCGCTCGGACGCCGGTCGCGCATGCCGCTGGTGCGTTCGGTCTGCGTCGTGTTCATCGAGCTGTGGCGCGGCGTGCCGCTGATTACCGTCCTGTTCATGGCCAGTGTCATGCTGCCGCTGTTCCTGCCGGAAGGTACGAACTTCGACAAGCTGATGCGCGCACTCGTCGGGGTGACCCTGTTTACCGCCGCCTATACCGCGGAAGTGGTGCGTGGCGGCCTGCAGGCCATCCCCAAGGGACAGAGTGAAGCGGCGGCGGCACTGGGTCTGAACTACGTGCAGGCGAACGCCTTCATCATCCTCCCGCAGGCGCTCAAGCTCGTCATCCCGGGCATCGTCAACAACTCGATCTCGCTGTTCAAGGACACCACCCTCGTGTCCATCGTCGGCCTGGTCGACCTGCTCGGTGCGGTCAAGGCCGGCACCACCACATCCACCTGGTCGGCCCCGACCATTCCGGTCACCGGCTACCTGTTTGCCGCGGCCGTGTTCTGGGTCTTCACCTTCGCCATGTCCCGCTATTCCCAATACATGGAACGGCGCCTCGACACCGGTCACAGAAACTAGGAGTACTGCATCATGGCTGACGCAGCAGTTGCACAATCAGAAACCTCAGGCATGCACATCTCCGACACGGAGGTGGCCGTAGAGATCATCAACATGGCCAAGTGGTACGGTGACTTCAACGTACTCAAGGACATCAACCTCAAGGTGATGAAGGGCGAACGCATCGTCATCGCCGGACCTTCCGGTTCCGGCAAGTCCACGCTCATCCGGTGCATCAACCGGCTGGAAGAACACCAGCAGGGCCACATCATCGTCAACGGCATCGAACTGACCGCCGATCTCAAAAAGATCGACGAGGTCCGGCGCGAAGTCGGCATGGTGTTCCAGCACTTCAACCTGTTCCCGCACCTGACCATCCTGCAGAACCTCACGCTCGCCCCCATGTGGGTGCGCAAGACCCCCAAAGCCGAAGCCGAGGCGACGGCGATGCACTATCTGGAGCGGGTAAAGATTCCTGAACAGGCCCACAAGTATCCAGGTCAGCTTTCCGGCGGTCAGCAGCAGCGCGTGGCCATCGCCCGCTCCCTGTGCATGAACCCCGAGATCATGCTTTTCGACGAACCCACGTCGGCGCTCGATCCGGAAATGATCAAGGAAGTGCTCGATGTGATGGTCACGCTCGCCCAGGAAGGCATGACCATGCTCTGCGTGACCCACGAAATGGGCTTTGCCCGCCAGGTCGCCAACCGCGTGATCTTCATGGATCAGGGCCAGATCATCGAGCAGAACGAGCCGGAGCAGTTCTTCGACAATCCGCAGCACGAGCGGACCAAACTGTTCCTGAGCCAGATTCTGCACTAGTCTTGGACAACCCGGCCGGGCACCGCCTGGCCGCTTGACCGGTTCGCCGGGCATGACAATATGGCGCGCGGGGGTGCCCCGCGTGCCATAATTTTTGGAGGAAATGTGCACCGCTTGTTCGACCGGGCCCGCGTATTTCTGGGTTTCGTGACGCTCGTCCTGATGGCCGCCGGAGTGGCTCCGGCGACTGCGCAGACACTGGAAATGGTGCGCGAGCGCGGTTTCGTGCAATGCGCTGCCAGCAATTCGCTGCCGGGTTTCTCCCGCCGCAACGAGGATGGCGTCTGGTCGGGCTTCGATGTCGACATCTGCCGTGCCGTCGCCGCCGCCGTACTGGGCGACGCCGATCAGGTGCAGTTCCGCGTATTGAGTGGCGACAGCCGCTTCGCCGACCTGCAGACGGGGGCAGTTGACCTCGTGGCCCGTAGCGGCGCCTGGACTTTCGGCCGCGATGTCCGCCACGGCATCACCTATGTTGGCACCAGCTTCTTTGATGGTCAGACTTTCCTCGTCCGCCAGGAACTGGGTTTCGTCTCCGCCTTCGAACTCGACAATGTCTCGGTCTGCGTCGCTGAGAAGGAAGACGACTTCACCAACATGCGCGACTTCTTCTTCGTCAATCAGGCGACCTATCGCACCGTCCTTTACGAAGAACGCGAGGACCTCGCCGTCGCTTACGCCGCTGGCCGGTGCGACGTCATCTCCGCCCCCGCCAGTTTCCTGCAATCGGTGCGCCGCCGGCTGCCCGAGCCCGGCCAGCATCGCATCATGCCTGAACTGATTTCAAAGGCCCCGTTCGGTCCCACCGTCCGCGAGGGGGATGACCAGTGGGCCGACATTGTCCGATGGACCCTGTTCGCGCTGATCAATGCCGAAGAGCTGGGCGTCTCGTCGCAAAATGTCGAGTCCATGCTGACCGCGCGTACTCCGGCGATCCGCAGGCTACTTGGCGTCGAGCAGGATTTCGGCGAGCCCCTGGGATTGGAACCAAACTGGATGCTCAACGTCATCAGCGCCGTCGGCAACTACCGCGAAATTTTTGACCGCCACTTCGGCCCGCAAACCGGCGCCGCCATGCTGCGCGGCCCCAATGCCCTGTGGAGCCGCGGCGGGCTGCTCTACGGCCCGCCCATCCGCTGATCAGTCGCCGTTGACGACAGGCAGATCGTCCCGGCCGCCCCATTCCGCCCACGACCCGTCATAGACGCTGAGCGCGTCAATCCCCAGCCGCGCCAGCGCCAGATTGACCAGCGGCGCGGTTACCCCGGAGCCGCAGGAGGTGACAACGGGCCTGTTGATGTCGACGCCGGCGCCGGCAAGTCTTTGCCGTAACACGTCCGGCTCCGCCAACCGCCCGTTGGCGACCAGTTCCCCGGACGGCAAATTCAAGGCGCCGGGCATATGCCCACTGCGCAATCCCGGCCGTGGCTCGGGCGCTTCGCCCCTGAACCGCCCCGCCGGGCGCACATCCACCACCTGCGCTGATCCGTCTTTCAACAGACCCAGCACATCTTCCGCACTAGCCACCGCTCCGGGGGCAGGCGAGGGGATGAACTTCGCAGTAGCGGCGGATACAACACCCGACACCACAGGCAGGCCCTCGGCGCGCCATTTCGGCAATCCGCCGTCAAGCACGAAAACATTTGCCGCACCCATGATACGGAAATTCCACCAGGCGCGCGCCGCCGAAAACAGACCTACCGAGTCGTAGACAACAATCGTGTCGTTCACACTGATCCCCAACGCCCCAACCAATTCCGCAAACAGCACTGGCGATGCCGCCATATGCGGCAGCCCGGTGTTCGGCGTCGCGATCCCGTCAATGTCATAGAACTGCGCTCCGGGAATGTGCGCCGCTTCATATTCCGCCCGCGGATCGCGATTGGCCGTTGGCAAATGCCAGGACGCATCCAGAACTTTCACGACTTCATCGCCCAGATGCTCCGCGAGCCAGTCCGTGCTGACCAGCGGTGAGGGCACGCTCACTCGGCACCTGCAAACAAAAGGCTGACTCGCCGGTTCTGCTTGCCCTTCTTTTCGATTTTGCCCAGCCGCACCGGGCCGATCTCTCCCGTCGAGCGCACGTGCGTGCCCCCACACGGCTGCAGGTCGACATCGCCGATCCGGATCAGCCGCACCCGGCCCTGACCCCGTGGCGGCTGCACTTTCATGGTCTTTACCATCGACGGATTGGCGTCCAATTCTTCTTCGCTGATCCATTCCGAAGTCACCGGCAGATCCGCGTCGATCCAGGCATTCAGCTGCGACTCTATTTCCGGTAACCCCTCGGGTACCTCCGGCATGTCAAAGTCCAGCCTTCCCTTGTCTTCGCCCACGGACCCGCCGGTCACCGCGAAAGGAAAGGCAACCGACAACAGATGCAACGCCGTATGCATGCGCATCAGCCTGTGCCGCCGCGTCCAGTCCAGCCTGAGGGTGACGGTATCGCCAGCGGTCAAATGCCAATCAGCTTCAGCGGGCAAATGCGCGATCTCGGTCTTGTCGCCGCCGGGGTGAATCGCATTGGCGACCATGATTTCCCGGCCATCGCGGACCATCACGCCGCTGTCGCCGGGCTGCCCGCCCGACTGGCCATAAAAAATCGTGCGGTTAAGCCGTATCCCGCCCTCGGGATCGGCAAAAACCACGGTTGCTTCCGCCTCGGTCAGATAGGCGTCGTCTCGAAACAGCAATTCCGTCGGCATGGTCTACTCGGCGTCACTCTCCAGAACCGCACCTATATCAATGCTCGGCCCGCGCTCCAACCATGCCGGCACCGGCAGGTCTTTTGACCGCAAAAACTCCAGGTTGAACAGTTTCGACTGGTAGCGGTTTCCGTAGTCACATAGCACCGTCACGATTGTGTGCCCCGGCCCCATGTCCTTGGCCATGCGGATCGCCCCGGCAATGTTGATCCCCGACGAACCACCGAGACACAGTCCCTCATGCTCGAGCAGGTCAAAGATCACCGGCAGCGCCTCGCTGTCCGGGATCTGGTAGGGCATGTCGACTTCGAGGTCCTTCAGGTTGGCCGTGATCCGCCCCTGTCCGATCCCCTCGGTGATCGAACCGCCGTTCGATCTCAATTCGCCGTGCGCGTAGTAGTGATAAAGCATCGCGCCTTCAGGGTCCGCGATGCCGATCTTGATGTCCCTGTTGCGTTCCTTCAGCGCCATGGCGACGCCACCTAATGTGCCGCCGGACCCCACAGCACAGATGAACCCGTCCACCTTGCCGTCGGTTTGCGCAAAGATCTCTGGCCCTGTGCCTTCAACGTGCGCCTGCCGGTTCGCCACATTGTCGAACTGGTTCGCCCAAATGGCGCCGCCCGGAAGCTCCCCGGCCAATTTCTCCGCAAGTCTGCCAGACACTTTCACGTAATTATTGGGGCTCTTGTAGGGCTTGGCCGGCACTTCGATCAGTTCGGCACCCGCCAGCCGGATGGCGTCCTTTTTTTCCTGGCTCTGGGTTTCGGGAATGACGATCACCGTCTTGAACCCCATGGCATTGGCCACGGTCGCCAAACCGATCCCGGTATTGCCAGCTGTGCCTTCAACGATGGTGCCACCGGGGCGCAGTTCGCCCCGCTTGATCGCGTCGCGGATGATGTAAAGCGCCGCCCGGTCCTTGACGGATTGGCCGGGGTTCAAAAACTCCGCCTTGCCCCAGATCTCGCATCCGGTCATTTCGGATGCCCGGTTGAGCCGGACCAGCGGCGTGTTGCCGATCAGGGAGACGACGTCATTATGTTTCTGCATTTATTCGAACTTCGTTGGAGGAGGTGGCCATAGGGTAGGCACGCCCCCATGCCGCGACAAGCACAAGTCGCCCCATCAAAACCGGAATTTCACTTCCCTTTGATCTGTTGGAAGCGCGGTCACGCGTGGTGCGCGATAAGTAGAACGCCATTCCGGCACATCCGGCATATGCCGAGGTGGAGAAATGCTTTTTCGCGAACCACGCCCGCCCGGGCATGGCGGTTCTGATCACAGGTGACCCTGGCAATATTTGTCGCACCCGGTCCAGCGTGGCAAAACTTCACACCTTCGGCAAGGCCAACACTGGAACAAAGCCTTGTTCTTATGGGCTTCCCGGCGTATCTCCCTTCGCAAAATCCAACCGAAAATTTGCCATGTCCGATCGTACTCACAAACTTTCCCACTTGCAGGCCCTCGAGGCCGAAAGCATCGAGATCATGCGCGAGGTGGCCGCCAGTTTTGAGCGCCCCGTGATGATGTATTCGATCGGCAAGGACTCCAGCGTGCTCATGCATCTGGCGCGCAAGGCCTTCGCGCCGTCGCGTATCCCGTTCCCGGTGCTGCACATCGATACCACCTGGAAGTTCCGCGAGATGATCGCCTTCCGCGATCGCATGGCCAAGCACTATGACGTCGATCTGATCGTGCACACCAACCAGGAAGGTGTTACCAACAACATCAACCCGTTCGACCAGGGGTCGGCCCGCTATACCGACATCATGAAGACGCAGGCTCTGCGTCAGGCGCTCAATGCAGGCCAGTATGATGCCGCCATCGGTGGCGCCCGTCGCGACGAGGAAAAATCCCGCGCCAAGGAGCGCATATTCTCGCACCGCAATGCCCAGCACGCCTGGGACCCCAAGAACCAGCGGCCGGAACTCTGGCGCGTCTTCAACACGCGGATCAACCCGGGCGAAAGCATGCGGGTCTTCCCGATTTCCAACTGGACCGAACTGGACATCTGGACCTACATCTACGCCGAAGACATCCCGATCGTGCCGCTCTACATGGCTGCCCCGCGTCCTGTTGTGGAGCGTGAAGGCACCCTGATCATGGTCGATGACGACCGCTTTCGTTTCAACCACGGCGAAGCGCCGATGACCCGCACCGTGCGCTTCCGCACCCTCGGCTGCTATCCGCTGACGGGTGCCATCCCGTCGACCGCCGGTACGCTGCCCGAAATCATCATGGAAATGCAGGCCGCCCGAACCTCCGAGCGCGATGGTCGCTTGATTGACAGCGATCAGGCTGGCTCCATGGAAAAGAAGAAGCAGGAAGGTTATTTCTGAGATGTCCGTCAATCCTGCTCAATCCGCTCCCGCCACAGACATCGCCACCTGGCTTCAGGAACAGACCGACAAGAGCCTCTTGCGGTTTTTGACCTGCGGAAGCGTCGACGATGGCAAGTCGACCCTAATCGGCCGGCTGCTTTATGACAGCCAACTCATTCTGGACGACCAGTTGGCCAGCCTGAAAAAGGAAAGCCGCAACCGTGCCGTGGGTGAGGAAGGGATCGACTTCTCCCTTCTGGTCGACGGGCTCACCGCCGAGCGCGAGCAGGGCATCACAATCGACGTCGCCTATCGCTTCTTTTCCACCGACAAGCGTAAGTTCATCGTCGCCGATACGCCGGGACACGAGCAATATACCCGCAACATGGCGACCGGCGCCTCGAATGCCGACCTCGCCATCGTCCTCATCGACGCCCGCAAGGGCATCCTCCCGCAGACCCGCCGCCACAGCTTCATCCTGTCGCTGCTCGGCGTTCGCCACGTAGTCCCGGTCGTCAACAAGATCGACTTGATGGACTACGACGAAGAACTCTTCAATCAGATCGAGGCGGATTACCGCAAGTTCGCCGAGCCCCTGGGGTTCGACACCCTGCAGGCGATCCCGGTCTCGGCCCTGCGCGGAGACAACATCCTCACCAAAAGCGAAAACACGCCCTGGTATGAAGGGCCGCAACTTGTGCCTTACCTGGAAACCATCGACGTCTCCGAAGACCGCTCGCTCACCCCGATGCGTTTCCCCGTCCAGTGGGTCAACCGCCCCAATCTCGACTTCCGCGGCTTTTCCGGCACGGTCGCCAGCGGTCAGATCAAGGTCGGTGACGATGTTCTGGTGGCCTCTTCACGCAAGCCTGCCAGAATCAAACAGATCTCGACGTTTGACGGCGACCTCAACACCGCAATAGCCGGCCAGGCTGTCACGCTGGTGCTTGACCGTGAAGTCGACATTTCCCGCGGCGACGTGCTCTCGCATCCCGGCGAGACACCGGAATATTCCAACCAGTTCCAGGCCCGCATCGTGTGGATGCACGAAGAACCCGCGCTCTCCGGCCGCTCTTACCTGCTGAAAATCGGCAGCCAGATGGTCCCCGCCACCATCACCGCCATCAAGCACAAGACCGACGTCAACACGCTGGAAAAAGAGCCCGGCGTGAAACTCGGCCTCAACGAGGTCGGAACGGTCACCATCGCTGCCGACAAGCCCATCGCCTTTGATTCCTACGGCAGCAACCGGCTGACCGGTGGTTTCATCCTGATCGAGCGGATATCCAACGCGACCCTGGGAGCAGGGGTCATCGATTTCGGTCTGCGCCGCGGCCAGAACCTGACCTACCAGGATTTTGACGTGAACCGGCAGGTGCGCGCCGAACTCAAGGGCCAGGAACCGCAGATCGTCTGGTTCACCGGCCTCTCCGGATCCGGCAAGTCCACGGTTGCCAATCTCATCGAAAAGCGTCTGACCGCCGAGGGAAAGCACGCCTACATCCTTGACGGTGACAATGTCCGCCACGGGCTGAACAAGGATCTCGGCTTCACCGATCAGGCCCGCGTGGAAAACATTCGACGTGTCGCCGAAGTGGCCCGGCTGATGGCCGACGCCGGACTTATCGTCCTCGTCTCCTTTATTTCACCCTTCAGGAACGAGCGCCGCCTCGCCCGCGAAGTGGCTGGTGACATTACCTTCAGGGAAGTCTTCGTCGACACTCCGCTTGCAGTCTGCGAAGCGCGCGATCCCAAGGGCCTCTACAAGCGGGCCCGCGCCGGCGAGATCAAGAACTTCACCGGCATCGACAGCCCCTTCGAACGCCCCGACCGCGCCGACGTCATCCTTGACGGCGCCGTCGAGTCTGCCGTCGATCTCTCCGAACACCTCTACGAAGCCCTGTTCGCAAAATAGACAAAAAAAGAGGGGCCATCGGCCCCTCTCTCGACTTTGCTGCCTGAGTTGGCCGCTTTCTTGGCACCAACTTGATTGTTGCGGCCGAAAGCGGCGATTTGTCAGGTAGTCAGTTCAGTTGGCATCCTGAAGGAAGTACTTCGGAATACAGTAGTGCGGACGTTCAACCGAATTGCTGCCGATCCACTTGCTTGCTTCGTTGCTGCTTTCGGTAACGCCGCATTCTTCAAGGTGCCGGGCCGGGTCGGTCCACACAAGGATCGAGCATTCAAGTACCCACTGCAGCTTGCCAGCGACCTCTTGCGAGTGCGCGGGCATCGACATGGAGGCAGTCAAGGCAGAAGACAGCAGGGCCGCCGCCGCAAATTTGGCAACGCCGCCACGGATGTTTTTGGTGATCATGATCATTCCCTTACTCAACAGATCCGCACGTGCCGCCCCGTGCAAGGTTTCATGTGGCCTCAAAAACAGTGTTAATAAATCACTAATTCCTATCGTCAGCAATTGACAAATGAGATCAGGGTAAATTCGGAAAATTGATTCGACTGCAATGTCGACAGCAGCGAGCGTTAACCTTCTCAGCTAGTTTGGCGCCCGGTTGGTTTGACCGGCTGCGATCGTTAATGTTTTATTAACAACGAGGTAGGCCACAAACTCGTGTAACTCGAACGCGGCGGCGCGCGTTGATTTGTATTGAGGACCAACAATGCCGTCTGCATCCAAAAGGGCCCGTTCGCGTGCCGCTTCTTCCTTTCTGAAACTCGCTGCCGCCTCGTTGATAGCGGTCTCCATCGCCGCCTCGGCCACCGTGCCGGCAAAGGCGCTGTTTCTCGACAAGAACGTGGTTGAAAAGATCGAATTCGTGATCGGGTGCAAGCGCCTGCTCATCGAGGACGCCATCAACGGCACCAACATCCACACCGAAGTGTGCGGCGTCGGCGACATAAGCGGAAGCGCCAGCAAGTGGATCGGCAGCAATTCTGTCGAGCGCGACGACTACTGCCGTCCTTATCCCGAGGGAAATGTCAGCCTGATCATTTGCGAACCCGAACGGTGAAGGGGGAGGAGCAACATGCCCCTCTTTTCTTGTCCGAAAGTGGTCGGGGCGGACCTCTGCCGCAATTGACCCGGCCAGTTTAGAATTGCACATTGCATCCACGCCTGCCGTGCGGGTGCCGTCCAGTTTTTCGCGGAACCCTCGTCTTCGGCATGCTCATTTCCATCGTCATTCCGCTTTACAACAAGGCGCCCTACATTGAGCGGGCGGTCCGCTCGGTATTGACCCAGTCCTATGAAAATTGGGAGCTGATCATCATCGACGATGGCAGCACCGATGAAGGGCCGGCGCTGGTTGAGCGCTTCTTGTCAGACCGCGTCAGCCTCGTGCGCCAGCCCAATGCCGGTGTGTCCGCAGCCCGCAATCGGGGCGCCGACCTGTCGCGCGGCGAATACCTTGTGTTCCTTGACGCGGACGATGAATGGTTCCCCCCGTTTCTGGAGCGCGTCGCCGGCCTCATCGACCAGAACCCACAGGCCGGCATGTTTATCTGCCGGCATCAGACGGTCCGAAGCACGGGCGCCATCATTCTGCATCCCTTGCATCTCACGGACGGGCATCTGGGCGAAGTCCCTTATTTCCTTGACACAATGCGCCGCAATCCCTGGGTCCTTCAGACCTCCAGCACCTGTTTCAACAAGGTGGCCTTTATGGCAACCGGCGGATTCCCCCTCGGCGCCAGGCTCGGTGAAGACACATTTGTGTTTCTTCAGGTCGCAAGAAACTGGCCGGTGTTGTTCGACGCGCGCACCAGCGGCAGATACTATGCAGGTCTGGAGCACAGCTTGGTCTCCACGACCCGCCACACCATTCCCTACTATGTCGAATATTTTCTTGCAGAAGGAACGGCCCTGCGCAGTGATCGCCACCTGCGCGGCTACATCATGCGCCAGGCCTTCGCTTACGCCGGTATCGGCGTGCGGGAACGCAATCGCGACAACGCATGGCTCCTGGCGCGCGGCACCTGGCCGTACGACAAGTGGACCTCTTTCAGATGCGCCCTGATGGCGAGCATGCCGTTCTGGATGTTCCGGTCGCTCCTCGCGGCCAGAAACCGTCTGAGGGAATCGAAGTTCTTGCCGTCCCGAATCGAGATCGTCGGCTCGGTAGGTCAATCCGACTGAATTGGCCGCCGCTGTTTCAGGGTGTGATGCTTTGCCGGGAGGTGGAAATGGCTCCCCGGGCCGGACTCGAACCAGCGACAAAGCGGTTAACAGCCGCTTGCTCTACCAACTGAGCTACCGGGGATCATTTCAGGGCCCGTCTGAACGGGCACGCACCCTCTAGCGGTTTTGGGCGCGCTTGCCAAGACCTGTATGTCAGGAAAATGATGCGCCCCGCCGCCGCTCCATTTCCCGGTTTGCGGCGACCAGATCGGCACGGACGTTGATGTTGAAAAACGGATTGATACCCCCATCCGTCGCATGGGGCAGGGGGGCAGATCTTACCCGGTCAAGCAACGCAAAGATGGCGGGACAATCCGAAGGCGCAAACTCGCTTGCCAACCGGGTCAGGGCTGACACCCGCCAAAGACTGTGCGTGGGGTAGAGCCTGCTGGAATACTCACCCACCACCGCATCGTGCTGTTCAACAAGCTCCGCGGCGCGTGCGGCAAAATCGTCTGGCATGAAAGGCGCATCGCAAGGCGCCACCACCAGATACTCCGCATCGGGCGCAATCTCCGGCAACGCTCGAACAGCATGCAGCATGGCCGCCGCCGGACCATTTCCGGGATCAGCGATCTGCGTGACCGTTGCATCGGCGGTCGCCGGCGCGAAGTGCGCTGCCCCCATGGCGGCGATCACCCGGTGACTTTGTGCACAGAGATTTCCACAGGCGAGGTCATACAGTCGTCGGCCGGCCACCATCAGATCGGCCTTGCGCACGCCGCCAAGCCGCGCGCCCATTCCTCCGGCCAGCAGAAGTCCGGCGGTCTTCGCGTAACTGTCTGAAACTGAAGAAGGTTTCGGCATCGCCCTCTCCGGGGTCGGGTTGGAGGCCACGTCCGGAATCGAACCGGAGTACACGGATTTGCAATCCGCTGCGTAACCACTCCGCCACGTGGCCAACCCAACCGGGGCTAGCTAAACCATCGGCCTGTGCAAGACAAGCGCAATGGTGCTGGAATCGTGAAAGTTTCACCGTCCGCGAAAGCCCCAAGCTGAACGTTTGGTAACTTGTGCAGGCTGAAAAAAGGTTTAATCAAACTGACAGGAAATAACGGTATCAAGTGTTGCGCGGCGACAACGCAGCAACCGGATTTTGCCCCTCTGCACAGTCAGTTGCGGTTCGCCGGTTGTTCAAAATCGGGGTGCATCCTATGTTTGGGGTTCAGGAGGCATTTGACATGCGCATCAAGAGAATTTTGCAGGTGGCCATCGCCGCCGGGGCGTTGAGTTTTGCGGCGGTTTCCGCCCATGCAGAATCGCTCAGGGACGCGCTCTCGAGCGCCTATTCCACCAACCCCAACATCGCTTCGGCGCTGCTCAGCGTCAAAGTTTCCGCCGAGGATATTGCGATTCGACGTGCCGGCAAACTGCCGACCATCGGCGCCTCCGCCGACTATTCTTATGGTTGGTCCGTCATTGGCGGCACTACCTCAACCAGCCAGAGCACAAGCCTTGGGCTGACCTATCGCCAGACCCTGTTCGACAATCTGCAGACCGACGCGCAGATTGAGCAGGCCCGGGCACTCACGGTCGTGGCCTCGCAGGCCCTGCGCAACGCCGAACAGAACGTGCTTCTGTCCGCCGCAACCGCATATCTCAACGTCGTCCGCGATACTCAGCTGGTGCAATTGCGCAGCGAATCCATGGCCTTCTTTCAGGCACAGGTGAGTTCCGCCAACGACCGGCTGCAGATCGGCGAAGGCACCCGTATCGATGTTTCCCAGGCTGAAGCGCGCCTGGCCCAGTCCGTGGCCTCCTATCGTGATGCGGTCACCAGCCTGCAGGTCAGTCAGGCCGGTTACGCCCGCTGGATCGGTCACAACCCGCAGAATCTGAGCGGCAGCTACGATTTCGGTGGCGTGCTGCCCAACTCCCTCGATCAGGCCATCACCCTGGCCGAGACGCAGCATCCCGCGGTGCTTTCGGCACAGGCCCAGGTGCGCGCCGCACAGTCCGGGTCCGATGCAGCCCGTGCGGCCTTCGGTCCAACGCTCGATCTGATCGGATCAATCTGCGGCATCAATTGCGGCGCCGGCACTGGCATGTCCGGCTCGATCCGGCTCACGCTTTCCATTCCGCTTTATTCCGGTGGTGCCATGGGTGCCTCGCTGCGTCAGGCCAATCTGCGCCAGATCAGTTCAGAGCTTGATGCGCTCGCTGCCCGTGATCAGGTCGTCGAGTCCGTCATTTCCGCCTGGAACGGCGTTCAGAATGCCAATGCGCAGATCACCTCCGCTCAGGCGCAGGTCTCTGCCAACCAGGCTGTACTGGATGGTGTGATCGAAGAGCGCAACGTCGGTCAGAGCACCACGCTTCAGGTGCTTGATGCCCAGGCCAATCTGATCTCTGCGCGTGAGGGGCTGATCAGTGCCTCCTCAAGCAAGATGATCGCCAGCTTTTCGCTTCTGGCCTCCGTCGGTCGGCTGACAGCGGAAGACCTGGGCCTGTCGGTTCAGATCCAGTCGGCTGACGGCTACGTCCGCAACGTCGAGGACGTTTGGGCCGAACTGCGCAGCGTCCCCGACAATTGATCCTGTAAGAAACAACTTCAATCCGGTTGTCCCCCTTATAGACTCGCGAGTAATATTCGCTCGCGGGGTCTTCCCGCGTACTGTGAGGGGGAACTATGAATAATCTGGCTTTTAGGTTTTTGTTTCTCGCCAGCCTGTTTGCACTTGTCGGCATGGCGTGGGGCATTCAAATGTCGATCTCGACCGATCATTCACTGTCGGGCGCACACGCCCACAATAACCTGATCGGCTTTGTGACCATGTCCATCTACGGCTTTTTTTATGCCGTGGCGCCTTCGGCGGCCAAGGGCACACTGGCCCAGGCCCATTTCTGGGTGGCGTTGCTTGGCGCATTGCTCATCGGGCCGGGTATTGCCATGGCCATCACCGGACAAGGCGAAATCGTTGCAATCATCGCTTCGTTCGCAACCATCATCGGCATGGCGCTGTTTTCTGCCATCGTCTTCATCAATCGCGCCGCCCTGGCGCGCTGACCCTTTCGGCGCGGGGCCCCGGTTCCGCGCCGCCTTCCAACGTGACCGTCTTGCGCCAGTTAATCGTGGACAGTCACGCTATGCCATTTCGCCGCCATCAAGGGCGCGATAGGTTGCCTCTAGACGAATCAGTCAAGATGCGTAGCGGGGACAGGATGCAACCCGCGATGAAGTGACACTAAGAGGCATTGATGAACAAGCCAGCGGCAAAAGAACCATCGATGGATGAGATCCTGTCATCCATTCGCCAGATCATCGCAGACGAGGATCAGGGTACGCCCCGCAAGTCCACCCTTGCCGAAGAGGCAATGCTGGCCGAAGACGACCAGGATGAGCCTCTTGCCCTGTCGCCTGAACAGATGGTCAGTGCCCCGGAACCAGAAGCAGCACCCGAGCCCGCACCGGTTGAAGAACCGGCGGCCGAAGCGGATGAAGAACCGCTCTCTGCGATGACCCTCGCCGACGATGTCGCCTTCGAGCCGGACGAACCTGCAGAAGACCCTGATGTCGAAAGCCTCGCCAACATGCTGGCCGATACCGAAGCCGATGTGGCCGAGGAAGAAGACGAGGAACCCGGCATCGTTCTGGCCGACGACATTGGCTTTGATGGGGGCGACGCCGAGCCAGAGCCCGAACCCGAGCCTGCTCGTGCCGCTGCGCCCATGCCGGATCGTGACCTCAGCAGGGATGTCGCGGAAAAACTGCTCGAACCGACCACTGCCGCTGCCAGCAAGCATGCCTTTTCCCGGCTTAACAAACTGTCGATGGGCGCCGGCGACGTCACCATCGAGAACATGGTCCGCGAGATGCTGCGTCCCATGCTCAAGGAATGGCTGGACGAAAACCTGCCGGGCGTGGTCGAAAAGCTCGTGGAACGCGAAATCGAGCGGATTTCCCGCGGCTCCTGAGCACCACTCGGGGCTCCAACGCGCCAACACCTGTTGACAGTGCAACAGCGCTTGGCTTTACACATGTTTCCGATTTTTCAGGCGCGCCGCACCCGGCGGGCCGCATATCTGTGAGCGCATTTCCGTTATGATCGACAAGGCCTACGAACCCGGCACGGTTGAATCACGCATCTACAAGGAATGGCAGGACGCCGGAGCGTTCGCCGCCGGGGCAGGGGCCAAACCGGGCGCCGAAGCTTTTTCCATCGTCATTCCACCGCCTAACGTTACTGGTTCGCTTCACATCGGCCACGCGCTCAACAACACGATCCAGGACATTCTGGCTCGCTTTGAGCGCATGCGCGGCAAGGATGTGCTCTGGCAGCCGGGCATGGACCACGCTGGCATCGCCACCCAGATGATCGTCGAGCGCCAGCTCATGCAGCGCCAGGAACCCTCTCGCCGCGAACTGGGCCGCGAGAAATTCCTCGAAAAGGTCTGGGAGTGGAAGGCCGAAAGCGGCGGCACGATCATCAACCAGCTCAAGCGCCTCGGCGCGTCCTGTGACTGGGACCGCGAGCGCTTCACCATGGACGAAGGGCTGAGCCGCGCCGTCCTCAAGGTCTTTGTTGAACTCTACCGCAAGGACCTGATCTACCGTGCCAAGCGGCTGGTCAACTGGCACCCGGACCTGCAGACCGCCATCTCGGACCTTGAAGTCGAAAACCTCGAAGTCAACGGCCACATGTGGCATCTGCGTTATCCGCTGGGTGAGGGCGCCACCTACGAGCATCCGGTCGAGTTTGACGAGGAAGGCACTCCTACAGCCTTCGAAACCCGTGACTATATCGTCGTCGCCACCACCCGCCCCGAAACCATGCTCGGCGACACCGCAGTTGCCGTGAACCCGGAAGACGAGCGCTACAAACACCTGATCGGCAAGCACGTGATCCTGCCGCTTGTCGGCCGCCAGATCCCGATCGTCGCCGACGAGCATGCCGACCCCACGCAAGGGACGGGCGCGGTGAAGATCACCCCGGCCCACGATTTCAACGACTTCGAGGTCGGCGAACGCCACAACCTGCCGCAGATCAACGTCTTCACCGTCGATGCAAAGATTAAGTCGGGTCCATTTGATGACTTTTCATGGGGACATAAGGGAGCCGATCCGGATCATCCGGCGGTCACCCACTCAGATGACGACGGAATATCCGGACCTCCCACCAGTGAGCTCATACCCGAAAGATACTGGGGCCTTGATCGCTTCGCCGCCCGCAAGCAGATCGTCGCGGATCTGGCCGCGATGGCAGAGGCCGATCCCACCCGCGGCCTGTCACACATAGAAGACAAGAAGATCATGGTTCCGCACGATGAGAAGACCAAACTGGTCGTCATCGAGCCCTATTTGACCGACCAGTGGTTCGTACGCGCCGACGTGTTGGCCAAACCCGCCATCGCCTCCGTGCGTGAGGGCCGCACAAAGTTCGTGCCCGAAAGCTGGCAGAACACCTATTTCGCATGGATGGAAAACATCCGCCCGTGGTGCATTTCCCGCCAGCTCTGGTGGGGCCACCAGATCCCGGCATGGTACGGCCCGGACGGCAAGGTTTTCGTCGACCTCACTGAAGAAGAGGCGCAGGCCGCCTCCGACGCCTATTACGGCAAACCGGTCAACCTGACCCGCGACGAAGATGTCCTCGACACCTGGTTCTCCTCCGGCCTCTGGCCCTTCTCCACGCTGGGTTGGCCCGACGATACTCCGGAGCTGAAAAAATACTATCCAACCTCCGTTCTCGTCACCGGCTTCGACATCATTTTCTTCTGGGTTGCCAGAATGATGATGACCGCTCTTGAATTCCTGCATGAGGAACCGTTCCACACGGTTTACGTGCATGCCCTGGTCCGCGACGAGAAGGGCCAGAAGATGTCCAAGACCAAGGGCAACGTCATCGATCCGCTCAATCTCATCGATGAATATGGCGCCGATGCCACCCGCTTCACCCTGGCCGCCATGGCCGCGCAAGGCCGCGACATCAAGCTCGCCATGTCCCGCGTCGAGGGGTACCGCAACTTCGTCACCAAGCTCTGGAATGCCTCGCGGTTCCTGGAGATGAACGAGTGTTTCCGCGTCGCCGGTTTCGATCCGAAGTCCGTCCGGCAGCCGCTGAACCAGTGGATTCTTGGCGAAACGGCAAAGGCTGTCGCGGCAGTCACCACCTCCATCGAGGAATACCGCTTCAACGACAGCGCCAACCTCAGCTACGATTTCGTCTGGGGCACTTTCTGCGACTGGTACGTCGAACTTTCCAAGCCGATCCTTTCCGGCGAGGACGGCCCCGCAAAAGACGAAACCCGCGCCACTGCCGCCCTCGTCCTCGACCAGATTCTCAAGCTCCTGCACCCGATGATGCCGTTCGTCACCGAGGAACTCTGGACCCAGACCGGCGCCAACGGCCCGGCCCGAGAACAATTGCTGATGCTCTCTGAATGGCCGGATCTGGCTGGCGTCGGTGATGCTGCGGCAGAGGCCGAACTGAACTGGCTGATCGAGGTGATCTCCGGCATTCGCTCGGTCCGCGCTGAGATGAACGTGCCCGCAGGCGCCAAGATCGAGCTGCAGATCGTCGGCGCTTCCGCCGAAACCCGTACTCGCATCGAAACTCATCAGGGTGCCATCGAGCGTCTGGCCCGCATCGAGAAATGGTCCTTTGCCGACAGCGTCCCGGGGTCATCGGCCCAGCTTGTGGTGAGCGAGGCGACCTATGCACTGCCGCTCGGTGACGTCATTGATCTGGATGCGGAACGTGCCCGGCTCAGCAAGGATATCGCCAAACTGGCTGATGAAATGGCCAAGATCGACAAGAAGCTCGGCAATGAGCAGTTCATCTCCAAGGCCCCCGAAGAGGTAATCGAGGAGCAGCGCTCCCGCCACGCCGAAATGGCCGACCGTTCCGAACGGCTTTCAGCGGCACTCAAACGGCTCGCCTGATTGACGCAGAACACCCGTCATGCGGCTGTCACAGTGGCTTTTCGGCAACAGGCCGGAAAACAAATGACGAGTTGAACCAATTGCCCTTTTGGCGGCTTGCATGGTCACAATCTGACCTAAAACTTCCCGTTCAACGGTGCCCGGGCGGGACTGGATTTTCAGCGCGGGCATCTGGCTCGTGCTGACGAAATCTTCACCTCCGCTCCGGCACCTTGTGGCCGCGTACCGAATCCCTCCACCACGCGGGGGATTTGACGCGGCAAGACAAGGGGATTGAGGAATATGGACGGGAACTACGTCGACAAGTCGAAACTGCCGAGCCGGCACGTCACCGAAGGACCGGAGCGGGCGCCGCACCGTTCCTATCTTTACGCGATGGGCTTGAGTTCTGAGCAGATTCACCAGCCGCTGGTGGGTGTGGCCACCGCCTGGAACGAAGCTGCTCCCTGCAATATTTCGCTGTCCCGTCAGGCCCAGGCCGTCAAGAAGGGCGTCGCCGCAAACCGCGGCACCCCGCGCGAATTCACCACCATAACCGTCACCGATGGCATCGCCATGGGCCACGACGGCATGAAGTCCTCGCTGGCCTCCCGCGACATCATCGCCGACTCCGTCGAACTGACCATGCGTGGCCACTGCTATGACGCCATGGTCACCATGGCCGGCTGTGACAAGTCGCTGCCCGGCATGATGATGGCCATGATCCGGCTCAACGTGCCCTCAATCTTCATCTATGGCGGCTCCATCCTGCCGGGCCGTTTCCGCGGCAAGGACGTGGTGGTTCAGGACCTGTTCGAGGCCGTTGGCCTGCATTCCGTTGGCCAGATGGACGATGTCACCCTCGACCAACTCGAGCGTGTCGCCTGTCCCTCCGCCGGCTCCTGTGGCGGCCAGTACACCGCCAACACTATGGCCATGGTCGGCGAGGCAATTGGCCTGGCGCTGCCCTATTCCTGCGGTGCCCCGGCGCCCTACGAAATCCGCGACGCGCTCTGCGCCGCCGCCGGTGAGCAGGTCATGGAACTTCTCAAGATCCAGCTGCGTCCCCGACAGATCGTCACCCGCGAGGCGTTCGAGAACGCCGCCATGGTCGTCGCTGCCACTGGCGGATCGACCAACGCTGCGCTTCACCTGCCCGCCATGGCACATGAGGCCGGGATTGATTTCGATCTGTTCGACGTCGGCGAAATCTTCAAGAGGACCCCCTATATCGGCGACCTCAAGCCGGGCGGCAAATATGTCGCCAAGGACATGTTCGAGGCCGGCGGCATCCCGCAGGTCATGAAGGCGCTGCTCGACGGCGGCTATCTGCACGGCGATTGCCTGACCGTCACTGGCAAGACCGTCGCCGAAAACCTCGCCTCGGTCGAATTCAACACCGAGCAGGACGTGATCTACCCCACCTCCAACCCGATTTCGCCCACCGGCGGTGTCGTCTCGCTCAAGGGCAATCTTGCCCCGGATGGCGCCATCGTGAAGGTGGCCGGTCTCAAGAACCTCAAGTTCACCGGCCCGGCCCGCGTCTTCGACAATGAGGAAGAATGTTTCGCCTGCGTCGACAAGCGCAAGTACAATGAAGGAGACGTGCTCGTTATCCGCTACGAGGGTCCCAAGGGCGGCCCCGGCATGCGCGAGATGTTGTCCACCACCGCCGCGCTTTACGGGCAGGGCATGGGCGACAAGGTTGCCCTGATCACCGATGGCCGCTTCTCCGGCGCCACCCGCGGCTTCTGCGTTGGCCATGTCGGTCCCGAAGCCGCCGTTGGCGGCCCAATCGGCCTGATCAAGGACGGCGATGTCATAACTTTGGACGCAATTGAGGGCACAATCGATGTCGATGTGTCCGAAGATGAGTTCGCGCGACGCAAGGCGGAGTGGAAGCCGCGCGATGTGCCCTATGGTTCGGGGGCGATCTGGAAATATGCCCAACTCGTCGGGCCGGCCCGCTACGGCGCGCTCACCAACCCCGGCGCCAAGGGTGAAACGGAGTGCTATGCCGATATCTGACCGCCTGCGCCTGACCCTGTTGGCCAGCCTGGCCGGTGCCTTTGCACTGGCCGGCACGGTCACAACACAGGCGCAATCCGCCATTGACGCTGCCAATGAGATGGCCGGCATCCTGTCGTCCGCCGAAGCGGGCGTTTCAGGCACCGACATGCTGGCCGCGCTCGAAGGTGCCGCCGCCGCCGGGCAGCCGCTGGCCCTCTGGCGCCTCGGCATCATGTATGAAAGCGGCATGGGCGTTGAGCAGGACCGGGTGAAGGCCTTCGGCTATTTCTCGCGCATCGCCGACCAGAACGCCGACACGCCGCCCCGTGGCATCGAGGCCGATATCGTCGCCCAGTCCTTCGTCAAGATGGGCGAGTACTATCGTGTCGGCCTGCCGGGCGCCGGCATTGCCGCCGACGAGGAACATTCACGCGACCTTTTGATCCACGCTGCCTCCTATTTCGGCGATGCTGACGCACAGTACCGGGTCGGCATGCTTTTCCTTGATCCCGAGAGCGAGGATCCAAATCCGCTGCAGGGCGCCCGCTGGCTGTCTCTGGCCGCCCGCAAGGGTCACCTGTCCGCCCAGGCGGTTCTCGGCGACCTCTTGTTCAACGGCAACGGCGTTCCCGCCCAGCCCGTCGAGGGGCTGATGTGGCTCACCATTGCCCACGAGGCGACCATCGGCACGGAGAACGAGGTCTGGGTCAACGAACTTTTGACCCGCGCCATGTCCGTCGCCACACCGGATCAGCGCGCCTCAGCGGTCAACGCCGCCCAGGTCGTCGGCAGTCAGATCGCCTCGAACTGAGCCGCACTAGCTCATGCTGAACGGCGGATACTCGTCCGTCACCAGCAGGAACGCATAGGCCCACACCCGCATCCCCCAGCGGAACGTGCCGACCACGAAGTCGAAGAGCGCCCTTGGATAGCTGCCGGTGAACAGTATCGCCAGCCAGGCAATGATCGTCACAACGATCACCAGCACGAACAACACGGCCAGAACGAGGTAATGTGGGATGGCCAGAAGCCATTTCACAAGTGGCAGCCAGCGGTTGAGCTGGGTGGCGTCCGGATAATCGATCTCAAGATGAACCGCCTGCGCCTCGTCGGTCGACGGGTATCGATCCGTCAACAGGAACAGATACGCCCCAACCCGCGCGCTGAACCGCGCCAGTTCGAGCCCGAAATCGAACCACCACTTGGGGTATTTCTGCCGGAACACCAGCATCAGAACCGTAGCCAGAAACAATCCTCCGGCTATACCCCCGCCGCCGGTTTCGATTACATTTCCGGCGGCATCCACGGTTCGCGAAGATCCCGAACCACTCAGCAATCCCAGAATGATCAGAATAGGTATCGCCCAGATCAGCCTGAAAAAGCTGGTGAGCCGGTCAAGTTGTTCTTGATATTCAACATTGAAGCGCGCCGCATACGGCACTGGATCAGCCATAATGGTCCCCCCATCATTTCGCCCCGCCAGCCCCGAATCGCGACGGGTGCGCGCCATAATGATACGCCCGCGGCCCGAATTTCCCCACAGGCAACGTTCCTGCGGGCGAATTCAGTCGCTCGGACTTCAGAACCCGAACTGGCCCTCGACCGCCACATGATCGGATGGCTTGTCCCATCCGCGCACGTCCCGGTGGATCGTCACGCCTTGCAACCTGTCCGCCGCTTGCGGCGACAGCATCAGATGATCGATCCGGATGCCGTTGTCGCGCCGCCAGGCACCCGACTGGAAATCCCAATAGGTGTAGGCAGGCGCGTCCGTGACCGCCCGCACGGCATCGGTCAGTCCCAACGCGCTCAATGTCCGCCAGCGTTCAAGGCTCTCCTCGCGGAACAGTGCATCGCCCCACCAGGCTTCGGGGTCATGACAATCGTGGCCGGTCGGGATCAGGTTGAAATCCCCCAGCAGCACAAAGGGTTCTTCAAGCGCGAGACGCGTCTGAACGAATGCGATCAGCCGCTCCATCCACCCCAGCTTGTAGGGAAACTTTTCGCTGTCCACCGGATTGCCGTTCGGCAGGTAGATGCAGCACACCCGCACGGGACCGTTGTCCGTTGAAAAGACGCCCTCGATCAGCCGCGCCTGTTCATCGCCGTCGTCGCCCGGCAGCCCGCGGTGCACCTCGTCGAACGGCAATTTGGACAGGATCGCAACCCCGTTCCAGCTCTTCTGGCCGTGCGTTTCGACATTGTAGCCGAGCGATTCAAACTCCTCCCGCGGGAAGTTTTCATCCAGTGACTTGATTTCCTGCAGGCAGACGATGTCCGGTTTCTGCTGTTCCAGCCACTGCAGCACCACGGGCAGCCGCGCCTTGATCCCGTTGATGTTCCAGGTCGCAATGCGCATCTGCCCGCTCCACTATTCCACTTGGCTTTTGACGCAACCTATCAGGTTTCTATCGGCTGCCCAGCAAAACAAGACGGAGCGAAAATGGAAATGTTTTGTCTGGCCCGACTCAAGTCAGGTCAGCGTAGATCGCCTCGGTGATGTTCTTTGTGTAGACGCCGGTGCAACCTTCGACAGCAGTATTGGTGAACTTCACCGCGCTGATCCCGTTCACCGGATCCATGAACCAGCTGTGCCCATAAACGCCGCCCCAGCCGATCGTGCCCACCGATTGCGGGGTCTCGGCCGCCGCACTGTCCTCAATTACCATCCCCAGATAGCAGAACCGCTGCCCCGGCCGGTCCGGGCGCGGAATGGAGCCAATCTGGTTGGTCACGGCCGTGGCCGCCATGTTTCCGCTGAATATCGGCCCGCCGCCAGTCCGAACGGCTTCCAGCAGTGCCAGAAAATCCGGCGCTGTCCCCGCCATGCCCGCGCCACCGGACTGAAATGCCTCAGGATTGAAAATCCGCTCAGGCCAGAAGATCAGGTCGGCGCCGTTGTCGTCGACCACCGTATGCGGGTTGCCCATTCGCACCGGCTGATCCGGTCCATCGCCATACGCAACCGCCAGCCGCTCCGGATCAACCGCCCGAAAAGCGGTGTCATTCATTCCAAGAGGTCCGGTTATGAGATCGGCAACCGCGTCCCCCAGCGTCGCGCCCGTCACAGCTTCCACCACCGCGCCCAGCACGTCGATCGACATTCCATATTCCCAGGCTGTCCCCGGTGCGAAGATCAGAGGCACGTCGGCCAGCCGCCTGATATTGTCCTGAAGCGATGTCGACACATCGTCGAGCCCGCCCGAAACGCCACTGCGCCGCAGAAGACCGGGCCGATAGGTCACCCCGGAAGTGTGCGTGAGAAGGTGGCGGATCAGTATCGCCAGCGTGCTGCCGTCGGGCGCCTTTGGCGTGAACCACGGCAAATAGTCGGTCACCGTCGCATCGAGCGCCATCCGGCCTTGGTCGCAAAGCGCCAGAACCGCCGCCGCCACGATCGGCTTGCTGACCGAGGCCAGCCGGTAAATCGTGTCCTCGGCAATCGGCTCGCCCGATTCCCGGTCCGCAAATCCGGCACACCGGCTGTAGACAACTTCGCCATGGCGGGCGACCAGAATCATGGTCCCGGCGATCTTGCCACCGGCCACAGCTTCGTCGATGACCTTGTCGATGGCGCCCAAAGTCACCTCCTCAAAACCGATGTGATGCGCTTGAAATCAGCCGACGGTGAAGGAATTCCCGCAGCCACAGGACGCGACCGTGTTCGGATTGTCGATCTTGAACGACTGGCCGATCAGGTCGTCGGCAAAATCAATCTTCGCGCCACCAAGGAACTCAAGGCTCAGCGAATCGATCAGCACACGGGCGCCATGCTTATCAAGCACCAGATCGTCGTTGGCCGCTTCGCCCTGTTCCAGCTTGTACTCATACTGAAACCCCGAGCAGCCGCCACCCAGCACCGCCACGCGCAAGACCGTGCCGCTGGGCTGTTTGGTCAATATCTGCGCGATGCGCTTCGCTGCCCGGTCTGTCAATTCCACAGGATTTGATGCTAGGGCTGTCTCGCTCATGGCGTTTCCTTTGTTGCGCCGGAAAACTGATACGGTGCATCCCCAAAATAGGCACCGGCGCGGCGAATGAAAAGAGGCAGGTAACGCACATGTCAGAATTGGCTCCCTACGCCTGCGACCCGGCCGACAGCCGCGGGCGGCTCTATGAGGCATCCGCCAGCCCGACACGCTCAGCTCACCAACGCGACCGAGACCGCATCATTCACTCGACCGCCTTCCGCCGACTGCAACACAAGACACAGGTGTTTCTGCACCACGAAGGCAGCCACTACCGCACGCGGCTCACCCATTCGCTCGAAGTCTCCCAGATCGCCCGCTCCATCGCCCGCTACCTACACCTCAATGAGGACCTGGCCGAAGCCGTCGCGCTGGCGCATGACCTCGGCCACACACCCTTCGGCCACGCTGGAGAGCGGGCGCTCAACTTCGCCATGGAACCATTCGGTGGCTTCGACCACAACCTGCAGGCCTTGCGCACGGTGACCATTCTGGAAAACCGCTACGCCGATCACGACGGTATGAACCTGACCTGGGAAACCCTTGAGGGCATTCTCAAGCACAACGGTCCCATTCCCGAAGATCCGCCGGTCAACCTCAGCTTCATCCCGGAAGAGTTTGATCTTGAGCCCTTCACCCACGCCGGCCTTGAGGCACAGGCCGCCGCCATTGCCGATGACGTCGCCTACAACGCCCACGACATCGACGATGCGGTGAGGGCAGGACTGATATCCCCGGACGCATTACAGGACGTACCCTTGGTCGGCCCCATTGTGCTTGAGGTAACCGAACGCTGGCCCGAAGCCAGCCGCACCCGCATCACTCATGAAATCCAGCGACGTCTGATCACCACCACCATTGAGGACATCATCGAAACCAGCTCGGAAGCGATCCGACAAAGCGTTGTCAAAACTCCAACAGATGTACGTAGCGCAGGCGAGACCCTGATCCGCTTCTCTCCCGAGGTGGCTGCGGCGGTTGGAGAATTGAAGTCGTTCCTTTTTGCCAACGTCTACCGCGCTCCCGAAGTCATGACGCCTGTCGCCGAGTCAGAAAAGGTCGTGGCCGCGCTTTTCACTGCTTACATGCGAGGTGGCGATCTGCCCGGCCAGTGGGCCGAAAAGCTTGCCGAAACCTACGATGAGCGCGCAAAGGCCCGCGCCATCTCCGATTTCATCGCAGGCATGACCGACCCTTATGCGCTTGACGAATATGAGCGCCTGTTTGACGCTAGACCGGAATTCGGCTAACCGCTGCCAGCTTGTCCGCCTTGGTGATCCGATGAACATTTTTGCCCAGATTTCCGCCCGTATCGGCGATGCGCTCACCGCGCTCTATCCTGACAATCCGGAAGTGGCGGCGGCGCTGGAGCGAATGACCGTGGAGCCGCCCCGCGACTTGGCGCACGGCGACATTTCCTCCAACGTGGCCATGGTTCTGGCAAAGCCCATGGGTGTGAACCCGCGCCAGTTGGCCACCGAGCTGGCCGGCGTGCTGGCCCGGGACCAAAACATCGTGTCCGCCGAGGTCGCCGGTCCGGGCTTTCTGAATTTGAGACTGGCCAATTCGGTCTGGCAGCAGCTTGTCGCTGATGTCCTAGAGCTCAAGGACAAATACGGCGCCGCAGACATCGGCAAGGGTGAAAAGGTCAATGTCGAATATGTCTCGGCCAACCCGACCGGTCCCATGCATGTCGGCCACACACGCGGCGCCGTCTACGGCGACGCGCTCGCCTCGCTGCTCGATTATTGCGGCTACGATGTCACCCGCGAGTACTACACTAACGACGCCGGCGCCCAGGTCGACGTTCTGGCCCGTTCCGCTTTCCTCCGTTACCGCCAGGCTCTTGGTGAGGACATCGGCGAAATTCCCGCTGGTCTTTATCCCGGCGATTATCTGGTACCCATCGGTGAGGCGCTCAAGCAGGAGTTTGGTGACACCTTGCTGAACCAGACCGAGACCGAGTGGTTGCCCACGGTCAAGGAGCGAGTTCTGGCTGCGATGATGGACCTCATCCGGGCCGACCTCGCGGACTTGGGGGTCAAGCACGATTTCTTCTTTTCAGAGCGGGTCCTGCACGGCGAGAACGGCAAGATCGCCGAGACCCTGGCCTGGCTGCGGGAGGAGGGGCTCGTTTACGAAGGCCGGCTCGAGCCGCCGAAGGGCAAGCAGCCCGAGGATTGGGAAGACCGCGAGCAGACCCTGTTCCGTGCCACGCAATTTGGCGACGACACCGACCGGCCACTGGTCAAGTCGGACGGGTCGTATACCTATTTCGCCGCCGACATCGCCTATCACCGCGACAAGTTCCTGCGCGGCTTCACCGACCAGATCATCGTGCTCGGCGCCGATCACTCCGGCTATCAGAAACGGTTGCAGGCGGCGGTAAAGGCCGTCTCGGACGGTAGGGCCAGTATCGACGTAAAGCTCTGCCAACTGGTGCACCTGCTGCGCGACGGCGAACCGGTCAAGATGTCCAAGCGCTCTGGCGAACTGGTCACCGTCGCCGATGTTGTGGCCGAAGTCGGGGCCGACGCGACTCGTTTTCTGCTTCTGTTCAGGCGCAATGATGCGGCAATGGACTTCGATTTCGCCAAGGTCAAGGAACAGACCCGCGACAATCCGGTATTTTATGTGCAGTACGCCCACGCCCGCGCCTGCTCCGCCATGCGCGCTGCCGAGCGTGACCTGCCGGGTATCGATCTGTCCGAAAGTGCGCTGAAATCTGCTGATTTCGCGCTTCTACAAGCACCTGAAGATATTGATCTTCTGCGCGTGCTGGCGCAATGGCCACGGTTGGTGGCATCAGCTGCGGAAGCCCACGAACCGCACCGCATCGCTTTCTACGTTCACGACCTCGCGTCAGCCTTTCATGTCCTGTGGGCAAAGGGAAATGAAAACCCGGCGTTACGTTTTGTTAACGATAAGGACCCGACACTGACAACGGCACGACTCGCCATGGTGGAAGCAGTGCGTCTGGTCATTGCCAATGGGCTTGAAATACTTGGGGTCTCGCAACCGCGCGAACTATCATAATTCAGGCACATTGCTATGTTGACTCGCCGCATTCATGAGCAAGTCCAACCCATTGGGTAAAAACGTTGAAGGATGACTGGTTGATGGACAGCGACAATACGTCGAACCCTTCCAGCAAAGCCGGGGATGCCGACGATCTGATCGAGGAAATGGCGAAACTGATGGGCAATCCCAGCCCGTCGCGTTCGTCCGAATCCGAGACCAGCACCAAGGCGTCTCAATCCTCATCCGGTCCCAGACCGGAAGGGCCTTCTTCTGACGCGCGCAATTCGGGTGAGGGTACACAGTCGCGTCCGGCTCCCGAGCCGGTTGCTGTGCCCCGAGATACGCCAGCGTCTTCCAACGCGTCCGGCAACACGCCGGGCTGGTTGCCGCAAAACCGGCGTCCCGCCGCGCCTGATCCCGCACCCGCGCCGAAGGCACCCCAGCCTGAAAGCCATTCAGAATCGGGCAGCGATGAGCGCAAGGAGCCGAGTTTCGCCCTTCGCCCGCCGTCACGGCCTGCCGTCGATGAGCATGAGCCCGAGGTGACCCCGGAACCCGCTAGGGCTGAAAGCTGGCGCCCGCAGCGTCCGGCCGAACCTGCACGGGCCGAGTTCGATTTTGGTCTGAAGCGCGAAACGCCGCGCTCCCCCGAACCTGCTCCGCCACCGGCACCGACGGCAACGGCGCAGTCCCCGCACGACTTTGATTTCGGTTTCGGGCCCAGCGCTCCAAAAGCGTCTGCGGAACCAGAGGCGGCACGGCCCGGTCCGCAGCAGCCCGCTGGCAGCGCCGCAGATTCGGACGTAGAGGACGATGACCCCATCGCGGCCCTGATCCGCGATCAACTGGACCATCCCAAACCGGCAGAGGAGAGGGCGCCCGAACCCGTTCCCAACCCGCTTCCGCCGTCGCAGCCGGCCCAGACCCGGCAGCGTCCGGATTCAAATTCCGACAACTTCACCGTACCGCCGGTCTTCGGGCTGGGTGGCGATTCGGGCAAACGTTCGATGGGCGGGTCGGATGCCCTTGATGACATAGAAAATCTGATCGGCAGCGCAGTCCGGGTTGATTTGCCCGCCCAGGAACGCCAGCCACAAGAACGCCAGCCACAAGCAAGGGTCGAACCTGCGCCCGTGCCGCAACCGGCAGTTCGCCCGCATCAGCCGCGCCAGGCACAACCGCAACCGGCCCCCGAGAGCGATGTTGACGAGGCAGAAGCGGCAATCCTCGCCGCCATGGCCTCGAACAGCCGGGGTGCCAACGAGCCGCGCGCCCGGCAGCCCGAACAGCCTGCGGCGGTTGCCGTCGACTACGGCCAGCCCCCGCCTGATGATGTCCTGACGGACAATGACTCCCAGGAGTCGCGCGGCGGTATCCGCTGGGGCCGCGTCCTCGTGCCGGTTGCCGCATTGTTGCTGCTCGGCGCCATTGGCTATGGCGGCTACATGTTCCTGACTGCGACCCCGCCGGAAGGCGAGACACCGGTGCTGACCGCCGATGCCGATCCGAACAAGGTGACGCCTGAGCCCGAAGCGCCCGCCGAAACCGATGACGCCATCGTATTCACCGGTGACCAGGAGGCTGACGGCGCTGAGGAACAACTCGTGTCCCGCGACCAGAGCCAGGATCCGGCCAACAATCCGGTCACACCCGCCGGGGATGATGCGATTCGCCAGATCATCACCGCTGATACAACTGAGAACGGATTGGCTAACCGCCGTGTCCGCACCGTCACCGTGCGCCCGGACGGCACGATTGTTCGGGGCGACGACCAAGTTGCCGGCACCGAGGCTCTTCCGGTCGAGCGTCCGGACGTGCCCGCACTGCCTGAAGACGCGGTCACCAGCCCACTTGCAAACACCGAAGTGGCAGGGCTCTCGCTCGATGAACCCGTCGCTGATCCCGCCGCCAGCCTGACCTCCGCCGATCCGGCCAATCTGGTCGCGGTCAACGGCACCAGCGTGCCGTTCCCGGTGTCGCGTCCAGATGATCTGGCGGCGCTGCGAGCCGCGGTGCCAGCCCAGTCGACCCCGGTTATCGTCACGCAGCCAACCAACACGCAGCCGGCCGTCACGGCCACCCCGCCGCAACAGACCGCGCCGCAACAGTCCGGCACCGTTGACTTGCTCGGCGATCTTGAGGCGGTGACCCCGTCGCCCGAACCACCGGCCACGGTTCCCTCGGCGGCCGATCCGCCTGGGCAACCGGTCACCGCGGCGGCGTGGGTACAACTTGCGTCGCAGCGGGATCAGGCAATCGCCAATTCCGAGGCCGGCCGGTTGAGCCGGCTTTATTCGTCCGCACTGGGCGGTCGTCAGCCTGTCGTTCAGCGTGCTGACCTTGCCGATCGCGGCATCTGGTACCGGGTGATGGTCCCTGCCGGCTCGCTGAGCGAAGCGCAAACCATCTGCAGCCAGATCACCAGCATCGGCGGAGACTGTTTCGCCCGCGCCAACTAGCCCCGCAATGCAGCCAGGACGGGCGAATTGCTTGGGAACGCACGGCCCGCACGCTTGACCTCGGGTTGAGCAAAGGTGACATTTGGCCCCGTCCGCAACGGGCCCGGAACAAAATCGGCAATGAACGCACTCGACAAAGATTGGTTTGAGGATCCGGCCCCGCAAAGCGCGCCGGACGACGTGCTTTATGTCGACGTCAACGGCTTCGAGGGCCCACTCGACCTGCTGCTGGAAATGGCGCGCCGCCAGAAGGTCGATCTGGCCCAGATTTCGGTTCTGGCCCTCGCAGAACAATATCTCGGGTTCATCGAAAAAGTACGCCAGAAGCGCATTGAGGTTGCCGCCGACTATCTGGTGATGGCCGCCTGGCTCGCCTACCTCAAGAGCCGCTTGATGGTGCCCCAGAGCGTCGATGACGACGAGCCCAGCGGCGAGATGATGGCCGCGATGCTGCAGTTCCGCCTCAAACGGCTGGAAGCGATGCGTGACGCCGCCCGCCAGCTGATGGCCCGGCCCAAACTGGCCCAGCAGATCTTTGCCCGGGGCGACGGCGAACCCATCAATATCTCGCGTACCCAGATATGGGAGGCGAGCCTCTACGAATTGCTCAAGGCCTACGGCTCCATCCGTGAGCGTGGCATTGTCAGCGATTACCAGCCCACCCGGCGCAGCGTCTGGTCACTCGCGGAAGCCCGCGCCATTCTTGAACGGCTGGTCGGCACCAGCACCGAATGGGTAGCGCTAGATGGCTACCTTGCCGAATACCTGGCCACACCCGCCGAACGGGCTACCGTGCTGGCCTCCAGCTTCAGCGCCACGCTCGAGCTGGTGCGCGAAGGGCAGTTGGAGTTGCGCCAGACCCTGGCCTTTGGCCCCTTGTTGATGCGCCGCCGCCAGTCCGAGCGGCCCTGAGGAGTCACCAGGCGATGAACGACACCAACGCTGCCCCCGAGCCGGCGGAACATCAGGATATCAGGCAGCGCAATCTGCGAATTCTGGAAGCCCTGTTGTTCGCTTCCGAAACGCCCCTGGGCACCGCTGAACTGCGCCCCTTCGTTTCCGACGAGGCTGATCTGGATTTGTTGATGGCCGACCTGGTTGCCCAGTACGCCGACAAGGGCGTGAACCTCGTGCGGCGTGGTGACAAGTGGGCCTTTCGTACCGCTGAGGACCTTGCGTTCCTGTTGCGGCGCGAGGAAACCAATACGCGCCCCTTGTCGCGCGCCGCTCTCGAAACCCTCTCCATCATTGCCTACCACCAGCCGGTCACGCGCGCGGAAATCGAAGAGATTCGCGGCGTGCAGACCGGCAAGGGGACGCTTGACACCCTCATGGAAGCGGACTGGGTCCGCATGCGCGGACGCCGGCGCACACCCGGCCGCCCGGTGACCTATGGCACAACCGAAGGTTTTCTGGATCACTTCAATCTCGAAGCCCTGTCGGACCTTCCGGGTCTGGAGGAACTCAAGGGCGCCGGATTGCTCTCCAATCGCCTGCCGCCCGACATGCAGATACCGCTGCCCTTCGACGGAGCGTTGCGCGACGATGAAGACCCGCTTGATGAAGGCGACTTCGGCGATGCGGATGAAGACGAATAGTGGCTGAACTCCAATCCGCACCGCGTCCCGGGCGACCGGCCGGGCAGTGGGGCCCACGCGGCACCGCAGGCGTCAGCATCGCCGCCGCGCTGACCTTTGAGGACGTCCATGTCAGCATCGGCGACCGCCACATCCTGAAGGGCGTCACGCTCCCGCTCGTGCCGGGCGAGATCGTTTGCCTGCTGGGCGAAAGTGGGTCCGGCAAGTCGACAATGCTGCGTGTCGCCGCCGGCATTCAGCGCATCGAAAAAGGGGAAGTCCGGGTCAACGGCACCCTGGTTTCAAGCGCTGGCTATCACATGGAGCCGCAACGCCGTGGCGTGGGCCTCATGTTCCAGGATTTCGCCCTGTTCCCGCACATGACCGCCCTGCAGAACGCTGCTTTCGGCCTCAGCGATCTGGGGCGCCGGGAAGCCTTGGCGCAGGCCCGCGTCGCCCTGAAGCGTGTCGGGCTCGGTGACCGTGAAACGTCCTATCCACATATGCTTTCAGGCGGTCAGCAGCAACGTCTCGCGCTTGCGCGCACCTTCGCACCGCGCCCCGGCATACTCATGCTGGACGAGCCCTTTTCCAGCCTGGATGCCCGCCTTCGGGAGACCGTGCGCAACGAGACGCTGGCGATCCTGCGCGAAACCCGCGCGACAACGCTCATCGTCACCCACGACCCCGAAGAGGCCATGGTGTTGGGCGACCGGATCGCCCTGTTGCGCGACGGCAGGATTGTGCAGGTCGACACGGCTGCCGAGATCTACCGCAAGCCGGCAGACCTGGGTGCGGCGCGGTTCTTCTCGCCGCTCACGGAAATTTCGGCACAAGTGATGGGCGGTGTGGTCGAAACGCCACTTGGAAAAATGACGGTCGAGGGCAGGGCCGATGGCGCGCAGGTCGTCGTCGCCGTACGTCCCCTGGGCGCACTCGATGTGGTGACCAAAGGCGAAGGGATTCCGGGGCGTGTCGTCTCCAAGCGCGAGGCCCTTGGTGTGGACCTGTTCGAGGTGCAGGTGGCCGGGGTCGACGAGCCCATTCACCTCAGAAGGCGGTCCGACATTAACCTCAAGCCGGGAAGTGACATAATGCTGCGGCTGAATGCCGAGCACGTCCTTGTTTTTGACCCGGATTGACAATATCTGTGGTACTCACATGTGCAGCCCGCGATGACGGGCGCAAAAGGAGGAACTAATGAATCCTGGTTTCTGGGGTATTGTCGTGATCGTGGTGGCGGTGCTGCTGCTGTTCGGTCGCGGAAAGATTGCCGGCATGATGGGCGAAGTGGCCACCGGCATCCGTGCCTTCCAAAAAGGCATGAAGGACGAGGAAAAGCCTGCGGCGCAGATCGACGCCACCAAAGAGCCGGAGAAAACCACCGACGCCTGATGGCGGGGTGACGCGCACTTAACAAGGCTTTTGACATGCTGAGTATCGGCTGGACCGAGATGATGCTCATTGCGGCGATCGCACTGATCGTCGTGGGCCCGAAAGACCTGCCTGCAATGTTGCAGCAGGTTGGCAAGTTTGCTGGCCAGCTCCGGCGCATGGGCAATGATTTCCGCCAGGAGATCAACAAGGCCGTGGCTGTCGATGAGATCAAGGATCTCAAGAAATCGGTCACCAACCCGCTCACCAGCATAAAGCAGGACATCCAGAAAGACTTCAATTCGATTGGCACCGACGGCTCGGTCAAACCCTCGGGTGCGCTGAAACCGGCCGACCCTAAGGTAGAGGATGTCACTTCGGAAATCCGCAAGGCAGCGGGCATGCCGGCATCCGTCGACGAGGCGGGCAAGAACGCCAGGGACGCCATGACCGAAGCTATGCGCAAGGCACAATCCGAGGCGCTGGCCCCGGTCAAGGCCGAGGCGGCGGAAGCGGCCGCACCCGCTGCCGCGGCGGCCAAACCCAAAACCGCAAAACCCAAAGCCGCAGCGAAAAAACCGGCTGCAAGAAAACCGGCAACAAAACCGGCTGCCGTCACATCAGCAGAAAGCAAGCCCGCCACGAAAAAACCTGCGGCCAAGAAGCCCGCCGCCAAAAAACCCACTGCAAAGACCACCCGCGCCCGGCGCCAGACAGCCACCACTGATGCGGATGGTGCCTCGACATGAGTGCGGACAAGGCCAGGGCTGCGGCTTCCGGTGAAAATGCCGCGGCTGAAGAAGACGAACTGGCGGGCACCGAAGCCACGCTGATCGAGCATCTCACCGAGTTGCGCACGCGGCTGATCTGGTCGCTGAGCGCCATTGCCGTGCTGTTCGTTGGTTGTTTCTTTGCCGCCGACTGGCTCTATGAGTTCCTGCTGACCCCTTTCAAGACCGCCACCGACGGCATGCGCGAGGTCCGGCTGATCTATACCGCCCCACAGGAGTTCTTCTTCACCAAGCTGACATTGGCCTTGTTCGGCGCCGTGTTTCTTGCATTTCCAGTCATCGCCTCTCAGATCTATGCCTTCGTCGCGCCCGGCCTGTACAAAAAAGAGCGATATGCATTTTTACCCTATCTGATCGCAACGCCGATCTTCTTCGTCATTGGCGCCGCAGTGATGTTTTATGGTGTGCTGCCGCTGGCGCTGAGGTTCTTCCTGTCCATGGAAGGCGGCGGCGGAACGGCTGCAACCATCGAAATGCTGCCCCGGGTCAGCGAGTATCTCGGGTTGATCATGACGCTGATCCTCGCTTTCGGCGTTTGTTTCCAACTGCCGGTCGTGCTGACCCTTCTGGCCCGGATCGAACTGGTCACCTCTAATCAGCTCAAGACCTGGCGCAAATATGCGATCGTCGGCGTTCTGATCGTTGCGGCCTTTCTTACGCCACCTGATCCGATTTCCCAGCTCGGGCTGGCCCTTCCGATGTTGCTGCTCTACGAGTTGTCGATCTTCTCGGTGAGGTGGATCGAGCGCAACCGCCCACCTGTCGAGGGACTTGAGACTTCCGAATCCTCGTCTTGAGGATTGCCGGGTTTTCCGGCATCAACTTATCCCGCCAACCGATTCAAGGGGCCGGCATCTGAGCCGGTAAAAGACATGTTCGATATCAAATGGATTCGCGCCAACGCCGAGACGTTTGACCGTTCCATGTCCCGCCGCGGTTTGGGGCCCCAGTCGGCTGCATTGCTCGAACTCGACGACGCCCGCCGCAAGACCGTTGCCGATATGAACGCGTTGCAGGAGAGACGCAACGCCGCCTCAAAGCAGATCGGCCAGGCCAAGGCCTCCGGCGACGAAGAAAAGTTCAAGGCCATTATGGCCGAGGTCGGCTCGCTCAAGGATGAGGTGCAGGCGCTCGAAGATAAGGAACGCGCCCAGACGGAGGCGCTTACCGACGCCCTGCTGCAATTGCCCAACCTGCTGCGCGACGACGTGCCTGACGGGGGTAGCGAAGCGGATAATGTCGAGCGGGGCAACTACTCCGAACCCACGCAGTTCAACTTCGCAGCGAGAGAACATTGGGAACTTGGCGAAGCGGCCGGCCACATGGATTTCGAAACCGCCGCCAAAATCTCCGGCTCGCGCTTCGTTGTCCTCCGCCGCGATCTGGCCCGTCTCGAGCGCGCCATCGGCCAGTTCATGCTTGATCTGCATACGCAGGAACACGGGTTCACTGAAGTGTCGGCCCCTTTGCTGGTGCGAGAGGAAGCACTGTACGGAACTGGACAGTTGCCCAAATTCTCCGAAGACGCTTTTGCCACCACGGACGGCCGTTGGCTGATCCCGACATCTGAAGTCTCGCTGACCAATCTCGTCCGCGAGAGTATTGTCGACGCGGCTGAATTGCCCATGCGGGTCACCTCGCTCACCCCTTGCTTCCGCGCCGAGGCCGGCTCGGCGGGCAAGGACACGCGCGGCATGCTGCGCCAGCACCAGTTCTGGAAAGTCGAAATGGTCGCTGTAACAACGCCCGACAAGTCCGACGAGGAACAGGAATACCTTTTGTCCTGCGCCGAAAATGTCATGCAGAAGCTCGATGTTCCCTATCGCGTCCTCCGCCTTTGCGCAGGCGACATGGGAGCGACCATGCAGCGCACATTCGACATCGAGGCTTGGTTGCCCGGCCAGGATGCCTACCGCGAAATCTCCTCCGTTTCCGTTGCCGGCGACTGGCAGGCCCGCCGCATGAATGCCCGCTACCGCAACAAGGACGGCGACCTCGACTACGTCCACACGCTCAATGGCTCGGGCGTTGCCGTTGGCCGCGCGCTGATTGCCGTCATGGAAAACTACCAGCAGCAGGATGGCTCGATCCGCATTCCAGATGTGCTGCGTCCCTATATGGGCGGGCAGGAACAGATCGACGGGCCGGCATGAGCGGTCCGCGCATTCTGCTCACCAACGACGACGGCATTGATGCACCGGGCCTGAAAGTACTGCGGCGCATCGCGGCAGAACTGTCAGACGATGTCTGGGTCGTCGCGCCCAGCGGCAACCAGAGCGGGGCAGGGCACCGCTTCACCCTCGGGCGCGAGCTCGCCCTCGAACAGCGGGCCGAACGGGAATTCTGTCTCCCCGGCACTCCGGCCGACTGCGTGGTGACGGGCGCCACTCACCTCATGGGAGATCGCGGTCCGGATGTGGTTCTGTCCGGGGTCAATCACGGCCAGAACCTTGGCGACATCATCCATTGTTCCGGCACGCTCGCCGGCGCAAGGGAAGGGGCCTTGCACGGCGCCATCGGCATCGCCCTCAGCCAGGGCGTGGATTACAACCTTCAGCGGCCAGTTGACTGGTCGGCTTCCGAAATCCATGCCGCGGCCCTCATCCGAACCCTGATCGCCGAAACAAACGGTAGCGACGTCTACTACAACGTCAATTTCCCGCACTGCCCCGGAAGCCAGGTGGCGGGCATCGAACTCGTCCCGCAGCAGCGCTTTACCCAGGCTGCGTTCCGCTACTACGCCAGCGAGAACGCCGGCAAATTCTTCGTCACCATCCCCGAGACGCCAAAGCCAATCGAGCCGGGCAAGGATTTTCACACGCTGCTCGAGACCGACGCGATCACAGTCACGCCGCTGGTGCTCGACCACACCGACAGAACCGAGATCACCCGCCTGACGGGCAAGCTGAATTTGTCCAGCTAGATCAGCGGTCCACAGCATTTGAGGTTAATGCTGTTCTAATTTGTCCTTAAGCCGACATTTACCAAACCGGGTTACTCTGACTGCGTCGTGTAGTTGAGTATGAGTAATCCGATGAGAAGCCGTGTGTACGGACAATCGCTGAAGACCACCGCGCAAATTGTCGGCCTGGTAATCGGTGTTTCGTCTCTTGCCGCCTGTTCCAGCTTCGGATCCGGATCGGGATTTATGGCTTCTTCCGACCCGACGATTACCGGATCCACCGGAGCGAACGGCGCGGGCAACCTGCAACAGTCAATGCCTTCCGCCCTGGGTCAGAATGGCTCGGGTCCCTACCTGCCGCCTGCCAACATCGGCGAGGGCGGTTCGGTACAAGTGGCCTCATTACCTCCAGCAAACAGCACTTCCGTCAGTACCCAGGCCCTTCCGGACCTGCCTCAGTCAACCCCTGTTGGGAGCCCCCAGACCATGCAAGCACAGCCAGCCGAATCTCCGCTGTTTGCAGATAATTCAGTACCGCGTTCCGCGGCGACGCCGACAGCGGCGCCATCGACCCCCAATCTCTCCGTCGTTCCGGAAGGTGCATTCCAGCACACCATCGAGCCCGGCGAATCGCTTTATGCCATTGCCCGCCGATACGATGTCACAACCAATGCCATCATCAGCGCCAATTCCATGTCGGCGCCGGACCAGATCTTTGTCGGCCAGAAACTCATCATTCCCGGACGCGTCGACCTTCTGGCGGCCCGCGGCGGTCAGACCGACACCACCACAACCGCTTCGATCCAGCAAAATCAGACCGCAACACCGGCTCCGGCAGCCACACCCGCGCCGGCCGAAACCCGTACAGCCTCCATCGACCCCGCCAGCGTCACCAGCGCGGGCAACTTCCGCTGGCCGGTTCAGGGCCGCGTGATCGTTGATTTCGCTGGCTCCCGCGAAACCGGCATCAACATTGAAGCCCCCGAAGGCGCGGCCGTCCGCGCCGCCGAAAACGGCACGGTGATCTACGTCGGCAGCGACGTCCCCGGCTACGGCAACCTGGTGCTGGTCCGTCACTCGAACGGCTATGTCACCGCCTACGCCCACCTCAAGGACATCACGGTGGCCAAGGAAGACGTTATCGAACGCGGCGATCCGATCGGGACCATCGGCATGACCGGTTCCGTCAACCGTCCGCAACTGCACTTTGAATTGCGCCAGGGCGCCAGCCCAGTCGATCCCATGCCAATGTTGGCTGGCTAAGCGCTCTTTCGACAAAGACGCTTTGAGTATCCGGTGCATTGAGCCGGTCACCGCAACCCGGTGGCCGGCTCAAACCGTTTCGCACCTATACGAATTTCCCCTGTTCGCCCGCCAGTTGCCTGACCAGTTGGATGGCAACTCGTCCCGAACGGGCACCGCGTAACTGCGCCCATTCAATGGCGCGCGCCCGAATTTGTTCTCGTGAGATCTCGATACCGTAATGGTCGCAATATCCCGCGATCATTTCCAGATAGTCGTCCTGCGAGCAATTGTGGAACCCAAGCCAAAGCCCGAACCGGTCCGAAAGTGACACTTTCTCATCCACCGACTCATCCGGGTTGATGGCCGTCGACCGTTCGTTGTCGATCATATCGCGCGGCATCAGGTGCCTGCGGTTGGACGTCGCATAAAAGATGACGTTCGACGGCCGCCCTTCAAGGCCACCATCAAGGATCGTCTTGAGCGATTTGTAGTTGGCGCCGTCGTGGTCAAAACTCAGGTCGTCACACAACAGAATGCACTGTGCGGGCAGGGCAGCGACAGTGCGCATGAGCCGGGGCAGCGTGGCGATGTCTTCGCGGGCGATTTCCACCAGAACCAACCGCTTGATCGTGTCATCCTGGCGGTCGCAGATGTCCGCGTGCAGCGCCTTCACAAGCGAAGATTTGCCCATGCCCTTGGCGCCCCACAGCAAGGCGTTGTTGGCGGCAAAGCCCCGGGCGAACTGCAATGTGTTCTGTTCAAGCTGGCGTTTCAGACCGTCAATTCCGCGCAACAGCTGCAGCGGTACGCGGTTGACCTTGTCCACTGGAACCAGCTGACCATCGGCCGCATCCCAGTGATAGGCATTGGCTTCTTTCAGGGCGGCAGGGGCAGCGATCTTGCTCCCCGCAAGATGCTCAACGGCCTCCGTCAGCCGGTCCATTTGTTCGGAAATCCGGGAGAGAAATTCGGCGTCGCTCAATGCAGAAATGGCTCCGGTTCTGGGCTGGGGATTGGCTTTGCAATCCACAGGACGCGCGCGTATAGTCCGCGCGATTTTCGCCGGGAATGGGCTATCATTTTCGCGCGTTGTCCCTATATGGGAGCATCAAAGCCTTACTATGAGGCGATCAAATCGGCTTTGACAAGCCAATCGAATGGCGATCCGTTCGGTTGGTGGCAAGGAGCTATCAATGTGCGTCAAAAGACTGCCGCTGCGCAGTGACCGGCTGGAGGCGGTTTAAATGGATCAAGCACTCATTCAATTCATGCCCATCATTCTACTGGTGGTCATTTTCTGGTTCTTCATTTTCCGCCCGCAGCAGAAGCGCGCCAAGGAACATCAGGCGATGCTGAACGCAATCAAGCGCAATGACACCATCGTCACCACCGGCGGCCTGGTCGGCAAGGTCACCAAGTCGGTCGACGGCGAAGACCTGGAAGTCGAGATTTCCTCAGGCGTGAAGGTCAAGATCGTGCGCTCGATGGTCGCCGATGTGCGGTCCAAGCCTGAACCCGTCAACGACAACAAATAATTCCCCGGCGCCCAGAGGGCGCCGCTCTGTTTTTCGGACCACAACATGCTTCAGTTCTCGCCCCTCCGCACCTTTCTGATTGCGGCCGCTGCCCTTCTGGCAATCGCGTTCACGCTGCCGAACTTCGCGTCGCGCGACTTCGTGGACGGACTGCCCGATTGGCTGCCCAAGCAGCAGATTGTCCTGGGGCTGGATCTGCAGGGCGGTTCGCACCTGCTGATGCAGGTCAACCGCGAGGACATCATCTCCGAGCGGCTGGGCGAAATCCGCCGTGACGCCCGGTCCATTCTGGCCAACGACAATGGCATCGGCCATTTCATCCAGACCGGCGACAACCTGCTGACCATCGAACTGACCGACCCGGCGCAGTTGGCTCAGGCAGAGCAAGCGCTTCGCGACAATCTTATCACCACGATGAGTTCGACCCTGTTCTCGGTGAATGGTGTCGAAGAGAGCACCATCAGTACCAATGCCGATGGCACGATCTCAATCGCGCTGACCGAACAGGGCATCAACGAGCGCATGTCGTCGCTGGTCACACAGTCGATCGAAGTCATTCGTCGCCGTATCGACGAACTCGGTACAACCGAACCGACCATCCAGCGCCAGGGCGACGACCGTGTGCTGGTGCAGGTGCCCGGCTTCGATGATGCGGAACGGCTCAAGGACCTGATCTCCCGCACTGCCCGCCTGACCTTCCATCTGGTCTATCCGTCCATGACCGCAGCACAGGCACAGGCGCAGGGACTGCCCGCCGGAACCATAATCGTGCCGAGCGTCGATGGGCCGGACGAACTGCTTTACGAGGATGTGGCGCTGGGCGGCGAGAACCTCGTTGACTCGCAGCCGGGTTTCAATCCGCAGAACAACCAGCCGATCGTCACCTTCCGCTTCGATACGCGCGGCAGCATCGTGTTTGGTGAAGTGACTTCCGAAAATGTCGGACGCCGCTTCGCCATCGTTCTTGATGGACAGGTCATCACAGCACCTGTCATCAACTCCGCGATCACCGGCGGCTCGGGTCAGATCGAAGGCAACTTCACTGCCGAATCCGCAAACGACCTTGCCGTGCTCCTGCGCGCCGGTGCCTTGCCGGCCACGCTCGACATCATTGAAGAGCGGTCAGTCGGCCCAAGCCTCGGCGCGGACAGTGTGCAGGCAGGTGTCACTGCAGGCGTCGTAGGCGCCCTGCTGGTGGTCGCCTTCATGCTGGCGATCTACGGCAAGTTCGGTCTTTTTGCGAACATTGCCCTCATACTGAATGTCACGATGATTCTGGGCGCCCTTTCGATGCTGGGCGCGACGCTGACTTTGCCCGGCATCGCCGGCATCGTGCTGACCGTCGGCATGGCCGTGGACGCCAACGTGCTGATTTTCGAGCGCATCCACGAAGAGATGCGCGGCGGGCGATCCGCCTATCAATCGCTGGAAGCAGGTTTCCAGCGCGCCATGGGCACCATCATTGACGCCAACGTCACGACGTTTATCGCCGCCGCGATCCTGTTTTTCCTCGGGTCGGGGCCCATCCAGGGCTTCGCCGTCACCCTCGCGCTCGGTATTCTGACCACCATGTTCACGGCTTATTTCGTGACCCAATTCATCATTGGACGCTGGTTTGCCTGGGCCCGGCCGAAAGCCTTTAAGATCCATCTGATAAACATGGTGCCGGACGGCACCAGGATCCCGTTCATGTCCTGGCGCAAGATCGCCATTGGCTTGTCCGTTGTGGCCATGGTGGGCTCCATGGGGTTGTTTGGTGTCGCCGGGCTCAACCTCGGCATCGACTTCAAGGGCGGTTCATCCGTTGAAGTACAGGCCATCGAAGGCGAGGCGGACATCGCCGACATCCGCTCGCGACTGAGCACACTTGATCTGGGCGACGTCCAGGTTCAGGGCTTCGGCACACCTGTCGACGTCCTGATCCGCGTCGAACAGCAGCCGGGCGGAGATACTGCCCAGCAGGAAGCTGTCAGCGCAGTCAGTGATGCACTCGCGTCTGACTACGACATTCGCCGTACGGAAGTTGTCGGCCCGACTGTCTCGGGCGAACTCGCGCTTGCCGGCACAATCGCAGTGCTGGTCGCCATCGGCGCTGTGCTGGCCTACATCTGGTTCCGCTTTGAATGGCAGTTCGCCGTGGGCGCGGTCATCGCGCTCGTGCATGACGTGATTCTGACCGTCGGGCTGTATGCACTGGTCGGGTTTGAGTTTAACCTGACGTCCATTGCTGCCATCCTCACGATCGTGGGCTATTCGTTGAACGATACGGTGGTGGTCTATGACCGCGTGCGCGAATATCTGCGCAAGTTCAAGAAGATGCCCATCAGCGAATTGATCGACATTTCGATCAATTCGATGCTGTCGCGGACCATCATGACCTCGCTGACCACGCTGCTCGCGCTCATCTCGCTCGTCGTGTTCGGCGGTGAAGTGATCCGCGGCTTCACGATCTCCATGTCGTGGGGCGTACTGGTCGGAACCTATTCCTCGATCTTCATTGCCGCGCCGATCCTGATCTTCTTCGGCCTCAAGACCCGCGAAGTGGTGGAGAAAAAGGCTGAGGAAAAGCGCGCAGACGGTGCTGCCGTTTGACCCGATGAAGGGCGAGGCCGGGATTCGCGAGGGGTACTATCCCCACCAGGCCTCGATCGATGCCTATGGCAACGGCGGCTTCCGCTTCGCGGACATGTCGCATCGTGGCTCCTTGCTCTGCCTGCCCACCGGCATGCAGGCCTGGGCGGTCAAAGGAATTGCCGACATCACGCGCAAAAGCCTCCAGCCCGTGTTCGACGCCGCTGAACAGCTTGACGTCCTGCTGGTCGGCATGGGTGAGGACATCGCGATCCTCGACCCCGATCTCAGGGAACAACTGCGCGAGCAAAAAATAATTGTGGAAGCCACCGCCACGGGCGGCGCTGTCCGCACTTACAACATACTCTTGGGGGAACGTAGAGCTGTGGGGGCAGCACTCATCGCCGTGGAACGGGCGAAGTAACGGAGTGAGTTGAGGGCGCTAAATTGCTGGGGAAAGAACTCAAGCGGCTGGATCGCGAACGCTATCTGGCATCGCTGATGTTGGCTGAGACTGCGCGCGAACCGGTGCAGGCGCTGTATGCGTTCGGGGCCGAGGCAGCCCGCGTTCGCGAACTGGTTTCCGAACCTGGACCCGGCGAAATCCGCCTCCAATGGTGGGTCGACCTTCTCGAAGGCACCGAACATGGCGACGTGCGCAGCCACCCGGTTGCGGGCGCACTCCTCGAGGCGATAGACCGCTATGACCTGCCAAGCGGTCCGCTGCGGCGGCTGCTGGCCGCAAGGCGCTTTGACCTTTATGACGATCCCATGCCCGACATCGAGACTTTCGAAGGCTACGCCGGAGAAACCAATTCGGTTCTCTATCAATTCGCAGCTATGGTGCTGAATGGCGGCAACGATGCGGGCACGGCCGATGCAGCCGGACACATCGGCGTCGCCCACGCCCTGATAGGTCATATGCGTGCCTTGCCGATTACCGCGGCCCGCGCCCAGATCTATCTGCCCTGGTCGGTCTTTGCCGCCCACGGCGTGCAGGAAGGTGAGCTGTTCGCCGGTCAGCCCACAGAAGGCATCCAGGCAGCCACCGCGCACCTGCGTGAACTGGCCGGGGATCACCTCCAGAAGGCCGATACCGCGATCAGCGATCTGCCGGTGCATATCCGGCCAGTCTTTGCCCCCATCACGTTGCTGCGCCATCAATTGGCCAGGTTGCATGAATATGCGCGTTTGCCGTTTATCACACCGCCCGACCAGATGGACTGGATCAAGCTGGCCAGAATGACCTGGTGGGTTTTGCGCGAGGGGAAATGACATGGCCGGAATTGCAGACTGGTTCACGCGTCAGGCCCCTGATGTAGCTGCAACTTTCCGCCGCTTTCCGCTTGCCGTGGCGCTGCTGGCGATCGGCACGGTCCTGCTGATTGCCTTGCTCAATGAGTGGTTCGTCGATGGAGACGACCTGTTCGGCCGTTTGATGGTCGGCGTCCTCGCCGGTTCGTTCTACGCGGTCGCCGGCGCTTTGTTGAACGAGAGCCGCAAAATTCCCGCCTGGCTTAACATTCTCGTCGGCTGGGCGGTGCCGATCGCAGTCGCCCTAAGCCTGCAGGTGGAAAACACGACATGGATAGTGGCACTGATGCTGCCACCCGTTGGACTGTTCTGGATGTCCGTTTCCGCGTTCACCGTCATTGGCAGCGGCGCCGAACGGGCCGAACAGCAGGACAGGTTCTGGTGGCTCAATCATCGCGCCGTCACCACCGGCATCGTTGCCGGGCTGGGCTTCATTCTGGTGGCCTTGGGTCTGTTCGCCATCGACCGGTCGCTATCATTCCTGTTCGGCCTTGAACTGGGCGACATCGTCTACAAGTTCATTCTGCCCGTCGCCGGCGTATTCCTCACGCCGCTCTACTGGATGTCGACGCTGCCAAGGCTCGACGAATTCTCCCGCAGCGAGATCGACGAACCTGACTTCCTGTCGCGCGCCATCGGCTTCATGGGACAGTTCGTCCTGTCGCCACTGCTGGTGATCTATTCGCTCATCCTGATCGCTTACGCGGTGCAGATTGTTCTCGTCGGCGAGTTGCCGGAAGGCATCCTCGGCTGGATGGTGCTCGTCTTCATCATCACCGGTGCGGCCAACTGGCTGGTGCTGCATCCCGGCTTCATGCACACAAGGCCCACCGTCCGCTGGTTCAGGCGGCTCTGGTTCTGGCTCACCATCGTTCCCATCGGCCTCTATGCCGTCGCCGTATGGATCAGAATTGACGCTTATGGCCTGACCGAGGAACGAATCCTTTTGATCGCCGGCGGCCTTTGGGCCGCCTTGCTGACGCTGGCATATCTGTCCCGGCTGGCCGCCGACATTCGCATTATCCCGGGCCTCGCGGGTCTCCTGCTGCTCCTCATCGCCATCGGTCCCTGGAACCTGTTCAATCTGGCCCGTTCCGACCAGCTTTCGCGTCTGGACAGTGCCTTGATGGCAGCTCAGACCGACAGTGGATTCGAATGGACTGACGAGTCCGCCCAACAGGCGAGGGGCACCATCGGTTATCTGACCTCGGAAAACGAGAACAGGGAACAGTTGCAGACCTTGCTCGAGCGCTATGGTGTCGTCGAGGACTGGGAGCAGGGCATTTCACCTCGTGCCGTATATGATGCGCTCGGCATCCCCGAACTCACAACGCCCGACGGTGAAACCTTCACCTACATGAGCTGGAACCGCGGCGCCGAGCCGGGGATGGTGACCGGCATGGCGGTGATCTATCCACCGTTCCAGATTCACGCCCAATCCGAAACGGAAATGGCAAACCTCAACTTCAGCCTCTCCGGCCTCGATCTGGTTGTTTCGACCACTGTCACAGACCCGGCGGCAACCGCTGAGGCGGCGACCATTGTTCCGTTGCAGGAGTGGATCGACAGCCAGTTGGGCGAGCAGATCCGCAATCCCGTCATCGGATTCACGCGCGGCGGCGTGTCCTACCGGCTGATCGTATCTGCAGCTTCGGTTTCCCGCGCATCAGAGGATGCCGCGTTGTCACTAAATTTCATCGAAGGATCGTTGGCAGCTTCTAACGCCGAATAGGCATCATTCCACCGCGCGATTCCGTCGAGCGCCCGCAGCGAAATCTGTTTCTTCTTGAACAGCGTCCGTTCCGCCTTGCGCCAGCGCTTGACGCCTTCCGGCTTCCTGATCTCGATCGCCGGGAACAGGCCGAAATTCACATTCATCGGCTGAAAGCTGCGCAGTTTGGAGGAGTCGTCTGAGACGTGTCCTTCGGTAATATGCCGCAAAAGCGCGCCATGCGCCGTTTCAGGTCCCGGCAAATGTCCTTCACGACCAAAGACCTCCGACGCCGCCAGCCGTCCGGCCAGAAGCCCGATGGCGGCGCTTTCCACATAACCCTCAACCCCCGTAATCTGCCCCGCGAACCGCAGCCGCGGCTCAGCTTTCAGGCGCAGAGTGCCATCCAAAACCTTGGGGGAATTGAGAAATGTATTGTGGTGCAACCCGCCAAGGCGCGCAAACTGCGCATTCTTCAGCCCCGGAATCAGCCGCAGGATTTCCGCCTGCTGCCGGTACTTCATCTTGGTTTGAAATCCGACAATGTTCCACAATGTGCCCAGCGCATTGTCCTGGCGCAATTGCACGACGGCATAGGGCGGATTGTCAGGATCATTCGGGTTGGTTAGCCCCACCGGCTTCATCGGCCCGAAGCGCGGCGTTTCCCGTCCCCGCGCAGCCATCTCCTCGATCGGCATGCACCCGTCGAAATAGGGCACGTTCTCCCATTCATGAAATTCATGCTGCTCAGCCTCGAGCAAAGCATCGATGAAGCGATTGTATTCCGCCTCGTTCATCGGGCAGTTGAGATAGTCCGCGCCCGTGCCTGCTGGTCCCGGCTTGTCATAGCGCGACTGCGCCCAGACAATGCTCCGGTCAATCGATTCCGCATGCACGATCGGGGCTATGGCGTCGAAAAAGGCGAGGGCGTCTTCTCCCGTGATCTGCTGGATAGCCCGCGCCAGCGGCTCGGACGTCAACGGCCCGGTGGCGATGATCACGTTCTGCCACTCAGCGGGCGGCAAGCCAGCAATTTCCTCCCGCTGAACCTCCACGTTCGGCAGCTCAGCCAGCTTCTCAGCCACAAAGTCCGAAAACGCGTGCCGGTCCACCGCCAGGGCGCCGCCGGCCGGCAGGGCGTGCGCATCCGCCGCCTGCATGATCAGGGAATTGCTGCGCCGCATCTCCTCATGCAGCAGCCCCACCGCATTATGCTCATGATCATCCGAGCGAAACGAGTTCGAACAAACCAGTTCCGCCAGTTGCTGGGTCACGTGCGCGGGCGAGCTCTTTTGCGGCCGCATTTCGTGCAGCACGACCGCTGCACCCATATTGGCCGCCTGCCACGCGGCCTCCGAACCGGCCAGCCCGCCACCAATCACGTGAATTTCAGGATAGGATTTTTGCATGATGTGCTGGTATCAAGAGCAGCGATAGTGTGCAACGAAGATTGAAGGCGACGGGGCAACCATGGCAGGCATAACAGTTTGGGGTCGGGTGAGTTCGGCCAACGTGCAAAAAGTGCTCTGGGCACTGGACGAGGTGGGGCAGCGCTACGAACGCATCGACGCCGGCGGCAAGTTCGGCGGTCTCGATACAGACGAATATCGGGGCATGAACCCCAATCAGCTGGTGCCCGTCATGCGTGATGGCGATTTGCTGTTATGGGAGAGCTCCGCAATTGTCCGTTACATCGCGGCAACCTACGGCTCTGGCTCGCTCTGGCCCGAATCCCCAAAACAAAGAGCCCTGTCGGATCAATGGTCGGATTGGGCCAACACCACGTTTCAGCCCTCCTGGCTGGGTGTTTTCGCGACAATCGTCCGCACGCCACCGTCCCAACTCGATCCCGGGAAGGTCCAAGCTGCAGTGGCTGCCGCCACGCCTAAATTCGCCATGCTGGACGCGCGCCTCGCCACGACGCCCTATGTCGGAGGCGAGACTTTCACGTATGCCGATATCCTGACCGGCATCAGCCTGTTCCGCTGGACCACACTCGAGTTCGATCACCCGCAGTTCGACCACATCGATGCGTGGCATGAACGGCTGAAACAGCGGCCAGGTTTCAACAAATGGGCCTGTCAGTCCTACGACGAACTGCGCGCCAGGGATTGATCGTCGCTACCTTCAGTCGTCCCCGAAAAGAACCGCCAGTTCCGCGTTGAAGGGTTCGACTGCATCGAGGTTTGCTTGATCGGGCCGCATCGCATCCACCGATTGCATGGCCGCCGCCATCTGCGCGATCATCGCCTGCCGCTGCTCTTCGGTGAAGTTGGGATTGCTGTTGATCTGGTCGATGGCGTCCTGAAAGCCCTGATCCATCCCGCCGCCTTCGCGCACGAACGTGTAGGCCGTTACCACGGCCGACATGGTCTGCACCCAGTCCATGAAACTGCTGAAGCCATATTCGCCCACCAGCGCATCAAGCTCGCCACTCGCGGCCTGGTAGGTCATATAGGCGGCAACAGCATCTGCAGGAGAATCGCCCTCCGGCGCAGCATAATCGTCCGAAAAAGTGTCGAGTCGTTCCTGAATTACGGGATGAGATTCGATGAATTGGCCAACAATTTCTGGTGTCAGCGGCACTTGCGCGCCCATCATGGGCGTCTGCGCCGTCGCAGCCGCAGCAAAAAGCAGAATGCAGATGGCGGATAGGATTGCTCTGAAAGAGCTCAATTTGGCGGTCATTGGTGCGTCCTCATCAAAACCGGACGCAAGTTAGTCAGCCCGTTTTCAGCCCGTCAAGCTTCATGACCGGAGCCAAAAACGAAACACCCGCATTCCGTTTAGAACGCGGGTGTTCGAAAATCGGTCGTTGTTGCGGCCGAAACCGATGCAGCCTTAAATCTGGGCAGCATGGTTGCGCGCGATGCGATTGATGTCGGCACGGTTGATGCCGAGGTCATTCAGCGAACGCTGGTCAAGAGCATTCAGTTCGCGCACGGTCTGCTGGTAAGCGTTCCAGCGCTGGAAGGTCTTGCGAATATCCATTTTGTGTCTCCTTTGTTATGACGACACCGATATAGGTCGGTTAGTTCGGGATGAGCAGGGGTGTTTTGCTCAAGTCTCCCATGCACCAGATGCAAGGCGGGCGGTTACAAATTGTTAAGAATTTGCAATCACTTCCCCACGCGGCGCCGGGTGTGGCGGCTGCTTGTGATGCGGTCAAAGTGACCCTCGGTCATGTCCGAGAAGTCAACGCCTCCCAGACCCAGAATGTCGCTGCTGCGATCAACCCGCACATCCATTTCGCGCAGGGCACCGGACACGTCGAACATCCGCCTTAGTCTCCATACGGTTCTCACAAACATCTTTGGATTCCCTTTCAAGGTTCAAAGACGAGCCGGAGAATAGTCAGGTTCGTTTGCTGAGCTAGGCCGTGAGCGGAACAGGCGCTATGCGTTCAGGGCATGGCGGATTCATACAATCGTCACACCTTTGCGGGTCGAATCTCGCGGGGTCGGTTACTGGGCGGCAGTTCTCTGCGGCGGCGCGCGCCGTTCCAGCACCGGTTTCAGGAACTTGCCGGTATAGGAGCGCGGGTTTTCAGCGATCTGCTCGGGCGTGCCTACCGCAACGATCTCGCCACCTCCGTCACCGCCTTCCGGTCCCAGGTCGATGATCCAGTCGGCGGTCTTGATCACTTCGAGATTGTGCTCGATCACGACCACCGTGTTGCCCGATTCCACCAGCTGGTGGAGCACGTCCAGCAACTTTGCCACGTCATGGAAATGCAGCCCCGTCGTCGGCTCGTCGAGCATGTACAGCGTCCGCCCCGTCGCCCGCTTCGACAATTCCCGGCTCAACTTGACGCGTTGCGCTTCACCGCCGGAGAGGGTGGTTGCCGGTTGTCCGATCTGAACATAGCCCAGCCCCACCTGTTGCAGGGTCAAAAGCTTGTCGCGAATCGAAGGCACCGCAGCGAAATAATCGACGCCCTCATCGACGGTCAGGTCGAGAACCTCTGATATCGACTTGCCCTTGAAATGCACATCCAGCGTCTCGCGGTTGTAACGCTTGCCGTGGCACACGTCGCAGGTGACATAGACGTCGGGCAGGAAGTGCATCTCGATCTTGATCAGCCCGTCGCCCTTGCAGGCCTCGCAGCGCCCACCCTTGACGTTGAACGAAAAGCGCCCGGGTCCGTAGCCACGCGCCTTGGCTTCCGGCAGGCCGGCGAACCACTCGCGGATCGGCGTGAATGCGCCTGTATAGGTTGCCGGGTTGGATCGCGGCGTGCGGCCGATTGGCGACTGGTCGATGTCGATCACCTTGTCCAGGAACTCGATGCCGGTCAGGCTCTCATGCGGCGCCGGGTTCAGGCGCGCGCCGTTCAGCCGGCGGGCGATTGCCGCATAGATCGTGTCGATCATCAGCGTCGACTTGCCGCCACCCGAAACACCGGTAATCGCGACAAAACTGCCCAGCGGAATATCGACCGAGACATTCTTCAGATTATTGCCCGTCGCCCCGCTCACCGAAATCTTACGCGTCTTGTTCGGCTTCTTGCGTTCCGCGGGAACAGGTATCGAAAGCTGTCCGCTCAGATACTGCCCGGTCAGACTGTCGGGATTGTCCATGATGTCCTGCGGCTTGCCCTCAGCCACGATCCTGCCGCCATGCACGCCGGCGCCCGGGCCAATGTCGACCACATGGTCCGCCGTAAGGATGGCATCTTCGTCATGCTCAACCACAATCACCGTATTGCCGAGATCACGCAGGCGGCGCAGCGTTTCCAGCAACCGCTCATTGTCCCGCTGATGCAAGCCGATGGACGGTTCGTCGAGCACGTAAAGCACACCCGTCAGCCCGGACCCGATCTGCGAGGCCAGGCGAATGCGCTGGCTTTCACCGCCCGAAAGCGATCCTGAACCGCGTGAAAGGGTCAGATAGTCGAGCCCGACGTCATTCAAAAACGCCAGGCGCTCGCGAATTTCCTTTAGAATGCGCTCGCCAATGGCCCGTTGGTTGTCATTGAGGTGCTCCGGGAGACCCTCGAACCACTCCGCGGCTGTCTTGATCGACTTGTCCGAAACCTGCGAGATGTTGAACCCGTCAATCTTGACCGCCAGGGCTTCCGGTTTCAGTCGTTGCCCTTCGCAGGTCACGCAAGGCGCGTTCGACATGTAACGCCCGATCTCTTCGCGCATCCCCGCGGACTCGGTTTCGCGATATCGCCGCTCTAGGCTGCCGATCACGCCTTCAAAAGCCTTTTTGGTCTTGTAGGTGCGCAATCCGTCATCATAAACGAATTCAATAGCTTGCTTTCCCGTGCCGTACAGAACTGCGTTCTGCACTTCTTCCGAAAGTTTCGACCAGGGCGCCGCCATCTCGGCCCCGAAATGATTGCAGATGGCTTTCAGCGTCTGCTGATAGTAGGGCGCCGAAGTGCGCGACCAGGGGGCCACAGCACCATTCTGCAAACTGAGCGAATGATCCGGCACCACCATGTCCGGGTCGATCTTGAGTTCAAAACCCAGTCCGTCGCAGGTCGGGCAAGCCCCGAACGGGTTGTTGAACGAAAACAGCCGTGGCTCGATTTCCGCGATCGTGAACCCTGAAACCGGGCAGGCGAACCGCTCGGAAAAGATCAGCCGTTCCGGTTCGCCGTCGTCCGCCTTGCGGTCGGCGAACTCGGCAATTGCAATGCCGTCAGCGAGCCGCAAAGCTGTCTCCAGACTGTCGGCCAGCCGGCCCTCGATATCCGAACCCACCACGATTCGATCCACAACGACTTCAATGTCGTGCTTGAATTTTTTGTCGAGGGCAGGGGCCTCTTCGATTTCGTGGAACGTGCCGTCGATTTTGACGCGCTGAAAGCCCTTCTTCATCAGTTCGGCGAGTTCCTTGCGATACTCGCCCTTGCGCCCACGCACGATCGGCGCCAGCAGAAACAATCGCGTACCTTCATCAAGCGCCATGATCTTGTCGACCATCTGGCTGACGGTCTGGCTTTCGATGGGCAACCCCGTGGCCGGGGAGTAGGGAATGCCGACCCGCGCGAACAGCAGGCGCAGGTAGTCGTAGATCTCGGTGACCGTGCCGACCGTCGAACGCGGGTTGCGCGACGTTGTCTTCTGCTCGATCGAAATGGCCGGTGACAGCCCTTCGATCTGTTCGACATCCGGCTTCTGCATCATTTCAAGGAACTGGCGCGCATAGGCCGAAAGGCTCTCGACGTAGCGCCGCTGCCCCTCGGCGTAGATCGTATCGAATGCCAGAGAGGACTTGCCCGAGCCGGAAAGGCCCGTCATCACGATCAGACTGTCGCGCGGCAAACGGACATCAACCGACTTGAGATTGTGCTCCTTCGCGCCAGTGACAACGATTTCGCGATGATGGCCGTTTTGTTGAGGCATTTGAAGGTCCTGAAGTCGGTCCCGTGATGGTGAAATCCGGGGCACGGTCCAGAACCGCAAAACCACGAAATCCACAAGGAACATAGATAGAACAAACCTGCCTTCGTCAAGCAGGCGTCACTCAATCTGACAATTGATTGCGTCGAAAAATGTCAGCAGGTGTCAGGCGCGCAACTCGCCCCGGGCTTCCAGATAGGCACGCTCGTCCGGGCTGGCAAGGCGGCTGTCCCAGTCTGCCAGCAGCGGATCGACCAGACGGCGCCAGAGTGGCGGCCAGAACGAGCACAAAATCATCGGCATATAGCCCATGGGCATCATCGGCGCCTGCCCGGTTGAGTGCTGCAATTCCCAGAAGGGGCGGGTGGCATAGCGATGGTGAAATGAGTGCAGCGGCAGATTGTAGGTCATCCCGGTAGATAGCCGACGATAACTGTCCCACGAGTGCCGGGGCTCAACGCGCGTACCGGGAATGCGCACCAGCCCGTAGTGCTCCACGTAATTGACGATTTCGAGATAGATCTTGCCGATGGCACCGGCAAACAGGCTGAGCAAAATGCCCCACGGCCCGACCATATAGGTATAAAGCGCCACAACGCAGGCCGTCATCATCTGGCCGCGCCAGAACCGGTTGTTCCACGGCAGGTTGGGGATGTTCTTGCGGGCAAGACGCTCCTTTTCGAACTGGTAGGCGGATACCAACTGCCCCCAGGTCGAGCGCACCACGAACGCGAAGACATATTCGCCACGCTTGGCGGTTGCCGGATCAAGCGGCGTGCCAACATTGCGGTGATGCCCATAAACATGCTCGATCGAAAATCCCGTATCCCAGGTGAATGAAAGCAGCCAGCGCCCTACGAGCAAATCAAACAGCTTGTCAGTGCGATGCACCAGCTCATGGGCGACGTTGATCCCGCCGAGCCCGTAGAGCATCCCCAGGCTGGCAAGCCCGCCAGTCGCAGGATACCAGCTGGTTCTCGCCCGCGCCGCGTCCGGATCAATTCCGAAGAACGAGACGAACACATCCAACCACGGCTTGCCGTCGCCGATCACGTTCAACGCCACAAGAGTGGCGAGCAAAAGCAGTGGCAGCGTCAGCCACAACATCAGGTTCATATACCAAATGGGCGGCATCAATTCCTTGTCACCGGCGTCTCCCATCAACTCCTCGACATACCCGATGATGATGAAGGTCGAACACAGCCCGAACCACATCCAGTACCCGCCCATTGCCAGCGTGTAGGTGCACACCAGAATGAAGATGTTCATCAGGGAGTAGCGAATGGTATTCGCCCAGCGGGTCGCCAGAAACGGCCAGCGCGGCTTGATCTCTTCAGGTTGCGTCGTCATTGGAGCCCGGTGCGTCAATTCCAGCGTATACATACACATAAGTTTGAGAGATTGAACCATTTCTGCACTCAAAAAATTGCGCGTCCGAACCGGGCAAATGGCTTGAAAACTTGACTTTGAATGAGAACATAATATGAACAAACGAGATTTTGCCGCGCGGCCTGTGGAAGAGTGCCAGTTTGCCACAGACATGACTGGTCCACCGGCCTAATGACAGGCGAACTATTTTGAACGGCAAGCAATTGCCGGAAAGGAAATCGAGATGGCAGGCAGCGTCAACAAGGTCATTCTGATCGGCAATCTGGGGGCGGATCCCGAAATCCGGCAGACGCAGGACGGGCGGCCGATCGCCAATCTCCGCGTGGCAACCTCGGAAAGCTGGCGTGACCGCAATTCCGGCGAACGTCGCGAGCGCACCGAGTGGCATCGCGTGGTCATTTTCAACGAGGGTCTGGCACGCATCGCCGAGCAATATCTGCGCAAGGGCTCCAAGGTCTACATCGAAGGGCAGCTGCAGACCCGCAAGTGGGAACGTGATGGTCAGGATCAGTACACAACCGAAGTGGTTTTACAGGGGTTCAATTCAGCCCTGACCATGCTCGATGGCCGCAATGAGGGCGACAGCAGTTTCTCCGGGTCGGCTCCGGCCCGTAGTGGCGGCAGCAGCCGGCCCTCCGAAAAGGCGCCCGCCTTTGATGCCGGCGGCGCCGACGACGACATTCCGTTCTGAAGTCAAACCAACACAACGAAAAAGGCGGCTCAGGGCCGCCTTTTTTTGTGCCGAATCCTGCAAACTACTCGCGGTTGAATGGAACCTGCGCACGTATGCGCGACCCGTCCGCATTGGTCACAGAGAAATCAACGCTGATATTGTCGCCGGACAAGCCGAAACCGGCGCGGACGTTCGACGGGTTCCCATTGGCATCGGTGCCCGTAATGTTGAACGTGATGGTACGACCGCTGCGGCGGCCGATGGCATTGCCGGAAAAGGAAGTGTTCGACGTCAAGACGGCTTCATAACGGTTGCTGGCCGAGATGTAGGCCATTGTGCCGTTCATTGCCAGGTTTGCCCCGGCCAGCGCGCAGCGCCCGCGGAAGTTGATCTTTTCCGCTGTGGACCGGGTAACGCCCAGCGTGCAGCGCACCGTCTCCGTATTGCCTTCGGCCGACGTCATGCTGCCGCTGCCGCGCCAGTCGCCGACATAGGACTGGATAAGATCGAGATCGGCCTGCGCGGCCATAGAGGGTGTACCGGATACCAACGCAGCCGCAACAGCAACTGCCGCAATGAAAGGGCGAGCATTTGCCCGGATAGATGTCATTTTCGGATGCCTCCTAGAGCATGAAAGAATCGCCCCCCGGCGAAGAGCAGCGCGGGGAGAATAAATAAATCTCCGAGCAAAGCCAGTAGCAGCGTGAGCACCGTTAGTGTCCCAAATAGGGCGACCTGCGGCAGCGCCGAGAAGGCCACGATCACGGTGCCCGCACAAAGAATCAGCGTGGTCGCAACCAGCGCCGGACCGACCCGATCAAGCGCGCGTACCACGGCCTCATCGTGTTCGAGCCCGTTCAAGCGCGCACGTCGGTAGTTCGCCAGGAAGTGGATCGTGTCATCCACCGCGATACCGAATGCAATCGTCAGCGCGATCACCGTAGTCAACTGCAGCCCGGCATCGGTTATGTACAGGAACAGCTCGGTCCCCAGGATCGGCAGGATATTCGGAACGAACGAGACCAGAGCGACCTTCCACGAGCGAAATGCCACGCCGATGATGAAGATCGACACAAACACCGCAATGGTCAGCCCCTGCTGCAGGCTGCGGATCATGTCGACGCTGGCAAATGAAGTCAGCACCCGGAACCCGGAAACCTGCGCGCCCTCGATCTGGGCTTCGGCCAGTTCGCGGTCCGTATTCTCCACGAAGTCACGCAGCTGGCTGGAAGAAATGATGGTCGGCAGAAAGCCCGTGACCAGCGCGTGATCCCCTTCATCGGTGACGAAGCGGCGTTTGAGGAAAGGTCCGACCGCATTGAAGATCTGGTCGCGGCTGAAGCCGGAATCCGCGTAGTGGCCAAAGCTGGCAGCCGAAATCACCTTGCCTTCGCCGAGCGCCGGGTCACCCTCCAGCCGGCCGATATTGTTCTCGACGATCTGGTGCACCGTCTCGATCATTTGATAATCGGCGTCGCCCACGTCCTCCATGCCCTGATTCAGCGGCACCCGAACATAGACAGGAGAAACCCCGCCCACACCGCTGTCGATCTGTTCCGCAACATCAAGGGACGCCGAATCCGCAGGCAGGAAATCCTGAAACGAAAATCGCGGCTGCAAGAGATTGTGCGGGATGAACAAGAGCAAGGTCAGCGCAATACCGCCGATCGCCAGCGGCAGGCGGAACTTGCTGGTCATGAACTGCGCAACCGGAATGGGCGCAGTCAGCGCCACGCTCGGCGTGCGCGGGTTCTTGAACCCAAGCCGCAGGGCCAGCTTGAGGGCCAGCGGCAGGAAGGTGACCAGCGTCACATAGGCGACGATGACCGAAATGATGCCGGCAACGGCGAATTCGCGAATGCCTTGACCCTGGGTCACGTAAAGCGATGCAAAGGCAATCATCGTGGTCAGCGAGGTGAGGGCGCAGGCCGGGCTGACCCGAAGCACGGTCTCCCGCACGGCCTCGTTGGGCTCCATCCCGTCCCGCCACAATCGCATCCAAGTGAAACAGAAGAACATGCTTTCCGCAAAGGCAATCACCATCACCAGCGTTGTCACGATGACGGTCAGGAAGGTGAATGACCCGAACAGCAGGATCACCACACCCGACACCCAGATCACCGACACACCGGGCGTGAGCGTCGCCAGCACCGCCCCCCAGAAAGACCGGAAGCTCAGAAGCGCCGTCAGGAACCCGATGATGAACCCGTAGCCGGAGAACTTGATCTGGTCCGCTGTGCTGGCATCCAGCATCTCGTTCTTCCAGATCGCCGAGCCTGTGAGTTCAATGTTGATGATGTCGGACTGGTAGCGGTCCACCGTCTCCTGGACGCTGGCCACCATGTCGCGCTCGCCCTGGCCGCGCGTCAGTTCCGAATCCGGGAACATGATCATCACCAGACCTGAAAGGTCGCCGGTGATCAGGTTGCCCATCAACGGGTCGGTCTCGCGCAGGTTCGTCAGTTCGCGCTCAACCTCTTCGGCGGAAGCCATGTTCTCCGGCACCGCTGGCAGCGTCTGGTTGTTTTCAGCCGGTTTGCGGAGGGAAAAAGGCGAGAGCGTGCCGACCGTGTAGTCATTCAATTCAATATCAAAGGCGAGCTCGCGAAGTGTCTCCAGGACCTCGGGGTCAGTCAGCTGAGACGAATTGACCAGCAGGTAAAGGTCATTGTCGAAAGTGCCGAACGTATCCGAAAGGTCACGGTAGCGGTCATACATCTCGCCGGAATTGTTGTAGATTCGCAAAAGATCACCATCTACGGAAGCGCGCGGCAGCGCCGACATGCACAATATGGTGAAAAGAATGACGAGGAGACCCGCCGCCCTCGGAAACCTTAGTGCCAGAATTCCGAGGCGTTCAATTCCAAAACCAATCGACAAGAATCATTCCCCTTCAACGCTTATCGCCGGTTTTCTAAGGGTTTGGTCCTCTTGCGTCCAGTAACACGGTCCCGCCCGCCCGGATTTTGCCGTTCAATGGTGAACGAACGGGCACCGGCGCACTGACTGAAAGCCCCGGAATCGGGCGATGAAGAGGGGCGGATAAGTGCCCGCAAAGCATGGCTTCAGGGTGCGGAATCAAATAGAAATCAAATGAGTCTAACCATCCGAGAATTGCCTACGTGACCGACACGCCAGAAACGCCCGAAGAGACCTTCGATCCGTCCGATATCGAGCCGGTCTGGATCTCTGACGAGATGCGGAAATCCTACCTCGATTACGCCATGAGCGTGATCGTCAGCCGGGCGCTGCCAGACGTGCGCGACGGGCTGAAACCTGTGCACCGCCGCATTCTTTATTCCATGCATCAGTTGGGCTTTGACCACACCAAGCCGTTCCGCAAATCGGCCGTGGTCGTGGGTGAGGCCATGGGTAAGTACCATCCGCACGGCGACAGCGCGATTTACATGTCGTTGGTCCGCATGGCGCAGGACTTCTCCATGCGCGTGCCGCTGATCGAAGGGCAAGGCAATTTCGGCTCCGTCGACGGCGATATGCCGGCGGCGATGCGCTACACCGAATCCCGCATGGAAAAGGTCACCAGCACCATGCTGGACGACCTCGACAAGGACACTGTCGATTTCAAGGACAACTACGACGGCTCTGTTCAGGAACCCTCGGTCCTTCCCGCAAAGTTTCCCAACCTGCTGGTCAACGGCGCCGGTGGCATTGCAGTCGGCATGGCGACCAATATCCCCAGCCACAATCTCGGCGAGGTAATCGACGCCACCCTGGCCATGTTGTCCAATCCCGGCATCACGGTCGATGAACTGCTCGAAGTAATGCCCGGCCCGGACTTCCCCACAGGTGGCATTATTCTGGGCCGCGCCGGCATTCGCTCTGCCTATGAAACCGGCCGCGGCTCCGTTCTCGTTCGCGGACGGGTGGCGGTTGAGGAAATCCGCAAGGAACGTGAAGCCCTGATCATCACCGAGATTCCCTATCAGGTGAACAAGGCCACGATGATCGAAAAGATCGCCGATCTGGTCCGCGAAAAGCGCATCGAAGGCATCTCCGACATCCGCGATGAAAGCGACCGGCACGGCATGCGTGTCGTCATCGAAATCAAGCGCGATGCCATGGCCGATGTGGTCCTCAACCAGCTCTATCGGTTCACCGCGCTGCAATCCTCGTTTGGCTGCAACTTCGTTGCTTTGAACGGCGGCAAGCCCGAACTCATGGGCCTGCGTGAAATGCTCGCCGCCTTCATCGAGTTCCGTCAGGTCGTTGTCACCCGCCGTGCGCGCTTCCTTCTCGGCAAGGCCCGCGACCGCGCCCACGTTCTGGTCGGCCTCGCCGTCGCCGTAGCCAACGTCGACGAAGTCATTCGCCTGATCCGAAACGCGCCTGATCCGGCCACGGCCCGCGCCCAACTCCTGGAGCGAGACTGGCCCGCCGCCGACGTCAAGCCGCTGATTGAATTGATCGACGACCCGCGTCACAAGGTGAATGCCGACGGTACGTTCAAGCTCTCCGACGAGCAGGCCCGCGCCATTCTCGATCTGCGTCTGGCCCGCCTGACCGCGCTTGGCCGCGACGAAATTGGCGACGAAATGCACGGACTGGGCGACCAGATTTCCGACTATCTGGATATCCTGCGATCGAGGGAGCGGATCGAGGAAATCATCCGCGAGGAACTGATTTCAGTCCGCGACCAGTTCTCCACGCCCCGCAAGACCGAAATCACTGACTACGCGGCCGACGTTGAAGATGAAGACCTCATCGCCCGCGAAGACATGGTGGTCACGGTCACCCACGGCGGCTACATCAAGCGCGTACCGCTCTCGACCTACCGGGCGCAACGGCGCGGCGGCAAGGGCCGCTCAGGCATGGCCATGCGCGACGAGGATTTCGTGGCACGCCTGTTCGTCGCCAACACGCACACACCGGTGCTGTTCTTCTCCTCCCGCGGCATCGTCTACAAGCTCAAGGTCTGGCGGCTGCCGCAGGCAGCGCCAAACGCCCGCGGCAAGGCACTGATAAACATGCTGCCGCTCGAGGCCGGAGAGCGCATCACCTCGATCATGCCCATGCCCGAGGATGAAGCAAGTTGGGCCGATCTCGACATCATGTTCACCACCACGCGGGGCACGGTCCGCCGCAATTCGCTGGGCGATTTCACCGAGATCAGGGCCAACGGCAAGATTGCCATGAAGCTCGACGACGGCGAGGGGATCGTCGGTGTCGAAACCTGTTCGTCAGATGACGATGTGTTGCTCACCACGGCAAACGGTCAGGCGATCCGTTTCAATGTGGACGACGTGCGCGTTTTCCAAAGCCGCAACTCAATGGGCGTCCGCGGCATAAATCTCGCCGAGAACGACACCATCATCTCCATGGCTATCCTTCGGCATTTTGAAGCGACGCCGGAAGAACGTTCCGCCTATCTCAAGAAGAGCCGGGCGATGCGGGGCGAAACCGATGATGCCGAGGTGGAACTGGAAGCCGAAGCCGGTGACCTGTCTCAGGAACGCTACGCGGAAATGGGTGCAGCCGAGCAGTTTGTGCTTGCCGTTTCGGAGAACGGGTTTGGCAAACGCACGTCAAGCTATGAATACCGGGTCACCGGTCGCGGCGGCAAAGGCATTGCCGCCATGGCCATCACCAAAAAGAATGGTCCGATCGTGGCCTCGTTCCCCGTCGAACATGACGATCAGATCATGCTTGTCACCAACGCAGGAAAACTCATCCGTGTGCCGGTCGACGGCATCAGGATCGCAGGCCGCTCGACCCAGGGCGTCACGATTCTCAACACTGCGGAAGACGAGAAAGTCGTGTCCGTCGAAGGCATCTCCGAGCCTGACGAGGAAGATGACGAGAACGGTGATGACATCACTGATGAGGCGCCCGGCGCAGACGACGAAGGACCGGCGGAAGAATAGAAGATAGGCGAGCGGAGCAGGGGGCTTGAAGCGGGCATGAAACTGGTGCTTGCTTCACCTTCCTGCTTGGAGTGACCCGCCGTGGAACCGACCCTTCTTCTTACCTACATCGCCGCCTGTTTCGTCTTCTCCGTCGTGCCCGGCCCGTCGGTCACTGTCGTGCTGGCCAATTCACTGGCTCACGGCACAAGGGCGGGTCTGTGGACCATCTTTGGAACAGAAGTCAGCATGTTGACCATGGTCCTGATCCTCGCCATCGGACTTGATGCCGTGGTCGAACTGGTCGGAGCCGCCTTCTTCTGGATCAAGCTGGCCGGCGCCGCCTACCTCATCTGGATCGGCTGGCAGATGTTCTCCAGTCGTGGTGGACTGAAGCTTGAAGGCGAGGCGGGTTCACCCCGCATATCCGCATTCATCTGGCAGGGCGCACTGGTCAACTGGGGCAATCCCAAGACGCTGCTTTTCCTCGGCGCCTTCATCCCTCAATTCGTGACGCTTTCCGAACCCGCATTTCCCCAAATTCTTTTTCTCGGATTGATCGTGATGGCCGTCGCCACCTTGACGGATGCAGTCTACGCCATTCTCGCTGGATCCGCCCGTAATGCGCTCACGGCAGGCCGTGTCCGGATTCTCAGCAAGATCAGCGGCGGCGTTCTCATGGCGGGGGGAATCTGGCTGGCGCTTCTCCGCCGGTAGACGTGCCTGCATGACGCTTACATCCCCCGAACTTCTCGCCTTCATCCTGACGACCGCAGCCGTCATGGCCATTCCCGGTGTCACGGTGTCCTCCCTTGTCGGCACGACGCTTGGTCATGGTCTGAGGGCAGGTTTTGTCATGGAAGTCGGCGCTGTTCTCGCCCGCATCTCCATGCTCATCCTGCTGATCTTCGGTTTGGATGCCGTCAGCCGGATCATGGCGTCGGCCTTTGACTGGGTGAAGATTGCCGGCGCTCTCTATCTCATCTGGCTCGGTGTCCGGATGATCAGAAAGCCGCCGCGTGTCATCGCGGTTGGTCAAGGCACCAACGACTATTTCCGCCAGATCATGACCGGCTTCATCGTCCTGTGGACCAACCCCAAGGCGCTGCTGTTCTTCGGCGCCTTCGTACCCCAGTTCGTCGACGTCAACCAGCCCATCGCCCCGCAGGTCGTATTTCTGGGTGCCCTCTGGATCGCCATCGTCGTCATTGCTGACGCGGCCTACATCCTGCTCGCCGGCGGCGCGCGTAACCTGTTCGTGGGCCGCTTTTCACAACGCGCCGGCTGGGTTTCCGGCGCCGTTCTGATCTGCGCCGGCCTTTGGCTTGCCTTCCAGCAAAAGGCGTGACAAAAACCGCGGCATGGACAGGCTCACAGGCTTTTATCCCGGATCGTTCGACCCCGTGACCAACGGCCATCTCGACGTGATCGAGCGGGCCTGCCGGCTCGTTGATACGCTCTACGTCGGCGTCGGCGTTCAGGTTGCCAAAAACCCGCTACTTTCCGCCAGTGACCGCAAGATTCTGCTCGAACAGACCATCGAATCGATCGCCCGCCGGACGCATACAGACGTCCAGGTTGTGGATTTCGAGGGCTTGATGATCCGCAAGGCCCGCGAACTGGGCGCCTCGCTGATCATTCGCGGACTTCGCGACACCACCGACTACAATTACGAAATGCAGATGGTGGGCATGAATGCCCAGATGGCGCCCGATTTGCAGACCGTCTTCGTGCCATCCAGCCCGCACGTGCGGCATATTTCCGCCACGCTGGTCCGTCAGATCGCCTCCCTTGACGGCGATATTTCCGCTTTTGTGCCCTCCGTCGTTCTGAGGGCGTTGGAGAACAAATGAGTGCACCTCAATCCGGGCGCAACCGGACCATTCAGGTCCTGGCGCTGGCCTTCTTTGCCCTGTTTGTCGGCTTCGTCGGCTGGCAGATGTTCAATTCGCCCCAGCCGGCTCCGCAAAGCACGACCGAGTTCGAAGGCGAACTCCCGGTCGTGGCCCTCGAGACCGAGAACGGCGAAATCCTCATCCAGTTGCGCGCCGAACTCGCGCCGGAGCACGCCGAACGCATCGTGACGCTGGCTGGCGAAGGCTTTTATGACGATATCGTCTTTCACCGCGTGATCGACGGCTTCATGGCCCAGACCGGCGACCCGACCGGCACGGGCACGGGCGGTTCTGACCTGCCTGATCTGCCTGCAGAGTTCTCCGAGGAACCTTTCGTGCGTGGTACGGTCGGCATGGCCCGCTCGTCGAACCCCAACAGCGCCAACTCGCAGTTTTTCATCGTCCTCGCCGACGCACGCCATCTCGATGGTCAGTACACGCTGATTGGCGAAGTGATCGAAGGCATGGACGTTGTCGATCAGATCAAGCTGGGCGATGCCGCCCGCAATGGTCTCGTCGAGGACCCCGATCACATTGTCGCCATGCGCGTCGTCGATAGCGAATAGACAAGTTTCAAACCAAGGAAGAATGATGCCTGATTACAAGGATCCAGAAAACACGCTCGTGCTCGAAACAAGCAAGGGCACAGCCATCATCGAGTTGCGGCCGGACCTCGCGCCCAACCACGTCAACCGGCTGAAGGAGCTGGCGCGCGAAAAATTCTACGATGGCATCGTGTTTCACCGGGTCATCGACGATTTCATGGCCCAGGTCGGCTGCCCCAACGGCACCGGCACAGGCGGGTCCGACAAGCCCGACCTGAAGCAGGAATTCAATGAAGAACCGCATGTACGCGGCACCTGCTCGATGGCCCGCACTGCCGATCCCGATTCGGCCAATTCCCAGTTCTTCATCTGCTTCGGCGATACGCCTTTCCTCAACCGGCAATATACGGTCTGGGGCAAGGTGACCGAAGGCATGGACGCGATTGACCAGCTTGCGCGCGGCGAACCTGTCCGCAACCCGGACCAGATCGTCACCATGCGTGTCGCCGCCGACCTGGCCTGATCCAGTGCGGAGCCTGTCGCTTGCCGCCCTTGTTGCCCTCGCATTGACGGGCGGCGCACAGGCGACAAGCTCCATATCCTGTCACGACGGGAACGGAAACGGGGTCGATCTCGGCCTCGGCAACGTTCCCGGCATGGCCATCATCAGCGCCACGGTGGTGGGTGAGGGGACAACCCTCAGCATGGCCGATGATCAGATTTCCACCTCCCAGGCCTTTGCCGACGGCGAATCCATTCGAATCGATTTCACCGACCCCAATCTGGAGGGGGTCCTCGCCCGTGTCCGCCTGTTCCAGGCAGATGAAGAGATTGATTTTGTCATGGCCGGGACCCTGGAACTCGTCGGCGTCGGCGCCTATGCCGTGACCTGCGAGGGCCCCTGATGAAAGTCGATCTGTTCGACTTCGAACTTCCCGAAGATCGCATCGCCCTGCATCCCGCCGAACCGCGCGATTCAGCGCGCCTGCTGACAGTCGGCGCCAACGGGGAACTGGCGGACAGGCGCGTCACCGATCTTGTCGACCTGCTCAACCCCGAGGACGTGCTGGTCGTCAACGACACGCGCGTCATTCCGGCAGAACTGCATGGCGTCCGCCACCGCGGCGAATTCCAGTCCAATGTATCCTTCAACCTGCACCGGCGGATCGACGCGAACCACTGGGCGGCCCTCGCGCGCCCGGCCAAACGCCTCAAGCCCGGCGACCGGGTCGAATTCGGCGAAAGCAATGACCGCGCCTGCGCACTGACCCGTCTCGAAGCCAAAGTCGAAAACGTCGCCCCGGGCGGCGAGGTCACACTGGCATTTGACCTCAGCGGCGCTTTCCTTGACGAAGCCATCAAGGCCTTCGGTGCCATGCCGCTGCCGCCCTACATCAGCGCCAAGCGGGATTTCGAAGAGCGCGACGAAACCGACTATCAAACCGTCTATGCCGAACAGGAAGGCGCCGTCGCCGCGCCCACCGCCGGACTGCATTTCACTGAAGACCTGCTGGATCGCCTGCGCAACAAGGGCGTCCGCATTGAAAAGGTCACCCTGCATGTCGGCGCCGGCACCTTTCTGCCGATGAAGGCCGACGATACCGACGATCACAAGATGCATGCCGAGTGGGGTGAGGTGACCGAAGACACCGTCGAGCGCATCAATCGGGCGCGGGCCGCAGGCGGCCGGGTCGTCGCTGTCGGCACCACCAGCCTGCGCTTGCTGGAAAGTGCGGCACAGGAGACGGGTGAACTACGCGCCTTCTCCGGAGAAACCGATATCTTCATCACCCCCGGCTTCCAGTTCCGGGTGGTTGATCTGCTAATGACCAATTTCCACCTGCCACGCTCGACGCTTTTCATGCTCGTCTCGGCTTTCTCTGGCATTCAAACCATGCAAAAAGCCTACGCCCACGCCATTTCGGCGGGCTACCGCTTCTATTCCTATGGTGACGGGTCGCTGCTGACCCGGGCCGGAGACTGAGTATTGACTGACTTCCAGTTTGACCTGATCGCCACTGACGGCGCGGCAAGGCGCGGGCGCATTTCCACCCCGCGCGGGCAGATCAATACACCCGCCTTCATGCCGGTGGGTACCGCGGCCACGGTCAAGGCCATGTATCCCGAACAGGTCGCCGAAACCGGCGCCGAAGTCCTGCTTGGCAACACCTATCATCTCATGCTGCGCCCGGGCGCGGAACGTATCGCCAGCCTCGGCGGACTGCACGAATTCATGGATTGGCAGAAACCGATCCTTACCGACAGCGGCGGCTTTCAGGTCATGTCGCTGTCAAAACTGCGCAAGCTCACGGAGGAGGGGGTGACCTTCCAGTCGCACATCGACGGCTCCAAACACGAACTCACCCCCGAACGTTCCATCGAAATCCAGATCCTGCTCGATTCCGACATCATCATGCAGCTCGACGAATGCCTGGCGCTCCCCGCCGAGCACAAGGAAATGGAGCGCGCCATGGAACTGTCCCTCCGCTGGGCCGACCGGTCCAAAGCCGCCTTCAACAAGTCCAAGGGCAGGGGCCTGTTCGGCATCGTGCAGGGCGGCGACAATGCTGAACTTCGGGCCCGTTCGGCGCACGGCCTCCGCGATATCGGCTTTCACGGCTACTCTGTCGGCGGCCTTGCCGTGGGCGAACCGCAGGACGTCATGTTCCGTGTCCTCGACGAAGTAGTCCCTGAACTGCCCCAGGATGCGCCTCACTATCTCATGGGCGTCGGCAAGCCGGACGACATCCTCGGCGCCATCGAACGCGGAATTGACATGTTCGACTGCGTCCATCCCACCCGTGCCGGACGTCACGGACACGCCTACACCAGAATGGGCGTCGTCAACCTCAAGAACGCCCGTCACAAGGATGATCCCCGCCCGCTCGACGAAAGCTCGCCCAACCCGAATTGCCGCCGTTTCTCAAGAGCTTACCTGCATCACCTTGTGCGCACAGAGGAGATACTCGGTGCCATGGTGCTCTCCCAGGTCAATCTTTCCTACTATCAGGAACTGACGGCTGGGGCGCGGTCTGCTATAGAGCGCGGCCAGTTCACTGATTTCGCTGCTGAGACCCGCGCCGGCTGGGCGCGCGGGGACATCGCGGCGCTCTGAATCCAAACGTCAAGAAACCGGGGTGCAACCAATGGCGTCTGATCGCAAGTCCGTTCTCAATGCAATGATGGCGCATCAAAAGCGTCTTGCCGACACCAGCATGCGCAAACTGTTTGCCGGCGACAGCCAGCGGTTCCGCAAATACTCGGCCACCTGTGGCTCCATGCTGCTGGACTATTCCAAGAACCGGATCGACGAACAGGCGATGGCCGCCCTGTTTGATCTTGCCCGCGCCGCCGGCGTTGAAGCGCGCCGCGACGCCATGTGGGCCGGCGAACCCATCAACGTCACCGAGGGCCGCTCGGTCATGCACATGGCCCTGCGCTACGGCGGCACCGAGCCGGTCAAGGTCGACAGCAAGGATGTCATGCCCCAGGTCCGCGAGGTCCTGTCGCGCATGAAAAAATTCGTGGGTCAGGTTCGTGATGGCTCCATCAAGGGCGCCACCGGCGAACCGTTCACAGATATCGTCAACATCGGTATCGGCGGCTCGGACCTCGGCCCCGCCATGGTCACGGCTGCCCTTGAGCCCTACACCCGCAAGAACCTGCGCGCGCACTACGTTTCAAACGTTGATGGCGCCCACATGCACGATACGCTGAAACGCCTCGACCCGAAAACCACGCTTTTCATTGTCGCGTCCAAGACCTTCACCACCGACGAAACCATGACCAATGCCCATTCCGCCCGCGCCTGGCTGGCAAAAGCACTGGGCGAAAAAGCCGTAGGCGATCATTTCGCCGCCGTGTCCACAAACCTTGAAGCCTGCGCCAGTTTCGGCATTTCTGAGGATCGCATCTTCGGTTTCTGGGATTGGGTCGGCGGCCGCTACTCCGTTTGGTCCTCAATCGGCCTGCCAGTCGCGCTGGCCGTTGGCTATGACAATTTTGCGCTGTTCCTCAAGGGCGCCGCAGCGATGGACAGCCACTTCCTCACGGTCCCGCTGGAAGAAAACTTCCCTGTCATCATGGGCCTGTTGGGCATCTGGTACCGCAACGCCTGGGGCTTCGCCACACATGCGGTCTTGCCCTACGACCAGCGCATGAGCCGCTTCGCCGCATACCTGCAACAGCAGGACATGGAATCGAACGGCAAATCCGTCATGCTCGACGGCATGCCGGTCGATTACGACACCGGCCCCGTGGTCTGGGGCGAGCCAGGCACCAACGGCCAGCACGCCTTCTACCAGCTCATTCACCAGGGCACCTCGGTGATCCCCTGCGATTTTCTCGTCGCCTCCAACCCGCACGAGGAAATGGGCCAACACCATCAGAAACTGGTCGCCAACTGCCTCGCGCAATCCGAAGCCCTGATGCTCGGCAAGACTGGCGACGAAGTTGAAACCGAATTGAAAGCCGCCGGCCTGAAACCTGCGGCGATCAAGGCGCTGAAACCTCACAAGATATTCCCCGGCAATCGCCCCTCGAACACGCTTCTCTACCGCAAGCTTGACCCGGCAACACTCGGCATGCTCATCGCGCTCTACGAACACAAGGTCTTCGTCCAGGGCACCATCTGGAACATCAATTCCTTCGACCAATGGGGCGTCGAACTCGGCAAGCAACTCGCAAAAGCCATCCTCCCCAAAGTCTCCGGCGAAGACCGTGGCAACGGCCACGATAGCTCAACATCGGGCCTTCTGGCGCACTACCACCGGTTGCGGAGTTAGAACGGAGCAAAAGGTGCGCGCAGAACTTATCCCCGCCCCAACAAACCGTGCCATACTGCCTTCACCTTTCCGGAGCGAGGCGTAACGGAACGTCGCGGAAGGGGTTCGTTCGGGGCAGGAGCCGTCCTGTCCCGGGTCGCGGGACTTCGAGGTGTGCCGGCATTGCCGGACAAATCCTTCCGGTGGAAGGATTTGAACCGAGAAGGCCATGAGACCTATGGTCGAATGGCAAACCCTCTTGCTCAGAGGCCCCGCGATAAAAACGCGTTCGCGTCGGCGGGAATTAGTCCCACCTTCTCATTCGCGGAATACCGCACCGGGACGAAGTCCCGCCGCGCCGCTTCTCGTTCAACGGGAGCAAAGACTGGAGCAAATCCCGGAGGACATGTCCTGCCGGGCCGTTCAGCATGTCTTCCGATTATTCACAGCCAGAATTGGTACGCCCGGAAGGATTTGAACCTTCGACCTGCCGATTAAAAGTCGGATGCTCTACCACTGAGCTACGGGCGCATCGGCGTTTCCGGGGCGGGTGCGAAGCACGTCGCGGCGATGAAAACGCATCAATTCGATGTTGGCATTCTCTGGATCGGCGAGGGCAGCATTGCCCGACCCTCCGTCAGAATGCGGCGCAACATAGTGATTGACCCTTTCGTGTCAACTCAATTGGTGGCGTTCAATGCATCGAGCGCCAGCAGGTCCTCGTCGACATACTGAACTGGCAAACAGGGCACGCCCGCCCGGGCAATCCGGGCGCACAGGGTCTCGGCCGCCGCATAGTCCGAGATCGGCCCGACAATGATCCTCGAATCCCCGGTCCCTGAGGGTTCGGAAAGCGCCGGTTCCAGACCAATCAGCAGTGTCCCCACACTCTGGCGCAGGTCGGCCCACTTCGTTTCCGCGGTTTCGTCCGTAATGACCTCGCCAATGGCCAAACCATACTGCGAAGCGGTCAAAATCACTTCCGGCGCAGTTTCCTCTATCGGAATTTCCTCCAGCGATGGCGGCAGCGCCGGCATATCCTGCACGTCTTCCGTCTCCTCAGCCGAGGCTTCCTCCGGAAACATCGGGCTCTGCGTCACCGTCACCGAACCGCCTTCGGCATCAAAACTTTCCTCTTCCGGATCCTCGATCGATCCCGTCAGCGAATAGTCGAGCTCGGCGTCCGGCGGCACCACCTCAAGCAGCGCCGGAATGGCAGTCTCCAACGCACTCAACCGCCGGATGAGGTCCCCCTGATCCCGCTCCGAGACGCGCAGCTGCCCATCCAGCAATTGCAGGTTCCGGTCGATCCGCAATTGCTGGTTCTGCAAATCGGAAACCTGCTGCCGCAGCACATTCGCATTGGCGCCCTGAACACGGGTCGCGTGCAGAGCCGTCGACACGCTGTCCGGCACGTTGCCGCTCAGGCTGAAGCTCAGCAGCGCAACGCCGCCGAACACCATCGCAACAATGCCCCAACGGGTCACGTCGGCCTGACCGACCTGGTTGGAAATATCCGCCAATACTTTTGCCCCGCCGCCGCGAATCAATATCTGATTGCAGCAGTTTACCATCCGGGCAGACCGTTATCGGTTTGCCAACATTATGCTGCCATAAAATCGGTGGATAGCGCGGCTGCGGCGCCTTGTTTTCGAGGGGACAGCCGAAAGGCTTGGAGGGCGTACATGGCAAGCTTGACGGCGATCATCCTGGCGGCGGGCGAGGGCACGCGCATGCGTTCCAAAACGCCCAAGCTTCTGCATAAGGTTGCCGGCTTCCCCATCATCGGCCACGTCGTCACCGCCGCTCGAGACGCAGGCGCAAACCAGATTGCCGTCATCACGGCCCCCGGCGCCGAAGAACTCCGCACAGCCGTTGCCAACATCGACGAGAACGTACAATTCTACACTCAGGAAGTGGCCCGCGGCACAGCCGATGCCGCCAAGGCTGCCCGCCCCCTGTTTGAGTCCGCCGACGGCTACATCACAGTTGTCTACGGCGACCATCCGCTGCTCACCGGCGACGTCTTCCGTCTGGTCACAGAAAAGCTCGATGCCGGCTGGGACTCCGTCATTCTGGGCTTCGAGCCCAAGGACCCAACCGGCTACGGCCGCCTCGTCACCGAAGGCGATGCGCTCAAGACCATCGTCGAGCACAAGGACGCAAGCGAAGAACAGCGCAAGATCGGCCTCTGCAACGCCTGCATCCTCGGCTTCCGCGCCGAAACCTTTGGCGCCGTGATCGACAAGGTCGGCAACGACAACGTCCAAAACGAGTTCTATCTCGGCGACCTGGTGCCCCTGGCCAACCAGGCAGGCTACAAGGTGTCCTACGCCGTCGCCGAAGAAGCCGATGTTATCGGCGTCAACAGCCGTGCCCAACTCGCCGAAGCAGAAGGTCTGATGCAAAAGCGGCTCCGTAACCGCGCCTTGGTTGGCGGGGCAACGCTGATCGATCCGGAGACCGTCTACTTTTCATACGACACTACTCTCGGGCAGGATGTACTCGTCGAGCCTGGCGTCTGGTTCGGCCCCAGGGTTGAAATAAGCGACAATGTCACCATCAAGGCCTGGTCCCACATCGAGGGCGCAACAATCGGCACCGGCGCCGTCATCGGGCCGTTCGCGCGACTTCGCCCGGGCTCCAGACTGGCCGAGGACGCCAAGGTCGGCAATTTCGTTGAAATCAAGAACGCCGAAGTAGAGCAGGGCGCCAAGGTCAATCACCTGACCTACATTGGCGACGCCCGGGTCGGTGCCCGGGCCAACATCGGCGCCGGCACCATCACCTGCAACTATGACGGCGTAAACAAGCATTTCACCGACATTGGCGCCGACACGTTCATCGGCTCCAACACGGCCCTCGTTGCGCCCGTCAAGATCGGCGACGGCGCCTCAATCGCGGCCGGCAGCACCATCACACGGGACGTCGGTGCCGATGAACTGGCCATCGCCCGGAGCCGCCAGGAAAACAAACCCGGCTACGCCGCCAAAATTCGCGAGCGCAACCTCGCGCTGAAAAAATCAAAAGGGAAATAGGCACACATGTGCGGAATAGTTGGCATCATCGGCGTTGAGCCGGTCGTCGGCCGGATGGTCGAGGCACTGCGGCGCATGGAATACCGCGGCTACGACAGCGCCGGTGTGGCCGTCCTGTCCGACACAGGGATCGAGCGCCGCCGTGCCGAGGGCAAGCTGGACAATCTCACCGGCAAACTGGAAGCCGACCCCATGGAAGGGTTGATCGGCATTGGCCACACCCGTTGGGCCACCCACGGTGCCCCCACCGAAAACAATGCTCATCCGCACGCCACTGCAAAGGTCGCCGTCGTCCACAACGGCATCATCGAGAACTACCGCGAATTGCGCGCTGACCTCGCCGCAGACGGCTATCATCCCGTCACCGAAACCGACACGGAAACCGTCGCGCTGCTGGCGACACGCGAAATGGATCGCGGCGCCACGCCTGAACAGGCGGTCGGAAATATCGTCAAGATCCTTCGCGGCGCCTTCGGCCTGGCTTTCATGTTTGCGGATCACCCGCAACTGCTGATCGCCGCGCGCAAGGGCTCGCCGCTGGCTGTCGGCTTCGGCGAGAAAGAAACCTACCTTGGTTCCGATGCCTTCGCCCTTGCACCCTTCACCAACACGGTGACCTATCTCGAAGAGGGGGACTGGGCGGTCCTCACCCCGCAGGGCGTGGTCATTCGTGATTTCGACGGCAAAGAGGTGCAGCGCCAGGTTCAGCGCTCCGCCGTCTCATCGGCGCTCGTCGACAAGGGCAACCATCGTCACTTCATGGCCAAGGAAATCTACGAGCAGCCCGAAACCATCTCGCACGCGCTCGGTCACTACATCGACATGGCCAGTGGCACAGTGGCCATCCGCGAGAAGATGCCATTCGACTTCAAATCCTTGTCCCGGCTGACGATCTCGGCCTGTGGTACCGCCTATTTCGCAGGTTGCGTCGCCAAATACTGGTTCGAGAAATACGCCCGCCTGCCGGTTGACGTCGATATCGCATCCGAATTCCGCTATCGCGAACCGCCCCTCGAAGAGGGTGGGCTGTCACTGTTCATTTCGCAGTCCGGCGAAACTGCTGATACTTTGGCCGCGCTGCGCTATTGCGCCGCCGAAGGTCAATCCATTGCCTCCATCGTCAACACGCCGGAATCCACCATCGCCCGCGAATCGCAGGCCGTGTTCCCGCTTATGTGCGGACCCGAGATCGGCGTGGCTTCCACGAAGGCGTTCACGGCCCAGTTGACCGTCATGGCCTCTCTTGCCGTCGCCGCCGGCAAGGCCCGCGGCGTCCTGACGGCAGAAGATGAGCAGGAACTGGTTGCGGCTCTTCTGCATCTGCCCAGCGCCGTCAGCGAGGCTCTCGCCAACGAGGAGCAACTGGAAGCCATCGCCAAGCGCCTGTCACGGGCAAAGGACGTGCTCTACCTGGGGCGCGGGGCAATGTACCCGATTGCCCACGAGGGTGCGCTGAAACTGAAGGAAATCTCCTACATTCACGCTGAGGCTTACGCGGCAGGCGAACTCAAGCACGGTCCAATCGCCCTTATCGACGAGGAAATGCCGGTGATTGTCGTCGCCCCGTCAGACGATCTGATGGAAAAGACCCTTTCCAACATGCAGGAAGTCGCGGCCCGTGGTGGCAAGATCATTCTGATCACTGACGAGAAGGGCGCCAAACAGGTCGGTTCGGACAACGACGAGATCATCGCCGTCCCGGTCGTGCATCCGTTCGTTGCCCCCATCGTGGCGGCGATTCCAGTGCAGCTGTTGGCCTATCACGCAGCCGTTGCCCTCGGCACCGACGTCGACCAGCCGCGTAACCTCGCAAAGTCCGTGACAGTCGAATAGCAGCAAAACAAATTTAGCCCTTTCCGGCGACGCCGCTTGGCGGATTTGAGTGACGTGCCTATATTCGTTCCAGCGATCCTCGCCGCCACGCCTACGGAGCGATCCTCTTGGACCAGAAAATTCCGCCGTTGACGCCGACTCCAGCTCCCGGCCGAGGGGGACTTGTCCGACATCTCACCAACTGGTTCCTGACCGGCCTTGTCATCGCCGGTCCGGTGGGCATTACGCTTTACGTGGCCTGGTGGGTCATCGGCGTCATCGACAATTTCGTCAAGCCGCTGATCCCGGCCCAGTACAATCCGGACACCTATCTTCCGGTCGACGTTCCTGGCTTCGGGCTGCTGACCGCGGCGGTCGTGATCACCATCTTCGGCTTCCTGGCCGCCAACCTGGTCGGCCGGTCACTGGTCCAGTTCGGCGAACGGCTGCTCAACCGGTTGCCAATCGTTTCGATCCTCTACAGGGGTCTGAAGCAAATCTTCGAAACGGTGGTCAACCAGAGCTCCCAGAGCTTCCGCAGCGTCGGGCTGATCCAGTATCCGCGCCCCGGCCTCTGGGCCATCGTGCTGATTTCCACACCCGCCAAGGGCGAGATTTTCGAAAGCATCCCCGGCGAAGAAGTCTTGAGCTGCTTCCTGCCCACCACCCCGAACCCGACCTCTGGGTTCCTGCTCTTCATCCCGCGCAAAGAGGTCAAGATCCTCTCGATGGGCACCGAGGATGCGGCCAAGCTGATTATCTCGGCCGGCCTGGTTTCCCCAGAGTACCAGAAGAAGACCGCTGACCTTGCAGCCGAACACGACGCCGAACAGGAACGAAAAGCCGCAAACTCCGGCTGATCATCCTGCCCGGATAAGCGAAATCGCCTGATCCCGCCTGAAAATGTAGAGCAGCGCCCTGAGGGATTCTCCACGCGGGCCCGATAGTCGCGGATTCTCCTGCATGATCTGTGCCGCGTCGCCATGCGCCCACTCCAGCAGATGCCGGTGCACGTCCGGGACTGCCAGATGATAGCCCGGCATGCCGGATTGCCGCGTGCCCAGCACATCGCCATGCCCGCGCAATTCCATGTCGCGTTCAGCAATCTTGAACCCGTCATCCGTATCCCTGATCGTTTCCAGCCGGGCCGACGCCGTCTCGCCCAACGGCTCCTTGTAGAGCAGCAGGCAGGCCGACTTCCCCGCGCCGCGCCCCACTCGTCCGCGCAACTGGTGCAGTTGCGACAGCCCGAACCGTTCGGCATGCTCCACGATCATGATCGTGGCGTTGGGAACATCCACGCCCACCTCAATCACAGTCGTCGCGATCAGCAGCTTTAGATCCCCGGCGATAAACGCATCCATCACCGCCTGTTTCTCGCGCGGAGACATGCGGCCATGCACCAGCCCGACTTGACCTGGAAAGACCGTCTTCAGCGCATTGTACCGGTCCTGCGCCGACACCACGTCCAGCGTCTCGGATTCCTCGACCAGCGGGCATACCCAATAGGCCTGCGCTCCTGCGTCGATCCGCGCCTTCAGCCGTTTCACTACGCGGTCATACTCGCTCGACGGCAGAATGGCCGTATCGATCGTCTGCCGGCCCGCCGGCTTGTCGGTCAGTTGTGTAACGGCCATGTCCCCGAAATGCGTCAGCACCAACGTCCTTGGAATGGGTGTCGCCGTCATCACCAGCATATCACTGCGCTGCCCCTTGTCCGACAGCGCCAACCGCTGGTGAACGCCAAACCGGTGCTGTTCGTCGACAACCACCAGACCGAGGTCCTTGAAGCTCACATCGGCCTGGAACAGCGCGTGCGTGCCGATGACGATGTTCACTTCCCCTGAGGCAATCGCCGTGTAGGCGGCGCGGCGTTCTGCAGCCGTCATCTTGCCTGTCAGCAACTGCGCCTTCAGCCCGATCGCCTCGCAAAGCGGGGCAATCGTGTTGAGATGTTGCGATGCCAGAAGTTCGGTCGGCGCCATCAGCGCGGACTGGGCGCCGCCTTCGGCCATGGCCGCCATCGCCATCAGCGCCACGATGGTTTTTCCCGCGCCGACATCGCCCTGCAACAGCCTGGACATCCGGTCCGGCGCCGCGAGATCAGCTGCGATCTCGGCTACCGCTGCCTTCTGACCTGCCGTGAGTTCATAGGGCAGGGCGGTCTGCAATTTCGATGTGAGTTCACCGGTGAACGTCCGTGAAATCCCGCGCTGCGTCACAGTCTGCGCCCGGATCAGTTGCAGGACCAATTGTCCGGCGAGGTACTCGTCATATGCCAGCCGCATGCGCGCCGAGGCCGTCACCTCGCCCTCGTCGGCAGTTTTCGGCGCATGGACGGCTCGCATCGCGTCCGAGAACCCCGGCCACTTGAACTGCGCCAACCGCTCGGCTTCAATCCATTCGGGAACCTCCGGCAACACATCAAGCGCTTGCCTGACCACCCGATTGACGAGTTTTCCCGAAAGACCTGCGGTCAGAGGGTAGATCGGCTCCACCGGCGGCATCTCGGCAAACTTGGCTTCCGGCAGTACATAGTCAGGGTGAGTGATCTGTTTTTGCCCCTGGAAGAATCCGATCTCTCCCGAAACGAACCTGATCTCGCCGACCGGCAAAGACTTCTCGACCCAGCCGCCGCTGTTCCCGAAGAACACAAGCTGAAGCTCACCGCTTTCGTCATGCACCATCACCCGGTGCGGCACGCCATGGCGCCCACGAGGCGGGGCCTGGTGCGAATCGACATGCACCTTCACTGTCGCAATCCGACCGAATGGGGCATCCATCACCGTGTAAAGCCGGCTCCGGTCGATGGCGGTGAACGGCATATGCATCAACAGATCGATTGCCGCCGGATCCTGCCCGTCCGCTATGCCCAGCAACCGCTTGAACGCCGCATTGACCTGCGGCCCCACGCCCTTGAACGAGGGAAGCGATCGAAACAGCGGGTTGAGCAATGCGGGCCGCGGCAAGGTCTGTCGTTCCATCTGATGTGCAGGCAAAGCTTATCGCGCCAACCGGCGGGTCAAAAGGCTGACAAGATCCAAACTTGCAGTTATGAAGGCCATCCCGCAACAATCGACCCCCGGACATACCGAGCCGCCATGCCGGAACTGCCAAACACGCCCGATGAACTGGAGCTGCGCCGCCGCCGCGCCCGCTATCGCGCCGAACATCGCGGCACCAAGGAACTCGACTTGATTCTCGGGCCCTTCGCGGTGGCACATCTCTGGCAGTTCGACGAAGATCAGTTGGATGACTTCGAACAACTGCTGGAGGAGCAGGAGGGTGACCTCCAGTCGGTCCTGATGGGTTTGTCGCCGGTTCCCGAGGGCCCCTTGTCCGGCTTGCTGCACCAAATCGTTGCGTTCCAGACAAACCGGGCCGGGCAGACATCATGAGCCAGCCTTTCAGTCAAACGACAGCAAATCACGCCGCCGCACAGCCGGACCTGCTGCTTGCGAACGTGCCCGAAGGCATGCAGCCCTTCGTCTTCGCTGACCTTGTAGAAAAGCGCCTCGCGGAAAATCCGTCGGCACCGGTGAGCGCCGTATACGTCGCCCGCGACGGCACCCGCATGGGTCAGATGGCCGACATTCTGCAGGCTCTCATGCCCGGCCACACAATCCTGTCGCTGCCGGCCTGGGATTGTCTGCCCTACGATCGCGTCTCGCCCAATGCCATCACCATCGCCACCCGCATGCGCACGCTGGCAACGCTCGCCGACCCGGCGACCCGCGGCGCGATTGTACTGACCACCGCCAATGCCGCTCTGCAGCGCTTCGTGCCACGCCAGCTGGTTGAGCGCATGTCGTTTGCCGCCGAGGCCGGCAAGGTTGTCGAAAGCGACAGGCTGATCGCATGGGCCGGAGACAACGGCTACCTGCGCGTCCCCACTGTCCGCGAAACCGGCGAATTCGCCGTCCGCGGCGGGCTCATCGATCTCTATCCGGCCGGGCAGGATGCGCCCCTGCGCTTCGATTTCTTCGGCTCCACTCTGGAATCAATCCGCACCTTCGATCCCGAGACCCAACGCACCACCGGCTCGCAGCCTTCGGTGCAGCTTGTGCCCATGAGCGAGATCGTCCTCACCGAGGAAACTATCCGCACATTCCGGCGCAATTACACCGCCGCATTCGGCGGCAATACCGTCGACGATGCGCTCTACACGTCCATCAGCGCCGGTCAACGCTTCGCCGGAGCCGAACATTGGCTGCCCTTTTTCTACCCCGATCTCGACACGCTCTCTGCCTACGCATCCGGCGCGCCCTTCATATTCGACGACCAGGCATCCGAAGCCATCGACGAGCGCCGCGACCAGATCCGCGACTACTACCAGGCCCGTCTTGATGTGCTTGAACAGAAGGCAACAGCCAGCGGTACCCGCTACAATCCGATCGCTCCTGACCTTGCCTATGTGCTCGACGGCAATCCCTATGCCTTGAGCGGGCAGGGCGACGTCATCCAGATCAGCGCCTTCATGCCCGCCCAGACACCCGCTCGGCTCGATGATCGGGGCGGCTTCCTTCCACCCAACTTCGCCGCGCAGCGCCAGGCGGCAGACACCAACCTCTTCGAGGCGGTCGTTGCTGAACTCGCCAAGGCATCAGCCGCCAAAAAACGAACCGTCATTGCCTGCTGGAGCGAGGGGACCCGCGACCGCATGCGCCAGGTTCTGGCCGATCACGGCCTGCGCCGGATACACTCCGCCCAGAACTGGAAGGAAGCCAGCACCCGCCATGTCGGCAACACCGCCCTCGTGGTCCTCGGGCTGGAAACCGGCTTTCAGACCAGCGATCTCATGGTCCTCTCCGAACAGGACATCCTCGGCGAACGCCTCATCCGCACCCGGCGCAAGCGCAAGGCGTCCGACGCCCTGACAGTGGCCTCGAGCCTGTCGGCGGGCGATCTGGTGGTCCATGTCGATCACGGCATAGGCCGCTTCATCGGTCTGCGCGCCATCGAGGCCGCAGGCGCCCCGCACGACTGCGTCGAACTGGAATACGCCAACGGCGACAAACTCTATCTGCCGGTCGAAAACATCGAGCTTCTGTCCCGATACGGCGAGGCCAACTCCGAAGCTCAACTCGACAGGCTGGGAGGCGTCGCCTGGCAAACCAAGAAGTCGCGGCTGAAAAAACGCATCCGCGACATGGCCGAACAGCTGATCAAGGTCGCTGCCGCCCGCGCCATGCTGTCGGCCGAACCCGTCGATCTGGCCACCGGCCCCTACGATGAATTCATCACCCGCTTCCCCTTCGAGGAAACCGAAGACCAGCTGAACGCCATCGCCGCAGTATTCGACGACTTTGCTTCAGGTAAGGTGATGGACCGGCTGGTGTGTGGTGACGTTGGTTTCGGCAAAACCGAGGTCGCCCTGCGCGCCGCCTTCGCCATGGCGCTATCGGGCAAGCAGGTTGCGATTGTCGTCCCGACAACCCTGTTGGCCCGCCAGCACTTTCGCACCTTCACTGAGCGGTTCGCCGGGCTCCCGGTAAAAATCGCCCACGCCTCGCGTCTGGTCCCCAACAAGGAACTCAAGCTGGTGCGGGAGGGGATCGAGAACGGCTCGGTCGATATCGTCGTGGGCACCCACGCCCTGTTGGCCAAGTCGATCAAGTTCCGCGATCTGGGCCTGCTGGTCATCGACGAAGAGCAGCATTTCGGCGTCGCCCACAAGGAAAGGCTGAAGGAAATGCGGCACAATGTGCATGTTCTGACCCTGTCCGCCACGCCCATCCCGCGTACCCTGCAACTCGCACTCACAGGTGTTCGCGAACTCTCGCTGCTCGCCACACCGCCCGTGGACCGGCTCGCCATCCGCACCTTCGTATCCCCGTTCGACCCGCTCTCCGTCCGTGAAGCCCTTCTGCGCGAGAAGTACCGGGGCGGGCAGGCTTTCTACGTCGTGCCCCGCATAAAGGATCAGGCAGAGATCGCCGAGTTCCTGACCGAACATGTGCCTGAAGTCTCGTTCGTTATCACGAACGGCCAGATGCCGCCGGGTGAACTCGATGACATCATGAATGCCTTTTATGACGGCAAGTTCGACGTGCTGGTCTCGACCACCATCGTCGAATCCGGCCTCGACATTCCCAATGCCAACACACTGATCGTTCACCGCGCCGATATGTTCGGACTGGCACAGCTCTACCAGATCAGGGGTCGCATTGGCCGGTCCAAGACGCGCGCCTATGCGCTGTTCACCATTCCCGCCCAGCGCAAGCTGACCGGCACCGCCGAACGCCGCCTGCAGGTCCTGCAGTCTCTCGAAAGTCTGGGCGCAGGCTTCCAACTCGCCAGTCACGACCTCGATATCCGTGGCGCCGGCAATCTTTTGGGTGAGGAACAGTCCGGCCACATTCGCGAAGTCGGCTACGAACTCTACCAATCCATGCTTGAAGAGGCTGTGGCCTCGCTGAAGGCAGGCGAGACAGTCGACGAAGATTCCGGCGAGTGGTCGCCGCAAATCTCGTTGGGCATGCCGGTCATGATCCCCGAGAGCTACGTGCCCGACCTGCAGGTCCGCATGCAGCTATACCGGCAGCTCGGTGACCTGACCGAAACCTCGGAAATCGACGCCTTCGGTGCGGAACTGATCGACAGGTTCGGTGCCCTGCCGGACGAGGTGGAGGCATTGTTGAAAGTGGTCGTGGTCAAGTCCCTCTGCCGCAAGGCGAACGTCGAAAAAGTCGACGCCGGCCCAAAAGGTGCCGTCATTTCACTACGCGACAACAGTTTCCCAAATCCCTCCGCATTGGTGGCGCTCGTCAACGATCCGGCACAAGGTATCCGCCTGAAGTCGGATCAAAAGCTCGTGTTCCAGCGCAACTGGCCAGATCCGGCGCAACGCCTGAATGGGGCGGCGTCAATTCTCATGCGCCTGGCGCGGCTCGCAGCGGAGGGCGACACTTCAGCAACACCGGCAGCATAATGATTTGGATTGCGCTCAACGTCATGTTATTGCCCGATTTGCGCCATTCAAGGGCGGGGGAATCTAAGGCGTTTTCGCCGAAAGAACAGGGTTAGTAATGACGATCAAAAAGTGGGTATTCGCAGGCATTACAGCCGCTGCATTGCTGTTGCCGGCGGGTGGTGCCCTTGCTCAGGAGGCTGAGGAGGCACCGGCCGCACAGCCACGTGAGCGCAGTCCTGAAGACAACTGGCTGAAAGTGTGTGAGCCGCTCGAAAGTGGCGAGAAGGCCTGCATCATGCGGCAGGTCATTCTGAACAATAACCAGTTTCTGGGCTCATTCCTCATTCGTGACGATCCGGGTCAGGAAAGTCGCCTGCTGGCCGTTGCCGCCGTACCGCTCGGTGTACTGCTGCCGTTTGGCCTCACCTGGCAGATCGATGGCGGGCAGCCGGTTCGCGTGCCGTTCATGCTGTGCGATCCGCAGTCCTGTTCGACCCAGTTGGTCATCAACGAAGCCTATATCAACAGCCTGAAACGCGGCGCCGAACTCACGCTGACTGCCAAGAACCGTCAGAACCAGGATCTGGTCGTCAACATCAACCTCGCCGGCTTCACCTCGGTCTATGAGTCTGAGAACGCGCTCACCATGGACCAGGCCAATGAGCAGGCCACGGGCACGTCGGCACTCGAGCAGATGCTGCAGGACCGCGCTGAAGAATTGCGCCGTCAGATGGGCGTTGAAGAAGGTGGTGAAGAAGAACCGCCCGGCGACGAAAACGCCGGGCAGTAGCAGGCGCTTCTCAAGGCGATCAATCACGATAATTGGAATGGGCGTTCAGACAGACTGGACGCCCATTCCCGTTCGAAAGGCCCTTTGACGGAGGGCGGGGCTGAGTTTCAGCGCCCATAGCCCACCAGCGCGCAGTGCCTGCACAGGCAAGAAGTCGGACAGAAGCGACCTGAAAAGCGTGTCCACAACCTGGCTGGTGCGTCCCACATCCTGTTGCCGCGCCCCAGCATAGGTGCTGCTGACCTTTTCGGCCCAGCCTTCCGCTTGCTGATCATGCTGTGCCAGCGCTTCGGCCAACGCCCCCACATCGCGCAGTCCAAGGTTCAACCCCTGGGCGCCGATCGGCGGAAAGGCATGCGCGGCTTCGCCGACCAGCAATGCGCCCTCTCGGGCGATTTCAGTAGCCGACAGTGTCGACAGGGGAAACACGAATGTCCGGCTCTCCAGCGACATCGGCCCCAGCAGCCTTTGCGCCTTGCGCATCAACTCAGTTTCCAACTGGTCAGGAACCAGTTCCTGCGCCCGCTTCAGCGCGCTTTCCTTGTCGATCCACACCAGGTTGGCCCGGTCCTCACCTGCCGGCACCAATGTGAACGGCCCGTTTTCATAGTGAAACTCAATGGATTCACCCTGCAGCGGCCGGGACAGTTTCAGGTTGGCGACGAGCGCGGACTGTTCGAACCTGTGTTCGCGCACCCCCATGCCCGCCAGGCGGCGCACCAGACTGTTCTTGCCGTCGGCGCCCACCAGCAGCCGGGCTGAGATTGTCTCCCCGCCCTGCAATGCCACTTGCCAGTTTTGGTCCTCCCGCCTGACGGAAGTGGCGGCTGCCTCGCGCCGATGCAGCTTGTCATGCCGTCCGGACATCTGCACAAGCCGATGCGACAAATCGGCATTCGGAAAATTCCAACCAAAGGCCTCAAGACCGGCTTCGGCGCTGTCAAAAACCGTTTCCGGCGCGCGGATCAGGCGGCGTGTCGCATCGATGATGCGGATGTGGGTGAGGGGCGTGCCCAGTTCCCCCGGATCAGCGACAACGTTCAGTTCCTGCAAAAACCGGGTACTCGGCCCCATCAGCGCTGAGGTGCGCCGGTCAGGTGCCGCAGCCGGGGCAAGGTGAACGCAGGAGAGACCACTTTGCGCCACAACTTCCGCCGCAGCGAGCCCGACAAGTCCGCCGCCGACAATGGCAACATCAAACGCCGGCCCCGCAGCTTGGGTCATGTCCGGACAGCCTGAGCCCGCGCCACGAGCGCCTTTTGCACGTAGTGACCGATGAACGAGCCGACAAAGGTCATGCCCAGAAAGATCCAGAGATTCTCCGGCAAAAACGCGATCAGGGTGATGGCCGGTCCCGGGCACAGACCCGACATGCCCCAGCCCACGCCAAACAACACGGCACCGAGCACCAGCGGCGTGTCGATATGCGTGAATTCGGGATTATGAAACTTCACATCAAAAAGCGGCGCCGCCCGCCGCCCCGCGACCCGCAGCCCGATCAGCATGAAGCCGATGGCCGTGACCATAACGAATCCCAGGCTCGGGTCCCAGCCGCCTTCCGGAATGGCACCAAAGTCCAGAAACCTTAGAACCTTCAGCGGATCGACCATCTGGGAGATGTAAAGTCCGGCGCCAAACAACAGTCCGCTTAGTCCGGCAACAGCGAGATAGGGGAGGGAAAGCGTCCTTTTCATCACACCACTCCCGTAACCGCGACCGTGATGATCGCCACCCCAAAAAACACGAGCACCGCCACCAGCGAACGCAGCGAGAAGCGGGCCAGTCCGCATACGCCGTGCCCTGACGTGCAACCGTTGCCGATCTTCGTGCCCAGCCCCACCAGCAGGCCCGCCACCGCGATCCACCAGGGCTCGCCGATCATCTCGGCCGACAACCCGCCGGGCCCACCGACACCAAGACCGGGAACAAGCATCGCGGCAATGAACCCACCCGCAACCATCGCGACCAGAAACAGGATGCGCCAGACGACCGTCTGTGCCGGTGGCAGCAACTGCCCGAAAATACCGGAGATGCCGGCAATGCGCCCGTTCCCCACCCACAAAAGGGCGGAGGCGGCACCAATGAATGCGCCGCCGATCAATGCGGGCACGGGAGAGAACGCTTCCATGAACTTGTCCTTCTTGTCATGAGCCCACGCGGGCCGGGACTTTGCCCATCACTATCGCAAAAGGCCGATGAAAGGCAAACAATCCGGCCGCCTTCAGACGTGTATGCAGCGCCAGCGGCATCGGCTAGATTCCGCTGACTCAACTGGGAGAATCGCAAATGGAACTTCTGATGGATCCGACCGTCTGGGTCAGCTTCGCCTCGCTGACGGTCATGGAGATCGTTCTGGGCATCGACAACATTGTCTTCATCTCCGTGCTCGTCGCCGGGCTGCCCAAGCAAGCCGCTGACCGTGCCCGCCAGATCGGGCTGCTGCTGGCTCTCGTCTTCCGCATCATCCTGCTGTTCCTCATCGCCTGGGTGATCGGCCTGACCCAACCGCTTTTCACCCTGTTCGAGCACGACTTCTCCTGGCGCGACATCATCCTGCTCGCTGGCGGCTTGTTCCTCATTTACAAGGCCACACACGAAATCCACGGGGAAATGGAAGACCCCGGGCTGACCAAGCCGAAAAACATGGCCGATGCGGCATTCACCGCCGTGGTCACCCAGATTGTCATCATCGACGCCGTCTTCTCAATCGACTCCATCATCACCGCCATCGGCATGGCCCAGCATGTCGAGGTGATGATTGCCGCGGTCATCGTCGCCATGGGCGTCATGTACGCCGCCTCCGGCCCCATCGCCGATTTCGTGCACGCCCATCCCACCACCAAAATGCTGGCACTTGCCTTTCTGATCCTCATCGGCGTCACCCTCGTGGCCGACGGGCTCGGCTTCCACGTGCCCAAGGGCTACATCTATTCGGCCATGGCCTTCTCGGTTCTGGTCGAAACTTTCAACATCATCGTCAGCAGCCGCCGCAAGGCACATAAGAAAGCCCAGGGCGAGTGAGGGCGGCGTGAAACCGGCCTTTTGCCCTGCGCAGTCTTGCGCGGGGCACAATGAACGGATACACGGCCCTTTCATCGGCTGTGTCGATCCCGCGGGTGGGTGGCAGAGTGGTCGATTGCTCCGGTCTTGAAAACCGGTGGGCGTGAAAGCGTCCCGGGGGTTCGAATCCCTCCCCACCCGCCAGGGCCGCACTTGCGAGTGTTGAGAATGCAGGACGGTAAGGTGCCAGAACTGCTTGCATTGGGCGACAGCGGCCTTCTCGTCAGGTTTGCACGCGAACTCACCAGCGAGGCGAATGCCGAGGCTGTCGCCTTTGCCGAGCAGCTGCATTCCCACACCGTCACCGGCCTCCTTGAAATCGTGCCGTCTCTGGTCAGTGTTTTTCTGCGCTACGACCCGGCACAGGTCCGTTTTGCCGACCTGTCAGGACAGGTCCGCCTGATTTTGTCAGAGCAGTCGAATATCGCCCTAAAAGTGCACGAGACGGTGACCATAAGTGTGAAATTCGGCGGCGAGGAGGGCCCTGATCTGGCCAAGGCGGCCCAACTCTGCGGCCTTGGCGAAGCGCAATTCATCTCTGCCCACAACAGCTCCCAACTCCATGTTTTGGCTACAGGATTCGCACCAGGCTTCGTCTATTGCGGCATGCATCCGGCAGAACTGAGCGTTCCACGCCGGCAGCAGTTGCACCCGCAAGTCCCCGCCGGCTCGATCCTTTTCGCCGCCGGCCAGACCTCCATCACCGCCACCCCTGGCCCCACCGGCTGGCATGTCATTGGCCGAACGGAATTCAGGAACTTCGACCCCACGCAAGACCCGTCCACCCGCCTTTCCGCCGGCGACAACATCCGGTTTGTCGAAACCTCATGACGCAGTTGCAAATACTCAGCGCCGCCCCCATGACCACCGTGCAGGACAGCGGACGGTATGGCCAATTGCGCCACGGCATCGCTGCCTCCGGTCCCATGGACCGGTCCGCATGGCATCGCGCCGGACAAATGCTCGAACATCCGGCGGCCAGTTGCATCGAGTTCGGTGCGGGCCGCCTCGAGTTTTTGGTTGAAGGCGAGAGGATCCATGCGGCCTTCACCGGCGCAGAATTCAGGCTTTCGATCAACGGAATTGCCCGCAATTGGGAGACAAAGATTGAACTGAATGGCGGCGATCGTGTCGAGATATCTCCCGGCGGCACCGGCAATTTCGGTTTGGTCCGCTTCGACCGGGAAATCGATGTCCCGCTGGTACTCGGCAGCCGCGCAACCAACCTCATCGCCGGCCTGGGCGGGCTTGCAGGCAGGACCTTGCGCGCCGGAGATGTTCTGGAAATTGCACACGAATTGTCTGCCGCCGCCGGTACTGCCCCCTTTCAAACCGCTGGCCAAGCCAATGGACCAGTTCGCGTCATCTGGGGCATCCATGCCGACATGTTCGGACCGAAGGCCCGTCGGGCCTTCCTGGAATGCGCCTTTGCGGTGTCCCCAAAACTGGACCGAATGGGTATGCGGCTGCTGGACAGTTCCGGTGTGTTTTCAGACCTGCAACACTTGTCGCTCGTTTCAGACGTCGTGGTCCCCGGCGACGTGCAAATTCTGGGAGATGGCACACCCATCGTGCTCATGCGTGATCACCAGCCCACAGGAGGATACCCCCGCATCGCCACGGTCGTCGGCCCTGATCTGGATCGGCTGGCCCAGATGCGTCCCGGTACAGAAGTGCGTTTCGCCTCAATCAGCGTCGAGAACGCTCACACCATTCGGCGCGGGGAGGGTGGCTCATGAAGTCAATCGACCTCAACGCCGATCTCGGTGAGGGCTTTGCATTGGATCTCCAGCTTCTGGACATCGTCTCCAGCGCCTCGATCGCGTGCGGCGGCCATGCGGGTTCAGACGAATTGATGCGAACAACGATTGAAGCTGCCGGTGCCCGCGGCGTCAGGATAGGTGCACACCCGGGGTTCGAAGACCCCGAGCACTTCGGCCGCAGGGAATTGGACCTGCCGCATCAAGAGGTCGCTGATCAGGTTCAGCACCAGATCGCAAGGCTGCTGACCCATGCAGAACAAGCGGGACAAACCGTTTCATACGTCAAACTGCACGGCGCGCTCTACAATATGGCTGCGAAGGATCAGACGCTCGCCGAGTTCATCTTCCAACAGGTGCAACGCGAATTCGGCAATCTACCGGTGATGGCGCTTGCGGGTAGCCAACAGATCGAAGCGGCACTATCGCTTGGGTTGCCCGTGATCCGCGAAGGATTCGCCGATCGCGCTTACGGCGAAACCGGACATCTGGTCCCGCGCAGTCAGCCCGGGTCGGTTCTGCGCGATCCGGCCAAGGCTGTCGCGCAAGCCGTGGACCTGGCAACGAAACGTCAGGTTTTGTCAGCAAACGGTACAACCGTGCATGTCGAAGTGCAGTCCATTTGCCTGCATGGTGACAACGAAGCGGCGCTCGAATTGGCCAAGGCAGTCAGGCAGGGACTACATGGGGCAGGCATATCCATAGCGGCAAACCGCTAGTCGCGATTTCGCCTCGACCGCCTGCGCCGCTTGCCATCATCGGGTGGCGAAAGATCGGGCAAACCGAAATGTTTGCGGGTCAACTCGAACGGCTCCTTTGAATTCGGCAGGCCCATTGCGTTGACGAAATGGGTTTGAAATTCTGGCTCCAGGGCAGTCTCGATCTTGATGATCCTGGTGACGGTCGCTTCGATTTCCCGGCGCGCGTCCAGATCAAGCAGCGCCTTCAGCGCACCTTGCCCTGCCGCATTTCCTACCGCGAGAACCTTGTCAGCCGGGCAATCCGGCACCAAACCCAGCAACTCGGCATACTGCGGATCGATGTAGGACCCGAAAGCTCCCGCAAGGCGGATATCGTCCAGCGACAAAATATTGGCCTTGTCCATCAACAGCTTAACGCCTGCATAGAGCGCCGCCTTCGCCAACTGAATGGCACGAATATCGTTCTGGGTGATCATCAAGCGCGGATTGTTCTCGCTGATCACATAGGCCCAGGTCCGTCCTTGTCCAACCAGCCGGCTTGTTTCGCTTTCATTCTGAGGCGCGCGAATGATGCCATCCGGAGAAATGATACCGGCGAGCAGCATTTCGCCGACGACTTCGATGATCCCCGAACCGCAAACCCCGGTAACGCCGGTCCCGGCAACCGATTCCACAAACCCGACCTCATCCGACCAAAGCGTGGAGCCGATGACGCGATAGCGCGGCGCCAGGGTTTCAGGGTCAATCCGGATACGCTCGATCGCTCCGGGCGCCGCCCGTTGACCGCTGGATATCTCAGCACCTTCAAGCGCCGGCCCGGTCGGCGACGAGGCCGCGAAAAGGGTCTTCCCGTCCCAAAGCAGGATCTCCGCGTTGGTGCCAACATCAACGATCAGAACCGGTTTCGTCTTGATCTGCGGCTGTTGGGCGAGTGCCACTGCTGCAGCATCAGCCCCGACATGACCGGCCACGATAGGCAGCATGTAAACGCGGGCATTTGGGGCAAACTCAAGCTGCAAATCGGCAGCCTCAGGTCGGACGGCATGCGACACAGCGGGGTTAAATGGCGCCTGACCCAGCGGAGTAGGGTCGAGCCCAAGGAATAGATGGTGCATGACTGGATTGCAGACGAAAACCGCTTCAAGCAGGTGGCTGCGATCGCGTCCCGTCTTGTCCAATAGCTCAGTTGTCAGTTCATTCACGCAGAGCCTGATCGCATCGGTTAGCCGTTCGCGACCGCCGTCATTCATCATCACGTAAGAGACGCGGCTCATCAGGTCTTCGCCAAATCGGATCTGCGGGTTGGCGCGCCCGGCGGAGCCGAGAATTTCACCGTTCATCAGGTCGACAAGGTGCGCAGCGACTGTCGTTGAACCAATGTCCACGGCAAGCCCGCACATTTCTTCCTGGTAGCCGTTGAAAACCGAGATGACCGTGGGGCGAGCGCCTGAAATGTCTACACAGGCCGTAACCTGGCACTTCGCTTCACGCATGGCCCGCTGAACATCTGCGATCAGGTGGAACGGGACTTCAACATTCTCGTAGCCGAATTCCAGCTCGATTTCCGCTGCCAGCCGGTCGGCGTCCCCCACTGGCGTTTCAAGATCCGGCTCGGGCAGTTCAACGTAGCAAAGTCTCAAGGCCGTGTTGCGGATCATGCCGATCGTGTTCGCATCCTTGCGGATGGTCTGTCCGGCAACGATCGAGGCATCCGGCACGTCAACCACCAGATCACCTTCGATGCGGGCCGTGCAGCTCAGTCGCCGGTCTGCCGCCAACCCACGTTTTTCATCGTATCGGTTCTCGATGAACCCCTTGGGCGATAACCGGTCTTCGGAGCTCGTTATCCCAAACTTGGCGAATTGGCCCTCGGCAACCGTGATCTGGCATCGCCCGCATATCCCGCGCCCGCCACACACCGACTCGATCTGTACGCCCAGTTCACGCGCTGCATCCAGCACTGGTGTGCCGTGCGCAAATCGCCCGCGCTTGCCCGAAGGTTGAAAAACGACCAGTGCTGTGGGATCAGTCGTCACGCTATTCGGAGGAGGCGCGGGCACGCCGGCGGCCGGAGCGTCCACCCCGCCGTCCGCCCGCTTCGGCACCAGCTTCCGTCTGGGGCCGGTTTGCGCTCAGCCAGTTGCCACAGTCCGGGTCAAAGCCGTTCAACACATTGGCCGCCCGCACCGCATTCATTTGTTCCGCATGCAGCGGCGACATGATTGCCGACGTCATGCCCACGGCCGCGGCCATGGAGATAAACGTCCCCGTCAGCGCATGTCGGTTCGGCACGCCAAAGCCTACATTCGACGCGCCGCAGGTTGTGTTGACTTCCAGCTCTTCGCGCAACCGGCGAACCAGCCGAAACACTTGCGTTCCCGCATCATTCATCGCGCCAACGGGCATGACCAGCGGGTCCACCACGACGTCATTCTTGGGGATGCCATGATCCATCGCCCGCTCGACGATCTTCTTGGCAACGGCGAAGCGCACGTCGGGGTCAGTCGAAATGCCGGATTCATCGTTTGAAATGGCAACAACGGCTGCGCCGTGCTTTTTCACCAGAGGCAGAATGCGCTCCAGCGACTCCTCCTCGCCGGTGACAGAATTCAACAGGGGCTTGCCCTGATAGACGGCAAGCCCTGCCTCCAGCGCATCCATGATCGATGAATCGATGCACAGCGGCACATCGGTGATCGACTGGATCAACTGGATACACTCAGCGAGAATTTTCGGTTCGTCGGCCAGAGGAATGCCGGCGTTGACGTCCAGAACCATCGCTCCAGCCTCGACCTGCGCCAAGGCGTCTGCCTGTACACGCGAATAGTCGCCAGCTTTCATCTCTTCGGCCAACAGTTTGCGCCCGGTCGGATTGATCCGCTCGCCAATCACGCAGAACGGCTGATCAAACCCGATGATGACTTCCCTGGTGGGCGAGGAAATTACAGTTCTGGTGGTCATTGGCCGTCTCGTTTTTCAGGGTCATTGCCGCCGTTCCGGGCCAGTTCGGCCAGACGCGCGGTCGGGTAATCATTTTCCAGTCCGGCGGCTATTGTCTCAGCGGCGGCCGCAGCGTCGTCCTCAACCGTTTCAACCTCGGCCGAATGCCAGTCCGCGATATAGTCTTCGTCGCTGGTCCGGCCCGCGGTCATTGCGGCCTTGTCCACGGCCACCAAAAACCGGTCGGCGAGGGGGCGTTTAGTGGACTTTCGGCCCGATCCGACGACAACCTGGGTGGGGATGTCGCGCCAGTAGATGATCTTTGCCTTGTTCATGCGACTTCCCGCTCGAAAAAATGCGCCAGATCGCCCAGCCCGGTATCAACCCGCTCGAACCGCAATCCCAGACGATCAGCCGCAGCACGAGCCCTTGAATCCAGGTCGGCGTCATCCGTCTGGGCGAGGTACACCAACCGCGTGTAATTGCCGAAGTAGTCGTCACGCAATTCCGGATACCGGTCGAGACCCAAAGGTCGAAACACCAGCGTCTCGAACTGCCGCGCCAGATAGTCAGTGAGGTAAAAGGTCCCGGGCTCAGCGTCATGCAACCGGTCGAACCGGTCCAAACCGGCAAAGAAAGCGTAGCAATGCGCGCCTGGCAGGCGGCTCGCGCCATACTTGTCCAGCACCTTGTCCAGCTTTCCCGCAGTGCCGCAGTCGGCATAGCCAACATAAAGCCGGTCACATTCCACCTGCAGGTCCTCAAGCACCGAAGCGACGGCGCCAGGAATCTCGCGTGGTGCGTTGTGCAGTTTGGCCGGCAGATAACGCACATTAATATGGGTGAGGCCCGAAGCCGCCAAGACGGCGCGCAACTCTCGGGCGATGGCGCCACATGCGACAATGCCGATCTTTTCGGACTCGCTCATCATCCGGCCCTTTGCAGCACCATGCGCTTCGCGGTTTCCACCGCGATCGCCGCATCCTTGCAGTAGGCGTCTGCGCCAATGGCGTCGCCGAATTCCTCGTTGAGAGGCGCGCCGCCGACCAGTACGATCAACTGGTCGCGAATGCCTTTTTCCTTCAGCGTTTCGATGACTACCTTCATGTAGGTCATGGTCGTGGTGAGAAGCGCCGACATGCCCAGAATGTCCGGCTTATGTTCTTCGATCGCCGCCAAAAACTTGTCGACATCCGTGTTGATTCCAAGGTTGATCACCTCAAAACCCGCACCTTCCAGCATCATCGCGACAAGGTTCTTGCCAATGTCGTGGATGTCACCCTTGACGGTCCCGATCACCACCGTTCCGATCTTCGCGGCTCCTGTCTCAGCGAGCAGCGGCCGCAGTATCGCCATTCCGGCCTTCATGGCGTTCGCGGCAAGCAGAACTTCGGGTACGAACAATATGCCGTCGCGAAAGTCGTCGCCGACTGTCTTCATTCCGGTTACCAGCGACTTGGTCAGAATGTCATAAGGCGCCCAACCACGTTCCAGCAGAATGTTGACACCTTCCTCGATCTCTTCTTTCAGACCATCGTACAGGTCGTCCTGCATCTGCTCGACGAGTTCGGCATCGTCGAGTTCAGAAAGGATGATGTCGTCTTCGTCAGACATTCACTTGGTCCTTGAAACGCAGTACGCGGAGGTCAGGCGCGACGCCGGCGGCGTCCTTCGCCACGGCCCGAAGTCTTGGTCGATGGCGGCGCCACCAGGGGTCCGAGCCGTTCGATGATTTCCTCTAGGGTCGGGATCGTCCCGCCATTGTGTGTGTCGAGCGCCTTGCGCATGCGCGCCACATGTTCGGCGCGGGTGCCGCAGCAGCCACCAATGATTCGCGCCCCGGCGTCGATCGCCAGCTTGGCATAGGTCTCCATCAGGTCTGGCGTGCCTGAATAAACGACGTGTTCACCCTTGATCTGCGGCACACCCGCGTTCGCCTTGGCGATCACCGGAATACCATTTGCGGCTGGCACAAGGTCGAGCAGGGCGTTGACGAGATCAGAAGCCCCGACACCGCAGTTTGAACCAATCGCCGCGGGCGGCTCGGCGCGGGTCGCCATGTCGCTGGCAAATCCGGCAGGCGTCAGCCCCATCATGGACCGGCCAGCCGTGTCAAAGCTCACCGTCACGGTGGCGGGGATCCCCACATGTTGCGCAGCCTCAAGCGCCGCGTTGATTTCTTCGGGCGCCGACATGGTCTCAATCCAGGCGACATCAGCGCCACCCTGTTTCAGACCTTCAATCTGCTCGATGAACACCTCGACCGCCTGCTCGGCAGTCAGTTCACCCAGCGGCGCAAACAGGTCACCCGTCGGACCCACGGAGCCCGCAATCACAATGTCCCGGCCGGCATGAGCTGCAATTTCTGCCGCGATTTCAGCAGCCCGCGCGTTGATCTCACGGACCCGCCCGTCGAGATTGTGCAGTTTCAGTCGCCGCGCAGAACCACCGAATGAATTGGTGACAAGAATGTCGGAACCCGCGTCCACAAAGCCCTGGTGCAGGCTGCGGATATTGTCGGCCAGTTCAAAATTCCAGATTTCGGGCGCCATCCCGGAAACCAGCCCCATGTCGAACAGATTTGTGCCGGTGGCCCCGTCGGCCAGCAGCACACGCTTTTCGCTCAGCAGTTCGGCAAGTTTCGACATTCAAAGTTCCAAAAAGTTCACCGCCTCAAAGTGCGGCAGGGATATAAAGATTTCTTTATATGACCGAAAATCCTTATGCAAGCGGGTTCTCGGGTTATGGGTTTCGCTGCCGGCAAGTGCTGCCTCTTAACGCGAAATCAACCACGGGCAGGGCATTGGGTTTGGATACGCGCAGTTTGGGTTAAATTGTGCATATCCAAACGGGGTCCTATGAGTATTGCGTCAGGACACAGATTGATGCGCGCCTCGGTGCAGGCGCTGGCAGCCGCCGTGATGGCGGCGGGCCTGTCGGCATGCAGCGGTTCCGGTCTGTTCGACGGTGACGGCATCAAGTTCTCAAGCGCCGATTATGGTGTCGCCGCGTCGGAACGGGTCATCCGCTTTGGGCCGGTGCCGCGCGGGGGAGGGCGTTACCAGGTCGGGCGTCCATACCGTGTTGCGGGACGCTGGTTTCACCCCGAAGTCGACCCCGATTATGATGAGTCTGGCACAGCCTCCTGGTACGGACCGAATTTTCATGGCCGCGTAACAGCAAACGGCGAAATCTTTGACTCCGGCTTCCTGAGTGCCGCGCATCCCACGCTGCCGCTGCCGTCTTACGTGCGCGTGACGAATCTCGGCAATGGCCGTTCTGCCATCGTGCGGGTCAATGATCGTGGTCCGTTCGCCCACAATCGGCTTATTGATGTGTCGCAGCGCACCGCTGAAGTGCTGGGATTTGTAAACAGCGGCACCGCGCGCGTTCGCGTTCAGTACGTCGGCAATGCCCCGCTGGAAGGCGATGATTCGCGTTATCTGATCGCCTCGATCAACTCACCAAACGCCACCGTGCCAACCGGCGGCGGCTTCAACCAGGGTCCGTCCGTGCTGGCCAACCAGCGGCCGAGTCCGATCAGCCGCGAAGCCGGCGGCCTGCTGGGGTCAGTTGTCAGCCTGTTCTCCTATGCCGACACACAGGCAGGCGGGGTGGTCATCAATCAGGCCTTTGCCGCCACAGAAGCGATGGCCCAGAACCCGGGCGATCTCGAAACCTGGCGGCTGGCCAACGATCTGGACGCGCGCGACGTCGACATTTCCGTGGGCATTTTCAACAGGCTTGAGCATGCCAACGAGGCGGCACGTCAGTTCGCCGTGTTGGGCGCAGTCGACTACGACCATACCGGCCTGCCCGAAGGCATGGTGCGGCTCAACTTGACCTGGTTGAAACCCGGCGTCACACGAGAAGATGTGAATGCGCTTGTGACGGAAATTTCGCCGTCGCCATAGACCGGCAGCAATTGGCCGGTACAATACACTCAAACTGAAGCCCCGGAGTGCGCGTAAGGCCGATGAAACCGCCCAATTTGCTCAAACTTCTTGTGATTCTGATGGTTGGAAACTTCGCGCTTGGGGTCTCTGTCATTCCGTCACTGGCACAGCTGGATTTCACCACCAAGGCCCGTTTCGCGGTGCTGATGGACTATGAATCCGGGACCATTCTGTACCAGAAAGAGGCCGACGAACCCATGGAGCCGGCCAGCATGGCCAAGCTCATGACGCTGGCCGTTGTTTTTGACATGCTGAAATCCGGCCGGTTGAGCCTTGAAGACGAGTTTTTCATCTCCGAAAGGGCCTGGCGGGAAGGGGGCGCCGCCTCCGGCGGTTCGACCATGTTTGCCGAACTCGGCTCAAAAGTGTCAGTCGACAATCTCGTTCACTCGGTGATCATCCAGTCCGGCAACGATGCCAGCATGGCGCTGGCCGAGGGCATCGCAGGTTCAGAAGACACGTTTGCCCTGATCATGAACGACATGGCCGACGAGATCGGCCTGACGCATTCACACTTCACCAATTCAACAGGTCTGCCCGACCCGGATCAGTATGCCTCGGCGCGCGACCTGGCGTTGATCGCCCAATACATCATTCGCGAATTCCCTGAGTACTACGACATTTTCTCGGTGCCGCGTTTTGAGTGGAACGGCATCAACCAGTCCAATCGCAACGTGCTGCTGGATGACGGAATCGGCGTCGATGGTCTGAAAACGGGGCACACCGAAGCCGCCGGCTACGGCATTGTGGCCTCCACGACAGAAGGTGGACGGCGCTTGATCGCGGTTATCCACGGTCTTGAATCCCTGGAGGAGCGCGCCGAAGAAGCCCGCAAACTCATCACATGGGGCAGCCGTGCGTTCGAGCTCGTGAATGCCTTTGCCGATGGCGAAATTGTTGGCTACGCCGATGTTTACGGCGGCGAGGAACCCAACGTCGGACTGGTCGGCGAAAGTGAGCTGACCCTTTACCTGCCCCGCGGCGGGCGGCGTTGCCTGCGCGGTGAAATCGCCTACCAGGCACCCATCCTTCCGCCGGTGGTTGAAGGGGACAGGCTTGCTGAGTTACGCGTCTATTGTGACGAACAACTGATTCAGTCGGCACCGCTTTATGCTGCGGGTTCGGTGGAGCAAGGCTCGTTGACGCGGAGATCTCTGGATGCGCTCAAGGAATTGGCCTTGGGGTGGATCTAGCCAAATCGGGAAAAGCCGATCCAATGCCAGATAGTCAGCCCCGTTCGCCGGCCAAGTTCATCACCTTTGAGGGCGGTGAGGGGGTCGGTAAATCCACTCAGGTCAAACGGCTTTTGACGCGCCTCGGTCACGCCGGCATCAAGGCAGTTCGAACCCGTGAACCGGGCGGCACCCCCAAGGCAGAAGCCATCCGCTCATTCATTCTCCAGGGGCGCTCGGAGGAATGGGGTGCCGGTGCCGAAGCAGTTTTGTTCGCGGCCGCCCGCCACGATCACGTGACCCAATTGATAGCGCCCAATCTGGAACGCGGAAACTGGGTGCTTTCCGACCGGTTTTCGGATTCCACCCGCGCCTATCAGGGCCTGACCGGCGGTGTGCAGCCGCTTCTGATCGACGCCCTTGAGGAGCTCGCACTTGAAGGTCACACGCCTGATTTGACGATCATCCTGGACATGCCCCCCGACAAGGCCTTCGAGCGGGTAGCGCAGCGGGCACTGGAGGACGGCATCCCGAGTGTCGCTGACCGCTTCGAGAAAGAAGACCTCAACTGGCACGGGCGGCTGCGCGCGGCCTTCCTCGACATCGCGGAAAAAAATCGCGACCGGTGCGTCGTCATTTCCGCCGAGCAGGATGCGGAATCAGTTGCCGAGAATGTCTGGCAGTCGGTTTGCGCACATTTTCCAGAGGTCACGCGCGCCATGACCGGTTAAGGTGCCGGCATGAGTGACTTTGAAGATCAGCGCGAAGCAGACCAGATTGTCGGCATTGCCGCGCCCGAACAGAACCCGCGCCTCGTTGGCCACCAAATGGTGATGGATCGCTTGCTCCGGCAGATGGAGAATGATCGCTTGCCCGGCGGCGTTCTGCTGCACGGACCGCGCGGCATTGGCAAGGCCACTCTGGCCTTCAAACTGGCCGAGCGCATTCTCGTCCAGACCGGAGACGAAGACGCCAACCGGGTCGCGGAACAGATCGCCGCCGGCGTTCATCCCAACGTCTTCGTTCTCAGACGCAAACTCCGGGATGACGGCAAGGCCTTCTACACTGTGATCAGGGTCGAGGAAGTCCGCCACCTCATTGATCGCATGCACCAGACACGGGGCAGGGCGGGGCACCGTGTCTGCATCGTCGACTCGATCGACGACTGCAACGCCTCCTCTGCCAACGCACTTCTCAAGACACTCGAAGAACCACCGGCCGATACCCACTTCATTCTGATCTCACACCGCCCGGGACAATTGCTGCCGACCATTCACTCGCGCTGCCAGGATCATCCGCTACGCAGTCTGGATGACGCAGAAATGACCGATGCGATGGCAGGCCTCACCGATGCCGAACCAGAATCCGTTTCCCGCGCGATCGAGTTGGCAGGTGGCCGCCCGCGCCGCGCCCTCGAGGCTTTGGCTGTTGCTAACAACAAGGACCTGCAAAAGCTGGAAACCTGGCTCACCGCACCAGATGAAATGGATGATCTTGCGCCCCTGAAACTTGCCGAAGCGCTCACCGGCACCCAGAAGCCGCTGGAAACCGGTTTCGCCCGCGAAATCGTCCTGAACTGGATCGCCAGGGAAGCCATTGCCGCAGGCAGCGGGGGCGACCGTAGGCGGCTTGCTTCAGCCAACGCCCTGTGGGAAAAGTCCGGCGCATTGTTTTCGGATGCGGACATCTACAATCTCGACCCGCGGCAGACGCTGATCACCATTCTGGATGCGATCAGACGGCACGCCCGGCTTGTTTCGGAACGCCTGAGCGCCTGATTTATGACCAAACCCAGTTTCTACATCACCACGCCGATTTTCTATCCCAATGGCGTTCCGCACATTGGCCATGCCTACACTGCGCTGGCCTGTGATGCGATTGCGCGTTTTCACCGGCTGGACGGACGCGATGTGTTCTTCCTCACGGGTACCGACGAGCATGGTTTGAAAATGCAGCAGACCGCCGAAAAGGAAGGCATTGCGACCATCGATCTGGCAACCCGCAACGCCAACGTGTTCCGCGAACTCTGGTCCGCGCTGAACATCTCGTTTGACGATTTCATCCGCACAACAGAACCACGTCACCACCGTGCCTCCGAGGAAATCTGGAAGCGCATGGAAGCCAATGGTGACATCTACCTCGGCAAGTACGAAGGCTGGTATTCTGTCCGCCAGGAGGGCTTCTTCGACGAAAAAGAGACCACCGTCGGCGACGATGGCGTACGGCGCGAACCACTGGGCTCACCGGTCGAATGGGTCGTCGAAGAAAGCTACTTTTTCCGCCTGTCTACCTACGCCGACAAGCTGCTCGCGCACTATGACGCCAATCCCGATTTCATCGCGCCGCCTGAACGTCGGAATGAAGTCGTCAGCTTCGTCAAATCCGGCCTCAAGGATCTGTCTATCTCGCGGGCGACCTTTGACTGGGGCGTCAAGGTTCCGGGCAACGACAAGCATGTCATGTATGTCTGGGTCGACGCGCTTACCAACTATCTGACGGCAACCGGCTTCCCCGATGCCAACGCCGAGCGAGCGCATTACTGGCCCGCAGACGTTCACATGATCGGGAAGGACATCGTGCGTTTCCACGCTGTCTATTGGCCCGCATTCCTGATGTCAGCCGGCATCGAACTGCCCAAACGCGTTTTTGCCCACGGCTTCCTGTTTAACCGCGGTGAGAAAATGTCCAAGTCGGTCGGCAATGTTGTCGACCCGTTCGCCATCGCTGAACAATATGGCGTTGACGCCATGCGATACTATTTCCTGCGTGAGGTGAACTTCGGCTCCGACGGCTCCTACAGCCACGAAACCATCGTCAACCGCATCAACGCCGACCTCGCCAATGACCTTGGCAATCTGGCGCAACGGTCCTTGTCGATGGTCGCCAAGAACTGCGATGGCAAAGTGCCGGAACCCGGCGAATTGAGCGCCGAAGACAAGGCAATCCTGGACGCCGCCGACGGACTACTCGCGCCCTCACGCGACGCTGTGAATGCTCAGGCCCTGCACACCTGGCTCAACGCCGTCTGGAAGGTCGTCGCCGATGCCAACCGCTACTTCGCCGCTCAGGAGCCCTGGGCGCTTAAGAAAACCGACCCGGCCCGCATGGCGACCGTGCTTTACGTCACCGCGGAAATTATCCGCCAGGTCGCCATTCTGGCGCAACCCGTGATGCCTGAATCAGCGGGCAAACTGCTGGATCTCCTGAGCCTCGAAGAGGGTGCACGCGACTTCGCGCAACTCGGTGAGAAAGGGCGCCTCACACCAGGAACGGAATTGCCCGCACCGCAGGGCGTCTTCCCACGATATGTCGACGAGACCGAAACCTGAGCGTGCAGTCCACGCAGACGGCTAGAGTTTGAAATGCTGATTGATTCCCACTGCCACCTGGACTTCGACGCCCTGCAATCTGACCTTGCCGGGGTGATGGATCGGATGCGGGAAGCAGGCGTGATTGGTTGTGTCACAATTTCAACCCGCGTCGAGCGCTTCGACGAAATCACTTCCATCGCCGAAGCGCATGACAATGTGTGGTGTTCCGTCGGCACACATCCGCACAACGCCCACGAAGAGCTTCATATCTCAACGGAAGACCTAGTGCGGCTTTCCGTACATCCAAAATGTGTCGCAATCGGCGAAGCCGGTCTCGACTACCACTACGACAATTCTCCACGTGAGGCTCAGGCAGAAGGCTTTCGCCGCCATATCGCGGCCGCCCGCGAGACCGGACTGCCGCTCGTCATTCACTCCCGCAGTGCCGACGAGGATATGGCCCAAATCCTCATCGAGGAGTCGGGGAAGGGGGCCTTCCCGTTTGTTTTGCATTGCTTTTCTTCCGGCGCCGAATTGGCCCGCACGGGTCTGGATCTCGGCGGATACGTGTCATTCTCGGGTATTCTGACTTTCAACAACGCCGAAGAAATCCGCGAAGTCGCCGCGTTCGCGCCTGAGGATCGCATTCTTGTGGAAACCGATGCGCCATATCTGGCACCGGTGCCGCACCGCGGCAAATCCAACGAACCATCTTTCGTGCGACACACGGCCGAACGGCTGGCCGAGGTTCGGGGCCTGGATTTCGAAACCCTCGCAGCGTTGACGACCAGAAACTTCGGCACATTATTCGCCAAAACAGGCGTGACCGGCACGTGACAATGCCCGGGCAACGCATCGTCGCGACCATCCTCGGATGCGGTTCGTCCGGCGGAGTTCCGCGCATCGGCAACAATTGGGGCGACTGCGACTCCAAGGAGCCGCGGAATCAACGCAAACGCTGCAGCCTGTTGATCACGTCAACGCTTCCCGGAAACCCGGAACCCACACAAGTGTTGATAGACACAGGTGCCGACCTTCGCCAGCAGTTGCTCGACGCCCAGGTCGAACACCTGGACGCAGTGTTCTATACTCATGAACACGCCGACCACACGCACGGAATCGACGACTTGCGGGTCCTCGCTCTGTCAAACCGCAAACGCGTCGACGTCTACTTTTCAAACCAAACGGGCCAACGCCTGCACGCTGCATTCGGCTATTGCTTCGCGGCACCGCCAGGCAGCGAATATCCGCCGATCCTCAATGGGCACGAAATCGAACCGGACGAGGAAATCACGATTTCCGGCGGCGGCGGACCGATATCGCTACAGCCGGTACTGCAGGAGCATGGCGACATCACATCGCTGGGATTCCGCATCGGCGGACTGCTTTACTCCTGTGACGTGTCCGGCTTTCCCGAAACGTCCCATCGTGACCTGCAAGACCTCGACGTCTGGATTCTCGACGCCTTGCGTCCCAAGCCGCACCCCAGTCATCTGTCGTTGCCCGAAGCCGTGTCCTGGATTGAGCGCTTTGGCGCACGCCGCGGAATTCTGACCAACATGCATATCGACATGGACTACAGAACTGTCGCGGCCCAAACGCCGCCACACATCGAGCCGGCATACGATGGCATGCGGATCGAGATACCTTCGGGCAGATAGGCAGCGGAACGGTCAAGCTGCATGTCCGGCCAAAACACCAATCTTTCTCAAAACTCATACATTAGAAAGTTCCATAATATATATTATGCGAAAACTTGATGTGGAACCATGCACTCCGTTTTGCAGCGTCTGACTGAGCGACGCTCACGGACATCCCCTTCTTTCGCGGCCGCAACTGTTTGAGATACCCTGAGGTCCAATCGATTCCCCAAAGCCCTGGAGTTGCTCCGTGGAACCATCCGGCGATTTTTCCCGTCTTGTCAAAATCATGGCCAGACTGCGTGATCCGGACGGCGGTTGTCCGTGGGATCTCGAACAGGACTTCAAGTCCATCAGTCACTACACGATCGAAGAAGCCTACGAAGTTGCAGACGCGATCGAACGCGAGGACTTTGAAGACCTGAAGGGTGAACTCGGCGATTTGCTGCTGCAGCCAGTCTATCACGCCCAAATGGCATCTGAAGCCGGTTATTTCAGCATAAATGACGTGATCAGGAGCATCAGCGAAAAGTTGATCCGGCGCCACCCGCATGTTTTCGGCAACATTTCCGGTCTCGACAGCGAAGGGGTCAGCGGCCAGTGGGATGAAATCAAGGCGGCTGAACGCGAGGCGCGCGCCAAACGCCGCGGACAGGTGCGGGCGCCGTCTCTGCTGGACGACGTTCCCGGCGCCCTGCCCGCGCTTTCACGCGCCGAAAAGCTCACCCGGCGCGCTGCCACGGTTGGGTTCGACTGGGACAACTTTGAAGACGTCACCGGCAAGGTTCGTGAAGAACTCGCCGAGACCGAAGACGCAATGACAAGTGGCCAAACCTCGCGAGTTCACGAAGAAATCGGCGATCTGCTGTTTGCCGTTGTCAATCTGGCGCGCAAGGCAGGCATCCAACCGGAAGCGGCATTGAGCGATGCCAACGCCAAGTTTGCCCGCCGTTTCCGTTACGTCGAACAACGCTGTTCTGAGGACGGCCTGGAACCTTCTCACGCCGGACTAGACATCCTTGACGGCTACTGGAATGAAATTCGCGCGGCCGACAAATCAGGCCGCGATATTCTCCCCGGCGACGATCCGTCCGGAGAACCGTTCCAGAAATCCTGACTTGAATCGCGGCTCCACACGAATGCGGAATGTGGTTCCACTTTCGCCTTCAACCCGCTGAAGAACCTCAGTATTCCTGTGAAGCCATCCCGCGCCCTCACCGTCTTCATGTGGCACGATGAGTTCATATTCCCGGCTGTTCTCGGCGAGCGCCATCTCGATCTCGTGCGCCAGTTCCGGCAGGCCGGCACCTGTGACCGCGGAAACGCCCACGCCGCTCCGGGCACCCGGCATCGCCATGACGCCGTCAACTCCATCGGCGAGCAAATCGACCTTGTTCCACACCTCAATAATGGGTGTCGTCTCCGAACTCACTCCAAGCTCATCAAGCACCAGTTTGACTTCAGACGCCTGGGCCTCGTGGTCCGGATTGGATACGTCCCTGACATGCAGAATCAGGTCCGCGGTCACCACTTCCTCAAGCGTGGCGCGGAACGCCGCAACCAGATCGGTCGGCAAATCTGCGATGAACCCCACCGTGTCCGAGAGGATCACTTCCTTTCCATGCGGCAATTCAACCTTCCGCACAGAAGTGTCCAGCGTGGCGAAGAGCAAATCCTTGGCCATCACCTGCGCTCCGGTCATCCGGTTGAACAGCGTCGACTTGCCGGCGTTGGTGTAACCGACGAGCGCGACCAGCGGATACGGCACCGCGTTTCGAGGTTTTCGCTGCTGTTCTCGGGTGCGGCGCACCTTGTCGATACGCCTTTCAAGCAATGCAATACGTTCGCGCAACTGGCGCCTGTCCGCCTCGATCTGGGTCTCCCCCGGGCCGCCGATGAAACCAAATCCACCGCGCTGCCGTTCAAGGTGCGTCCAGGATCGAACCAGACGGCTGCGCTGATAATTCAAATGCGCCAATTCAACCTGCAGCACGCCTTCCCGCGTCGCCGCCCGCTCGCCGAAAATCTCCAGGATGAGTGCCGTGCGGTCGAGTACTTTGGCCCCCAGACCGCGTTCCAGGTTGCGCTGCTGAATCGGCGTCAGCGACGCGTCAACAAGCACCAGTTCGACGTCCCGCTCCTCAATCATCTGGGCGAGCGCTTCAACCTGCCCGCCGCCGATGTAGGTGGCCGGCTTGATCTCGCGTACTGGAACCAGCTCGTCCGCCACCACGTCGAGGTGAATCGCATGCGCCAGCGATGCAAACTCCGCCTGCCGCGCCTCGATCGACGAGGTGCGGTCCTGTCGGCTTTTCACTTCCGGACAAACCAGCGCCGTGCGCGTGGCCTTGCGGCGCCGTTCAATGAACGCATTTGGACCGCGGGCGAATTCGACACCCTCAGTTTCGGGACTTTTGTCCTCTTTTTTGCGCTTAGTCGTCATCCCCTCCTGGGTCGGGATCAAACAGCTGGATGGGCGCGCCCGGCATGATCGTCGATATGGCGTGCTTGTAGACCAGTTGCGATTGCGAGTCGCGCCGCAGCAACAGACAGAAATTGTCAAACCAGGTCACCACACCCTGAAGTTTGACGCCGTTGACCAGGAATATGGTCAGCGGGACCTTGTTTTTCCTGACGTGGTTCAGAAAAGCATCTTGCAGGTTTTGTGCCTTCTCATTGGGCATTTAAACGTCCCCTCTTGATACGACGGGTGTCATCACCGGATACCAGAACACAAATTAAGCCAGTGATGAGAACATCGCCGCATGTCTCATCCAAAAAAAGTATATATTCCAACTCGCCTAGTATGGCACACACGAACCGAATTGCCTATACGGTTCGGTGCGTTAGGCCCAGCGGCTGCGCCCGAAGGCGGCCAGAATGACGAGTATCTCAACCCGCCCGGCAATGCCGGCGAGGCTGACCAGCACAAGTGTCGAACCGGGTATTCCACCAATCTCTTCAACAAGAAGATGCCCTGAAACCAGGTTTCCCGTGTTTGCAAACGCGCCAACCGACAGTGCCATACTGTCGATGAATTCATGTCCGGAAATTGAAAACAGCACCATGAACACGACAACCATCATCAGCCCGGCGAAAAACGCGCTCCAGATGGCCTTTGCGGTCGCAAACTGCCCGTCGTCGGAATCGACGGAATTGGGAAGTACCTGGTCTGGAAAAACCAGACGCTTCACCTCATTCATCGAATGCTGGACCATGGCCATCAATCGAAACATCTTGATGCCGCCCGCCGTGGAATAGGCGCCGCCGCCAATCAGCGCCAATCCGATCAGCATCTCCACAGGCAGGCCGTATCCTGTGGTCGGATTATGCACCATGCCTGTCGTGGTCATGGTCGAGATGGCATCAAATACGCGGTTGAAGAGCCCGGACCAGAGTGTGTCCTCCCCACCCTCGATGAAAAGCGGCGCTGCGATAGCCAGCACAGCGACCATCAAGGCGGCCATGAGGAAACCAGCAGCCTCGCCGCCATCCTGCATCTGCCGCAACCGGCGGCCGATCAGGGCCCGCATCAGGATGATGCTCGTCGCCCCGGCCACCATGAACACCAGCATGACCCCTTCCGCGAACTGGTTGTTCAGCACCGAACCGCCGGTGGGCTGTGGCGACAGCCCATTGGTGGCGATCAGGTTGAACGCCAGCATCAGCGCGCGTTCCGGCTCAACCCGGGCAAGCGCCAGTGCAGCGGTACAAATCAGCGTCAGGGCCATGTACGGCACGAACACTTCCAGAAATGTCTGGCTCAGCCGGGGATCGCCGCGGCTGAATCCGTGCAGCACAAAACGCAGGTCGCGGTTCGGCGTACCACCCACCGCGTAGCGGCCCAAAACATATATGGCCAACATGATGGTCAACAGCCCGCCCAACCACGCCGTTACGCTGCGATAGGCGATCATGGCGGCCGACATCTGTTGCGTCGGCACGAGGCTGGATCCCAGGGTTACGGCTGCGGACGAAGCCTCGAAAAACGCCACCAGAAGCGAATGCCGCTCAATCAGCATGAAGGCGGGCATCGCTGCCACGATCAGCGTGCACCACAACAGAATGGCGCCTGAGAACACCTGTTCGCGGTTGAGCCGTACCGCCTTCCCGCCCACGGTGATCAGCGTCAGTCCCGCAACCAGTCCGTAGGCAACGCTCAGCAGCCCGAAAGCCTCAACGGCCGCCCAGTCATTGGACGCAAGTCCAGCCAACAGGCCCGAAAGCGTTGCGCCGCAAAAGACCAGCAACACGGCGGACATCAGCGCGGCCTGCCCGCTCCACTTCATGTCCCGGACCCTGCTGCTCTAGAAGAAGTCAATGCTGACCCGGAACATTTGCTCGACCTGGCGGACCTTTTCGGCCAAAGCGAATACGATGACCAGATCACCCGCCTCCACCCGCGTTTGTCCGGTCGGCATGATCACCTCGCTACCCCTGATCACGGCGCCGACACGCACCCCCTCCCCGAACGGGACTTCACGAAGCGGCTTGCCGACCAGCGTCGAGGTTTCAAGTGCCTCGGCCTCCACAAGCTCCGAGCTTCCGTCAAACAGCGAATAGACACCACGAATCCGCCCTCGCCGCACGTGGCGCAGGATTTTCGAGACCGTGATCGCGCGCGGATTGATGAAAGCGTCAACCCCAAGTCGCCGCGCAAACCTTGGATATTGCGACTGGTTCACGAGCGCAAAATTGGCCGGGCAACCCAGTTCGTTCGCCAGCACCGACGCCAGAATGTTGGTCTCGTCGTCATTCGTGAGCCCCAGGAACATGTCGGCCTGCGCCACATCCACTTCGCGCAATATGTCTTCCTGCAGCGCGTCGCCGAACACCACCACCGAGTTCACCATCGATTCAGCGGCGATCTGCGCGACGCCGCGGTTGTTCTCGATCAGCCGTACGGTGACATGCGGCTGGCCGCCGGAAAGCTTGTCCGCCACATAGCGCCCCACATTGCCGGCACCGGCAATCACAACCCGCTGCGGAGGGCTCTCGTCACGGCCGAACAGGCCCAGCACCCGGCTCACCTGATCGCGGGTTACCGCAACCACGGCCTCGTCACCGGACTGAATGCTCTGGTCCGAACTCATGACAACCGCCTTGCCTTCACGCCGGACACCCAGAACGGTCGCCTTCAAATTCGGAAACAGGTCCGTCAGATGCCTCAACGGCGTATCGATCACCGCACAGTCGTCGCTGATCTGGATCACCAGCACGACCACCTGGTCGTCTTCAAAACTGACGATGTCATCGGCGCCCGGATAGGCCAGCCGCTGCAAGATGAGTTCCCCCACCTCAATCTCGGGCGAGATGATCACATCGATGGGCAAATGGTCGCGTGCAAACAGGTTCCGCCACTCGGCACTGAGGTAGGATTGAGCGCGAATACGGGCAATGCGGGTAGGAATATTGAAGATCGAATGTGCAACCTGACAGGCGGTCATGTTGACTTCATCGACCTGGGTGACAGCAATCAGCATGTCCGCGTCACGGGCACCAGCCGTTGCCAGCACATCCGGATGCGACCCGTGCCCGTGCACGCCCCGCGCATCCAGCGTGTCGCGAATCCGCTGCACGAGCGTGGGATTGCTGTCGATCACGGTCACCTCATTGCCTTCGATCGACAATCTTTCGGCAATGCCGTAGCCGACCTGGCCGGCGCCGCTGATGATTACGCGCATATCGGGGCTATTCTCCGTTGAGCGGTGGCCGTTCTATCAGAACACTAAAGGCCGAGCGACTTGATTTTCCGGTGAAGGGCGCTGCGCTCCATGCCGACAAACTGGGCGGTCTTTGAAATATTCCCGCCGAAGCGCTCAATCTGCGCCAGAATGTACTGCCGTTCAAACACTTCACGCGCCTCCCTTAGAGGCAGGCTCATCAGGTGGGCGGCATCCTCTGCATCTCCGACAGTTGGCAGCACCTCGCCGATATCAGGCGGAAGCATCGCCGCCGTGATGATCCCGTCAGCGGGTGGTGCATCCCTCGTCAGGATCAGCAGTCGCTCAATGGCATTGCGCAATTGACGGGCATTCCCCGGCCATTCCTGCCCCTGCAGAACCGCCATCGCATCCTGCCCGACGCTGATGGGCGGAAGCGAGTGCGCACGGCATGTCTGCAGCACAAAAGTCTCCACCAATGGCGGCACATCCTCTCGGCGCGATTTCAGGGGCGTCAGAGCGAGCGGAACCACGCTCAACCTGTGGAACAGATCGGAACGGAACTCACCCTCTTCAATCAGGACCGGAAGGTTTCTGGCACTTGAGGACACAATCCGCACATCCACCGGCACAGCCCCTTCGCCGCCGACACGGTGAAACTTGTTTTCCACAAGCGCGCGCAGAAGGGTAGCTTGAGCAACTTCCGGTAAAGCCGTGATTTCACTTAAATAAAGCGTTCCTCCGTGCGCACTCTCAAGTGCCCCGATACTGGTGCGTACATTGCCCGAAGCGTCAGTCGTCTCCGTGCCAAACAGCGCGGCCATGACCTCGTCGGGCGGATAATAGGTGGCGTTGAATTCCACGAATGGCATGCCGGCGCGCAGGCTGTGATTGTGGATCAGCCGCGCACTCAGGGACTTGCCGGTGCCCGACGGCCCGGAAATGAATATTCGTGAATTGGTCGGTCCCGACCGCTCGATGACCGCGCGAATCTGGGCAGCATCATGAGAAACGCCCACAAGTTCCGCCGAACTGTCCGCACTCTTGACTTCCAGTTCGGCAACCTGCGCCCGCAGCTGACTGCGTTCCATGGCCCGCTGCGTCAAAAGCAGCAGCCGGTCAATCTTGAACGGCTTTTCGATATAGTCGTAAGCACCGCGCTTTATCGCCGAGACTGCGGTCTCCACATTGCCGTGCCCGGAAATCATCACCACCGGCATGTCGGGATGATGGCTCTGGAATTCATCCAGCAGCTGCAACCCGTCCAGTCGAGACCCCTGCATCCAGATATCAAGGAACACAAGGCTCGGACGGCGCCTGGTGATTTCGGCCAAAGCCGAATCAGCATCATGCGCCATGCGCGCCTCGAACCCCTCGTCCTCCAGTATCCCGGCGATGAGTTCGCGGATATCCGCCTCATCGTCGACAATCAAAATATCACGCGCCATTACTTCGCCGCCGCCTCTTCAGTTTCGTGCTTTGCGTCCTCATGCCAGTCCGGGTCGGCCAATACGCGGTCGACGGACGACACTGTTTCATTCCCGGCTACGGCCCCTTCCCTCAGAACCTCTCCCTGGCTGACCAGAGGCAGCGTGAAAACGAAACTCGCCCCGACCCGGCCCGCCTCGTCCGGCTCTGCATCCAGCAGCTCAACCGTGCCGCCGTGCTGTTCGATAATCTTGGCGACAATGGCTAATCCAAGGCCGGTGCCCTTTTCCCGGGTCGTCATATAGGGCTCGAGCAGCCTTTGCCGGTTCTCCTGAGGCCAGCCCTTGCCGTTGTCGCTTACCGCAATGCTGACCGTTTCGCCTTCCACTGTGGCCGTCACCTTGACCTTTGGGCTGTCGATGACATCGACACCTTCGGATTCAATGGCTTCAACGCTATTCTTGATCAGGTTAGTGAGAGCCTGCGCGATCAACCGCGTATCGAACATCGCCCAGATCGCGCCCTCGGGTACTTCCGCAACCAGTTCAATCTCCGGCTGCCGGACGCTTTCCATGAATACGGCCTGCCGAATGGCATCAGCAATATCCGCCTTTTCCAGTGCGGCCGACGGCATGCGCGCAAACGAGGAGAACTCGTCAACCATGCGCCCGATGTCCCCGACCTGCCGGATGATCGTGTCGACGCACTTGTCGAAAACGTCGAAATCCCCCTCCAGCTGGCTTGCATATCGCTTGCGCAACCGCTCGGCAGAAAGCTGGATGGGTGTCAGAGGGTTCTTGATTTCATGGGCGATCCGTCGCGCCACATCCGCCCAGGCGCTGGTGCGCTGCGCCGCCATAAGGTCCGTGATGTCATCAAGGGTCAGAACGAAACCCTTTGACTCTGTCATCGTCCCTTCCCGCGTCAGCTGCACCTGGTAGATGCGCGGGTCGGTTTCCGGCCCCAACTGGATTTGATCGCGGAACTGCCCCAGCCGTGCAGATCGCGCCCGCTCCATGATCGGCGTCAGTTCCGGCACGACCTCGGTGATGGTCTGATGCATGAGGTCGAGTTCATCGCTGCCGATCATTTCCGCAGCCCTTTGGTTCGCCAGTGTGATGGTGCCATAGGGGTCAAGCCCCAGCACACCAGCAGACACACCCTCCACCACTGCCTCGGTGAACTGTCGGCGTTTCTCGTTGTTATCGTTTGCGTCCAGAAGCGCCTGCCGCTGACTGCGAAGCTGCGCCACCATTCGGTTGAAACGCACGCTGAGGTCACGCAAGTCACCTTCACGCTCCCGTACGGGAACACGCACATCCAGCTTGCCCTGCGACACCCGGTTAGAAGCAATCATCAGGTTGCGTATCGGATCGACGAACCTGTTGGCCAAAGCCATCCCGATCCACAAAGCCGCCAGCAAAAGTACGAGCGCCAGCCCGGCGTACATCAGCGCAAACGTGATTTGAAAGACAAAACGGTTCGAAGCGTAAAGCCGATAATCCGTTATGTTATCATCGGTTAGCTTCATATATTCAAGTACTTCTGCATCCACCGGCCGCGCCGTGAACAGGTAAGTGTCCTCGTAGCCGCGCAGCTTGATCAAGGCACCGACAAGATTGGTCGCGCCCGGTGACAGAAGGAACGGCACGCCTTCCTGAACCTCAGACAGAAGTGACACCGGCACGGTCGGTTGAGCGCCCTGCACGTTGATTTGTGCCCGCATCAGCGCATCACCGTCCCCCGAAACCAGAGATGTGTAGGGCAGCGACCGGGTCGTCGCGAGCGCCGTCAAGATGCGCTGGAAGCGAGCCCGGTCGGTCGCAAACGTCTCGTGAGCGGTTTCAAGTTCCGTCGCCACCCAAATGACGTCGTCACGCAAAACCTGACCATGTTCCTGCAGATAGGATTGTGCAATCAGCCGGGAGCTTTCAACGATCTGCCGGGTTCGCTCGGAAAACCATTGGTCGAGCCCCTGGTTGAGTGTGACCGCAGCGAACACCGCAACAATCAGCGCCGGCACCGCCGCCACAAGAGCAAACATTGCAACCAGTCGCGCCCGCAGGCGCGAGCCTGCCTGATTGTTCATCCGCGCCTGAATGAGCACAACGACTTCGGTCAACACGAGCGAAATCACCAGCAGGATCAGTACCGCGTTGGCGATCCAGATTGCCGTCCATACCTGGGGATCAGGCTCGATGTTGCTCGCCCCGGTCATGATCCAGAAAGAGCCAACGGCCACGGCAACCGCCACAAGCGTTACCACCAGGCCCAGCGCACGAATGATCGTCTGGCTGCGGGGAGCCTGCGGCCGATTGAACTTCTCCGTCCTGCCCGAAGAAGGCGCGCGCGCCGAATCTGAAACCAAACTGTCGCTCATGTCATGCGCCGGTCGGCGACTGTCCTGGTTGGCTGGGGTGTATCGGAAACTGACTGAATTCGCCCTTTGGTGCAAGGTCATTGTTGCCGAAATGTGACACTGGCAAGCGGTCACTGAAAGTGATGGGAATGTCCGGTGGACATTCGCAAGCGCAGGCAGGCCCTGAGAGCTACGCTCGAAGGGCTGAAGCCGGGGGCGAAGCCCACAGTTTCCCTAAGAGCACTTGTGGCCCTATCCGTTCCGGCGTGACTGCCGAACGATCTCGATCTGATGATGCCGGATTTTCTTGCGCAAAGTGTTGCGGTTGACCCCCAAAAGCTCTGCAGCGCGGATCTGGTTACCGCGGCAGGCGTTCAGCGCCATCGAAATCAGCGGCCCTTCCACCTGGTCGAGAACATTCTGATAGAGCCCCGGCGGCGGAAGGTGCGGTTCATGCTCATGCAACAACTGCATCATGTGCCGCTCGACCGCTGCCGAGAGATCAACGGTGTCATTGCCTCCCGGCTGCGACGGCTGCTGCGACATATTGAGTTCGGCCTGCACAAGCTCGGGCGTAATCAGTTCCTCGGCATGCAGTGCACACAGGCGTCGCACCAAGTTTTCAAGCTCGCGGATATTGCCCGGCCAGTTGTGCGCCTGCAAAAGCTGCACGGCCTCGGGCGAAATGGATTTCGCCGGTTCGCCCTCCACCTGCTCCTGGCGCAGGAAATGCGTCACCAGGTCACCAATATCGTCCATGCGCTCACGCAATGGCGGCAAGCGGATCGGCACCACGTTCAGCCGGTAATAGAGATCCTCTCGGAACAGGCCCTGCCGGATCAACTGGCTGAGATCGCGATGCGTTGCCGCCACGATGCGCACATTGGTGCGGATGGGCGTGCGGCCGCCCACCATCGTGTACTCGCCCTCCTGCAGCACGCGCAGCAACCGGGTTTGCGCATCCATTGGCATGTCGCCGATCTCGTCGAGAAACAGTGTGCCGCCTTCAGCCTGTTCAAACCGGCCCGAAAAGCGTGACGCTGCTCCCGTAAACGCACCCTTTTCATGACCGAACAGTTCCGCTTCGATCAGGTCGCGCGGGATTGCCGCCATGTTGATCGCCACGAACGGCCCGTTGCGGCGCTTGCCGAACTGGTGCAGCGCCCGGGCCACCAGTTCCTTGCCCGTCCCACTCTCGCCCGCCACCATCACCGTCAGATCGGTCTGCATCAGTCGCGCCAGCGAGCGGTAAATGTCCTGCATGGCCGCGGAACGGCCCACCAGGGGCATTTTCTCGTTCGGTTCGTCCGACGCGCCTTCTTTGCTCGGCTTTGGTCGGCTGGCCTCGGCGAGCGCCCTCGCCGCAATCGCCAGCACCTCGTTGATGTCGAACGGTTTGGGCAAATATTCGTAGGCTCCCGCCTCCGATGCCCGGATCGCCGTCATGAACGTATTTTGCGCACTCATCACGATGAACGGCAGATCCGACCGCAACTTCTTGATCTTGGGCAGCACGTCGAAGGCATTGCCATCCGGCAGCGCCACGTCGGATATCAACAGGTCGCCCTCGCCACGCGAAACCCAGTTCCACATGGTCGACAGATTGCCGGTGGGTCGCACCTCGTACCCGGCACGCGTCAGCGCCTGATTGAGCACCATGCGAATGGCCGCATCGTCATCGGCGAGAAGAATTGTCTGTCCACTCATGGGGTATGCACCTCATCGACATCGTCATGGGTCTTGGCCCCGCGATCGGCAATCGGCAGCAGAATCCGGAACCGCGTCTTGCCCGGCTGACTATCGCACTCGATGACGCCCCCGTGGTCACCAACAATTTTGGCCACAAGCGCCAACCCCAGCCCGGACCCGCTCGACTTCGTTGTGACAAATGGATCGAACAGGAACGGCAGGATGTCATGGCTCACGCCCGGCCCGTTATCCTCGACACTGATCTCCAGCGGCAGCGAAATGCGTTCTGCCGTTCCCGGCACAGATATCTTGATGCCCGGCCGGAAGGCCGTCGAAATCCTGATCTCGGGTTTCGCTGTCGCTTCAAGAGCTTCCGCTGCGTTCTTCACCAGGTTGAGGAAGACCTGAATCAACTGATCGCTGTTGCCAAAGACGGGTGGCAACGACGGATCATAGTCCTCGCTGATGGTGACTGACTTGGCCACGCCGTTCCGGGCAATCAGCTTCACCCGGTCCAGCACAACGTGAATGTTGGTCGGCTCACGATCCACCGGCCGGTCATCACCAAACACTTCAACCCGGTCCAGCATCTTGACGATGCGGTCGGTCTCGTCGCGGATCAGCCGGGTCAGCTGTGACTCATCATCCTCTGCAGTCTGCTCGAGCAGTTGCGCCGCGCCGCGAATGCCGGATAGCGGGTTCTTGATCTCGTGCGCGAGCATCGCCGCAAGCCCTGTCACGGACCGCGCCGCGCCACGCGACACCAGTTGACGGTCGATCTTGTCCGCCATGGTGCGTTCCTGAAACATCAGCGCCACCAGCCCATCCATTTCCGGAATGGGGCTGGCATACGCATCAGTGATCTTTTCCTCGCCCATGCGCGATGTCCCGATCCGAACGCGGTACTCGGTCATCGGTGCCCGTCGCGTGCTGACAGTCTCGAGCAGTGACAGAACGGGCGACCCGAACGGGATGAAGTCCCCGAGTTTTTGCCGCGACATCACGTTTGATGAAACACCGAAGAAGGTCTCCGCCGCATAGTTGGCCCAAACGAACTGCCCGTCCGCGTCGCAAACCACAACCGGTTGCTGAAGCGCCTGCAAGATTGCGGCCTGCATGGCAGGAAGCTGCGCAATATTCATGCTGCCACCTTGCACTCTGTGGCAAAAATCCCGGCGATCAGGTCTTGGGCCCTCCCCGCGTCCTGCTCTGTCAGAAGCGCCTTGCGGTCCGCAGCGCTCACCGCGATGTCATTGGCCGCAAGGTACCAGTCCAGATGCTTGCGGGCGACACGAGGACCCAACTCAGACCCGTACGCGACCATCATCGCTTCATGATGTCGAAGAACCATATCACGCAGAGCCCGGCCGGTCGGCGCAGCCGGAGGACGATGGCCGCCCAATTCGGCATTGATCTGCCCCACCAGCCAGGGCTGCCCTTGCGCACCGCGACCGATCATGACGGCAGCCGCACCGGAAAGCCTGAGAGCCTCTTTGGCCGTCGATACATCAACTATGTCGCCATTGACGACGACCGGAATGTTGACTGCCTCGACCACTTCACGCACTGGCGTCCAGCGGGCCTCCCCTTTGTAAAACTGCTGACGCGTGCGCCCATGCACGGTCACCATCAGCACGCCGGCATCTTCTGCAGATTTGGCGATCTGGGCGGCATTCAACATTGTGTCGTCCCAGCCCAGCCGCATCTTGACGGTCACCGGCAGATCGGTCGCCTTGATCACTGCCTCGATCAGCGCAAGCGCTTGATCCGGCACACGCATAAGCGCCGAACCCGCGTATCCGTTGGTCACCCTCTTTGAAGGGCACCCCAGGTTGATGTCGATCACGTCCGCACCGGCTTCCGCTGCCAATCGCGCCCCACGAACCATCCACTTGGCCTCGCAGCCCGCCAATTGCACGACATGCGGCAACCGACCGCCCTGCTTGCGCAGCTTGCGGACCATTTCGGTCAGTCCGGTGCTGAGCGCGGCGCTGGCGATCATCTCGGAAACGACGAGGCCCGCGCCAAATTCCTCAGCGATACTGCGAAACGGCGCATCCGTAATGCCCGCCATAGGCGCCAGAAAGGCTCGCCCCTCTGTCGCGACGTCCCCGATACGCAGTTTCGGTGTCAATTCGCTCACCAATGCTCCAATTTTGTGCAGTCCGCACAAGTCTGCCCGCACAATAGACAAGCCCCTGTTTTTTGCAATGGTCACACGAGCTTGCGCGCGTTTGTGACAGTCCACTCTTGCCCGCGCCGGACAAAATGCTAAGTCACTCAAGCTGATTAGCACAAAGGATAGGCAACGCATTGAGCAAAAAGGTCGCGGTGATCATTGTGGCGGCAGGGCAAGGCGTGCGCGCCACTACCGGCCCAACAGGGGTGCCCAAGCAGTATGTGCCTCTGGCCTGCATCCCATTGCTATCCCGTTCCGTCGCCGCCTTTGACATGCACGACGCCGTTGACTTGATCCTGCCGGTAATCGGCCGGGACCATGGCGCGTTCTATTCAGCATTGAACCTCACATCCGGTAAGCTGCTTTCCCCGGCAACGGGCGCTGCGTCCCGGCAAGGCTCGGTTCTGAACGGTCTGCTCGCACTTGAGCCGCATACTCCGGATCTCGTTCTCATTCACGATGCCGCCCGTCCCCTCGTTCCAGCCCAGGTGATTGAAAACGTTCTCAACGCCCTGGTCGACAGTAAGGCTGCGCTTCCCGTTGTCCCTGTCACCGACACAATAAAACGGTCAAGCGATGGCGCATTCGCGGCTGGCACTCTGGACCGCGCCGTGCTTTGGGCCGCACAAACCCCACAAGGCTTTGACTTCAAGTCCATCCTTGATGCGCACCGGGCGGCGGCGACACATGACCAGGAGTTTACCGACGACGCAGCCATCGCCGAATGGAAGGGATTTGAGGTAAAGCTGGTGCAGGGTCATCCGCGAAATCTGAAGGTGACCCGACCGGAGGACTTTGCTTTGGCCGAACACTGGCTGGGAAGTGGAAGATTGATGGAAACACGTACCGGCACCGGCCTCGATATCCACCGGTTCGAACCTGGCGACAAGGTTCGGCTTGCGGAGGTGGACATTCCGCACACGGCCCGCCTGTCCGGTCATTCCGATGCCGACGCCGCACTGCATGTGCTCACGGACGCGCTGCTCGGCGCCCTGGCCGAAGGCGACATCGGTCAACATTTCCCACCAAGCGATCAACGCTGGAAGGGCGAACCGTCCCGCACCTTCCTGCAATTCGCCGCTGAACGCGTGGCCGAGCGTGGTGGCCGCATCGTTCATCTCGACCTAACTCTCATGTGCGAGGCCCCAAAGATCGGACCCGTTTCTCATCAGATGCGCCAAAACATCGCCGAAATTTGCGCGATCGACGTCTCCCGCGTGTCGGTGAAGGCGACCACCGCTGAAAAAATGGGCTTCGTCGGGCGCGGAGAGGGTCTCCTCGCCCAGGGCACGGCCACCATCGAACTGCCGCGGCAGCCATGATCTTCCCGGCCTCGACAGAAACGCTTGCCGCCGAAGTCATCAATGAATTGACCAAACGCGGCATGATGCTCGTCATGGCCGAAAGCTGCACGGGCGGATTGATTGCCGGCGCCCTCACCGAGATTTCCGGCTCCTCCACCGCGGTCCACGGCGGTTTCGTCACCTATGCCAATCGCGCCAAGCAGGACATGACCGGCGTTCCGGCATCAACACTCGCCAATTTCGGCGCTGTATCGGAACAAACAGCACGAGCCATGGCCGAAGGCGCCCTCAAGTCGGCCGATGTGGACATCGCCGTTGCAGTCACTGGTGTAGCGGGTCCCGGGGGCGGTTCACCGGAAAAGCCCGTTGGCCTGGTCCATTTTGCCTGCGCCACCAAGTGCGAAACCACGCATCTGCGCCGTGAATTCGGTGACCTCGGCCGGGACGCCATTCGTCTTGCAACTGTGGAACAGGCGCTCGAGTTGATCCTTCAGGTCGTAGCGGATCAGCCGTAAATCTGATCGGCCCTGTTGACGAAGGCTTCAACGATTTCGCCCTGTTTGGCCGCAAAGGCCGGCTCCGCGGCCGCGGCCAGCAGCGGATTGGCAATGTTGAAGTCAATCTCGAAACTGATCTCGGCACCTGGTCCATCCGGCACAAACCGCCAGATGCTGTCGAGATGCGAGAATGGCCCGTCCACCGCTTCAGCGGTCACAGTGCCCGCGTCGCGATTGACGTCCACCCGGCTGGTATAGGCCTGCGTGAACGGCCCAAACCGAAGATGCATGCGGGCATCAAACCGGTCAGGGCTTGCACCCTTTTTCAGTTCCATATTCGTGCAGTTCGGCACGAATTGCGGGTAAGCCGCCACATCCGCCACGAGCGCAAGCATTTGTTCCGGCGTGTGGTCCACGCGGCGTTTGAAATGAAGTTTCGGCATCAGGAACGGTCGATCTTCAGGCCGCACCAACACGGCTCTGACGTGCCGCGCGCAACCTCTCGAAATCTTCACCCGCGTGGTGCGAAGACCGGGTCAGCGGGCTGGAAGACACCATCAGGAACCCTTTCGCGAAGGCCGTGGTCTCAAAGCCCTTGAACTCTTCCGGCGTCACGAAGCGCACGATCTCGTGGTGCTTGCGCGTTGGCTGCAGATACTGCCCGATGGTCAGAAAATCCACGTCCGCCGAGCGCAGGTCATCCATCAGCTGCAACACTTCGTTGCGCTCCTCACCCAGCCCGACCATGATGCCGGACTTGGTGAACATCTGCGGGTCCAGTTCCTTGACCCGTTGCAGCAGCCGGATCGAATGAAAGTAACGCGCGCCGGGCCGCACCTTGAGATATTTTGACGGCACGGTTTCAAGATTGTGGTTGAACACATCCGGCTTGGCCGCAACCACCACCTCGAGCGCACCCTCCTTGCGCAAAAAGTCCGGCGTCAGGATTTCGATCGTGGTCCCCGGGCAACGCGCCCGGATCGCCTTGATTACGTCGGCAAAATGCTGCGCGCCGCCATCGGGCAGATCGTCCCGGTCAACCGAGGTGATCACCACGTGGTTCAGCCCAAGTTTTTCGACGGCATTGGCCACATTCTCAGGCTCTTGGGGGTCGAGCGCATCCGGCAGCCCGGTACGTACGTTGCAGAACGCGCAGGCCCGCGTGCAAACCTCGCCCATGATCATCATGGTCGCGTGCTTCTTGGACCAGCATTCCCCGATATTGGGGCAGCCCGCCTCTTCGCACACGGTCACCAGATTGTTCTCGCGCACAATCTCGCGCGTCTCATTGTAGACCTTCGAGCCCGGCGCCTTGACCCGGATCCAGTCCGGCTTGCGCAACACTTCCGTGTCCGGCCGGTTGGCCTTTTCGGGATGCCGCGGGCGCGCCTCAGGCGCGGTGTCGATCAAAGTGACCATCAAAACTTGCCTTGGGCCTGTCGCGTTGCGCTCAGGCCTTTTTCTTTCGCGTGAACAATGCCGTAATGCCGGCGGCAATCAGCCCGAAGATAAGCCCCATCACACCCCAGATACCCATGGCAACGGGCACCGAGCCCCAACCTTCCAGTTCCTCGCCGTTCATGCTGACCGACGAAGCGTCCGGAGCTACGACGTTCAGGAGCCCCATCAGCAGGCCCAGAATCACAGCGGCGCCCAAAACGCCAAAGAACACCTTGCGGGCGGGTGTCATGTTTGTTTCCCCGTCAGGAACGTTGCTTGTATTGACGGTAACCCCAGATCAGCGCGCAAGCGCCAATCACACCGGCGAGCAACTGCCACAGGATATTGCCGCCGCCAATGCCGAACACGATGAAGACCACGATGTTGAAGATGAACGCACCGGCAATGCCGAGAATGACATTCATCACCAGTCCGAAGTCGGCGTTCATCAACCGGGCAGCAATCGCCCCGGCAATGCCGCCGATGATCAATGCGATTATGAAACCTACCATGGGAACCTCTCCTCAAGATTTGCCCTATATGTTGAGTGCCCGGCCGTAAGCGTCAAGGACGCTTTCCTTCATGCTCTCGCTCAGCGTGGGATGTGGGAAGATCGTATGCATCAATTCTTCCTCGGTTGTTTCCAGGTTCATGGCCACAACGAAACCCTGGATAAGCTCAGTGACTTCCGCGCCCACCATGTGGGCGCCCAGCAGCTCGCCCGTCTTGGCGTCGAAGATCGTCTTGACCAAACCGTCGGGTTCCCCCAGCGCAACCGCCTTGCCATTGCCGATGAACGGGAACCGGCCAACCTTGATGTCCCGGCCGGCTTCCTTGGCTTTTGCCTCGGTCAGCCCGACGCTGGCGACTTGCGGCTCGCAGTAGGTGCATCCGGGAATCTTCGATTTGTCGAGCCCGTGCACTTTCCGACCGGCGATGGTTTCCACACAGACCACGCCCTCATGTTCAGCCTTGTGCGCCAGCATTGGCGGACCGGCCACGTCGCCGATCGCAAAGATACCGTCTACATTGGTGCGCCCGTGTCCATCCACGCTGACACAGCCACGGTCTGTCTTGACGCCCAGCTTCTCCAGTCCAAGCCCCTCGATATTGCCTTGCACGCCGACCGCGGAGATCAGCACCTCGGCTTCGATTTTTTCAGGCTTTCCCTTCGCCGGTTCAACGTGCGCCACCACACCGGACTTGGTCTTTTCGACCTTGGACACCTTGGTGTCGGTCAGAATGCGGATGCCGCGTTTTTCAAAACGCTTGCGCGCCTGGGCCGCAATCTCCGCATCCTCGACCGGCATGATCTGCGGCAACAGTTCAACCACCGTGACCTCGGTACCCAGTGCCCGATAAAACGATGCAAACTCGATCCCGATGGCACCCGACCCCATCACCACCATGCTTTTCGGCAGGCTGGAGGGCTTCATGGCCTCGAAATAGGTCCAGATCTTCTCGCCATCCGGCTCGATGCCGGGCAGCACGCGCGGCCGGGCACCAGTCGCCACGATGATGTTTTTGGCCTTGTAGGTCCCTGCGGGCAAAACGCCCTTCGGTTTCGGATTCTGCGGCTCGACCACCGGCTTCTTGGTCTCGGAAACCTTGACTTCACCCACCTTGGTGATCTCGGCCTCGCCCCAGATGACGTCGACCTTGTTCTTCTTCATCAGAAAGCCGACACCATTCGACATCTGCTGGGTGACGCCGCGGGACCGCTTCACCACCGCTTCGACGTCCGCTGAATAGTCGCCAGCCTTCAATCCGTAATCCGCGGCATGAACCATGTGCGAATAGACTTCGGCCGAGCGGAGCAATGCCTTTGTGGGGATGCACCCCCAGTTCAGGCAAATGCCCCCCATATGTTCGCGTTCGACGATGGCGGTTTTCAACCCCAGTTGGGCGGCCCGGATCGCCGCGATATAGCCGCCCGGGCCGGAGCCGATGACAATCAGGTCGTAGGTTTCTGCCATGAAGTCCTCGTTGTCGCCGCCATGCCGTGCCTAACTGGCCTTCATCATGGCGTATAGCTTGTCTTTCAAAGCCACCCGCTGCTCGCGCATGGCTTCCATGTAGTCGTCCGAAACCGGTTCAATGTCGGTTTCGGCCCGGTGAATGTTGTGGTTGACCTCGTCGTAGCGATCAAAAAGCTTGGCAAAGGTGCTGTCGTTTTCCTTCAACTCGTTGATCTTGTCGGCATATTCGGGAAACTCCGTCCGCAATGAATGTGGGGTATGGGTCATTTGGCTCTCCTTGGTTTGATCGCCACATGTATGCCCAACGCAATGCCCCGTTCATTGATCCATGTCAGTCTCTGGGCAGCTCGATCCCTTCAAAGCGCCAGAAGCTTCTGCAAGAGAGGCACCAGTCCGGTGCCGATCGCCTGCGTGTTCTCAGCATCCAGGTGCACACCATCCGCCGGGTCGGCCTTGGCAACGGAGGCGGCATCGAAGAAATGCGCGCCCACCTCTTCTGCCCGGCGCCGATAGTGCGACTTGAAGTTTTTTGATTCCTCGATGATTCCCTTGCCACCGAAATGAGTGATCATGTCGACATTGTCCGTGTCGCAGATTTCCGGCGGCGACACGAAAACGATGTGCGGCACCGCCTCGCCCCGCGCCAGGTAAAACCCCTTGATGATCTGGCCGAGCCGCACCATCCCGCGGCCCGCCTCGCCGGCCGTGCGGCCCAGATAGGGTTTGATGTCATTTGTGCCCAGCATGATGATGATCGCATCAAGCGGCGAATGGCTTTCAAGTAGTGTCGGCAAAATGCGCGCGCCGTTCCGGTCTGCGGCAGCATTCCAGTCATCGAACACAGTGGTGCGCCCGCCAAGACCCTCGGCAATCACCCGCACCTTGTCCGCACCCAGCCCCGCTTCAAGCGCCGAGGGCCACCGGTCGGCAAACGCATGCCGCTTGCCCATCACCTCTGGATCGGCCCCAAAAGTCAGGCTGTCGCCAAAACACAGAATGGATTTCATCTCGGCGTCCCTCAGGCCAGCATCATCACGGGCTGTTCGATCAACTGCTTGAACACGCCAAGCAATTCCGCCCCAAGCGCCCCGTCGACCGAACGATGGTCACAGCTCAACGTTACCGACATGAACGTGCCGATCTTGATCTCGCCCTTGTCGGGATAGACCCGTTCCTCGCCCACGCCGATCGCAATGATTGTGCCATGCGGCGGGTTGATCACGGCAGCGAAATCCTTGACGCCGTACATGCCGAGATTGGACACCGCGGTCGATCCACCCTGATATTCGTGCGGCGCCAATTTCTTGGACTTGGCGCGGATCGCGAAGTCGCGCACCTCCGCAGAAATCTGCCGCAGCGATTTCAGTTCAGCCCCACGCACCACCGGCGTAAACAGTCCGCCCGGCACCGCCACGGCGACCGCAACGTCTGAATGCTTGTGCAGCAATATCGAGTCGCCCGCCCATGTCGCATTGGCACTCGGCACCATTTGCAGCGCTATCGCCCACGCCTTGACGATGAAATCGTTCACCGAAAGCTTGTAGGCAGGCTTGCCTTCCTTGTCCTTTGGCGCAGACGCATTGATTTCCTCACGGGCTTTCAGCAATGCATCCAACTGGCAATCCATCGTCAGATAGAAGTGCGGAACGGTCTGCTTTGCCTCGGTCAGCCGCGCTGCCACTGTCTTGCGCATCCCGTCGAGCTTAACAGTTTCGTAGGCGTCTTCCTCATAGAGACCGCGCACCGCATCGCCGCCCATGCCTTCTGCGAGCTTCGGTCCGCCCGCCGCCTTGCTTGGCACACCATCTTTCTTGGCCTTCTCAACGTCTGCCTTGACCACGCGTCCGTGTGGCCCGCTGCCAGGAATGGCTGAAAGCTCGATACCCGCTTCCTTGGCCAGCCGTCGTGCCAGAGGTGAGGAAAACACCCGCTCTCCACTAGAAGCCGCCTCTTTCGGCTTCTCCACAGGTTGCTGCTCTTTGGCCGGCGCAGCTTTCGCCTCGCTCTTGGCTTCGTTTGCAGGTTCTTCCGCCTTACTGTTCGACTTGTCGGCCTTCTCTGGCGCCTTGGCCGCGACATCACCAATGTCGCCGGCGTCCTCGCCTTCTTCGAGCAGCACGGCGATCACGGCGTTCACCTTCACGCCTTCGGAGCCTTCGCTGACAAGAATCTTGCCAATCGTCCCCTCGTCGACGGCCTCGACTTCCATCGTCGCCTTGTCGGTCTCGATCTCGGCGATAACGTCACCCGAAGCAACGCTGTCGCCCTCCTTGACGTGCCATTTGGCCAGCGTGCCTTCTTCCATCGTGGGGCTGAGGGCCGGCATGGTGATATTGATGCTCATTGTAGACCTTCGTTCGTCGCTTCGCCTCGAAAGGAACTGAACTTCTGTTTCGGCGCCGCCTCCGCGTACTCACGCCAAAGCGCCACGTCTCTTTCATAAATGGTGGTCAGCAGATGCTGAAAAACGTCGCTGTCCTTGAACCAGGCGTATGTCTCGTCGTTCCGTGGACTGGCCAGCGCAAATTCACCGATCGATTTGGCAACATTGTACACCGGGTGAGGCAAGTGTGCCCTGACAAAAGCATTGGCACGCCCCACCGCCCTGGCAAATCCCGGCCCGGCAACCTTCAATTCCGGCCTGCGCCCTCGATGAATCGCAACGGCAGCCGTTTCAATACCGCATCGGACCTCGATATCGGCAAGCAGTTCATCAAGCTGGTCAATCCGGAAAATATTGGGAATGTACGGGGCGCCGAAGTCCTCGAGGTAAGACGACTGCGGCGTAAAATGCACAAGATCGAGCGGATAAGGGTCGGTCACATTTGAAAGGCGAGCCTGCACTTCGGCCGCCATTTCCAAAAGCGCCTTCGGTTTCAAACCCGCCAGACCGTAAGAGTTCCGGAAACTCACCAGATGCTCATTGAATGAGGAAAGCAGACGGTCCTCCGGATTGCGCATAATGGCGTAGCGCTCGGTTTGATCGGCCTTTTCAAACTCTTGCGGGAAGTAGGTCCGCAACACAGATGGAGTCATGTGTGCCAGATCCAGTTTTGTGCCATCACCAGCCGCAAACGCTCCCCACCAGCGCCAGACATCTGTCTCCGGCAATGCCAGTGCGCGGCGCACAGACGTTCCTCCGCATTTCGGGATATGAAAGAAACTGAAGTTCTGATCCGGTGCGATGATCATGCCTGCCACCGTCGTGCTGCCAAAGCGCCCCGTGGGCGCCCGCCGCCTCCAAGGAGCACGCTGTCGCATGACAAGATCGCATTTTTAGCGGACCGCTGGCTCAAGTCACTCACCAATGTCTTCATTCCAGAGTTCGGGATGCGCGTCGATGAACTCTTCCATCATCCGGATACAGCTGGCGTCGTCGTGATCGTCCACCACCACGCCGGCCAGCGACAAAACATCCTGGAAACCCTTGAAATTGCGCGATTCCCCCACGACCACCCGCGAAATACCAAATTGGATGATCGTGCCGGTGCACATCATGCAGGGGCTGAGCGTCGTGTAGCAGGTAACGTCTGTATAGGTGTTCTGCCGCCCTGCGTTTTGTATCGCATCCATTTCCCCGTGCAGGATCGGATCGCCCTTCTGCACCCTCTGATTGTGCCCACGCCCAATGATCTCACCGTTCCGCACCAACACCGACCCAATTGGAATCCCGCCCTCAGACAAGCCCTTCTGCGCCTCTGCATAGGCTGCATCCAGAAACTTCCTGTCCTGCGAGCGGTCCACGTTCAAATCTTCAGCTCCGGTACGTCACCTGATTGACGGCCTCGATCACCTCATCCGCGTTCGGCAACGCCAGCTTCTCAAGGTTTGCGGCGTACGGCATCGGCACGTCCTTGCCGGTGATCGAAAGCACCGGCGCGTCGAGGTAATCGAAAGCGTCAGTCATCAGCTGCGCGGCGATGTATGAGCCAACCGAGTTCTGTTTCCAGCCCTCCTCGACGGTCACGCACCGCCCGGTCTTCTTCACCGATTCAATCACGGTCGCCATATCCAGCGGGCGAATGGTCCTGAGGTCGATCAATTCAACATCAACACCCTCTCCCACCAGCTTTTCGGCCGCTTCCGTCGCGTAACGCATGCCTATGGAATAGGAAACGATGGTCACGTCAGTACCCTTGCGCGCAATCCGCGCCTTGCCGATTGGCAGCACAAGATCGTCAACCTTGGGCACTTCGAACGTCGCGCCGTAGAGCAATTCGTTTTCGAGGAAAACAACCGGATTTGGAGAACGGATTGCGGCCTTCAACAATCCCTTGGCGTCAGCAGCGCTGTAGGGTGCAATCACAGTCAGTCCCGGCACGTGCGAATACCACGAAGTGTAATCCTGGCTGTGCTGCGCGCCCACACGTGACGCCACCCCGTTCGGCCCACGGAACACAATCGGCGCGTGCACCTGCCCACCGGACATGTACAGCTGCTTGGCGGCTGAGTTGATGATCTGGTCGATCGCCTGCATGGCAAAATTGAACGTCATGAACTCGATGATTGGCCGCAGCCCGTAAAAACTCGCACCCACGCCCAGACCGGCAAAGCCGTGCTCAGTGATCGGCGTATCGACCACGCGCTTGGCGCCAAATTCCGCCAACAGCCCCTGGGTGACCTTGTAGGCACCCTGATACTCGGCCACCTCTTCACCCATGACGAAAACATTCTCGTCCTTGCGCATTTCCTCGGCCATCGCCTCGTTCAGCGCCTGACGCACGGTCATTTCGACCATTTCGACGTCGTCCGGCAGGTCCGGATCGCTGTCGGGTTCGAATTGCGGCGCGGCAGGTGAGGATTTTGTCTTCACTTCCGGCTGGGATTTGGCGGATGTCTCTTCATCAGCTCCCGGCTTCTCGGATTCTTTGGGATCCTCAGCGGTGACTTCCGGCGTTTTCACCTCATCTACGCTTTCGCCTTCGCCCAGCAGCGCGGCGATCGGCGTGTTCACCTTCACACCCTCAGTTCCTTCAGCCACGAAAATCTTGCCGATGGTGCCCTCATCGACCGCCTCGACTTCCATCGTCGCCTTGTCGGTCTCGATCTCTGCAATCACGTCGCCCGGGGCAACGCTGTCACCCTCCTTGACCATCCATTTGGCCAGCGTGCCCTCTTCCATGGTCGGTGACAGGGCGGGCATGAGAATATCGGTCGGCATCGCTCAGGCCTCCACCATCACATCGGTCCACAGTTCGGACGCATCGGGTTCCGGATCGTTCGTGGCAAAGTCCTCTGCCTCTTTCACGATTGCCCGGACTTCCTTGTCGATTTCCTTCAACTCGTCCTCGGACGCATATTCCTCGGCGAGAATGCGCGCCTTCACCTGCTCGATCGGATCGCGCTCGCCGCGCATCGACTGCACTTCATCCTTGGACCGGTATTTGGCCGGGTCAGACATGGAGTGACCGCGATAGCGGTAGGTCAGCATTTCAAGGATATACGGCCCCTTGCCCGAGCGCGCATGCTCGATGGCGCGCTGCGCCGCTTCGCGAACGAACCGTACGTCCATACCATCCACCTGCTCCCCGGGAATCCCGAAGCTGGCGCCGCGCTGGCTCAAATCGGTGGTCGATGAGGCACGTGCCACCGAAGTGCCCATGCCGTACTGATTGTTCTCGATGATGTAGACGACCGGCAGGCTCCAGAGCTTGGCCATGTTGAAACTCTCATAGACCTGACCCTGGTTCGAGGCCCCGTCACCGAAATAGGTCAGCGAGACATTGTCCTCACCCTTGTATTTCATGGCAAAGGCGATGCCGGTCCCCAGCGACACCTGCGCACCGACGATGCCATTGCCGCCGTAAAACTTCTTGTCCACCGAGAACATGTGCATTGAGCCGCCCTTCCCCTTGGAAAGGCCGCCGCCACGCCCTGTCAGTTCCGCCATGATCCCGTTGGGGTCCATTCCCACCGCCAGCATGTGACCATGGTCGCGATAGCCGGTGATCGAGGAATCATCGTCCGTGGCGGCCATCTGAATGCCGGTTACAACTGCTTCCTGGCCGATGTAGAGGTGACAGAACCCGCCGATCAGCCCCATGCCGTACATCTGCCCCGCCTTTTCCTCGAAACGGCGGATCAGTAGCATTTCGCGGTAGGCGTGAAGCTCTTCTTCCTTGGTGAACGTGGGCGCGTTCGATTTGGATGCGCGGGATCTGGCTGCGGCTGGTTTTTTGGTGGTGGTCGCCTTGCGGGCCATTCAGGTGCCTCCGCTATCGTGGACAAGTGGCCGGGACATGCGCCGCGCAGTCTGAACCTGCGCCGGCAATCGCGAAAGCATAGGTGCAAAATCCGCCAATCGCAAAGTGCAATTCCGGCCGGAAATGTCCAGATTGACGCCTTGAATTCCGCCCTATGAAGCAGGATTAACCTGTTATCAGCTAATCCAGTAAATCAACTGAAAGTCAGTTATTTTCCGGCAGGATGACCAGAATATCATCCGGATGCGCCATGGACAGCGAAATCCGCGCCCGTTCAGTCAGCATGTCCGGATCAAGCCTTTGCGGATCAAGCAGCGCAATTCGCTTATTGTAGTCTTCGATACGGGCAGCCAGCCGTGCCTTCTCGGCACTCAGCACCTGGATGTCCTCAAGCAACTGCTCCTTGCTTTCAAAACCGAATTGCCCGGTCAATGCGCTGATCCCAAGATAGGTCAACGACCCAAGCAAAAGCGCGGTTACGCTCAGCTGACGCAGAAGCGACGGGCGTTTCAGACGGGTGGACATCAAGGCAGGAACATCCTTTGCGCGGTTCCGTTACCCTAGTCCAAACCGGTTAAGTGTCTGTTGCCAAACAGTGCTTGCTCAGCGATCCGCGAGCAGTCCGGCCAAATCCTCGAGGTCACGCGCAAACAGCAACCGTCCACCCTGATTGGCTTCATAGACATAGTCATTGAATGCGCGGCTCACCGCCATTTCGTCGGAAAAGTCACCCACAAAGCCCGCGCGCACATTGTAGTTCACGAACTTCTGCGTCACCTGCCCCAGCAGCGTCGACTTCAGCTCCAGAAACGCCGGCGCCAGCCGCGCCTTCGGGATCACGATCACATCAAACTCGACACCCCACGCTTCGCCGATCAGGTCCAGCGCGGCCTGTTCGCTGTCCAGCAAGGGGCCGTCCGCCGGCAACACCGCGAAGCGATGCCCGCCGATCTCTGCGAGTTCGACAGAAATGGGACTATCCCTTCAGGATCGACTTGCCGGCGTAGGTGGCCGTCGTGCCCAGCATCTCTTCAATGCGGATCAACTGGTTGTACTTGGCCAGCCGTTCCGAGCGCGACAGCGAACCGGTCTTGATCTGCCCGCAGTTCAACGCCACCGCCAGGTCGGCAATGGTCACGTCCTCGGTCTCGCCGGACCGATGCGACATCACTGACGTGTAGGCAGCCCGGTGCGCCGTATCCACAGCATCAACAGTCTCCGACAGGCTGCCGATCTGGTTGACCTTGACGAGGATCGAGTTGGCCACGCCCATCTTGATGCCGGAAACCAGCCGCTCGGTGTTGGTCACGAACAGATCGTCGCCCACCAACTGGCATGTCCCGCCAATCGCTTCCGTCAGCGCCTTCCAGCCATCCCAGTCATCTTCGGCCATGCCATCTTCAATCGAAATGATCGGATAGCGGGCAGCCAGGTCCGCCATGTAGGCGACATGCTCGTCAGACGACAGCGACTTGCCTTCGCCTTCCATCTCGTACTTGCCGTGCTTGAAATACTCCGTCGACGCCGCATCGAGCGCCAGAGCCACGTCCTCACCGGGCTGGTAGCCCGCCGCCTCGATCGATTTCATGATGAAGCCCAGCGCCGCATCGGCTGACGAAAGGTTCGGCGCAAAGCCGCCTTCGTCGCCCACGTTGGTGTTGTGCCCTTCGGCGCTCAAAGCTTTCTTCAGCGTGTGAAAAACTTCCGCGCCGATCCGCACTGCGTCGGCAATGCTGTCCGCGCCCACCGGCATGATCATGAATTCCTGAATATCGATCGGATTGTCACCGTGCGCCCCGCCGTTGATGATGTTCATCATCGGCACCGGCAGAACCCGGGCACTCGGCCCGCCAACATAGCGGTAAAGCGGCAGACCACAGGAATCAGCGGCCGCCTTGGCCACCGCCAGCGACACACCCAGGATCGCATTGGCACCAAGCTTGGATTTGTTCGGCGTGCCATCCAGTTCGCAAAGCACCCGGTCCACTTCGACCTGATCCAGCGCATCCATCTCGTAGAGCTCGCTGGAAATCATCGTGTTGACGTTGTCGACCGCCTGCGTGACGCCCTTGCCGCCGTAAGCCTTGCCGCCATCCCGCAGTTCAACAGCCTCATGCGCCCCGGTTGACGCCCCCGAAGGCACCGCCGCTCGTCCGAAGCTTCCGTCATCCAGCACCACATCCACCTCAACGGTTGGGTTGCCGCGGCTGTCAAAAATCTGGCGGGCGCTGATGTCGATGATGGCGGACATGGATCTTTCCTTTGAATGCGAAACCTTCTCGCGCGCTTGTTATACCGGCGCCGTGAAGAATGAAAGACGCCCGAAACTGCGCTAGGCAAGCAAGGTCGACACACTCTGCTTGACAGCATCAAGGCTCGAATAGAATGGCGTATATCCCAATAGCCGCTGCGCCTTCTCGATCGAATGCGACGGCGAGCGCGCTATGTGCTCCCACGTCGCTTGCGCTTCATCTGCCGAAACCGTGCCCTTCCACGCTTCGAACGGCATGAACTCGATATTGGGCGCGTGCCCGAAAAAGGCGAACATCGCCTCGGCGTACCCCCGCAGTGTCAAGGCCGCCGGCGACACCGCGTTGAACGCCTCGCCATTGGCCGCGCCCCAGTTCTGGATCGATTTGAACACCACCTGCGCAACATCTTCCGCATGCACGTGATGAACCGTCTCCAGCCCGAAATTGGGGATCGCAAGCTTCTTGCCATCCCTGATCGTGCGGAAGACATCCGGGTTGAAATGTCCCTGCGGATTGAGCGGCGCCCAGCCCGGCCCCACAATGTGCCCCGGACGAACCACCGTCGCCGGCAAATCGCCACGCCGCGCCAGACCCAGCAGATAGTCCTCGATCTGAGATTTCTGCACGCCATAGTCGCCAAACGGCGCCCGCGCATCGCTTTCCCGTGTCGGCGTCTGCACGCTGTACCCGTGCACCCAGATCGTCCCGATGTGAATGAGATGGCTGATCTTGCCCTTCAGCGCCTCGGCCAGTTGCATGGCGCTGTCCTGCGTGAAGCAAATCATGTCGACCACAACATCCGGCTTCATCGAAGCGATGTGATCCCCGAATCTGCCCGCCGTTTCCTCCGCAGTCCGGTCCGCAATTTCCGTCCGCACACTCTCCCACGTCCGGCTTGATCTGTAAGGCTTGGACTCTCCGCGTACGACGTTGATCACCTCGTGCCCGGCGGCAACAAGATTCGGCACCAGATAGGAGCCGATATGGCCCGATCCACCAATAACCACTGTCCTCGGCATTCCCGTCCTCCTAATGCCAGTCCTTGTTGTAAACGAAACTGGGCATGTGCCACTTCCGCAAGATGGCCAGCGCCCGCAGCGTGAATCCGGCCGCCACCGCCACAATCACCACCAGGTCCTGCTGCAGCCCAAGGCTTAGCCCGCCTAAATAGAGCGCCCCTGTAAAGATCGAAACGGTTGCATAAAGCTCACCGCGAAACAGCAGCGGCACTTCGTTGCACAACACGTCCCGGATAACACCACCCGTGCATCCGGTGATCATTCCGGCAACGATCACGATCAGCATCGGCTGCCCCATCTCGATCGCAACATTGCAGCCGATGATGGTGAAAACAACAAGCCCCAATGCGTCCAGCAACAGGAACAGCATTTTCAGCCGATCAAGATAGCGGGCCAGGGCAATGGTCGCCAGCGCCGCACAACACACGACGATAATGTAATGCGGGTTCTCGACCCAGGGCAGCGGGTGGTGTCCCAGCAGCACGTCCCGCGTCGACCCGCCGCCCAGCGCCGTTGCACAGGCAAGCAGGCAAACCCCCAGCCAGTCCATGTTGCGCCGCCCGGCGCTCAATGCCGCAGTCACCGCTTCAACGCAGATGGCAATGTAAAATACAATAAGGATCAGCAAGTCGCCCTCCCCGGTTAATCCGTTTCCGTTCGGTCCTGCGGCGTGCTACCCCGCCAGATCTTCCCATTTCGGCTTGGGCGCCTTAAAACTGCGGAACCTGTCGATCAGCGCTTCAAAACTGTCCGAGAACATCACCATGTCGGCATGATCCCGGCTCAGAAACCCGTGCGTCACCATGTTGCCGATCATTTGCTGAAGCGGCGCATAGTACCCGGCCACCTCCAGAAAGCCGCAAGGCTTGTCGTGGATGGAAAGCTGCAGCCAGGTCCACTGCTCAAAAATCTCTTCCATCGTCCCGGCCCCACCCGGCAGCGCCACGAACGCGTCGGCGAGGTCGGCCATTTTCAGCTTGCGGGCATGCATGTCCCGCACGGTGAACAGCTCCGTCAACCCGGCGTGCGCCAGTTCCTTTTGCGCCAACGCTTCGGGAATGACGCCATAGACCTTGCCGCCATGTTGAAGCGTGGCATCGGCCACAATTCCCATCAGCCCCACATGTCCACCGCCATAGACCAGGTCGATCCCCTGTTCGCCCAGCAGCTTGCCGACGCGCCGCGCCGCCTCGGCAAACACCTCAGGCTCGCCCGCCCGCGACCCGCAAAACACGCAAATGCGCATGGCCCCTGTCCTTTCCCTTTTGTCGCATTCTGAGAGATTCTTGTGGGTTGCCCAAGCTGCATTTCTGAATACCCCAGCCAATGCTTGCCCTTGCCCTCAACTCAATCTATGACGCTGTATGAACGATAATATTGCCGTTTGAGAATTGAGGAGGAACATCATGAGCAAGAAAATCGTCAAGCAGGTCGCCCACGCCTGCATCTGGGCGCACGATATCGACGTGACGTCAGACTGGTATTCCCGCGTTCTCGGCATGGAACGGGTGTTCAACTTCACTCGTGACGGCAAGATTTTCGGCTATTACCTCGATGCCGGAAACCGGACACACATCGAGGTTTTCCATAAGGAAGCCAGCGAGTTCTCCGACCGCAACCAGATCAACCACATCTGCCTCGAAGTCGAAAACATCGACGAGGCCATCGCCCATATCCGCGCCCAGGGCGTCACAGCTACCGACAAGGCCAACGGATGTGACGACACATGGCAATCCTGGATCACCGATCCGAATGGCGTGAAAATCGAACTGTTCGAATATACGGCCGAAAGCGCCCAGTTTGTCGGGCGCGACCGGGTCGCCCACTGGTAGTCAGTCTTCATCGAGCCTGTGCTGGTCGAGCGACTTCTCCGCCTTGACCCGCGCAGTTTCTTCACCCTGTCGCTCCACCTTAGTGCGGCCAAAGCGCGCCCGGTTTGTCTCGGCGCGCTTTTCCTTTTCCGCCTTTTCCCGGCGTTTCCGGACCTGTTTCAGATTGATGATGTCCGCCACTTCAATCCCTAGCGTATCCGTACGGTCAGTTCGCGCCGACAGTAATCTCACCGTCTGCCACCCTTTGCAGAAAGCGCGTCAGCCCCTCATCACCAGTGCCGTCATACCCTTCCGCGTTCACGGTGGCGGCGACCATCTGAAACCGCTCCAGCAACACGTTCAGTTCCTCGCTTGTTTCAGTTGGCAAGGCACCGGTGAAGCACTCTGAATCACGCAAAGACCAGCCGTTCTGTTGTTCGCGGGCAAGCGGCAGGTCGGCATGCACTGTGCCATCCCCCCACTCCTGAATTCGCCCACCAATACAGTCTGTCACCTTCTGTGCATATTCCGGCTCCAGATGATCCTTCAACAGGATCGACAACCAGGGAGAGGTTCCATCGTCGGAGAAATTGCCGACCAGGATGAAATCAAGATCGACCTCGCCATATTTGGCCTCAACACTCAGCGCATTGTCGCTGTTGCCGCCCACCACCTCCGAAAAGGTCGACACGATCTCGAGCCGTTCCGTTGCTTCCATGTTGTCACTGACAGCGGTCTGGTAGAGTTCCACAAATCTTTCAAGGTTCCCCGCCGCGAGCACCGGCGGCAGTTCGCCCGGCCCGAAAAAGCGGCAATTCTTCGCCGCTTCCAACGTCCGGCGTCCGATGATCCCGTCGGCCGTCCCCACGTCACAGCCCAGTTCGTATAAAGCTGTCTGCAGTTGCCGAACCAACTCACGATCCGCCCCTTCGTACGAAAAGTCCGAACAGTCATATCCCAGGTCTTCCAGCCCCAGTTCTGCGCACGAACGCGCATAGCGCACCTCGTCGAAAAACAGATGCAGGTTCGGCAGCCCCTCGCCGTTGCCGTTTGAGGCCCCATCCACCGGCGCCCCATCAGCCCCCAATGCGGTGTTGTAGATACCAAACTTGAAATAGTTCGGCGCGTCTGGGTCGTCGCCGTGGTTGGTGCGCCCGGCGTAGTCATAGGCAACCCCGCCATCCACCCACACGGTCATAGAGCCGGTGTCCCTGAGGCTGTGGCGAATGCGCCAGGTCAAGTCGATCCATCGCCCCTTGGCGCTGCCGTCCGCCACCAGCACCTTGACGTCATTTCTCAATTGGTGCCGCAGATAAAACCCAACCCCCGTGTCGTATTTGAACGACCAGCTATCGAGCCCGCCAGACCAGAACTGGAAGATCGTTGTCCCGATGTTTCGGGGCGAGTCAAACTCTTCCGGAATGAACACGCTCAATGAGTACCAGAGATCAGTGTCGGAAGGCTCGGCATCCGAAGAGGACGTCAGTTCGTGCCGGTTGCGGCCATTCTCGCAATCGCTCCAGAATTCGCCGTCCCAGCCACAAACCCCTTCCCGCGTCTCGAACCGGATGCTTTGCTCGCCCAGCCGGACAGGAAATCCGTCAGATTCCGAAACAGTCTGCGCGCCCCAGTCCTGGAAATTGTTGTTCAAGCTCGGATGATAGGTGTGCCCAAGACCCAGATCAGCGCCGAGTTCGAATTTTTGGCTGCGGTTGAGGGTCGTCCCGACAAGGTCCTGCGCGATCGCCGTCCCCGTCGCGGCCGCTGCCACCAGCAATACACAAACCCGCCCCCAAAACTTCCACACCATCCTCGCCGTCCCCTTACTTCACAGTCGACTTGAATTTATTCATCAGATACGGCCCCGACAGAACGGGTGCATATCTGGGCTGCTCTCCCGTCGCCAGGCACGCCTCGATACACTTGATCTCGGCAAACCAGTTCGGCTGGTGAAAGAACGCAAAAGATTGCCGGCGCGACGACTGCCCGGCCTTGAGCTCCGGATTGACTACCCGATGCAACGTCGAGACCCACCTGTCGTTGGTCCACTGCGCCATCAGGTCACCGATATTGATGACAAAGGCACCCGGCACTGGCGGCACTTCCACCCATTCCCCGGCCGGATTGAGTATCTGCAATCCGCCCGACCCGGCCTGCGGCAATAAAATGGTCAGACTGCCATAGTCGGAGTGCGCCCCTGCGCGCAGCTGGCCCGGTTTTGGGGGCACCGCCTGCTCGGGGTAGTTCAGGGCCCGCAGCGCACTGATCGGCGCATCGATATATTCTTCAAAAAAGTCCTCGGGAAGTTTCAGCGCAACGGCAAAAGCCCGCATGATCCGCGCCGCCAGATCCTCAAGCGCCGCGTAATAAGCCTCCCAGGCCTGCCTGAAACCGGCCGGTTCGGCGGGCCAGATCGTCGGCGCATAACAGAACGCCAACGCATCCTTGTCCGTCAGCCCCTCCGGCACGCGCAAGGGCCCCCCGTTGAAACTCTCTTTCAGATCAGGCGGCGTTTGTTCGCCCCGCGAAGCCGCGAGAGCTTCCAGTTCGGGCCCGATATAGCCATAGGGATAGCCCGCATATGGCGCTTTCGCCTTCAACTTCTCCTCAGCCGGCAAATCGAAAAACGCCTTGGCCGCTTGCCAGGCACCCTCGATCACATCCTCCCGGATACCGTGACCGCTGATCGCCAGAAACCCCGTGCTGCGGCAGATCTCGTCAATCTCTGCGCCCAAACGCGCACGTTCATCGGCCCCCGCACGCTCGAAGGCGGCGAGGTCAAACACAGGAAATTCAATGGATTGCGACACCGGAAACTCCACAACAGACGTCAAATCTAAGCGTCTGCCGCAAAGTCCTGTCAATCAATTCGAGATCAAACCAAACGGCTTTGTTCAATCGCCGCCTTGATGAAGCTGGCGAACAGCGGATGCGGTTCGAACGGCCGAGACTTGAGTTCGGGGTGGAACTGCACGCCAATGAACCAGGGGTGGTCCGTCCGCTCGACGATTTCCGGCAAACGGCCGTCCGGCGATTCACCCGAGAACAGCAGCCCGTTCGCCTCCAGCACCTTTCGGTAGTTCATGTTCACTTCATACCGGTGCCGGTGCCGTTCAGAAATCTGAGTCGTGCCGTAGATGTCGGCAACCCGGCTGCCCCGCACCAGCTGCGCCGGATAGGCGCCCAGCCGCATGGTGCCGCCGAGATCCGTCTCGTCCGTGCGTTCCTGCTTCTCGTTGCCCTTGACCCACTCGGTCATCAGCCCGACGATTGGCTCCTTGGTCGGGCCAAACTCGGTGGAACTGGCTTCCTCGATCCCTGCCGTATGACGGGCCGCTTCGATACAGGCCATTTGCATGCCGAAGCAGATTCCGAAATAGGGGACCTCGCGCAGCCGGGCAAACTTCGCCGCCTGGATCTTGCCTTCCGAACCCCGTTCACCGAACCCGCCCGGCACCAGAATGCCGTGAACGCCTTCCAGATAGGGCGCCGGATCATCCTTTTCGAAAATCTCGGAATCGATCCAGCGCAAGTTCACCTTCACCCGGTTGGAAATCCCGCCATGTGTCAGCGCCTCACTTAGGGATTTGTAAGCGTCTTTGAGCCCCGTGTACTTGCCGACGATAGCAATGTTCACTTCGCCCTCGGCCTGATGAATGCCTTCGGACACCGCCTGCCAGGGTCCCAGTTCCGGCTCCGGCGCATCCTTGATGCCGAACGCCGCCAGCAGTTCGGTGTCCAGCCCTTCATTGTGATAGGCAATCGGCACGTCGTAGATCGACGAAACGTCCAGCGCCTGGATCACCGCACCTTCGCGCACGTTGCAGAACAGGCTGAGCTTTTTCTTTTCCCCTACCGGGATCGGCCGGTCACACCGCACCAGCAGAATGTCAGGCTGAATGCCGATCGAACGCAGTTCCTTGACCGAGTGCTGCGTCGGCTTGGTCTTCAGTTCGCCGGCGCTCGGGATATAGGGCATCAGCGTCAGGTGAACATAGACCGCGTCACCTCTCGGCAATTCATTGCCCAACTGCCGGATCGCTTCAAAGAACGGCAGCCCTTCGATATCGCCCACCGTGCCGCCAATCTCGCACAAGACGAAATCGAAGTCCTCATTGCCGTCGAGCACAAAATTCTTGATCTCGTCCGTGACGTGCGGGATCACCTGCACCGTCGCGCCCAGATAGTCGCCGCGCCGCTCCTTGGCGAGAATGTCGGAGTATATCCGCCCGGTGGTGACATTGTCCTTCTGGTTGGCAGACCGCCCGGTGAACCGCTCGTAGTGACCGAGGTCCAGGTCGGTTTCCGCCCCGTCGTCCGTCACGAACACTTCGCCATGTTGGGTGGGCGACATCGTGCCCGGATCCACGTTTAGATAGGGGTCCAGTTTGCGCAGGCGCACCTTGTAGCCGCGCGCCTGCAACACGGCGCCAAGCGCCGCTGAAGCCAAACCCTTACCAAGCGAGGAAACCACGCCACCGGTGATGAAAACGTACCGAGCCATGGGATTTCACCTTAATCATCTCAAAACTGATTCGGGCGGGGAAAATGGCTTCCCCGCCGTCTTTGCCCAAAAAAAGAAGGGGATGCGAACATCCCCTCCTCCCTGATTGATTTGCCCCGCCCCTATTGCGCGGCAGGCTGCCCTTCCGCATCGGAACCGGGCAGAGCCAGATCCGGCGTGTCTGCGGCGGGCGCAGTCTCGGCGGGAGCTTCCTCCGCAGGGGCTTCCTCGGAAGCGTCCGGCAGGTTGAAGTCGCCCTCATCGCCCTGCAGCGCATTGAGCGCGTCGAGCACCGAAGTCGCTTCGCCACCGCCCGCTGCGGCATTGTCGAGGATGGAATCTGTTGACCGGTCGAGGTCTGTAATGATCGTCAGCCCGATGGCCGTCGCCATGAACAGCGCAGCGAGAATGGCCGTCGTGCGGCTCAACAGGTTCGCCGATCCTCGTGCGCTCACCAGACCGCCTCCACCGCCGCCGCCGATCCCCAGCGCACCGCCTTCGGAGCGTTGCAGCAGGATGACCGCGATCAGCGCCAGGACAATCAGCAAATAGGCAACAATGAGTACGTTCGCCATGTGAATTCTAACTAGTCCGGTTGGGAAAAATGGGCTTCTACAACTTCGGCCCGTAAATTACCACACGCATGTGCCAAAAATTCGACCGGTTGCATATGGGCAAACCGCCGCACCTCGTCAAGCGGCGCGGATGATTGACAGGAATTCCTCGACCTTCAGACTTGCCCCGCCGATCAGCCCGCCGTCGACATCATCGATTGCCAGAATGGCTCGTGCATTGTCCGGCTTCATCGACCCGCCGTAAAGGATCGAGACCTGCGCACCCGCCTCGCCCACATGCCGGCCCAGCCAGTCACGGATGGCACCATGCATTTCGGCAATATCCTCAAGGCTCGGCACCAGCCCGGTGCCGATTGCCCAGACGGGTTCATAGGCGATCACCATCGTCTCGCCAGCCTTGAGCGCCGGCGTCGAGCCGTTGAGCTGCTGCTCGACAACCGTCACCGCAACCCCGTTCTCCCGTTCGCGCTGCGTCTCACCCACGCAGATGATCGGCGTCAGCCTGGCGTCCAGCGCCGCCCGCGCCTTGGCCTTCACCATTCCATCCGTTTCCGCATGCAGGGTCCGGCGCTCGCTGTGACCAACGATCACATAACTCGCCCCGGCGTCACGCAGCATTGCCGCGCCGATATCTCCAGTGAACGCGCCCTTTTCGGCGACATGGCAATCCTGCCCGCCCGTCTTGATCGTACCCTTGCCGGACTTGGCGGACACCTGCTGCAACAGCGTCGCTGGCGGACAAACAGCCACGATACAGTCCGGCGCAAGGTTGCCCAGCGCCTGCACCAGCGTTTCGACCTCGGCAAGATCGGCTTTCACCCCGTTCATCTTCCAGTTTCCGGCGATCAGTTTCGGAGCTGAGGAAGCCATTTTCTGCCTTTCACTTGCGTGTAACCGCGGTTTGCCGTAACCGAACGCGTTGAATGCTGCGCAGCGTTCATATCAGGTTGATGCGTCACGGCAAGTCACGGTTACGCCAGCGATTTGCCAAAAATTGGAAGTGCTTGAATGCTCGACAATCTTCGTAAGTTTGCCACCACTTTGCCCGGCAAGATCTTGGGAGCGTTCCTTCTGATTGGCCTTGCCGGTTTCGGCGTGTCCGGTGTCCTGACCAGCGTTGGCGCCAACACCGTGGCCCAGGTCGGCGGCCGTGACATATCTTCACTCGATTTCCAGCGCGCCTACCAGACTGAATTGAATGCCACCGCCCAGCAAATCGGCCAGGTTCCGACGCCCGAACTGGCCCTCCAACTTGGCATTCCTACCAATGTGCTGAACCGCCTCGCCACCGAAAAAGTGCTCACCTCGCTTGGCAATGAATACGGGCTCGGTGTCACCGACGAACGCATTTCCGAACAGTTGCGGAGTGACCCGTCTTTCGGCGGCACGCTGGGTGGCTTTGACCGCGACACGTTCGAACTGGTGCTGCAGCGCAACGGCTATACCGAAAGCGAATTCTTCCAGTCCCGCCGCGACGCCGCCCGCCGCGAACAGCTGGCCATGGCCCTGTTCTCCGAACTGCCGGCACCCGACACGATGGAATTGCTGTTCCGGCGCTATGGCGACGACCAGCGCATCATCAACTACATGATCCTTTCGACCGACAATCTCCTGCCGGTTGCCGAACCGACCGAAGAGGAACTGGCCGAGTATCTGGCAGCAAACCAGACCGACTACCGCACTGAAGAAACGCGCAATGTCGATGTCATGGTGCTGACCCCCGAGATTCTGGCCGAAGGCTATGAAATCCCGGAAGCCGAAATCATCGCCGAATACGACCGTACGAGCCAGAACTACATCCGCATCGAACGCCGCACCATTTCCCAATTGCCACTCCCGGCAGACGCCACAGTCCGCTGGTTCGAGCTTGGCCAGCAGAACGGCAAGAGTTTTGAGACCCTGCTTGAAGAAACCGGCCTCACGCCAACTTCTCTCGGCAGCCTCGCCCAGGCGGCGATCAACGACAGCGCCCTGGCTGAAGCCGCCTTCTCGCTGGAAGAAGGCGAATACACCATCATCCCGGGCGTCATGGGGCAACGCGCCATCTATGTCTCGGAGATTGAACCCGGCGGCCAGATGAGCTTTGAACAAGCGCGCGATCAAGTTGAGGATCGCCTGCGCACCGCCCGGGGCCGCGAAGACTATATCGACGTGCTCGACAGCATCGAGGAACAGCGCGCCGCCTTTATTGAGCTTGATGAGATCGCTGCCGGTTCCGGCCTCACCGTCCAGACAATCGACGTCACGGCCGGCGGCGCAGCCCTTGAAGGCGTCGGCGGCATGACCGCGGCCGAAGCCTCCGAAGTCGCACAGCGGATCTTCGCCGGCACTGACGGCCAGTTGACCCCGTCTGTCCCCCTCAGTGCCAACAAGACGGTCTGGTTCGACCTCAACAGCACCGAGGAAGCCCGCGATCAGACCCTTGATGAAGTCCGCGACGAAGTCTTCGCCGACATCATGGCAGAACGCCAGGACGTTGCCCTCAGCGAAAAAGCCACAGAAATCGTCACCGCCCTCGCCTCCGGCGAACCGTTCGAGATGGTGGCGGTCAACAACAACTTGTTCCCCGAGATATCTGCGCCCTTCGATCGTGGCGGCGACGGGTCTGACACGATCACCCAGGCCGTGGCCACCGCGGCCTTTGGCGGCGGCGTCGGTCACATCGGCTCGGCCCGCACCGCCAGTGGCCAGTTCGTGGTCTTCGAGGTCACGACCATCCGCACATCGGAAGAGCCGCTTTCCGCTTCCGAGTCCCAGTTCGTCACCAACAACTACCGCAACAATCTCTTCTCGGATTTTGCTGGTGGTCTGCGGAGCGACGCCGAACTGCGCATCAACCAGACTGTCCTGCGTCAGGTCCTTGGCCTGGACGCCAACTGAGCCGGGCCAAAATGACCCAGACCGACGGATTTGAGGATTTTGCGGCGCGCTATGACGCTGGCGAGAGCCAGATCCTGTGGCGCCGTGTTGTCGCCGATCTCGAAACGCCGGTCAGCACGTACCTGAAACTGTCCCAGGGCAAGCACAATTCCTTGCTTCTGGAATCGGTTGAGGACGGCACCCGCAAGGGCCGACATTCCATCATCGGGCTGGAACCGGACCTGATCTTCAAGGTCGAGGACGGCATTGCATACGTCAACCGCCGCGCCGCCACCGACGCAGATGCCTTCGAGCGCGTCGATACGCCGCCGCTCGACACGCTGCGCGCGCTGGTCAGCGAATCCCAGGTCAAGGCACCCACCGGCATTCCGGCTCCTTCAGCGGGCCTTTATGGCTATCTGGGCTACGACATGGTCCGGCACATGGAAGTCTTGCCCGACGAAAATCCCGACACCATGGGCACGCCCGACGCCATCCTGATCCGTCCCACGCTCCTTGCTGTTTTCGATACGCTCAAGGATGAGCTCTACATCACCGCCCCGGTCTATCCGCGTAATGGTGTCACCGCCCGTCAGGCCCACGAAAGCGCCACCAACCGCATCGAAGATGCCATCGCGCGGCTCGAACGCCCGTACCCGCATTCCCGTGACCTGCCCGACATCGAAAGCATCGAGGTCACCTCGAACACCACCCCAGAAGAATATATGGCGATGGTCAGAAAGGCGCAGGAATACATCAAGGCCGGCGACATTTTCCAGGTCGTGCTCAGTCAGCGCTTCTCGGCCGAATTCACCCTGCCGCCCACCGCGCTTTACCGGGCCCTGCGCCGCACCAATCCGTCGCCCTACATGTATTTCCTCGATTTCGGCGAGTTCAGCGTCGCCGGATCCAGCCCGGAAATCCTGGTCCGTGTCGACAAGGGCGAAGTCACCATCCGCCCCATCGCAGGTACCCGTAAACGCGGCAGCACACCCGCCCGCGACCGCGAACTCGCCGAGGAACTGCTCGCCGATCCCAAGGAACTCGCCGAACACCTCATGCTCCTTGACCTCGGCCGCAACGATGTTGGCCGCGTCGCCAAGATTGGCACCGTCGAGGTCACCGACAAATTCTTCCTCGAATACTATTCGCACGTCATGCACATCGTCTCCAACGTCGTCGGCCAGCTTGACAGCGATAAGTATGATTACGTTGACGCCCTCGCCGGTGGTTTCCCCGCCGGCACCGTCTCCGGTGCCCCCAAGGTCCGCGCCATGGAAATCATCGACGAGCTGGAAAGCGTCCGCCGGGGCATTTACGCCGGTTGCGTCGGCTATTTCGGTGCCGACGGCTACATGGACACCTGCATCGTCCTGCGCACCGCCATCCTCAAGGACAACAAGCTGTACGTGCAGGCCGGCGCCGGCATCGTCGCCGATTCAGTGCCCGAACTCGAACAGCTGGAATGCCAGAACAAGGCCCGCGCACTTTTCAGTGCCGCAGAAGAGGCATTACGCTATGCTGGCGAAGCCGGGATCGGCCAATAGACAGGTTCAGGATGCAAACGCTCGTCATCGATAATTACGACAGTTTCACCTACAATCTGGTGCACTTCCTCGGCGAACTGGGGGCTGAACTCGAAGTCGTGCGCAACGACAAGATCACCCTCAACGAGATCGCTGACCTCTCCCCCGACGCCATCGTCCTGTCGCCCGGTCCATGTACACCAACAGAAGCCGGCGTCTGCGTGCCGCTGGTCCAGCGCTTCCACACCGAAATCCCGATCTTCGGCGTCTGCCTCGGCCTGCAGTCCATCGCCCAGGCCATGGGCGGCGACATCATCCGCGCGCCGCAAATGATGCACGGCAAAACCTCGGTCATCCATCACACCGGCAAGGGCGTGTTCCGGGGTGTGAACAAGGATTTCACCGCCACCCGCTACCATTCCCTCGCGGTCAAACCCGAGACCTTCCCGGAGACGCTCGAGATCACGGCCACCAGCGACGACGAAGTGATCATGGGGCTTCAGCACCGCACCGACCCGACGCACGGCGTTCAGTTCCATCCCGAAAGCATCGCTTCCGAGCATGGCCACGCCATCCTGCAGAACTTTCTGAATATCGCGCGCGACTTCAATCTTGGCCGCGCGGCCTGATCAATCCAACCGGGGGACCTCATGGACATCAAGGGTGCATTGAACAAGCTGGGCACGGGCGCAGACCTGACCGGCGCGGAAATGCGGGACGTGATGGGCAAGATCATGTCCGGCGAAGCCACACCGTCCCAGATCGGCGGCTTCCTGATGGCCCTTCGCGTCAAGGGTGAAACCGCGGGCGAAATCGCCGCCGCCGTCTCCATCATGCGCGACAAGATGATCCGTGTCGAAGCCCCCGCCGATGCCATCGACATTGTCGGCACCGGCGGCGATGCCTCCGGCACTTTGAACATCTCGACCGCCACCGCCATCGTCGTCGCTGCCAGCGGCGTGCCCGTCGCCAAGCACGGCAACAAGGCGCTTTCATCGAAGTCAGGCTCGGCTGAGGCCCTGCAGGAGCTTGGCGTGCAGCTCGATCTCTCCCCGGAAGGCATTTCCCGTTGCGTCACCGAGGCCGGCATCGGCTTCATGTTTGCACCCAACCATCACCCGGCCATGAAATATGTCGGCCCGACCCGCGTCGAACTGGGCACCCGCACCATGTTCAACCTGCTTGGCCCGCAATCCAACCCGGCCGGCGTCAAACGCTACATGCTCGGCGTCTTCGACCAGCAATGGGTCGAACCGGTCGCCTCCGCGCTGCTCGCCAACCGGGCCACCTCCGCCTGGGTCGTCCACGGCAGCGACGGCCTCGACGAAATCACCACCACCGGCCCGACCTTCGTGGCGCAGGTCAAGAACGGCAATCTGACCAGTTTCGAGATCACCCCCGAACAGGCCGGGCTCAGCCGCGCCCGGCCCGCCGATCTGCTCGGCGGCACCCCGGCCGAGAATGCTGCCGCCATAACCCGCCTGCTGGAAGGCGAAACCGGCCCCTACCGCGATATCGTGCTGCTTAACGCCGCCGCGTCGCTGATCGTTGCCGACAAAGTGAAAGACCTCACAGAAGGCGTCGCCTCGGCCGCGCAAACCATCGACAGCGGCAAGGCCCGCGACACGCTGGCCAAACTCGTTGAAGTGTCAAACGGATAGCAAATGAACGACATTCTCGACCGCATCACTGAGTACAAGCGCGAGGAAGTCGCCGCAGCCAAGTTTGCCCAGCCCTGGGACGAAGTGGTTGCCCGTGCCCATGATGCCTTGCCGGTGCGCGGCTTCCGCAAGGCGCTGCTCGAAAAGCGCGCCGCTGGCGAATTCGGCCTGATCGCCGAGGTCAAGAAGGCCAGCCCGTCAAAGGGTCTGATCCGCCCCGATTTCGACCCGTCCCAGATCGCCCGTGACTATGAAATCGGCGGCGCCACCTGTCTGTCAGTGCTCACCGACAATCCATCCTTTCAGGGCGCCCCGCGCTATCTCGTCGAGGCCCGTGCCGCCACCAATCTGCCTGTCCTGCGAAAGGACTTCATGCTGGAGACTTATCAGGTCGTTGAATCCCGCGCGCTTGGCGCCGACTGCATTCTGGTCATCCTCTCCGCCGTGGGCGATGATGCGGCCCGTTTCCTCATCGACGCCGCCCATGAATGGCACATGGATGCGCTCGTCGAAGTCCACGACCACGTCGAAATGGACCGCGCGCTCGCCCTCGATGCCGACATGATCGGCGTCAACAACCGCAACCTGCGCACTTTTGAAACCCGCATCGACACCACCATCGATCTGTCGCCCGGCGTGCCCAGTGACACGCTTCTGGTCAGTGAAAGCGGCATCCTCGACCACAAGCACTTGCAGAAACTGAAGTCCGAAGCTGGGGTCACCACTTTCCTCGTCGGCGAAAGCCTGATGCGTCAGGATGACGTGCCGGCCGCCACAAAAAAACTGCTCAAGGGCTGACATGGCCGACAAGTCCCTCACCCATCTCAACGAGCGCGGCGAGGCCCACATTGTCGATATTGCCGACAAGCAGGCCACCCGCCGCCGGGCCGTCGCCGGTGCTGAGCTGTCCGCCACTCCTGAGACTGTCACCGCCATCATGGGCGGCAGTCTGAAAAAGGGCGACGCCTTGGCCGTCGCCCGCGTGGCCGGCATCATGGCGGCCAAAAAGACCTCTGAACTCATTCCGCTGTGTCACCCGCTCGCGCTCACTCACGTTGAAGTCGACATCAGGCAGGCCGATTCCGGAACCATCGCAATTTCGGCGAGCGCAGAGACAACCGGCCAGACAGGCGTCGAGATGGAGGCGCTGACAGCGGCTTCTGTCGCGGCCCTCACCCTTTACGACATGGCCAAGGCCCTCGACCGCGCCATGACCATTTCCAATGTACGGCTGATGGAAAAGACGGGTGGCAAATCCGGCGAATACCGGCGCGAGGACTGACCATGCTGTCGTTTGACGAAGCACGGACGCGAATTCTGGATGCGGTGCCGGCACCAACCGTATTCAGCGTCCCGCTTGACCAGGCCGCTGGTTACGTTCTGGCCACACCTGTCACTGCCCGGCACGATCAGCCGCCCTTCGCTGCCAGCGCCATGGACGGCTATGCCGTCCGCGCTGAAGACATTGAGGTGGGCACACCCTATCCCGTCATCGGTGAAAGCCAGGCCGGTTCGTCAGGTGACCTCAGTCTGGGCTCCCGCCAAACTGCGCGGATTTTTACCGGGGCCCCCGTCCCAAAGCACGCAAACGCCGTCATAATTCAGGAAAATGCCGCCCGAAACGGCGATCAGGTGACCTTTTCCGAGCCTGCAGAACCGGGCCAGAACATCCGCCCGCAAGGCCTCGATTTCGCTTCCGGCGAGACCCTGCTCGCGCCCGGAATCCCAATGAATCCGGCCCGTATCGCCCTTGCCGCCGCCGCCAACGTGGCCCAGGTCGAGGTCTTCAAAAAGCCCCGCATCGCCCTCCTGTCCACGGGCGACGAGCTCGTCCCGCCCGGCTCAAAACTCAAGCCCGGCCAGATAGTTAGCTCCAACAGCCTTGCTCTGAACGCCCTTTTTGCCCCATACGCCGAACACATCACAGACTTCGGCATCATCCCCGACGACGAAGCCACCCTCCGCCAGGCCTTTGAAAACGCACTGCAATCCGACACAGATTTCATCATAACCAGCGGCGGTGCCAGCGTCGGCGATCATGACCTCGTTCAGCCAGTCCTGAAATCCCTTGGCGTCGAGGTGGGCTTCTGGAAAATTGCCATGCGCCCCGGTAAACCGCTGATGTTCGGGAAATCCGGAAACAAATTGATCCTTGCCTTGCCCGGAAACCCCGTCTCGGCCTACGCAACGGCATTCCTTTTGGTGCTACCTGCCCTGCGCAGGGCTGCTGGCTACACCAACCCCGTGACCGCGCCAATGCATCTACCGCTCGCCTCACCGCTTGGTGCCAACGGCCCCCGCCGCCACTTCATCCGCGGCAAGCTTGTCGATCTGAACGGTCAAACCCACGTCCGACCCCATGCGCAAACCGACAGCTCCCACCTGTCCACCCTCGCAAATTCGGACGTCATTCTGGTGCAGCACGAAAACAGCACCGCACTCAATACTGGCGAAATAGTCGATACCTTTCTCCTGCCCTGATCTCCAATTCGCAGCCGCCAGAAATTGGCAAAAGTCCAAACGACTTGCGGAACATAGGTGGAACATGTATGTTGTTCGGGATTTGTTCTGATTCTGCGATGCGAAGGAGCGCGCGAATGCTGACCCGCAAACAACATGAACTGCTGATGTTCATTCATGAGCGCATGAAAGAAAGCGGCATCCCGCCCTCGTTCGACGAGATGAAGGAAGCCTTGGACCTCAAGTCGAAGTCCGGCATTCACCGCCTGATCACGGCTTTGGAAGAGCGTGGTTTCATCCGCCGCTTGCCCAATCGGGCGCGGGCACTTGAAGTGGTCAAGCTGCCCGACTCGATGAACCCGTCGCTGGGCGGCCGCAAGTCGCGGTTCGAGCCGAGCGTCATTGACGGCAATCTGGGCAAGGTGGCCACCCCCATGCCCACCCATGCCGACGCCGCCAACCAGACTGTATCCATTCCCGTGATGGGCCGCATCGCAGCCGGTACACCGATCGAGGCGATCCAGACTCATTCGCATACTTTGTCCCTGCCCCCCGAAATGTTGGGCCCAGGAGAACACTACGCGCTCGAAGTTCGCGGCGACTCGATGATCGACGCCGGCATTTTCGATGGCGATACGGTGCTCATCCACAAGCAGAACCAGGCCAACAACGGTGAGATCGTTGTCGCGCTCGTCGATGATGAAGAAGCCACGCTCAAGCGTCTGCGCCGCAAAGGCAATTCAATCGCCCTCGAGGCAGCCAATCCGGCCTACGAAACCCGAATCTTCGGCCCCGAGCGTGTCGCTGTGCAGGGCCGCCTTGTCGGGCTGTTGCGCAAATACTGATGCACCATCCATCAAGAAAAAACGCCCACCGTTGCGGTGGGCGTTTTTTTGTTTGCTTGAAAACGCGCCTGATCAGTGGTTATCGCGCGGCACACCCTTCGAGTTGGCAATGCGCTGATACTTGATGGCAGGCTCCAACACCGCGCCATCACCCAACTGTCCCACAACAGCCCGCTGCATTTCCTGCCAGGGAGTCTGGTGATCGGGATATTTGTAGCCACCGCCATTCTTCAACGTTGACCGACGGGCCGCAATCTCCTCATCTGAAATCAGGATATTCGCCTCGCCCTTCTTCAGGTCGATGCGCACCCTGTCTCCGGTCACGAGAATGGCCAGGCCGCCGCCGGCAGCCGCTTCTGGCGAAGCGTTGAGGATCGAGGGTGATCCAGAGGTTCCGGACTGCCGTCCGTCGCCAATACATGCAAGCGCCGACACACCCTTCTTGATCAGGTAGTTGGGCGGCCGCATGTTCACCACTTCCGCCGCCCCCGGATAACCGATCGGCCCGGCGCCGCGCATGAACAGCAGCGTATGCTCGTCGATCTCAAGCGACGGATCATCAATCCGGTGGTGATAGTCCTCGGGCCCGTCAAATACGACTGCCTTGCCTTCAAACGCTTCCGGATCATCCGGATTGGACAGGTAGCGGTCGCGGAATTCCTTGGAAATCACGCTGGTTTTCATGATCGCATTGTCGAACAGGTTACCGCGCAGCACCAGGAACCCGGCATGTTCGACCAGCGGGTTCTCGAACCTGCGGATCACGTCCTCATTGCCAATCTTGGCGTCGCGGCAGTTCTCGCCAATTGTCTTGCCATTTGCCGTAGGTGCATTTTCGCGGATCAGATCATGCTTCATCAGTTCGCCGACAACCGCCGGTACGCCGCCCGCCCGGTAGAAGTCCTCGCCAAGGTATTCGCCTGCCGGCTGCAGGTTCACCAGCAGCGGAATGTCGTGTCCGTGGCTCTGCCACTCGTCGATATCCAGTTCCACGCCGATGTGCTTGGCAATCGCGTTGATGTGAATCGGCGCATTGGTCGAGCCGCCAATCGCAGAATTCACCACGATCGCATTGATGAAATTGTCCTTGGTCAGAATGTCCGAGGGCTTCAGATCCTCGTGCACCATTTCAACCGCGCGCTTGCCCGTCAGATAGGCCATTTCCTGTCGGTCGCGATAAGGCGCGGGAATCGCTGCCGAGCCCGGCAATTGCATGCCCAAAGCTTCGGCCAGCGAGTTCATTGTCGAGGCGGTCCCCATCGTGTTGCAGAACCCGGTCGACGGTGCCGAAGAGGCCACAAGTTCAATGAACTGCGTGTAGTCGATCTCGCCAGCCGCCATCATCTGGCGGGCCTTCCACACAATCGTGCCCGAACCGGTCCGCTCACCATTGTGCCAGCCGTTGAGCATCGGCCCCACAGACAGCGCAATGGCCGGAATATCCACCGTCGCCGCGCCCATCAGCATCGCCGGCGTGGTCTTGTCGCACCCAACCGTCAACACAACGCCATCGAGCGGGTAACCGTAGAGCAGTTCCACCAGCCCGAGATAGGCCAGGTTTCGATCCAGCCCCGCCGTCGGGCGCTTGCCGGTCTCCTGAATGGGATGCACCGGGAACTCCATGGCGATGCCGCCCGCTTCGCGGATACCCTCGCGCACCCGTTTGGCCAGTTCGATATGGTGCCGGTTGCACGGCGACAGGTCTGAGCCGGTCTGCGCAATGCCGATAATCGGCTTACCCGACTGCAGTTCTTCTCGCGAAATGCCGAAATTGAGATAGCGCTCCAGGTAAAGCGCCGTCATGTCAGGGTTTTCGGGGTTATCGAACCATGCCCGCGAGCGCAGCTTGCCCGGGTTTTTCATATTGTCGTTGCTCACCATTTCCTCCCCTGTGCGGATCGGATCCGCCTGACTGACATGTTAGTTGCTTGTTCTCAAATCGCCTGCGAAAAGGCAATGGTGATCTGAGCCGTTCGGGCTTGAAATCACATCATAACCGGGTAGCTTGTCGCCGCGCCAGTTCAATCTCATGCGGCGCCACGGGGGAGCAGGTGGTCAATCAACAGCGTTGGGTCGGCGTAGACTGGGGCACATCCAACGTCCGCAGCTGGTTGATCGAAACTGACGGTAGGGTCATCGCAACCGCCGCCTCCCACGCCGGTATGGGCACGCTCATGCAATCCGAATATCCAAATGTTTTGAGAGACTTGCTGAGCAAACTTGGCGTGTCAGATCAGCAGGAAATCGAAGTCTGGATCAGCGGAATGGCTGGCGCCCGACAAGGCTGGGCCGAAGCGCCTTACGTCCACGTACCCTGCCCGCTCCGCGATCTCGGCCAGAACGCCGTCACGCCACCCGGCGCGCCCGGGCGCACTTCGGTCCTTATCCTTCCCGGCCTCTGCCAGACAGGCGGCGCCGAGGATGTCATGCGCGGTGAAGAGATCCAGCTCCTCGGCCTGCTCGCGCTCGAACCCGGCTTTGAGGGTGTCGTCTGCATGCCCGGCACCCACTGCAAATGGGTCGACATCAACAGCGGCGAAGTCAAAAGATTTGCCACCGCCATGACCGGCGAACTCTTTGCCATCCTCTCCGAGCATTCGGTTTTGCGTCATTCCCTCAAGGGAGACACCGAGGGCCCGGAACTCGAATCGGGCATCGCCGCCGGTCTTGATGCCGGCATTGCCCATCCCGAGAGCCTCAGCGCCATGCTTTTTCGCAGCCGCGCCGCCAGTCTTCTCTCGGCTAAAGGCCCCGACTGGTGCAGCGGCTACCTCTCCGGCCTGCTTGTCGGCAGCGAAGTCGCCGCCCATCGCGATTGGATCGGGACCGGCCAGGTAGCGCTCCTCGGCTCGGTCCGTCTTGAACGCCTCTACGGCGCCGCCCTCAAGAAACTCGGCGCCTCCAGTCAGGCCTACGATGTCGAAGCCGCCACGATTGCGGGCCTCACCGCCGCAAGGGAGAACTTTCGTGCCCATTGAACACCGAAACATCATCGCCATCCTGCGCGGCATCACGCCCACCGAAATCGTCGACGCTTGTGAAGCGCTGGCCGGCGCTGGCATCACCATGATCGAAATCCCGCTCAATTCCCCTGACGCCCTAACCTCGGTCAAAAAAGCCGCCGACGCCTTTGCCGGCCGCGCCAAGATCGGTGCCGGCACCGTCCTCACCATCGCGAATGTCGACGCGGTCAAAGCCGCCGGTGGCAGTTTCATCGTTTCGCCCAACTGCGACCCCGCCGTCATCGCCCACACTGTCGCCGAAGGACTGGGCTCATACCCTGGCGTTTTCTCACCCACCGAGGCCTTTGCCGCCATAAAAGCAGGCGCCACCGGCCTCAAGATGTTTCCCGCCGAAGTGCTGGGCACAATCGGCATCAAGGCCATGAAGGCCGTGCTGCCTCCCGACATACCGGTCTATGCCGTCGGTGGCGCGGGACCCGATAATTTCAGCGCCTATTTCGCCGCGGGTTGCGCCGGGTTCGGTCTGGGCAGCTACATTTACAAGCCGGGCATGTCCGCCTCGGACATCGCCAACCGCGCGACTGCGGCTGTTGCCGCTTACGACAAGGGACAATGAGTGTGACCGAACGCGCCGAAATCTTCATTGATTGCCGCTGCAACCTCGCCGAGGGGCCCTTCTGGCACCCCTTGCGCCGCGAGCTGTTCTGGTTCGACATCATGCAGGGCCGCCTGTTCCGTGCCGATGCCACCGCCAAGGTTCTCGATCGCATCGCGTTCGACGAACCGGTTTCCGCCGCAGCCCTCATCGACTACGACACGCTGGTGATCGCCGGTGCCTCCGGCCTCTACCGGCTCGATGTCCCAAGCGGCGCCCGGCAGAAGCTGTTCGACCTCGAAACTGACAAGCCCGGCAACCGCTCCAACGACGCCCGCGTCGCACCAGACGGCAGCTGGTGGATCGGCACGATGGGCACCGACGAGGGCCAGGGCGCAGGCGCCCTTTACCGGTTTGCGGGCGGGCAATTCACCCAACTCCTTTCCGGCATCACGGTTTCCAACGCCACCTGCTTCGCACCCGACGGCAAAACCGCCTATTTCTCGGACACACCCACACGCCAGATTCGCAAGGTCGCGCTCGATCCTGAAACCGGCATGCCCGCAAGTGATTGGGAGGTCTTCGTCGATCTCACCGGCCAGCCCGGCGCCCCCGACGGCGCTGTGACCGATTCCGAGGGATTCGTCTGGAATGCCGAATATGGCGGCGGTCGTGTCGTCCGCTACGCCCCAGACGGCAAGGTAGACCGCGTCATCGAAGTGCCCTCGCCCAATGCCACTTGCCCGGCGTTCGGCGGTGAAGATCTGAAGACGCTCTATATCACCACCGCTGCACAAGGCCTTTCCGACGACCAACGCGCCAGCCACCCCGACGCCGGCGGCATTTTCAGCATCGAAGTGGATGTCCCCGGCGTCGCCGAAACCGTGCTGCGCCTCTAGTCCCTTTCGGGTGGCTGAATCCGCCACGGCCGGGTCGGGTCGGCAATTGATGGCCGCACCTCAAGGGTCCCGCCCTGCCAGCGCACCCAGTGGACGCCCCGCTGCAGCAGCGACATCCGGTCAATGACGGTCGCATGGTCGGCACAGGAGCGAGGCGCCGTCAGCCGCGTCAAAACCAGGTCAGCTGCACGGCAGTCTTCGGCAAATGCCGATCGATCCGTGACGAAGCTCACCGCCTGCCCGCCCTCGGCCAAAAAATAGCACCCCGCCCCACCGCAGGATTGGCTCCGCGCCTCCGTGCTCACCGGCTCAATCGGCTCCTGTATCGCCTCCTGCCAGGCATTGACTGCAAACGTGCCGTCCCGCCCCGCAACCAGCCGCATTTCACCATCCATCCTGAGTGCGATGGCCTGCGTGGTGTCGGCCACCAGCAGATCGGGCCGCGCCGCTGGCCCGAACAGCGCCACCAGCGGCACCGCGGCCAAAATCCCGGCAAACCGCCAGCGCCCCTCGAAAAAGGCCAGCCAGCAAAGCGCCAAGCCACCGATCAGCAGCACCACAGGTGTCAACGGTGGCGACGACGTCCAACCCACGCTGAGCCCCGAAACCCATTCGGCAATCCACAAGATCCGCTCGATCCCCCAACCCGTCACATTGAAAAACAGCGCATCGATCCCCAGCGGAATGACAAGCACTCCCAGGAAAGCCGAGGGCAGAACCACGAACGCCAGAACCGGTACGGCCAGCAAGTTCCCCAAAACCCCAAGCGGCGCCATCTGCTGGAAGTGATAGGCGGCAAAAAGCGCCGTCGCACCGCCGGCGATCAGGCTGGTCAGCGACAACCCACCCAGAAACCTCAGGAACTTCGCAAAAACCGACCGGTCCGTGGAGCCACTGGGCCTGAACGTTTCATAGATGCCCACCAGCGCCACCACTGCCGCAAACGAGAGTTGAAAGCTCGGCCGGAAGATAGATGCAGGGTCGGTCAAAATCACGAAGAGCGCCGCCAGCGCCACATTGCGCATCGTCAGCGCCCGTCGGCCCGCCAGCACCGCGCCAAACACCAGCATCAACATGATCGTCGCCCGTATCGCCGATACGCTGCCGCCGGAGATCGACAGGTAGAAAAGCCCCGTCGCCATCCCGCCTACAGCCGCAATCCGTTTCAGGTCGAGGTTCAGGCTGGCCCATTGCGATAGCGCCAGCCCCATGCGAAGTCCGGCAAACACGCCGCCCGCTACCAGCGTCAGGTGCAAGCCGGAGATGGCCAGCACGTGCGCCAGTCCCGCGCTCGCCATGTGCTCACGCGTTTCATCTGGGATTTGCCCCTGATCGCCGATCACCAGCGCCCGCGCGATCGCGTCCGGCACGCCGGAAAGCGCCGCATCTATCCGCGCACCGATGGCAAACCTTATGCGACTGAACAACGCTGCAAAGGCATGCGCATCGGCCGGAGCAATTTGCGTCACGTCCCCGATCACGCTTCCGAACGCCCCGATCCCGTCGAAATAGGATTGAAACTGGCTGTCATATCCATTCGGGATCACCGGTGCCGGCACCGCGTAAAACCGCACCCGCGCCTCAATGGTTTCGCCCACTTCCGGCCGCGCCTCTGACGGCATGAATAGCCGCGCCCGCCTCACAGGCGGCGTGAACCCCTCGTCCAATCGCTCCACGTCCGAAACGATGATCCGCGCATCTGATCCGTCGTCGGAATGGATGGCGTCCACCCGCATCTGGAATGTACCGAACGCGGCCCCCCGCAGCATTTCGGTCCCGAACAGTGCCCCGTGCACCGGCAAAAGGCAGGCACCAAACGCCACCCCCGCGCCCAGCAGGCTCAACTGATACTCTGGGTACCGGTGCCGCATGCACCAACATGCCACCAGCGCACTCGCCAGAAGGGCCAGCAGCGCCCACAGCTGCGGTTCATCAGGCAGATAGCGATAGATCAATATGCCGCCGATCAATGCCGCTGGCAGTGCGATCACCAGTCGTCGATTGTCCAGCGCACCTTCAAAAGCAGCGGAAAGTGAAGCGACAGCTCGCTGAGCCGAAGCTGGATTGCTGCCCTGGCCAGGGGGCACCAGTTGCGGGACTGGCCTTCGCACCGGACGAACGGGTGCGGCTTCATCCAGCCGGATTTGTTCGTCCGCCATGCCGCTGCCCCGTCCTCAAGCGGCGTGCTTGCGCTCGCCCAAGCCTATGATAAACACACCGCGCATCAATTGACCAATTCCTGGAAGCTCCGTGTCCACACCCGTCGTTACCCGTTTTGCCCCGTCACCCACCGGTTACCTGCACATCGGCGGGGCCCGCACCGCCCTGTTCAACTGGGCCTATGCCCGCCACACAGGTGGCAAGATGCTGCTGCGCATCGAAGACACCGACCGCGAACGGTCCACTGATGCGGCAACGGCGGCAATCATCGACGGTCTGAGCTGGCTCGGCCTGACCTGGGATGGCGAACCGATTTCGCAGTACGCCCGGGCCGACCGGCACACCGAAGTCGCCAGACAGCTCCTGTCCGAGGGCAAGGCCTACAACTGCTACTGTTCGCAGGAAGAACTGGCCGAAATGCGCGAGAAGGCCCGCGCCGAAGGCCGTACGCCGAAATATGACGGCCGCTGGCGCGACCGCGATCCCTCGGAGGCACCGGCAGGAGTCAAGCCGGTCGTTCGCATCAAGGCTCCCCTCGAAGGCGAGATCATCGTGCGCGACCATGTCCAGGGCGAAGTCAGCTTCAAGGCCGAGAACCTTGATGATTTCATCATCCTGCGGTCGGACGGCAGTCCTACCTACATGCATGCCGTGGTGGTCGACGATCACGATATGGGCGTCACACACATCGTGCGCGGCGACGATCATTTCACCAACACCGCCCGCCAGATGATCATCTACAATGCCATGGGTTGGGCCATTCCCGAGACCGCGCACGTCGCGCTCATTCACGGCCCTGACGGCGCCAAGCTCTCCAAGCGCCATGGCGCGCTCGGCGTCGATGCCTATCGCAAGATGGGGTTCCTGCCCGAAGCCGTCATCAACTATCTGGCCCGGCTTGGCTGGGCCCATGGCGATGATGAGATTTTCACGGTCGAGCAACTCATCGAATGGTTCGACATCGCCGGGCTGAACAAGGCCGCCGCCCGTTTTGACTTTGCCAAGCTGGAAAACCTCAACGGCCATTACATCCGCCAGTCCACGCCAGACCTCTTGTTCGCCCGCATGGCCGCAGTCGCCGACGAATGCGAGATGACGGAAGATGTTGCGGGCCTTGCCGCCCATCAAACCACCATCCTCGCCGCTCTGCCCGAACTGCAGCCGCGCGCCAAGACCGTGCTGGAACTCATCGAACTGGCCCGTTTCGTCTATGCCACGCGCCCCCTCGACATCGAGGAAAAGGCCAAGAGCCACCTCAACGATGAAACCCGCCCGATGATCGCGGCCCTCGTCTCCAAACTGGGCAGCGTTTCGGACTGGACAGTCGAAAACATTGGCCAGGTCGTACGCGATCACGCCGAGGCTGAGGATCTCAAGCTTGGCAAGGTCGCGCAGCCACTGCGCGTCGCCCTGACCGGTCGCACAGTGTCGCCGGGCGTGTTTGAAGTCATGCACCTGATCGGCAAGGAAGAAAGCCTCGCGCGCCTCTCCGATCAGGCGGCCGGCTGACCCTGTCACCGCCCTGTCGCACACCCGCGCCAACATTGCGTTTTCGGGTGATATGAGATACCGAAACGACGCCGTTCATCTCTTTGAACCGGAGCCTGTCTGCAATCGCGTTACGCACCCGCGAAACGCTTCCGATTTACCGCCTGGAGGCCGAATATGACTGCACAAACAGCCACATTGACGATTGGTGACAAGACCTACGAGTTTCCGGTTGTGGACGGCAGTGTCGGACCCTCTGTGATCGATATCCGGTCCCTGTATGCGCAAACCGGCATGTTCACCTACGACCCCGGCTTCACCTCCACCGCCGCCTGCGACAGCGCCATCACCTACATCGACGGCGACAAGGGCGAATTGCTCTACCGCGGTTACTCAATCGACGAACTGGCTGAAAAGAGCAGCTATCTCGAGGTCTGCTACCTGCTGCTCTACGGCGAATTGCCCACCGCCGCGCAGATGGCCGATTTCGACAAGCGCATCACCCGGCACACCATGCTGCACGAGCAGATGCACTTCCTGTTCCGCGGCTTCCGCCGCGACGCCCACCCCATGGCCATCATGTGCGGCGTTGTCGGCGCAATGGCCGCGTTCTATCACGATTCAACCGACATCTCGGATCCCGAGCAGCGCGAAATCGCCGCCATGCGCATGATTGCAAAGATGCCGACCATCGCAGCCATGGCGTTCAAATATTCCGTCGGCCAGCCGTTCGTTTATCCGCGCAACGACCTCAGCTACGCCGCCAACTTCCTGCACATGTGCTTCTCCGTCCCGGCCGAAAACTACGAGGTCAACCCGATCCTCGCCCGCGCCATGGACCGCATCTTCACGCTCCATGCCGACCACGAGCAGAATGCCTCAACCTCAACGGTGCGCCTTTCTGGCTCGTCGGACGCCAACCCGTTCGCCTGCATCGCCGCCGGCGTGGCCTGCCTTTGGGGCCCGGCCCACGGCGGCGCCAACGAAGCGTGCCTCAACATGCTGCGCGAAATCGGCACGGTCGATAACATCCCCGAATTCGTTCGCCGCGCCAAGGACAAGGAAGACCCGTTCCGCCTGATGGGCTTCGGTCACCGCGTCTACAAGAACTACGACCCGCGCGCCAAGGTCATGCAGGAAACCGCCCGCGAGGTGCTGGACCTCATGGGTGTCGAAAACAACCAGACCCTGCAAGTGGCCCGCGAGCTCGAAAAGATCGCCCTCGAAGACGAATATTTCGTTGAGCGCAAACTCTATCCGAACGTCGATTTCTATTCCGGCATCATCCTTGATGCCATCGGCTTCCCCACCAGCATGTTCACGGCCATCTTTGCCATGTCGCGCACCGTGGGCTGGATTGCCCAGTGGAAGGAAATGATCGCCGATCCGCAGAAAAAAATCGGCCGCCCGCGCCAGCTCTACGACGGCGCCACCCGCCGCCCCTACATTCCGCGTCAGGAACGCTAGGCGGCCGTTCCGCCGTTCAGGCGGGCGTCCAGCAGCGACAATACCCGCTCTGCCGGGTCACAACGGGGATGCTCAGGCGTCCCCGTTTGCATGTAAGCTGCCATCTGCCGAAAGCCCTCAAGTTGCGCCTGGCGGCTCTCTTCGTCATCCAGCAGGTCCTTGATGCTCGTGGCAAGCCGCGCCGCATCGGGATGATCAAACAGCAGTTCGGGCACCAGCGGCTGGTTCAGAATGATGTTCGGCAAGCTGATATGTTCGATCGACAATCGCCTGTAGGCACGCCGCTGTGCCGCATCCATCACATAGGTCACCACCATCGGCACCCCTGCCAGCGCCGTCTCCAGCGTCGCCGTACCTGAAGCGACCAGTGCCAACGCTGTCTCCGCTGCCAGTTCGCTGCGCCGGGCACGATCCGTTACCAGTTCCACCGGCACGTCCCAGTCCTCCACCATCCGCGCCACCTCGTCGGCAATGTGCGGCAGCGTTGGCAAATAGAATTGCAGTTCCGGATGCGAACTGGCGATCTGCGCTGCCACCTGCCCGTACATCGGCATGTGCCGGCGCAATTCGCCCCGCCGGCTCCCCGGCAACAGCGCCAGCCTGTTTCGGACATCTCCAACCGCGTCAAACACCCTGCGCCCCAGTGCCGGATGGCCCACGAACCGGGTCGGCGGTCCCGCCAGATTGGCCATCAATTCGGGTTCGAACGGCAAGATGGCGAAGACTTCGTCGATAAGCGGTGCCAGTTTTCGCGCCCGTTCCGGCCGGTAGGCCCAGACCGTCGGCGCCACGTAAAGCACAATCGGCCCCTTGTAGCCCGCCCTCCGAAGCCGCTGCGCCAGCATCCGCGAAAACACCTGGGAATCGATCAGCACCACCGCGTCAGGTTGTTGCCTGAGAATTTCATTGCCGGTTTGGCGCAGGCGATAAAGCAGCCACGGCAGCCGGGCGACGACATCGACCACCCCCATGACCGCCAGATCCTCCATCGGAAACAGCGGCTGAAGGCCCTCCGCCCGCATCATGTCGCCGCCGACACCGGAAAAGTGAATGCCCTCCCGCGCGCCCAGCCTTTCCATCAGGTCCGCGCCGATCTGGTCTCCCGACGCCTCACCCGCGACAATGAAAATCTCAACCATCTGGCTGTTCGTCCGCCTCGACACCCACAATGCTCACATTCGCCGCATCCGCTTCCCGCACAATCTCCTCGCGCGAGATCAGCAGCGTATGTCCGCTTTGCACAACAATTGTGGCGACCCCGGCCTTCGCGGCCCGCAGGACTGTCTCGGGCCCGATGGCGGGGAGGTCGATGGCGCCGCTCTGCCCCGGCTTGCGGCACTTGGTCAGAACCAGCGGTTCCGACCCGTCCCCGGCCAGCCCCGTACGTTTGTACTCAGCCACGCGGTCGATCAATGCGTCCGTCCCCGCAATATCCTCGATGGCAACGATGCGTCCACCGCACGTGACCAATGATTGCCCCGCATCCAACGCGCCCACCTGGCGGGCGAGCCTCATATTGAACTGCGCTGTTTCCAGCCCTGCCACATTGAGTCTCGGCCCGGCGATATGCCCGGCCGGTGCCAGCAGCCCATCGACGATTTCGTGTATGCCGACCACCTTGGCGCCGGTTGAAAATTCCAGCAGACGGCTGAGCTGCGACAGCGCGCCATCGCCCGATGTGCGCTTGGAAGTTCTGGGACCGCCCGGTGCCTTCCCCCGCAGGAATTTCGCCAATCCCTCCCGGTCACCATCGGAAAGCCGCACGGCCCCGATCATGCAGATGTGGCTCGGCGAAAACTTGCGCAGCGCCATCCAGATCGAAAGCGGGTTGGTCGGCGAAGCCGACACGCTGTCCACATCGCCCAGATCGTCCCGCCCTACGAGATTGACGACCTGTACTTCCCAATTGTCGGCCAGCGCCGCCCGGGCGCCGTCCAGCACCAGCTGGCCATGGCCGGCCAACAGGGACAGCCGCTGTTTCATCTAGTCGCCGTTGGAGCCGTTGCGCGGCGCACAGATTGCCCGGTCATTGGCATCGTTCAAAAACGCCACGACATCCTGCACGAGCTTGTTGCCGCTGAAGATTTCCGCGGCATCGTTCACCCGCTCGCGCAGCGTGCCTTCCGAGGCAAAGATCATCCGGTAGGCCGTCCTCAGCGCATGAATGTCTTCGCGGTCGAACTGGCGCCGCTTCAACCCAACGAGGTTCAGACCGGCCAGCTTGGCACGGTTCCCCACGGCCAGCCCGTAGGGGATCACGTCGGCGTCCACCATGCTGTGGGCGCCCACAAACGCATGCGCGCCGATGCGCACATACTGGTGCACCACGCAGATCCCGCCGAATGTGACGAAATCCTCGACAACCGCATGTCCCGCCAACCCGACATAGTTGGCCAGCACCACCCGGTTGCCCACCTGGCAGTCGTGCGCCACGTGCGAACTGGCCATCAGCAGGCAATTATCGCCGATCCGAGTCACCATGCCGCCCCCCTCAGTTCCGGGGTTGATGGTCACGTTCTCGCGGATTGTACACTCCGCCCCGATTTCCAGCCGGCTTTCTTCGCCATGATATTTGAGATCTTGTGGTGCATGCCCCACCGAAGCGAACGGGTAGATTTTCGTGCCCGCCCCGATCGTGGTGCGGCCCTCGACGACCGCATGCGAAACCATTTCACACCCATCCCCCAGTTCAACCAGGTCGCCCACCATACTGTAGGGACCGATCTTTACACCGGCGCCGATTTTCGCCCCTGCGCCAATGATGGCGGTGGGATGTATCACTGTTTCACTCAAAACAAATTTTCTCTTATTCCGGATCGAGGATCATGGCGCCAATCTCGGCTTCGGCAACGAGGTTGCCATCGACGATTGCCCGCGCCTCGTAGCGCCCCACGTTGCGGCGCCGCTGGATTTTCTTGATGTGATATTCAAGCCGGTCACCCGGCACTGCCGGTTTGCGGAATTTGGCCTTGTCGATGGTCAGCATGTAAACAATCTGGTTGCTGTCCTCGTTGCCGAGCCGCTCGTTCGCGATCACGATCGCTCCTGCGGTCTGCGCCATGCCTTCAATGATCAGTACACCGGGGAACACCGGCTGCCCGGGGAAGTGCCCCTGAAATATCGGTTCGTTGAACGTCACGTTCTTGATGCCAACCGCGCTTTCAACACCATTGATGTCAACAATCCGGTCGATCATCAAAAAGGGGTAGCGGTGAGGCAGGCAGGCCAGCACATCCTTGATCTGCAGAGCGGTCAGCACGCTGCCATTCATGCCTTCCATTTCACGTTCCTGAATGCTCACGCTTTGTCCCCCTTGTTCCGACTCAATTTGCGCAGCACCGCCAGTTCGCGCCAAAAATCCTTTATGTCCTGGGCAGGAGCACCGCCAAGCCGCGCGTTCTCCGGCCAGTCCTTGGTCACGGCGGATCGAGCGTATACGATCGAGCCACTGCCGATCGTCAAATGCCCCGCTGTGCCAACACCTGCGCCCATCAGAACTCCGTCTCCCACAATCGTACCACCCGATAATCCCGTTGTTGGCGCCAGCAGGCAATTGCGGCCAATCCGGCTGTTGTGTCCAATCTCGACCAAAGCCCCAAGCTTCGTGCCTTCTCCAATGACAGTGTCTCCCAATGCGCCCCTGTCGACAACACTGTTTGGTCCGACTTCCGCACCCGTTTGCACAATGGCACGCCCCAGTTGCGGAATGTAGATGTTGGATTTGCCATGGTCCAGCCAGCCAAATCCCTGCGCACCGACCCGGGCTCCTGAATGAATGGTGACATTGTCCCCCAGGTAGCTGCACTCAATGGTCACGCCGGCACCGATCACACATCCACGCCCGATGGCAACGCCCGGCCCTATCACGCTGTTCGGCCCAATGACCGTGTCGCGCCCGATTTCCGCGCCTGATCCGATCACCGAACCAGCACCAATTGTCACGTTCTCTTCAAATCGGGCCTGGTCCGACTCCGGGCCTTGTGGCGAGATAGCCAGGCGGTGCCCGGAAGCCGGGTAGAGCTGTTGCAACACTTTGACAAAGAGCAAATGCGGGTCGTCTGTGACGACTGCAAGCGCTGCCGCGGGCACCTGACCAGCCAGTCCGGGCGTTGTCAGAATCACGCTCGCGCGGCTGATGCGCATCGCGTCGGCATACTTTTCGCTGGAAGCAAAGCTCACTTCGCCGGGACCGGCAGCCTCCAGTTCGTCGGCACCGGTGATCTCAACGTCCCGGAGCGGGCTCTCATGGTGTCCCGCCGCCTGCAGCAGGGCGCCAAGTCCCATGGGACCTTGAAAGCTGAAAAATCGAGTATCGACCATGACGCCCTGGACTAAATGAAAACCGCGGCGCGTATGCGCCGCGGCTTCAAATCAAGCTTTCATGCCTTTTGGACTAAAGCAAGGTCGACAGTGACAGCTGGAACACGAACGGATCCAGCGGGTTGGTTGCCGGGGTCGGCGTATCTGCCGCGTCGCGCGTCAGCAGGTAAGCCAGGTCGCCACGTAGCGGACCGAACGGCGAATCCCAGATGATCGAGCCACCCACCGAGCTGCGCAGAAGCTGGGTCATGCCGCCGGCCACATCGCCCGCAGCAGAGGCGGGAACGCCGGTCACGTAACCCACGTCACCCCAAACGGCGCCGCGCAGGCCATAATTCTCCGGAACGCCCGGGAACGGGAACTCAACTTCGCCTGAGATACCGGCATACATGGTCGCACCCAGCGACTCGCCGTCAACCGACCGCGGGCCCATGCCGCGCGGATCGAAGCCGCGGACCAGACGCTGGCCAGGATGGAAGGCCTCGACCGGGTGCACACCCATACCGGAGAAGTCGTTAATAATGCCCGCCTGCGCTCGCACGCTCGCCACAACGTTCGCATCCGGAATAAGCGGCATGAAGTAACGCGCCGACATCTCGGTCCTGAGATAATTGTGGTCGAGGAAGGCATATTGCTGGCTCAACTGGGCGATGAGACCGCTGCGGGGACGTCCGGGCGCCTCGTCGATATTGTTGTAGGTGAGCGTATAGCCCACGAACAGCTTGTTCAGCGTATCGCCGTCGGCAACGATCACCGAGGCCTCACCCGCACCAGTCATCATGTCGACAAACGTGCGGGTTTCGCCGCCAAGCCGCAGCGACAGGTTCAGGTCGTCGCTGACCGGCACGCCGATGCGCAGCTGTCCGCCCGTTGCCGTCGAACCGTAGAAGTTCAGGGCCGTCTCTTCCTGGATGTGGCTGTAGACGTCCACACCAGCCGAAATATCGAGGCCCATGAAGTGCGGCTCGGTGAAGCTCACATCGTAGGTCTGGCCCGACGTCGAGGCACCTACCGCGATTCTCAGATATTGGCCGCGGCCAAGGAAGTTGCGTTCGGTCAGCGAAATCTCGCCAAGGATACCGTCAACCACGTTGGGGCCGCTGCCGCCGGTACCGTAGCCAATGGTTGCACCATAGTCGCCGGTCGATTTCTCCGTCACCACGATGTTGATGTTCACCTTGTCGGGCGCGCTGCCACGCTCGGTGGTCACCGCAACCGACGAGAAGAAGTCAAGCGCTTCGATGGCCGACTTGCCGCGCGTCACCATGGCCCGGTTGAACGGATCACCTTCAGCGAAGTCCAGTTCGCGCCGGATCACAAAGTCACGGGTCTTGGTATTGCCGATGATATTGATGCGCTCGATGTAGACGCGCGCCCCCTCATCCACCAGGTAGGTGATGTTGAGCGTGCGGTTGATCGGATCGCGATTGACGCGGGCACGAACATCGGCAAACGCCCGGCCCTGTCCGGTTGCCCGGAACGCGATGTCTTCGACCGACTGCTGCACATCAAGGTTCGAATAGGTCGCGCCCTGATGGCTGCGGATGGCGCCACGCAGTGCATCGACGTTGAGCCCGGCGATCGATGTCTCGATGTCGACAGTGCCGAACGTGTAGCGCTCCCCTTCGGAAATCGCGAAGCTGACGAAATAGGCGTTCCGGCTGGCATCGAACTCGGCCACTGCGGAAAGCACCTGCGCATCAGGGAAACCGCGGTTGATATAGAAATTGCGGATGACTTCCTTGTCGGCCGCCAGCTTGTCTTCCGAATAGGAATCGTCCTGGAACAACCAGCTCAGAAGGTGCGTTTCCTTGGTGTTGATGATGCTGGCCAACTGCCAGGAGGAGAACGAGTTGTTGCCGGTGAAGTTGATCGCCGCGATGCCGGTCTTGTCGCCTTCGTTGATCACGAAAACCACGCGCAGCCGCGAGCCTTCAACGGTCTCAACGCGCGATGTTACGGTCACATTCGTATAACCGACCTGATCATATGCCGTCTGGATCGAGCGGATGTCTGCGGCAAGCCGGTCATCCGTATAGGTGCCGCGCGATCCCAGGTTGACCAACGCCAGCAGGTCCTGGTCGCTGAAGCGCACGTTGCCCTCGAACAGCACCGAAGCAACGATCGCATTCTCGGAGACGGTAACAGTCAGCACACCACCCGAGAAACGCACGCTCACTTCCGAGAACAGTCCGGTCTGATTGAGCGCGGAAATCGACCCTTGGATGGCGGTCGAGGTCGCCGCATCCCCGACGCGGATGGTCAGGTAGGAACGCACGGTCGAATCATCGACGCGCTGGTTGCCGGTAACATCAATACGTTGAACGGTTTGGGCCTGGGCAATTTCAACGCCGAGAACTGCACCTCCGATACCGGTCAACGGAGCCAAGAAGGCCAGTGCGACCGCCAAAAACAGGCTGCGCAGCGTCTTTTGGTGAATCATGATGTTCTCGATTGCCCTTGAATTCCAAACCCCAACGGGGAATCGCAAGGATCCCCCATTCACTCAGCTTCCGGTTTTACTGGTTTTTTAACCACAAGCAAGGCCGAAGCCGGGTTTGGGTTACCAAATTATTGGAGGGCGGCATACCTGCAACACTTGGTAATCGAAAGGCTTTTCGATCAGAAGATATCGTTGAAAAGTGTGAACACCATGAGCGTTGCCACAAGCGCCACACCTACCCGGAATCCCATTTCCTGGACCCTCTGGCTGAGCGGCCGCCCGGTCACCGCCTCATAGGCATAATACATGAGATGACCGCCATCGAGCATCGGAATCGGCAACAGGTTGAAGATGCCGATGTTGAGCGACAGGAGCGCCGCAAGGTTGATCAGGGCCAGCACGCCCAGCGTGGCCACCTCGCCCGATACCTGCGCCACCTTCACAGGTCCGCCCAGTTGCTCCACGTCCCCGCGCCCGACGAAGAAATCGCCGAGAAACTCACCCGTGCGCTGAATGATGAAGCTGATTTCCTCGAACGTCATGCCCACCGCTTCCAGCGGTCCGGGCCGGTAAAGAACGTAATCCTCAAGCGTCACGCCCCGGCTGACCCCTATCCGGCCCACCCGGTGCACATTGCCGAACCGGTCGGTTGTCTCAGCCGCTTCCGGCACCAGCGTGAATTCCCGCGGCCCCTCCGGACGCTCCACAACAATGGTCACCGGCCGTTCCGGACTGGTCGCGATCAATTTCTGGAAGTCGCCGAAGCCGCGCACCGGATAACCGTCCACCGACGTCACCGTGTCCCCGTCCAAAAGGCCCGCCTCGGCCGCAATCGATCCCGGCAACACCTCCTCGATCACCGGTTCGATCATGTAGCGTCCGTAACCGAAAAGCAGCGCGTAAAGCACAAGGAAGGTGAACAGCACATTGGCCGCCGGCCCGGCGGCCACGACGGCAATCCGCGCCCATACCGGTTTGAAAACAAACAGTTTTGCCCGCTCTTCAGGCGGCAGATCGGCTCCTGCATACTTGTCTGGCATGCTCGCCGCGTTCATGTCGCCGACAAACCGCACATAGCCGCCCAAAGGGATTGCCGAGACCCGCCAGCGGGTCCCAAGTCTGTCATTCCAGCCAAAAATCTCCGGCCCGAAGCCAATCGAAAAGGTCTGGATTGCCACGCCGTTCCAGCGCGCCACCAGATAGTGCCCCATCTCGTGCACGAACACGATGACTGTCAGCACCACAAGGAACGGTATGATGTAGCCGAAAAGCCACGTGATGAACTCGGGAATCTGCAGCAAAAAGTCCATCAGGCCGTGCCTCGGGTCAATTTCATAAGGTCTTCCAGTTCGGTCGCAATCACCAGATCAGCAGTCCGCCCGGCATGTTTACCAGGCCGGAATGCGCCACGCCGACGACAAAGGCGAATATTGCGCCGAATGTGAGGCTGTCGAGCCGGTCCATCAAGCCCCCGTGCCCGGGAATGATGTCGCCGCTATCCTTGATCCGGAAGTGCCGCTTGATGGCGCTTTCGCTCAGATCACCCAGTTGCCCCGAAACCGAAATACCTGCGGCGATCAGGAGCCCGATCCACCAGGGCGAAGGCGTCGCAATCAGCCAGACGATCAGTCCGGACAGGCTGCCGATGACTAACCCGCCGATCGCACCCGACCAGGTCTTGGCGGGCGAAATCTCCGGGTTGAGCTTGGCCCCGCCAAACTGCCGCCCGGCAAAAAAGGCACCTGTGTCGGTCATCCACACAGCAGCGCCAAGAAAGAAGCACGCTGCGAAGCCGTCTAGCCCCTGCCCGCGCAGCGCCACGACTGAAACGATCACCAGCCCGATCACGCTCAGCCCGATCAGCCGCCAGCCGATCAGGTCCTGCCGGAACAATGCAGCGATGACATATCCGCCCGCCCCGACCGCAAGCGAAGCCCAGGGACCGGCGATCGTTGCCGCCAGTGGCAACAGCGCCACGATTCCCGCCAGAAACAGGCCCGACCGGCTCGGCGCGCTGAGCGAAATCATGATCTCCCATTCGCGGTAGACCAGTGCGAAGGCCACACCCGTCAAAAGCGCGAACCACACCCCGCCAAACCAGACCGCAGCAATCGTGACCACCAGCAGCACCGCCGCCGACGACAGGCGCGGGCCAAGATCCGCATAGCTGTTGCGCTGCGCCGCCGGACTGTCACCGCCGCCTTGGGTCACTTGGTCCCGCCTATCCCGCCAAAACGCCGTTCACGGGCGGTAAATTGCTCGAGCGCCTGCAAGAAGTCGCTCTCGCCGAAATCCGGCCAATAGGAATCAAGAAACACCAGTTCCGCATAGGCAGCCTGCCAGATCAGGAAATTGGAAAAGCGCTGCTCCCCGCCCGTGCGCAGCATCAAGTCGGGTTCCGGCATGTCGTTGGTGTAAAGCGCCCGGGTCAACGCTTCTTCGGTGATCTCTTCGGCCTTCATCCGCCCCGCCACCACCTCACGGGCCAGCTTGCGTGCCGCCGCGGCAATCTCCGCCTTGCCGCCATAATTGAACGCGACATTGAGATTGAGCCCGGTGTTGTGAACGGTCACACTTTCCACGCGCTCGATGATGGCCCTGAGATCGGAGCCGAGTCCCTCCCGTTCTCCGAAAATGCGCACCCGCACATTGTTGTGGTGCAGATCCTGCAGATCGGTCTCAACAAACCGCTTCATCAGCTTGAAAATGAAGTCGACTTCTTCCTTCGGCCGCCGCCAGTTTTCCGAACTGAAGCTGAAGACCGTGAGGTACGGCACACCATAGCGAATGGCATATTCCACCAGCCGTTTCAGCGCCTTGATGCCTTCGCGATGCCCGTCGGTGCGCGGCCGCCCCCGCTGGTTCGCCCAGCGGCCATTGCCGTCCATGGTCACGCCCATATGCACAGGAATGCGCAGGGTGCCCGGCGCCTGATCAACCCGTTGCGTCGCCTGTTCGACGGGCATTTCTCACTCCTGCAATCGTCAGGTACGCCCTGGGGGCGGCAGCCCGAAGCGGGCTAGACCTGCATGATTTCGCGCTCTTTGTTGGCGCTGATCTCGTCAATTTCGGCCACTGCGGCGTCGGTTGCTTTCTGCACCTTGTCCGATGCAGCGTGCATTTCGTCCTGGCTCATCTCGCCGGACTTCTCCAGCTTCTTGAGCTGGTCCATTCCGTCGCGGCGGATGTGACGCACCGCCACCCGCGCCTGCTCGGCATAGCCTGAAGCCACCTTGGTCAATTCCCGGCGCCGTTCCTCGTTCAGTTCAGGGATCGGCACGCGGATCGTCTGGCCCTCCGACATCGGGTTCAGTCCCAGTCCGGATTCGCGAATGGCCTTTTCCACGGCCGCCGCCATGCCCCGGTCAAACACCTGCACGTTGATCAGCCGCGGTTCCGGCACTGAAATCGTCGCCAGCTGGTTGAGCGGCATGTGCGTGCCATAGGCTTCGACCGTCACCGGCTCCAAAAGCCCGGCGCTGGCCCGCCCGGTCCTGAGGCCGGAAAGTTCATCGCGCAGCGAGGCAATGGATTTCTTCATCCGCTTGCTCAAATCATCCACTGAAAAACTGTCAGCCATCTTCGGGGTCCTTTAGTCTGTTCTTCAGGTGCCGCTTTTCGGGCAAAGCACCTTGGCTCGTCAACCGACGCGCGTGCTCTTCACGCGCCCGTCCAGCACGCCGGACAGGCCTTCCTTCGCGTCAAGCGCATACACAAGTATGGGCAGTTTATTGTCGCGGGCAAGGGCAAACGCCGCCGTATCCATGACGCGCAGGTCCTGGGCGATCACTTCCTCATGGCTGAGGCTGTCATAGCGCGTTGCATCCGGCACCTTCATCGGGTCGGCTGAATAGACACCGTCCACCTTCGTGCCCTTGATCAGCACCTCGCACTCAAGCTCGATGGCTTTCAGCGCTGCTGCCGTATCTGTCGTGAAAAACGGATTGCCGGTGCCGCCGCCGCAGATCACCACATTCTTTTCGCTCAGCGCCTGCTTGGCATCGCGCGCGGTGAAATTGTCCGCCACCCCCGGCATGGTCAGAACCGAGAAGACCTTGGCGCGGATTCCCTGCTTGCCGATGGCATCGGCCAGCGCCAGCGAATTGATGACCGTCCCCAACATGCCCATCATGTCGGCGGTCACCCGGTCTCCGCCCTTGGCGGCTACTTCCATGCCCCTGAAGATATTGCCGGCGCCGATGACGATGGCCACCTCCACGCCGGACCGGGCGACATCGGCGATCTGGGCCGCCATGCCGTCGAGAAATTTCGGCTCGATGCCAAAATTTTGGTCCCCGGCGAGAACTTCGCCGGAGACCTTCAAAAGTACGCGAGAATATTTCGGGCCTGTCACAGCTTGTCCCTTGGCGCGTCGGCGGAATATCCCGCCAAATCGCGAAGGGTTTTACGCTGTGCCCGCGGCCGCCGCAACCTCGGCAGCGAAATCGCTTTCCTGCTTTTCCACGCCTTCGCCGAGTGCGAAGCGCACAAAGCCGGTCACCTTGATCGGCGCGCCAGCGTCCTTCTCGGCGGCCTTGATGGCATCGGCCACCTTGGTCTCGCCGTCGATGGCAAAGGTCTGCGACAAAAGGCAGTTTTCCTCGTAAAACTTGCGCATCTTGCCATCGACCATCTTCTCGACGATCTCGGCCGGCTTGCCGGACTGGCTGGCCTGCTCGGTGAACACGGCACGTTCGCGCGCCACCACTTCCGGATCGATGTCCTCAGCCGACAGTGCCAGCGGATCGATCGCGGCAATATGCATGGCGACCTGCTTGCCGATCGCCTGCAGCGCTGCTGCATCGCCCGACGACTCAAGCCCGACCAGGATGCCGATCTTGCCCAGTCCGTCAGCAATTTGCGAATGGACGTAGGAACCCACAACGCCTTCACTGACTTCCACAACCGCGCTGCGGCGCAGGGTCATGTTCTCGCCGATCTTGGCCACAGTATCGGTGATCTTGGCTGCAACCGACTTGCCGGCGCCCGGATAATCCGCCGCGGCCAGCGTTTCGGTATTTCCGTCGCCCTTCAGGGCCAGTTCGGCAATGTCGGACACCAGCTTCTGGAATTCATCGTTGCGCGCAACGAAGTCGGTCTCGGAGTTGACCTCGACGACCGCGCCCTTCTTGCCGTCGGTGGCAATGCCCACCAGGCCTTCAGCGGCAACGCGGTCGGCCTTCTTGGCAGCCTTGGCCAGGCCCTTGGAGCGCAGCCAGTCGATCGCGGCTTCCATGTCGCCGTCTGTTTCCTGCAAGGCGTTCTTGCAGTCCATCATGCCGACGCCAGTGGCCTCGCGCAGCTCTTTCACTTGGGCAATTGAAAACGCCATGATCTCATACCTTTCGCCCGGCCGATCCTGCGGCCGTATCATTTCAGTCTTGTGTCGGAACGCCCGGAGGCGTTCCGAAATCGGGGGTGTGCTTACTCGGCAGCCAGTGCTGCAGCCTGCTCAAGCCAGTTGTCGCGCTCGATGCGGCCCTTGAAATTGAGTTCGGTATCCACCTTTTCAATGTCTTCGGCGCTGAATGCGGCGATCTGGGCAAACTTGGTCACACCCAGGGCATGCAGTTTCTTTTCGAGCACAGGGCCGACACCGGAAATCTTCTTCAGGTCATCCGGGTCACCGGCGGGTGCGGTAAACAGCGGGCCGCTGGTCGCTTCAGAAGTGTCTTCACCACCTGCAGCCACAGCTTCCGCAGCCTCGGCAACAGGGGCCTCGGCAGCAACCGGAGCGGCCGGAGCCGGCGCATCGGTGGCTTCCGTGGCCGGTGATTCAGCAGCCGGTGCATCCACCACGGGTTCGGCCGGAGCCTCAACCGAGGCACCAAGGTCCACGCCCAGGTCGCTGGAAGAGCGGCCAATGCCATCAAGCGCAGCGCGCGAGATCAGGTCGCAGTAAAGTTCGATGGCGCGGGCCGCGTCATCATTGCCCGGGATCGGGAAATCGATGTCGTCGGGATCGCAGTTGGAATCGACCACGGCCACCACCGGGATGCCCAGACGGCGCGCTTCCTGAATGGCAATGGCTTCCTTGTTCGTGTCGATGATGAACAGCACGGTCGGCAGGTTGCCCATGTCCTTGATGCCACCGAGGTCACGCTCCAGGCGCTCCATTTCGCGGCTCAGGTTCAGCCGTTCCTTCTTGGTCAGCCCGTGCATGCCTTCGGCTTCCTGCGCTTCAAGTTCACGCAGCCGGGCGATCGAGTTGGAAATGGTCTGCCAGTTGGTCATCGTGCCGCCAAGCCAGCGGGAGTTGACGTAATACTGGGCGCACTGACGGGCGGAATCGGCCACAATCGGCGCGGCCTGGCGCTTGGTGCCCACAAACAGCACACGGCCGCCTTCGGCCACGGTATCGCTGACCAGCTGAAGCGCACGCTGCAGCATCGGCACGGTCTGGCTCAAATCCATGATGTGGATGTCGTTGCGCACACCAAAGATGAAACGTTCCATCTTGGGGTTCCAACGGTGCTTCTGGTGACCGAAGTGAACGCCAGCTTCCAGAAGTTGGCGCATAGAGAATTCAGGCAATGCCATTTGCGAGGGCTCCTTTACCGGTTATGCCTCCACGGGGGATGTATCGGTTTCCCGACACCGGTTGGACGCTGCAACGCAGAGATCCGCCACCCGTGTGTGAATTTAGAACGGGCGGGCTATAAACGATTGGGCGGAAGCGCGCAACTGCTTAAATGCGCAGAAAAGGCCTAATGCAGGCGCACATCGTTGACGCCGCCAATGGACTTCAACCCACCCACCAGATCGGGATTGACCCGGAACCGGCCGGCCAGTTCGATCTCATACTCGCGGGCACCGCCATCGGTATTCACGCACACCAGCACGGTGCCATTGCCTCCCGGTTTCAAAAGAGTCGAAATCGGCGCAAGGCACTTCTGGTCGGCCACGTGAATTTCGAGCCGCCGCTCCGCTGCGTCCGCAGCCTGTTTCAGGCTCTTGACCCGCAAAAGGCTGAGGCTGACCCCGTCGGGACGATGCCGCGCCTCGACCTCCAGAATGACCGAATTTCCCGCGCTCAGCAGTTCGCCGTATTCCTCGATCTGCTCCGAAAAGGCCAGGCATTCAAACGAGCCTGAGGGGTCGGAAAGCATCATGATCGCCATCGGCTGGCCCTTGCGGGTGCGCCGGTCCTGCCGCGACACGATCGTGCCGGCCAGCCGCCCTGCCCCGACCGCCTCTTCCTTGACCGCCTTCTCGAACGCCGACCAGGACTGAACATTCTGCCGTTCGAACAGTTCGGCATATTCATCGAGCGGATGCCCGGAGAGATGAAAGCCGATCGCGGTGAACTCGCGCTCCAGCCGCTCTGCGGTCGTCCAGTGCTTGGCGTGCGCATTGAGCTGGATGGCTTCGGGCGCATCCGCCGCGAACATGTCGGTGATCCCCTCGGCGCGATTGCTGCTGGCGCGCTGCGCCGTGCCCACGACGGCGTCGACCGCCTCGAACGCCTGCTCGCGCATCGGCACCAGCCCGTCGAATGCCCCGGCATTGACCAGGGCCTCCGCCGTGCGCTTGTTGACCACCTTGGGGTCGATCCGCGAGGCAAAGTCCCCGAGGTCGGCGAACGGCGTTTCCCCGCGCGCGGCCACGATCTGTTCGGCCACTTGCCGCCCGACGCCCTTCACCGCGCACAACGCGTAAACGATCTCGTCGTCCTTGACGTCAAACATGATCTCCGACCGGTTCAGATCGGGCGCCGCCACCTTGATGTCATGCCTGTCCGCATCGCGTTTGAATTCGGCCAGCTTGTCCGTGTTGTTCATGTCCAGCGTCATTGAGGCGGCAATGAACTCGCGAGGGTGATGCGCCTTCAGATAAGCCGTCTGGTAAGACACCAGCGCATAGGCCGCCGCGTGCGACTTGTTGAACCCGTAGTTGGCGAACTTGGCCAGCAATTCAAAAATCTGGTCCGCCGTCGATTTGGACACGCCGCGCTCGACCGCCCCGTCGACGAAACGCTGCTTTTGCGCATCCATCTCCGCCTTGATCTTCTTGCCCATGGCGCGGCGCAGCATGTCCGCTTCACCTAGCGAATAGCCTGAGAGCACCTGGGCGATCTGCATCACCTGTTCCTGGTAGACGATGATCCCGTAAGTCTCCGAAAGGATCGGCTCCATCTTGTCGTGCAGCACCGCGAATTCTTCCTCGCCATGCTTTCGGGCATTGAACAGGGGAATGTTTTCCATCGGCCCTGGCCGGAACAGCGCCACCAGCGCGATCAGGTCTTCGAACCGGTCCGGTTTCATGTCGACAAGCGCCCGCCGCATGCCCGCACTTTCCACCTGGAACACGCCCACCGTGTCGCCCTTGCACAGCATCTTGAACGTCGCCGGGTCATCGAGCGGCATGCTCTCCAGCGTCAGCTTCGTGCCGTCGCGGTTGACCATCTTGATCGCATAATCGATCACCGTCAGCGTCTTGAGGCCGAGAAAGTCGAACTTCACCAGCCCGGCATCTTCCGCCAGCTTCTGCGAATATTGCGTGACCTGCATGTCCGAACGCGGGTCGCGGTAAAGCGGCACCAATTCATGCAGCGGCCGGTCGCCGATCACGATCCCCGCCGCGTGCGTCGAGGCGTGCCTGTAAAGCCCTTCAACGCTCTGCGCGATGTCCAGCAGCTGCGCCACCGTCTCGTCCTCGTCACGCATCGCCCGCAACTGCGGCACATCATTGAGCGCCTGCCCGATGGTCACCGGATTGGCCGGGTTCGCCGGCACCAGCTTGCAAATCCGGTCGACTTGCCCATACGGCATCTGCAGCACCCGCCCCACGTCGCGCAGAGCCGCCCGCGCCTGCAGCGTTCCGAACGTGATGATCTGCGCCACCTGCGCCGCGCCATACTTGTTCTGCACGTATTGAATGACTTCTTCGCGCCGCTCCTGGCAGAAGTCGATGTCGAAGTCAGGCATCGACACACGCTCCGGATTGAGAAAGCGCTCGAACAGCAGATTGTATTTCAGCGGATCAAGATCGGTGATTTCCAGCGCATAGGCCACCAGCGACCCGGCACCCGAGCCACGCCCCGGTCCCACCGGGATCGACTGTGCCTTGGCCCATTTGATGAAGTCTGACACGATCAGGAAGTATCCCGGATATTTCATGTCCCGGATCACCTTGAGTTCGAACGCCAGCCGCTCTTCATAGTCGGGCCGGCTGAACCCCTGGGCCAACTCCGCCCCATCCAGCCGTTTTTTCAGCCCCGCTTCAGCCTCGCGGACCAGCGCCTCGGATTCCTGCTCGATCGCCTGTTCCGGCGTCGTCCCGTCCTCAACCGCAAAGTACGGCAGGATCGGGTCACGCTTCTCGGGCCGGTAGCTCACCCGCCTGGCGATTTCGATACTATTGTCCAGCGCCTCCGGCAGATCGGCAAACAGCGCACACATCTCGTCGCGCGTCTTGAAGTAATGCTCCGGCGTCAGCTTCCGCCTTTCGGTCTGCGCCAGAACCGACCCTTCCGCGATCGCCAACAGCGCATCATGCGCCTCATGATCATCGGCGGAAGTGAAATAAGGTTCGTTGGTCGCCACCAGCGGCACACCCTGCTCATAGGCATAGGTGATTAGCTGCGGCTCGACCCGCGCCTCGTGCGGCGACCCGTGCCGCTGCAGCTCCACATAAAACCGGTCGCCGAACAACTTGTGCAGCTGCTTCAGCCGTGCATACGCGTGCGCATCAAGCCCATTGGCCAGCAGAGGATCAATCGCCCCCTCCGGTCCGCCGCTAAGACACACCAGTCCGCTGAGATCCGCCGCTTGCAGCGCATCCGAACTGACCGCCACCGACCCGTTCCCGGCGCTGAGATATGCGTCACTCACCAGCCGCGAGAGGCTCTGGAACCCGCCCTCGTCCAGTGCGATCAGCACCACCGAGCCCTTGCCGTGCCGCCGTGAATCGTGGGTCAGTTCATCCTCGCCGGAAAACTGCACCCGGATCTCGCAGCCGATGATCGGCTGGATACCCTTGCCCGCCGCCTTCTCGGAAAATTCCAGCGCTCCGAACAGGTTCGCCGTGTCCGCAATCCCCAGCGCCGGCTGCCCGTCCTTCACCGCCAGGTCCAACATCTTGCCGATAGGCAGGGCGCCCTCGAGCAGCGAATAGGCACTGTGCACGTGAAGATGGATAAAGCCGGGGCCGGACATGCGATTCTCCTTGCGCTCTCTTTGTGCCACCCGGCACCGGCACCGCCAAGGCCACCGGCGCGGGTTGTGCACAAACCGGGGTTCAGCCGATGAAGCGAATCAGGTCCAACCAGATCAGCGCCGTGCCGCTGAACGCCGAAAGCGAAATGAAAGCCATCAGGTCCTTGAAGAAGTCTGCCATTCTGTCCTCCTGTCAAATCAGTGAGAACAGGCTATGTTCTATTTTTGTTCCTGTAAAGAACGAAATAAGAACATTGCGCAAATGCCCGCCAAATCCGGTTAATTTTTCCTAAAGCGAAATCGGCTCGATCTTGCCAGCCCGGAGCGTAATCACCCGATCGGCCCGCTTCGCCAGCCCATGATCATGCGTCACGATCAGCGCGCTCGCCCCTGACGTCCGGATGATCCCCAACAGCGCCTCGAACACCAGGTCACTCGTCGACGGATCGAGGTTGCCGGTCGGCTCGTCAGCCAAGATCAGCTGCGGTGCGTTGGCCGCCGCCCGGGCAATTGCCACCCGTTGCTGTTCCCCACCCGACAGTTCTGAGGGCCGGTGGCTGGCCCGGGGTGCAATCCCCAATGTCTCAAGCAACTCCAGCGCCCGCGTTTCGGCCTCCGCCCTGCCAACCCCTGCGATCAATTGCGGAATGGCCACATTCTCCAGCGCCGTGAATTCGGGCAGCAGATGATGGAACTGATAGACGAACCCGATCGCCGACCGCCGCAGCATCGTCCGCGCCCGGTCCGGCATGCCGGTCACATTGTGCCCGCAAATCTCCACCTCGCCCGAATCCGCCCGGTCCAGCAGCCCGCCGATATGCAAAAGCGTCGACTTGCCCGCCCCTGACGGCGCCACCAGCGCCACCAGTTCGCCTCCGTGGATTTCGAGATCGGCCCCTTTGAGGATTTCCAGCTTGCCCTCGCCTTCCTTGTAGGCGTGGAACACATTGGCAAAGCGCAGATAGGTCTCACTCATAGCGCAGCGCCTCCACCGGATCATATTGCGCTGCCCGCAGCGCCGGATAGATCGTCGCCAGAAGCGTCAGCACCAGCGAGAGGCCAACCACGAACGACACTTCCACCGGATCAATCTTCGTTGGCAATGCGGAAAGGAAAAACACCTCCGGCGGAAACAGCGTGATCCCGATCAGATCGGAAACCCATTTGCGGATCGCTTCGGCATTGACGGCAATGATCAGCCCCAGCACCAGCCCCACGACAGTCCCCAACACCCCGATTGCCGCCCCCGTCATGCAGAAAATCCGCATGATCGAAGCCCGCGTCGCCCCCATCGTCCGCATGATGGCGATGTCCGCCGCCTTGTCCTTCACAAGCATCACCAGCGAGGAAATGATGTTGAATGCCGCCACCACCACGATCATCGACAGGATGGTGAACATCACCACCCGCTCCACCTGCAGCGCCGAGAAGAAGGTCGCATTGCGCTCTTGCCAGCCGGTCAGCACCATCGGTCGCGTGATCTCGGCGTAGATATTTTCGCGCACCGTCGCCGTATCGTCAGGATCGTCGATGAAAATCTCCAGCGTCGTCGCCTTGTAGACCCGCTCATAGGCCTCATCGATTTCCGCATCCGTGGCATCCAGCGGCAACTGCTCGAAACCCGGCCTCAGCACATCCTCATACATGCGGAAATAGCGCTGCCCCGTCTCCAGCGGCATGAAGACGAACAGCGTGTCGAACTCCACCATGCCCAGGTTGAAGATCACATTCACCGGGTAGGATCGAATCTGTGGTGTCGACCCGAATGGCGTCGTCGCCCCGTTCGGGTTCACAAGTGTAAGTTGGTCCCCAATGCTGACGCCCAGCTGCTGCGCCAGCCTTATGCCTATCGCGAGCCCCTGGCTCTCGTCCCAGCCGTCCCACCCGCCATATTGGGCGCTCTGCGCCAGCAGCGGCAATTTCTCGATGTCCGAAAACGACATGCCACGCACAGAAACGCCGGAAGAATCCCCGGCACCGGATGCCAGCGCCTGCCCTTCGACAAAGGCCACGGCGTGCGACACGCCCTCAACCTGTTCGATCCGCACCGTCAGGTCTTCATATTCGGTAAAATCCGAGCCGATCGGATGCACGGTGAAATGCCCGTTCAACCCAAGAATCTTGGTCAACAGTTCGGCCCGGAACCCATTCATCACCGACATGACCACGATCAGTGTCGCCACGCCGATCGCCACACCCGTCAGCGTCAGCGCCGCAATCACCGAAATGAACGTGTCGCGCCGCCGTGAGCGCAAATAGCGCCCGGCAATCATCCATTCGAACCGTGAAAAAGGCCGCGTTCCGCTGACCGGATTTGTGCTCGGTGCGGTCAAACTGTGTCCCGCCGTTCCGGTACCACCAGTCCCACAATCCGGCTCACCGCATCCGCAATCCCGATCGTTTCGCGTTCACCGGTCCTGCGGTGCTTGATCTCCACTTCGCCAGACTTGGCGCCGCGCGGCCCAAGGATCACCTGGTAGGGCACACCGATCAGATCAGCCGTGGCAAACTTGGCGCCCGCCCCGTCCGAACGGTCGTCATAAAGCGTATCGATTCCGGCGGCCTGCAGTTCGGCGTAAAGCTTCTCGCAGGTCTCGTCGCACAGCGCATCGCCGGACTTGAGGTTCAGGATCGCCGCCTCGAACGGCGCCACGCTCACCGGCCAGATGATCCCGTCATCGTCATGGAACGCTTCGATCAGCGCCGGCACGATCCGGGTCAGCCCGATGCCGTACGAGCCCATGTGCACGGCCACGTCCTTGCCGTCGGCACCCGTCACTGTCGCCTTCATTGGCTCGGAATATTTGGTCCCGAAATAAAAGATCTGCCCGACCTCGATACCGCGCGCCGAAATCTGCTTGTCGGCAGGCACTGACCGCTCATATTCGGCGGCGTCATGCATTTCCTCGGTTGAGGCATAAAGCGAGGTCCAGTCATCCACGATCGGATCGAGATCACCCAGAAAGTTCGTGTCGATGGACGGGATCGCCTTGTCCAGCAAATCGGCATGGCAGAACACAGCGCTCTCGCCGGTATCTGCAAGAACGATGAATTCATGGCTGAGATCGCCGCCGATCGGCCCCGTATCCGCCTTCATCGGGATGGCCGTCAGCCCCATCCGCCAATAGGTACGCAGATAGGCCACGAACATGCGCTGATACGCCTTGCGCGCGCCCTCCATGTCGAGGTCAAACGAATAGGCATCCTTCATCAGGAACTCGCGTGAGCGCATCGTACCGAACCGCGGCCGCACCTCGTCCCGGAACTTCCACTGGATGTGATAAAGGTTCAGCGGCAGTTCCTTGTACGAGCGCACATAGGCCCGGAAAATATCGGTGACCATTTCCTCGTTGGTCGGCCCGTACAACAGGTCCCGCTCGTGCCGGTCCTCGATGCGCAGCATCTCCTTGCCATAGTCATTGTAGCGTCCGCTCTCGCGCCACAGGTCCGCCGGCTGCAGCGTCGGCATCAGCAATTCGATCGCCCCGGCCCGGTTCTGCTCCTGCTCGATGATGTCCTGCACCTTGCGCAGCACCTTGTAGCCAAGCGGCAGCCAGGAATAGAGACCGGCCGCCTGCTGGCGGATCATCCCGGCCCGCAGCATCATGCGATGCGAGACGATCTCAGCTTCCTTTGGAACTTCCTTGAGAACGGGCAGAAAATATTGTGACAGGCGCATCACTCAGTTGCTTTCTTCGACTCACCGGGCCAATTGCGCTGTCAGTCAAACCGTACCCGCGCTGCGGTTGCAAGCCTTTAGCCACCAGTGGCTTACAGCATGGCGAACCCGCTCACTTTTCCGTGAAAATATGGGTGACAGTGTGACGCAGCCTTGCTAGTGTCCCGCCATAACCAAGAGGCGGCACCAAAGCCGTCAGACGCAGACAACGTCAAGGGAGGAGCGCTGGCTACCGAATGCGCGTATAAGACCAGCGTATTGTCGCGAAACTTTTTCCAGCAGGGCCTAGGCCCTGCTTTCTTTTTGGCCGAGGCCCGCAGCACTTTCCCTTCTCCCTTGATGGGATTGAGGCGGAAGTACAAATCGCTCCAGTGGAGCGATTTGCCGCCGAAAGTGCCCCGAAGGGGCGGATGAGGGTGGAGCCACAGTCGCCAGGCCCGCCGCACCCCTGCCCCCTCATCCGACCGCTCTGCGCGCGCCCACCTTCTCCCACAAGGGGAGAAGGAAATAGGGCTGTGCAAAAAACTTATCCCCGCCCCTAAACCGTCCCGCATACTCCTCATCACAAGCCGCGCGTTGAGCTGAGGTGTACACGAGCACTTTGCGGAGGTTGGCAGGAAAAGTGGGAACCGGTTTTCCGGTTCGCCAACCGACCTGACAATCCATGGTTTGGGCCGGTGTGTTGGTCGGGTCGCCGATCAGCAGGGTAAAGCGGTCAGGTAGCCCTCGGCCAGGGGGCAAGTGTAAGACGCTGCGCAGCCGTCTGATATGGGTTGCGCCTGTTTCTCCAGTCTATCGGGAGGAACAGATGCCCGTTCGGGAAGCCGGTCTAGACTCCGGCAACTGGACAAATCAGGGGCATGGCGCATCCGCGGGGCTCCGGAGGGCCCCGGCCTGTTCGTCATAGTCCACAAATCCCGGTTGCGCGGGGCGTTGTGCGCCTCACTTTTTGCTACTTAGGATCGAGGTGTTCACCGCCCCGCGCCTGCTCTGACTATTCCGATGATCCCGAAGAGGGAGGTTTGGCGTGCAGTTTTTCTGTCTCAAGCGCCGTCCTGCAAGGGACCCTTGATAGCTTCAGCAAGGGACGGGACGAAGCGAAGCTGAGGACCCCGGCCGACAATTCGGCCGCCCCGTCGGAGGGCCAGCGATTGGCATAGGCGCGGCTCTAGCGCCGTCATGACAATCGCGGTGCGGCCCGTGAGACAGAACAAAGCCACACCTCACTACCGCCAGTACTCCTGCAGCACCGGGTTGCTCAGCGCCCACACAACGCCAGCCATCACGATCGCCGCGATCACCGTAGTCACGGCCAGTTTGATGAACAGCCGCGGCACCGCTGGCGCGCCCGCTTCGGTGCCCGGCGTCACCTCGCCGCTTTCCTCCTGGCTGCGAACGCCGAATGGCAGCACGGCAAAAAGGCAGAGCCACCAGATGACGAAATAGATCGCGACATAGGAGAACCAGGACATGCTCAGTTCCTTAGCTGGTGAACCATCACCTCGACATTGGGCTTTTTGCCCCACCAGGCATTCAGCTCATTGCGCACCGCCGAGCGGATCGCCTGCTGCACGGTCATGTGGTCGCGCTTGCGCTTCTTGGGAATCGATTTGAAGATCGCCTGGATCGCCAGTTCCACCACTTCCTCCGCGCCCTCCTCGTCTTCCTCGGGTCGCGGCAGCCCGTCAATGATGATCTGCGGGCTGCCTCGCAGGTTGCCGTCCGGCCCCACGCACAGGCTCACAATCACGATGCCGCCAAAACTCAGGCGACGCCGGCCCCGCACGCCACTCTCGTCGGGCGTGCACAATATGTCGCCATCGAGGTACAGCTGCCCCGTGCGCACCTCGCGCGGCGAAATCGTAGGCTCGGGAAACAATGTGACCATGTCGCCATTGCGGATCGGCATAACGCTTTCGATGCCCATTTCGTGCCCAAGCGCCGCATGCGCCGTCAGGTGCGCGGCCTCACCGTGCACCGGCACAAGGATCGACGGTTTCAGCCAGCCATACAGCGTCCGCAATTCCTCGCGCCGCGGATGGCCGGTCACGTGCACCAGTTCATCAGAATTGGTGATCACATCGACACCCTTGTCGATCAGCCGGTTCTGGATGTCCTGCACTTCTTTCTCGTTGCCGGGGATCGCCCATGACGAAAATACCACCCTGTCGCCCGCATCGAGGTCGATCACCGGGTGCTCCTCGCGCGCGATCCGGGCAATCGCCGCCCTGCTCTCGCCCTGGCTCCCGGTACAGATCAGGCAGATCTTGTTGCGCGAAAGATGCTGGAACGCGTCCTGGTCGTGGAACGTCGGCAGCCCGTCCAGCATGCCCAGTTCCTGGCCGACATTGGCGATCCGGTGCAGCGACCTCCCCGCCAGCACAACTTCTCGCCCTGCTTTCTGCGCCGCCTTGGCAATCGAAATCACCCGCCCCAGGTTCGACGCGAACACCGTGAACGCCACCCTGTTCGGCGCTTCCCTGATGATGCGCTCAAGGTTGATCGCCACCTCGCTCTCATCGGGGCTCATGCCCTCCTTCTTGGCGTTGGTACTGTCGCAGATCAGGGCCAGCGGCCCCTTTTCCTTGCCAATCGCCTCGAACCGTTTGCGGTCGGTCGGCAACCCCGAAACCGGCTTTTCCTCCAGCTTCCAGTCGCCCGTGTGCACCGCCCGCCCCGCCGGACAGGTGATGTAAAGCGCGTTGCTCTCGGGGATCGAATGAACAACCGGAATGGCCTCGACAGTGAACGGGCCCACTTCGAATGGCTTGCGCTGTTCCATGATCCGAATGTCGAGATCGACATTGATCCCGTCCGAAGCCCGCTTGGCATTCAGCATCGCAGCGGTAAACGCCGTCGCATACACCGGCTTCTCGAAGTCCGGCCACAGGTCCAGCACCGCGCCATAGTGGTCCTCGTGCGCATGGGTTAGCACCAGCCCGACCACATTCTCTGCCCGGTCCTCGAGAAACGTACTGTCGGCCATGATCAGTTCAATGCCCGGCTGGTTCGGCCCGCCAAACGTCACCCCGCAGTCCACCACCAGCCACTTGCGGTCGCCCTCGGGGCCGAACCCGTAGGCAGCCATGTTCATGCCGATTTCACCCACGCCGCCAAGCGGCACGAAAACCATCTGATCCGATTTAGACTTTGTCACTTTCCCTCAATTCATCTTCGCGCTTCAGGCTGCGCGCACCACCAAAATAAACATCACCGGCCGTCACCCGTTCCAGGGTGCCGTCCGCCGTACGCAGGATCAGCCGGCCCTGCGCATCGACGGTCTCGAACCGCCCTTCAATCTCGCGCCCATCCAGCAGTACACCGATCCGGCCGCCCAGGCCCGCAGCGTAAAGCCGCCAGCGCGCCATGATTTCGGCACTGCCCCGCCCCATGTCCCAGAGGTTGAGGTTCTCGGCAAACCGCCCACTTAACTTTTCAAATACGTCGAACGCGGTCGAATGAACACCAAGCGCACGCAAACTTGTAGCCGGATAGGGCAGCCCTTCCGGTGCCGCCACAACGTTGACGCCCATACCCACGACCACCGCGAGGTTGCCGTTCTTCAGCCGTTCAGCCTCCAGCAGAATGCCGACCAGTTTGTCGCCATTCGCCAACACGTCATTCGGCCACTTCAGATTGATTTCGGCAGCACTGCCCACGTTCCCCAGCAGAGCCTCGATGGAGCCAGCCAGCGAAACGCCGGCCACAAAGCCCAGAAGCCCCGGCTCGGTAACCTCCGGCGGCAATTGCAGGTAGAGACTGGCGGCCAGATTACCGTACTGCGAGGACCATTGCCGGCCCCGGCGGCCGCGACCCGCGGTCTGTTCAAGCGCAGCAACCCACAGTCGGTCGGGCTCACCCGCCCGCGCCGCATCCATGGCTTCGGAGTTGGTGGAGCCGACCCGCTCATGCCCAAGCACACGATGCCCGGCGCGGGCAGCAGCCTCCCCGAGCCGGAAATCAGGCACCTAGAGCAGGCTTCCCGCAGCCGTGTGCGCCAGGTTGAGCAGCGGACCGCCCACGGTCAGATAGTAGCTCACAACCAGAAAGCCCGTCACAGCCATGATGAACCCGAGTTCATTCGGCACTGCCGCAAACTCATGCACCGGTTCATCGAAATACATCTTGCGCACGATGCGCAGGTAGTAAAACGCACTCACCGCCGAAGCCAGAACGCCGATCACCGCCAGAACGAACAGTTGCGCCTCCACAGCAGCAAGGAAAACCTGCCACTTGGCAAAGAACCCGGCCAGCGGCGGCAGCCCGATCAGCGAGAACATCAGAATGGCCATCACGCCGGCCACATAGGGCCGCGTCTGCGCCAACCCGGCCAGATCATCGATAGTTTGCACGTAACCGGCATCGCTCTTGAGCGCCAGAATGCAGGCGAACACGCCCACAGTCATGGTCATGTAAATGGCCATGTAGACCGCGACACCTTCCGCCCCGAGCCCGGACCCCGCGCTCAGTCCCACCAGCGCGAAACCGACATGGCCAATGGACGAATAGGCCATCAGTCGCTTGAGGTTGTTCTGTCCGATGGCAGCAAACGCCGCCAGCACCATCGAGGCAATGGACAGGAAAATGATGATCTGCTGCCAGTCGCGGGTGATCGGCTCGAAACTGTCCATAACCAGTCGCACCAGCAAAGCCATGGCCGCCACCTTCGGCGCAGAAGCGAAGAAGGCCGTCACAGGGGTCGGAGCACCCTCGTAGACGTCCGGCGTCCACATGTGGAATGGTACCGCGGAAATCTTGAACGCCACGCCGGCCATCAGGAACACGAGCCCGAAGATTACTCCGATGTTCCGGTCACCCAGCGCAATCGCCTCGGCAATCAGGTCCAGCTGCGTTTGACCCGTGAACCCGTAAATCAGCGACGCCCCGTAAAGCAGCATGCCCGAGGACAAAGCCCCCAGAACGAAATATTTCAGCCCCGCCTCGGTCGCCCGCCCGCTTTCACGCTTGAAGGCTGCAATCACGTAAAGCGAAAGCGATTGCAGTTCGAGACCGATGTAGAGCGTCATCAGATCATTGGCCGAAACCATGATCATCATGCCCAGCGTCGCAAAAACCACCAGCACCGAATACTCGAATTTGGCCAGCCCCTGCTCGACCGCGCTCGAAACCGAAAGGATCAGCGCCAGTGCCGAACCGGCAAGGATCAGCACTTTCATGTAGCGGGAGAAATCGTCCTGGATGAAGCCGCCGTTGAAGATCACCCCGTTGGCAGGGAAGAACGCCACCAGCACGGCGATTGCGACCAGCAACCCGATGGCCACGCCGACCAGCCGCGCGGCGCCGGATGCCTTCATGAACACGCCCGCCATCAGCAGCGCCACGGCGCCCAGCGCCACCAGCACTTCGGGAAACGCCGGAGCCAGACCGTTCAAACTGATCAGATCGGAACCCATCACCGTCTCCTAGTGCGCGGCGGCCGTGGCGGCTTCCACCACCATCATGCCCGTCGCGCTTTGATATTGATCCACCAGCGCCCCGACCGATGCAGCAGTCGCATCAAGAATGGGCGCGGGATAAAAACCGAAGAAGATCACCAGGATCACCAGCGGCACCAGCACCGCCATTTCCTTGCGGTCAAGGTCGAGGATCGATTTCAGCGCCTCCTTGTCGAGCACACCGAAGATCACCCGCCGGTAAAGCCACAACGCGTAGCAGGCCGAAAAGATCACGCCGAACGCCGCGCCGAAGGCGACCCAGGTATTGGCCTGGAAAATGCCGATCATGGTCAGGAACTCGCCGACAAATCCGGATGTACCCGGCAGGCCGACATTGGCCATGGTGAACACCATGAAGGCCGCAGCATAGCGCGGCATGCGCTCGACCAGACCGCCATAGGCGGCAATGTCACGCGTATGGATCCGGTCGTAGACAACGCCCACGCACAGAAACAGCGCGGCAGAAACCAGCCCGTGCGAGATCATCTGGAAAATTGCGCCGTGCACGCCGTGAATGTTGGCGGCAAAAATGCCCATGGTCACAAAGCCCATGTGCGCCACCGAAGAATAGGCGATCAGCTTCTTCATATCTTCCTGCACCAGCGCCACCAGCGAGGTCACCACAATGGCGGCGACCGAAAGGAAGAAAACGAAGTTGGCGAAATACATCGAGGCGTCAGGGAACATCGGCAGCGAGAACCTGAGGAACCCGTAGCCACCCATTTTCAAAAGGATTGCGGCCAGGATCACGGAGCCAGCCGTGGGCGCTTCAACGTGTGCTTCAGGCAGCCAGCGGTGGAACGGCCACATCGGCATTTTCACCGCGAACGAGGCAAAGAACGCCACCCAGAGCCATTTCTGCATGTCCGCAGGAAAGCTGAACGTCAGCAGCTGCCGAATGTCCAGCGTGCCCGCCTGCCAGTACATGGCCATGATGGCGATCAGCATCAGCACGGTGCCGATAAAGCTGTAAAAGAAAAACTTGTAGGTCGCCTGGATGCGCCGCTTGCCGCCCCAGATACCGATGATCAGGAACATCGGGATCAGCGTGCCCTCGAAGAACACGTAGAACATCGCCAGATCGAGCGTGGCGAACACCCCGATCATCAGGGTCTCGAGGATCAGGAAGGTGATCATGTACTCGCGGACGCGATTGTTCACCGACCCCCAGGACGAGAGGATGCAGATCGGCATCAACAGCGCCGTCAGCACAATGAACAGCACAGAAATGCCATCGACGCCCATGCGGTAGCCGATCACGCCGCCAATCCAATCGTGGTTCTGCACGAACTGGAACTCGGTCGTGTTCGGGTCGAACATCGCCCACATCACCAGCGACAGCACGAAGGTCACCAGCGTCGTCACCAGCGATATGCGGCGCATGTTGTTGACGGCCAGTTCGTCCTTGCCCGGCACGATGAGCACGAACAGCGCGCCCAGAAGCGGCAGGAACGTCAGGAATGTCAGAATATTGTTGGAGATGATCATCCCAGAAGTCCCCCTGCCGCGATGGCCCAGGTCAGAAGCGCAGCCAAACCAATGAGCATCGCGAAGGCATAGTGATAAAGGTAACCCGATTGCAGCTTGACCACGCGGGCGGTCACGTCCTTGACGCGATTGCCCAGCCCCTCAACGATCGTCTGGTCAATCAGCCAGTCATCAAAGCCGCGCCACAACGCCCGACCGATCCACAGCGCAGGGCGCACGAAAATGCGGTCGTAGAGTTCGTCGAAATACCACTTGTTGAGCAGGAACCTGTAGAGCCCGGGATTCATCTCGGCGAGCGCCGCAGGTGTCTTTGGCCGCATGATGTACATGTACCAGGCGACCGCAAAACCGATGATCATCGCGAAAGTCGCCGACCATTTGACCCACAGCGGCACATGATGCGCCTCTTCGATGATCGCATGGTCCACAACCAGCGCCCCGGCAAAGAACTGATCGATCAGGTTCACGTCTTCAAAGAACACGCCGTAGAACAGCACGCCCGAGAGCACCGCACCGGCCGCCAGGACATAAAGCGGGATGAGCATGACGTTCGGCGCTTCATGGGCATGCGACATGACATCCTGGCTCGCCCGCGGCGTGCCGTGGAAGGTCATGTGGATCAGCCGCCACGAGTAGAAACTGGTGAACATTGCCGCAATCACCAGCGACCAGAAGGCGAACTGCCCGTTGGTGCCGCCCACCGCATAGGCCGATTCAATGATGGAATCTTTCGAGAAGAACCCTGCAAAGCCCAGCGACGTGCCCGGAATGCCGACACCAGTCAGCGCCAGCGTGCCGATGATCATCATCCAGTAGGTGATCGGGATGGTGCGCGCGATACCGCCCATCTTTCGCATATCCTGCTCATGATGCATCGCGTGAATCACCGCGCCGGCACCAAGGAACAGGAGCGCCTTGAAAAAGGCGTGTGTGAACAGGTGGAAAATGCCGGCGGAGTATGCCCCTGCCCCCAGCGCCACGAACATGTAGCCCAACTGAGAACAGGTCGAATAGGCGATCACCCGCTTGATATCGTTCTGCACCAAACCGACGGTCGCGGCAAAGAAAGCCGTGATCGCGCCGACATAAAGCACCACGGTCATCGCCACTTCAGAGGCCTCAAAAAGCGGCGACAGCCGCGCGACCATGAACACGCCGGCCGTCACCATCGTGGCGGCGTGGATCAGCGCGGAAACCGGTGTCGGGCCCTCCATGGCGTCCGGCAGCCATGAGTGCAGCAGGAACTGTGCCGACTTGCCCATCGCACCGAGGAACAGCAGCAGACAAACCAGCGTCATTGCGTCCCAGTCAGCCCACAGGAAGTGGAATGTGGTCCCGGTCGCGGCCTCTACGGCATGGAACGCCCCGTCGAAATCGAGATGCCCCAAAACGACGAAAGCGCCGAAGATCCCCAGCGCAAAGCCAAAGTCACCTACCCGGTTGACCACAAACGCCTTGATGGCCGCGGCATTGGCCGAGGGCTTGTGATACCAGAACCCGATCAGCAGGTACGAGGCCAGGCCCACACCTTCCCAACCGAAGAACATCTGCAGGAAGTTGTCGGCCGTCACCAGCATCAGCATGGCAAAGGTGAACAGCGACAGATAGGCGAAAAACCGCTGCCGCGAAGGGTCTTCGTGCATGTAGCCGATCGAATAGATGTGCACGAGGCTCGAGACGGTAGTCACGACCACCAGCATTACGGCGGTCAGCGTATCGACGCGCAGAATCCAGCGCAGGTCGAGGTCGCCCGAAACGATCCAGCGGAACACTTCCACCTTCATGGCATCGGCAAAGACCGCGGCATGGGCAGCGCCCTCGGCACCATGCTCAGCCCCTTCAGCGACGGCCTCAACAGCTTCACCGCCGAAACCGACCTGAAAGAAGGTAATCCACGACAGGATGGCGGCACCCACCAGCAGCGCGGACGTCGTGATCTCGGCCGCGCGGGCACCGATCATTCGGCCAAACAGACCCGCGACAAGCGCCCCGATCAGCGGGAAAAAGACGATGGCTTGAATCATGTCCCGCCTCAGCCCTTCATCATGTTGATGTCGTCAACCGCGATCGACCCGCGGTTGCGGAAGAAGACCACCAGAATGGCCAGCCCGATGGCGGCCTCCGCTGCGGCAACCGTCAGGATCAGCAAGGCAAACACCTGCCCCGCCAGATCGCTCAGGTGCGCCGAAAAGCCGACGAAGTTGATGTTGACCGCGAGCAGGATCAGTTCGACCGACATCAGGATGATGATGACGTTCTTGCGGTTCATGAAAATGCCGAACACGCCGAGCGTGAACAGAATCGCTCCGACGGTCAGGAAATGACCAAGTCCAATTGCTGGTGTCATGTCTGCCCCCTAAAGCCCCGATCCGCTCTTGATCTTGACGACCTCGATGGATGTTTCCGGCGAACGGCGCACCTGTTCGCCAATGTCCTGCCGCTTGACCCCTTGCTTGTGGTGCAGCGTCAGAACGATCGCCCCGATCATTGCCACCAGCAGCACCAGCCCCGCGCCCTCGAACAGGAAGACGTAGCGGGTGTAGATGACCTGGCCGAGCGCCCGCGTGTTGGTAATTGTCCCGTCAATCGGCAACACGCTGCCCGCTGCCAGTTCCGGCGAAACGAACGTCGATCCGGCGACCAGCAGCAATTCCAGCAGCACGATCGCGGCAACCAGGATTCCCACCGGCATGTATTGCAGCGCACCGCGCCGGAACGCCCCGAAATCCACGTCGAGCATCATCACCACAAACAGGAACAGCACCGCGACCGCGCCGACGTAGACGACAATCAGGATCAGCGCCAGAAACTCCGCTCCGGCCAACATGAAGATGCCGGCGGAATTGACGAAGGCCAGGATCAGGAACAGCACCGAGTGCACCGGATTGCGCGACGAGATCACCATCACGGCCGATGCCACTGTGATCGCCGCGAAGATGTAGAAGAAGAATTCGGGAAGCGTCATCATCTCGTCCTATCGGTACGGCGCGTCGAGCGCGATGTTGCGCGCAAGTTCGCGTTCCCAACGATCGCCGTTGGCCAACAGGCGAGCCTTGTCGAAATAGAGTTCCTCGCGGGTCTCGGTAGCGAATTCGAAGTTTGGTCCTTCGACGATCGCATCCACCGGACAGGCTTCCTGACAGAACCCGCAATAAATGCACTTCACCATGTCGATGTCATAGCGAAGTGTGCGGCGCGTGCCGTCATTCTGGCGCGGGCCGGCTTCGATGGTGATCGCCTGCGCCGGGCAGATCGCTTCGCACAGTTTGCAGGCAATGCAGCGTTCTTCGCCATTCGGATAGCGGCGAAGCGCATGCTCACCCCGGAAACGCGGCGAAACCGGGCCCTTCTCGAACGGATAGTTCACCGTCTTCTTGGGCGCGAAGAAGTAGCGCATCGACATGAAGAAGGCGCCGACAAATTCGCGCAGGAGCAGCGAATTGAGAAATTGAAACGCTCTCATTTGGCTTCCCCTTTCCTAGGCCATGCCGCCATGCCAGCCCCAGCCAGTAAGCTGGAGGACAAAGGCGACGACAAAAATCATGAAAATCGAAATGGGCAGGAACACTTTCCACCCAAGGCGCATCAACTGGTCATAGCGATAGCGCGGCACGAAGGCCTTCACCATGGCGAACATGAAGAACACCAGGCTGAGCTTGAGCACGAACCAGACCACACCCGGCACCAGCGTGAACGGCACGATTTCCAGCGGCGCGTCCCAGCCGCCCAGGAACAGGATCGTGGTCATGGCGCACATCAACAGGATGGCGACATACTCACCCAGCATGAACATCATGTAGGGGGTCGAGCCATACTCGACCATGAAACCGGCGACCAGTTCAGACTCTGCTTCCGGCAGGTCGAACGGCGGGCGGTTGGTTTCGGCCAATGCCGAAATGAAGAAGATGATGAACATCGGGAACAGCGGCAGCCAGAACCAGTTCAGCATGTTGAACCAGGGCACGCCTAGCATGTGTGCCAGCCCCATTTCCTGCTGCGCCACCACGATGTCCGTCAGGTTCAGCGACCCCACGCACAACAGCACGGTGATGATCACAAACCCGATGGAAACTTCGTAGGACACCATCTGCGCGGCTGAACGCAGCGCGCCGAGGAACGGGTACTTCGAGTTCGAGGCCCAGCCGCCCATGATGATGCCGTAAACACTCAGCGATGAAATCGCGAAAATGTACAAGATGCCGACGTTGATGTTGGCCAGTGCCCAGCCCGCATCCAGCGGAATGACCGCCCAGGCGGCAAGCGCCAGAAGCACGGTCACGAACGGCGCCAGCAGGAACACCGTCTTGTCCGCACCGGCCGGGATCAACGGCTCCTTGAAGACAAATTTCAACAGGTCCGCAAAACTCTGCAGCAGGCCGAAGGCGCCCACCACATTCGGGCCACGGCGGATTTGCACCGCCGCCCAGATCTTGCGGTCAGCCAGCAGCACGTAAGCCGTAAAGATCAGCAGCGCCACAAGCAGCAGCAGCGCCTTCCAGACAAAACCGACCGTCGTGCCCAGTCCAAGGATCGGCACACCGATCAGATAGTCGAGGGCTGTCAAAACAAAGTCCATTGCGCCCTACTCCGCGGCCTTGAGCATGCCCGAGGCCAGCTGGGCGCATTCGCCCATGGTGGCCGATGCCCGGGCAATCGGATTGGTGAGATAAAAGTCTTCCACCGGCGAGGTGAAGGTGACCTTGGGTGCCTTGTCGACCTTGCGTGCCAGCGCCTTGACCGCCTTGGCATCGCCCGCCGACTGTACTTCCAGCTGCGCCAGATGCGGGAAATCTGCGTAAAGCGCCGCCCGCAATTCATTGAGCGAACCATAGGGCAATGGCGCCCCGATCTGGGCGGAAAGCGCCCGGATGATGGACCAGTCTTCCTGCGCGTCGCCCGGCGGGAAGTTGGCGCGCGTTGTCTGCTGCACCCTGCCCTCGGTATTCACATAGGTCGCGCTCTTTTCGGTATAGGCGGCACCCGGCAAGATCACATCCGCACGATGCGCACCGGCATCGCCATGCGTCCCGATATAGACGACGAAAGCGTCACCCATGGCGCTCATGTCATATTCGTCCGCGCCGAGCAGGAACAACACATCGAGCTTGCCCTGGGCAGCCAGTCCGATCTGGTCGGCCGAGCAAACTCCGCCGTCATGCGGCACGAAGCCGATGTCGAGCCCGCCAACTCGCGCCGCCGCATTGTGCAGCATGGCGAACCCATTCCAATCGTCGGTCAACGCGCCCGTCTTCGACGCAATCTCGGCGGCCAGCGCCATCACGTCGCGCCCAGCCTGCTTGCCTTGTTTGGCAAACGACACCGCACCCTCGCCGACGATGATCAGCGGGTTCTTGGCGTCCTTCAGCTTCTTTGCAAAACCCTTGCCCGCGGCCACATTGGCCAGTGCGGCAAAATCATTGCCCAGATGCTCATAATCGTAAGTGAGGTCGGCATGATCGCCGATCACCCCGATCGGCATGCCGTTGGCGCGCCAGGCTTTGCGGATACGCGCGTTGACAAGCGCGGCTTCCTTGCGCGGGTTGGTGCCGATCAAAAGGATGGCGTCAGCCTGCTCGATCCCGGCAATGCCCGGATTGAAGGTATAGGCGGCCCTGTCCAGACCCGGATCGATCGCCGACATGGCTGGACGGCAGTCCGTCATCCCCGACCCAATCGAGGCCAGCATCTGCTTGAGCGCGTACATTTCCTCAACGCCCGCCAGGTCACCGGCAATCGCGCCGACCTTGGAACCGGCCTTCTTGACAGCGCGGGCAACCGCTTTCAGCGCTTCGTCCCAACTCGCCGCCTGCAGCTTCTTGCCCTTGCGGACATAGGGCCGGTCCAGCCGCTGCGACCGCAATCCGTCAAAGATGAACCGCGTCTTGTCCGAAATCCATTCCTCATTCACCGCCTCGTTCACACGCGGCAGGATACGCAGCACCTCCCGGTCACGGCTGTCGACACGGATGGACGATCCGACCGCATCCATCACGTCGATGCTCTCGGTCTTGTTCAATTCCCACGGCCGCGCCTGGAACGCATAAGGGCGGCTGGTCAACGCTCCGACCGGGCAAAGGTCGATCACGTTGCCCTGCAATTCGCTCGACATGGCATTTTCGAGATAGGTGGTGATCTCGGCATCTTCGCCACGTCCCACCAGACCCAGTTCGGAAATGCCTGCCACTTCGGTGGTGAACCGGACGCAGCGCGTACAGTGGATGCAGCGCGTCATGATGGTCTTGACCAGCGGCCCGATATATTTGTCTTCCACGGCCCGCTTGTTCTCGTGATAGCGCGAACTGTCCACGCCGTAGGCCATGGCCTGGTCCTGCAGGTCGCATTCACCGCCCTGATCGCAGATCGGGCAATCCAGCGGATGGTTGATCAGAAGGAATTCCATCACGCCTTCACGGGCCTTCTTGACCATCGGCGTGTTGGTGAACATCTCCGGCGGCTCGCCGTTCGGCCCGCCGCGGATGTCTTTCACACCAATAGCGCAGGACGCTTGCGGCTTCGGCGGCCCGCCCTTCACTTCCACAAGGCACATGCGGCAGTTACCCGCGACAGACAGGCGCTCGTGGTAGCAGAAACGCGGAATCTCTGCGCCTGCCGCTTCCGCTGCCTGCATCAGCGTATAGTGATCCGGAACCTCGATCAGCTCGCCGTCGACCTTGATCTGTGCCATTTCGTCGAACCCGTTATTCTGCGGCCACCGATGGCACGGCGCCGTCAGGGTCTGCATTGTATGTGTAAGCGTCGATCCGCGCCTCGATGACGTGGCGGAAGTTGCGGATCAGGCCCTGGATCGGCCAGGCAGCGGCGTCACCCAACGCGCAGATCGTGTGCCCTTCAACCTGCTTGGTGACTTCAAACAGCATGTCGATCTCACGCTTTTCGGCGCGGCCTTCGACCATGCGCTCCATCACCCGCATCATCCAGCCGGTGCCTTCCCGGCAAGGTGTGCACTGGCCGCAGCTTTCGTGTTTGTAGAACGCCGACAGCCGCCAGATCGCCTTGATGATGTCCGTTGAATTGTCCATCACGATCACCGCCGCGGTGCCGAGCGACGAGCCGACTTCCTTGAGCCCGTCAAAATCCATCACCGCATCGGCAATCTTGGCGCCGGGAACGCAAGGCACCGAAGCCCCTCCGGGGATGACCGCTAGTAGATTGTCCATGCCGCCGCGCACGCCACCGCAGTGCTTTTCAACCAATTCGCGGAAGGTCACGCCCATGGCGTCTTCCACCGTGGCGGGATTGTTCACGTGGCCCGAAATGCAGAACAGCTTGGTGCCCGTGTTGCCCTGACGGCCGATCCCGGCAAACCACGAGCCACCTCGGCGCAGAATCTCGGGCACAACGGCGATCGATTCCACGTTGTTGACCGTGGTGGGATTGCCGTAAACGCCCATGCCGGCCGGGAATGGCGGTTTCAGGCGAGGCTGGCCCTTCTTGCCTTCCAGCGACTCCATCAATGCGGTTTCTTCACCGCAGATATAGGCCCCGGCTCCATGGTGGACGATGATGTCGAAGTCCCAGCCATGCTTGTTGTTCTTCCCGATCAGCTTGGCGTCATAGGCTTCCTGAACGGCCGCTTCGAAACGCAACCGCTCCTGAATGAACTCGCCGCGGATATAGACAAAGGCCAGATGCGCATCCATGGCGCGGCCAGCCAAAAGACACCCCTCAACCAGATGATGCGGATCGTGTCGCAGAATATCGCGGTCCTTGCATGTGCCCGGCTCGGACTCGTCGGCATTGACCAGCAAGTAATGCGGCCGCCCGTCGCTCTGTTTGGGCATGAAGGTCCACTTCAGCGCCGTCGGGAAACCGGCTCCGCCCCGCCCGCGCAGCCCGGATTCCTTGACCTCGTTGGTGATCCAGTCGCGCCCGTTGTCGATGAACTTCTTGGTCTGGTCCCACGCACCGCGCGATTGCGCACCCTTCAGGCCCCAGTCGCCCTGGCCGTAGAGGTTGGTGAAAATGCGATCCTTGTCAGCGAGCATCAATCAATCCCCTAACGCGGCTTCTTGCCGAAGACGCGAACATATTCCGCCTCGCCCTTGGCCAGCGCCTTGGCCTGCTTGACCCAGTCATCGCGCTCGATACGGCCCTTGAAGCTTAGGGCATCGTCCAGCTTCTGGATGTCGGCCTTTTTGAACTTGGCCACCTGCGCAATTTGCGTCACGCCAAAGGCGTTGAGCTTTTTCTCCAGCACGGGCCCGACGCCTGAAATCAGCTTCAGGTCATCAGCCGCACCTTCCGGCGCCTCAAAAATGGCCGTAGCCTCGGCATCGGCAGTCTTGCGTTCTTTTTCGGCCCTGGAACGGCTGACCTTGGCCGTGTTCTTCGGCCCGTCGATAGCAGGCGCCGCCTCCGCCGATACTTCGCGTTTCCGTCCCTTCTGGGTCGGCGCGTCGTCATTGGCGACCTTGGTCGAGCGCGACTTGGCATGCTTTTTCGGCACGTCCGTCAGCGATGTGAACCCGCCCTGCGGTGCCGAGAACTCCCGCTCCACCTGCGGACCGGTCGGCACAGCGGCCCCATTTCCCGCGGCAAACGCGTCGATGATTTCTTCCATCCGCTCAGGCGTCAGGTCTTCATAGGTTTCCTGGCCAATCGCCACCATCGGCGCATTCACACAGGCGCCAAGACACTCCACTTCTTCCCAGCTCAATGTGCCGTCGGAATTGAGATGATGCGGTTCGGCGTGGATTTTGCTCTGGCAGACGGCGCGGATATCTTCTGCGCCCCGCAACATGCACGGGGTGGTGCCGCAAACCTGAATGTGCGCCCGCGTGCCCACCGGCTGCAGCTGGAACTGCGTGTAAAAGGTCGCAACCTCGAGGACGCGGATATAGGGCATGTCGAGCATCTGCGCGATCTCTTCGATCGCCGGCCGGCTGACCCAACCTTCCTGCTCCTGCGCCCGCATCAGCAGCGGGATCACGGCAGATTGCTGGCGTCCTTCAGGGTACAGCCCGATCCGGGTCTTGGCCCACGCCTTGTTCTCCCTGGAGAACGCAAACTTTTCCGGCTGGACATTTTCTTCCGCAAGGCGACGCACAGACATTAGCGATCGACCTCCCCAAACACGATATCAAGCGACCCCAGAATCGCGGAAACGTCCGCAAGCATGTGCCCTTTGCACATGAAATCCATGGCACTCAAGTGCGCAAAACCCGGCGCCTTGATCTTGCAGCGATAGGGTTTGTTGGATCCGTCCGAGACCAGATACACGCCAAACTCGCCCTTGGGCGCCTCGACCGCGGCATAGACCTCGCCTGCCGGCACCCTGTAGCCTTCGGTATAGAGTTTGAAGTGATGGATCAGGCCTTCCATCGACTTCTTCATCTCGCCCCGTTTTGGCGGCGCCACCTTTCCGTCCATCGTAGTGATTGGTCCCTTGCCCGCCGCCGAGTTCAGTTTCTCGACACATTGCTTCATGATTGATGCGGACTGGCGCATTTCTTCCATGCGGATCAGATAGCGATCATAGCAGTCGCCATTCTTGCCAATCGGAATGTCGAACTCCAGCTTGTCATAGCACTCGTACGGCTGGTTCTTCCGAAGGTCCCAGCGGGCGCCCGACCCACGCACCATCACCCCCGAAAAACCCCACTTCCAGGCGTCGTCCAGCGAAATCACGCCGATATCAACGTTGCGCTGTTTGAAGATGCGGTTGTCGGTGAGAAGCCCCTCGATGTCGTCGCAGACCTTGAGGAACGGGTCACAGAAATCACCGATATCATCGATCAGCTTCTGCGGCAGGTCTTCGTGTACGCCACCCGGACGCACATAAGCCGCATGCATACGGCTACCCGAAGCGCGCTCATAAAAAACCATCAGCTTCTCGCGCTCTTCAAAGCCCCATAGCGGCGGCGTCAGCGCACCTACGTCGAGGGCCTGTGTCGTGACGTTGAGCAAGTGCGACAACAAACGCCCGATCTCGGAATAGAGCACCCGGATCAACTGCGCACGCATCGGCACTTCAATCCCCAGCAACTTTTCAACCGCCAGCGCGAACGCATGCTCCTGATTCATCGGAGCCACATAATCGAGCCGGTCGAAATAGGGCACGGCCTGCAGATAGGTCTTGGTCTCGATCAGCTTCTCGGTACCGCGATGCAGCAGGCCAATATGCGGATCAACGCGCTCGACCACCTCACCGTCCAGCTCGAGAACCAGACGCAAAACACCATGCGCTGCAGGGTGTTGCGGGCCGAAGTTAATCGTAAAGTTGCGGACTTCTGCTTCGCTCATCGTCAGTTGCTTTCCGCTTTCTCGTCACCCGGCAGCACATAATCCGTGCCTTCCCAAGGCGAGAGATAATCGAACGACCGGAATTCCTGGGCCAGTTTGACCTTCTCGTAAACAACCCGCTTTTTCTCTTCGTCGTAGCGGACTTCGACATATCCGGTCGTCGGAAAATCCTTTCGCATCGGATGCCCGTCAAAACCGTAGTCAGTCAGGATGCGGCGCAGGTCGTGATGACCGGAGAAAAGGATGCCGTAAAGATCATAGGCTTCGCGTTCAAACCAGTCGGCACCCGGAAATACCTCAGTAACCGAGGCTACCGGCGTTGATTCATCAGTACGCACCTTGACCCGGATCCGCTGGTTCTGGGTCGGGCTCAGCAGGTGATAGACCACCTCAAAACGCTCGTCGCGCTCCGGGTAATCGACGCCGCACAGGTCGGTGAAATTGACGAAGCGCAACTGCCCGTCATCGCGTAGCGTACGCATGACGTCGACAATCGCATCCCGGCGAACGGTGAAGGTCAACTCGCCGAACGCGAGTTCATAGCCCTCAGCCTTGTCCGCCAGCTTCAGCGAAACCAGTTCGCCAAGCTCTGAAAGTGCTTCGTCCATTTCGTCTCTATCTCTCGATCGTACCGGTTCGGCGGATCTTCTTTTGCAGCAAAAGCACGCCGTAAAGCAGCGCCTCGGCCGTCGGCGGACAACCCGGCACGTAAATGTCCACGGGCACGATACGATCGCACCCGCGCACCACCGAATAGGAATAGTGATAATAGCCGCCGCCATTCGCACAGCTGCCCATCGAGATCACATAACGCGGCTCGGGCATCTGGTCGTAGACCTTGCGCAGTGCCGGCGCCATCTTGTTGGTCAGCGTGCCCGCGACGATCATCACATCCGACTGGCGCGGGCTGGCGCGCGGGGCAAAACCAAAACGCTCCGCGTCATAGCGCGGCATGGACATCTGCATCATTTCGACGGCGCAGCAGGCGAGCCCGAACGTCATCCACATCAGCGAACCGGTGCGCGCCCAGTTGATCAACTCATCGGTTGAGGTGACCAGAAAGCCCTTGTCGGCCAGCTCATCGTTCATTTCGACGAAATAGGGATCATCCGCACCTGCAGGCTTGCCGGTGTTCGGGTCCATCACACCGCGCGGCTGCGGGGCAATGATGGTGCGATCCTGCTCGGTCAATCCCATTCCAGGGCTCCCTTCCGCCACTCATACACAAAGCCGATGGTCAGCACGGCGAGGAAGATCATCATCGACCAGAAGCCGAACCAGCCTACATCCTGAAAGGCGACAGCCCACGGAAACAGGAAAGCCACTTCAAGATCGAAGATGATGAACAGAATGGCCACCAGATAGAATCGCACATCGAACTTCATGCGCGCATCATCGAATGGGTCGAAGCCGCATTCGTAGGCCGAGACCTTTTCCGGGTCGGGCCGTTTGATGGCAATGATGAAGGGCGCAACCAGAAGAGCCAGCCCGATAACGCCGCTGAGGCCGACGAAAATCAGGATGGGCAGATAGCTGCTGAGCAAATCGTTCATATCAAGCCTGTTGTTGTTTCCGGCCTGGCGACCGGCGGGCAACACTACCGGTTAAAGGCCGGTACGCACCTGACAGCATTGGCTTGGGCTTAGCCCAGCGCTTGACCTGTTGCAAGGGGTGGCAGGCAACTAGTTGGGGCAATCCCGACCGCTGGAATTGCACACAAAAAAGGCTCCGCAAGCGGAGCCTTTTCGATAGTCTGTGATCTGTCTGGATCAGGGCATGTGCCAGACAACGCCAACGGTCGCCTTGGCTGCATCTGGCGCAGCGCCCCACGGACCGAGCGCGAGCACTTCTCCGCGCACGCCGATATTGTCCCAGGCCGCGACTTCCACGCCGCCACCGAGGGCATAGACACTGCTGCCGCCGGCAACGCCCGCACCACCAGCACCGTAAACCAGCACTTCATTGGTCGGGGTGAAGCCGAGACGGCCAAGGGCCAATCCGTCGAAGGTGGTGCCGGAAGCGCCAATATTGGCACCGCCCTGCACTTCAAAACCGCCCAGCACGCTGTCGGTCAGAAAGAAGTTCACACCGGCCGCAGCGCCGATGTTCCACGCGGTGGTATCCGGGGCAACCAGATAGCTGCCGCCCGTGGAATCCCACATCCCGCCGCCGAGCAGGCCGACGTAGAAGCCTTCAAAGCTGAAGGCGGTCGAAGCCGGGGTGTAAGGCGTGTAGGGCTCATAGGCAGGCGGTGTTGAATAGTCAGCTGCAACTGCGCCGGCCGTCAGGGCCGCGACAGCAGCGGTGCTGAGCAGAAATTTCTTGGCAAGTTTCATCTCGATCTCCTGAAGTCCGGGTACTTCCGCACATATTTCGTGCGGCACTGGGGTAATGCAAGCAATCGCTGGTTTGTTCCAATCTCGTGGTAACCAACTTCGATAAAATGCGACCGGCCCGGTCCTGAATTGTGCCAAAACGGGACAGGCCCGCTTTTTGGCACTTCCGGTTACCGCCGCACCTGAACGCAGTCAGGCACCCCAAATCGGGCCAATCTTCGACGAAAATGCGTCAATGGGATGGGAGACCAAAAAGCAGAAAACCCGCGGCATTTCTGCCACGGGTTTGACTCAGTCGGATTGTCAATCCACACACGCGCCACCAGCCCGTGCGACGGAAAGCTATCCTGATTTGACTGGACTGCTGACGATCAAGTCCACAGGAGCAAAACTTGCTTTAGTCAAAATGCCAGAATGCGCCGCCCGTTACACCGTACCAGTCGATAACACCGCTGCCGAAATAGGAATTTGCGTCAGCTTCAAGCCGGAGCGAAACATTGTCCGTGGCGGCAAACCAGACGCCCATACCCGCCGAGAAGTATGGTGAACCGGTGTCCGAGCCAATGGCACCCATGCCGTACAACATCACGTCGTCGATCGCGTAGCCAAGGCGACCGGAAACTTCCGCCTCCCAACCGCTCGAGGCACCGGTGTACAAGCCAACTGACCCTTCGACGTTCACTTTCCAGTCGTCCGTCAATGTGAAGATAGCACCTGCGGCACCGCCACCAAGTGCGTATGCGCCGAACGCATCGACGGAACCACCGCCAAACACACCGGCGTACACCCCATCCCAGTCGAAACCCGGACCAGTCATCATGCCGGGTTCAGCCATCATTGGGGTTCCATAGTCGGCCGCCAAAACGCCTACGTTCATACCGACAACCAGCGAAATGCTGGAAAGTCCGAGAAGCAACCTATTCACGATCCTAGCCTCCAGTTTGCGTCCATCAAAGATGAACGATACCTTAATCTCGGGAAATGTCACCAAATCATTGTCGGATGGTGATCACAATTCGGCCAAGCCCGTCGACCTGTTGTTTGCAGGCAACTATTGAGCACAGACAGTCAGACTCAGCAATTTTTTTGAGAAAGTGGCGGGAGTGACGGGACTCGAACCCGCGACCTCCGGCGTGACAGGCCGGCGCTCTAACCAACTGAGCTACACCCCCGCGGGCGGGATGGACCCCCGCGAAGACGCGCCGGTGTAACGGCGTTCGTCGCGCCTTGTCAAGCGACAATAGCCGCCCTTTGGCAGCTTATTTGTTCAGCGTTGCAACCAGCCTCGCCGCAGCCCATATTTTCAAAGGTGCGACGCATGGAATCGCCGCAAATTGGGTCCGGGAGGACAACATGAAACTGGATCAGCTTGTCTTGGCCATAGTGGCCATCTTTGCCCTGATATGGATTGCCACGTTGGTGACCGGCCTTTTGACTTCGGTCCCATTCGGCGTTCTCGGCCTTATTCCTGTCGCCATCGTGCTGGGCATTCTGGCCGTGGTCATTTATTAACGGCTGACGAACAAGGAAGACGACTATTACACCAAAAACGTCGACAAATAGGGAGCCCCTTCCATGATCATCTCCACCACGGAAACGGTCGCCGGCCGGGACATCGCAGAAACCCTGGGCGTCGCACGTGGCAACACCATTCGTGCACGTCACGTCGGCACCGACATTGTTGCCGGCTTGCGCAACCTGGTGGGGGGCGAAGTTTCTGAATACACCAAGCTGATGGCTGAGGCGCGCGAACAGTCCCTCGACCGGCTTTCCGAGAATGCCCGGCAGATGGGTGCCGATGCGGTGGTCGGGGTCCGTTTCACCACGTCAATGATCGCGCAGGGCGCCGCCGAAATCCTGGCCTACGGAACCGCGGTGAAACTGAAGTAGCTGCTGTCGCGACGCACCGGGAAAGAGTTGAGTGCCCGCAGACCTTGAAGATATTCGTTTCACGCTGGAGGCGGTAGCCCAACTCGCCGCCCCATGGGACCTCGACACGGCGCAGAGTGTTCTGGAACCTGTCAGAAATTTTGCCGAATCGACTCTTGTCGACGCGGACCGCCTGGCCGACCAGCAAGGATGCAGTTTGCAGGGCGGCCGTGTGTCCATGCCCGCCGCCATTAGCGCAGCCTACCCGCAATACGTCGAACTCGGCGCACACCTCCTCTCAGTGCCCGAGGAGTTTGGTGGGCTCGACGCCCCTGCCCTTGTTTCATTGCCTGCAACAGAGATCCTGGCAACTGGAAGCCATGCCTTCCAAATGGTCGTCAGCCTCGTCAATGGCGGTTGCGAACTGCTGTCCGCGCTCGGCACCAGCGAGCAGCAGCAGCGCTATTTCGAACAGATGGCCTCCGGCGACTGTCTGGTCACCATGTGCCTGACCGAACCCGAAGCGGGTTCAGACCTCGGCGCAATTCGCACGACCGCCCAACGGCAGAAGGACGGAAACTGGTGCCTTGAGGGCACCAAGATCTTCATCTCAGGCGGCGATCAAAACCTCACGTCGCAGATTCTCCACTTTGTGCTGGCCCGAACCGGCAAGATTGAAGACCGGACTGCCGGGCTGTCGCTCTTCGTCTGTCCCGCGGTGCGCGAAAATGGCAGCCGGAACGCCATCGAAATCGTCAGGCTCGAAGAAAAGCTGGGCCTGCACGGTTCACCGACCTGCCAACTGCGCTTCAACGGAGCCGATGCCGAACTGATCGGCAACGAAGGCGAGGGCCTCAGGGCCATGTTCGTCATGATGAACCGGGCGCGCCTTGAAGTGGCCCTTCAGGGCACCGCCCTCGCGGGCAAAGCGCTCAGCATCGCCAGATCGTATGCGGCTGAACGCATGCAGGGCGGCCAGCCCATTGCCCGCCATCCCGACGTCAATCGCATGTTGATGCAGATCGAAGCGATTGTTCTGGGCACCCGTGCCATGAACTACAGGGCAGCCGCGCAATTGGAGAACGCTGACCTCGCCACATTCCTCACACCCGTCTGCAAACTGTTCTGCACCGAGATGGCGTCGCGCGCGGTCGATGACGCCATCCAGGTCCTGGGCGGCTATGGCTATCTGCCCGAATTCGGCATCGAACAATTGTGGCGCGATTGCCGCGTAACCCGCATTTATGAAGGGGCCAATGGCGTGTTGGCGGCCAACTTCGTCAAGAGGGTGATCACGCAGAACAACGGCGCGCCGGCCAAGGCCCTCATCGTCGAAATCGAACTTGCACTACAATCCGCCTCGCCCCGCGCCCGTCCAGAACTGGAGCACTTGCTCAAACAGTGGCAGGCATCACTCGAAACACTCAACGCCAGCCCCCACAAGCTGCACGGCGCCTTTGCCTTCGCCCAATTGACCGGAATCGTGTATTTCGCTGCCTGCTGGGCCAGGCTGGAAGCCCACGCCGGCAAGGCGGCAGAACCGCACCGTATCACCCGCCTTGCAGAGTTCGCCCGCGCCAGTCTGTTCCCGGAGGCGAGCAGCCTTGCACAAGCGGGCCGGGCCCTCTCTCAGACCAACTGGCTCGAAAACTAGATCAATCAAAGAAGCTGGTGGGCGATGACGGGCTCGAACCGCCGACATTCTCGGTGTAAACGAGATGCTCTACCAACTGAGCTAATCGCCCTTCCCCGTCATGCCTGTTCCATTCGGACAGGATGCGGAAAGCGGCTTCAGATAGAGGCCAAGCCCCTGCCCCGTCAACCTGAGATTTTAGAGACTCTGCGCTCACACGCCGGTTGAGCCTCTGCCGTTGGCGCAAAAAACAAGAGCCCCGGCGAAACCGGGGCTCTTTTAAGCGACTACTCTAAGCAGTGCTTAGTTCAGCGAGTCCTTCAAGCCTTTGCCAGCCTTGAACTTGGCCTGGTTGGAAGCCGGAATGTCGATGGCTTCGCCGGTGGCTGGGTTGCGGCCCTTGGTGGCCTTGCGGTGCGACACGGAAAATGTGCCAAAACCGACGAGGCGAACATCGCCGCCGCTCTTCAGGGTTGAAGTGATCGCGTCAAATACTGCGTCCACAGCTTCACCGGCTTCTGCCTTGGTGATGCCAGCGCGCTCGGCGACAACGCCGGCAAGATCATTTTTGTTCATGAATATATCCTCACACTTGGTGGCCCGCCCTAACTGGCGCGCATGGGGCGGCACATTTCTTTGATTCTACGGCAAAGGCAAGGAAATCCGCGCGATTCAGCCACTTTTCACTGTGCAAAACCGGGCCAAATTTGCCTCAAAATGAACACGCGGGAACACCCTCTGAGCGCAAAGCGCAAGTCTTCACGCCGGCTGTATTCTCGGATCAGGTCGCGGCCGCAAGTATCCGGCAAGTGGCAGGATCAGCGCATAAAGTGCCGCCGCCAGAATCCAGACCGAGCCCAACCACCAGTTCTTTGAGGCAAAATAGGCGCCGGTGAATACCAGCGGTCCGAATACCGCCGTCAGGCTCATCAGACTGGTCAAAACGCCCTGCAACCGACCCTGATGATTTGCGTCAACCGCCCGTGTGGTAAGGGATTGCAGGGCCGGAATGCCGATTCCTCCCAATGCAAACAAGGGCATAAGCGCATAGGCGGCCCAGCCCGCACCGATCAACGCAAAGCCCACCAGCGCGATCACTTCAGATCCCAGGCCGATCAACAGCGTCGTCCGCTCTCCAAACCTCTGCGCCACCGGTCCCGGCAGGGTCATTTGCACCGCGGCGTGCAGCGCCCCGTAAAAGGCCAGTGACACACCCACCCAGAATGGCGACCACAAGAGCGCATCTTCGCCGTAAAGCACCCAGACCGAGCCGTAGACCTGTCCGACGAAATTCAAAATGATGAAAACAGCAAGGAACGGCAGCAACACACGCACGCCCAACGCCCAACCCAACGGTTTCAGCGGGTTCAGTTGGCGCAATTCGAACGCACCCCCCTCACCCTTTCGGGACTCCGGCAATACGAAATAGGCCAGAGCAAAGTTTACAAAGTTGAGCGCCGCTGCCAGGACAAACGGCGCCCGTATCCAGAACTCGCCCAAAAGCCCGCCCAGCACGGGCCCGACGATGAACCCGATCCCGAACATGGCATGCATGTAGCCAAAGCGCTGGGCGCGTTTGTCCTCGTCCGAAATGTCGGTGATATAGGCGCTGGCCACGGCCATGTTGGCGCTGGTCAGGCCGGCAATGGCCCGCCCCAGAAACAACACCCACAAATAGGGCGTCAACGCCATCAGCACATAATCAAGCGCCGCACCGGCTAGCGATATCAACAGCACCGGCCGGCGGCCAAACCGGTCGCTCAATGCGCCAAAAACCGGCGCGAAGACAAACTGCATCAGCGCATAGACCGACAGCATCGCGCCGTAGAGCGGCGCCACGTCGAACAAATGCGCCACCTCGCGCAACAGGCCCGGCAGTATGGGAAATATCAGGCCAATGCCGACGGCATCGAGCATCACGGCCCCAAGGATCACGATCAGCGGCTTGTTGAGGTTGTTCACGTGACCCACCACTCAAAAAAATGGACGGCGCCAATGCGCCGTCCATCTGTCTATTCTACATTTGACCGAAAACTGTCAGTGGGCAAGTCCCGGTGCCACTTCGTCCGTTTCCGCTTTGCCGGAAACGTCTGCAGCGGCCTTTTCGTCTTCAGCCGTCCATTCAATCGGCTCGGGCTTTGTCACAAGCGCATGCTCGATCACCTGGTCCATGCGGGACACTGGGATGATCTCCAGCCCTTCGGTGACCGCCTTCGGCAGTTCCTTGAGGTCATGCACATTGTCCTCCGGGATCAGCACTGTCTTGATGCCGCCCCGCAAGGCCGCCAAAAGCTTCTCCTTAAGACCACCAATGGGCAGCACCCTGCCCCGTAGCGTGATCTCACCGGTCATGGCGATATCGTTGCGCACCGCAATTCCGGTCATCATCGAAACGATTGTGGTCGCCATGGCGATGCCGGCCGACGGGCCATCCTTGGGTGTCGCGCCTTCCGGCACGTGCACGTGGATATCCGACTTGTCGAACCGCGGCGGTTTGATGCCGAAGTCGATCGAGCGCGATTTGACGTAGGCAGCCGCGGCGGAGATGGATTCCTTCATCACGTCCTTAAGGTTGCCGGTTACCGTCATGCGGCCCTTGCCCGGCGTCATCACACCTTCGATGGTCAAAAGCTCTCCACCAACGGGTGTCCAGGCCAGGCCGGTCACCAGACCCACCTTCGCATCCGCCTCGATCTCGCCGAAGCGGAATGGCGGCGCGCCGAGGTAATCCTCGAGCCGCTCGGCATCGATGGTGACCTTTTCGACCTTGTCCATCATCAGCGTCTTGACCGACTTGCGCATCAGCTTCGAAAGCTCACGCTTGAGGTTACGGACGCCGGCTTCCCGCGTGTAACGCCGGATTACCGTCATCAATGCCTCATCAGGCAGTTCGAACTCGCCTTCCTTCAGCCCGTTTTCCTTCAGCGCCTGCGGAATCAGGTGCCGCTTGGCAATCTCGGCCTTTTCTTCTTCGGTGTAACCGCTGAGCCGGATGATCTCCATCCGGTCCATCAGGGGTCCCGGGATGTTGAGCGTGTTCGACGTCGTCAGGAACATCACGTCGCTGAGGTCATAGTCGACCTCCAGATAGTGATCGTTGAACGTCGAGTTCTGCTCCGGATCCAGCACCTCGAGCAGCGCCGAGGACGGATCGCCACGGAAATCCATGCCCATCTTGTCGATCTCGTCGAGCAGGAACAGCGGATTGGTCTTTCCGGCCTTTTTCAGCGACTGGATCACCTTGCCCGGCAGCGAACCGATATAGGTCCGGCGATGGCCACGGATTTCGGCTTCATCGCGAACACCGCCCAGCGACATGCGTACGAATTCGCGCCCGGTCGCCTTGGCAATCGACTTGCCCAAAGAGGTCTTGCCGACGCCTGGAGGACCCACAAGACAAAGGATCGGGCCCTTAAGCTTGCCCGTGCGATTCTGCACCGCGAGATACTCGACGATCCGCTCCTTGACCTTTTCCAACCCATAGTGATCGGCATCGAGAATCGCTTCGGCGTGCGCCAGATCCTTCTTGATGCGGCTCTTCTTGCCCCACGGCAGGCTGATCAGCCAGTCGAGGTAATTACGCACAACGGTGGCTTCCGCCGACATCGGGCTCATCTGCTTCAGCTTTTTCAGCTCGGCATTGGCCTTGTCGCGGGCTTCCTTGGAAAGCTTGGTCTTGGCAATCTTTTCCTCGAGTTCGGCAACTTCGTTGCTGCCTTCCTCGCCATCGCCCAACTCGCGCTGGATCGCCTTCATCTGCTCGTTGAGGTAATACTCGCGCTGGGTCTTCTCCATCTGCCGTTTGACGCGGCCGCGGATACGCTTTTCGACCTGCAGAACTCCGATTTCGGATTCCATCAGCATCAGGATGCGTTCCAGCCGCTCAGCGACGGAAACGAGGCCAAGCAGTTCTTCCTTCTCCTCGATCTTGATGACTAGGTGTGAAGCGATCGTGTCGGCCAGCTTGGAGTGATCCTCGATCTGCTTGACCGCCGTCACCACTTCCGCCGAAATCTTCTTGTTCAGCTTCACATAGTTTTCGAACTCGGCCACGGTCGAGCGCGACAGCGCCTCGATTTCGGTGGCGTCATTGTCGGTCTCTTCCATCACCTCGGCTTCGGCAAGGAAGAACTCATCGGTCTGCACATAGCGGCTGACCGAAGCACGCTTCAGACCCTCGACGAGGATTTTCACTGTACCATCTGGCAACTTCAACAACTGCAGCACCGACCCGATGGTGCCGGTTTCGTAGATTTCAGACGGCGCAGGATCATCATCCTGGGCGTTCTTCTGGGTCACAATCAGAATGTGCTTGTCGTCGCGCATGACTTCTTCGAGCGCCTTGACCGATTTTTCGCGGCCAACAAACAGCGGCACGATCATGCCGGGGAAAACGACAATGTCACGCAGCGGCAACACCGGGTAAACGGCGTCGCGGGGCATGTCTTGCACTTGGTCTTCGGACATAAATTTTCCTTTCAGCGGCTCACACGATGGGGAGGAAAAGGTGAACCGGAATGGGATGGACCCTGAACGGGTTTCGAATCTCGACTATAGATAGGTTGGACTAGGCGCGGTGCAAGTCAACTCCGCAGAGTTTTCACGCATCGTTGCCGCCATTCTGGTACACCCGGTCAGGGGCCACAATCATCGTCCATCCAAACCGGAGCGTATGCGTTTTGAGCGAGCAGATGCCCATCTTCTACATCAATCTGGACACCCGCCCGGAACGCCGGAAGTTCATGGAACGGCAATTTGAAGACCTCGGGCTCGTTGCGGACCGAATCCGCGGCACAACACCTGCCGAACTCACAGACGAGGAGCGAAATCAGTACTGCAACCCCAACCGCTGGTATTGGCTCTCGGAAGCGCAGTTTGCCTGTTCAAAGGCACATACTCACGCATGGGAGGCACTGATTGCCACCGGCGCTCGGCGTGGCCTGGTGCTCGAGGATGACGTCGTGCTGTCCTCGGATATCAAGAGCTTTCTGGAACAGTTGCCGGAGTTCGATGTCGACGTCATTCGCATTGAAGACACTGACGCGCCGCAGTTGAACGCGGGCTTGCTCGAACAAAAATGCGCCGGCCGAGGATTCCGCCGGATGAGCTCATTCACCTGGGGTTCCGCCGGTTACGTCATTTCGAGAACTGCAGCACAGGCCCTGCTCGCCAGCCCTCAGCTTTTCAACTACCCGCTTGACTGGACTTTGTTCTGCACGATGGAAAGGCCCGCCAACCGGCTGCGATTGCTACAGACAGACCCGGCGGTTTGCGCCCAGCACCGCAACCTTGAATCCCACGAGGACGAAGCACTCGACCAATCCGACAACGACCGCCGCCCCCCGCCAACCTCTTTCACGGCGCGTGTTGCGCATGTGCTTCGCATCACCAGATGGCGATTGATCCACAAGCTGGAGCCTGTGTTGCAGCCGCACATGAAGCGCCGCAAAGTCTCCTTCAGACAAGACTGATCACCCCTGAAACGGAGCCAACAACAACGTCAGTTGGGCAATTGACCGGCGTAGCGGGCGCGTGGCCGGATGAGTTCCCCGGTCTCGATCTGTTCAAGCGCATGGGCCAACCAGCCAACGCTCCTCGCCAAAGCGAAGATCAGAAGCGGCGCCTCCTCCGGCAAGCCGAACCGGTGCGTCAGCGCGCAGAGCGCAAAATCCACATTGGCCCGCTCACCCGTCATCTCCTCGGCAGCCTGTTTCAGGTCCGCCAGATAAGGCGGCAACTCCAGCAACGACAGCAAGACCTCCGCCCGGATGTCGCCGTTGGGATAAAGCGTGTGCCCGAATGCCGGCAGTGCCTGCCCCTGGGCCAGCCACTGGCGAACGGCCGCCTCGGCACCGCGTTCAGCAGCACTGTCCGCCAACGTCGCGATTGCTGTGGCAACCCCACCGTGTAGCGGTCCGCTGAGGGTACACACGCCGGAAAGCAGGCACGCCGAAAGCGGCGCGCCCGTCGAGGCGGTGACCCGCGCCGCAAATGTTGACGCATTCAACTCGTGGTCCGCCAGCAGGACCAACGCTGCCCGAAGCACCGGCTCGGCTTGCGGCCGCCGCCATCGCGTTGCCAGACGTGCTGCAAGGGCCCCCTCGCCCGGTCCGGTCAGATGCCCCGCGAAATCCGCATAGACCCGCTCGACCGCTCGCCGGAGCGTCGGCATCGAGCGCCCCAATGTAGGTGGATCAGCAAGGGCACGGCGTGCCAGCATCAGCAGGGCAACAGGCATGCCCGGTTCGTCCGCTCCTGTGCCATCGAACACCGGTCGGTCGGTCTGCCAGAGCAAAGCGCATACGTCTTCCAGTTCGGCCGTCGCCGCCAGCTCTGCAACATCATGTCCGCGATAGACCAGCCGGCCATCGGCGATGGTGGAAATCGACGAATTCAGTACCGGCTCTCCCCAACGGATCGTATCCGCCGCCACAGAACGAACCGCCGGCCGACCGCGCCTGCGCGCCGCCAGCCGTTCCACATCAGCATCCGCATATTGGCTCTTGCGCGTATCGGACGGGTCGGGCCGTGCCCTTATGCGGCCCCGGCTGACGTTGGCATAGAGCGTCTGGCGTTTCGTCCCGAGCCGCGCCAACGCTTCTTCAGCATCAATCCATTTCATCTTCACATTGATCTTATTCATCAAGATTGACGTCAATGTTAACGCCTCTATCTTCCCGCGCAAGAGACAAGGAGAATTGAGATGCTGATCGATAACGGACTGGAAAAGGTTGTGGCTGCCGAAACCCGGCTGTCTCACGTCGACGGGCTCGCCGGAGAACTGATCATCGGCGGTTATCGTCTCGATGAACTGGTTGCGGACCGGACATTTGAAGAGGTGGCCGGACTATTATTGGCCAGCTATGCCGATACTCCGGCGGACATTCGCAGCGCGATCGGCAAGGCCCGCGCCCGTGTCTTCACAAGGACATCTAACCTTCTACCCCAGCTGGCAGACATGCCGCTGTTCGACGCCATGCGCACCGCACTGTCCACCCTTCCAGACGGCAACGACATCAACGCCGCCCTTGACCTTGTCGCTGCACCGGGCACCCTGCTCGCGCAATTGATCCGGCAGTCGTCGGGCAAAAAACTGATCGATCCCGACCCCGCCCTCGGTCATGCCGAGGACATGCTGTGCATGGCTGGTCTCAACACATCCGCCGAAGCGATCGCAGGTCTCAACACCTACCTGATTTCTGTCATCGACCACGGCCTCAATGCCTCAACCTTCACAGCCAGGGTCGTGGCCTCCACGGACGCCGGGCTTGTTTCGAGTGTCACCGCCGCCCTCGGCGCGTTGAAAGGCCCCCTGCACGGGGGCGCGCCCGGCCCCGTGCTCGACATGCTCGACGCTGTCGGCACCCCGGACAATGCCCGCGCCTGGATTGACAATGAACTCGCTGCGGGCCGCCGCCTGATGGGGTTTGGCCACCGCATTTACCGCGTCCGCGACCCACGCGCGGATGCGCTGAAGTCGGCGCTCAATGGCCTTCGATCAGACCGCCTCGAACTGGCCGCCGCCGTCGAGCGGGAGGCGCTGGCGGCGCTCGCCATCCACAAGCCTGAACGCAAACTGGAGACCAATGTCGAGTACTACACCGCCGTCCTGCTCGAGGCCCTCGGTTTCCCCCGCGACACTTTCACTGCGGTTTTTGCCTCCGGCCGCACCGCAGGCTGGGTTGCCCATGCCCTCGAACAGGCCGCCACCGGCCGCCTCATTCGCCCGCAGTCTCACTACACCGGCCCGCTGCCGCAAAGGGCCGCCTGAATCAAAAAGGCCGGGAAGTTGTCTTCCCGGCCCTCAAAACTTTCGCGGTCAGACCCGATCAGGCCTCGGCGTTTGCCTCTTCCTTTTCGCGCTCCGAGTAGATGTAGAGCGGGCGGGCATCCTTGCCTTCGACGACTTCCTGCGAAATGACCACCTCTTCGACACCGTCAAAGCTGGGCAGGTCGAACATCGTGTCGAGCAGAATGGCTTCCATGATCGAGCGCAACCCGCGCGCGCCGGTCTTGCGATTGATCGCCTGACGGGCAATCGCATTCAGAGCGTCCTCGTGGAAGGTCAGTTCGACATCTTCCATGTTGAACAGGCGCTGATACTGGCGGACCAGAGCATTCTTCGGCTCTGTCAGGATTCGCACCAGCGCTTCCTCGTCCAGATCTTCAAGCGTGGCGATCACCGGCAGGCGGCCGATGAATTCCGGGATCAGACCGAACTTGACCATGTCTTCCGGCTCGACCTCGGCAAACAGTTCGCCCACCCGGCGGTCATCCACATCCTTCACCTCGGCGCCAAAGCCGATGGAAGTGTGCGTGCCGCGCGCGGCGATCAGTTTTTCAAGGCCGGCAAAGGCACCGCCGACGATGAACAGGATATTGGTCGTGTCTACCTGCAGGAATTCCTGCTGCGGATGCTTGCGGCCACCCTGCGGCGGAACGGAAGCCACTGTGCCTTCCATGACCTTCAGCAGTGCCTGCTGCACACCCTCGCCGCTGACGTCGCGGGTGATCGAGGGATTGTCGGACTTGCGCGAAATCTTGTCGACCTCGTCGATATAGACGATGCCGCGCTGCGCCTTCTCGACATTGTAGTCGGCAGCCTGCAGCAGTTTCAGAATGATGTTTTCGACGTCCTCACCCACATAACCGGCTTCGGTCAGCGTCGTGGCATCGGCCATGGTGAACGGCACATCGATGATGCGCGCCAGCGTCTGGGCCAGCAGCGTCTTGCCGCACCCGGTCGGGCCGATCAGAAGGATGTTGGACTTGGAAAGCTCTACGTCCTGGTTCTTGGACGCGTGATGCAGGCGCTTGTAGTGATTGTGCACCGCCACCGCCAACACGCGCTTCGCGCGGGCCTGGCCGATCACATAATCATCAAGCACCTTGTTGATTTCGGACGGGGTCGGCACACCGTCGGTCGACTTGACCAGCGACGTCTTGCTCTCTTCCCGGATGATGTCCATGCACAGTTCCACGCATTCATCGCAGATGAATACGGTGGGGCCGGCAATCAGCTTGCGCACCTCGTGCTGGGATTTCCCGCAGAACGAGCAATAAAGCGTGTTCTTTGAGGAGTCGCCGCTGTTGTTCTCTTTGGACATTCAGTCACTCCTGAGTTTGCGCATTGCCCTATCCTGGGGCATTCACGCTACCTTGTAGACTTAAACAAACTGTAAGCCGTACCGAACCTTAAAGACCAGCGCCGCCCCGTGCAATCGCAACGGAACGGCTGGTCACAGTCAACGCCAAACAGTGTTAATTACGGTCACTTGCCCTCGTTGGGCACCTCGCGTTTTTCATACACATGGTCGATCAGCCCGAACTCCTTCGAGGCTTCCGCGCTCATCATGTAGTCGCGGTCCAGTGTCTTCTCGATTGTGTCATAATCCTGACCGGTGTGCTTCACGTAGATCTCGTTAAGCCGCCGTTTCAGCTTAACAATATCCTCCGCATGCCGCTCGATGTCGGAAGCCTGGCCCTGGAAACCGCCCGACGGCTGGTGCAGCAGAACCCGCGCATTCGGCAGCGCGCCGCGCATGTCCTTTTCACCGGCCGTCAGCAGAAGCGAACCCATGGATGCGGCCTGACCGATACACAATGTCGCAACCGCAGGACGGATGAACTGCATCGTGTCGTAGATACCCAGACCCGATGTCACCACGCCGCCAGGCGAGTTGATGTACATCGAAATCTCTTTTTTCGGGTTCTCCGATTCGAGGAACAGGAGCTGCGCCACGATCAGCGAGGCCACATTGTCCTCGATCGGACCGGTCACGAAAATGATCCGCTCCTTGAGCAGCCGCGAATAGATGTCATAGGCGCGCTCGCCGCGGTTCGACTGCTCGACCACCATCGGCACAAGCGTATTCATATAGGTATCGATCGGGTCTTTCATTCAGCAGCTCTCCGGTGGGATCGAATCGGCATCAGGATTTCGCGCCGATTGCAGACGATGCGCCCTTAACGGGCGGTAAAGACGCAAATAGGCGCGAATGTGGCTGGGGACAAGGGGGCTAGTCAATCCAGACCGCTCAAGCAATCGTTCACGCAGCCTTGGATTGCCGCACGCATCGAATTTTCATTGGGCCTGTTTTCGGCGCGTTGAATTCAAAGGCACCTGATTTGGCAAAAAGACCGGACAGTTTGGCGGATCCGTAGAGACCGGGTCTGAGATCCGGGTGTTCTTTGCCGAGGTAGTTTGCAACTTTGCTGAATTCGACCCAGTCCTCGCCAGCCGAGCAGTGCTCTACCGCCAACCGCATAATTGGCAGCGCAAGTGATAGCGGCAGAAGCTTCTTGTCGACGTTCGTCTTCGTTTTCGCCGTAATGTCGAGCACCTGGAAACTTGTGCATGCGTTACGAAAGCTTACTGGCGTTTTTTTCCCGCCGAACCCGAACACTTCACGCCCCTCGTCTCGGATCGCAACTGCCAACCTTGTGAAATCGCTGTCGGACGAGACGATGCAGAACCCATCCAGCCATTTTCCGTTTTTTAGCAACAAGTCCATCGCGTCGACGATCAGCGCGATGTCCGAGGCATTCTTGCCTTTCACAGCCGACGGCTGATGAAGCGCCGACATTCCGTGCGCCTCCAATTTGTCGGACCAACCTTTCAACTGTCCACCACTGAAGTCGCCGTAAACTCTTCGTAGGCTTGCGTCGCCAATCTTCGACACTTCTAGGAACAATTTCGCAGCAATGGTGTGGGAAATATTTTGCCCATCTATCAAAACAGCCAGTCTCGGCCGCTGCGTTTCCTGAGGCATTATGTCCTCCGTTCTCAAAATATGGCGCCACTTGATTTCGCCGCATCCGGGCCGCACAAGTTGGCAATGAGTAGTCCCGGTTTGAAGTCAGTAAGCCTGTTCCCTATAGCGCAGTCCCCGCAGGACGGGGATTTCGTTCAGAATCCTTATGAATTTTATGCTAAGCGCCACTCCGCCAGTCCCACCTTCTATTGGCAGGACTACGAGATGTGGTGCTTCGCTGGCTGGGACGACGTCAACCGCCTGTTCCGCGACAAGCGCTTTGGCCGCCAGGTGCTGCACGTCGCCACCCGCGAGGAATTGGGTTGGCCCGCCCCCCTCGCCCACACCCCGCATTTTGACGCCGCCGAAGCCCATTCCCTGCTCAGCATCGAGCCGCCGGACCACACCCGCATCCGCACCCTGGTCAATCGCGCTTTCGTCTCCCGGCAGATCGAACAGATGCGCCCCAGGGTCGAAGAAATGGCCACCGGCCTGCTCGGCAAGCTGGATTTCAGCAAGCCCGTCGACCTGATCGAAACCTACGCCGCCCCCATCCCGGTCTTCATCATCGCCGAAATGCTCGGCGTGCCCCAGGACATGGCGCCTCAACTCGTTTCCTGGTCACACCAGATGGTCGCCATGTACATGTACGGGCGCACCCGCATGGACGAACTCCGCGCCAACGAGGCGGCCCGGGAGTTTGCCGAATATCTGCGTGAACTGATCGCCGAGCGCCGCGCCGAACCGCGGCACGATTTGATTTCGCACATGATCCAGACGGAATCCAAAGGCCAGCACCTGACCGAGGACGAACTGGTCTCCACCATCATCCTGCTGCTCAATGCCGGCCACGAGGCAACCGTTCATCAAACCGGCAATGCCATCAAAACCGTTCTCGAAAGCGGGCTGGACCTCAACAAGATGTTCAGCACCGCCGAACAGACTGCTGCGACCGTCGAGGAATGCCTCCGCCACACTGCGCCACTTCACATGTTTACCCGCTACGCACTTGAGCCCGTCGATCTGCCCGGCGGCATCAAGCTCAACGTCGGCGACGAAATCGGCCTGCTGCTCGGCGCTGCCAATCACGACCCCAAACGGTTCGAGGACCCCGACACATTTGACCCCTACCGGCAGGACAATGCCAACGTCAGTTTCGGTGCCGGCATTCACTTCTGCATCGGCGCGCCCCTCGCCCGGCTTGAGCTCCAGGTCGCGCTCGGCGTCCTCTTCTCTCGCCTGCCAAACCTGAAATTGGCCGAAACGCCGCGGTTCAAGAAGGTCTACCACTTCCACGGTCTCGAAAACCTGATGGTGACGGCCTAACCTTCCAGCGCCGCAAAGGCAGCCGGAATGAATTCCGGCAGATCGTCAGCAACAAGACCCCGCCCGCCAAACCGGTTCGCCGCCTCACCGTGCAGCCACACCCCCGCGGCGGCCGCCTCCGGACCAGCCATGCCCTGCGCCAGCAACCCGCCGATCAGCCCGGCCAAAACATCGCCGCTCCCCGCCGTCGCCAAAGTGGCCGGCGCATTGGCGTTGATCGCCGCCCAGCCGTCCGACCCGGCAATTACCGTGTCCGGCCCCTTGTAGACAATCGTCGCGCCCGACCGTTTCGCCGCCGCCCGCGCCGCCTGCAGCTTTCCGTCGCCTTCCCGATGCGCGAATATCCGGGTGAACTCGCCCCCGTGTGGCGTCAGCACAACCGGCCGGTCCGGCAGCCCCTTGATCAGGTCAAACAATCTTTTGGGCTTGTCCGCAAATGCCGAAATCGCATCCGCGTCAATCACGCACGCTGCACCTGACTTCAGCGCCACCTCCACCAGTGCTGGCGTCCCCTCGCCCGCACCCAGCGCCGGTCCGATCACAACCGCATTCTTGCGCCTGTCCTCCAGCAGTCGGCGCAGTTGGTCCGCATCCACCACCTCAGCCAACATGATCGCGGTCACATGGGCCGCGTGCACCTGCAATGCCTCGCGTTCCCCCACAAGCGTCACCAGTCCCGCCCCGGCCCGTGCCGCACCCCGCGCCGCCAGTCGTGCAGCGCCGGTGTGCAACTCATCTCCGCTGACCACGACACAATGTCCGCGGTCGTACTTGTGTCCCTCTCCGCAGACACCGGGCAACGCCCATTGGTCCGGCGCGTTCTCGAAGGTCTGTGGACCGATCTCCTCAAGCACCCGGTCCGGAATCCCGATCGATACGCAGGTCAGGTCCCCGCACAGCTGCTTACCGGGCAAAATCAAATGCCCTGGCTTTTTGCGGAAGAATGTCACCGTCCGATCCGCCCGGATTGCCGCGCCGCGAACCTGCCCTGTCGCCCCGTCAACGCCGGTCGGCATGTCCACTGCCACCACCGGAACCCCGCTGCCGTTCACAGCCTTCACCAGCGCCGCCAGATCTCCGCCCACATCCCGATCCAGCCCGGCGCCCAACAGGGCATCGACAATCAGTTCAGCGTCTTTCAGGGCACCCGCCTTGGCTGCCTGTGACCGCCCGTCCCAGCGCCCGGCATGTTCCCTGGCATCACCCCTAAGCGTGTCCGGGTCGCCAAGATGCGCCACCCGCACCGGCCACCCCGCCTGCTTCAACAGCCGCGCCACCACATATCCATCGCCGCCATTGTCGCCCGGCCCACAAAGCACCACCGTCTGGCGCGGTGAATAGTGCGCAACCACGGCATCAAAAACCGCCTGCCCCGCATTGGCCATCAGCGTCAGCGACGCCACGCCGTGCTTGACCGCCAGCGCATCCGCACGCGCCATTTCCTGCGGCGAAAGCAATGCATGCGGCGAAGCAAACCTGTCGGCTCTCATTGTCTTTGTCCTCTAGGGCCAAGTCTGCCCGTAATCCCCGCACGAAAAAAGGGGCTCCCAGCGGAAGCCCCTTCGTTCAGATCAGATGCCCGTCGGCTCAGTGACTGTGATCGTGGTCATGGTCGTGATCATGATCGTGGTCATGATCATGCACGTGAGCTCCACCCATGTCCTCGTCATCGATCAGTTCGATCAGCTTGACCAGTTCATCACGGGACATTTCGACGTCCTTGATCTCGGCAAGTTCGGCAATGAAATCGACAACCTTGTCTTCGAAAACGGGCGCCCGCAGCCCAGCCAAAGCCTGAGCGTTGTTGCGATAGAAGTCATAGACCTGCTGTTCCTGGCCCGGGAAGCGCTGCACTTCGCGGATCAGCGCCTGCTGGTGCTCTTCCTCGGTCACCTTGATGTCGTTCTTGTTGCCGACTTCAGCAACAACCAGGCCCAGCCGCACACGGCGCTCGGCGATCTCGCGATACTGCTGACGCGCCTCTTCTTCAGTGGTGCCTTCGTCTCCAAAGCTCTTGCCGTGATGCTCGATATCGTGCGTCACACGCTCCCAGATCGTGTTGAACTCGCCGTTCACCAGATCTTCGGGCAGGTCAATCTTGTGGTTCTCGTCCAGCGCATCCAGCACCTGACGCTTTACCCGCTGACGCGCCATCGAAACATGGCTCTGCTCGATCTGGCCGCGCACAGCGTCCTTCAGACCATTCAGGTCCTCAAAACCGAGCGTCTTGGCGAAATCATCGTCCAGCTTGCCTTCCTTCGGCGTATCGATGTGCAGCACTTCAACGTCGAAGGTCGCGTCCTTTCCGGCCAGATCGTCATTCGCATAATCTTCCGGGAAGGTGATCTTTAGTTCCTTGGTGCCGCCCTTCTTCAGGCCCACCAACTGCTCCTCGAAACCGGGAACATACTGGCCGGCGCCGACCACAAGGTGAGCGTGGTCGGATGAACCACCGGCAAACGGCTCGCCATCAATCTTGCCGACGAACTTCAGGCCCACGCGGTCGCCCTTGGCGACCTTTGCCTTTTCGTCCTTTTCTTCATACTCGCGGCGCTCCGCATAAAGCCGGTCAACTTCCTTGGCGACGACTTCGTCGGACACCGGCACGACCGGACGCTCGATGGAAATCTTCTTGAAGTCCATCAGCTTGATTTCGGGCAGCACTTCGTATGAGACCTCGACCTTCAGATCGGCGGTGCCGTCCAGAATGCGGTTGATCTCGCCCTGATCCTCGGTCATGTCGACCTTGGGTTGCGTGGCGGCGCGTTCTTCTCGCTCGGTGAGTGCGCCCTGCACGGTCGAGTTGATGGCTTCCTGCATGATCTCGGACATCACCGAACGCCCATACACATTCTTCAGATGCGACGTTGGCACTTTGCCGGGGCGGAAACCCTTCAGGTTGATCTGCGATTTCAGCTCACTCAGCTTGTTGTCGCGGCGGCTGGCCAGATCATCGGCAGGGATGGTCAGTTCCAGTTTGCGCTTCAGCCCTTCGTTCAGGGTCTCGGTCACTTGCATTCGGTTATTCCCGTCTTGATGATTTCGCGGCGCTCTTTCGAGCCGTGTTTGACTGCTGGCGGCGTCCGGGCCGGCTGGTGCGGGTGAAGGGACTCGAACCCCCACACCTTGCGGCACGAGAACCTAAATCTCGCGTGTCTACCAATTCCACCACACCCGCTGTTCCAGAGGGCCGGTCGCCAAATTTCGCGCCGGTCTATCCTGAAAACTCGGGACAGTCAAAACCTGAATGCGGCGAAAATTGCCGCGCCAGCGCTACTCCTGCCGCCCTTTCCGTCCAAATTGTGATTTCAACGCGATACACAAAGAAACCGACAACGCTCACGACCACGCTGCGCGGTCATTGGGCACCCGTTCGATCGCTGGCCGTGGCACTGGCAAGAGATTAAGCAATCTGCTTAAACAATAGGCAGATAGCGCAGTGCGCCTGCCTCAACCGCCCTCAATGCTGAACATAACACTCTGTTATCGCACAGTTTATTGGGACGGCATGGGGCTGGCATGGAGCATGCATGACGCGGGTCACACCCTCATGAACACCCTCTTGCGGGATGAAGGAAAGTTGGAATGAAAAAAATCGAAGCGATCATCAAGCCGTTCAAGCTTGATGAAGTGAAGGAGGCTCTTCAGGAAGTCGGACTGCAAGGCATCACTGTTACCGAGGCCAAGGGCTTCGGCCGGCAGAAGGGCCATACCGAACTTTATCGCGGCGCTGAGTACGTCGTCGATTTTCTCCCCAAGGTGAAAATCGAAGTCGTCTGCCCCGACGATCTTGCGGAAAAGGCCATCGAGGCGATCCGCAACGCGGCCCAGACCGGCCGCATCGGCGACGGCAAGATCTTTGTCTACTCGATCGAACAGGCCATCCGCATTCGTACCGGCGAGACCGGCGACGAAGCCATCTAAGTTACGGCGCATCGCGCCACCCCTATCAACCTAAGCATCAAAGGAAATAGTGATGACGACTGCTCAGGACATCATCAAGAAAATCAAGGACGAAGAAATCAAGTTCGTCGACCTGCGCTTCACCGACCCGCGCGGCAAGATGCAGCACGTGACCATGGACCAGTCCGCCATGGACGAGGACTCGTTTGAGGAAGGCATCATGTTCGATGGCTCCTCGATTGCCGGCTGGAAGGCCATCAACGAGTCCGACATGGTCCTGATGCCCGATCTGAACGCTTCCTACATTGATCCGTTCTTCGGCCAGTCCACCCTCGCCGTGAACTGCGACATCCTGGAGCCGGACACCTACCAGCCGTACAACCGCGACCCGCGCACCACGGCCAAGAAGGCAGAAGCCTACGTCAAGTCTTCGGGTATCGGCGATGCCGTAGTGTTCGGTCCGGAACCCGAATTCTTCCTCTTTGATGACGTGCGTTACTCCGCAACGCCCTACAACACCGGGTTCAAGCTCGACCATTTCGAACTGCCCACCAACAATGATGCTGAATATGAAGCCGGCAACTCCGGCCACCATATCGGCACCAAGAAGGGCTATTTCCCGGTCCCGCCGCTCGACAGCGCGCAAGACATCCGTGGCGAAATGCTGACGGTCATGGGCGAAATGGGCGTGATCATCGAAAAGCACCACCACGAAGTGGCGTCCGCCCAGCACGAACTCGGCATCAAGTTCCAGCCGATCATCGCGTCCGCTGACTCGGTGCAGATCTACAAGTATGTCGTCCAGCAGGTCGCCAACGCCTATGGCAAGACCGCAACCTTCATGCCGAAGCCTATTTACGGCGACAACGGCACCGGCATGCACTGCCACCAGTCGATCTGGAAGGACGGCAAGCCCCTGTTCGCCGGCGACCTCTATGCCGGTCTGAGCCAGGAATGCCTGTGGTACATCGGCGGCATCATCAAGCACGCCAAGGCCATCAACGCCTTCACCAACCCGTCGACCAACTCCTACAAGCGTCTGGTCCCGGGCTTTGAAGCCCCCGTGCTGCTGGCCTACTCGGCCCGCAATCGCTCGGCCTCCTGCCGCATTCCCTTCGGCCAGTCGCCGAAGTCCAAGCGACTGGAAGTCCGCTTCCCCGACCCGATGGCCAACCCCTACCTGGCCTTCTCCGCCATGCTCATGGCCGGACTCGACGGCATCCAGAACAAGGTCGATCCGGGCGATCCGATGGACAAGGATCTTTACGAACTGCCGCCCGAAGAACTGGCCGACATCCCGACCGTCTGCGGTTCGCTGCGTGAAGCCCTCGAGAACCTCGATGGCGACCGCGACTTCCTCAAGGCCGGCGGCGTCTTCGACGACGACCAGATCGATGCCTACATCGAACTGAAGATGGAAGAAGTCATCAAGTTCGAACACACCCCGCATCCGGTTGAATTCGAAATGTACTATTCGGCCTGATCAGGCCGGAAACCGGAATGTGAAAGGGGGCCAACCGGCCCCCTTTTTTGTGCCTATGCCGCGCTGGCGAAAAAGCCTTCAGGATCATCCGCTTCGACCAGTTTGCCGCGCTCGATCACCCAGAATCGCGTTCCCACGTCGCGCACGAACTGCCGGTCGTGCGACACCAGAAAGCAGGTGGCACCTCGTTCGATGATTTCCCGCGCGAGGTCTTCCTGACCCGGTATATCGATATGGTTTGTTGGCTCGTCCATCAGGTAAAAATTGGGCTCGGCCAGCCGCAGCCCCAATAATCCCAGCCGCGACTTCTGGCCCCACGACAATACCCCGATCTTCCGCGTCTGGAATTCAATCGCAAATCCGGCAGTCGCCAACAGCGACCGCGCCCGTGCATCCCCGACCCGGAAACGTGTGGTCAGAAACTGCATCGGCGTTTCATTGTCCGGGATGTGGCTCAGCGCCTGATCCGCATAGCCGGAAACGATGGAGGGCGTGGCGCGGATGTTTTCCACCTCCTCCCCCTCGATCGCCTTTTTCAACATGCGCACGAACATCGATTTGCCCAGCCCGTTCGCGCCAAGCAGCACAATCCGGTCACCCAGAAAGATATGCTGTTTGCCTGTCCGGAACAGCGCCCGTCCGTCCGGCGTTTTCACATGCACATCGTCCAGCGCCACCAGCACCCGGGCATGCGTGCCCGAGTTGGAAAGCTGGATCGCCGCATTCCGGTCCTTGTGCAAGTCACGCTGCGCGTCTTCGATCCTTGAAGCGCGCTCCTTCAGTTGCTTGGCTTTGACGGTCAACAAGTCGCTGCCCGAGTTGATGCCGATATTGGTCAGCTTCGCCGCCTGCTTGCGCAACTGATTGGCCTGCTTGAGTTCATTTTCCTGCTGCCGCCTCGCCGCCGCATCGACTTCTTCCAGCGCCGCCCTCGCCTTCGAGTACGCCAGGTCAAAACTCGGGCTAGAACCGGGACGCAGAAACAGAGTGCGCGTCGTCGTCGCGTCCAGAAACGCCCGGTCGTGACTGGCAATCAGCATGGCGGTGCCGCGCGCCGTTTGGCTGATCCAGCGCTCCAGCAACAAAAGCTTTTCCAGGTCGAGGTGGTTGGTCGGCTCGTCGAGCAGCATCAGGTCCGGCTCGGCCACCCAGGCATGAGCGATCAAACCCAGCCGCTGCCAGCCGCCGCTAAGCGACGACATCGGCAATTGCCGCGTCTCTTCGGGCATCTCCAATTCGTCAAGCACCACATCGACGCGCCAGCTCTCATAGTCCCTCGCATCCGGCGCAATCGCCGACAACACAAGGTCGTAGAGCGTCATTCCGCGCCACGCGGCGGGCGTATCCTGCGGCACCAGCGCCATTTTCAGGTCGCGCGCTGTGGTGATCTCACCGTGGGTGAGTTCACCCTCCCCGGTAACGCAGCGCAACAGCGAGGTTTTGCCCTTGCCGTTTCCGGCGATCAGGCCGACACGGTCGCCAGCATTGAGCGTGAAGTCGACATTGGAGAATAGCGGATCGGTGTGGATCAGGCCCGCTTTGTTGAGAGTAAGAATGGTCATTTCAAGTTCCGGATCGTCTGAAGGCCGCTCAGCGGCAAAAAAGATGGCGCCAGTTGTTCAAACTGGCAGCACCGCAGACGGCAGACCGGAGTTGGATAATCTCGTCCCGAACCCTTGGGTCAGCCCTGCGAGCGCGTCGGCTGCAGGGCGGAAACGGGGCCACGCTGACGATGATGACGATAGGTCTCAGTCACGCAGCCCTCCTTCAGGTTCGAGTGAATGACAATGCAATGATAGCGGCGTCAAATCGACCGCGCAACATCAGGCGCTCAAAAGAAGAAGAACAGTCCCGCCGCCCCTGTCAGAATGAGGGGCCGGGGCACCCGTAGATGGGCAAGCCGGTACGCAAAACTATTAAATCCGGCCTGCAACCATCGGGATGTGTGAGCGAAACCCGTAGAGGTGCCTTGATACGCATTACGACGAGCAACCAGGTCTCGCATACGGTGACTCCAGACTAACAACCGTATGCGGACAGATTAGCAGCGAGGCTTTAAAAAAATGCCAATGCGCTGGTGACGACTTGGTAACAATTGCACCGCAACCGCGCCAAAAAACGCAGAAAAACCATCACCGTGCGGGAACGGCACGGTGATGGCTTGGCCACAACTGAAATGTGAGGCGGAGGCTCAGTTGTGGTAGAAGTTATTGTTGGGGTGACCGCCAAAATGACCCGGCCGCTGGTTGAACCACCAGGGGTGCTGCGGCTGCGGAGCCGGGCGGTAGTAGACCGGACGCACCCGCGTCAGGTTGTGAATCTGGCCGTTGCAGCGGTTCACCTGGAACGAATAGACCCAGCCATTGTAGGTCGCGTAAAACTCGGGATAGTTGCGATAGGTTTCGCCCCGGAACTGGATATCGTAATACCCCTGCCCGCGAAGCTGCTGCATCAGCGTGTGATTGTTCATGCACGCCACCGGCTGTGGCCGCGGCATCGAATAGCCGCCATTGCCGAAATTGAAACTGAAGCTGAAATTCGGGTTGGCTTGCGCCTGGGTCGTGGTTGCCGCCAACGTTGCCACCATGGCAACAATGGTTACGGCCTTCACACCGATTGTTTTGAGACTGGCCATCTCTTTTCTCCGCCAAAAAGCCGCTCTTGAATTTGAGCGTTGGCAGAAAAATATCGGCACCCGTTTGAATGATTCCGGAACCCGGCGTTCAGCCATCGTTCATGAAACCGGCGTTGGACTGATGCAAAATCCGGCGTAACCCATGGCCGTCCGGGCTATGTTATCAAGCAGACCGACGTGATTCGTACCCCTTCAGGATAGTGATGGCGCAACCCAACGACCTCTTCTCCCGCAACGAGCCGGACGATCAGCCCTCCGCACCGAAGCCGGAAGCAAAACCCGCGCGCGCCCAAAGCTCGCTGAAGCCTGTCGACAGTTCGGGCTCAAGCTACACCGCTGCTGACATTGAAGTCCTCGAGGGCCTCGAGCCCGTGCGCCGCCGGCCCGGCATGTATATCGGCGGCACCGACGCCAACGCCCTGCACCACCTGTTCGCCGAAGTCATCGACAATTCCATGGACGAGGCCATCGCCGGCCACGCCAGCCGGATCGAGGTCCATCTTGAGGCCTCGGGATTCCTGTCCGTCATCGACAACGGCCGCGGTATTCCCGTCGACCCACACCCCAAGTTTCCCAGCAAGTCGGCCCTCGAAATCATCATGACGACGCTGCATGCCGGCGGCAAATTCGAGTCCAAGGCCTACGAAACCTCCGGCGGCCTGCACGGCGTCGGCGTGTCCGTGGTCAATGCCTTGTCCGACGTGTTGGAAGTCGAGGTCGCGCTCAACCAGACGCTGTACACCCAAAGCTTCAGCCGCGGTCTGCCGACCAGCAAGCTCGAAACCGGCGCCAAGGTCCACAACAGGCGCGGCACAACCATCCGTTTCCATCCCGACCCGCAAATCTTCGGCGAAAAGGCCGAGTTCTCCGCAGCCCGCCTTTTCAAGATGACCCGCGCCAAGGCCTACCTCTTCGGTGGCGTTGAAATCCGCTGGTCCTGCGATCCCGAACTGGCCACCGAGGAAGTCCCGGAAAAAGCCAGCTTTCACTATCCCGGCGGCCTCAAGGATTTCATGGGTGACCGTTTGGGTACCGAAATTCGGATCATCGACGAAGTCTTCGCCGGCACATCCGGCAAACCCGGCAGCCATGGCTACACCGAATGGGCAGTTGCCTGGCATCTGGGCGACGCCTTCATTTCCTCTTACTGCAACACCGTGCCCACGCGCGACGGCGGCACCCACGAATCCGGCCTGCGCACCGCCCTGCTGCGCGGGCTGAAGAACTACGCCGAACTCACCAACAACAAGCGCGCCGCCGTGCTGACAGCCGAAGACGTCTTTGCAAGTTGCGGCGCCATGCTCTCGGTTTTTGTGCGCGAGCCTGAATTTGTGGGCCAGACCAAGGACCGCCTGTCCACCGGCGAAGCTACCCGAATCGTCGATAACGCCATCCGCGATGCCTTCGATCACTGGCTGACCGCTTCGCCCAATCAGGCCAACAAGCTGCTCGAATGGGTGGTTGAGCGCGCCGAGGAACGGCTGCGCCGCCGCAAGCAGAAGGAAATCGACAGGCAAAGCGCCACCAAGCGCCTCCGCCTTCCCGGCAAGCTGGCCGACTGTTCCAACACCGCTGCCCAGGGTGCCGAGCTTTTCATCGTCGAAGGCGATTCCGCCGGCGGCAGCGCCAAGCAGGCCCGCAACCGCAAGACCCAGGCCGTGCTCCCCCTGCGTGGCAAAGTGCTGAACGTCGCTGGCGCCACCCGCGAAAAGCTCTCCGCCAACCAGCAGATCGCCGATCTTGTTCAGGCGCTTGGCGCCGGTACCCGCGACCGCTACCGCGAAGAAGACCTGCGCTACGAAAAGATCATCATCATGACCGATGCGGACGTTGACGGCGCCCACATCGCCTCGTTGTTGATCACCTTTTTCTTCAAGGAAATGCCGCAACTCATTGACCACGGACACCTATATCTCGCCGTCCCGCCCCTATATCGCATCTCGCAAGGCCCCGAAGTCCACTACGCCCGCGACGACGCCCACAAGGAGGAACTGATGCAGACCGCCTTTTCCGGTCGCGGCAAGATCGACATCACCCGCTTCAAGGGCCTTGGGGAAATGCCCCATCAGCACCTCAAGGAAACCACCATGGACCCCGCCTCCAGGGTGCTCTTGCAGGTCCGTGTGGTTGATGACCGCGAGACAACCAGCGACAGCGTTGAGCGCCTGATGGGCAACAAGCCCGAAATGCGTTTCGCCTTCATTCAGGACAATGCCGCCTTTGCCACCGACATCGACATCTGACCCCGCCGCATAAACCAATCGCCCATGCAATTCGTTGACTTGTCACGCTTGTGCGTTATGGTCGCGCCGCGTAAGGGCCACTCACGCGCATTTCCCCTGCCGCAGCGCACGGGATCTGAGGCGTATCAGCTTTCATGTCTGCAACTAAATCTCTTTGAGTGAGCGAACCTATTTGACAACCAATTTTGACAGCCTCGGGCTGAGCGACAAGGTCACGGCCGCCGTGGTGGCAGCCGGCTATACCGTGCCAACCCAGATCCAGGCGGAAGCCATTCCGCACGTCCTGCAGCGGCACGATGTCATCGGCATCGCCCAGACCGGCACCGGCAAGACTGCCAGCTTCGTGCTGCCCATGCTCACGCTGCTCGAAAAGGGCCGCGCCCGTGCCCGCATGCCGCGCACGCTCATACTTGAGCCCACGCGGGAACTGGCATCGCAGGTCCACGAGAACTTCGAAAAATACGGCGTCAATCACAAGCTGAGCGTGGCATTGCTGATCGGCGGCGTATCCTTCGAAGATCAGAACAAGATTCTCGATCGCGGTGCCGACGTGCTCATCGCCACCCCGGGACGCCTGCTCGATCATTTTGAGCGTGGGCGCCTGCTGATGACCGGTGTTGAAGTACTGGTCATTGACGAAGCCGACCGCATGCTCGACATGGGCTTCATTCCCGACATTGAACGCATCATCAGCCTGCTGCCGCCGCGCCGCCAGACCCTGTTCTTCTCGGCCACCATGCCCGACGAGATCAAGCGGCTGACCAAGCGCTTCCTGCGCGATCCGGTGCAGGTTGAAGTCGCCCGCCAGAATTCAACCGCCGAAACCATCACCCAGAAACTGGTCAAAAGCGGCAGCAAGCCTCAGGAAAAGCGCCAGACTTTGCGTGACCAGATCGACCGCTCCGAGGGTCTGACCAACGCCATCATCTTCTGCAACCGCAAACGTGATGTTGCCACCGTAGAACGCTCCCTGCGCAAGCACGGGTATGACGCCGGCGCCCTGCATGGCGACATGGATCAGCGCAGCCGCACCGAAACGCTCAACACGTTCCGCTCCGGCAAACTCAAACTGCTGGTCGCCTCCGACGTCGCCGCCCGTGGCCTCGACATTCCCGAGGTCAGCCACGTCTTCAACTTCGACGTGCCGACCCATGCCGAAGACTATGTCCACCGCATCGGCCGCACCGGACGCGCCGGCCGTGCCGGCACCTCGATCACCATCGCCACTTCCGCTGACAGCAAATATGTCGCGGCCATCGAAAAACTGATCGACCGCAAGATCGACAGCACCGCTGCAGCAAAGCCGGCAGCACCTGCGGCCGAAAAGCCTTCAACTGAAAAGCCTGCTGAAGACCAGGCAGCGCCCAGACAGCGCAACCGGCGCGGCCGCGGCAAGCAGGCCCAGGACGAAGCATCTGCCGCGAAGACGTCAGCGAGCGCAAAACCATCGGCCGACGACAAGCCAAAGTCCGGGCAGAAGGACGCAAAAACCGACACAGGCTCGCGCCGCAAACCTTCGTCTCGGCAGTCGGACCCATTCGGTGACGACGGTCCGGTCCCCGCTTTCCTGCTGCAATCATTTGCGAAATCGTGATCATATGGACGCCGCAAGGCGTCCGTGATTCACCGTAATTTAACTGGATTTATTGCACTTTTGTCCCAGTACGATCCGGGGGCCGAAAGTGGCAAAAGACGAATTTGAACGGGCACTGGCCTACGCCAATTCGGCAATGAGTCTGTTGAAGCGGGGCAAGGTGCCGCCCTACCCGCAGTTCTACGAACTCTTTTACACCTATGCGACGGGCGTAAACCCGGCCCTCAACGACCGGATCAATTCGCTTTTTGCTGAAGGTGAGGCTGCCGCTGACCTCGCTGAAAAGCTCTACAACCAGTTCCTGCGCGCCAACAACCTCGACGAGCGCATCTCCGAGGTATCCTCGCAGATTTATCAAAGCATCGACAACGTCCACAGCGCGATTGATGCAGCCACCAAGGGCGCCAACGTCTATACCGGCTCCCTGACAGCCGCCACCGGCGTCTTCGACACCGAAACCGACCCAATGGTGCTGCGTGCCCTCGCCCAGAAGCTGATGGTCGAAACCCGCAAGATGCAGGATACCAACAAGGCGCTGGAAGACAGTCTCGAAGCCTCCAAGGAAGACATCGAGTCGCTGCGCCGTGACCTTGAGGAAGTGCAGCGCGAATCCATGATGGATGCGCTGACCAAGCTCTATAACCGCAAATGCTTCGATCAGACCATCGAGCGCAACATTCTCGAAGCCCGCGAGCACGGCAACAAACTCTGCCTCGCCCTGGTCGACATCGATCATTTCAAGTCGTTCAACGACACGTTCGGCCACCAGACCGGAGATCAGGTGTTGCGCCTCGTGGCCATGACATTGCGTGCCCACACCAAGGGTCAGGACCTGGCGGCCCGTTACGGCGGCGAGGAATTTGCGCTACTGCTGCCCGATACCGATCTGCGCGGTGCCATCGCCATTTCCGAAAAAGTGCGCAAGGCTATCCAGTCCAAGGAACTGCTGCGCCGCTCCACCAACGAAAAGCTTGGCCGCGTCACCGCATCCTTCGGCGTCGCCATGCTCAACGAACGCGATACCTCAAACAGCCTCATCGAGCGGGCCGACAAGGCCCTCTATGCGGCCAAGGGGGCCGGCCGCAACCGCGTCGTCTCTGAAGAGGATCATGATTTGCTGGAGCAGTCGGCCGCCTAGCCGGCGCGTGCCTCGGCAATCGCCTTCAGGTCCGCCGGTTCAAGCATCACGCTTTCCCCGCACCCGCAGGCACCCGACTGGTTTGGGTTGTTAAATGTGAAGCCGGACGACAGGATATCTTCCTCGAAATCCATAACTGTCCCCAAAAGGAACAGCGTTGCCTTGGGATCGATATAAACGTCGACACCCTTGTCCACCACGTGATCATCGCCCTCGATCGGCGCGTCGACGTAGTCGAGCGTATAGGCCATACCGGCGCACCCGGCATTCTTGACGCCTACGCGTACGCCTTTGACCGGCTTGTCCGCGCCAGCCATGATCTCGCGGACCCGCTCGGCGGCTCCGTCGGTAATCGACATGAGTTTCAGTGCCATCTGATCACCACCAGTTCAGCGCGACCTGCGCTTCTTCCGACATGCGTTCAGGTGTCCAGGGCGGTTCGAACACCATGTTGACGTCAACGCTTTGAATGCCCTCGACTGTCGAGGCGGCATTTTCCACCCACACCGGCAATTCACCCGCCACGGGGCAACCCGGCGCTGTCAACGTCATGTCGATCTTGAGATTGCGGTCATCATCAAGATCAACCTTGTAGATAAGTCCCAACTCATAGATATCAACCGGGATTTCCGGGTCATAGACCGTCTTCAGCGCCCCGATCAGATCCTCGGTAATCCGCGTCAGCTCTTCTTCAGGCAACGCGGAACCGCCGGTTACCGTAACCGCGGTCACCGTTTCCTCTACAGGCTTTTCTTCGCTGACGGTCTGTTCTTCGCTCATCATTCGGCTCTCATATCACGCAAAGAATGTTGACGCACGGTTGATCCCCTCGACCAGCGCATCCACGTCATCCTTGCCATTGTAAATGGCAAACGATGCCCGCGCAGTCGAGGTTGCGCCAAATCGCTTCAATAGCGGCTGCGCACAATGTGTGCCTGCCCTCACCGCAATTCCATAGCGGTCAAGGATTGTTGAAAGGTCATGGGCATGCACGCCCTCGATCGCAAACGAAAAGATCGCGCCCTTGTCCGGCGCCGTGCCGATCATCCGCAGCTTGTTGATCTTTTGAAGTTGCTCGGCCGCATACGCCCCCACCTCGGCCTCATGCGCCGCAATCGCCCCGCGATTCTTGTCGCGCATGTAGTCCAGCGCCGCACCCAACCCGATGGCCTGAACGATCGGCGGCGTTCCCGCCTCGAACCGGTGCGGGGGATCGTTGTAGGTGATCGCATCAAGTGTCACGTCGGCGATCATCTCACCACCGCCCTGGTAGGGCCGCATCTGCTTCAGCAACTCTGCCTTGCCGTACAAAACCCCAATGCCGGTGGGCCCATAGAGTTTGTGCCCGGTCATCACATAAAAATCCACGTCGAGATCGGCCACGTCCACGGGCTTATGCACCGCCGCCTGTGACCCGTCCGCCAGCACCGGAATGTTCCGCGCATGCGCAATCTCAACAATCTGCTTCAGCGGCGTCACGGTTCCCAGCACATTCGACATGTGGGTGATCGCCACCATCTTCGTGCGATCCGTCAGCGCCGCCTCGAACGCATCGAGATCGAACGACCCATCGTCCTTCACATCGACCCATTTGATCACCGCGCCCTTGCGCTCGCGGTGGAAATGCCAGGGCACGATGTTGGAATGGTGCTCCATGATCGAAATGACGATCTCGTCACCTTCGCCGATCTTCGGACCGGCAAAACTGTCGGCAACCAGGTTGATTGCCTCGGTCGTTGATCGCGTGAAGATCACCTCGTCCGCAGAGGGCGCATTGAGAAACTTCCTCACACTCTCCCGCGCCGCCTCGAACGCCTCCGTCGCCCGGTTCGACAGCGTATGGAGCCCCCGGTGCACATTGGCATATTCGTGGGTATAGGCGTGGCTGATCCGGTCCAGCACCGCCTGCGGCTTTTGCGCCGAAGCACCACTGTCGAGATAGACCAGCCGGTTCCCGTGGATTTCTTCCTTCAGGATCGGGAATTCAGAGCGGGTCTGGGCGAGATCAAAACTCATGCCGAAAGGTTCTGGCCTTCCTGCGCCAGCCAATCCTCGACCACGCCCGACAGCGCCTCGTTCAGTTCCGCATCTTCAATCGGATCCAGCAACTCCTGCACAAAGGCGCGGATCAGCATGGACTCGGCCAGCTTTTGCGGTACACCCCGGCTCATCAGATAGAACATGGCGTCATGGTCCAGATCACCACAGGTCGATCCGTGTCCGCACACCACATCATCGGCGTAGATTTCCAGTTCCGGCTTGGACAGGATTTCCGCCGTAGCGCCCAGCATCAAGCCTTGCATCATCATCTTGGCATCGGTCTTTTGCGCATCCTGCGCGACCAGAATCTTGCCCTGGAACACAGCCTTGGCCTTTTCCCGCGCCACGACCTTGAACTTTTCCTTCGACGTCGTGTTCGGCACGGCGTGCGTCAGGTCCATGGTGATGTCGCAATGTTGCCCGCCATTCACCAGGTTCAGCCCGTTGAGGTCAGCATGCGCGCCCTCACCGTTCACCGTTCCGAAAATCTGTGTCCGGCTAAGTTGCGAGCCCGAATTCAGCACCAGCCCGTGCAGATGGCTTTCAGCCGCAAATTCATACTCAAGCGTATGGAAACGCGTGACAGTCTCTCCGCTCAGGTCGACCACTATGTGGGTCAGCCTTGCTCCCTTGCCGAGGTTCACCTTGGTGGCAAAGTTCGTCAGGTGCGCCTCTTCAGTCCCTGAACAGCTTTCCAGAACCGTCGCGGAAGCCCCGTCGGCCACGTCGATCAGCACCGAGCCGACCACATGCCCGGCGACGCCTGTCGCCCGCCGGTCGATATGCACCACCGGGTCAACCGAACTCTCCAGCCGCACCTTCAGCGTCGACACCGCCAGCGCCCGGTTGACGCCGACGATCGGGTCATCCCGTTCACTGAGCACCGGACCGTCTTGTTCGGAAACAATCACGCCTGCCGGCGCCGTGCCCACTTCCTGCACTTCGCCATCGGCGACCAGCAACCGGTATGACCCCGGCACACGCAACGCCGGCGCGGCCGCCGCCTCGCCCGGCTCGGGCAGGTCCGGCACATCGCGCAGCAACATTTTCAGGTCGGTATAGTGATAGGCCTCGACCCGCCGTGTCGGCAGGCCGCGCGCGCGCAACTGGTCGGCCAGCGCATCCGCCCCGGCGCCTTCAAGCTGCGCGATCAGCTTCTCTTCAGCCGGGCCCAATCGAACCGGCGTTTGAATATTCATCAGTTCCGTCCTTTACGCCGGCACGCCATCGAATGCCGCGTAGCCTTTGCTTTCCAGTTCGAGCGCCAGATCCTTGTCGCCACTCTCCACCACGCGTCCGTCAGAGAACACGTGCACGCGGTCCGGCACGATATGGTTCAACAGCCGCTGATAGTGGGTGATCACCAGCATCGAGCGTTGCGGCGACCGCAATCCGTTGACGCCTTCCGAAACAATCTGCAGCGCGTCGATGTCGAGCCCGGAGTCGGTCTCGTCCAGAATGCACATCTTGGGCTGCAACAGCGCCATCTGCAGCACTTCCGCCCGCTTCTTCTCACCGCCGGAGAACCCGACGTTGAGCGCCCGCTTCAGCATGTCCGTATCGATGCTCAGCTTGCCCGCAGCTTCACGCACAGCCTTCCTGAAATCAGGCGTCGAAAGCTCTTCCTGCTCCCGCGCCTTGCGCTGCGCGTTCATCGCCGCCTTCAAAAAGGTCATGGTCGCCACGCCCGGAATCTCAATCGGATACTGGAACGCCAGAAACAGGCCCGCGGCTGCGCGTTCATCCGGTTCCATGTCCACAATGCTCTCACCGTCGAGCAGCACATCACCATCGGTGATCTCATAGCCCTCGCGGCCCGCCAGCGCATAGCTCAGCGTCGACTTGCCAGAGCCGTTCCGGCCCATAACGGCGTGCACTTCACCATGCGGAATGGTCAGGTTCACGCCTTTCAGGATTGCCTTGTTTTCCTCCTCGATCCGCACATGCAAATCGCGGATTTCGAGCATCGGGGTGGTCATTCAGTCTCTCCAATATCTTCGCCGTCCCAATAGTCGACGGGTGTCAGTCTGGCGCGCGCCTTGAAGGTCGCGCCGTCATACCAGGTCTTGTTCGTGCCAACAGCCATCAGCACATTGCCGCTGTCCGGATATTCCACCAGTTCGGCCACGCCATTGTTCGAAAAGCCGATGTAGCGCAGCTCTTCGCCGGAATTGTTGATGATCTGATGTGCCGTCCCGCCCGCAGGCGCACCCAGGCAGTCGCCAGCTTTCACATCGATCAGTCCATCGTCAGTCCGGTACTGGCCGGTGCCCGAGACGATGAAGAACATCTCGTCTGAACCATGATGCCGGTGAAACGGAAACGCCGTTTTGCCGGCCGGCACAACATGCAACATCGCCCCCAGCCGCGTCAGCCCCAGCGCCATGCCGATCTCGCCTGTCGCGCAGGCAAACCGGCTGCCTTTTGCCGAATGGTCCAACGGCAGGTCGATCAGATTGACGACGGTTTTGGGCACATTATTCATCCGCGCCGGCCTCGCCGTCATAATAGTCGAGGTCCATTTCCATCCGCCCCATGAAGCCGAACTGACGGTTCTCCGGCAGCAGCGGGTTCTCGTTGAACACGGCGAACTTGCCGCTGTCCGGATAGAGGCAAACGTCTGCATCGGTGGCAGAAGAGATCGCGATATACTTCAGCGGCTCTTCGCCGGTATTCCACAATTGGTGCGCATACTCGACACCGCCCATCGGGGCTCCAAGCACGTCCCCTGCCTGCACCGGATAGGTTTCATCGCCAAAGCGGTACTCGCCTGACCCGGACAGGATGATGAACATCTCGTCCTGGTGCATATGCACATGAAACGGACAAAAGCTCTTGCCGGGCGGCACTTCGACATACTGCGCAGGCAGTCGGCTCAACCGCAAATGCTGCGCAATGCTGGCCGATGCACGCGCGAACTTGCCCTTTGCGTGCTCATGCAGTTCGAGTTCCGAGAGCCGAACTACCGGCTTGTAACCGTCAGCCATCAGCCCACCGAACCTTCCAAGGAGATGGAGATAAGCTTCTGGCTTTCCACCATGAATTCCATCGGCAGGTGCTGCAACACATCGCGCACGAACCCGTTGACGATCAGGGCCACGGCCTCTTCCTCGTCCAGCCCGCGCTGTGCGCAATAAAACATCTGGTCGTCGGAAATCTTGGAGGTCGTCGCCTCATGCTCGAAAATCGTCGAGCTATTCTTGCTCTCGATATAGGGCACAGTGTGCGCCCCGCACTTGTCGCCGATCAGCAGCGAGTCGCACTGGGTGAAGTTGCGCGCGCCGGTCGCCCGCGCATGGCTCGAAACCTGCCCGCGATAGGTATTGTCGGAGAAACCTGCGGCAATGCCCTTGGAGATGATCCGCGACGTGGTGTTCTTGCCCAGATGGATCATCTTGGTGCCGCTGTCGACCTGCTGATAGCCGTTGGAAACGGCGATCGAGTAAAACTCGCCGCGAGAATTGTCACCGCGCAGGATGCAGCTCGGATATTTCCAGGTGATCGCCGAGCCGGTTTCCACCTGCGTCCATGAAATCTTGGAGTTCTTCCCCCGGCAATCGCCGCGCTTGGTCACGAAATTATAGACGCCGCCCTTGCCGTCCTTGTCGCCCGGGTACCAGTTCTGAACGGTCGAGTATTTGATCTCGGCATCATCCAGCGCCACCAGTTCAACCACCGCGGCGTGAAGCTGGTTCTCGTCGCGCATCGGCGCGGTACAGCCTTCAAGATACGACACATATGCGCCTTCATCGGCAATGATCAGCGTCCGCTCGAACTGACCGGTGTTCTTCTCGTTGATGCGGAAATAGGTCGAAAGCTCCATCGGGCAGCGCACGCCCTTGGGCACATAGACAAACGACCCGTCGGTAAACACCGCCGAGTTCAACGTCGCAAAGAAATTGTCCGACTGGGGCACCACAGACCCCAGATATTTCTGCACCAGTTCCGGATGCTCCCGCACCGCTTCGGAAATCGAGCAGAAGATCACCCCGGCCTTGGCCAGTTCCTCGCGAAACGTCGTCACCACGGATACGGAATCGAACACCGCGTCCACGGCCACCTTGGCGCCCTGCACACCCGCCAGCACTTCCTGCTCTTTCAACGGAATGCCGAGCTTCTCATACGTCGCCAGGAGTTCGGGGTCGACTTCGTCCAGGCTCTTCGGTCCGGTCACCGATTTCGGCGCCGAATAATAGTAGAGGTCCTGATAATCGATCTCGGGATAATGCACCTTCGCCCAGGTCGGCTTGGTCATGGTCTGCCAGCGCTTGTAGGCTTCCAGCCGCCACTCCAGCAGCCATTCGGGATCATTCTTCTTGGCCGAAATGAAACGGATCGTGTCCTCGCTCAGCCCCTTGGGCGCGCGATCGCTCTCGATCACGGTCTCGAAACCGTATTTGTACTTGTCGACTTCGATCTCGGCGACCTGGTCGATGGTTTCGCGTACTGCGGGCATGACGTCTCCTTGGCCTCTAGGCGGCCTGTCCGTTCTGGTTCTGCTTGCGCGCCAGCAACCTGCCGAGCGCTTCTAGCAGCAATTCGATATCGTTTTCGGTGCTGGACCAGCCCACGCTCATGCGCAGGGCACAATCCAACACATGGGGTTCAACCTGCATGGCTGCAAGCACATGGCTGCGCCCGACCTTCCCCGAGGAACACGCGGACCCCGATGACACGGCGACCCCGTCCAGATCAAGCGCCATCATGGCAACGCTGGCCTGCACGCCGGGCAAAGCAAAATTGCTGACGGCTCCGATGCGTGGCGCGTCCTCACCAAAGATCACAACATCGCCATGCAAAGCCCTGATTCGACTCTCGAAATTACTCACAAGCGCCTTGCGGTCCTGAAGGCGCAAGGCCTCCACATAGTGCGCAGCAGCCGCCCCAAACCCGGCAATCAGGCTGACGGGCTCCGTGCCGCCACGCCGCCCCTGTTCCTGCCCGCCACCGGGGATGATGCGCACTTCGTCGCCGTGCGCCTTGACCAGCAGCGCGCCAACACCCGCCGGGCCTCCGATCTTGTGGGCTGAAATCGCCATCATGTCGGCCGCGCGGCTGGCAAATCCGAGTTCCATCTTGCCCAGCGCCTGCACCGCATCGACGAACAACAGATGCCGGGTCGGCCCCACCAGCGCCTCGATCTGCCCCAGCGGCTGCACCACACCGGTCTCGTTGTTGACCGAGTGCACCGCCACCAGCAGCAGTTCGCCTGCGCTTTCGGCCTCGGCCATCGTCTGCTTCAGCGCTTCGACATCAATCGTGCCGTCCACGTTCAGACCGATCACGGTCACCGGCAATCCGGTCAAATCCGCCGCCTTGGCCACAGCGGCATGCTCTCCCGCTGACAGTACAACACGGTCGATGCCGAAATGCTCCGCACCGCCGACGATCGCCTGGGTAATCGCTTCAGTCGCGGACCCGGTAAAAACCACCTGCTTCGGTTCCGCATTGGCCAGCAGCGCCACCTGCCGTCGCGCGGTATCCAGCACCTGACGCAATGCCCGCCCCTCGGCGTGTACCGACGACGGGTTGCCGGTCAGTTCCAGCGCGGCCAGCATCGCCTCTTTCGCGGCCGGCAATAGCGGCGCGGAAGCGTTGTGATCCAGATATGCGCGTGTGGCAGTCATTCGTCCAATTCCGCCGTCTTCAAGGGAGCGGCATGAGGGCAATCGCTAAGGGGCCAGAAACAATCCTTGAAAACCGCCGCCGCACTCCTCTAAAAGGAGCGCCAACGTCCACAGCCGGGTCAAAGGTCCGGCCTCAGAAAGCAGTTTTGAATAATTCTAATCTGGTTTTTTCTGCGCTCACTAATAGAAAGACCAGAGCCGTTCGTCAAGCAAGAGCGGGCGCATTTTCGGGCTCTTTCCGGGTGCGTTGGACAGTGAAGAGTTTGGGAAACACCACCACATGCCTGAAGTGATTTTCAACGGTCCCGCCGGTCGTATCGAGGGCCGCTACCAGCCCGGCAGCGACCCCAACGCGCCCGTCGCCATCGTGCTGCACCCGCATCCCGAATTCGGCGGCAACATGAACAACCAGATCACCTATGATCTTTACTACATGTTCGCCAAACGCGGCTTTGCCACCTTGCGTTTCAACTCGCGCGGTGTCGGCCGTTCCCAGGGCCTGTTTGACCATGGTCTGGGCGAATTGAGCGATGCCGCCTCGGCCCTCGACTGGCTTCAGTCCATCAATCCCGAATCCAAGGGCGCCTGGATCGCCGGCTTCTCCTTCGGCGCCTGGATCGGAATGCAGCTGTTGATGCGCCGCCCTGAAGTCGAGGGCTTCATTTCCATCGCCCCGCAGGAAAATCTCTACGACTTTTCGTTCCTCGCCCCCTGCCCGTCCTCGGGTCTGATCATCCACGGATCGGTGGATAAGGTCGCCCCGCCCGAGGCCGTACAGCGCCTCGTCGACAAGCTGCAGGCCCAGAAAGGCATCACCATCGAACAGCAGACCGTCGAGGGCGCCAACCACTTCTTCACCGGCAAGGTCGACGAACTGATCGAGCGCTGTGCCGAATATCTCGACCGCCGCCGCGAGGAAATCGCCAACGGCGGGGGCCGCTGAGCGCAATGACCACCTACAAGTCCGATTTTCTGAATGTCCTTCAGGAACGTGAGCTGATCCATCAGGTCTCTGATCCCGAAGGACTGGACCAGCAGTGCGCATCGGGTGTCGTCACCGGCTATGTCGGCTATGACGCCACTGCCACGTCCATTCACATCGGCAACCTGATCACGGTCACCCTGCTCTACTGGCTGCAGCAGACCGGCCACCGGCCCATCAGCCTGATGGGCGGCGGCACCTCCATGGTCGGCGATCCCTCGTTCCGCGACGACCAGCGCCAGTTGCTGACGATGGACCAGATCGAGACCAACATCGAAAGCATCAAGCGCGTCTACTCCCGTATCCTCAAATACGGCGACGGCCCCACCGACGCCATCATGGTCAACAATGCCGACTGGCTGATGAAACTGAACTACGTCGAATTCCTGCGCGACGTCGGCCGCCATTTCTCGGTCAACCGCATGCTCTCCTTCGACAGCGTCAAACTGCGCCTCGACCGCGAGCAATCCCTGTCCTTCCTCGAATTCAACTACATGATCATGCAGGGCTACGATTTCGTCGAGCTCAACCGGCGCTATGACTGCACGCTGCAGATGGGCGGCTCCGATCAGTGGGGCAACATCATCAACGGCGTCGATCTCGGTCACCGCATGCTCGACAAGCAATTCTACGCGCTCACCACGCCGCTTCTGACCACATCCTCCGGCCAGAAAATGGGCAAGACCGCCTCCGGCGCCGTCTGGCTTAACGACGAACTCTTCTCGCCCTATGACTTCTGGCAATATTTTCGCAACACTGAAGACGCCGATGTCGGCAAGTTCCTCAAGATTTTCACCCGCCTGTCGCTTGATGACATCGCCCACGCCGTCAAGGACGACATCAACGAAGCCAAAAAGCTCCTCGCCACTGAAGTCACGGCAATCGTCCACGGCCGCGAAGCCGCCGAACAGGCCGCCGAAACCGCCCGCGTCACCTTCGAACAGGGCGCTATCGATCTCAGCCTGCCGACGGTCGAAGTCAGTTCCGGCGAATTGAAACAAGGCATCGGTGTGCTCAATGCCTTCGTCACCGCTGGCCTTGCCGGATCGAATGGCGAGGCCCGCCGTCATCTCAAATCAGGCGCCCTCAGGCTGAATGATGAAGTGCTGGATGACGAACGCGGCGAAATCAGCGATGCTGCCGTGCTCCCCGAAGGTGTGATCAAGCTCTCCGTCGGCAAAAAGCGCCACGCGCTCATCAAGCCGGTCTAGACCGAACTACCCGCCGCCGTCGCCCTGCGGCCGGTTACGGGTCCGGAATTCCATCAAAGAGCGGAACACCCCCGGCAGCAGCACCGAGGCCGGATTCACCAGGAACTGCGGATCGTCCAGCGGCCCGCGGATGGCAAAGGTCACCCCGATCAGCCCTTCCCCGTCACGGCCGCCCAAAAGCGGTCCAAACAGTGGTATTTGCTGGAACGCGTTGTTGAGCCCGAACAGCGGAATGTAGGTGCCCGCAAGGTCATACTGCCCCGCATCGGTGTAGATGAACCCGTGCGCGGTGCCGCCCATCGTATCGCCGTCCAGAACCGCTTCGGTAATCTCGATCCGGTCCGGGCTGCGCACGAAACTCGCGGTGCCACTGTCGAAATCCAGCCGGTTGCTGCGCGAGATCAACTGCCGCGAATCCGAGTGATTGCCAAGGATCTGCGCGACATTCGCCTCGTCGATGATCGCAAAATTGTTGATCGACAATTGCCCGCGATCCACCCGCGTCGTCGAGTTCGTGTTCAGCGTCATGCTGCCTGAACCACCCGCCAGTTGCGGATAGACATTGGCGAACCGCAGCAACGTACCAAGGTCGTTGAAGGCCACTGACATCACACGGCCCGTATCCACCGGGTTGGTCGTCACCGACACGGAACTGCCGGCGCCGAAATTGGCCTGCAGCGCCAGATTGCGCAAATCACTGCCCGCCAGTTCCAGCGCCGCATTCAGATTGAACGCTGTAACTGAATAGAACCCCAGCGCCCGGTCCAGTTGCGCATCGAGGCTGATGGATTGGTCCACCACCGTCGCCTGCGGCCCGCCGGTGCCGCCTCCGCTGAGGTTGAAGAACCGCCGCAACAGCGGCTTCAGATCCAGCTGCTCTCCCCTCAACCGCAGCGCAAACCCGTTGCTGGACGGTGTCAGCGTCAATTCCGCACTGTCCCCTTCGGAAATAGCGAACTGTGAGAATTCGGCGGACTTCAGCCCTTCTTCCTGGTCGAACACCAGATCACCCTGAAGGCTGACACTGCCAAACCCCAGATCAATGTCGGACACATTGATCACCTGCTCGTCAAAACGCGCCACCGCAGAAACCTCGCCCGGCGTCCCGGCCTGCTTGGTAATGCCGAGATCGGCAATGTTCAGCCGGGCATCTTCAAGATCAACTTCGATCCCCAGCCCGCCATCCTGCAGCACCGTCGCTTCAAACCCGATCGTCCCCCCCAGAACATCGCTGGCGTCAAAGCCAAACTCAGCCAGGTCTTCCGCCGAGAATGTCGAGGAAATCGAGATTTCCGGCGCACTGTCCTCTGCCAGCACACCCGCCACCCGCAGGTCGGTGTCCAACCCGTCGATTTGCGCTGGCCCCGTGATCTCATAGCCCTCGTTGTTCACATTGATCGACAGGTTGCCGTTGCTCAACGTCCGACCCTCGATCGGCTCGGCGCTGGCAAAGTTGGCCACCCCGCCGGTCAGCGAGTAGGTGCTTTGCATGTCCTCGCCGTTCTCGCCGCTCAACTCGGTCCGCACGCTGACCTGCGTGTTGAGGTCGCCGCTGAGAGAGGTTGGCGCAAACGGCAATTCCGCCCCGGCCAGCGCATCCGGCGCCACCTGGTCGACAATCTCCAGCACCGCGCCGATCGGCCCGGCCACCTGTCCGTTGATCTCGAACACGGACGGCGCTTCCTCGCCATTGTCCGCGTATCCAAGGGTGGCACCGATGACATTGAGCACCCCGGCCTGGGTCTCGACGCCGCCATCGCCGAAGGCAACGCGCATGTCCCCGTCCATGATGGAAAATCGCGAAATGCCGCGCGCCAGGATCGGGCTCATCCCGCCAACGGGGATGATCTCGACGTCCTCCGCCTCGATCGCCAGCCGCAAGTCCGTTTCCGGCAGCCGCATCTCTTCCCCGGGTTCCCCCGCAGCAGAAAGCGGCGAATGCATCACGATCGTCCCCTCGGTCACCCGGCCGCCGGCGATATTCGACGCGAACCAGTCGCGCGCCTCCGTATTCGCCAGATAGGGCCAGAACCGTTTCAGGTCGTCGGCGGTGGCGCCCTGCATGTCGATGGTCATGTCGATGCCCATCTGGTCGCGCAGCATGTCCAGCCGCCCGCTGATGTCGATCGCCATATCGCCACGCTGCGCCTTGAACTGGTCAATGCCGATGGCGCTGTAAAGCGGCGACGACCACCCGTCGAAGTAGATTTCATCGACCGGCGCTTCCGGCGGCCCAAGATCGTTGGGCTGAATGATCGCATCCGTTGCCCGCATGCTCATACGCACCGTCGGGCCGAAAAGTGGATCGAGCCCCAGCACGAACGTCCCCGTCAGGTTCGCCGAACTGTTTCCGGCCGCGAACCGCCCCTCAAGCAGGTCAAATCGCGCCGCGGCGGCATCCCATGCAATGTCGAATTGCGCCTCCGACACGGGAAAAAAGTCGTCCCGCATGCGCAGGTTGGTCCCCGACAGATCCATGCTGAACTGCCCGCCCAGCACCTCCACCGGCTCGCCCGGCCCGAACTGGATGTCTGAGATCAGGTCGCCGGTGCCCTTGATCGCCACCATGGCCTCGGAATCATCCATCATCGGCGCCACCGCCGAGAAATCCATATTGTCGATTGTCGAGGCCATGTGGATTGTGCCCTCATCATCGACGAACCGGTGCACCGTGCCATCCAGCCGCTGCCCGGCAATCACTGTGGAGAATGTGCCTTTCACGTCATTGGTAACGGGGTCAGGCCCGATGTCGAGGTTCATGCTGCTGAACGTGCGCACAACGCCATAGACCACGTCATGCATGTCCACCGTGCCATTGCGCACGATGAACCGCGAAAACAAGCCGCTTTCCACGTTCTCGACGAGTTGGCGCAGCCCCTCTTCCGCCGATGCCATGTTGTAGATGAGCCAGTCATTATCGGATCGGAACTCGACCACGCTGCTGCCGAGCCCGCCGCGCACTTCAAGCCCCTGAGACACAATGCCGATATTGGGCATTTCGGTCTCGCCCGCCATCACCCGCACCTGCGGCACACCGCCTTGCGGGTCCTCGACCACCTCGTAGCGCCCCAGCCGCGGCCCCAGAAGGTCCTGGATCACCTGCAGGTGCGGCTCCACCATGGTGATGACCACACCGGGCTGCCCGAGCACCGCCCGAAGCGGGGAGAACCCGATTTCGAGCGCCTCGACTTCGACATGCGCATTGCTTGCCCGGTCGACCATGCTGACCGGGCTGAATTGCAGCACCGGTGCAACTCCGCCTTCCAGCGCCAGATAAGTGTCGCCGAAATTCACATCCATTGAATTGGGCAGCGAAGACATCACGGCCAGCCGTGCCTGGCTGCCCACGAACGGCAACGGAATGGGCGTCACCAGAAGGATCAGCCAGAGCACCAGCAGGATGACGATCGGCAGGCCGAATACCCAGGACAGTACACGCAGAAACTTTCGCCCGCGCGGGCGCGCACGTGTACGCGGCCCTTGGTGCGCGCTCAGGGCCTCATCATGTCCATTTTCAAGTGCCAACGCTTCTTCGTCACTCGCTAGAATCAGCTAAGTCGGATGGGTTTGGGAGACTATACCGGCTGCAATGTGGCAAGCTCCACGCCAAATGCCGATTTTGAGGAGAAACTTGATGGCACAGCCTGAAATTGGCGAACTGGCGCCGGACTTTACCCTGCCCACCGACACTATTGGCGATTTCACCCTCTCCGACCACCGCGGCCGCCCGGTAGTGATCTTCTTTTATTCAACCGACGACACCGAGAGCTGCACCAACGAAAATCTCGCTTTTGCCGAGTTGCAGGCCGAGTTCGACGCCTTGAACGCCCTGGTCGTCGGCATTTCACCTAACAGCGTCGCCGAACACGCCAAATTCCGCGCAAAATATGGACTGTCCTCGGTCCTCGTTGCCGACCCCGATCACAAGGCCATCGACGCTTTCGGCGTCTGGGGTCCCAAGAAATTCATGGGCCGCGACGTCGTTGCCCTTATCCGCACAACCTTCCTGATCGATGCCGAAGGTCGCATCGCCGACATCTGGAAAGTCCTGCGCGTCAAACCCCATCCAGCCATCGTCCTCGAGCGCGTCAAACAACTCACCACCTGAAAACCGTCGGTTTTGCCGTTTGTTAACCATGTTCACGGCATTCTTTCATCATTGCAGTCCATGACTGCGGCGTTGAAAGTTGAGGCGGGGCGTGAGCGCGTATAGTCGGGCCGAGTTCGGAAAATCTTCAAAGCCCCGCAAGGGCCCCGGTCTGGCGCGACCATCTGTCCTGTACGGCCTGTTCGGCCTGCTTGCCCTCAGCAATGTACTGACACTCGTCGCCCTCCTCATGGCGCCTGACATCGCCGCCCTGTTCGACCGGCAGGATGAGCGCGCCTTCTCGGCTTACGAGGAACGCATCCTGCAATTGCGCATGGAGGTGGATCGCCTGCACTCCCGCCAGTACCGGCAGGACGGCGACATGAACCTGCAGATGCAGGAACTCGCCCAGCAGCAGGAATTCCTCGCCGAACAGCACCGCTACGTGCGCATTCTCGCTGAAAAGGCCGCCGAACTCGGCCTGGATGCAGACCAGTTCATCGTTGCCTCCGCCGATCCGGAACTGGCGGAAGTCGCCTCCGAACCGGCCGTATTGGGCAGTGTCGACGAGATCGCCCAGTCAATTGAAGACATGCTCGCCGAATCCCGCATGGCGCTCACCGCGATCTCGGGCGCGGCAGAGCAATCCACCGACGAAATTGTTGAAGGACTCGGCTCGGTCGGCATCCGGCTGTCACTCGACGGTCCGGATATGGCGGCCACAGGCGGCCCCTTCATTCCCGCCGAGGAATCGCCGGACAGCGAGAGCCTTGCCGACAGCGCCAACAACGTGCTCGAGGCCCTCACCCGCTTCCAGCAGGCCCGCGAAGGCCTGTCCGCCGCCCCCATCCACTATCCCTTTGCCACCCGTTTCCGGCTGAGTTCAGGCTTCGGCAACCGCCGTGATCCTTTCGGCGGCGGCAGCGCCTTCCACTCCGGCCTCGATTTTGCAGCACCGCGCGGCACATCGGTGCTGGCGGCTGGCGACGGTCGTGTGACCTTTGCTGGACAGCGCAGCGGTTACGGCAAGGTGGTCGAAATCACCCACGCGGGCGGCACCTTAACCCGCTACGCGCACCTGTCCACCATTCTGGTCGAAGTCGGCAAGCTGATTACCGCTGGCGACGTGATCGCCAGGGTCGGCTCCACCGGCCGCAGCACTGGCCCGCATCTGCATTTCGAGGTGCGGCGGAACGATGCCCCGCAAAACCCGCAGCCCTATCTGGATCTGGCGCGGCGGCTTGGCGCCTACCTCACCTGACGGCTACTCCGCGGCGTTCACCTGATCCAGCCGTTGCGCCAGCGAAGCTTCCATGAACGCATCAAGATCACCGTCCAACACATTGGAAGGTGACGAGTTTTCAAGGTTCGTGCGCAGGTCCTTCACCATCTGGTACGGCTGCAGCACGTAGGATCGAATCTGGTGCCCCCAGCCGATCTCCGACTTGCTGGCGGCCTCTGCGTTCGCCTCTTCCTCGCGCTTTTGCAGTTCGGCTTCATAGAGCCGCGCCCTTAGCATGTCCCAGGCTGTTGCCCGGTTCTTGTGCTGTGAGCGTTCGTTCTGGCACTGCACCACGATTCCGGTCGGAATGTGCGTAATGCGCACCGCGCTGTCCGTCGTGTTGACGTGCTGCCCGCCCGCGCCCGACGCCCGATAGGTGTCGATACGCACGTCGCTTTCGGGCACCTCGATGTTGATGGTGTCGTCGATCACCGGATAAACCCACACGCTTGAAAAGCTCGTGTGCCGCCGGGCCTGGCTGTCAAACGGCGAGATGCGCACCAGCCGGTGCACCCCGCTCTCGGTCTTCAGCCAGCCATAGGCGTTCGGCCCCTTGACCTGAATGGTCGCCGACTTGATTCCGGCCTCTTCACCCGGGTTGTATTCCATCGTTTCGATCTTGAATTTCCGGCGTTCCGCCCAGCGCTGGTACATGCGGAAAAGCATTGCCGCCCAGTCCTGGCTCTCGGTGCCTCCGGCGCCGGAGTGGATTTCCACGTAGCAGTCGAACCCGTCGGCCTCGCCCGACAAAAGCGTTTCCACCTGCAGCCGCGCCGCCAGTTTTTCCAGGTCAAACAGCGCCGTCTCGGCTTCCTTGACGACCTCTTGGTCGCCCTCTTCCTCGCCGAGTTCGATCAGCCCGACATTATCGGCCAGCGTGTTCTGAAGATTGTGAACGGCCTCAATCTGGGTTTCCAGTTCCTGCCTTTCACGCATCATTTGCTGCGCGGCGGCGGCATCATTCCAGAAATCCGGCGCTTCGGTCTTGGCGTTCAGCGCGTCCAAACGGGTCTGGGCAGTATCCCAGTCAAAGATGCCTCCTCAGCAGGTCAATTGCCTGCTTGATTTCAGAGACCACATTTTCCACTTCCGCGCGCATAGGCATCCGATCCTTCCGGTATTGCGATGGTCTAAAAGATTGGCAGGACCCGTTCAAGCCTTCATCCCGGCATTCTGCAGTTCCGCGGGCGGTGAGTGCCGTCAATGGCAAAAATTGGCCACTTGACCCGGAGCAGTCGCCAATAAAGTCTATGGCCGGAACCCACAACCCCATGAACTACCTAAACAATACGAGGATTCAGGTATGAAAGCTCACACGGTGGCCGTCGTTTCGACGTTGGGCATGTTCTTGCTGAGTCCGGTCCCGGCTGAAGCCCAGGACGGTGAAGACCACATCGCCGCCATCCAGCAGTTTCTTGAAGATCGCGGATGCGATCCGAACGGTGTCGACGGTCAATGGGGAGGTGGCAGCAGAGCCGCGGCCGATAGATATTTTCAGACGAGCGGGGTGCGGTTGGGTCCGGACTTGCCCGCACCGGCCGAATGGCCAGCCAGATTTACACAGCCCGCCTGCGGCGACGAAACGTCCTTCGCACCGCTTGGTCAACTCACGCCCTATGAAACACCTTCAGAGACTATCGTGCTTCCCGGCGGCATCGAGCAGTTCAATTGGATCCCTGCTCATTTGCGCGATTTTGCGTGGCCGGAATCCGGCGCGCTGACAAGTTTCGACCAACTATCCGGACGGTTCACTGCCGAGTCCTTGAAGGCGCTCGGGTGCCTGCCGGGTGCAGGCGATGCTTCCCACCTGCGCCGCCAGTTGCTGGAACACGACATCAGCTACGAAGGTCTCATGCTGGGTGACTTCCCGCTGCTGACCGTAGCTTCTGATTTCCTTTACGCCGCAATCTGCTCGCAAGATGTTGCACCGCTGCAAGTTGCGGCAGACGTGCTGACGGCGTGGTCACAACGGGAGGCTTTCGAAAACTACGGCCTGAAAGCCGCCATCGCGGAAAATCGTGATGACATCATGGTCCGGGAAGATGCGTCGCAATTGGTAAGCTTTACACTAGTGAGCCGTGAGCAGATCGCGCAATTTCTGGTGCTTTGGATGGTCCTCAAATCATCCCTTCCCGATCTGCCGGACGAAGACATCATTTCGGTCGAGTCCTGGTTTGAGCGGCTGGTGGAGGAGCAGGCCTTCACCTACGCCGAGACCCCGCTTGATTGCCCCTCCTTCAACGAGATGCCCCCGGGTCTGCGCATCCCGGGCTACATGCGAGGCAACCAGTTCGAGGAGTGCATCAACACCGGGACGTCGCGCGCCGGAATTTCAGCGCTTTGGGCACTCGTGTCGGGTGATCGTTCCTATGCGGAAGATGCGCTCAACACATACTTCATGACCCTTCACCAACTCCGCGCCGACGGCTCGCATTCGTTGGAGAGCCCGAGAGGGGAGATCGCCCATTACAAGGCGGGCTTCAATCTGGCGTGGATGCACATAGTCGCGGAGTCATTTCTTTCAGCAGGCACAGACATTTACTCAGAGCAGGTGCACGGCAAATCTTTGCTGACCATGGCGGAATTCATTGCCAGGGCCGCTGTGGATGAAGAATTGAGCAGACACTATTCGGGGGCATCAGAACAGGAACATCGAGAGTTCAAGGATGCTGCCCAGTGGATCGTGCTCAACCGTTTTCCGGACTCCACCGCTGCCCGGCTGATCACGAGACAATTGGCCGCTACGCTTGATCGCGACCAGGTTCTGGAGAAATTCTTCCGCCTGCGCCCGCCGGGTGATCGACAGAACGGCACGTCATACCTGCATCCGCTCCTGCCGTTAACAGCACTCTTTGCGCCTTCGGATGTTCTTGAGTTTGCGCCGCCCGACATTGCAGCAGCCGCTCTGAATACCGAAGGGTTTTGTCCGGATATGGGATGGACGGAAGCCGATGAACAATACGCTGGCGGGTGGCTGTTCCGCTGGAGCATTCTCAACATCTTTGATGGCTCCTTGCGGTACACCGGAATCGACGGCGTGGAGCTCGCCAACGGCCGCGGCACCATCACCTCCTTCGCCACAAGCACTCCGCTTGAAGTCTACCGGCGGGAACTGGACATCGCCTACGGCAACGGGCGGCTATGCGTCGCCGGCCACCTGAACCTTTTCGACCCAACGCCGACAAACCTTGTAACAATCGAAGGCGCTTTCGTCGACGAACAGATTACCGGTCTCTGGCCGGATGGTGACGAGTTCGGAATTGGATTGACGCGAAAGCGCTAGACGGACCTAGAAAAGCCCGCCGCGCCCGGCGTTGAAGTCCACGTTGCCGTCCTGCAGGTTCAGGAACGCGTTGGAGTCGACGCCGATCACCGAGGTGATCAGGTTCGGCCCGGTGCCCGGCTTGAAGGCCTCCAGAATGGCCGACTGGCCGGCAAGAGCCCGCACGCCCGTCGCCGGATCGATCCAGACCTGGGTCATGCCCGGCGGCGCGGCAAACGGCGTCGGTGGCGTGCCCGCAAGCGCCTTTTCCATGAACGCCTCGAAAATTGGCGCTGCCAGGGTGCCGCCGGTGGCTTCACGGCCCATATTCACGGGCGTGTCGTAGCCGACGTAGATCCCCACCGCCAGTTCCGGTGTGAAGCCCACGAACCAAGCGTCCTTGTAGTCCGATGTCGTGCCCGTCTTGCCGGCAACCGGTCGGCCAAGCGACCGAACCGAGGTACCGGTGCCGCGCTGCACCACACCTTCCATCATCGAGGTGATCTGGTAGGCGGTCATCGGATCGAGAATCTGCTCGCGATTGTCGATGATCAGCGGCTCGGGCTGGTTTTCCCAGGCTGTTGCCTCGCACCCGTCGCACAACCGCTCGTCGTGCCGGAAAATTGTCTCGCCGTTGCGGTCTTGCACGCGGTCGATCAGCGTCGGCTGAATGCGCCTCCCGCCATTGGCGATTGTCGCGAATGCGGAAGTCAGCCGGATGTCCGTGGTCTCGCCCGAGCCCAGCGCCATGGCCAGCACCGGCAGCAATTCATCATAAACGCCGAACAGCTTGGCATACTCGACGATCATCGGCATGCCAATATCCTGCGCCAGCCGCACGGTCATCACGTTCCGCGAGTTCTCGATGCCGCGCCGCAGCGTCTGTGGCCCATAAAACTCGTTGGAATAGTTAGCCGGCCGCCAGCGCGAACCATCGCCGTTGACAATCTCAAGCGGCGCATCCAGCACAACAGAAGCCGGCGTATAACCATTGTCGAGCGCTGCCGCATAAACGATCGGCTTGAACGACGAACCCGGCTGCCTCAGCGCCTGCGTCGCCCGGTTGAATTCCGATTTGGCAAACGAGAAACCGCCCACCATCGCCAGCACACGGCCCGTGCGCGGGTCCATCGCCACCAGCGCGCCCTCAACCTCGGGCACCTGTTTGAGTGTATAAACACCCTCCGCACCTTCGACCGGCATCACGTAGATCACGTCGCCGACATCCAGCAGTTCATCGAGTTGCTCCGCGACCCACGGAATCTCCGGGCCTGGCAGTGATCCGGTGTCACGCGCCGCGCCGACACTTCCATCCACATTCGCTTCCGGCCGCAATCCGATCAGCGCCTCGTTGGCCTGCATTTCCAGGACCACCGCCAACTGCCATTCCGGCACGTCCCACAACGGTTCGATCTGCGACACCGCGGTGCCCCAGTCGTTGGAAATGTCGACTTCGGCCACCACGCCGTGGAAGCCCTTGGTCTGGTCAAACGCGATCAGCCCGTCCATCAGCGCCTTGCGCGCATAGGTCTGCAGTTCCGGATCAAGCGTCGTGCGGACAGAAAGCCCGCCGCCGTAAAGTTCGTCCTCGCCGTAAAGGCTCGCCAGTTCGCGCCGAACTTCCTCGACGAAGTAACCGCTCGAATAAAGCCGCGTACCGCCTTCCCGCGGCACCACGTTCAGGCTCTCGGCGGAGGCCGAAGCCCGCTGCTCTTCGGAGATGTAGCCTTCCTCAAACATGCGCTGCAGCACGAAGTTGCGCCGCTCGATCGCCGCTTCCGGATGCCGGAACGGGTGGTAGTTCGCCGGCCCCTTCGGCAGTGCCGCCAGATACGCGGCCTCCCCCAGGGTCAGTTCGTAAAGCGCCTTGTCGAAATAGTTCTGCGCCGCCGCCGCAATCCCGTACGAGTTGAAGCCGAAGAAAATCTCGTTGAGATAAAGTTCAAGGATCTTGTCCTTGGAAAATGTGTCCTCGATCTTGAAGGCCAAGAGGATTTCCCGGATCTTGCGGTCCCAGGTCTGGTCCGAGGTCAGAAGAAAGTTCTTGGCCACCTGCTGGGTGATCGTCGACGCGCCCACCAGCGGCCCGTCATCGCCCTCAATGGCGCCCAGCACGTTGTCACGTGCGGCGCGGATGATGCCCTCGGGCGAAATACCACCGTGGGTGTAAAAATCCTTGTCTTCCACCGCGATGAAGGACGCAATCACGAAATCCGGAATCGTTTCGATCGGCTGGAACAGCCGCCGCTCACGGGCATATTCGGCCAGCAGCAAGCCGTCCGCCGCATGCACCCGTGTGGTAATCGGCGGTGCATAGTCGCGCAGCACCGAATAGTCCGGCAGATCTTCGGAAATGTTCCAGACCATGTAACCGGCCGCACCGATCACGCCCAGTCCGAGAAACATTCCAAAGCCGAAAAGCCAGCCCAGTATGCGCAGCATTAAGTCATTCCCGTTCAGTCGGCGGTGATGGAGGTCAGCCCCAGCCCGTACATGCTAGCAGACACAGGCAAAATTGTGGACGGTGGGCATAAATCACTTTCCGGCGATTTGGTCAAAGCGTTCCGTCAATTCCGTCGAAATAGAGCGCGATGCCCCGCGCCACCGCTTCGGCCACTCGGTCCCGCCATTCCGGAGACGCCAGGTTCTCCGCATCCTGGTCATTCGACATGAACCCGAGTTCCAGAAGGATCGAGGGCACCTCGGGTGATTGCAGCACATAAAAGTCCGCCCGCCGCTGCGGAAACCGGCGGACAAAAATGCTCGGCCGCAACTGGTCGAGGATCGCCGTCGCGGCGACGAAGGATTGCCGCCGCGTATCCCGCCGCATCAGGTCGACCAGCAGGTCCACCACCGCGGGCTCCGCTTCAGGTGGTGCAAATCCGCCCAACAGGTCCACCCGGTTCTCCTGTTCGGCCAGCACGTGATCCAGCATGTCCGTCGCCTGTTCATCCCGCGTATAGATCGAGGCCCCGCGCACCGAAGGGTCGTCAAACGCATCCGCGTGGATCGACAGCAACAGGTTGGCCCGGTTGGCCCGCGCCAGTTGCACCCGCTCCTCAAGCCGCAGAAAATCGTCATTGTCCCGCGTCAGCGCCACATCAAACCGGCCGGTGTTGATCAGGATTTCCTGAAGACGCCGTGCGAAAGCCAGCGTCACAACCTTTTCCTGGATGCCGTTATCCGCTTCCGCACCGCCATCGGCGCCGCCATGCCCCGGATCGAGCAGGATCAACGGCTTGGTATCGCGCTCGATATTCGATGTCCCGGGCGGGTTGGAATTGTCCGCCAGTTCGACATCGGCTGCGCTCGCATCCCCTGATGCCCCCATGTCCAGTCCGGCGCGGCGTCCGAAATTTTCTTCCGTGTCCCCGATCAGGTCGACAATCAATCGCGCCGGCTGGTCATCGAACGCCTCGAGCACATAGGCCTGCTGCACCTGCGCCGGGCCGCTCAGCGTCAATTCGGTCCTCAGCCGGTCCGGTGCGATCTGCGCCACCGAATAGGAGGCGATCATGCCTTCGCCGGCAGGCATGCCCTCGCCTTCTCCGTCATAGTCCGTCGCGCGAACGTCCACGGCGATGCGCAGCGGTTCAGTCAGCGACACAAAGGCGAACTGGGTTGTCCGCTCCAGGTCCACCACCAGCCGCGAACGTTCCGGCGCATTGCTGACGCGCAGCGCATAAACCTCCAGCGGAGCGATCGCTTCCTCATCCTGGGCAGTCACCGGCGGCACCGCGGCGAACGCCAGCAGCAGCGCCATCACCATCGTGATCACGCCAATCAACTTCATGCCCATGCCATCGCGTTTCGCCGCCATACCCGCTCCAATATGTGATTCTCACCGCTTTTGCGCCGCTCCGATGCCAAAGCCCCGCCACCGCGAAAATTATGCACCGCGCTTTTCCACGCAAATCCCGAACCTTGCGCCTGATTGGTCAGCGACTGTGACTTTTTTGTTGCCAAATCGCCATGCTCCACATAAACGCTGGATGAGAGGGTTGTGCCGAAAGATCCGGGAAGCCGCCCTGCCCGCCGAAGGAATGCCAGGCGGTTCGAAGCGGAAAACTCCCCGGACGCTTGCACCAAGTCCAAGCCGGTATCACATAACTCTCCGAAACAGGTTTTCGGCCGAAGGGCCGACAGACGGAACCGTACGACAAAACGTCGTTCCGCCGCTAAGGAAAGAGAACTTATGGGCAGTACGCGGACACATCGCGCGATGCTGGAGCAGAAGGCTCCGGCGCGAGGCGTGAGCGTGTCAGCAGCCGGTTCTCGACGTCACCAGGATGCCGTTCGCATCCTCTTCTCAAGACCATTCGCCTCGCACGGCGCAGCACCACGGTCACCGGTCACCCGGGCCCGTTTGCTCAGCGCGCGACGGCGCGGAGTACATTTTTATGGCGACCAAACGTATGCTGGTGGATGCCACCCACCCGGAAGAAACCCGGATTGTTGTTACATCCGGTAACAAGCTTGAAGAATTCGACTTCGAGTCTGCAAGCCACAAGCAGCTCAGAGGAAACATCTATCTGGCCAAGGTGACGCGGGTTGAACCCTCGTTGCAGGCGGCTTTCGTCGATTATGGCGGCAACCGTCACGGCTTTCTGGCCTTTTCCGAAATCCATCCCGACTACTACCAGATCCCGGTAGCTGACCGCGAAGCGCTGCTCAAGGCAGAGGCCGAGGCTCACGCAGAAAGCGAAAAGCAGGTTGCAGAGGCCGATGATGCCGCCGCCGAGGTTCAGGAACCCGAAGACGCCGACGCCCCTGATACCGACGACGACGGCGATGAAATTCCCGCCGGCGAAGCCGAAACCGTTGCCGACGGTGCCGGTTCGACAGAAGATGTCGAAGCCGAAGGCGACGAATTGCAGAGCCGCCGCAAGACCCAGGTGCGCCGTTACAAGATTCAGGAAGTCATCAAGCGCCGTCAGGTCATGCTGGTTCAGGTTGTCAAGGAAGAACGCGGCAACAAGGGCGCTGCACTGACAACCTACCTGTCGCTCGCCGGACGCTATTCGGTTCTGATGCCCAACACCGCCCGCGGTGGCGGCATCTCCCGCAAGATCACCAGTGCTGCCGACCGCAAGCGCCTCAAGGAAATCGCCGGTGAGCTCGATGTGCCCCAGGGCATGGGCGTCATTCTGCGCACCGCAGGCGCCTCGCGCACCAAGGCCGAAGTCAAGCGCGACTTCGAATATCTCTCGCGCCTCTGGGAAAACGTGCGCACCCTGACCATGCAGTCAACGGCCCCTTGCCTCGTTTACGAGGAAGGCTCGCTGATCAAGCGCACCATTCGCGACCTATACGACAAGGATATCTCCGAAATCGTTGTGGCCGGCTCCGCCGCCCACAAGGAAGCCAGGGAATTCATGAAGCTGATCCTGCCTTCGCACGCCAAGAAGGTGAAGCTGCACACCGATTCCGCCCAGATCTTTACGCGCAACAATGTCGAGCCGCAGCTCGATTCCATGTTCTCGCCCCAGGTCACCCTGCCCTCCGGCGGCTATATCGTCATCAATCCGACCGAGGCGCTGGTTTCGATCGACGTCAACTCGGGCCGCGCCACCCGCGAGCACAATATCGAGGACACCGCCCTGCAGACCAATCTGGAGGCCGCCGATGAGGTGGCCCGCCAGTTGCGCCTGCGCGACCTCGCCGGCCTGATCGTCATCGATTTCATCGACATGACCGAGCGCCGCTCGATCCGCAATGTCGAAAAGCGCATGAAAGACGCGCTCAAGAACGATCGCGCCCGCATCCAGATCGGCCGCATCTCGCACTTCGGCCTGATGGAAATGAGCCGCCAGCGCATGCGTTTCGGCGTACTCGAAAGCTCAACCCACACCTGCCCCACCTGCCACGGTTCGGGCATCGTGCGTTCGGTCGAGAGTCTGGCCCTGATGGTTTTGCGTGCCATCGAAGACAAGGTCATGCGCCAGCCCGGCCAGAGCGTCGAGGTCAAGGTGCCGACCGACGTCGCGCTATACCTGCTGAATTCAAAGCGTAATTCCCTCATCGAGATCGAGGCGCGTTACAATCTGGCGATCGTCATTTCCGCCGATGACACACTGACCGGTGTTCACTACGCCATCGAGAAAAGCTCGGTAAAACATGAGCCCATCGCCCGCATCGCGGTCGGTATCGACACCGCTCCGGCCATTGAGGCGGACGAAGACGAAGATGATGTCGTCGACGAAGCCGAGGATGAGAGCGAAGACGAAACGGAAGCCGGGGCCGAAGCCAGCCCCGCACCGCGCCGCCGTCGCCGCCGGGGTGGCCGCAACCGTCAAGACAATCGCAGCAACAACGACTCCGACGACTCTGAAACTTCCGAAGATGAAGATGCCGAAAAGTCTGTCGAGGCCCGCGATGGCGATGAAGACGGCCAGCCGCGCAAGCGCCGCCGTCGGGGCCGCCGGGGGGGGCGCCGCAATCGCCGTCCGCAGGATGCTGATGCCAATCAGTCCTCTGACGAAGTAACCGAAGGTGCCGCCGCCGAGGCCGTTGAGGGCAAGAAGCCCGAAGCTGCCGAAGAGGCCGACGAAGAAAAGCACGAAGCAGCCGAAGCTTTGGATAAGGATCAGAAGTCCTCGGAGGCTGCACCCGCGAAGGATTCGGCCGAAGAAGAGCCCAAGAAGCCGGCCCGCCGTCGTTCGCGCAAGAAAAAGACTGACGACGTTGAGGCCAAGGATGCTGAGGCTAAGGCAGACCCTGCTGAAAAGGCAGAAGAACCTGCCGCTCAGGAACCAGAGCCTGCGCCTGAACCTGAACCTGAACCTGAACCTGTCGCCGCGGAAGCACCCGCCAAGCCTTCGCGCAAGAAGGAACTGCCGGAAGAAGGCGTCATCGTCACTTCATCGGGCAGCGAGAACGCCGAACCGCCCAAGAAGGGCGGCTGGTGGCAGCGTCGTCTGGGCCGCTAGTCCAGCATCAGCAACAAGCATTTCATGGGCGGCCCAAAAAGCCGCCCATTCTCTTGAGCGCTTCCGCAATGTCGGCCTCCGGCCCGGCAAATGAAAACCGCACGAACCGGTGTCCGTCAGTCCGGTCAAAATCGACACCTGGCGTCGCCGCAACACCAGCCTTGTCCAGCAGATCGAGACAGAACTCCTGTGAGTCTGCGGCGAAACCCGACACATCGACATAGGCATAAAACGCCCCGTCCGGTGCCCGCAGCCCCTCGAACCCCATTGTCTGCATCCCGCTGACGAACCTGTCGCGATTGGCCGCCATTTGCGCCCGCTGCGCCTCGGAATATTGCGTCGCTCCGAGCGCCGCCAGCCCAGCCGTCTGCGCCACGCTCGATGGCGAAATGAACAGGCTTTGCGCCCGGAGTTCGACCTGCCGGCACATGTCCTCGGGCACCACCATCCAGCCGATCCGCCACCCGGTCATGCAATAGTATTTGGAAAACGAGTTGATGATCACCGCATCCTTGGAGAACTCCAGCGCGGATGCCGATTGCCCCTCGAACTCCAACCCGTGGTAAATCTCATCTGAAATGAACCGCACTTTCAGACGGTCGCAGACCTCAATCAGGCTTGCCAGCCCGGCCCGGTCCACCATCGCCCCCGTCGGGTTCGCCGGACTGGCGAATAAGAGCCCATCAAACGGCGTTTCGGCATGCACAGCTTCAACTTGCTCAGCTGACAGCCGCCAGCCCAGATCGGCCCGGATGGCAATTTCCACCGGCTCAAGCCCCAAAGCCCTGATGATGTTGAAATAGGCCGGATATCCCGGCCGGGTCAGCGCAATGCGGGCGCCCGGCTTGAACCCGGCCAGAAACGCCAGGATAAAGCCCGACGAAGACCCCAGAGTCACGAATATCCGCTCCGCTGGCACCGTCACACCATGCTGCGAAGCATAATAGTCGGCCAGCGCCGCCCTCAGTTCCGGCGTACCCTTGGAATTCGAATAACGCTGCGGAAGATCCAGCGCCGCCCGCACCGCCGCGCGCACTTCCGGCGCTGCGGGCGCTGCCGGTTCGCCCAGTTCCATGTGAACGATGTGCCGCCCTTCCGCCTCCAGTTGCTGGGCGCGCGCCAGCACTTCCATCGCATGGAACGGCTGCAGGTCTGGCGTATCGAATTCTGACATGAAAAGGTCCAACTCGTGATGGCATTTCGACCGAAACGTGCCGAACGCCAAACCACGAAACGGGGGCTCTGTCCATGTCGCTGAAAAACCGGCACCTGACCTGGCTCAAGGCCATCTGCCTTGTCGCGGCGCTCTGGCTCGTCGCCGCCGTCCCCGTCCAGGCCCAGCAGATTCGCATCATCCGCGATTCCGAGGTCGAACGGCTCATCCGCGACCTCATGCAGCCGCTGCTTGAAGCCGCAGGCGTCGCCCAACGCAACCCGCGCATTTTCATCGTGCAGGACCGGCGCTTCAACGCTTTCGTGGTCGAAACCGGCGACCTGTTCATCAACTACGGCACCCTGCTCGAGGTCGAAACGCCCAACGCCCTCGAGGCCATTCTCGCCCACGAGATTTCCCACCTCGCCGGGGGTCACCTGGCCCGCCTGCGCCAGCAGGCCGATGTCAACGCCACCCTGCAGATTGTCGCCCTTGCCCTTGGCGTGGGCGCTTCAGCTGCCGCCAGCGCGTCCGGCGTCGGACAGGTCGGCGGCCTCGCCTCCGCATTCATCCTCGCCTCGCAATCGGTTGGCGCCAACGCCCTCATGGCCTACCGGCGCAGCGAGGAGAGCGCCGCCGACGCCATGGCCATCCAACTGCTCGAGCGCGCCGGCAGTTCGCCGCGCGGCCTTGTCGACGTGCTCAACCTGCTCAACCAGAATTCCGCCCTCGGCGTCGGCGCCTCGCCCTATCTGTCCAGCCACCCCATCCCCTCGGAACGGCTGAACCAGGTCACCCAGACCGCCCGCGCCAGCCGCACCTGGAACAACTCGGACAGTCAGGCCGAAATCCGCCAGTTGCAGTTCGTGCAGGCCAAGATTACCGGTTTCATGGAGTCCCAGCAGACCACCATCAACCGCTATCCCAACGCCGACCGGTCGCTGGCCGCCCGCTATGCCCGCGTGATCACTGCCTACAAGTCCGGCGCCGGCATTTCCGCCGTCCAGCAAATGCCCAATCTCATCGCTGAATCGCCAAACAATCCCTGGTTCCATGAGCTCTACGGCCAGATGCTGCTCGAGACCGGCCGCCCCGACCTTGCCATCAATGCCCTCGAACGCGCCGTCCAGCTGGCGCCAAATGAGCCCCTCACCCGCCAGATGCTCGGCCACGCCCTTGTCGAGGCCGGTGGCGCCGCCAATCTGGAGCGCGCCGTTGAACAGCTCAGCCGCGCCACCCGCGAAAGCCAGTCCCCCGGCTCAGGATATGCGCTCCTGTCCCGCGCCTATGCCGCCCTTGGCCGTCAGGGCGAAGCCAGCCTGGCCGCCGCCGAAGCCGCTCTCGCCCGCGGTGACAAGGGCACAGCGCTCGGGCTGGCCCGTCAGGCTCAACAAAATTTGAGCGAAGGCACACCCGCCTGGTTACGTGCCGGTGACATTTTGAGCATACAGTGACGCCCCAATACCGACTCACTCGTCCACCGGAGCCCCGCATGACCCGCATCGCAACTGTCCTCATGGCCCTCGTCGCCGGCGTTTTCGGCGGTGTCGGCGTGCAGTTCCTGATGCCCTCGGACCCGGTGCCCACCGGTCCCGGCAATGCCGAAATCCGCGCCGTCGTCGAACAGGTCATCGCCCAGCAGCCGGCGCCCGAAGCGCCGCAGATGAGCGTCGCCGAAATCGATCCGGAAACCTTGCATCCGATGATCGAAAATTACCTGATGAGCGACCCCAAAATCCTTCAGCGCGTGTCCAACGCCCTTCAGGACCAGTTGCGCCGCGAGGATATGGAACTGGCCCAGGCCAGTCTCGCCCGCTTCAGCGACCAGATCTATAACGATCCCGACCACGTGGTTCTCGGCAACCCGGACGGCGACGTCACGTTGGTCGAGTTCTTCGACTACAACTGCAGCTATTGCCGCACCTCGATGCCCGACATTGCCCGCCTGCTGCAGGAAGACCCCAACCTCAGGATCATTCTCAAGGAATTCCCGATCCTGTCCAATGAATCCATGGAAGCTGCCCGCATTGCCGTTGCCGTTTCCAAGCAGGAAGACATTGACTACTGGACCTTCCATGAAAGCCTGTTCACCGCCCGCGGCCAGGTCACCGGTCAGGTGGCCCTCGACGCTGCGGCCGATCTCGGCCTCAATCCGGTTTCCGTCGAACTCGACGCGTCCAATGAAGAGGTCGCCGAAATCATCCAGCGCTCCTACGTCATGGCCCAGGGGCTGAACATTTCCGGCACCCCCACATTCATCATCGGCGATGAGATCCTGCCCGGCGCCGTCGGCTACGATGCCTTAAAGGAACGTATCGACAATATGCGCGCCTGCAGCAGCACCGTTTGCGACGGCTGAGCCGCCGGTCCCTCAAAACCCCTGAAAATTCCGCTCACCGGGCTTTTGCCTTTTCCGTGCAATTCGTGTACTGGCCCTTGAACGGCGGCTGGGCCGGTGACAAAACGCGGAAATCATGGCGAAAACCATCCTCATTCTGAACGGGCCGAACCTCAATCTTCTGGGCACGCGCGAACCGTCCGTCTACGGCACCGAAACGCTCGCCGACATTGGCAAGAATTGCGAAAGGCACGCGCAAACGCTTGATCTGTCTGTGGATTTCCGCCAGTCCAATCACGAAGGCGAATTGATCACCTGGATCCAGGAAGCCCGGCAGTCCGCCGCCGGCATCATCATCAATCCGGGTGCATATTCGCACACCTCCGTCGGCATTCACGATGCGCTGCGCGCCGTGTCCCTGCCGACCATAGAAGTCCATTTGTCCAACATTCATCAGCGCGAAGCGTTCCGCCACCATTCCTATGTTTCACCCGTCGCCAACGGCGTCATTCTCGGCCTGGGTCCGCAAGGTTACCTGCTGGCATTGACGGCGATTGCCGGCTTGGTGTGAACTGGCGTCGTGGGGTTAGGGAGTATCCGAGAAAATGACAAAATCGTCGCAAGTCGATCAGGACCTGATCAAGACGATCGCCGAATTGCTCAACGAGGCAAATCTGGCCGAGATCGAGATTGAACAGGATGATTTCCGCGTCCGTGTCACCCGTTCCTTTGCCAGCCCGGTGACCCATGTCACCGCCGCAGCGCCCGCCGCTCCTGCTGCACCGGCACCGGCCCCGGCACCAGCCGCTCCGGCCAACATCGTCTCCGCCCAGCCTGCCGCTGCCTCGGCTGACGATATCGCCTCCAACCCGGGCACGCTCACCTCGCCAATGGTCGGCACCGCCTATCTGGCACCCGAACCCGGTGCCGAGAACTACGTCTCGGTCGGCACCAAGGTCGCCGAGGGACAGACCGTCCTCATCATCGAAGCCATGAAGACGATGAACCAGATTCCCGCCCACAAGTCCGGCACCATCACGCGCATCCTCATCGAGGACGCCCAGCCGGTTGAATATGGCGAACCGCTTGTCGTGATCGAGTAAAGGAGAGCCAGAATGTTCTCCAAGGTCCTGATCGCCAATCGCGGTGAAATCGCATTGCGCATCCTGCGCGCCTGCAAGGAACTCGGCATTCAGACTGTCGCGGTCCATTCCACCGCCGACGCCGATGCCATGCACGTCCGCCTCGCCGATGAGAGCGTCTGCATCGGCCCGAATCCGGCCACCCAGTCCTACCTCAACATCCCCTCGATCCTCGCCGCTTGCGAGATCACCGGCGCCGATGCGGTCCATCCCGGTTACGGGTTTCTGTCTGAAAACGCCCGCTTCGCGCGCATTCTGGCCGAGCACAAGGTCGCCTTCATCGGCCCCTCCGCCCATCACATCGAGATCATGGGCGACAAGATCGAGGCCAAGAATACCGCTATTGAGCTCGGCATCCCCTGCGTGCCCGGCTCCGATGGCGCCGTCACCTCGGTCGACGAAGCCAGGCGCATCGGCACTGAAATCGGCTACCCCGTGCTCATCAAGGCCGCCGCCGGCGGTGGTGGCCGCGGCATGAAGGTTGCCAGGACCGAAGCCGAGATTTCAAATGCCTATTCCACCGCCCGGTCCGAGGCGAAAGCTGCATTCGGCGACGATGCGGTCTACATCGAAAAATACCTCGGCAAGCCACGCCACATCGAAATTCAGGTGATGGGCGATGGCCAGGGCAACGCCGTCCATCTGGGCACACGCGACTGTTCCTTGCAGCGCCGTCACCAGAAGGTCTGGGAAGAGGCCGTGGCCCCCACTGTCCCGATGGACAAGCAAAAAGAGATCGGCGAAATCTGTGCCGCCGCCATGCGCAAGCTGAAATATTCCGGCGCCGGCACCATCGAATTCCTCTATGAGGACGGTGAGTTCTACTTCATCGAGATGAACACCCGCCTGCAGGTCGAGCATCCGGTCACCGAGCGTGTCACCGGCATGGACATCGTCTACGAACAGATCAAGGTCGCCTCCGGCGAGCCGCTCAGCATCAAGCAGGAAGACGTGACCTTCTGGGGCCACGCCATCGAACTGCGCATCAATGCCGAAGACCCGCTCACCTTCGCCCCGTCACCCGGCACGATCACCTATTATCACCCGGCAGGCGGCGTCGGTGTGCGCATCGATTCGGCCATCTATCAGGGCTACAGGATCCCGCCCTACTACGACAGTTTGATCGGCAAGCTGATCGTTCATGGCCGCAACCGTCAGGAATGCCTGCAGCGCCTGCGCCGGGCGGTGGACGAATTCATCGTCGACGGCATCAAGACCACCCTGCCGCTGTTCCAGGATCTGGTCCGCAACCCTGACATTCTCGCCGGCAATTACGACATTCACTGGCTGGAACACTATCTGGAAGAAAAGAAGAAGGCCGGCTGAGCCACCTCCGGTTCAGCCGGTGAGCCACACCGATGAGCCAGCACGATCCATTCGCACTGGAATTGACCGCCGACCTGATCCTGCGCGCTTACCGCGCCGGCATCTTCCCCATGTCCGAATCCGAGGATGACGAGGATGTATTCTGGGTCTGCCCGGAACTGCGCGGCATCATCCCGCTCGATGAATTCCACGTCTCCAAAAGCCTCCGCAAACGGCTGAAAAAGAACGAATTTCAGGTCAGGGTCGACACAGACTTCGAAGCCGTTATCGACGGCTGCGCCCACGATGGCACCGAACGCGACAGCACCTGGATCAATGCCACGATCCGGCGGCTCTACCGCGAACTGTTTGACCGTGGCCATTGCCACACCGTCGAAGTCTGGGAGGGAAACGATCTGGTCGGTGGCCTCTACGGCCTCGCCATCGGTGGTGCCTTCTTCGGCGAAAGCATGTTCCACCGCCGCACCGATGCCTCAAAGATCGCCCTCGCGCACCTCGTCGAGCGCCTGAAGGCGGGCGGTTTCGTGCTGCTCGACACCCAGTTCCTCACCGACCACCTCGCCTCCATGGGCGGCAAGGAAGTCCCACGCGAAATCTACGAGCACCTCCTCGCCCACGCCCTCAACCAGAGCGGCGATTTTTCGGCATGGGAGAACTAGACGTCAAATCCTGGATTGTGTTGCAGTCGCACACGTTCATAAAAGGCAAAGGCAAACAGGACTGCGGCAGTAGCTGCGAGCACATACGCCGGCGCGAAAAGTGTCCCTGCAATGCCAATTCCCAACAGCACCACTGCGCAAACCAGATGGCCCCAGATTGCGGATTTTTGGATGGAGCGAAGATGATATCCGTGGCCGGCCATCACCACAATTGGCCCGCTGACAATCCAAAGCGCGTGTTCGGGAACTACGCTTTCCATGGGATGAGCGAGCGTTTCATAATTTCCCACCGCGGTAAGCACCAGACCCGCGACGATGACGGAAACGGCATTCAACCCGCGATGAGTCAATCTGGTTTGATCGGTCGAAACATCTAGCTTCCGCAGCGTTAAGTCACGACCAGCGCCAAACATGATCAACCACAAAGCCGTCGATGCGCCCAGCGCTGAAATCGCAACCAGAACTACAGTGCCGTCGATTTCGACCTCTGCCAGTTGCAGCCCGGTTGCAAGCACGGTCTCACCCAGCGCCACCAACAGGAATAAAGCACAACGCTCTATCATGTGTGATGCGTCTATACGCATGGACTGATACGGAATGCTGCGTCCCGGAATCGGGTGTCCCACCCACGAGCCAATCGCGTCAACGAGCGCGGCAAACGCCCACAGCGGCAATCTTGCTTCAGGCCCGAGCAACGCGCCTTCCGTCCAAAGTGGAGCGGTCACCACATACCAGATCAGAACGCGTTGGAAGTGTTCGCGGTGAACCGGATCATCGGTGTCAATGATGGCCCACAATGTGCGGCCAAAGTGAATTGCCAGCAGCGGCACAACGAAGTTCCACGGCGTGTCACCGAATGCGGACGAAATCCCGGCATTCAGAAACAAGCCCAGTCCCATCACACCAAGCACCATCCACATCAAGTGGCGGGACTTCGCGCGATTGACGGTGGCGATCCAGCTCGTGTGTCCCCAAACGGCGACCACAGCCACCAGCAACACAAGGGTCTCCGCCAATCCCCGCCAATTCAATTCGTAGGAAAGGTGATGCGAAAGTTGCAAAAACCCGAAAACGAAAACCAGATCGAAAAACAATTCCAGCGGAGTAGCTTCGGTGCTGTCAGTGTCTGCCACTTTGTCAGGCATTCTGGTCGATTTCTCGGTGTCGCTCATACCCTGTAAAGCGGAACCGGCGGGCTCTTTTCGCGGGCAATCACGCCCTTGGCTTCAAGGTCCAGTTGCACGCATTTGACCCACCAGCCGGATGTCGACCCGCCCGGAAACAGGTCATCCGGCAGTTTCGGCTTCACGCCTTCTTGCAGATCGCTGACCTTCATGCCCGGCGAGCCCTTGGGCAACACCGCCAGCATCGCGGTCTTCATCGCCTTGTACTTGGCCGCATCCACCCGCTCGGTCTTGCCCGGGTGATTGACATTCTCAACGATGACCTTGTCGTCCGCCATGGTGCGTTCCCTTTCACCTTGATGCGTGAACTCAGCTTTCGTTCATCCCCGGCACTTGCTCGGTCTCGCGTTCCGAGGGTGGCGCGATGTCCGAGCTCTGTTTGCAGTTGACCAGCCAGATATCATAGACGGCATGGTCGATGGCATTGAGCGCCGGACTGTCGGCAAACATCCAGCCAGTGAAAATCCGGGTAATCGTACCGCGCAGGCTCACCTGATCCACTTCAACGAACACCGAGGTGCGCTGGGTTTCCGTCGGGGGCCGCGTGTAGCAGGCCCGGGGCGTGATCTGCAGGGCGCCAAACTGCACCGTCTCATCGATATAGACATCGAACCGCGTCAGCCGCCCGGTGATCTTGTCCAGTCCTGCGAAATTGGCCACGGGATTGGCAATGCTTGCCGCGTGCGCAGGCGTACTCAGCCCCCACCCGGCCGCTGCCAGCAGCAGGGCCATAAGCCCGAAAACCCACGCGCGCACCTTTTCCGTGCGCGGCAAAAAAAGCGATGTCTCGATCATGCCGATTCTATTCAGGAGACCAGGCGTCATAGTCTCCGGTGACGCGCGGACGCTCACCCTTGGACAACAGGCTCCCCTCCGGCCGGTAGGCGCCGGCGGTCCCGGTCAGGTTCTGCAGGTGCGGCTTTTCCCAGAAGCGCGGCGTATAGCGTTCCTCGGAAGGCAACGTATCGACGCGATGATGGATCCAGCCGTGCCAGCCCGGCGGGATCGCGGAGGCTTCCGCCGCCCCGTTGTAGATCACCCAGCGCCGGTCATCCTTGGATTTGTAATAGCGGTTGCCCGCCTCGTCGGTGCCCACATGCTGGCCATGCAGAAAGGTCCACCAGCGGGTGCCCAGGGTCTGCTTGTGCCACCAGATGAAAAGCTCGGCGATAAACTGCTTCATGCTTGAGGACTTCCGGTTTGAACTGGCTGGCGCGACGCGCGCCGGATTGGTTTTGCGTTTATCACGCAGGCCCGGCAACGCAAACCCCTTCGCGCCGCTGCCGGTCCTGTTTCACCCCGGCCCCTCACCCCTTCGTTCGGCGCATCGTCAAATCTTACAATGGGCATTTTGCCCGGCCCGAAATCACGCTTGGCCCCGGAGCCCAATTCGCAGGATTTGCTCAAAAAAATCACCTTGACACTTTTGTGAAATTTTCGATCCCCGGCGGCCATCAGATTCGCGTCACATTGTGAAGGTTCGAAACCGGATGAGGTTTGAAAAAAGAGTCTTTGAATCGGGGCAACTTAGGCGCAAACTCACATGCAGATTGGCAGGCGACGGCCCCGTACTGGCCCGGAAGAATTTGCCGCTTTTTGCCCTTCTGGAGACCGCCGGTTTATCCCCGCTCTTCACATTTTGAACACCATATTTAGCTAATATGTTGAGGCAAAACCACTAGGGGTAGATTTTTCCCCTCCAGAACTGGTTGACGGAATCTTTGAATCGGACATAGTTTTTAATCGTTGCAGCAGTGGTGCACACCATCCAAAGCAGCGGTCCGAATCCAAAAAGTCCGAGTTGGAAATCCAGTCAGGTTTTGCGGGTTCAAAGTGTGGAAAACCCCGGGGGAATTCGGGGTGGTCACACGAAGGGTCGCTGCGGTGTCCGCAGCGCTGCGGCACACCGTTCAAGGGTCCAAGTCCAGTTCAAAAGGACAGCCCGGAGCGGCGGAGTTTTCGGCCCGGCCACGGGTCGGATTGGGGCAGTCAAATAGAGCTTAGGCCGGAAGCCTGGTTTGAACGGGCAGACGATACGCGTCTGCCGAATTTTGGGGATTGAATAAGCATGCACGTCGAACGCCGGTTCACCAAAACCGAACAGTCAGCCTATGAGGGAATCGAATTCCGCAAGGCGACCAGCGAAATCAGAAACCCGGACGGATCGATCGTGTTCCGCCTGGCCGATATTGATGTGCCCAAGGCCTGGTCGCAGGTGGCCTCCGACATCATCGCGCAGAAATATTTCCGCAAGGCCGGCGTCGCCAGGGTCCTGAAAAAGGTCGAGGAGAATGACGTCCCCTCATGGCTGTGGCGCTCCGTGCCCGACGAGAAAGCGCTCGCCAAGCTCCCCGAGGAGGAACGTTTCGGCTCCGAGACCGACAGCCGCCAGGTCTTTGACCGGCTCGCCGGCACCTGGACCTACTGGGGCTGGAAGGGCAATTATTTCTCCACCGAGGAAGACGCCCGCACCTTTTTTGACGAATTGCGCTACATGCTGGCCACCCAGCGGGTCGCCCCCAATTCCCCGCAATGGTTCAACACCGGCCTGCACTGGGCCTATGGCATCGACGGCCCGGGCCAGGGTCACTTCTATGTCGACCCGTTCACCCACAAGCTGACCCAGTCCAAGTCCGCCTACGAGCATCCCCAGCCGCACGCCTGCTTCATCCAGTCCGTTGACGACGATCTGGTCAACGAAAACGGCATCATGGACCTGTGGGTGCGTGAAGCCCGCCTGTTCAAATACGGCTCAGGCACCGGCTCCAACTTCTCCGCCCTGCGCGGCGAAGGCGAACAGCTTTCTGGCGGTGGCAAGTCCTCCGGCCTCATGTCCTTCCTCAAGATCGGCGACCGCGCCGCGGGCGCCATCAAATCCGGCGGCACCACCCGCCGCGCCGCCAAGATGGTCGTGGTCGACATCGATCACCCCGATATCGAGCAGTACATCAACTGGAAGGTGAAAGAGGAGCAGAAGGTCGCCGCCCTCGTCACCGGCTCCAAGGTGGTCTCCAAACACCTCAAGGCCGTCATGAAAGCCTGCGTCAATTGCGACGGATCCGACGATTCCTGCTTCGACGTCCAGAAAAACCCCGCCCTCAAGCGCGAAGTCCGCGCCGCCAAGAAGGCGCTGGTGCCGGAAAATTACATCCAGCGCGTCATCCAGTTCGCCCGTCAGGGCTACACGGACATCTCCTTCCCCGTCTACAACACCGACTGGGATTCCGAAGCCTATCTGACCGTCTCCGGCCAGAACTCCAACAATTCCGTCCGCGTCACCGATGCCTTCCTCGACGCCGTCGAGCAGGATGGCGACTGGGATCTGATCGGCCGCATCAAGGGCAATGTCGTCAAGACCCTGAAGGCCCGCGAGCTGTGGGATCAGGTGGGCTACGCCGCCTGGGCCTCCGCCGATCCCGGCATCCAGTATCACACCACCATCAACGATTGGCACACCTGCCCCGTCGCCGGCCCGATCAACGCCTCCAACCCGTGCTCCGAGTACATGTTCCTCGACGACACGGCCTGCAACCTCGCCTCGGTGAACCTGTTGCCGTACCGGAACAGGGACGGCTCGTTCAACACCGGTGATTTCGAACACACCACACGCCTGTGGACCCTGGTGCTCGAAATCTCGGTGATGATGGCCCAGTTCCCCTCCAAGTCCATCGCCGAACGCTCGTTCGAATATCGCACGCTCGGCCTCGGCTACGCCAACATCGGCGGCTACCTGATGACCTCGGGCATCCCCTATGACTCGGAAGAAGGCCGCGCCATCTGCGGGGCCATCACCGCCGTCATGACCGGCGTTGCCTACGCCACCTCCGCCGAAATCGCCTCGGAGCTCGGCGCCTTCAAGGACTACAAGCGCAACGCCAAGTCGATGCTGCGCGTCATGCGCAACCACCGCAATGCCGCCAACGGCAATGCCGATGGCTACGAGGAGCTTTCCGTCGCCCCCGTGCCGCTCGACCATGCCGCCTGCCCCGATACCAACCTGATCGACCGCGCCAAACTGGCCTGGGATCAGGCCCTCGACCTCGGCAAGAAGCACGGCTACCGCAACGCCCAGGTCTCCGTCATTGCCCCCACCGGTACCATCGGCCTGGTCATGGACTGCGACACAACCGGCATCGAACCGGACTTCGCGCTGGTCAAAATGAAAAAGCTCGCCGGCGGCGGCTATTTCAAGATCATCAACCGCGCCGTCCCGCCCGCCCTGCGCACCCTCGGCTATTCGGAATCCGAGATCGCCGAGATCGAGGCCTACGCTGTCGGCCACGGCAATCTCGATCAGGCCCCGGGCGTCAACCTGTCGACCCTGAAGTCAAAGGGCTTCACCGACGAAAAGATCGCCGCGGTCAACAAGGGCCTCGCCGCCGCCTTCGACATCAAGTTTGCCTTCAACAAGTGGACCCTGGGCGAAGACTTCTGCCGCGACACGCTCGGCTTCACCGATGAGCAGCTCAACGACATCGATTTCGACCTGCTCGCCGAACTCGGCTTCGCCCGCACCGATATCGACGCCGCCAACATCCACGTCTGCGGTGCCATGACGCTCGAGGGCGCCCCGCACCTCAAGCCCGACCACCTGCCGGTGTTCGATTGCGCCTCGCCCTGCGGCAAACTCGGCAAGCGCTACCTCAGTGTGGAAAGCCACATCCGCATGATGGCCGCGGCCCAGCCGTTCATCTCCGGCGCCATTTCCAAGACCATCAACATGCCCAACGAGGCAACCGTTGAGGATTGCAAACAGTCCTACATGCTGTCCTGGAAACTGGCCCTCAAGGCCAACGCGCTTTATCGCGACGGCTCCAAGCTTTCCCAGCCGCTCAATGCCTCGCTCCTTGCCGACAATGACAATGACGACGACGATCTGGACGCGGCCGAGGAACTCGCCGCCAAGCCGCTCGCCGAGCGCACCCAGGTAGTGGCCGAAAAGATCGTCGAACGCATTATCGAGCGTTCCCGCGAGAAAATGCCCCAGCGCCGCAAGGGCTACACCCAGAAGGCCATCGTCGGCGGCCACAAGGTTTACCTGCGCACCGGCGAATATGATGATGGGCGCCTCGGTGAAATCTTCATCGACATGCACAAGGAAGGCGCCGCCTTCCGCGCCATGATGAACAATTTCGCCATCGCCATTTCCCTTGGCCTGCAATATGGCGTGCCGCTCGACGAGTTCGTGGAGGCCTTCACCTTCACCCGCTTCGAGCCGGCCGGCATGGTCATGGGCAATGACTCGATCAAGAACGCCACCTCGATCCTCGACTATGTGTTCCGCGAACTGGCCGTCTCCTATCTCGACCGGTCGGATCTGGCCCACGTCACCCCCGATGGCGGCTCCACCTCGATCGGCGCCGGCGTCTCCGAGGACAAGGGCAAGCCCGCTGCTGCCGCTCCCGTCCCCGCTGGCCAGTTCGTTTCCAAGGGCCTCACCCGCGGCCGCGTCGGCAAGGATACCAAGCTGATGCTGGTCTCAGACCCGCTCCAGGCCCACGCCCAGCCCGCCGTCAAGGCCATGCAGACCTCGGCCGCCACCGCAATGAAGACCGCCACGGCCCTCAAAACCGCGCCCGAACCGGAAATCGGCAACATCCTGCCCGAAGAGGACATCGCCCCCGAAGGCGAAACCATGCCCTCCAAAGGCCGCGACCTCGCCACCCTCCGCGCCGAAGCGCAAATGAAAGGCTACGTCGGCGAAAGCTGCCCCGAGTGCCAGAACTTCACGATGGTGAGGAATGGCACGTGTTTGAAGTGCGACACTTGCGGGTCGACGACGGGGTGTAGCTGATCGATAGATGAGTAAGAACGATGAGTACGACCGACGCCGAAAGGTGACATTCGAGATCGCGGAGGGACTTGTGGAAGTCCCTCGCCAACTCAAAAGAGAAGAAATCTCCGACGAGTTACGTTCTTTGGTTTGGTTTGTTATACACGAAAGTATCACGCGACAGGGTACATACGGTCGCTATATTGATTCGGAATGGGCAGAAATAATAAGAGATATATTCGTCTTCCACGAACTAAAAATGGTTGACGATTTTGACGACGACTACGGAATCGTGACTAGCTGGTTAAAGTCCAGTTTGCTCAATTCAACTTATGGCGGGTTCTATGGACTAATACAGTACCTCTTGCGCCATCGTTTTGTTTCCGATCAATTTCGAGATGCCATCAAATCCGCATTGGAAAGAGCGCGCTCTCCTTATCGCGTTGTCCATGGGGATACCTTGGTGCCAATCGGCACTCAACAAGAAGCGGAAACGATTGAACGGGCAGTCCAAACAGCCGTTGAGGAAGGACATTCTGGATCGGCCTCACACATCAAGAAGGCGGCTCAACTCATTTCTGAAGGCAAATGGGCAGACAGTGTAAGAGAGAGTGTGCACGCAGTTGAGTCGATAGCACGCGTTCTCAAGCCGGGAACTCACTCTTTGGGTCCGGCTCTCAATCAACTTCAGACAACGGGTGAATTACACGATGCCCTGAAGAAGGGTATGTCCGCGATGTATGGTTACAGCAGCGACGAAAACGGCATTCGACACGCTTTGCTGGATGAAGGTGATGCGGCGGTGGATGAAACGGACGCGATTTTTATGTTGGGAGCATGCGCTGCATTTGTATCTTATGTTCTTGGGAAAGTGGCCAAAAACTTAGATTGAACCACTTTTGTGCATTCATCTCGCTGGTTCCAGTAGAAACCGATCGCGCTTCCGTTGCCTGCATGACTCCTGACACCGCTCGGCTGTAATCCCGGCAAAGCCAGAGAGTACTTTTTGTGGTCGCTTCAGAGTTTGGTGTGCCTTTCAGCACCACCCCACCCCTGCACCCCACGCAATCCCCACCCCCAAAAAACCCACTTCCCCCGCGCCGCTCCCCTCCGCTATAACGCCCCCCACAATTCACCAGGGCACGAAGGGGCACTGAACAATGAACAGATGGATTTGGATCATTCTGGCTGTCGTCGTCATCGGCGGGGGCGGCTATTATTACTACAACCAGGCCGAGCAGGCCCGGATCGCGGCCGAGCAGGCCGAGGCTGAGCGCATCGCCGCCGAAGAGGCCGCCGCCGAAGCCGAGCGCATCGCCGCCGAGGAAGAAGCCGCCCGCATCGCGGCTGAAGAGGCTGCCGCGGCCGAAGCCGCCGCCCAGACCCAGGCCGCCATCGCCGCCGTCAGCGCCGCTATCGACGGCTCCCAGCTGAGCGACGAAGCCAAGGCTGCCCTGCAGGCCGCCCTCGCCGCCGCCGGCCAGGACGACAGCGCCGTCCGCGCCGTCATGGACCAGCTGATGGCCCAGGTCGCCGAAGCAGAAGCTGCCGCAGAAGCTGCAGCAGAAGCCGAAGCAGCCGCCGCCGCTGAGGCCGAAGCCGACGCCGCCGCTGCCGAAGAAGAACCCGCAGCAGACGCCGACGCCGCCACCGCCAACTAGGCGCAACAGCGATCAATCAAACAAAGGCGGGGCCAACACCCCGCCTTTTTGTTCAAGCCGGCCTCTCATCCCCCCTACACCCTCATCCAGAGCCTGTCGAAGGGTGAAGATTTGGCCCCAGCGCCAATTGCGCGGGCCTGGTGGTCAAGTCCCGAAGCGACAAGTATCTGTTGGGACCGAGAATTGCACCAAAGGTCACTCCACCCCCCAGCGTCACCCTCGGGCTTGACCCGAGGGTCCATGATGAGTCTGCACGCGGCAACGTCGTTCGTGTGACGCAACAAACCCCCATCGCATGGCACCGCTGCATGGATACTCGGGTCAAGCCCGAGTATGACGCTGGAGAGAAGGGCGGAGCAGTGCCCTATTCAGCGTTGGAAAGGGACGGGACGAGCGCAGCGAGGACCCCGCGCGACCATTCGCGCGCGCCGTCGCAGGTGCAGCGGAGGGCATAGGCGCGGCTTTAGCGCCGTCATGCCTGTAGCGGTGCGCACCGTGAGACAAAAAAACTTATCCCCGCCCCCAGAACCTCCCGCATACTTTCTCACAGGTGCCCGCACTTGAGCACGGTTGCAAACGAGTGATTGGCGGGGATCGGCCGGTGTGTTGGTCGGGTCGCCGATCAGCAGGGTAAAGCGGTCAGGTAGCCCTCGGCCAGGGGGCAAGTGCAAGACGCTGCGCAGCCGTCTGATATGGGTTGCGCGTCATTCTCAAACCGAGAGTGACATGCCTGTCTGGGCTGTTGCCGTCGAACGAGCGAACGGGGCAGATCTGGACAAATCAGGGGCATGGCGCATCCGCGGGGCTCCGGAGGGCCCCGGCCTGTTCGTCATAGTCCACAAATCCCGGTTGCGCGGGGCGATGTCCGCCTCACACTACCTACTAGGATCGAGGTGTTCACCGCCCCGCGCCTGCTCTGTTCACGTAGCATCCTGTCATGGGAGGTTTGGCATGCGGACTTTCTGTCTCACGCGCCGTACCGCGATGGCCATGACGGCGCTAGAACCGCGCCTATGTCCATCGCTGGCGCTCCGACGGGGCGCCGGACGACCGGCGAGGTCCTCGCTCCGCTCGTCCGCGAGGGACCCATGATAGCGTCAGAAAGGGACGGGACGAGGCGAAGCCGAGGACCCCGGCCGACAATTCGACCACCCGACCACCAAGCAAGCGAAGGACATGCCCGTCTGGGCTGTCGACGTCGAACGAGCGAACGGGGCAGATTGGACAAATCAGGGGCATGGCGCATCCGCGGGGCTCCGGAGGGCCCCGGCCTGTTCGCCATAGCCCACAAACCCCGGTTGCGCGGGGCGTTGTGCGCCTCACACTACCTACTAGGATCGAGGTGTTCACCGCCCCGCGCCTGCTCTGCTTTGAGGTTCATCCCGTCGTGGGAGGTTTGGTGTGCGGACTTTCTGTCTCACGCGCCGTACCGCGATGGCCATGACGGCGCTAGAACCGCGCCTATGTCCATCGCTGGCGCTCCGACGGGGCGCCGGACGACCGGCGAGGTCCTCGCTCCGCTCGTCCGCGAGGGACCCTTGATAGCGTCAGAAAGGGACGGGACGAGGCGAAGCCGAGGACCCCGGCCGACAATTCGGCCGCGCCGTCGCAGGGCCAACAATCGACATAGCGACCAGCGTCATGGCGATTGTGGTGCGGCCCGTGAGACAAAACAAGAGCCGTCATGGCCAGCGCGGTGCGGCCCGTGAGACAGAAGAATTAATTCAATCAATTCCCCAGCGTCGAGGGCCACTTGTAATGCAAATCCTCGCCGCGCCCCTCAATCACGAACCCATGCGCGCCGAAGAAATCGCGCTGGCCCTGGATCAGGTTGGCAGTGCCCGTCGCCTGGCGGTAGCCATCGAAATAGGCCAGCGCCGAACTGAGGCACGGCAGCGGGAATTCGCCCAGCGCTCCCGCGGCCACCACCTGGCGCAGCGCGCCGTGGTTGGCCTTCATCAGTTCAACGAAGTCGGGCACCATCAACAGGTTCACCGCCTCGCCTTTGTCATAGGCCGCCGCCATCTGGTCGAGGAAGCGAGAGCGGATGATGCAGCCGGCCCGCCAGATTCGCGCGATGGTGCCAAGCGGCAAGTCCCAGCCGTTCTCCTCCGAGGCCTTGGACATCACCGCAAAACCCTGCGCATACGCCGCGATCTTGCCCGCCAGAAGCGCCTTTTCCAGCGTCTCGAGGCTAACATCCGACTTCGCGGAGGTCCGCGCGCCATACGTCCGTTCCGCCGCGATACGCTCGCTCTTCAGCGCCGAGATCGACCGGGCCGCCACCGCTCCCTCGATGGTCGTTGCCGGCACTGCCAGCTCCTGCGCCGCAATCGCCGACCAGCGCCCGGTACCCTTCTGCCCCGCCTTGTCGAGAATCAGTTCGATCAGCGGCTTGCCCGTCTCCTCGTCGATCGCGTCGAGCACATGCCCGGTAATCTCGATCAGATACGAGTTGAGCGGCCCCTTGTTCCACTCCTTGAACACTTCCGCACAGGCCTTCGGATTCATCCCCAGCCCGTCGCGCATCACCGCATAGACTTCGGCAATCATCTGCATGTCGGCATATTCAATGCCGTTGTGGATAGTCTTGACGAAGTGCCCCGCCCCGCCTTCGCCGAGATAGGCGCAGCAGCTCTCGCCGTTAAACTTGGCGGCAATATCGGTCAGCACCTTCTCGGCATTGTGCCACTGCTGTTTCGAGCCGCCGACCATGATCGAAGGTCCGTGCCGCGCGCCCTCTTCGCCGCCCGACACACCGACCCCCAGAAAGCCGATACCCTTGGGCCGCAATTCCTCGAACCGCCGCACCGTATCGTGGAAATTGGCATTGCCGCATTCAAGGATCGCATCGCCCTCGTCGAGCAGCGGCAGCAACTGCTCAATCGTCTGGTCCACCGGCTTGCCCGCCTGCACCATGATGATGATCGAGCGCGGCCGCGCAATCGATTCAACAAACTCTTTCAGATAGGGCTGCGGAATGATCTTGTCGCGCAATGCCCCCGCCCCGGCGACAAACTCATCGGTCTTCGATGCGGTCCGGTTATGCACCGCCACGGTATAGCCGTTCTCGGCAATGTTGAGGGCCAGGTTGGAGCCCATCACGGCAAGGCCGATCAGGCCGATATCAGCGGTCGACATTATTCCTCCAGCGCCCCTTTGGGGCATATTGTTTGATCGCGGAATGGCTCGAATGACCCGCATCCCGTAAAAAGACAGAAGCGCCCTTGCACAGTCGGCCGCCGCACTGGCGGCACGGTATTGTCTGGCAAAAGCGCGAACATCCGCGCCTTTTTGCGGGATGCTCCGGCGCACTGCAAGCCTTTTTGTCGCACCCCGCGCCATTCAAGGCTGGACGCCGCCGCACCGCGCATTATAAGGCGGCAGAACGGTTTGGGGGGATCGGCGCAATGGCTGCACTGGAAATGTTTGACCTGACGGGCAAGCGCGCCCTGGTCACCGGCTCCAGCCGCGGCATCGGCCTCGCCTTGGCCAAGGGCCTGTCCGAAGCTGGCGCTATGATCGTGCTCAACGGCCGCGACCGCACGAAGCTGGAACAGGTCGCCTCAGAGTTCTCGGGGCCCGCGCCAGCCATTCTCGATTTTGACGTCACCGACCCCGAAGCCTCCCGCGCCGCCATCGACCGGTTCGAACAGGAAGCCGGTCCCATCGACATTCTGGTCAACAATGCCGGCATGCAGCACCGCGCCCCGCTCGAGGATTTCCCCGTCGACCAGTTCGACCGGCTTATGCGCACAAACATCAACGCCGCCTTCTACGTCGGCCAGGCTGTCGCCCGCCACATGATCGCCCGCCAAAAGGGCCGCATCATCAACATCTGCTCGGTCATGTCCGCCCTCGCCCGCCCCTCCATTGCCCCCTACACCGCCTCGAAAGGTGCTATCGCCAATCTCACCAAAGGCATGGCCATCGACTGGGCGAAACACGGCATCAACGTCAACGGCATTGCCCCCGGCTACTTCAAGACAGAGCTCAACGCCGCCCTTGTCGCAGACGAGGACTTCTCAGCGTGGCTGGAACGGCGCACACCCTTGGGCCGCTGGGCCGAGGTTGAGGAACTGGTCGGCGCCGCCGTGTTCCTGTCGTCCGCCGCCTCCAGCTTCGTCACCGGTCAGGTCATTTACGTCGACGGCGGCATCACGGCGAGCGTCTGACCTGATGAACAAGCCCTTCGATCCGGACAGCACTCGCCCCCCACGCCTCATCATCGTCATGGGTGTCTCCGGCTCGGGCAAATCCACCATCGGCGAAAAACTTGCCGAGAAATATGGCGTCACCTTCATCGACGGCGACCATCTGCACCCGGCGGAAAATGTCGAGAAAATGCGCGGCGGCACCCCGCTCACCGACGACGACCGCTGGCCGTGGCTGCAACGCATCGCCGAAACCATGCGTGAAACGGCGAACCGCGATGGCATCGCCATCAGCGGCTGCTCGGCGCTCAAACGTGCCTATCGGGATTTTCTGCGCAGCGCTGCCGGTGAACCGGTTCGCTTCGTCCACCTCAGCGGCTCAAAACAGGTTATCGCCGCCCGGCAGGCCAATCGGCCCGGCCATTTCATGCCCGCCGGACTTCTCGACAGCCAGTTCGCCACGCTTGAACTGCCTACCGCGGACGAGCAGGTCATCTCCGTCTCGGTTGAAGACCCGGTGGACCAGATTGTGTCAGACGTCTTCGCGGCGCTCACACCTCAAAACAGCGCCTGAAACCTAGAGGCGCCATTCCCGGCCCTGCCGGGCCAGTGGCGCCGGCCGCTGCGCCTGTGCCTGTTCAAATGCCTGCAGCACGATCAGCACCACTGTGATCGCCAGCGAGAACAGCCCGCAGCCCTCCCAGCTGAACTGCTGACCGCCCAGCAACAACAGCACCGGAAACAAGAAGAACCCGTGCGCTGCGCCCACCAGCACCGCGCCAAGTACACTTATGCAAATGTCCCAAACGGTAGCGCCATGCGCCCCCGCCAGCCGGTACATCAAGACGCCGAACCAGAACAGCAGCGCCAACCCGGCCACCGCCAGTTCCGCGGTCGCAAGGTGACCGGCGGCATAGCGGGACATGATGGCAAGTGTCGCAGCAGGCAAAAGGAACAAGTGCATGTGACTACTCCCAGTCTGAACCGATGGTCAGCCTAGGCCGCAGCCACGCCCGTGCCAAGCGCACGGCGTTCACAATTCAGTTCTGCGCCTTGGAGAAAGGGAGCGGCGTTAATGTGGTGCGGGCGGCGGGATTTGAACCCGCACGGCCAAAGGCCTCAGGATTTTAAGTCCTGTGTGTCTACCAGTTCCACCACGCCCGCCTGAGTTCCGGCTCAGTCCGTTCCGCCGTGAATGGGCGGCACATAGCCCACATCCATGTCCCAGGGGAAGTAGATCCAGGTGTCCTGACTGACCTCGGTCACAAACGTGTCGACTTGTTCCCGCCCCTTCGGCTTGGCGTAGACTGTCGCGAAATGAGCACCCGGCAACATATCACGCACCACCCGAGCAGTCGCACCGGTATCAACCAGATCGTCAACGATCAGCACCTTTCCGGAATCCGCCCCGGATGTGATCGATTCCGCGATCGGCTTCAAAACCTGCACCCTGCCCTGATCCTGATGATCATAGGATTTGACAGAAACGGTTTCGATCAGCCGGATATTCAACTCGCGCGCCACAACGGCAGCCGGTACCAGCCCACCTCGCGTGATCGCCACCAGCGCCGTGAACGGCCCCTGCCCCGAAAGCCGCCACGCCAGCGCCCGGCTGTCGCGGTGGAACTGATCCCAGGTCACCGGGAAACTTTTTTGCTGTGGGCTCATCACACCTGGTCCTTTGATAGTTTTATGTTTTTGGCTTCATGCATCTCGTCAACCAGCGCCCGAACCCGCGCCGTTGCTGCTTCGACCGCAGTTTCATCCGTACCGCGGATCACCAGTTGCGTGAAAATCGGCTGGCGCCCCATTTGCGGGTACGATCCGAGCTTGAGTTGCGGGAACTCCTCCTGGATGGCGCCCAACCCCGCGGCGATTGTACTTTCGCCCACTGCGCAATCCACCGACCGGCTCAGCATTTTCGCCCCGCCCTTGAGCCGGGTGGCAAGATCCTCGAGCATGGCCTCCATGATCTTGGGGACGCCCGCCATCACATGCACATTGCCCAGAATGAACCCCGGCGCACCGGAAACCGAATTGTTGATCAGGCTCGCCCCGACCGGGATGCGCGCCATGCGCAACCGCTCGGGGCTGACGTCCACGGTGCCGTACCTGTCCTCAAGGATTTTTCGGGCTTCATCATTGATCGGCAGTTCAACCCCGAACGCCCTCGAAACCGCATCCGCTGTGATGTCGTCGTGGGTGGGGCCGATGCCGCCCGTCGTGAACAGGTAGGTGTTTTCGGCCCTCAACGCATTGACGGCCCTGATGATGGCATCCATCTCGTCCGTGACCACGCGCACCTCGCGCAGCGCAATGCCCATCACCCCGCAAAAGCCCGCAACCGTGCCAATATTCTTGTCGCGGGTGCGTCCCGAAAGAATCTCGTCGCCGATGATCAGCAAGGCTGCCGTAATGGGTTCTGATGGTGCGTTCGACATGCCGGGTCCTGTTGACGCCCTGCCGGGCAAGCCCTAGAGGCAATCCCATGCCCGCCCCTTCCCAAAAGGTCAAGCAGACCGGCCCCGTTTGCCCCAGTTCCATGGACCCCGTCTCGTGAAATTGAACCAACCGCTCATCCGCGCCACCCTGCTGCGCCGCTACAAGCGCTTTCTCGCAGACGTCCGGCTGGAGAACGGCGAGATCACCACCGTTCACTGCGCCAATCCCGGCGCCATGACCGGTCTGGACGCCCCGGGCATGACCATTTGGCTGTCCGATTCCGGCAACCCGAAACGCAAATTGCCTCTGTCATGGGAACTCGCCGAACTGCCGTCCGGCCTGGTCGGCATCAACACTGCGCTGCCCAACCGGATCGTGGCCGAAGCCCTCGCCGACCGGCGCATCTTGGAACTGGCAGACTACACTTCGTTTCGCCCTGAGGTGAAATACGGCGAAAACAGCCGGGTCGATTTTCTGCTGACCGGTGACGGTCTGCCGGACTGCTATCTCGAAGTCAAAAACGTCCACCTCAGCCGCGAAACCGGCTGGGCGGAATTTCCCGACGCGGCAACCGCTCGCGGCGCCCGGCATCTGGCCGAATTGGCCAACATGGTGAAGTCAGGCCAAAGAGCCGTGAACCTGTTCCTCGTCCAGCGCGACGACTGCACGCGGTTTCGGCTGGCGGATGACGTTGACCCCGCCTATGCCGCCGCAATGGCCGAAGCGAAGGCCGCTGGCGTCGAGATTCTCGCCTACGCCTGCACGCTCACGCGCGAGGAGATCACACTCTCTCGTCCGCTGCCGCTGGACCTCAGCTGAAGGAAGCCTGCATGAAAATGGCCAGGACAAAGTTCGACAGAATAAGCGCGGCCCAGCCGACCGCAAACCTGATGATGGTCTGATTGCCGATCGCACCGCTGCGCAGTTCGGCAAGGTACTGCTCCCACCCCAGGCCCTCGGCAGCCAATGCCTCCTCGAGCCGTTTCAGATAACCGCCCGTCAGCATCAACACCGTGTGGAAGTGATAAAAGCCAAGCCAGGCGAACACGCAGACCATGCCCGGCACGAACCAGACGACACGGGCCGGAAAACCGCCGATCGCCTGGATGCTCTCCGCATTGGCGACCAGCCAGGTGGTAATCACGCCACTGGCAATAACGGCCCAGCCGAAAGCCCCATAGACCATGCGTTGATGAAACGCGACTTCCTGCCGAAGCGCGCGATACTCATCGAGATGATAGGCAAGTTGATCTTTTGTCATGGCGCGAACCCGGGAACGCGCACATATTTACTCACCCCCCGTATGAACTGCCAAGCGAATTTGAACAGGCACGCCCCGCCCCTTCCAATTCAGGGGGGCAATGGCTAGGTATAGGGCGAAAGGGTTCAGTCCACATGGTCAATTACGTCGATGCGACATCGCAGGCAAAGCGCACGCCGGGGGTCATTCCGCTCCACGGCGCGGAAGGATTTGCCGGCATGCGCAAGGCCGGGCGGCTGACCGCCGAGGCGCTCGACATGCTGGTCGAACACGTCCACCCCGGCGTCACCACTGGTGAACTTGACCAGTTGGCCCTCCAGTTTGCGCGTGACCACGGGGCAGTCCCCGCGACCCTGTTCTACAAGGGTTACCGGCATTCGGTCTGCACCTCGATCAACCACGTGGTCTGCCACGGCATTCCCGGCGACCGCCCCCTGCGCGAAGGCGATATCGTCAATATCGATCTCACCCTGGTCGTTGATGGCTGGCACGGCGATTCGAGCCGCATGTACCCGGTTGGTGAAATTTCCCGCAAAGCCGAAAGGCTGATCCGGGTGACCTACGAGTCACTCGCCCGCGGTATCGACGCGGCCGTCCCCGGCAACACCACCGGCGACATCGGCGCTGCCATACAGCGCTACGCCGAAGCCGAGCGCACCAGCGTGGTCCGGGACTTCGTCGGTCATGGTCTTGGCCAACTGTTCCACGACGAGCCCAACATTCTGCATTTCGGTACCCCCGGCATGGGGCCGAGACTCAAACCCGGCATGATCTTCACCATCGAACCGATGATCAATCTCGGCCGGCCGCAGGTCAAAATTCTCAATGACGGCTGGACCGCGGTGACGCGTGACCGCACCCTCTCGGCGCAGTGTGAGCACTCAATCGGCATCACCGAAACCGGGCACGAAGTCTTCACCGCCTCGCCCGCCGGCTTGTTCAATCCGCTGGACGCCCGCTGACATGGCGGATGGCGGTCGACCGGGTTTCTCGGATGTGAGTCCGAAATCCCGCAAACCGACCTCAAAAGCCAACGACAAGGCGGGCCACCGCGAACGGCTGCGCAAGCGCTTCACCGATGCGGGCCCGGGCGCCCTTGCCGACTACGAAATCCTCGAGATGTACCTGTTTCTGACCAAGAAACAGGGCGACACCAAGCCGACTGCCAAAGCCCTGCTCAAGCAGTTCGGGTCCATTTCAGCAGTGTTGGCTGCGCCCGCTCACCTGCTCAAGGAAGTGCCCGGTGTCGGTCCTGAAACCATCGTCAACCTCAAGCTCGCGCAGGCCATCGCCCAGCGCACTTCGCGGGACGAGATCAGCACCCGGCCCGTGCTCAGTTCATGGGGCGAACTGGTGGATTACTGCCGCGCCCACATGGCCCATGAGGAAGTTGAACAGTTCCGCATTCTGTTTCTCGACAAGAAGAACAGGCTGATCCGCGACGAGGTCCAGCAGGTTGGCACGGTCGACCACACGCCGGTCTATCCCCGCGAGGTCATCAAGCGGGCGCTGGAACTGAACGCGACCGCACTCATTCTGGCCCACAATCACCCCTCGGGCGACCCGCAGCCCTCAAGCGCAGATCTTCAGATGACCCGGGCCATTATCGACATCGCCCAGCCCTTGGGCATTGTCGTTCACGACCACATCATCATTGGCCGCAACGGTCACATCTCGATGAAATCGCAGAAGCTGATCTAGCCGCGGCGCACAAGCGTTCCCAATCGGGCCCGAACCGTTTTGACCAGCGCAAACAGCCGCTCGTCATTCTTGATGCGATGTTGCAGCGCGGTCTTCCAACCCATCAGCTTCGCCGCCATCCGCCCTTTGGTGGTGAGCGGCAGCAAATGATCTCGCAATTCGATCTGGACGTTGCACCAGTGGCGCTTCTCGTCCGAATAGCCGGCCCCCATGTCGACCATCGCAACCCCGTTGGAGAACATGTGCATTTGAGCGCGGAGAATGTTCTGTTTGCCCGGTGAACCGGGAGACAGGTCCGGATTGTCATCCATCGATGAAATCAGCGCAAACACCCGGTCGCCCTGCGCCAAGTTGTAACGCACCGAGACAATCTCGCCATCGAGCCGCAAGACGTGAAGGCGCGCCTGCAACGCGCCGGGGCGCTCCAGCAACCCGGCGTAAAAAGCCTGCACTTCCGGATCCGCAAACGGATCGTCGATCCCCCACTCAGCAAACCGGCGAGCCTTCTGGCGGAACATTGTCGCGACCGCTTCGCGCGCAACGGCGCCGCTGGTGACCTCTTCAAACGAAACTTCGCCCATAGCCTCTAGCTTGGCGCCTTGCTGTTTGTCATGCTTGCGCCGTGAGCGGCTGCGTTGCTGCGAGTCACATTCCTCCCAGCTCGCAAATTCCGACCGGTAGAGCAGATCGACCGGGTGGGAACTGCACAAGTCGACAAAACTCCCGTCGCCTTCAAATGCGGGCACCGCCTCCAGATGCACGAGATCCGCACCGGCCAGTCCACGCTGCATCCGGCGCCAGAACTCCGTACGTTCGGCCGTTGTCATCGCTGCAAAGACCGGCCTGTCGATCAGCGGTGCATGGCATCCGACATGCGCACCGGCAAACCAGGTCAACATGCTCAAACCGTGTTTGTGATCGCGCTGGAGGGGCAGCAGCGCCACCACCTTTCCATCCAGCGATCCCGTCACGTAAAGCTGATCGGCAACAGGTATCTTGAACTGCTGGATCCACGCGCGCGTGAAATCAAGGCTTTGTCCAGGCGACTCGATGCCCTGCGCCTCCAGCCCGCGCCAGACCTCAGCCACATCATCAATCTGCGAAGTGGCCGCGACGGCCGCACCCTGCTCCTGCCACCAGTCTCTGGCAGCCGAAGTTGTGGCGCGCCTTTTCCGCTGCGCGTTCTGCATCGATGCCACGGGCATGCGTTTCCCTTGCAAAAATACTCAGGTGGCACGTTCCCACAGGGCCGTGAATGAGAGGTTGCGCCCCGCGCCGATAACGACCGGAATACGCGGAATCCGCCGGAACGGTGAACGAATGCTGAATCTCAGCCGATGGTACCCAGGACCGGGAAAGTCTCGAGAAACCAGTAGGATATCCGCGTGAACTGACCGGTCAGGAACAACAGGCCGGTCAGCACCAAGATACCGCCCATCACCTTCTCGACCGTCCCGAGATGCTTGCGGAACGACTGGAAGAAACTCAGGAACGGCCCGATTGCCACGCCGGCCAGAAGGAAGGGCACGCCAAGCCCGGCGGAATAAATGGCCAGCAGCCCTGCACCTTCCCAGGCCGAGTTCTGACTGGCCGCAATCGCAAGGATCGCCGCCAGCACCGGCCCGATGCAAGGCGTCCAGCCCACGGCAAAGGCCAGCCCCAGCAAAAAGCCGCCGCCCGGCCCGCTGGCCGCGCTCGGCCCATTGTGCCGCAATTGCCGGTCCAGCATCCCAATGCGGTAAACGCCGAGAAAGTGCAGGCCCATCGCAATGATGATCAGCCCCGCAATCGGCGTCAGATACGGCAATGCCTGCCGGAACACCTGCCCGAATGCAGTCGCCGTCGCCCCCAGCGTGATGAACACAAGCGAAAAGCCCAGAATGAAGAACAACGAGGTGGTCACCCCTCGCCACCAGATGGAGCCGCCGATCGCCCCATCTTCGCGCACCTGTTCAAAGGTCGCGCCGCTCATGTAGGTGAGATAGGGCGGCACCAGCGGCAGCACACAGGGGCTGAGAAAGCTCAGCACCCCGGCTCCGAACACCAATGGCAAGGACAATCCGACCATTTCGTCTCCTTCGGGTTGCCCTTTTACCCGCCAGCCGTTGCGATTCAATTGCTTCACGTTGTCGCTCAAGCCAGTGTGAAGGGAGATCAGTCACCCTTCACGCCATTACAGCCGTAAGCTTTGCCGCTATCATTGCGTCACCCACCTCTGATTCCGCCCTCCGGAGCTTCCAGAAATGCCGCAACAGCGCCTGATCATGCTTGTGTTTTTTGTGCAGGCGCTGACCTTCGGCAGCTGGTTGCCACGCATCCCAGAGGTGCAACAGGCTCTGGGCGCTGACCACGCAACCCTCGCGCTGGGGCTGATCGGCTTGCCGATTGGAACGCTGTTGTCGCTGCCTGTCTCCGGGCGCCTCGCCACACGCTTCGGCGCCCGCGCCATCATCATCGTTGGATTTGTGCTGTTTCTGGCCGCTGTCAGCTTGCCGGGATGGGCTACGAGCCTGCCGATGTTTTTCTTCGCCCTGATGCTCACCGGCGCTTTCATGTCCCTGCTCGAACTCGGCCTCAACATCCAGGCCGACGAAATCGAGCGTCGGGGCGACAAACTGATCATGTCGACCTGTCACGGGTTCTGGAGCCTCGGCCTCATGGCCGGCACGCTTGTTGGGGCAGGTTTCATCTATCTCGGGGTCACCCCGGGCCCCTCCCAATCCATCTTTGCCCTTCTGGTTCTGCCGCTGGCCATGTTCGCGGGATTCTCCCTTCAAAAGACCGGAGCACCCGCAGCCGACGAACCGTCCGCTGAAAAGCCGAAAGCCTTCCAACTGCCTCACCCTGCCTTGCTCGGCATCTGCGTCTTCGTGGTGGGCACGACGCTGACGGAAGGGGCTGCCGCCGACTGGTCGGCCATATTCATTCGAGACATGTTTGACGCGCCGGCGGCGCTCACCGGCTTTGGCTACACCCTGTTTGCACTCACCCTGACTACCGGCAGGTTTCTCGGCGACGGCCTGAAGAAACGCTATGGCGCCGTAAATCTCGGCCGGCTTTGCGGGCTGATAGGGGCTGCGGGAGCGCTGGTCGTGGTGTTTTCGCCCTCCGCGCCAATTGCCTTTGCGGGTTTTGCCATGCTCGGCCTTGGCGCCTCCGTCGGCTTCCCGCTTGCGGTAACCGCGGCGGCACAGGCGCCGGGCGTTTCGTCCGCCCGCAATGTCGCCGTGCTGACATTCGTCGCGCTCACCGGTTTCCTCGCCGGTCCGCCTGTAATCGGCTTCATCGCCCACGCACTCGACTTGCGCTTCGGCCTCGCCGTACTCATCCCTGCCTTGCTTGCTTCCGCAGCATTGGCGGGCTTGCTGCGCTCCCGTGGCAAGCCGGTCCTGCACCCGGTCGACGCACCCGTAATCTAGCCCCGTCCAAGTTTGTTGCCCTTGCGCGGGGACCGTGCTACGCCGCCTTCGCACCCCGGAATCGTAAGGGAAAAGACGCCATGAGCGCCCGCCCGATCGCTATTGCCCCGTCCATTCTGTCGGCGGACTTCGCGCGGCTCGGCAATGAGGTGCAGGCGATCGACAAGGCCGGATGCGACTGGGTGCATGTCGACGTCATGGACGGCCATTTCGTCCCCAATCTCACCATCGGCCCGCTGATTGTTGAAGCAATTCGCCCCGTGACCAGCAAACCGCTTGACGTTCACCTGATGATCTCGCCCGCGGACCTGTACATTGAAGCCTTTGCCAAAGCCGGTGCCGACATCATATCGATCCATGAGGAAGCCGGACCGCACCTGCACAGGTCGCTTCAGGCCGTGCGCGCCCTCGGCAAGAAGGCTGGCGCCGTGCTCAATCCGGCCACGCCTGTTTCCGCGCTCGAAAACGTCATCGACAGCGTGGATCTGATCTTGATCATGAGCGTCAACCCCGGCTTTGGCGGTCAAAGTTTCATCCCCGCGGCGCTTGAAAAGTTGCGCCAGGCCAGAGCCCTGATCGGCGACCGACCCATCGACCTCGAGGTGGACGGTGGCGTAACGCCCGACAATGCCGCCGAAATCGCCCGCGCCGGCGCCAACGCTTTCGTTGCAGGATCGGCAATCTTTTCCGGCAACGAAGCCGCCACCTATGCTCCCAGAATTGACGCCATTCGAACTGCAGTCCAGTCCGCCTGACGCGGATTCACTTTGTAAAGAAGAAACCGTAAGCCGATGATTCCGCGCTATTCTCGCCCCGACTTGGTTGCCATCTGGTCACCTGAAAGCAAGTTCCGCATCTGGTTCGAAATCGAGGCACATGCGGCAACCGCTCAGGCAAAACTGGGCGTCGTACCGGCCGAAGCCGCAGAAGTAATCTGGCAAAAAGGGCGCGACGCTGCTTTTGACGTCGACCGCATCGACGAAATCGAAGCCGAGGTCAAACACGACGTCATCGCCTTTCTCACCCATCTCAGCGAGATTGTCGGACCCGAAGCCCGTTTCGTTCACCAGGGGATGACGTCTTCAGACGTCCTCGACACGACCCTTTCCGTGCAACTGTCCCGGGCTGCTGACCTTTTGCTGGCCGACCTGCACGATTTGCTCGCTGCGCTCAAGAAGCGCGCCTTCGAGCACAAGGACACGATCACAATCGGCCGCAGCCATGGCATTCACGCCGAACCCACCACCTTCGGCGTCAAGCTGGCCCAAGCCTACGCCGAGTTCGACCGCTGCCGCACCCGGCTGGTGAATGCCCGTGCCGAGATCGCCACCTGTGCTATTTCCGGCGCCGTAGGCAGCTTTGCCAACATTGATCCGTCAGTGGAGGAATATGTCGCCGAACAGCTCGGCCTCGCCGTCGAGCCCGTGTCGACCCAGGTCATTCCACGCGACCGGCACGCCATGTTCTTTGCAACCCTGGGCGTGATCGCCTCCTCCGTGGAGCGGCTCGCAACCGAAATCCGCCATCTTCAGCGGACCGAAGTCCTCGAAGCCGAGGAATTCTTCTCCAAGGGCCAGAAGGGCTCGTCGGCCATGCCGCACAAGCGCAATCCGGTGCTGACGGAGAACCTGACCGGTCTGGCCCGGCTGGTACGCGGCATGGTGACACCGGCGCTCGAAAACGTCGCCCTCTGGCACGAACGCGATATCTCGCATTCTTCGGTTGAACGCATGATCGGCCCGGACGCCACCATCACCCTCGATTTCGCCCTCGCCCGGCTCACCGGCGTCATCGACAAGCTGGTCGTCTATCCCGAAAACATGCGCCGCAATCTCGATTTGCTGGGCGGGCTGCACAATTCACAGCGTGTGCTGCTCGCCCTGACACAGGCCGGTTTCAGCCGCGAAGCCAGCTACGCTGCCGTGCAACGCAACGCCATGAAGGTCTGGCAGGCCCAGGGGGATCGGGCCGGTCTGTTTGCCGCCAATCTGAAGGCAGATCCCGAAGTCACCCTGACGGATCAGGTGATCGACGAGATGTTCGATGAGGCGTACCACCTCAAACATGTCGACACGATCTTCAGGCGGGTGTTCGGCGAGGCCTGAATGGCAGTCATCATTGCCCGCGAAACCGATCTGACTGCAGAGGAATTCGCCGCCCTCCTCGCTGAAACCACCATGGCGCCAAAGCGGCCGCTGCTGAACCTTCAAAGGATCGAACGGATGCTGCATGGCGCCAACTTCATCGTCACTGCGCGCGACGAAGACGGCCAGCTACTCGGTGTGGCCAGGTGCATCACCGACTTCGAGTGGATCTGCTACTGCGCCGAACTGGCGGTGCGCCAGAGCCATCAGGGCCAGGGCATCGGGAAATCCATACTTGCCGAAGCAAAACGAATGCTGGGGCCCGGAATTTGTCTCACACTCAACGCCGAGCCTGAAGCAGTAGCCTTTTACGAACACATCGGCATGCAGCCCTATCGAGCCTTTTACATCCCTCGCGAAAACCGGGACTGACCTTCCACAAGCGTCAGCGCGCGCGTTCGCCCTGCTTGCCAGACCGTGCCTCTGCTAGTATTCCGGAACGCAACGTTTGGGGCTGGGGGCACGCGCGGGCGTATCATGGCGATTGGATACAGGGCCGATATCGACGGCTTGCGTGCGCTTGCCATCATTCCCGTCGTCTTCTTTCACGCCGGTTTCGTGGACTTTGCCGGCGGCTATGTCGGCGTCGACGTCTTCTTCGTCATTTCCGGATTTCTGATCACTTCGATCATCCGATCGGACCTCGAAGCCGGCACTTTCAGTTTCGGCCAGTTCTACGAACGGCGCATTCGCCGCCTTCTGCCTGCGCTTGTCCCGGTACTCATTGTGACAGCCGCGTTTGCGGCCGCCCTCTACCCGGCGGAATTGTTTTCAGACTTCGCCAGGAGCCTTCTGGCCTTTACCGGGTTCAGCTCAAATTGGCAATTCCTGTCCCAGGCCGGCTATTTTGATTCAGCAGCCTTCGACAAGCCGCTTCTGCACACATGGTCACTTTCCATCGAAGAGCAGTACTACCTGGTCTTTCCGGCATTCATGGCCGTGGTGTTCGCCAGAAGTCGCCGTTGGGCCTCGGCACTGATTCTGGCCGTTCTCGTCGCCTCTCTCGCCTGGAGCATTCACCTCGTCCAGACTGGCGATACGGACACCGCCTTTTATCACAGTCTTGCCCGCGTCTGGGAACTGATGGCCGGATCCCTGTTGGCGCTGGTGCCACTGCAAGGTCCGAAAAACCGGCTGATATCGCTGGCACTGCGCCTTGCAGGTCTCGCCATGATCATCGCCGCAGTATTCTTGTACACACCGACGACACCATTCCCCGGCCTTTCAGCCCTGCTGCCTGTCGCCGGCACCGTGCTGGCCATCTCCGCCGGCCCTGCCCCAGACTTTGCCAACCGGGTCCTGTCCCTGCGGCCGCTGGTCTACGTGGGGCGAATATCCTACTCGCTTTATCTTTGGCACTGGCCAATCTTCAGCTTCATCAAGCTGCGCTGGCTGGACGCAACTGATGGGCACATGTTTGCCGGCATTTTGCTGGCGCTCGCCTTGTCGGTGCTTTCCTACCACTTCATCGAACAGCCGTTCCGCACCCGCAAGCGCGCCATATCCAGGCGTTTCGTCTTGACTTCGCTGGGTTCGGCAATGGCAACGAGCGCGGCAATCAGTGCGCTCGTCATCCTCAACGCGGGCCTCCCTCAGCGCCTGGCGATCATGGGCAATGAACAAAAGATGGAGGTCTTCGTGGCCTTCTCAAAAGGTCTCGAAGCCCGTCGCCTCGCCATACGCGCCGACATCTGTCATCGCACACGTCAGAACAGCATCAGTGAAATTCAGGGTCATTTTGACCTCTGCCTCGCGACCCGAACGGACCAGCCCAACATTCTCGTAATGGGCGATTCTCACGCGGCTGATCTCTATGTGGCCCTCGACGCCACGTACCCGGAGGCGAATTTTCTGCAAACCACCGGCGCCAACTGCGCACTCAGCATCATTACGCTTGTGGACGTTGCAGCGTCAGACCTCCCCGTCATGGACTGGCGTGAGCGACTGTGTCTGGAAACGCTAAAGGCGACTATGGCGTATCTCGACGATGTGCCCCTCGACGGCATCGTTCTGACTTCTCGGGGCAGGCTGGGCGCCTATTCTGCCGAGAGCGCCGCCAGTCTATTGCCGGTGCTGGCCGACCGGTTTCCCGGCGTCCCGGTGACCATATTCGGGCCGCTCAGCGAGTTCTGGCCCGAGCCCCGCGCCTTCATCATGAAAGAAGACGACCTTCGCGCCAGCTATGACGAACTGAACCAGGTGATGAATGCCAGCTTGCGCCGAACGCCGCCCGAGTTCGAACCGGCATTTCGGGACATCGTCCAGCGCGCAGGCGTCCGCTACATCGACAAGGATCAATTCATCTGTCCGAACGACATCTGCTCCTTCTTCATCGAAGATGGCGCGGTGGTGTTTTCCGATTACGGACACTGGTCAGGTGCCGGCGCCGCATGGGTAGGCGGCCACATTCGGGCCCAGTTCCCCGACATCTTGGATCTGTTCGTCACCCCTTCAACTGTCGCCACTCTTCGGAACTAGAGGTAGTCCTGCCAGTTCCGGCGAGGCTCATGGCGGGGAAGACCGACGTCTTCATGCAAACGCTCGGGCAGCCGCGGCCGCTGCGGCACACCCGCGCGTGCTTGCGGGATGACCACGCGCAGCAATTCTGAATAAAGATGGAGTCCGCGAAAAGCTTGATGTTCGGTCATGATGGTTCCCCTTTGTGTCGACTAGAACATTAGCGGAACATTGTGACAGTTTGTGTCAGCACGTCCCCGGGTTCAGACCACTTCGACGCAGCATTGGCGAAAGCAGTTCAAAATTTCCGGCCAGCCATCCTCGCCGCTGATTGACGCGGCCACCTCGGGCGCCTTTTCGCCGTAGCGCTCAATGTTGCGGTGTTCCAGCCGCACCTCGGTTTGTTCGCCCAACGGAGTGAACGTGACTTCGACTTCCACCTCGAACTCGGGGTCAAAAACCCACTCGGCGTTGAGTTGCCAGGCGAGCAGCAGCCGTTCGCCGGGCTTGTACACCTTGACGTATCCCCAATCACATTCGCTGCCCTCTTCACCCACCTCGTAGAATCGACCGCCGGCCCGGGGTTCGACAACAATGTCTTTGAATGCCGTCTGGCCGATATGATGATCGGCAGGCCACCAGCGCCCCATCTGGGCCACGAAAACGTCAAATGCCCTTCGCGCATCAGCGGCGACCCGCACAGTTCGGACGACAGGCGCGATCATATTGTGCTGCGCAGTCATGACCTTCCTCCCTTTTCCTGATTCTGTTTTTCAATTTCCCGGGCATAAGCCTCAAGCGCATCGCCCCAGAACCGGTCCAACCATTCTCGCAGGGGCTCCAGTCCTTTGGGATCGACGAAATAAATCCGCCGTGCCCCATCCGCACGGTCGCGTACCAGTCCCGCGTCCTTGAGCACCTTGAGGTGCTGGGAGACCGCCGGACGGCTCACGGGGAGCCCGCCGGCAATCTCGCCAACTGACCGCGGAGACTGCCCCACACACTCAAAGACCGCCCGCCGGGTCGGGTCCGCCAATGCCATCAATGCAGAATTCATGTTAGCCATGACTTACCGTAAGTTATCACTTACATTCTGTCAAGCTGAATTGAATCCCTTGAATCGGGCTCCCCCGATGCGCATAGAACGTCCATGAAGATCGCAGACACTGACATTCTGATCGTGCCCGGACTGGGCAATTCCGGCCCGGGTCACTGGCAGCGCCGCTGGCTGGACAAGATGGCCACCGCGCAGTGGGTGGAACAGGACGATTGGGACAAGCCCCGAAAAGAGGATTGGGTGGAATCCCTGACACGCGCCATCATGATGGCAACGCGACCAGTAGTACTGGTGGGACACTCGCTGGGCGTCGCCACAATCATTCACACCTCGGCACGTCTGACGGACACCAAGGTGCGCGGCGCCTTCCTTGCAGCACCGCCGGACCTCGACGAAAACCCCAACGCTCCCAAGGCCGCGAAGGATGTTTCCAACGTGCCAAGGGATCCGCTCAATTTCCCTTCACTTCTGATTGCCTCGGAGAACGATCCGGTCTGCACGCTGGCGCGCGCCGCGGACATGGCCAATTGCTGGGGATCGGAATTTCACTCGGCTGGAGATGCCGGCCATCTCAACAGTGCCTCCGGCCACGGCCCCTGGCCCGAAGGTCTGATGATGTTCACCCGCCTCATGCAGCGCCTGAAATAAGACCCGCTCACAAGGGAGCGGGTTTCAAATCCGTCGGCCATTTCGGCAAGGGCTCAGCTTTCCTTGAGAATCTGATCCCGCGCTACCACGCGCAGCTCTTCCATTTTCGCCCGCAGCACGGCTTCGGAAAGATCCGCGCCGCGCGCGGCCACGTCACCGGAAATCTTGCGATAGACGTCTTCGTCCCCTGCCTCGGCGAAATCCGCTGCGATCACCTCGGCTGCGTAGGCGGCTGGATCCTCGTGACCAATCTGTTCGGCGATCCACATGCCCAGCAGTTTGTTACGCCGCGCCTCGGCCTTGAAATTCAACTCGGCGTCGTGCGCAAACTTGGCCTCTTGCGCGTTTTTGCGATCATCAAACGTGGTCATGCGTGCTGCTCTCCGCTTTGGCTGCCTGCGGGTGCTCAAGCACCCGTATTTGTTGAAATGGACATAGGCGTTTCCCGCCGCCAACGCAATGCACAGCGCCTGAAAAACACTTGCATTCCGCCTGTCATCTGGCGCATGAAGCGCACGCGTAAGACAATCTCCCAGAATCAGTAACCGGAGCGGGCAGCCATCATGAGCCGCAGACGCAAAATCTACGAGGGCAAGGCCAAGATTCTCTATGAAGGCCCCGAGGCAGGCACGCTCGTGCAGCATTTCAAGGACGATGCGACGGCCTTCAACGGCAAACGCCATGAGGTGATTGACGGCAAGGGCGTGCTCAACAATCGCATCTCCGAATTCATCTTTACGCGCCTCAACGCCCTCGGCGTGCCCACCCATTTTGTGCGGCGGCTGAACATGCGTGAACAGTTGATCCGCGAAGTCGAAATCATCCCGCTTGAAGTTGTGGTGCGCAACGTCGCCGCAGGGTCGATCTGCAAGCGGCTGGGGCTGGAACCGGGCACCCGCCTGCCCCGCTCCATCATCGAATTCTACTACAAGGACGACGCGCTCAACGATCCGTTGATCTCCGAAGAGCACATCACCGCCTTCGGCTGGGCCACACCCCAGGAACTCGACGACATCATGTCGTTGGCGGTGCGGGTCAACGATTTCCTGTCCGGCCTGTTCGCCGGCGTCGGCATCCAGCTGGTCGACTTCAAGATCGAGTGCGGCCGTCACTATGAAGGCGACATGATGCGCATCATCCTCGCTGACGAGATCTCACCGGACAATTGCCGCCTCTGGGACGTCAAGACCAACGCCAAGCTCGACAAGGACGTGTTCCGCGAGGAACTGGGCGGCCTGCTCGATGCCTATCGCGAAGTCGCCCAACGGCTTGGCATTCTCACCGAAAACGACAATGCGCTGGCCACAGGCCCGCGGCTCGTTCAGTAGGGCCTGCCATGAAAGCGCGTGTCACTATCACCCTGAAGAACGGCGTGCTCGATCCCCAGGGTCAGGCCATTGAAGGCGCGCTTGCCAGCCTCGGCTTCAGCGGAGTGGATTCGGTCCGTCAAGGCAAGGTTTTCCACATTGAACTCGCCGAGACGGACCCCGGTTCAGCGCGCGAGAATGTTGAAAACATGTGTGAAAAACTTCTCGCCAACACCGTCATCGAAGACTACACGGTCGAGATAATTAACTGACATAAAACTCTGTTCAACTAACCTGACTGCCAACCGGCCGTTCTGGCCAACTCTGGACGCAAAAATGATTCGCAGACTCGCTTTGACCGGCCTCTTCCTTGTCTCCATTCTGGTGCTGGCAGGCGCCTATGCGGCTGTGCCCGTCTGATCTCCGCACTGTCGTTCCTGGCAATCAGACTGTAGGCTCTCCATTTCTCTGGAGATGTTGATGCCCCTCATTTCCTCAATAGCAGTCGGCCTTGTCGCGCTTTTGCATGCCGGGTTCATGTGGCTGGAAATGGTCTTCTGGGACAAGCCTGTGGGGCGTCGCATCTTCGGCACTTCCGAGACATTCGCCGCAGAAAGCAAGGCCCTTGCTGCCAACCAGGGCCTCTACAACGGTTTCCTCGCCACGGGCCTCGTTTGGAGCTTGCTGCCGGTCGGCGTACCCGAGAGCGCGCAAGCCATTGCCCTGTTTTTCCTCGGCTGTGTCACCATCGCTGGCTTCTTCGGCGCCTTTACGGTCAGCCGCCGAATCCTTTTCATTCAGGCCGCACCCGCCGCTCTTGCCCTCGTGCTGGTAGCCCGCGGCATTTGATCTGTGCGGAAGGTTTTGCCCGCACTTCCCCAAGTTCGCTGCGGCGAGCGCCGCAGGATGCTCCTCCGGCCTTCCTCAGGCATCTCAATGGCTTGGCGACAGGTAGGTAAAATGCCATCCAACATGTTTGGAATTGTTAAGGTAAACATTTGTTTTACAGGCACTTTCCACCTGAATTAACCGTCACTCCCAGCCGCAGATGATAATGTCCGTTCCACTCATTGAGTGAGACCCATGCAAGGACGCGGCAAATGACACAGGTTTCGGACTCACAGACCCACCGACTCGACTGGGTGGATGCGGCCAAGGGCATCTCCATCCTTCTGGTGGTCATGATATATTCCGCCTATTCGGTTGGCGAGGACACGGGCGGCATCGGCTTCCTGCACTGGTTCATCGCCTTCGCAACCCCGTTCCGCATGCCCGAGTTTTTCCTTATCTCGGGACTGTTCCTCAGTCAGGTGATCAGCCGGCCCTGGGCACGCTTCGCCGACCGGCGCGTCGTCCACTATCTTTATTTCTACCTGATCTGGATGGTCATCCACGTTGCCTTCAAGGTCGGCCTGGTCGCCGCAGACCCCATGGGTGCTCTGGCCCAGATCGCCATTTCGCTGGTCGAACCTTATGGTGTCTTGTGGTTCATCTACGTACTGGCAATGGTCAGCGCTGCCACCAAACTGCTTCACAATCTGAACGTACCGAAATGGGCCGGGTTCGTTGCGGCCGCCGCCCTTCAACTGGCGCCCATCGCCACCGGGCTCTATGCCGTCGACCAGTTCTGCGAATATTTCGTCTACTTCTACACCGGCGCCATCGCCGCTCCGTGGATTTTTCGCCTGGTCGACGCGGCGCTTGCCCGCCCCAACGAAGCCATCATCTATCTGGTGCTTTGGGTGATCATCAACGGCTCGCTGGTCTTTTCGCCGGGCTTTGAAATCCTGCCCGTACACTTCGAAATGGGGCTGGCCGGTCTGCCCGGCGTTCATCTGGTCCTCGCGATTGCAGGCGCTGTCGCCCTGTGTGTCACCGCCGCCCTTCTCACCCGTCTGCCCTGGATGTCCTGGCTGACATTCCTCGGCTCTCGGTCTCTGGTGATCTATCTGGCCTTTGCCCTGCCCATGTCAGTAGTTCGGGTCATCGCCATCAAATTGGGTTTCGTTGAAGCCAACATGCTCAGCCTGCTGGTCTTTGCCGTCGCCGTAATCTCGCCGCTGGTGTTGCACTGGATGATCCAGAAAACCGGCTGGGGAACGTTCCTGTTCGCCCGTCCAGCCATCGCTCACATCCCGGGCACACCGGGCAGCCGCTCGACAACGCGTGAGCCGGCGACGGTGCCCGCCGAATAATCCCGCAAAAACCCGTTCTTTGGCGGCGATTGCACTTGCCTTTTGCCGCCAAAAAACCCAGAAGACCCGCATCATCCTGAACCAACAGGAGGCGGGTTTTTCCCGTTTCGCGCCCGATGAAATCAGCCGTCATCGCGTTCCCCGGCTCCAATCGCGACCGCGACATGATCGCCGCGCTAACTTCCATTTCGGGCACCGCCCCCAACGTCGTCTGGCACAAGGAAACCAACCTTCCCGACGTTGACCTGATCGTCATTCCCGGCGGTTTCTCCTACGGCGATTATCTGCGCGCGGGCGCTATCGCTGCCCGCTCACCAATCATGGGTGAAATCAAGGCTGCCGCGGCGCGCGGCGTTCGTGTCCTTGGCGTCTGCAACGGCTTTCAGATCCTGACGGAGAACGGTCTGCTGCCCGGCGTGCTGATGCGCAACGCTTCGCTTCTTTTCGTGTGCCGCGAGGTCAAGCTGGAAGTGGTCAACAACAGGACGCCATTCACCGGCGGATACGAAAAGGGCCAGGTCCTGCGCTGTCCCGTCGCCCATCACGATGGCAATTATTTTGCTGATCCGGACACACTCAAGGCCATCGAGGACAACGACCAGGTCGCGTTCCGCTACGCGGAGGGCACCAATCCCAATGGGTCAATCCACGACATCGCCGGCGTCACCAACCGGGCAGGAAATGTATTGGGCCTCATGCCCCATCCTGAAAACCTGATCGAGGCCGCCCATGGCGGCACCGATGGTAGGGCACTGTTTGCCTCGGCCCTCGAAATCGCCGCCTGAATTCGGAGCCTGACGATGAGCAAAACCTGGGCCGGTATTGGACTGTTCATTGGCATAGCGGGGCTGTTGCTTCAGTTCGCTCTGACTGTTCCTGCCTCCATGGGGGCCGGCCGCAACCTCGTCATGGCGCTCATTCACTTCTTTTCCTACTTCACCATCCAGACCAACTTGATCCTTGTTCTGGTCTACGCCGCGGTTCTGACAAATGCGCCTCTCCTTGGCCTGTTCAGAAAACCCGAAACCCGGGTGATGATCGCGGCGCTGATCACTCTGGTCATGGTCTTTTACCACTTCGTGCTGGCCCAAACCTGGGCACCCGAAGGCATGTGGAAGGTCGCTGACGTAGTGCTCCATTATGTCACGCCTCTGTTCTTCCTGATCTGGTTTGCCGTCCTGCGCTATTCGAAGGAAGTGCCGCTGTCCGCCATTCCGGTCATGCTGATCTACCCCGTTGTTTACGTCGCATACGTGCTCCTTCGCGGCGCCATTATCGGCGAGTATCCCTATGCCATCTTCGCCGCCAACGAGATCGGCTACGCCAGCGTGGCTGTGAACAGTCTCGTCCTTTTGATTGCCGTCGCCGTGCTGATGGTCATCGCCATTTTCATTGATCGCATCGCCCCGCAAAGTGCTGAAGCCGCATGATTCCCAACGACCCGCAGATCACGCCAGACCTGATCGCAGCCCACAATCTCAATGAGGATGAATATCAAAAAATCCTCGACCTGATCGGGCGCGAACCGAGTTTCACCGAGTTGGGCATCTTCTCGGCCATGTGGAACGAGCACTGCTCCTACAAAAGCTCGAAGAAGTGGCTGCGCACGCTTCCCACGACCGGCCCGCGCGTTCTGCAGGGTCCGGGCGAGAATGCCGGAGTGGTCGACATCGGCGATGGCCAGGCCGTCGTCTTCAAGATGGAAAGCCACAATCACCCTAGCTTCATCGAGCCATATCAGGGCGCGGCCACCGGCGTCGGCGGCATTTTGCGCGATGTGTTCACCATGGGTGCCCGACCCATTGCTGCCATGAACGCCTTGCGGTTTGGCTCACCCGATCATGAGAAGACCAGGCATCTCGTCTCCGGCGTGGTGGCCGGTGTTGGGGGATACGGCAACTCCTTCGGCGTGCCCACTGTCGGCGGCGAGGTCGAATTCAACTCCCGCTACGATGGCAATATCCTCGTCAACGCTTTCGCCGCGGGCCTTGCCGACGCTGACAAGATCTTTTTGTCTGAGGCAAAGGGTGTCGGCCTGCCCGTCGTCTATCTCGGCGCCAAGACCGGCCGCGACGGAGTCGGCGGCGCCACAATGGCCTCGGCCGAGTTCGGCGACGACATCGACGAGAAGCGCCCGACCGTGCAGGTCGGCGATCCTTTCACCGAAAAGCGTCTGCTCGAAGCTTGCCTCGAACTGATGAAGACAGGCGCTGTCATCGCCATTCAGGACATGGGCGCCGCCGGCCTCACCTGCTCGGCGGTCGAAATGGGCGCCAAGGGCGACCTCGGCATTGAACTCGACCTCGACAAGGTGCCGGTCCGCGAAGACCACATGACCGCCTATGAAATGATGCTCTCGGAAAGCCAGGAGCGCATGCTCATGGTGCTGCATCCTGAAAAGGAACCCGAGGCGCGCGCCGTCTTTGAAAAGTGGGAGCTCGATTTCGCCACCGTCGGCCACACGACCGACGACCTGCGTTTCCGCGTTATCTGGCAAGGCACCGAAGTCGCCAATTTGCCGATCAAGGAACTCGGCGACGAAGCGCCCGAGTACGACCGCCCGTGGGTTGAACCCAAATCAAAGGCGCCGCTCAGCGGCGCCCTTCCCGAAACCGACGTCGCGGACGCCCTTCTCAAGATCATTGGCTCCCCCAATATGGCCTCACGCCGCTGGGTCTGGGAACAGTATGATACCCTGATCCAGGGCAATTCGCTGGTTCTGCCGGGCGGCGACGCCGGCGTGGTGCGCGTGGACGGCCACGAGACCAAGGCGCTGGCTTTCTCCTCGGACGTCAACCCGCGCTACTGCGAGGCCGATCCGTTCGAAGGGGGCAAGCAAGCCGTCGCTGAATGCTGGCGAAATATCACGGCCACTGGCGCCGAACCGCTGGCCGCGACCGACAATCTCAATTTCGGCAACCCCGAAAAGCCCGAGATCATGGGCCAGTTCGTCCACGCCATCAAAGGCATTGGCGAAGCGTGCCGGGCCCTCGGTTTCTCCATCGTTTCCGGCAACGTCTCGCTTTACAACGAGACCAACGGTGTCGGCATTCTGCCCACCCCCACCATTGCCGGTGTTGGCCTGATCCCCGATCGCGCAAAACTCGCCCGCATCGCATTTGGCGGCGAAGGCGAGGAGATTTTCCTCATCGGCGCACCCCCGCTTTGGGGAACCCATCTCGGCCAGTCGCGCTATCTTGAGATCATCCACAACCGCAACGACGGGCCGCCGCCGTCAGTCGCGCTCGATCTCGAACTTAAAACCGGCAATTTCGTCCGCACTCTCATCCGTGAAGGTGTGACTCACACGGTTCATGATTGCTCAGATGGCGGGCTTGCGGTCGCGTTGGCGGAAATGGCGATGGCTTCAGGCATCGGGGCGATCATCGAGACCCCGCTGGGCGACGAACTGGCGGAAGCCTTCTTTGGCGAAGACCAGGCTCGCTATGTGATCTCAGTCGGCGCCCTGTCCGCCGACGAAGACCTCGACGGATTGTTGAATCGGGCCCGGGAAGCCGGTGTACCCATGGTCCACATTGGCACCACAGCGGGCGATACACTGAAGCTCGGGCACGCCCGAGCAGTTTCCGTGCGGGACTTGAAAACAGCGCACGAAAGCTGGTTCCCCTCCTATATGGGGGCGAGCGGCCTAAACTGAAACGCCCAACCTTTCGCATTGCTGGACGAACCAGCAGTCACGGGCAAAATCTCCTGACATGATGCGCTCCCGGATGCTGGAAGCCCAAAAGTGAACCGACAAAGTGTTGGGTCTCAGGTAGCTCTCAACGTGAACGTCTGGCTCGAGAAGTGCTTGTGCATCCTCGTAGGGCACCGGGTAGAAAACGCTGACTTCTGCGGCCTTTTCATCAACGCCACGCCTATCAGCAAAGTAGGTCATGGCTTTGGGACCGAATGTGCCCCAGATGAACTCTTCTTTTGTTCTGCCCCGGCCCACTAGCGCCAGCAGCCTGTAGTATATTCGCCTGGAGAATTTCGCCCATGGCGGAATGGGCGCCTCCATCATGTAGAGGTCGATCATGTCCTGCAAAAGTGGGTGACCCATGGGTATCCGCAACACAGCAGTGTTGATGCTGTACTCGCTTTCCCAGCCAAACAGGTAGCGCGAGGTCATGTCCATCGGCTTCAACATAAGCACGTCGAGATCACACCAGGTCGCCGCCTGGTTCATCAACAGCCGGTAGCGAAACAAATTGGCGCCCAGCGCCCAGCTTCCCGTCCGTTTGTTGGCCACTAGGTCTTGCCTCGGCGCTACAAGCGAAGCATCGCGGATTTCCACTTCAGGCGGTAGTTCGCCGTCTAGCGGTTCGTAGCGCCACAGTACGGCGCGATGTCCCTGCTCGATCCATGACTTGAGGCAGACCAGTTCGAGCGGCCCCAGCCGCTCACCGATCCAAAGGCTATGAATCTCATTCGGCAAGGACTGTGTCATCGGCCCCCTTGGATTCCACCGGGTGAATCGGGACGCCCAAGCGCTCGCACTGTCGGGCAACCCAGCTCTCACGGGCAAAGTCCCCCGCCATGATCCTCGGGCGAATCTGCGAGCCCCACAAGTGCACTCCCACGCTGCGCTCAGTCAGCATGCTGTCTGCTTCGGATCCGGCCTCAAGCAGGCAATCCGCACGAAGGTATGGCACCGGATAGAAGACTTCCGGGGGCTCCGCCTGACCATCGAGCCCATGCTTCTGGGCAAAGTAGGTGGTGGCTCTCGGCCCGAATGTCCCCCAGGCGAACTCTTCCGTCCGCCGGGTGATGCCAAACAGCGCCCTCAGCCAATAGTAGATTTTTTTATGAGTTTTCGACCAGGGCGGGATAGGCACCGCGGCCAGGTAGAATTCGGTCAGGTCCCTGAGCAGGGCACTGTCCGGGGGAACACGCAAGACCGCACAGTTGATGCTGTCTTCATGCTCCCAGCCAAACAGAAGCGGCCGCTCCAGATCGAGGGGCTTCAGCAACAGCATGTCGAGATCGCACCAGGTCGCGTGCTGCGTTGCCATGAGCCGGAACCGGAAAAGGTCCGAGCCGAGTGCCCAGCTTCCTGTTTTGCGGTGAGCAAGGATCTGGTCACGCGGCGCAATCAACGACGCATCACGAACCTCGACACTCTCGGGCAACTCCGTTTTCAGTGGCTCGTAGCGCCAAAGCACCACCCCGTGCCCCTGCTCGATCCATGACTTGAGACAGACCAGTTCGAGCGGCCCCAGACGATCGCCGATCCACAGGCTATGAATTTCGTTCGGAATGGATTGTGCCATAAAGTGCTATTAAATGAACGCGTTGAAACATGCGAGCCCCGATCCGCCGTCGAGCACATTGACATTGGATTTGGCACATGTGTTCCTGTGAAGATCAAGCGACGGAGCAAACCAGATGGCGATGGATGCAGGCGAAATTGAAGACATGATCAAGTCTGCCCTGCCCGGCGCCACTGTCCGGATTCGCGATCTCGCCGGCGATGGCGACCACTATGCCGCCGAGATCGTGGCTGAGGAATTCCGCGGCAAGTCGCGCGTCCAGCAACACCAACTGGTCTATGCGGCACTCAAGGGCAAAATGGGCGGAGAACTGCACGCGCTGGCCCTGCAGACCAGCGCGCCCGACTAGCATTCCAATGTCCCACCCCCTGCGCGACTCCCTCGAACTGATCCGCATGGTCCGGCCGGAAGCGGGCCAATCGGCGCTTGAGGGTGAGATCATGGCGGAAAAGGCCAACTCACTGGGGTTGGCCGAGAAACGCGTGCGCAGGGCCATGACTTCGCTGTCGAACGCGCAGAACGCCACAGACGAGCACCTTGCAGAGGCACGCGAGGCGGTCTGGTCCTATTTCGTGCAACGCGAACTCAATGGCTTCCGCAAGCATCACGAAGTCATTCGCGACCTCGGGATCACACGAGACGTGCTGAACGGGCTTGGCGCAAAGCCGGCAAGGTCTGGCGAGGAAGCGTGATCCCCGGCGCCCTCGACAAGGCGCCGCCCATCACCTATCTATGCGGCAATTGGCACCGGGCCCTTTGCCCCCGGATTGAAAGGAATTTCTCCATGTCCGAGATCGACAGCTTCATCGACGAGAAGGTCAAGAACAACGACGTTTTCCTGTTCATGAAAGGCACGCCGGATTTCCCGCAGTGCGGTTTCTCCGGCCAGGTGGTGCAGATTCTCGACTACCTTGGTGTCGAGTATGACAGCGCCAATGTGCTGGAAAACCAGGATTTGCGCGAAGGCATCAAGGTCTATTCCAACTGGCCGACGATCCCCCAGCTCTACGTGAAGGGGGAATTCGTGGGCGGCGCCGACATCGTGCGCGAAATGTTTCAGGCCGGTGAGCTTCAGGACGCCCTTGCCACCGCGGGCGTAGCCGTCAAAACCCCGGCCGCATGACCTCCAGCAACTGGCAGGTCTACCTCTCGGGTGAGATCCACTCCGACTGGCGCGAGCAGATAGAATCGGGTGCGGCCGAAAGGGCCCTGCCCGTCACCTTCACAGCGCCGGTCACCCACCACGAGGCATCAGATGACGCCGGCGCCGAGATTCTCGGTGCTGAAGCCGACAAGTTCTGGCACGACCATAAGGGCGCCAAACTCAACGCCATCCGCACCCGTACCCTGATCGGCGATGCCGACATCGTCGTTGTACGTTTCGGCGACAAGTACAAGCAGTGGAACGCCGCCTTCGATGCCGGTTTTGCCGCGGCACTCGGCAAGCCCATGATCGTGCTGCACGGCCCCGATCACCAGCATGCCCTCAAAGAGGTCGATGCCGCGGCCCTGGCCGTCGCTGAACACCCCCATCAGGTCGTCGACATGCTTGACTACGTGATCAATTCAAAGCTGAAGGGCTACAGCGACTGATCCTGCATCGCATTTCCTGATGCAAACCATCAGCACTATTGAATTGATCATCCCGTCCTTGCGGGCATAACCTTCCGGCTTACTCCGGAGGAATGAACATGGCTGTTGCTGCGCCCACTCGTCCCATCGCCACCCCGCTGGCGATCATCGTGGTTTGCGGCTGCATCGCTGCGCTCATCTCATTCGGCGGCCGTTCGACCTTCGGCCTGTTCACTCTCCCGATCAGCGATGATTTTGGCTTTTCGCGTGAAACCTACGGCCTCGCCATGGCCATCCAGAACCTCGTCTGGGGCCTTGCGCAACCGTTCGCCGGCGGCCTGGCCGATCGCTACGGCACCGGTCGCGTTCTCGCCGGTGGTGCCATTGTTTATGCCGCAGGCATGATCGGCATGACTTTCGCGGCCGACTCCGGCCTGTTCTACCTGACCGCCGGCGTCCTTGTGGGCATTGGCATCGCCACCGCATCGTTCGGCATCATCATGGCCGCTTTCGGCCGCGCAGTTCCGCCCGAGCGCCGCAGTTTCATTTACGGGCTGGCGACCGCTGCATCCTCGATGGGCCAGTTCGTCTTTGCTCCCCTCGGGCAGGCCTTCATCAATTCTTTCGGTTGGCAGATGGCGCTTATTTATATGGCCGGCCTTGTTCTGCTCATAGTTCCATTGGCACTGGCCCTGCGCGGCAAGTCCGAAGGTGTGTCGGAGGGTGAAGCCGATCTGAAGTTCATGCAGGCGCTCGCCCGCGCCTGGGGACACGGCTCCTACAAGCTGCTTGTCATCGGCTTTTTCGTCTGCGGTTTCCACCTCGCCTTTGTCACCGTCCACATGCCTGCCTATCTCGTACTGTGCGGACTCAGTCCCGAAGTCGGCAGTTGGACGCTGGCTCTGATCGGCCTTTTCAACGTCGTCGGTTCCCTGCTTGCGGGGTATCTTGGTGGCAAATTGCCGAAGCAGATTCTGCTCGCCTCCATCTATTTCACCCGCGCCATCGCCACAGCCGCTTTCCTGCTGATCCCCATCAGTCCGGCCACCGCCATCATCTACGGCGCCGTTCTGGGACTCGTCTGGCTGGCCACCGTGCCGCTGACCGCGGGGCTGGTCACCCTGTTCTTCGGGCCCCGCTACATGGGCATGCTTTACGGTGTGGCCTTTCTCTCGCACCAGGTCGGCTCTTTCGTCGGCGTCTGGCTGGGCGGCTATGTGTTCGATGCGACAGGCTCTTATGATCTGGTCTGGTACCTGGGCATTCTGCTGGGTCTGATGTCCGCTGCCATCCACCTGCCGATCAAGGAAAAGTCGGTCGACAGCTTCCGCACCGTTCCGGCCTGATCGGGGCTGGACCTGAAGGCCAAACGGGATTAACGGTTAGACATCTCCCCGCGCCGCGGGCGCAAATTCATGCCGTGATAGGGACCTCCCGTCGCTTCTGTCATCGGTTCACAAACACCGCAGGTTCAAATGTCTGGTCAGTCTCACTTGCCGCAAGGCACGTCGCGCGTTGGCTTCATCGCGCTGATCGCCGCCATCATGGCTCTGAACGCCCTGGCCATCGACATCATGCTGCCGGCCTTCCCGCAAATCCGCGACTCGTTGGGTATCGATGATCCCAATCACACCCAGTTTGTGCTGACGACCTATTTCGCCGGTTTCGGCATCGGCCAACTGCTGTTCGGACCGATTTCGGACCGGTTCGGCCGGCGTGCGCCCCTGTTCTGGGGCCTTGGCTTATACGTGATCTGTGCCTTCCTCGCACCGCTCTCACCCGATTTCACGGTTCTGCTTGTACTGCGCGTCCTGCAGGGCTTCGGCGCGGCTTCAACCCGCATCGTCGCCATGGCCATCGTGCGCGACACGCATTCCGGCCGCGCCATGGCCGAGGTCATGTCACTGGTCTTCATGGTGTTCATGATCGTGCCCATCATTGCGCCCGCAATCGGCCAGGGCCTGGTCCTGCTTGGCCCATGGCCGCTGATCTTTATTGTCATGGCGGTGCTCGGCTTCTGTGTCGGGCTTTGGGCACATTTCAAGCTGCCCGAAACCCTGGCGATAGAGGCAAGGCGTCAGTTGCGCTTCTCGGTCATCGTCGAGGGCTTCGGCATCGTTCTGTCCAACCGCACCGCCATGATGTACGGGCTGGCTCCCGGCGTCATGTTCGGCGCCATGTTTGCCTTCATCGGCGTCGTGCAGCCGATTTACACCGAGATATACGATCTCGGCCTGCTTTTCCCCCTGGCCTTCGCCGCCGCGGCAGGATTCATGGCGGTTTCCTCGCTGCTCAACGCTCGTATCGTGCGCATATTCGGCATCCGCCGGCTCTCCCACTCAGCCCTTTTCGGCTTCATCCTGATCAGTGCCTTTTGGGGCCTTTGGAGCCTCACCGGCACCATTCCGCTGATCCCCTTCATCCTGCTGGTGTCCTCGGTCATGTTCATGTTCGGCATGATCGCCAACAACTTCAATTCGCTTGCGATGGAACCGCTGGGCCAGGTCGCCGGGACCGCCTCATCCGTCTTTGGTTTCCTGCAGACCGTGCTCGGCGCTTTCATGGGGGCCGGCATAGGCCAGCTTTACAACGGCACCACCACGCCCATTGCTGCAGGATTTGTTGTGCTCGGCTTGCTGGCTCTCGGCATGGTGCTGATTGCAGAGAAGGGCAAACTGTTCGGTGTCAGTGAAGAATACGCCAACGCGTGATGGGCGGCGCATGGTTTCCCCGCTGACCCGCACAACTGTGCGTGATTTCACCTTGCTTGCGAAACTTTCGACACCTTTCCTGGCGTAGCTTTATTTGCCCGCCACCGGGCCGGCGCGCTGGAATGGCTTGTTGCTTTACGTCCCGTGCGACAGTTAGATGACGCAAACAACAAGGAGATTCCCTCGTGTTTCGTTCCTTCTTTCCTGAACCAAGGATTTTCTTCCCCTCAGCGCTTTTGTGGACCGTCTTCGCCATGGTGCTGTGGTCGGTCGCCGGCGAGCAACTCGCCCAGGTGCTGTCACTCGGCCCTGCCATCGCGATCCAGCCAACCGAGCTCGACCCCGAGCCCTTCTTCTCCGAGGAAAAGGTCTGGCTCTACCAATACATCATTATGGCAGGCTACCTTTTCTGCGTGCCCTGGTATTTCTACAAGCGCACGCAATGGTTCTGGTGGTCGGTAGTCGGCTCGGTAACGATCATCGAGGTTGTCTACTTCAACGTACAGATCGGCGCCTGGCTGAACGACTGGTACGGCGGCTTCTATAACATGATCCAGCAGGCCCTGACCGAGCCTAACTCGGTTTCCGGTGAAGACTTCTTCGGGCAGATCTGGACCGTGGCCTACGTGTTGGTGCCCAACATCACGGTGCTGGTGCTCAATGCCTTTTTCACCGCCCACTATCTGTTCCGCTGGCGGCGCGCCATGAACGCCTATTATCTCGCCCACTGGCCGGTGCTGCGCGAAGTCGAAGGTGCATCACAGCGTATCCAGGAGGACACGCAGCGCTTCGCCCGAATCGTCGAGGGGCTCGCGATCACCTTCGTTGGCTCGATCATGACGCTGATCGTCTTCCTTCCGCTGCTGTTCGACCTGTCCCAGAATATCACCGAACTGCCCATTTTCGGGCCCGTCGAGGGATCGCTTGTCTGGGTGGCGCTGATTTCCGCCGCGTTCGGCACGGTGCTTTTGGCATTGGTCGGCATCAAGCTGCCGGGCCTCGAGTTCGAGAACCAGAAGGTGGAGGCCGCCTACCGCAAGGAACTGGTGTACGGCGAGGACCATATTGAAAGATCACAACCGCTGACCTTGCGTGAACTCTGGTTCAACATGCAGGCCAACTACTTCCGTCTGTACCGGCACTACCTCTATTTCAACATAGCCCGCTATGCCTATCTGCAGGGTGCCAACTTCATCCCGCTGATCGCCATGGGCCCATCGATCCTGACAGGCGCCCTCACTCTGGGCCTTTTCCAGCAGATCTCGAATGCCTTTGGGCAGGTGGAGGACTCGTTCAAGTTCCTCGCCTCCTCATGGACCACGATCATCGACCTGATCTCGGTCTACAAGCGCCTGCGCTGGTTTGAATCCAACGTCCCGCGCGATGCCGCAGCGGCCTATGACTTCAATGATGAGGTCTATCTGAATTCGGGCATGGCCGGCGCCACCGCCTGACCACGTATTTTGGCAAACAAAAAGGCCGCCCCAAGGGGCGGCCTTTCTTTTTGAATATCGCTGCTCAATCAGCGCGAATAGAATTCCACAACCAGATTGGGCTCCATCTGCACCGGATAAGGCACATCCGAAAGAAGCGGAATGCGGGCCAGCTGCGTAGTCATCTTGGAATGATCAGCGCTGACATAATCCGGCACGTCGCGTTCCGGCAGGTCGATGGCTTCCAGAACGATCGCCAACTGCTTGGAGCGTTCGCGAACCTCGATCACATCACCCACCTTGACCTGATAGGACGGAATGGTGACGCGCTTGCCGTTCACCAGCACATGGCCGTGGTTCACGAACTGGCGGGCAGCAAACACCGTAGCGACGAACTTGGAGCGGTAGATGACCGCGTCGAGCCGCTGTTCCAGCAGGCCGATCAGGTTCTCGCCCGTATCGCCCTTCATGCGGGTGGCTTCATTGTAAACGCGGCGGAAGGACTTCTCGGTGATATTGCCGTAATAGCCCTTCAGCTTCTGTTTGGCGCGCAGCTGCAGTCCGTAATCGGAAAGCTTCTGCTTGCGGCGTTGGCCGTGCTGGCCGGGTCCATACGAACGTACGTTGACCGGGCTCTTCGGACGACCCCAGATATTTTCGCCAAGACGGCGATCGATTTTGTGTTTCTGTGACTGGCGCTTCGACATCGCGTGTCCTTTCGTGAAGCATGAAAGAAAACCGCGCCCTCCTCTGCCCGCTCCCGCTGAGGGAGAAAGCCGACAGATCTCCAACAATTTGGGGATCCCGGGTGCGCCCAACGGCCCAAAGGCCATCAGGATGCGCGGGTTCTAGGGGCATGATACCGCAAAGTCAAGCCGCTCAGGCCCGCGGCGGCTCCAGCTTTTGAGTGCGTCGTTCCCGGTGAAAGACATATAGCCCCGACGCCAGAATGACGGCGGTGCCGACCCAGGTCCACACATCCGGAAAATCGCCGAAGACAAAATAGCCCAGCGCCGTCGCCCCGACGATCTCCAGATACTGGAAAGGCGCAAGCGTCCCTGCCGGCGTGCGCCGGAACGCTTCAGAAAACAAAAAGAACGTCAGCGCCGAAAGCGCCCCCATGATCGACAGCATCAGCCACGGACCGTCCGCCGCGAAACCGGACTTGAGGCTGAACAGAGAAAAGCCGCCCATCGTGGCCAGCACGACCCCCAGCAGCACCGCTGCGATGGTGGTGAACCAGAACTGCACGGCAAGTGACGAGAGATTTCGCGACGCCTTGCGCATGCAGATTGCGTTGACGGCGAAAGACAGCGCCGCGGCCAGCGGCAGCAACGCCCGCCAGCCGAACAGGTCCCAGCCCGGCCTGATGACGATCACCGCGCCGACCAGCCCTACCAACACGGCGACATACCGCCGCCATCCGGTCTTCTCGCCCAGGATCAGCGCCGACAGGACCGTCAAAATCAGCGGTTCCACGAAGAAAATGGCAATCGCAGTGGCAATCGGCATGGTGACAAATGCACCGATGAGTGCGGCCAATGTACCAGCCGAACTGATGCCCCCAAGCACCAGCCAGCCCCAGGGACCGCCCAGAAGTTTCGGGCGAAACAGAACCACGGCGCCAACCAGAACGACCGACTGCAGCGCATAGCGCCAGAAGGCGATCTCAAATGGGTGCAGGGTTCCCGTCAGCAATTTGGAAAGCGTGTCGCCAACCGGCACAAGCAAGAGGGCGATGACCATGATGATCATGCCGCTCTGCACGCTCGGTTCGGACTTTGTCCCGGGGACGGAGACACTCATCGGATGCCCCTCCTCCGGGCACCCCCGCCCCTAGCAGTCAAACGGCGACCTTGTCCAACTTCCGGGCTTCACGCAGTTGCGGGAAAAGCACCGACCACGTCGCCGCCACCCCGATCGTCGCCGCGCCGCCAATCGTGACGGCAGCCACCGCACCCACCCAGAAGGCCATCACACCGGCACGGAATTCGCCCAGCTCGTTCGACGCGCCGATGAACACCATGTTGACCGCATTGACCCGGCCGCGCAGTTCGTCGGGCGTCCAGAGCTGCATCAACGTCTCGCGGATCACCACGCTGATCATGTCGGTCGCCCCGACAAGAAACAGCGCCGGCACCGCAATCCACACGCTGGTCGAGAAACCGAACAAGATGGTCGAGGCCCCGAATAGCGACACGCAGATCAACAGCACCTTGCCCGCGTGATCGCGCACCGGGAAGCGGTGCAGGGCAAGCGCCATCAGGATCGCACCCACACCTGGCGCAGCGCGTAGCAGGCCCAGCCCCCAGGGTCCCGTTTCCAGAATGTCACGCGCATAGACCGGCAGCAGCGCCACCGCGCCGCCCATCAAGACCGCAAACAGGTCCAGCGAGATGGCGCCCAGCACCACCTTCTGGTGCCACACATAATGAAAACCGGCGAGTATCTGCTTCAGCGCCTTTGCCTGAGGCTCCCGGCTTTGCGCTGGCCGCGGGATGAAGAGAACGAGGAAAAAGCCGACGACGACCATGCCCGCTGCCGTGCCAAACGCTACTGCCGCACCGAGACCGTAGAGCAGCCCGCCCACCATCGGCCCGACGATGTTCGACAATTGCCAGGCCGAAGCGGTCGTGGCGACCGCATTGGGCAAGGCCACTGGCGGCACGAGATTGGGCGCCAGTGAGTTCTCGGCCGGCCCCAGAAACGCCCGCGAAACCCCCATGATGGCCAGCACCCCCAGCACCAGCCAGACATTGGTGTTGCCGGAAACCGTCAGCCAGAGAATGGTGCTGACGCATGCGATCTGCACCGCAAGGCAAACGGACATGATGATGCGACGGCTGAACCTGTCCGCCGCCAGGCCAGTCACCAGCACCAGCATCAGCGCGGGCAGAAACTGCACCAGCCCGATCAGGCCGAGATAAAGCGGATTGCGCGTCTGGTCATAGACCTGCCAGGCCACAGCCACGCTCAGAATCTGGGAGGCGAACGTGTTCGCCATGATGGTGAACCAGAACAGCCTGTAGCCGGGATAGCTGAACGCCTTGCTCGACGGCAAAGGCAGCGGGTTTTCAATGGTCATTGTGGTGCCGGAAAAGACTCGGAGAGGGCGCTACCAAACGCCCGATTGCACCAAAATGCCAGCCCTAGCTGTCCTGTTTTCTGGTTTTTGCACGCGGCCGCGGCTTCTGCCGGTCCGGATTGGGGCGCTCATGGCGCCGGTCCAGCGAAGCCACAATCCCCCGCAAAGTACGCACTTCCTGTTCGTTGAACCCGGCGCGGCTGAGCATCGCCCTGATGTTGTTGACCATCGAGGGCCGCTTTTCCGCAGTCGAAAAGAAGTGTCCGCGATCAAGCGCTTCTTCCAGTTGCTCAAACAGTCCGACCAGCTGATCCCGTGTCGCCGGCACCCCAAGATCGCCGTCAAACGGCAGCGCCGCCGCCTCGCCTTCCGCGCGCCGCCATTCATAGGCCAGCACCAGCACAGCCTGGGCAATATTGAGCGAAGCGAACGCCGCTTCGACCGGCAGCGTTACGATCGCGTCTGACAGCGCCACTTCCTCATTGTTCAATCCCCAGCGCTCGCGCCCGAACAACAGCCCCGCCCCGCCGCCGGCGCCGATGTGCGCCCGCAACCGGTTGGCCGCAACATCGGGCCCGATCACCGGCTTGAACATGTCCCGCTTGCGCGCCGTCGTGGAATAAACCAGCGACAGGTCAGCAATCGCTTGTTCAATCGTCTCGAACACCTGAACCCGCGAAATCACGTGATCGGCCTTGGCGGCCAGCGACGCTGCTTTCTCGTTGGGCCAACCCTCGCGCGGATTGACCAGCCTGAGGTCCCATAGCCCGAAATTGGCCATCGCCCGCGCGGCCGATCCGATGTTCTCGCCCAACTGCGGCTCACACAGGATGATCGCCGGGCACGGCTCAAGGCTCAGCGGTTTGGAACTGTCAGTGCCGGCCACTACGCTGCCCCTTCCTGCTGCGCCCGCCACTCATCCTCAAGCATCGCGTAATAAAATTCATCGTCCCAACCGCCCTTGAAAAGGGCATGTTCGCGAAAATGCGCTTCGCGGCGCATCCCCAACCTCTCCATCAAGCGCCACGACCCATCGTTTCGCGCATCGCAACGCGCGTAGATCCTGTGCCGGTTGCAACGCTCGAACCCGAGCCGCAGCATTTCCCCAACGGCCTCGGTCGCGTAGCCTTTCCCCTGATGCGCCGGATTGAGCGAAAAACCGATTTCTGCTTGCCGCGCCGCCTTGTTCCGAAATCCCAGCCCGCAATCGCCGACGAGTTCGCCGCTGCCTTTCAGCGTGATTGCAAAGGAAAGATTATCGCCCTCTTCAGCGTCTCCTTCGCTCCCCAGCCAGCGTTCAAGACGCGCACGGGTCTCCTCAAGGCTCAGCGGCTCCCACATCATGTAGCGCGCCACCTCCGGCAGCGAGACATAGGCATGCATGGCCGGCGCGTCATCAAGCGTAAAACGGCGGAGGACCAGCCGTCCTGTTTCGATCGGATAATATTGAAGGGACACATGGGTCTCCGAAATGCGTGCACCAAGCCCCTATGCGTCCGCCGCTCCAAAATCAAGTTAGCCACTGGTCCGGCCGCCCGCGCCGTGTCAGTTTCGGCATATGAGCGAGACCCGCCCCATCGTTGATCTTGACGCCACTTGCGCGTGCGGGGCGGTCCAGATGCATTTCATTGGCAAGATCCGGTCCACATTCCTTTGCGCCTGCCGCGAATGCCAGAAAGCCACCGGCACCGGCCATTCCGCGGTGGCCATTGCGAACGCGGCGGGAGTCGCGATCACTGGCGAGATACGCAGTTTTTCCCGTCCCGCAGATTCCGGTGCCACACTCACCCGCCACTTCTGCCCCACCTGCGCAACAACGCTCTTCGCCGAATCCAGCCGCTGGCCCGGCGCCGCGCTTCTGCCCGTCGGCCTGTTCGAGGACCAGTCATGGTTCAAACCCGGCCAGGTCCTGTTCAACCGGTCCCATCAAGATTGGGACATATTGCCCGGCGAAATTCCCCTTCACGACACATATCGAGAGGACTGAAATGCCGCTTTCTGAAGAAGTTGAGGAGCTAGCGGACCGTATTCGCCGCCATCTCTCCGACCGGCCCGAAATCACTGAAAGAACCATGTTCGGCGGCGTCGCCTTCATGCTCAACGGCAACATGCTTGTCGGCCCTATCAAGGGTGGCGGACTGCTCGTCCGCGTCGGCAAGGAAGCCTATGACGAAATGCTGGCCCTGCCCGGCGTTAGCCCCATGACTTTCACCGGCCGCGAAATGAAGGGCTACGTGGAAGTCGACGCAGATGCCATCGAAACCGGTGACCGGCTTGCCAGCTGGATCGCCCAGGCCGAACAGTTCGTCCAGACTCTGCCCCCCAAGTAGCTCAACGCACCGTGAGATTTGCCTTTTCGCGCGCCTCTGCTATAGGGGCGCGAGTTTTCCCACACGCAAAGCGCGGAGCATTCAATGAGCAAGATCAAGGTCGCAAATCCGGTTGTCGAACTGGACGGCGACGAGATGACACGCATCATCTGGCAGGCCATCAAGGACAAGCTGATCAATCCTTACCTCGACATTGATCTTGAATATTATGACCTGGGCATGGAGCACCGCGACGCCACCGACGATCAGGTGACAATCGATGCCGCGCACGCGATTGCAAAGTACGGCGTCGGCGTCAAATGCGCCACCATCACGCCGGACGAAGCCCGCGTCGAGGAATTCGGCCTCAAGAAAATGTACCGCTCGCCCAACGGCACAATCCGCAACATTCTGGGCGGCGTCATCTTCCGCGAACCCATCATTTGCAGGAACGTGCCGCGCCTCGTTCCGGGCTGGACCCAGCCCATCATCATCGGACGTCACGCCTATGGCGATCAGTACCGCGCCACCGACTTCAAGTTTCCCGGCAAGGGCACGCTGACGATGAAGTTCGTCGGTGAAGACGGCGAAGTGATCGAACGGGAAGTGTTCCAGTCCCCGGGCGCCGGCGTGGCGATGGCCATGTACAACCTCGACGAGTCCATCCGCGACTTTGCCCGCGCCTCGATGAACTACGCGCTGGCTCGTCAGGTGCCACTCTACATGTCCACCAAGAACACCATCATGAAAGTCTACGATGGACGCTTCAAGGACATCTTCCAGGAGATTTTCGACGCCGAATTCACGGACAAGTTCAAAGCGGCCAAAATCACCTATGAACACCGCCTGATTGATGACATGGTGGCCGCCGCGCTCAAGTGGTCCGGCGGTTATGTCTGGGCCTGCAAGAACTACGATGGTGACGTGCAGTCCGACACGGTTGCGCAGGGCTTTGGCTCTCTTGGCCTGATGACTTCGGTCCTAATGGCCCCCGATGGCCAGACCGTCGAGGCGGAAGCCGCCCACGGCACGGTCACCCGCCACTACCGCCAGCATCAGGCGGGCAAGGAAACCTCGACCAACTCAACGGCATCCATATTCGCCTGGACGCGTGGCCTCGCCCACCGCGCCAAGCTGGACGACAATGCAGAACTGGCCAAGTTCGCTTCAACGCTCGAGAAGACCGTCGTAGCCACAATCGAAGGTGGCGAGATGACCAAGGACCTCGCCCTGCTCGTTGGCCCCGATCAGGAATGGCTGTCGACCATGGGCTTCCTCGATGCCATTGACGCCAACCTGCAGAAGGCCATGGCCTGACGCCGGCCTACCCAGAGCGCAATTCCGGCCGGGCCCTTGGGTCCGGCCTTTTTGTTTTCAAGGGCCGAATAGTTCTTCTCAATTCTCCATTTCGACTTGCACATCTTTCATTGTGAACACATCTGCTTGGAATTCCGCCACCAGACTTTGAGGGAACGTCAAATGCACAAGTCTGCCACAATTCTCGCCCTTGCCGCCGGCGCGGCACTGGCCGCCACTTCGGCTTTTGCCGAAACCCGTGAATTCAGCGATCTCGCCCTGTTTGAAGCGATCAATGCCTCCGCCGGGGTCTCCGTCGAGGTAACCCCTGCCGACACTCAACAGGTGACCGCCGAAGCGGACAAAGCCGATGCCTTCGACCATCTCCGGGTCGAGGTTGAAAACGGCACCCTGGTCATCACCCGCGAAGGCAATCTGCTCGACTTTATTTTTGATGGCGGGCTGGTGGGCGCCATTTTCGGGTCAGATGACAATCTCACCGTGCGCGTCACCACGCCGACGCTCACCGGGGCCGACGCCTCGTCGGGCGCCGACATGACGGTGACCGGCTTCACGCTGGAAAACCTGACGGCGAACTCCTCCAGCGGTGCCGATCTTGATCTCGTCGATCTGACCGCCGGCACCCTTCAGCTGTCGTCGTCCAGCGGCGCCGACCTCAACGCCACCGGCAGCTGCACCACGCTTGATGCCGATACTTCAAGCGGTGCCGACCTCGATGCCGCAGGTCTTGAATGCGAGGCAGGCAATCTGAACGCCTCGAGCGGCGCCAGCCTTTCCGCCCGGATCACCGGCGGCGTCAGCGTCGACGTTTCCAGCGGTGCTGACGTGACAATCTATGGCGATCCGCAAAGCACCGACCTCAGCCAGTCGAGCGGTGGCAGCATCAGCCTCAGGGACTAGCTTGCCAGACGGGCCTTTACGGCGGCGAGAGCCTCATCGGCCTTGCTGCCGTCCGGGCCTCCGGCCTGTGCCATGTCCGGCCGGCCGCCGCCACCTGAACCGCCGAGGGCTTCAGCTGCCGCGCGGACCAGATCGACGGCGGAGAATTTGGCCTGCAGGTCGTCTGTCACCCCCACGCAAACGCCCGCCTTGCCATCATCGGCAAGCGCGATCATGGCGGCCACGCCGGATCCCATCTGTTTTTTGGCCTGATCGACCAGCCCACGCAGGTCCTTGGCCGGCAGGCCTTCGATGGCCCGGCCGATAAACTTGGTGCCGTTCACCTCTTCGGGCCCACTGGCGCCTTCGCCGCCGCCACCGCCCATGGCCAGTTTCTGGCGGGCTTCGGCCAGTTGTCGTTCCAACTGCTTGCGTTCCTCGATCAGGCTCTCGACCCGGGACAGCGCATCGCGTGGCGAAACCTTGAGTGCGGCCGCGACCGCCTTGAGTTCGCGCTCCTGCTCCGCAAAATGCCGCCGGGCGGCATCACCGGTCAGCGCCTCGATCCGGCGCACGCCCGAAGCCACGGCCCCCTCGTTGACCACCGTCACCAGCCCGATCTCGCCGGTGCGCGCCACATGCGTGCCGCCGCACAATTCCATCGAATAGGTCTTGCCGGCCTTGTCACCCTCGAGCGCCTTGCCCATCGAGACGACCCGCACTTCGTCGCCGTATTTTTCACCGAACAGTGCCATGGCACCCATGGCCCGCGCGTCATCAACGGCCATCAGCCGCGTTTCCACGGGCGCATCCTGCAGGATAATGGCGTTCGACAGACGCTCGATCTCGGCCATCTCGGCCTCGCTCACCGGCTTGGTGTGCGAAAAGTCGAAACGCAACCGTTCCCCGGACACAAGCGATCCCTTCTGGGCCACATGCGTGCCCAGCACTTCGCGCAACGCCTCGTGCAACAGGTGGGTCGCCGAATGGTTCGAACGGATTGCCGACCGGCGCGCATGTTCGACCTGCTGCTGGACAGCGTCACCGACGCTCAGTTTGCCCTCGGTGACCCGTACCTTGTGGGCGAAGACGCCGCCCGCCTGCTTGGTGACGTCCAGCACCTCGGCCCTGCCTTCATCGCTTCTGATCAAACCGGTGTCCCCGACCTGACCGCCGCTTTCCCCATAGAACGGTGTCTGGTTGAAAACCGCGTAGCCCTCGTCGCCCGCGGCCAGAACCTTCACCTCTTCGCCACCCTTGATCAGGGCCAGCACCTCGCCCTCCGAGCTCTCCGTTTCATAGCCGAGGAACTCGGTGGCGCCCGCCTTGTCGGCAATGGAAAACCAGACAGTATCAGCCGCCGCCTCGCCCGAGCCGGACCAGTTGGCACGTGCTGCTTCCTTCTGGGCCTTCATGGCCGTATCGAAACCGGCCTGGTCAACTTCGATGCCGCGGCTACGCAAGGCATCCTGGGTCAGGTCGAGCGGGAAACCATAGGTGTCATAAAGCTTGAAGGCAGTTTCGCCGGCCAGCACTCCACCCTCCGACAGACCCTCGACTTCCTCATTTAGGATCGACAGCCCGCGCGACAGAGTCTTGAGAAAACGCTCTTCCTCAATCCGCACCGTCTCGGCAATCATCTGCTGGCCGCGCACCAGTTCGGGATAGGCTTCGCCCATTTCCCGCGACAGCGTCGGCACCAATGTGTGGATCACCGGCTCATCGGCACCGAGCAGCGTAGCATGCCGCATGGCGCGCCGCATGATCCGGCGCAGCACGTAGCCACGACCTTCGTTGGACGGCAGAACGCCTTCAGCAATGAGGAATGCCATCGAGCGCAAATGATCAGCGATCACCCGCTGCGACTGCAGATTGGTGCCTTCGTTGGCACTGGACTTTGTGGCATGCGCTGCCGCATCGACCAGCGCCTTGAACATGTCTGTTTCAAAGACACTTTCCACACCCTGCAGGATGGAAGCCATGCGCTCCAGCCCCATGCCGGTATCAATCGAGGGGCGCGGCAACGGCTCCTGGGTACCATCGGCGGATTGGTCGAACTGCATGAACACCAGGTTCCAGAATTCGAGAAACCGGTCGCCGTCTTCTTCAGGCGTTCCCGGAGGGCCGCCCCAGATATGATCACCCCGGTCAATGAAGATTTCCGAGCATGGTCCGCACGGCCCCGTGTCGCCCATCGACCAGAAGTTGTCTGACGTCGGGATGCGAATGATCTTTTCGTCAGGGAGTCCGGCAATCTTTTTCCAGTGCTCCACCGCCTCGTCATCCGTGTGATAGACGGTGACCAGCAGCTTGTCCTCAGGCAGACCGAATTCCCTGGTGATCAGGTTCCAGGCCAGTTCGATCGCCCGGTCCTTGAAATAATCGCCGAACGAGAAATTGCCCAGCATCTCGAAAAAGGTCAGGTGCCGGGCGGTGAACCCCACATTGTCGAGGTCATTGTGCTTGCCGCCGGCGCGCACGCATTTCTGCGATGTGGTCGCGGTCGAATAAGGCAGCTTTTCCAGCCCGGTGAACACGTTCTTGAACTGAACCATGCCCGCGTTTGTGAACATCAGCGTCGGATCATTGCGCGGCACCAAGGGGCTTGAGGCGACCTCGGTGTGCCCGTTCGCAATGAAATAGTCGAGAAAAGTGCGGCGGATGTCGTTGACGGTGGTCATGAGAATGGTCCGGATACATCAATACGGGTGGGCCGCAAGACCCACCCGCGCATTGTCACAATCGTGTTGCCGACTTCTATCCCGCTGCCTGCCGCCCTGTCCAGCATTGCGGCCTTTCCGGCATTGCCATTGCCTGACCTCAAACAAAAGCGGGCATCCGTTGGATGCCCGCAGTTGGGACCGGCTTGGGACAGCCGTCAGATTTTTTTGGATCAATCCTCGGCGGAAGCAGGTGCATCCTCGCCGTCATCCAGACCGACCGGATCATCACCTTCGTCGGTCAGAAGCTTTTCAGAAATCAGCCCGGCGCTTTCACGTACACCCGTCTCGATTTCCAGCGCCACTGCCGGATTGTCCTTGAGGAACTGCCGGGCATTTTCGCGGCCTTGCCCCAGCCGCTCGCTGTTGTAGGAGAACCAGGAGCCTGACTTTTCGACGATACCGGCCTTCACCCCGAGGTCGAGCAGTTCGCCCGTCTTGGAAATGCCCTCGCCATACATGATGTCGAACTCGACCTGGCGGAACGGCGGGGCCAGCTTGTTCTTGACCACCTTGACCCGTGTCTGGTTACCCACCGCCTCGTCGCGATCCTTGATGGTGCCGATGCGGCGGATATCGAGACGCACCGAGGAATAGAACTTCAGCGCATTGCCGCCGGTGGTGGTTTCCGGCGAGCCGAACATCACACCGATCTTCATGCGAATCTGGTTGATGAAGATCACCATGGTCTTTGAGCGTGAGATGGAGGCGGTCAGCTTGCGCATCGCCTGGCTCATCAGCCGCGCCTGGAGACCGGGAAGGCTGTCGCCCATTTCCCCTTCCAGTTCGGCCCGCGGCGTCAGCGCCGCCACCGAGTCAACCACCAGCACATCGATGGCGCCGGACCGAACCAGCGTGTCGGCAATCTCAAGCGCCTGCTCACCGGCGTCCGGCTGCGAAATCAGCAAACTGTCGATATCGACGCCCAGCTTGCGGGCATAGGCGGGATCGAGCGCATGCTCGGCGTCCACAAAGGCACAGATGCCCCCGGCCTTTTGCGCCTCGGCCACCACATGCAGGGTCAGCGTCGTCTTGCCCGAGCTCTCCGGCCCGAACACTTCAATGATTCGGCCGCGCGGCAAACCACCGACGCCCAGCGCGATATCCAGCCCCAGCGAGCCGGTCGACACGGTTTCCACATCCTGGATCGTGTTCTCGCCCAGGCGCATGATGGAGCCCTTGCCGTGGCTGCGCTCAATCTGCGTCAGCGCTGCTTCCAGCGCCTTGTTCTTGTCCATGGAACCCCCGTCGATAACCCGAAGTGGTGAATTTGCCATAAGCCGTCTCCTTATTTCACACTGTCAGAGATTCGGGCAACGAACCTCTTTGCCGCCAATCAAAACATATTATGTATCCTTTTTGTTCTCATTTTGTCCTCAAAGTCAAGAACAAATATGTTCCTGCCGAGCACGCACCTAATCGTACCGCCTTAACGGCCCGTGCTGCTTGACTTCCTCCCGCCCCTGTTTTCAATTGCCCCACTAACATGTTAGCCGCGCCGCCGGGACGAGGAGCATCTCATGACATTTCAAAAGCGCCGTGTCGGTAATACCGCTCTGGAAGTCTCCGCGCTCGGGCTCGGCACCGCCAGCCTTGCCGGAAACATGAGCGCCGTTGATGAAAGCGCGGCCGCTGCCACCATTCCTCATGCCATCGACAAGGGCGTCACCCTGGTCGATACCGCCCCGTTCTATGGCTTCGGCAAGGCCGAACATCTGACCGGTGACGGTATCCGCGCGCACCGCGATCAGGTCGTCCTGTCCACCAAGGTCGGCCGCCTGCTCGCCCCCCAGATCGGTCCCTACGCCCGCGAACATTCCTGGCACCAGCCCTACCCGTTCGTCGACGTCTACGATTACACTTACGACGGCATAATGCGCTCCCATGCCGACAGCCTGCAGCGCCTCGGGACCAACCGGATCGACATCCTGCTGGTTCATGATATCGGCCCGGAAACGCAAGGGGACAACGCCCCCAAATGCTGGGCGGAGTTGGAGAGCGGCGGCTATCGGGCCATGACCGAGTTAAAAGCATCGGGCGCCGTCAAGGCCATCGGACTGGGCGTCAACGAGTGGGAAATCCTGATGGAGGCGTTCGAACTCGGCGACTGGGACGTGTTCCTGCTCGCCGGACGCTATACACTGCTCGAACAGACCTCGCTGTCGCCATTCCTCGAAACCTGCCTGCAGCGCTCCGCCTCGATCATTTGCGGCGGCCCGTTCAATTCCGGGCTGCTGGTCGGCGGCGGCACCTACAATTACACCACTGCCCCCCAGCATCTGGTCGACAAGGTCGCCACCATCGAAACCGTCTGCCGCGCCCACGGCGTTGACCTGCCGGCCGCCGCGCTGCAGTTCCCGCTGGCTCACAGGGCCGTCTGCAGCGTGCTTCCTGGCCCGCGCACCGTCAGCGAATTCGACCAGATCGCCGCCTGGTGGAACCAACCCATCCCCGGCCAGTTCTGGGCCGATCTGGCCGGCGCTGGGCTCATCGCCGAGGGCACGCCGCTGCCAAATGGCGAGACCGCCTGAACGGGCACATTCCTGTTCCTGATTGCCTTTCGGTAACCAAGGGCCTATATCCCGCCTGTCTGCGCCCCATCCGGGAGCAGGCAATGTTCTCAGGGCGGGGCGAAATTCCCCACCGGCGGTAAGCTTGTCCTTCCAGATGAGCAAGCCCGCGAGCGCCATCTCCAGCGAGGTGGGTCAGCAGATCTGGTGTGATTCCAGGGCCGACGGTCATAGTCCGGATGAAAGAGAACGGGACTGAAAACGCCACGGGTCCGTGCATTTGATGCACGGCGTGGTGTGTCGATCCCCGTCACCCCTGAGGCAACTCTGGAACGACGAAAGGATCGAAAAATGTCCCAGACTGCCTCTTCTTCTTCCGCCGCAAGCCCGCTTGTCACCGCGACCTTGTTCATGGTCGCCGCTCAGGTCGTCTTCGCCGGTGTCAATTTTTCCTACGATGTCATCACCAACCCGTGGAACCCGATGCTGGCCGACGGCAAGATGTCGTCTTCCGCCGCCGTCTTCTGGCAATATCTCATCGCCACGCTCTTCGCTGTGCCGCTTATCCTGCGCATCGGCCTCAACAATCTGAAAACCCGCCACCCGGGCTGGCACGAACTGCGCGCACTGGCCTCGGCCCTCGGCGCACAGGTCTTTGTCTTCGGTTTCGCTTCTGGCGTTCCCGTCTGGCAGATGGTCGGCCTGCTGCTCACCGGTCCCTTCTTTGTGATTGCCGGCTCCGTCCTGTTCCTTGGCGAAACGCTGACGCCCACCCGGATCGGTGCCTCGGTCGTCGCCTTCATCGGCGCATTCCTCATCGTCGGCGTCGGCAGCGATTCCTTCACCTGGGCCTCGCTGCTGCCGGTGCTGGCGGCAGCGCTGTGGAGCACCACCACAGTCATCTCCAAATATCTCGCGCGCGAGGAAACCCCGGAATCGCTGACGCTCTACCTGCTGCTGCTGATCGTTGTGAACCACGCCGTCATCGGCCTGGTGCTCGGCCTTCTGGCCACCTTGATGCCCGGCAGCTTGCCGGCGGGTCTCTCCGCCGGGCTCGACTTCGGCCTGCCGCAGGGCGAAACGCTGACCTGGATCATCCTGCTCGGCTTCGTGACTGCGGCCGCGCAATACCTGCTGTGGAGCGCCTACAACAAGGCCGACGCCACCTACCTGCAGCCGTTCGACGATCTGAAACTGCCGTTGAACACGCTGCTGGGGTGGGTGCTTCTTTCCCAGGTCCCCAGCGCCCTGTTCTGGCCCGGCGCCCTGCTGATTGTCGGCGCCTCGCTCTATATCGGGCTGGTCGAGAACCGCAGACCGGTGCCGCAACCGGCCTAAACAAGACATGCTGCCTGCCGGCCAAGTCTCGGCAGGCAGCAACTTATCCCCGCCCTCCGGATTGGCCGCATACTCACCTCAAGGTTTCGCAAAGACGGAAGTGCACGAGGCTTCGCGGAACCAGACCGGTGAACCAAAGGAGTCGTCCTGAGGTTGGCCGGGCGGACTGCGACCCACTGACCATCGTGGGTCAATCCAGTCTCGACCGTTGACGGGTGTTGATCCACCCGTGGCGCGGATGGTTTGCGGAGAACACGCTTGAAGGCACCGGGAAACGATCGATCCGCAGACGGTTTGAGGATGGAGATGCAGGACACCCGGTCGCAAATCCCGGAAGCGCGGGGCGGTGTTTGCCTCAGTGTTTTTTGAAATTTCGTACGAGGTGACCACTGTCCCGCGTCGTCTGACCACATCCCGAAACCGCAGGTGATCCCGTGCGGCAATTCCGGCTGCCTATCCGGCCCCGCCCTCATCAACCGCCGACAGCACGTCCTTCACCTTGGTGTTGATCTGGTCGAGCGTATAGGGCTTGGCGAGAAATTCGACGCTGCGGTCGTCGGCAAGGTCCTGGCGGACGCTTTCTTCGGCGTAACCGGAAACGAAGATGAATTTGACGTCCGGCAGGCGCTTGCGGACCTCGATCAGCAAAGTCGGCCCATCCATCACCGGCATGACCACGTCGGATATGATCAGGTCGATCTCATTGTCGATGTCGTCGAGAACTTCCAGCGCTTCCTCGCCCGAATCCGCTTCGAACACTTCATAGCCGGTCGCCGACAGGGCGCGTGCGGAAAAGGCGCGCACGCTTTCCTCATCCTCCACGAGCAGAATGCGCTCGTTGCCGGTCAGGTCCTTGACTGCATGTTCGACATTGGCCGCCTTCTGCTCTTCCGGCGCCACGACGTGGCGCGGCAGGAAGATGCGGAAACTGGTGCCATTGCCCGGTTCGGTTTCCACATAGATGAACCCGCCAGTCTGCTTGATGATACCGTAGACCGTCGACAGGCCAAGACCCGTGCCCTTGCCCAGTTCCTTGGTGGAAAAGAACGGCTCGAAAATCTTCTCGACCACGTCCGGTGGCATGCCCGATCCGGTGTCCGCAACCTCGATCAGCACATAGTCGGCTGCCGGCATGCCCTGATAATCAAAAGTCTCGGCCTCCTGCGACCAGACATTGCGCGTCTTGACCTTGATGCTCCCGCCATCGGCGATCGCGTCGCGGGCGTTGACCACGAGATTGACGATCACCTGCTCAAGTTGCGTCTGGTCCACCCTGACCGGCCACAATTCGCTGTCATGCGCGACCTCGAGCGTGATCTTCTCGCCAATCAACCGCTTCAGGAATTCGTTGAGCTCGTTGATCGTGTTGGTCAGGTCCAGCACCTGCGGCCGGAGCGTCTGGCGCCGCGAAAAGGCCAGCAGCTGGCGCACCAGCCCCGCTGCCCGGTTGGCGCTCTGCTTGATCGACATGATGTCGGAGAAGGACGGATCCGATGGCTTGTGCTTGAGCAACAACAGGTCGGAAAAGCCGATGATGGCGGTCAGAACATTGTTGAAATCGTGCGCCACGCCACCGGCCAGCTGCCCCACCGCCTGCATCTTCTGGCCCTGCGCAAACTGCGCCTGCAGCCGCCTGTGATCGGTCGTGTCGAGCGCGTAGACGATAACCTTCTCGTCCGAATCCGTGACAGATTCCGCCGCGGTGAAATAAAGCCGTACCCCGCGCTCGGCATCGGCGCTGAGGTCGGCCTCCAGCGGCTCGACATCAGCTTTCCGGTCAAGCACAGCTTCAAACGCCTCGGCAAACTTGGCCCGCTGCCCCTCCGCGATCAGATCGGCAAACGGCATGTTCTCGACGGACTGGGTCTCCGCCCGAACCCCGAACACCCGGTTGAACGGCGCGTTGGTGTGGGCGATACGCCCCTCGCCATCCAGCGTGGCAATCGCAAACGGCGTGTCGTTGAAGAACCGCGCGAACCGCATCTGCATGGCGCGCACATCGTCCTCGCCCGCCTGCCCGACCAGCCTGTCGAGAACCAGAGTGCGCGTTTCGCCCAGTTCACCGTCGGCAAGCCTAGCCGCCCGGTGAAGCAGCCGGACCGGATAGGTCGTGCCGTTGCGGTGCACCAGATCGAGATCAATGACCTCGGTGCGAATATCGCCGCCGGCCCGGCCACCCATCAACAGGTTGGCCCCGTCACCCTGCACGATCTGCGACAGGCGCAGATCACCCGGCTCGAAATCAGCCAGGTCATAGCCCAGCCAGTCGGCCAGTGTGGAATTGAGATATTGCACCCGTCCGCGGGAGTCGGCGGAAAAGAACCCGGCGGGCGCGTGATCGAGATAGTCGATCGCCCGCTGCAACTCGAGATAGATGTTCTCCTGGTTGTCGCGATCGCTGGTGATGTCCTCGACCGTCCAGACCACCAGCGGTTTGGTCGCCCCTTCGGTGAGCGGCAGATCCCGCGCCATGATGCGATACCAGCGCGGCTTCTGGCCCTCGAGCGGGTGACCGAGGAAGTCCCGCGTCAGCCGCAAATCCTCTACCGCCTTGCGCCCGTCCCGCGCCGCCCGGCCGAGCCGGTAGATGGCCTCGGAAGCTTCGGGTTGATTGGCGAACAGACGCGGCACCCCAACCAGCGCCCCGTCGCTTACCTGCCGGGCCATTTTCGCATAATACTCATTGGCATAGACGATTGCGCCATCGCGCTCGGTGACGAGGATTCCCCTTACCGCGCTGTCGAGCACCGACCGCGACAGCGTGCGCCGCTCGGTGCCCGCGGAAAAACGGAAAAGGCCCGCCGCCAGCGCAAACAGGCTGAACACGCCGACGACGGCCAGCACCACCAGCAGGATGACAATCATGTCCTGGCTGATCTGGTCGGCAAAGATGGTCAACACCGCCGCGATACCAATCAGCGCCAGCGCCAGAAGCACCACCCGCCACACCGCATCGCCGTTGCCCGGCTGTCCCATTGACGGTTCTGGATAATTGTCCTTGGTCATCAAAAAACTGGCAGCCTGTCGAGCTAGTGAAATGCGTCATCGGGCACGTGCGGTTCCCCTTCGGGAAAACCGATTCGCCCTCTACCCCAAGTCGTAGCAAATGCCGGGGCAACTTGGGTAGAACAAAGCCGCTGTGTGTACAAAACTAGGCCTTCCATCGCGCCTTCTGCTTCAGACGCATGACGAAGCCGATGACCTGCGCCACGGCCTTGAAGTGTTCGGCCGGGATAGTGTCGTCGACGTCGACACTTGCATAAAGCGCCCGCGCCAGCGGCGGATTCTCGACAATCGGTATGTCGTGCTCGGTCGCCACCCCGCGAATGCGCAACGCCAACGCATCCACGCCCTTGGCCACGCAGACCGGCGCCGCCATGTCCTTCTCGTATTTCAACGCCACGGCATAGTGGGTCGGGTTGGTAATCACCACCGAGGCAGTCGGCACCTGCGCCATCATGCGCTTGCGGGATTTCTCGGCCCGGATCTGGCGGATACGCGACTTGATCTGCGGGTCCCCTTCCATGTTCTTGTGCTCGTCGCGCACTTCCTTGACCGTCATCTTCTGCTTTTCCCACCAGCGGTGGCGCTGGTACATGAAGTCGGCGATCGCGATGACAGTGACGATGGCCAGCACGGCGATGAAGATCTTTATCCCCAGCGCCTGGAAATCAGCGAGAATGAGGTGGATGTCGACAGTCATCAGCGTGTCCAGCTGATCCCGTTCCGACCAGACGGCAAAGAATACCGCCGCGCCCACGATGCTGATCTTGGCCAGTCCCTTGCCGAAATTGACCAAAGCCTCGGTGGAGAACAGCCGCTGAAAGCCGGCGATGGGCGAAATCTTGCTCAGTTTCGGCGTGATCGGATCGACCGACCAGACCGGCCGGTGCTGGACCAGGTTGGCAGCGATGGCAAACAGCGCCATCAGCCCCAGCGGCACCAGCACGGTGACCAGCACCGTGCCGGCCAGCGTGTTCATGAATTGCGCAAAGCCGTTGGTGGTGACGTCATACCGGTCGGCATTTGCCATCACCAGTTTCAGTTCCTGGGTGAGCGCCGCCCCGGTGATCGGCGCCATGATGGCGAACAACAGGGCTGATCCCAAAAGCATGAACCAGGTCGTGACTTCCTGGCTCTTGGCCACATCGCCCTTCTTGTGGGCGTCATCCAGCTTTTTCTGGGTTGGGTCTTCTGTTTGTTCCGACTTGTCGGGTTGATCGGCCATTCCGCCCCCTTCAACCCAGCATCATCATGAAATGCGCCTCGAAGTGGCTCATGTACCAGCCGAGTGTGGAGGCGATCAGGATGGCGAACAGAATGAGGCCCACGCCGATATTGGCGGGCATGGCGATGAAGAACACCTGCAATTGCGGCATCAGCCGGGCCAGCAGACCGAGCCCCAGATAGAACACCAGACCGAAGACGATGAACGGCGCCGCCATCTGCACGCCGATGTTGAAGGACTTGGTGACCGTATCGAGCGCCAGCATCATCGCATCGTCGAACATCAGAGGCATGTCCGGCGGAAACACCACGTAGCTGTCGTGGATGGCGGCAATGATCAGATGATGCAGGTCGGTCGCAAACACCAGCGTCAGTGCCACGATGGTCAGGAAGTTGCCGATAATGGCGCCCTGCACCCCGGACGCGGTGGGATCAGCCGTCATGGCCATGCTGAGCCCCATCTGGAAAGCGATGGTGGCGCCCGCCACCTGCGTCGCCGAGACGATCAGCCGCCCGATGCCACCGAGGATCAGGCCAATCGCCAGTTCGTGCAGCAAAAGGCCAATGACACCGAACAATTCAAACTCGATGGGCGGCAGATATTGCACCATCATCGGCAGGAAGATGAGGCTGAGCGCCAGTGCGAAAGCCAGCCGCAGCCGGGCCGGGATGAAGCTTTCCCCCAGCGCCGGCATCAGCATCAGCATGGCGCCGACGCGCGCGAAAATCAGCATGTAGTGAAAGGCCGTCTGCGGCAGCCACTCCAGCGTCAGTTGCATGGGCCGGCCGCCTTCCGCCCGCTCATCCGCCGGACACGATCAGGTCGGCAATCCGGTTCATGTAGCCGCCTATGGTCGCACCCATGAACGGCAGCGCCACCAGCATGGTCACAAAGATCGCGAGGATTTTCGGGACGAAGACGAGCGTCATTTCCTGGATTTGCGTCAGCGCCTGGAACAGGGCGATGACGACGCCGACCACCAGACCGGCAATCATCAGTGGCGCTGATACGATGATCAGCACCCAGATGCCTTCACGCGCCACATCCAGTACTTCCGCCCCGGTCATGACTTTGCCCCCTGCCCGCCGCTATCAGATCGGCATGCGCATGATTTCTTCGTAGGCCGAAATCACCTTGTCGCGGATGGTCACCATGCTCTCAATGGCCAGTTCGGTTTCCGACACGGCTGTGACCACATCGACGATGTTGGCATTGCCGTTCAGCATCTGCATCGAAAGTTGATCGGCCCGATTACCGGTCTCGACGGTCGACTGCACCGTGTCCGCCAATACCTGCGCGAAATTCGGGCCGCTGTCCTCGATGATGCGGGCCGGCTGCGCCGGATTCTGCATCAGTTGCGCAGCAGAATTGTAGGCATTGGTAGCAGCGCTGAACGGGGTGCTCATGGAAAACTACTCCTGGAATTCAAAAATTAGCCGCGCAGAATGTCAAGCGTCTGCCCAAACATGGCGCGCGTGGAACTGACGACGTTGAGGTTGGCCTCATAGGTGCGCTGGGCCTCGCGCATATCCGCCATTTCGATCAGCGGATCGATGTTGGGATAGCGCACGTAGCCCCGTTCGTCGGCAGCCGGGTGCCCCGGCTGATATTTGCTTTCGAACGCCGACTGGTCGAGCACGGTGCGGCCCATCCGCACATTGTAGGCGTCCATCTCGCGGTCAAAGACGGCGTTGAATGTTGGAATACGCCGGCGGAACGGGTCTTCTTCCGGCGTCCGCGCCGCGGAATCGGCGTTGGCGAGGTTCTCGGCAATCACCCGCATGCGGGCCGATTGCGCGTGCAAGCCTCCCGCCGCGACCTGAAGGGAAATGTTGAAATCATTCATGGTTCAGCCCTGCCCCAAATCTAGCCGTTGCGCCCGAGCGCGGTCTTCAAAAGCCGCACCGATCGCGAATAAAGCGACGTCGCCGCCTGGTAATCCATCTGGTTGGCGGTGATCTTCATCATCTGGTCTTCCAGCACCACGCCATTGCCGTTCGGCGTGATCTCGAAATTCCCCGCCGCCCCTGCGCCGAACGAAACCGAACTGGTGTTGGCCGCTGCGATATGCATGCGATTGGTTGTCGCCGCCTGAACGTGATTGACTTGCGAATCGCGCACCATTTCTGAGAAATCGAATTCGGCCAGATCGCGCCCGCGATATCCGGGCGTTGCCGCATTTGCGATGTTTTCGGCAAGCAGCCCCTGGCGCGTCTGATGCCATTGCATCTTGTTCTTGAGAGCCGCGAACAGCGCTGAATCCATTATGGTCATGGGCGTGAGAATCCTTTCGACCGCTAGGCAAATCCTGCCTATGTCATGGTTAACGGCAGGTTAACTTTCGTTGCAAACTGCCCAAATGCCCTCACATTTCCGCTTTCATTGTATAGAGTAGTCATTTGGGATTCTTGACGAGCCTTTTCGGCGGCGGTGAAGACGGCGTGTCCATGTGGGGCGTTGCATTCGCCCTGATCATCGTTCTGGTATTGATTGTTGCCGGCCTGTGGCTGCTCAAACTGCTGTTCAAGGCATCCGGTTCTGTGACCCGGGGCCGCCAGCGGCGTCTTGCCATCATCGACACCCTGAACGTCGATTCAAAACGAAGCCTGCTGCTGATCCGGCGCGACGATGTCGAGCACCTGCTGGTCATCGGCGGCGCCCAGGACGTGGTTGTTGAATCTGGCATCGCCCAACCGCAGGAAACCCCGGCGCGTCCGGCCCCGGCTCGACCAAGCAACCGTCAGGCCGCACCGGTCGCGGTTGATGCCGGCGAAGCCAAGGAGCGTGGCCGCACCGCCGCCGCCAGCCGTTTGGGGCTGACGGGCCTGCTGCGCCGCTACAACGATCCCGAACCCGAGCAGGAACCCTCCGTCGACACGCCGGAAGTCTCACCGCTCGAACGGCTGAAGAACCTTGGTCAACCACAGCCGGACCGCAGCAATACCAGCCTGCGCCACACCGGGCTGTTGCGCTCCGCCGGCAATGACGAAACCGATGAAGCCATGCAGTCAACGGTTGAAGAACCCCAGAATCCGGTCACCGTGCGAAGCGACTCAGCTATGAACGGTTCGGACCCATCCGGCGCCGGTGCCACGGCGTCCACGAACCATGAGGCGGCGGCGGACAATGCCGAAAGTGACGACGCTGATGAATTCACGGCCCAGTCCGCTGACGTCACCGTCGATGCCGACGAATTCGCACCCGCCGTCAGCGTCGACGGCGAACGCAAGTCTTCCGGCCAATCAGAATTCGACAGCAGCCTCGACGAGGACGCCACCGAGCCCGCCTCGCCGCGCCGCACCCAGCACTAGGAACTGGCTGGCGGGCCTGCCCCGCCTCGCACTTCTGGCGCTCATTGCCTTCGCAATCCTCGGTCCGATCGAGGTCGCGGCCCAGGACATCTCGATCAATTTCGGCGACGACGCCTCGCTGACCGAGCGCGCGGTGCAACTGATCGGGCTGATCACGCTGCTGTCGCTGGCGCCGTCGGTGCTGATCATGGTCACCAGCTTCACCCGGATTGTGGTGGTGCTGTCGCTGCTGCGCACGGCCATCGGCCTGCAGACTGCCCCACCCAACACGGTGATGATCTCGCTGGCGCTGTTCCTCACCGCCTTCATCATGGCGCCCACCCTGCAGGCCTCTTACGACAATGGCATCGCCCCCCTGATGGCCGGGGAAATGGAGTTCGAACCGGCCTTCGAGGCTGCGGCGGCGCCCGTTCATTCCTTCATGCTGGCCAACGTGCGGGAAAAGGATGTCGAACTGTTTCTCGACATGTCCGGCGAGGAATTGCCGGAAACTGCCTCGGACCTGCCGCTGACCATCCTGATCCCGGCTTTCATGATTTCCGAACTGCGCCGGGCCTTCGAGATCGGCTTCTTGCTGTTCGTACCTTTCATCATCATCGACATGGTTGTCGCTTCGGTCCTCATGTCTATGGGCATGATGATGCTGCCGCCAGTGGTGATTTCCCTGCCGTTCAAGCTGATCTTTTTCGTGCTGGTCGATGGCTGGCACCTGGTTGCGGGTTCGCTGGTGCGCAGCTTCGTCTCGGGCTGAAACCGGTCAGGACTGTGTCGACTGCTCAGCGCCCGGCGCCAGCGCGCCTTCCTGACCATAGGTCTGCCGATAGGCATTGAGGAAGTTGGTCAGCGAATCCCGGTCCGACAGTTCCACCGCCAGTTCGCGGAAGCCTTCGCTCTGCCGTGTGATCGGCCCCGTTACATAGTCGAACATGGCCCATTCCGGCGTTTCGGCCATGATGTCCGCGAACTTGCCGCGCAGCCGGCTGAGGCCGATGGCGTCGTTCGCCAGAACGAACCCGGTGCCGGCCCGGATCAGGCTCAGCCGCGCCACTTGCGGCAGGTCCTCAACGCTGGTGCGTTGCGAATACATCAGTTCGATCCGCTCTGCCGCCTCGCGGTAGGAGCCCTCGCGCCACAACGCATCAATCCGCATTTCATCAGCATCGCGCCCGTCAAGGTTGCGCAACACGTCCAGAGCCAATTGCGCCCGCCCGGCATCGACCAGCGCCCGCGCCTCAAGGATGCGCCGCTGCCGCTCCAGCGATGGCGCCATGTTGGCAATCGAGGTGCGGTTGAGCACTTCCAGCGCCTTTTCCGGTGTCCGGTCGGCGATGTAGATGACGGCAAGGTCCGCCGCCACCTGTGCGCGTGCGGCCCCCTGCAGACGGGCATCGATCTGGTACTCGAGCAGTTCAGCGGCCTGCTCCAGAAGGTCCACCCGGATCAGCCGCCGCGCCAGATTGCGGATCATCTCATCGCCACGCGCACCCGGCGGGGTCAACTGCCGGTAGTCGTAGTAGAGCGTGAGCGCATCGATGGGCTCCAGCCCGTCGGCCTCGCCGTTGAGATAAAGATCGGCGAACACGTCCTGCGCCATGTCGTTGAGCACAACGAGCTCATCGTTCTGGTGATGGGCGGTGGACGCGTTCTTCACAGTGGCGAAGGCGCCTTGATAATTGCCGCTGCGGAACTGCAGCCGCGCGAGAAGTTCGAGCATGTCCGCTTCCAGCGGTCCGCCGCGCCAGACCATGGCCTCGGCTGCCAGGGTTTCGGCGGCCTTTGTCGCATCGAGCCGGCCCATTCGGTCCAGCAGCGCCACCGTGCGATAGATGGCCTCGGACTTTGTCGGTCGCAGATCCTGCGCTATCACCTGCCCATAGACATCCAGCGCCTCATCAAAACGTTGGCCGAGTTCATCAATGCGGCCCTGCAGAAGCTGGAACCGGCTGGCATCGTCGCGGCTGAGCGCGGAATAGGTCACCCGGTCAATCAGCCGGTTCGCCAGTTCCAGGTCGTGGCTTTCAATGGCCGCCTCCGTGCCCGAGAGCAGGAACAGGTTGCGCACCCACACGGGATATGATTGCACGACGCTTTCCGACGCCAGCGCATCGACCCGTGCGCCGACAAAATCGCCGGTCTGGTTGCGGGCGATGGACCGCCACATCAGCGAATCCACTGCATCGACCATCGGTGGGCTGTTGAGCATGCCCAGCGCCTCTTCAGGGCGCGAGGACAGGACGAGCGCTGCCGCCAGTGTCACCTGCGCATCATCATAAAGGTCATCGACCTGATGCTCCTCGATCATCACTCTCAGAACACCGGCCGCCTCATTGGCCATGCCGTTGGCGAGATAGGACTGTGCGAGACCCAACCGTGCATTCTCGCGCTCCCGGCCCTCAAGCAAGGCGGCATCCTGGGCCAGTTCGGCAATATCGTTCCGCAACACGCCGAGGTCCGGTTCCTCATAGAGTTGCAGATCCACAAAGCCCCGCCGGGTCAGGGCCGACTGGGCGGCATCGTCAGTACGCGACTGAACAAAGGAGGACACCGTCAATCCACCGCGGGCAGAAATGGTCGCTTCCCGACGTGTCAGCTCGATATCAAGGTCTTCGTTTATCGGCTGGATGACAAGGCCATGTACAGTGCGCAGCGCCTGAAAATCGACGTAGCTCAGGTTGCGGATAAGCCCGCGCGCAGGCGGGAACATGGTCACCACCTCAAGCACGTCTCCCACCACGGGGTCGCGCAATTCATGGACACGCGCCGGCCGGTCCAGATCAGCGGCGATCTCGAAAATGCCGTCAGGCGTCTGCCGCCGGTTCAATTTGATGGGCTCAGTGGGCGCCAGCACCACATCACCGATGGAAACGACCCAGCCCAGCCCCTGTGACCCGAGGCTCGCCAGCCGCTGGGGATCGAGTTGCATCCGCACGATCTGCGTATCACCGGTGGAAACCACCGAGAAATCGTCGCTGACCTCAGCCAGCACGTCAGCTCCGTTCGGCGCGTTGATATTGGCGGTGCTGTCGAACACCATCCACACCACGTCCCCACGCCGGAACACCGCCGCCGGGGTTTCAACCTCGAACGGGAAATTGACCCGAACGGTCGCCCCTACCCGGCTGACCTGCGGCGTCAGTTCCTCAAGAATACTCGGCGGGACTGGCGTCGGACCCTCGATATAGGCTTCCTCGCCTTGCGCCTGACTGTCCTCGGCCAACCTGCGGGCCTCGGCCTCCGCTTCGGCCAGCACCAGCAGTTCATCCGCCGTTGTCGTCGAGGCTTCAGGCTCCAGCCGGTCCAGATCAATCACATACTCGCGTTCACTGATGCTGTAAAAGCGCGGCTCCACACCTTCCGCCAGGCGAAACTCCAGCAAGTTGCCATCCGCGGAGACTTCGGTGCTGGCGCGTTCAACTTCCGGCGGCAGGCTGGCATTCAGCGGGAACAGGTCAATCGCCACCGGCCAGGCAAATCTCAGTTGCGCAATCTCATCCTCGAAGCTGAAATCGGCCGGGGTGTCGACATTCCAGTGAAACTCCAGCCGCACGAAGGTCGGGTTGACGCCAACCTTCAGTTCCGCCGTGGCGTTCTGCTCCCGGGCCAGCTGCGCCATTCGGCGCTGTTCAGCCAGTTCTGCAGCCTCCTGCGCCCGCTCCGCCAGCCGGGTCACAACGTCCTGCGGCAGACTCGGCGGCAGGCCGACCCAATTGCCCGGCAACAGATCGATGTAAAGCTGTTCGCCCGCCTCAATCGTGTTGACCCGCAACTCGGCCCGTAACCCGAAGCGAATGCCCGTCGAATCCGGATCAACGCGAGACACGGAAATGAATTCGGAGAGTTCCAGCGAAATCTCCGGCATGTCGAGATCGATCGGTTCCTCGAACTCGATCGCCAGCACACCGTTTTCCGAACTCAGCGAATATTCGGGCAGTTCCAGATCATCCTCAAAACTGAGAATCATCCGGCCATAACCGTCCATGCGCGAGGCTTCGAGCGTGACCCGGCTTTGCGCCTGGGCAGCACTCGTCAGGCACAGCAAAACCAGCGCCAGGCCAGCGACAAACTGCCACGAATTCAACGCCAACAGTGTGAATTTGCGAAACGTCATACCGGCCCGGCCATTAAGCTGCGGACACACTAGGTGAGAGCAATTAACTTCTCCCTAAGCATGAGCGGCCCGGGCAAGCGGCTACGAGAGCCTATTGCCCCACGATTTGCGGCAGTTCGCTGAACTCGTCCGGAGCGGAAGCCGGAACCGGTTCTTCGGTTTGATCCGCCGCCATCAGTAGGGTGAGTGTTTGTGCGCGGCCCGTTTGCATTTCGGCAAGGATAGGTGACATCTTGCGCGGATTGATCGAGATGGCGAGGCGCAGCAGCACCTCCATGTCGAGGTTGTCAAAGACTGCGGCAGCATCCTTGGGCTTCATGGTCTCATACATGCTGACCAGCGATGCAAACTGCTGATCGTCCAGCGCATTCTTTTCATCAACCAGCGCCTGCACCTGGGCCTCAAGCGCGTCGAGCGCCGCGATGCGTTCATTAAGGCGCGCTTCCGCTGCAGCCACCAGGTCCTCGCGCATGGCCAGTTCGCGCTCCAGCGCGTCCAGTTCCAGCCGCCGTTCGCCCAGCCGCTCCAGCACGGCCCGCTCGGTCAATTCGCTGCCATCATTGGAGCCAAACTCGACCTTTTCGCCAAGCCGGTTCTCCTCGACAATCAGCGCGTCGATTTGCTGGCTTTCAATTGGCGTGGGCGCCGCCCGCGAAAAAAGCGAATCCGCTGCCCTCCGTGCCGCCGCCGATTCCGCATCCGTCAGTTCGTCGCCGGACTGACCCGACCCGTCCCCGATCGACAGGGACTGCGTCGCGGTCTGCGCCACGGCAAACTCGGTGCCCGTCAGCACATAGGCGCCATCCGTCAACAGGCCGATGCCCTTGAACAGAAGCAGCGCCGTGATCGCGACGAGAACGATGGGCAGCAGCCGGATGGATCTCACGCCGCCTGACCCCGCCGCTTGTTGTGCAGGTCAAGTTGCTGCAGGGCCGACTGGCCGCGTTGCGGATCGACCCGCGCGATGGTCTCGGAATGCCGGGCGGCGCTGGTGATCTTGTGGATGCGCTCCAGCACCGTCTGCCCGGCGGTCACGTGATTGGCCAGTTCCATGCCGAACCGCTCGGCTTCCTCAAGGCGTGAGTTCAGCGTCAGATCGGCTTCGGTCGCGACTTCCCGCAACTGTTTGATGGCACCATTGGCCATGGTTGTGGCCTGCACCAGATCGTTGATCATGTCGCGCAGGCTTTCGCGGTCGGCATGCAGCCGTTTGAGGCGCGCATTCAGCACCACGCAATAGCCGATGGTCAGGCACAAGAGCAGCGCCACCGTGCCTTCAATGATCAACCCGTAGGGTATCCCGTTCATACCTCTGCCTCCGACCTTTCATCCATGGCGTCGAAAACGGCCATGGTCACGCTTGGCGGGTTCAGCGGCCGCGTGACGCGGACCGAAACCTGCTTGCCGATGTGCCCCATGACCGCTTCGGTAAGATCGACATCCCCGCAGCGTAGCTTGATCGGATCGCTCGGCGACCGCTCGAACATGATCGTCTCGCCCTCCTTGAGGGTCAGAATGCGTGACAGGGGTATGTCTTCCTCGTGCAGAACGGCCTCGATATCCGTGTCCGCAGCGTAAATTTCAGTAGCCAGATGCCCTTCCCAGGTCGCATCGCGGCCGAATTTCTCGCCCATGAACATCTGCAAGAGCTGCTCACGGATCGGCTCGATGGTGGCGTAGGGCAGAAGAATCTCGATCTTGCCGCCGCGTCCGTCCATATCGATGCGGAACTCAACGAGGATCGCCGCGTTGGCCGGCCGGGCGATGGCGGCAAACCGCGGATTGGTCTCCATGCGCTCCAGCGTGAAGGTGACCGGTGTCAGAGGTTCGAACGCCTTGTGCGTATCCTGCAGGATCAGTTCAATCATGCGGCGGGCAAGCGCCATCTCAATGGTCGTATAGGGCCGCCCCTCGATGCGGATCACGCCGTGCCCGCGCCTGCCGCCCAACAGCACGTCGATCATCGAATAGATCAGGCTGCTGTCGACGGTCAAAAGCCCGAAATTGTTCCATTCCTCCGCTTTGATGACGCTGAGAACCGCCGGCAGCGGGATGGAATTGATATAGTCGCCAAACCGCACCGAGGAGATCGAATCGAGCGAGACTTCCACATTGTCCGAGGTGAAATTGCGCAGCGAGGTGGTCGACAGGCGCACCAGCCGGTCGAACACGATTTCGAGCATCGGCAAACGCTCGTAGGACACCAGCGCCGAATTGATCAGCGCTTGAATGCCAGACAGCTCGGTCTGTCCCGAGGCATTGGGATCAAAGCCCAGAAGACTGTCGATCTCGTCCTGATTCAGGACCCGGTCGGTATCGTCTTCCTCGTTCTGGGCATCGGCAATCATCGCCGCCCAGTCCTGATCGGAGCCGGCGCCCTCGTCGCCCGCAGCACCGCTGTCCTCCGCCGGCCAGTCACCGGACAACTTGTCGGGATCTTTGGGATCGGCCATTCAGATCACCTATTGAACCAGGATTTCTTTGAACAGGATATTGTCCACTTCCGCCGGATAGATCGCCAGGTTCACCCGGCGCCGCAGCTCTTCCTTCAGCCGGTAGACACCCGCGGATCCCTCAAGGTCGGTCCGGCGCAACTCGCGCAGGTAGACCTGAAACGCATCCATCACCCGCGCCATGCGTGGCGCGATCACCGAGCGCATTTCTTCGCTGGACAACTCCAGCGCGACCTCGAGTTTCAAAAACTGGGGATCCTCTTCGGTACTCGACAGGTTCACCGTCATCGGCGGCAGGTCATAAAAGTAGACCGGCGTTTCAACCGCAGGCGCGGCGGCGGTTTCGCCCTCGGTCGTCGCCGTGGGCGCTGCGAGCACCAAGAAATAAAGCGCCGCACCGGCTACCAGTGCCACCAGCAATGCTGCCCCGCCAATGATCAGAAGCTTGAGCTTGCCGCCACCCTTCTTCTCGATGACATCGCCGTCCTCGCTTTCGGGAATGTCGGCTGTATCTGCTACGTCGGTCATGGGCTCGGCAGTCCGCTTCGGGCGTGAAGATTCGGTTCACCGCAGCTAATCGGGCCATGGTTAACGATTGGTTACGATTGCCCGCTCAGCGGCAAAAACTGCCGGGTAAAATTTGCCGTTGCCGTCCCGGCCTGGCAGAGCTTTCCTCCCTCAATTTTGCTCAACCCATTGCAATAAATGCCTTTTTCAAACTGGCACGCCTCCTGCATTTGCAAAGGCAGGTTCCACGAGCTTGGGGAAGCGACGTGGCGCCGAAACTAAATGGGAGTAGCGCAAAATGGAAAACGCGCAACTAATCGGCTTATCGCGGCAGATCGCCCTCGCCCGTCAGATGGACGTGCTGGCCAACAATGTCGCCAACATCAATACCGCCGGGTTCAAGGCAGAAACCGTACTCTATGAAGAGTATGTGATGCCGGTCGCCTCGTTCGAACTGGACGACAGCGGCGTCGAAGACCTCAGCTTCACTCAGGACTGGGCGACCATCCACGATTTCCAGGAAGGTGCCATCACCCAGACCGGCAACCCGCTGGATGTGGCGCTGCAGGGTGAAGGGTTCCTCGCGGTCGCCACCCCGGCAGGCGAACGCTGGACCCGCACGGGCACTCTGAAACTCGACAATACCGGCCTTCTGGTGACCAACGAAGGCTATCCCGTCCTGTCCGAGGGTGGCGAAATCCGCTTCTCGGCGGCCGACACCAACATCTTCATCGATTCAACCGGTGCCATCTCGACCGATGCGGGTGACAAGGGCCGCCTGCGCATCGTTGAATTCGAAGAGCCGCAAATCCTCGCCCGCGAAGGCAACAACCTGTTTTCCGGTGGTGAACCCTTCGCCGCGCTCAACACCAGCGTGATGCAGGGCGCCATCGAACGCTCGAACGTCTCGGGCGTCCAGTCCATCGCCGAACTGGTGCGCGTCCAGCGCGCCTACGAATCCATGGCCAGTCTCTTGCAGAAACAGGACGAGCTTCGCCGCGAAGCGATCTCGACCCTGGGCCGCCTGAGCAATTGATCCTGACCGGAACAGCAAGGAGAATTTGAAGTGAAAGCTCTTTACATCGCATCGTCCGGCATGGCCGCCCAGGAGCGGAATGTTGAAGTCATCTCCAACAACATCGCCAACATGCGCACCACCGGCTTCAAACGCCAGCGCGCCGAATTCCAGGACTTACTCTATCAATCCTACCGCCGCGCCGGTTCGCTGACCTCCGACACGGGCACCCAGGTGCCGGTCGGCATCGAGATCGGATCGGGCGTGCGCACCGCCGCCACCGCCCGCATTATGAGCCAGGGCAGCGTACAGGTCACCGAAAAGGAACTTGACGTCGCCATCCGAGGCGACGGCTATTTCGTCGTGAACCTGCCCGACGGCCGCACCGCCTACACCCGGGATGGCGCCTTTGAGCGCGACGCACAGGGCCAGTTCGTCACCGTCGACGGTTACGAAATCCAGCCCGGCATCACGGTACCCGCCACGGCCACCGATCTCTCCATCAGTGAAGACGGTGTGGTCGAGGCCTATCTCAACAATGAAGCAACGCCCACCGAACTGGGCCAGCTGCAATTGGCCCGTTTCGTCAACCAGGCCGGCTTGCAGTCCATCGGCAACAATCTATTCGTTGAAACCGGCGCCAGCGGCACGGCCCAAATCGGCGTTGCCGGTTCGGAAGGCTACGGCAACCTGCTGCAGGGCTACCTCGAGCTGGCCAACGTCAATGCTGTGACCGAAATCGCCGATCTGATCGCCGCCCAGCGCGCCTACGAAATGAATTCGCGGGTCGTCTCCGGTGCCGACGAGATGATGGCCGCCACCAGCCAGATGCGCTGATCGGGAAAGGTGAACTGACATGAAACTCGTGAAAAAGACCTTGGTCACCGCCGCATTTGCCTTCAGCGCGCTGGCGCTTGCCAACTCCGCCCTCGCCGCCCCGGTGCTGCGCGATAGCGTCACCATCAGTTCGCGCATCGTTACCGTCGGCGACATGTTCGAGGATGCCGGGCAATGGGCCGAAACAGCCCTGTTCCGCGCCCCTGCCCCTGGTACAGCCGGGCGGGTCGGACTACCCGCCATTCGCGCTGCAGCCCAGCGCGTCGGGCTCGTCGAGTTCGAAAACCCCGGCCTCAGCGATGTGCTGGTTTCACGGACCGGAACACCGGTGACAGAAAGCCTGCTCAATGATCTGATCGCTGACGAACTGCATGAACGCAGCCTTTTGCCGGGTGCCATGTCCGTCCGCATGAACGTCGGCGCGCCACTGCCGATGATGAATGCCGCTGACAGCGCCAATCCCGTCACGTTGACCGACCTGCGCTACATGTCCGGATCGCCGACATTCACCGCCCGGTTCACGCTGGACGGCGTGGACGAGCCGCTGGTGCTCACCGGCTCCCTGGAGTTCTCAGTCGACGCCCCGCACCTGACACGCTCGCTTCAGGCCGGTTCGGTGATCTCCTCGGATGACATCGTCATGCGCCCAATCGCCGTGGGGTTCGCGGACTCGACCGGCACACTTGCCTACGAAGATGTCATCGGCAAACAGCTCGACCGGCAAATGCGCGAAGGCGTGTTACTTCGTCCTTCCGATGTCTCCGAACCGCTACTGATCGCCCGCAATGACGAAGTCACTCTGCTGTTCCAGACCGGAGTCATGACCCTGACCGTTCGCGGCCAGGCCCTCAGCGACGCCAGCATGGGCGACAGCGTTTCAGTGCTCAATCTTGTGTCCAACCGGGTCGTGCGCGGAATCGCCACCCAGCCCGGCACCGTCGAAATCGGCCCCGCCCGCCCGGCGCTGGCCTCACTCTAACCTTGCTTTTCACCGTTCAATCTTGGGGAAGATGAAATGAACATTTTCAAACTCACCGCCACCGCTGCTCTGCTGAGCATGCTCGGCGCCTGCACCGCGGCTGACCGCCTGGCATCCATCGGCGCCACACCTGCCCTTTCCGCCATCGAGGATCCTACCGCCCAGGTCAATTACCGGCCGGTGACCATGCCCATGCCGGAAACGGTCGTGGCGTCGTACCAGCCGAACTCGCTGTTCCGCACGGATGCCCGAGGCTTTTTCAAGGATCAGCGCGCGCACCGCATCGGCGACATCCTTACGGTCAACGTCACCATCGACGACCGCGCCCAGATCGCCAACCAGACGGCGCGCGGCCGCACCTCGACCAACAACGCCGGCGTCGGCGGCGCCATCGGCTCGATCTTCGGCGCCCTCGCTCCCGGCCTCTCAAGCACCGACATCGACGTGTCGTCAGGCGTCAATGACGCTGGTACCGGCTCGGTCAACCGCTCGGAGAGCCTCGAGACGCAAGTCGCTGTGGTCGTGACCCAGATCCTGCCCAACGGCAATCTTGTCATCGAGGGGCATCAGGAAGTCCGGGTGAACTTTGAAGTCCGCGATCTGGTTGTCGCCGGCATCGTCCGGCCGGAGGACATCAGCTCCAACAACACGATCGAAAGCTCGAAGATCGCCGAAGCCCGCATCGCCTACGGCGGCCGTGGACAGATCACCGACGTCCAGCAGCCCCGTTACGGCCAGCAGGTGCTCGACGCCATCCTGCCCTTCTGATCTCCGGAAGTTCCCCGCGCCGGTTCCGGCTGGCGCGGCCCAATTCCAGCCCCGCTTTCCCCATTTTGCGGCGGCTGACCGGACCGGAAAGACGACATAAGTCAGATTTCCTCCCCGGGATACGGGGCGCGGCATTCCCCCATTTGGCCGCGCCCCTTTTCTTTTCACACTCAACAGGCATGATCGGCGTTCCGAACCCTCACCTCCCGATTCCTGCTCCTGGATCTTCCATGTCCTTTGAACAACTCGACGATCTCAACAAGACCCTTGCCAGCCTCGATCATGCCATGTCGATCCTGGGTGCCGACGAGGCCACGAACATGCCCGAGGGGGGCGGAGATGAGCGCGCCGAGGCGCTTTCCACCCTCGCCGGCATGCGCCACGAACAGGCGAGCGCCGCCCATATCGCCGACTGGATCGCAGATGCCGAAGCCGAGGATCTGACCGCCGACCAGAAACTGGGGCTTGCCGAGTTTACCCGCCTCTACAATAACCTGACCTGCCTGCCGCCCGCCTTTGTCCGCCGCCAGTCGGCCGCCAAGATGCGCTGCGAACAGTTGTGGCGCACCCTGCGTCCAAAAGGCGACTGGGATACATTCGCCAAGTCACTGGAGAACGTCGTTTCCCTGGTGCGCGAGGAAGCGCAGATGCGCAGTGCTGCGTCCGGCCTAGAACCCTATGACGCGCTGATGGAACAGTTCGATCCGGGTAACCGCGCGGCCGAGATCACGCCTGTGTTTGAACGGCTGAAATCCGAACTCAAAGACCTGTTGCCGCAGGTTACCGAGGCACAGAACAAGCGACTCGCCGAGAACCCGCCGAAAAAGCTTCAAGGCCCCTTCTCCGTCGCCAACCAGCGCGCGCTGGGGCTCGCGGTCATGTCGCCGGTTGGTTTCGACTTCAATCATGGGCGGCTGGACACCTCGCACCACCCGTTCTGCGGTGGCGTGCCGACTGACGTGCGCATGACCACCCGCTACCGTGAAGACGAATTCCTGCAATCCCTTTTGGCGGTGCTGCATGAAACCGGCCACGCGCTTTATGAACAGGGCTTGCCCCGCGAAAACGCCCATTGGCCGCAAAATCATGCGCGCGGCATGGGCATCCATGAGAGCCAGAGCCTGTTCGTTGAAATGCAGATCAGCCGCAGCCCCGAATTCTGGACCTGGGTGCGCCCACTGATCAACCAGCACATCGGCGAGAACGCGCTGGCCGGCTGGAGCGATGCCGACATACTGAACCTGGTCAACAAGGTCGAGCCCGGCTTCATCCGCGTCGACGCCGACGAGGTCACCTATCCGCTGCACGTGATATTGCGGTACGAGATCGAGCAGGCCCTGATCGCCGGCGACATGGAAGTCCGGCACATTCCAGAAGTCTGGAACGACAAGATGCAGGACTATCTTGGCCTGTCCACGCACAACAACATGCCGGACGGACCGATGCAGGACGTGCATTGGTCCGCGGGCCTGTTTGGCTATTTCCCCTCCTACACGCTCGGTGCCATGATGGCCGCGCAACAGTGGGCGGCGATGGAAAAACAGATCCCCGACGCCAAACAGCAGATTGCAAAGGGCGAGTTCGCAGCCATCAACACCTGGCGGAAGGACAATATCTGGTCGCAAGGTTCGCGCTGGACCACGCCCGAACTGATGACCCGGGCCACCGGCGAGCCGCTGAACCCCGACTATTTCATCGCCCACATCAAACGCCGGTATCTCTGAATTGGGGCCGGCGGCTTGACACGCCGGCTTCCACCCCTATTTTCCGCTTCAGTTGCAACACCAACAGGCAGGTGCCTCATGAACGGCCAGACGATCGCAATCGCCGCCCGAAATGCTTTCGTTCTGGATTCCGCCCATGCCTGTTCCCTTCGCAACCCTGAGTGCCGTTACCTGCCAAACGCCTGACGGCCAGACTCTCTTCGAAAATCTCGATCTTGGCATCGGTGCCGAACGCACCGGGCTGATTGGCCCCAACGGCATCGGCAAGACAAGTTTGCTGCGCGCGTTGATCGGCGAAACGCTGTCATCATCGGGGGCCATCACGGTCAATGGCTCGATCGGCTACCTTTTGCAGCAGCGAACGGTCGATCTGCACCAGACCGTTGCAGATGCCTTTGGCATTGCCGACAGCTTCGCCCGGTTGGTCCGCGCGCTCTCGGGCGAGGCCAGTGCCGACGAGGTCGCTGCGGTCGACTGGGCGCTTGAATCGAGGTTTGAAGAAGCCCTCGCAAGTGTCGGAATGGACTCTGCAACTCCGGACACAAGACTTGGTGAACTGAGCGGCGGGCAACGCACGCGTATCGCCCTCGCGGCGCTGTTGTTCAAGGCGCCTGACCTGCTGATCCTCGACGAACCCACCAACGATCTGGATGCGGACGGTCGCAAAATCGTCGCCGAGGTGCTCTCCAACTGGACGGGAGGCGCGCTGGTGGTCAGCCACGACCGCGAACTGCTTCGCAGGATGGACAGGATTGTCGAACTCTCGTCCGTCGGCGTTCGCATCTACGGCGGCAACTGGGACCACTATCAGGAGCGCAAGGCCATCGAACAGGCTGCTGCCGCCGCCGACGTGGACCATGCCGCCAAACATCTACGCGAGACGCGCAAACAGGCCCAACAGATCAAGGAGCGCCAGGCCCGGCGCGAAAGCCGCGGTCGTGCCATGCGCGCCAAGGGCGACATGCCCAAACTGTTGCTCAACGCCATGCGCCAGCGCGCCGAGGCAACCACCGGCCGGCTGAACCAGGGAACGGCCGGCAAGATCGCCGAGGCTTCGACCGACGTGCAGGCCGCGGAAACACGCCTGGAACGGCTTTCAGCGCCCAAGATCGTTCTTGCCTCGGCCAATGTGCCGAATGGCAAGACCATGCTGGAATTGTCTGACCTCTCCATGCGTTTTGGGGATCAGCCGCCCCTCTTCACCGGGCTTAACCTGCACATCACCGGGCCGGAGCGCGTGGCGATCACTGGCGCCAACGGCACCGGCAAGTCGACATTGCTCCATTTGATTTCGGGGGACATCAAACCTGAATCGGGCAGCGTCCGCGTCCACGGCCCATTGGCCCTGCTTGATCAGAAGGTGTCACTGCTCGATCCCGAGGACACGATCCGCGACAATTTCAAGCGTCTCAATCCGGAAAGCACCGAAACGGACTGCCGCGCCGCTCTGGCCAGATTCCTGTTCCGTGCAGATTTCGCGCTGCGCAAGGCGGTCGATCTGAGCGGCGGCGAAAAGATGCGTGCAGGCCTCGCCTGCACCTTGGGGGCGGCGGAACCTCCACAAATCCTGCTGTTGGATGAACCGACCAACCACCTGGACCTCGGGTCGATAGAGGCAATCGCCGCGGGGCTGCGCGCCTACGACGGTGTGCTGATCGCGGTCAGTCACGATCCGGAATTCTTGAAGGATATCGAAATCCAGCGCGAAATCAGTTTTCCGCCGGAACAGATGTAGTGGGGGAGTCGACGGTCAGTCGTCGCGATAGACTTTCTCGCGGCGCTCGTGGCCTTCCTGCGCCTCAAGCGACAATGTCGCGATGGGCCGCGCATCGAGCCGTGCCAGCCCGATCGGCTCGCCGGTTTCCTCGCAATAGCCGTATGTCCCTTCCTCGATCCGGCGCAGCGCCGCGTCGATCTTGGAAATCAGCTTGCGCTGACGGTCACGCGTCCTGAGTTCCAGCGCCCGGTCGCTCTCCGACGAGGCCCGGTCGGCCATATCGGCATGCGCGACGCTGGCTTCCTGCAGATGTTCGAGGGTTTCGCGGCTCTCCTTGAGGATCTCATCCTTCCAGGCGAGCAGCTTCTTGCGGAAATAATCGATCTGGCGAGGGTTCATGAACGGCTCGTCATCAGTTGGACGGTAGGCGGTCTCAACAAACTCGGAATCCATGAGAATTCACTCCTGACGCGAAATCGCGCCCTATATAAAGTCGCCTCCCCAACCCCGCAAGTGACGATTTTATGGATCGTAAACTTGTCCGCCGCTTTCGGCTAACTAGTTTGCGTATTTACCCAATTTGGCGAGTTCGACGCGAACACGAAGTTCAATGTCCGCGATCAGCGCCTCAAGTTCGGGCTGCGCGGCCTGCCGGGCGCGACTCACCAGCGCCATCATCAGGTTCAGCCGCCCCTCGCTGACCCGGCCGATCAGAAGGTCGGTTTTCATGTCCTCCAGAGTGTCGAGCATGGCGCTGCCGTGCTTGACCGCGCGCCGCTTCGCCAGCAGCGGATCATCGACTGATTGCAGCGCCAACATGGCTTCGAGCGCGGTGGCGGATTGCATCGGCGCCGATGTGGCCGCCCGCGCATGTTCCTCAGTGCTGCTCGCTGAAAAAACCTCGGTTGACCCGCTTCCATCCGAGGATTTACGGCTCTTGTTCACTTCCCGGCGCGGGGCCGGCCCTTCAATGCGCATGGTCCACCTCTTCGAATGGGCAAAATCTGCCGCTTGCATGGTTAACGCGCAGTAAACGACCCGGCAAAATCTGCAGCTTGCGTCCCCGGCACGCTGGATCTTGGATCGCATCGGAAACTCAAATCAGGAAATTTAGCAATAATTTTCAATGCCTTGATCTCGCCAGCCGATCCCGAAGCACAGTTTGGCACGCTTTTCGCAAATATCCGGGCAAGCGAAACGATCCGTGGGGACGGATCAGCAAACGGGGTAAATTCGATGCCTGGAATCGAAAACACGAACAAGTGGAGCCGATGGGCCGCCGCGATCCTGATCAGCGCCGCCACCGTTCTGGCACCATTTACATCGGCGCAGGCGGCCACAGCGCGCATCAAAGACATTGTCGACATTGAAGGTGTCCGCGAGAACCAGCTGATCGGCTACGGCCTGGTGGTCGGCCTGAACGGCACCGGCGACAGCCTCAACAACTCGCCCTTCACCCGCCAGAGCCTTCAGGCCATGCTTGAAAGACTTGGCGTAAACACTGCCGGCACCAACGTAAGAACCGCAAACGTCGCGGCCGTCATGGTCACGGCCAACCTCCCGGCCTTTGCCACCCAGGGCAGCCGGATTGACGTCAACGTGGCCGCTCTTGGCGATTCCGACAGCCTTCAGGGCGGCACCCTGCTGGTCACGCCCCTGCTCGGCGCCGACGGCGAAGTCTATGCAATCGCCCAGGGCTCGGTGGCCATCAACGGCTTCAGCGCCGAGGGCGATGCCGCTTCGGTCGTTTCCGGCGTACCCACAACCGGCCGCATCTCCAGCGGTGCCCTGATTGAACGCGAAGTCACCTTTGACCTCGGCTCGCAGCGCAGCCTGCGCCTGTCCCTGCGCAATCCGGATTTTACCACTTCGCGCCGCGTCGCCCTGTCAATCAACGACTTTCTCGGCGCCGCGGTGGCCACGCCCGAGGATTCGGCCACCATCCGGCTTACCTTGCCCTATCATTTCAACGGCAACATCGTGGATCTGATCACCGACGTGGAACAGTTGCTGGTCCAGACCGACCAGCCTGCCAAAGTGGTGATCGACGAAAACACCGGCATCATCGTCATGGGCGCAAACGTCCGCGTCTCAACCGTCGCGGTGGCGCAAAGCAACCTGACCGTCACCATCGCGGAAAACCCGCAGACCAGCCAGCCCGAGCCCTTCTCCTTCGGTCAGACGACCACCGAGCCGCGCACGACGCTCGACGTCAACCAGACTGACTCTTCGCTGGCACTTGTGGGCGAGTCCGTCACCCTGCAACAACTGATCGACGGGCTGAACGCCCTCGGCCTTGGCCCGCGCGACCTGATCTCGATCCTGCAGGCCATCAAGGCCACCGGCGCCCTGCAGGCCGAAATCGAGGTGATGTGATGGACGTCCTCGCCACCAGCTTTTCCGCCCCCACTTCGACCGCCCAGGGCTACGAAGGGCTTCGGCAGCAAGCCGAGGAACTCGAAGCGGTGTTTCTGAACACGCTGGTTTCGGAAATGTTCAAAGGCCTCGGAAAAGACTCCGAAAACGGCGGCGACTTCAGCACCGACACCTGGCGCGGCATGCAAAGCGAACAGTTCGCCGCTGCCATCGCGAAGACAGGTGGCGTGGGCATTGCCGACCAGATCATGACCAGCCTTTTGCAGGCCCAGGAACAATCAAATCCCGGCGCCTGAGGCGCCCAGTGACATGGTGGCGATCTTTCGCCGAAACGCAGGAACACCGGAATGACCGCTCAGCAACGCATAAATACCGCCCGGGAAATGCCGGCTGCCGAACTGTGCCAGCTTGGCTCGGCGGCCCTTGAGGCACTGGTCAAGACCATGAACGAGGAAACCACCCTTCTGCGGGCCGGGCTCTACAAGCAGGCCGCGGAACTCGGTGCCCGCAAGGCCGAACTGGCCCAGGACTATGTCGGCCTCGCCCGCGCCATCCAGCATGAAGCGCCCCGCCTGCGGGCGGAAGCTCCAGAGCTTGTTGCAGAACTGCAGGCCGGCCACGAGCGGCTGGCCACACAGATGGCCGAAAACCTGCGTGTACTGGCCACCGCCCGCACGGTCACCGAGGACCTTCTCAGCGACGTCGCGCGCACCGTCAACGGTGCCGAAAAGTCAAAGACCTATGGTGCTGCCGGAAAAATGGAACAGGGCGCCGAACGGCAGACAAGGGGAATCGCTGTCAACCGCGCCCTTTGAGTCTCCGTCTGCACCAATCCCCTGTTTACAATTTGAACTAAATCCCTCTGACCAAACCAACCGTCGGTTCGGTTCCGCGCCTTAGTGTTTTTGCCGCATGCCCGCAGAGGACGACGGCGAAAATGCACCAGACGGTACCTCCCATTTCAAACGGCAGCGCCATGGCCTTGCGCCGCTGGCGCGACAGGCTGGAGCGCAAAAAGCCTGATAATCAGGGAAATTCGGCAGGATCGGACGACGCCCAGGAGCCGGCCGAGAGCGCACATGAGCCCGTTGCATCCCCCCTGCCAATCACACATCGTTTGGATAGGCTGGCCTGAGCCCGGCGGCGTCGCGGATTGAGCGCGCCACGGCGCCTGTTCGTTAACTTTTCCTCAAATGCTGTGAGTCATATTTGGCCAACGTCTCAGAACGAGGCGTGTTGCGTATTCGGGACCATGAATAGGAGTTCAAAATGGCCGATATCACTCTTTCGAGCGCTGTTCGCTCAAACCTTCTCAACCTTCAGAGCACGGCAGATTTGCTGGGCAAGACGCAGGAGCGTCTGGCTACCGGTCTGAAGGTCAACTCTGCGCTCGACAATCCGACCAACTTCTTCACGGCCAACGCTCTTGAAAGCCGTGCAAGCGACCTCGGCCGCCTGTTGGACTCGATTTCCAGTGCAACCCAAACTCTTGAAGCCGCCGACAACGGCCTGACCGCCCTCACCAAACTGGTGGAAAGCGCCCAGGCGACTGCTCGTCAGGCCCTGCAGACCGCAGCGACCGTTGAAGACACCACCACGACTGCCGCAACTGCTGGTACTTTGGGCGGCGGCACCTTCTCTGCCGTTGACGTTTCCGGTACGGGTTCGTCTGCTACGGCTGCTACCCTGACCGGTTCCGGCTTTGCAGACATCGATTTTGAAAACGGTGGTGGCAACGATGGTTCGGTTTCTTTTGATCTGACGATCGATGGTGACACCCAGACCATTACGATCGACTATGCAGCTGCAAACGGCAACGTAGTTGATACCGGTGCAGTCACCGCAGCCGAGTTTGCCGATCTTCTGGACACCGCAATCAACGCAGCATTCAGCACAACCGGTGTAGACTATGCGTCTGAAAGCGGCGGCGAAATCGTTCTGACTTCGCCCTCGACCGGTACGGGTTCCGACCTGACAATCGCCAGCTTTGCTGAAGCCAACCTTGGTGCCACGACTTCCGGTTTGGGCGACGGCACTGATACCGGTGACGCGGCAGTGGCCGCTGACTCAATTACCTTCGACCTGACGGTTGACGGTGGTTCTGCCACGACGATCACCATCAGCGATGCTGTTGTCACCCAGTACAATACGGACAACTCCGCTTCGCTGGACTCCTCGGCCCTGACCGCCGATGACATCGTTGCCCTGATCAATGACCAGGCCGGTGCCACGATCGCTTCGAACAATGGCGGTGCCGTGGATCTGACTTCCACGACTACCGGTGTGGACTCGGATGTGACTGTTGCCAGCTACACGGACAACGCCACTGGTGGTGACACAGGCATCTCCGACGGCACCGATGCGGGCACTGACGAAACGTCAACGACCACTGACATTGCCAACCCGAAGCGTGATGAGTTCGTCACCCAGTACAACGATCTGCTGGGTCAGATTGATGCCCTGGTCGGCGACGCAGGCTTCAACGGCGTGAACCTTCTGAACGGCGACACCCTGTCGGTGCTGTTCAACGAAGACGGTTCCTCGAGCCTGGAGATCACGGGCGTGACCTTCGACGCTGCCGGTCTTGGCCTGTCGGAAATCAACGCCGGTGACTTCGACGACGACGCCGACATCAACTCCACGCTCGATACGCTGGGCGATGCAGTTGATGACCTTCGCGCCCAGGCTTCGAACTTCGGTTCCAACCTGTCCGTGGTGGAAATTCGTCAGAACTTCACCAAGAACATGATCAACACGCTGGAAACCGGTGCGGGTAACCTGACCCTGGCCGACTCCAACGAAGAAGCGGCCAACCTGCTCGCTCTGCAGACCCGTCAGCAGCTGTCCTCGACAGCCCTGTCGCTGGCTTCGCAGGCCGACCAGAACGTGCTGCGTCTGTTCTAGGAACAGTCTTCAGGCTAATCTGGAAAGGCGGGCTTCAGCCCGCCTTTTCTTTTGCGCGGATTCCGAAAGCCCGCCCTTCCCGATCCGCCCCCGCTCGCGCATGATGCGCCAAAGGATTCGCGCACTCGTGCGCACCAGCAGACGAGGCCGCCATGTCCCTCAAGGTAGAACTCAAGCCCGGCGAGCGCCTGATCATCGGCGAATGCCTCATCACCAATTCAGACCAGCGTACGCGCCTTTTCGTCGACGGCTCGGCGCCGATTCTTCGGGAGAAGGACATCCTCACCGCCGAGACGGCCAATAGCCCGGCAAAGCGCATCTATTTTGCGGTGCAGTTGATGTATCTGGACGGGATCACCGAAGAACTCGAGCGGACATTTCAGCAATTGACCACAGAAATCGCAGAGGCCGCACCTTCGACGATACCCTACATCGACCGAATTAATAATGAGATATTAACCGGTTCTCTTTACAAAGCTCTGAAGAGGACGCGTGAACTCATTGAGTACGAAGGGGGACTCTTTGCCAAGTTACAATCAGGCGGTTCAGACCTATCAGAAGGTGTCAAAGACCACGAGCAATCCAAGGGAGCTTGAATCTTCCTTGCTGTCCAAGGCCGCGGGCAACCTGCAGCGCGTCAAGGACAATTGGAATGCGGATCCGGCTGCACTGCGTTCTGCCCTTCGCTTCAATCAGCAAATCTGGACGGTGCTTGTCTCGTCCGTAACTCGCGCCGACAGCCCGTTGCCGGTCGAACTGCGCCAGAACGTCGCCAATCTCGGCGTATTCATTCTGGGTCAGACGGTCGAACTTGAGCTCAACCCGCAGCAGGCCAAGCTCGACACGCTGATCAACATAAATCGCGAACTCTCGGTGGGCCTCAGCTCGGTGAAAGACGCCGCCTGAGCCTCCACGCTTCGCAGATTTCAAACAGAAAGGCCCCGGAATTCCCGGGGCCTTTTCATTTCTGCAGGGCCTAAGAGCCTTAGCGCATGAAGTTGACAAGCGACAGTTGGTTGACGATCGACATGGTCTGGTAGCTTGCCTGAAGGCGGGTCTGCACCGCAGTGATTTCCATGGCCACCTCTTCGATAGGCGCCGATTCAATCGAGGCCAGCAGACCCTCCAACTGGTTCTTATACTCGGTATGCCGTTCCTTTGTCTGCCCGACACGCTGCAACGCCAGACCCATTTCCAGAGTAATCACCTCGATGGAGCCCGGATTTCCATTGTTGGATTCGGCCAGGCGTTTCTGTTGTGCCCTGGCGATCTGGTCAAACCGGTCCTTGGAACTGGCATCATTGGTGGGAAAATTCTCCGCCGCCATGGCCGCGAGCGAGCGCATCATCTCGACGAACCCGCTTTCATTGGCCTGGGCGCCGTATTCCACCTCGATCCCGTCCGCGATACGTGCCGTAACCGACTGGCGGGCAGAGCCAGGTTCGTCAGAGCCGGAATACCAGATCACCGTGTCGGCGGGATCGGCCACCATCAGTGCGGTGGCACTCTGGAACGGCGGGCCATCAACCCGCATCACGTCCTCGCCGCGCCCGTTGAAGAAATTGTCCGCCGCCGCCAGCATGGATGCGCCTGCCAATTCACCCTCACCCGCTGCTCCGAGCGCTGCTTCAAGGGCCGCGGCGAAGTTGGCGGCCGTGTCCGCCTCGGTGGCGCCGATCGTATATTCACCCGGATTCTCGGGCGCACCCTCGACGGCCGTCAGCGCCAGCGTGAGTTCCGATCCATCCGGCAGCGTGAGCCCGATACGGGTCTTTTCGCCCGCGGTGACCTGACCCGTAAACTCGACGCCCAATGTCGCCGGCGACCCCGAAGGCGCCGTCAGCGCCACATTGCCGCTGTCACTCGACAAGGTGCTCAGCTTGAATCCGAATGGATGCGCACCATCTTCGGCCAGAGTTACAACCGCTCCCGTCTGGTCAATGGTCAGGCGGCCCAACCCATCCGCCCCGGCATCGGCCAGTTTGCGTTCGCCTGCAATGGTGCGGAAACCGTCGCGTCCACCTGCCCCATCCAGAATCGAACTGATGTCGGCAACAGGCCGCGCATCGGTCCTGGACCCGCCGAAAAGATATCGCCCGTTGATTTCCGAATTCAGAAGCGAAACCAGTTCTGCCATTTGCGATTTGGCGGTGTTGGGCGCCGTCGTGAGATTCACCCCATCGGTGCCATAGCCATTCGGCTGCGATGTGGAGCGCGCCTCGCCTTCAAGTTCATCCAGCCGGCTGAGGATCTGATCGTAGAAATCTAGACGCAATTGCACCGGCTGTAGGGTTGTCTGGTATCCCTCGAGACGCTGCAAGCGGTTGCGCACCGTCAAATCAAACCCGCGCTGGCTGCCGAGGTCAGACAGCGTCTGATACTTCTTGCCGGTCGCCAGTTGCAGCTGAAGCTGTTCAAACCTGTTTTGCAGATTGGTGACGCTGTTGAAGCTGGCGCCGACCGGAAACTGCGTCTTGTTGATTATCATTTACGGGCTCCTAAATCGCCATCAGCCGGTCCATGAGTTCCTGCACAATGCTGATCACCCGGGCATTCGCGGCATAGGCGTTCTGCAATTCCATCAGCCGCGCCATTTCCTCATCGACATTGACGCCGTACTCGTTTTCGAGCCTGAGGTTCAGCGTTTCGAGCCCAATGGCCTCCGTGTCTCCGGCGCTCTGCGCACCGGCGATCGCGCCGCCCTGGTAGTTGAGCATCTGCGCCACCAGCTGCTGAACATTGCCGCTCAGCTTGAATTTGCCCTGTGCCGTCGAGCGGGTGGCGTCCCCTGTAAACATGGCACTCTGCAACTGTTCGAGAATGTGATTTGCACGCGTGGCATCTCCGAGCGAGCCGCCGGCCTCGTACTGGACCAAAAGGCTGTTGTCGTTGCGTATGTCACCGTTCACGGCAATGCGGCTGGCAAAGCCGAGACGCTGCCCCTGACCGTCCAGACTGTCGGTGAACGCGCCCATCGCGCCGTCAACAAACAGATTGATACCAAGCCCCTGCCCTTGATGCGCAGTAACAGTCGTGCGTGCGGACAGTGAATTCACGTCCGTCGTCGCAGCCAGGCCATCATCAAGAATGCGCAGCGTGTCGCCTGATGGATTGCTAACCACCAGCCCCGCGCCGAGCGCCGCCTGCAGGTCGGTCGCCGCGTCGCCGACACCGGTCGAGAAATCGATACCCAGCACCCGGACGCCGTTCTCGTCCACATAGTCCATCGGCAGGTTGTTGGCATCATCCACCCGCACGACCTTCACCGTCTGCGGATTGCCGCCTTCGGTGTAGTTGAGCGTGAAACTGTTGCCGGGCTGCAGGTTGGCGAGGTCAATCTCGAACCCGTTGGCATCGCCGTCCACCGCAGCAGTGCCTTGGGACTCCACGCTCGACAAGGCCAGCGCCAGCGACGCGGCAATGTCATCAAGCTGGCTCTGTACATCGACCAGAGTCGTATCACGGAGTTCGACAAGCGCCGCCAGCGATCCGGACCGAAGGACGCCCTGCTGCACCAGGTCGAGGTTCAATCCCGACACCGTGGTCATGCTCAAAGAGCCAACCCCGCTTTCCGACGGATCGAGACTGAGAAGCGAAGTTGCGGACAGATTGCCTGCCGGGTCGAAGCTGAACTGCGAAACCGCGCCGTCCAGAAGCCCGAGCCCGGTCTTGGTCATCAGCGAGACTGTGCCGTTTTCGCGATAGTCGACCTGCACGTCGATAATTTCGGCCACATCGGCCACCAGCCGGTCGCGTTCGTCATAAAGGCCCGCCTTGGACCCCTGATCCATCCCCGCGTCGGCCATCTTGATATTGATGTCTGCAAGGCTGGTCAGTGCCTTGTTCAGCCGCGCCACCTCGCTGGAAATCTGGTCTTCGGTTTCCTGCCTCAAATTTTGCACCGATGAAGACAGACGATTGAGGGTCTGCACCAGCGTGGTTGCCGAGTTGACCACCTGCGCCCGCACCGCATAGTCATCCGGGCTGCCCGAAAGTGCCGTCAGCGCATTCTCGAAACCTGCGTACTGCGTGTCCAGCGAATTCGCTTCGCCCGGCATGCCGAAGAATGTCTCCATCCGGGTCATGAAGTCGGCCCGGATATGGGCAAAGCTGGTTGAGGAAATCGCGTTGTTATATTGCTTTTGCAGCGATGCCGAAAAGGCGCGCTCCACCGCCATTGTGCGGATGGTCGAACTGCCGTTCGCCTCCACGCTTGCGATGTTCAGCGATTGCTTGTGATAGCCAGGCGTGCCCGCATTGGCGACGTTGCGCGACACCACCTCCAGACCGGACTGGTTGCCCCGCATGCCGGCCAGAGCGTTTGCTAGCGATAAACTCAGCCCCATCTGAAACTATCCTTGGTCATCACGTGCCCGAAACAGCCTTTGAGGCCGGACGCTGGCGTCCGGCCCCGGTTTCAGGTGCCTTAGCGCACCATATTGAGGGCTTCCTGCAGCATCTCATCGGAAGTCGAAACAATCCGGGTGCCCGCTGCATAGGCCTGCTGGGTGACGATCAGCTTGGTGAACTCCTCGGAGATATCGGTGTTCGAGGATTCAAGCGATGACCCCACGATGCCGCTGTCGGTCGAAATGATCGCTTCACCCGATTCCGAAGTGGCCGCAAAGATGCCACCATCAAGCCGCTTCAACTGGTTGGAAGCGTTGAAATTGGCCGTCACGATCGAGGCCAGTTCCACCTGCTCGCCGTTGGAGTAGGAAGCAACCACACGGCCCGAATTGTTCACCTGTACCGAAACAAACTCGCCAGCCGGATAGCCGTTCTGGGAGAGCGTTGTCACCTTGGATTGGCCGTTGGCGTCGGCAAACTGCGTCACGCCATCGGAGCCATGCAGAAGCTCAACATCGCCCAGCGACACGCCGTTGACTTCAAGTCCGGACAGCGTGGTGGCCGAGATGGCCGGAGTCAGTTCGCCGGTGGCATTGAACGTGTAGTCGACGCCTGCGTTGATCCAGGTGGGATCGGTCCCCGTTGCCGCACTGTCGTGCATGTAGAACAGGTTCCATGTATCGTCACCGCCGGTCTCGATACTGTCGATCTTGGCCCAGCGCAGCTGCACGTTCACGGGTGCACCATTGTCAGAATAAGCCGTGATGGCACCGCCGGCCACTGACTGCGACAGGAAGGTCTCAAGGTCATCGGCCTGCACCTCACCGGTACCCGCGACCGTGGGATCGGCCGCATAGTCGGCAACGTTCAACAGTTCCGATCCCAACACAGCGTCATCGTAGGAGGCATTCTTGGGCACCTGCGGCAAGTTCAACTTGTAGTCGATCCGGTCTGTTCCCACCGCCGGCAGGAATGAGTTGGACACCTGGATCACTTCGGGCACGGAACCGGCAATATTGCCGGTCGATGGATCAACTGAGAGACCCTTCAAGTAGTAGCCCGCGCCATTGACCAGGTAGCCGTCCTTGTCGAGATCAAAGTCGCCGCGCCGTGTGTAATAGTCGGTGCCGGCAAATACCGCGACACCGTCATTCTGGCCGACCTTGGGTTCGACAACAAAGAAGCCGGAGCCGTTGAGCGCCATGTTGGTTTCATTGCTGGTCGCGTAGATGTCGCCGGAGTCCGTGTTGGTGGACCGCGACTTGGCGATCACCGCGCCGGGGATCTGCCGGTCAAGCGGCGCCTCGGGAATGAGGTCAACGAACGTCGTTTCGATGCGCTTGTAGCCCACCGTCTGCGAGTTCGCGATGTTGCCCGAAATATGCTCCAGCGCAAATGACTGTGCCCGCAGCCCGGAAACGGCGGTCGACAATGCACCATAAATACCCATAGTCACTCTCCATGTGCCCCGGCGCAATCCGCGCCATTCGCTCGTGGAAATGCAAGACCGGTGCCAGTTTGCCAACCGATTGATAAACAACACTTTTGATGTTGAAATGGGCCGTGCCATGCACCCGAAACGGCAGGTTTCTCCACCTGCCCCGGCAACAATTGCCGGTCAAGGCGCCGCTTGCCCGTCCCCGGCCGATGGGCTAAACGCTGATGCCCTGATCAGGTTGTGCCGCTTATGTTTTTTGACGATGCCGAGTCATTTCTGAACGCGCCCCGCCGCGCTGTCACCGCCTTCGGCATGTCCGGGGTCGGCAAGACGCACCTGTCTGCCCTGCTGCGCCAGCACAAGTGGTTCCACTATTCGGTCGATTACCGCATCGGCACCCGCTACATGGGCGAGCACATCGTCGACAATTTCAAGCGTCACGCCATGCAGGTGCCATTCCTGCGCGAGCTGCTTTTGTCGGATTCGATCTACATCTCGTCCAACATCACCTTTGCCAACCTCGACCCGCTGTCGACCTATCTCGGCGCGCCCGGCAGCACCCAAAAGGGCGGGCTGCCTCTGGCCGAATACCAGCTGCGCCAGGAACAGCACCGGGTGGCAGAAATATTTGCGCTGCGGGACCTGCCGCATTTCATCGAACGGGCGGAAACGCTCTATGGCTACACCAACTTCATCGCCGATTCCGGTGGTTCTCTGATCGAGGTCATCAACCCGGCCGATCACGAAGACGAACTGATCAAGATCCTTACCGACAATACGGCGCTGCTCTACATCCGCGGCACGGATGCCCACGCCGATGCATTGGTTGCGCGCTACAAGAAGAGCCCGAAGCCAATGTACTACCGCCCCGACCTGCTGGTGCAGAAATGGGCCGAGTACAAGCGGATCAACAAGCTTACCCACGACGAGGATGTCCATCCCGACGAATTCGCGGTTTGGGGGTTCGAGGCGATCCTGCGCGACCGGCTGCCGCGCTATCAGATGCTGGCGGACCGTTACGGCTATACAATCGAGGCGCCGGACCTAGCCACGGTCCGCGACGAAGAGGATTTCCTGGGGCTCATGCGCAAGGCGATCACCCAGCGGAAGGCGGCCTGAATTTCGGGCCCACCCGTCCGGTGATCGCCCGAACATTCTAAACCACTTCAGTTTCTTTCAGGAGCCCGCCTCCCATGCCCATAAGAATTCCAGACGCCCTGCCCGCCCGCCAGATCCTCGAGGCCGAGGGTGTCAACGTCATGGATTCAAGCCGTGCCGCCCGCCAGGATATTCGTCCGCTTCGCATCGGCCTGTTGAACCTGATGCCGAACAAGCAGCGCACGGAAACCCAGTTCGCCCGTCTGATCGGCTCCACCCCCCTGCAAGTGGACCTGACGCTGGTGCGTATTTCGGACCACAAGTCCAAGAACACGTCCGAGGACTACCTCAACACTTTCTATTCGAAATGGGAGGAAATCCGCGCCCAGAAGTTCGACGGTTTCATCGTCACCGGTGCCCCGATCGCCCATCTGCCGTTCGAGGAAGTCCGCTATTGGCCCGAAATGGTCGAGATCATGGACTGGACGCAGACCAATGTGCATTCGCCCCTGTTCATCTGCTGGGGCGTGCAGGCCGCACTTTATCATTTTCACAAGGTGGCCCGGAAGCGCCGCGCCGAAAAGGCGGTGGGCATCTACCGGCATCAGAACAAGAAGCCCGCCTCGCCCTATCTCCGGGGCTTCTCCGATGATTTTGCCCTGCCCGTCAGCCGTTACAATGACATCGACCGGGATACGCTGCCCAAGGACGGATCGCTCGAAATCCTCATCGACAGCGACGAGGTTGGCATATGCATGCTCGAGGATCACAAGTATCGCGCCCTCTACATGCTCAATCACTTCGAATACGACAGCGGCTCGCTCGCCGAGGAGTTCGCCCGGGATCAGAAGGCTGGTCTTGAGCCAGCCCTGCCTGCCCACTATTTCCCGGCAAACGATCCGACACGCCTGCCGATCAATACCTGGCGCGCGACGGCGCATCTGTTCTTCCAGAACTGGATCAACGAGCTCTACCAGTCCACGCCCTTCGATCTGAATGAGATCGGCACCTGACCCGAAAAGCAAACGGCCCGCATCTCCTCGATGCGGGCCGCGGGTCAAATTCTACGCGTCGCGTCTATTTCTTCTTGGCCCCTCCAGCGGGCTTGGCGGGCGCCGCTTTCTTGGGTGCAGATGCAGCAGGCTTCTTGGGACCAGACGTTGCCATAATGGACCTCCTCGTCCAACGGTTGAGTGACAACAAACATTCACAGAATACGCTTCGCCAACAGAGTCGCCAAGCGGGATTTTCGCGTCACGCCTCAGGACAACCTATTGTTTACAGACTTTTATTTCCCGCGCGCAAAAATGCCGGGAACCATTCTTTCCCTCCGACGTTTCTCATTCGAATACGGGCTTCAACAGCTCTGTCCGAACGACGCCCCGCCGGGGCAAGGAGGATGAGATGCACGATATGACCAACTCCGAGATTCGCGAGATTGTGCAGCGCAAACGCGCGCAACTCGAGAAGCTGCGCGAAGACGCCCAGCAGCTGCAGGGCGAAGCACGCCTGCAGGCCGATCAGCACGTCAACAAGCTCAGCGACGAGATCGAGGAACTTGAGCGCCATCCCCGTGCTGAAGCCGAAAAGCTCAAGTATGGCGAAATGGGCCTGCTCGGGGCGATCAAGCGCACCTGGCGTGAACTACTGGGCGATCCGCGGACCCGATAGGCGCTCTCGACTGAAAAACGAATTTCCTGACCCAAACCCGTCCCTCTCAAGGAGAAAACCCATGTTTGGCCTGACAATCACCTTTCTTGTCGTTGCCGTCATCGCCGGTCTGCTCGGCTTTGCAGGCATCGCAAGCTTCGCAGTCGAAGCCGCGCAGATCGTCTTTGTGATCGCGCTGATCCTGTTCCTGGCTTCGCTGATTTTTGGCGCATTCCGCGGTCGAAGAAACATCTAGGGTTTGCCCGCCCATAAGACGTACCGCAAAGAACACCCTGGTTGCCCCCGGCCAGGGTGTTTCCTTTTGGGCGGCATTCAGCCCGAGGCGGACACCTTGTCCTTGCCTGATGCCTCGGTGTCGTTCGCTTGTTTCTCCACCTTCAGCCCGCGCGAAATCAGCGCCCTGATGGCGGCCGCCCGCGAGGGCATCCGGCGTTCGAACCGCCAGTCATCGATGGCCGTCAGTTCTTCGTCGCTTAGCATGATCTGGAATTTTTCCGTCCGTCGGGACACGCTCTCGGCCAAACTCAATTCTCCTTGATGCCGCCCCAAGACCCGGACTGCGAAGCTTTGGCCCCGCGCGATCCGTCAACCATTCCCGCGTTTGTAAAAACCACTTGTGGCACATCCATGACCGGCGTCACCTCCGTCACCTGCGCCAGTTCCATCTTCTACATCACTGATCTTGCTTATCTTTTTTGTGACACACTTTTCCACATCATGCCGAAACTGCAGGTCCCTGAACCAGAACTGGCAGCAAGAAGGAGTATGTTCATGCAAGCTGAAACCAGCGGAAAGGTCGAAAGTCAGGCGGAAACCATGCTCGGCGAACTCGACGCCTTGCGCGAGACCGCCCGCAAGCTGAAGGGCGAGGCCCGGCGCAACGCGGAAAAGCACGCCAACGAACTGACCGACCATGTCGAACGTCTGGATTTCCAGACCAGCATTTCCGGCAACGCCGACGAGCAGCGCGCCTCCGGCGCCATCAAGCTCCTGAAGAAGGCCTGGGCCGACCTCGAGAACAACATCAAGCAATCCAGCAAGGATCTGGAGCGCGAACTCAAGGAACGGCACTGAGCACCGCCTGAGCATCCAAAGTGGCCGCTCTCACCAGCGGCCATTCCCCTCTCCGAAAATCAGCAACACGTCGCCAACACCATTGCGCCCGCTTGAATAATCCTGCTCACCTCCTACCTTGGTGCACCAAACCAGCAGGATTTCATGGCGCGTTCACCCACCAGTTTCACCGACGAAATCGGCATCGCGCTCGCCAACCTGACGCACAGCGCCACCAGCGCCATCACGCCCACCATGCGCCTCGGGGTGACCGGGCTGAGCCGCGCCGGCAAGACCATCTTCATCACAGCCCTCGTCAACGCCCTGATAGAAGGCCGCGCCCTGCCCGGCTTTGCGCCCATCGCCGAGGGGCGGTTTCTAGGCGCCGAACTTACCGAGCACCCTGACCGGGCCGTCCCCCGCTTTGCCTACGAACAGCACCTGGCCGCCCTCACCGGCCCCGACCCGCACTGGCCTGAATCCACCCGCCGGATATCGCAACTGCGCCTGACCATGCGCTACCAGAGCGCCAACTGGCTCACCGGCATGGCCGGCCCCAGCACGCTGCACGTCGACATCGTCGACTATCCCGGCGAATGGCTGCTTGATCTGCCCCTTCTGTCCATGTCCTACGCCGAATGGTCATCCGGCGCGCTCGAACGCGCCAACCGCCCCGGCGCGGCCGATGAGGCGGGTGGCTTTCTGGCGGCCGTTGAGGAACTCGAAGCCGATCCGCCCGCTTCCGAACCGCTGGCCGAACTGCTTGCCGAGCGCTTCACCGCCTATCTGCGCGCCGCCAAGACCGACAAGAAAGCCCTGTCCACCCTGCCACCCGGCCGCTTCCTGATGCCTGGCGACCTCGAGGGTTCACCAGCGCTCACTTTTGCGCCGCTCCCCTCCCGTTTCGACACAGGCCGGGCGGAAACCCTCTATGCGCTGATGGCGCGGCGGTTCGAAGCCTACAAGGCCCACGTGGTGCGCCCGTTCTTTCGCGACCACTTCGCCCGACTTGACCGGCAGGTCGTGCTCGTAGACGCCTTGCGCGCCCTCAATGCCGGCCCCGAAGCCATCAGCGACCTCGAACACGCGCTTGGATCGGTGCTCCACTGTTTCCGCCAGGGCCGCAATTCCCCGCTCGACTGGCTGCTGGCCCGCAAGATCGACCGCATTCTGTTCGCTGCCACCAAGGCCGACCACGTTCACCACACTTCCCATGACCGCCTGCAATCCATTCTCGATCGGCTGGTGTCCCGGGCCAGCCGACACGCCCGTTTCTCCGGCGCCGAAACCCGTTCACTCGCCATCGCCTCGGTCCGCGCCACCCGCGAGGGTACGATCAGCGAAAAGGGCGAGGACCTGCCCTGCATCATCGGCACACCGCTGCAAGGCGAAATGCTGGGCGAAACCACCTATGACGGAAATTCCGAAATTGCCCTGTTTCCCGGAGACTTGCCGGCAAATCCGGAATCAGTCTTTGAACCCGATTTCAAAAGAGGACGCCTGAATTTCCTGCGCTTCCGCCCGCCCGGAAAGGCCGAACACGGCGCCCCGCGCCTGCCCCATATCCGGCTCGATCAGGCCGCCAACATTCTGTTCAGGGACTGGATGCAATGAGAGAACCCGTTGCGCGCGCGACTACCGCCAAGCCTACTGCCAAGGACAAAGCCGCCGAAAGGACGCCTCGCGCATTCGATCCGGCGACCGCCACAGTCGACATGGCGCCGCCTGAACAGGCGCTCGAAGTACCTCTTACTGTCTCTCCGCCCGCGAAACGAAAAAGCTGGTGGGGACGCCTCGCCCTTGCTGCTGGCGGCCTGCTCGTCAGCCTTGGCCTCGCCCTCGCCGCCGAACGACTGATCAGCGACTTGTTCGCCCGCTACGAATGGCTGGGCTGGGCCGGCTTGGGCCTCACGATTGTATTCGTCGTGGCAATTGCCGCGCTGCTGATCCGCGAGTTCCTGGCCCTGCGCCGCCTCGCCAATCTGGAGACCTGGCGGCAGGAAGCAGCGCTCGTGCAAGCCGGTGGCAGCCGCGCCGACGGCCAGCGCCTCGTCGCCCGCCTGCAAACACTCTACCAAAGCCGCCCCGACCTCGCCCAACCGCGGCGCACGCTTGATCTCGAAGTCGGCAACCAGTTCGACGGACCCGAAATGATCGCCAGCGCCGAGCGCCATCTCATGGCGCCGCTGGACGTGCGTGCCCGCGCCCTCACAACCGCCGCCTCGCGCCGCGTCGCACTGGTCACCGCCGTCTCGCCGCGCGCTCTGGTCGATCTGCTTTTCGTCGCCTACGAAAGCCTGAAACTGATCCGCGCCATTGCCACCCTTTATGGCGGCCGGCCGGGTCTGTTCAGCGGATGGAAACTGGGTGGTGCGGTGCTCAGCCATCTGGCGATCACCGGCGGCGTGGCACTCGGCGACAGCGTCATCCAGCAGCTACTGGGTCAGGGGCTGGCCGCGCGCCTTTCGGCCCGCCTCGGCGAGGGCCTGGTCAACGGGCTGATGACCGCCCGCGTGGGCATTGCCGCCATGCAGGTCACCCGCCCGCTGCCGTTTCACACGCTGAAGCAGCCCCAGGTCATGGATTTCGCCATCGATCTCGGCAAGGTCGCCCGCCAGCAGGATCCGGACTGAACCTATTCCTTGACCACTACGAAAAGCGCCGCGCTGGCCATCGCGGTTGCGGCGCCGCGCCCCAGCCACTTCAGCGCCCGCGGGTTCACGAGGAACTTTCGCGCCCGTGCCGCCAGCCCGATATAGGGAATGCAGACCGCATAAAGCACCAGCACGGTCAACACTGCCAGCACCAGATACTGCTCCAGATGGATGGCCTGCAGGTCCACGACCGTCGGCAACAGCGCCATGTAGAAAATGATCGTCTTCGGGTTGCCCAGCGTCAGTGCATAGCCGCCCATCAGCGTCGCCCACGGCCCCTTGGCATTGCGCCGCGCCACAGCATCCGGGTCGACCCCCGCATGCCAGAATGACCAGGCGAGATAGAGCAGATAGGCCGCGCCGGCGAACTTCACCACCGTGAAAAACCCGGAAAACACGGTCGCAATCGCCGTCAGTCCCAGGACCGCAAAGGTCAGATAGGTCAGATCACCGAAGACGATCCCCGTCACGAACACCAGCGCGGGCCGGAATCCCGAACCCAGCGCCGTGCCCACGCTCGCGGTGACACCCGGACCAGGAATGGCGCAGGCGATAGCCAGCGCGATAACATACGGCAGATAGTCGAAAATCATCGGGGAACACTCCGGAGCACTGCCCTCTCCATGCGCCCGCAAGTTTGCGTTGGCAACCCCGCTTGCCGCTTGCTCTTGGTGTGGACCTCGGGCAATCTCACTCCATGCGTGCCGCTGTCCTGACTGCCTTCAGCCAGCCCCTCGAAATCCAGAATGTGGACATGCCCGCATGTCCGCCTGATGGGGTAATCGTGTCCATCAAGGCCTGTGGCGTCTGCCGGTCAGACTGGCATGGCTGGAAAGGCGCCCACCCGGCCATCAAGCTGCCGCACATCCCCGGCCACGAACTTGCCGGCATCATCGAAGAAGTCGGCCCCAACTGCACGAAATTCCATGTTGGCCAACGCGTCACCGCTCCATTCATCCTGTCCTGCGGCGTCTGCCCGGATTGCACCCACGGCCGCGCCACGGTCTGCGGGCATCAGCATGTGATCGGCTTCGGCAACCCCGGCGCCTTCGCCGAATATCTCGCCGTGCCGCGCGCTGATTTCAACTTGGTCCCGTTGCCTGAGGAATTCAGTTTCATTGATGCCGCCGGCATGGGCTGCCGCGTTACCACCGCCTTTCGCGCGCTGGTAGACCGCGCCAACATCCAGCCCGGCGAATGGCTCGCCGTACACGGCTGCGGCGGCGTTGGCCTCTCGGCCATTCTAATCGCAAAAGCGTTAGGCGCCCGCATCATTGGCGTCGATCTCAATGAAGACGCGCTTGCGTACGCCCGAAAACTGGGTGCCGAGCACACCATCAACGCCCGCGACACAACCAACGTCGGCGAAGCGATCCGCGATCTGACCGGCGGCGGCGCCAATGTCTCCATCGAGGCGCTGGGCATCACCCCCACGTTCACCAATTCCATCATGGGCCTCGCCAAGCTCGGCCGCCATGTTCAGGTCGGCTTGCCCGTCGATGAACATGCGCACGTCGACCTGCCCCTGCTCGACATCATCTACATGCGCCAGGTCAGCCTGATGGGCATGCGCGGCATGGCCGCCTCGGGGTTCCCTGCACTTTTCAAGCTGATCACCGAAAAGCACCTCGACCCGGGGCAACTGATCTCCGGCACCATAGCGCTCGACCAGGCCAGCAACGTCTTCGTCGACATGGACAATTTCGCCGGTTCGGGCATCAAGGTCATCGACCGGTTCTAGGCGGATTCAAAGCCCGTCAGCACATTGGCTACGTTGAGCCCGATTTCCTCAACGCCATAGCCACCTTCCATGCAGAACAGTGTTGGCAGGCCCGCCGAGGCAATCCGCTCACCCGCCCGGGTAAAGTCGTCGGAGGTCAGCTTGAAAAAGCTGATCGGATCGCGCTCAAACGTGTCGACGCCCAGCGACACCACCAGAGCTTCAGCACCAATCCGGCCGATCGCCTCCAGCCCCTTTTCGAGCGCCACCGACCACTCGCCCCAGCCGGTGCCCCGCCCCATCGGCAGGTTCAACGTGAACCCTTCGCCCTCGGCGGTGCCAGTCTCATCGGCATAGCCCAGAAAGTGCGGAAATGCCTCTTGCGGCTCGCCATGCAGCGAAACGAACAGAACGTCATCGCGCGCGTAGAAAATGTCCTGCGTGCCGTTGCCGTGATGAAAGTCCACGTCGAGAACCGCCACTTTCTTACAGCCCGAATTCCGCAGGGCCTGCGCCGCAATCGCCGCATTGTTGAGAAAGGAATAACCGCCAAAAAGGTCAATCGCCGCATGGTGTCCCGGCGGACGGCATGCCGCAAAGGCAGACCTTGCACCGCTTGAAAGCGCTTCCGCCCCGCTCAGTGCACAGTCCATCGCACCCACGGCAGCTTCCCAGGTCCCTACGCTGATCGAAGTCTCGGCGGCAAAGGCATAGTACCCCACCAGCGCATCGATGTCGGTCGGCACCCGCTGCACCATGCGTCTTGCCGGAAAGCACGAAGGGATCGCTTCCCCTTCGTAGCCCGCCTCTTTCCATCGCGTCCATGCTGTCTCAAGGAATGCCACATAGCCCGCGTCATGCACCTGCAGCGCCACATCCAGCCCATGCCGGGCAGGTTCCTCAGGTGCGTCATGCCCCTGCGCGGCACAGGCGGCCATGATCAGGTCCAACCGGAACGGTGCCTCGAACGGCGGCACCAGCAAACCGCCCGAAAGCTCGGTTTTCGCGTCCCGCAACCGGTGCTGCTCGGTAAAGAATATGCGCATGGATTCCCCGCTGGAATGGAGTTCGACTTGCGCTGAATCTATCCGCGAACGTCGCCGGAGCAACTCCCCAATTCCGCAGGTCAACTTGCCGCAGGCAGTTCCATTGTCAACCAAACGGTTGAGCATTACCTTGGCTGAATGTCCCATTCAGTTCAGAACAACGAAGAGCGGCTCGACCTCATCTTTCAGGCACTGGCCAATCGCACACGCCGCGCTCTGCTGGCCAGACTCAAGCGCGGCCCTGCCATGGTCACCGAACTGGCAAAACCCTTTGGCATGTCTCTGAACGCAGTTTCAAAGCACCTCAACGTGCTCGAACGTGCCAGCCTCATCAACCGCTCCATCGAGGGGCGGGTTCACACCTGCACACTCATCCCGGCGACGATAACGACCGCAGAAAAATGGCTCGGCGCCAACCGCCCCGCCCGCCCGAACGAGGTCAATGCCCTGCAGAAAGACCTTGAATCAGTATCTGAAGACTGAACCGGCCTAGGCCGCTTCGTCAGCCCGTGCCGACTGGGCGAGCGTGAGCTTCAGCCCATCCAGTTCATCCGACATCAGGATCTGGCAGCTGAGGCGGGAATTCTCCTGCACGTCACCTACGGTGTCGAGCATGTCTTCCTCTTCCTCGGTCGGGCCTTTCAGCTTGTCGATCCATTCGTCCTCGACGTAGACGTGGCAGGTCGCGCACGAACAGGCCCCGCCGCACTCTGCCTTGATGTTCAGCCCCCAGTCGCGGATCACTTCCATGGCGCGCCATCCCTCGAGCCCTTCGAGCTCGTGTTCCACGCCGTCCTGGTCCGTCACGAACAGTTTCATCAGGCCACGCCCAGCTTCTTTTGCAGCTTCGTCGACGATGTCGTGTACTGAAACACAACCCGCTCGTCTGGCGAAACAATCTTCTTGGCCGCCTGCGCCATCAAAGCACTTTCGTGGAAGCCTGACAGAATGAGCTTCAGCTTGCCGGGATACCAGTTGATGTCGCCGATAGCGAATACGCCGGGCACCGAACTCTCGAACTTTTCAGTGTCGACGGTGATCAGGTTGTCATTGAGGTCCAGACCCCAGTCGGCCACCGGCCCCAGTTTCATGGTGAGCCCGAAAAAGGGCAGCAGCCGTGTTGCCGGAATACGGATGTCTTCACCGTCCGACGTCTTGATGTTGACCGCGCTCAGCTGACCATTCTCGCCTTCGAGTTTCCCAACCTGCCCCAGCACGAGGTCCATCTTGCCCTCGGCAACCAGGGCCTTCATTTCGTTGACGGAGGCCGGCGCCGCGCGGAACGCGTCCCGCCGGTGCACCAGTGTCATCGACCTGGCGATGGGTTGCAGGTTCAGTGTCCAGTCGAGCGCGCTATCACCACCGCCGACGATGACGATATCCTGGTCGCGGAACTCTTCCATCCGGCGCACCGAATAGAACACCGACTTGCCCTCAAAATCCTCGATACCCTCGACCGGAGGCCGCTTGGGCTGGAACGATCCACCCCCCGCCGCGATCACCACCACCTTGGCGTAAAACACATCCTCATCGTCCGTGGTGACCTTGAACGTGCCATCAGCCAGCTTTGCCAGCCCATTGACGATGCGGTTGAAGTGGAACTGCGCCCCGAACGGCTCGATCTGCTTCATCAGATTGTCGGTCAGTTCCTGGCCGGAAACCACCGGGAACCCGGGAATGTCATAGATCGGCTTTTCCGGATAGAGCTCGGTGCACTGGCCGCCCGGCCGATCGAGAATATCGATCAGGTGGCACTTCATATCCAGAAGCCCCAGTTCAAAAACTGCAAACAAGCCCACCGGGCCCGCACCGATGACGACGACATCGGTCGTATATTCACGTTCGGCCATTATTACTCTTTGCTTTCGTATCGTCCGGACTGTCCCGGTCCGGCATTTGTGTCAGGGTCGTTACTGGTTGGCTGCTGCCCGCCGCAGGAAGGGCCGGGTTCCGGCCGGAACTTCCGTCGCGCCCACAGGCTGGTAAAACAGGGCTACTTCAGCCAGCGCCCCCTCTTCAAGCGCTTTTCTTGTCGCATCGTGTGTCACCACCAGCGCATTGATGCCGCAACGGCGCATCAATGGAATTTGGTCCGCCAGCACATCGCCGACCGCACGTACTTCCTTGGTGTAGCCGTAGCGCTCGACAACAAGCCGCGCCGAAGAATAGCCGCGCCCGTCCGTGAACGCCGGGAACTTGATGGCAATCGAGGCAAACCGCTTCAGGTCTGCCGCAGCGTCTTCAACCTTGTCGCCCGGCGACACCAGCAGGCCCAGCGGGTGCGGGCTGGCCAGATAGGCGTCACGATGGGCGAGGAATTCAGGCAACGGCACATGTACGTAGCGCGCCGATGCCGGATCAGTGCCCTCCTCGAATTCCTTGAACGGATCGTCGATGAACTTGCCGTCGCGGAACAGAGTTAGATGTTTTGCAGCCACGGGATTGGCGATCCTGCCGTTGAAATCAAAGTGAATGCCGCATTCGGCCTTGTTCAGCCCGCGCCAGCGGCCCGAACGCGGGTCTTCACCTTCGGCCACTGCCGAAGTGCATGGCGCACAGCCGATGGACTTGTAGCCCTCGCTGAACAGCGGATGTTCCGGTAGATCGTACTTCGCCTTGTAAGCAGCGATTTCCTCTTCGCCCCAATAGGCCAGCGGATTGATCTTGATACGGTCGTCGCTCGTCAGTTCGAAATGCGGCAGCACGCCCCGTTCCGAAGTCTGGAACCGTTTGCGCCCGGTCACCCAGCCACCATACTGTTTCAGCGCTTCATTGAGCGGTTCTGTCTTGCGGATATGGCAGCACGAATCCGGATCGCTCTCCCAAAGATCGCCGTTCGGGTCGAACCGCGCGAGATCTGCGTTGCTCGGGCGCAGGGCTTCGACCTGCGTCAACCCCAGCCGTTCTTTCAGCGTTTCGACATAGTCCAGCGTCTCGTCGAAATGCTTGCCCGTTTCGAGGAAATAGACCGGCAGGTCCTTGTTCACCTGAGAGACAAGATGCAGCAGCACCACCGAATCCGCCCCGAACGAAGACACAACCGCCAGTTCACCCGTAAGCAACTCGTCGGCGGCCGTGCGCAACACGCTTTCAGCATCATTCTCGTCGAACATGCCGTTGAGCGCGACAATTCCCAGCGCCCGCAGCTTGTCGCGCACCGGCGCGGCGCCAATCATTTCAGCCATTTGCATAGAGCGCCTCCTTGAAGGGCTCCTGCCCCAGCCGCTTCACCACCTGGATGAAGGTTTCATTGTCGTTGGCGCGCTCGCCGAGATATTTGTCGACCAACCGCTGGATGGCGTCCGGCACCTCTTCAGCGATGAACCCGCGCCCCAGGATGTTGCCGACGGCCGCATCCTCAGTCGCGTCGCCCCCTACCGTAATTTGGTAGAGTTCGGTGCCCTTCTTCTCTACGCCCAGAATGCCGATGTGCCCGACGTGATGATGCCCGCAAGCGTTGATGCAGCCTGAAATCTTGATCTTGAGTTCGCCGATTTCACTCTGCTTCTCCGGCGTCCCGAACCGTTTGGAAATCTCCTGGGCGATCGGGATCGACCTTGCGTTGGCCAGCGCGCAGAAATCCAGCCCTGGACAGGCGATAATGTCAGTGATCTGCCCGGCATTGGCCTCAGCCAGCCCGATCCTCTGCAGTTCGGCATAGACCGCCGGCACATCCTCAATCGCCACATGCGGAAGCACCAGGTTTTGCTCGTGCGTCACACGCAATTCATCGAAACTGTAGGCCTTCGCGAGTTCCGCCACCGCATCCATCTGGTCGGCAGTCGCGTCCCCCGGTACGCCGCCAATCGGCTTCAGCGAAATGGTGATCGACGTATAGCCCGGCTGCCGGTGCTCGTGCGCGTTCAGCATCACGAACCGGGAAAGGCCGGGGTTCTCCGCCTTCAGTTTCGGCAAGTCGAATGTCGCATTGCTCGGCTTGAATTCAAGCGGCGCAAAATAGGCCGTGATCCGGTCCAGTTCTTCCTGCGGCAGCGTCAACACGCCCCCCTGAATCTCGGCAAATTCCGCCTCTACCTGTTCGCGGATGGTCTCGATCCCCTCCTCGTGAACGAGAATCTTGACGCGCGCCTTGTACTTGTTGTCGCGGCGTCCGTAGCGGTTATAGACCCGCAGAATGCTCTCGAGATAGGCCAGCAGATCCTCGTGCGTAACGAAGTCCCGCACGGTCTTGGCGATCATCGGCGTACGGCCCAAACCGCCGCCCACCAGCACTTTCCAGCCGATCTCGCCCTGTTCATTCTGCTGCGCCATCAGGCCGATGTCATGGAACTTCACCGCCGCCCGGTCATTGGGTGCGCCAGTCAGCGCAATCTTGAACTTGCGCGGCAGATAGGTGAATTCGGGATGGATGCTTGACCATTGCCGGATTATTTCGCCCACCGGTCGCGGATCGATGATTTCATCCGCCGCTGCACCGGCAAACTGATCTGTCGTCACATTGCGAATGCAATTGCCCGATGTCTGAATCGCGTGCATCTCGACCGACGCCAACTCATCGAGGATCTCCGGCACATCCTTCAGGCGTGGCCAGTTGAACTGGATGTTCTGCCGCGTGGTGAAGTGCCCGTAGCCACGGTCATAGGTCCGCGCGATATGCGCCAGCTTGTGCAGCTGCCGCGAGCTCAGCGTGCCATAGGGCACCGCGACCCGAAGCATGTAGGCGTGCAACTGCAGATAAAGCCCGTTCATCAGCCGTAGCGGCCGGAACTGGTCTTCGTTCAGTTCTCCCGTCAGCCGCCGGTTCACCTGGTCGCGAAACTGCGCGACCCGGCCCTTTACGAACTGGGTGTCGAATTCGTCATAGCGATACATGGTCGCCCTCTTCCAGTCCCTGCGGCTTCATGCGCGGCGCCGTCGGCCCCTCCGCCCGGATCCGCTCGCGCAGCCGCTGGGCGATCACCTTGCCGCCCTCAACAGCCACCTGTTCGGTTTCAATGCTGACAAGACGGCCCGTAGCCTTGGCCTTTGCGATCACCTCGTCGCGCGCTTCGGTTTCATCTGCGCCGAACAAGCGGGCGCGGTCGATATCCGCCTCCCAGTGTCCATCGGCCTGAAAATAAACAGTCGCCCCGGAAAGCAACTCATTGGCGGTGATGATTTCCATTTCAGGCGACCTTCTGCGACTGGGCGGCGATCGGGGTTTCCCCAGGAACGCCGGGCACGACTTCAACGGTCACACCCGCCGCACCGAGGACCCGAACGACGTCCGCGCCAAGTTCCAGGGCCGCCGCATCGCCGGAAACCAGCCACGCCACCTGTTCACCCTTTGCCGCAAATCCTGCCAGCAAGTCACTGACACCATGGGCATCGTTCAACTGCTCATCCAGATACTCGCGCCGCGCATCGCGCCGTCCCATCTGCACCAGCCCATCCGGTAAACGCCGGTCATGAACGATCACGTCTGCCTGCTGCAGAACCCGCTGTGCCCGAAGGGTCAACAAATCCTCAGCCCCCGGTCCCGCGCCGATCAGCCAGACCGCCCCATCCTTGTCGCCCTGCCCCACATACCGGTCGAGCAAGCGCACCGCCGCCCGGCGACCCGTTGGCAGGTCCTTGACCACTGCGGCAATCACCTCGGGCGAGGCCACCAGCGCCTCGTAGAACCGGCGTCGCGCTGTTCCATCCGGCAACAGCCGCGTCACGCGTTCGCGCAATTCACCGGCCAGTCGCGCCTGGCTGCCGACCTCGGGATGCAAAAGCGCCTCGATTTGGGCCCGGATCAGCCGGGCCAACACCGGCGCATCGCCCTCCGAGGAAATGGCCACCGAAACTGGCGCCCGGTCGACAATTGCCGGCGTGTAGAAATCACAGAGTTCAGGCTTGTCGACAACATTCAGCGGCACACCCGCCTCTTTCGCCGCGTCAATTGCCGGTCCGGTATCCTCACCCTCGTCTGCAACGAACACCAGTGCGGCACCTTCAAGGTCGGCCGCCTCAAACCGGCGCTCTAGGACAGTCACTCCCAGCGACGAAAAGTCGGCGGTGAATGCCGGCGCAACCACAACCACCTCGGCCGACGTCTTCACCGCCAGCCGGGCCTTGTTCAGCGCTTCAATTCCGCCGCCAACAATCAGGATGCGCTTGTCCGCAACTTTCATCGACACAGGAAAAATGTTCAGTTTGGGCATGTCATGGCCTTGAATTCTGATGGTCCAAAATACGATTTTCGACCCCTTCTCTCAAGCCATTGAAAACTAAACGCTTTACTATTTCCCTTCGCTTGAGCGGATTAGAACGCCGATGGGCCGGGAAGAACCTGCGCGCAAAAAACGACCCCGAAAATGCCCGGATGCGAAATCCGCACCCGGCACAGGTGTCTTGCCTGATGTCCCAACCCTTCGTAGCTTTCTTTCCAGCCACGTCCGGAACCTACTCGAGCACCCGCATGAACCTGATTATTCTTCGGTCTGGCATCATCTGCCTTTGTGTGGCCTCCACACCTGCCTTGTCACAAGACGTGATCCCGCAATCCAGCTATGCAGGCGCGCCTGACGGCCAGGTTGAGGCATTCGCCGGAGAATGGTCTGCGTTCCGGCCGGGCGGTGAGGATCGCACGCTGGTCGTCTGCGGTGCCCCGGTCACGCTCACTCCCGCTTCGGCCGGTGAGCTCGAGTACAAGCTTTACAGTGGTCTGCCCCTGGACTTCGAGATCACTTCGGAAGACGGCAGAACAATCTGGACCAATCCTGACGAAGGCAATCAGGTTTCGGTCTGGGTTAGCAAGAACCAGTTTCACCTGCATTCTCTTACAGAGAACGGTGTCCCGAATTGGTCAGACATAATGGTGTACTACCGGTGCCCCGATAATCCGCAGCAGAGCTATGACGGCGCCATCGACGGCGACGCTGAACCGTTCATCGGAACCTGGAGCCTCGCCTACCGGCATCACACTGGCAATCACCCGCACGAAATTCTCGCCTCATGCGATGTACCCATCCGAATTGAGGGTCTGGAACAAAACTACATCTTGCACGACGACCCGGAGGGCACATCAGGCAATGTGACACTCAGCGTGCACGAAGGTCACACCGACTGGCAGTTCGACCATATCGATTATCCCTGGGAGGTGGTGTGGATCACGCCCAACAGGTTTCACGCCTATCTGATCGGAGTGTTTGGCGACACCAACTGGCGACTGCCGTTCATCTACGAACGTTGTGACTAGGCCGACTCAACCTTGTTTTTCAGGCACATGGACGACCAGACCATCGAGTTCGTCACGCACTTTGATCTGGCAGGAAAGACGGCTGGTCGGCCGCACATCATAGGCAAAATCAAGCATGTCCTCTTCCATCGCGGAAGGCTCACCAACAACATCGGTCCAGGCATCATCCACATAGACATGGCAGGTCGCGCAGGTGCAGGCACCTCCGCACTCTGCAACAATGCCGGGCACACCATTGCGAATGGCTGTTTCCATCACGGTCGCGCCCGTGTCCGCCTCGGTTTCGTGAGACGTGCCATTTTGTTCAATGTAGGTGATCTTGGTCATGAGTGTTTTCAGCCCGGAAGAAAGTCACCGGGCATATAAGGATCATCGGCCGGACTGGCAACCGCGCTGTTGCCGCAGCGAACTAGTCTCCGAGCAAGTCGGCGATGAAGGTGCGCACTTCCTCGACGGCGTGGCTGAGATCGGCGACCCGTTCGGCGCCCAGACGCCCGTCGCTGCTCATTTCCCCTTCCGCCAGTTCGGCAAGGGATGCGATCGACACGGCACCGACGCCCGCCGCCGCCCCTTTCAGCGCATGAAGGTTGCCGGAAACATTGCCCACCTGCGCCGCCTCGCGCACGCGCGCCATGTAGATGCCGACCATCTGGTCGAACATGCGCAGGATCTCTTCTTCAAGACCGGGATCGCCAAGCGATTGCCGCGCCAGATGCACGAGATCGATGGGCCGGCTCTGCCTGTTTTTGACGTCTGTCTGACCCTGATCAAGAACCCGAACCGGCTGTACCATCGCTCAAACTTTCCCAGTGCCCGTGGACGCAAGAATCTGAAAACCATCCTGCGGCCTTGAAGTGAACAAGCTCTTAAGGAATGGTCCGGAAACGCCCGCGATTGCGGGGCTTGGGAGCAAGATGCAAACACGTTAACTCTTTTTTAATTTAAGGTTCGGTTCGCGTTCAATCTATTGTATAAGAACGTGCTACCAGCGCGCGGCGGCGCAGGTACAAAGAGCGGTCTATTGGGGAGGCCTCCTGATCGCTCTTGGTGGGACCGGATTCGGGCCATCGCAACGACTCCCAGTCGCCGCACCGTGGCAAGAGGCCGACGCGAGAGTATTGAGTATGGCGAAGAAACCAACTTCCACAAAATCCGATCCTGCATCCCTGGCATTTTCGGCGGTTGAGAACGCATTGAGCAGTGACCTGCTCGGCGGCAACAGCCGTCCGCAGTCCGATCCGTCGGCTGCCAAGCCATCCAAGCCGGATGAACGCAACAAGGCTGCAGACAAGATTGCGTCCCGCACCGGCCGTGTTGCCAATGATGATCGGTTCAACTCGTCCAACCTGCTCTACGGTATGAACGCCCGGCCCTCCGGCATGCCGATGCTGATCGCTACGGTTCTGTCGGTTGCCTGGCTCGCCATCACCGGATTTGCCGCCTGGTCACGCTATGGTGGCGCTGGACCGGAAGGCGAACCGTTCAACTTCGGCGCTTTCGCTGCTTCCATCGATTTCGCCGGCGTTCTTGCGGTCATGCTGTTGCCGGTGCTCGGCTTCTTCACCGTTGCCGTTCTGGCCCGCCGCGCCCAGGACCTGCGCATTGCCGCCGCGTCCATGACCCGGGCCGCCGTGCGTCTGGCCGAACCTGAAACTACCGCCGCCGACAAGATCGCCACCGTCGGTCAGGCCGTGCGCCGCGAGGTCAACGCCCTTGCCGATGGCCTTGAACGCGCCCTCTCCCGTGCCGGCGAACTCGAAGTGATGATCCACAACGAGGTGACCGCGCTAGACAAGACCTACACCGAGAATGAATCGCGCATGCGCGGCCTCATCCAGGAACTGGCCAGCCAGCGCGACAGCGTCATCACCAATTCCGAGCGCGTCCGCGAAGCTATTTCCGAATCGCACTCTGGCCTCGTCTTTGACCTCGATATGATCGCCCAGCGCATCGCCGGCACCATCGAGGAACGCGGCGGCGAACTGACCAAGTCGCTGAACACCGCCGGGGACAACCTGCAGACCCAGTTCGGCGAAAAGACCGAGAGCTTCGTCGCCCTGGTCGACGGCCGCACCAATTCGCTCATGTCCGCGCTTGACGACAGCGCCGGCCGCCTGAACCTGGCGCTTGAAGACCGCACCTCCACAATTTCCGGCGCCTTTGAAGAGCGCACCCACGAACTGGCTTCCGTCATCGACGTGCGCATGAGCGCCATCACCGAGGCTCTCGACAGCCGCGCCGTGGCCCTCAACGACGCCATCGAAGAGCGCACCGCTTCCATTTCCTCGGTTCTGCGTGACGGTGGCGGCAAGATCCTCAGCGACTTGCGCGACCGCGGCCATGAAGTTGGCGGCGCCCTTGATGCCATCGGCCTGCGTGTGGCCAATGAAATCTCGGGCCGCGCCAGCGAGGCCGAGACCACCATGCACCGGCTCACCGATCAGCTGGACGCTATGGTCTCCACCCAGATCAACGCCATGGAATCGCGCATGCAGTCCGCCATGCTGGAAGTCTCCGGCTCGGTGGACGATACCGCCGAACAGGCCCGCCAGACCCTGATCCAGGCCGGCAATGAAACCCTGTCCCAGTTCGACAGCCGCGTGAATGAAATCGGCGTCACCATCGACACCCGCCTCAAGGCCTTTGATGAAATCATCGGCGACAAGGGCGACCGCGTCGTCACTGCGCTCGACAAGTACACCTCGAACTTCGCCAGCCGCGCCAACGTGCTGGAAATGGCCCTCGACGAAAAGACCGGCCATTTCAACGAACAGATTTCCCAGCGCACCCGCGAAATGAGCGAAACGGTCGAAGCCCGGGCCACCCAGTATACCGAGGGCCTTCTGTCCAAAAACCAGATGGTCGCCGACACGCTGACGGCACAGCGCGAGGCCCTTCTGCAGGTGCTCGACGGCACCAGCGAGGAAATCTCCTCCAAGATCAGCAGCCAGCGTGAAGCCCTGCGCACAGTGCTCGTCACCGGTTCCGAAGACATCACCTCGCGCGTCTCCGCCGAGCGTGAAGCCCTTAACGAAGTGCTCGAGACCTCGGCTGCCAGCGTCACCACCGCAATGGGCGAACGCACCCGCGAACTGGCCGCCACCATCGACCAGCATGGCAACCAGGCCCGCGACAATATCGAGCTCAGCCTCAAGCACGTCACCGACGCCATGGACATGCGCGCCGGCCAGGTGAGCGAACTGATCACCTCCAAGGTCGCCGACGTCAACGAGAGCCTGGGCCGCGGCATCGACAATGCCATCGCCCGCATCAACGACGCCGAAACCGGCATTTCCGCCCGCGTCGAGGCCGCTGCCGCTACGGTCAACAAGTCGGCCACCCTCACCGCCGACCTGATCGAGGCTGGCGTGAATTCGGCCCGCAAGGCGATCACCGAAATGGTCGACGAGCGTCTGGGCACCCTGCCCGAGGCGATCACCGCCCGCGCCGACATCACCGCCGACCGGCTGGCCTCGCTCAACGAGACCATCAACGCCTCCATGGGCAAGTCGATCACCGACCTGGAAACCAGTGCCGACAAGATCGAACAGACCATCTCGAGCCGCATCGTCGCGGCTGCCGAGGGCATTTCCGAACATGTCACCGAGAACGCCAACCGCATGGATTCCTCCGTGCGCGCCGCCCTCGAAAAGATCGTCGAGGTCTCCGACAAGTTCGAATCCCTGGTCAAGCTCGATGCCGTCCACAGTGCCGAAGCCCTTGGCCTGCAGGTCGAAGCCATCAATTCGCAGGTCACCGAGTCCACGTCGCGCTTCTCCGCGCTCGTCACGGAAAAGTCCCGCGAACTTTCCTCGGCCCTGCAGAGCCACGGCAACATCCTGCACGAGGCGCTCGAGGCCAACACCCGCGAGGCCCAGAACCTGGTGTCCGCGACCAACTCGCAGATCACTTCCGACGTCAACGTCACGCTGGAAAAGCTCAACGAGTCGAACCGCTTGCTGCAGAACGTTCTGGAGGCCTCCGCCGGCAACCTGGCGACACTGGAATCCTCCATCGCCGAGCACACCCAGTCCTACTCCTCCACCGTCCGCGAAGCGCTGGGTGGTACCGAGCAGGCTGGCCAGCTGATCTCCGAACATGTGACGGCGCTGCAAAGCACCATCCGCTCCATGCTCACCGAGTTCTCCACTATGGTCGGCAAGCTGGATGAGGAAGCCGGCCAGGTCGATCGCGCCGCTGCCAACCTCAACAATGCCGGCACCGCCAGCCTCGCCGCAGTCGAAGCCCGTCGCGAGGCCATGGATGCCCTCGCTGCAGGGTTCGCCTCCCGCGCCGATGAAATCGACGGCCGCCTGCGCGCCTTTGCCCAGTCGATCTCCGAGACTGTCAAGGAAACCGAGGGCCGGCTCACCGCGGCCAACAGCGCCATGCAGGATGCCCTCACCAGCACCTCCAGCGCAGTTTCCTCGCAGATCGAGGGCCTGGCCAACTCGGCCAATGCCGAAGGTCAGCGCACCAGCGAGAGCCTGCGCCAGACCCAGCAGGCCCTGCTCGACGAAATGCAGCGCGCCCTGGCCGATGCCACCTCGCGCTTCAATGAGACCGCCGAGGCGATGCAGAATACCGCCCGCCAGGTCGGCTCCGAGCTCGAAAGCACCCGCTCCGAACTGCAGCGCGGCTTCCTCGAACTGCCTGAGGAAACCCGTGCCAGCGCCGCTGCCATGCGCTCGGTGGTTGCCGAACAGATCGAGGCCCTCAACGAGCTCAATGCCATCGTCAGCGCCCAGCCCAAGTCGCACGACGTCAGCCGCGCGCATATCCCTTCGGCCCCGCGTCAGGAACCGGCCCCTGCGCCGCGTCCCGCCGCTCCGACACCGGCCCCTGCCCCGGCAGCTCAGCCGTCTTCGTTCGGCGGCGATATCCTTGGCACCATGAACCGTCCGGCCCAGCCGGCGCAGCAGGCCGCCCCGCAGCAGCCCGCACCCGCGGCTCCTGCCCGTGGCGACGACAACGGCGGCTGGCTCAAGGATGTGCTGCGCAACGCTTCAGCCAACCAGCAGGCGGAATCGGGTGCCGCCACCGGTGGCCTTTCCAGCCTCACCGCAGAGATCGCCCGCTCCATGGACGACAATGCGGTTGCCGAAGCCTGGCAGCGGTATCAGGGCGGCCAGTCCGGCGTGTTCTCGCGGCGCCTGTACACACTCAACGGTCAGGCGACCTACGACGAGATCCGCAAGCGCCTGCAAAGCGATCAGGCCTTCGCCCGCACCGCCCAGCAATATGTGGCCGAGTTCGAACAAATGCTCAGCCGCTCCGGCTCCGCACAGGAAGCCCGCCAGGCGCTGCTCACGGACGAAGGCAAGGTCTTCACCATGCTGGCCCACGCCAGCGGCCGGCTGAACTAGCCCACGCCTTCAGACAAAATCAAAAAGGGGCGGCCCTCGGGCCGCCCTTTTCTTTTGGCTCGAATGCGGACCGCTCAGATCAAGGCCAGAGCGACAGGATCACGGAAACAACAAGAATCACGACCACCTGCGCGGAAATGGCGAGCGTGAACGCCGACCAGCGCCGCAGGAACGCATAGCCGGGCAACGCTGTCGCCACACAGAACATCAGCGCCACATAAAGGCCGCTCACGATGCCGTCGCCAATACCAGAGACGCCCAATGCCTTCTGCAAAAGCGCCAACCCCAGCGTCAGCAGCACCATGCAGGCCAGCCCGATGCCGTAGGTATACATCGGCACTTCTGCCGTGTGCTGGGCCTTGTCTGCGGCCCCGTATGCGCGCGCCCAGGGTTCGGCAAAGATCACCGCAAACCACACGGTCAGTATCGCTTGCCCCGCAACGATCGAAACCACGATGGCCAGCCAGTTCAGTCCTGAAAAATCAAAGATCATCTTGCACGTCCTTCTTTCCCGATGAAATCCGAGAGAGCCGACAGAACCGCGGCCCATCCCTTGTTGAACAAAACAGCCCGCGTGGCCCACGTTTCGCCAAGTTCGGCGGCGCCTTCCGTATGCGTGACGGTGACCTGCGCTTCGTGCGCACCATGCGAAGTGAACCGGATTACCGTCGTGGTGGGTTGGCTGATCTTGCCGGGATGCCACAACATTTCGATGAGGTGCGGCGGTGTGCATGTCACCACGTCCGCGAGGACAAACTGTTCGCCCCTGGCCCCCCGTTCCACCAGTTGCCCGCCTTCGCGCACGTCGTAGTGCAGCTTTGACGCCGGGAAACGCCGGTGCCCTATTGGCCACCAAATATCAACAAGCCGGGTAAACACCTCGAACGCGTGATCCACCGAGCAGTTCAATCTTACTTCGTGCACCAGCGGCTCAGCCATTTCCGCGCTCATAGGTGTTCTCGGCCAAAAGTTTGAAGCGTCCCAATGCATCCGGCCAGAACTGATCGAGCCAGACCCTTCCCCTGTCAAAGCCCGCCCGGTTCAGCCGGTAGATGTGACGCACACCGTCCGCTTCATGACTGACGAGCTGCGCCTGAGACAACAAACGAAGATGTTTGGACACAGCCGGCCTGCTGATCGGAAACCTCTCGGCAATTCGGCCCGCCGGCAGCTCCCCCTCAGCAAGCAGGCGAAGGATCGCCCGCCGGACATCATTGCCCAGCGCTTCCATCACCAAATCCTGCTCGTCATACAGGCTCGCAGCGGCTTCATGCACGTTCGCAAACTCCTTATGTAACTTGCAAGTTACATAATTTCACACAACGCGCAACTGCTGTGAAATGGTTTTGCCAAGTGAGAAGTGTCAGTCCGCCTTGCGCGGCCCCATCATCCGCAGCGACAGGAGCGCAAACAGCGCGGCAACCGCAGCCATGACCGCCGCCGCAAAAAACGCCTTGGCGCCGATATATTCGGCCAGGAACCCGAAGGCCAACAGCGACACGATCGCCAGCCCCTGCTGCAACACAACAAAGAAACTTTGCGCTTCGGCGGCGATATCCTCGCTGGTCCAGTTGGCGATGAAATTCACTGCCCCCAGATAGTTCACCGCAAACGTCACTGAATGCAGCAACTGCAGTGCGAACAACACGGCCAGGGGCGGCTCGAACGCCATGATGCCCCACCTGAGCGCCGCAACGACCGCTGCGAACAGCATCAGCGCACGTGCCGAAAACCGCAGCCCGATCCGCCGGAAACCGAACATCATCAGCGCTTCGGCGCCCGCCCCCACCGCGATCAGCAGCCCGATCATGCTTTCGGATATCCCGGCGTTCTTCCACACCAACGCCCCGAACCCCATCAGCATGATGTGCGTGGCGAACACTGCCGCAGCGCCCACAATAGGCAACAGAAACCAGGGCTTCATCACTTCCCTGAGGCTCTTGGCCTGCAAATCCCCGCTCACCTCGGCGCCCTGCTCTGCATGCGCCGGCGGCGGCACGGAATCTTCCGCCGCCGCCTCACCGGCAGGCGCACGGAATCGCGGCAATTGCAGCGAAAGTCCAGCCCTGAGCAGGCTGATCCCGATGATCAAGGGCACGAAGATTGCGCTGGTGAAAAAGCCCACCAGCACACCGGTCAAAACGGAAACCGCCGTATGGCCCACCGTGCCCCACGCTCGGATCACGGCGAACTCACCCTGCCCGGTGCGGCGGGTCATGCGAATGGTGGCCGCGTCGGCAACCGGCACGATGGCCGTAAAGGGCACCATGGTCAGCACCCAGACCAGCATCAGCCCCCAGAAATCAAGCTCGAACATGAGCCCCAGTGAAGTCACTCCAGCGATCATCGATCCAACAATGATCGCGGTGCGCCAATCCGCCAGCCGGTCCGAAATCCGGCCCACGAAAACGTTGAGCAGCAACAAAAGCAGAATGGGCACTGCATTCAGCCAGCCGATCTGCGTCTGGCTCATGCCCCGGTCGGTCAGCCAGATCGGCAGATAGGCCGAGGTCGCGCCGGTGACCATGTACATGGTCAAATAGTAGTAGGTCGTCCGGGCCACTGGCGACAGCGGACCGGACGTCGGGACTTCAGCCAATCATGCAATCCTTGAGACAGAAGGGAATCTCTGTCTCCTTCATCGGCCCAAGCGCCGCCGATCACAAGGGGATTAACGCTATTATCTGCCGATTACGCGGCCAGCGGCGCCGTTTTCCTGGTGGGAACCAGCGTCCGCCTGAAGGTTGATGCGCAGTCACCCCAGCGGAACTTCTCGGCAAACCGCCGTGCTGCGCCAGGCGACATCATCAGCGCCTTGAGGCAGGCGATCCCCAGGTCCTCATCCAGCGCCCCGCAGGTCGGGTCGGTCAGAACGTCAACCGGCCCCGCCACGGGATAGGCGGCAACCGGCGTGCCGCAGGCCAGCGCCTCCAGCATGACGTTGCCAAACGTGTCGGTCCGGCTCGGAAAAACGAACACATCCGCGCTCTGGTAGGCGGCGGTCAGCTCCGCTCCGCTCCTGTGCCCGGGAAAATGACATTCCGGATAGCGCGCCCGCAGGTCTTCCAGCTGCGGCCCCCCTCCCACAATGATCTTCGAACCCGGCAAGTCCGTTTTGAGAAAGGCCTCTATGTTCTTTTCGACTGCAACCCGGCCCACATACACAAAGTACGGCCCGGGCAAATCGCTGAACATTGTCCTGGCGCCGGGCCGGAACCGCTCCAGATCCACACCGCGCGACCATTGCACCAGATTATTGAAACCGCGATCCCGAAGGTCATCGAGGATGGATGCCGTGGGCACCAGCGTTGCCGCCGCTGCCGAATGGAACATGCGCAAGAACCCGTAGCTCCACTCTGTCGGCACTGGCACCCGCGCCGCCACATATTCCGGAAATCGGGTGTGGTAGCTGGTGGTGAATGCCACCTCATTGGCGGTGCAGTAAAGCGCCGCCATCATCCCCAGCGGCCCCTCGGTCGCGATATGGATATGGTCCGGCCGCAGCCGCGCAATCAGCCCGGAAACGGCACCGGGCGGAGTTAGGCTCAGACGGATTTCCGGGTAGGTGGGCATCGGCAGGGTCCAGAACCCATCCGGTGTGAGAAAGTGAACGTCGTCGCCTTGCGCCGTGAGCTCCCGACCGACCGCTTCCAGACATCGCACAACTCCGTTTGTCTGGGGATGCCATGCGTCGGTGACGATCAGGATTTTGCTCATCAGCTCACGCGGCTGCGCCTCCTGCTGCGGAGCGGCTTGGCCGGCTCCAGTTGCGTCCAGTGGACCAGTTCGAACTCGCCCGCGAAGTCCTCGACCACGGCGGTGCAGCTTTCCACCCAGTCGCCGGTGTTGATGTAGCGGATACCTAAGCGGTCATGCATGTCAGCCAGATGAATGTGGCCGCAAATAACGCCGTCCACACCCGTTTCTTTGGCTTCAAGGGTCAGCGCTTCCTCGAACCGGCCGATCACACTCACCGCGCCTTTGACCTTCTGCTTGGCCCAGGCCGACAACGACCAGTAGCCCAGTCCCAACCGGCGCCGCACCCAGTTGATGACCCCATTGGTCCTCAGCGCGAAATTGTAGGCCCAGTCGCCGACATGGGCGAGCCACTTGGCGTGGCGCACCACCACGTCGAACTGGTCGCCATGTATCACCAGATAGGTCAGTCCGGACGCCGACGTGTGGATGGTCCGGTCAACAAATTCGACTTCACCGAAATAGGTGCCGAGATATTCGCGCAGAAATTCATCGTGGTTGCCCGGCAGATAGATGATGCGGGCTCCACGATTGGCCTTGTCCAGCAACAGTTCGACCAGCTGGTTATACTCCGCCGGCCAGCGCCAGCTCTTTTGTAGTCGCCACCCATCGATAATGTCGCCGACCAGATAAATCGTGTCCGCATCATGCTGACGCAGAAAATCCAGCAGCTGCGACAGCCGGATCGCCCGCATGCCCAGGTGCACGTCCGACAGGAACATGGTTCTGACTTTGCGGATGGGTTTGGCACTGTCCATTCGGGCGGATCGTCCTTTCGGGCGTGATTCGCATTGAGGATTTTCTGTCCGCGCCGCAACACTTGTGTGACGCGCCTGTGACCACTTTATAACGCAGTTCAGATCAGAAACAGAATGACGGCCACGACCATCAGCACGGCCAGGATCGCGCCCAAAAACCGTTCAGAATGAGTACGTTGCAGGAATGCCTGCATCTGCTCACCAAAAATCATCCACAGGATGGAAGATAGCGGCGCCAGCGCAAAACATCCCAGAGTGACCAACATCAGGCTCAGCATCCGACCTTCGCCGACCACCACATAGGCCGCCACAAGGCTCGTCGCCATGGCCCAGGCCTTGGGATTGATCCACTGGAACAGCGCCGCTTCCTGCATCTTCATCGGCCGCGCGCCCGCCTCGCCCTCACCGATCTTCAGTCCCAGCAAGTGCCACGCCATCCATAGGAAATAGAGTGCGGCGGCATATTTCATCACCAGCTTGATCTGCGGATAGGCCGTGAAAATCTCGCCCAGTCCCAACCCGACCGCGAAGACCATGAAGGGGAACCCGATCACGATGCCTATGGCGTGCGGTACCGTCGCCCCCAGCCCGAACTTGGCGCTCGAAGTCATCAGCATCAGATTGTTCGGTCCAGGCGTGAAATAGGCAGGCACTGCCAAAAGCAGAAAACCCGCCACAACCGAGAGATCCATGGGCCCACCCCATATATGTCAGCAGTACTGACTTATATGAAGTCAGATGCAGCGGCAAGCAGAATGTAGAACCTAAATTGTGGCCTTCAATGCCACGATCCGCTGATAGCTCTGCTCGATCCGCCGCCGGAACTCCGGATTGGCCCCTGCTTCCGCAATCAGAATTGCCTGCACTTCAGCCGCCAGCGTGGTCCGCGCGTCCGCCGTGTTGGAAAACAACAGGATATCCGCCCCCGCCCAGACCGCCCGGGTCACGCTCTCTGCCAGTGAGAAATGCTCGCGAATAGCGCCCATTTCCATATCATCGCTAACCACCACGCCATCGTAGCCCAGCCCGCTCCGCAGCACCTGCCCGATCCAGATCGGCGACAGCGAAGCCGGCAGATTTTCGCCATTGCTGAGACCATCATACTGGTCGTGATATATGTGCGCCGACATCACCAGGTCGACCATCCCGTCGCCGATCATCTGCCGATACGGCTCCAGTTCGATCTCCTGCCAACTGTCGGAGACGTCGGTGAACCCTTCATGGCTATCCGCATCGCTCGACCCATGCCCCGGGAAGTGTTTCAGCGCCGTCAGCACGCCGGCGTCCCGATGCGCGGCAACGAAGGCCTCGGCATAGGACACAACCACCTCCGGGTCCGCACTGTACGACCGGCCAAACCGGCGAATCACCGGATTCTCAGGATTGAGATCGAGATCGACGACCGGTCCAAAATTCAGGTTGAACCCGGCGTCTTTCAATCCGGTCGCCATCCGCGCGTAGAGCGCTTCAGCCGCCTCGGGCGACTGCCCGTTGGCTACATCTTCCGCCGACGGCGTTTCGGCAAATCCGACCGCCTCGGTCAGCCGCTCGACCAGCCCACCTTCCTGGTCGATCGCAATCAGCGGCGGCAAGCCGTCAGCAGCCGCTGCAAATCTTCTGTTCATCTCCCGAACCGCTGCAAGGCTGGCGACGTTGTTGCGGAGGAACATCACACCACCAGCCCGGCCAGCCGCGATATCCTCACGCGCCGCCACAACCCCGGCAGCATTAAAACTGTCGCCCTGAAACCCGACCAGAATCATCTGCCCGGCCATTTCTTCAAGGCTCTGCGACAGGGCCGGTGTCGAAACCGCCAAGATCGTCCCGAGCGTCGCCAACATGCATCCAAACCGCACCAAAATCCGCACTTATTCCACCGCCAAAGTCTGAATTAACCCATTCTCAAGCATGTAATTTCACGCCGTCTCCCAGACTGGTACCCTAGTCGCCTGCCGGGTGCCATCACCAAGCACCCCGATTGGGACCTTGAAATGACCGACGCCGTTGCTTTCGTGCAAAATCGAGGCCTTGAAAAGGCCGCAGCGGCAAACGCACGCCCAAATCGCCCCGCAAAACCCCATGAAATCCGCATGGTCCACGCCCGTCTGATGGAAGCCATCGACGGGTCGGAGTTCTATTGCGACGAGTTCAAGGCCTACGAAAAGGCCCGCCTCACCCGCGCCCACCTGCGCAAGCTGATGGCCGTAGACCCTCGCCACGTACTCATCGTGCTCGACGAGGGAAACCCCATCGGCATTCAGATCACCGGCCCCGAACTCGGCACCCTCTGGCTCTACTGGAGCTACTTGTTTCCCGAAGCCCGCAAACATGCCAACGCCATGCGCTATCTGCCGGCGCTCGTAAACCTCTGGAACAACGATCGTTTCCACAAGATCGCAACGTACACCAAGCCCGACAACCGGGTCGCGATAGCGCTGTCCAAACGTGCAAAATTTGAACATGTCGCCACCATCAAACAACACATGTTCGGCGAGGACTACATGCTGTTCGAGCATCCGCTGACACGGTCGAACAAAGCCTACGATCACGGCATGGGCCTGACGCCCCTCCAGCGTCTGAAGTTCAGGATTTTCGCCGAATTCGGCCTATGATCGCTCGGCTTCCGCCGAATTCCTGAATCGCTGCGCGAACAGCAGTTTCAGCCGCGGCAGGATCGACACGTCGATCCCCACCGTTCGGCGCGCTACGATCCACAAGGTCACCGACCAGATGCTGATCGCCAGAAGCGCACTCAGCGCTGCGCCCATGAGCCCGAACGGCGGCACCAGCACGAAATTCCCCACAATCAGGATCCCGATACTGCCCACGATTGCCGGCAGGCTGACCCAGGGCCGCTTGTTGATCGACAGTACCAAAGACGCAGGCCCGAATGCCGCCCGCACCACCAGCACGAGGCAGAGCACCATCAGCGGCCCTGCCCCGCTGACGAACTCCGGCCCGAACAGCATCAGCACCAGGGGCGAGAACACCGCGACACCGACAAACAACACCGCTGCAAGCCCCGCCGCCACAAGGTTGGCGTCTCCAAGCTTGCGGTGAAACGCCTCGCGGTCCGCATTGGCCTCGGATTCAAAGAAGTCCGGCATCGACACCGCGTAGACCGCGGTCACGCCAAACGCGGCCAGCGCGAATATGCGGGTGCACACGCCGAATACCGCCAGCATGTCCTTGTCCATCAGGCCCGAAAGCAGCAGCAGATCAAAATCGAACAGGAAATCGGTAGCCAGAAGGATGAGCACCCATGGCGCCGCCAGCCCCCACCAGCGCGTCGATTCAGCCGCCGCGCCGCCAGCGTCAGCCGGCAGTTCGCGCATGAACCTGAACAACAGCACCATCTGTACAACGGCGATCAGCACGTATCCCACCGCCAGCGTCCACACCAGCGGATCAAAGCCCGGCACGCCGCCGCCGATCCCCATGATGATCAGGATCGACGAAAGGATCAGGATTGGCCGAAACACGCCGTCTGCGAAGAACCCCGCAAACGGCTGTTTCAGCCCCACAAGCACCGAAGAATTCACAAAGATCAGCGCAGTCGAGGCCGCCATCACGGTCACCGGCACCCAAAGACCGGCGGCAAATGCGTATTCGCCTGTCAGCCATCCCGCGCCAATGGCGGCCAGAACCCCGATGACAATTCCCGCCGCCCCGATATGCACATAGGAGCGCCTCAGGAACCGCCACAGATTGCCGGTTTGCCCGCGCGCCCGGTATTCCGAGGCGAAGAAGGTTCCAACTGAGTTGAATCCGAGCGGCATGATCATCGCGAGAATGTTCACCGCCGCGATCAGCAGCAGATACTCGCCTAAAACTGTCGCGCCCCAGAACCGGGCAATCGCCGCCTGGGCGAGAAAGATCAGCCCGGCGCCCATGATCCGCGCGCCGAAAATCACGGTCGACTGGGACAGAAGCCGCGACTTGAGGCCCATCAGCGTTCCTGATCGGGCGTGGCCAGATCGCCCCGCCAGAATTCAATGCGGCGTCGCAGATTATTGGCCGTGTCACGCGCGGCATAAGCCAGCGTGCCGATCACCTTCGCCTTCAGATGCGACGCGTAGTTCAGCACCGGCGGCACAGGTTCGATATGCCCTGCACTGCCGACCATTCCCTTTTTGAACTGATGCAGTCCATGGAACCCGTCAGTGCCGCCCAGATCGTACCATTTCGCTTCGGTGTTATCGCGCAGCCACTTGATGATCAGATCATGCATGAAATAGCCGGCCCGCAGCGGCAGGGCACGGTCAACAGTGGCCCCGTAAAGATAAACCGCCGTGTCGCCTGCCTTGAAGATGATCGCCCCGGCGATGATTTCTCCGACTTCGCGCACAAAAAACAGCTCGGGCCGCAACTTGCTGTTCGGCACGGCCATCAGATCCTGCACCGTCTCGTAGGCAGAATGATCCGCAAACCGCTTGCGTTCGGTCATCGCCTGATAGAGCCGGTCGAATGTCTCGAGCTCCTCGGGTCCCGCCCGCTCAAAGGTGAGCCCGGCCTTCTCGGATTTCTTGAGATGATAACGCCATTTCTGCGCATAACTGGCGCGCAACTCTTCGTCGCTCTGCCGCAGGTTGACGATATAGCGATTGGGAAATGTCAGATTGGACCCGGCAGCAAATCCGCGCGCCTTGAGCACTTCAAACGCCATGTTTTCCGGCGAAGGCGACGCCTTGGGCAGGATCGACAGCATCATGCCGCGTCTGTCGGCATATTCCTCGATCATGGCTTCCACCATGGCCCGATAGGTCTCGCGGCGATCCTTGGCCTGGTTGTCCGCCAGCACCGGCCCCCACTTGACCACAGCCAATTGTCCGAGGCTGAGGGGCAACGGCTGGATCATCACCAGCACCCCGCCTACGGCACGCTCCCCATCCAGAAAAAGACCGGGTTCGCATTGCACACCCGGCCAGCGGTTGCGGGCAAAGGCATAAAGCTGTTCCTGGGCAATCCCGTCAAAGCCGGCAGCCGCCTCATCCCAGGTTTCCCCCGAGACCCGCTTCAGGATCAAAGGCTTGACCCGTCCAACCGCCTTTTCAGCGTCAAACACGGTTTCTCGCGGCTGCATCAACGGTTCGGCGTCCACGGCCATCGTTCTCGTCCTTGGTGGGGATCTGTTGCCTCAGCCATCACCCTACCAAAAAGCGCGGGTTCAATCGTTTACGCGGCAGCCACGTGCGGCCCCATTCAGCCACGATGGTAACCAAAACCTCACCGCAAAAGATCAAATTCGATCGAAACCCCGTTCCGCAGGGCCACGAAGAGGATCACGATCGGGCCCAGACGGCATTCCATCCGTGCCATGTAGGCAGGTTCGCCGCAAACCAAACCCCTACCCAGCACTTTCCGTCACAAAATCCGCAACTATTTCGGCGGCATCAGCGTCCGTTTCGATCCCCAGTGCGGTTGCGCGGTTTGCCCGTATCTCGATCGGCCAGGTCTTGACCATGGCGTAGACCTTTTCGTCGGTGGCAAAAGACACGCGTGCACGTGCTTCAGGCCCCACCTGATCCTCAAGCGCGTCCAGCATCTGGTTCACCGACACCCGCACGGCTGGCAACAGAAGGGCCTTTGGCCAGCCCAGGTCTTTGGCATCAAGATCATGGACCTTGATGATCGCTTCGATAAGCCGGCCCGGCGACATCAGCGTAATTTCGGTATCCGCAGGCACCGGACAGACCGTCTCACGGCCTGCAACCGGCTCGCGTATGATATTGGAAATGAAAGAGGAATTGGCGAGATTGGCCTTGCCTGGCCGCACGGCAATGGTTGGGAACCGCATGGATCGCCCATCCAGCAGCCCGCGTCGCGAATAGTCGCCGATCAGGTGCTCGCAGCAAAGTTTCTGCACACCGTAAGAGCTTTTCGGCGTCGGCACAGTCTGGTCATTCACCTCGCCTGACCCGTCCGAATAGACGGCCAGTGAGGATGAAAACACCAGTCGCGGCTTCTGGCCACCCTCCGCCAGGAGGTCCAGCAGCATCCGGGTGCCATCCAGGTTCACCCGCAAACCCAGTTGCAGGTCGGCCTCCGCCCCGCCGCTGACCACCGACGCGAAATGAAAAACGCTGTCCGCGCCGTCGACCACTTCAGCCAAAAGCGCCCTGTCCGTCGCCTCGCCCACCACCGTGCGCAGCCGCGAATCCTCCGGCAGATTTTGCGCTTCCGCGATATCAAAGACGACCAGTTCCGAAATGTCGGTCTGCACACCAGCCTGATTGGCCAGTTTGCCGCGCGCAAGCAACGTCCGCGCCACGCGCGAGCCGATAAAGCCGGCCCCGCCGGTGATCACAACTTTCATGAATTCCTACTCCGCCCCTCGGCCCAATGATTTGACATTAGACAGAAGGTCGCCCGCCCGCACAAGCGCGGCGGAAGTGGCCATCACCATTTGCGGCAGGATCATCCATTCCAGCGACCACGCCGCCCCTGAACGTTCCTGCTCGTGCACCAGCGCCTGATGCATCCCGGAGAGTTGGACGGCATTGAACCGCGCCAGCGTCACCAGCGCCTCGGCATCCACCGGATTCTGCTTGTGCGGCATGGCCGAAGACCCGCCGCCGCCCGCCAATTCAATTTCGCCACCGCGAAGCGCCATCAACGCAATGTCCTGCCCCAACTTGCCCAGCGAGCCGGTCAGCAGCGACAACCAGGATGCAAATTCAGCGATCGCATCACGCTGCGCGTGCCACTGCCCGTTCGGCAGACCCAGTCCCAATTCCGCCGCCAGCCGCCGGGCCACGGCTTCGCCCTTGCCGCCAAGCCTGTCCAACGTCCCCACCGCCCCGCCGAACTGCACCACCAGCAGCCGCAGTTTCAGTTCCTCCAAGCGCGCTTGATGCCGCTCCAGAGGCATGCGCCAAGCTCGAAGCCGGTCCGACACCGAAATTGGCAACGCATCCTGCATTCGCGTCACGCCCATCAACTGCCGCCCGCCAAACCCGGTCTGCAGTCTATCCAACTGACCGAACGTCCGGTCAATATCAGAACTGAACAATTCCACTGCGTGGCACAGCCTGAGGATCAGGGATGTGTCGACAACGTCCTGGCTGGTCGCCCCGAAATGGACGTATTGCCCGGCCTCTCCCCCAACGTGCGCCCGGAGTTGACGCACCAGCTCCGGAACATAGACCCCATCCCGCGCCGCAGCTGACTCAAGAGACGCAAAATCGGCGGCAAACCCCTTGAGGGATTCAACAATCGCTTCCGCATGCCCGGCAGGTATGACCCCCGCTGCGCCTTCGGCCACAGCCAGCGAAGATTCGAACTTCAGCGCTACCGCCACATCAGCCTGCGCAGTGAACAGATCGCGCACTTCGGCACGTCCGCCCAAGAGCCCCCGCGTCAATTCATTGTCGAAGGGACCCGCCGCCATGCCTCAGACTCGCTCCAGCGCGATGGCGATGCCCTGCCCGACGCCGATGCACATGGTCGCCAACGCCAGTTTGCCGCCGGTTTGCTGCAACTCCAGCGCCGCCGTGCCCGTGATCCGCGCCCCGGACATGCCCAGCGGATGTCCCAGTGCGATCGCGCCGCCATTGCGGTTCACCCGCAGATCATCGTCGGCAATACCCAGCGTCCTGAGTACCGCCAGCCCTTGGCTGGCAAAGGCCTCGTTCAGTTCGATCACATCGAATGCATCCGGTGTGATCCCCAGTCGGTGACAAAGCTTCTCCGTCGCAGGCGCCGGTCCCATGCCCATCACGCGCGGCTCCACACCAGCGGTCGCCCCACCGACGATGCGCGCCATCGGCGTCAGCCCATACTTCTTCGCCGCTTCCTCTGTCGCCACCACCAGCGCCGCTGCGCCATCATTCACCCCCGATGCATTCCCCGCAGTCACTGTCCCGCCTTCACGGAATGGCGCGCGTAGCTTCGCCAGCGCCTCAATGGTTGTCTCTCGGGGATGCTCGTCCCGGTCAACAACCACCGGATCGCCCTTGCGCTGCGGAATGTTGACTGGCGTGATTTCCTTGGCCAACCGTCCGTTTGCCTGCGCCGCTGCCGCCTTTTGCTGCGACCTCAGCGCAAATGCGTCCTGGTCCTCCCGCGACACGTGAAAATCCTCGGCCACGTTCTCACCCGTCTCCGGCATGGAATCGACGCCATACTGCGCCTTCATCAGCGGATTGACGAAACGCCAGCCAATCGTCGTGTCGTAAATCTCGGCGTTGCGCGAAAAGGCCGTTTCGGCCTTCGGCATGACCATCGGCGCCCGGCTCATGCTCTCAACGCCACCAGCCACCGCCAGTTCAATCTCACCGGCCTTGATCGCCCGTGCCGCCGAAATAACCGAATCCATGCCCGAGCCGCACAACCGGTTGATCGTGGTCCCCGGCACGCTTGCCGGAATACCGGAAAGCAGCAGGCTCATACGCGCCACGTTGCGGTTGTCCTCGCCCGCCTGATTGGCGCAGCCGAAGTAGACCTCGTCCACCGCGTTCCAGTGCATTCCGGGTAGCTCATCCATCAACGCCTTGATCGGAATGGCGCCCAGATCATCAGCCCGCACAGAACTCAATGCCCCGCCAAACCGCCCGATCGGCGTCCGCTTGTAGGCGCAGATGAACGCTTCGGCCATTATGCCGCCTTTCCCGTGCCCTCATGCGCCGCCTTGGTTCGCGCCTTGAGGTCACGCAGGGTCGAAAGTTCCTCGTCGGTCGGCGCCGGTGTCGTCTCCAGATTGTCGGCAAACTTCACCGGCCAGCCACACGTCGCCTGCACATCTTCACGGGTTACGCCGGGGTGCAGAGACACCACGGTGAATTCCTTGCTTTCAGGATCGGGTTTCCAGATCGCCAGGTCGGTCACCAGCAAAGTCGGCCCCTTGGTCGTGATCCCAAGGCGCTCACGATGATCCCCGCCATCCCCATGCCCGAACGAGGTGTAAAAGTCGATTTTGTCGACCATGCCGCGAAGGCTCTGTTTCATCGTGATGAAAATCTCGCCGCACGACGTGGCAATCTCAGGCGCGCCGCCGCCGCCCGGCAAGCGCGTCTTCGGCTTGTTGTAGTCACCAATCACTGTCGTGTTGATATTGCCGAACTTGTCCAACTGCGCCGCGCCCAGAAACCCGATGGTGATCCGCCCGCCCTGCAGCCAGTAACGAAACATTTCCGGCACCGACACCGTCGTCACCGCCGTATCGCAAAGCTCTCCGTCGCCGATGGACAGCGGCAGCACGTCCGGCCGAGTGCCAATGGTGCCGCTCTCATAGATCAGCGTAATCTCCGGCGCATGCGTCAACCGCGCCACATTGCATGCCGCCGACGGCGCCCCGATGCCGACGAAGCAAACGTCGCTCGGCCGAAGCGCCCGCGAGGCTGCAATCGTCATCATTTCGTCCGGTGTGAAATCCTGTTCGCTCATGAGCGCAATCCTTTCACCCGTTCGGCAAACACTTCAGGCCCGGCCTCCAGCACGTTGACCTTCATCCACTCGGCAAACCCGTCCCGGTCCGCCGCGATCTTGTCCCACTCGAGATAGGTCGCATTGTCACGCACATAATAGCCGTGCGCATAACTGGGATGCGCACCGCCCGGCACCTCGGCAATTGCGGCAATCGTCCATTGTGGCAGCACGCAGCAGTTGGGATGCACGTCGTCGAAATTGTCGACCACCTCTTCCACGGTCACAACCGCCCGCTTGGCCGCCAGCACCGCTTCCTTCTGGATGCCGATGATCCCCTCAACCAGCACATTGCCCTGCTTGTCGGCCTTTTGCGCGTGGATGAACGTCACATCGGGCCGTACCGACGGAATCGCGGCAAGCTTTTCACCGGTAAACGGACAGGTCACCGACCTGATGTTGGGATTGACCTCGGCCAAACCCGCTCCGCGATAGCCGCGGAACACGGCAAACGGCAGCCCGGATGCGCCCGCTTCATAGGCGTTGGCCATGCCGGCGTGTGAATGTTCCTCGATCTCCACCGAGCGCGGATAGCCATTTTCCACGCTGTCCCGGCAACGCCGCAACAGCCCCACTCCGGGGTTGCCAATGTAGGAAAACACCAGCTTTTTCGCCATGCCCATGCCGACCATCTGGTCGTAGATCACATCCGGCGTCATCCGGATCAGCGTCAGGTCCTTGAACCCCTGCCGGATCGCCTCATGCGCCGCCGCATGCGGGATCAGGTGGGTAAACCCTTCAAACGCAACCGCGTCACCGTCGTGCAGATTTTCCGCCACCGCATCGCGGAGCGGCATGAACTTGGCCATGTTTCTTCCTCAGATATCGAAGAAAATCGTTTCGCCGTCACCCTGCAGGCGAATGTCGAACTCGACCTTGTCGCCCTTGCGGGTGCCGATCAGGGTCTGAACCCGCGACCGGTGCTCGATCCGGCTCAGGATCGGATCCTTCGCGTTCGCCTTCTCCTCATCGGAGAAATACATCCGCGTATGCAGCCCCATATTGATGCCGCGCGCCACGATCCAGAACGTAATGTGTGGCGCCATCGGCGCACCGTTGATGAACGGCACCGACCCAGGCTTGATGGTTTCAAACGAAAACACCCCGGTCTCAAGGCTTGATGCGCAACGTCCGAAGCCTGTCAAATTGGGGTCCGCATCACCCCGCGTGTCGGACGGTGAATTGTAATACCCAGCGGCATCCGCCTGCCAGATTTCCACAAGGCAATCCCTGAGCGGTGCGCCGGTCCCGTCCAGCACCCGACCCGTCACGGTGATCCGCTCGCCCTTGGTCTTGTCGTTGACCAGCACCTTGCCCAGGTCCTCGGGAAACACACCGCCAATCTCGGCGAAGTTCGGGGTCAGCCCGATATGCACATAGGGCCCGGCCGTTTGCGAAGAAGTCTCCTTCAGCCGATAGAGATCCTGCGCCATCAGTTGCCCTCCATCCGGTTCTCGAACATGGTCGAACGCCGCCCGCGCAAAACAATGTCGAACTTGTAGGCCCGCGCATCCATGGGGATCGTGTTCTCCATATCCATCGGTGCAATCAGCCGGTCGATCGCTGCCTTGTCCGAGATCGTGTTGAGGATCGGGCAGAGCGGGATCAGCGGATCGCCCTCGAAATACATCTGGGTGATCAGCCGCTGCGCAAATCCGCTGCCGAAAATGGAAAAGTGGATATGCTCGGGCCGCCAGTCATTGGGATTGTTCGGCCAGGGGTAGGCCCCCGGCTTGATGGTGCGGAAAACGTAATAGCCGTTCTCGTCGGATATGCAGCGCCCGCAGCCGCCAAAATTCGGATCAAGCGGTGCCAGGTAGCCCTCGTTCTTGTGCCGGTACCGGCCACCTGCATTGGCCTGCCAAACTTCCACCAGTGCGCCCGGCACCCCTTTGCCACGCTCGTCGAGCACATGGCCATGCACAATGATCCGCTGGCCAATGGCACTCTCGCCCTTGCCGGCGAAATTATGGATCATGTCATTGTCGAGTTCGCCCAGCATGTCATGGCCAAACACCGGTCCGGTGATTTCCGACAGCGTGTTGTTGAGGCTCAGCTTGGCGTAGCGCGGTGAGCGCAGCACGCTGGTCTTGTAACCCGGTGCATAGGCCGGCGGATGAATACTCAGGTCCCGCTGGAAGAATGCGCCGGTTTCCGGCGCCGTGTTGGAAAGTCTTTTAGCGCTCAATTCTCTGTCTCCGCACCCGACTTGCGTCCCATATCTTCATATACCTGCTTGACGATCTTGAAGGCGCGATTTGCCGCAGGAACGCCTGCATAGATCGCCACATGCATCAGTGCCTCGCACACATCGTCATGGGTCGCGCCAGTATTGGCCGTGGCCCGCACGTGCATCGCCACTTCCTCGTCGTGCCCCATCGCCGCCAGAAGCGCGATGGTGATCATCGAGCGCTCCCGCTTGGTCAGCCGCGGGCTCGACCACACATGCCCCCAGGCTGCCTCGGTAATCAGTTCCTGAAACGGCTGATCGAACGCGGTCTTGGCCGCCTGCGCCCGGTCGACATGATCATCACCCAGCACCTTGCGCCGCGTCGCCATGCCTTGCGTGAACCGCGCGGATTTCCCGGCAAGATCATCCATTCTTCGTCCCCTTGCCGATAACTTCCTTGGCAAACCCGCGGATCAACTCGGCCAAAACATCCGGCTGTTCGATGCACGGCAGGTGCCCTGCCCCCGCTATCGTTTCAAAACGCGCGCCGTCAATCAGCCCGCTCAGTTCCGACACCAGATCAACCGGCGTCGCCATGTCCTGATCCCCCACCACGCACACGGCCGGCGTATCGATCTGGCGTGCCACCTCGGCGAGGTCCGCGTCACGGATCGCCGCGCATGTCGCCATGTAGCCCTCCGCCGGTTGGCGCATGAACATGTTGCGATAACCCTGGTAATCCGCCCCGGCACTGCTGCGATAATCGGCTGTGAACCAGCGCTCCATCACCGCATCGACAATGCCTTCAAGCCCCAGTTCCTCAACCGCTTCAATGCGATCGTCCCACATTTCCGGCGTGCCAATCTGGTGGGCCGTGTCACACAGCACCAGCGCCTCGACCAGTTCAGGCCGCGCCGCCTGCAGCCCCATGGCAATCATCCCGCCCACGGAAAGACCGACAACGATGGCGCGCTCCACCTTGGCATGGTCCAAAAGCGCGGACAGGTCCCAGACATGGTCTTCGATCGAGTAAGGGGCCTCGCCAATATCCGACAGCCCGTGCCCGCGCTTGTCGTAGGTCAGAATTGGGAATTCACCCGCCAGCTGAACGATCACATCGCGCCAGATGCGGAAATCAGTCCCCAGCGAATTGGCAAACACCAGCGTTGGCCGCCGCTCCGGGCCGCCAATTTGCTGATAATGCAATGTAATTCCATTCAGGTCGGCAAACTGCAACAGACCTCTCCCGCAATCCCGGTGTCAAAATGCTATAATCATTTGGTGCGGTAAAATGATATTCTTGGGGCTTTTCATAACCAAAATTGGCCAATCTACCAACCGTCAGCGGCTGTTTTTGCCCCTGAGCGCCGCACCCATCTGGCTCACCGCCTGCTCCATGATCGGCAGCGGCGTCGCCAGGATGAACCGCGCGAACCCGGTGCCCGCCACACCACACGCCGTGCCCTCCGTCAACGTCACACCCGCCGCCTGCTTGAAGAAGGCGGCCGGATTGTCCGCCGCCGCGGTCTCCCGGAAATCCAGCCAGCCAATGTAGGTCCCATCCGGTGCGCGGTACCGCACGCCCGGCAAATGCGCGTCCACAAGCTCGGCCATTGCCAGCCGGTTTCGGTCGAGATAGGCCAGCACCTCGTCCAGCCACGGTCGCCCCTCCCTGAACGCCGCGATTGCCGCAGCCACACCCAGGTTGGCCGTTCCGCCACCCACCACATGATGCCCGGCCGCCGCCAACGCCTTCCGGTCCGCATCATTACTCACGATCATCTGTGCGCATTTCAGCCCCGGCAGGTTGAACGCCTTGGAGGCCGAGGTCGCCGAGATGGAATGATTGGCCGTCACCTCGTTCAGCGAGGCATAGGAGACATGCTGCTGCCCGAAGATCAGCGGCGACCAGATCTCGTCGGAAAACACCCGTCCGTTGTTGCGCTCCACAACTTCGGCAATCGCCAGCATCTCATCGGCGCTTAGCACTCGCCCCACGGGGTTGAACGGATTGCACAGGATCAACAGGTTCGCCCCGGCCTTGAACGCCGCATCAATCCCCTCGAGATCAAACGAATAATGCCCGTCATCATCATGCAGCGGTACCTCGATCAGTTCACGCCCGCACTCACCCGGCACACGCAGGAACGGCATATAGGACGGTGTCGGTACGATGACTTTCGATCCGGGCGGGGTGGTCAGGTCAATCGCCAGCTTGAGCACATGCAAAACGTCCGGCACCGGGTGGATATCTTCAAGTGCCACTTCCCACCGGTTGTTGACCTTCAGCCAGTCAGCGGTTGCAGCGCGCATTTCAGCCACCAGGTGCGGCGGCATGTAGCCAAACTTCTGGGCGTCGACCGCTTCATGCAGGGCCCTGGTCACTACGGGCGCCGTGCCGAAATCCATCTCCGCCACGAATGCCCCGATCCCATCATTGGCCAATGCCCACTTCAGGGCGCCGCTCTCATGCAACTGTTCAACGGAAATCCGATCAAAACGCTCAGTCAAATTCACTGCACTACTGTCCCACTGCTTCGGAATACGGCCCACCGCCGAAGCACCGGTTTTGCCTGATTGATTTGCTCATGTCACGGTCATTGGCTAAGCAATTCGCACCAAGCTAGCGGAGACCTGATTGCCCACCTCCAGCCCGTCGCATCTCAAAACCATCTACACGCGCTATTTCGACACGCTGGTGGAAAGCCGCGGCTGCGGCACTTGCGTGGCCTGCTGTCAGCATCTGCACATCGATGAGCCGACGCTGAAAAAGCCGGCTGGCCAGCTCTGCCCCAATCATGACGGCACCGGCTGCACCATTTACGCAAGCCGCCCCCAGACCTGCCGTGACTGGTTCTGCCTCTGGCGGCGTGATGAGAATCTTCCCGAGGGCGGCAACCCTGCTGACTGCGGCGTGGTCTTTTCCATGGACCGGTCCGAAAACCCGCCCAACATGTTCGAACATCTGTTCATTGTCGGCCGCGCGCTCAACGGCCCCGAGGATTTTGAACACCCCGACGCCATGGCCTCGATCAAGCATTTCATCAAGGAAGGCACCCTGCCCGTCTGGCTGGCCCACGGCGGCTCAAAAAGCCTGATCTACCCGCATCCGGAACTGGCGGCGCTCATCCAGAACCCCGCCAAAGTGGCCGACTGGAACGCCCGGCAGGATGTGGAAAAGCTGCGCGCCCATTTCTTGCAGCTCGCGCCGTAATGTCACGCGGGAACGCTTGATTTCCCGGCCAGCGCTTCGTCGGCGGTCTGCGCGGTTTCCGGTGTACCCGCCACGATCATCTCGAGCACTTCATGCTCGCCCGTGTGCTTGATGTAGCGGTCACCGACATTCTCGCCGCGCTTGAGCACCATTACCCGGTCGCCGACCTCGAAAATATCGGTCAGCCGGTGGGAAATGATGATCTGCGCCACGCCTTGCGCCTTGAGTTCCGCCATGGTTTCCAGCAATCGCTCAGTCGCCATCACCGACAGATTGGCCGTCGGCTCGTCGAGTATGATGAGCTTCGGCTCGAAAGAAATCGCCCGCGCGATCGCCACAGATTGCTGCCGTCCGCCCGACAGGCTCTCAACTTTCTGATAGACCGAGTTCACATCGACCTTGAGCCGCTGAAGCACCTCGCTGGCCTCCGAATACATGCGCTTGCGGTCGACGAACAATCCCTTGCGCGGCCAGCGGCCCAGAAAGATGTTCTGCCCCACATCGAGGTTTCCGCACAGCGCGAAGTCCTGGTAGATCATTTCGATCCCCACATCACGGCTCTCGTGCGGCGACCGGAAGTGGGTCGGCTTGCCCTCCACCAAAACCTCGCCTTCGTCCCGGTGATAGGCACCGGTCAGGATCTTCATCAGCGTAGACTTGCCCGCCGAATTGTCCCCCACCAGCCCCAGGATTTCGCCCGGCGCAATCGACAGGTTGACGTTGACCAGCGCGTTCACTGCGCCAAACGATTTGTGGATGTTGCGCATCTCGACGAGCGGCGTTTGCGTGGCTTTGTCAGTCATTGTCCACCTTTCGGGCAGCTTTTCTCCTGCCGAAAATCCGTTCTCTGAGCGATCCCAGCACACCGGCCTGTCGCACCCAGATGTCGATCAAGACGGCGATGATCAGAATGCCGCCGATGAACGTGTTCACCCAGTGTTGCGGCAGGCTGAAGGATTCGCCGGTCCCCGTAATGATGTTGAGCTGCAACAGCGCCCGCACCAGCGTGATCACCGCTGCGCCCGCCAACGCGCCGATGATCGTCCCGAAACCACCAAAGATCGAGCCACCGCCAATAATCACCGAGGCGATGGCATCCAGTTCACGGAACTGTCCCGCCACCGGGTTGAAGCTTCTGAAATAAGCGACGTTGATCACCCCGGCCATCGCCGCGCAGAACCCGGACAGCACCATCGTGATGAACCGCACCCGGTTGGTGTTGATGCCTGCATAGTCCGCCGCCCGCCGGTTACCGCCTGTCGCGTAAACCTGCTGTCCGAACACCGTGTAGGCCAGCACTACACCGGCAATGATGGCGATCACTGCCATCCAGATCGTTTGCACCGAGACCACGCCGAGAATATCCCCGACCTGCCCACCGACCGGCGGCACGTTGAAATAGGCGAGGATGTCGCCGACTTTGCGCCCGATCAGGTTGAACGGTTCCGCCCACCCGGTCAGCTGTTGCCCCGCCACGATCCACGCCGCCACACCGCGCGCCATGTAGAACATGCCAAGCGTTGCAATGAACGCGGGCAGTCCCAACCCGACGGTGAACATGGCATTGATCATGCCTGCCGCCGTCCCCGCCATGACGCCCAAAAGCATCGCCGATGCAGGATCGAGCCCCATGACTTTCAGCGCATAGGCGGCAGTACTCCCCGCCAGCGCCAGCACCGCACCCACCGACAGGTCTATGTCGCCGCAGGCGATTACATAGGTCAGCCCCAGCGTGAGGATCGCCAGTTCAGTGTAGTTGAGCAGAATGGCAAACGTGTTTGGCAGCCCGGCCCAATAGTCGGGCCTGAGCAGGAAACCGATAAACCACAGCACCACCATCAAAATGATCGCCAGCGCATCCCGCCGCGCCAGGAACTTGCCGAACCCCCGCGCCGTCACGGCCCGGTCCCCAACCGTCGTACCCTTGGTCTGCGCGCCCTCGATGGCCACGCCGCCGGTCTCCATCACCCGCGGAGGCGCCCGCCCGGTTAATCGCGCAAAGATCCGCTGCAAAAGTTTTCGCCGGATCACATAGGGCTCGATCAGCACCGCAAACACCAGAAGCGCCCCGATGAACGCCGGGATCGCGCCGGCCGGCAATGTTGAGGTCGCATTGACCTGCAGGATTTCGCCGTTGACCTCGACCTCGCGCACGATAGGCACGCCTTCGCGCAACACCTTGTGCAGCAGCGCCGCCAGCAACGCCCCGAAGTAGGAGCCGATCACCCGCCCCCTGCCCCCGAGAATCGAGGCGCCCCCGATGATCACCGCCGCAATCACGATCAGTTCGGTCAGCACACCGGCCTGCGAAGTGATGCCCTTGTTCTGCGCCACCGTCATTAGTCCGGCCAGCGTCGCGCACAGCGAGGAGATCACGTAAGCGCGGATGCGCACCCAGTTGGTTGGGATGCCGGCATATTGTGCCGCCTGTTCGTTGCCACCGGTGGCCAGCGTCTCATAGCCCCAGCGCGTCTTGGCCAGCACCCAGGCGCCAATCCCGACCACGATCAGAACGATGATGATCTGGTTGTTGAAACCCCAGGCGTTGAATTCGCCCAGCTGGAAAAACCATTCATGCTCGCGCGCCTTGATTGGGTAAAGGATCGAGCGCCCGCCCGTCATGCCCAGCACAACACCCCGCCCGATCAACAGCATGGTGAGCGTGGCAATGAAGGCCGGCACCTTCAAAAAGGTCACCAGAACACCGTTCAACAGCCCGATCGCAGTACCGAACACCAGGCAAATCGCTATCGCCGGCATCACACCCATATCGTAGTGCGCTGGATCGAATACGAAGGAGAACGTGACCCCGATTACCCCGAGCGTCGAACCCACCGAGAGGTCAAGGTCCTTGTTGGCGATGACAAATGTCATGCCCACCGCCATCACGCCGAACCGGGCCGAATCCCGAAGCAGCGCTTGCAGAGCGTCAGAGGTGCCGAAAAAGGAGGGATTAAGCAGTGCCCCGCCGATGTAAAGCAGGGCCATCAGTCCCAACAGACCGACCTCCCAGCCGCCGATCATTTGCAGGGGCATGCGTCCGGACAGTGCGCGCGCGGTCGGCTGCGACATCTGCTGCCAGTCTCCACTCTTGTCAGATGAATTCTACACCATGACGGGAGGGATTTCTCCCTCCCGCCGGTTTTCAGGCCTGGTCGACGCCCGGCCTAGTTCTCGTAGCGGCTGCCGACGCTACCCACCGTGTCCCCGGTCACAAGTTGTGCACGGGTATCAAGGTTGGCCGCCGAAATGCCGCGGTCGATCTGCAGATAAAGCTGCATCACCGGCCAGAACCCTTGCAGGAACGGCTGCTGACCCAGGGCACCTGTCAGGTTGCCCGCACGCAAGGCTTCCTGCTGGGCGGGACCCAGGTCGAACCCATAGGCGCACATCTGGCCCGTGTTGCCGGTCTGCTCGACCGCACTGGCCAGAGCAGGCGTGAACACGTTGTTGCCCGCAAAGGCACCAACCACGTCACCGCGCGACTCGATCAGCGAAATGATCGAGTTGGCCGGATCGTTCATGTCAGCCGAAACACCCACGTTTTCCGGACCGGCATCGACCTGGAAGTTCTCCAGCATGCCGTTGGCCGAAAGCGAGGCCACGATGGCATTGAACGCGGATGTCACGCGATTGTTGACTTCAACGTTACCCATCGCCGTATCGTTCGGCAGGATGATCGAGCCGGAGCTGATGCCCCGGTCCATCAGGCACTGCACCAGCGCTTCACCGGCAATCGCCGCCGCCGAGGCGTCCTGCCCGGTGTGGCTGATGCCGTTGCGGTTCAGGATGGTCGGATCGAACGAGTTTGTCGTCGCCACCGGAATACCGTTGGACTGGGCGGTACGCACGATATCGTCATAGGCGCCGACCTGAGGCGTCGTCATGATGATGCCGTCGATGGTCGGATCGTTGACGATCTGGTTCAGGATTTCGATTTCGCGGGCCGGATCGTCTGTCGGAGATTCCGAACCGAGCAACAGGATGTTGGCGCCGATCATGTTGCCGGCCACCGTCGCACCCACATAGACCGGGTCGAAGAACCCGTTGCCGGCCGTATGCGTCACGATCGCGAAGGTCAGCACGCCGTCATTCGAATGGAAATCCTTCGTGCCCTCGGCCTCCTGTGCTGCATCATCGAAACTATACCCACCGACCGCCTGGCCGATGGAGCCGGACTGGGCCAAGGCGGCCCCGCTTCCGGCCACCAGGAGCGCAAGCGCCCCCGCTGTGCCTAGTAAAAATTTCATTTGTTCCTCCCTGTGCAGCATGAATGCTGCCTGCCATACCACTATAGATGATTATTAGTAATATTCAATAAAGTGACTGCAGATTCGCGTTTCTGATGTACGCACCTCAAAATTCGCCAGTCATTTCAAGGACAAGGAACCGGGACAAATCAGGATGGTCCATTTCGTCGCTCAAGATGTAACGTTAATACGCCCGTCAGCCGAGCGACCGAATTCCTCCTGAACCACAATTCAGGGCGATTTGGGCGGCATCGCGGTTGCGCTTGGCCCCTCCTCAAAGGCACAAAAGGCAGTGCCCGTGCCGGGCCCGTCAGGCAACAAACGAGGTGAGATGTCGTCCGCAGTTAATACCATTGCTATATCCGCATTGCGTCGGGCACTCGGTGCGGCTTTCGTTGCCCCTAAGGCGCTGGCCGCCTGGTACCACCGCAGCACCGGCCGCACCAACGGCATCGAACAGGTGCTCCAGGGCTCCTTGAGGCACCCCGGCAACACCTATGCGATCTTCGTCATATGGCCGGGGGAACATATTTCCTGGTCCGTCCTGAACGCACTCGCAGCGCTTGAGGCAACGGGTGTCAGCGTCATCCTCGCCTCCAACGCGCCACTTTCCGAGGCTTCTCGCTCCACGCTGCTCGCAAAGTGCCATACGCTGATCCTGCGCGACAATTCCGGCCACGATTTCGGCGCCTATCGCGACGCCACCCTATTCTGTCTCGAGACGCTTGATTTCGAGCGCCTGCTCTATCTCAACGACAGCGTCTTCTACTTTAGCGCCGGCCTGAAGGCGTTATTCGATCGCCTCGCCCACACCAAGGCCGGCGCCTGCGCCGCCTTCGAAAGCCACGAACACCATCCCCATCTGCAGTCGTTCTGCTTCTCAGTCTCCGGCACCCTCGCCCGGCACCCCGGTTTCCAGTCGTTCTGGAGCACTTATCTGCCTGTCAATTCCCGCCTCTGGGCCATCCACCAGGGCGAGCTTCGCCTCTCCCGGGTCATCTATTCCCTGACACAAGACATCGAATTCCTCTTCACCCCCAAAGCCCTGCGCTCTCACCTGACCGGCCTGCCTCTCGAAGACCTGCGCAGGTTGCAGAACCTTCTGCCACGCCAACTCCGCGCCGAACCCGATCCCGGCCAGACTGGAGTCGACGACCTGCTGACCCAAGTCGCCACCCGCTCCCCGATCCATTCCGGCGGCTTTCTCTTTCAGAAATACCTCGGCAGCCCGTTGATGAAGCGCGACCTCGTCTACCGCCTCCTGTTCACCCCGGAAGAAGTCGAACAATCGCTTCGCGACCTCGGGGAAACCGAACACCTGCAAGAAATCCTCGATGAACTGCGACGCAGGGGCACAGGCGAGCACCTGCCGCTCGTCAAACGCCTAGCCATCATCGCCGGCGAGCGTTGAACAACGCGAACAATCAAGTCAATTCTGAAAAACAGATATTGGTGGGTGTACAAGGACTCGAACCTTGGACCCGCTGATTAAGAGTCAGCTGCTCTACCAACTGAGCTATACACCCGTTGCGGCGCGCCGGATTGACGGATTTGGTTTCTCGTCTGCGCATGAGCCGCGTCCGGCATTTGTTGCACCTCGTTGAGGGGCAGGCAAGCCGGAGCCGCGCTTCTGTATCAAAGCACATCCCCCCTGTCCAGCATTCCTGCACCCCTTTAAACGGCGCGCCCGATTGCCTAACCTTGGCGCTGACCTTCGATTCAAAAAGGAGCCGCCAATGGAAGACCAAATCGCCGAGATCACCAATTTCGCAGCCCTGTCTGGGGAATGGGTGGTCAGCAATGCGGCGTCCTTCATTGTCGGCATTCTCATCCTGCTGGTCGGTTGGCGGGCCTCCAGCTTCGTGGCCCACCGCATCAAGCTGTTCTTGCCCCGCACCAAGCGCATCGATGCCACGATCGCTCCCCTGCTCTCGCAGCTGGCGCGCTACGCCATCCTTGTGCTCACCATCATCGTGGCCCTCAGCCAGTTCGGCGTGGAAACCACGTCGGTGCTGGCGGTCCTGGGCGCGGCCGGCCTTGCCATCGCCCTCGCCCTGCAGGGCACGCTGGCCAACATCGCCGCCGGCGTAATGATCGTCTGGCTGCGCCCGTTCGGCCTTGACGACTACATCGACGGCAACAGCCTGTCGGGCACGGTGGTTGAAATCGGCCTGTTCTCCACGCAGTTGCGCACTGCCGACGGCGTCTACGTATTCGTCCCCAATTCACAGCTCTGGGACGCCGCCATCACCAATTATTCCCGCGAGGCCTCCCGCCGCCTCGATATCCGCTGCGGCATCGCCTATGACGCCGATATCCATCTGGCCCGCGAAAAGATGATGGACATCGCCAACAACGATATGCGCGTGCTCTCCGAACCTGCCGCCGCTGTGTTCGTGGAAAACCTGGGCGACAGTTCCGTTGTCATGCTGCTGCGCTGCTGGGTCGGCACCCCTGACTACTGGGACGTCAAGTTCGAATTCACCGAAAAGGTCAAGCTGGCCTTCGATGAAGCCGGCATCGAAATCCCCTTCAACAAGCTTGACATCAACATTCTCCGCCAGCCGCAATCGGAAAAGGCGGAGCGCAAGGCCGGCTGATGTTCCGCGTTCTGGCCGGTTACGGCCTGGCGCTGGCAGCCGGGGCCTTTGCCCTCACCTGGCTGCAGTATGAATATCTGATCCACCGTTTTCCGGTCGAAATCTACATCGTCCTCATCGCCCTGGGCTTCACTGCCCTCGGCGTCTGGGCCGGCCGGCGCCTGACACGTGCGCCCGCACCCGGACCCTTCGTGCGCAACCAAGCGGCCCTCAAATCCCTCAGGATCACCGCTCGTGAACTTGAGGTCCTCGAACTGCTGGTCACTGGCCAGACCAACAAGCAGATTGCCCGAGCGCTCAACAAGTCACCTGACACGGTCAAAACCCAGGTCGCCAGCTTACTCGCCAAACTCGACGCCCCGACCCGCACGAGCGCCATTCTCAAAGCCCGCGAACTCCGTCTCATCGCCTGACCCGATTGGACCAAAGACCCCGTTTCACCCGATCGGGCGATAGGCCATCCCCCATTCTGCTGCTAGTCTCCTCCAAAACCGGTTGGAGGAATTCCCGGATGTTTTCCATCGCCCTCATTTACGGCCTTCTGGCCGGGGCCATCACCATCGGCTCGATTTCGCTGAGTTTTATCTTTTCCGGCAGCACCCATGTCGCCAGCCTGGAATGGCTTGGCTACCTGGTCATGATCCTTGCCCTGTCGCTGATCTTTTTCGGCGTCAAACGCTATCGCGACCGCGACCTGGGCGGCGTCATCACCTTCGGCAACGCCTTCATGCTCGGCATGCTGATCGCCGTGATCGCCGGCTTTGCCTACGTGATCGGCTGGGAGGTCTATCTGGCGATGACCGACTATGCCTTCATTTCCCAGTACTCAACGGCCCTTATCGCGGAAATGACCGCGCAGGGCGCAACGGAAGCCGAAATCGCCGATGTCACCGCGCAAATGAACGCCCTGCAGGTGCAGTACGCCGACCCACTCTATCGCCTGCCCATCACCTTCCTTGAGATTTTCCCGGTAGGCCTTCTGGTCACCATCGTCGCCGCCGTGCTGTTGCGCAATCCGCGCTTCATGCCGGCACCGCAGACCTGATTCAGTTTCTTAAAAGAGAGAGGACAGAACCATGAAGCTAGGCGCATTTTCCATCAGCCTGACCGTCAAGGATCTCAAGAAGTCGACCGAATTCTACAAGAAGCTCGGCTTCTCCGACCTCGGGGGCTCGCCCGAACACAACTACGCCATCCTGAAGAACGGCGATGCCGTCATCGGTCTGTTTCAGGGCATGTTCGACAAGAACATCATCACCTTCAATCCCGGCTGGAACCAGGAAGCCGGCGAGGTCAACCCTTTCGACGATGTCCGCGAAATCCAGAAATCCCTGAAGGCTGCGGGTCTCGAACTCAACGAGCGGGCCGATGAATCAACGACCGGCCCCGGGCACATCACTCTCGTCGACCCCGATGGCAATCCCATCCTGATCGACCAGCACCGCTAAACCACGAACAGCCTGACGTGCCGTCCCGGGACTTGTTCCCGGGACCCCGTCCCTGCGTTGCCCGGTAACCTAGTGATTGATCCCGAGGTAGGACTTGTCGCCCCATACCTGGTCCACCCGTCCGTTCCGGCCACAGGCGAACCGGTAGTAGTTATACTGGATCGGGTTCTTCAGATAATAATCCTGATGATAATCCTCTGCCGGATAGAAGGTCGTCGCATCAACGATCGGCGTCACGATCTCCCCATCCACCGCAAGGTCATCAGCCACCGCCACTTTTGAAGCTTCGGCCGCCGCCCGCTGTTCAGGCCCGTCGGCAAAGATTGTCGTGATATAGCTGTGGCCCCGGTCGCAGAACTGTCCGCCTGCGTCCGTCGCATCGACGGAGTGCCAGAAGGCGGTCAGCAACTCTTCATAGCTGACGACCGACGGATCAAAGGTGATCTTCACCGCCTCGATATAGTCCGGATGGTTCTGATAAGTCGGATTGGGGATCGTGCCCCCGGCATAGCCGGACACAGTCTCCAGCACACCCTCGACATGATCAAAATCACTCTCCACGCACCAGAAGCAGCCACCGGCAAAGATCGCCGTATCCGTTTCCTGCGCTGTGGCGGTAGATGCAGTTGCTAGCCCCATACCTAGACCGGCAAGTGCCAGAAATTGCTTTGCAAGCTTCATTGAGTAACCCTCGATACCGTTGCGTCTGGCGCGACTTACGGCTGGAATTGTGTCAGGTTTCAAGCAGGTAACACGCATGTGCGAATTCTGTGCGCCAGCGTGATTGTTCGTGAAGAGTCACCGAAATGTCCGTTCAGGCTTGTCACGAATAAGTGCACAAAAGTTCGGACACAGCCGTGCTAAAAGTTTGTCTCGGCTACATTGTGATTTGGTGCTGTCTTGAAACCGCTCACCCATAGCGTCCGGGTTGCACTGGTGATTGTTTTCGCTCTTGTCGTGGCGGGCGCGCCCGCTTTTGCTGCGATATGTCATCCAGCAAGTGCGCCCATTTGGGCAAAAGCACAAACTTCAGCCGATACGCATGTTCGCCATTCTGCCCTGCACTCTGTCCTGCCATCAGACGGCCCTGCAGAAAATCAGGAACCCTATCAGGATGAGCATTGCGACTACGCACACTGCGATCTCGCGGGTCTGCTTTCCGAACCGGCCCCCGGCACTTTTGGTGTGCACCAGCCGCCTGTAGCACTCCGTCCGCACTCCGGCTTCCCGTCCCTGGTACATTCCATCGACGACCCGCCCCGCATCTCCTGACCGTCTTGAATATTCAAGTCCCAACAGGAGAACCAAAATGAAAATCGTTCTATTGAGTGCGGCCCTGATTGCCGCTTCTGCTTCACTCGCCTCAGCGCAACCAATGATGCCGATGGTTGACCTGCCGGAAATATGCGGCAGCACCATGCCGATGCAATCCGGCCAAGACTTCCATGACATCCATGACGGCCATGGGGCTCCTTCCATGAGCCCGGGTCATGCCGCAATGAACGCCGGACTCGACGAAATGCACGCGGCAATGACCGAAGGGATGAAAGCGGAGGACCTTGATGTTGCGTTCATTTGCGGCATGATTCCGCACCACATGGGCGCCATCGTCATGGCCAAGGCGCAACTCGAATATGGCGAGGACGAATGGGTCAAATCCCTGTCCCGGAATATCATCGAGGCGCAGGAACGCGAGGTTGCCGAAATGCTCGAGTGGCTGAACAGCCGCTGATTGCCGGCAAAAAAGTGGGGCCGCCAGCGGCGGCCCCTGCCGCTCAATGAAAATGGACTTCTAACCCGCCGCGCTTTCCAGCGCCCCTTGCGCTGCAGCGCCGCGCTCGGCCAGCAGCCGGTTATAGGCATTGAGATAGGCACGGGCCGAGGCCACCAGCGTATCCGGTTCCGCCGCGCGGCCCGAAACGATCCGGTTGTTCATTTCCAGCCGCACATGCGCATTGGCCTGCGCGTCAGTACCGCCGGTCACGGCATCAACGCCGTACAACACCAGATGCGGGTCGGCATCGACCACCTTCTTGATCGCGTTGAAGATCGCATCGACCGAACCCTCGCCCTCAACAGACACCGATTTGGCCTCGCCATCCACGTTCAGCGTCAGGTCGCAGCGATGCACACCACCGGTCTTGGACACGACTTCCATGTCCACCAGTTTGATCCGGTCCATGGCCGAGCCCATTTCGTCGTCGACCAGCGCCGCGATATCCTCGTCATAGACGTGCTTCTTGCGGTCGGCCAGGTCCTTGAAGCGCACAAAGGCTTCCTGGAACTGGTTATCGCCCAGCACATAGCCCAGGTCCTTCAGCTTTTCCTTGAAAGCATGCCGCCCGGAATGCTTGCCCATCACCAGCGAGGTCGATTTCAGCCCCACACTCTCGGGCGTCATGATCTCGTAGGTTTGGGCGTTCTTCAGCATCCCGTCCTGGTGGATACCGCTCTCATGGGCAAACGCATTCTTGCCCACGATCGCTTTGTTGAACTGCACAGGCGAATTGGCGGCGGCAACTACCATCTTCGAGGCGCGGGTCAAATGTGTGCTCTCGATGCCGGTATGATAGGGCAAGGCATCAGCGCGGGTGCGGATGGCCATCACCACCTCTTCCAGCGCCGCATTGCCGGCCCGTTCCCCCAGCCCGTTGATCGTGCATTCCACCTGCCGCGCCCCGGCTTTTACGCCGGCCAGCGAATTGGCGACCGCCATGCCCAGGTCATTGTGGCAATGCACAGAAAAGATCGCCTTGTCGCTGTCCGGCACCCGGGTCATCACCTGGGTGAACATGTCGGCATAATCTTCCGGCGTCGAATAGCCCACCGTGTCCGGCAGGTTGATGGTGGTCGCCCCCGCCTTGATCGCCGCCTCGGTACAGCGCACCAGAAAATCGATTGGCGTGCGGGTGGCGTCCATCGCCGACCATTCCACATTGTCGATCAGGTTGCGGGCCTGGGTCACCGTCTTGACGACGATCTCCAGCACCTCGTCCTCGGTCTTCTTCATCTGGTGCGCCAGATGGATCGGCGAGGTCGAAACGAAAGTGTGGATGCGGCCCTGCCGCGCGTGGCGCACCGCCTCGCCTGCCCGGTCGATATCGGCCGCGATCGCCCGGGCCAGCCCGGCAATCACCGCCCGGTCAGCCCGCTTGGCAATTTCCGCCACTGCTTCAAAGTCGCCGTTCGAGGCAATCGGGAACCCTGCCTCGATGATGTCGACGCCCATTTCGTCCAGCAGTTCGGCGATCTGCAGCTTTTCTTCCAGCGTCATGGTCGCGCCCGGCGACTGCTCGCCGTCGCGCAGGGTCGTGTCGAAAATATACACCTGCTCGGTGTTGCTCTGGTCGGCGCTGTCCTTTGTAACGCCGTTCTGGGGAGTGCTCATTGTCTTGTCCTGGTGCAATAGGCCTCATGGGCCTGAACGTTGTGATGTTCGGCTCGAATTCATCCCCTGATATCCCGCCCGCTTTCCGGGCTGTCGGAAATCAGGGGCAGATAAGAAGGAGGAGGCCAGTCCGGCCAGCGCCGGCGGCAGCACATATGGACGGCGCCGCGAAGGCGGCCCGTTCTGTGGTTTCAGCAATGTCAGCGGGCAAAGCCATCAAACTTCCGCAAATGCTGTTTCGTCCAAATGTCGCGCAGCACTGTTAACAAATAATTTTTCGAGCGCAAGCAACAGATGCAAAAATCATGCGCGACGGGCCGGATTCAAGCGCCCCGCCGCAAATTTCCGCCGGCAAGCGTCATGACGCTCAAGCGAAGGCGAACACCGCCGCCAGGATGATCGCAAATCCGGTCAGTCCCGAAGCCGCGCCGAGTTTCGGTGCCAGAGCCGCCGCATCAGCATCCCCTGCCTGCGCCTTCTTGCTCGTCCGGCCACCCCAGGTAATCAGCCCGATCAGCACCACTACGAGCGCCATCTTGATCCAGAACCAGACGCCCATGCCCATCGGGTCGGCATATTTGAGGAACAGCACCAGCAGACCCGTGATGATCAGCAGGCCGAGCCCCGCATGCCCCATGCGCGACAGGGTTTTGTAGATTTCGCCCAGCACCGGCCGCGCCTCAACCGGCGCCGTGCCCAGCCGCGCCGCGACCTGCCCTGAGGCGATGCCTGCGCCCATGCCAATGACAAGACTGGCCAGATGCAGCCAAACCAGAAGATTGATGAAAATATCCATTTTGCCCCCTCAGTGTGCGCCATACCTGCGCAGCCCCATGTTAGCACCAAATTCACCACGTGACACCGCAATTGCCCGACGGGTTCGATTGCGCCGCAAGGATTCACTTTGCTTCAACGCTGATCCGCTACGCCTTCGCCTTTGGAAAATTGCATCGGGGCTCTCATGTCGGATCTTGCGCTGGCGCTGGATATCAAGGCGCTGAAAAAGACTTTCGACCGTCCGGCCGTCCGCGGCCTCGACCTCAAGGTCAAACAGGGTGAATTCTACGCCCTGCTCGGTCCCAACGGCGCTGGCAAGACCACAATCCTGCGCATGGTCGCGGGCTTGTTGCAGCCCGACGAAGGCCAAATCACCGTCTGCGGCATCAACACCGCCACTGATCCCGTCGCCGCCAAGCGCCTCGTCGCCTGGGTTTCCGACGAACCCATGGTCTACGACCGCCTGACCCCACTCGAATATCTCGAATTCATCGCCGGGCTCTGGCATGTCCCTGCCGAACAGGCCGAAACCCGCGCCCAGGAACTGCTGGGCTGGCTCGGCCTCATGCCCCACGCCAACGAGCGCTGCGGCGGCTTCTCCAAGGGCATGCTGCAAAAAGTCGCCCTGGCCGGCGCCCTGATTCATGACCCCAGACTCATCATTCTTGACGAACCGCTCACCGGCCTCGACGCCGGCTCCGCCCGGCAGGTCAAGAACGTGCTGCTCGAAAAAGTCAGCGCCGGTGTCACCATCGTCATGACAACCCATATTCTCGAAGTCGCAGAGCGCATGGCCGAACGCATTGGCGTCATCGCCTCCGGCCGCCTGATCGCCGAAGGCACACTCGCCGAATTGCAGGCCCAGGCCGGCCGCGACGGCTCAACCCTTGAAGATGTGTTTCTCGATCTGGTCAGCCAGCATGAAGTGCCCTCCATCGCCGGCGAAAAGTCCGCCGCATGAGCGCGCAAACCGCTTCGCTGCCGTGGTTTGCCGCCCACGAGTTCCGCCTGCAATGGCGCGACCTGACGGGCATGCTGACCGGGGGCTCGCCCCGCCGCGCCACCGGCCTGCTGATCTTCACGCTCCTTTTCATGGCCGGACTGCACTGGATCGCCGACGTGCTCATCCGCGACTGGGCCACCGCCGGCATCGCACCCGACATCGGCACGCTGGCGCAATTGACGGGTTCGGGCCTCCTGTTCGCCACCATGTCGCTCAGCCAGGCCATGGAATCCGTCACCCGCGCCTACTACACGCGCCATGATCTTGACCTGATCCTGTCCTCTCCGGCCTCGGCCCGCCGCCTGTTTGCCGTGCGCACCGGCGCCATCGCCGTCACCTCCATGCTGATGATGTCGCTTCTCATGGCACCCTTCATCAACATGCTGGCAGTGCATGACGGCCCGCGCTGGCTCGCCGCCTATCCGGTGATCGCCGCGGTCTCAATCTTCACAACCGCACTTGCCATCGCCAGCACGCTGGCCCTGTTCCGCCTCGCGGGCGCCCGGCGCACCCGCGTCATTGCCCAGATCCTCGCCGCCATCGTCGGCGCCGCCCTGATCGTTGGCATCCAGATTGCGGTGATCTTTTCCACCGGCACCGCCACCGGCATCGGCTCGGTGCTGTCCGACATGTTCATCTCAGTCGCCCCCGCAATCGACAGTCTCATCTGGATCCCCGCCCGCGCCGCCATGGGCGATCCAGCCGCTTTGATGCTGACGGTCCTATTCGCACTCACCGCC